>NZ_QGDS01000005.1:114288-294941 GCF_003149105.1 Faecalicatena contorta | reverse complement strand
TGTAAAAGCACAGTATGAAGTAACTCAGGCGGATGTAGATAATGGCGGCGTGAAAAATATCGCAACGGTAACTGTACCAGGTGAGAACCAGCCAGAGCCACAGGAGCCGTCAGTAGATGTGCCAACAGATACAAAGAAACCGAAAATGGAAACTTCTAAGGTAATAACAAATGAAGAAGAAGGACCATTTAAGGCAGGTGAGACAGCAACATTTGATATCATCGTAAGAAATACTGGAAATACAACCTTAAAGGACATCACAGTAACTGAGAAGCTAAATGGTGCAGTTATTATAGATGGAACAGGGTATACGGTAGAAGAAGATGGAAGTGCAGTTATTAGCAGCATTGCACCTGATGCCAGTGTAGTTGTAAAAGCACAGTATGAAGTAACTCAGGCGGATGTAGATAATGGCGGCGTGAAAAATATCGCAGCGGTAACAGTACCAGGTGAGAACCAGCCAGAGCCGCAGGAGCCGTCAGTAGATGTACCAACGGATACAAAGGCACCGGCATTTACGGCAGTGAAAGCTGTCAGCAATAACGGAACAGGTGAAAACGGAGCGTTCAAGGCAGATGAGACAGCAACATTTACTATTACAGTAACAAATACTGGGAATACCACATTAAAGAATATCACAGTAGCTGACCAGTTAGAAGGCGCAGTGATTACGAGTGGAACAGGGTATACGGTAGAAGAAAATGGCAGTGCAGTTATTACCAGCATGGCACCAAATACCAGTACCGTTGTATATGCCCAGTATAAAGTAACTCAGGAAGATGTAGACAATGGCGGCGCAAGAAATGTAGCAGCAGTAACAGTACCAGGTGAGAACCAGCCGCAGCCGCAGAATCCTTCAGTGGACGTACCAACGGATACACAGAAACCTGATATAGTAACCTCTAAGGAAGTGACAAATCAAGGAACCGGAGAGGACGGAGCATTTAAGGCAGGCGAAACAGCAACTTTTGAAATTAAGGTAACAAATGCCGGAAATGTAACCCAGGAAAACATAACAGTTGAGGAAGGGCTCAGTGGAGCGGTAATTTTGCCGGGAAGCGGCTATACTGTTGAAAATGGTGTGGCAAAGATTGACAGACTTATGGTAGGAGCCACAGTCACAGTAAATGCAGAATACACAGTAACTCAGGCAGATATTGACAATGGTGAGGGAATCATGAATGTTGCCATTGTAAAAGCAGATGAAACTGACCCACAGAATCCGGAAACACCGATACCGGTAGAAACAAAGAATCCAAGCATGAATGTCAGCAAGTCTATCATTGATGAGCAGGAGCTCTACCACATTGGAGATACCATCCAGTATCAGATTAAGGTGGCAAATGCCGGAAATACTACGTTAAATAATTTAGTAATTTCAGACCAGCTTTCAAATGCATCTGGAAATGTAGTATTCGCCGAAGGTGATGGATACACGGTTGATGGAAGTACAGTATTGATTGGCCAGCTTGCACCGGGCAAATCTGTTATTATAAATTGCAGCTATGAGGTGACAAGAGCAGATTCTGGAAAGACCATTACTAATACAGCAACAGGTACTTCAGATGAGACACCGGAGCCTGAGGAGGGCACAACTGGCGAAGTATCGGTAGAAAGATTATATACTCTGACAATCCACTATGTACACAGTGAAACATCAGCAACCGCAGCACCTGACTATACAGGCGAATTTGCAGTTGGAGAAGCGTTCTCAGTTCAGTCACCGGCAATTGACGGATACACAATGGATTATGCATCCATCAGCAGCGGTGAAAATGGTATGCCGGCAGATGATTTAGAGTTTACAGTAACTTATAAGCCACTTCGCAATGTAAATTATAGCTGGAGCGGTTTGCCGGAAGGCACCACACTGTATGACGGAGCCGGAAATGTAGTAGTACCTGTTTTACCTGCAGGTTTAACGGGCCTTAGAAATGGCCAGGAATACACCATTGACAATGAAATTCCAAAGGTAGTTTACACTCATGATGCGTATGGTAACATAAACCAGAGTTACACATTGAGTAAATGGAATGACCCGAATAACGGAATTATGGGAGATGATGATGTAACGGTAACAGGTGTATGGACAGCAGGAAATGTAGAAGTTGACACATGGAACATTACCTACCAGTGGTCAGGTGATATACCAGGTGGAGCTTATGCACAGACATTGCCCACAGACACAAAAGCTTACATCAATAACGCACCATACGAAGTGGATAGCAGGTTCTCAAATGGTTACACAGTAACAACCCATGATGCATATGGAAATGTAAATGGAGCATACACTTTCAGCGGCTGGGATACAAAGCCGGGAAGCAGCATTACATCAGATATGACCATCAGAGGTACATGGAGCTTTACAGAGACAGCAGTGGCATCCCACAACGTAATCTACAGCTGGAGCGGTTTACCAGATGGCACCACACTGTATGACGAAGCTGGAAATGTAATAGTACCTGGATTACCAGCCAGCATAACCGGTCTTGTAAATGGTCAGGAGTATACAATTGACAATGAAATGCCGGCAACAGTAGTCTACACCCACGATGGGAATGGCAACAGGAACGGAAGTTACACACTGGGTGAATGGAACGATCCCAACAGCGGAATTATGGGAGATTCTGATGTAACGGTAACAGGAGTATGGACAGGGGAAGAGATCGAAGTGCCTGTAACACCAATAGAGCCAACAACACCTACTACGCCAACACCACCTGTAACACCAGTGACACCGGTTACTCCAGCAGCACCGGCTGCTCCGGCAGTACCAACACCGGCAGCGCTTATACCGGCAGCACCTACAGCAGTAATTCCGCCGACTCAAACACCGGCAGGAGCAATAGATGCTGAAGTAACAGAAAACGAAGACGGTAGTTATGAGCTGACACCAATAGAAGACACAGAGACACCGTTGGCAAATACAAACCTCGATGACCACGCTTGCTGTATCCTTCATTTCTTACTGATGCTGCTTGCATTACTCGTATTAATACTTTATACAAAGAGTATGAAGAAACGGCAGGCAAGAATCTTTGAACTAAGAGAAGAGCTGGAACTTAAAAAGGCGAGAAATGGCTTAGGCGGAGAAGAGTAAGATGACGCTGAATTCATAAGGCGTGCAGGATGGGAAAGGAGGAAACGATATGTTGTATAATTTATATCAATTTGTACACGACAGCTTAGGACTGCATTTCTGGGATATACCGGCACTTCTGGTTGGAGTTATCATGATAGTTGTATTCGCAGTACACAGGAATAATCAAAAGAAGCGTGAAAAAGATTTCGAGGATGAGCTGGAAGAAAAGATAAAAGCAATCCAGGAGGGTACATCCGGGGGAAATGTAAAGGCGTAACAACAAAGGCTGATGCTGCCGGAGTCACCCGGCAGCAGGCAGCATAAAATGAAAAGGGGGTATTCATATGTCATATATTTTATCACACACAGTGCTTGGCTTTTGCTGGTGGGATCTTCCTGCATTAATCGTTTTGATTGTTGTTATTGCTGCATTTGCGGTAAAACACCACAATATGAAAAAGGAGGAAAAAGATCTGGAAGACCAGCTCTCCGAGCTGTATACAGATGAGACTGTAGGAATTGACAGTAAGGTATAAATATTAATTTATATTAAAAGTATCTTTACATTGAACCCCGGGAGGAAACTCCTGGGGTTTTGAAATTGAGTCATAAATGAAGCAAAACCGAAAAAATAGACTTGTCAAGGCAGATATGGTATATTATGTCATGTGTAATAGTACATATGAGGAGGACCATATAGGTGGATAAGCAGGATTTAAATTATAAAGAGTATGTGGAAATTGCCGGTGGAGTCTATTGGGTGGGATTTTTTGATGAAGGAGCGGGCCTGCACTGTAATCCTTACCTAATCGTAGACGGTGATGAGGCAGTGCTTATTGACAGCGGAAGCCGGGATGATTTCAGTACGGTTATGCTGAAAGTCATGCGCACCGGAACAAGTCCGAATAAGATTAAACGCCTGATTTACCAGCACTATGACCCAGATTTATGCGGAAACATTCCCCATATAGAGACTCTCATTAACAGTCGGGAACTAAAAATTATTTCTCACTATGAAAATAATATTTTCATCAATTATTATTCTATGGGAACACCGAAACAGTGTATCGAACAATTAGGATTTCAGTTTGAATTTGCAAGCGGCAGGCGTTTGGAATTTATCAGAACCCCTTATTCTCATTCACCGGGCAGTTTCATTACTTACGATACAAAAACGAAAATACTGTTCAGCAGCGATATTTTCGGAAGTTATGATCATAACTGGGATTTATATACATTAATTGGCAGAGAATGTGGAGACTGTACACCTCAGAAAATTTGTCCTATAACAAATAAGTTATGCCAGATAAAAGGAGTTTTAAATTTTCACCAACGTATTATGCCATCAAAAAAGGCCCTGGAATATGCTCTCGAACGAATCGAGGAGATGGATATATCCATGATTGCTCCCCAGCATGGCAGTATTATTGACACTTCTATATCACAGAAGGTTGTAATCAGGCGGCTGAAAGAACTGGATAACATTGGAATAGATTATTTTCTGAAGGAGGAAGGAAGATGAGGCAGAAAAATATGGATCTTCTGAAAGAAAGTATTGTATTGGGGGAGCCGGGTACAAATGAATATATCAAGGGCGCACTTGACCATTTTGCAAAAGAGGTGGACAATCAGATTCAAGCCGCATTGGTGTCTGAAATTATGGAGAGGTACGTAGATGCATCAAAGCAGTTGGAGATAAAGAGCAAAGAATTAGAGAAGAGTGATGCAACTCGTCGGGAAGCCCAGGAAATCGCATTAATAGGAAATTGGGAGATGGATATTTCCGAGAACCAGCTTTGGTACTCTGATACTATGAACCACATATTGGAAGTTAATGAGTCTGCAGAGCCTAGCCTGCAGTTTTTTTCCCAAATGGTCCATCCTGATGACAAAGAGTTAGTAAATCAAATCTTCCTGGATCTAAAAAACGGCATTGTGCCCGTGGAATGCAGGTATCGGCTGTCTATGGAGGATAACCGAATTAAATGGGTTCATATTCGGTTTGTGCCATCAAAGGATTCCTCTGGAAAAACTACGGGCGTTCACGGAACCATCCAGGATATTACCAGCATTAAAGTTGCTGAGGAGAAGTTAGAGGAATATAATCATCGCCTGGAAGGCCTGGTTCAGAAAAAGGTTGAGGAGGTATTTGCTTCTCAAATGGCTACGATTCATGCATTGGTGAAGCTGTCGGAATCCAGGGATGATGAGACAGGAGAACATATTGTCAGAACATTGCAGTATTGCCGCTTTCTAGCGGAAAAGCTTTGGGAAAAGGGTGTCCATCCAAGGGAAATTGACCATAATTTTATTAACAGTATAGCCCAGGCCAGCCCCCTGCATGATATTGGAAAGGTTGGAATCCCGGATGCAGTTCTGCTAAAACCGGGTAAATTAACTAAGGAAGAATTTGAGATTATGAAGACTCATACCACCATTGGATATCAAACATTGGCCAGCGTGGAAAAAAGGGATACAGGAAGTGCATTTATTAAAATAGGAATGGAGATTACTCTTTGCCATCATGAAAAGTGGGATGGCAGCGGATATCCAAAAGGGCTGAAAGGAGAAGAGATTCCAATATCAGCCCGGATTATGGCCTTGGCGGATGTATATGACGCTTTGCGGTCCAAACGCGTATACAAAGAAGGTTATACTCATGAAAAGAGCAGGGAAATTATTATTCAGGGCAGAGGCAGCCACTTTGATCCCCTCTTAGTAGATGTTTTCCTGGAAAATGATTCTACTTTCTGTGATATATTTGACCGTACTGCAGATTAAAATCAGCGAAAGAAGTTCGTATTCTCCCAGACTTGGGCCCTTTTATTCTATTTTCATTTTTAATAATTTGAGTTATAATGTTAGCTAAGTAATGATAGAAAGCAGGGAATAAATTACATGCCAAAAAGAGTATTGAAAAAATATGACGGGAAAAAGCAGGGGTGGCTTCATAATATCATAGAGCTTATTATTATCTTCCTGGCGGCTTTTATTTTGTTTCATTTTATTGTAGGCATATCGTTTGTAAAGGGTGTTTCCATGTATCCCACGCTGCATAATAACGAGCTTGCTTTTTACACCCGGATAGTTCCCCAGTTTGAACGTGGGGATATCCTGTCTGTAAAAATGCCTTCCGGAGAGTACTATGTGAAACGGGTTGCAGCGGTAGGCGGTGATACAGTGGATATTAAGAATGGAAAGCTGTATGTGAACGGGGAAGAAGCAGACGAGCCGTATATTATTGGTGAGACAAAGAAGAAGTCAGGGGGCGTGGAATTTCCCTATACAGTAGAAGAAGGAAAGGTTTTTGTTATGGGGGATAACCGCGGGGAATCTAAGGATTCCCGTGATTTTGGTGCTGTCATACGGAAACAGATAAGAGGAAAAATTTGGATTTATATTGGGAGAATAACCTAAAACTTGACAAGGTTATATCCGTAAAGTAGGATGAATTTAAGGAACCCGTACACATAAACTTCGAACGGAGGTTAATATGAATTATGAGATTAAAGGAGGCGCATTTCCTGTAGTTGTGTGCCGGCTGGATGATGGGGAGCAAATGATTACTGAAAAAGGTTCAATGGTTTGGATGAGCCCTAATATGCAGATGGACACGGCTGGAGGAGGAATTGGAAAGATGTTTTCCAAGGCATTTTCAGGTGAGAGTATGTTCCAGAATATTTACACGGCACGTGGTGCTGGGCTTATTGCGTTTGGGTCCAGCTTCCCGGGGAAGATTCTGCCCCTTGAAATTACACCTGATAAAGGAATGATCGTACAAAAAAGTGCGTTTCTCGCATCCCAGGCAGGGATAGAACTTTCTATTCATTTTAATAAAAAACTGGGAGCAGGCTTTTTTGGCGGCGAAGGATTCATTATGCAGAGGTTGTCAGGAACAGGGCTGGCTTTTATTGAAATTGACGGTGAACTGGTAGAGTACCAATTGGAAGCCGGGCAGCAGATTGTCGTAGATACGGGGAATGTTGCAGGGTTTGAGATTGGGGTACAGATGGACATCCAGCAAGTTCCCGGTTTAAAGAATAAGCTGCTCGGCGGGGAAGGACTGTTTAATACTTTATTGACAGGTCCTGGAAAAGTCTGGCTGCAAACAATGCCTATTTCCAGTGTGGCAGCATCTATCCGTCCATTTCTGCCCAGTGGAAATTCATAGTGAAAAGGGGGCAGCCCCTTTCACTGCTTGTTTTATCCCAGCTCCGGTACGGGGAGACCGCGGTTTTGGTATGCTGCCTGACGGTTGAGCAGGGTGGTTTCATAGTGTGTCTTATTTGCAGACAAGTTATAATTTGTAAGCAGCGTTTTCCAGGCATTTTCACAGAGAGGGTCTATATCCAGTGCCATAGCGGCCTGTGCATTGGACTCTTCCAGTTGGCCAAGGGCCGCATAATATGCGGCTAATGTAACCCGGAGGTTGGCGTAGCGGATGTCATACTGGTCTCTGAGCAGATTTGCCCAGTCGCATTTGACATCTTCAAAATATTTTCCACGATAGAGGGAAGCCCCGTATAATACGTGCTCTATGTTTTCAGCGGACAGCGATAATGCCATAGTTTCTGCCTGTTCAAATATATCACTGTCACAAAATACGCTTCCGAGATCCAGAGAATAATACCCGCTTTTATACTTCAGGGAGATATCTGTTTCAGTTTTTTGAAGAAACTTCCTCAGGTAGTAATTGCAGGTGTTGAGGTTGGAAAGAGCCTTATCTTCTGAAAGATCATTCCAAAGTGTTTCCAGCAGTGTTTTTCTGAATATACCGGTGGGCCGGTTTTGAAGGAAAAGTGCGAATAATTCCCGGACTTTTGCCGTTCTCCATTCTGGCTGAGGGACAGAAGTATCCGTAATCTCCAGCTTGCCAAAAGCCCGGACCATAGGTGCCGGTGACGCCGTAACAGGCACTGTATTTAAAGAGTCATTTTTAAGGGCATTTTTAAGTCTGAGTATGGATTTTTGAAAACGTTCTTTGCTGACAGGTTTCATCAGATAATCTGTGGCATCAATGTCAAAGGCAGATACTGCATACTGGTCATATGCAGTGACGAAGACGATTTTGACAGCATCTGATAAGCGGGACTGTAAAATAGAAGCCAGTTCCATTCCGTTTCTGCCGGGCATGGCAATATCCAAAAAGGCCGCCTGGGCTTTTAAATCATGCATAGAATCCAAAACATCGTTAGCATTGCTAAATGAGCCTACCAATTCGAATTCTTCATAATCCTTCAATAAATAACTTAGTTTTGCCAGAGCGGGCGGCTCATCATCTACAATAATTGTTCTATATGCCATATTAGTATTCACCTCGGTTAAGTTCATCTTTTTTCATTTCTGTACCTTGATATAGAGGTATCTTTATAAGTATTTTCGTTCCTGTACCAGGCGATGCCTGGATTTCCAGAGGGATGCCATAGTGGAGCTTAAGTCTCCGGTTTACATTGCGCAGGCCAATTCCGCTCTTTTTATCATTCTGTTCCCCAGAAAGCAGATCTGCAACTTTGGACGGTTCTATTCCATTGCCGTTATCCTGGAGTATTATATGGATAAACTGGTCATATTCAGCGATGAACAACTGTATATTAATATTCTCGTAGCTGTCCAGAGTAGCATGACGTATGGAATTTTCTACCAAAGGCTGAATGGTAAACGGAGGAAGGTAGAAGCTTTGGTCTGTTTTAAGTGTAGAAACGAATTGCAGACGTTTTCCAAAACGGGCTTGTTCAATGCGGACATAGGAACTTACGATTCCGAGTTCCGTTTCAATTGGGACCATGTCCTGGTTGCCATCTTTTCCAAAACATCCACGTAAATAATTGGCCAGGTCATCGATTAGCCCGCTTGCCTGTAAACCATCAGTAAGAGCTATCGCACTGATAGTATTAAACGCATTATACAGAAAATGAGGTCTGATTTGGGCCTGCAGGAACATCATTTCATTGTCCAGTGCTGATTTTACGGACTGCCTCAGTGTTATCAGGCTGAACACCCGTGTACGCAGTTCAATTCTGTCAGCGGGTTTTACCACATAATCGTTAGCCCCGGACCAAAAACCAGTTAGAATTTCCTCTGTTGAGTCACAGGCGGTGAGTAAGAGTACCGGAAGTTCAAAATGAGAATAACGCTTTCTGACAATCTGACACATTTCAAAGCCATTCATTTCAGGCATCATTACATCTAATATGATGATATCATAAGTATGTTTGTTCATCAACTGTAAAGCTTCAGGGGCATTTTGCACACAATCAATGGAAAAACTGCAGTCCTCGAATATTGTACGGATAATATTCAGATTGTCTTCATTGTCATCTACAACCAACAGTGACGCAGACGTCCCATAAAAGTCTTCCAGATAATTCTGGCCTGCAGAGGAGGCGTGCGCAGACTGTTCCGCGGCAGTGGTCTCTTTGCCGTCCAGCCTGAAGTCGCATGCCTCCAGGCAGAAAGTGATACATGTACCCTGCCCGGGTTTTGTCCATTCTACAAAAATACTTCCGTTCATCTGCTCTATTAACTGCCGGACGAGATAGAGGCCATAACCGATACCGCCGGCTTTTTTTTCAGCATCCTCCAGACGGACGGATTTGTCAAAGATACGGTTGATTTCTTTGGGGGACATCCCGATCCCGGTATCTGTTACAGAAACATATATCTGATTTTCTACATGTTTACTTGTAATAGTGATAGTTCCTGTTTCTGTATATTTTACAGAATTTCCTATAATATTGTTTAGTATTTCCCAAAGCCTGGACTCATCCGCATTTACCCAAAGTGCATCTGATGAAAGGTTGTTTTTTAGAATTAATCTAGAGTTGTTTGAAATATAGTGGAATACTTCGATTACCGCGTTTACTTCAATGTCCAGATTTACTGGTTTTAGTCCGGTATCCAGGCGTTCGGAAGAAGAATAAAAACCATACAGGTCATGGATAACACTGTTCATTCTTCTGGCCAGGGTCAGCGCCAGATGAAGTTCTTCCCGGGCAATATCCGGCTGCTCCAGTTTTGAACCGGCAGACTCAATAATATTTATAATACCGTGGAGTGGAGTACGAAGTTCATGCGAAGTAGCGGAAATAAACTCACTTTTCAACTTATCCGCAACGACCATACGATGTGCAAGCCTTGCATTGCCTGTATATATACGGGACACCTGCAGGGCAACGTACGCAAGCTGGGACGCAACATAGGCGACCAGCAGGAAAATATAGCTGTTTGAGTAGGAGGCTGCAGTAACCATTCCACGGCTGTTAAAGTACTGAAGAGCAAAATAGCTGCTGCAAAAAGTCAGTGCTAATAATTGCATTAAAGCGCCATAGCTTTTATTCCAGATTTTAATGAGCAGGATAGCAGAGGAATGAAGGAAGCATAATATAAAATATATGCCCATTAATACTTTCATAAAAGGCAGTTGTCCGTTTGCACACACTGCGGTAAGAATGAGAAACACAGGGAAAATCAAACGGTGGAGCTTCAGTGTCTTCCACAGGATTCCCGGAGTATAAAAGTTCTGACCTGCCAGCAAGATCATAAAGAATCCAATCAAACCTAAAGACGCAATATAGAACCTTGTTAACAGCAGATATACCCAAGAGTGTATAGGCTGTGTCAATAAATCATTGCTGGAATAAACCAGGTGGAATATCAGAGTAAGTGTAAACAACAAAAGATACAGCATGTTCCCCATTTGAATCCGAAAAATCAAAATAAATACCAATAAAATGACCAGGACTCCAACACTCATCAGCCCAACGGATTCTGCAAATTTAAATTGTGATGAGAGACGATAACCGTCAATTTGGGTTCCAAAATAAATCGGGCTTGTTATTCCAGAGCAGTAATTACTGAAATTCGACACATGAATGATAATTTCATGAGAACGCCGCATAATATCCAGAGGAAATACAATATACTGATTATCTTTCGATGCTTCCGAGCTTGCTTTTAGTGATGAGGTAAAGCCTACGTCAGAGAGGAGGGTTCCATCTACATAAATTCGGGCGGCTCCCTGTACACCGGTCAAGCGGAGGGAATACAAATTCACCGGACCGAGGAATGTAAAAGTGAGACGGTATGTGCCATACCCGTAAGTAGAAGGTAAGGTTCCCGGCAGTGTACGGTATCCTAAGACAGGCTCTGTCTCAGAAATTAGGGAAAAATCAGAAGGAAACAGAAATTGATTATCATAATATTCCCACTCTCCATTTAGGGCAACAGGCGGCCTGTTCTCTATGTGTGAAGCGTAAAGCACTCCATTCCGTGCTTTTTTTGCATTTTGGGGAGTAATGATAAACAGGCAAAATACAGCAATAAGCAGAGCAGAAGAGAGTATCCAAATTTGAAATGGTGACAGCTTCCTGGAATGAGGAGTCTGCTCCGTATTAGTCTGTTTAGTCTGTAGTTTATTCATGGCAACCTCCCATCTGATACAAATCGTAATTTCGTAAAATTATATTATAAAACATATAAAACGGCAAAAGCATTGTTCATATTAACCAAAAGTTGCATTTGTAAATTGTTAATAACGTAGATGTTTATTAAAATGTTGAGTGTTGTGTTGACTATTATGTATATTATTATATAATAAAGCTATAAAAATTACAAGGAGGAAGGAATATGAGGAGAATGAAAAAATGGTGTGCACTATTCTTGACAGCTATAATGCTGACCGGCACACTGGCAGGGTGTTCTGTTGACGATAACAGCACTGGCGATGTGGGAAGTCAGACAGAAGAAAGCACAGAAAAAAGCGGTGAAGCTGTCACAGAAAGCAAGACGGACGGAAGTTTTAAAATTGGAATTGCGGCGAGAGAGATTACAAATGACTACAACCGTAACATTGTATCGGCTTCTCAAGAAGTGATTGAAGCCGCAGGAGGCAGCGTAGTGATTGCAGATGCACAGGCAGACGTACAGAAACATAATGAAAACATCGAAAATCTGATTAATTCAGGGATTGATGGATTGATTGTGCATCTTGGAGACCCGGAACAGATGGCGCCTTTGATGGAAGCAGCCGAAAAAAAAGGAATTCCGGTTATTACAAATGGTGTAGGTTCTCCGGTAGAACATACACTTGGAGATGTAAATGGGGACGACCCGCTGATGGCCACGCTTGCATCGGATGCACTTTTGGCAAGTATTGGTTATAAAGGAGACGTATATGTTGTATGGGTTCCCGGAGCACCTCTTTTAGAGACAAGAAAGCGAATCTTTGAAGCAGTTGCGGCGGATTATCCCGATGTAGTCATTCATGAAGTGCCTGCAGAGCATAACCCTGCGAAGGTGCAGACTCAAATTGAAGAAATACTGACTGCAAATCCGGAAGAGGGAAGCATCGCAGGTATTTTCGGTACATATGACCAGTTGGTTTCCGGGGCAAGTGAAGCAATCCGGCGTGCCGGAAGAGGTGATGAAATTAAGATGATAGGTATCGACGGAGATGTGCTTGGATTTCAGATGCTGTTCCAGGAGGATAGCCCGTTTGTTGCAACAGTTGTTATGGATACAGAAAGCATCGGACGGCAGTCAGCAGAGATTCTTTTAGGTGTTATGGATGGAAGTGTTGATGCCTCCACTGTTTCTCCTAAGATTCCAGCAAGCTGTTATGTTGCAACAAGAAAAAATGGAGTAGAAGCGGCTGAAATGAAGTGGGGAGAAAATTTCTGGGAAGATGTAGGACTTGTGAAAGAAGACGTAGAAAAAATGTTTCCAAAAGAAGAAGATGTCATAGTTGCTCTCCCAAGTATTCCATAAGTATAACAAAGAGTCTGCTTTGCAGACTCTCGCGCCGGGCGCAGCCGCTTTGCGGCATATTACATCTTGGGCGGGAGAAATCCCGCCCGAATCATTTTAGAAGGGCAGCGTTAAGAGAAAGTTGGTGAAACGATGGCTGAAGGCCAGGTATTGTTAGAATGTAAAGAAATTTATAAAAGCTTTGGGAAAAATAAAGTGCTTCAGAACATCAATCTACAGGTGAAAAAAGGTGAAGTACATGCATTGCTTGGGCAGAATGGTGCAGGAAAATCTACCCTGGTAAAGATTATTACGGGTGTATATACTATGGATTCCGGAGAAATAAAAATAGAAGGCCGGACTATCAGTCTGGGATCTCCTAAAGATTCGGAGAAAGCAGGAATTTCTATTATCCATCAGGACCAGCAGCTAGTTCCATTTTTTGATGTGACAAGAAATGCATTTCTGGGTTCTGAGCTGACGGGAATGGGTGGAAGCCTGAACTTTAAAAAAATGAAAGAAATGGTTGATGAAAAATTGGCGTTAATAGATGCAGATTTTACATCGGACCGGCAGATATCTTCTTTAAGTGTTGGGCAGAGAGAGCAGGTTGCAATTATTTCAGCTCTGCTCCGTAATCCAAAGCTATTGATTTTGGATGAACCCACAGCGTCTTTAAGCAATAGGGAGATTGAAAAGCTTTTTGAAATCATCCGAAAACTAAAGGAGGAAGGTGTTACAGTAATTTACATATCCCATCACTTGGAGGAGATTTTCCGCATAACGGACAGCATTACAGTATTAAGGGACAGTAAAGTACAGGGTACATTTCTTACCAGAGAACTGCAGCATAAAGAGGTTGTCAGTCTGATGATAGGAAAGGAATTGAAAGATTTCTATCCGAAAGAGGAGGTTTCCAAAGGAGAGGTTGTACTGGAAATCAATGATTTGTACTCAGGAAACCTGGTGAACGGAGTTAATTTAACGCTGCGGCAAGGAGAAATACTGGGGCTGGCAGGTCTGGTTGGTGCAGGACGTACAGAATCGGTATTGGCAATGTATGGTGCTGAAAAAATAAAAAGCGGAACTATAAAGATTGAAGGAAAGCCATTTTCTCCAAAATCACCGCTCCATGCATGCAGGGCGGGAATTGCGTTTATTCCGGAAGACCGCAGAAATGAAGGAATTGTATCTCAAATGGATATTGTGGAGAATCTTTCTCTGGCTTCTACGAATTTGTGGGCCAGAAAGGGAATAGTAGATAAAAAGCTGGAAACTGACCGGTTCGGAAAAATTAAGGATGCTTTAAATATTGTATGTACAGGGAAAAAACAACTGGTGGGAGAGCTTTCAGGGGGAAATCAGCAGAAGGTTGTTATCGGCAGGTGGATGACGGGAGACTTCAAAATATTTGTATTTGACCAGCCGACAACTGGAGTGGATATAGGAGCTAAAACGGAAATCTACAGACAAATGGTATCTTTAGCAAAAAAAGGCTGCGGTATTATTTTTATATCTTCTGAAAATGAAGAGCTGCTAGGGATTTGTGACCGTATTTCTGTTATGACAAAGGGAAAGATTGTAAAGGAATTTGAGGCGGGTCAGGCATCGGAACAGGATATTTTATACTGGGCGGCCGGCGGAGAGGCAGATACTGTTGAAAAGGAGGCGGAGAACATTGGTTAATAAAATAAAAATAAATCCTGCAGGAATCAGTACCATATTGCTAAGCCGGGGGACTGGTATTGGGATGATAATTATTTTGTGTGTATTGGGGATACGCGCTCCGCTGTTTTTCGACCTGGCGAATATTATGACTGTGTTGAAACAAGGAAGTGTCCTTACGATGATTGCCCTGGGCCTGACTGCTGTATTAATCGGAGGAGGATTTGATATGGGAGCGGGGGCACTGGTGCAGTTAACCTGCAACTTGTCGGCGGGTTTGATTATCGCGGGGACCAGTGCAGCGCTGGCTCTTACAACAGGCGTTGCAGTTGGTCTGTGTGTGGGGCTTATAAACGGATTCCTGGTAATTGTTGTAAAGATACCAACTTTTGTGGCAACTTTAGGTACGATGTTTGTGATGCAGGGAGTTACCTCCTGGTATAACGGAGGGAAAGCACTTACGATTAAAGTTATTCCAGGTTTTGCAATGCTTGGACAGGGACGGATTGCAATAATACCAGTAATCTTTTTGATTGTAATTGCCGTATGTATTATTTTGAACTATTTTTTTAAACATACCAGAACTGGGATTCGGATGTATGCCACTGGAGAAAATCCGGCAGCGGCCAAATTAAAGGGGCTGAATACAAAGAAGTATTTGCTGTTGTCATATTTATTGTCGGGGCTTATTCTCGGATTCACAGGTGTACTCCAATGCTCTTACAATTATGGAGCATCCGCAATTACAAGTGGTATGGATTTTTTGATCCAGGCATTATCGGCAGCATATTTGGGCAGTACTTTTTCCAGGACAGGAGAGCTGAGTGTTATTGGAACGGTTATTTCCGGTATGTTCATTGCTGCATTGTCTAATGCATTGATTATAAATGGGACCTCAAATCAACAGATTTCAGGAGTGCTTGGAGTAATTTTAATCTTGTCTATCTTATTGACCGTTATCAAAAAGCGGGAAATCGGCCAGGTGACTATATTTTAGGAAGGAGAGATATAATTGTGGAGCAAGTAAAAAAAGAAAAATCTCTTTCCCTGGAAAGAGTTCTTGGTATTATAGCGAGACATGGGGCAATTATAGGAATATGCTGCGTATTAATTGTATTTCAGATTATAGAACCGAGATTTATGAAAATTGATAATATTCTTGGAGTTTTAAATTCCAGTACCTTATTAATCGTCATGACATTTGGTATGACTATGGTGATGGCAGTGCGGGGGATTGACTTGTCCATAGCTCAGGTGGCAGATGCGGCAGGTGTGGTGGCAGCAATGCTGATTCTTTCCGGAAAAAGCTTTGTGGTGGCTATTCTGGGAGCAATGCTGTTCGGGTTGATTATCGGGATCATCAATGCAGTACTAATTTCGTATCTGGGTGTACCGGCAATCATCGGTACATTAGGAATGATGTTTATTGTCCGGAGCATAGAGCTGACATTGACAAATGGAGCACAGCCGCAGATTTTGTTTACACTTCCGGCCGTCCGGGTTAAAAAGTTCTTTTTCATCGGACAGGGGAGCATGGGACCTGTATCTGTATTGATAGCACTGACAATTCTTATAATTATTGTTATGTATTTTACAAAGGAGCGCTCTGTATTTGGGCGCCACATGGATGCAATCTGCGGGAATGTAAAAACCTCGCTTCTGGCCGGAATTAATGTTCGAAGGGTATTTGCGGCAACATTTATCATTAGCTCCCTGCTGGCAGCAATGGCAGGAGTGATGCTGGTATCCAGGTCCGGAAACGCTGTGCCAAGAGGTGTAGAGACCTATTTGACAGATTGTTTTGTGGCAGTTTACATAGGAACGCTGGTTTCAGCCAGAAACAAGTTTAATATCATTGGAAGTGTCATTGGAGCATTATTTGTCGGATTTATAAGTAATTTCATTACACTGATGGGAATGGGAATTGCATATAAAAACATATTCAATGGCGTGTTTATCATATTGGCGGTAGCTCTTGGAGTATTAAAGAGCAAGGTAAATTCATAGGAGGTATTTTTATGCTGAAAGTAGATGCACATTCTCATGTTGGAAAAGGAGCCGCTCTCTGGACCGGACAGGATGTAGTAGACCGTATGGATACGATGGCGGTAGATAAAACAATTATTTTTCCCTTTACAGAAGGATATTTTAATAATGATGAAATCATGGGTTATGTAGAAGAAAACCCAGATCGTCTGATTCCATTTTGTGCAGTGAACCCCTGGAATGAACGGGAAGCGATTGATGATCTGGAGAAGTGCTTTAAAAAGGGATTTAAAGGGGTAAAATTACATCCGACTCTGTGTGGGTTCCATCTAAGTAACAAGAAATTGGTAAACCCCATTTTCGAAGTGGCAGAGTCATATGGGGCGGTAGTGATTGTCCATGGGTCTGCCGATCTCTACAACTGTCCATTGGAGTTTGACCGCATGGCAGGACGGTTTCCAAAGGTTCCATTAATTATGGCACACTCAGGATTTTTTTGGCAGTGGGAACTGGCAATAGAGGTGGCGCTGGAAAATGAAAACCTGTATTTGGAAACTTCCAGAGTGCCGGGATTTGAAACGGGAAAAATCATTCAAAAACTGGGTGGTGATAAAGTGATCTGGGGGACAGACGGTCCCTTCTGTGACTATGAATGGGAGTTTAATAAAATCAGACGTTATGCTGAAAATGAAAAGGAATTTGATAAAATTATGGGCGGGACAATTATGAGCTTATTGAAGGAGTGATTAATACTGTGCAGTTGGAAAGGCATTGCCGCCTTTCCAACTGCTTTTTATAAATATAGGAAATAAATGATTTGACGGCCGGGGTTTTTTTCCACTATACTTAAAAGAGAAATAAAAAACAAAGTAGTCAGAATACTCTGAAAATGGAAAGCAAAAGGGTCTGACCCTTTTGAAATATATATAAGGAGCTGCAAATATGAGGTTAATGATTGCATCAGATATTCATGGCTCTGCCTTTTACTGCAGGCAGATGCTGGAAGCATATGAAAGAGAGAAGGCGGGCAGGCTATTGCTGCTGGGGGATATTTTATACCACGGGCCTCGTAATGACCTGCCCAGGGAATATGATCCCAAACAAGTGATCGGGATGCTGAATCCTGTGAAAGAGAATTTGCTCTGCGTACGGGGGAATTGTGATACAGAAGTGGACCAGATGGTATTGGAGTTTCCAATTATGGCGGAATACTGTCTGCTGGATTTGGATGGTGTGACTATTTTTGCTGCCCACGGTCATAACTTTAATCCAAATCACCTGCCAATGCTGAAAGAAGGAGACATACTGCTCAATGGGCACACTCATGTCCCCGCATGTGAAAAGAAAGAGTCGTATATTTATATGAATCCGGGTTCTGTTTCCATTCCAAAGGAAGATTCAGTGCATAGCTATATGATATATGATAAGAATATATTTGAATGGAAAGATATAAATGGAGAGGTGTACCAGACATGGAAGACAAATATGCAATGTTGATTGATGCAGATAATGTTTCTGCAAAATATATTAAGCCCATATTAGATGAGCTGTCTAAATATGGAAATGTAACATACAAAAGAATATATGGAGACTGGACGAGCACGTATAATTCAAGCTGGAAGGAGGAGCTTCTGCAAAACTCTATTACGCCTATCCAGCAGTTCAGCTATACTCACGGTAAAAACGCGACGGATTCTGCTATGATAATTGATGCCATGGATATGTTGTATACAAGTGACCTGGAAGGATTCTGTCTTGTATCCAGTGACAGCGATTTCACCAAACTTGCCAGCCGTCTCAGAGAAAGCGGAAAAACTGTTATAGGTATGGGGGAAGATAAAACTCCGGCACCGTTCAGGAAGGCATGTGATATCTTTACAGTTTTGGAATTGCTGTTAGAGGATAACACCATAGAGAAGGAAGAAAAGAATATTGTACATGCAGCATCCAGAGACAATCGGAAAAGTCACACGGATGTGGTTTCAAAGAACGAGATAGAAGAGGCAGTTGTTAAGATTATTACAGAGAATCAGAATAATGATAAAGAAACAGGTCTGGGAGAGGTAGGAAGCCGCCTGGTCAAATTATATCCTGATTTTGATGTGCGCCGTTACGGCTACAGCCTGCTGTCAAAGTTTCTTGAAACATTTCCAAAACTAAACCTACAACAGGATGGAACACAGGTTACAGTTACACTTTATGAAGATAAAAGTAAACAGGAAATGCTGGAAGAGTACATCATCTTATTGGTGCAAAATGCAGGTTCTCAAGGGGTCTCATTAGGGACATTGGGAAATAAAATCAGAAACCGGTTCGGAGATTTTAAGGTAAGAGATTATGGGTATTCCCAATTTAAACAGTATGTACAGAGTTTTCCGGAAATTCAGATCAGAGATGATGGAGAACAGAATTGGGCGGTTTTTAACAAAAATTTCAAAAGGGACTGACCCCTTTGCTTCAAATTGTCAGAATTGCGGGAAAATGGAGTGCAAAAGGGACAGTCCCTTTTGTTTTCTTACTGTCTTGTCACATGTAAACTTATGTGTTATAATAGCGTGAGTTTACCGCAACAGCGGGGAGAGGTGTGACGAAGATGACAATTACTGATGAAATTAATGTGTTAAAAGAGGAAAAGAATGCAGTGATTCTTGCCCATTACTATGTAAATCCGGAGATACAGGATATTGCGGATTACATAGGGGATTCTTTTTATCTGAGTAAAGTCGCGGCGGGTTTGAAGGAGCAGACCATTGTATTTTGCGGTGTTTCGTTTATGGGTGAGAGTGCTAAGGTGCTGAATCCGGAGAAGATGGTACTGATGCCGGACGCATCTGCGGATTGTGCCATGGCACATATGGTAGATGAAGACATGTTAAAGAAGGTACGTGATGAATATGAGGATCTTGCAGTGGTTTGTTATATTAATTCTACTGCCTCTATGAAGGCACTTTCGGATGTTTGTGTAACTTCTGCAAATGCAGTAAATATTGTGAAAGCATTGCCTCAGAAAAATATTTTTTTTATTCCAGACAGGAATCTGGCGCACTTTGTAGCGGAGCAGGTGCCGGAGAAGCATTTTGTATATAATGAGGGATACTGTCCTGTTCATGAGAAAATAAGTGTAGAGGAAATTAAAAAAGCAGAAAAAAAATATCCGTCTGCCCTAATACTTTCTCATCCAGAGTGTCCAAAGGAAATACTGGAGATTTCCGATTATATCGGAAGTACAACTGGAATCATCAAGTATGCAGGAAAGAGCGAAAATAAGGAATTCATTATCTGTACAGAAAACGGAGTCCGCTATAAACTAGAGCAGGACTATCCGGAAAAAAAGTTTTATTTTACAGAGACGGAACCGGTCTGTAAGGATATGAAAACGATTACATTGGAAAAAGTTCTGCATGTATTAGAAACAGGAGAAAATGAAGTTCATGTTACAGATACTCTCAGAGAAGGTTCACGGAAACCTCTGGAGAGAATGCTGGAGCTGACAAAGTAGGAAGGACTAAGGAGGCTCTGGCTATGAAAATGAAAAAAGATATTGTGATTGTTGGAACTGGTATATCAGGTCTTTTTGCCGCACTTAATCTTCCAAAGAATAAAGACATTTTGATAATTACAAAGTCGGATGTCGAGAGCAGTGATTCGTTTCTCGCACAGGGCGGCATTTGTGTTATGCGGGATGAGGACGATTATCAGAGTTATTTTGAGGACACGATGAAAGCGGGACATTATGAAAATCGGAAAGAATCCGTGGAGATTATGATTCGGAGTTCTCGGGAAATTATAAACGACCTGATAGGATATGGCGTAGAGTTTGAAAAAAAAGACGGCAATTTTGCTTACACAAGGGAAGGAGCTCATTCGAGACCAAGGATTTTATATCATAAGGATATTACCGGAAAAGAGATTACAAATAAGTTGCTTGAACAGGTAAAGAAGCTTAAAAATGTTACTATAGCCGAATATACCACCATGATTGATGTGCTTGAAGAGAATGGCAAGTGTGCAGGCATTGTGGCAGAGAATGAGACCGAAAAGAATATTAAAATCTATGCGGACTATACAATCCTGGCAACCGGGGGAATAGGAGGCAGATACAGAAATTCTACCAATTTTCCTCATCTGACCGGTGACGCAATAGAAATATCCAGGAAGCATGGAGTTAAATTGGAGAATTTGGACTATGTACAGATTCATCCAACTACGTTATACTCAAAGAAACCGGGACGGCGTTTTTTGATATCGGAGTCTGTAAGAGGAGAAGGTGCTGTTCTCTATAATAAAAATAGGGAGCGGTTTGTCAACGAGCTGCTTCCCCGGGATGTTGTGACAAAGGAAATCTGCGGGCAGATGGAAAAAGATGAGACAGATTATGTATGGCTGTCAATGGAACATATTGGAAGAGAAACCATTCTGAAACATTTTCCTAATATTTATCAGCACTGCCTGGAAGAAGGCTATGATGTGACAAGGGAATGTATTCCGGTAGTACCGGCCCAGCATTATTTTATGGGTGGAATTTGGGTGGACTCGGACAGCCGGACTTCAATGGAGCGGTTGTTTGCGATAGGAGAAACAAGCTGTAATGGTGTTCACGGAGCAAACCGTTTAGCAAGTAATTCGTTGCTGGAAAGCCTTGTTTTTTCTAAACGGGCGGCGGAGAAAATTAAAAGGCTGTATGAAGAGGAAAGAGTGTAGACGAAAGGAAGGGCAATATAGATAAATGAATGAAATTACAATGACATTGCAGGTTGACCGCCTGATTTTGGCAGCATTAGAAGAAGATATTTCCAGTGAAGATGTTACTACCAATGCAGTGATGAAAGAAGCAGTCACAGGTGAAGTAGAGTTAATTTGCAAGCAGGATGGAATTATTGCCGGGCTGGCAGTGTTTAAAAGGGTATTTGAACTGCTGGACGACTCTGTAAGGGTTGAATTTTACAGTAAAGACGGTGATGAAGTGCAGAATGGACAGCTTTTGGGAAAAGTTACAGGTGATATCCGGGTTCTTTTGTCGGGTGAACGGGTGGCGCTGAATTATTTGCAGAGAATGAGCGGAATCGCAACCTACACACACACTGTAGCAGAACTTTTAAAAGGTACAAAAACAAAATTACTTGACACAAGAAAAACGACACCGAATATGCGTATTTTTGAAAAGTATGCAGTCCGGGCAGGCGGAGGTTATAATCATAGATATAATTTGTCAGACGGAGTGTTGCTGAAGGATAATCACATTGGAGCGGCAGGAAGTGTGACAAAGGCGGTGCAGATGGCAAAAGCATATGCTCCGTTTGTAAGGAAAATTGAAGTTGAGGTTGAAAATCTGGACATGGTAAGAGAGGCTGTGGAAGCAGGTGCCGATATTATTATGCTGGACAATATGACAACAGAAGAGATGCAGGAAGCTATCCGTATTATAGATGGAAGGGCAGAGACCGAATGTTCCGGGAACGTAACGAAGGAAAATATAGGCAGAATTACTGCTCTTGGGGTAGACTATGTATCCAGCGGAGCGCTGACACATTCTGCTCCGATTCTAGATATCTCTCTGAAAAACCTCCATGCAGTGTAAGGATAAGTGGGAAGAAAGGAAGGTGACAGCACCATATGATGACAGGTTCTGAGCGCAGGGATGCCATAATAAATCAAATAAAAACCAGTGTGGTACCTGTATCCGGCGGGACATTGGCCAGGGATTATGAAGTGAGCCGGCAGGTCATCGTACAGGATATCGCCTTAATCCGGGCAGCCGGATATGATATCATTTCTACAAACCGGGGATATATATTGAATGCTTCTTATGCCCCATACAGAGTGTTCAAGGTCCATCATACAGACGATGAGCTGGAAAATGAGCTATGCGCTATTGTAGATTTAGGGGGGCGTGTTATCAATGTCATGGTCAATCACCGGGTGTATGGACGCATGGAGGCAGAACTTCAAATTAATTCCAGAAGGAAAGTAGCGGAATTTGTAGAAGATATGAAAAGTGGTAAATCCAGCCCTTTAAAAAATATTACATCAAACTACCACTATCACAGGGTAGAAGCTGATAATGAAGAGACCTTAGATATGATAGAGGAAATGCTTCGCAGTAAAGGATATCTTGTTCATGAGGTAAAAGACGTACACGGTGTAAAGTAAGGGCTAAAGGAATCATTTAGGAACCTTTCGGGGTTTATGAAAGCACCCTTGACATTTATAAATTGCTGTGATACGCTTTTTAACATATTAAAAAATAAACGCAGTGACGAAGAGAGTAGTCTGAGAGACATCTTACAGAGAAATCCTGTTGGTTCTTTAATATAAAGACCAGTGCTGAGAGGGATGGATGAAATGCAGATGAATATGGCTTTTGAGCGGCGCACCGAACAGAGGACAAAGCGTTCTATGCAAGGCTGCGATGGGTCCGCCCTTTACAGCGGAGGAGTGCTGGCAGGCACTCGCTGAGGTTTTGTCCGTGAGGACAGAGCGAACTAGAAGTGGTAACACGGAATTAATCCGTCTTCTTATTTATTAAGAAGGCGGTTTTTTTGT
This sequence comes from Faecalicatena contorta, assembly GCF_003149105.1. Taxonomy (GTDB): domain Bacteria; phylum Bacillota; class Clostridia; order Lachnospirales; family Lachnospiraceae; genus Muricomes; species Muricomes contortus_C. Next base: position 271,921 of record NZ_QGDS01000005.1, on the reverse strand, counting down.
ATGATAGGAAACGTAGTTTCCTATCATACAAAAACCCGACCGGGGATCGCACTGGGTTGGCAGAGAAGGTGTCGCTATCGCGACCCAACCCAGGCGGAGAATCTTGCTTGCAAGATTCTTTCTTATATAATAGGAAACTGCGCGTTTCCCATTATATAAAAACCCTCCGGGGGATGCGCACTACGCGCATAAGGAAAATGGCCGCTAAAGCGACCGCGCTTCGGCGCGAGAGTCTGGCTTGCCAGACTCTTTATTTTGTAATCAGAAAAATAAAGGAGAGAGTATTATGTCACAGAAACCAAAGTATTACATCACTACTGCGATTGCCTATACGTCAGGTAAACCGCATATTGGAAACACGTATGAGATTGTTCTTGCAGATGCAATTGCAAGATACAAGAGAAGCCAGGGCTATGATGTATTTTTTCAGACCGGAACAGATGAGCATGGTCAGAAGATTGAGCTGAAGGCAGAAGAAGCAGGCGTTACACCCAAAGAATTTGTGGATAAAATTGCCGATCAAATTAGAGGAATATGGGATTTAATGAATACGTCTTATGATAAATTTATCCGTACCACAGATGCGGACCATGAGACACAGGTTCAGAAAATCTTTAAAAAGTTATATGACCAGGGAGATATTTACAAAGGCCACTATGAAGGGATGTACTGTACCCCGTGTGAATCTTTCTTTACAGAGTCACAGCTTGTAGAGGGAAAATGTCCTGATTGTGGACGGGAGGTGCTGCCGGCGAAAGAGGAAGCTTACTTCTTCAAAATGAGCAAGTATGCAGACCGTCTGATTGAACACATTCAGAATCATCCTGAATTTATTCAGCCGGTATCCCGCAAAAATGAGATGATGAACAACTTCCTGCTTCCGGGCCTGCAAGATTTATGTGTATCCAGGACGTCCTTTAAATGGGGAATTCCTGTAGACTTTGACCCGAGACATGTTGTCTATGTGTGGCTGGACGCTTTGACCAACTATATTACCGGAATTGGTTATGACTGCGAAGGCAATTATACGGAACAGTTTAAAAAAGACTGGCCGGCAGATTTGCATTTAATTGGAAAGGATATCATTCGTTTCCATACAATTTACTGGCCAATTTTCCTGATGGCTTTGGATTTACCGCTGCCTAAACAGATTTTTGGACATCCGTGGCTGCTGCAGGGAGACGGCAAAATGAGCAAATCCAGAGGAAATGTACTGTATGCCGATGAGCTGGTGGATTTCTTTGGAGTAGATGCGGTACGTTATTTTGTACTTCATGAAATGCCCTTTGAAAATGATGGCGTCATCACCTGGGAACTGATGGTAGAGCGTATGAACTCCGATTTGGCAAATACATTAGGAAATCTGGTAAACCGTACCGTATCCATGACAAATAAATATTTTGATGGTGTAGTAACCGATAAGGGTGCGGAAGAAGCTGTAGATGCCGAATTGAAAGCAGTTGTGGAAAACACTCCAAAAGTTGTAGAAGCAAAGATGAATGATTTACGTGTCGCCGATGCAATCACAGAAATCTTTAATCTTTTTAAACGCTGCAATAAATATATTGATGAGACAATGCCATGGGTGCTGGCAAAAGATGAGGAGAAAAAAGACAGACTGGAGACCGTGCTTTGGAACCTGATAGAGAGCATATCTGCAGGTGCAGAGCTGCTGAAGTCTTTCATGCCCTCCACCAGTGAAAAAATCCTGGCCCAGCTAAATGGAGGGCATGTCACAGACAAACCAGAAATACTGTTCCAAAGGCTGGACATTGAAGAAGTTCTGAAGAAAGTAGAAGAACTTCATCCTCCTGTGAATGAAGAGGAAGAAAGCAAAGAAGATGAAAATGTGATTGACATTGAAGCAAAACCGGAAATCACATTTGAGCAGTTCGGAGCAATGCAGTTCCAGGTCGGTGAGATTATAGCCTGCGAGGAAGTACCTAAGTCCAAAAAACTACTTTGCTCTAAGGTAAAAATCGGAAGTCAGGTAAAACAAATCGTATCCGGGATTAAGGCTTATTACAAACCTGAAGAGATGGTTGGTAAAAAAGTAATGGTACTTGTAAACCTAAAACCCGCAAAACTGGCTGGGGTATTATCAGAAGGAATGCTTCTCTGTGCAGAAGATGCAGAAGGCAATCTGGCACTGATGACACCAGAAAAGACAATGCCTGCAGGAGCGGAAATCTGCTAAACAAAACAGACAGCAAAAGGGACTGACCCTTTTGCTGTCCGTTTTCAGAATTGTTTATAAACTCTAAACTTTTAATAAGAGTGGGTTGCTTATCCAATAACAATAGTCAGACAATTCAAATAAATAGATACAATTATAAATTTATTTATAAAAAATATATAAAATGCGTTGACAAATAAAACGTGTTGTGATATTATGTACTCAATCCAAAAGAGATAATAAAAAGTGAAAAGTATTTCAAAGTATATTATCTAAAAGAACATAAATAACAGTGTTTAATTGGATTAAAATATAAGATTAAGGAGGCAAGGGTCCGATGGACAATACATCATCATTTATAATTCAATATGTTAGTGGTACGGCAAATGGAAGTTCCTGTGAAGAAGAGGCCTTTACCATTGTAAGATAAAGGGATCCAGTACATAGAATAATAAAAAGGATTAGTCGGAGCGTTCGAGACTGGATGAACATAAAAGATTTAACATTTGCAAACGTATTGAATATAGATACCACATATAACAAAATTCCTAAAATGTGTAAAGAAACATAAAAGGGATATCATTTCATAAAGAGTATACGGGGTTATAGAATAAATAACTGAATGAGCTGCTGGAATATTGCAATACAATACTGCGGGAGCTGAAAGGTTATAGGATAAATAACTTAGTGTTATACTCCAAAATTATACCTATTGAAAACTATTAGTTCAATAAGGCAATCTAATTGAAATGTTGATGTTCAATTAGATATGAATTGATACCAAGAACGAAAGTGATTGGGTTTTGGCTATAATCGATTTGTATATTGAAGAACAGGAGGTTTAGTAAGTAGATTTAATAAGCAGACTGAAGCGTCAATAAACAAAGCGGTAAAGGTCTTACAGGAACAATAAATTAAAAGATTCCTCCGATTTATAAAATATATAGAATGAAAAAATTGAATAAAATAAACTGAGGCCGATGTATATTAACATATATACCGGCCTCAGTTGTCTTCAGTAAAAGTTCTATAAAAATAAATAATAGGAACAGCCCGGAATCTGGTGAGGAATCCGGGCTTTGTGGTGGGAAAGGAACTAATAAATGGTAAGGAGATTAGTTCCTTTGTTAAGTAAACAACTAAGCCGGAAAAAACTTACGCGTTTTCCAAAAATTTCCTAAAATAAAAAACTGTATTTATATGTCGTAAAATGGTATATTTTATAAAGCTTTTATATCTATAAAATATTTATTTCATGGCATTATATTAGTGACAAAATCCCGGGAAACAGCGGATAAAGGGTATTATTGGCTGGTGTCTTTTAATGAAAATCAAGATGCATTTTCTGTAGTAATTGGAAATGCATTTTTTTGACATTACGAGGTGCTTATGGTAAACTAAGGACAGAATTTATCTGCACATGTGCGTATAAACGGGCGTATGCCGGATAAACGATATAAATAATATTATTATATTACGAGGTGAGTGCTGTGGATAAGTACGAATATAAGTTAAAGACAGAACAGATGCTTGAACTTATGGAAAGCGGTGTATATAACAAAGCGGCAGAGATTGCGGATAGCATCGACTGGAAAAGAGTCAGGAATGCTACAATGCTGGTGAATGTCAGCGATATATATGAGAGAAGTGGAGACTATCAAAAAAGTTATGAGGTTCTGAATATTGCTTATCATCGTGCGGAAGGCAGCAGAAAAGTTATTTACCGGTTATGTGCTCTTGCACTTAAGACAGGAAATGTTGATGAAGCTATAGATTATTACGATGATTTTATGCAGGTTGCGCCTAAGGACCCAAATCAGCACATTTTAAAATATAAGATGCTAAGAGCCCGCAGGGCACCGATTGAGCAGCAGATTGAAGCTCTTGAGGAATTTAAGAAGGCAGAGTATATTGAGGAGTGGGCATTCGAGCTGGCGAGGTTATATCAGGAAGCGGGGATGACGGCAGAGTGTTTGGAAGAATGCGATGATTTGATTCTTTGGTTCAGTGAGGGTAAGTACGTTTATAAAGCAATGGAACTTAAGATGCAGTACAAGCAATTGACGCCTTCACAGCAGGAAAAATATGATCACCGTTATGAAAAGATTGAATCAGCAACGGAGGAGATTCCTGATCTGACACAATATCAGGCAAGGAAGGCGAATATAGCTGAAGCCGGGAGGACGGCTGGAATTGGAGAGATTGAAGAAGATTATGAGGAAGACGATGAAGATTTCCAGGAAAGCACATTAGGTGAATCTGAAGTTGAAGAAGTTTCCGCTGAGGATGATATTGAGGATGATGAGTCGGTTCAGGAGGATGAAAGTGTACTGAGATTGACCAAAAAGGGAATTGGCAGTACTATGAAGCTGGAAGAAGCTCTGCAGAGTCTCCTGCATCCCAAGAGCAAAGAAGAGCCTGAGGATAAGGAAGAATCAGAGGACCAGACGGATGAAGAGGAAAATGTCTCCGGACTGGAAACTGCAATTGAGGAGATTGAATCGGTAATTGACCTGGAACTTGTAAATGAGCTCACAGGAAAAAATGATAAGGATGTGCCTTTTGATACAGATTTAGAAGAACTGAAAGCAGAACCTCTTGATGAGACTGAGAAAGATGCAGAAGTAGAAGAGGATGAAAATATAGAGAAGGATGGGAAGGATGGAATAGAAGCCCCATCTACAGCAGAGAATATAAAGCAAGACTATAAGAAGCCGGAAGAAAATGATCAGATTGAAGGTCAGCTCAGTATTGAGGATATTTTGATGGGCTGGGATAATGATGAGGAACCGGTGGAAGAGGTGAGGATGGAAGATAAAGAAAAACAGGCGGAGCCAATACTACCGCCCGATATACAGCGCATGATTGATGAGATTGAAGGAGTACTTCCTGAAGAAGCTGCACCAGTCCCGGCACCTGTGAAAAAAGTAGAAGAGCCTCATGAAAATATGGGAGCGATCACGGAGCAACTGCGGATTGATGATATAGAGGCATTTCTTGAGGAGGAGGATGATTTTGAAGAGGAGTCGGATGCGCTTGCGGATAGTCCTTCTGAAAAATATGAGGATGTTCAGGATGAAGAGGACTATGATGAATTAGAGGACGATTCTTATGAAGAAGAGTATGATGAATTAGAAGATGATTTTGGCGAAGAGGAGTATGATGAATCTGAAGACGATTTCGACGAAGAAGAGTATGATGAATCTGAGGATGATTTTGATGAAGAAGAGTATGACGAGTTAGAGGATGACCTCGAAGAAGAATACGATGAATCTGAGGATGACCTCGACGAAGAGGAGTACGACGAGTTAGAGGACGATTTTGACGAAGAGGAGTACGATGAATCTGAGGATGACCTCGACGAAGAGGAGTACGATGAATCTGAGGATGACCTCGACGAAGAGGAATACGATGAATCTGAGGATGATCTGGACGAAGAAGAGTATGATGAATCTGATGACGATTTCGGCGAAGAGGAATATGACGAATCTGAGGAAGAGGATTATTTTGACGATGAGTACGAGGAAGCATACGAAGAGGATTATGAGGACCATAATTCCGGGGAAGTAGCCGAACATGATTTGGATGACATTGAGGCAAGCTTTGAAGAGGAGTTCCGCCCAAATCCGGAACATGCCGGCGGGCCGGATGAAAGAGAGATTCCGGATGAGGACGATGACGATATGGATATTTTATCCGCGACAACTCCTTTGAGCCGCAAGGAAACTGCCAAGATGATTGCTACCGGGAAGACAGCTCCTCTTCCTTTGGATGATATTTCTAATGCACTTTCAATGTCAGATACAGGATTTATTGTACACGGCCGTTATGATTTAGAGACCCAGAGTGGTATTGGAATCAGGGCGGGTCTTACAGAAGAACAGAAAAAGTTGTTCTCCTACTTTGTACCAGTAAGGGGGATGAGCGAACAGCTTGTTGATGTTTTAGAGCAGGATCTCAATTGTACGAACCGCAACGGCACTTCCCGCACAGGAAATCTGCTGATTATAGGAAATAAGGGAAATGGTAAGACTGTTTTGGCGGTGGATGTTGTAAAAGCCATTCAGAAGCAGAGAAATATCCGTCAGGGCAAGGTTGCGATTGTAACTGGAGATTCCTTGAATAAGAAAAAGATCAGTGATATATTTACGAAGCTTCATGGTGGTGCACTGATTATTGAAAAAGCAGGAAAGCTGAACGAGAAAACAGTGGCAAGGTTGAACAAGGCAATGGAACGAGATACCGGAGAGATGCTGATTGTACTTGAAGAGCAAAGAAAGCCTTTGGACAGACTGCTTTCTTCCAACAGAGAGTTCCGGAGAAAGTTCACCAGCCGTTTAGAAGTACCTATTTTTATCAATGATGAGCTTGTAACCTTTGGTCAGACATATGCTCAGGAAAATGGCTACCGGATTGATGAGATGGGGATTCTTGCACTTTACAGCAGGATTGACGCACTGCAAAGAGAAGATCATGCAGTGACGGTTGCTGAAGTGAAGGAAGTTATGGATGAAGCGATGGATCATTCTCAGAAAGCTTCCGCCAAGAAACTAGTGAAGCGGGTATTCGGAAAGAATACGGATGATGCTGACAGAATTATCTTATCAGAAAAGGATTTTAATGCATAAGATTTATATGAGAGTAAAGGGAATAGACAGGTCTGTAAAGGGCCTGTCTATTCTTTCGTTTATATCAGGTGGATTCCTCTTTCTTTTTCCAGTCATTTCAAGTATAATTGTAAATATAAAATACGAGCTGCGAGGTGGGCTTATGGGAAAGAATAAAACCGTACAAAGGAAAGTAAAACCTTATGAAATCGGGGAATTGGATCAGTATCTGTTCGGCCATGGGACACATTATGAGATTTACAAAAAGCTTGGTGCCCACAAGGCAACGGTGAGAGGAAAGGAAGGTGTTTATTTTGCAGTCTGGGCTCCCAATGCAAGACGTGTAGCTGTTGTCGGTGATTTTAATGATTGGGACTTTGAAGAGAATTACATGGAGCGTCAGGGAGAAGGCGGAATTTATACCTGCTTTATTCCAGGAGTAAAGGAAGGAGATTTATATAAGTTCTGCATAGAGACAGCTCAGGGAAAGCGCACTTTTAAGGCAGATCCATTTGCTAATTACGCAGAACTGCGTCCGGGGACTGCTTCCAGGGTTACGGATATCCTGAATTTTACGTGGACGGATGACGTGTGGATGGAACGCAGGAAGGAATGGGACAGTAAGAAGAATCCTTTATCTATTTATGAGGTTCATATAGGCTCATGGATGAGGCATCCAGGCAGAGAGGATGAAGGCTTTTATACATACAGAGATTTTGCAAAAGCCATTGTGAAGTATGTTAAGGATATGGGCTATACTCATGTGGAGCTGATGGGGGTAGCCGAGCATCCATTTGATGGTTCCTGGGGATATCAGGTGACAGGATATTATGCACCTACATCCAGGTACGGGACACCGGAAGATTTTGCTTATATGATTAATTATCTCCACAAGAATAAGGTAGGAGTCATACTTGACTGGGTACCCGCCCATTTCCCGCGGGATGCACATGGACTTGCTCTTTTCGACGGTACGCCTGTATTTGAATATGCAGACCCTAGAAAGGGAGAGCACCCGGACTGGGGAACCAAAATTTTTGATTATGGAAAACCGGAGGTGCAGAATTTTCTGATAGCCAATGCGCTGTTTTGGATTGAACATTATCATGTGGATGGTCTGCGGGTTGATGCTGTGGCCTCTATGCTCTATCTTGATTACGGGAAACAGGATGGCCAGTGGGTTCCGAATAAATTTGGAGGAAATCAGAATCTGGAAGCTATTACGTTCTTCAAGCATCTGAATTCTGTAGTGCTGGGCAGGAATGCCGGAGCTATGATGATTGCAGAAGAATCTACTGCATGGCCCAAAGTTACGGGAGTACCGGAGGATGAAGGCCTGGGATTCAGCTTAAAATGGAACATGGGGTGGATGCATGATTTTATAGAATACATGAAATTAGATCCTTTGTTTCGAAAAAATGCACATTATCAGATGGCATTTTCTATGGACTATGCCTACAGTGAGAATTATATTTTGGTGTTGTCTCATGATGAAGTGGTACACTTAAAATGCTCCATGATTAATAAAATGCCCGGGGTGGGATTTGACAAGTTTGCGAATCTGAAGGTAGCCTATGCATTTATGATGGGACATCCTGGAAAGAAACTGCTATTTATGGGGCAGGAGTTTGCACAGCTTCGTGAATGGAGCGAGGAGAGAGAGCTGGACTGGTTCCTGCTGTTAGAAGAACCTCATCAGCAGATACAGAAGTTTTACCGGGATTTGCTCCGTCTGTACAAAAAGAATAAAGCGTTGTATGAGATAGATAACGCCCCGGAAGGCTTTGAGTGGATTAATAAGGATGATACATTTAGAAGTGTTTTCAGTTTTGTAAGACATTCAAAGGACAATAAAAAGAATCTTTTGTTTGTGTGTAATTTTACTCCTGTTGAACGCCCGGATTATAGAGTGGGGGTTCCAAGGAGAAAACAGTACAAACTGATTTTGAACAGTGATGATAAGGAATATGGAGGAACAGGGGAAGAGAGACCTGTTGTTTATAAGGCGGAGAAACAAGACTGCGACAACAGGGCATATTCCTTTGCTTATCCGCTGCCAGGATATGGGGTTGCGGTGTTTGAATTCTGATAAGGAAATTGGATGAAATACATAAGGCCGGAAAACAAAAGGGACCACGGTACGGTAAGTGCTGCGGTTCCTTTTTAGCATGAAATGAAAATTGAAATAATAGATAGTGGAACGGCATAACAGAAAGACCGGTGAGCTGCAATTTTATTAATCGGGGGATTCTCCGTACATCCAAGCCCGGTTACGTCCGCTGTTTTTAGCTTCGTACAATGCCGAATCCGCCTGGACCAACATATCTTCAAGTAAATGAACGCTTCTGGCAGGGGAATGTGCAATCCCAATACTAACTGTGATACATAACTTATTTTCCTGATAAGTAATAATTGTATTTTCAATGCTTTTACGGAGCTGTTCCACTTTATCAATTGCCTGCCTGACAGACATATCCTCCAGCAGGACCACAATTTCCTCACCGCCGTAACGCCCTGCGATGTCATTCGGGAAGAAATGGTCTTTCACTATGGAAGCGATGGTTTCCAGCACAATATCGCCGCAGGAGTGAGTATAGGTGTCATTCACTAATTTAAAATCATCTAAATCAATCATTAGTAAAGCATAGGAGAGGTTTTTTGCCTTATCAGAATTCAGCATAAAATCAGCAAGGTCAAAAAAGGTAGCCCTGTTGTAGATATGCATCAAAGGGTCAAAAGTTGCTTTTTCATACAGGTTTTTTAACTCATTTTCTTTATCAGTAATGTCATGGAGTACGATACAGACAGCGCTGATTTTATTATTTTGCAGAATAGGCGTTTGGGTTATTTTATAAAATTTTACCTTACCATCTATTTGAAGGCACAATTCACTTTTATACTCAAATTGCTTTACCTGCTCTATAGTCTCACCTGGAGGTAAGGTATTCAACTCAGGAAATAACTGTCTTGCTGCCAGGTTTGCATCCAAAAAGCTAAAATTTTTACCGCAGACAATAAAGGCATCTGCCATAGATTCAATTACCTGGGCCCGCGCCAGAGGTACCACGTTCAGCAGGTTTTGCGTCCGGACAGAGTATAAAAGCAGTGTCAGATAAACAGAAACCGCTAAGGGGTTTAAGTCAATCCGAAGGTGGTCATAGGAAAACGTATGGTAAATATTAACAAAAAGTGGAATCAGAACCGATACAAGCAGACAAAGGCTTTGGCGCTTTTGAAGCCGACTCCCCACTCTCAGGTGTTTTATAATAAGCCAGAGATTTAAAAAGGTAAGAAAAAGATTATAAACAATGGCTATATAATTTACCACACCTGGATACCCTTGACAGTTGGCAATCAAACCACTGTGAAAATATTCGATATCTGTGTAATGCAGCCGCACCAGCGGAAATGCCTGGGCAGTAAAGAGATTAAAAACGGGCAGCGCAAAGAGAAGGCAGTGTGTGCGCATACTGAACCGTTTTTTTCCATAAACATCCCGTACAAAAAGATAATGAAGGGGTACAATGAGCAGGGAGCCCATTTTTTGTACCCGAACCCCTATAAAGGCGGATTCCAGTGTAGGTGAAATGATTTCCAAAAGGTAGCCTAAGGTGTACAGAAATCCACAGAAGGAAGTGAAGATTAGAAAAAATGACCGCTCAGAATTGTGACTTGCAACGGAGTATATCAGCAGTATGACAGAGGCCACCGTTGAGAAAAGCATGAACCAAATAAATATATTCAATTTAATAACCTCCTCAATAAAGAAGCGGCCCCCCAGATTCTTGTAAATAGCCCTTGTTTCAAGGCTGCCCGGTATCGGGAAAAAGGGCTTCGAATGAATAAAAGCTCCTATTTTACGGCCTTAATTAATAGCATCATCGGGCGGCGCATTTCATCCGGCATACCTGGGATGTCCATCATGCCGGCGCTGGGAACTGCTTCTTCTACCGCTTCTAGATGGAAACCGGCATTTATTAGTCCCATCAGTATCTGTGACAGAGTATGATGTTGTTTTGTGACAGACTGTCCAAGAAAATGTGTGACCCGCTCGCCGGGATAGAAGTAGTTATCCACAGGCCAATATTGTGGTTTTCCGTCTGAATCGTAAATCCAGTCCTGATTTACACCTGCCGTGAAAACAGGATGTTCTATGTTGAGAAGAAAAACACCGTTTGCTTCCAACGTCCGGTATATATTTCTGAAAATTGCAGCGATGTCCGCAATGTAGTGAAGCACTAGATTGGAAATTACACAGTCATAGGATTCCATAGGATAATCATAGTCATCCACTCCACAGATCTGATATGTAATCTTGGGATCCACATTTTTTTCTCTTGCTGCATCGATCATTTTTTCACTTAGGTCGATGCCCAGCACCTGCTTTGCACCACATTTAACGGCGTATTTACAGTGCCAGCCGTAACCACACCCCAAATCAAGTACCCGTTTACCGCTTAAGTCCGGAAACAGGGGCCCGAGCTGATGCCATTCACCTGCGCCAGATAAGCCTTGCCGGCTTCTTGCCATTTTCGCATATTCATCAAAAAATTGTCTATTATCATAGATGTTGCTCATAAGTCACCTCGGTAAATTTAGAATTAACTGAATAACTGCTGCTTCCATTTTCTCAGGCCCCTCTTTTTTCCTTCATTCGTTTGATAACTTTCAGACGTGTAAATTCCTCTCTGTCTTTCTCCTCCAGTGCATTTGTAATATCATATACAAGCTGGGAATATTTCGGAATTGTAATGTTTTGCAGGGCGTTCGCACGCTTTTGCGTCTTTTTTACATTAGCGGCCAGGCGGTAGGCAGCATTTTCCACCATGGAAAGTTTCACAGTCAGGTCTTTTACTTTGCGGAAAGCCTGTACGGCAACATCTATAGATTCCCTCGTTGTATGAAAGGAATAGGTAGGAGTATTATTTCCAGGAGTATATTTCACATGAGGAATCTCAGTGCCCATAATGCTGCGGGTTTGTATTGTGATGGAGTTCTCGATAGGCATAGTATAAGCAAGCTGCGCTACCATACTAATACCATGTTCAATGTTCGCGCTCTGCAGGCAGCGGTAGGCATAAGTAAATGTGTTGTCTATCTCATTCTGGATATCGCGGGCCTCATCAATTAAATTCATCAGTTCCCGAATCAGGATATTTCTTTTTCGGTCCATCAGGTCATAGCCTTGCCTGGCAAGCGCAAGAGAATTCTTGGCAAGTATAAGATTTCCTTTGGTAGGGAAAGTACGCGGATCCATTCAGCTCCTCCTTTTCAAATACAGATTTCAGAATATTCTGAAAACGGGTTGCAAAGGGGACAGTCCCTTTTCAAAAGGGTCTGTCCCCTTTTGTGCGTCCCCTTTTGTGCATCCCATTTTATGCATCCCATTTTATGCATCATAGTATTTATCGAGTATTTTTGTATCTACGCGGTCGAGTTCTTCTTTGGGCAGCAGCCTGAGGAGTTCCCATCCCAGGTTTAATGTTTCTTCCATGCTGCGGTTTTCGTTTTTTCCCTGTCCGATATATTTTTCTTCGAAGGATCTTCCGAATTCCAGGTATTTTTTATCGATGGGAGAAAGCTCGTCTTCGCCAATAACGGATGCCAGGTTTCTGGCATCACCTACTTTTGCGTAGGCAGAGAAGAGCTGGTTTGCCAAATCCTGGTGATCTTCCCGGGTATAGCCTTCTCCGATGCCATCTTTCATGAGGCGGGAAAGGGAGGGGAGGATGTTGATTGGCGGGTAGATGGCCTGCCCGTGTAGTTCTCGTTCCAGCACAATTTGACCTTCGGTAATGTACCCCGTTAAATCGGGGATTGGGTGGGTGATATCATCGTTGGGCATGGTCAGGATTGGAAGCTGGGTCACGGAGCCGCCTGCACCGTGTACGATGCCTGCACGCTCGTATATGGCTGCAAGTTCACTGTATAAGTATCCGGGAAATCCTTTACGGCTGGGAATCTCTCCTTTGGATGAGGATACTTCACGCATGGCCTCGGCAAAGGATGTCATATCAGTGAGGATAACCAGGATATGCATGTTCTGGTCGAAGGCCAGGTATTCTGCCGCCGTGAGGGCTACTTTTGGCGTTATCAGGCGCTCCACTACCGGATCATTTGCCAGGTTCAGGAACATAGCCACATGGTCAGAAACTCCGTTTTCTTCAAATGTACGCCGGAAATAGTCTGCCACATCATGTTTGACGCCCATAGCCGCGAATACAATAGCAAATTGTTCTTCCGAATTTCCGCCCAGGGAAGCTTGCTTTACGATTTGAGCTGCCAGTTGATCATGGGGAAGCCCGTTCCCGGAAAAAATCGGAAGTTTTTGCCCCCGGATTAAGGTTGTCAGGCCGTCTATAGCGGAAATACCGGTGTTGATATAATTTCTGGGATATTCCCGCATAACCGGATTTAGAGGCAGACCATTTACGTCTCTTTTTAATGTGGAGGTAATCTGACCCAGGTCATCGATGGGATGCCCGATGCCATTGAAGGTCCGTCCCAGCATATCCGGTGAAAGGGCAATTTCCATAGGATGCCCGGTAAGGCGTGTATGGGTATTTTTCAGGGACATGTTTTCCGATCCCTCAAATACCTGTATTATTGCTTTGTCTTCATAAATCTCAACAATACGTCCGATTTTACGTTCTGTGCCGCCTACGACAAATTCTACCAGTTCGTTAAAGAAGGCATCCTGTACACCCTCCAATGCTACCAGAGGGCCATTAATACTACTGAGTCCCAAATATTCTATTGACATGAGCTTGTAATCCCTCCTTACGCATTCTTTTCCAGTACCCTCTGATAAAAGGCATCAATATCACGTCTGTACTGAGTAAACATCTCCAGCCTGTCATTGGGCACGTCGTATTTGATAGCAATGATTCGCTCAAAAATATTTTCTGATTTCAGTACGGACATGGGATGCCCCATTGTTACAAGAGCACGAGATTGTTTATAAAGATATAAAATAATGTCCATCATAAGAAATTGCTTTTCCATAGACACGCAGGTATCATCCTTGTGGAAGGCGTTTTGCTGTAGAAATCCAAGGCGGATGACCCGGGAAATTTCAAGTACCAGTTTTTGGTCATCAGGTAATACGTCACTTCCTATCAGCTTTACAATTTCTAACAGACTGCTTTCCTGATTTAGAAGTGCCATTAAGCGGTTCCTGTAATCTACAAATTTGGGAGAAACGTGGTCATGATACCAGAAAGCTAAATCTCCCAGGTATTCGCTGTAACTGGTCAGCCAGTGAATTGCCGGAAAGTGCCTTGCGTATGCCAGACTCTTGTCCAGCCCCCAAAAACAGCGGACAAAACGCTTGGTGTTTTGAGTGACAGGCTCGGAAAAGTCACCGCCCTGGGGAGATACTGCACCGATGATTGTAACAGAGCCTTCTGTATTGTTTAGATTGTGCATCATACCGGCCCTTTCGTAAAATGTGGAAAGCCGGGATGCAAGATATGCAGGAAAACCTTCTTCCGCAGGCATCTCTTCCAAACGCCCGGATAATTCCCGCAGCGCCTCTGCCCAGCGGGAGGTAGAATCCGCCATAATAGCCACATCATACCCCATATCCCGATAGTATTCAGCCAGTGTCAGACCGGTATAAATGCTGGCTTCCCGGGCAGCTACGGGCATATTGGATGTGTTGGCAATAAGAACGGTTCTATCCATAAGAGGATTTCCGGTTTTCGGGTCGGTCAGGCTTCCAAACTCCTCCAAAACCTGGGTCATCTCATTTCCGCGCTCCCCGCAGCCGATATAAATAATAATGTCCGAGTCGGACCATTTTGCAATCTGGTGCTGTGTCATCGTTTTTCCAGTTCCAAATCCCCCGGGAACAGCAGCAGTTCCGCCTTTTGCAATGGGAAACATAGTATCAATGATACGTTGTCCGGTAATCAGCGGAGTGGATGCAGAAAAACGCTGCCGGACCGGACGGGCTACCCGGATGGGCCAGTACTGTGTCATGGTCAGATTTCTCCGGGTGCCGTCGGAAAGCTCCAGTGTAATCAGAGTTTCGTCAATTGTGTACTCACCGTCTTCCACCGTATCTACAACGGTACCTTCTAAAAGAGGGGGGACCATGCATTTATGCACAATGGCATTAGTTTCCGGAACCTCTGCAATAATATCTCCTCCATTTAAATAATTCCCTTTTGATACGGTAATGTGAGTCTGCCATTTTTTTTCCCGGTTCAGGGAGTCGACACTGATACCCCGGGAAATAAATGCGCCGCTTGTCTCTGAAATTTTTTCCAGAGGACGTTCGATACCATCAAAAATGTTATTTAAAATACCAGGCGCAAGAGTTACCGAAACAGGGTTTCCTGTTGCAATAACTTCTTCGCCGGGATACAGTCCTGTTGTCTCTTCATAAACTTGTACTGTAGTTAAATCTTTATCCAGGGCAATGACTTCCCCTATAAGCTTTTCTTTTCCAACATGTACCATTTCAGACATTCGAAAGCCCGTGTTACCTTGTATATAAATGATGGGACCATTGATTCCATATATAGTTCCAGTATTAACCAATACAGCCACCTCCTAAAAGAAAGAACTTGTCGTATTCATTTCTAAGAGCTGTTTTAAAGGAATCATCTATTAAAACATTGCGGCTTCGTATAACAGTACGGATACCGCCTATAAAATCTTCTTCACTGACCGTGAGCTTTACTCCGGAAGCTTCCTCCAGTTTGGAAAGGAGTCCCTCATCGGAGGGATTGATGTAAATAACCATAGAATCTTCCCCGGCAAAGGCGGCCGCTTTACGAATGCATTTTGTAAGGTAGTCGGTGTATGCTTCTGTTTTCATAAAATCCTGTACTAAAGCAGCGGCTTCTTCAAAGACCTTGTCCTTTAAATCCTGCCGGACCTTCCATTGTATCCGCTTTAATTCAAGTTGGGAACGGGCATGTGCCTGATTTAATTGCTGTCTGGCACTGACCATTTCAGCTTTAATCCGGGTTTCAGACTGACGCAGAGCTTCTTCCTTATGATCTTCTAATACCTTTTGTAATGCCTCACGGTAGTTGTCAATGATGGCGTTCCCTTCGGCTCTCGCCTCTTTCATAGAGGTGGTCCGCAGGCGTGCAATTTTTTCTTCCAGAGTCAAGAGGGGTACCTCCTTTTATATTTTTCGCCGTAACTGTTCAGAACCATGAATAGTTACTTTTCTCTACAGTTTTAACCCTATGGCTTCCGTAATATAAGATGTGATAAAGTCTTTTTTACGTCCGGTTCCGTGTCTGTCAGGAATCTCAATAAGAAGGGGCATTTTTCGCTCCAGGCGGAATTCATTGATAACATCAGGAAATTCCTGTCCAAATTTTTCTGTGAGGAGAACAATGCCTATGCTTTTGTCCTGCATGACTTTCTGAAGGGCTTCATGAAGCTCTTCCCGCTCATGAACCACAATACCGTCTATCCCTGCAAGACGCATTCCTGTGTAAGTGTCAACATTATCACTGATTAAATACATTTTCATATTATAGCTTTCCTAAGATCATGAAGGAGATGATTAATCCATACAGGCAAACCCCTTCTGCAAGACCTACGAAAATGAGGGACTTACCAAGTACGCTGGAATCCTCAGTGAGGGCTCCCAGAGCAGCACTGGAAGCACTTGCCACGGCAATACCTCCGCCGATACAGGATAAACCGGTAACCAGAGCGGCAGCGAGATAACCAAGTCCTGTTGCAGTAGAAGCGGCAGCGGCAGCGTCGGCTGCCTGTACTTCACCGCCCAGCATCATAATAGATGCAATAACGAGAGAACTGAAGAAGAAAAATACATTTACACCAATGGTTTTTTTGTAACGCTTTTTATTCTTCTCTCCAATTAAATAGTATCCAAATGGAATGATAATGCTTAAAATTAAAGCTGCAATAAAAATACTTTTTGTTGCTAAAGTCATAATTAAAGTCCTCCCTACTTTCTCATTGCTTTTTTCGTTTTCTTAGTATATGGCTCAAAAGCTCTGCCTCCTCCTTTGTAAAAGCGGCTGAACATCTCATAATATTCCAGACGCAGAACTTGGATTCCCACAATCAGCCCTTCAAACCCGCATACGAACAGATTACCAAATATGACGCCGGCCCAGTTCGGAGAGCCGCTTTCTGCACCTGACAGAAGCAGTACCACTTCCATAATGGCAGTATGGCTGACGGCAAAAGCGCCAATACGAACGAAAGAAAGAGTGTTGGAAAAGTAACTTAAAAGTGTCTCAAACAATTCAAAAAAACCTTGTATGAGAAACATGCCAGCACTTCCCTCCATTGTATCTGCACGTTTCTGGATTTTCCTTGTGATTGGCTTTTTAAATAAAATAAATAAAAGTGGTACACCAAACATAACAGCCATTACAATCCCTCCTGGAAGTTTATGGCCGGTCATGAATAACACAATGGTAACTACGGCAGAAAGATAAAATATGAATCCGGCAATTCCATTGGAATCGAACCAGATGTTTTCTGTATCCCGTGCCCGGATGGCATTGATAATATGCAGGAGCATTGCAATCAGAATGATACCCATACCAAAAGCTACCGATACAATGAAAACGGTATTTAATTTTCCGATAAACGGCAGCATGGTCATGTTTTCAATAGGTCTTAGCCACAATGGGGGAATGACATTTTCAAATCCAAACACACTGCCAAACATAAACCCAAAAATCATAGAAAAAATACCGGTTGTTGCGATAATTCCTGCCAGAGGAATTTTCTTAAAGCAATAGATTAATCCCCCGCCGATAAGAAGTAAGAGTCCTTGCCCCACATCTCCAAACATAACTCCAAATATGAAGGAATAAGTCAGCCCCACAAATATGGTGGGATCCATCTCATTATGAGAGGGCAGGCCATACATCTGGATAAACATTTCAAAGGGTTTAAAAATCCCAGGATTCTTTAATTTTGTGGGAGGTTCGCTAAAATAAGTATTAGGGATATCCTCTACTACTACAAAGACTTTGTCATCGTCTTCTACTTCCAGTAAAAACATCTCGATATCCTTTTCTGACATCCAGCCACACAAAATATAATAATCTTCCTTTTGGTTTTCAACCCTAGCGGCCATTTTACGGACATCAAAGTTATTGGCAAGCTCTTCCAGCCGGTTTCTTGCAGCAATAAGCTGAGGGGCATGTGTAAGGAGCATTTCTCCGGCAGCTTTATCCAGTTCTTCAACTTCCTGAGTCACATTGTAAATCTCCCGGACCAGCCTGTGATACTCTTCAGCAGGAGTCTTGCGAAATTCGTCAGATAGCTTTATTGTTTCAAAATGAAGGGAACGGAACACCGCATCTACCTTCTGGGATTCTCCCGGAGACACGAAATATGCTCCGTACACATAGCTTTCATCCCGCTCTCCCTCTACAAAAATAGCGCTGAGGCCATCCATCAGGTACTTGTTCATCTTGTTGTAATATTCTACCGCAATCCGTCCAAACCGGTATGCGATATACTTATAGTTCAAGACTTGTCCTAACTCACAGTCGATGGGACGGAAGGGAGAAATAGTCTGCTGTTTTTTTCTCAGACTGTCAATTTTCTTCTTGTGTTCCTCTTTCTTTTCCTGTAATTCCATGTAGCTTTCATTTGCTTTTCGTATAACTTCAAACATATCATTCAAGCCAAGGGAATCATCAGGTATAATATTTTCTGGATTTTGCAAATAGTCTACAAATAGTATAGCCTTATTTAAAGCATCCCGATACGGATTTATTTCTACGAAAGGTCTCAGATCATCAATTGTCTTTAGTTCGGAGAGGGCTGACTCCAACTGAATTTCATAGCGAGACAGGTAGAGATCTGTTACCCGGTCTATATCGTTCCGAGGGCCGGAGATGTTAATGAATTTCATTTTAACAATCATTGCGTTATACCTCCAACGTACGCTAACGTTTCGCTGGGTGTAAGACTGTAACGGATACATTCTATAGCGGTCGTCAGCTTTCTGAGCTCTTCTTCTTTCAGGAATAAATAGGTGTTAATTGTGGCAATGGAATAGGGGTTGCGCCTTCTGTCTATGGTATAAAGGTGATGCAGGCAGTTTGTATACATCTGTTCAATTGTCAGATTTTGCTCAAAATCATAGTGACGTGAATAGGATGTTTTCTGCATGGACAAATAAAATTCTTCTATATTAGATGATTCTACAAGCTCCTTAATTAAAGTCGTAGAAATCTTGTAGTGTATGGGAATAAGAAGAGAATAAATGTCTGCCGGCGCCATATCATAGTACTTTTTCGCCCGGTATATCCATTGCAGGTTCAGCAAATCGATCTCCGAACCGCAGTCACGGGTAAAAATTTCTAATTCCTTCTTTTTCAGCATCTTTTTCCTGCTTTTCCATATAGAAGAAAAATAATACAAATCCAGAGCCAGGTCGTAATCAAATAGGGTGACCGGGTGGCTGTCCTTAAGCTTCTTCAATGGTGAGTAGTATTCTGTACCTTTCAGGTTTTCAACAAGTTCATCCGTTGTTTTTGATGTAATAAGCTTCTCAATGGAAATGTTGGAATACTTGTCAAAAAAGGGTCTTTTATAGTCTAAATCAAAGGGTTGGTCATAATGATTAATCACAATACGAAAACAATAATTGATTAAATCAATTTCATAGCGCTTCATATAAACCTTTAAAAATTTGCGCTGTTCCAGATTGCAAAAGGCAAAAATTTTCTGATAATCCTGATATAAGGATTGAATTAAAATCTTTTCGATATCGCCGCGGTGAAGCCTTGTTTCGTCAATTGCCTCTAAAACATCAGCATAGGAAGAGTGCTCCTTCAGATAGGTAAACACTTCTGGTACACTGTGAAGACCTGCAATCTCCTCAAACTGCTCCACTTTTAAAAGCCGGGCTTCCATAGCGCGGATTTTAGTCACAATTCCACTGTAAACAAGCAGATTTCCCATAGGCTACACCTCTGTAATCCGTTTTAAGATTTCCCGGGCATAATCCGTATGTTTTTCATTATATTCCTTCTGTAGAGCTGTGATAAAATCATTGTTCGTTCCGGCCTGACTTGCAATAAGTTTTGCCTTGCTGCGTTCTAATTCATCCCGTATTTTTGCAATTCTGTCCTGTGTTTTTGCTTCCAGTTTTTTATCAAACTTGCGGCGTGCCTCCTGGTACTCCTCATCCAGGGCCGCTTTCTGCGCTTCTGCATGGTCCACAATGGCAGCGGCAGCAGATTCTATTTCTGATAACCTCTTCACAATAGAGTCCATAGTAAGCCTCCCGTAGTTTGTTATTAGTAGTTGTTTTAATCATACACCATTTCGGAAAAAAAGCAAGGTGAGTACAGGGCGTTATTTCGACCGGTTTAGACCAGAATCATTTTCATAATAAAAAATTTCTTAAAAATATTTTGTTTTTTCACAGGAAGAGGATTGATTTTTGGCTAATCTGTATTATACTTACCATAAAACATAATTTGGGGAGAGAAATAAAAAGGAGTAATAAATATGAGATTGAGAAATATTCCACGTGCAGAGGGGACAATCCAGACCCACCCTGCAGTGATTAAAAGGCCTGAGGCCCAAAGAGGGTGCTGGAGACAGGTGTTTAGTAATAAAAATCCTATACACATTGAGATTGGTATGGGAAAGGGCGGCTTCATA
Organism: Faecalicatena contorta; assembly: GCF_003149105.1. Classification (GTDB taxonomy): domain Bacteria; phylum Bacillota; class Clostridia; order Lachnospirales; family Lachnospiraceae; genus Muricomes; species Muricomes contortus_C. The sequence continues at coordinate 251,497 of NZ_QGDS01000005.1, read as the reverse complement.
TTAAACATGGCTCTTATGCATCCGGATATTAATTATATAGGAATAGAAAGGTATTCCAGTGTCTTGCTGCGGGCTGTGGAAAAATTTGATACGGAAGAGTTCAAGGAATTGAAAAATGTACGTTTTGTCTGTATGGATGCTCAAAATATCGGGGATGTCTTTTCACATAATGAAGTAGAACGGATTCACCTGAATTTTTCGGACCCGTGGCCTAAGGCACGTCATGCAAAGAGGCGGCTGACTTCCAAGGAATTTCTGGCGCGCTATGAGGAAATTCTGGAGCCCTGCGGGCAGATTGAATTTAAAACAGATAATACAGAGCTGTTTAATTTTTCTCTGGGGCAGGCGAAGGAGGCAGGATGGACAATCAGCAAATACACGTATGACCTGCATCATCATGAAACGCTTAACAGAGGCAACGTGAGGACAGAATATGAGGAGAAATTTTCTTCAAAGGGAAATCCCATTAATAAGATGATTGCGGTTCGAAAATAGAGGAGTCACATTTTTTCATATCTATCATAATATAACTATGAGTAGATGAAGCCTGGTACAGCGTCTCAGGCGGATAGGGGTATGGATGAGAAGAAGAAGCTGGAAAGATTATGTCTGCCGTAAGATGTACTGCAGGCCGGACTTGAACCGCAAGATAATGTGCCTGAAACGTTCTTTTGTAGAAGTGTGTGAAATTTTGAATAATGGGAGCCGCTGTGGCAAATAGAGTTTAAGAAGAAATGTGGTGTTTGCTATGAAAATCAAAGTGACTGCGAAAAGTTATCCACAGGAGGTTCTGAAATCGAAAACGCCCGTATTGGTTGAATTTTATGCCGTATGGTGCAGGAAGTGTGCTATGATGGAGAGTATCCTGGATGAGCTTGCTGACGAGTATGACGGCAGGGTTAAGGTATGCCAAATTAATATTGACGATAATAAAGCTCTGGCAGCAGAAATTGGTATTGGGGTAGTCCCCACATTTGTCGTTTTCAAATGGGGAAAACCGGTAGCTGCGGCTAGTGGAATTCTGAGTAAGAATGTATTAGTGGATATGATTAAGACATAGATATATAAAGGGAACTGTCTTGATAAAAGGCAGTTCCCTTTTTTGAAAAATCTTTCCCAGAAGGAGCTCCGAAGTTATTTGTTTTTAAAATGTTTATAAAAGTAAAAAATTGTTAAAAAATTTGTAAAAAAACGCTTGCAATTTTCGGTTGTATGATTTATAGTATTACTTGCGTTACTTATTAAAGACAACGCTAATTGAATAAAAACGTATGCGCGATTAGCTCAGTTGGTAGAGCACCTGACTCTTAATCAGGGTGTCTGGGGTTCGAACCCCCAATCGCGTACTCAAGGCACTGTTTTTGACGAGTTGGAGCGTCGGGGACGGTGTTTTTTTGTGCTTAAAAATCCTTGAAAATACTGGGGTTTGAGAGAGTGAAAAGAAAATCTGAAAAAAGCCATGTCGGAAAAGGATTTCGTATTGGGAAGAATGGGAGGGGAAAGTTTGCCGCGAAAATGGTCGCGAGTTGGTCGCGGGCAAAATAAATAATCCATTTTTTACTAAATTAGAATTTAGTTCAACTAACTTTTGACGGAAATGAATAAAAACGTTAAGGGTCGATACAGAAAGGCGGTGAAATGTAAATGTATGATTTGAAAGATTTAGCAACGGCTTTCGGATTGAATATAAAAGACATGGCTAATGTAATGGGATATACCAGACAGGGACTGTACACGGCAATGAATACCGGTGAAGTACAACGTGTCAGAATGCATGTTGCTCTGCATCACTTAAAAGAGATAAGTCAGTCGCAATATGAGGACGAATTGGAACGGGCGGAAGCATTAAAAAATATCCGTAATCAGGGAATTGCAGAGATGGAAAATAAATTTGGTCTTTGTCAGGGGGAGGATGGATTGCATGAATGATGTAAGAAGATTATTGCAAAATCGTGTAAGAGGTGCCTTGGAACAGATTGAACGAGAAGGCGTAGGGAATATAGATGTTGAAGATTATATCGGATTTCGATACTGCATTGATGGGAGATTTTTTACATAGCGGTAAAAGAAATAGGCATAAAGGACGAAGAACAGTAACCTGAAATTCAGCTAGCTTTGCATTGAAGAGGCTATAATACGTGTCCATAAATGGATAACAAAAGGAGCAACCCCTTCAATGCTATACAAAAGAAAATTATGCACTTGAGGGTGTGGTGTCATATCACGATGCAAGGTGAAATAACCCCTCAAATGCAGCTTAGAATATAACATGGTAGCTGCTATGCTTCAATGAAAAAGACATAAAATGCAGAATAGATGTACTCAATTATATTAGAATTTAGTTAACCTATTATACATTGACAACTTAATATTGATAGTTAGTAGAATTTATTATATTGTATAGTTATAAATTCGAACAGTTTGGTATTCGAGGGGGAACGTTTATGAAGAAAAAAAAGATAATAGTTCTTGTATTAATAGTAATTATTTTTATTGTAGTGAGAATTATTATAAAAGACCATCAAGATCACCCGGAATATAAGTACTATAGAAATAAATCAGAAGTGGAAGCTGCCGTTCAAACTATATTAGAAACCGGAGAAACAGATGGAATCCAAATTCCTGGTATTTCTGAAATTAGATACAGATACAAAGAAAACCATCCTGTTATTGCTTTTCAAACTTTTGAGTTTGGACTTGCACCTTCTTCAAAAGAGTTTGGTTTTTATTATTCTGTGGATTCAGTTCCGGTGGGATACAAGGGTAACACTAATCCTTTAATAAAATACGGAGATTATTGGCGATGGATTGGAAGCGGTCAGGGAGAAACCAAACATATAGAGGGAAAATGGTATACATATAAGTATCGTAATTAACAATTAGTCAAATAAGGACTACTAACTATGAAATATTAAGTTAGTAGTTTTTTATTGCAACTAAACTAAACCCTGCTAATAAAAGTCAAGTAGTTTTTTGAAAATTGATAAGTAAAAAAGGGCGCACTTAATAAAGCTATACGAGTCAGACAGAATTATTGATTATAAACCTCCATTACTTGTGCGTAATGGATGAGTAGGAATTTATTAACCCCTGCCATTTTAGCAACATTTTTAGGCTTTCCTTCAGATTCTTTTTTGAGTATGTATTGGTAAACAGGGTCATCGGTCATCTGGTGCATTTTGAGACATTGTGTAACTTCATAACAAGCCTTTCGAAGTATAGCAGAGCCTCTTTTGGAAATATGTCTACTTTGACTCTCATATAAACCGGACTGGAATGGAGGCGCATCATTTCCGGCAAAGGCGTTGAGCGCACGAGCATTTGTAAAACGACGTACATCTCCAATCTCACCAATGAGAATAGGTGCAAGTTTAAAACCTACACCACCCATTGAAAGAACAGTGTCATATTCGGGGAGTGTACAAGCAATGGACTGCATCTGATGCATAATGGCATTACTGGAAAGCTCTGTCTGTTTAAGTAAATCGATCATCTGGATCAGCGGTACGTGAGTTAATAATAGTTTGTATTCCTGGCATGATGTTATCAAGAAGATTGTAAAGCTGCACACGGGCTTTAACACGCATGGAAACACATTGTCCGTATTGTCTTGAAAGATATTTTAGGTCATCATATTTTTGGTCAGTAATATTGTATGGAACAATAGAGTAGTGTTTTTCTAAGACATACCAGGCAATACGCATAGCATCCTTTTTATCTGTTTTACCTTTACGAATATCATTTTCAGAATATTTTTTAATAATGTAAGGGTTTACGACAGATACAAATAAATTAGATTCAAGAAATATTTTTAGAATGGGCTTATGGTAGTGCCCAGTAGCTTCCATGACAATTTTAACATCATCGTGGAAACTAAGTAAGGTAGAAACAAGTTGATTAAGGGTTGGCTGGTCATGATGGAAGTCAGTTGGTTTCATCCTGATTTCACCATCAGAGCTGATAACAGCAACTGTGCTTTTGTGCTTTGATACATCGACACCTACAGCAATCATAGTATTCCTCCTTTGTGGGTTATTGTGATTGGTTCCAACTTCTCTAGTATCTTTTCACGTTCGTTAGTTACACGGGAGCTACGTCCCAACCTGCTAAATCGAATGCATGATAATGAGAGCTGGCTGACAGGTTTAGATTTCGGGCGTGGTGTCCCAACTGAAATTGCGTCAGCCAATCAAACTCATCATAACAAAAAAATAAGAATAGAGGTGTTAATCTCTACTCTTATATAGTACGAACTGAAATTTATTAAATATAACGCATTGTAAAATCTTCGTTTCATATTACATTGAAGGGGACTCAGATTTATCTGGGGATAAAGAAGAAAGCCCTTCTTCAATGTAATAGAAAGAGAACTATACATTTGATGATTACAGTGGTGCCTATATCATCAAATGTAACTTTAAAATATCATATTAACCGACAAGTTTTAACAGAAAAGATATGAAATGCAGTTTACATGTATCCGATTTAGCTGCTGAAAGGCTTGAACATCGGCATTCCCGCCGATAATTTTGAAATTTAACGATTTTGGCAGAAATACATATATTATATTAAAAATGTATGAATGGTCAATTATGGTAACTCAAAATTATTCAATTTCATTTTTTGGACTTGATCCCCAATATTATACAAATGCTATCATTGGAGATATTTGGAATACAGCAGCAGTGAAAGTTTATCAGGAAACCGGTATTAGCATTATAGGGGAGGTACATGAAAGATATTTAGTTAATCCAGATGTTGGAGAACTCAATGGCAGCATTATTTTTATGATTGAAAGCAAAAGAGTTCCTGATGAAACAGTATCTGATGTAGATTACTGGAATGCTTATACAATAGTTGTTGAAGAGGCTAGAGGTATGTTGGGAAATCCCAGCATGAGTATAACAGTAGAGACAGTTAATCTCACTTATTTTGAAAAAATTTAAAATGAGTCGAGTGGTGGAGAGCACCACTCAATCAAAAAATGTACAAGCAATATAAAAGCGTTCGGCTGCTGAGCCGGGGAAAGAGGTAGATATGAATTAGTATATGTAACCGTTGGGTTGCATTTTAAAGTAAAAGACAGCTATATGTATGGCGGAGAGGGAACTGTAGGATATGCAGCAATGAATCTGGGAGCTGGGAGGAGTAAATCCCAGTAAAATAACTGACGAGCTTATAGATAAAAAAAGACAGGATTTTGCAGACTCATTTAAGGTTCCAGTTGATTCGATAAGATTAATTTCAAAGGAAGAATATGACCGTGAAACCGAAGATGATGGGGTGTTTGATACTTATACACAAGAGTGGTAAACTGCATTTTTGTGTGGGAGAAAACAGAGGGGCTACTTTTTAGCCCACTCTATTAGTTTCTTCCAGGGATCACCACAATCGCAACCCATAATCCAGCAGAATACAATGTAATACAGGACGCTTAGCATGATTGCCGCAATATATCTTACACATTTCATAATGCTTACCTCCTGATTTTATTATATTGCTATTCGTTATAAAAATACAACGAAAAAATAGAATATTCGGATGAGCGTTTCTTTTATCTTTGGTGGATGAAGAAAAACCCGTTTTCTCGTTTTCACGTTTCTAAATAATAAGAAAATAATAAAAAAGGCGAGACTATAGTAATAACCTTTTTTACAAATCTGTTAGTCTTTTTGTCTCTTAATCAGGGTGTCCGGGGTTCGAACCCCCGATCGCGTACTCAAGGCACTGCTTTTGACGAGTTGGAGCGTCGGGGACGGTGTTTTTTTGTGCAACCCAGTGAATACAAGGGTTCCTGCTGTTTTCTATGTGAATGATTTGAAAAAATATAAGTGTAACCTTATTGTTTTTGGGATATAAGTGTGACCGTTTTTTGGTTACAGTTGGTTACACTTTTGCATTTAGCCAAAGGATAAGGCTTGTTCTATTTTGTTTTGTTTCTCATCCTGGGTACTTCTATCAAAGCAGTAGTTGCCAAAAGTAGTTCTTTCATCAGCATGACCAACCATTTACCGAACAGTTGGCTTTCTTCTTTACCTTACGAAAAAGGCGTTTCCCATCAACTTTTACCAGTGAAAAAGGATTCATTTCAATAATACCTAAATCAATAGCATAGTCTAAACCTTGGCGCATGATAACAGCCATATTATAATAAGCGTTCTTGTAATCAACAATACGAGCAATTTCCCAATGTGTTTGTAGTAGGAGTCTCAATGATTTTCGTATTGTATACAAAACAATTGTTTGCTTTGCTCACGAAATTCACCTCATATCCTATTTGATTATGTGCTTGGTTTTACTCCGATTTTCGGAAGATGTTGTTTTATATATCCAGTAGAGAAAACAGAGCGGACATGTCACTTCGCGAATGTTGGAAATCAATTGGCTTTAAAAGTAGTTCTCCGTCAGAATTTAGAATTGCAGTGGTGCTCTTAGATTTTGAAACGTCAATGCCTACAGCAATCATAGAATGTCTCCTATGTAATTTGTTATGATTGGTTTCTTCTACTCAGTATCTATTCAGTTTCGTTGTTTACACGGGAGTAAATCCCAACTTGCCAAATCGAATTAGCGACAATGAGCCGAGGTTAACACTTTTAATTACGGGAGCAAATCCCAAATTTAGCGACGTTAACCAATCAAACTCATCATAACAAAAAAATAAGAATAAAGGCGTTAATCTCTACTCTTATATAGTACGAAATTTAGTTGATATACGTACATTGAAAACTTAATATTGATAATTAGTAGAAAACCCTGTACCCTAAATATAAAAAAGGAATTTGAGGAGGAATATTAATTGAGAAAAAAGAAAAAAGTGCTGGTTATAATATTTAGTATAATAGTAGTATTGGCTGTTATTTTTTTAGGTTTTTCATATTATTTAGGTAAACAGATTGTGGCAAGTTCGACTCAGCTTGTTAATAATGAAGGAACAAAAAATGTGCATGAAGATTTATGGGCAGAGTATGGTTTTGATTTTGATACATTTTGCCAAGCCTACACCATTGAGAAAATTAATCCAATATCATCTTTTGACGGACATACGATACCAGCGGAGTTCATTTATTCTGAAGATAAGAATAATGATGTTGTTATTATGGCGCATGGTCTTGGCGGTAATCTCTATACGAATTATCCCATAGCGGAATTATTTCTTGCAAACGGGTATAATGTCATTACATATGACCAAAGAAGCTCCGGCGAAAATACGGCCGAGAAAACAACCTTTGGATATTGGGAAAAATATGATCTAATTGATTGCATAAAATATGCAAAGGAATTTACACAAGAGAAGAAAATTGGTGTGTGGGGTGAATCCTTTGGTGGTGCCACAGCAATTCAGGCAGTTGCGTACAAAGATATACAGGAGGATATAGCATTTCTTATTCTTGACTGTCCAGTAAGCAGTATGAAATGGATGGTTGCAGAAGAGATGAAAAGCATGGATATAGGCATTCCACCTGACTATATGACATTGTGTGGAAGTGTTGTGAATAACATTGAACTTGGATTTTCGTATAAAGAGGTGGAATGTGCTGATATTGCAAAAAAAATACATATTCCGACTCTTGTCATCAATAGTGAAGTTGATAAAACAACTCCTTATTTTATGGGAAAAGATATTTATGATAGCCTTGCAAGTGGTAAAAAAGAGTTATGGACTGTTGCAGATAGCAAGCATGTTGAAATGTGGCTTGATTATAATGAGGAATATTGCAGTAAGGTGCTAGGCTTAATAGAGGATAATTAGTATATGAATTTAATCTGGATTAGAGCAGGAGGACTGTACCTGAATCAAAAAGATTATATTAACGCGGTTTTAAATGGAGAAGCCCCTCTAAAAGTGATTTTGCGTGGAAGTATTGAGAATATTACAAGTGATAAAATAGGTGTCGTGTCATTGGCTTTTGCATCGATGGATAAAACTGCAGCAGAGAGGAAATCTATGAATTAGCAGAGGTTACACTTATATTAGACGACTTGCAAATTCCTCCATTTTACGGTATTTTCACATGAATTCTCGGGGGTCGAACCCCCGATCGCGTACTCAAGGCACTGTTTTTGACGGCATAGACCGTCGGGGATGGTGTTTTTTGTGTACTCCGGTATTTACAAGGGGGGCGGCATATTAAGAGAGTAATTTATTCGGTAAAAAGACTTAAATATGAGAACTGTTATACATCTTGGATAAAATAGCAAATTAAAAAGATAAAAATCATCTTTTTCAGCCTTCACTGAGAATGCTGCCCCAATTGTGTATTGTGACAAATATTTGAAAAAAAAGTAAATATTTTTTTACTTGCAAAGAAAATGAAAAATAGTATAATCTAATCATGGATATTATATATCTATAATGGACACATGGTATCCACAAAATAAACCGTATTTTGAGTTTGACTAATATGTTTAGGAGGTGAAAGGTTGAAGCTTACAAAAGGATTTGAACAGGCAGCTTGCATTATAATCTTACTTGCAACGCAAGAGCCAAATATTCCGTTATCATCCCAGGAAATAAATAAGAGACTAAGATGCTCTCCTACCTATTTAAAAAAAATAATGAGAAAATTAGTAATCGCAAAACTGGTTGATTCAGTTTCGGGAAATAACGGCGGATTTACACTGGCAACAAGTGCGGATCAGATTAACTTATTGCAGGTGGTGGAAGCTGTAGAAGGTCCGACAGAGACATTTGACGATACAGGACTTATTGTTGAGGTATTTAAGGAGTTTTCTTATATTACAGGCCAGGGCACTGCAATTTTAAAAAACGCATTTGCACAAGCTGATCAGTTATGGAGAGAATCACTAAAGCAAAAAACGGTTCATCAGTTGCTCACGGAGGCAATGGGAGAAGAAAAAGTGTCTCTTTACAATTGGAATCAATCAGGGGAAAAAAGAGAGTTATTAATTAGAAAGGTGATGAATTCAATTCATGGAAATGATTAAAAGAGAATGGCAGGCAATCTTTAAGAACAAAATATTATTGATTTCTTTTGTTGTTATTTCTTTCATACCGATTTTGTATGCCTCATTCTTCCTGAAATCTATTTGGGATCCATATGGAAAAACAGGAGATTTACCGGTAGCGGTAGTAAACGAAGACAAAGAAGTGGAGTACAATGGAAAAACACTGAATGTTGGCCAGGAACTTGTAGACCAGTTAAAAGAAGATAATAATCTAGACTGGCAGTTTGTATCTGCCAAAGAAGCACAGGAAGGGTTAAAAGATCAGGATTATTACATGATAGTGACATTGCCTGAAGATTTCTCTTCCAATGCGGCAACTGTTATGGATGACAATCCCCAGAAAATGAATATAGAGTACGAAACAAATGGAGGATTAAACTATCTGGGCGAGGTGGTTGGTGAAGCCGCAATGAAGCAGCTGAAAAGCGAGGTTTCCCAAAAAGTAACAGAAGTGTATGCCAAAGCAATTTTTGAACAGTTATCAGAGATTGGAGATGGATTTGCGGATGCGGCAGACGGTGGAAGTAAACTTGACGATGGTGCAAGGGAACTGGCAGATGGTGGTAAAACCTTGGCAAAGAATCTTGATACACTGGCTGAAAGCACGATAACCTTCAGTGATGGCGAGGAAACCTTTGGTGTTGCTCTCAGCAAGTATTTAGCCGGAGCAGTAAAAATAGACGATGGATTAACAGAATTAAACACGGGTGTAAATACGCTGGGAGAGAAAGTTCCTGCTTTAGCAGACGGAGTAGGGCAGCTGGATGAGGGTTCCACAAAATTGTCGAATGGAATTAAGTCTTATACAGACGGAGTTTCCAAACTGGCAGATGGAACTGGAATATTAGCGGGCAGTGGTGACACCTTAAAGTCAGGGGTAAATACATTTGCAAGCGGTTTATCAAATGGGACGGCGCAGCTCCAAAGTGGTGCTTCACAGATTACCGCTGGATTAACGCAGATGTCAGAGCAGCTTGGTACACAGATGAATGGTAGTGCGGCTCAATTAGAACAGCTTGATACAGGACTGACGCAAATTAATGATGGATTACAACAATTAAATACAGCATTAAATGGCAGCAGTGGAACTGTCATTGACTCGGCGGCACTGGAGGGAGAATTGACGGCGATTGGTTCAAATGCACAGAAGATTGGAGCGGCCACACAGGCAATCGGAACTGATGTTCAAGGGGTAAGCGAGAATTTAGGCAGCTTACCGGACAGCTTAGCAGCAGAGGTTTCTGCCAGTCTTGCCAGCTCCTCTCTCGATGAAACCCAGCAGAGTGAAGTTGCTAGTATATTGGAGGAGGCACTGAATAATAATGCAGATCTCAGCGGGGCTAGAAGCAGTGCATCTGATATTGCGGCACAGGCAAATACAATCGGCGGCAGCACACAGGCAATTGCAGATAATGGTCAAGGGCTGGCAACAGCATTGTCTACATTAAAAACGACATTAGAATCAGCAGAACAGTTATCTACATCTGTGAAACGGCTTGCAGATGGCTCGGCACAGGCAATTCCGGGAGCACAGCAGGCAATCAGCAGCCTTTCAAACGGACTTGCAACGGTGAAAACTGCATTAGACGGTCAGTTAGTACCCGGTATGAATCAGCTGGAAGACGGATTGGCAAGCCTGAAAAGCGGGCAGAGTACAGGCTCCGCTAAGCTCAGTGATGGTCTGAACAGCTATGTAGCGGGAGTACAACAGGTCAATGAAGGTATACAAACGTTAAACAATAACTCAAATACGCTGAATAGTGGTGCAGGCACATTAAATGCCGGACTTGGCACATTAAATAAGAATATACCTGAGCTGCAGGAAGGCGCTGAAAAACTAGTAAGCGGAACTGCAGCGATTAAGTCAGGAAGTTCAGAACTAGTCGCTAACAATGGTGAATTAATGAATGGACAGATGAAGCTGCAGGATGCTTCTGAAAAACTGGAGGATGGCTCAGGGAAATTGGCGGCCGGCGGAAATACTTTATGGAATGGACTGAATACCTTAAAGGATGGAAGTGGACATCTGGCTTCTGCATTAAGAGAGGGATCTGAAAAAGTAAATGATGTGCATACAACGGATAAAACAGCAGAAATGATAGCGCAGCCAAACAAAATTTCACAAGAAAAATACAGTGAGGTACCAAACTATGGCCATGCACTTGCTCCTTATGTATTATCTTTGGCACTGTATGTAGGATGCCTGGTATTTAACTTTATTTATCCAATCAGAAAGATTGCGGTAAAGGAAAAACCTGTTTTCCAATGGTGGTTGAGCAAAGTATCTGTTGGATTTGCAGCGGCTACTGCTATGGCATTAATTGAGGGAAGTATTATGCTTGCACTGGGATTAGAACCCCAATATATACAAGAATATTTCGTTATGGGATTGATGTCGGCTTATGCATATATGTTTATCATTATGTTTCTGGCAATGGCATTTGATAATCCTGGCCGATTTGTTGCTATGATATTATTGATATTACAGCTTGCAGGATCAGGTGGTACGTTCCCAATGCCATTAACAGATAAATTTTTCAGGGCAATACATGAATATCTGCCAATGACACATTCCATTTATGGATTCAGGGAAGCAATCAGTTCCGGGCTGGGAAGGGGCACTTATACGTATAATGCGGCTTTGTTATTTATCATAGCAATTGTTTCACTTATATTATTACTTGTAGCAATGATGATATTAAAAAAACACCATAAAGATGGTCTTTCTCAGTTAGATGATAATCAAAAGTTATTAGATGATAATTACGATTATAGTTACGAATAAGAAGTCTTTGCAGAGAGAAAAAGTAAAATAGTACAGTATAAAAAACAGGAGACAGAAATAAAGATTTTAAGCATATCTGCGCAGGATTGATATATGGTGTTCTATGTGTTTTGGATATTATTCGTTTGCTAAACAAATAATATTGTGCTATAATCCAAATGCCGGGTACACATTTTGGTGAAAAGTCATGGGATATTAGGTAATTTTGCCCAATTTGGGACTGCGGGCTGCCACTTCATAACCCTGTGTATCCCTTCCTAAATATTAGAATGAATTACGGAATCGGAGGGATCTAACCATATGAAAATTGTTGTAATTGATGGACAAGGAGGAAGAATGGGAGCTGCAATCATTCAAGAACTGCTTTTGTCCCATGTTTCTGCAGATATTATTGCCGTTGGAACGAATAGTTCCGCAACATGTGCTATGATTAGTGCCAGACCGACCGCCGGGGCAACAGGAGAGAATGCTGTTATAGTCAACTGCCGGGATGCAGATTATATTATTGGCCCCATTGGAATTATCGTTGCCGATGCCCTGCATGGAGAAATAACCCCTGCAATGGCAACTGCTGTTGGACAAAGCAGAGGCAGAAAGATACTTCTTCCTTCGACCCGCTGCAATACGCGTGTGGTAGGTGTTCAGGAACAATCACTGAATGAATATATAAAGCTGATTGTTGCTCAAATTGAACAATCATCTTAACCATGCTTATAGCCGCAAGAAGCGGCGCACACTTACAAATAAGTGATAGGCGGCACGACTGGTTCGGAGATGTACTGATTTTTATTTAAACAATACCGATAGTATTTTTCTATCCAAAATAAGAAAATATAAAAGAAACGCAATCAAGAAGACTGCAAGACCTGCCAAATGGCGGGAATTGCAGTCTGTTTTTTACTTTACAGGAAAATACGGAGCACGTTCCTGTAAAGTAAAAACCCTCCGGGGGATGTGCACTGGGTTGTAAGCAGAAGATGTCGCTAAAAGCGATCAACCCATGCGCGAGTCTGGCTTGCCAGACTCTTTATTTAAAAACCAAGGGAGAACCGGCATGAAAATTACTGCACTTAAGAGATTGTTTAATCGTGAAAAGCTTGATATGAAGGTTGTAATATTGCTGTTAGTGGCTATTTCTATTATTTCAGTTGTATTATGCCTTGGACTTGGTCCTGTTTATGTATCGCCTGGGAATACTGCCAGAATTTTGTTGAGCAGAATACCTGTAATCGGTGATGGGATACCGCATACATGGCAGCAGGTCGAGGAGAATATTGTGATTGGACTCAGGCTTCCCCGGGTGTGCCTGGGGCTGGTAGTAGGTGCATCACTGTCAATAACCGGAGTTGCAATGCAGGCGCTGGTCCGGAACCATCTGGCGGACCCCTTTATACTCGGAGTATCTTCTGGTGCATCGGCTGCGGCAACCCTTGGAATGTTATTCGGTACATTTTCCTTTTTGGGCAGATATTCATTATCTATCAGTGCTTTCCTTGGAGCCGCTGTTACCATAATTCTCGTATATTCATTATCAAGGGTACAGGGACGCATCAATATGGCTCAACTGCTTCTGTCCGGTGTTGCTATTTCCATGATTATGGATGGTGTGACCCGGGTTATAACCTTAAGTGCTCCAAACGCACTGGGACTTCACAATGCTACATTCTGGATGTCTGGAAGTCTTGCGGGGGCAAAGTCCGGGTACCTGAAATTGCCATTCATTGTTCTGCTGATTTGTATGGTAATTCTCATAATCAATTACCGGGGATTGAATCTCTTGCTCTTGGGAGAAGAAAGTGCCGGGGCACTGGGAATAAACGTTAAGAGGCTGCAAAAACTTCTGATCCTGGTGGCGTCCCTTATGTCAGGGGTTACAATTGCAGTCAGCGGAACTATAGGTTTTGTTGGTTTGATGGTTCCACATTTTACCCGCTTACTTGTAGGCGGAGATCACCGCAGAGTGCTGCCGGTTTCGGCACTGATGGGAGGTATACTGGTAGTTTGGGTGGATGTTCTGGCAAGAATGCTGATTGCCCCGGAAGAACTGCCGGTAGGAATTCTGACAGCTATTATTGGAGGCCCTCTGTTTATATTTCTTTTAAGACGCAAAAACAGGAAAAATTAGTATACTGTATGGTTGGTATAAAAAAGGAGTGGACTTATGCAGCTAAAAGTAGATAATATGACCTATTCTTATGGTGGAAAAGAGGCAGTTGATAATATCTCTATACATGTAAATAAAGGTGAGTTTGTCGGGGTGATAGGCCCAAACGGCAGCGGAAAATCTACTTTGCTGAAGAATATTTACCGCGCTCTTACCCCGGATGCGGGGACGGCCGTTCTGGACGGAGAAGCTCTCTTTTCCATGAGTCATAAAAAAACCGCATTGAAAATGGGGGTTGTAGGACAGGAGAATGAGGTGCCGTTTGATTTTACTGTAGAAGAAATTGTTGCAATGGGGCGGACCCCTCACAAGAAACTTTTTGAAATTGATAATGAATATGACAGGGAGATTACCAATCATGCACTTGAGCATGTGGGTATGGAATCTATGGCGAAGCGCAGTTATCTCCATCTCTCCGGAGGAGAAAAGCAGAGGGTTATCATTGCGAGAGTCATCGCCCAGGAAAGTGATTTTCTCATTCTGGATGAACCTACAAACCATCTGGATATAAGCTATCAGATGCAGGTGCTGGATTTTGTAAAGAGATTGGAAGTAACAGTACTCTCGGCTATCCATGATTTGAATATGGCAGCCCTCTACTGTGATCGGATTTACGTACTGAAAGACGGTAAAATTGTACTGGAGGGTACACCTAAAGAGGTCCTCACACCAAAAAATATATATGAAATTTATGGGGTTCACTGCGATACAGCTATTCATCCTCTTACGGGGAAGGTTTCCATAACTTTTTTACCGGCAAGTGTTTATGCATAATTTTGTATACTGTTTCGTTGATTTTGGGAAGTCATTTGCTGAAATGCCAATGATAAAAACATTAGAATAAAGGGAGGAAAGAAAATGAAGAGAAGAATATTAGCAGCGCTATTGTGTACTACAATGATTTTGACATTGCTGTCAGGATGTGGAAGCAGCGAAAAAAGCGGTGACAGCGCGGAAGTATCAGCACAGAAAAAGTCTACATCGGCCTCCGGTGAAGATTATCCGGTGACTTTAGACAATTACGGGCGTAAAATAACTGTCAAATCAGCTCCCCAGAAAGTACTTGCTCTGGGTCCTAACTGTGCAGAACTGCTTGCAGCCCTTGGCCTTGAGGATTCTATTGTGGGAACAAGCCTGCGTAATCACAGCCGGGGACCACTTCCTGAATATGAAAAAGCCTTTGAAGCTATTCCAGAGATAAATCATAGTTCAGCCACCAGGGAAGCAGTTATTTCCAGCGGGGCAGATTTTATTTATGGGATTGACTGGGAGTTTGGCAGTGACGGACTGGATGTGGATGAGCTGGAAGATTACGGTATGACGACTTATATTAATTCTGCTGCAACACTGGAAGACCAGTATCAGGAAATTCTGGATATAGGAAAAATCTTTGGGATTGAGGACAGAGCAGCCAAGTATGTTGAGGAGCAAAAGGAGCGTATTCAGGCTGTACAGGATAAGGTTAAAAATGTGGAACCGCTGAAAGTTCTCATATATGACAGCGGCGGTGACGGGGTGTTTACCTGCAGCGGAATAAATTTTGAGTCTTCCCTCATTGAATTGGCGGGCGGAGAAAATCTGTTTCAGGATATTACTGATAAAGCATGGGTTACTGTAAGTTATGAGGAAGTACTTTCACGGGAGCCGGACATTATTCTGATTCATGATTATGACAGTCCCTCGGTGGAAGCAAAGATTGCAGAAATCAAGGCCAATGACGTGCTTTCCCAGCTTTCTTGTGTAAAGAATGAGCGTTTTGCAGCGATTGATCTTGAAAGTGTGCTGCCGGGGAATAGAATGGCCTACACAGTGGAAAACCTGTCTGAAGCATTTTATCCTGATATGGGAATGAATAAATAATAAATTGAAATGAATGAGACAATAGATAGAACTTATGAATGTAATATAATTTTATACAAGGAGGTTGTTATGGATCACAAAGAAATGCTGGAAATGCTGAATGGGGTAAAGGAGGGTGCAATTTCCCCCGACGACGCACTTACCCGCTTAAAGACAGCCCCCTTTGAAGATATTGGGTACGCGAAGATTGATAATCACCGGGGAATCCGTCAGGGTGTGCCGGAGGTTATTTATGGCATGGGGAAAACTGCAGGGCAGATTTGCGGGATTGTGGACAGAATGCTTGAAAATGGAGCAAAGGATATTATAGTAACCCGGCTTTCGGAGGAAGCGGCTGCAAGTTTGGAAAAGCAGTGCAGGCTGGAGTATCATCCCATTCCCAAGTTTGGCATCGTGAACCGGGATTCTGTGAGAGATAAGACAGGCAGTATAATTGTAGCCAGTGGGGGCACAAGCGATATGGCGGTATGTGAAGAGGCTGCGCTGACGGCAGAGGCGTTGGGCAACCAGGTGACCCGGCTCTATGATGTGGGTGTTGCGGGGCTGCATCGTCTGCTTTCTCATTTGGAAATACTGGCATCGGCCCGTGTTGTTATTGCTGTCGCCGGTATGGAAGGTGCCCTTCCCAGTGTAATTGGTGGTCTTGTGTCCTGCCCTGTCATAGCAGTACCAACCAGTGTAGGATATGGGGCGAATCTTGGCGGGATTGCGGCACTTTTGTCAATGCTTAACTCTTGCGCATCGGGGGTATCAGTGGTGAATATTGATAACGGATTTGGAGCAGGTTTTCTTGCCAGCAGAATCAACCAAATGGAGGGCGTGAAATGAAAACCTTATATATCGAATGTAATATGGGTGCTGCCGGTGATATGCTTATGGCGGCACTGCTGGAGCTATTGCCTGACCCAGATGAGTTTATTTCCAAACTGAATAACATTGGACTCCCCGGTGTCCGCGTAGAAAAAGAGCTCTCTGTGAAATGCGGTATCACAGGGACACATGTCTCTGTGTATGTGGGAGATTCGGAAGAGGAAAGCCATGATATATCTCCGGGCCATGTACATGAACGTTCACATCATGAACATGTGCATGAAACCGGACAGGATGGCCATGTACATCAGGAGCATACACATAACCACAACGTTCATGGGCATACGCATCAGGAACATAGCCATGCCAATCTTGAGGAAATACAAAGACTTTTGCGCTCACTTCCTATACCTGGTAAGGTAAAGGAAGATGCTATGGCAATATACAGCCTGATCGGGGAGGCAGAAGCTAAGGTGCACGGAAAGCCTGTGGAGGATATCCACTTTCACGAGGTAGGGACTATGGATGCAGTGGCTGATGTTGTTGGCGTTTGTATGCTGATTAATACCCTGGATCCCCGGAAAATTATTGTTTCCCCGGTACATACAGGCAGCGGGCAGGTTAAATGTATGCATGGCATTCTGCCGGTTCCTGCTCCGGCAACTGCGCATATCCTTCGAGGGGTACCGGCTTATGGGGGAGAGATACAAGGGGAACTTTGTACACCTACAGGTGCCGCTATTATCAGACACTTTGCGGATGAGTTCGGCAGCAGGCCCGTTATGGTGGTTGATAGAATCGGATATGGAATGGGAAAGAAAGACTTCCCTGTTGCGAATTGTGTGCGTGTTTTCATTGGCGAGATAAATCAGCAGAACGCAGGTATTGTTGAGATTGACTGTAACCTTGATGATATAACCGGCGAGCAGCTCGGCTTTGCACTTGAGACCTTACTGGAAAAGGGTGCATTAGATGTGTATATTATCCCAATCCAGATGAAAAAAAACCGTCCCGGATACAAACTGGTATGTTTGTGCAGGCCGGATGATGAAGATAGAATGGTACAGCTAATCTTACAACACACAACGACCCTTGGAGTGAGGTGCAGTGACCGGCGCAGACATACGATGGAACGCCATATTGAAACAATAGAAACAGAATATGGGGACGTACGAATTAAAAAGGCAAGTGGATTTGGAGTAGAAAAAAATAAATTAGAATATGATGATCTTGCAAGAATTGCACGAGAAAATGGATTATCTATAGCGGATATAAAGGAGGAGCAGGGTTATGGCAACCAAAGAACAATATGAGAAAATGAAGTGTATAAAGGAAAACCTGAAAGGTTTGGGAAGTGTGGCAGTGGCGTTTTCCGGTGGGGTTGATTCCACATTTTTGCTGAAAGCAGCCCATAATGAGCTTGGAGAAAAATGTATCGCAATAACGGCAAAGTCCTGTTCATTCCCGAAACGTGAGTTGGATGAGGCAACCGCGTTCTGCAAAAGCCAGGGAATCAGGCACATCATTGTGGAATCCGAGGAACTGGATATTGAGGGGTTCCGGGAAAATCCCAAAAACCGATGCTATTTATGCAAAAAGGAGTTGTTTGAGAAAATATGGGAAATTGCGGAGCAGGAAAATATTAATGCGGTTGTAGAAGGCTCTAACCTGGATGATAATGGGGATTATCGCCCAGGTCTGCAGGCAGTGGCAGAATTGGGAATCCGAAGCCCGCTCCGTGAATGTCAATTATCTAAGGAGGATATTCGGGCATTATCAAAGGAAATGGAACTGCCAACGTGGGATAAACAGTCCTTTGCCTGCCTTTCTTCAAGATTTGTGTATGGAGAGACTATTTCAGAAGAAAAACTGGCTATGGTGGATAAAGCAGAACAGCTACTTTTAGACCTGGGATTTCATCAGGTCAGGGTAAGAATCCATGGAACGATTGCAAGAATTGAGGTTTTACCAGAAGAATTTTTAAAACTGATAGAGGAAAACACTCGTTTGAATATCGTGAATTCTTTTAAGAAATATGGATTTTCTTATATTACAATGGATTTGACCGGATATCGCACTGGTAGTATGAATGAGACGTTAATTGATAAGGAGCTGTATACCCAAAAGTAGAATGATCTGCTTAGTACTGTAGTGCAATTAAATGTATTTAAAAATATCATCTCGAGCTTATGCGGGAGTCTCATAATGAGCATCCTGCATAAGCTTTTTGTATGTAATTGAAAAGCCTTCTCCTATTACATACAAACCCCCGGGGGATTGCACTGCGGCGGCAAAGAAGGTGTTGCTATCGCAACCCGCCGCAGGCGGAGAATCTTTTAAGCAAGATTCTTTCTTGTGTTATGAGATAACAGCCAGAGTCAACTGTTCTCTGGGGATAAAACCTCTTTATAAAAGAGGTAGTTAAGTAATGTGCAAGTTAATGTCGTGAGTACTGAAAAAATCCAGGTAATCAGCTGGCGGGTTCTGATCAGTAATCACATGTTCAATAGCAGACAGCGGACTATAGGTCATCAGCGAGAATTTGCCAAATTTAGTATGGTCTGCCAACAGGTAGCGGCTCTGGCTGTTTTCTACCACAATCTTTTTTATCTGATACTCGTCCATAGAAGCGTTGGTCAGGCCATTTTCAATGGTTACCCCGGTGCAGCATAAAAAAGCCTTACCGATGTTATAGGTTTTTAGTGCATCCTCCACAGTACTGCCGACAAAGGAAAGCGTTTCTCGTTTTAATTTCCCGGCTAAAGAGATGAGAGTGATATTGGGGTAATTAACCGCTTTTATGGCAACCTGGAGTGAATTAGTGATGATGGTACATTTTTTGTTTCCCAAATGGTCGATTAGGTTTTGGCTGGTAGTACCAGTATCTATATAGAGAAGATCATTGTCTTCGATGAAACTGGCTGCCTGTCTGCAAATCAAGTCCTTTTCATGTTCAAAGGTGGTATTCCGCAGGTTATAGGGTATCAGGGGGAGAAGGGAGGAGTCAGGCAGTGCAGTAACACCACCGTAGACTTTTTTAATTCTGCCCCGGTCTAAAAGTTGTCCAATATCCCGCCGGATAGTATTTTTGGAAACTTTAAAAACGTCACATAGTTGATCAATAGTTACAGTTTTGTTCGTCAGAATATACTCTTCGACCTGGTCAATTCTTTCAGTTCGCATATTTGCCTCCTTAATT
This sequence comes from Faecalicatena contorta, assembly GCF_003149105.1. GTDB lineage: Bacteria > Bacillota > Clostridia > Lachnospirales > Lachnospiraceae > Muricomes > Muricomes contortus_C. The sequence goes on along the minus strand of NZ_QGDS01000005.1, from coordinate 231,709 downwards.
GTGCTATATAGTATATTAATATAAAAATAGCATTTTGTGAACAATTTTTGCAAATATAGGTTGCAATTTTTGAAAAAAGGTTATAGAATAAAACCATAAAGTAACCAAAAGATGATAATTAAAGAGTTAAATACTCCAAAACATTATCAAAATAAGAAAGTGAGGAAATAGCAATGGCAGAAGTTAAAACCTTATCACCGTTTATTAATGGAGAGTATGTTACATCTAAAACGGAGAAGTACACTGACGCATTTGACCCTAGTACCGGCGAAGTAATCGCCAAAGTTCCCTGCTGTACCGTAGATGAAGTAGAGGCAGCCATTGATGCCGCCAAAGCAGCTTATCCGGCCTGGTCATCAACTCCGGTAATCAAAAGGGTTCAGATTCTTTATAAATTGAGAGATTTAATCATTGAGCACATGGATGAGTTAACAGAACTGGTGGCAAGAGAAGGTGGAAAAGCCTGGGGCGAAGCAATGGGTGATGTTTTAAAGGCTAAAGAAGGAACTGAGCAAGCTATCGCTGCGCCATCTTTAATGATGGGTGAGAGTACCATGGATGCCTCTAAGGGATATGATACTGTCCTTTACCGGGAATCCTTAGGTGTATTTGCGGGTATTGTTCCTTATAACTTCCCGGCAATGATTCCTATGGGCTGGATGGCTCCAATGTGTATCGCCTGTGGTAACACTATGGTAATTAAAGCAGCTACTTTTGATCCTCAAAGTGCTCTGCGCTTTGCCCAGTTATATAAAGAAGCAGGTTTGCCGGATGGTGTCCTGAATATCGTAACCTGCTCAAGAAACGAATCAGAAATCTTCTTAAGTCATCCGGACATCAAGGGTATTTCTTTTGTAGGTTCAACATCAGTAGGAAAGCATATCTACCAGGTGGGAGCAAGCCATGGCAAGAGAGTTCAGGCTCTTTGCGAGGCGAAAAATCATGCTTTGGTTCTGGAAGATGCTCACATCCAGAGAACTGCTGCAGGAATCATTAATTCAGCCTTTGGCTGCGGCGGACAAAGATGTATGGCTTTGCCGGTAGTCGTTGTACAGGAAAGCATTGCTGATGAATTAGTAGCTAAAATAAAAGAATTAGCTTCTAACCTTAAAATTGGTCCGGCTTATGATAAGTCCACTCAGTTGGGACCAGTAATAAATGCAGGTCATAAAGAGTCCGTTCTTAACTGGATTCAAAAAGGAATTGATGAAGGCGCTGAACTGGTATTGGATGGCCGTGAGGTTACAGTTGAAGGCTTTGAAAATGGCTTTTACATAGGACCAACCATCTTTGACAAGGTAACTTCAGAAATGAGCGTCGGTGATAAAGAAGTCTTTGGACCGGTTCTTTGCATCAAACGGGTTAAGAACTTCGAAGAAGGCTTAGAGGTCATGAACAAAAATGAATTTGCAAACGGTTCAGTAATTTATACTCAGAGTGGTTACTATTCACGGGAATTTGCAAGACATACGCATGGCGGTATGGTTGGTATCAATGTTGGTATTCCTGTGCCGGTAGGAACATTTCCTTTCTCCGGTCATAAGAATTCCTTCTTTGGTGATTTGCATTGCCTGGGTAAAGATGGCTATCGTTTCTTTACAGAAACAAAAGTGGTAACAACAACCTGGTTTGATGAAGAAGAGGGTAAAAAAGAAAAAACTTCTACCTGGGATGGAACCATCTAAAACGCTTATAAAAGTGAAAAATGACTGGTGAAGGAGGTAGAATATGGCACTGGTAAAAATGAAAGAGCTGCTGAATCGGGCTGAGACAGAAGGGTTTGGCATAGGTGCCTTTAGTGTTGGCAACATGGAGATGATTATGGGGGCGGTGCAGGCAGCAGAAGAGCTTGATACTCCGATTATTTTACAGATAGCAGAGGTGAGGCTTAAAAATTCGCCCCTTGAATTTGTTGGACCTATGATGGTCACTGCGGCCCAAAAGGCCAAGGTTGATATTGCTGTCCATCTGGATCATGGCCTGACTATGGAAACAGTAAAAACAGCTTTAAATATGGGCTTTACCTCAGTGATGCTGGATGCCTCAACCAGTCCCTTTGAGGAAAATATCGCCAAAACCCAGGAGGTGGTTCAGTTTGCCAAAGCTTTTGGAGCAACAGTTGAAGCTGAGCTGGGCCTGGTTGGCGGCAGTGAAGACGGAAGCGGCGATCACGGGATCTGCTGCACGAATCCTGATGATGCAAAGGTGTTTGTGGAACAAACCGGTATTGATGCTCTGGCTATCGCTATCGGCAATGCCCATGGCAATTATCCGGTGGCACCCCAGCTGCAGTTTGAGGTGTTAAATGCAATAAACGAAGCAGTTGATATTCCCCTGGTACTGCATGGGGGAAGCGGCATAACAGATGAAGATTTCCAAAAGGCAATTTCCTTAGGAATCAAGAAAGTAAATATCGCCACGGCCAGTTTTAACAGCTTGACTGAATATGCCCGCCGGTATTTTGCCGGTAATGACAGTTATAATTATTTTGATTTGGATAGGGCAATGATTAAAGGAACTTATGAAAATGTAAAGCATCATATTAAAGTCTTTAATCATGCTCCTGCAAACGTAAGGTGAAGTTCTATAAGACATTTATTAAACTAAGCATTTTTATCGTACTGCAAAACGTTATTGTCCTCAGTGTAAATTTGCTGGATAATGTAATGCTGGCACGGTTTAGCGGGCAGGCCATGGCGGGTGCATCAATAGTCAACCAAATACAATTCGTTTATCAGCAAGTGCTTACGGCACTTGCTGAGGCGGTTGTAATGATTGGCAGCCAGTATTGGGGAGCGAAAAAGGATAAGCAGAACCGTGATATTGCCAAATGTGCTTTGACAGTCGGGGTACTGGTTTGTGTCCTTTGTTTTGTTATTGTCAGTTTGTTTGACCAGCCAATTTTATCTTTGTTTACCAAAGATGAGGTTATTTTGGTACAAGCGGAGCGGTATCTGGGAATTATACGGATATCTTATGCTTTTTCTATGATATCGACAATTTTACTGGGTTTTTTAAGAAGCAGAGAGCTGGTGCAAATCGGCTTTTGGCTTTCAGTGGCAGCTCTTTGTACTAAAGGGCTTCTTAATTATCTGTTTATTTTCGGCAAATTTGGTATTCCCGTACTGGGGATTGAAGGAGCTGCATTTGCCACTTTGATAGTCAGGCTGATGGAATGTGCGATAGTGGTCATCTATACACTTAAAAAGACCGGATTCTCTCCAGGACAGAAATTAGCCGCTATTGCCCCGGGATTTTTTAAGGATTATCTTAAGGTCTTGTCACCGCTTTTTGTTATGGCACTTATCTGGAGTTTAAGTACCGCTTTGCAGACGGTGATTCTTGGTAATATGAGCAGTACCGCTTTGAGCGCAAATGCAGTTTCCTCCAACTTGTTTTTGATGGTCAAAGCGGCAGTCACCGGCAGTGCATTGGCAGGCGGGGTCATGATCGGTAAGGTAATTGGTGAAGGTGACACCAGGGCGGTTAAAGAAATGTCTAAAAAACTGCAGATAGTATTTTTAATTACGGCCCTTGCCGGGGCTCTTATTTTGTACCTGATCCGAATTCCGGTGCTGGAATACTATAACCTTAGCCCGGAAATAAAGACTATGGCGAATCAGTTTTTGATTCTTATGAGCATTATTTATATGGGGATGGGATATCAGATGCCTACTAGCGAAGGAATAATAAAAGGCGGAGGCAGCCCTTCCTTTATTCTGGTGATGAATATTATCAGTATATGGATTATCGTCCTGCCGCTTTCCTGGTATATGGCATTTGTAAAAAAAGCGGCTCCTATTGTAGTTCTGGCCTGTCTTAATGCAGATCAGATCTTTAAATGTGTACCTGTCTTTATCAAGACCAACTATGGACACTGGGCGAAAAAGCTAACGAGGAATTGTTAGGTTAAGAATAGAAAATAAAGAGATACCAGTATCTTAAATCATTAGTTGATTGGGATGCTGGTCTTTTTTGTCGATATTTGATGCTTTTTGGAAAATAATGTTTACAAAAAATTAAAAAGGTGGGCAAAAATGATTGCGGAAACTTTGACAATAATTTATCATATGTAATATAAATAATATTATCGGTAATATCGATAAAATATGTAAGGAGGGTATGCATTGGAGGTTTTAGAGTTAATTGTTGCGAAGGTGAATGGATTTTTATGGGACTATTTGCTGTTATTCCTGCTGGTAGGAACCGGGATATGGTTTACTCTGCAGCTTGGTTTCATTCAAATCAGAGGCTTTGGGGAAGGCTTCAGAAGAACATTCGGAGGGTTGTTTAGAAAGGAGGAGGAGGCTGGAAGTGACGGCATGTCGTCATTTCAGGCACTTGCAACTGCAATTGCGGCCCAGGTAGGTACAGGTAATCTAGCTGGTGCGGCGACGGCTATTGCGGTCGGAGGCCCAGGAGCTATTTTCTGGATGTGGGTCAGTGCATTTTTTGGTATGGCGACAATATATGCAGAAGCATTAATGGCCCAGAAATTTAAACAGACAGATAAAGACGGAAACGTTACAGGTGGTCCGGTATATTACATAAAAGGTGCTTTTAAGGGAACGTTTGGTAAAGTATTGGCAGCTATTTTTGCAGTACTAATTATTTTTGCTCTTGGTTTTATGGGAAATGCTGTTCAGTCCAATTCAATTGGGGATGCATTCAGTGCAGCATTTGGTGTTAATCAGGTTATTGTTGGGGTTGCTGTTGCGATTCTGGCGTTCTTTATTTTTTCAGGTGGGATTAAAAGAATTGCCAAAGTTACAGAGACATTGGTACCTATTATGGCGTTGTTCTATATTATAGGAGCACTTATTGTAATCTTTGCAAACGTTACAAAGATTCCGCTTGTTTTCCAGGAAATCATCGTAGGAGCATTTGCTCCGCAGTCAATTGCAGGGGGTGTAATTGGTGCGACGATTCAGCAGGCCATGAAGAAAGGTGTTGCACGTGGATTGTTCTCAAATGAGGCTGGTATGGGTTCTACACCTCATGCACATGCAGTTGCTAAAGTAAAGCATCCTGCAGAACAGGGGTTTGTAGCTATGATAGGGGTATTCATCGACACATTTGTTATCCTGAACTTGACAGCATTTGTTATTATCATCACACGTTCTGTAACACCGGACCAGTCGCTGATAGGTACAGCACTGACACAGGCTGGATTTTCGTCTGTATTTGGTAAATTTGGAGAGATATTCATTGCTATATGTATGTTTTTCTTCGCATTCTCTACCATTATCGGCTGGTATTTCTTTGGAGAGGCCAACATTAAGTATCTGTTTGGAAAAAAGGCAGTTAAAATTTATTCATTGTTGGTATGTGTATGCATTATATTAGGTTCTGCCATGAAAGTAACTTTAGTTTGGGATATGGCTGACTGCTTCAATGGATTAATGGTAATCCCAAACTTGATAGGTCTGCTGGCACTTACTGCGGTAATTAAGTCGGTGCACAAGGACTATCAGGTAAATTTCAAAAAGAAATAGCAGGCTGGCTAAAATTGTTAGGATGAAGTAAAACTTTCAGGCAAAAAGGATTAGAAAATGGACCATACTCTGAATCTTGTATTAATGACTGGGTAAGGGAACCTGCGCAAGACAAAAGGCAGAAGGACGATTGATAAGCTGTAAAAGCTTTAAGTCGTCCTTCGTACTTTTATAATATAAGATCCTTTTGATGATTGGACAACCCCAATAAAACATGTTAATATTCAGAAAGAGAAGACTTGACAAGGAGGGGTAGTTATGGCGGTGACACTTCAGCAAATAGCCGATGCGGCCGGAGTATCAAGAAGGACGGTCGACCGGGCTCTAAAGGATCAGGGCAGAGTCAGGCCGGAAGTGGCCGAAAAGATAAAAAAGCTGGCAGAAGAAATGGGATACCGCCCTAATCAGGCAGGCAGAGCATTGGCCCTGGCTAAGAACCCGATTAAAATAGGTGTGATTACTCAATCATCAGAAACCCCCTTTATGCAGGAAGTTTTAGTGGGGGTGCATGATGCAAGGAGAAGAGTGCGGCGGAATGGCGCTGATGTAGAGATTTGCCGGATTGACGGAGTGAATGCCCGGCAGGTCATTGCATGTATGGAGAAGCTAAAGGAGTCCGGTGTAAGGGGCATGGCTCTGGTTCCCGCAGAAGATGAGGGGATTAAGCTAGAGATTGACCGGCTTTCGGAGGAGGATCATATTCCAGTAGTAACCTTCAACTCAGATGTATCAAATAGCAGAAGGATTTGTTTTGTGGGACAAAACAATAAAAAGGCCGGTCAAACGGCAGCCGGTCTAATGGCAGATTGTCTGAAGTCTTATGAACAGATAGGGATTATTACCGGCTCCGCTGAAAACCCGGCACTTAACAGCAGGGTGAAAGGCTTTCAGGAGACTTTGAGCGAGCTGCGTCCGGACCTGATGATTAACCAGGTCTACTATATTGCCGACGATGAACTCCAGGCTGAAAAAATCACTGTAGAGCTGTTAAATGAATTTCCGCAAACCAAGGGCATTTTTGTCAGTGCTCCGGCCGTACTGGGAGTGTGCCGGGCATTGAGGAAAAAGGGTGTTGAAAAAGAAATCATTGTGATTGCCAATGATGTTCTGGGCGAGAATATAAAATGCCTGGAAGAGGGAAGCATCAATTATCTCATTGGCCAGGAGGCATATTTCCAAGGTTATGAAGGGGTTATGACTCTCTACCGCTATTTGCTGGAAGATCGAAAACCCAAAAAAGAGTTAGAGTATACAGATATTATTATCAAAAATCGTTATAACATTTAGTGTACTGTACCATTAATGTTTTTCCTGGGCAGCTTACCTGAACAACAGTGGCACAGTTCACTAGTTAAATAAAAAACAAGTCGGAAACAATTACTGAAATCCGACTTGTTTTTTTGTGTAAAGTTTCTAAAAATACCCCAAACTTATTGTTTAATATTTATCAATTTGTGATTATTGACAAAAATAGCTTGTGAAATATGTTCAAAAGATACATTGCGCCCACGTGGGCAATATGTTAATATGACAACACGGTAACTGTTCCTGGTTCTGAACAGATACACAATACCTTAATAAAGGACATTAGAATTATTACAAAATAAGGAGGAACATTATGTTAAAAGTAGGAGTGATTGGCTGCGGTGGTATGGGCAGAGACCATATTAAGCGTTTGACCAATAAGATTCAGGGCGCAGAGGTAGTTGCGGTTTCTGATGTTATGGAAGAAAGTGCAAAAGAAGCTGCTAAAATCTGCAATGCAAGGGTTTATACCAACGAACTTGAATTAATTGCTGATCCGGAAGTAGAAGCAGTGTTTATTGTATCTCCTGGCTTTGCTCACACCGAGCCGCTGTTAGCAGCAATTGAAGCCGGAAAGAGAGTTTTTTGTGAAAAACCATTAGCAACGACGGCAGCGGATTGCCTTAAGGTAGTAAATGCTGAGGTTGCTGCCGGTAAACATCTGATTCAAACTGGTTTTATGCGGCGCTATGACAAAGGGTATATGCAAGTAAAAGAAGCCTTGGATTCCGGTAACTATGGTGAACCGTTAATGCTTCATTGTACACACCGTAATCCCGAAGTTGGTACAAACTACAATACTCCGATGGCGGTTCATGACACTGCAATCCATGAGATAGATGTACTGCATTGGCTGGTAGATGATGAGTATGAATCTGCTCAGGTGATTATGCCCAGAATCACCAAGTATTCTCACTCCGAGCTTAATGATCCTCAGATTATGCTCCTCAGAACTAAAAAAGGCGTTTGCATTGATGTAGAAGTGTTTGTTAACTGCAAGTTTGGTTATGACATTAACTGTGAAGTGGTTTGTGAAGATGGTGCAATTAAAATGCCCGAACCGGCCTACCCCTATATTCGTAAGGATGCCAGACTTTCGACTACCATCGATACTGACTGCTTTGTCAGATTCAAAGATGCCTACGATGTGGAGGTTCAGGACTGGGTTGATAAGGCTGGGGAGGAAGTAATCAGCGGCCCCACTGCCTGGGACGGGTATCTGGCAGCAGTTACCGCTGATGCGTTAGTAAAAGCACAGGAAAGCGGCAAAATCGAACCGATCATAACAGAAGTTGAAAAACCGGACTTTTATAAATAAGAAGAGGAGATTTTTAGAAAATGAAAATTGGATTTAACGAAGCAACAGCGCTGGAGTGCCAGGGACAGTCATTGATGGCAGATTTGGAAGCCTGCGAAAAGAATGGTTTTGATTATATTGAGATTCGCTTTGATTGTATAAAAGATTATTTGCAAGATCATACATTGGAAGAATTGGCTGACTGGTTTAAGAATCATAACCTGAAACCCTGGGCTTATAACACGTTGATTTTCTTTAATCAGAGAGATGAAGCCGGGAAAAAAGAAATTGATGAAGAAACTGATTTTATCATCCAGGTATGCAAGGCGATTGGAATGAAGATGTTGATTACTGTACCTTCCTTTGATGTGAAAGATAAAACAATTTCTGAGATTAAGGAAGAGGCGGTAGCAAGGCTGCGTTACTTAAGTGACAAGGTAGGAGCGGATATTAAGATTTCACTGGAGTTTTGTGGGGCACCCAATTGTTCCATTAACCAGTTTGGGACAGCTTATGACGTAGTAAAAGCGGTTGACCGGGAGAATGTTGGGGTAACCGTTGATACGTTCCACTTCCATGAAATGTGTTCAAAGCTTGAAGACTTGGAAGCGGCTGAAGGGAAGAAAATTTTTGCTTATCACTTAAATGACTGCGAAGACTTACCTTTAGGTTCTGCCGGTGATGATAAGAGGCTGTGGCCGGAAGAAGGAGTTGTTAATCATGCCGGAATTGCCGCCGCTCTTAAAAAGATCGGTTTTGATGGAGTTTGTACCATCGAAGAGTTCCGTCCGGAATACTATGCTCTCCCCCATGCAGAGAATGTCAGGAAAGCGGCAGAAGTTACGAAGGCTTTTGTTCATAAATACTTTAGCTAGACAGGAGGCGGCAAGATGTTGGATAATAATAAAATCAAACTGGGCATTTCCCAAATCGGGTGGACGAATGATGATATGCCGGATCTGGGGAAAGAAAACACTTTTGAGCAGACAATAAGTGAGATTGCCCTGGCAGGATTTAAGGCATCAGAAGTCGGAGCCAAATATCCTGATGACCCGGCGGTGCTGAAAAAGGCAATGGATTTGCGCGGACTTACGATTTGTAATAGCTGGTTTTCCACGTTTTTGATTACCAAACCATATGAAGAGGTGGAAAAAGACTTTATAAAACAGCTTGACTTTTTAAAGGCCGTGGGTGCAGATGTAATCGGTGTCTCCGAACAAAGCCATAGCATTCAAGGCAGGCTTGATCAGCCCATCTGGGAAGGCAAGTATGTGATGAATGAAGATGAGTGGAAGATGCTGGCAGATGGTCTTAATAAATTAGGAAAAGCTGCGAAAGATAAAGGGATGAAGCTGACGTTCCATCACCATATGGGAACGGTAGTTCAGACTGAAGAAGAAATCGACCGTTTTATGGATTTGGTTGATCCGGAATATGTCTTCTTACTTTTTGACAGCGGACATTTATCCTTTGCAGGAATCGATCCGGCTAAGATTCTTAAAAAATACATAAGCCGGGTACGGCATATTCATTTGAAGGATATTCGTCAGACGCTGGCAGATAAATCGAAGGCAGAGCACTGGAGTTTTCTGAAAGGTGTCAGAGAAGGTGTCTTTACGGTACCAGGCGATGGAGATGTGGACTTCGAACCCCTTTTTAAGATTGTTGCAGAGTCAGGTTATGCAGGCTGGCTGGTGGTGGAAGCCGAACAAGATCCGGCGAAAGCGAATCCCCTGGAATACGCCATCAAAGCCCGGAAATATATTGCCGAAAAGACAGGTTTATAAGCAGGCCAATTTTATGTTATTTTAAGACAAAAATATGTAGTGATAATCATTAACAAATATTATATTATGTGGAGGTGAAAGGATGAAAATAGCATTTGATGTGGATGTATTGGCGAAGCAAATGGATATTAACCGGATGGTTCACCAGGTGGCAGACTGGGGATATAAATATATCGAACAATCCCCCCATCCCCGGATTAATCCTTTTTATAAGCATCCCTTGTTTTCTAAAGAGTGCGAGGCTGAGTACAAAAAAGCCTTAAAGGAAACAGGTGTTGAACTGTCCTCATTAATCGGGGTGTACCGCTGGTCGGGACCCACAGAGGAACAGAGACAATTTGCAGTAAAAAATTGGAAACGGCTGATTGAAATCGCTGTGGAACTGGGTGTTCGGGTTATTAATACGGAATTATCAGGCGATCCGAACCAGCAGGAAATCTGCAATGGAATGTGGTTTAAGTCGATGGAAGAATTGCTGCCGGTTATAGAGCGGGAAGGCATCCGGATTGAGATTCAATCTCATCCATATGACTTCTGTGAGCTGAATAATGAGTGCTGTGATTTGGTAAAATCCTTCCGTTCCGATTATCTGAAATATGTTTTTGCTACAGCTCATGGTTTCTTCTATGACCAGGGCAAGGGCGAGATGAGAAAGATGTTAGAGTATGCAGGCGAAGATTTATCACACGTTTTATTTGCGGATACATTTAATCAGGAACTGGATTGCCGCTATATCGTAAATCCACCATGGCTTAACAGCCGCGGAGCTGCCGATGTAACTGTGCATCAGCATCTGGCCATGGGGGAAGGGGATGTAAACTTCGAAGAGATTTTTGCTGCGCTAAGGGCCATGAACTTTAAAGACCGCACCTTTAAGGTGGGCGGTGAATCCATCGCAACCGTTTCTTATTTTGGTTTTCCTGAGAAGATGGATAAGCAGGCTCCGGAAGCCAGAGAAAGGATTGAAAAGGAGCTATTAGGATAGTAATTGTGCCAAGGGCATTAAAAATATAAAGGAAAAGAAAGGGAAAGAAAATGAAAAAGATGAGGAAAATGTTGGCTGGTTTGAGTGCAATGGTGATGGTGGTCGGGTTACTGACTGCTTGCGGAGGCGGAGGCAGTGACACAGACTCTGGCAGCAAGAGTGATGGCGATAGCGGCAGTAACAGTGATTCTGCCAAGCTAACCCTGATTATGTCCCAAAGAGATGAGTGGCTTGGAGAAATGGAACAAGCAGCTGTAAAGGAAGCAGAAGAAATGGGTATTAATCTCAATACTGTTGATGCACAGTCTGACACCAGCAAAATGCTTCAGTTTATTGAAAGTGCAAAGAATGATGGTCAAAAGGCTGTTATTATCAACATGGTAGACCCGGAAACAGCAGAGCAATGTGTGGAAGCTGCCGGTGATATGTATGTAGTTTTTGTGAACCGCTACCCTTCAGATGATTCTGTCTTAAATGAAAAAGTAGTTTATGTTGGCTCTGATGAAAGTACTTCTGGCTATTTCCAGGGTGAATGGTTAGCAGAACACTTTAAAGCGGAAGGAAAGAGTGAATTTAGCTATATTCTTCTTAATGGTATTTTAGGTCAGACCTCCACCACTTTGAGAACCGAGTCGTTGTTAAAAGGTTTGGAGGATAACGGCGTTAAAGGGGTAGAAGCAACGGCTCCGCTGGCGGCTGAATATCAAAGAGAAAATGCTCAGGATATGATTGCACCACTCTTAAAGACTGCAAAATATGATGCAATTATTTCTAACAATGATGCCATGGCTCTCGGGGCAATTGAAGCAATGATTGATCAGGGTATAGATCCCACTACTGTACCGATTGTAGGTATTGACGCTTCTTTAGATGGCCGTCAGGCTGTAAAAGACGGCACTTTAGACATGACAGTATTCCAGGATCCGAAAGGACAGGGAAAAGGAGCACTGATTGCCGCTAAAAACCTGATTAACGGCAATGCAATTAACGATGGAACCGACTGGGAACTTGACGAAACCGGAAATATTTTATGGATTCCTTTTGAACCGGTAACAATTGATAATGTAGATGAGTATGACAACCGCTAATAATTAAAGCAAAGCATGGAAGACGGGGGAGAATTCATTTTCCCCCCATTTTCAGCAAAAGAATGAGGTGAAGGTATTGAGTGAAAAATACATTCTGGAAATGCAGGGAATCGTTAAGGAATTTCCCGGTGTGAAGGCCTTGAACGGAGTTCAGTTAAAGGTGCGGCCAGGTACTGTTCATACCCTGATGGGGGAAAACGGGGCCGGGAAGTCGACCCTGATGAAATGTTTGATTGGGATGTACGCTGCGAATGCAGGGACAATTACCTATAAAGGCAGAGCCGTAAAGTATAAATCGACAGAAGAGGCATTAAATGATGGAATCTCCATGATTCATCAAGAGTTATCGCCTGTGCTGGAGCGTTCGGTCAGTGAAAATGTCTGGCTTGGACGGGAACCTAAAAAAGGGATTTTTATTGATTATAAAAAAATGCGTCAGGATTGTCTGGAGTTATTTGGGAAAATGGGTGTTGACTTAAATCCTGACGAGAAGATGAAAAATCTTACCGTAGCTAAGATGCAGATGGTAGAAATTGTGAAAGCTATTTCATACAACTCTTCGATTGTCATTATGGATGAGCCCACTTCGGCTTTGACGGATTCCGAAGTAGAAGATTTGTTTCGGATTATCGCTGAGCTGAAGGCGAAAGATGTGGCGGTTATCTATATTTCTCATAAAATGGATGAAATTTTTAGAATCAGTGATGATATTTCTATTTTCCGTGATGGAACTTACATATCTACCGACCAGGCCTGTAATTTGACCCAGGACGAGGTTATCAAACGGATGGTAGGCCGGGAGATTACAGAGATGTTCCCTAAAGAGGAATGTGAAATTGGTGAGGTTATTTTAAGGGTTGATAAGCTTAGTTCCGGGAAAGCGGTAAAAGAAGTATCTTTTGAATTACATAAGGGTGAGATTCTTGGTTTTGCCGGACTGGTTGGGGCCGGACGTACCGAGACTATGGAAACCATCTTCGGAATGCGGCCAAAAACCGGAGGAGCAGTTTACATCAATGGGAAAAAGGTTAACATTAAAAGCCCGGAAGATGCCGCTGCTAATAAGATTGCCTTGTTAACGGAAGACCGGAGAGGGAATGGTATCCTTGGAATCTTGAGTGTTAGGTTTAATACGGTGGTTGCAAATCTGAAGACCTATGGTTTCCCGGTTGATTCAAAGAAAATGGCTGCAGATACACAGGAATATATCGACAGACTTAGTATTAAGACTCCCAGCATGGATGCTCAGATTCAGGATTTGTCCGGGGGGAATCAGCAGAAGGTTTTACTTGGACGCTGGTTATTAACGGATCCGGATATTTTGATTGTAGATGAGCCCACCCGCGGAATTGATGTAGGAGCAAAAGCAGAAATTCATCGTATTATTTCTGACCTGGCAAAAGCCGGGAAGGCGATTATCGTTGTCTCATCAGAGCTGCCGGAGGTTATGGGTGTGTCCGACCGGGTGGTGATCATGCATGAAGGCAGAGTAACCGGTGTCCTTGACCGCTGTAATTTATCACAGGAATTAATTATGAAATATGCGACTAAAGAAGAAGTTGAAAGTAAATCCATGGTTCAGGAGGGTGAATAAGTGAGTATTCAGAGAAAGAAATTTTTATCAGATAATATGATTTGGCTGGTTTTGATTGCGCTGGTTATTATTATGTCGATTGCAAACCGTAATTTTGCCACAGTGTCAAACCTGACAACGTTATTGACCGGAGAAGCAATCAAGGGGATTATGGCCTTTGGTGTGGCTTTTGCCATCCTGACTAAGGGAATTGATCTTTCATTAGGGGCAGTGGCGGCTTTAGTGGGGGCAGTCAGCGGAGCCTTAGTACAGCCGACGGACTTTGCAATGAGAACACTCTCAAGCGGGGCAAGGCTTCCGGCACCTGCAGCAATTCTTATTGGATTATTATTAGGGGCGGCAATTGGCGGATGTATTGGGGCTATCATTGCCTATACGGAAATCCCGGCATTTATTGCCACTCTGGGTGCCCAGCTGATATGCCGGGCTGCTGCAAAGATGTTTTCGAACCGCCCGGTTTCGAAGCTTTCTGATGATTATCGTTTTCTGGGAAGCGGACGGGTATTGGGGATACCAATGATTGTCATCGTCTTTATCATTATAGCGGTTATTTCCTGGTTTATCCTGGTTCATACCCGTTTTGGCAAGAGTCTTTACGCCATCGGCGCAAATTCTCAGGCTGCCAGAGTGGCCGGGATTAATGTTAATGCAAACCTGATTAAGGTTTATGTCTGGTGCTCCTTAATGGCAGCTCTTGGCGGTGTATTGCTGGCCGGCCGTTCCGGTTCTTCAGATCCTTCTACTTCAGGTCTTAACTATGAGCTTGATGCAATTGCCGCAGCCACGGTTGGCGGTACTTCCCATACCGGCGGTGTATGTTCCGTAACCGGAGTCATTGCCGGAATCCTGATTCTGGGAGTTATCAATAACGGTTTGGTATTGATGGGTGTAGATGATAATATGACGAATATTTTAAAAGGTATTATCATTATTGGTTCGGTGGTATTAGATATGCGTAAGAATATAAAGAAGGTATGATAAAGTGGCGTTCTTAGCTGTGGTGGTTTTTTCACCTGGATAAGAACGCCATAACTATTTAGTATAGAAAGCTATTATTTCCATAGGGAACGGTACTGAAGTGGAGTTATGTTTTCCAGCTTGCGGAAATTATGGATGAAGTGTGAAGTGTTGCAGAAGCCGCACGTCTCGCCGATATTCTCAATACTGGCGGCGGTAGTGCTGAGCAGTTTCTTGGCATGCCTGATGCGCAGTTGAAGGAGATAGCGGTGAGGGGTTACCTGATAAGCCTCTTTAAACTTGCGTAAATAGTAATGGGTACTGAGGGAGGCTTTCTCGGCGAGCTGATTCAGAGACAGATTACTTTGTCCCAGATGCTCTTCCATATATTGGATTGTATCCTCCAATAACAGTTCCAGATTTCCCTTTTCCTGTTCGCTATTAAGTTCTGCCAGTTGTGTTAGCAGGCGCTGAAGATAAAGAGCCATAGTATGAGGTGAGGTGTTTGCCTGCTTAACATTTTTGATAATACGCTCGCAGCAATGCTCAATCTCAGAAGTTAAATTCTGCGGATAGAAAATACAACCCTGGTGCTTTAACAACATATTGGTATAGGCTGTACTGCTGCTTCCGGTTAAATGGAACCAACGCATTCTCAGGTCATCGGTGCCGGCATAATAACAATGGGGTTCCCGGCAGTCTAATAGTACAAGGCTCCCGGCAGGTGCCTTTTTTTCTTCGCCCCGGTATCTGACCATCAGGCTGCCCTCATCTACAATGATTACGTGGCAGGTGTCAAGCCATTCCCGTTCCACGATATAATGCTGGTCACAGTGATAGATCCCTGCATGAGGGATATAGCAGAGATTTTTTTTCGTAAAAGGGTCAGGTTCATAATAAAAACGTTCCGAATCTTTCAAGACACCAACATCCTTCATTCTCATTCCTCCACAAGGTCAATTTTATGTTATTTTATGACAAGAATATGTAGTGATAATCATTAACAAATATTATATTATGTGGGAAAGAACCTGTCAAATGGAAGTTGTGAAGATGGGTCATAGAAAGTTAATTTTAAATTATTTTTATGGAGGACAAGAAAATGAAAGAAACAAAAATTGGCTTGATTGGTGCCGGCTGGATGGGGCGGGCTCACACGGTAGCCTTTCACCATGCCGGAATGATTTTTGGAGATGATTTACCAGTCTTTGAAATCATTGCGGATGTTTATGAGGAACAGGTGAAGGAAGCCGCCGAGTCTCTGGGGTATAAGCGTTATACGACCGATTGGCGCGCGGTGGTAACGGATCCCGCAGTTACCCTGGTGGATGTAGCCACCCCTAACAATATGCATTTTGAAATGGTTAAGGCAGCCCTGGAAAATGGAAAGCACGTTTTTTGTGAGAAACCTTTATCTCTCTCCGGTGAGGAATCGCAAATTCTGGCGGAGCTGGCTAAAGAAAAGGGAGTAGTTAATTATTGTGGCTTCTCTAACTTAATGAATCCGGCAAACCAGTATGTTAAGGAGTTAGTAGAAACCGGAGAGCTTGGTGAAATCATGCGGATTCATGCAACTTACGATCAGGATATGCTCCTTGATCCCAAACTGCCCCTGACCTGGCGCCATGTAAATGAGACTGCCGGCTCGGGAGCTTTAGGGGACTTATGCAGTCATCTGTTATCCGTATCCCAGATGATTCTTGGGGATATCAAAGAGGTTATCGGGATTGATTCAGTTGTGGTCCCGGAGCGCCCGATTGCCGGCAGTGACAAAACTGGTAAAGTTGAAAATGATGATATTATTACCTTTCTGGTAAAGTATAAAAACGGAGTTATTGGTGATTTTTCCTCATCCAGAGTTGCTACCGGCCGGAAGAATTATTTCTATTATGAAATCCAGGGGACGAAGGGAACGGTAGTCTATGATCTCGAGCGGATGTGCGAAGTGCAGGTCTATTTTAAGCAGGATGCAGATAAGAGAAAGGGGCGGGACAGTGGTTTCCGCACAGTGCTGTTAAACCCGGAACATAAAGGTTATAAGTATTTTCAGCCGGCTGGAGGGATTGCCATTGGCTTTGATGATATGAAAGTATTACAGGCCCATGAATTAATGCAGGCCATGGCCGGAGGTGAATATGCCGCGAATTTTGCTATGGCAGCCAAGGTGGATGGCGTAGCCAGCGCTGTGCTTAAGTCACTGAAGAGCAGAACATGGGAAGAATGTTGTAACTGTTCATGGTTCTGAACAGATACAGAATGCCTATAGCAGGAAGATGTCTATAATAGGAGGATGTTTAAATGGGATTTGGTAAGATTGAACTGGGGATTGCACCTATCGGATGGACGAATGACGACATGCCTGAGTTGGGCGGGAACAATACCTTTGAACAAATGGTTTCGGAAGCCGCCCTGGCAGGTTTCACCGGGACGGAAGTGGGCGGCAGGTTTCCTGCTGATCCGGCGGTGCTGAATAAGGCATTAGAAATGAGGGGGCTTAAGATTGCCAGCCAGTGGTTTTCCAGTTATTTGTGTTCAGCGCCCTATGAGGAAAATGAAGCAGCGTTTATGAAACAATTGGATTTTTTAGAGGCGGTGGGAGCGAAGCGGATTAATGTCTGCGAGTTAACCAGATGCTTGTTTGCTGAGCGGGTATCCATGTTTGGTGAGCATAAGCCTCTTGCCAGTGACATGGAGTGGGAGAAGCTTTGCGATGGCTTAAACAAGCTGGGAAAAATTGCAGCCGCCCGGGGCTTTAAATTGTGTTTTCACCATCATATGGCGACGGTGGTGCAAACCCTTGAAGAGACCCGGCGCTTATTGGATAATACCGACCCTCGATATGTTTATTTGTGTTTTGATACCGGGCATTTTACATTTGCCGGAGAAAATGTTGTGCGGGCAGCGGTTCTCTTTGCAGGCCGAACCGGTCATGTACATTTAAAGGATATTAGAAAAGAAAAAATGGAGCAGGCTTATCGGGAAGGTTTTGCGTTCAGGCAGGCGGTGTTAGCTGGTTGTTTTACGGTTCCGGGAGACGGGTTTGTGGATTTCCCCGGGGTTTTTGCAGAACTTGAGAAAAAGGGATATGCCGGGTGGATGATGGTAGAAGCCGAACAGGATCCGGCTCTTGCCAATCCTTTTGAGTTTGCCCTTAAGGCGCGTAAATACGTCAAAGAGCAGACGGGATTATAGGAGTAAAAAATGGATAAAAAAATTAAGTTTGGTATAATTGGTCTGGGAACAATGGGCAAAATACACCTGCAGAACTTACAAAACAGGATAAAGACAGCAGAGGTGGCAGCAGTTTGCGGGAGAACTCCGGAGAAAGTTGAGAAAGTAAGAGAAGAGTATAACATTCCTTACGGTTTTACTTCTGTTGATGAACTGTTGGCGTTTCCGGAGCTTGACGCGGTAGTTATCGCTACTGGAGCGGATGCACATAAGGAACCCGTTTTAAAGGCGTGTGCAGCCGGAAAACATATATTCTGTGAGAAACCCCTGGCGAAGACCCTGGAAGATTGCAAAGAAATAGAAGCAGCTGTGAAGGAAAATGCCGGTAAATGCTTCACGGTGGGATTTATGCGGCGCTTTGATCCTTCCTATGCTGAAGCAAAGGAAAGAATTGAAGCCGGGGAGATTGGCGTGCCGATTATGTATAAGGGCAGCAGCATTGATCCCGCAGAAGTACTGCCGGATCACCTGGAAGGAGTTAAGAACGGTATTTATGTCCCCTGGTTTATTGAAATGGGGAGCCATGATACGGATTTGGCCCGGTGGTTTTTAGGGAGCGAGCCGATTAAGGTTCACGCCTATGGCGGAGCTTATGTTTGCAAGGAGCTGGCTGCTTATGATGATTACGATAATGGTGCGTCACTGACCGCGTTTGATAATGGTACCATGGCTTATATACAAGTGGGGAGGACCGGGACTTGCAGTCATGTAGAGTCCGAAATTGTGGGGACGAAGGGAACCCTTAGGGTTAATCATGTTCCCCGGCGTAATTATCTGTCTGCTTTGGTGGCGGAAGGTCATCTGGAAGCTTGCCAGGATAGCTTTATCAGCCGTTGGAGTGAGGCTTTTTTTAAGGAAATGGATGATTTTGTGGAGTGCATTATAAATGGAAGAAAGCCACAGGTTACTGCTTATGATGGAACAATGAGCCTGGAGTTTTGCCTTAAATTGCACCAGGCATATCTGGAGGGAAAAGAAAATGAGTAAGATGATGGACGCGGTTGTTTTCACTGAAAACGGAAGGTACGAAGTTATCACCCGGAAAGTACCGGAACTTACCCGGGATGAGGATGTAAAAATTAAGATATTAAGGGCCAGTATTTGTGGTACAGATGTTCATATTCTTCACAACCCTCCGGGAATCAGGGCAACGAAAGGTATTATTCTTGGACACGAATGTGTTGGCGAAGTAGTAGAAACGGGAGACGGTGTCAGGACACTTAAAAAGGGAGACCGGGTTATCCTTGATAATAACCTGCCCTGCGGCGTATGCCCGGCATGCCAGAGCGGCAGCAGTAATCTCTGTACAAAGATGGCTTCCATGGGAGTACATATAGATGGTGTCTTTGCACAGTATGCGGTGGCGCCGGAACAGCAAATGGCCGTTCTTGATGACATGGTTTCCCTTGATGAAGCAATTTTTGCGGAACCGTTAAACTGTGTTATGGGAGCGGTTAAGAAGCTTAAGGTCATGCCGGGTGATACGGTGCTGATACTGGGCGGGGGACCGATTGGTTTGTATTTCACTACCCTGATGCGCCTGTGCGGAGCAGGCCGGGTTCTGGTTTCGGAAATTTCAGCATTTCGTAAGGAGTATGCTTTGGGTCAGGGAGCTGACAGGGTGATTGATCCGTCTGCAGAAGACCTGAATGAAGAGATTTTAAAAGAAACCGGCGGAATTGGTGCTGATATTGTAATAGACGCGGTTGGTGTATTATTACCCGAAGCAATAAAGGCTGTAAAAAAAGGCGGGAGCATCTTGTTATTCGGACAGAATGGGATGGTTCGTCAGGAATTATGCCAAAATGATATTACGGCTAAAGGAATAACAATTTACGGGAACTATATTGGCAATTACACCCTTGGAAATGTAACCAGACTGCTAAAGAGCAAGCGTTGTGATTTCAGCAGGATGATTACTCATCGGCTGCCTCTTAAGGAGTTTGGCACTGGTTTAGCGGCAATGCAGGAGGGGAAAGCGCTGGAGGTGGTCTTATATCCGCAAAATGATGCTGAAAAGGCTGCCGGGAAATAAGAACTCTGGAAAAACAGAGAAGCCATTGGTAGTTTTTACTCTCCCAATGGCTTTTTTGTTTAAACATTTCCTTTTAGTGCTTATTTGCGTCGTTTTATGAAAACGGCAATGCCGGCAGCGACAACAACCACAATAGCGGCAACGACGATAACAGCAGAGTTCATGGTGTATCCTCCTTTCGTGTTTTTGTAGGTTTATATGGAAAGCATATTATTTGCCTTCTCGCAAACGTCGTAAATCTCGTCATACTTTCCGTCGATCAAAGGTGTTACTTTATCTGTCTTTTTCTTGCTAATATGAACATAGCAAAAATAAGGGATTATCCAGCCGACAAAGCCGGGAATTGCCAGAATAACCATTAAGGGAAGCATATCTGCCAAATATGCAAATACAGAACCTGCCATAAAAGCAGTGCCGAATATGCCTATTACATAAGCAGTCGCAGCAGCGGCAATGACCTTTGAATGGTCCAGTGCAATAATGTCATTTACGCAAGCGTCAAACTGCCGTTGCAGGCGGGTTAGCTCTGCTTTATTGCGGATTTTCCGGTCGCGTTTTAATTTCAGGGTAACCGAGCCCACTTTTTGTATGGGGTGAGAAGTTCCCTCCAAGGTCCAGCCAAAGTTGGTGTAGCCGTCGGCATATACAGAAACCATATCATTTTTGATTGTTACATCTTTGTACTCATAGCCGATAAAAGCATTATCGCCTATAACTGTTTCGTTCATAGTAATACCTCCTGTCCTTATATCGTTTTGATACTCATACTTTACGATGTTGTTGTTTATAAATTGCTTGAGAATTGTTTCTAAAATATTAAAACAAAAAAAGGTGCTTATCCCATTTCGGGAGTAAGCACCTTTCCTTAATAATACCCTGTTAATAATTCAGGGGGATAGTCGCAGTGAATATGCTGCCCTTTCCTGGTTCACTGGTAACCTCCAACTCCCCTCCTAATTTGTCAACCACCCTATATGCAAGGGCGAGTCCCAGGCCGTTACCCTCGCTGGAATGCGATGTATCACCTTGATAAAAAATGTTTTTTTCGGATAGGACAGCAGTTTGAAGAGGATATTAAATTCACGGACAGTTACTGGGATTTCATCATCATCAATGCTTGCAGAAAGTGCGTCCGCGTCCAGCGTGAGGCTGCCAACCGTCAGCTTTTTTTCGTCCATGATATTTGCCCGGCGTAAGAGTGCGGCAACACGCAGCACAAGCTCGTCTAAATTGACCGGCTTAACCATGTAATCATCAATCCCGGAGTGAAACCCCTTTTGTTTGGACTCGATATCGTCCCGCGCCGTCATAAACAGGATAGGAATAGTCTTGTTAAGAGAGCGTACCGTTTTTGCAAATTCAAAGCCGTCAATCCCCGGCATCATAATATCCGAAATAATAAGGTCGTATAAACGCCCATACATCAAATCATAAGCTTCACTGGGGTCGAAACAGCCTTTTGCCGCATACCCGTTATCAGAAAGATGGGAGCATACGATTTGATTTAGCTTACTATCATCTTCCACTACTAATATATTTATCATCATCAGACCTCCAAGACAAAAAATCAAAATTACTATATCATGCTGTTGTTTGAGAATTGTTAAAATCAGTCCTTTTTCGTTATATGTAACACTATATATGCTCAAACGGATAATATCAAGAAATCCCTGTCGTAATTTTTAGTACTATGTGCTTTTATCATTATAAATAATTAAGTTGCGTGCGTTTTGCGTGTGTGTTATAATCAGTTCTTAGAAAATACGTGATAAGAGGTGACCAAAGGATGGCTGGAACAATTCAAGATATCGCAGACCGGGCGGGAGTGTCCCGGGGAACAGTAGACCGTGCCCTTAATAAGCGGGGGCGTATTAATCCTGATGTGAAAAGGCGAATATTGCAGATTGCCGATGAAATGGAGTATGTGCCCCGGAAAAGGAAAAGTGAAAATAAAAAGAAGGTCAAAATCGGGATTGTGACGCAGCTGTCAAGTGCTTCTTTTATGAGCAGGATTAGAAAAGGTATCCAGGATGCGGCAAAAGAAACGGCTTCAAAAGACTTTGAATTACTCATTGAGGAATGTGAGAATGTAAGTGAAGATTCCCAGATGGAGTCTCTGCTGCGGTTAGAGAAAGCGGGGGTAGCGGGAATCGCAATTATGCCGGTTGACGGGAATCAGATCCGCAATAAAATCAATGAGCTGATTGAGCAGGGGATTAAGATTGTTACTTTCAATACTGATATTATTGGTACTAAGCGCAGCTGTTTTGTAGGTATGGATAATATCCGCAGTGGCCGGGCCGCCGCCGGACTGATGGGATTGCTTGCGAGAAAAGAAGGCGAGGTTCTGGCTATTACGGGCCATTTTGGCAATAGTGTCAATAATATGCGGGTGGAGGGCTTTACCTCTGAATTAAAAGAGAACTTCCCTGATCTTCATCTGGTAGGGGTTCAAAGCAGCTTTGATGAACCCGGGGAAGTGGAACGGCTGGTGTCTAAAAGTCTGGATACTTTTTCTGATTTGAAAGGTATCGTGGTATTTTCTGCCGGTCAGGAGGGAGTTTTAAAAGCCTTAGCAAAACAAAAGATTCCATCCAAACAGCGCCCCTTTGTTATTGTCTATGACTTGACCCCTGAAAATATTGCCGGTTTAAAAAGTGATGGCTTTGATTTTATTCTGGATCAAAACGGATACATGCAGGGGCACCAGGCCTTATGTATCCTGGAAAATTTAATCTTTGCGGATGCTCTGCCAACGAAAGAATACTACTATACCGATATTGTTATAAAAACAAAATATAACATCTGAGGGAAAATTGCAGAAATAAAGATTTTAAAAATGAAAAAGCACGCACTTCAGCGTGCTTTTTGTCTGTTTGATTACAAGAAAGGGAAAAAGTACTAGTTGAAAACTGTGAAAATTGTGCAATATAGTAGAATATGTATAATGTGCTATTTATTATATTGCACGCGAGTGCGGCGTGTGATATCATGAGGGTAAGAACTTATTAAATACATAATAAATGAGGTGAAGAGATGAAATATTTAGAACTGGATAACAACAGAGAATTTGATTTGGTTCTGCTTGGCCGAGTGGCGATTGATTTTAATCCGGCTTATAACGAGGATGTGAAAGAGGATTTTAAACCTCTTAAGAAGGTTCACGTTTTTGAGAAATTTGTAGGGGGATCTCCGGCCAATATTGCGGTCGGTGTAACCAGACACGGGATGAAGGCCGGATTTTTTGGAAAGGTGTCTGACGATCAGTTTGGCGAGTATGTGGTAGATTATTTTGATAATGAGGGAATTGATACCAGCCGTATCACCAAATGTGAGAATGGTGAGAAGCTGTGTCTGACCTTTACGGAGATGCTGTCACCAAAGGAAAGCAGCATCCTGATGTACCGTAATATACCGGCTGATTTGCAGTTAAGTGTAGCGGATATTGACGAAGAGTATATCAAGAATACAAAAGCACTCCTGATTTCAGGGACAGCCCTATCGGCCAGCCCTTCAAGAGAAGCAGCTTTTAAAGCGGTGATGCTGGCCAGAAAATATAATACCCGGATTATCTTTGACATTGATTACCGGCCTTATAGCTGGAAAAATGATGATGAGATTTCCATTTACTATTCATGGGTAGCTAGAGAAGCAGATATTATTATGGGGTCAAGAGAAGAATTTGACCTGACGGAAAAATTAATCAAAACTGGCATGACTGATGAGGAGAGCGCTGCTTACTGGCAGAACTATCATGCTAAGATTGTAGTTATCAAACACGGTATGAAAGGCTCAACGGCTTATACGAATGATGGCGGTAAGTTTTCTATTAAGCCATTCCCGGTTAATGCCCGTAAAGGCTTTGGCGGCGGTGATGGCTATGCTTCCGGATTTTTGTATGGCTTGTATCAGGGGTGGGAGATTATCGACTGCCTGGAGTTTGGTTCTGCCGAGGCCTCAATGATGGTGAAGAGTAACACATCTTCTGATACCCTTCCTAATCCGGAAGAAGTACATGCTTTTATCAAAGAAGAAAAAGAATTATACGGGGATATGGTTGCCCGTGCAGGCGAGGAGGAAAAATAAGGTGAGTAAGACGACAAAAATGACAACTGCACAAGCAATTGTGAAGTTTTTGGATAATCAATATGTTTCAATGGACGGCGCAGAAACTAAGTTTGTAGAAAGTTTTTTCACCATCTTTGGTCATGGAATCGCCGTAGGGTTAGGTGAAGCTTTAGATACTGATCCGGGAAGCCTGAAGGTTTTACAAGGACGTAATGAACAGGGAATGTGCCATACTGCAATTGCTTATGCCAAGCAGAATAACCGGCGTAAAATTATCCCCTGTGCTTCTTCCGTAGGACCAGGAGCAGCTAATATGGTGACTGCCTGTGCGACGGCAACAGTGAATAATATTCCTTTGCTGGTATTCCCGGCTGATACTTTCGCCTCCCGGCAGCCGGACCCGGTGCTGCAGCAGTTGGAGCAAAGTAATAGTTTGGCTACAACTACGAATGATGCTTTCAAACCAGTGTGTAAGTATTGGGACCGGGTTTCCCGCCCGGAGATGGTGATGACCGCGTTGATAAATGCTATGCGCGTTCTGACTGATCCGGCCGAGACAGGTGCCTGCTGTATCTCTCTGCCTCAGGATGTGGAGGGTGAAGCTTTTGATTTCCCGGATTATTTCTTCAAAAAACGGGTTCATCGTATTACCAGACCGGTAGCTGTTCCGGAAGAGCTGGATGACCTGGTAAGCATTATTAAAGATGCTAAGAAACCCCTTATAATTGTGGGCGGAGGAGTACGTTATTCCGAAGCCGGTGAAACAGTGGAAAAATTCTGTGCAGAGTTTAAGATTCCTTTTGGCGAAAGCCAGGGAGGCAAGAGTGCATGTAAATCCAGTGATCCCTATTGCCTGGGCGGAATCGGTGTGACCGGTACTTATGCCTCAAACGTAATTGCAAGAGATGCGGATGTAGTGATTGCCATTGGCAGCAGATTATCTGACTTTACAACCAGCTCTAAGCACTTGTTCCAGAATCCGGATGTGCAGTTTGTAACGATTAACAACTGCCGCTATCATGCTTATAAGATGGACGCTGTCAAAGCTGTCGGCGATGCAAAGGTGACGGTGGAAGCATTAAGTGAGAAGTTAAGATACATTAATTATCAATCCGCTTATACAAACGAAATTGTGGACGCGAAGGCTAAATGGGATGCGGAAATGAAGCACCTAGGCAGCATCGAATATACAGGTGATGATTTTGAGCCGATGATTAAAGCGAGAGATCCCCGGACAGTTCCGGAATTTGTCAAGCTTACGGATGGTAAGATTACACAGACTGCGGCTCTTTATGCAATCAGAGAAGTGATTGACGAAAACGCTACCCTGATTACGGCGGGCGGTTCCTTGCCAAGCTGCCTGCAGAGAATGTGGACTACCGACAAACGCGGCGGCTATCATGCTGAATACGGCTACTCTTGTATGGGATATGAAGTAGCTGCTACCCTGGGGGTTAAGTTTGCAGAGCCTGAGGATGAAGTGTATACCGTAGTTGGGGACTCCAGCTTCCAGATGCTTCATAGTGAGATTATGACCATTATGCAGGAGCGGCAAAAGGTTAATATCTTAATCTTTGACAACTGTGGTTTTGGCTGTATCAACAATCTGGAAATGACTCATGGTATCGGCAGCCTCGCAACCGAGTTCCGCTATACTGACGGTAAGAAGCCTTGTGGAGATTTAATTCCGGTTGATTATGCCAAGATTGGCGATGGCTATGGACTTAAGACCTATACCTGTAAGACGATTGCAGAACTTAAAGCAGCTTTAGAGGATGCGAAAAAGCAAGAGATTGCGTGTCTGTTTGATTTAAAGGTTATTCCAAAAACTATGACCGATGGTTATGAATCCTGGTGGAACGTGGGTCAGGCTCAGGTTTCCGGAAAAGAAAGTGTTGTTGAAGCCTGGGAAGAAGTTAAGAAGGCCAGAGAAGAAGCAAGAGTCTATTAGAAAGGAGAGATTATCTGATGGAAGAAAAGGTATTTGGTTATCCCCAGTTTGATGATCAGGGAGAAATGATTTTATCAACTTATGATAATGAATACAAAGCAATGCTCATGGATATCCGTGTCTATCGGCTGAAAACCGGTGAAAAGCGGACGTTTAAGAAAAACGATGAAGAGATGGCTATTCTCCTGTTAAGTGGTAAGATTGTTTACCGGTTTGACGGTAAAGAAGAAGCGGGAGAAAGAAAAGATGTTTTTACCGACGGCCCTTACTGTGTTCACGTCAGCAAGACTACAGAGGTAGAGATAGAAGCATTGGCCGGGACGGAGATTCTGGTTCAGTGTACGAAAAATGACAGGAGCTTTGAGGCAAAGTTCTATGTACCCAAGGATGCACCCTGGAAATATTCCAGTGTCGGCAAGTTTGGCAATGTAGCCAAACGCCGGGTCAGCACAATTTTTGATATTGATATTGCCCCCTATTCCAATATGGTTCTGGGCGAGGTGTTAAATGACAGGGGGAACTGGTCTGGTTACCTGCCTCACCGCCACCCCCAGCCGGAACTTTATTATTTTATGTTTGACCGGCCGGAAGGCTTTGGCGCCAGCTTTGTAGGTGATGATGTTTTTAAGAGCGTAGATAAAAGTTTTTCTGCGATTCCCGGAGGCAAGCTGCATCCTCAGTCAGTAGCACCTGGCTATCAGATGTACACCTGCTGGATGATCCGTCACCTGGATGGCAATCCATGGCATCAAACCGACCGTAATGAAGATGAAGCTTACTTGTGGCTTCACGAAGCCGATTTTTCGGATTCCTCCCAAATTTAATAGAAAAATGTAATAAAAGTAAAGCCTGCCGGATTCCGGCAGGTTTTACTTATGAAAACTGTTATCCTGGGAAGAGTGCGTTATAGCTCCGGGCACTTGCGCTGCGCCCTTCGTCTGTCAGGTTTGTTAAATTGCCGGAAAGCTGAATATAGCCATCATGTTCCAGTGAGCGGATAATTTTAGATGTAAATTTTTCCGTCCAATGCAGATGAGCATGTATAGTATCAATACCCGGTTTAAAGTTTTCTTCTGCGCTGTCTTCATGGCTGGCAAGGTGGAAAAGAAGAGTTACCTTGGCAAACTCAAGCTTCTGGTTTCTGCGTCTGAGGAGGGAACTGATCAATCCTCTATGGGGTGCAAAAATGAATACGAGCATAAAGAGCAGCCCTGTCACTACAGCCATACTCCCGGCGATGGAAACATCCAGCAGTGCCGCTGCCTGATATCCGAAAATTCCGTTAACGGCTCCGATAGCACCACT
This sequence comes from Faecalicatena contorta, assembly GCF_003149105.1. Lineage (GTDB taxonomy): Bacteria > Bacillota > Clostridia > Lachnospirales > Lachnospiraceae > Muricomes > Muricomes contortus_C. The sequence continues at coordinate 204,611 of NZ_QGDS01000005.1, read as the reverse complement.
TAAAATAAGCATATGTCTGAGGTCATCTGTCAGAAGATATGCGGTCACCGGCGGGCCAATCATAAAGGCGACAACTAAAACGGATCCTACTGCCTGAAATGCGCCAACTGCAGTAAGAGATACTAGTGTCATCAGCCCGTAATGTACCAGGGCGGGGGAGAAGCCTAATACTGCAGCCAGCATAGGATCAAAGGTTACAATCTTGGCCTCTTTAAAGAAGATTATAATTGCAGCAAGGTTAATCAATAGCAGTATTCCGGATGTGTAGATTGCCTTTGCGCCAATATCCACGCTTCCGATAAGCATGCGGTCAAAGGGAGCGAAGGCCAGTTCACCCAGAAGTACCGAATCAGTATCCAAATGAACTGAGCCCGCATATCGGGTTATCAGAATGATTGCAATGGAAAAGAGCAGTGGGAAGACCACGCCGATAGCGGCATCCTCTGCCAAAAGCCGTGTCCGGCTCAATAGCTCCGTCAGCCAGACAGTCATTACCCCCATCAGCGCTGCCCCGGCAATCAGAAAAGGTGAGGAAAGATCGTGAGTGGCGAAAAAAGCAAGCACAATCCCAAGCAGAATCGTATGAGTAATAGAATCTGACATCATGGACATCTTTCTGAGAACCAGAAATGTTCCGGGCAGGGCACAGGCCACCGCCACAATGACAGCTATGAGTTGTATTTCAATTTGAGGGGACATCCGGTGAACCTCCTTCCAGCTTATATAGAATCTTGTTTTTCCTGCGTTGGTAAATTCGGTGCAGTACGCCACGGCCGGGTGCAAACAGAATACTGAAAAGAACAATGATACTGACGCAGACCACGATTGCCGGTCCGGTGGGAAGCTTTGGCACAAGTGAGCTGGCAGCAGTTCCTGCAATACCGGATATGGCTCCGAACAGTGCTGAGAACGTCACCATGACCCACAGCTTATTCGTCCACTGACGCGCTGCCACCGGCGGAGCAATGAGCATGGCACTCATGAGAATGACACCAACTGTTTGTAATCCGATGATGATAGCCAGCACAATCATGAATGACAGCAGCAGATTCAGTTTTTTAGGTGAAAAGCCAAGGCTCTGGGCAAAATCTGTGTCAAAGGTAAAGAGCTTGAATTCTTTCCAGAACAGCAGTACTAGTACAAGCAGTATCAGGCCACAGATTATCATTAAAGTAATATCACGCTGCAAAAGCGTAGACGCCTGCCCGAAGATGAAGCGTTTCAGTCCTGCCTGGTTGGAATTGGGGATTTTCTGCACATAGGTGAGGAGTACCAGCCCCAAGCCAAAAAATACCGACATGACCAGGGCCAGTGCGCTGTCAAACTTCACCCGGGTATGCCGGACGACTCCAACAATAAACAGCGTTGCCAGCAGGCCGGAAATAAGTGCACCCAGCAGCAGGACTTCAGTTTTTTTACTGCCCAATAAAACAAAGGCCATCACTACGCCGGGCAGGGCTGAGTGAGATACTCCGTCACCCAGGAGGCTCTGCTTGCGGAGTACTGCAAAGCTTCCCAGCACTCCGCTGATCAGACCGAGGAGAGCAGAACCCAGGGCGACTGTTTGAAAGGTATAGTCTGAAAATAAAGAGCTTACACTATTCATATCACACCACACTCCTTAGGAGCTCGCCGGAGCTGTGATAGGTCTTTTTCAGGTTTTCCTCGTGGAATACTTCGTCCACAGGTCCGCTGGCAACCACGCGCAGATTGATCAGGGTCACCCAATCGAAATAATCGGGTACCGTCTGTAAATCATGGTGAACGACCACCACAGTTTTACCCTGCTCTTTCAATTCTTTCAACAGTGATACGATAGCCCGTTCCGTTTGGGCATCGACCCCCTTGAAGGGTTCATCCATGAAATAGACCTCCGCTTCCTGTGCCAACGCGCGGGCAAGAAATACCCGCTGCTGCTGGCCTCCTGAGAGCTGGCTGATTTGGCGGGCAGCATAATTCTGCATTCCGACCTTTTGAAGTGTTTGCTTTGCCAGTTCTATATCCATTTTACGGGGACGGCGGACCCATCCCAGTTTACCGTAGCAGCCCATCAGTACCACGTCCTGAACCGTAGCCGGAAAATCCCAGTCTACGCTGCCGCTTTGAGGCACATATCCAATGCGTTTTTTCAAAACCCGTACATCACCGCTGCCGTCTGCAAAGCGGACTGCTCCGGTCACAGGTTTTAAAAGTCCCAGCATCGCCTTTATTAGGGTAGTTTTACCGGCTCCGTTTGGGCCAACCACTGCCATTAGTTTTCCTTTTGGAATTTTTAAATCAATATCCCAGAGTACGGGCCTGGTGTCATAGGCCACGGTTAAATCCTCTACCTCTACTGCGTAGTTTTGCTGTTTCTCCATGAAGAATCCCTCCCGTCATTTTAAAGCATCCACAATCGTATCAATATTGGCTTTTACGGTCAAAATGTAGGTATCGGTCCCGGCCTCGGCATCTCCCAGAGAATCGGAGTAAAGCTCACCGCCGATTGCAACATCAAAGTTTTTGGCTTTTACAGCAGCCTGCAGCGCCTCAATAGTTTTTGGGGGCACAGAGGATTCTACAAAGATGGCCTTAATCTTCCGTTCCACGATGAAGTCAGCTAAAGCGCTCACATCTGCTGTGCCGGCTTCCGCATCTGTGCTGATACCCTGCAGGCCGTGCACTTCAAAACCGTAGGCTTTACCAAAATATTGAAATGCATCATGAGCCGTAACCAGCACGCGCTGTGCCTCTGGCAGTTCTGCCGCACGATTCCGGATGTATGTATCCGTTTCGTCCAGTTCTTTTAGATAAGATTCCAGATTGGTTTCGTATTCCTCTTTTCCGTCAGGATCTGCCTTGGATAATCCGTCTGAAACGGCTTTTGCCGCCTCCTTCCACAAAGACACATCAAACCAGATGTGAGGGTCGTGTGCAGAGCTGTCGTCTTCCGAGGCCAGAAGCTTGGATTCGTCCAGCCCATCCTCAATGCAGATGACGTTGGCTTCCTGTCCGGACAGGTTTTCAAATATTTCCCCCATCTTACCCTCCAGATGCAGGCCGTTATATACTACGATATCCGCTTTCTGCATCAGGGACACATCCCCCTCACTGGCCTGATAAAGGTGAGGGTCAATACCGGGGCCCATCAGACCATCCACTGTAACCCGTCCGCCGCCAATAACGGTGGATAAGTCCGCCAGCATCGTGGTGGTAGTGACAACGTTCAATTTATCTTCCGTGGATCCAGTGTCTGCTGCGGGAGCTGAGCAGCCTGCAAGCAGTAAGGATAAGCTTAATACCGCGCTGAAAAGTCTTTTGATTTTTTGTTTCATAAAAACCTCCTAAATAATATAGTTGTGTTATAAATTTTCCACCTTATCTACAAAGATTTGACTGGCAGCTTTATAACTGATTTGAACACGTCTTCCTTCCAAATCTAGTGTAAATGGCCCTTCATAAGGCGCCGCCTCTATAATGCGGACAGAACTTCCAATTACAATTCCACTTTCCTGCAGGTAATCCAGCAATTCTGTTTCTTCCGTTACACGCCGGATATGAGACTCCGTGCCGGTGGAAAGATGGATCAGAGCCTGCAGAGGCATAAGGGTGATATGTCCGTCAGGGTGAGGAATAGCGCTTCCATGAGGGCAATACGCCGGGTAATTCAGAAATTGATCCAGCCGGGCTGTCAGACGGGAGGGAGTAATGTGCTCCAGCAGTTCTGCGTCCTCGTGAGCTTCGCTCCATGAGTAGCCCAGATGACGCATCAGAAAGACCTCCCAAAGACGATGCCCGCGCACCAGTAAGATCGCAGACCGGATTCCTTCAGATGTCAGACGGGATCCTTTATAAGGCTCGTAATGGATTAATCCCTCCCGCTTCAGTTTTCCCAGCATTTCTGTAACAGAAGCAGGGGCGATCTGTAAAGCTTCCGCAATTTGTTTATTGCCAACCAGTTCCTCCATACCTCCAAGTTTATAAATAGCTTTTAAGTAGTCCTCTTTATTAGGTGTCATTTTATCTTCCTCCGTTTAACGCAAATGCGTTGTATGATTTCAGCAGTTTCACTTCAAAAAGCATTATTCTATACTTATTGAGCTGCTAATGTTCAATAAGGTATACTCCTGAATTGTTAATACTCAAGAAAACATGAACATTTCCACAAGTACCCCAGCCAGTAAGATGAAAGCGGCTGCGGATAAATTCAGTATTTTGCGTCGAAATAACCGTTTTACATAATCATCCATTCTTTTTCTCCATTACTAATCTTATACATCCCGTTATTTAGGTATACCTAATTTTAATTGTATTATATGCCTAAATGATGAAAAATGCAAATAATTTTAAAAAATAATATTAACTGCCTGATTTGTTAGGGGCGGGAAATACTGTTTCCCATGACTAATTTATGATGACTAAGGGTAAAGTGTTACGAATATATTGTATAAAAACATATAGGGGATGAATGTTTATGAGTAAGCCTGCAGAAAATGAATTTCGTACTGTCCGGGGATATCAGCTAAAAAAGCAAAATGAGAGCGGGCTTACACCTGCTTTGGAGGATTATCTTGAAATGGCCTACCGGTTATGTCTGGAAGAAAGTTATACTCGCGTAAATAAACTTTCCGAATGTCTGAATGTACGGCCGTCATCTGTATCAAAGATGGTGTCCCGGCTTGTTAAGCTGGGTTATCTGGAATATGACAGCCTTGACAGCATTTTGTTGACTGAAGAAGGGAGAATAACCGGGGCATATTTGCTGGAACGCCATAATATTATAGAGCATTTTTTTACTTTGGCCGGAAGTTCTAACCCATTGGAAGAGACAGAATTGGTCGAGCATATGCTGTCCGCTTCTACGGTATTGAAAATCCAGACACTGCTGAGATTCTTTGAAGAAAATCCAGATATTGACCGCCGGTTTAAGTCCTTCAGAGATGGAACTGCTTTTTCTGAAATCTAAACTTCAAAGGCTGCTTGACAGATTCGATGTCGCCTGCTAAACTGATAATTGAATTATCAGTTTTGTGTGAGGAGGTGAAACTGTCAGATGTCCAAACCGGATCACTCCATTGACCCACGTATCATGGAGAGCGCAAAAAAGGAGTTTCTTTCCCATGGGTTTGAAAAATCCTCTTTAAAAGAAATATGTAAAGAAGCAGGGGTTACTACGGGCGCCCTGTATAAGCGGTACAAGGGAAAAGAAGATTTGTTTTGCGCTGTGGTAGCGGATACGGCTGCAGCATTGGATGACTTTGTGAAAAAGCGAAGTGCCGCACAGGCATGTGATTTGTCTGACGAAACACTTATCAAAGCATGGGAGATGGATGAAAACATGACGGCATGGTTTCAATTTCTCTATAAATATCATGATGGTTTTGTACTGCTTATTTCAGGCGCAGGGGGAACCCGGTATGCCAATTTTCAGCACGACTTCGTGGAAACAATGACCGTAAAAACTTATGAGTATTTTTTGGAAGCCAGAAGGCGGGGACTGACCCATGTGGATATTTCCATAGAGGAAATGCACATTCTGCTCTCTGCATTTTGGACCACAATCTACGAACCCTTCATCCATGGTTACACATGGGACCAGGTGGAAGCCCACTGTAAGCTGGTCTGTGACCTGTTCAACTGGAACCGGGTCCTGGGGTTTAGAACACCCGTATAAAATTCCCTTTTAGAAAAGGGGATTTTATTTAGTCTCTGGTTAGTAATAACTAACTTTAAAGGCAACTTTTTTATTACAGGAGGAATAATCATGATCAATGCAATTGATGCAAAGGAAAAACAAAAGCAATTTATACTGAATGAGGGATTGTGGAAGGTAATGGCCCAGCTTTCATGGCCTGCTGTGGTGGCTATGGTGCTGTATGGTTTTAATGCTGTGCTGGATGCTATCTTCGTGGGACAGTTTGTAAACGACGTTGCTCTGGCCGGGGTGTCCCTTGCCTATCCCCTTTCCCAGATTAGTACTGCCTTTGGTTCGCTCATCGGTGTGGGTGCCGGCTCGGTGCTGAGCATCGCTATTGGTGCAAAGGACATAAAGACACAAAGGAATCTGCTGGGGGTGGTAAACCGGCTGTCTATTATATGTGCCATTCTTTATATGGTTGTAGCCTTTGTTTTTGCAGAGCCTCTTATTGCAATGATGGGCGGACAGGGTGAGGCTCTTGCTTACGGAGTCAGTTATTTTAGAATATGTACGGTGGGTGCATTCTTTTGGATTTACGGACTTGCGGGTAATATGATTATCCGTGCAGAGGGAAGGATGAAAACAGCAGCCTGGATGATGGGAGTCGGCTTAATTGTCAACGCTGTTTTCAATTATATTTTTATGGTAATTTTTAATATGGGCGTTGAAGGCGCGGCCTGGGGCACGAACGTGGGCATGTTTGTCTATACACTGATGGGCTGGATCTATTTCGGACGGGATAAGGCAACCTTTCAGGCGAACCTGGTTTCGCTAAAAGGAGACAGGGAGATTACATCTTCTGTGGTGCGGCTTGGTATGCCCTCTCTGATTATGTCTATTATGAGCCTGATTCAGGGGCTGGTGGTATTTAATGCGCTGGCAAGGTATGGTACTATTGCGGACATTGCCTTTTATGGGGTGGTTTACCGGGTATTTCAGTTTCTGCTTACACCTATCTTTGGCCTGATGCGTGCCCTTCAGCCGGTCATCGGTATTAACTACGGCGCAAAGCAGTACGACAGGGTCATACGCTCATACAAGATATTTGCCGCGGCCGCACTTCTGCTGACCCTGCCCTTCTGGATCATCTCTCTTGTCACACCTGGCTCTATTTTAGGTATGATGTTAAAGGATCAGGTTTTTACGGGCACGCAGTTTTTGTACTTCCGGGTCTATATGGCAATTCTGCCGGTGCTATCCTTTATTTTTATGGCAATGACGTTATTTCCAGCTATTGATAAGAGTAAGCCTGCCATGATTATTGGCATAGCAAGGCAGGTTGTGTTTTACATACCTGTGATGCTGTTTCTGCCAAAAGTCGTAGGAGTGAGTGGCATATATTATGGTTCCCTTGCAATTGATGCTGTTATCGTTCTTTGGACAATGCTGCTGGTGAAGAAGGAGTTTAACAGATTAAGAGAAAATAAGATATAAAAACATTAAATAGAGAGCATAATCATAGCTGAATACATTTCTTACAATCCGTCAAGAATTGTTTTATAGGTTGAATTAGATTGGAGGAAGAGAATATGTCAATAAGCAATAATGCAATAGTAAATTTTTTAAAGAAGTTTGACGAGCATCCATTTATGGTAAAACTAAGCGGAGAGGAGCACAAAATAGGGGATGGAGAGCCTGTGTTTACCCTTTCTGTAAAAGAGGATATCCCATTGTCAAGTCTGATGTCGAGTACATCCATTGCGTTGGGAGAAGCATATATGGATGGAAATATTGGAATAGAAGGGAACCTGTATCAGGCCTTGAATCAATTTCTGGGGCAGATGGGAAAATTCCATACAGATACAAAGGCATTGAAGAAATTGATTTATTCCTCACTGTCCAAAAAGAATCAGAAGGAAGAAGTGACTTCCCATTATGATATAGGAAATGATTTTTATCAGCTCTGGCTGGACGAAACAATGAGTTATTCCTGTGGATATTTTAAAACAGAAGAGGATACCCTTCTCACAGCTCAGAAAAATAAAATAGAAAGAATATTACAGAAGCTGTATCTTAAGCCGGGAATGGAGCTTTTGGATATAGGATGCGGATGGGGTGAATTACTGATTGAAGCCGCAAAAAAATATGGCGTCCGCGGGACTGGTATTACACTTAGCCAGGAACAATATGAAAAATTCAGTAAACGAATTGTGGACGAAGGATTATCAGAATTATTAAGCGTAGAAATTCTGGATTATAGGGATTTGCCTAAAAAGGAGTGGCTGTTTGACAGAGTGGTTAGTGTAGGAATGATAGAACACGTCGGGCGGGATAACTATAATCTATTCCTCTCATGTGTGGGCCAGGTATTAAAACCCCAGGGAATGTTTCTGCTGCACTTTATCAGTGCATTAAAAGAGTATCCCGGTGATGCATGGATAAAAAAATACATCTTCCCGGGAGGCGTAATTCCAAGTCTGAGGGAAATCATTAATTTGACTTCTGAGTACAATTTTTATATGTTAGATATCGAAAGTCTGAGAAGGCATTATAACAGGACTTTGTTATGCTGGGAAAGAAATTTTAGTAAGAACAGAGAAGAAATAGAAAAGAAGATGGGGGCTAGATTTACGAGAATGTGGCACTTATATTTATGTTCCTGCGCAGCAACCTTCAATAATGGAATCATTGATTTGCATCAGATATTAATGACAAAGGGACATAATAACGAATTACCAATGACCAGGTGGTATTAGAAATAAAGATGTAATTGAGCCCGGCCGGAAAGGGCACTGAATAGAAAGATAAACAGTAAAGCGGATTGCAGAAGTCCGCTTTACTTTATGCCTGAAAAAGAATAAAATAAGGAGAAGATGATGCATTAAAAGATTGGAGGGATGATGACGCTATGTTATTTCAAGATAAAATTGCTGTTGTAACAGGCGGTGCAAGGGGAATTGGTAAAACGATTTCAGATGAGTTTCGCGCAAACGGGGCCACTGTTTGTGTCATTGATATACTTCCCAATGATTATTATATAGGGGATCTGGCGGAGGAACAGGTACTAACTGACTTTGCTAAAAAAGTGGTTTCTGATTACGGGAAAGTAGATTATCTGATCCACAATGCGATGCCGCCGATGGCAGGTATGACAAACTGCTCTTATGACGAATTTAACTATGCTCTGCGCGTGGGAGTTACAGCTCCGTTTTATTTATCAAAGTTGTTTTTACCTCATTTCTCATCAAATGCTTCTATTGTGAATATTTCTTCCTCCCGTGACCGGATGAGTCAGCCCGATACTGAAAGTTATACGGCAGCAAAGGGTGGTATTCATGCACTGACCCACTCAATGGCGGTTAGTTTAGCTGGGAAGGTACGGGTCAATTCTATTTCTCCTGGATGGATTGATACGGCATTTACACAATATGCAGGAGAAGATGCAATACAACATCCTGCCGGACGGGTGGGGAATCCTCTTGATATTGCGAATATGGTATTGTTCCTGTGCTCGGATAAGGCTGGGTTTATTACCGGAGAAAATATCTGTATTGACGGTGGGATGACAAAACAAATGATTTACACTGGCGATTTTGGATGGACATTGAATACAGACCCGGAAAACAAGGAAAGCGAATTTAGAGAATAGAAAAGGATAGTTTAAGAGAGAAGGAGGTTTCCCTATGGAGAATGGAAAAAAGAAATTGTCATCAAAGCAGCGTGAAGAGTTACTTGAAACATTAAAAGCCCGGTTTGAGAAGAACATGGACCGGCATGCAGCCATTGAATGGGACAAAGTACAGGAAAGGCTGGACGCAAACCCTGAAAAAATGTGGTCGCTGGGAGAGATGGAGGCAACAGGCGGAGAGCCGGATGTTGTGGGCTATGATAAGGAAACGGATGAATATGTTTTTTATGACTGTTCGCCGGAAAGTCCCAAAGGGCGCAGAAGTATCTGTTATGACCCTCAGGCGCTGGCATCGAGAAAGCAGAACAAGCCGGAAAACAGTGCTGTTGGGATGGCTTCAGATATGGGAATTGATGTTTTGACAGAAGAAGAATACAGGGAGCTGCAAAAGCTTGGGAAGTTCGATTTGAAAACATCAAGCTGGGTGAAAACACCAGATGATATTAGAAAACTTGGCGGCGGCCTCTTTTGCGATTGCCGCTATGATACAGTATTTGTGTATCATAATGGAGTGGAAAGCTATTATTCTGCAAGAGGATTCAGGGGGGTGCTGCGGATTTAGGATACTAAATGACTGAATGCTGCATTAAAGAATAGATCTTACTGATTTAAAGAAGTCAGCAAGGTCTATTTGCTTTTATTCTGTTTGAAAAAGGGGAAAAAGTATTGACAAATCTGGAAAAGTTGTGCTATATTTTGAACATAAAGATTGCGAACAATTAAATTATATATAATTAAAGGAGGGATAAGCAAAATAAAATGAAGACAGCGATTCGTTACTATTCAAAAACAGGAAACACGAAAAAGCTGGCAGATGCAATAAGCCAGGCAGCAGGTATTCCTGCCGAAACTGTTGAGCAGCCTGTAACAGAACCGGTGGATGTTTTATTCCTTGGAAGCGCTGTATATGCAGCAGGCATAGATAATGAGGTGAAAACATTTATCTCCGCACTGGATAAAGACAAGGTGAAAAAAGTGGTAAATTTCAGTACCGCAGCCTTGCTTCCATCCACATATAAGCAAGTAAAGCAGCTATTAGAGCAGAAGGGGATTCCGGTAGACGAACGGGAATTTCATTGCAGAGGAAGCTTTAAAATGTTACATCGGCGAAGACCTGATACAGAAGATTTGAAGAGAGTTCAGGAATTTGTAAACGGAATAATAAATTCAGGAAAAAGATAGGAGGAACACTATGGGTATTTATGGATTTGAAGCGAAAAGCGCAAAAGGAGATAATGTTAGTTTAAAGGAATATGAAGGAAAAGTTCTCTTAATTATAAATACGGCGACAGAATGTGGATTTACGCCCCAATATGAGGACTTAGAAAAACTGTATAAAGCGCATAAGGACCAGGGATTTGAAATTTTGGATTTCCCATGTAATCAGTTTGGTGGGCAGGCTCCTGGAACCGATGAAGAGATTGGAAACTTCTGCTCTTTGAATTTTGGGACTACTTTCCCGCGGTTTTCTAAAATTGATGTAAACGGAGACAGCGCATTACCATTATTCAAGTATCTTAAGGAGCAGAAAGGATTTGCAGGATTTCAGCCGGAGCATAAACTGACACCTGTTCTGGAGAAAATGTTGGGAGAGGCTAATCCAAACTACAAAGATGAACCGGATATTAAATGGAATTTTACAAAATTCTTAATTGACAGACAGGGTAATGTTGTAGAGCGGTTTGAACCGACAAAGGATATTTCTGAAGTAGAAAAAAGAGTAGAAGAATTATTATAACCCCACAGAAAGGTGTGCTGCACTTTTTGGGGGATAATAATGGAGAGGGATAAATGGCTGGTAAGTATGATGCTTTAAAATTAAAAAACCAATTATGTTTTCCATTATATGCCTGTTCCAAAGAAATTGTAAAGTTATATAAGCCATATCTGGATGAACTGGATCTGACTTATACCCAGTATATTACGATGATGGTTTTATGGGAACATAAGCAGATGAACGTAAAAGAACTGGGAGGACATCTTTACCTTGATTCCGGGACACTGACACCGGTTTTAAAGAAGCTGGAGCAGAAAGGCTGGGTAAAGCGGTCCAGAACAAAAGAGGATGAAAGGGTATTGAATGTCACCCTGACAGAGAATGGAGAAGCTTTAAAGGAAAAAGCAGTCCAAATACCAGAACGCATGGGAGAATGCATGAAGCTGGAACCGGAGGAGGCAAAAATCCTTTATAAAACCTTATATAAGTTATTGGGAGAATTTGAATCGTAAAAAACAGGAGCCGTTGCGAAGAGGTGAGTTCACAGTCACTTTCTGAGCAGCGGTTCTTTTTATATAATAGGAAACTGTGTTTCCTATTATATAAAAATCCCCCGGAGGATTGCACTGGGCAGGGTTACCTATACAGGAGAACTTGCAGAGGGGATAGTATCTATAGAATGGGGAGGCAGTATTGCTATTCTCTCCCTTTCCTTGTGATAGGCAAAAACATCTGTCAAAGAGCTGTAAAGTTTCTCAAATATATCGTATGTACTAAATGTAGTTTTAATGGGATGATATGTTTTTTGTATTCTGATAGATTTCTCCAGTGCTTCCTCGTAAGTGCCAAAATAGCCCAGGGATATAGCACTAATTATCGCTGCCCCTAAGCATGGGGCTTCTTCATTTTCAGGGATATCAATTATGCATCCGGTAATATCCGCTTTTATCTGCGTCCATAGTGAAGATTTTGCTCCACCGCCAGTAGAGATAATACGGGTTGGAGATATCCCTTCTTGTTTCATTGTGTCAAGGTTTTTCTTAAGCAGGCAGGCGACTCCCTGCATAACTGACAGGGCAAGGTCATATTTAGTGTGATGTGCTTTTAATCCAAAGAAAACACCAGAGGCATTTTCATTAAAATCAGGTGCATTTACACCAGTAAGGTAGGGAAGAAAGATTGGTGCAGTAACCTTATCACATTTCTCAAGTTCCCTGTTAATGACATCGTAAGAAATGTCAGAGAAAAAGTTGTTTTTGTACCATTCCATACTAAAACCCCCACTTTCACAAACAGGGAGCAAGACATAAGTTTCTGGAAAGGGACCGCAATAAATAGGAATTTTATTTTTCCCGAAAAGTGGAGCGGCAACAAGAGTAGAGATAGATAAAACGGTTCCAGCTGATTCGCTTATCATTCCCGGGGCAGTATTTCCAGTGCCAATCATTCCGGCAAAGTGATCTAAAGTGCCTATATTAATTCTGGTACGTCTGGTAAGTCCTATATTTTCATCAACATGTGCTGTTATTAAGTGTCCGGCAATACTTCCGGAGGGCGCAACCGGGGGGAGTTGGTCTAACCGTACTCCACAATAGTCAAGAATTTCTTTCCAATAGCATTTTTTGCTTATATCAAAGTAATGTGAAAAGCTATAAATGGTGTAATCACCAAGCATATTTCCGCATAACCGATAGATGATGTAATCTTTTAATAATAAATATTTAACTGCTTTTTCAAAAGTGGGGGCTTCATTTTTTTTCAGCCAAAGCAGCTTAGTGATGGGCCAGGTTGGTATAAGTTCAGGCTGGCCGGTAGTATGGAAACATTCATCAGAATCAAAGTGTTGGGATAACTCTTTGCATTCTTCCTTAGAACGCATATCTAACCAGGATATTCCAGGATAAATTGGTTCGTTATTCTCTCCCAATACAATAAGAGACTCAGCTTGTCCGGTGAGGATGATTTCACCAACCTCTTCATTATTGAATTTCTTCCCTTCTGCTGATGCATGGCGAATCATGGATATGATTTTATTAAAATACTCATTAGCATCAAATTCCACAAAATCGTTATCCCGGTCATAGGTGACAGACTCCGATAAAAGAGTAATAAGAGACAAGCTGCAGTTATAGATTGCAGCCTTTATGTTGGTTGTTCCTAAATCTATAGAAATAATGTTCATGTCATACCTCCAAATTTATTGATTGTACAGATTCTCGTTTAACCAAATATGGTTCGAGAGAATATATGCACATATTTGTTTGTTGTTGAACTAATACAGAGGTTAGAATGGTAATACAGCTCTGAGCCATGCGCTCTTTAGGCAAATGTACGGTGCTGAGGGGGGGCATGGAAAATGCAGAAAAAGGATTATCATCAAATCCAATTACGCTAATATCTTTTGGTACACTGAGATTAAACTGTGCAGCAGCCTTATAAACCCCATGGGCAAGTGCATCATCAAAGGTGAGGACTCCAGTAAACGGAAGAGTAAATTTTTTTAAATCATAGTCCCATAGGTTTTGTATTACTTCGCAGCCATTTTCTATAGTTGCGGGAGTGGTTTTTATCATTGAACGATTAAAAATAAGTCCATATTCTTTATAAGCACGTTCAATACCAAGAACAAATTGCTCGCTTATAGGAAAAGAGAGGGGAACTGTTATTACCAAACAGTCTTTATGGCCATTTTCCAGCATCTCTTTTGCAGCAGCATATCCTCCGTATGCATAATCAATATAAACATGGTGACAGTTTATTAAGTCATAACGTGCGCCTTGAAGAATTAGTTTTTTGTGAACATCAGATAATAGCTCTATGTTAGAAGATGCTGTTTTCGCCGGCTCCAGGATAATAAAATCAGGCTGCCGGGAAAGGGCAGTTATAATATTTGCCCGCTCCTGGCGTTCACTGAATTGTGAATCAAAAATCATAGTCGTATATCCATGCTTTTCCATTTCAATAGAAATATTTTTGAATATATATGTAAGAACGGGGTTTTCAATATCATTAAAAATGATTGCAATCGTCTTCGTGGAGTTACTCTTTAATCCTTTGGCAAGGGGGTTGGGAATATACCCCATTTCCTCTGCTTTTTTAAGAACAAGTTCACGTGTAGATTCCTTAATTGCAGGATTATTATTCAGCGCTTTTGAAACTGTGGAAAAAGATATTCCTAACTCTTGCGCTATTGATTTAATTGTAACAGGTTTTTGTCCGTTATCAGAAGTCATTAAGGGTCATCCTTTCTTTCAAATAGTGAGGTTGTATTTACAAAGATTACAACATAATTACAACGTTGTCAATGTGCAGGTGAAAAGATTAACAATAGTTGGAAATGAAATCAAAAAATAAAAGTGCATAATACACAAATATAGAGAGGAATATTTGTGAAAATGAACCAATTAATATATAAAATAAAAATGATATATTGACATAATGAATAAAATAAATTATTGTAATTACAACGTTTGAAATATTTTCCGGAAAAAATCAGTAAAAGAAAAATTTTTTTAAAACAAAATTACAACGTTGTAAAAAGGAGGGACATATGAAGTTAGCTTGTACTAGCTCTATGGTTAGCGGAGCAAGTATTACTGAAAAGGCAAATATAATCAGAGAATGGGGATATGAAGGAATAGCTGTTTTTGTTGAGTTCAAAGAGTGGAATGACAAAATGTATCAGGAAGTTTTAGGGCTGGAAAAGAAAACAGGGGTAAAGCCATGTGAGTTTGTTTTTGGAGATGAAATCTATGGCCATCTGATGGATGCAGATAAGGATATCAGAAAGAAAAGTAGAGAGATGTATAAATTAGCAGCACAGGTATGTGCTGAGATAGGGGCGGTTACGGAATTGGAATTTTCATATGGCCCGCAAAATCCCCTTCCACTATTTAACCCATATGTAAAGATGAGTGAAAGCCAGGAAGAAGAATTTTTAGAAATGTACCGGGAGGTTGCTGAACCATTAGAGGGTACACAAGGTACTATGTTACTTGAAGGAATTAACAGATATGAAAGCTTATTTATGAACAGTATTAAGGATTGTAAAGATGTAGTAGATAAAGTTGGAATGAAAAATGTAGGTGTTCTGGCAGATTTTTTTCATATGTCAATTGAAGAAGCTGATTTTAAAGAAAGTATTTTATATGCCGGAAGTTCAATTAAACATGTGCATCTGGGGGATAACAACCGCCTGTTGCCAGGTTACGGAATGACAGACTGGAAAACATGTTTTCAGGCATTAAAGGATATTAAGTATAATGGATTCCTTAACTTAGAGTGCAGTACTTGCGGCATCCCGGAAGAAACACTGCCAAAGACAGCGGAGTTTTTGAAAAAAATGATTTAGCAGGTGAAGGTACAGGTGAGGTTGTATGAAAAAATTAAGGGTACCGTTTTTTGAAATTGGTCCTAAAGCATATTTGTATGGTGAGGAAGCGCTGAAACTTGCTAAGGCTGCGGATGAACTGGCAGAAGAATATGAAGTAGACATTATTTTTACAGCACAGTATACAGACATTAGAAGAATTGCAGATGCAACAAAAAACATTCGAGTATTTGCGCAGCATATGGATTCATTAAAACCAGGGAGAGGTGTAGGTGCTGTTTTGCCAGAGGCTTTAAAGGAAGCTGGTGCAGAAGGGGTTTTATTGAATCATGCAGAAAAGCCTCTAACAATTACTGAGATATCAAGATGTATTGAAAGAGCAAAAGAAGTTGGACTAATTTCTATGGTATGTGCAGCAAATGTGAAGGAGGCAAGGATGATCGCAGCTCTGGAGCCAGATATCATTTTGGCGGAATCCCCGGAGTTAATAGGAAAAGGGGCCAGAAGTAAAGAGGATGCAATTGCAATTGAAATTATAAATGAAGCAGTTCATTCAATATCCAAAAATATACAGATACTCCATGGTGCGGGTATTCAAAATGAGAATGACGTATATGAAATTATCCATGCGGGGGCACAGGCTACAGGTTCAACCAGCGGAATCATACTGGCTGAATCGCCGGAACTAATGCTGAAAAAGATGATAAAGGCAGTTGCAACAGCATGGAAACAGAGAAAAAAGGAAGAGGAGGCATAAGAATATGGCTGTATTTCATGAAGTGTTTACGATTGAATCAGGGCAGAGGGTAAGCTTTGATGATGTAACAGAAAGGGTCATAAAAATTGTTGAAAGCTCAGGAATTAAGGAAGGCATTGTAAATGTATATTCCCAGCATACAAGCTGCAGTGTTTTTTTACAGGAGGATTCAGAAGACGTTACTTATTGGAACGTGCCATTGATTCTTCAGGATATGGTAAATGTTTTGGAAAAAATAATTCCTAATTGTAATAATGAGGGGCAATATCTGCACCCAGGCCCCATCCATGTAAAAAACGCAATGGAACTGCGGGATGAAAGGTCAGAGTGGCTTTTAAATACCGATGGACATTTGAGGTCTGTACTGTTGGGGCGGTCAGAGACTATTCCACTTGTAGACGGCGAAATGGTGTTAGGTGAATTTGGGCGTATCTATTTTACAGATATGGACCAGACTCGTGCAAGAACAAGAAATGTAAGAGTACAGATCGTAGGGGAATAGGGGCCAAGAGGAGGTAAAAAGTGGGTATTATTGAAAAAATGAGATTAAACGGCAAAAAAATATTTGTTACAGGAGGGGCACGGGGCATCGGAAAAAGTCTTGTGACAGCCTTGGCAGAGGCCGGAGCAGATATTGCTATTGTAGATGTAGATTTAGAGGAAGCAAAGAAGGTTGCTGAAGAGATTGAAAAAAAGCATTGCAACAAAATGATTGCTATTAGAGCAGATATTACGAAGCCGGAAGAGGTGAATGAGATGATGGAGATTATTCTCAAAGAGTTTGGAAGGCTTGATGTAGCATTTTGCAATGCCGGTATAGGACATACAGTTCCAATTGAGGAGGATAATATTAAAGATTGGAGCAAAGTTATTCATGTGAATCTAACGGGTACATTTTTAACAGCACAAGCGGCGGGAAAGGTAATGATTAAGCAAGGCGGCGGCTCTATTATAAATACAGCATCCATGTCAGCGCACATTACCAATATACCTCAAAAAGAGTGTTCATACGCAGCTTCTAAAGCGGGAGTCATCGCTATGTCCAGAAATATGGCTGTAGAATGGGCGGAGAAAAATGTCAGGGTTAATACGATTAGCCCAGGATATGTTGCAACGGAAATGACATTAAATGATTCGACCCTGGCACCGCTGATCGGACAATGGGAGAAGTTGATTCCAGTACATAGAATGGCGAAGCCGGAAGAATTACAGGGTATTGCTGTATATTTGGCCAGCGATACCAGTTCATATACAACGGGAGCCGATTTCAGGATAGATGGAGCTTATACTTGTTTTTAACCGAATCAAGGAAGCGGATTGCGAATATCCGCCTGACTTTAAAATGGGAGGAAGAATAGATGAAGAAGAGAGTTATAGGAGCATTTTTGGCAGTAGTGATGGTAATTGGTTTAGTGGGCTGTGGAAATAAAGAAGGAAACGATAGCAGTTCAAATGGCTCGGAAAGCAGTGGGGAAAGCAGCAATATGATTGCATATACACAAAAAACGTTAAATCAGTATTTCCATGTTGCCCTTCAGGAAAAAGTGGAAGAGGCTGTCAGTGAAGCCGGGTATGTTCCGGAGGTGGCAAATTGTAATAATGATTCCACTTTACAAAATGATCAGATGAAGAACTTTATAACAAAAAAGCCTAAAGCAATTATTGTAAATACAGTGGATTCAGATGCACTCAATGATGCGACAAATGCAGCAACAAATGCAGGTATTCCAATTGTTATGGTAGATAATCCGGCTTCTACGGCAGTAGTTGACTGTACGATTCAGTTTGATAACTTTGAGTGCGGGAAAATGGCCGCAGAGGAGATACTGGCAAAACTCAAAGAAAAAAATGGCTCTGAAACAGGGCGGGTCGTAAACGTATATGGTGCTATGAGTTCAGAATCATGGAGACTTAGAAAAGATGGATTTGATTCCGTAATGAAAGAATATCCCGATATTGATTATGTTCAGGTGCCGGGTGAAGGTGAAAGAGGAAAATCACAGGAGGCGCTGACAAATGTTATTGCAAAATACAATGGAGATATTGATGCAGTGCATTGCCCTTCTGATGATCCGGGACTTGGCTGTGCAGAAGCCCTTCAAGTGGCCGGACTGTGGTATCCGGTGGATGATGAAAAGCATGTAATCATGGTAACAGGAGATGGAGAACCTGATGCGGTGAAATATCTTCAAGATGGCTATTATGATGCAATTGTTGTGGAAGATGCTTATGCTTATGGACCAATGGCAATGGATGTATTAAGTAGTTATATTTTTGAAGGCAAAGAGGTTCCGACAACGGGAACATATACCAATGAAAAATTTTACTGGAAAACAGCAGAGTTTATGTCAGGAGAAACAGGCCCGATTCTTCGTGTACCGCCATACGTACTGGATGCATCTAATATAGAAGATGAGGGTCATTGGGGTGTACAGGCGCTGAAAGCTGAAGGAGAATAAAGCTATGGGAGAAATCGTTCTAAAAGTAGAAAATATCAATAAAAGGTTCGGGGCTACCCAGGCTCTTAAAGATGTTAGTTTTGCTGTTGAAAAAGGGACGATACACTCACTTCTGGGACGAAATGGAGCGGGAAAGTCAACCGTAGTGAATATTATAGCAGGAATTTACAGACAAAATGATGGCACTGTGACTTTAGAGGGAAAAGATGTAACCCCATATTCTGTCTTTGAAAGGCAGAATATGGGAATAAAGCTGGTACCTCAACATGCGAGTATTGTTCCTGAGCTGACGGTGGGTGAAAATATTTTTGTGGGAATTTGGCCCGAAAAAAAGGGCTTTGTGGACTGGAAAGCTCTTTATAAAATGGCAGAGGCAGAACTCAAAAAATACGGACTTGAAGTAGACCCTAAGGAGAAGGTAAAAAACCTAAATGCAGTAGACCAAAGAAAAGTTAATATAGTAAGGGCTATGCATGGAGGCGCAAAGGTTATTATTCTAGATGAACCAACAACGGCACTGTCAACGAAAGAAAGAGCAGAGTTGTTTGTATTTGTGAACGAACTGAAGGCACGGGGAACCTCCTTTATTTTTATCAGCCATTACTTACAGGAAGTTGTGGAGCTTTCTGATGATGTTACGGTTATTCGTGATGGATGCTCCTTTACGGGAATGGATGAGGATGGTCTGCATGAAGAAAAACTTGCAAATTTAATTGCTGGTGAGGAAGTAGAGCTAATCCGCCGGCAAAGAACAGCAGATGACAATCAGAGAAATCTTCTGGTGGAGGTAGATCGTATTTCAGGCTCCATTTTAAAAGATGTTTCGGTAAATTTGTATAAAGGGGAGATCACTGGAGTCGTAGGTTTTCCAGGGTCGGGTGCCAGAGAGTTTTTGAGAACACTTTTTGGTCTGGAAAAAGTAAGGTCAGGAAAAATTATTGTGAAAGACAGCGGTGTTATGCTGGCAAAGTCACCATGGAATGCCATTAAAAATGGGATATCATATGTTTCGAATGACCGCCATAAAGAAGGCATAGTAGACCTTATGACGATAGAAGAAAATATAAGTCTTCCATTGTTGTACTCAATGTTAAAGGGCAGGTTTGGTTTTGTTGATAAGAATAAATCAAAAGGTATCTCCAGGGATTATTTCGACTTATTTCATATAAAGGCTAATGCCATTTATGACAAATTAAGCAGCTTATCAGGAGGTAATCAGCAAAAAGTAGTGGTTGCCAAAGCAGTCAGCAGTTCACCAAAGCTTCTTATGCTGGATGAACCAACAATAGGAATTGACATAAAGAGCAGAGAAGAAATTATTGAAAATGTTATAAAAATCGTTGAGGAAAAGCAGACTTCCGTATTGTACCTGACAAATGATTTTGATGAGTTAGTCAGAGCGGTGGACCGTATTTTATTCTTCAATGAAGGAAAATTGGTGAAAGATGTAAGAAATGAAAATCTGACTCACGATGACATAATCAGTATTCGAGACTCTCTTGCGGATGAACCGGCTATTATTTGAGATGAGAACATGGAGGGATAACAGTGGATAGTAAATGGTTTAAGATAAGAAAGAATTTATTAAACAATATAGTTTGGATATTATTAATACTGGCAATTGTCGTAGTCGGAGGACTGGAAAAAAGTTTCTTTACTACAACTGTAATGGGAAATGTTCTGTCTCAGGCAACGGTTCTGGGTATTCTCTCTTTTGCCCAGGCATTTGCCATTATGTTAGGGTTGATTGACTTGTCTTTATTAGGTGTTATGTCGTTTTCGGCAACAACAGGCCTTCTTTTAATCGAAAAGGGGTGTCCGACGCCCATAGCGATTTTAATGATTTTTGTTGTTGGAGCTTTATTGGGAGCAATGAATGGTGTTTTGATTGCTAAATTAAAAGCAGTTGCTTTAGTAGAAACACTTGCCGTAAAATTAACACTTTTGGGCGCTTTTTTAGCAATCACTCAAGGCAGGGCGATAACGAGTGTTCCTGATTCATATAAATGGTTTGGACAAGGAAATATTGCAGGCATCCCAACTCTTCCAATTGCGTTAGTAATCGTGTTTGTTGTTGTATATATTTTGTGGAATAAAACTCCATATGGCAGGAGTTTGTATGCTGTAGGAGGGAACGAACATGCAGCCTATGTATCGGGTATTAAGATTGACAGAGTTAAGATAATTGCATTTACAATTTCAGGACTGCTTGCAGGTATAGCCGGCTTTTTCTTGTCCGCGTATATGGGTGCGGTTACTTCAACTTTTGGGACTTCCTATGATATGAACAATATTGCAGCAACTGTTATTGGCGGTGTTGCTTGTAGTGGAGGTAAAGGAAATGTACTTGGGGTATTGGGGGGCGTTTTACTTCTTACTGTTATTCAAGTAGGACTTCAGATATTGGGGGTTGCAAGCTACTATGTACAGATGATAAATGGTCTCATTATTTTTATCGCCGTGCTTTTGGATGCATTTAGGCTGAAATCTGAGCAAGTCAGATAAGATAATATATAGGATTCATAGCAAGTTATTAAAATTAATAAAAATTGATTTTGGATACATAGGGGAGGAATGCTGTATAATAGCTGTAAATTGCTATTATACAGCATTCCTTTTTGTATGTTTAAGATTTGCAGGTTGTATTTGGGGATTTGAAAATATATAATAGAAAGAATAATGCAATCAATTGTGAATAGGGGGAATTACATATGCAGCAGGAACAAGTTGATAGTTTAATAAAAGGATATGTGGAGCAAAGCCCCAGAAACAGAGTATATGAGGAAGAGGCCCTCAGAGAGGATTTGGCTGGGATGAAGTTATACGACGAGCCTGTCATTGGGTACTCAGACGCGGAGGATTCTTTGTATGCGGGATTAAAGGACCCTGATGTGATAGGACCTCATTTTATGCTTCCCAGTGAATGGCTGCCCGGCGCAAAGACGGTTATTAGTTTCTTTCTTCCATTTACAGAGCAGATACGGCGTGCCAATGCTTTGGAAAAGGTCCGCCCTGCTGATGAATGGCTGCATGGACGTATAGAAGGTCAGGTGTTTATTATCAGCCTGCTGGCCTACTTGTCGGAAAACCTTACTGCTGCTGGTTACCAGGCAAAAGCACCAGCTGTGGATTCCAGGTTCTTTTCTGCTGAGGCCCCTGGAGAAGATGGGCTGGGTTATACAAGTAACTGGTCGGAACGTCATGTGGCATACATATCCGGGCTGGGCACTTTTGGGCTGTCACGTGGAATGATTACCTTAAAGGGAATGGCAGGCCGGTTTGGAAGTGTTATTACAGATTGGAAGACCCAGGCTACGTCAAGAGAGTACGACAGCTATGACGAGTATTGTACCCTATGCATGGCATGTGCCAGAAAATGTCCGGTACATGCTATCTCGAAGGAGGGAAAGGATCAGGCATTATGCGCCGCATATATCAATAAAACGAAAGAACAGTTTTATCCATATTATGGGTGTGGCAAATGTCAGACTGGTGTACCCTGTGAGCATGGCAAACCAAAAGGCAGGCGGATTGACCGATAAAAAGTATTGAAAGAGAAAGGCGGATTATAATTATGAACAGCAAAATCACCAGAGAAGAAGCATTTGAGTTACTTAAGAAATATAATAAGGAGTCATTTCACATCCAACACGCACTTACGGTAGAAGGTGTTATGCGCTGGTATGCCAATGAACTTGGGTACGGCGGTGAAGCGGATTACTGGGCAATTACCGGATTACTGCACGACATTGATTTTGAACTTTACCCGGAGGAACACTGTCAGAAGGCACCTGAACTTTTGCAGGAAGGTGGCGTGGGAGAAGATATGATTCATTCTATCTGTTCTCATGGGTACGGCATTTGCAGTGATGTGAAGCCGGAGCATGAGATGGAGAAAGTCTTGTTTGCAGCGGATGAGCTGACAGGATTAATTGGGGCCGCGGCCCTGATGCGTCCTTCTAAGAGTGTAATGGATATGGAAGTTTCCAGTATAAAAAAGAAATTCAAAGATAAAAAATTTGCGGCCGGATGCTCCAGGGATATTATCCGTCAGGGCGCGGAAAATCTTGGCTGGGAGTTAAATGAATTATTTGAAAAAACCATACTGGCTATGCGTTCCTGTGAAGAAAGTATCAGAGGTGAAATGGAGAATTATACACAGATAATTTGTATTTAAGCAAAAGGGGAAGGCAGACACTATCCAGGTGTTTGGCTTCCCCGAATTTGTTATTTGACATGAGGGACTACCTTAAAAATAGCTGCATTTTGGCTGTAAAGCATCATCTTAATATTGGCTTTGAATTAAGTCATGTCGTCCCGAAGCGCATCAATAATATTTTCTTTTTTTATCTTGCTAACGGCATACAGCATTGTAATAAATACAAGAAAGAGTACACCAAACACGCTGATTGCCATACTGCCCCACGGGAATACAAATCCAATATTCCCGCCGCCGATAATCATGCCCTTATAAATCAGACAGGAAAAAATTCCTGAGAGAGGCAGTCCCCAAAGCATCGTCCGCGCTCCATAAAGAGCGCATTCAAAACGCATCATCTTATTAAAGTCCCGGTCGGACATCCCCACAGAACGGAGCATGGCAAATTCCCGTCTCCGCAGCTTGATATTGGTGGAAATGGTGTTGAAGACGTTCGCAACCGCGATCAGCGAAATCATTGTGATAAAAACAACCGAAAACAGCTTAACAATGAATGTAATATTACGGTTTTGCTCAAGTATCTCATAGACATTGTACAGATTATAGTCGGCGGTAATGCTGGCGCTGTCAATCATCGTCTGCATCTCAGTTGTTGACTGACCGGGATGTTCTGACTTGAAGGTCATGCCCAGCTTAGTAGGTTTTACAGTTGCACCTAGTGCATCAAATTGCGGTTTTACCTCGTAAGGGGCTATCACCATAAGAGAGTATCCGGGCCACTCACCCGGCTCCATGGGCAGCAGATCGGGGTAGTCTTTTACAAAAGCTGCATGGATTGTTTTCGTTTGATCTCCGGTCTTGGAGTGGAGCGTAAATTCCATAGGCTGTTCCTGCGTATACCAACGTCCGGGCAGTATTCCTGCCATAATCATTTTTTTGTCCTGACCGGTGTATTCTTCTGGGGACAGGCCGAGGCCTTCCAGCAGGTTCTGATAGACACTGTCCTCAACAAACTGAATATCCAACTGCACTTCCACCGTTTCACTTGTCCCATCATAATTAATGGGCTCGCCGTACTCATCAAAGAAATGGCTTGGCAAATCATTTGTATTGAGCACGCAGGAATAGGTCGAAAGTGCCTGATAAGTGCTTTCGGTAACACCGCCGGCGGTTTTCAGCTCATCATAAAGCTGTAACAGACTGCTTTCCTCCATGTCTCGCGTATAGAAACAGATGTCATATTCTTCAGCTACTACAGATGAATTTTCAGCAATCTGATTCAGATAGGTTCTGAAAGAGCTTGCCGACACAAATAACACGACGCTTAACGTAAGAGACAGGATAATGCTGTGGTAACGCCCCCTGTTTCTCTTAAAATTTTTTAACGCAAGGGTTTCCTCTAAACCGTAAAAGCGTTTTGCGAGCTTTGAGATTCTTATCGCTTTCGCTTCCACCTTTACCTCGTTTGTCTGGCGGATACACTCCATCACAGGCGTACTGGCGGCCTTCTTTGCCGGAATATAGGCTGAAATCAGAATAGTGAACATACTGATAGCTGCAGCAGCAACAAGAGCAGGGATGGACACCACCAAAGTCAATGGTACATTGTCATACATAACATTTGCGAAATTCTTTGCTACAAGAGAAAGCACAAGCTTGATGCTGGGTATTCCGACTAAAATGCCAATCGGAATTCCGATTGTACCGATGCAAAGGCCTTCAAACAAAACAGAATTGCGCAGTTGTTTTTCGGTGGCACCTACCGACATTAGAATTCCGAACTGATGTGTACGTTCATTCAATGAGATGTTGAATGAATTGTAAATCAGAAACACTGAGCCGAGCATAACCAGGGAAATCAAAATGCTGCCAATCGAGTACAGAAGAACTGTAAGCATCTTTTCCCCTGAAAGTCCCATAAAACGCAGTACATCATCGTTCAAAACGTAACTGTGATTATCGGATATACTGTCTGCATAAGAATGAACCTGATATGGGTCCTTCAGCGTAATAAATACTGTAAGACTGTCCGGTGCGGCTATATCCTCTGTTGTGATTAAAGTGTATCCGGGTGCAGCAAACTCCTCCATTCCAGGCCGTTGGCAGATACCGACAACCGTATATGTTTTCTCTGTCGCGGTTACAAGCGTTTCATTCCCGGCAGAATATAAATCGTGCTGGCTGAGCTTCTGATCACCGCTCATGCGGCTGCCCACCGAGAGGGTGAGTGTGTCACCCGCCAAAATTTTCACACCGCCGTTTGCCGCAATATGAGCCGGTATCATAACCTCGCTGCTGTTCTCCGGCAGTCTGCCGGAAAGGAGCTTGATGGGCAGCGTATTCAAGGCTTTCTTGTTCCATCCGGTAATAAAAAGATATGGCTTGTCGGGATTTTGCCCGCCTTCCAGTGTGGCATAGCCTATGTTCTGCAGCGCTACGGTATTTGCCACCCGGCTGTCCTCTGCCTGTTCCATCACAATAGAGGAATCTGCGTCCGGGATTTCAATATGCCAATCACCATATTTGGCAGCGGCACCGTTTATCATATAGCTTTGCAGGGATACGGCAAAGGCAGCAACTGCCGTAATCATAGCGGCGGACAGAACCACTCCGATTATTGTAACAATTGTTCGGGTACGGCTTTTCTTCAAGCTTTGCAAAGTAACTTTATTAAAAACATTCATGGCCGCACCCTCTCGTCTCTTGCTACTTTGCCGTCTGATATGCCGATAATGCGGTCTGCCTGCAAAGCGATATTTTCGTCATGGGTGACGAGAATCAGGGTCTGCCCATATTTTTGATTGCTTTCTTTCAGCAGTTTGATAATTTCATGCCCATTTCGGCTGTCCAAGCTGCCCGTGGGTTCGTCGGCAAGCATGACCGCCGGGGCATTCATCAAAGCGCGCCCTATGGAAACACGCTGTTGCTGACCGCCTGAAAGTTGATTGGGCAAATGTGTTTTGCGGTCTTTTAATCCAATCATTTCAAGGAGGTCATCCAGCCTCTCCTCGTTGACCTTGCGTTTGTCCATCAGGATAGGCAAGGTGATGTTTTCTACCACATTCAGAGTGGGAATTAGGTTGTGAAACTGGTAAATCAGTCCAACCTGCCGCCTGCGGAAGATGGCGAGTTTTTCATTGCTCTGGCCATATACATCCTGCCCCTCCAAATACACCTTTCCACTTGTGGGAATATCTACGCCGCCGATGATGTGAAGCAATGTGGATTTGCCCGAGCCGGAGGAACCGATGATTGCGGTAAACTCGCCCTTTTCGATAGTAAGCGAAACATGGTCAAGCGCGGTAACCTGATTTTCACCCTTGCCGTAAACCTTGCACAAATTTTCGATTTTTAAAAACTCCATTATGTGAGTCTCCTTTCTTATGCTTTACTCATATAATAGAACTTTAACCTTACATCTCGGTGACTTTTAAGTGAGAGATTCGTCACTTTGGGAAACGAATGGCAAATACCGCACCGCCCTGGGGGTGGTTTTTTGTGGTAATCGTCCCGCCCTGCCGTGTTATAATCATCTTGCAGAGAGCCAATCCAATCCCGTATCCTGCAGCGTTTGTGTTTTTTCCACGATAAAACCGGTCAAACAGGCGGGGTAAATCCTCTTTTTCAAAACCTGCGCCGCTGTCGTGAATGACAATCTCAGTAAACAGGGGGTTTTTCGTGCAGACAATTTCAATCTTTCCGTTATTGCCTGTGCTTTCCATGCAGTTCTTGAGGATGTTTTGAATTGCTTCTGAAAGCCAGCCAGAATCACCTTGAATGATTATCCCGTTCGGCACGTCTATCTGCACACTAATATCATGCAGTTCCATTGGGATTAAGAGCGGTCGAAGCGCGGCGCATATTAAGGTGTTTACATCTATCTGCCCGTTTTGGAACACCACAATGCCCGCGTCCAGCCGGGATAATTTTAGCAGGGAAGTAAGAAGCCAATCCATCCGTACAAGCAATTCCTCTGTTTCCCGTACAAATGCCTTCCGCTCATTTTCATCAGGGTTATTCTCTAACAATGTCAAAATGAGGTTTGCAGATGTCAGTGGGGTTCGAAGTTGGTGGGCTATATCGGCCAGCGAATCGGCAAGATGCTCTTTTTCTTTTTTCAGCATATCGTTTTGTTCACGGATACGCAGCAGCATTTTTGTTATCTCACTGTGCAGAATAGAAAGCTCGCCCTCATTCGATTCACCAATATATAGATGGTCAGTATTATGAAGCACAAGGTCGATTTCATGTGAAATCCGCGCAATACTTTTGTATCGGTTTTTGGTAAACACGAAAAATGCTGTGCCAAATGCAGCCACAGAAGCAATGGCAAGGATTCCTGCCACCTCATTGATTGCAAATCCCAGTATTACAGTGGCGGCACCCAGTAAAGAAAATAATATAGCAAATTGCCGAAACTCTCTATTCCGAAGCATACTCATCCCCCAATCTATACCCCATCCCACGAACGGTCAGAATGATTTGCGGGCTTGCCGGATCAGCTTCTATTTTTTCCCGCAGGCGTTTGATGTATACAGTCAGTGTATTATCATTGACAAACTCACCCGCCGCGTCCCACAATTCGTCAAGCAGCCTGATCCTCGTGATAATACTTTTTGGGTTACTAATAAATACCAGAAGCAAGCGGTATTCTAAGGCTGAAAGAAAAATCTCGCTGCCGTTTTTTTTCACAATGCCGCTTGACGTATCAACATGAAGCCCGAGGATTTGAAAATCCGTCTCGGAACGCCTCCCTTTTCGCAGGGCGGTTCCAATGCGCGCAATCAATTCACGCGGACGAAAGGGCTTAGTGATATAGTCGTCCGCACCTATGTTCAGTCCGGTAACAACACTTGATTCATCGCCGGAAGCCGTCAGAAAGATAACGGGAATATCTTGCGTTTCTTTGATTTCTGTACAAACCGTAAAGCCATTTCCGTCAGGCAGGGAAATATCAACCAACGCCAGGTCAAATTTATTCCTGGCAAGCATGGCAAGAGCGTCACTCTGTGTGGGGGCATGGGTAACTGTAAATCCTTCCGATTGAAGCAAAAGCACAAGGTTTCGGGCGATTGCCTTATCGTCCTCAACCAACAATATTCGTTTCATTTGTTTTCACCATCCTTTGCCTTACTGCTCCTATATCGTCCGTCAGCCAGTGCTGCTTCCTTTGTTGTTATATAATCCACGTATAAACACCTCCATAGCTGTATTGTATTTCTTTTGACGGAAATATACAAGCTATGGATTGTAAGTGATTTTAAATAAAGGTATAATATCAGTATCTAATTTAAAGCGAGGGGGCTGTATGGACACTGCATTATCATTAAGAATGAAATTTGACAATAAAGAAGCGGTTTCAGACGAAGAAATTGATACTCTGCTAAAGCAATCTAAAATAGTTCAAAAGCTGACAAAGGATTATGAAGAAAGTGCTCTTTTCAATCTTTTCCGGCTTATTTGCTTATCTGAAATTCCTTATGCAGAAAGATTACCATATACGGAAGAAGTCATTTCTTATATCTCCAATCATTTATCTGTACCGGAGGGTTTTTCTTATACAGGGAAAATTGATTATATCGTACCCTGCTACAATGCAATGCTGTTAGAAGCATATACCCGGCTAGGCAAAGCAACCTCCCGGGAAGCTCAAAATGCTTTGAATTGGATAAAACAATATCAAGTATTTGACCGTAACCAATCAACTACATGGAAATATATTGGAATTTGTAAACATGGAGGTTGTATGAATGCTACACCTTGCTATATCGGTATTGGAAAAGCTGTTAGAGCATTGATTACTTATGCTGAGTTTGTTGATCATTCTGATGAAAAAGTGGAATCCTTAATCAAAGATGGTACACACTATATGCTTCGCCACAATATGTATCAGAGATTAAGAAATCAAGCTCCAATAAGTACTCACATAACAGATATTATGTTTCCCCAAGCTTATATGCTTTCGGTTACTGACCTGGTTTGCATTGCAGGCAGGCAAAATCTTTGGGAGAACAAAGGTGCACAGGAATTAAAGGAACTTTTGCGGAAAAAATCCTGTGCAGAAAATAGTTGGAAGATTGATTACATATATAGCCATAAAGGGTATAAAGCATTTGAAGGTAAAAGCAAGCCATCAGAGTGGATTAACTATTTATTTAATTCTAGTCAAGGCTCAATAAAGAAAAAGGAGATTTAGTTCATATGAATGGGATGATAAGAAGTAATATTAAAATAGGCAGTAGAGTCCTGGTCGTGCAAAAGCAAGACCAAAGAACCGGAAAATTAACGGAAGGCATTGTGATGCGTATTCTTACGAATTCTCAGAATCATCCAAGAGGGATCAAGGTTATGCTGGAAGGCGGAATTGTAGGAAGAGTGCAGAAAATATGCGATGCACCTGCTGGGGGCGGTAATAAGAACTAGGAAAGGTTAGGGATTAAGATGAATATACAGATATTCGGTACGACAAAGTGTTTTGACACCAAGAAAGCTCAGAGATATTTCAAAGAGCGCGGTGTGAAATATCAATTTATAGATTTGAAAGAGAAAGGTCTTAGCAAAGGCGAATATACCAGCGTGAAGCAGTCTGTTGGCGGATTGGATAAAATGTTGAATCCAAAATGTAAGGATAAGGATGCATTGGCATTAATCCAATACATTTCTGAGGATGATAAAGATGAAAAGGTATTAGAGAATCAGCAGGTGTTATTGACACCGATTGTGCGGAATGGCAAGAAAGCAACCGTTGGATATCAGCCTGACGTATGGAAGGGATGGGATTAGGAATTCGAGATGTTTAAAAAGTTTATTTTATTTATATTAAAGCCTCTGTCGTTTCTTCCGGCAATTATTATGGTGTACGTGATTTTTAGTTTTTCCTCCCAATCCGGTGTGGACTCGGGTAATTTAAGCTACATTGTAAGCCATAAGATTGTGAAAATCGGGAATGAGGTATTGCAGAAGAATCTGGAGGAATGGGAGATTGATGAGGTTGCGTATAGGATAGAGTATCCGGTGAGAAAGGCAGCGCATATGACGGAATATTTTATTCTGGCTGTTACAGTGTCCCTTCCGTTTTATGTATATGGACTCCGGGGCTTTGGCCTTGTGGTGGTTGCCGGGCTGATATGCGTAGGTGTTGCCTGCGGGGATGAGTATTTCCAGTCTTTTGTGGATGGAAGAGGTCCCTCCATCAGGGATGTTGGTATTGACAGCATCGGTGTGTTTTTGGGAATTACTGCAGTACGTATTTGCTGCTGGACAGTTCTTGCACCTGCAAGGATGATGGAGCGCAGCAGGCGCCGGTGGGAAAGAAAGCGGCAGCGTGAAAGGCAGAGGGCACGTCAAAGAAGAGTGCAGAGCCGGGCACACAGCCGCTGGGAGGAATATTAAAAGTTTAAGGCAATGCAGACAATTAAGGTTTCTTAATTGTCTGCATTACGTTTTTAATAACTTCCTGCCGTATTTCTTCCTCTGATTCGGATGAAGTTCTGTAGTCAGCATATCGTGCTGCCACATACAAGTAATCCGCCAGACGGTTCATATATTGCAATGCTTTGTTATCTGCCCCGTAGTTTTGGGCTACTTTGTGAAATCTCCGTTCCGCTCTTCTTGCAACAGCCCGTGCCACATCCAGACGTGCAGACTGCTCGCAGCCTCCGTATAAAATAAATTCTTTGGCGCGGGGAAATGCATTTTCCATCCAATCGATTTCCGCCTCAAGTTCCTGAATCTTATCCTCAGAGAGGCGGTATTGGGAATTTCGGGGGTCGGCTATTTGGGCCATTATCTGCATCAATTCTTTTTGAATCTGTGAAAGGCGGTCATGAAGAGACTGCTCAGCGATTACTTTTGCAAGTCCGATGTGGCTGCTCAGCTCGTCTATGGTCCCCAGCAGTTCAATTCTGTCATCATACTTGGAGACTCTGATTCCGTTCATGAGAGAGGTTTTACCTCCATCTCCGCTTTTGGTATAAATTTTCATTGCATTCCTCCCACTTTGTAGTAAAATCAGTAACAGTTCAAGCCATGAGCTCGATTACGCGCCGCTTCATCTCGCTTTGACAGAGCGCCAAATAAATTTCCAGGGATATATGTCATGCGCAAGCAAGCTTTCTCCTGGCATATATCCCTGCAAATTTGCATGGCTGAACTGTTACAAAAATCATTTAAAAGGCAGCTTTTTAATAGCACGTGCGCTGTTCGCACCCAGTTTCCGGCACTGTTCTTTATCAGGGGTTTGATAGCTTTCCACAGGACGGTTCTTTTCAATGCCGCGCATCTGCAGAGCAATATAAGTGCCCCTTATACCGATTCCGGAGCCAAGCATAGAATCGTTTGCCGCATTCCAGGCCAGTTCCTTCAGATTGGTGTTATCCATTTCTTTCAACTCGAAAAATACGCCTTCTTCTTCTATCCCGGCGCAGATTTCCTTCACGACAGCGGCATCGGGTTCATTTGCATATATAAAAATAGAAGGTTTTTTAATTATCATTGTCTTTCCCCCACATATGAAAGCACAAGACCGGTTGCTACGGCATTCCGGGGGCCTTCCTGGCCGCGGATGTTGCCCCTGCCGCATACAATGCGGTAGCCGGAGAATTCCTCCATCAGCATTTCCGGTATCTCGAAGTCTTCGGCTGAACCGCCCACCAGCACAACGTTGGATATGTTTTTCAAATCATGGTCCGGTGCTACCTTTTGAAGGGCACGAAATGCATTTGTTACAAATACTTTTCGCTTTGCGTCCCGGCGTACCTGGGCAATCTTCTCCATTGGGATATCCTTTTCTATACGAATAAAGCCTTCCTCTGACAGAAGGACAACCCGCCCGTAAAATCTTGGATCAATGGACTCGTCTACAAAAGTCATCTGCCCGTTTTCCATACGCACATGAAAAAGGCTCTCTACCTTTGCCAGGGGATATTTTTTTATCTGTTCCGCTATGTGTCTGTCCCCCAGTCCCAGCTCTGTCTCAATGAGCATGGAAACCAGCTCTCCGGCCCCTGCCTGGTGAGTAATGACAACCTTTCCTTCTTCTGATATTACAGCCGCATCCGTAGAACCTCCGCCCATATCCAGAATGGCAAGGGGAAGTTTTGTACCCGGAGTGGTAAGGGCACCCAGGCTTGCCATAACAGCCTCCACACCTGCAACCTT
Organism: Faecalicatena contorta; assembly: GCF_003149105.1. Classification (GTDB taxonomy): domain Bacteria; phylum Bacillota; class Clostridia; order Lachnospirales; family Lachnospiraceae; genus Muricomes; species Muricomes contortus_C. Next base: position 172,725 of record NZ_QGDS01000005.1, on the reverse strand, counting down.
CACATCTGTGTCCAGCTCCAGCTTTAATTTTTCGGCAATCTGGCGCATAGGCAGCTTCTGTGTTTTTACCATAGCCGCAATACCGACTGCTTTCTCCAGACAGGTTTCACCTGCCAGTGCCCCGGAGATTAAAACAGGTGCCAATGTATCAACTGCCAGAATATCTGTAATATGGACATCTGCATTGGCAGTGCCGTCTAATTCGCTCATACCTTTTTTAATGCGGGCAAACATATTTCCCACATTCGTTTCCGGCTGTCCGGTGATATCGCGGATGCTACCTGCATCGGACACAACCTGCATGATTTTTTCCGCCCCTTCATCCAGGTTGATGGAAGCGCTATGCTCTGCATCAAGATAAATCTCTCCTGCGGGGAGTACATTTTCACGGACATTGCCGCCGGGAGTTTTCAAAACAACAGCGCTGCGTTTTCCAATCAGACTTTTGGCAATGGGAGTGACGGTGCGCGTCTCTTCTGCATTCAAATCAAGAAGAGTTGCTATTCCGTAAGGATTTGACAACATGCGTATCGTCTGCCCGGGAAGTGCAACTTCAATTGCCGCAGGAACTCCGCCGGGAAGCTTGTCAATCCGTGCCACTTCATCTATAATGGGAACTTTTTTATGAAGGCGGTTTTTTACAAGAACAGCTTCGTCGGCCTGCAGAATGACTCCGGTAATATTCAGGGAATCCCCGGATTGATTCAGGATGGCGGCAATTTCTTCATAGGAATAGGAAGCAGGTGCCGCAACAATATAGGGTGTTCCCGGAACTCCCCGGGATATATTTTCAATCAGCAGAATTTCTCCAACTGCCTGGCCTGCTCCTGCAGGGGTAGAAGGATTGTGGCCAATCATAGAAGAGTCCGTGATGATTGTCTCGGTCAGTGTTTCCATGGCAGTATCACCAATGACCGGTGCCGCTTCATTCAGGCGGATCAGGGAAATGTCTTCCACGTCCCTGCCGATCTTACTCATGGCCTGTTTTAAGGCGGCTTTGACTCCATGGGTGTTGGAGACAGTTCCCTTCGTACCGGTAGTCGGGCATGAAGCACTGGTCAGGAAATGAATGCTGCCGTCAGCGGCGGCTTCCCCGACACATACTTCTGTTGTAGAATTTCCGATATCTATTCCGGCAATATAACTCAAAGCAGAATCCCTCTTTTCTCATACACTTCGGCGGCTTCCATTACAAGCCTTGCACAGTTTTTCGCGTTATATTTTTCTAAAAGCTCCTGGGCCATCATCACCAACTCCAGTTTAGTAGAGCGGTTGGGGCGCAGTTTATCATACATTTTTAAAATTACATCATCGGGTACATCTACCAGTTCTGCCGCACGCTCAAAATTTTTCTCCATAGGGTCATTGCCTGCATCTCTGGCTACCTGTCCCTGTGCTCTGAGCATTTCTTTAGATATCTTAATATCATCGGCAGAAACGCGGTTTTTCATCACTTCATCCAGTGTAATATCGGTTAGTTTTTTACCGGTTCTGGATGTAATTTTTTCTTTTTCATGTTCGCCTAATGGGTATTGCATTTATCTTCCCTCCCATTCAATAATTCCTATTTCTGGGTCAAGCTGTTCCGTCTCCGCAATATGCATCAGTGCAGCTTTTACCTGGTATTTTGGACGGGACATAGGGTCATTGGTGGACGGAATCGGTACGACCTGCTCGCCCTTTACATATTTTGCAGCATTCTGGCCAATCTTACGGTAAGTTTCCAGGTCCATCAAAGGTGCCTGGGGAAACAGCTCCAGGTTAGAGAGCGGGTATAAATCCTTCTGGTGGATAACAGTCGTCCCTTTGGACTGAATCCCGATGCCGATGCCGGAGCCGGAAAGTTTAGCGGCTTCCAGTGCCATAAAGCAGACATCAGAAGTATCCAGGATTTTGACAACTCTGGGAACCATGCCCTCTTCTTCAATTCCTGCCTTTACATTTTCCAGAACATCATCCAGGGGAATGCCGCAGATGGTTTTCTGGATTTCTTTCTGAAATGCGGCGCCCACACCTATGACAACCTCTTTCGGGTCAGTACCCTTTTTGGCTTTAGTCCAGGATGCGTAGGAAGTCTTTGCTTCATGAATTCTTTCACGTCCCGCCATAGATGGTATTGCAGAGGCGGACGGCACAGTTGTTGTTCCGGTATCCTTCTCTTTCTGTTTCATCTCAGCAAGGACCGCATTTGTAATCTGTTTTATTAAATCTTCATTCATCTGCATATGCTCACCTTTCTTCCTTATATATCCTGTGGGTTTATAATATGAGGAATCTTTTTGATTTCTTCCCAGCGCTCACCTTCTACACGGTAGCCGGTTCCTGGTCCCATATAGTCATTGGGAGTATTTACGCCAGACAGGACGTGAAAGTCTCTGTCCAAAATGGCTGCTGTTTGCATGTAATCACCTGCAACGCGCTGCTTGAGCATACTCAGCACACTTTCTGCAAGGTCCTGATAGCCTGACTCAGCCAGGGCTTTCACCACGTCAACTCCTGTGATGCCCCGCTTAAGGACATCTTCCGCTGCCATCAAATCGGCTGTAACATCACGAGGCAGAGTATCTTTACTTCCATGTGCATAAGTGACTGCTTCGACCTGCTCATCAGAAACTGGCGACAGTCCAAGCTGTCTGAAGACTGCCTGTACAGCTTTCCCTGCTTTTTGCCGGACATGGATGACCTCTTCTTCTGTAACCGGACGTAAGCCTCCGTCTACCTGCATATCTCTCTGCAATACATTGTAATCGTCAAAGTCTTCAGCGTCAAAATTGGAGCCTGCAAACATATTATCATAGTTTGGTTCCCCGGCGTAGCCGGAGAAAATAAAGTCGGTTCCCGGAAGGAACTGAAGCATAGTCCTTGCAGTTCTTCTCATGTCAGAGTTGGAGAAGCTCTGGTCATTAGAGGATGCACATTCCAAACCAAGAAGGGCCGCTACAAGATTCTCACTCATGACTTCCCGGATACCTCCCGGTACTGCACCAGGTACTCCGATACAGCTGACGGAACCATTTTGGATTCCCTGGCTTCCCGCACCCTTTGTTGCATAGAGACAGCGGCATTCCAGATAAAGCATGGACTTCTTTTCGCTGTTCCCCATCAGGACTTCTGAGCCGGAACCGGAGGTGAAGCGGACCTTCAGTCCTCTGGAAGCGTATGCTGAGTTCAAAAATGCTTTAGAATAAGGAGTGTCATCCCCATCGATAAATACCTTTTCCGTACCATATACGGAAAGTGTCTCCGCATATGTAGTCAGACCTCTGATACCAAGCTCCAGCTCTGTAGCTTCTTCGGCAGAACACTGTGTCAGTATGCCGGGGCGCCCAACCTGAGAACCGATTAACAGTGCTATAGCACTTAGCGGCGCATACCGGGCAACACCCATAGTTGTCTCTTCTTCCGCAAATCCACGGAGTGCGCCTTCTGCGGCATCTGCTGCTATCTGTACCGGATCATCCTTCAGATTTGTAATGTGTGCCTGGTTTCCCGGCATCCTGCGTGCACGCATTTTCTGCATTCCCATCATGAGCTCTACTACATTAAGATGGTTCATAACTTCCACCATCTTGGCAGGAGTGATACCACTTATGATTTCTAAAATTTCTTTTCTGGACACATGAATATCTACAATCATCCTGGCAATATCCAGAGAAGGGATTGTCATAGATTTTTCTGCCCGCCCGGTATGGATTGCATAATCAGCAATAAACTGGTCAATAAAATCAAATTCTTCTCTTTTCTTACCATCTAATTCTATGATTTTTCCATTTTCTACCTTAATAGAGGGTTTGGGGTCGTATGGGCTTGCCATTGCCACAAATCCCATCTCAGGCCATTCGTTGATGTAACCGTCCATATTCACAGGACGCTTGTCCAGTGTTTCAATACGTTTTGATTTTTTCATCTCTCTTCTCCTAACGGATAGTATCCCACGATTTACAGTGCCTCTATTATACACCAAACACAGGGAAATAGCAATGTATTATTGCATAAAACATACAAAAAACCACATATACAACATTTGAAAACCACATGAAACAACATATAGTGTGTAATGAAGGTGAAGTTTGACACAGCTATAAAATAATTATATAGTAAGTTAGTAAAAGCTAACCAATGGAAAGGATTATATTATGGAGTTAAAGCAATTGGAATATTTTGTAGTAGCCAGTGAATGCGGCAGTTTTAATAAAGCGTCGGAATGTTTATATACATCTCAGCCCAATGTCAGCAAGGTAGTGGCAAGTCTGGAAAAAGAGCTGGGACGGGAACTTTTTGTGCGTACGAGAAAAGGAATCCAGCTTACGGCCTTTGGTGAAACAATGAGGGAATATGCACAGAATATACTAATAAATGTGCAGATTATGAATAGTATGGCTCCGGTTAACCCAGGCAGGAAATTGTCGCTATCTACGTACCCCAGTAACATGATTGCCAGACTTTTAGTGGACTTTTACAAGGAAATGGGGGAAGAGTACGTTGTTGAGTATTTACAGGGGACAGTAGAGGAGATTACGGACAATGTAAAAAAGGGAATTTCGGAGCTTGGCATTGTGTTTATTGCTGAGAAACAGCTGACGGCTTTCCAGCATATCTTATCTCATAAAAACTTAAGATTCTATACATTAGATACGAAGGAAGTCTGTGTCTATGTAGGGGAAAATAACCCCCTATTCCACAGGGACAGTATAGACTTTTCAGAACTTCCGGAGCTTAAATTTATCAGAGGCGTGAGAGATTACTTTTCCATGGAACATCACCTGGAATCGGTGAGCCTGGGGGTAATCAGTACGGAAAAATTAAGGCATGTGATCTATTCTAACAGTGACCACATGACTATTGATGTACTGCTGCATACAGATATATGCAGCCTGGGCATTAACTTTATGAATGAAAAATATGAGCAATATCCTATAAAAACACTTGCAGTGAATAATTGTGAACCATTTCTTGTCATTGGTTATGTGGCTGATGAAAATAGAGAATTAAGTCTGCAGGCAAAGTGGTTTATCGAAAGATTAAAAAGTATATTATAACAAATTGTTATATCAGGAACTTCCAAAACGATATTAGTTAGAAAGCACTAACTTGTGTTACACTCACATAAGCCGAGAAAAAAGGAGGAAGTTTTTGTGAAGAGAAAATTTTTTATGTTAGTAATGGCAGGTATACTTGCAGCTTCTGTTATAACAGGCTGTGGAAATAAGGAGCAGGAGTCAAAGAGTGAGACTTCGCCGGAGGCTTCTGGTAATGAGGAGTTAGTATTTGTCAATTACCGGGATATCAGGGACTTAAACCCTCATCTGTATGCCGGTGAAATGTATGCCCAGGAAATGTTATATGAAACTTTGGTAAATATTACAGAGAGTGGATACGAGGGCTGTATTGCTGAAAGCTGGGAAATCAGTGAAGACGGAAAAACGTATACATTCCAGATCAGAGACGGAATTACCTTTTCTGACGGAGAGGTATGCGATGCTTATGCGGTAAAAGCAAATTTTGATGCTATTATTGAAAATAAGGACAGGCACACATGGCTGGAAATGATGAATCTTCTAAAAGGAGTGTCAGCCCCGGATGAAAAAACTTTTGTGATTGAACTGTCAGAGCCTTATTATCCTATGCTTACAGAGCTTGGTGTGACAAGACCTTTTGCAATGATTTCTCCAAAAGCTATGAAAGACGGAAGTACGAAGGATGGTGTAAATGAATACATCGGGACAGGTGCCTATGTGCTGACAGATTTTGTGACAGACGAATATGCGGTGTTTGAAGTAAATGAAAATTACTGGGGAGAAAAACCTGAGATTAAGAAGATTACAGTTAAGGTTATTCCTGACAATCAGACCAGAATCATGGCACTGGAAAAAGGTGAGATAGATTTAATCTTCGGAAAAAATATGATAGATGCTGATGCAGTAAACAAATATATTGACAGTGAAGAGTTTAAAGTTGCTCTTTCAGATCCTACATCCACACGCCAGATTGTTTTAAATACATCGAATGAAATCCTGAAAGATAAGGAAGTACGCCAGGCAATTCAGCACGCAACAAATAAAGAGGCTATTTCAGAAGGAATCTTCTACGGTCTGGAGAAGCCCGCAGATACATTATTTGCAGAAACAGTTCCATACTGTGGCATTGATTTGCAGCCATATTCTTACGCAGCAGAGCAGGCGGAACAGATGCTGGGTGAAGCAGGCTGGGTAAAGGGTACCGGCGGTGTGCGTGAAAAAGACGGCAAAAAAATGGAGTTATCTCTGTTGTATAACAGTGACAGTGTAACAGAAAAAACAATTGCAGAATACCTTCAGTCTGAATATGACAAGCTGGGAATTTCCTTGAATATCAGCGGAGAAGAAGAACAATCCTACAGAGATAAAATGAAAGCCGGAACTTTTGATATGGTATTTAACATCTGCTGGGGAACACCATATGATCCGCAGTCCTCTCTGGCAGCAATGAGACAGCCTGTATACGGAGATTATGCAGCACAGCTTGGTCTGGGGGATAAGGCAGAAATAGATGCCGCAATTACAGAAATCCTGACTTCCACCGATAAAGCAAAAAGACAAGAATTATATACATTCGTGCTTACAAGACTGCACGAGGACGCGGTGTACATACCATTGACTTATGAGTGCAACAAAGCAATCTACCGTTCAGATCTGGAAGGAATGCATTTCACACAGACACAATATGAGGTTCCATTCTACGATATGTATTTTGAATAAAAAACCCCGGAGGGCGCAGCAATTTGCAGCGTCCTCTGGCTTGAGGAGAGAATGATTTATGAAACAGTATATTATGAAGAGAATACTGCTGACCATTCCATTGTTAATCTGTATTTCGTTCGTGTGCTTTGTTTTTATAAACCTGATTCCGTCAGATCCGGCAGAGGTTGCACTCAGAGTCCGGCAGGTGCCGGTCATAACGGATGAAGCCATTACAGAAGTGAGGGAGGAGCTTGGACTGGACAAACCCTATATGATACGTTATGTAAGCTGGGTGGCAGATTGCCTGCGGGGAGACTTTGGAATCAGCTATACAAATCCATCCAGGACAGTTGCCGGGGAATTGGCACGATGCCTGCCTGCGACGCTTCAGCTTGCAGGGGCTTCTTTGGTTCTGGTTATTTTACTTAGCCTTCCCATTGGATTTTTATGTGCGGTATATCGGAATAGCTGGTTTGACAAAATCATTCGTATGCTGGTGTTTATGACAACGGCCATGCCTGCATACTGGATTGGCCTTTTGTTAATGTGGCTGGTGGCAATTAAATTAGATTTGCTCCCAACCAGCGGAGGCGGAACGTTCAGCCATTTGATTCTCCCGGCGGTTACCGTATCGTTTACATATATTTCTACTTATATCCGTTTGATACGCAATAACATGCTGGAAAATATGAAGCAGGACTATGTACTGTATGCGAATGTACGAGGCATTCCGCAGAAAAAAATACTGATAGGACATATTTTACGAAACTCGCTGCATACCTGTTTTGTAGCAATCGGAATGAGTATCCCACAGTTGATTGCCGGAACGATTGTAGTGGAAAATGTGTTTGCCTGGCCGGGACTTGGGACCTTGTGTATCACATCCATTTTTAACAGGGACTATCCCGTAATTCAAACTTATGTATTATTGATTGGAGTACTGTTTGTTGTATTTAACCTGATTTTTGATATACTTCAGACAGTTGCAGACCCAAGGCTCCGAAAGGAGGCATCCTGATGTTCAAACGTTTTTTACATAATAAAACGGCTGTAATTACTACAGCCTTAATCATTTCAACTGCTGTTCTGGGGATTTTAGCGCCATGGATAGCACCTAATGATCCATATGAAAATGATATTATCAATAAGTTTGCGGCATTTAGCCTGGAATACCCCCTTGGCACAGACCATTTAGGAAGGTGCGTGCTGTCAAGAATGTTATTTGGTATCCGGCCTACGCTGGGGCTGGCGGCTTTGACTATGATTGGAACCATTGGCCTGGGAGCTTTAATGGGTCTGCTGGCGGGACATTTCGGAGGCATTGTGGACGAAGTGATTATGCGGGTGGTAGATGTCATGTTATCTTTTCCCAGCCAGATTATGGTATTTGCTGTTGTAGCTCTTCTGGGAATTGATGTCCGTAATGTGATTCTTGCAAATGTATTTATTAAATGGGCATGGTATGCACGAATGATCCGGACGGGAGTGGTCCAGTACCGTGACAGAAATTTTGTCCTGTTTTCCAGGTGTGTGGGTATGCCGGAACATTTTATTCTTTTCCGGCATTTACTTCCGTCTATTGCGGCGGACCTTGCGGTATTATCAAGTCTGGACATTGGATGGGCCATCATTAATATATCCACCCTGTCCTTTTTGGGGCTGGGAGTACAGGCACCTATACCGGAATGGGGTGCCATGCTTAACGAGGCAAAGAATGTCCTGACCACAAACCCGGTACAGATGCTGGCACCTGGTATTGCCATTGTAGTCGTTGTAACCGCCTTCAATTTGCTGGGGGATGCACTCCGCGATGTTCTGGACCCTAAGGAGACACAAGTATGAGTAATGTAATATTAAATGTGAAAAATTTACAGGTTTCTGTTCAGGAAAGGGGAAAATCTTACACACTGGTTTATGATTCCGGCTTCTGCGTAAATGAAGGGGAGTGTCTTGGAATACTGGGGGAGTCCGGGAGCGGTAAGAGCATGACGGTAAAAAGTATTATGGGACTGCTGGACACGAATTTCAAAGTAACTGGGGAAGCCTGGTTTCACGGGAAGGACCTGTTAAAAGAGAGTAAGGAAAGTCTGCGGAATATCAGGGGAAGTAAAATAGCCATGGTACTGCAGAATCCTATGACCTCTTTTGACCCTCTCTGCAGGATTTCCAGCCAGATTGCCGAAACTTTTCAGGCACATACAGACTGGGATGCTGAAAAAATCCGGGAGAAATCCATTGAACTGCTGGAACAGATGCAGATCAGGGAGCCTTTGGAAGTTCTGCAGAAGTATCCCCACCAGCTTTCGGGAGGTATGATTCAAAGAATCATGGTGGGAATTGCCCTTTCTATGGAACCGGATCTTCTGGTTGCAGATGAGCCCACAACGGCATTGGATGCGATTACCCAGCATGAGGTTCTGAAAGCGTTCAGAGAAATCAAAAGGGAGAAGAAAACGTCCATGATTTTTATTACCCATGACTTAGGGGCGATCTCCTATGTGGCGGACCGTATCCTGGTCATGAATCAGGGAAGGATTGTGGATGAAGGAAGTTTTCATGACATTCTCCGCCACGCAAAAGATCCATATACCAGAATGCTTGCAGAAAAGAAGTGTGCGGTTATGGAACAATACAGGAGGGTTCTGGGAAAAGGGAGAGGGATGCTATGATTGAATTGCAACATATAAATGTAAGCTTCCGAAACGAGCTGCAAAAGAAATTATTTGGAACAGAGAGAAAGAAGGTTCTGCGTGATATATCAGTAAGAGTTGAAAGAGGAGAGTGCCTTGGAATTCTGGGAGAAAGCGGCAGCGGGAAGAGCACCATGGGAAAGGTTTTATGTGGATTATTAAGACCAGATAATGGGGAAGCGCTGATAGAGGGGGAGAGTATTTACTCCTCAAGAAAAGGCAGGAAGTTACTGAGGGATAAAATCAGTGTTGTATTTCAGGATTATACCACATCATCAAATCCAAGATTTCATATCAAGGACATTATTGGAGAAGGGATTACGGTAAGAGAGAGAAAAACAAAGAAGAGGATAGAAAGAAAAGAAGAAGTGGCAAGGCTTCTTAAGTTAGTGGGACTGGATGAAACTTATGCAAACCGGTTTCCCCACGAGCTTTCCGGCGGGCAGCTGCAGAGGGTATGTATTGCCAGGGCAGTGGCCTGCGATGCTGAAATCATTCTTCTGGATGAGGCAGTTTCTTCTTTAGATGCACATACACAGGTACAGATTATGGATCTGCTCATAGAGCTGAAAAACCAATTAAATCTGACCTACATTTTTATTACTCATGATCTGACTTCAATTACTTATTTTTGCGACAGAGTACTATTTTTAAATAACGGGAGAGTCACAGAAGTGACCAAAACCAGTAACATTGGAGCGGTGACAGATGAATATGCTCTGAAACTGCTGCATTCAATTATTGATTTTATGGAGGAGGAGAATCATGCTGCAGAGTGTGTATGAAAAATGGGGCATTGTGATTCCTGTTCCGGGTACGGAAGGAATTAAGGGAATCTGGATAAAAGGGGATGCCCCAGGAAAAACCTTGGTGGTTACTGCAGGAGTTCATGGCTGTGAATACGTAGGAATTCAGGCAGTCAGAGAGTTAACAACTGAAATAAAGGCAAGTGAACTGTCGGGAAGCGTCCTTTTTATTCCCTTAATAAATGAGAGTGGATTTTATGAAGGTGCAAGGCAAATTGTACCGGAAGATGGGGAAAATTTGAACCGGTGTTTTCCGGGAGATGAAAAAGGCAGTATCACATGGAAAATGGCAAAGGCGCTGGAAGAGTATCTATATAAAAAGGCGGATTTTCTTATAGACCTTCATGGCGGTGATGTGAATGAATCTATGACCCCTCTGGTATTTTTTCCGGCAGGTGCAGGAGCAAAAATTGAACAGAAAACAAGAGAAGCGGTAAAAAGGCTTTCTATAGAATATTGCATTCAGTCCAGGGCAGAAAATGGGCTTTATAGCTATGCGGCAAAATGTAACATTCCGTCCTTATTAATCGAAAGAGGCGGGGGCGGCAAGTGGACTGCTGCGCAGGTTGAGGCATGCAAACAAAATGTCTGTGAGATTATGGATTTTCTGAACATAAAAAAGTATGAGAAAAATCATAAGAGTTCTGTAGAAATTTCACATACCTCTTATGAAGAAGCAGCGGAAAAAGGCTTCTGGTACTGTATGAAGGGAGCCGGGGAAGCAGTGAAAAGGAATGAGCTTTTAGGCAGGCTGACAGATGACTCCGGGGAAATTATAAAGGAATACAGAGCGGAATTTGACGGAGTGGCATTATATCTAACCCATGCGTTAGGAGTAAGAAAAGGGGACCCTTTAATTGCATATGGGAAAATATGATAAAGAATATTTAAAAATTGCTATGCCTTCTGCTGCGGAAGGCATATTTATGATTCTGCTCAGTTCGGCAGATTTAATTATGGTGGGAACCCTTGGAACAAAATCTATTGCAGCAGTCAGTATTTTTGTACAGATAAAAATGATACTTTTTTGTATTGCCCGCTCGCTGGCAACGGCAATTATGGTTTTAACTGCCCGCAAGGCAGGTATGGGGAAGATACAGGAGGCAAAAGACGTACTCAGGCAGTCTTTTCTTACGGTTGTTCTCTTTTTGTCTGCGATTCACGTATTGTTTTTTCTTTTCATCGAAAAAATTCTATGGCTGGCAGGGGCAGATGCTGTGTATTTATCCCGTGCTGTTACCTATGGCAAGATTGCGTTGTGCGGGGTGTTTGTAAGTTCAATATCAACGGTATTGCAGGCGGCATTGATGGGGGTTGGGAAAACCGGTATCGTAATGAAAGTAAACATCACAGGTAATGTTATGAATGTTGTTATGAATGGAATCTTAATCCTGGGGATAGGTCCCTTTCCGTCTTTGGGAGTGAAGGGGGCAGGCATTGCTGCATTGACTGGCACAACGGTTACATTTTTATATACGGCATATGTTTTAAGAAAAGGGGGGATTTTTCAGGAGAAAGGCAAGTGGATGCCGGAAAGAAGCTATCTGAAAGAATTCCTCCCGGTTTTTGGCGGTATTTTTTTGGAGCAGGGCAGTGAGCGGGTGGGGATGGTCTTATATTCCCGTATGGCAGCAAGATTAGGTACTGTTCCTTTTGTTGTGCACAGTATCTGCATGAATGTATGTGATATCTATTACAATTTTACCCAGGGAATGGGCAAAGCCAGTACGGTCCTGGCCAGCCGGTCCGGAGGAAAGAAAAGCCGGGAAGACTGGGAAGGATATGTAAAATCAGGAAACAAAATGAGCGTCATTTTTTCTATAGTATCTTTTCTGGTCTGCTTCTTTTTCAGAGATACAATCCTGGGATTTTATACCAGAGATAAAGCGGTGGCAGAAATGGGAAGTGTTATCATGATATTTGTTGCTGCTGTCAGCTTTCCAGAGGCCCATGCCATGATTTGTGCGGGAGTGCTCCGGGGGAGCGGGAGAACCGGGCAGGTTGCTCTCTATTCTTTTATCAGCATTACAGTCATTAGGCCCATATTTACCGCCTTTTTAATTTATCAAATGAAACTGGGCGTATACGGGGCGTGGATTTCTTTAGTATTGGATCAGGTTATAAGGGCAGTATGCTCGTCAATTTTGCTGAAAAAGCTGTTGATGAAACTGAAAGATTCCTTTAATATAAAAGAAGAATGATATCATCTATGCTAAAAAGGAGGAATGCAACATGATAAAAATTGTAGCAGATAACTTTGTAAAAAAGGATGAGGTAAATGAGTTTTTAAGTCTGGCGAAAACACTGATTGCGGAGACAAGAAAAGAAAAAGGCTGTATTTCCTATAATTTAAACAGGGATTTGAAAGACGAAACACATCTGACCTTTATTGAAGAATGGGAGGACGAAAAGGCAATTGAAGGCCATAATGCTTCTGACCATTTTACAACCTGTGTACCGCAAATGGCAAAACATTGTTCTAAGCCGGGAATATGCTGCTTATATACGGAAGTGGATTTATAGGATTTGGAAGAAACTGATAGCAGATGCATGACTTAATGCCCTGAAGCCGATACTTTGATGGCTCCGATGCCGTGCAGCGGAGTGCACGGCACGGTCTGAACAGTAACATGTATCTGCTATTATTCATATTCAAGTGGGACGTTATTGACAAACGCTTTCGTAAGCAGTATGATGACTATATAAAATGATTCAGTCAAAAAGGAGAGGTTGAGTTGCCTAAAATATATACGGATAACGAACGCGCATATATCAAAAAAAGGCTGAAAGAAGAAGCCTCATATTGCCTTTCGACTTTTGGAATCAGGCGTACTACCGTAGATGAATTAGTGGAACGTGTGAAAATCCCCAAGGGTACTTTTTATTTGTTCTATGAATCAAAAGAGCTATTATTATTTGAGGTATTATTGCAACAGCATGAGACCATAGAAAAGCAGTTGTTAAATGAAATCAAGTCCTTGGAAAAACATATAACAACTGAAAACTTAACTGAAATAATCTATGGCTTTTTTAAAACAATAGATGAAACAGGCTTACTGCGTCTTTTGACAACCGGAGAAATAGAACTGCTTTACCGTAAATTGCCCCAGGAGGTTATGGAGACTCATTTTTTACATGATAGTACAATGATTAAAGATATTGTAGAAATGGTTTCATGTTCTGATAAAATCAACACCGATTATTATGCGGCTGCTTTCAGAAACCTTTTTATCGGTATGATTTATAAACGCGAGGCAGGCGAAGAATATTTTAACGAAGCTCTAAAACTTACCATTAGAGGTTTAGTATTACAAATGCTAAACTAAAATTTTTTACTATTTTATTGACTAAAAATAATGATTTGGTCATTTAAGGAGGACGCTATGCTGACAGTCAAAAATCTATCATTCAGTTATTCAAAAAAACCCTTCATTACATGCATGAATTTTCATGTTGAAAAAGGAGAAATATTTGGTTTCTTAGGTCCATCGGGTGCGGGAAAAACAACATTACAAAAAATTCTCACGGGTTTAATCACGACATATGATGGAAGTGTTAAGTTAGATGGTATCGAATGCAAAGAGCATGATAACCGCTTTTATGAGAACATTGGTGTGGATTTTGAATATTCAACGATGTATGAAAAATTAACTGCCAGGCAAAACCATATTTTTAACTACGCACAATATGGCAGACGCAACAGAATTGTGCGATATAGTGGCTTTTATTGTGAACGGCGGCATTAAAGCTTTGGATAGTCCCCACAATCTTATTATGCGGAAAGGAGCAGCAAAGGTTTGGTACACTTACTATGATAAGCATGAGCGTCTGGGCGAATGCCTGCTTTCTCAAATATCGCAAGACAATGTGCTGACAAACCTAATAAAGAAAGACCGCATACTATCCATTCACAGCAGTGAGCCAACTTTGAATGATATTTTTATTGAGATTACAGGGAGGACACTGCAATGAGAATCGTAAAACTAATACTTGGAGATATCCATTTTCAATTCAAATATGGTTTTTACTTTATTTATCTCTTGTTCTGCGCGCTATATGTTTTTCTGCTTTTTATCTTTCCGGAAACATGGCGTGAAAAGGCTGTAAGCATTATGATTTATTCCGACCCTGCAGCAATGGGACTTTTCTTTATGGGGGCGATTGTGCTGCTGGAAAAAAGTCAAAGGGTATTAAATGCTTTGGCGGTTTCCCCTGTAAAAGCGATTGAGTATATAATAGCAAAGACAATATCACTAATGCTTATATCTGTACTGGTGTCCTTCGTGCTTGCATTTGTGGCAGGGATAAGAAATATCCCGGAAGTTTTACTTGCAACGGCGTTAACTTCCATAATTTTCACTTTATTGGGCTTAATTGCAGCCACAAAAATAAACAGCTTGAATCAGTATATCATTATGACCGCTCCCCTAGAGCTTATTTGTTTTGTACCGCCTATAATTTACTTATTTGTCCCATCGGCCATTATACAGTGGTATCCATTGAATGGCAGCATGGCGTTAATTTCAAACAGCAGCCAAAATCCCCTGCGTGATATTTCTATGCTATTAATTGTAATTGTTTGTTTATTCATGGTTGCTCAGCGTGCAACCATGAAAATGTGGAGGAGTCTTGGAGGGGTTAAGTTATGAATGCCATTTATATCAGCTTTTTACAGATGATACGGCAGTTGAAGCAAGATGCTATGCTTATAATAATTGCCCTTGCTCCCCTGCTTGCAGGAACTTTTTTTCGGTTTGCGATCCCTTTTATAGAGAAGTTAATAACTGGTTATTTCGGTGCAGACGCAATTTTAGCTCCCTATTATGAGTTGGTTGATTTATTTCTAATAATTCTAACCCCATCCATGTTCAATTACGTTGTTGCCATGGTAATACTGGAAGAAACAGACGACCATATGGTTTCCTATTTAGCTGTTACACCTTTGGGGAAAACAGGATATTTATTATCAAGATTGGGAGTAATAGGGCTTATTTCATTTCCTGCCAGCATTTTTGTGTCTGCGCTTTTTCGTCTGTCCAATGTAAATATACTGATGCTTACAGGTATTGCACTGGCAGGAACTGTTCAAGGTGTTATTATAGCGTTGCTTATTGTCACTCTATCAGCAAATAAGGTGGAAGGAATGGCAGTTGGAAAAATAACAACTCTCTTTACTGTGGGGGCGTTTGCTCCATATTTTATAACCGGAAAAATGCAATATACACTATCAATTCTGCCATCGTATTGGATGGCAAGAGCCATACAATCAAATAATTATTTGGCATTGCTTATCTCAATTTTACTTGGAGGACTTTGGGTTATCCTTATATCCAAAAAATTCATCAAAAAAATAGCTTGTTAGAGCATGGTTCCATTCAGCTACTAAAGTAATGATATGAAAATGCAGCTACTGCGCTGCTTTTTTATTCGGCACCTTTCGCGTGAATTTACGCGAAGGTGTTTTTTGTGTAATAGGAAATTACGCCCTATTACAAAAAAAACCCGACCGGGGATGGTACTGCGACATAAGCGGCAGATGTCGTTATGCGGCCAACCCAGGCGCAAGAGTCTGCTTTGCAAACTCTTTGCTATTCGATACGTGAAAATGGAAATTGAAATATTGCGCCTTTTTTCGTGTCGAAATAGTGTTATCATACGCTGTATATGGCTATTTATGCCGCATTATGTCTATGGGAAAAGTATAATCACAGGAGGGTTTTAAGTATGAAAAACAAAAGTATCAAAACATCTATATTGGTTCCCGCACTAGCGGTATTGGTTGCAGGAATTCTACTCATGGCGGGCGTGATCGGAGTCCTTTCTTTCTCCGCCACCCAGAATCTCACATCCCAGCTGATGGATGCCAGGGTAAACGAGTACAGCAATCAGTTTGAGGCCATCTCCATGTCCTCTTACGGCACGGTTATGTCGGTGGCCCCTATTGTACAGAACCTTGCAGAAACCTCGGAGAATCCCCGGGCCGATATTGTAAACGCCCTCGAACAGGCAATCAAGGGAAATAATATGCTGTCCGGTATATGGACCTGCTGGGAGCCCAACGCCCTGGACGGAAAGGACCGCCAGTTTGCAAACACCAAGTTGCATGACTCCACCGGTCGTTTTATTCCTTACATAGGCTCTGACGGAAGCGGAGGGTACAGCAGTTATGCCTTGACGGGGTACGATGACCCTGCGGCCGGTGATTTTTATCTCAGTGCCATTGACAGCGGAAAGGTACACATTACCGACCCGTATCCATATGAGGTCAATGGGGAGCAGCAGCTTGTTTGCAGTATAAGCGTTCCGGTCACATTAAACGGGCACACCGCGGGGGTGGTAGGTGTTGACATCAACATGGAGGATATTAACGCCACGATGAATACAGGTTCCATTCTCGACAATGGATATATTTACTCGCTGTCTCCCGGAGGACTGTTGGCAACACATCCCGATTCCAGCCTTGTTTTGCAGCAATACGACACAACGTGGATGGGAAATTACAAAGAAGAGATTGAACGAGTGATAAATAATGGCGGAACCTTTGCTGTTGACGCCTATTCAGACGTTACCAATACTAATATGACCTTTTTGGGTTCAGGTGTGAAAATCGGCAGTACGGACGACTATTGGGTTGTCTGCGGAGTTGTGCCGCAAAAAACAGTGAACGCCGCGTCGAACTCCCTGTTGTTTTCCGTCATTGGCATCGGTGTCCTGCTGATTGTCGTGGTCGGTATCACGATTCTAGTCATTGTCCGCAGACGCCTGAAAGATCTTCCCATCCTGACCCAGGTTGCAAGCGATATGGCGCTTGGCAATATCGCTGTGGCTGATGGGAGGCAGGTTGACAAAACATCAAACACACGCAATGAAATTATTCTTTTAATCCGTGCTTTCGCAGATATGGCCGATGGTGTGAAGCAGCAGGCAGATGTTTTGGAACAAATCGCCCAGGGGGACTATTCCGTCACGATTCCTGCACGTTCGGATGCTGATGTGATGAACAAGGCGCTTAACAAAATGGTTGAAAATATGAACGAGGCGATGTCGGTTATCAACAGTGCCGCCGACCAGGTTGCAACTGGTTCTAATCAAGTTTCCAGCGGCGCGCAGGCTCTGGCATCAGGCTCCACCGAGCAGGCGGCTACCGTAGAGGAGCTGAGTGCTTCCATCAGCGAAGTAGCTGTACAGGCAGAGGAAAACATGTTGAATGTCAGGAGTGCGGCGGAATATGTGAAACAGGCAGTGGCCGGAGTTTCTTCCAGCAATCAGCAGATGGGGATTCTTACCGAGTCAATGACCGACATTGGTTCCGCATCCAGCCAAATTGCGGGTATCACCAAGGGCATTGAGGATATTGCGTTCCAGACCAACATTCTTGCACTCAATGCAGCCGTTGAAGCCGCCCGCGCGGGAGACGTTGGAAAAGGCTTTGCGGTGGTGGCGGACGAGGTGCGCAATCTGGCAGGAAAATCAGCCGAAGCCGCAAAACAAACTGCGGAGCTCATTGAAACGGCTGTCCGCACAATTGAAAGAGGAACGGAAATTACCTCGCAGACCGCGGAACTCCTGCAATCCGTCGAGGTGAGTGCACAATCTGTGACAGAGAGTATTGAAAGGGTGGAGTACGCGTCCACTCAACAAACCAGTGCTATCGAACAGATCAATGATGGGCTGAATCAGGTTTCCGCTGTAGTGCAGACTAATGCGGCCACCGCCGAGGAAAACTCTGCCACCAGTGAAGAGATGTCCGCACAGGCTGACATGCTGCGTCAGGAGGTGCAGCGGTTTACGCTGAGAGACGACAAAAGAGGTGCACATCCCAGCTCCAGCCGCACCCACGAGACTCTTTCCTGCACAGAGGATTCTGTACCTTCGCTGCCTTCCGACATGGATCTGGGAAAATATTGACTTATGAGAGCAATTTTTATTAAGACATGCGAAGTGTAAAGGGTATATAATATTATAAAAATATATGGATAGGACTTGATAGCATGGATAAATCAGAAATTGCAAAAAGTATAATCGAATATATCGAACAGCAGCTTAAAAGCGGAGGCGAAGCCCTATCGCTGGACGAAATAGCAGAAAAGGTCGGATATTCCAAGTTTTACTTGAACCGTACCTTTCAAGAAGAAACCGCAATAACCATTCACCAGTATATTTTTGAGCGGCGTTTAACAGAGGCGGCAAAGAAACTTGTCTATACGGATAAAGCAATCGTAGATATTGCCTATGAAACAGGCTACCAATCGCAGCAGGCTTTCACGAATGCTTTTCGTAATATCTATCTTTGCGCACCGATGAAGTATCGAATGGATAAGCAATATTTTCCAATAAGAAAAGCATATCAAATGCAATCTATTCTTAGCGTTTATTCTTATAGCAGATTGGCGGTGGCGGCATGACGATACCTTATGTTATTGAACAAACCGGCCGGGGTGAACGCAGTTATGATATTTATTCCCGCCTTTTATCTGACCGCATTATTTTTCTGGGTGAAGATGTGAATGATACGACTGCCGGTTTAATAGTTGCACAACTTCTCTTTCTAGAGGGCCAAAACCCAGATAAGGATATTAGTTTATATATCAATAGTCCGGGCGGGTCTATTACTGCTGGTCTCGCTATATATGATACAATGCGCTATATTCGGTGCGATGTGTCAACTATTTGCATCGGAGTTGCTGCCAGCTTCGGCTCTTTTCTATTGGCCGGCGGTACAAAAGGGAAGAGGTTTTCTTTGCCAAATGCAGAGATTATGATACATCAGCCTGCTATATCGGGCGGTATGAAAGGTCAGGCCAGTGACATTAAAATTATCTCCGACCATATGCTGAAAACAAAACAGCGGCTTAACAAAATTTACGCTGAAAATACCGGACAGCCAATAGAACAAATAGAAAAAGACACTGACAGGGATAATTTTATGAGTGCAGTGGAAGCAAAAGAGTACGGTATTATTGATGAGATTGTAGAACACCGTAAAATAGTATTATAAGCTTGTTTACGTACTTCAGATGGAAAAAAGATGATTTTTTATTGCATCCAATTTTTCAAGAATTAAATTTTCCAAGCTGGTTGGCTGAATAGAAAAAATGGTTTCACCGTAGAATGTAAAGATTGTAAATTTCTACTTTGACGAAGTTACAAAAGCAGTGCTCTTTTTGAAATTACCTTTGAGTCAGCCGTTGTTGCTTTGGATTTTGAGAACATTGGAACATATAATTTAGCTGAAAGATAATTAGCCGTTGTTTCAACGGCGGAATAGAGATGTGCATTAAGGTATAGCCGATTGGAATGGTGGTTTTGAAAAAAGCTGCCATTCTTTTTATGTATCATGATATAATGGGAAAGACTTTAAAGATTAGAATCTTTGACGGACTGTAGAGGAGTATCTTATGAAGATAACCAGTTTAAGAATCCGGAATTTCAAATCTATCCGGGATATGTATATCAAGGATATTGAAAATGCCCTGATTTTGGTAGGGCAGAATAATACAGGAAAGACGGCTGTTTTGGATGCCATCCGGGCTGTAGGCGGCTCTTACCGTATCCTGCCCGAAGATTTTCGGGAAAACTTTCCGAATGTGGAAGTATCTGTTTCCCTGGAAATTGGGGAGGACGATCTTCTGAGCTTTCAGAAGCGGGGAGTTGTCAGCAGGTACAGAAGAATGGAGGCATGGAGAGAGGATTTTCGGAAAAAACTGCCTTCCTATGATGAGAATGGGATTCTGACGTTTGACTTTACGGTAAATAAAGAGGGGAATGTCCGCTACAATGACGGTGTGCAGAAGAACAACCGCTATATAAAAGAGGTGTTTCCGCAGATTTATTATATGGATACGGACCGTGACCTGGATCAGCTTCAAGGGGATCTGCTGATGCTGCAGGAAGATGAACTTCTGAAAAGAATACGCTCCGGCTGCTGTATTTTCGACCGGGCAAAAATGTGCAACCATTGTTTTGCATGTATTGGGCTGATTAACCAGAAAAAACCGGAGGAGCTGGATGCTTTTGAGACGGCAAAGCTTTTGGATTATAAACTGTATCAGTTAAACCTCAATGAATTTGCGGGGAAGGTAAATGAGAATTTCAGAAAAAACGGCGGTCAGGAAGAAATCATTTATTCCATGAACCGGGATGTGGAAAGGATGCTGCTTGTGACAACGGAAATACGCAGCAGGGAAAGAACCGGAGCCCGCCCGATTACGCAGATGGGGAAGGGCATGCGCAGTGTATATATGCTGTCACTGCTGGAGACTTATGCGGAAGGGGAGGACGGAGCACCTGGTATTGTGATGGTAGAGGACCCGGAAATATTTTTGCATCCGAAGCTTCAAAAAGTATCCGGCGAGATATTATATCGGTTATCCAGAAAAAACCAGGTTATTTTTTCCACCCATTCTCCGAACCTTTTGTTCAACTTTAACAGCCGCCAGATACGGCAGACTGTGCTGGATGAAATGGGGTGTTCCGCAGTGCGTGAGACAACAGACATTAGTACAATTCTGGATGATTTGGGTTACACGGCCAATGATTTGCTGAATGTAAATTTTGTTTTCATTGTAGAAGGCAAGCAGGATAAGAGCAGGCTGCCATTACTAATTAAGAAATATTATTCGGAGACATATGATAAAGAGGGAAATCTGTCCCGCATTGCCATCATTACCACGAATAGCTGTACAAATATTAAGACCTATGCAAATTTGAAATATATGAATCAGATTTATTTAAAGGACCAGTTTCTGATGATCAGGGACGGGGATGGAGAAGATCCTGAAAAGCTGAAGAGACAGCTATGCCGGTATTATGAGGAGAGAAGTAAAGAGGACGCTGATAAACTGCCCAGGGTCCTGCCGCAGAATGTATTGGTCCTGCATTACTATTCTTTTGAAAACTATTTTCTGAATCCACGGATTATGGCACAGTTGGGCATCATAGAGTCCGAGGAAGCCTTCTATGAGATATTTTTGGGAAAATGGAAGGAGTATCTCCATAAAATCAGAAGCGGAAGACATCTGCTGGATATTCTGGGCCGGGACCTGGAGACGGTGAAGGATGTGAAAGAGCATATGGAGGAGATTAAGATTTATATGCGGGGACATAACCTGTATGATATTTATTATGGAAGATATAAAGAGCAGGAGCAGGAATTGCTGGGAAAATATATTGATTTAGCACAGAGAGAAGATTTTCAGGATATTTTAGATTCTATAGACCGGTTTATTTATTTTGAGAGCCGGAAGAAGGAGGAGAAGTAAAATGAAACAGAAAGCAATATGGAAAACCTGGTTTGAGCAAAATGAGGAAGAAATGCTGAGAACAGCAGATGATATATTCCGCCATCCTGAGTTATCAAAGGAGGAGGTGTATTCATCCAAACGCCTGGCAGATTTTTTGGAAAAACAGGGATTTTCTATCCAGTGGAATATAGCAGGTTTTGAAACAGCCTTTATTGCACAATGGGGAAGCGGAAAACCGATTCTAGGCTTTCTGGCGGAATACGACGCTTTGCCGGGACTGGGACAGGAGGCAGTGTGTGAGTACAAACCAAGCGGTGGTCCGGGACATGGCTGCGGACACAACCTTCTGGGGACTGCATGTGCCGGAGCGGCCTGTGCCCTGAAAGCGCAGATGGAAGCGTCTGGTATGGAAGGGACAATCCGGGTATATGGCTGTCCGGCGGAAGAGATTGTAATCGGAAAAATCCAAATGAACGAGGCGGGTGTATTTGATGATTTGTCTGTGGCAATCACCTGGCATCCTTTTGATAGAAACCGGGTGAGTTATGACATCTGGCTGGCCCAGGACATCAAGAATTATAAATTTTACGGTACGACTGCCCACGCTGCCAAAAATCCAGAGATGGGACGCAGTGCGCTGGATGCTGCGGAGCTGATGAATGTAGGTGTTAATTATCTGAGGGAGCATGTGGCAGATGATATACGGATGCATTATACCTATACAAATACAGACGGACCGGCAAATATTGTGCCGGACTATGCTTCTACAAACTATTTTATCCGTTCCGGTAAAAGTGAGCGGATGGAGGATGCTTCCCAGAGAGTGGATGCATGTGCCCAGGGAGCTGCAATGATGACGGGAACAAGGGTTGAAATAGAACGTGTGACAAAAAATAAAGAGATGAAGGTGAACCGGACTCTTGCGGAAGTGTTTTATAAGGCTATGGAACAGATACCCGTTCCGGAACATACCGAGGAAGAGATTGTATTTGCAAGGGATATAAGCGAGCGGGCAGGAATTCAGAATAATGGGGTTTATTTTACGGGACTGGAGCCTCTTGAGGATGAGCCGGTACTGCTGCCTATCGGGACCGATGTATCCGATGTGAGCCACAAAGTTCCCACTATAATGCTCAGTGCGGCTGCGATGTGTAAAGGGACACCTCTGCACCATTGGTCAACTACGGCACAGGTGGGAATGAGTATCGGACAGAAGGCAATGGTGTATGTGGCGGAGTGTATGGCACTGGGAAGCTGGATGCTGCTGGAACAGCCGGAGAAGATAGAAGAGGCGTGGGCGGAACAGTAATTGTTAAATCGTGGATTGAAGAGAACGAAGGACTGTGATAGAATTTTATTAAGAGTAGTCGTGTATAGGGTGTGTTGGCCTTTCATCTTAAACAGATGGGAGGTGATGTGAATGGACAAAAAACCGTTTGACTTCAAGGATTTGATGCAATTCGGCATGTTTATTCTCGCATTACTGACCTTTATTTATTTAATTAGCCAGTAATACATAGAAAAACCACCCTTCATACTTTGACCGGTATAGGGTGGAATTTCGTAATTTCATTTTGAGGTCAACCCCTTGTGGGCGGCTACTCTTTTTATATAATTATCATAGCATTGGAAATATAAAATGTCAAGAATCCGGAAGAAATGAGGATAACTAAGGTGAAAATTATAGTAGATGCGGATGCTTGTCCGGTGATCGGAATTATAGAGAATATCGCAGAGCAGGAAAAAATTCCGGTTGTATTGGTATGTGATACGGCGCATTTGTTTCAGTCTGAATACAGCAGAATTGTGACAGTAGAAAAGGGTGCGGACTCTGCAGACTTTAAAATTGTTACAATGACGGAAAAGGGAGACATTGTGGTGACCCAGGATTACGGCGTGGCATCTATGTGCCTTGGAAAAGGTGTTTTTCCAATTCATCAGAGTGGGAAATGGTATACGGTGGAGAATATAGACCAAATGATGTTTGAACGGCATATTGCAAAGGAAGTACGCAGGAAATCAAAAAAGAATCACTTGAAGGGGCCCAGAAAGCGGACAAGAGAAGATGACGAGCATTTTGAAAAGTCATTTCGCAAGCTGATCATCAAGATTAGGGAAGGGGCGCAAGAGTTATGAAGTATATTGATATTACAAGAGAATTATTCAGTTCTAAAGCATACTCGGGGGACCCCGTTCCGGAGTATGAGCGATTGATGGAGATAAAAAATGGGGATGTCTGCAATCTTACTTATCTGAAGCTATGCGCACATAACGGAACACACATGGATGCTCCCTGGCACTTTATGGATGAAGGACGGAGGATTGATGAGCTTCCTTTAGAGCAGGTAATGGGCAAATGCTGTGTGCTGGAGTATGAAGGGATACTGGATGGAGAGACGGCCCGGCAGATGACAGCCGGTAAAGGGAAAAAGCAATTATGGAAAGGGAATGTCACTCTTACAGAGGCTGCAGCGGAGGTTTTTGCTCAAAATGGCGTAGAGCTGGTAGGGGTGGAAAAGCAGACAGTAGGGGCGGAGGAGACTCCCGGAGCAATACAGAAAGTACATAAAATTCTTCTGGGAGCCGGCATGGCGATTCTGGAAGGGCTGTGCCTGGAAGAAGCGGAGGCAGGAGAGTACTTTTTGTGTGCCCAGCCCCTAAAATTGGGCGGATGTGACGGAGCCCCATGCAGAGCGGTGCTTATTAAAGGTAACGGCGGGGCGGAGGAGATATTCTGAAATGTGTGATGAAGAATTGGGTTAAACTGTTTTCAAGAAAACATACTTGTTATCAGAAGACGTTTCCTCCTGGAAACGGTAATTAAGACGGTCAAATTCACGGATATCTCTGATATTTTTTATCTGATGCTCAGCCATCCACCGGACCATCT
The DNA here is from genome assembly GCF_003149105.1 of Faecalicatena contorta. GTDB lineage: Bacteria > Bacillota > Clostridia > Lachnospirales > Lachnospiraceae > Muricomes > Muricomes contortus_C. Next base: position 148,377 of record NZ_QGDS01000005.1, on the reverse strand, counting down.
CACCTCGTGCCATTTTCGCTTTTGTACCCTTCACTTTTATCTTTCCGTCTATTTCCTCTCCGAAAATGCAGGTTACACAGGTGGCGGGAGCAGTTATGTACGGAAGGATTATCCGGCTGTATTCAGCAGAGGCAAGGTTTACAATTTGGAGATTACGTACACTTCTGCCTTCAGTCAGCCGTTCGTACAGCTTTCTTCCCCAAAATTGGTACAAGTCTGCCGCCAACTCTGTTTCCAGCTTTGCCTGCATCTCCAGGCGGTAAGGAACTACACCGTCTGTTGGCCTTAAAATACCGTAAAATCCTGATAAGATCCGCAGATATTTTGAAGCATATTTCCACTCTGATTCGGAAAAAACCTGAGGGGCCATATACTGGTACTGGATACCTTCGTAAGCGAGAAGGGACGGAGACTGATTGCGCTCTAAAGAATGTGTATGAAGACGGTTGTAGTTCATATCAGTTAGTTTATCGCTGCACCGCCATAATTCTTTTAATTCGCTGCGGGACATTTTTGCTAATATATTATGCAGATATTTCGCTTCTTTGGAAAAAACAGGTTTGGTAACGGTGCATGGATATTCATCTATAATATTCATTTTCTTAGCCGGTGAAATAATGATTTTTAACATTTGTGTACCCTTTCCGGTATTCATCTATAAATTGTTTAAGGGGAGTCAATCTGACTACGATTATATCATGATAAAGACACAAATGAAAATAATATAAAAATAACGAGGTAAATAAAGATGCTAATTGGTGTTGTTGTAAATAGCCTGTCTGTCCTTTTTGGCGGTGCTGTCGGAACTTTGTTGGGAAATAAGCTGAAAGAAAATTTTAAAAGTAATCTTACTTTAATATTTGGTGTTACTTCTATGGCAATGGGTGTTGCTTCCATTGTAAAGCTGACTTACCTTCCTGCTGTAGTATTGGCAGTTATTATCGGTACTGCAATTGGAGAGCTGATACATTTAGAATATGGAATTACGGTTGCCGCAGCGAAGGTACAGGCTCCAATTTCTAAGATTTTTGCTTCAAAAGAAAGCAGCATGAGCCAGGAGGAATTTATGCAAAAGCTTGTTAGTATTGTGGTACTGTTTTGTGCAAGCGGAACAGGCGTTTTTGGTGCATTACAGTCCGGAATGACAGGCGACCATACGATTCTGTTTTCCAAATCCATTTTAGATTTTTTTACAGCTGCGATTTTTGCAGCCAGTCTTGGTTTTATTGTATGTACGGTTTGTATTCCGCAGTTTATCGTACTGCTTCTGCTGTTTTTCAGTGCAGCTTTTATTATGCCAATGACAACGCCTGAAATGCTTAGTGATTTTACTGCCTGTGGAGGGATTTTGATGCTTGCTACCGGTTTTCGTATTGCCGGAATCAAATCTTTTCCAATTGCAAATATGCTTCCTGCTATGGTTTTAGTTATGCCATTTTCTTATCTTTGGTTACATATTGTGGTATACTAAGAGCATTAAAGTATGAGGGAGATATGTGTGTTGTGAAAAGGATTATACTTGGCTCTGCGTCTCCGCGGCGCAGGGAGCTAATGGAGCAGATAGGGCTGGAATTTGAAGTGGTGGTAAGCCATAAGGAAGAATATTATGAGAGTGTTCTTCCGGAAGAGATTGTAAAAGAGCTGTCATTGATGAAAGCTGAAAACGTAGCATCGGAGCTGGAAACAAAGGACATGATTGTAATAGGTGCAGATACAATCGTAGTACTAGATGGAAGAATTTTAGGAAAACCCAAAGATGAAGACGATGCATTTTATATGCTGAAAAATTTGCAGGGAAGGGCACATGAGGTATATACAGGAGTTACAATTCTGAATTTTGATGGGAATGGAGCACGGCAGGTATGCAGCCATGCTGTCCGGACAACAGTGTATGTACATGACATGGATGAAGAGGAAATTTGGAGATATATTAAAAGCAAAGAGCCAATGGACAAGGCAGGGGCATACGGAATCCAGGGAAGATTTGCAGCGTATATAGATAAGATAGAAGGGGATTACTACAATGTAGTAGGACTTCCAATATCTTATATATACCAGCAGATAAAAGGTCGCGATAAAAGGGGACAGTCCCTTTTGGAAAGGGTCTGACCCTTTTGAAAAGGGACTGTCCCCTTTGCGTGTCGTTTTCAGAATATTCAGAATTTATACTATGGTCCATAGTGAATGGCCGTTGTCACGGAGCCATTTCTTCATTTTTTTATAATCGGGCAGAACGGATTCTACGATGGCGTAAAATGAGTGGGAATGGTTCATTTCCCGGCGGTGGGCCAGTTCATGGACTACAATGTAATCGAGGACAGGTTCCGGTGCAAATATAAGACGCCAGTTAAAGTTCAGGTTTCCCCGGCTGGAGCAGCTTCCCCAGCGTGTTTTTTGTTCGCGGATTGAGATACGGCCATATGTTACGTTCATGATAGAAGCGTAGTAGGCTGTTTTTTGTGTAAAGATATCCCGGGCAATCTGAATGTAGCGGTTTCTGTCTTTTCCTGAAAGTGTGGGGGGACAGGGGGACGGCTTTTGTTTTGCCTTATCTACGTGTTTCAGAATCCAGTTTTCTTTTTCTTTGAGGAAATTGTGGATAGCTGTTTTGGGATATCCCTTGGGAGCGCGGACTTTCACGGTTCCGTCGGAAGTCACTTGAACAGCCAGGGTTTTCCGGCTGCTGTATATAATTTCATATGTATAAGGATGCTTCATTTTGTGCCTGCTCCTTTCGGGCTGGGATTAGAATAAGTATAGAAGAATTGGAATAAAGGGTGCCAGGATAAAGTTTGTGACTTTAATATTGGTCAGTTTCAGCATATTTAATCCGATTGCAACAATGAGTAGTGAACCAACGCAGGTCATTTCGTTTATGACAGGAGTTGTGAGAAAATCGGAGATTACATTGGCGGATAAGGTCAACAGAGATTCATAAAGAAATACTGTGAGAGCCGAAAATGCAACGCCGATTCCCATCGTAGAGGCCATTACAAGAGAGATTGTTCCGTCAATCAGGGCTTTCGCAAATAATGTTTCGTGATTGCCTGTCAATCCGCTTTGGAGAGAGCCGACAATAGACATTGCACCCACGCAGAAAAAAATGGTACAGTTGACAAATCCTTCCGCGATGGAATTATTAGAACCATTGAATTTGAACATGGCCTGCAAAGAGTCTCCCACCCATTGAAGTCTCCGGTCAAAGTTAAATATTTCGCCTATAATTACACCAATAATAATAGATAAAATCACGATGACGGTGTTCTCACCCTTTAGGGAACCACTGATTCCAATATACAACACACACAGTCCCAAACCCTGCATAATAGAAGTGTTCATTTTTTCGGGAACCCCTTTTTTGAATACAATACCCATCAGCGCGCCAATTATAATGGTGGCTGCATTTGCAAATACGCCTGTTAATATCATCTGTCTATAACTCCTTTTGTAGTTTGTCCCAGTATACCAAATTAAAACGCATTTGTGAAATGAAGAGTGGGATTCAATTATATAATTTCAAAGTAGTTACCCTTTTGCTTTTTACATTTCTTTTTAAGTGTGTCGAATTGAATTTTCTCAACTGTACTTCTGACTTTCATAAGAAATCTCCTTTGGTTTTATGTGTGTTTAAACGTGGCCGGTTCAGGAAGGGATACCTTCCTGAACATTAGTAGTTCAAAAAGTATGCCTTGTTAGGCATATTCTTATAGAAAGGGCAGAAGGGTACAAACATATTATGGTAAGGATTGTGTAAAACTCTGGTTAGCAGATCAGGAATATCAATGATGTCTCAATAAAACAACACCCTAAATCCTGCATGGTTTTGGGATTTATCTTGCAATAACCGCATAATCTCCATATAATAGATAAGAGTTGTCAATGGTATTTCAAAGGAATGAGAATAAGATGAAGAATAATGGGAAAAAAGGTACTGACCGCTTCCGCACGATGTGGAAAGCTCTTCATATGGAGCTGCGGGAGCATAGAAGCTCGTTTATGGTTTATTTCGTTTTGCGTCTTCTTGTGATTATAGTTATGATTTTACAGATTTTTAACAGGAATTATGAGAATGTATTTTTATGTGTTTTAACACTGCTGCTTTTAGTAGTACCTAGTTTCGTACAGATTACCATGAAAGTGGAGCTGCCGACCACACTGGAAATCATTATCCTTGTGTTTATTTTTGCAGCGGAGATTTTAGGGGAGATCAGGGAGTTTTATCTTGTATTTCCATTTTGGGATTCAGTTCTTCATACTTTAAATGGATTCCTGGCGGCAGCTATTGGATTTTCTATGGTAGATCTGCTGAACCGGAGCGAGAAGATGGTTTTTAAACTCTCACCCTTGTTTACGGCAATTGTAGCATTTTGCTTCTCCATGACAATCGGTGTGATATGGGAGTTCTTTGAATTTGGAATGGACTGGTTATTCGGCTATGATATGCAAAAAGACACGGTAATTCATACAATACGCTCTGTTATGCTGGACCCGGATGGAAGGAATATCCCCACGGAAATTAACAACATAACCAGTGTGGTTCTTAATGGAAAGGACCTGGGGCTTGGAGGGTACCTGGATATTGGCCTGATAGATACAATGAAAGACCTGATGGTAAACTTTGTAGGTGCATTGATATTTTCAGTAATAGGATATTTTTATGTGAAAAACAGAGGAAAAGGCAGTGTGGCAAGAAGGTTTATTCCGAGGAAAAAGAAAGAAGAGCGGGATTTCCTGAAAATTGCAAGAACAGAAATTGAGCATCAAAAGGAATTAGAAGAAAAGGAACTGGAGAAAAAGAAAGCGAAAGAATAGAAGAAAAGCGTGCAGGGTTCTCATGGCTGAGAATCCTGCACGTTTTATTATATAAAACCCATCCGGGGGATGCTCACTGCGCACACAAGGAAAATGGCCGCTAAAACGACCGCGCTTCGGCACGAGGGTCTGGCAGGCCAGGCTCTTTATTTAGCAGAATCTTTTTTACATTTCCGGTAATAATATACAACAAGTGTCCAAACGCAGAAAAGAAGGCATGCCCCGAAAATCGTTGCTAAAATATAAGTAAAAATTGCGGGGATATTCCCCAGGTATTTTACAAGGGAAGAAAATCCTATCTGCTGCATCTCATAATATGGATTGATGTAAAACATGTTGATAGTGCCGCGAGTACCAAAAAGATGATTTATAAATGCGGCAATGAGGCAGCAGAGTAGATAAAGCAGGGTGCTGTCTCCAATTTTGCGGTAATGAAAAAAGTTGTCTTTACTTTCCAATATATAGGCAGCACCTGCTGTAATACCTATTATAATAAGCATTACATGCCACAAGTAGGAGTGAATTGTCAGACAGAGTGCAGGATAATAAAGCCCGCTTGTATCAGCAAATACAGCAATTCCGCCTAAAAGGCCATAACACATGAGAAATGTAAGTAAGGCGTTGCGGATCCGGAGGTTTTTACTCCACGGAAGGACCAGCAGAACATACATGGATATGCTGCATAGCTGGAAAGGGAAAAACCACCACTGGTAAGAGCCCTCATTTAAGCGGAAGGTCAGATACCATTGCTTCCATATTTCGCTGATGCTCATAAGGATACCGCAGACAAAGAAAAAACGATTAAATTTATAAGATGTATTCACTGTATGTTCCTTCATTCTAATCCTTCTTTACATTTTATTGTAATCATTGAGGGGCCATAACATACCACACTACTATTTTGGCGCTATTTATAAGAATTATAAATCAAATAAAATCAAAATGCACGCAAATCTGGCGGCAGAAATTAAGAAGTTGTTAAGATTTTTGCGATTACTGTTAGAGCATAGACAACTATACTAGTTGATATTAACAAAAATATTGTCCTTTAAGCATGGCATATCGATTAAATTGTCGTTTTTTGGTATATTGAAACCTTAAAATTAAAAAATAAAGATTAAATTTTTATAAAAACCTGAAAACTTCACCTTGGGTCTCATGAAAATTAAATAAAAAGGTGCTGTTTTTCTGCAAAAATCCGCCTTTTCTGACCGTTGACAAACAAAAATTTTGGGTGTAAACTTTAGGAATCTTTTAAGGAAAAGTTACTTCTTAAAAGGGCGCATATGGGCGGGAATTTCGAAAACGGAATTTCTTTTTTTATGCAGTAAATATGAGAGAAATCCCTTTTTCCGGGCGCATATAAAAATGAAAGAAAGGGAGGGAGCAATACGGAAAGATTAACAGAGAATTTGCTGGAGGAACTGAACTGCCACATTGTGTTCACGGTTCCTGTTTTCGGCGGAATCGGTGTATCGGAATCGGTTGTCGTTACCTGGATTATTATGGCAGCTCTGGTTCTGCTTTCAATTATCTTTGTGCGGAACCTTAGAGTCGAGAATCCGGGAAGGAAACAGATTGCGCTGGAGACTGTTATTGGTGGGATACAGGATTTTTTCGTGGGTGTCATGGGGAAAGAAAATAAGCGGTATATTCCTTATTTGATTACAGTAGGTCTTTACCTGGGTGTTTCCAATATTATAGGTCTGTTTGGATTCAAACCACCTACAAAGGATTTAAATGTGACTGCCGCACTAGCTATTATGAGTATGTTTTTAATTGAGTATTCAGGCATACGCAAAAATGGATTTAAACATTGGGTAAAACATTTTGCAGAACCGGTGCCTATAGTAGCACCTATTCTGGTTATGGAAATTGTAATCCGTCCATTATCTCTTTGTATGCGGCTATTCGGTAACGTGCTGGGTGCATTTGTTGTTATGGAACTTTTGAAGTTAACTATGCCTATGCTGTTGCCGATACCGTTTAGTTTTTATTTTGATATATTCGACGGACTTTTACAGGCATATGTGTTTGTATTTCTGACATCGTTATTTATGAATGAGGAACAGGAATAATTGTACACGGTGTGCAGACGGGGATATGGTTAAAATGACCGCAGCAGGTGCGGATCTGGCAAGCCAGATTATTTATTCAGGAAAATTTATAAAACATAGTAAAAGGAGATTAGTATTATGGGAACAATGATCGCAATTGGAGCAGCTATTGCAGTTTTAACAGGTATTGGAGCAGGTATTGGTATTGGTATCGCAACAGGTAAGGCGGTAGATGCAATTGCAAGACAGCCGGAAGCAGAGAGTAAAATAAGCAAGAACCTGATTCTGGGATGTGCTTTGGCCGAGGCTACAGCTATTTATGGTTTTATTATTGGTTTATTGATTATCTTACTTTTGAAATAAATAACAGGAAAGGCAGGTGGGACAGGTGCTGCAATTAAATGTGAACCTTCTCTTTACCATTATAAACCTTGTTGTTCTTTATCTTTTGTTGAAAAAGTTTTTAATCAAACCGGTAACTGATGTGATGGAAGAACGTGAAAAGCTGATTGCTGATGGCCTGAATCATGCGAATGAAGCTCAGGAAGAAGCCCTGAAAATGAAGCAGGAATATAAAGATGCTTTATCCGGAGCAAAAGAAGAATCCGCTGAAATCGTAGAAAAGGCACAGGTACGGGCTAAGGCCGAGTACGACAGAATTGTGACAGAAGCAGGAGAAAAAGCAGGAAATATTATGAATTCTGCCAAGATAAATATTCAGTCGGAACGGGAGCAGACAATAAAAGCGCTGCAGTCAGAAATTGCCGGCCTTGCCATGGCGGCTGCTGAGAAGATTGTGAGCGAAAAGACAGAGAATCAAGGAAATCAGGAAATCTATAATCAATTTCTAGAAGAAGTAGGTGATGCTCATGAAGACTCAGACAACGACTAGTCATCTATACTTGCCGCAGGCTGCGGTAGGATATGCCCATGCGTTGTATGAGCTGAGTATTCCGAAAGAAGCCATACAAAAAACAAGGGAAATATTTGCTGAGGTTCCTCAGCTTTATGATGTTTTTGTGAATCCGACGATTCGGGAAGCAGAGAAAATGAAGGTGATAGACCAGGTATTCCCGGAGGAAATCAAGAATTTTCTGAAAGTGGCGTGCAGATATCAGAGGATTGACCTTCTCTATGATATTTTCACAGCATATGACAGATATTGTGATGAACAGAATCAGATTCTGAACGCAGTACTGACTTGTGTAGAACCTCCAAGTGAGGTACAGTTAAAAGAAATGCAGGCGTTTCTCTGTAAGAAGTACGGTGTCCGCAGGGCAAATATTGAAATCAGAGAGGACTTGGGGCTGCTCGGCGGTTTTATACTGCATGCAAGAAGTGACGAGTATGACTGGAGTCTGAAAGGGCGCCTGAAGAGATTAGAACAAAAATTGACCTGGAGGTGAACAAGGTGAGTTCAATCAATTCAGATGAAATTATTTCTATTCTGAAAAATGAGATAGAAAATTTTGATACAATCAGCAAGAACAGTGAGATTGGAACAGTCATCGCTGTAGGTGACGGTATTGCCACTGTTTATGGGATTGACCACGCCATGTACGGGGAGATTGTGACTTTTGAAAATGGACTGAAGGGAATGGTACAGGACATCCAGAAAGATGCGATTGGCTGTATTCTTTTCGGACATGATACTGAAATCAGGGAAGGCACAAAAGTAAGCCGTACAGGTAAGAAAGCTGGAGTTCCGGTAGGGGACAAGTATATAGGCAGAGTGGTGAACTCTCTGGGAGCTCCTATTGACGGAAGAGGCGAGATTCCTGCAGATGGCTATCGTCCAATTGAACAGGAAGCACCTGGCATTATTGACCGTAAATCAGTTACTGTGCCATTGGAGACAGGTATTTTGTCTATTGACGCGATGTTTCCAATTGGACGCGGACAAAGAGAGCTGATTATCGGCGACAGACAGACAGGTAAAACTTCCATAGCTTTAGATACAATTATTAACCAAAGAGGAAAAGATGTAATATGCATCTATGTAGCTGTCGGACAGAAAGCATCTACAGTAGCGAAGGTAGTGAATACACTGACGATAAATGGCGCTATGGATTACACAATTGTTGTTTCATCTACTGCAAGTGACTGTGCACCGCTGCAGTACATTGCACCATATGCGGGAACAGCTTTGGCGGAATATTTTATGCATCAGGGGAAAGATGTACTGATTATATATGATGATTTATCTAAACATGCGGTTGCATACCGTGCATTATCCCTGCTGCTGGGAAGATCACCGGGACGTGAAGCTTACCCGGGAGATGTATTTTACCTGCACTCCAGATTACTGGAGCGCTCCAGCCGCTTGAATGAGGCTAATGGAGGCGGTTCTATTACAGCTCTTCCGATTATTGAGACACAGGCAGGTGATGTATCTGCATACATTCCGACCAACGTAATTTCCATTACAGATGGTCAGATATTCCTGGAAGGCGATTTATTTTTCTCAGGAATGAGACCGGCGGTCAATGTGGGTCTGTCCGTATCCCGTGTAGGAGGTGCGGCCCAGACAAAGGCTATGAAAAAAGCGTCAGGAAGTATACGTATTGATTTGGCGCAATACCGTGAGATGGAAGTGTTTACGCAGTTCAGCTCTGATCTGGACGCGGCAACTAAAGAACAATTGGAATATGGCGGCGGCCTGATGGAGCTTCTGAAACAGCCGCTGTGCAATCCTATGAGTCTTCATGAAAAGGTTCTTACTCTGTGCATAGCAACTCATAAAGTGTTCCTGGGAATAGAGAAGAAAAAGATAAAATCATTCCAGATGGATATGCTGCATCATTTTGATGCGGAATATCCTGAAATCGGAAAAGAAATTGAAGAGAAAAAAGCTCTTACCGATGAACTGATAGAAAAAATTGTGGAAACGGCACAGGAATTTAAAAAGAGCAGGTGTTAATATGGCAAATATCAAAGAAATACAGACTCGTATAAACAGCGTTAAAGATACGATGAAGATTACGAATGCGATGTATATGATTTCCTCTTCTAAAATGAAGCAGGCCAGGAAAAAGCTGTCAGATACAGAGCCGTATTTTTACGGGCTGCAGAGGGAGATTTCCAGAATCCTGCGTCATGTGCCGGAGATAGAAGACCCTTACTTTGACATGCGGGAAGAGCTGCCCGCTGATAAACGAAAAATAGGCTCTATTGTTATTACGGCAGATAAAGGACTTGCAGGAGCATACAACCATAATATCATCAAGCTGGAAGATGAATTATTAAAGGAGCCCGGTATACACAAGCTGTTCGTGGTAGGGGAGCTGGGGCGTCACTATTTTTCAAAACGCGGCGTAGAGATTGCCACGAATTTCCAGTATACAGTTCAGAAACCGACCATGCACCGGGCCAGGAGTATATCATCTGTAATCCTGGAGCAATTTGAGCAAGGAGAACTGGATGAGGTCTATATTGTGTACACCCGTATGGAAAATTCTATACAGGTGGAAGCTGAAAAAGTAAAGCTCCTTCCTTTGGAACGGGCTGCCTTCAACCGGATGGTCATGCCGCTGAACATGTATAGAGAGGAAATTGAATTCTATCCATCAGCGAAAAGTGTCATGGACATTATTGTGCCGAATTACGTGACCGGTATGATTTACGGATGTCTGGTAGAGGCTCATGCCAGCGAGCACAATGCCCGCATGATGGCCATGAAATCAGCAACAGACAGCGCGGAAAATATTATTAAAGAACTATCTACCTTATATAATAGGGCAAGACAGGCTGCAATTACACAGGAAATAACAGAAGTTTGCGGCGGCGCTAACGCGCAGAAACGGAAAAAGTAAGAATATTCTGAAAATGGACGGCAAAAGGGTCAGTCCCTTTTGCGTCTCTTTTGCAATAGGAAGTGAGAACGGATATGAATAAAGGACGAATTGTACAGGTCATGGGACCTGTCGTTGACGTAATGTTTGAGGACGGCAATCTTCCTTTTATCAAGGATGCGCTGGAAGTTGAGAACAACGGAAAGAAGTGTGTCATGGAAGTTGCCCAGCATCTGGGAAATAATGAGGTGCGCTGCCTGATGCTTGCTGCCAGTGAGGGGCTGCATAAGGATATGGAAGTGACTGCTACAGGCGAGGGTATTAAAGTGCCTGTAGGTGTGCAGACACTAGGCAGATTATTTAATGTTTTAGGAGAAACGATTGATGACGGTGAAGTTTTAGGCGAGGGTGAAAAGTGGGTTATCCACAGAGATCCTCCAAGCTTTGAAGAACAGAGCCCGGTTATTGAGATATTGGAAACAGGTATTAAGGTTATTGACTTGCTTGCGCCTTATGCCAAAGGCGGTAAAATTGGTCTGTTCGGTGGTGCCGGAGTTGGTAAGACTGTTCTGATTCAGGAATTGATCCGTAACATTGCCACAGAGCATGGCGGATATTCCATCTTTACCGGAGTCGGCGAGCGTTCCCGTGAGGGAAATGATTTGTGGACGGAGATGGGTGAATCAGGGGTTCTGGCAAAAACGGCCCTGGTGTTCGGACAGATGAACGAGCCCCCCGGAGCACGTATGCGTGTAGCTGAGACCGGACTGACTATGGCGGAGTATTTCAGGGATGTGGAGCATCAGGACGTGCTTCTTTTCATTGATAATATCTTCCGTTTTACCCAGGCAGGTTCTGAAGTGTCAGCACTTCTTGGGCGTATGCCTTCTGCTGTAGGTTACCAGCCTACTCTTGCTACAGAAATGGGTGAGCTTCAGGAACGTATTGCATCTACGAAAAATGGTTCTGTTACGTCTGTACAGGCTGTTTACGTACCTGCAGATGACTTGACTGACCCCGCACCTGCAACCACTTTTGCTCATTTGGATGCTACAACAGTATTGTCCAGAAAGATTGTAGAGCAGGGAATTTATCCGGCGGTAGACCCGCTGGAATCCAACTCACGTATCCTGGAAGCGGATATTGTGGGAGAAGAACACTATGAAACAGCAAACCAGGTAACAGCAATTTTGCAGAAGTATAAAGAATTGCAGGATATCATCGCAATCCTTGGTATGGAAGAGCTGTCAGACGAAGATAAAGCAATTGTACTGCGTGCAAGGAAAATCCAGCGGTTCTTATCACAGCCATTCTATGTTGCTGAAACATTTACAGGAACTCCGGGAAAATATGTGCCGCTGAAAGAAACCATCCGCGGATTTCAGATGATTATCAATGGAGAGATGGATCAATATCCAGAATCTGCTTTCTTTAACGTGGGAACAATCGAAGATGTTATCGCAAAAGCGAAGACAGAAAATGCCGCAGAATAGAGGTGTATGCATATGGATACATTTGGTCTGAAAATAATAGCCAGTGACAGGATTTTCTATGACGGCCGCTGCAGGAAACTGACGCTGCCGGCTCCTGACGGGGAAATAGGAATTCTTGCAAATCATGAGAACACGGTCATTGCACTGGGCGTGGGTGATGCAAGGATGGAAATTGAGGAAAACCATTGGATAGAAATGGCATTAGGTGAAGGATTTGCCGAGGTTGTAAACAACCGTGTTACTGTTCTTGTTGAGACTGCCGAGCGTCCGGAAGAAATTGATGTGCGCAGGGCGGAAGAAGCGAAGGAACGTGCCCAGGAACGTTTGAGACAGAAGCAGAGCATCCAGGAATACTATATGACCCAGGCGGCCCTGTCCCGGGCGATGAGCCGCTTGAAAGTATCTCAGAGGAAGAAATAGAGAATAGCACCGCAATATCCGAATTTTCCCGTCGGGCCGTATTGCGGTGCTTTTTCCGTCTTGCAATTTAAATAAGATTATACTACAATAAACTTACTAGTTTAGCCATATAAGATAGAGTTTAAGGAGACATCCATATTACTAAGGCGTGAAAGGACCCCGCCTAAGTCAACAGGATGTACTTTGCTGCTAAGGTTCGAAAGGACCGAACCTTAGTAGTATAAGTATGGCTGAACTGTAACATAAAGCTTAGGGGAGAGATATCCATGGGAGAAAAATATGGACAACGTTCTATTATAGAAATCATGAATGATGTATTGGGTACAGTACGCGATTATTATGATTCTGAATATGTTTACTATATAGAAAAAGATGAGGAAGATATCCTTACAATCTATGAGTGGTGTGCAGAAAATGTCCCGTGGCAGAGGGACCGGCTGAAAATGCTGAGTGCAGAGCAGATGCCTAAGTGGATGAAGCGTGAGATTACGGACACTACAGAAGATGACTACAGTGTCTTCCAGCCCCTGGATGACGGTGTGGTTGCTGTATTGGCGGCAGTAGGCGTTCACAGAGGCGGGTGTGACCTTTCTCTTATGCGCGCGGTTATTCCATATATTTCACAGGCCATTATACTGCAGAAGATGCAGAAGCAGCAGGAGTATCTGAGCTATCATGATGATTTGACGGGCCTGCTGAACAGAAACAGTTTTATGGGCTACATGGCAGAAGCCGGGCAGGAAGAGCTGAGGTCTTTGGGAGCTTTGTCTCTGGATATTAACGGATTGAAGAATTTTAACAAAGAATTTGGACATGAATATGGGGATGAGGTAGTTACCCGTGTGGGAGAAGTTCTGGAAGAATATTTCAGAGGAGCCATGGTATTCCGGGTGACAGGCGATGAATATCTGGTAATTATGGAAAATGTATCATACGAGGACTTTATGAAAAACGTTCATGGGGCCCATGATAAGCTGGAAAATATCAGTCTTGGACTTACATCTATGGGGTATGCGTGGGAAAAAGTTGATATTGATGTAGACAGCCTTGTGGCAAGTGCCGAGAGTATGATGCGGGAAGAAAAGCAGAAATACTATAAAAATCTGAAAAAAGGACATCACGAGCCTATTATTAAAGAGGACTTGCTGGAGGATATCAAACAGGGGAATTTTATTATATGCTTTGTCCCCAGAATGGATGCCATAACTGAGGAAATCATTGGTGCGGAGGCAGTTGTACGCTACCACCATAAGGATTTGGGAATTATGAATCCCGGAAAATATATTACTCTTTTAGAGGAGACCAGGCTGTCACATTATCTGGATATGTATGTGTTTGAGCAGGTCTGTAAAACACTCAGGCACTGGGAGACAGAAGATATACCGATACTGCCCGTTTCCGTCAATTTTTCGGGGGCAACACTCAGTCAGGCGAACATTGTGGAGAGAATGCTGGCTCTTGTGGAAAAATACCATGTATCCTGTGAATATCTTGAGGTAGAGGTTTCTGAATCCTATGAATATATGAATCAGGAGATGTTAGCTGAGACAAGTGATAAAATCAGGAAAGAAAATATTCGCGTTGTTTTAGATCATTTCGGCGCAAAAGATTCCAGTTTCTCCATTCTTTCTATTATGGAATTTGATGGTTTGAAACTGGACAGCAGTCTTGTAATGAATATTGTGGGGAATAAACGCAGCCAGATTGCCGCAAAAGCAGTTATTGATGTGTGCAGGCAGCTTGGTGTTCATGTTGCAGCTTCAGGGGTTGAGACACAGGACCAGTTGAATGTGCTCAAGGAGCTTGGATGTGACTATGTACAGGGGACCTTGTTTAACAAACCGATTACGGTAGATACCTTTGAAGTACGCTATATGAAGAACTAGGGTATTTGTTCAGGGTTCTGAGCAGATATGAACTAGGGAACTATTCTGAACAGATAACAGAACTAGAAAGCGGGCATATTTATGATAAGAACATGGCTTATGGATATCCGGCCGCTTTATGAGGCCGGCAGATACCGTGCATGTTATGAAGGACTTCCGGCATTTAGAAAAGAAAAGGCGGACAAGCACCGCTATCAAAAAGGAAAGGCTCAGAGCGCAGGCGCCTGGATGTTGCTGGAAAAAATACGAAAAGAATATGAAATTTCAGAGAAAGCAGCATTTAATCTCTCGCATTCGGGGGATTACGTGCTGTGTTCTATTGATATGGATTGTTGTGAAAATACTCAGATAGGATGTGACATAGAAGAGGTAAAAGAGGCTAATCTGAGGATTGCAGAGAGGTTTTTCTGTCCCTCGGAATGCAGGAGGATTTTCGAGGAAAAGAGCAAAGAGCAGCAAAATGATTTGTTTTACCGGTTCTGGGTCCTCAAGGAAAGTTTTATGAAGGCCACCCGGCAGGGAATGGCGATGGATACCAGGAGTTTTGAAATCCAGCTTTCCCGCCCTCCTGTTCTTTTGAAAAAGCCGGAGGGTTATCCGGGGGAATATTATTACCAGGAATATAAGGTGCCTGGAATACCTTATAAAATAGCGGTTTGTTCTACTGATAAAGAAATAGATTCAAAAATACGGATGGAGTTGAAAGCATGAATATAAAGATGAACCGAAAGATAAAAAAGGCACTGATACTAGGCGTAATATGCGGGGCAATGCTGGGGGTAGTGATTACTTTCGCTGCAGCCAGCAAGGCAGTTAATAAAAAAGAAGTAGCAATGATTGAGACAAAAAAGAAGCTGCAGGCGGAAAATAAAAATCTCCAGTCCCAGTTGAAACAGCAGGAGACAGTGGAGGCGGCTGCTACATTATCGGAAAAGCAGCCGGATGACTGGGCGCTGATATTGGTGAATGACAGCCATCCTGTAGATACAAATTATGTGCCGGAGCTTACAGAAATTGCTCCGGAGCATTCGGTAGATTCCAGAATTGCTGAGGATGCAAAACAAATGCTTGCAGATGGAAAGGCTGCCGGGCTTAAATTTTATCTTTGTTCCACATACCGCTCTTATGATGACCAGAAGGCAGTGTTTAATGAAACAATGCAGGATTGGATTAATCAGGGAGACAGTTATATAGATGCTTATAATGAAACGAAAAAGTCCGTGGCAGTGCCGGGTTACAGTGAGCATGCCCTGGGACTGGCTCTGGATATCATGTCTGAGGACTACCAGGAACTGGATGAGAAACAGGCGGATACTGCTGAGGCAAAATGGCTGGCCGAGAATTGTTACAAGTATGGATTTATTCTGCGATATCCTCTGGACAAGGCAGATATTACAGGCATCATTTACGAACCGTGGCATTACCGTTATGTGGGTAAAGACGTAGCAAAGGAGATTACGGAAAAAGGAATCACACTGGAGGAATACCTGGGCGTGAAATAAATAAGATTCAGGAAACGGCGGGTGGCTGGAGATATATGGAAGGTTTATCTGCTAAATTGGACATTGACGTACTTTTGTGCATTTGCTAAAATGAAAAAAGGGGAAAAAGATGGGTTTATGAAGAAACTATATAGTTTCTGACCGTTGGGTATATGTTCATTTTAATAAGGAGGAACACCATGGAAGGTCTTACATTTGGAGAACAAGTCAAAATTATTCTTGGCCGGAAAGGCATGACTATTAAAGAACTTGCAGAGATTATTGAGGAACGTACCGGACAGAAGATGTCCAGGCAGAATTTGACACAGCGTTTGGGAAGAGATAATTTCCAGGAACAGGATATGCGTAAGATTGCAGAAATTTTAGGCTGTCCTTTTCATTTAAGTATTTTACCAGGAGAAACTTTGGGGCAGTCCAAGCCTATGGAAGCTGCCCAGGCAGCAGGTCCCAGCGAACAGGAATGGGAGAAAATAGAACAAAAAAGAAGACAGAAAACAACCTCTTCCAGACATGAGGATAAGAAGGCGGACAGCAGTAATGAAAGCGAAGAGCGGGATATGACGATTGGAGAACTCTACGAAATTCATGAAGAACTGTCTGAACTAGAGAAGAAAGAAGAGCCAAAGGCAGAGAAGAAAGAAAAGTTCCTTACCGGCGGTATTTTCCTCAGAAAGAAAGCGAATCCTGCGCCCGAGCCGGAGGTAAAGGCATCATCCACGGAGGAGTCAGAGACCGTAAAAGAGCAGGAACCTGCAGATGAGCTGCATGAGGACCATGAGTCTTCAGTCCAGGAACCTGCAGATTTCGAGCCGGTTATCAAACATGAGGATGTGGAGGAAGACAGGGACCAGGGTGAGGTGAACCCATACACAGGCAAAGAATATCAGTCTAACAGTGTCCGTATGCATCCCACCAGAATCGGATACGTGCAGGTATATGACCGCTCTATTCACAGATGGACGGATATGACAGAATGGGCTTTCCTGGGATATCAGGAGCGTAAGAAAGCGCTGCTGGGCAAGGCATATGAGCCGCCCATTTATCTTGATTAAGTATCTGCTCAGAACCATGAGCAGATACGCAGCAAGCCCATGAAAATCGCCTGTGGCGATGGGACTTGCTATGGTGTGTTCCATGTTTTCACACAGACTGTGCAGTAAATGCACAGTCCTGTACTGAACAGTTACGATTAATACAGTAGTAAGGAAACAACCATGCTGCTAAGTTCGAAAGAACCTCACTAAGCCAGCAGATTGTACTTTGCTGCTAAGGTTCGAAAAGACCGAACCTTAGCAGCATAAGTAAAGAAAGGCATATTATGGAATGGAATGCATTACTTTGCACAAAACGGATGCGTGAAGGTGCAGGAGGCCAACAGCCCAGAACAACAGATTTGAGAAGTGAGTTTGAAAAAGATTACCACCGGATCATCGGCAGTGCTTCTTTTAGGCGGCTGCAGGATAAGACACAGGTCTTCCCTTTGGATAAAAGTGATTTTATCCGTACCAGGCTCACTCATTCTCTGGAGGTATCTTCCTTTGGAAAATCATTGGGACAAAATATCGGAGAAAATATTCTGACTTGTAAGTCTGATTCAGGATTTACGCCTCAGATGAAAGAAGATATCTGCCATATACTTCAATGTGCGGGTCTGATACACGATATCGGGAATCCGCCTTTTGGCCATTTTGGGGAAAGCGCCATCCGGGAATGGTTCATAAAGAATCTGCCGGAGATGGTCTACCGGGGAGAATCTGTAGAGAAGATGCTGACCGCGCAGATGAAGGCAGATTTCTATCATTTTGAGGGAAATGCCCAGGCACTGCGGCTTGTGACAAAGCTGCATTATCTTGTAGACGAATTCGGCATGAATCTGACTTATGCACTGTTGAATACCATTGTAAAATATCCGGTGCCTTCCACCGGAATTGATTTCAGTACGGGGAATATCAAAGATAAGAAGATGGGATACTATTATGCCGACACAACCGTTTTTGAAGACATATCAACAGAAACTGGGACGGGAAATTATAGGCATCCCCTGACATATATTTTGGAAGCGGCAGATGATCTGGCTTATAAAACGGCAGATATTGAGGATGCATTTGTGAAAGGATTCCTTTCTTTCCATGAACTGAGCAGGGAATTGGAAGAATTGCAAAAAGAGAATCCGAACGCAGACTTTCCAGCCTTTGAAAGATTGAACTCTTTGTATGAAAGAGGAATAAAAAAGAACGTGAGCCATCCGGAGTCTTATGCAGTCAAGAACTGGATTGTACGGGTACAGGGTTATCTTATCAGTTGTGCCACTTTTGGATTTACCTCCCATTATGAGGAGATTATGGCGGGAACTTTCAAGTACGATTTATTTTATGGCACTTTCGGAGGCAGATTAATGGATTTATTGGGGGATATTGCATACCGCTATGTATTTTCCTCTACTGCCATATATAAAATGGAAGTTACAGAGTCAGTCATATTGAATTTTCTGATGGACAAACTGGTACATGCGGTATTGTATTACGATACAGATGAACCGTTGGATTCTATTGATATCAGGGTAGTATCTTTTATTTCTGATAATTATAAAAATGCATACAAACACCAGTCAGAGGGCAAAAGCGAAGCAGAAAAATTATATCTCCGGCTGCTGCTTGTGACGGATTATATATGCGGCATGACTGACAGTTATGCCAAGCGCCTGTATCAGGAAATGAATGGGTTAATTTGATAAAAAGAACAGCAGGAAGAATTTGAAATTCTTCCTGCTGCTTTTTTTAACTTGAAAGTCTGCTGTAAGCTTACGCTGCTTTTGCAGCCTTTTCTTTTTTTACAATCCGGCTTAATACAAATGTGATAATTGCACAGAGAATTGCGGCAACCATTGCATAAGCCCATGTCATGTTGTAACCTGTTCTGCCATAGTTATCCATCCAGCCGCCTACCAGTGTATACATAAAAAGGTCTGGTGTATAACCTAAGCAGGATGCGATACCAGATACACGTCCGCTCATATTTACAGGGATTCCAGCGTCATCATGTACTGCAAAGTACTGGCTTCTTACGGCATAGATGAAGAACAGGCCAAGGAAGAAGTTAGCAACAATTGCTACAACCAGAGAAGCATTTGCAGGAAGTACGATGAACAGTCCGAATGATGCTGCCAATCCGATACATCCTCCGATAATTACCGTGAAACGTGATTTCACTTTATCTGCAAGGAATCCTCCGACGATACCGCCAAGTCCCTGAATCAAATAACGCACACCACCAAGTGTTGCAGCCGTTGCAGCAGATAATCCATAAAACTTAACTGCATAGGTGTTCACATATCCAATCAGTCCATATACACTGTATGCAGTGAAGATAATTGCAACAAGGAGCCATACTCTTGGAATTAACAGAGCTTTAAACATACCTTTTGTAACTTCTGCAATACTTTCAGCGTTTTCTTCCCTCTTTGTATCTTCAATAAAAATAAAATTCAGGATACCGATAATAATTACAACAATAGAGCAAACCCTAATTGCAGCAGAAGCTCCGGCTACTTCACTGGTATAACGTGTAAATGCAGCAGTCATACCAAATACGAGAAGAGCATTGAGGACACCGCGAAGACCTTCCTGAAGACCGAAGAGACGGCCCTGTTCATCGTCGGAACCCAGCATACGTGTTGCCTTGATGCAGGCAGACCAGTAAGTGATGATTGTAGAAATACCCATCAATACGAAAATAATACGGCTTATGGTGTAGCCTGGGAATGTGGAAAACCATAAGCCAAGGATACCTGTTGCAATAAAGGAAAACGTAAGCAATTTTCTTGCTGAAAACTTATCGGCAATAATACCTCCTACAAAATAAGAAAGAGTTGCCATTGTTGCATATCCGGAAGATAAGAGTCCCATCTGCGCATTTGTAAGGTTCATTGCGTTTTGGATTGGTACGTAGAAGGTCTCACGGATGTACGGCAATTGGAAAATAATCCCGGCACCTGCTGCGAGAAGAAGCAGGGTACCATACTTTTTAATAAAAGCTTTGTTCATAAGTTTGCCTCCAGATTAACTATAAAATTTAGTGGTGATACGATGCTGCAGTCATCGTACCTGTTATTAGTGTAACAAAAAAAGAGAAAAATAATGCCACGATTGGCGTTACTTCTCTCTCCACTCTTGTAACTAATCGGATTATAAGATATTTGTCTAAAGAAGTCAATCAAAAAAAAGGCAAAATAAGAAAAATAAACATTGTGCATAAAAACAATAATACAATCATATGAAAAATAAACAATTGACAATTGATAGCAGTGCGTATATACTAGTAGCAGTTACCAAAAGAGATTTTGAGAGAAAAGTAACCACAGAGTCAGGGATTTCCTGCGTTGTGTTACTTTTCTTTTTTTTATGTAATTTGAAGAACTATGTTTCCCGTTACATAAGAATAACTCTCCCAAGAGAGGGCAAAATAAAGCTTTAGGTGAAGTATCAAAGAAAATGTGGAAAAGTGAAAGGAGCCCAGTATCATGGCAATTATTTCAAGAGAGCAAATCGTAGAAGGATTGGTAAAAATCCTGGGAAAAGAACAGGTAGTAACGGACGAACAGGTACTAAAAGAAAGCAGCCTCGACCGGTACAGAAAATATGAGCAGGCATGTCAAGTGTACACACAGCCAATCCCGGCAGCAGTCGTATATGTAAAGAGTGCCCAAGAGGTATCTGAAGTACTTATGTTTGCCAATGAAAACGAAATTAATGTAGTACCAAGAACAGGGCAGTCTGCAATTGAGGGCGGATTAGAGACTTCACTGAAAGATTCTATAGTCCTTGACGGATCCACTATGAATAAGGTAATTAAGGTGGACGAGTATAACATGCAGGTTACATGTGAGTGCGGAGTTCCTCTTCAGGAGCTGGATGATATGTTAAGAGAGAGAGGATATACAACAGGCCATTCTCCTCAGTCTAAACCTCTGGCACAGATGGGCGGTCTGGTTGCAACAAGAAGTATCGGACAGTTCTCTACTTTATATGGTGGAATCGAAGATATGATTGTAGGTCTGGAAGCCGTATTCCCTAACGGAAAAATCTGTAAAATCAAAAACGTACCAAGACGTGCGGCAGGACCAGACATCAGACACATTATCTGTGGAAATGAGGGTGCTTTGTGCTTCATCACAGAAGTGACATTAAAATTATTTAAATGGATGCCGGAAAATAACAGATACATCGGATATAAGCTGGATGATGACCAGATGAAACTTGGATTTGACTGCCTGCGTGAAGTTATGGTTGCAGGATACAAACCATCTTTTGCAAGACTTTATGATGCGGCAGATGCACAGCAGCATTTCAGTTCATGGCTGGAAGACGGCAAGGCAATCCTGATTTGGATGGCAGAAGGACCGGCAAATATTACTCCGGCTATGGAGGCAGGAATCAAAGAAATGATGTCCAAACATCCGGAGCTTGAAGAAATAGATCCAACGCTCATTGAAAAATGGTACAGCGGGCTGAACTGGGGACCGGAAGAGATTGCAGAGGAAATGGAAGAAATCAGAGCAACTCATAACATCGGTATCACAACAGAAGTATCCGGAAGCTGGGATAATATCTACGAAATTTATAGAACAGCCTGTGACAGAATTCTGGAAGAAGTACCGGATATGACTCTGATGGGCGGACATTCTTCGCACAGCTACATCAATGGCACAAATATGTACTTTGTATATTACTACAATATTGTGGACTGTGCACCAGAAGAAGAAATTAATAAATATCATGACAGAATCAATCAGATTATCTGCGAGCAGGTTATTAAATACGGCGGGTCTATTGTTCACCACCACGGACTTGGAAAAGCAAGAGCAAAATATGTAACACAGGAATACGGTTCTTCCTATTACATGCTCAAAACGCTGAAACAAGCATTTGACCCTAATGGTATCATGAACATGGGAACACTGATTCCGCTCAGGAAATAGGCTTATGAAAGTATTAGGTTGTTTTAAGATAGTTCCAGACTTAGACTTGATTGCTGAGGAAGACTGGATAGCAGATGACCAGCTTCAGGTGGACACCAGTTATGGAAAGTTATTGTGGAACTGTTTTGACGAAGGAGCACTGGAAATGATGTTAAAGCTTTCTGATTTATCAGAAGGCTTTGATGTCGTTTATGAATTGAATGCATTGACAGTGGGCAGGCGCCAGCATGAAAATTTTTTGAAAACACTATATGCACTGAGATTTGCACATGCAGTGCGGGTAGAGGCCGAAGAAAATATCAGTTTCTGTCCTGAAGTCATCGCAGAGGTGATTGCAGATTATGTTACAGAAAGTGCCCCTCAGGATTTGATTGTGATGGGGACACAAAGTTCTGATGGAAGTAATATGAAGACACCCTTACTCCTCGCAGAAAGACTAAACTGGCCCTGTATTACCCAGGTGACAGATCTTTTTCCTGTAGATGAGGAGCATGTAAAAGTTTTCAGCCAGGAAGATGGGAAAACGGTGACTCAGGTTATAAAATTGCCCTGCGTATTTGCAGTGGGAAATGCAACATGCTCTTACCTGAGAGTACCCACCCTGAAAGAAAAAATGAAACTTGGAAAGAAGCCCATCGAACATATTATTTCAGAAAAACTTGAACTGGCAGAAACGCAGCAAAATGTGGAACTTGTGGGATTGGAACCTAAGGACAGCAAAAGAGATACGGTGATAATTACAGGAGATACCCCGGAGGATAAGGCACGAGTACTGTATGAGACATATCTGAAAGGGAGGCTTGAGAATCTATCAAGTACGCCTCGGCGTACTTGCTGCGAGGCGCGAGTAATGCCAGGTATGACACATGCATCAGCGCGTCTCTGTAATCCGCCGGAGGCTTCATCTCGCAAAGAGATGAAATTTCATTTTGTGATTGACAGGTATTCCAAAGACGTGCACCGCCAGATGGAAGAGATGAATGCCTTTAGAGAAGCATTTCTGGAGGGGGTTGAAGAAGGGGAAGCGTATATCTTAAGTAAAGCGGCTCCGGAGGTAGAAGCGGAATCCCTTTGCATAGCGGAAAATGCAGTTATTTTAAGTGCACAGGACTATTCCCCGGAAGCGGTACTGGAAGGCTTGTGCCAGGAAGCCACAGAGGATGACCTGTATATTTTTGGAAGTGGCTTTGGCGGAACAGAGCTGGCAGTGAGAATGGCTGAAAGAACAAAAGGAAGCTCCGTTACGGCAGTGCATGCTTTGGAAGCCAAAGAGCAGCTGACGGTCAGAAAAATGGTATATTCCAACCATATGGAAGGCACCTTCCAGATGAAAAAGGGACCATACTGCATTTCTTTGGCAAAGGGAATGGAGCGTAAGGCAGCAGAAGAAAAAAGCTTTTGTATCTTAAAAGAAATTCCATGCCTGGCCGGAAATGATTTTGTGGTTTCCAGAGAAACCTGTGAGGAGGAGACGACAGGAGGACTGGAAAGTGCCAAAGTTGTGATAGCAGCCGGAAGAGGTGCAAAAAATAAAGAGCGTGTAAAGTTTTTGGAGGAGACGGCAAAGGTGCTGGGCGGAGAATTGGGAGTCAGCCGTCCGGCAGCCATGAATGCATGGGCTCCTATGAATAAACTAATTGGTGTGTCAGGCGCAATGATACAGCCGGAAATCTGCATTACGGCAGGAGTATCCGGTGCGGCCGCATTTTTTGCAGGTATTGAAAAGAGCAAATTTATCGTGGCTATAAACACAGATGAAAAGGCACCGATTATGAAAAAAGCTGATGTTGCGGTGGCGGAAGATTTTGAATCTGTGATGAAGGCAGTCAGAGCACTGGCAGAGGATTAAACGTTACTGTTTACAGGCTTGCATGTAAACAGTAACGATTAAACGACAGGGAGTACAACTTATGAGACAACTGATTTATCCGATGAAAGAACAGTATGAAGAATATGTCATTGATGAAGCCAAGTTTTCCGGTTATGCACAAAGTATTTCTTTTCCTGAGAATGAAGAAGAGATACAGGAAGTCATCGGAGAGCTTGCAAAAGAGCACGTGCCGGTTACAATCCAGGGCGGCAAAACGGGCATCACAGGCTCATCCATTCCGGAGGGCGGGCATATTATGAACCTTTCCCATATGAACAAGGTAAAGGACAGTTACCTTTTGGAGGATGGAACCGGGCGGATTATTGTAGAACCAGGAATCAATCTTATGGACCTGAAAAAGGAAATTAGCGCAAGGTTCCGGAAAAACCCGCTGTTTTGGCCTCCTGATCCAACAGAGAGTTCAGCTGCAGTGGGCGGAATTGTGGCTACAAATGCCCAGGGAATCAGCCGTCTGCTTTATGGACCCAGCCAGGATTATATTGAAGCGTTACGAATGATTGACAGCGGGGGAAAGATTCATGTCATTGAGAGAGGACAAAAGCTTACACTTAGTTCTGGAAAAACGATGGAAATGCTGGATGCGGTATTGGGAAAGGAAGGCATTACCGGGGTCATCAGTGAGCTGACCTTAAAATTGATACCGAAACATGAAAGTGTGTGGGGCATTGCCTTCTTCTTTGAGGAGATTGAAGACGCCGGAAAGTTTGTGGATATTTTAAAACAGGAACTTCCCAAGGGTGAAAATGCTTCTGTGGCAGCAGTGGAATATATGGACAGAGAGACGATAAATCTGATTGAGTCTCATAAAAGCACCATGACCAAAATTAAAGAGCTGCCTGATGTCGATGAAAACCGGGCAGGTATGGTGTATATAGAGCTTCACGGTGAGGAAGAGGGCATTGAAGTGCTGGCAGAATCCCTGATGGAATCAGCGATGGTTGCCAACAGTGATCCAGATGAGGCGTGGGCCGTATCCGGAGAGCTTGATGTGGAAAAACTTCATGCCTTCCGGCACGGTGCAGCAGAAACCGCCAATCTTTATATCGAGGCGGTCCGCAGGGAAGATAAGCGGATTACAAAACTGGGTACGGACATGGCAGTTCCAGACATTCCGTTTTCCCGTGTTCTTGAAAACTTTCAAAATGAGTTATCTGCTGCAGGCTTAAAAGGCTGCATATTTGGACATGCGCTGGAGAATCATCTTCATGTTAATATATTGCCGGATTGCTATGAAGATTATGAAAAGGGAATCCTGTTAATCCGTAAATGGGCAGCAGAAGTTAAGGAACAGCAGGGAGAGGTAATTGGAGAGCACGGAGTAGGAAAGTTAAAGCAGAGAATATTGGGTGACCTGATATCCGAAGAATATACAGGGGTATGCCGGGAATTGAAGGCAGAGTTTGACAAGGAAAATATGTGGAACAGAGGGAATATTTTTCCGGAAAAGGCAGGTGGGGTATGAAAATTGCAGTTTGCATGAAACAGGTGCCGGCAGTTTCCGAGGGAAATATGGACCCTGAGACGGGAGTGCTCCTGAGGGCCGGCCTGGAAGCTATTGTGAACGTATATGATTTGTCCGCTCTGGAAGCTGCATTGAAAATAAAAGACAGCAAAGGAGCCAGCGTCCATGTCTTTACCATGGGGCCTGCAAAAGCAGAGAATGTCCTGCGGGAAGCATTTGCCATGGGTGCAGATGAGGGCTGGCTTATTTGTGATAAAGCATTTGCCGGGGCAGATGTGCTTGCCACTTCTTACACCTTAATGCAGTCTATCAGGGCTGCCGGGGATTACGACCTTATTTTGTGCGGAAAACAGACGACAGATGGAGATACAGCTCAGGTAAGCGGAGGGCTTGCGAGATGGATGAATCTTCCACATGTAAACTGGACGACGGAGATTATGGATATTTCCAATGCAGACATGAAGGTCAGGTACAGTATGGAAAACCGGATGGTTACAGCCAGTGTAAGTTTACCCTGCCTGGTATCGGTGGAAAAGGATTCTTTTGTGCCCAGAATGCCTTCCCTGAAGCTGAAGATCAGCGGGAAGAAAAAGGAAATACATGTGCTGACGATGGAGGATTTAGAAGATAAGGACAAGGAACGTTATGGACTGTCCGGATCTGCTACAAGAGTACGCAAAATCTTTCCGCCGCCGCGGACAAAACAGCAGGAACCAGTGACTCTTGACGGGGCCGGAGCGGCAGAATATATTTTATCACAGTTAGGCCATGCAAATCTTTCGTGATGTAAAGGGAAGGGTGCTTGAACTTACGGCTGAACTGTGATAAAACTTTATGCTTGATAGAAAGGGGAACGGATATGAGAAAGTCAAACATCGGGGAGTGGTCCGGAATCCTCGTGTATGTGGAATGCAGAAAGGAAAAAGTGCATCCGGTAGGGCGTGAACTGATTGGTGAGGCATCGCGCCTTGCAGAGGAGCTGGGGGCGGCTGTTTATGCAGTGGCGGCAGGCAGCGGGCTGGATGATATTCCCTCTCAGCTGGCCGGATGCCCACTTGAGAAATTGTATTTATATGAAACAGAGGATGAATACACTCCTATTGTTTATGAAAAGATAATAGCCGGGTGTATAGAGAAGCTAAAACCGTCCATCGTCCTTATCGGAGGTACTTATGAGGGGAGAGCACTTGCCCCCAGACTGGCAGTAGCTTTTGAAAGTGGACTTACGGCAGACTGTACATCTCTTGAAATAGATACAGAAGGTAATTTGATACAGATAAGGCCCGCATTTGGGGGAAATGTGATGGCAAGCATCGTAACCGCTCACAGCAGACCTCAGTTTGCCACAGTAAGGCCCGGGGTTATGGAACCTGTTTTTGAAGACAGCCTCCGCGAGCCGGTGATAGTAAGGGAACTGGTAAACTTGACGGACGAGAGATTCAAAGTCCTGGAGGTAAAAGAGGCAGAGGGCGGTGACAGCATTACGGAGCAGAACATACTGGTTGTGGCAGGAAGGGGAGTCAGGAAGAAGGAAGACCTTGAAATGCTGCGTGAACTCTCAGAGCTTCTTGGCGGCAAACTGGCATCCAGCAGAGCGCTGGTTGAGAAGGGATGGATGTCTCCTCAGGAGCAGATTGGATTGTCAGGGAATGCGGTCAGTCCCCAGTACATGATAACATGCGGAGTATCGGGTACAGTACAGTTCATGGCAGGGATGAAGCAGACAAAGAATATCATTGCAATTAACGAAGATCCAACTGCCAGAATATTTGAGATAGCTCATTATCCGGTGTGCGGTGATTTGTATGAAATTGTTCCTGAACTGATTGAGCGGCTGAAAACGCAGAAAGGTGATGATTTCACTGGAATTCAGATATAAATTAACACAGGAAGAAATAGAAGAGGCACTGCTGGATTTAGACTGGAAACGGGAAGGGGCGTTTAGCAGGATAAACCTTTGGGTGATTAGTATCATCGGAGTGGTTGTTTTAATTGGGTTTATAAGGAGTCCGGACCAAGTGTTTCTTTTTCTGCTTCTGTTGATTATCATTGGGATGCTTTTGTATATGACTTATGGGATTCGGTATATAAGGAAAAGAAAAGCGAAGAAAATGGCAGGGCAGCAGGGGGAGTACAGGCTCAAAATTACAGACACATCTATTATACCGGGGGACGGGAAAGAGAATATAAAGCTGGCAGGCAGGAAACTTCTGTTCCTGAGTTCTGAGCATGTCTGTGTCATACGGGTTGACCGGGATGTATTTACAATTCCGAAAAGGGTCATAACAGATACGCAGCAGAAAGAATTGAAGAGCATAGCGGCAAAACATAAATGCAGCTTTATAAATATAGTGTTGAGAAGGGAGAGAGTGCAGTGACGGAGACAAATGAGGTGAATGGGGCAAATGAAAAAACTGTAAAGCTGACGTTAAGGAAAGGTGTTTTTTTTCCTCCCTGGCTGCTTCTGATAGCTATGGTTATTGTAAGCATGGTGAATGGGGATGTTTTTTTGGCGGGTATGGATGCCGTGACTGGCTGGATTTTGAATAATTTTGCGTGGGCATTTAATCTGACCGCTCTTGCGTGTGTAGTTACGATTATATTTATATGGTTTTCCCCTCTTGGAAAGGTTAGAATCGGGGGAAATAAGGCAAAACCGATGATGAAGTTTTGGGACCTGGCATGGATTACACTTTGTACAACCATTGCAGCCGGAATTTTATTTTGGGCATGTGCGGAACCGATGTACCATATGTATGCTCCGGCTGTGGAAGAAGGGGTCCAGGCAGGTTCTGCGGGTTCTGCAATCTTTGCCATGAAGACAATGTTTTTGGAATGGACATGGACTCCCTGTGCAATTTACACGGTAGCGACGGTGTTATTTGCGTTTGTGTTTTATAATATGAATTTGCCGTATTCTATGGGCTCTGCACTTGTCCCTGTATTTGGATCGAAGGTAAAGCGGTATAATACTATTGTGGATGTAATCTGCCTTTTTGCACTTGTTGCGGGAATGGCGGCATCTCTGGGAACGGGAACCCTGACCATCGGGGGAGGACTTGAAAATATGTTCGGAATTCCGAGTGCACCTTTAGCATGGGGAATTATTATTGCGGTAATTGTAACCTCTTTTGTTATATCCAGTATTTCAGGGGTTATGAATGGAATCCGTATGCTTTCGAACATAAATGCAAAAGTATATATGGTATTAATTGTATTCCTGGTGGTATTCGGGCCAACCGCATTTATGCTGAATTTCACAACAGAATCTTTGGGAGCATATTTCCGGGATTTCTTTAACATGAGCCTTATGACGGGGGATGTATTCCAGGACAGCTGGGCGAAAAGCTGGCCTATCTTCTATTGGTGCAACTGGCTGGCATGGACACCAGTTACGGCTGTATTTTTGGGGAAAATATTAAAAGGTTATACCGTCAGGGATGCAATTAAATGTAATCTTGTAATCCCGGCAATCTTCAGTACAATCTGGATTGGACTTTTTGCTACCGCTTCCATCTATTATGAGTTGAATGGAGTCGGGTTATATGATACATTATTAGACAAAGGTGCAGAGGCAGTGGTCTACGTTGTATTTGACCAATTGCCGCTGGCAGTTATTTTAATTCCATTTTACCTCTTTATTGTATTTATATCCTTTGTAGCGGGGGCCGATTCCAATACAAACGCTATGGCCGGATTATGTACGGACGGTATTAGTGAAGATGAGCAGGAAGCATGGCCATGGCTTAAGATTGTCTGGGGAGCTTCCATTGCGGTGATGACATGGGTACTAATTAGTTTCGCTGGAATTGACGGAATTAAGGCTGCCTCAAATCTTGGTGGATTTCCAAACATGTTTCTGGTAATTATTATGATTATCGGTTTATGGAAAATCGGAATAAATCCCCGAAAATATGATGTACACAAAGAAGATTATGACAGCAGCGGACGTCCCATTGAGGTACCGCAGCTACCAATGGAAAAGGAGTAATAGCGAATGGCATTGACCAAGGAATATTTTATGGAAGCGACAGAGGTCTCTCCGGTAATCCCGGCGGCGAAAAATGATGAGTGGCTTGCCCACTGTAAAGAAGCAGAGTGCGGGATTGTTTATATCATTTACGGGGATATCTGTACGATTGCAGATATTGTGGATAGTGTAAAATCTATGGGGAAAATGGCGGTTGTACATGTGGACTTGATTGTAGGACTTTCCTCTAAGGAAATCAGCGTAGACTTTATAAAGAAATATACGAAGGCCGATGGGATTATCAGTATGAAACCAGCGTTGATTAAACGTGCCAATGAACTGGGTATGTTTACGATACAGAGGTTTTATATGATGGATGCCCTAACCTACGCCAATATTGTAAAGCATGTAAAAAGCTGTAACCCGGATGTAGTTGAATTTCTCCCTGCGGGACTTCCTAAGGTCATAAAATATCTCCTGGAAGAAATTGATAAACCAGTGGTGGCCAGCGGATTGATTTTGGATAAAGAAGATGTTATGGGGGCACTGAAAGCAGGTGCTTTTGCGGTGTCTACCACGAACCGGGAAATGTGGGATTGTTAAGTAGTTACAGTTCACACCCTGCGGGTGCACGGCACGGTCTGAACAGTAACGCTAAGTATACAATATAGACAAAAACGAGGGTGTGATTTTAACTATAATCACGATATTGACAAACAGTATTGTGAGATTTATAATGGCTATAGTTACTAAAAGAGCGGAAGAGAGAGTAACTTTTACACGCAGTATGCGTGTAAAAGTTGCTCTTTTTTTGTCCTTTAAAAACACATTTTGTGAATTAGACGGAATGTGGGAAGCTTTTTTGAACATAATATAAAAAGTATACGGAGGTAGAAAAAATGAGCTTTGATATTAATGATTTTTCAATGGATTTCTTTTCACTGAAAGGGAAAAATGCAATTGTAACGGGTGGAAACAGTGGACTGGGACAGGCATTTGCACTGGCACTTGCGAAGGCAGGAGCAAATATCTTTGCGTTTGCATTTGTAGATGATGACGGAACAACACAGAAATTAATTGAGGACTGTGGAGTAAAATATACATTTATGCAAGGTGATTTAACACAGGACGGCGTGTGCGATCAGATTGCTGAAAAGTGCGTGGAAACTTATGGACAGATTGACATTCTGGTAAACTGCGCAGGTATCTGCAATATTGCGGATGTACTTGAGTTTGGAAGAAAAGAATGGGATCCGATGATTGCAATCAATCTGACAGGCGCTTTTGATTTGAGCCATGCAGTTGCAAAATACATGATTCCTCAGCGAAGCGGAAAAATCATCAACATTTGTTCTCTGTTCTCCTTCCTCGGCGGACTTGGATCTCCGGCATATGCAGCTATGAAAGCAGGGCTCATGGGGCTTACAAAGGCATATGCAGACGAGCTTGGCAAGTATGGAATCACTGTAAATGGTATTGCTCCTGGTTATTTCCAGACAGCAATGACTTCCGGAACAGGAAGCGCAAATGATGAAAAGTATAACAAGATTAAAGATCATATTCCGGCGGACCGCTGGGGACAGAGACAGGACCTCATGGGAGCAACGGTATTTCTTGCAAGCCATGCGGCTGACTATGTAAATGGAACTTTATTAGTGGTTGACGGCGGATATCTTGTAAGATAATAGGTGCACCGTTTCGCCTGATCAGACTTAGAAAAACAGAAAAGAAAGAGGTTTGGACCTATGAGTGAGAAATATATCATCGGAGTTGATGAAGGTTCCCAAAGTGCCAAGATTCTTATATTTGACACGAGGGGCAATATTGTATGTGAAGGAAGACATGCATTAAAACCATATAATCTGCCGGAGCCTGGGCTTGTAGAGCACCCGGATGATGACTGGTGGGATGCAATCTGTGAGGCTTCAAAGAAGTGCATAGCTAATTTTAAAGGTAATGTAAAGGATATCGTAGGCATCGGCCTGTGTACCATCCGCTATTGCAGAGCTTATCTGAAAGCAGACGGAACACTGGCACAGCCGGCTTTGAGCTGGATGGATGTCCGTGTAGCAAAGCCTTATGAGCATACGAACCCGGACGTCAAATATATTGTTGCATCTTCCGGTTATATTACACACCGTCTGACAGGAGAATTTAAGGATACGGTAGCGAACTATGAAGGTGTATGGCCCATCGATGTTGACAAATGGAACTGGTCAGACGACCCGGCTGCTTATGAGTCTACCGGAATGCCTAAAGAGATGCTTTTTGACCTGGTAATGCCGGGGGGTATACTTGGGCATGTGACGAAAGAAGCTGCAAAGGCTACCGGATTTCCAGAAGGGCTGCCGGTTGTAGCAACTTCCAATGATAAAGCAGTAGAGGGTCTTGGAACAGGATGTATGGGAGATACTACCGCATGTATTTCTCTTGGAACTTATACCGCAGCCATGATGGAAGGGAAAGAGTTCTTAAGAAATACAAAAAGTGTATGGCCTAAGTTCTCCTGTGTACCGAATAAGTATTTGTATGACAGCAACGGAATCCGCAGAGGAATGTGGACCATCAGCTGGTTCCGGGATATTCTTGGTGACAGTTATATAAAGGCTGCAAAAGAGAAAGGGTTATCTGCAGAAGAGCTGCTCAGTGAGGAAGCTGAAAAGGTTCCCGTAGGCTCAGACGGGCTGATGACAGTATTGGATTGGCTGGCACCTGTGGATGCCATGTACAAGAAAGGTATCATGATTGGATTTGACGGAAGGCACACAAGAGGCCATATTTACCGTTCTATCCTTGAAGCAGTTGCACTGACAATGAAGAAGCATCTGGATGATATGTGCGGAGAGCTGGGGGTAAATCTGGATAAGATTATTATTACCGGAGGCGGTTCCAACAGTGATTTGTTTATGCAGATATTTGCAGATGTATTTGATGTGCAGACTGTACGCAATGAAGTGAATGGAGCGGCAGGTCTTGGTTCAGCAATCTGCGCGGCAGTGGCTACAGGAATCTATGACAGTTTTGACGAAGCGGTTGCAAATATGGTAAGAATTAAAGACAGCTTCGAGCCAAATGCTGAGAGAGTAGAATTTTATGCAAAGATGCTGCCGGTATATACGGATATAACGAGTCATACAGATGATATACTGAGAAAATCTTACGAACTCTTTCATTGATAAGGCTTTCGGCCTCTCCTGTGAGGTGAGTGTATGAAACCGATGATTTTAATTACTAATGATGACGGAATCCTCTCTCCCGGTCTTGCCGCAGCCGCAGAAGCGGTGGCGGATCTGGCAGATGTGGTTATATCTGCACCCCATACCCAGCAGACGGGGATGGGACGTGCATTTCCAAGGACAGAGGATACCGGGATAATAGAAGAAGTGGAAATGTCAGTAAGGGGACGCAGCGTGAAGGGTTATAGTGTCCACGGCTCTCCGGCCTTCGCAGCGGCGCATGGCATATTAGAGTTAGCGGAAAGGAAGCCGGACCTTTGCATCAGCGGCATAAACTATGGAGAGAATCTTGGAACTGTGCTGACATGCAGCGGCACCTTTGGTGCGGCATTAGAGGCGGTGAGCCATCAGGTACCTGCAATTGCGGTGTCTTTGGAGGCTGACCTGCAAATACAGCGTTCCAATGAGTTTCAGGACACCGACTGGGGTGCATCCATAGAGGTGCTCCGTACATGGACTTCCCGGGTTCTTCAGCAGGGTATGCCAAAGGATGTAGATATTTTAAATATTAACGTCCCCGCCAGACCTGCAAAAAGGGGAGAATACCGTATAACTACGCAGAGCCGCCAGAATTATTTTCAATTTATCAAGCCTGAAAAAAGGGAATTAGGACAGCCGTTTCTGCTGAAATCCCATCTTTGGGTAGATGAGGATACTCTGGAGAAGAATAGTGATATTTACGCGGTGTATGTGGATAAAATTGCATCAGTTACCCCGGTTAATATCGTAATGTCTGTAGAAATGTAAGTTTCTTCATTTTGAATGAAGGGAAATAATAAAAGGATGGGCAGCTTCTTCCTTTAAGCGGGAAAATGGATAGTTCTCTCTTTTGCAGAGGGAGCTATCCATTTTTTACTCATATAATTATTCCAATGCCTACATCATATACCGGCACCAGTGTCCAAAGTTATCGCTTTCATCTCTTTCATCCGAGGTGAGATTAAGGTGTTCTACGTGGGATTTGGTAAACTGTGGAAATCCGAACAATTCCGCAGCCCGTGCTTCCCGTGGAGTATAAACGCCGGGCACTCCAATCCAATAATGGCCATCTGACTCTACAAGCATCAAATGATGATAATTATGGTATCCATGCATCAAAAAGCTGTTGTTGGCAATATTCCAATACCTGCGTGGAAGAACAGAAAGTTCGGAGCGCTGGATTTTGCGCACATTTTCTGAATTCTTAGTCTGAGCCTTCTCAGTGGAATCTATGTTTGTCTGTGATACTGTACCAGGCGCTGAACCACGTGGCATCCCTGTTTTGTATGACACTCCGGTAATGCATTCTTCCATAGTATCCCGCAGCTCCTCGGCACTTATCGCTGACTGCTCTTCAATTTCTGTGACCGGAGGCACTCCAATGTCCATAAGTGGCTGTTCTTCAGGCTCTGGGACTGGCTGTGTCTCCATTTCCATGCGCGGGTTCCATCCGGGTCCAGTGACTGGTTGCCCCCCAGTGTCCATGTTCCAGCGCCTTCCGGTTCCAGTAGCTGTTGATGCCCCATTGTTTATGTTTGGTGGAGTTCCGGGTCCGGTGACTGGCGACACCCGATTGTTCATGTCTGGTGGAGTTCCGGGTCCGGTGACTGGCG
>NZ_QGDS01000005.1:0-113933 GCF_003149105.1 Faecalicatena contorta | reverse complement strand
GTGACCGGTGACACCCGATTGTTCATGGTAGGAGGAGCTCCGGTTCCAGGCGCTGATGACCTGCGATTGTTCATAGCCGGTGAAGCTCCGGTTCCAGGCGCTGATGACCTGCGATTGTTCATAGCCGGTGAAGCTCCGGTTCCAGTGGCTGGTGACCTTCGATTGTTCATGGTCGGCGAAGCTCCAGCTCCAGTAGCTGGTGGCATTTCATTGTCCGTGCCGGGCTGCTCCCCGGTTTCCGTTTCGGGCGGTATTTCAATTACCATGTGCTGGTGCCCTCTGTTTCTCGTTAGTGGATGGATGTCAGTTTCCATGTCAAATTCCATGCCGAACTCCTCGTCTGCTTCGGTGACATGCTGCCCCCAGGTTTCCGGAGCTGGCGGCATTCCAGTCTCCAGGGGCGGCTCGAATTCTGTGTCTATCGCAGGTTCAGTTTCCAGTTCTGTACCTAGTTCATTTTCTGTTTCTATACCGGTCTGCTCCGGTTCCTCCCAATTTCTTATTCTTCTTGTGTCAAAATTGGCTTCATTTGAAACTGCCCCATAAAATTGACCATCGCCCGTACGAAGGAAAAATCCGTCCATTGCCTCCAGTGTTTTACCTTCGGGAAACATGGAATCTGATACAGAAAGATTTACAGCAAAGTTTTCATCTTCAAAGGGGATTTCAGCTATTTCCCGGGAAACACTATCAGAATCCTCCCCATAAAACACAAAAAGTTTAATCATACCGTCTGATGGAATGGGAATTCTGCGGGCATTAATTTTTAGAGCATAAGTGTGATAGTGCTGTGTGATTTTAATGAAACCAACATTTCTCAACCTTTGTTCATTTTTATATTCATATAAATAATAGATGCCGGGGATCATGATATACCTCTGACCTTGTCTCTCTTTAATTCTAATCTATTCAGAGAATTTTTGAAAAAGAACAACATTTGTGGTAAATTAATAGGGAGGGGGGAGAGAAAGATGGATTTAGATATAAAATTTATGAAAGAAGCAATCAAACAGGCAAAGAAAGCATACGCCCTGGAGGAAGTACCAATAGGTTGTGTTATTACCTATCAGAATAAAATCATTGGAAGGGGATATAACAGGAGGACCACAGACAGGAATCCGCTGGCCCATGCCGAACTTCTGGCAATCAAGAAAGCCAGCAAAAAGATGAATGACTGGCGCCTTGAAGATTGTACGATGTATGTAACGCTGGAGCCATGTCAGATGTGTTCTGGAGCGATTATCCAGTCCAGGATAAAAAGAGTGGTAGTAGGCTGTATGAATCCGAAAGCGGGCTGTGCAGGTTCTATTTTAAATATGCTGGAAATGAAAGAGTTCAATCATCAGGCAGAGCTTACGACGGGAGTAGTGGAAGAAGAGTGCAGTATTATGATGAAGCAGTTTTTTAAAGAACTGCGGGAAAAGCAAAAGAAGAAAAAAGAATAATTTTATGTGCATTACGCTTCGAATGCATCTCCACAAACGTTACCTTGGTAGTTAGCTCAACCCAGGCACCCTTACGGCACCCGGAAGATTCTGCTTAGTGCTGCTTCGTTCCCGACCTGACACGATTCACAGATTTCCGTCGCGTAAGACCCGAATCTCAACGCCACTTTCCAAGGGCAGCTTTGCAAATCAGCACCCTCTGCGTAATATCACCCCTGCTATAGCGGATTGCAGGTACAAGGTACCGCTAGCACCCCGGCTGCACAGATATTAATTTTACATTGTTTTTATCCAAATGTCAACGGATAGAGGGAGTTTTTATTTACTATAAAGGAAAGTTATAGTAAAATTATGAAAGGAAACTTATGAAGGTTTTATTAATAGCAGTTAATGCAAAATATATACATTCTAATTTAGCAGTTTATAGCTTGAAAAGTTATGCATCAGCCTATGAACAGAATATCAGTATTGCAGAATATACCATAAACCAGGGAATAGACGATATCTTAGCTGATATATACAGACAAACCCCTGAGGTTTTGTGTTTTTCCAGTTATGTGTGGAATATTGTTTATGTAAAACAGTTAATCACCGAGGTAAAGAAGATTTTGCCTCACGTTCATATCTGGCTTGGAGGACCGGAAGTTTCCTATAATGCAGTGGAATTTTTAGAAAACTGTCCCCAGGCGGAAGGCATTATG
Source organism: Faecalicatena contorta (assembly GCF_003149105.1). Taxonomy (GTDB): domain Bacteria; phylum Bacillota; class Clostridia; order Lachnospirales; family Lachnospiraceae; genus Muricomes; species Muricomes contortus_C. Next base: position 111,787 of record NZ_QGDS01000005.1, on the reverse strand, counting down.
CGGGGGGAAGGTGAGGAAACATTTCTGGAGCTGATGAATTACTACAGCGGAACATTACACGGCCTGGAAAATATAAAAGGAATTGTATACCGCAGAAGAGGATCTTCTGGTGGTTTGTCATCCATCGCTGAGAATCCATGGAGGCCGGCGGCTGATATGAACAAAATTCCCTTTGTGTATCATGATATGGAAAAGTTTCAAAATAAGATTATTTATTATGAATCCAGCAGAGGATGCCCGTTCTCATGCAGCTATTGTCTTTCCTCCATTGACAGGAGCCTGCGTTTCAGGGATTTGGAATTAGTAAAGAAAGAACTGCAGATTTTTATAGATGCGGAAGTTCCCCAGGTGAAGTTTGTGGACAGAACGTTTAACTGCAGACATGAGCATGCCATAGGAATATGGTCTTATATTGCCGAACATGACAAAGGGAAAACAAATTTTCATTTTGAAGTAGCAGCGGATTTGCTGAATGAGGAAGAAATGCGTCTGATGGAATCCATGCGTCCGGGACTGATTCAACTGGAAATAGGAGTGCAGTCCACAAACCCGGATACTATAAAAGAGATCCGCCGGGTTATGGAATTTGATGAAGTAAGAAAATGTGTAAGCCGTATCCGGGCAGGCGGGAATATACATCAGCACCTGGATTTAATAGCCGGACTCCCCTATGAGGGGTATGAAAGTTTCCGCCGGTCCTTCAACCATGTATATGCCCTGCAGCCTGAACAGCTTCAATTGGGATTTCTGAAAGTACTCAAAGGCTCTTATATGTATGAAAAGGCCGGGGAATATCAGCTTCAATACCAGGACAGGCCGCCTTTTGAGGTTCTGTCTACAAAATGGCTGTCCTACGGTGACATTATCCGTCTAAAAGGGATAGAGGAAATGGTGGAGGTATATTATAACAGCGGTCAGTTCACTAATACGTTACAGTTATTAGAAAAGGCATTTACGGATGCATTTTCTATGTATGAGGAGCTTGGCCGGTATTATGAAAAAAATGATTTGAATATGATAAGCCATTCCCGGATTACCAGATATGAAGTGCTGTTTGACTTTGCGGCAGAGTGGGATGATAAAAATAAAGAAGAATATAGAAAGCTGCTGATTGTAGACTTGTATTTGAGGGATAATGTGAAAAACAGGCCTGCCTTTGCAGGTGAGCCAGCCATAACAAAAGAAGAGTCAGCGCAATTTTACGATAAAGAAGCCGCCGGGTATTATTACCTGAAAGGATATGAGGAATACAATAAGCGGCAGATACGCAAGATGACACATTTGGAGAAGATTGGAGAAAAACTGGTACTGTTTGATTATAAAAACAGGGATGTACTGACAAATCAGGCAAATGTGTTTTATATAGACTGAAAGTGATTGGTGAGATTTTATGAAGAAACGCACGAAAGAGATTCTTTCAATTTTAGATGATCAATATGGACGGGAATATGTCTGTTATCTGGACTACGAGGCTCCCTGGCAGTTGCTGATTGCTACGATACTCAGTGCACAGTGTACGGATGCAAGGGTAAATATTGTAACCAAAGATTTGTTTCAGAAGTATGACACCGTGGAGAAGCTTGCCAATGCGGATTTGAAGGAGCTGGAGAAAGATATTAAATCTACCGGGTTCTATCACAATAAGGCAAAGAATATTATTTCCTGTGCGAAGGCACTAGTCACACAGTTTGACGGGGAGGTTCCCCGCAGTCTGGAAGAGTTGACTACTTTGGCCGGAGTAGGACGTAAGACGGCAAATGTAATCCGGGGAAACATTTACCACGAGCCAAGTATCGTGGTGGATACACATGTGAAACGTATTTCCAGGCGTCTTGGATTCACGAAAAGTGGGAATCCGGACAGGATAGAACAGGATTTGATGAAAGAACTTCCCAAAGACCACTGGATTTTGTATAATATACAGATTATTACTTTTGGGCGCTCCCTTTGTACAGCCCGCAGCCCTAAATGTGAGGAGTGCTTCTTGCAAAAATATTGCAAAGAGTATAAAATTACAGAAAGTGGGCCTGTCTCTAAGAGAAAGGAAAGCAGGAGCAAAATAAGCAGAAAGGCGAAAAAGAATGAATTTTTATAATAAAAAGGTGAGAAGAATTATTTCTATTGTAATTATGGTAATTATTTTAGCCATGGTTGCAACTATGATAATTCCATATATTGCGTAAGAGGAAGATTATGGGGAACAAAAGAAGAAAAGCCAGAAAAATAGGGCGGTCAGAGGGAAAAGTACTTCTGGGAGCTGCTTTTACTGTATTGTGTGCAGCAGCGGTGATTTTCGGTGTGCACATTTTCCTTAGGAGCTATATCAGGAAGTTTGACAGCCATATAATTATACAGGGGGTTTCCATTGGAACCACAGATGTATCTGGATTAACTAAGAAAAAGGCAAAAGAGAAGGTGGAGACAGAATTGTCCGCCTATGCAGGTGAGAAGGTCCTGCTTACTTTAGAGGATGGAAGAAAAAGTGAAGCATCCTTAGGCGATATGGGGCTTTCTGTAAAGAGTCTGGATGGTGTGATAAGGGATGCCCTTGACTATGGAAAAAAAGGAAGTGCGGTATCCTGTTATAAAATTCTTAAGAAGGCAGAAAAGAACCAAAATGAAAAAGTATTCCCGGTAAATTATGAAGTAGCGGAGGGACTTGCATCAGAAGTGCTGGAGAAAGCACTGGCAGGTGTGCTGAACATTCCTGAGAATGCCAGGGTAACACAGTCTGATTCCGGGGTAACCATCGTGAATGGAAAGCCAGGAGAAGTTTTGGATGTGAAAAAGACTATAAAGAGTGTTAACAGGCTGCTTGGCAGCGGCTGGGACGGAAAGAGTGTCAGCGTCAGGGCCGATGTGACATATGTGGAGCCCCAGGTGACTGAGGGAGATTTAGCAGAGGTTACAGATTTGCTGGGAAGTTACAGTACATTTTATGGAAGTGATGGTTCCGGACGGTCACAGAATATTGAGAGAGGGACACAGCTTATCAATGGAACATTTATGAAGCCAGGTGAGGAATATTCTGCTAATGCTGTCATGGAGCCTTATACAGAGGAAAATGGCTTTACAGAGGCGGCATCTTATGAGGATGATAAGGTAGTGCAGTCTATGGGCGGCGGCATTTGCCAGATATCTACAACACTGTATAATGCTGTGCTGTATGCAGAATTGGAAATAACAGAACGCTCTCCCCATACTATGCTGGTATCCTATGTTCAGCCATCTATGGACGCAGCAATTGCAGATGACGTAAAGGATTTAAAATTTCAGAATAACCAGAAGACACCTATTTATATAGAAGGAGTATTTGCAGAGGGGAGTCTTACTTTTAATATATATGGAAAAGAAACCCGGGATGCGGACAGGACCCTGGATTTTGTCAGTGAGACAACGGACGAGACAATTCCTGAGGGGAAACGATTTGTGGCAACAGAGGATTACATCGGCAGCTATTATGTGCTCAGCTATGCGGAGCCGGGAATATCGGCACAGTTGTGGAAGGTGATATATTTAAACGGTGAGGAACAAAGCCGGGATATTATAAATTACAGCCAGTATGTTCCCTCAAAGGAGACAATTGCAGTAGGCACAGCATCAGAAAATCGGGAATATGCAGATAAAATCAATAACGCGGTCCAGACGCAGGATGAGGCCAGGATTATGAAAGCAATTCAGGAGGCCACAGGGGCGGCTGAGCCTGAATAATTATAGAAACATCGGAGAAGGCGGAGAAGTATGAAAATCGGGAATCTATCGCAGACCGTCTGGAAGAGGTCGGTGCTTGGACAATTACATAACGTACAGGATAAGGCGCTCTTTTCTCCATCTATGGAAGAGATATATACCGACGCAGTTGTCTTTGGTGAAGCGAGAGATGCAGGGCGATTTGCTGTTGCAAGGGTGTTGAATGACTTAGCTGTCTGCGGCGCCGGTCCCGTAAATGTATCTCTTCAAATTCTTCTCACACCATCTGTTTCTGAGTCGGGGCTGAAAGAAATGATTGGATACATGGATGAGGTGTGCAGGACTGCAGGGGCTCAAATCACAAGGGTAAAGGCGGAAGTAAGTCCCTGTATAACTTATCCGGTTGTTTTTGCCTGTGCAGCAGGAGGTATACAGGAAGAAAATGGACCTTGCCCTTCCCGGGCGGTTCCAGGTCAGGACATCGTATTATGTGGATATGTGGGGCTGGAGGGTACCCTCAGAATTTTGTCAGAACGTAAAGAAGAGCTTGGCAGGCGTTTTGTTCCGGCATTTCTCAGACAGATGAAAGAACTTGAGAGCCAAATGCTGGCGGCGGATGCAATTGCAGCGGGCAGACGTGCAGGAGTGACATTCATGCACCAGATTGGCGGAGGCGGTGTATTTGCCGGATTATGGGAACTGGCGGAAGCTTCCGGCGTTGGTCTGGAGGTGGACAGAACAAAGATGCCTGTGAAACAGGAAACTATAGAAGTATGTGAATATTATGGTCTGAATCCTTATCAGATGACATCAGCCGGATGTATCCTTATGACAGCGGAAGATGGGGATGCTCTGGTCAGAGCCTTGGAGGGGGTGGGGGCTCGAGCCGCCAAGCTTGGGGTTGCCACGGAAAAGAATGCCAGGGTAATCGCAAGCGGAGAAGAAAAGCGGTATTTAGACAGGCCGGCACCGGATGAACTGATGCTCTGGTGGGAGCAGGGCGGGAGGCCCAGGCCGCGTTGACATTAATTAGAATACGAGATTAACAGAGCAGATGATATAAGGAGGAACAGAGATGGATGGATTAAGGATCGAAATATTAAAATACCTGGAAAAGAACAGCAGGGTAGACCTTGCAGAACTCGGAGTTCTGATGGGAGTGGATGAAGTAACGGTAGCAAATGAAATTGCCGATATGGAGAAGAAAAAAATCATCTGTGGATACCATACTCTGATTGATTGGGACAAGGCCGGAGTGGAGGCAGTGACTGCTCTGATTGAAGTGAAAGTGACCCCCCAGCGTAATCAGGGATTTGACAGGATTGCAGAGCGTATTTACAACTACGATGAAGTACGTTCCGTTTACCTGATATCCGGCGGCTATGATTTACTTGTAACACTGGAGGGAAAGACGTTAAAAGAGGTGTCTCATTTTGTGTCGGAAAGGTTATCCACCATTCAGGATGTAGTAGGCACGGCAACCTATTTTATTCTCAAGAAATATAAGGACCACGGGACAATCATGGTGCGCGGGAGAGAGGAAGAAAGGATATTGGTGACGCCATAATGAGAAATCCATTATCTAAAAAAATAGTAGAAATAGAGCCGTCCGGCATACGAAAATTTTTTGATTTGGTAAGCGAGATGAAAGATGCGATATCTCTTGGCGTGGGAGAACCTGACTTTGATACTCCGTGGAGAATACGGGAGGAAGGAATTTATTCCCTGGAAAAGGGACGTACTTTTTACACCTCAAATGCTGGATTGCAGGAATTGAGAGTAGAAATCTGTAAGTATCTGGATAGGAAAATACATGTAAAATATAACCCAGGTACAGAAACACTGGTTACTGTCGGCGGCAGCGAGGCGATAGATGTGGCTCTTCGCTGTATGCTGGATCCGGGAGATGAGGTACTGATACCGCAGCCCAGCTATGTGTCCTATCTTCCCTGTGCAGTTATGGCGGACGGAATTCCGGTTGTGATACCGCTTCAGCATGAAAATGAATTCAAATTGACTGTAGAAGAGCTGGAAAGATATACTTCCCCGAAAACAAAAATTTTAATCATGCCGTTTCCCAATAATCCAACAGGTTCTATCATGACGAAAGAGGAGCTGGAACCGGTGGCAGAATTTATAAAGGAGCACGACCTGTATGTTCTTTCAGATGAAATTTACTCTGAACTGACTTATAACGCAGAGCATGTTTCTATTGCAAGCCTGCCGGGAATGCGGGAAAGAACAATCGTTATCAATGGATTTTCCAAGGGGTTTGCCATGACGGGGTGGCGCCTGGGATATTGCTGCGGACCTGAGGCCATCATTGAGCAGATGATAAAGCTGCATCAATTTGCAATTATGTGTGCACCTACAAATAGCCAGTATGCAGCCATCCAGGGGTTAAAGAACTGTGATGAGGAAGTACAGGAAATGCGGAAGTCCTATAATCAGAGAAGACGTTTCCTGATGCATGAATTTTCCCGTATGGGATTAGAATGTTTCGAGCCGTTTGGAGCATTTTACGTGTTTCCAAGTATCCAGGAATTTAATATGACATCAGAGGAATTTGCCAACCGCCTGCTGCAGGAGGAGAAGGTGGCTGTAGTTCCGGGAACAGCGTTCGGGACGTGCGGAGAAGGTTTTTTAAGAATTTCTTATGCATATTCCCTGGAAAATCTGAAGGAAGCATTGGAGCGTATAGGACGCTTTATACAGAGACTGAGAAATGAGAGGTAGGACAAGTGTTGAACATTGTACTGTATGAACCGGAAATTCCGGCGAATACCGGAAATATCGGGCGTACTTGTGTAGCCACAAATACACGTCTTCACCTGATTGAACCATTGGGATTTAAGCTGAATGAAAAGGCATTAAGACGCGCCGGGATGGATTACTGGTCTGATCTGGATGTGGCAACTTACATTGATTTTCAGGATTTCCTGGAAAAAAATCCTGAAGCCAAGATTTATATGGCTACGACCAAGGCGGCAAAAGTCTATACGGAAGTTCAGTATGAGCCGGATTGTTATATCATGTTTGGAAAAGAAAGTGCCGGGATACCGGAGGAAATCCTGGTGGGGCATAAAGAGAATTGTGTCCGGATACCTATGGTAGGGGACATACGCTCCCTGAATCTGGGCAATTCTGTGTCAGTTATTCTGTATGAAGCATTGAGACAGAACCAGTTTGCAGGTATGAGTCTGGAAGGGCATCTGCATCATTTAAATTGGAATGAATTATAAGGGGGAAGGGCATTTTTTGCCCTTCCATTTTTATACAATAAAGAGCCTGGAGATAATTATAGCTGCTTAAAGGTTAAAAAGTATACAATATATACGTACATATTTGATATCTTATTGTAGACTATTGCCAATATATATGATAAGCTAAGATTGTGTTAAAATTTTACCCTGTAGGATTATGAAGTTTCCCCTAGGATAAAATCCCCGGAGGAGTGCAGAGGTGTGAGGATCTATTATGTCATGTAAACTATAACTCATGCCGCTTAGCAAGTACACCAGGGCATACTTTAAGTTAAGAAAGGCGGTGACTAACGTATGGTAGAAAAAACGATTCAAGTAATTCGAGAAACAGAGGCAAATGCCGGGGCTATCGTGAAGGATGCGGATGTACAGTGTAAGAAGATACTGGAGGATGCTGAAAGCGAGGCAAAACGGTTAAAGGCGGATCAAAGGGATGCAGTTCATAAAAAGGCGGAAGCCATATTGGAGGCTGCAAAGAAACAAGGAGAACAATCTCAGCGGGAGGCAATGTCTGATATCGAGAATGAAATTAAATCGTTGAAGGAAGCTGCATCAAAAAGAGAAGAAGAAACGGTAAATATTATAGTATCACAGTTAGTTTAGATTAGAAGCAGGAAAGGAGGGGAAGAATATGGCGGTATTGCAGATGCAGCGAATGAGTATCTGCGCATTGAAGAAAGACCGGAAAGCAATTTTGGAGAAATTGCAGAGTATGGGGGTCATGGAGATTAACCACATATTAGAGGAAGATGAAGATTTCCACAGGATGGATACGGCAAATGTAAGAAGCAGCTTCGAGAAAGCGGCAGTCTCAGCCGACCAGGCCTTGGACCTTCTGCAGCAGTACGCTCCGGTAAAGCAATCCATGCTGTCTTCTTTAGAAGGAAAAGCTCTTGTAGACAAGAGTAAGTACGATTCTGTGATAGAGGACAGAGATAATCTGCTAAAAGCTGCGGGAAGAATTCGGGCGCTGGATAAGGAAAGGGCAGAAAAAAGGGCCAATATCCTTAAGATTGAGAACAGCATTGAAAGCCTGACACCTTGGCTCCCCCTGGGAGTACCTCTCAATTTTGAAGGTACAGTACATGTAGCCATGATTCCGGGAATGATGTCCGGGATGCTCACATTGGACAGTATATACGGTATGGTGGCGGAACAAGCGCCGGATTTGGATGTAGATATTCATATTATTTCTACAGAACAGGACACGACTTATGTGATTGTATTCTGTCTTAAAGAAGCGGCAAAACAAGTGGAAGAAACACTCAGGAGCATTGGATTTGCCAGGCCATCTTATATAATAGACAAGGTCCCGGCAATTGCAAAATCAGAACTGGAGAAGGAGATTTCGGAAATCCAGTCCCGGATTGCCGAAATTGAGAAAGAAGTATCGGACCTGGCAGTATACCGGGAAGGTCTGGGATACCTATCTGATTACTACCGAGTTCGTGCAGATAAGTATGAGGTACTCGGGCAATTGCCCCAGTCGGAGAACACATTCCTGGTAAGCGGCTATGTGCCGGAACGGGAAGCGGAAAAGGTACAAAAGGCTTTGGCTGGTAAGTATCATTGTGTTGTAGACGTGGAAGGCTTGCAGGACGAAGAGGAAGCACCTGTACTCTTGAAAAATAATAAGTTTTCATCTGGTGCCGAGGGAATCCTGGAAGCATTTGGACTGCCTTCCAAAGGTGAGGTAGATCCGACGATGATTATGTCAGTTTTCTATGTATTCTTGTTTGGTATGATGCTTTCTGATGCGGCATATGGAGTGATTGTCTCTGCCGTATGCATGACCCTGTTACTGAAGTTCCCTAGAATGGGCAAGGACATAAAAAAATCCCTTCAGTTGTTCTTCTGGTGTGGTATTTCAACTTTGTTCTGGGGCATTATGTTCAGCGGATACTTCGGTGATGCGATTAATGTGATCTCAAGGACGTTTTTTGGACACGAGGTAGGCATACCTGCATTGTGGTTTGTTCCGTTAAATGACCCTATGAAACTGCTGATGTATTCCATGCTGTTTGGTGTAATTCATCTTTTTATGGGTCTGGGAATCAAAGGATATATGTGTCTGAGAGACAAAAAATACATGGATTTCTTTTGTGATGTGGTTTTGTGGTTTATGCTCTTGGTGGGACTGCTGATTATGCTGCTGCCGAGTGATATGTTCACATCCATTGCCCAGTTGTCGATTAATTTTGCCCCGGCAATAAGCGCGCTTGGCAAATGGCTGGCAATCCTGGGTGCAGTAGGAATCCTGGTGATGTCGGGGCGTGGGAACAAGAATATTGCACTGCGGCTTGCACTTGGAGCCTATGACCTTTACAACATTAGTGGATGGCTCAGTGATGTCTTATCTTATTCCAGACTGCTGGCACTTGGACTGGCCACTGGAGTAATTGCATCTGTAGTTAATCAGATGGGAAGTATGGGCGGCAAGAGCGTACTCGGTGTGATTATATTTATTATTGCCTTTGTAGTAGGTCACACATTTAATTTAGCAATTAACCTTTTGGGATCTTATGTACACACAAACCGTCTGCAGTTCGTGGAATTTTTTGGAAAATTTTATGACGGCGGCGGACGTGCATTTAATCCATTTCAACAAAATACAAAATATGCAGATGTTAAGGAGGAAACAGAATTATGAGCGAGTTAGGAATTGTTTATGCGCTTCTCGGCGCAGCAGCAGCAGTGTTTTTGTCAGGTGCAGGTTCAGCACTGGGAGTAGGGATTGCAGGTCAGGCTGCATCAGGAGTTGTATCAGAGGACCCGAGTAAATTTGCAAAAGTATTGATTCTTCAGCTTCTTCCTGGTACACAGGGATTGTATGGATTGATTATCGGTTTCGTTGCACTTTCTAAGATTGGTCTTTTGGGCGGGGGAGCTGTTGATGTTTCCGTGATGACAGGTCTTCTGATACTGGCGGCATGCCTCCCGGTTGGAATAGTAGGATTGATTTCAGGAAAATCACAGGGAATGACATCCGCAGCAGCAATCGGAATTATTGCAAAAAAACCGGAACAGTTTGGTAAAGCCATGCTTTTCCCTGCAATGGTTGAGACTTATGCAATTCTTGCACTTCTGATTTCATTCCTGGCAGTCAGTGCAATTCAGGTTTAATCAAGAAGATAAAAGTAATTGGAAACCAGTTGTAAAATTGCATTTACCAAGAAAGGGAGAGTTTATAAATGAGTGGATTGGACAAAATGAAAAGTCAAATTCTGGATGAGGCGAACCACTCAGCGGACAAGAAAATAGCGGAGGCCAAAGCAAAAGCAGAAAAGATTTTAAAAGAGGCAGAAGCAGAGGCTGCAGCGCAAGCTGAGATAATCTCCAATAAGGCTCAGGCAGATGCTGAAAATTATAAACAGCGGATTGAATCTTCCTGTGAGATGCAGCGCAAGCAGGCAATTCTGCGTGCAAAGCAGGATGTGATAGCAGCCGTACTGGATAAGGCATATAATAAAATTTTGAACCTGGAAACAGGAGAATACTTTGATATGATTCGCCGGATGTTGGATAAATATGTGCTTCCCGAGGAGGGTATGATTTGTTTTTCGGCAGAGGATTTGAAGCGTATGCCCGCAGGGTTTGAAGCGGAAATTCAAAAAACAGCCGTATCTAAGGGCGGTGCCCTAGAGCTTTCCAGAGAGGCAAAGGAGATGGAGGGCGGTTTTGTCCTGGTTTATGGCGGGATTGAAGAAAACTGTACGGTGAAAGCATTATTTGATGCCAAGAGGGATGAATTATCCGATAAGGTGCAGGGGCTATTATTTTAAGGTTTGAAAGAACCAACCCTGAGTCGATAGGATGTATAGCAGCAGGAGGGTTTGTTTTGAATGATTTAGAATATACTTATGCGGTTGCGCGTATACGTGCTTTGGAGAACTCTCTGTTTTCTAATTCTGAGATTGAGCGTTTGCTGGCGTGTCCGGATGAGGAACAGTGCCTGCAGCTTCTGAGTGAAAGAGGCTGGGGAGACGGAACTGGATCTATGGATGTTTCAGCAATGTTAAAAAGAGAAGAGGAAAAGACCTGGGAAGTGATCAGGGAGCTTGCACCGGATATGTCGGTGTTTGACGTACTTTCATATCCTAAGCTGTATCATAATTTGAAAGCAGCGGTTAAGCAGGTTTGCACCGAGGTAGAAAGTGAGAATATTTTCTATGAAGATTGCTCCATTCCAGGCCGGGAGATGCTTCAGATTGTGAAAAACAAGGAGTGGGCACGTCTTCCGGGAAATATGGGAGAGACGGCGGCAGAGGCTTATGATACACTGCTCCACACAAGAGACGGACAGTTGTGTGACGTGATTGTGGACCGGGCGGCGCTTGATGCGATTTATGAGGCAGGCAGGAGAGCAGAAGATGAGATTATCCAAAACTATGCTGAGTCTACTGTGGCAATTGCCAATATTAAAATTGCAGTGCGCTCACAGAAAACCGCAAAATCAGTTGATTTTATGAAACGTGCAATGGCTCCGTGCCAGAGCGTTAATGTAGAACAGTTAGCCAGGGCAGCAGCCGGAGGCATGGATGCAATCCGGGATTACCTTTCCGGGACGGCTTATGCCGAAGGGGCGAAAGCATTAGAGGAATCTTCATCTGCATTTGAACGATGGTGTGATAATCGTATGATGGAAACAATAAGACCGCAGAAATACAATTCTTTTTCTGTAGGTCCTCTGGTAGCCTATGTGCTGGCCAGAGAAAGTGAAATAAAGACGGTTCGGATTATTATAACCGGGAAACAGAATGGCTTTCCGGAGGAGTCAATCCGGGAAAGGATAAGGGAGATGTATGTATAAGATAGCAATAATCGGTGATTACGACAGTATTTATGGCTTCGCTACGCTGGGTCTTAGTATTTGTCCCGTCCGGACCCGTGAGGAGGCAAGTCAGAAGCTGCGGCAGCTTGCCCGGGGAAAGTATGGAATTATCTATATTACAGAAGCATTTGCTGCAGAGCTGGCTGATGTAATTGAAGAGTATAAGGAGCACACATTGCCCGCAATTATCCAGATACCGGGAGTGTCCGGTAATACTGGAGCAGGGGTGGAGAATGTGAAAAAGACCGTGGAACAGGCAGTCGGGTCAGATATTTTGTTTTCGCAAAAATAAGGTTCGAAAGGACTGAACCTAAGAAATGTAAATATGAAACAACCATGCTGCTAAGTTCGAAAGAACCTCACTAAGCCAGCAGGTTGTACTTCGCTACTAAGGTTCGAAAAGACCGAACCTAAGAAGCATAAGCAGGGAAACATCCATGTTACTAAGACGTGAAAGGATCCCGCCTAAGTCAACAGGATGTACTTTGCTACTAAGGTTCGAAAGGACCGAACCTAAGAAGCATAAGTAAGCAGGAGGTGGATTAATCAGAATGAGCACAGGCATAGTTAAGAAAGTAGCAGGCCCTCTGGTTATTGCAGAGGGAATGCGTGATGCGAACATGTTTGACGTAGTTCGTGTAAGTAACCAAAGATTGATTGGTGAAATTTTAGAGATACATGGGGACGAGGCTTCTATACAGGTTTATGAGGAGACATCCGGACTGGGACCAGGGGAACCGGTGGAGTCCATGAATGTGCCGATGTCCGTGGAGTTAGGGCCGGGACTTATTTCCAGTATCTATGATGGAATCCAGAGACCGCTGGACGATATCATGAAGATTTCGGGGAATAACCTGAAACGAGGGGTGGAGGTTCCATCTTTAAAAAGGGACATGAAATGGGAATTTGTTCCCACAGCCTCTGTTGGAGATGAAGTGGAGGCAGGGGATATCATTGGAACAGTTCAGGAAACCCCTGTTGTTCAGCAGAAAATTATGGTGCCATATGGTACAAAAGGCAAGATCAAAGAAATAAAGGCGGGAGAGTTTACCGTAGAAGAAACAATTGCGGTTGTGGAAACGGCCCAGGGAGACCAGAACCTTACAATGATGCAGAGATGGCCGGTCCGCAGGGGACGCCCGTATCAAAAGAAGCTTCCTCCTAAAATGCCCCTTATAACCGGACAGAGGGTTGTCGATACCTTCTTTCCGATTGCAAAAGGCGGCGTGGCGGCAGTTCCAGGCCCCTTCGGAAGTGGGAAGACGGTTATACAGCATCAGTTAGCCAAGTGGGCGGAGGCTGATATTGTTGTCTATATCGGATGCGGCGAGCGTGGAAATGAAATGACGGACGTTCTAAATGAATTTCCGGAATTGAAGGACCCAAAAACAGGCCAGTCACTGATGCAGAGAACGGTATTGATTGCAAATACATCGGATATGCCTGTTGCGGCCCGTGAGGCATCTATCTACACGGGTATTACAATTGCAGAGTATTTCCGTGATATGGGATATTCGGTTGCATTAATGGCAGACTCCACATCCCGCTGGGCAGAGGCTCTTAGAGAAATGTCAGGACGTTTGGAAGAGATGCCTGGTGAAGAAGGTTACCCTGCATACCTGGGGAGCCGTCTGGCACAGTTCTACGAGCGTGCAGGACAGGTGATTTCCCTTGGAAAAGAGGGGAGAGAAGGAGCATTGTCGGTAATCGGCGCGGTTTCCCCTCCGGGAGGAGATATTTCCGAACCGGTATCACAGGCTACCCTGCGTATCGTAAAGGTATTCTGGGGACTGGATTCTGCACTTGCTTATAAAAGACATTTTCCGGCTATTAACTGGCTGAACAGTTATTCTTTGTATCTGGACGACATGAAGAAATGGTTCAATGAAAAGGTTGCTTCTGACTGGATGGAAAACCGCCAGAAGATGATGAGCCTTTTACAGGAAGAGGCAGAACTGGAAGAAATCGTAAAAATGGTTGGTATGGATGCCCTTTCCGCGGGTGACAGGCTGAAGATGGAAGCAGCACGTTCTATCAGGGAAGATTTCCTGCATCAGAACTCTTTCCATGAAGTTGATACCTATACCTCATTGAAAAAACAGTATATGATGATGAACCTGGTTATGGCATTTTACGAGCAGGCAGTGGAAGCGCTGGGAGAAGGTGCATCCCTGCAGAAGCTGATAAGTATGCCTGTCCGGGAGCAGATTGGACGTTTTAAATATACGCTGGAAGACAATCTGGATGAAGCGTATGAAGAAGTAAAGAAAGAACTAAGTGTAGAGGTTGCAAATACACTGGGGAAGGAGGACTTCTAAATGCCAAAAGAGTATAGAACCATACAGGAAGTAGCCGGCCCTTTGATGTTAGTGCGCGGTGTTGAAAATGTTTCCTATGACGAGTTGGGAGAGATAGAGCTTGCAAGCGGTGAAATCCGCCGCTGTAAGGTACTGGAGATTGATGGTGGTGACGCTCTGGTACAGTTGTTTGAAAGTGCAACGGGGGTGAATCTTTCCAATAGTAAAGTACGTTTCCTGGGCCGAAGCATGGAGCTTGGTGTATCTGAAGATATGCTGGGCCGCGTTTTTGACGGTCTGGGACGTCCCATAGATGAGGGTCCGGAAATATTGCCGGATGCACGCATGGATACCAATGGACTGCCTATGAATCCGGCCGCAAGGAGTTATCCGGAAGAATTTATCCAGACAGGTGTTTCTGCCATCGATGGACTGAATACACTGGTCCGCGGACAGAAGCTGCCTATTTTCTCTGCATCAGGTCTGCCTCATGCACAGTTGGCGGCACAAATTGCAAGACAGGCAAAAGTATTAGGCAGTGGTGAGAACTTTGCCGTTGTGTTTGCGGCAATGGGAATTACATTTGAGGAGTCTAACTTCTTTATTGAAAGTTTCAAGGAAACAGGAGCTATCGACAGAACTGTCCTGTTTGTAAACCTGGCAAATGACCCTGCCATTGAGCGTATTGCAACGCCCCGTATGGCTTTGACAGCAGCAGAATATCTGGCGTTTGAAAAGGATATGCACGTTCTGGTTATTCTGACAGACATTACAAACTATGCGGATGCACTGCGTGAGGTTTCCGCAGCCCGAAAAGAAGTTCCGGGACGCCGTGGCTATCCGGGCTATATGTACACGGATCTTGCTTCACTGTATGAGAGAGCCGGACGCCAGAGGGGCAAGGCGGGAAGTATCACTATGATACCAATCCTGAGTATGCCTGAGGATGATAAGACGCATCCGATTCCTGATTTGACGGGATATATTACAGAGGGACAGATTATTCTGAGCCGTGATTTATACCGGAAGGGAGTTACTCCTCCTATTGATGTGCTTCCGTCCCTGTCGCGTCTTAAGGATAAAGG
This sequence comes from Faecalicatena contorta, assembly GCF_003149105.1. Taxonomy (GTDB): domain Bacteria; phylum Bacillota; class Clostridia; order Lachnospirales; family Lachnospiraceae; genus Muricomes; species Muricomes contortus_C. Next base: position 96,621 of record NZ_QGDS01000005.1, on the reverse strand, counting down.
TATCGGTGCAGGAAAGACCCGTGAGGATCATTCTAACACCATGAACCAGCTATTCGCGGCATATGCGCGGGGGAAAGATGCGAAGGAACTGATGGTGATTCTTGGAGAAGCAGCATTGACAGAGATTGACTTGCTGTATGCGAAATTTGCAGATGCATTTGAGGCAGAATATGTGTCTCAGGGGTATACCTCAGACCGTAGTATACAAGAAACACTGGATATTGGATGGAAATTACTCTCCATGCTGCCAAGAGCGGAACTGAAACGTATTGACGACAAGTTCCTGGATATATACTACGGAAAGAAAGACTGAATCTAAGAAGCTAAGGTTCGAAAGGACCGGACCTAAGAAGCATAAGCGAGGAAACAACCATGCTGCTAAGTTCGAAAGGACCTCACTAAGCCAGCAGGTTGTACTTTGCTGCTAAGGTTCGAAAAGACCGAACCTAAGAAGCATAAGCAGGGAGGTGATGATATTTGGCATCAACACAGGTAAACCCCACCCGTATGGAACTGACCCGGCTGAAAAAGAAACGCATCACAGCAATCCGCGGCCATAAGCTGCTGAAAGACAAACGTGATGAGCTGATGCGCCAGTATCTGGATCTGGTCCGGGAAAACATGGAAGTACGTCTAAGGGTAGAGGCAGGGATTCTTTCTGCCAATAAGAACTTTGTCATTGCCAAAGCAGGCATGTCGGAGGCAGCACTTAATACTGCCCTTATGGCGCCAAAACAGGAAGTCAACTTGTCTGCCGGCAAGAAGAATGTTATGAGTGTAAATATACCGGCTTTCGATTATGAAACTAGGACTGCAGACGAGAACGATATCTATTCCTACGGTTTTGCGTTTACTTCCAGTGATCTGGATGGAGCCGTTAAGTCTCTGGCAGATGTCCTGCCGGATATGATAAGGCTTGCGGAGTGCGAAAAGGCATGTCAGCTTATGGCAGCAGAGATTGAAAAGACAAGAAGGCGCGTAAATGCGCTGGAGCATGTCATCATTCCGGAGACAGAGAAGAATATCAAGTATATTACCATGAAATTAGATGAAAATGAGAGAAGTACTCAGGTTCGTCTGATGAAGGTAAAAGATATGATGTTGGAAGAGACCTATCATTATAAAGAACAGGCCTGAGAGAAGAAACAAACAAAAAGGCATTTTTCATTAACAGTCCTCCAATAAGGATGTTTACAAAGACCATAGTTGTTGAGCGCATAGCCAAACAGCTGCTGGTGAATTGTAAAGAATCTTTATTGGAGGATTTTATTATTTGCAGGTACATGACCAAAGAATGATTTGAGCTTTTCACAGCCTTCAGAATTAAGGGGATAGTTCCCGATTGCTTCTCCATTTTCAAAATGTAACACATGGGTACAGCATTCCATAACAACCTCCAGGTCATGTGTAATCAGAAATACTGTTTTCCCCTGTGTTTTCAGGAGTTCTATATTTTGTGCGACCTCTTTCATGTGATATAGGTCGAGGCCACTTGTAGGCTCATCAAAAATAATAATGTTCCGCTGACTGGCAACAGCTCCGGCAATGGCTACCCTTTGCTTCTGCCCGCCGGAAAGCGACATGGGGTGCAGATCTTTCAAAGGAAGCAGATCGAGGCTGTCAAGAATCTGCCCGGCTGCTGCCTCCTCTGGGTTTTCCATACTAAGCAGTACTTCATCCAATACGCTCTCAGTAAAAAGCTGATGATTTACATCCTGCATGACCATATAAGATTTTTTAAGCAGCTGCCTTGTCCGCAGCGTTTGATTTCCCTTTTCTACTGCGCCGCCGAATTTTTTCTCCAACCCGCACAGACACCGGGCAAAAGTGGATTTTCCTGCTCCGTTTTTTCCGACAATGGCAATAACAGCGTTTCTGGGGATTGAAAAATTCTTCATATTGAGTGTAGGCCCGGCAGCATTCTTGTAAGTATAAGAAAACCCCGAAAGAGCCATAGCCTCGTTTGATTCAGGTAGTGTGCCGTGCTTTTTTTCGATGTCCGAAAGGGACAGCGGGCGCAGCCCCATCTCCGTGAGAACATCCGGTGAGAGAGATTGGAATGTCTCAGCGGTATATTCTCTGGCGATGATACCATCTTTCATATAAATCACCCGGTCAATTAACTCCCGAAGGTAATACAGCCGGTGTTCAGCGATGATGATGGTTTTGCCTTTCTTTTTCCACATTTCAATGAGCCTGCGCAAATCCTCCACCACATTTGTGTCCAGATTAGAAGATGGCTCATCCAGCACAAGAATTGGAGGATTGGACGCCGCAACGGATGCACAGGCGATTTTCTGCTTTTCGCCACCGGAGAGTTTAAAGATGCTCCGATTCATCAGGCTTTCGATATTGAACTCACGCACCGTTTGATCGAGCCGTGCAAAAATTTCAGGAACAGTCAGTGCCATGTTTTCACAGCCGAAGGCAATTTCGCTGGTAGTGCTGACGTTAAAGAATTGGGAACGAGGATTTTGAAAAACTGAACCCACCAGCCGGGATGTCTTATTCAGTGGCAGCTCATGGATTTTTTGTTCACCGATCAGAACCTCGCCGCTCATCTGCCCCTCGTAGTAATGGGGGATGAGGCCATTTATCAGCCGGGTCACCGTTGTTTTGCCGCAGCCGGACTCACCGCACAGCAGTACGACCTCACCTTCGCCGACGGCCAGATTAATATTTTTTATTCCACTCTCCCGTTCACTTCCCGCATAGGAAAAGGATACATCTTTCAGATTAATCATGGGAATACCCCCTTTATAGAATGAAAAACAGGATTGCGGCCGCCGTTGCCCAGAGGCCAAACACAGCATCCTGTACACCAAATCCGATTTTATATATATTAGTGCGCTCTCCTGTGATGCTTAAACCTCTTGTAAGTGCCGCAGCCGACAGCTCGTTGCCGATCCTGGCAATCGACATCATCAGGGGAACGAGACGGTATTCCAGCATAGCCAGTGGACTTCCCCGAAAACCAATGCCGCGCATGCGCATGGCGTCATTGATGGCGTGGTATTCCTCCCCAATGGTTGGGAAAAAGCGAAATATAACTGCAAGAGGGATAACGATTTTCCGTGTAATATGCATCCGTTCCATTGCTGCAATAAATGCGCTGACTTCCATCGTCCTGATTAAATAATAGGCCATGATGACGATTGGAACAAGCCTGTTAAGCATCTGCGCGGTAAAGCGCATCAGAAGTCCCCACAGTCCGGCGGCATATGCGGTAAGATAAGTTTCAGCCAATTGTCCCACCACATATAAAACGGCGTAGATAAAACTTTGTTTCCATTTCCCGGCACTGCACAGCAATGCAAAGGGGATGGCTGCCAGTGCTCCTTTTGCTATCAGCTGGAAGCCGCTGGGATTTGTAGCGAATATAACAATATTTATGAGCAGCAGAAGGTATACCGTGGTTCGCGGGTCAAGCTGTATACCTTCCGCTGTTTTAATTAGCAACCTCTCTGGCATTATGCAATCCCTGCCCTTACAAAGTGCCTTTTGAGCACAGCTTTGCCTAAATACGCTCCAATGACGGCTGCAACTGCCGTCAGAACGATAAGCAATATCAGCATCCAGCCCGTGATCAGAGACTCCAGAGATTCGGCGAAAGCGGCGCCCTGCATATCACGCATCATTTCAAAATAACTGTCTTTCATAATCCACATGGGGAGCATCGAGCCGATTACCCATTGGCTGAACATGCAAAAGCACACAACCATATACTTCCAGTTTTTATACTCTCCGGCCTTACATATCAGGTCGGCAAGCAGACCGCAGAGAAGGCCGGTGACAATTGCATACCATCCCTGTCCAAAGGCAAAGGTCAGAATACCCAAAAGCACGCCCATAATGGTAATCATGCCAAAGGTCTTTGTCTTAGTTAAAAAGAGAACAAATGGAATCCCGCAGAGAAGCGCAACCACAAGCGGAAACAGCACTGAGAAGATGGGAATGTACCCCAAAAAGCCAGCTGCGACCAGTAAGATATAATAAATTGCAGTGAAGATGCCTACATTAATCAAATCCTTGACATCCAGTTTTTTCTTACTCATTTCAATAACCTCCAATCTAAAAATTAGTAACAGTTCAGCCATAAGCCCGATTATGCACAGCTTTATTCGCTGGCGATTTTCCAGCCCACGGCCTTTTCGCGGACATGAATAAAGTCTGCGTAGAGCCCCTTTTCTGCGAACAACTTATCGTGTGTACCTGTTTGCACGATTTTCCCTGCATCCAGCACGATGATCTGGTCGGCATTTCGTACTGTTTTGAGACGGTGCGCAATCATAATAACAGTCTTGTCTCTGGTCAGGGACCCGATTGCCTGCTGCAGAGCATTCTCGTTTTCAGGATCTACATTGGCAGTTGCCTCATCAAATATAATGATGGGTGCATCCTTCAAAAGTGCACGTGCAATGGAGATGCGCTGCTTTTCCCCGCCAGAAAGCGTAGCACCGCCTTCGCCGATGACCGTGTCATAGCCTTTGGGCAGCAGGCTTATAAAATCATGGCAGCAGGCTTTTTTTGCGGCTTCTCTGACTTCTTCCGGGGTCGCCTCAGGCTTTCCCAGCCGGATATTATTGGCGATGGTATCATTGAACAAATATACCTGCTGAAAGACCATACTGATATTTTGCAGGAGGCCGTCCAGCTTGTATTGCCGGACATCTGTACCGCCCAGGGTAATACTGCCTTGGTCCACATCCCAGAAACGGGCGATCAAGCTGCACAGCGTGGTCTTTCCGCTGCCGGATGGCCCGACAATGGCTGTGGTGGTTTTTGCAGGTATCTTAAGGCTGACATGGTTGATAATGATTTTTTCGCCATAGGAGAAGGATACATCATTGAAAACAATATCCATACTTCCAGGGGGGTGCTGCGTTCCTTCAAGGTCCATGACAGGTGTTTTCTGTATTTCATTTACCCGGTCAATGGAGGCGTCAATCAGACGCAGGAAAGCTGACATACTGCCGCCGCTTTCCAGCTCACTGAACACAATGAAGCCGGAGAGAAGCATCAGCAGGCAGATGGAAAGATCCATGACCCCATAAAGATACAGTACTACCGACAGAGTGATTATAATTGTGCTGATAACGCGCAGGACAAGCTGCTGCACAGTCATAAAAGGGATGGTCTTTTTTTCGAGACCAATGTTCATGCGCTCGCTGTCGGCGATTGCCCGGCGGATTTTCTGTCCCGCCGATGCTTCGATTCCGAAGGATTTTACAACACTCATACCCTGTATGTATTCCAGTACCGCATCCACCAGCTCGGCCTGGGCCTCCTGCCTGATCTGTGATGCCTTGTGTGCGCGCTTGTGAAGCAATATATTAATGAGCAAAAACAATACCAGCCCAGTAATTGCAATCAGCCCAATCCGCCACTCAAAAATGGTCAGTGCAAGGGTCATGACAAATCCGTGGATTAGACCGTTGAGATAGTTAACGATAATACGGGGTGCGGTGTTTTCAATATCCTCCATAGTAGAGGTCGCCGCAGCAGTAATGTTGCCCAGACTGCGGCTGTTAAAATACCCCATAGGCATAAGCTTCAGGCGGTCACCAATATGTATGCGCTTATCCCCGCTCATGATATAGCATCCGGAAGACTGGCTGCTTTGGGCCAAATGCCGCATTACAATGGTGCCAACGACACTTACCAGCATGATTCCCAGAGCTGCCAGCGCTGTTGTGTGGGTCACGGAATCCGTTGCAACCCCACGCAGTACAATGGCAATGGCAAGAAGCTCAATAGATGCAAAAACGGACTTGAACAGGGTAAGGACAATGCTTTTCACCCATTTTGACTTCTGGCTGTCCGCGAACCGGAAGAACTTTTTCAAGATGTCAATCAAAGATATTCCTCCCCTCAAGATGCGTCGGCCGCTTCCATGTGTGCTGTAAACATACGGTGGTACAGTTTACATTCCTCCAGAAGCACGTTATGGGTTCCCTCCGCCAGAACCCTGCCGTTTTCAATGACTACAATTTTATCAGAATCGGTGATGGTGGACAGCCGGTGGGCAATGACTATCAGCGTTTTTCCGAGAATGAGCCTGGATACGGCCTCCTGGATTACAGCTTCATTTTCCGGGTCGGTGTAGGCGGTTGCCTCATCAAAAATAATAATGTTTGCGTCCTTGAGCATGGACCGGGCAATCGCAATTCGCTGCCGCTCTCCACCAGAAAGGTGGCCTCCGGCCCCACCGGCAATGGTCTCGTAGCCGTGTTCCAGCTTCATAATAAAGTCTTGACATCCGGACGCTTTCGCAGCAGCTTCGACCTCCTCGTCCGAGGCGCCTGGTTTTCCCATTCGGATATTGTTGCGGATGGTATCGTTAAATAAGTAGTTATCCTGGGACACATAGGAAATCTCGTTCATAATCTGTTCCAGTGGTATATCACGGACATCTATGCCGCCCAGAGTAATGCGCCCTTTGTTTACATCCCAGAAAGAGGCGATGAGTTTTGCAATGGTGGATTTTCCTCCCCCGGATGGCCCGACAAAGGCTGTAATGGAACCCTCCTTGATTTCCAGATTCACGTCCGATAGTATCTCTTCTTTCCCGTAGGAAAATCCGATATGTTCAAGAACAATATTCCGGTTCTCAAACTTTTTGTTTTCCTTCGGCCGGTTTAGTTCCGGCAAATCCAGCACCTGTCCCACTTCTGCTACAACAGCACCAATTTTTGCGATATCATCCGTATAAATCATGGCGGATAGAATTGGCGCGGAGATGCCAAGAGAAAGGATTGTAATTGTGATAAATTCCCCGCCCCCCAATGAGCCGTTTATGTAAAACAGGCACCCGACAGGCAGTACTCCCAGCAGCACAGCCGGCCAGACTCCCTGGGAAATGGCAGAATATACTTGTGTGGAGCGAATCCAGTCCAAAACTACGTTCACATTAGTTTTTACTGAATCTGTGAACTTCGCATAAGAATTTGCAGACTGATTAAAGGCTTTGATGACTTCAATACCGTTTATGTATTCCACCATGGTTCCGCTCATGTGCTTGCCTGCCCTCATAACGCTATCGTACTTTTCGCGGTAATCTCTCATCATCATCACGTAGAAGATAAACCCAATTGGAAGTGTGATAAGCGAGACTAACGCCATACGCCAGTCCAAAATAAACATGTACACGATAATACCCAGCGGAATCAAAAGATTGGAGGTCATTTCCGGCAGCACATGTGCCAGTGGCGTCTCCAGACTGTCTGCCTTTTCCACAATGATGTTCTTGAATTGGCCGGATGGCGTTTCAAGTACGCACCCCATGGGGACGCGGGCCAGTTTCCGGACCAGTTTGGTACGTACTTCCGCGATAACTGAAAATGTTGCCTCGTGGGACAGGGCAGTCGACCAGTTCATGCAAAGTGTTTTGATGATAAGGCCAACGCCTGAAATGCCACACCACATTAAATAAAATCCCACATCCTTTCTTGTCTCTGCCAGCAGGTTGATGATAATCTGGGACACGCCTGCATAGGGGACCAGTCCCCCGGAAACACCAATAACTGCGAGAAGCACCGAGGCAGCATATTTTCCCTTATGGTACGATGCAAAATCCATGAGCCTTTTCAATGGTTTTTTCTTTTTTTCTTTTTCCAAATGTGCTTACCCCTTTTCTTTTTAGCGAACAATTTTGGTTAGCGTTAACTAACTCATAAAATACAAAAATTCAGGGACGAATCCCCGAAGTTTTATCTTATTAGTTCAGTTTTAAACAATGCCTTCCATACCGAATGCCTTTATCCAGCCAGGATATAAAAAACTCATCAGCGTTTTAACATGTGTAATGGCTTTTTCACGTGGATAGTCATGAATGACTACTTCAAATATAGAAGTTACATAGCCGCTTATGAGCATATGAAGCTCATCCTGGGAAATATCTTTCACTGAAAAACCTCTGTTCCTCAGTTCGTCCATAAGTCGGGTCATTTCCTTGACTTCCATCTCAGAGACCTGGTGAACAAAGTTCTGGTACTTTGTACCATCTGAACGGGTTAGCAGGAGCTTGAATTCCTCAAAATGGTCGTAGATAAAGTTTACATACTGCAGGCCTTCCTCCTCGGAGATTACCCAGAATTTTTTGATTTCTTCCGTATCCAGAAGCGCATAGTTGCGCTGCATGGATTCCTCATAGTTGCGGAAATATGTATCCACGAGAGGAGCAACCAGTGCATCGAACATTGCTTCCTTACTTTCAAAATGACGATATAATCCTGCCGCGGACATGCCGGCATCAGCAGCAATCGTTCGGAGAGAAGCGCGTTCAAACCCCTTATCTAAAAATTCCTTTTTGGCGCACGGAATTATTTTTTCCAGCGTCAGGCTTTTATCCCTTGGCATTATTTCATCACTCCTGTTTGTAAACACTGTTAGCTAACGGTGTTTATGGTAACATATGGATTTCTGTTTGTCAAGAGAGTGAATGTTTATTTGTTCTAAAATTACATCAGGATACTGCGATTATTAACGATTATCCCCCCTTTGCATATATTAACCATATAATGTCTTGAAATGGAAGTGTGAATTATGAACCCAAAATTGCCGTATTACATGGCATATCCTATGCCGCTCGCGTATGATGATGAGAAGCTTGAACGCAGAGATTTTGAGTATATGAAGAGTCTATATTCAGATGTAGCAAAGAAAATCCTGCCGCATGTGGAAGGGGAATGTGACAGGATGGAGTACGACAACAGTATGATGTACGATGAGTATCCGGATAAGCTCCAGCTTAGAATTCTGAGCAGCAGGGTTTATGAGAGTGTGCAGAAAGATAAAAGACTTTTCTTCGGACTGCTGGAAGAATATGAGATGGAGGAAGAGGCTGCGGCAGAAGAGAACTCAGAGGAGCAGCAGGCAATGCAGGCTTCAAATTGTCCACCCCAGGTGCCGGATCGTCCGCTGCAGGCTACAAACTATCCCCAGCACTCCACAAACCGCCCGTTGTGGGGACAGGAGCGTTTCAGGCCTGAAAAGCGCCCTCATAACAGGAAGCCGAGAAGAAACCAAAATCCAGATTGGCTGCGCGAACTGATTGATGTAATGCTGTATCAGGAACTGTTCAAACGCAGATGTGATAACCGCCGCTGCAGGCGCAGATTTTACTAATTTAAAAAAGTATGATATAATACACACTATGAGTTAAGATAAAAGGGTGGATATACATATGAAAAGTAATCTTATTTTTATAGGCATGCCTGCAGTAGGAAAAAGTACGGTAGGCGTTGTCGTCGCGAAGCAGCTTGGGATGCAGTTTATTGATACGGACCTGCTGATTCAGAAACAGGAGAAGCGGCATCTGCGAGAGATTATTGCGGATGTTGGAGAAGAAGGTTTTTTGAAAATAGAAAATCAGGTGAACCAGGAGGTTGATGCGGAAAATGCAGTGATTTCACCTGGCGGAAGTATTGTTTACTGTGAAGAAGCAATGAAGCATTTTAAAGAAATCGGAACAGTTGTATATTTAAAGGCCTCTTACCAAACAATAAAAAAGCGGATTCGAAGTCCCAAGAAGCGGGGGGTTGTCTTGAAAGAAGGGCAGTCATTCCGTGACCTGTATAATGAGAGAGTAAAGCTTTTCGAGAAGTATGCGGATATAACCGTTTGTGAAGACGGCTGTGAGATTGAACAGACAATCGAGAATGTTCTGTCGGCAGTCAGGAAATATAACAAATAAGCGGGTTTACCATGGCATGTGAAAAAATGATTTTACAAATGCTAGTTTTATGGTATAATGTCTTAGCATATTGAAAATTAGACTTGAGGATGTAACAGGGGAATAATAAGGGATACGATAATAATATCGGATAATCGAGGTGCAATATGGAGCAATATATTATTAAAGGCGGCAGTCCGCTTGTAGGGGAAGTTGAGATAGGCGGAGCGAAGAATGCCGCGCTTGCTATTCTGGCAGCAGCGATTATGACGGACGAGACTGTCCTGATTGACAATCTGCCGGATGTGAATGATATCAATGTGATGTTGGAAGCCATAGCCGGAATTGGTGCCATGGTGCAGAGAATTGACAGGCATACAGTAAAGATTAACGGAAGCACAGTTGGTGATTTTAGTATAGAATATGATTATATTAAAAAAATTAGAGCGTCTTATTATCTGTTAGGAGCTCTTCTTGGGAAATATAAAAAATCAGAGGTGGCCCTTCCGGGCGGATGCAATATCGGCAGCCGGCCGATTGACCAGCATTTAAAAGGATTTCGTGCTCTTGGAGCCGATGTAGACATTGAACATGGCAAGATTGTGGCGGAGGCTGAGGTGCTCAAGGGAACGCATCTCTATTTTGACGTGGTCACAGTGGGGGCTACCATTAATGTCATGATGGCTGCGGCTATGGCAGAAGGTTTGACAATTATGGAAAATGTGGCAAAAGAGCCTCATGTAGTTGACATGGCTAATTTCCTGAACAGTATGGGTGCAAACATCAAAGGCGCCGGAACCGATGTTATCAAAATCCGCGGGGTAAAATCTCTTCATAAGACGGAATATTCCATCATTCCTGACCAGATTGAGGCAGGAACTTTTATGTTTGCAGCAGCAGCGACAAGAGGAGACGTAACGGTATTAAATGTCATACCAAAGCACTTGGATGCGACCATTTCCAAACTGGTAGATATTGGATGTGAGGTAGAGGAATTTGATGATGCAGTGCGCGTAGTGGCAAAAGGCAGGCTGAGTTCCACCCAGGTTAAGACACTGCCTTATCCCGGATATCCCACAGACATGCAGCCGCAGATAGGAGTGACTCTGGCACTGGCGAAAGGAACAAGTACGATTACAGAAAGTATTTTTGAAAATCGTTTTAAATACTTAGATGAGCTGGCAAGAATGGGTGCGGTGATTAAAGTAGAGGGAAATTCCGCAACAATCGAAGGTGTAGAGAAATTATCGGGCGCAAGAGTAAGTGCCCCTGATTTACGTGCAGGCGCAGCTCTTTGTATTGCCGGGCTGGCAACAGACGGAATCACCATTATTGATGATATTGTTTATATCCAGAGAGGATATGAGAGATTTGAGGATAAACTCCGTTCTTTGGGCGGCATGATTGAAAAGGTGTCCAGTGAAAAGGAGATACAGAAATTTAAGCTGAAGGTCGGTTGAAGTTCTTAAAATTAAAAACGGTTGTTAAACTAGAATCCTAGTTTAACAACCGTTTTTTTATTAAGAAATCTGATTCTTTTAAAAAGTCTTATAAAGAAATGTATTGACAATTCAATATACGGATTTTATAATAAATTATCTATATATTATAATATATAATATAAATAGACAGAATAGTGTTAAATGCTAATCAATTTAAACAAATTCGAATATGAGAGCGAATGGGAAGGAGGAGGGACCATGAAGATTTTATATATAGGAAGTGGCGATTACCTTGCGGCTGGTATTATGGAAAAGCTGGCAAAGGAAGAGCATGAGTTGTTTTTAATGTCTGATGAAGATATTAAAACAGAGGGAAGAAGGGCCTATCAGCACAAGTTTTTTAAGATTTCAGATAATCCTAAAATTATAGATGATATTTTTGCATCTGCTAACCCGGATGTGGCAGTGTTTACCGGGTTGACCTACATAGATAAGGACTGGAATCAAGGAAAGGGAGATTATTATTCTCTGTTATCTACTGTTTTAGAGTCAAGTGCTAAATTTGAAGTAGGACAATTTGTATATTTTTCATCTTTGGATGTTTATGGTAATCAGGCAGCCGATGATGACTCAGGAGCCTGCGGATTGTCCCCCCGGACAAAAAGAGGATTCTATCATGCTCAGGGAGAAGTTATGGTCGAGATGTACCGGGTCAAATATTCGATGTGTTGTACCATTCTCCGGTGTGCTGATGTTTTCTCAAATAAGCATATAATTGGCTCGGGAGAATTTCTGGGATGCATGGCAGAAGAAGTGAGGGAACAGGAACACATTGTTGTAAAAAAGGATAAGTTTCTGCAGCCGCTCTATATTGCAGACGTAGCAGAGGCGTTAAAACGGGTTCTCGATACAAAGGTTAATGCAGTATATCATTTATGCAGTTCATATGCATTTAAAAAATCTGAGATTTATGAAAGGCTTGCCCGTTCCCAGGGACTTGAAAGGGATATTATAGTAGAACAGGAAGCTGATGAAGGTTTGAGAGCAGAGAATAAAAAGCTTAAGAGCCAGCAGGAATGGACAGATTTCTGGCGTCTGGATAACATGCTTAACTCGAATGATATACAGTTTACAGCCAGAGAAGTAAAGGAACAAAAGCGTAGGAGAAAAGAAAACAAAGTATCAGAAGTACGCAGGACGATTGAGAATTTCATAGTATTTGGTGTGTTTTTGCTAATGTTCCACTTTACCAGTGAACATGCACTATTTTCCAAAATAGATTGGTTTTTAATTTATATTCTCCTGATTTCTTTGTTCTTCGGTATTAAACAGAGCGCATTGGCTGTTATATTATCTAGTGTGGCATATCTCAGTTATCAAAAGGTAAACTTAAGGGAAATTACTAATTTTGCATCTTATGTGCAATACATATTGATGATAGTCGAATTTATCTTCTTTGGAGTTGTTGTGGCATATGTGGTGGATTTCATTAAAGAAGAGCTTAGAATCCGCACACAGGACCTGCAGTTTATGAAAGCTGAATATGAAGAATTAAAAGAAATTAACAAAGATAATGTATTTATTAAAAATGAATATGAAAAACGGATTTTAGAATCTAAGACAGGATTGCCCAGGCTGTACTCTATGCTGAGCAGTTTGAATGTATTAGAACCTGAGAGGATTTTAATGCAGGTTATTCAAGTTGTAGGTGAACTTTTGAATACAGATACGGTGGCGGTATATAAAGTAAGTCAAAAGAGTTCCTATCTCAGGCTTGCAGCATCTATGAATCAGGAATCCACCATGGGTGGAAATTCATGGAATTTGGCCCAATATCCAAAGATTCAGGAAGCTCTGAAGAGCAATGACATTTATGAAGGAGATGTTTGGAATGGAGAACCGGCAGTTGTAGCAGCTATACGAAATAAAGAGGAATGTATTGCATTGATTGTGGTTAAGAAGCTTTCTATGGAACGAATGACGCTTTATCACATGAATATACTCAGAACCTTGGATAGTATGATTGCAGAAGCCATGAATAGAGCATTGGAGTTTGAAAATGTAGTTCAGGATTCCCGTTATATAGATAATACAAATATACTTAATACTGAGGAATTCAAAAAGATGATTGAAATTGCTGATGAAAAGTCACAGAAAAACCTGGCACCTTACAGCATTTTACGGGTAGGTCTTCCTACAGATAAGGCATATCCTATAGTAAAAAAATTACTGAGAGAAGTTGACTATGTGGGTATCAATGAACAGGGAATTCTGTATGTATTACTGAATAATGCATCAGCAAAAGATGCACGGTTTGTAATAAAGCGGTTTGAGGAGCAGGGCGTGCCGGCACAATTGATAGATGAATATTAGATAGGGGAAAAAGGTATGGATACTTTAATTTTAATTATATTATTCATAAATTTAATCAGTGCTATTCTGTTTTTTATATGGCACCTTGCCCACAGGCAGAAAAAAGCATGGATGGCTTTGTTTTTTCTGATTCTGCCGGTATTGGGATATATTGTTTATTATCTTCCGGCCTGGATTGCCCGTATCGTTGGTACCGGTAAGTACGACAGAGAATCTTTAATCAGGCGTCTGGAAATAGAAAAAGGTGTGCAAAAGCCTCAGGTAGCAAAAGAACTTAATATCATACCAGTGGAAGATGCTATGGCGGCCAGTACTAATCTGGAAAAGCGCTTATTGCTTCAGGAGCAGCTAAAAAAGGATATCTATAAGAATTACAAGGTGGTACTTCCGGCAGCCCAGGATGCAGATTCTGAATCGGCTCATTATGTAGCAGCAGCCAAGATGGAGGCATACCGCTACATGCATGAACGGATGAAAGAGAAGATAGATAAATTCGCAGAATATCCGGAGCGGGAAGATGTTTTTGACGATATGCTGAAGGTGCTTAATGAATATATTCAAAGTGATCTTTTGGCGGAGAAGGAAGCTGGGATTTATAAAAAAAGATATTGTGAGATTTTAGAGACAGCTAATCAGGAATTGAAAGCTCAGATAGATGCACCAGAATGGGCTTGCTATCTTTCTTATCTTGCCGGCAGCGGGAATTATGCACAGGCCGAAGAGACTTATGAGAAGCTGGAAGAAACCCAGAAAGATGAAAACGTCTACTTTGAGATGTTGGATATGTACTATTTTCGAAAGAACAAAGAAAAGTTTTATCAGTGTTTGGATGAATTGAAGTCATCATCAGTGTCACTGACAGCTGAAGGATTAAAGACGTTAAGGTACTGGGAGGAAAGGAGACGGTGATATGCTGTCTGTTAAACGTTTGTGTTATGTAATTCTGATTGTACTTGGTATATGTGCAATTTTCATGATATACAATCTGAATGAAAATAAGACTACGGCGGTTAGTGTGTGGAACGAAGTTGATTCGGTGGAGGAACTGATACAAGGCGAAAAAGTTGACAAATCACAAGAACCTATATTTTACATAATTGGTGACAGAGAAAAAAATGTTTATAAAGATATCTTTAAAAATGTAGAGAAGATGATGAAAGACATGAAAGTTTCTTATAGTATCAGGGATACCATCGGCACAGATGAAATGCGCGCCGGGGAGTCAGTACTTATTTTCTGTGATGATGTTATAAATACCCACGCCAACCTGCAGGAAGTATCAGCATTTCTTGAAAATGGAGGAAAAGCAGTATTTGCTGCAGGATTGGCAGAAGGATATGAAGATGCTTATTTAAATCCTGTATTAGGTATTGTAGAAAAATCGATAAAAGGAGCCCATACAGAATATGTGTTCCGTGATGGGTTTTTCCCGGTACAAAGAACAGAAATGACATACGATGGGTTTTCTGCTTCTTCATTTATCCGCATAAATGACCAGGCAGAGATTTATGTAAAAGAAAAAGAGAAAGGTGTGCCGATTGTATATTCCTATCCCTATGGAAAGGGGGAATCGCTGGTTATTAATGCAACACTTCTGGACCGGATAGAGAATATGGGATTTTTGACAAGCGGTCTTGGCCAATTGCTGGAAGATTTTATATATCCGGTAATCGGGACGAAAAGTGTTTATCTGGATAACTTCCCCATGGTTACTCATATTAATGACAAGGTTTCTATGGAACTATATGGAAGAAATACAGAATCCTTTGTACGGGATGTTATATGGCCTGTATTTCAGGGGATGGCATTGAGAAATGATGTGAAATATACCTCAAGTGTATTGGCATTATCATCCAAAGATGAATTCTTGGATATCAACCGTTCTCTATTCCAAATGATGGGGAGAGCAGCTCTGAAGTTTGACGGAGAACTGGCTTATGCATCAAACTATAAAGGATCAGGTTCATATTACCAGAATACACAGTTTATCGAAAGATTCAAAAAAAGTTTTGAGAATTATGATATCGTAAGCCTGGTTATGATGACGGACAGCGCGGTGCCGGATGCAGTTAAAGAATTGGGAGGCAGCGTACAGGCTGTCAGGGGTAATTTAAGTCAAGATAATGAGAACGAAAGGATGGCTATAGACACAGAGTTCTGGGTATTTCCAAAGGCGACCTCTGGTGCCGATATGGAAAATGGAGGACTGATGTCAATTACATCTGTTCTTGCATCCTATGGATATCTTTCACATGCAATAGATATCAACATGCTGGTAGATATGAATAAGAACAATCCGGTATGGGACGATTACCAAAAGCAATTAGGACTGTTTGAAACAGAAATATTGAGAAATACGGACTATTTGGAAGAGGCCGTATTAAAAGAGACTCAAAATATAATAAACAGTTATTTAAGTCTTACATATACTTGGAAAAAGACGGAAGATACTATTGTGATCCAGGCAGATTCTTTTCTGGATGGACAGACATTTCTGTACCAGACAAAAGGAAGGGTTAAAGAGATTGACGGAGCAGCATATGAAGAAATCAGCAAGGGATGGTATATGTTGAAGTTGCACGAAAAGGAAGCAATCATTCAATTGGAACATGAGGTGAGGTAATGAAAATATGTTTGATTTGTGAAGGCAGTTACCCTTATGTATCGGGCGGAGTATCTAGCTGGGTGCAAATGATATGTAAGGAATTTAAGGATATCGAATTTAGAATCTGGGCCATTGCAACAACCAGGGAAGAAATGTCGGAGTATAAATATCAGCTTTCAGCTAATATAAAGGAAGTAAAAACCATTTATTTAGGAGATGACACTTTTCAGGGTTCCTATAAAAAAGTAAAACTTCCCCCTCAGGAAAAGGAGATATTAAAAAACCTGATTACGGGAACAGTGGACCAGATTAACTGGAAACATACGCTGGAATTTATTAAGGCGTATAGAAAAAAGCTGATACCGATTTTGATGAGTGAAGATTTTCATAACATATGTCTGGAAGAATACGAGAGAAAGGATAGTAAGAAGGTATTCAGCCAGTATCTGTGGAGTTTTCGCAGTATGTACTTTCCTCTTATGGATATTCTCTCGGGAGACATCATCAAGGCAGATATCTACCATGCTGTATCTACCGGATACGCAGGGATTCTGGGAAGTGCGGCCTCTTACATCACAGGAAAACCATTTATTTTATCGGAGCATGGTATTTACACCCGGGAGCGGGAAGAAGACATTATCCGTTCTAACTGGGTGGAAGGTGATTTTAAAGAGTTGTGGATTGAGTTTTTTAAAAAGCTTTCTTTAATTTCCTATCATCAGGCCCAGTGCGTTACCAGCTTGTTTGATGTGAATAAGACATTACAGGTGGAGCTTGGATGCCCGGAAGAGAAGATTCGGATTATTCCCAACGGAGTGGATCCTGATGGGTTTGGAAATTTGAAGTCTAACCATCATTTTAACGAGAATGAATTTAATATAGCCGCGGTACTGCGGGTAGTGCCTATCAAGGATATAAAAACAATGATTCTTAGTTTTGACAATATAAGAGAACAGGTGCCAGAGGCAAGGCTTTATATTATGGGAAGCTATGACGAAAATAAGGAATATTATGAAGAGTGCCGTCAGTTGATTGAGCATCTGAATATCCAGGGAATTACATTTCTGGGGCAGGTAAATGTTAAGGAATATCTGGCAGAAGCAGATATCCTTCTTCTTACCAGCATTAGTGAGGGCCAGCCTTTAGCTGTGTTAGAGGGAATGGCAGCAGGAATACCATATGTATGCACCAATGTGGGGAACTGCAGAGGGCTGCTGGAAGGTGAGGATGATGATGACTTTGGAAGAGCTGGAATCGTTGTACCAATTATGGACTGTGATGCAATAGCAGATGCTGTTGTCTATTGTTATAATCATCCGGAAGCCAGAAGAAGGATGGGGAAGGCGGGAAAGGAGCGTATTAATACATATTACAGGAAAGTAGATTTTCTAAAAGAATATCGTGAACTATATGAAGAGATGGGAGGGGAACCGTAATGGCAGGTATAGGATTTGAATTAAGAAAAATATTTGGACGCCGGACACTTGCATCCCAGGTGTGGGGAAGCATTTATGCCACAATGACTACTATTGGTCCTTCTATAATATTTATTTTGCTACTGTTTGCAGTAAGATTTGCCTTGTCCCATTTTGGGGCAGGGGAACTGCAAAGCATGTTTTTTATCTCTTCTTTTACTTATGTATTTATGACCGCAATTTTGGCGGCGGCTCTTTTTAACACGATTTTATCCCGCTATATTTCGGATAAGGTGTTTGAAAAGAAGGAAGAGGATTTGGGAGCCGCATTGTTCGGAACTATGACAATGGGCAGTATTATTACCGGAATTGTAATGCTTGTATTTTGCATCCTGATGTATGTACGGGACGAAGTACCTTTGGAATTTCTATTGGTGTATTATCTTCTGGGAATTTTAGCTACCAATGCGTATAATATCATAACGTTTATATCGGCATTGAAACAATACAAAGAAATAACACTATCGTATTTTGTAGGACTGCTTATCTCCGTGCCATGTTTTCTTTTATTTTACAAGGTTTTTGAGATGCAGTTGATTATGGCAATATATACAGTACTGGTTATAGCATTCTTATTAACGAATGTCTTTTTAGTGTACTGGTGTATCAAGGCATTTGGAAAGCCAAGTGATAAATACTTTGAATTTTTAAGCTACTTCCGCAGATTTCCAAAACTGATGATAAGTGGTTTCACTTATATGCTTGGTTTTTATATTACTAATATTATCTACTGGGTATTGTCTGATTTAAGTATAAAGGTGAGTATTTTTAGGACGGCGCCAAATTATGATTTGGCAATGTTTCTTGCGATTCTTGTAAATTTATCTGCACTTGTTATTTTTGTTGTGAAGACGGAGTCAGCATTTTATGAGAAATATATTTCTTATCTGTCAGCTTTAAACCGGGGAACCTATGAGCTGATTGTAAAAGAAAAAGAGCGGATGGAAAATACGATTAAGCTTCAGTTGTTCTTTATTTATGAGGTCCAGCTTATTATTGTAATCGTATTGGTTTGTCTGGCAAATGTGTTCTTCCCTTATTTGGGAGTGAGCCTGCAGGTATTGAATATTTTCATGCTTCTGGCGATGGGACTTTATTGTGTGCTCTGTATGTATTTTACAGTGATTTTTCTGTACTATTTTGAAGATCACATGGGAGCCTGCATTCCACCGTGTGTGTTTCTTGGTATCGTAACCCTGGGAGCGTTCATATGTGCTGGAATCGGAGATCCTTTTTACCCGGTGCCGCTGATAGTGGGCGGAATCATTGGATGGATTTTAAGCTTCATCTTACTAAGGAAAAGGCTGAATAATCTGAATGCATACTTGCTCAGCCGCTAGAAAGGGGAACTTGAACTATGTTGAAAAAAAAGAATAGGGGACTTCTGGTGTTATATATATTGGTGGTTGCAGCGTTCCTTGTGTTTGCAGTACTTTATGTAAAATCCAGAATACCCGTGGAACAAAAGGTATCTAAAGCTAAAAACTCTCTGGAAGACTGGACTGTAGACGAAAGTGATATGAATGGACGTCCTATAGAGGAAGATAAATCTATTTACGGAGATGGACCGGATAATTCCATTCATGATGTGTATATCAGTGTCTTTCCCACAAAGGATGAAACTGGACAAATGATTGATTTCTCTGCATTTGGAAAACATGTTTCCAGGGATCATACTTATAACCCGACTCTGAACTGCAATATTCAGATTTTGAAAGAGAACGGACAACTAGATCCCCTTTTGAGTCTGGATCAGAGGAATGCTACAATTCGGGTGCGCGGAAATTCATCCCGGGGAGATTTGTATAAAAGCTATAAAATAAAAATGAATGAAGAGGCAACGGAGTTTGAGGGACAGTCCATTTTGAATTTGAACAAGCATTCAGAGGACATCAGCAAGGTGACTACTAAATTCTGCACAGATGTACTGGCAGAAATGGATAATATGGTAAGCTACCGGACAAACTTTATGCGAGTGTGGATTCGGGACACCTCAGTGCCGAAAGAAGAACAGAAGTTTGAATATTATGGACTATTTACCCATATTGAACAGCCAAATAAATCTTTTTTAGAGGCCAGAGGACTAAGCAGCGACGGTGAAATGTATAAGGCAAGAAATTTCAGTTTTAATTTGTCAGAGAATCTAAAGGATGTAGATGATCCTGAGTATTCACGGGAGTTATTTGAAGAAGTGCTGACAATTCGTGAAGGGACAAACCACAAGAAGATTATACAGATGGTAAAGGATGTCAATGATGAGACACAGGATTTTCAAACTATTTTTAATAAATATTTCAATGAGGAAAATTATTTGACATGGCTTGCATTTAACCTGCTGGTGGGAGCAGAAGATATTTTAAATCATAACTTCATCTTGTACAGTCCCACTAATTCAAATACCTGGTATTTTATACCCTGGGATTTTGACTCTAATATGGACTATATAGAAGAGCAGACCAACAGCGTTGTTATCAGTCAGCGGGGAGGCCAAAAACTAACTCAGGTAGTATTGCACCGCAGATATTTGAGGATTCCGGGTAATCTGGAAAAGTTAC
The DNA here is from genome assembly GCF_003149105.1 of Faecalicatena contorta. Lineage (GTDB taxonomy): Bacteria > Bacillota > Clostridia > Lachnospirales > Lachnospiraceae > Muricomes > Muricomes contortus_C. The sequence continues at coordinate 76,498 of NZ_QGDS01000005.1, read as the reverse complement.
AGGCAAAAATGACGGAATTGATGGATACATATTTTACGGAAAATAAAGTAGCAGAATGGACCAACGGCTATATTCCTGTTGTAGAAAAGACCATGTGGATGAATCCAGATGTAGGATTACTCAGAAGCAAAGTACCGATTGATAAGTTAATTCCATATATCAATGGTTTTAATGATGCAATTGAAATAAATTACAATGAATTTGTTACGGCATTTCAATATCCATCTCCTATGTTCGTATCCCAGCCGACGAGAAACGAAGACGGCAGTATTCATTTAGCATGGGATATTTCCTATTCTTATCAGGGGCGTACGGTTACATATAAAGTACAACTGGCAAATGACTATTATATGAAGGACATTTTATATGAGGCTGATAATATTGTAGAAAATGGAATAGATGCTGACATTAATCTGGCGCCGGGTACGTATTATCTAAAAGTGTTTGCGGTAGATAGTGAAGGAAACGAACAGGTATCGCTGGAGCATTATGAATTTGCCGGAGCAACATTCATTTATGAACATGGTGTATTGGAATTTACAATAGAATAAGGAGGAGACTATGAGATATGACAATCAGCTGCTCCGTCATGAATTGAAGTATTATATTAACTATCATATATACCATGAATTGAGGCAGCGGCTAAAAACGGTAATACAAGTGGACCCTCATATGCCGGACGAAGAAGGGTATAAGATAAGCAGCTTGTACTTTGACGATATGTATAGTTCGGCAATGGAGCAGAAATTGGCTGGTGTCCGCTTTCGAAAAAAATTTCGTATCCGGTGTTATAATTCCAGCGACCGTGTAATACGGTTGGAATGTAAATACAAATACGATAATTACATAGCAAAGCAGGGAGCTGGACTTACACGGGCAGAATATGATTCCATTCTGTCAGGGGAGTATGGATTCCTGTTGAAAAGGCCTGAAAAGGTGTGTCAGGAATTATTCTGCTACAATCGGACAAGGCTGATGAAACCTACGGTAGTCGTAGACTATTTAAGAGAGGCATATATTTCGCCTTTAGGAAATGTACGGGTTACCTTTGATAAGGAATTGGAGGCATCTGCAGGGACGTTAGATATGTTCTCTGATGCATATGTTGCACACCGTGTCCTGCCCCAGGATTTACTGATTATGGAAGTGAAATATGATGACTATATTCCGGTGCATATTTTAAGCATAATTCAAACGGCAATGACGGATAGGTGTGCAATCTCCAAATACGTAATGTGCAGATTAAATAGAAAGATGGTGAAACACAAATGACAACTTTTTCAGATATTTTTAAAAAAGGATTTTTGCAGGAGACTGGGAACCTTACAACATCAGGATTTTTTATGTCTCTGATAGCCGCATTTTTATGCGGAATGATTGTGTATTTTATATACCGCAACTTTTACAAGGGAGTCATTTACAACAATAACTTCAATATTCTTCTTGTTATGACGAGTATGGTGACCTGTTTTATTGTAATTGTCATTAGCTCCAATGTAGTTCTTTCTTTGGGTATGGTAGGTGCGCTTTCTATCGTACGTTTCCGTTCCGCAGTGAAAGATCCCCTGGATGTGGGATTCCTGTTTTGGTCAGTTGCAGTTGGAGTTACCTGTGGTGCAGGGCTTTATTTGATATCACTGATTGCAACGTTGTCTATTGCATTAGTCTACATAGTGCTGGTAAAAATACGAAACAAAAAACGTGTATATTTGTTAATTATCAGATACCATCAGACGGAAGACGGAGAAGTGGTGAGTTCCATTGCACGTATTATTGACGGCTTACAAAAGGTGTTAAAAAACAGAACAACAACAAAAGATATTACAGAAGTTACCTATGAAGTCAGACTGAATGTAGATAACACAGCATTTGTCACAGATCTGGCTGCGACGGAAGGAGTAGACAGTGCAGTAGTAGTAGAGTTTACGGGAGATTATAGTGAATAAAAAGAAAGTTTCTGTAGTCATTTGTATTATTGGAGTTATACTATTCTTATTTTACATATTAGGTGTGGTCCAAATGAAAAAACAGTATACAAAACAGAAAGAAGATTTAAGGAATCCATCTCGTGGTTTTTATGTACAAATAAAAAGCAACAAGCTGGGGCGGGTGGAAGAACTCCATGAGGAGGGATACCGCCTTGTGCTGGTTGCTTATGATATTGCAGAATATACGGATGACAGGATTGATGATAAAAAGCTTAAGGAACTGGACGATGTGCTCGATGAAATCAGAAATTATCATATGAAGGCAATTGTAAGGCCGGCGTATGGGTTTGAAGATAGTGGGCACAACGATGCCGGTTCCTTTGTGCAGCTAGAAGAGCATGTAGAGCAGATTGCTGATGTCATCAATGCCAATAAAGATGTGATTTTATGTACACAGGCAGGATTTTTAGGTCCCTGGGGGGAGTGGCACAGCAGCATCTATTTGTCGGGAGAAGAGGAAGAAAAGAGGGAATACAGAAACAGGCTGCTTCAAAAGTTGTTGGAAGAGTATGATTCATCAATTATTATCAATGTAAGGCGGCCTAGATTTCTCAGGGATGCGCAGAAGGCCGGGCTTGATATTAGCCGGATGGGGTTTCATAATGATGGACTGCTTGCCTCGGAGTCAGATCTCGGAACTTATGATGATTTGGATTATACAAGGGAAGAAGAACTTCAATATATAAACAGCGCTATTAAAACAGGTATAAATGGGGGCGAGATGCCGGAGCTTAATTCCTTTTCAGGCGCCTCAAATGCTGCAAAAGAGTTTGGAGAATTAAAAGTTTCCTATCTGAATGCGAAGTATAATAAGGAAGTGCTGCAAAGTTGGAGAGAGGAGACTTTAGAAGGAGAAAACGGGTATACCTATATTGAAAAAAGATTAGGATACCGATACTTTGTTAAAGAGGTGAAAGTCCCTCGAAAGATAGGTGAATTACCGTTTCTTAAAGACCTTCAGCAGATAAAACTTAAAATAACAAACAAGGGATTTGCGCCCATTGAAGATGGTTATCAGGCTCAATGGGTTATAGAATACCGTGATGGGATGGTGGGGTACCAGCCTGTATTAGAAGAATTTCTATCCATGGGAAATACTGGGGAACAAGATTTGGTTTTCGATTTTAGAGATGTAAATAAGAATGATGTCTCAAGGATAGGGATTCAAATTTATGATGGCAGGCAGCAGTTCATTGCGCCGGAAGATTGTGTAGAAATTGCTAATTCGGACTTCTCTTTTGAAGAGGGGGTTAATTATATTTTAGTAATCGATGAGCAGGGCAGAATAGAATTCTTGACTCAGTTTAAAGACCATTTAAAGAAATAAAAGAATATGCTTTCTAAAGCCCGGTTCTGGCCGGGCTTATTATTTTTATTATATTGTTAAATAATCTGAAAAGGTTGTAGAAAATAGGCGAATTTAGGATTGACTTTTGGGATGAGGTGTGTAATGGTTTTGATATATGCTATACTTCTTCAACGGCTAATGTTAAAGAGGTGTGTGATGAGGTTCGTCTGATGGAATTGAGACATAGAGGGGCGAGGAGGTCGGGAGCTTGGAGACTAACAGATATGATGAGGAAATGCGCAGGCGGTTAATTGCGAGACGTAGAAGGCAGATGCGCCGCATTAGGCTGGTCCGGCGCAGGAGACGGATTGTACTGTGCATGTGCAGTGCAGTTTTTCTTGTTGTGCTTATAACAGGGCTCAGCGTCCGGGGGATTAAACAGCATGGAATCAGGAAGCAGCAGGAGGCGGAGTTAAAGCTTGGAGTAGAAGCTGTACAGGCTTGCTATGAGAATTTTTTGAAAGAGCGGGGAGGGACTTCCGATATTGTGGCCTCGAAAGGGGATACGGGCGGGGCGGCAATTGAGGCTTCCGCGGATATCGGGGAGAAAGAGGAGGGCTCTTTTGCTTCCTGGTTTATGAAGGCTTATCCTAAGGAGAAGAAGGTTATTTTGCGGGAGTCCAAAGACGGGAAGCTTTCGGCGGACGATATTTATGCAGCAGTCGGAGAGACGATGCATGTTGTTTATGACAGGTACAGAGGGTATCTGGATGATGCCGGGAAGGCTGAGGAGCAGGGAATTTACCTGAAAGACGGAAAGGCAGGTGAGCCTGCCGAAGTGGTGATTGCGGGAGATCTTTGCTTTGCGGAGGATGGATTTGTACTGGACCATTATGATACAGTGAATGATTTGTCGGAGTGTATTTCTCCGGAGGTTCTGAAAATGTCCAATGATGCAGATATCTTTTACCTAAATCATGAGTATTGTATCAGCGACAGGGGGGAACCTCTGGAAGGAAAGCTATATACATTCCGGGCAAAGCCGGAGCGGATGGGACTTTTGGAAGAAATGGGGACGGATTTAGTATCTCTGGCGAATAACCATGTTTATGATTATGGAGAGGATGCCATGATGGATACCATGGACCTTCTGGATGAGGCAAAGATCCCATATGTGGGAGGCGGACGGAATAGTGAAGAGGCGGAGCGTCCCATTTATTTTGTAGTGAACGGCATTAAGATTGGCTTTGTTGCGGCAACAAATGCGGAGATTGTATACTATACACCTAAGGCTGAGGAGGATTCTCCGGGGGTGCTGGAGGCTTATGATACTGCAGAGTATAATAAGGTGATTCAGGAAGCTGCAGGGCAGTGTGATTACCTGATTGCTTATATTCATTGGGGTGACGAAGATACAAATGATTATGCAGATTATCAGCACGATATGGGGAAGGAATTTCTGGAAGTTGGGGCCGATATTGTAGTTGGAGGCCATCCTCATGTGCTCCAGGGGATGGAATACATGGACGGTAAACCGGTTATTTACAGTATGGGAGATTTCTGGTTTAATGATGAGACAAAATATACGGGACTTTTGAAACTGGATATCAATACAAAGGGATTGGACGAGATGTCCTTTGTGCCCTGCCTGCAAACCGGATATACAACCCAGTATATCGAGGATAAGGAAGAACAGGCAGAATTTTACGAGTTTTTTGAAGAACTTTCACCCAACTTGAAAATTGACAGCAAGGGTGTATTTAAAGAAATTACGAGGTGAGAAGATGGAACACAACGAAGTTACAATCCGTATGGCAGTTTTGGAGGATGCAGAAGAAATATTGGATATTTATATACCTTATGTCACAGATTCAGCTATTTCATTTGAATATTGTCCCCCCAGTCTGGAGGAATTTCAGGACAGGATGCTCAGTATCATGAAACGGTTTCCCTATCTTGTGGCGGAAAGAGACGGGCAGATTGTGGGATATTGCTATGCTTCTGCATTTAAGAACCGGGATGCTTATGACTGGTCGGTGGAAACTACAATTTACCTGAGACGGGAATATAAGGGCGGCGGAATCGGAAGAAAATTGTATGAGAAGCTGGAGGGGATTCTTGAGGCACAGCATATTTTAAATCTGAATGCCTGCATTGCGTATCCTCATCCTGAAAGTATTGCTTTTCATGAAAAGCTGGGCTATAAAACAGTGGCTCATTTTCATAAATGCGGGTATAAATCAGGTGTATGGTATGATATGGTGTGGATGGAAAAGATGCTGGGCAGCCATGAGGTAGATCCGCTTCCGGTGATACCTGCCGGTAATCTGGACATGGAAAAGTTGTGGAATTAATTTCAAATGTGGCATGATGTATATTGACTTTTTTGATAATACAGTGTAAAGTTGCTAGTGAACTAAGAACAATTTAACAAAGCAAGCTTTCTCTTATTCAGAGCAGTGGAGGTACAAAGGACCTGTGAAGCTGCGGCAACCCCTACAAAGGAAGGTGCCAACCTGAGCGAGTAATCGAACGATAAGAGGATTGATTTATGATATATAAACAGTCCGCTTTTGTGGACTGTTTTCTTTATGTTTTTGTAGATTCATTATAGAAGACAGTTCCAGAGAGAAAGAGCTGATTTGGATTGCGGAAAAAAGCAATCCCGACATCTTAAAAGGAGAGATTGTATGGAAAAATTATTTTTTACATCAGAATCAGTAACAGAAGGACATCCGGATAAAATGTGCGATCAGATATCAGATGCTATTTTGGATGCACTGCTGGAAGAAGACCCTATGAGCCGTGTGGCATGTGAGACGTGCACAACAACTGGACTTGTGATGGTAATGGGAGAGATTACGACGAAAGCGTATGTGGATATTCAAAAAATTGTACGCAGCACAGTACGTGAGATAGGCTATACGAGAGGGAAATACGGATTTGATGCGGATACCTGTGGTGTGATTACTGCCATTGATGAGCAGTCTGTGGATATTGCATTGGGAGTTGATAAGGCTCTGGAAGCTAAGGAAAACAAAATGTCAGACCATGAGATAGAGTCTATTGGAGCCGGGGATCAGGGTATGATGTTTGGATATGCTTCCGACGAGACAGAAGAATATATGCCATACCCGGTTGCCATGGCTCATAAGCTTGCAAGACAGCTCACAAAAGTCAGAAAAGATGGAACATTATCTTACCTCCGTCCTGACGGAAAAACTCAGGTGACTGTGGAATATGATGAAAATGGAGTTCCGAAGAGACTGGAAGCAGTGGTGCTTTCCACACAGCACGACCCGGAGACAACTCAGGAACAGATCCACGCGGACATCAAAAAACATGTATTTGATGAAATCATACCGGCAGAGATGGTGGATAATAACACGAAATTTTTCATTAATCCCACAGGACGCTTCGTTATCGGCGGACCTCATGGTGACAGCGGACTTACAGGACGTAAGATTATCGTAGACACATACGGCGGAACCGCACGCCACGGCGGCGGCGCATTTTCTGGAAAAGACTGCACCAAGGTAGACCGCTCCGCAGCCTATGCGGCCCGCTATGCCGCAAAAAATATCGTAGCAGCAGGTCTGGCCCGAAAATGTGAAATACAATTATCCTATGCCATCGGAGTGGCACAGCCCACCTCTATCATGGTTGATACCTTCGGCACAGGGAAAATTTCAGAAGATAAACTGGTAGAAATCATCCGCGAGAACTTTGACCTGCGCCCGGCAGGCATTATAAAAATGCTGGATCTGCGCCGTCCCATTTACAAGCAAACAGCGGCATACGGACATTTTGGACGCAATGACTTAAATTTACCATGGGAAAAGTTAGATAAAGTTGACGCATTGAAAAAATATCTGTAAAATTAGGATGAAGCATTAAAGCGGATTCCGAGCATCTGCTTTAATACGATAGCAGGTGCGTTAATAAAAATAAAGACAGGCACCTGTTGGTGTCTGTCTTTTTTAGGAAATTCAAAAGATTCAGAAAATTCAGAAAAAGGAACGCAAAAGGGACAGTCCCCTTTGCGAAAGGGACTGTCCCTTTTGCGTTGTCTCTCGCGGCTCCTTTATGAAAGGAGTATATCATGAAGCTTAAAACGAAATTGGTGATTGCATTTATGGCGGTGATGATACTGCCCACAATTTTTACCACAATTGCAATGCATACCTTCGTCGGGCGGGGAGGCGGAGAGTTCCAGCAGTTATACCTGATGATTGTTTTCTTTACAGCAGCAATTCTAGTTTACTGGATTTACAGGACGGTGTCTGTGCCGCTGGCGAAGCTGCAAAGGGCAGCTAGGAATATTAAGGAGGGGAACCTTGATTTTGAGATAAAAAGTGAAACCGATGATGAGATTGGACAGCTTTGTCAGGACTTTGAGGAAATGCGTCTGCGGTTAAAAGCGAATGCGGAAGAAAAAATTGTATATGATAGAGAGAATAAGGAATTAATCAGTAATATTTCTCATGACCTGAAGACTCCGATTACTGCGATTAAAGGTTATGTAGAGGGAATCATGGACGGTGTTGCAGATACACCGGAAAAGATGGACAGATACATCAAAACAATATACAATAAGGCTAATGAGATGGATTTGCTCATTAATGAGCTGACGCTGTATTCTAAAATTGATACGAACCGTATTCCTTATAATTTTACAACCATTTCTGCAAAGCAGTATTTTGGGGATTGTGCGGAGGATTTATCTCTGGAGCTGGAGGCGAAGGGGGTAGAATTTGCATATCGCAATTATGTGGAGGCAGATTCAAAAGTAATCGTGGACCCGGAGCAGCTTAGGCGTGTGATCAACAATATTGTGACAAATTCCCTGAAATATATGGATAAACCAAAAGGGAAGGTTACAATGAATTTGAGAGATGTGGGGGATTTTATCCAGGTAGAGCTTGGAGATAATGGAAAAGGAATTAATGCAAAAGATTTGCCGTTTATTTTTGATCGGTTTTACCGAACGGATGCTTCACGAAATTCTTCAAAAGGCGGAAGTGGTATCGGGCTTTCTATCGTCAAGAAAATCGTTGAAGAACACGGAGGTAAGATTTGGGCGGCAAGTGAGGATGGGGCTGGAACAATAATGTATTTAGTAGTTAGAAAATATCAGGAGGTACCGTTGGATGAGTAAGAAAATCTTGATCATCGAAGATGAAGAAAGTATCGCTGACCTGGAAAAGGATTATTTGGAGCTCAGCGATTTTGTAGTGTCAGTGGCGAATGATGGGGAAATGGGGCTCAAGGAGGCTCTGGAAGAGGATTATGATCTGATTATTCTGGATCTAATGCTTCCGGGAGTTGATGGGTTTGATATTTGCCGTCAGGTGCGTGACCAGAAAAACACACCAATTATTATGGTTTCCGCGAAGAAGGATGATATTGATAAAATCCGGGGACTGGGATTAGGTGCAGATGACTATATGACAAAGCCATTCAGTCCAAGTGAACTTGTAGCACGTGTTAAAGCACATTTGGCAAGGTATGAGCGTCTGATTGGAAGTAATGTGGAAGAAAATGAAATTATAGAAATCCGGGGACTGAAAATAGATACCACAGCAAGGCGGGTATGGGTCAATGGAGAGGAGAGGTCATTTACCACCAAAGAGTTTGATTTGCTGACTTTTCTTGCAGGACACCCGAATCATGTATATACAAAGGAAGAGCTGTTCCAGGAAATCTGGGATATGGAATCTATTGGAGATATTGCGACTGTAACCGTTCATATTAAAAAGATCCGCGAGAAGATAGAATATGACACCTCTCATCCACAATATATTGAGACGATTTGGGGAGTGGGATACCGGTTTAAGGTATAAGTGAAGGAAACAGGGGTGTAGATGGATGATTACAAGTACCAGCAATCAAAAAGTAAAGGAACTGCTGCAGCTTCAGAAAAAAAGTAAGTCAAGAAACCAGGAGGGCCTCTTTATTGCTGAGGGAAGCCGCATGGTTGGAGAAACGCCGAAGGAAGCGCTGGTGAAGCTGTATGTATCCGAAACTTATTACAAGAAGCACAAGGAAGAGCTGCACAAGGCGGATATTCAGCCGGAGGTGCTGACGGACACTGTGTTTGCCTATGTATCCGATACAAAAACCCCTCAGGGAATTTTGGGCGTTATCCGGCAAATGAATTATAAGCTGGAGGATATAATAGAAAGGGAAAATCCGCATATACTGGTCTTAGATAATATACAGGACCCGGGAAATATGGGGACAATTTTCAGGACCGCGGAAACCGCAGGAGCCACCGGGATACTGATGAGTGGGGATTGTGTAGATTTATACAATCCTAAGACTATACGCTCCACTATGGGAGCAATCTACCGGATGCCTTTTCTCTATCAGGATAATTTGCCGGAGACAATCGGCATATTAAAAAAGAGCGGAATTCATGTCTATGCCGCCCATTTGGAAGGCAAGAATACCTATGACCAGGAAAATTACCTCCAGGGGACAGCGTTTTTAATTGGAAATGAAGGAAATGGTCTGCGCCCCGAGGTTGCAAAATGCGCTGATATCTGGGTTCGTATTCCCATGTCAGGGCAGGCTGAATCATTAAACGCGGCTATGGCTGCAGGGATATTGATGTTTGAGGTAAGCAGGCAGAGACGGCAGTAGATCAATTACAATAGCAGATAAAAGGAGAAGCTTCTTATACGGATCATGACCGTTATAGGAAGCTGTTTCTGTTTTTAGTTACAGTTCAGTCATGCAAATTTTTTAATAAATTCGGGCAGAAACGTTTTTATAAAGTTGCATTTTTATGCAGAAATATAGTATACTATCATAAATTGAGGTGAGTGTATGGAACCAGTACTGGACTTATCGAAAGAATATGGAATTGTATTGGATGGTGGAGGCGCCAGAGGCGCATATCAGATTGGTGCATGGAAGGCGCTGAAAGAAGCAGGGGTAAAGATCAATGCAGTAGCAGGAACCTCTGTAGGTGCTTTAAATGGGGCCCTTATTTGTATGGATGATGTGGAGAATGCGGAGAAGATCTGGAGTGAAATGACATTTTCCAAAGTTATGGATGTGGATGATGACTGGATGGAGCGTCTGTTCAACCGGGAAAATAAGTTCACGGAAGTAATTGCCGAGATCTGGAAGAAACTGTCCGACGGAGGCGTGGATATTACACCGCTGCGGGAAATGATTCACGAGGTGATTGATGAAGACAAAATCCGTTGTTCTGGAAAGGAACTCTGTCTTCTGACCTTTTCTCTGACAGATTTTAAAGAACTGGATTTAGGTCTAAATGACATTCCCGAGATGATGCTGGAAAATTTTCTGCTGGCAAGTTCCTATCTGCTGGGATTTAAAAATGAAAAACTGGATGGAAAACGCTACATTGACGGCGGTATATTTAATAATGTCCCGTTAAAGTCCCTGGTAAAGCGGGGATACACAGATATTATTGAGATCCGCATATACGGGCCGGGCAGAGAACCTCGTGTAAAGATGCCTGAAGGTGGAGTGAAGTACCAGATTGGCCCCAGGGTAGGACTGGGGAGTATTATTGAGTTTGAAGGCAAAAGAAGCCGGCAGAATTTGAAAATTGGATATTACGATGCTAAAAGAGTGATATATGGACTGGAAGGCTTTATTTATTATCTGGAACAGACGCACCATGAACCATGGTTCCAAGAGCAGTTAGCCGATGTTACTGATATAGAAAAAGCTGAGATGGCATTTGTCCTGAAGCTGCCGCTGACATTTACGGAAAAAGATTTGTATATGGCCATGCTGGAGGCCAGTGCGAAGCAGCTGCGTATTCCAAAGTATCAGATATATACAGTAGATGAATTAATAGACCTGACAACCGGGCGATATGAAGAACTGGCGGATAAAATCCATCTGCCCAGGTTTACACATATACTAATGAATATAGGAAGGGAAAACAACATGAACTTAAAAGGAAGAAACTTTTTGACACTGAAGGACTTTACACCGGAAGAAATTATGTATCTGCTTGATTTATCCGCAGAATTCAAGGAAAAAAAGAAAAACGGAGTGCCTGTAGATAACTACAGAGGTAAAAATGTGGCTCTTATTTTTGAGAAAGCAAGTACCAGAACACGCTGCGCATTTGAAGTAGCGGCACACGACCTGGGAATGGGAACCACATACCTGGATCCAAGCGGCTCCCAAATCGGAAAGAAAGAGAGTATTGAGGATACTGCGAGAGTATTGGGCAGGATGTACGATGGTATTGAATACCGTGGTTTTGGGCAGGAGATTGTGGAAGAGCTGGCTAAATATGCAGGTGTTCCCGTATGGAATGGTTTGACAAATGAGTATCATCCGACTCAGATGCTGGCAGACCTTCTCACAATCCGGGAACATTTCGGCAAATTAAAAGGCCTAAAATTAGTATATATGGGAGATGCGAGGTATAATATGGGTAACTCCCTGATGGTAGCATGCTCCAAGATGGGAATGCACTTTGTAGCATGTACAGTAGAAAAGTATTTTCCAAACAAAGAGCTTATAGAGACCTGTAAAGGATACGCAGAAAAATCCGGTGGAACAATCACATTAACAGAAGATGTAAAAGCAGGAACAAAGGATGCAGATGTCATTTGTACCGATGTATGGGTATCCATGGGTGAGCCGGATGAAGTATGGGAAAAACGAATTAAAGAACTCACTCCATATAAAGTGACAAAAGACATCATGGACAATGCAGGAGAAGATGCTATCTTCCTGCACTGCCTCCCTGCATTCCACGATTTAAAGACAACAATCGGGAAAGAGATGGGAGAAAGATTCGGAATTGAAGATATGGAAGTGACAGACGAAGTATTCGAGTCCGAACAGTCCAAAGTATTTGATGAAGCAGAAAACAGGATGCATACCATCAAGGCAGTGATGGCAGCAACTTTAGGGGAATTTTAAGAATATTCTGAAAACGATGTTCAAAAGGGTCTGACCCTTTTGAACGTTTTTCATGAGCTGAGGTGGTGAATTGAAGGCGGACATATTAAAGATGCTGCGGGAAAGTGACGGTTATGTATCCGGTCAGGAGTTATGTGAAAAACTGGGTGTCTCCAGAACAGCAGTATGGAAAGCAGTCAACGGGCTGAAAGAAAAAGGCTACCAGGTTGAGGCTGTGCGGAACCGGGGGTATCGCATTATAGAAAGTCCGGATATCCTGACGAAAGAGGAGCTGTCCAGCATGATAGATACGGCGTGGGCCGGTCAGACAATCTATTATTTTGATCAGATAGACTCTACGAATATCCGTGCAAAACAACTGGGAGAAGAAGGTGCCCCCCACGGAACTTTGATTGTCGCCGGACAGCAAAATGCAGGCCGGGGAAGACGGGGAAGAACATGGGAATCGCCCCCGGGTGTCAGCATATACATGTCCATTGTCCTCAGACCCGAAATGGCTCCTGTAAAAGCTCCCATGCTTACGCTGGTGATGGCATTAAGCGCGGCGGACAGCCTGAAAGAGTGTACAGGTCTGGACGTTCAGATAAAATGGCCAAATGATATTGTTCTGAACGGGAAAAAGCTGGCTGGTATTCTGACGGAAATGAGTACGGAAATGGACTATATAAATCACGTTGTAATAGGCGTGGGAATCAATGTAAATACAGAACGGCTGCCGGAAGAATTAAAGGAAAAAGCAACGTCCCTCCGTCTGGAGACAGGCCGTATCATAAGGCGGAGCGAAATTATTGCTTCTATTATGAAAGAGTTTGAAAAAAATTACCAATTATTTATAGAGACCCAGGGCCTGGGGCAGATGCAGGAGAAATACAACAGCCTGCTCATAAACCGGGAAAAAGAAGTACGGATACTAGGAGTGAAGGAAGGATATGCAGCCTATGCACTGGGAATCAATGAAAAAGGTGAATTACTGGTACGCCGGGACAATGGAGAAATCGAAGCAGTCCTCGCCGGTGAAGTTTCCGTGCGGGGAGTGTATGGGTATGTATAGTTTTAAGAATATTCAGAAAATGACATTCAAAAGGGACAGTCCCTTTTCAAAAGGGTCAGACCCCATTCAAAAGGGACTGTCCCCTTTGAAAAGTTCGTTTGGAAAACTGTTTGGAAGGTCTCTTTGGAAAGGATAATAAATGGAAGAGGAAGTTGTGCTTTGTGCCGCCAATTCTTATGAACAGAAATATTATTTAAATCCTGAGTTTGACATGCTCCCTGAGGGTATCAGGCAGGATCTGCAGATTATGTGTGTGTTATACACAGAAGATGTAGGGGGAGTGCTGATGGTGGTATATAATGAAGAAGGCGCTCTGGAGCTGCGGGTGGAACATGAGGAAGATGATTTTACCTTTGATGAGATTGGAAGTGTCCTGAAAATTAAGGAACTTCAGCGCACAAAGACGGAATTGTTTGAGGCGTTGGAATTGTTCTACAGAGCGTTTTATTTAGGGGAGGATATAGATGTTACTGACGATTGATGTTGGAAATACCAATATAACACTGGGTGTCTTCAATAAGGACAAGCTTGTCGGAACCTTCCGTATGACAACGAAGCAGCCGCGTACTTCGGATGAGTATGGCTTTGCCATCTGTGGAATTCTGGAACACCGTGACATACAAGCCTGTGATATGGATGCAGTGATTATAGCTTCTGTAGTGCCGGACATCATGCACTCTCTCATAAACGGGATTATCAAGTATGTGAAAGTGAATCCTCTTGTTGTGTCTTCCGGCATTAAAACCGGAATCCGGATTGTAACAGAGAATCCCAAGGAAATCGGTCCGGACCGTATTGTGGATGCTGTGGCAGGATATGAGCTTTATGGAGGTCCTGTGATTGTGGTAGATTTTGGAACCGCAACGACCTATGATTTAATCGGCCCCAATGGCACCTTTGAGGCAGGGATTACAGCACCCGGTATTGAGACTGCCGCCCGTTCCCTCTGGGGCGGAGCAGCCATGCTCCCGGCAATTCAGATTAAGAAGCCGAAATTCATACTTGCAAAAGAAACAGTATCCAGTATGCAGGCCGGACTTGTATATGGGGCGATAGGACAGACAGAATATATTGTGGGTAAAATGAAAGAAGAATCCGGCTATAAAAATGCTACTGTGGTAGCTACAGGCGGGCTTGGAAAGATTATTGCCCAGGAGACAAACAGTATTGATATATACAGACCAGACCTGACATTGGACGGACTTCGTCTGATTTATCATAAAAATAAAAAATAGTGAGATAATAGGCATGAAACGATTGAGAATTGGTAATATTGAACTTGAGAATTCTTATATACTAGGACCCATGGCAGGAGTAACAGACCTGCCATTTCGCTTGTTGTGTAAGGAGCAGGGAGCAGGACTTGTTTGCATGGAAATGGTCAGCGCCAAAGGAATTATGTATCATAATAAAAATACAGAAAGTCTTCTGAAAATTCATCCTGAGGAAATGCCCGCGTCGCTGCAGTTCTTTGGCTCTGAGCCGAAAATTCTCAGTGAAATGGCAAAAAGAATAGAAGAGCGCCCTTTCACATTTTTAGATATCAACATGGGATGTCCAGTCCCTAAAGTGGTGAGAAACGGTGAAGGCTCAGCACTTATGAAAAATCCCAGGCTGGTCTATGAATTGGTCAGTGCCGTAGTAAAAGCCATTGAAAAGCCCGTAACGGTAAAAATTAGAAAGGGTTTTAATGATGAGCAGGTCAATGCAGTAGAAATTGCTAAGATTATCGAAGAAGCTGGGGCGGCCGCCGTAGCAGTCCACGGGAGGACAAGAGAGCAGTATTATTCCGGCAGGGCGGATTGGGAGATTATCCGTCAGGTAAAGGAGGCGGTATCTATTCCGGTTATTGGAAATGGCGATGTGACATCCGGGGAAAGAGCAATTGCCATGCAGGAGCAGACCGGCTGTGATGGCGTTATGATAGCCCGGGGCGCCCAGGGAAACCCGTGGATTTTTTCTGAATTGACAGCATATGAACAGACAGGGGAGCTTCCGCCCAGGCCAACCCTCGAGGAGATTAAAAAAACCATGCTGCGGCATGCACGGCTCCAGCTTGAATATAAAGGCGAATATATGGGAATCCGGGAGATGAGAAAACATGTAGCGTGGTATGTAAAGGGACTTCATGGCGCTGCCCGGCTGAGGGATGAGATTAATAAGGTAGAGTCTTATGAAGGGCTTGAAAATATCTTGACATCATTATAGGTATTAGTTATAATATTGAAATTGTGAAATATAAATTTAAACAAGACGGAAACAGGGCTTACAGGCATTTATTAAGAGGAAAACTACTTGTTATTTATAGAAGGCTGAGATACGGGAGATAAGGGGAAGCAAAGAAAAGAAAAGGAGCAATTAATAATGGCAGAAGCAAAGAAAAGATTACTTACTTATGCAGGTTTGAAATCACTGGAAGATGAGTTAGAGAATCTGAAGGTAATCAAACGAAAAGAGGTCGCTGCGAAAATTAAGGAAGCGAGAGAACAAGGGGACTTATCAGAGAATGCAGAGTATGATGCAGCTAAGGATGAGCAGCGTGATATTGAGACCCGCATAGAAGAGCTGGA
The DNA here is from genome assembly GCF_003149105.1 of Faecalicatena contorta. Taxonomy (GTDB): domain Bacteria; phylum Bacillota; class Clostridia; order Lachnospirales; family Lachnospiraceae; genus Muricomes; species Muricomes contortus_C. Next base: position 60,676 of record NZ_QGDS01000005.1, on the reverse strand, counting down.
AAATATCCTTAAAAATGTAGAAGTAGTAGTTGAGGATGAAGTAGATTTTGATAAGATTAATGTGGGATGTAAAGTAAAGGTATTTGATGTAACATTTGATGAGGAAATGGAATTTAAAATTGTTGGCTCAACTGAGGCTAACAGCCTGGAAGGTAAGATTTCCAATGAATCTCCAGTAGGTCAGGCACTGCTTGGCAAAAAAACCGGAGAATTAGTAGATGTAGAAACACAGGCAGGGCAGATTCAGTATAAGGTGCTTGAAATCAGCCGTGCCATGTAATAATTGCAGAAATATCTATCATGTTACTTAGGCAGGAAAGAACTTTGCCAAAGGAGGCAGGATTACTTTGCAGCTAAGGTTTGGAAAATACCGGACCTTAGCTGTTAAAGCAGGAAGGAGAGAAATAGTGTCGGAGCAGCAGAAAAATAATGAGAAGAACACACAGCAGAAAAATACACAGGAACCAGATCTGAATCAGTTGAGAAAGGTCCGCCGTGAAAAGCTGGCAGAATTACAGAAAGACGGAAAAGATCCTTTTGTAATCACGAAGTATGAGCAGACACATCATAGCCAGGAACTGAAAGACCATTTTGAGGAACTGGAAGGAAAGGAAGTATCCATTGCCGGACGTATGATGTCCAAGCGTGTCATGGGAAAAGCATCCTTCTGTAATGTCCAGGACCTGAAAGGAAACATTCAGTCTTACGTGGCAAGGGACAGCATTGGAGAAGATGCCTACAAAGAATTCAAGAAAATGGACGTAGGAGATATTGTAGGAATTGTAGGTGAGGTATTCCGCACCAAGACGGGTGAGATGTCTATCCATGCAGCTTCTGTTAAATTGCTTTCCAAGAGCCTGCAGATACTGCCTGAGAAATTTCATGGGCTGACAAATACAGATATCCGTTACCGTCAGAGATATGTAGACTTGATTATGAATCCTGAAGTAAAGGATACATTTATCAAGCGTTCTAAAATCCTGAGTGCTATCAGAAGATATCTGGACAACGATGGATTTATGGAAGTCGAGACACCTATGCTGGTAAGTAATGCCGGCGGTGCTGCGGCAAGACCTTTTGAAACACATTTTAATGCCCTGGATGAAGACTTTAAGCTTCGCATCTCTTTGGAATTGTACCTGAAGAGACTGATTGTAGGCGGCATGGAACGTGTGTATGAAATTGGACGAGTATTCCGCAATGAGGGACTTGACACAAGACATAACCCAGAGTTCACATTAATGGAGCTGTATCAGGCATATACCGATTATCATGGCATGATGGATCTGACAGAGAACCTGTACCGCCATGTAGCTCAGGAAGTACTGGGAACTACTACGATTGTTTATAATGGTATTGAAATGGATTTAGGCAAACCATTTGAAAGAATTACAATGGTCGATGCCGTGAAAAAATATGCAGGTATTGATTTCAATGAAATTAAAACCACGGAAGAAGCAAAAGCACTGGCAAAGGAAAAAGGTGTTGAATTTGAAAAGAGACATGAAAAGGGAGATATCCTGAGCCTGTTCTTTGAAGAATATGTGGAGGAACACTTGATTCAGCCGACTTTTGTTATGGACCATCCTATAGAGATTTCTCCGCTGACAAAGAAAAAACCGGAGAATCCGGAATATGTAGAACGTTTCGAGTTCTTTATGAATGGCTGGGAGATGGCAAATGCTTACTCCGAGCTGAATGACCCCATTGACCAGAGAGAACGCTTTAAGGCACAGGAAGCACTGCTGGCACAGGGAGATGAAGAGGCAAACACAACAGATGAAGACTTCCTGAATGCACTGGAAGTTGGTATGCCCCCTACAGGCGGAATTGGATTTGGGATTGACAGAATGTGTATGCTGCTGACAGACTCGGCGGCTATTCGGGATGTATTGTTGTTCCCGACAATGAAGTCACTCGGTGATGTAAATAAGAAAAATGATGTAAAAAATCAGGCTGCCGAAGAAATGAAAGCAGAGCCGGAAAAAATTGATTTCTCTAATGTAAAGATTGAGCCTTTATTCGAGGAAGAAGTTGATTTTGATACATTCAGCAAGTCAGATTTCAGAGCTGTAAAGGTTAAAGAGTGTGTTGCAGTACCGAAGTCAAAGAAACTGTTACAGTTTACGCTTGATGACGGAACAGGCACAGACAGAACCATTTTAAGCGGTATTCATAGCTTTTATGAGCCGGAAGAACTGGTTGGAAAGACTCTTATTGCTATCACAAATCTTCCACCGAGAGCTATGATGGGCATTGACTCTTGCGGTATGCTCCTCAGTGCTATCCACGAAGAAGAAGGCGAAGAAAAGCTCCATCTTCTGATGGTTGATGACCACATTCCAGCAGGTGCAAAGCTCTATTAAGATGATGTAAAGATGTACCGTTTTACCGAATAGACGGGATGTACTTCATTTGATAAAAAACTAAAAAAACAGCGATTTACATCAAACTTACATCAATTGATGCAGAAATCGGTGCAAGCAAGAAAAAATCGCATAATTAGAGCAATGAGTGGGCAATTCCAATCGGAGTTGCCCATTTTTAAAACAAACAGAAATACAAATCGGAATTTGAAGGAGTGCACATGATGAAAAGAAACAAAATAACAGCATTATTATATTTTATAATGTCTTTGCTTTTCTACGTTAGTGCTATATTAAATTTTACTAGTGATGTTAGGATGGGTGTTATATATCTATGTCTAGGTTCAACCTCTTTGTGTTTTGGTGCTACATGGTTGAATAAAAATAAAAAAGATGATGATAACAAATAAATCGGAATTTGACCGATCTCTTTAGAGCGAGGGACGCTTCTTGTCCGTAAGACAAGAAGATATAGATTAGGTACTCTTTTTATAGGAAGGTGATTGAATGAACGAGCAATTCATACAAGGGGTAATATTCGATTGGAATAGAATTGACAACAACAGTTATTTAAAGAAAATAGAGGCTTTTAAAGGTGTTGAAAAACTTGATTTCAATAAATCAATCACTTTTTTTGTTGGAGAAAATGGCAGTGGTAAATCAACTTTGTTGGAGGCACTTGCTGTAGCACATGGTTTTAATCCTGAGGGGGGAACAAGAAACTATGTTTTTTCTACTCATGATACACATTCAGAATTGTGCAATGCGATAAGAATTTCCAAAGGATATCGAAAAGAAAAGTGGGGATATTTTCTTAGAGCTGAAAGCTTTTATAATGTTGCAACACAAGAAGAGGAATATGCAGATATGGCACATCCTTCGGCTAAATATCATGAAAAGTCACATGGAGAGAGTTTTTTAGCATTAGCACAGAATAATTTACAAGCTAATGGTTTATATCTTTTTGATGAGCCAGAAGCAGCATTGTCACCGCAGAGACAACTTACATTGTTAATGGAAATATATAAATGTGCAAAGAAAGGGGCACAGTTTTTTATAGTTACACATTCTCCTATTTTATTAGGTATTCCAGATGCAGATATATATTGTTTTGATGATGGAAGTATACATTTATGTGAGTATGAGGAAACGGAAAATTACCAAATTACAGAGATGTTTATAAACAATAGGAAGATATTGCTAGATAGATTACTAACAGATTAGGTATAAAGATATCGACAGATTCCAGTTTGCCAACCTGCCCTTTGAGAGAGGAGAAATCCTTTTCTCAAAGGGCTTTTTCTATTTACACGGATATTCGCAAACTACAAGATAAAGCTAAAACTTCATATACTCTAAACACAAGGAGGTTGAGGTTTGGCTATGAACAACAGTTTAGCAGAAGTACATCCGGGACTTGTTTTGGAGTGGTCAGAGAAGAATTTACCGCTTACACCTGATGATATTACCTTCGGCTCAAATAAAAAAGTATGGTGGAAAGGTGCTTGCGGTCACGAGTGGGAAACAAGCGTAAAGGCTCGTTCCAACGGCGAGAAATGCCCTATTTGTTCAGGTGCAAGAGTGATTGTAGGGATTAACGATTTGGCGACATTAGAGCCGCTACTGGCAAAGCAGTGGTCGGAAAAGAATAAGATAAAACCGACAGAGGTTTCTATTGGCTCTCATAAGAAAGTGATTTGGAGATGCGAGAAAGGTCACGAGTGGGAAGCAGCCGTTAAGAGCAGGACAATAAATAAAACAGGTTGCCCGTATTGCTCCCATAATAAAGTGTTGGTAGGATTTAATGACCTTGCAACGCTTCTGCCGGATATAGCAGCCGAGTGGTCGGACAGAAATTATCCGTTACTTCCAACTCAGGTTACGGTCTTTGCCAATCGTAAGGCTTGGTGGAAGTGTAAGGATTGCGGCAGAGAATGGAACACCCTTATTTCTACCCGTTCCGGTGGGAGTAAATGCCCGTATTGCAGTGGGTACATATTCCTGAAAGGGTTTAACGATTTGCAGACAACACACCCTGAAATTGCTTCTGAGTGGTCGGAGAAGAACTTGTCATTGAAGCCTGATGAAGTAAATGCAAAGTCGAGGAAAAATGCTTGGTGGAGATGCAGTAAATGCGGTAACGAGTGGAAATCAGTTATCAATGCCCGTGTGAAAGGTACGGTATGCCCTGTTTGTGCGGAGAGAGAAGTCCTTGCCGGATATAATGATTTGGCGACAACAGATAGTCAGCTTCTTGGCGAATGGGATTATGAACAGAATAAATGGAAACCGACAGAGGTATCACGAAATTCAGCAAAGAGAGCGTGGTGGAAATGCAGGCACGGTCATTCGTGGAGTATGAAGATAAATGAAAGAACGATATTGAATAAAGGCTGTCGAATTTGTGAGCAGGAGTATTTGTCATTGTTCCCTGCTTTGGCGGTCAGCTATTATTCTAATAAGAAAGGCTTGAAAGCAGAACTTGGTTCTGACCGATTGCTTGGAGTTCCGCTTGAAACATACATACCTTCAGAAAAGTTGGCTATTGAGTCGGGAAGTGCTGACGAGAATATAGAAATAATGAAAGCATATATGTGTAAGCAACGAGGGATAAGGCTGATTAAGCTGCCGATGAAAGGCACAGAACTGGATTATGCCAATAGCTTAAAGAAAGCTCTTCAGAGCGTACATATATTTATTTCTTCTGATACAGAGGAAGATGTGGAGATAATCAAAAATACATTTGAAAGATGGAGGGACAGCCAATGAGAGAGAAAACCTATCATCTATACTTAAATGAAGAAGAACGAAGCCGAGTGATACAATCGCTCATTGAACTGAAGAACAATTTAGCAGCTCAGGGACGATACACCGATGCAGTAGATGATGTCCTCTGCAAAGTGCTTGAAGCAAAGAAAAAGAAATTGAAAATTGAATACATTTAGAACGTGTTTTGCCGTCTGTTTCCTAACCGGAGCAGGCGGCTTTTTTAATTTCCAAAAATTTTTTTGAAATATTTTTGGAAAAGCGGAGATTTTGGGTGTGCATTTCATACCCCTTTGTCCAAATGAGTGAAGGGGTTCATTCCGGATAGCAAAAACGGAAGCCTTTTCGCTTGAAAATTGAATAAGTCATTCACTAAGACTTTATTTCTGATGATAGCCACTTTAGCAGGTACGCCGTAATTTCTGTATTTCAGAATAGCGAGAACTCCGGCTATAAGTATCAGGTTGCTCCTGATATGGCGATGACAGTCAGAATGATAATGATACTTCTCTACGGAGCTGGCGGAGTACCCGGCAGAGGTTAGAATCCTATGATACAGATAAGCAGTCTGTTCCTTAGTGACTTCCCATAAGCATTTTGCTTGGCAAGGGGTGTTGAGAACAAATATTGCCATGACCGATTAGGAAATGAGTCGGTCAGGTACATAGCCATAATGCGGTGGCTATGAATTTTCAGAAAGGAGGGCAAAAAGAAGTGTCAAACTGTAAAACGATTTCCGTATGTAACCAGAAAGGCGGAGTCGGAAAGACCACCACAACCGTTAATCTCGGAGTCGGGCTTGCAATGCAGGGAAAGAAAGTATTGCTCATAGACGCAGACCCGCAGGGAGATTTAACGACTTGTCTCGGTTGGCAGGATACAGACGGCTTGGGTATCACGCTTGCAACGAAACTCACAGATGTAATCAATGAAACGATGACAGACCCTATGGTTGGTATCCTGCACCACGAAGAAGGTGTTGACCTTGTCCCGGCAAACCTTGAGCTTTCAGCAATGGAATTTAACCTTATGAACGCAATGAGCAGAGAAACTACACTCAAGAACTATCTGAGGCAAGTGAAAAACAGATATGATTATGTAATTATAGACTGTATGCCTTCACTTGGTATGGTTACTCTCAATGCTTTATCGGCGGCAGACAGTGTTATCATTCCGGTTCAGGCTCAGTATTTGCCGGCAAAGGGTATGACACAGCTTGTGCAGACCATTTCAAAAGTAAAGAAGTATATCAATCCTGATATTAAGATAGACGGTATGCTGCTTACTTTGGTGGATAGCCGAACAAACCTTGCAAAGAGTACGGTGGAAGCACTCAGGGCAAACTTCGGTAATCAGATAAGAATGTATCGAACACAAATTCCGATTGCCGTGAAAGCTGCTGAAACTTCTTCCAAAGGTAAAAGCATTTATGCTTATGAGCCAAACAGCACAGTGTCAAAGGCATACGCTGAATTTACAAAGGAGGTGTTAGCTGATGGCAGGAAGAAAGAGCGACTTCACTCTCACGAAGCTCGATGATTTATTTACCACTCAGGCACAGAGAGATGAAGAACAGCTTTCAAAAATCCGAGATATTCCGTTGGAGCTGATTGATGATTTTCCCGACCACCCGTTTAAGGTCAGGGACGATGAGGATATGATGCAGCTTGTGGAGAGTGTCAAGGAAAGAGGAGTTATTACTCCGGCAACGGTAAGGCAGAAAGAGGACGGCAGATATGAACTTGTTTCAGGACACAGACGAAAGCGAGCGTGTGAACTGGCAGGATTTGAAACACTGCGAAGTGAGATTGTAGACCTGAACAGAGATGAAGCGACCATTTTAATGGTTGAAAGTAATTTCCAGAGGTCAGAGATATTGCCGAGTGAAAAAGCCTTTGCCTATAAAATGCGTTTGGAAGCAATGAAAAGACAAGCAGGCAGACCGAGCAAAGAAAATGGAGTCCCAGTGGGACACAATTCTATTGTGGGTAAATCAAGAGAGATTTTAGCTTCTGAGAGTCAGGACAGTAACACACAAATACAGCGTTATGTCCGCCTGACAAACCTTGTTCCCGAACTGCTTGAATTTGTTGACGAGGGGCGTATTAAAATGCGTCCTGCCGTAGAACTTTCCTATCTTGATGAAGATTGCCAGCGTGATGTGGTTGATGAAATCGACCTGAATGACGCTACCCCGTCACACGACCAGACAATCCGTATGCGAAAGTTATTCAACGAGGGCAACCTTACAACAGAAGCAATCCACGCTGTTATGTCTGAGGAAAAGCCGAACCAAAAGGAAAAAATCGTGTTGAGGGGCGACAGAGTAAGACAGCTTATCCCGAAAAATATTCCCGTCAGTCAGACGGAGGATTTTGTCTGCAAGGCATTGGAGCATTACAACAAGTTCTTGCGTAATCGTGCAGAGCGTGACAGCAGATAGCCTATTTTACAGTTCCCCTTTCTCACACTCTAACCCCTTAGTTATACTTTTACCTACCGAAAATGATATATACTATCTCACTTGAATATAACTATCTCAAAGTATATGTCTATCTCTAAGGGGCAATCGCACAGTATGAACGGACAGGAGGTGTATGGTAAAATGAAAAATTAACGAAAAATCCGCATTTGTTTTTCGGCAGGTAAATCTTGTCGTAAGAGAAAATCCACAAAGGCACATCGTAGAGATACGGTGTGTTTTTCAATTTTTACAGGAGGAAACGCAATGATAAAGTCAAAATTCAAAAGAGTCACGTCGCTTTTCTTGGCGACCCTTATGTGTGTGACCACTTTTGCAGGCATTGGCTCGACAACAGCATATGCTGCTTCGGGAGAAAAAGCCGATGTTTATATGGTCGATTTCCCTCGTGATGGCGATGCTAATTACGATGGGGTATGGGGACACAGTAATTTGACCTTGAAAAATGGTTGGCATACCGGACGTTCCAATTTTACCAATCTTAAGGCTATTGGCTCATACTCAGGCAATGTTGCATATTGTATTGAGCCGGGAATTTCACTCAAGGTTGGTCAGACAATGAATAAGTATGACGAAAATTATTTTAATAACCTTGCAGCCAATGGGGTTATTTCCGGAGATGAAATCCGTCTTTTCGTTGGTCGTATTTTACAGTATGGCTACCGTGGGACTATTTCGACATCTTGGAGGTCACAGAATGAAGCGGCAGCAAACAGCATTGCACAGGCTTATGCCACACAGCTTCTTATCTGGGAAACTGTTATCGGAGAGCGTGATGCGAATTTCAATCATGTAGCAGCCAGTGGTTGCAGCAATGTGAAAGATGTCATCAATGCAAAGCATCCGCTCCGCAATAAGATTTTCAGTTATTACAACAGTATGGTGCAGAGTGTACAGAACCATGCGACCATACCGAGCTTTTGTAATAAATCATCCGGTTCGGCAAAGACAATAGAATTTGAGTGGAACGGAAGTAAGTACACAACTACTCTGACAGACTCCAATAATGTGCTGTCCAAATATAATTTCAAAGCAAGTATCAGTGGAGTGAGCTTTTCAGTGAATGGTAACAAACTTACTGTTTCTATGGATACTGCACCGAGTAAGGAATTTACCATTACAGCAACGAAGAAAAATGCAGTCCGCAGAGGTGTGGTTGTATGGTCAGAGGGTAAACACGGTCAGAATTCCAGTGTGCAGGATGTTGTCAGCTATGCTCAGGAAGTAAGCGACAGTATCAACGGTTATGTGAAAATGAAAGTCAGCTATGGTTCTTGTCAGATTGTAAAGACCAGTGAGGACGGCAAGGTTGACGGTATCAACTTCACGATTACCGGAAACGGTATCAATCAGACGGTTACAACAGCCAATGGCGGTAAATTCCAGATTGATAACCTTATGCCGGGTATCTATACCGTAACCGAGCAGGCATACGATAAGTACGAGCCGCAGGAAACACATAGAGTTACGGTTGTGGCAGGGCAGGTTGCAAAGGTCAATTTCAATAACAAATTGAAGCGTGGCGACCTTCAGGTAGTGAAGTCCTCGGAAGATAACCTTGTTGAAGGTGTGAAGTTCCATCTTTTCGGTACTTCTCTTTCCGGTGATGCTGTTGACCAGTATGCAGTTACGGACAAAGACGGTGTGGCAACTTTCAACGATGTGCTTATCAGTGGTTCTGAACCATATACTCTTGAGGAAGTGGACACAGCTATCCGTTATGTTGTGCCAAAAAATCAGACTGCACCAGTGAAGTGGAAAGAAGTAACCACAAGAAACTTCAATAACATTTTGAAGAAATTTACTGTAACAGTAACAAAGAGCGACGCTGAGAAAGGCGAAGCACAGGGCAATGCCAAACTTTCGGGAGCAGTTTATGGTATCTATAAGGGAGAAACGCTTGTAGATAAGTATGTTACTGGTGAAAACGGTCAGTTCACTACTAAAGAATATGTTTGTGATACCGACTGGACAATCCGAGAAATCACACCGTCAGAGGGATATTTGCTTGATAAGACTATCCATAAAGTAGGTGCAGACCCGAAACTTTATGAGGTGGAACACAACCTTACTTCCAATGATGTAACCGAGCAGGTAATCAAAGGTAACGTGGCTATCATTAAACACACTGATGATGGAGAAACAAAGATTGAAACTCCTGAAAAGGGTGCTTCCTTTGAGATTTATTTGAAATCTGCCGGAAGCTATGACGCAGCCAATAAAGACGAGAGAGATACCATTGTTTGCGATGAAAATGGCTTCGGTCAGACAAAAGATATGCCGTATGGTATTTATACCGTACACCAGACTTCCGGTTGGGAAGGCAGAGAGATGATGGATGATTTTGATGTGTTCATTTCACAGAACGCACAGACCTACCGTTATCTCATCAATAACCGTAACTTTGAGAGCTTTGTCAATGTAGTCAAAGTGGACGCAGAAAGCGGAAAGAGTATTCCGTATGCAGGAGCAGGATTTAAGATTTACGACCCACAGGGCAATCAGGTCAAAATGACCTTTACTTATCCGACACCGACCACGATTGATGTGTTCTATACCGACGCAAATGGTTCCCTTGTAACACCTGAGAAACTGGATTATGGCAAGGGATATTCTATCGTAGAGGTACAAGCTCCATACGGATATGTACTTGATGATACTCCGGTATATTTTGATATTACCGAAGAAAATTCCACAGAGGAAGGCGGCGTAACTGTTGTGAAAGTCAATAAGCCGAATATGGCACAGAAAGGTACTATCACGGTTGAAAAGACCGGAGAAGTATTTAGCGGTGTCAATGTAAGTGGTTCTGAGGACAGTGATGTTATCTATCAGCCTGTTTATGAAGTGTCAGGACTTGAGGGTGCAGTTTATGAAGTCCGTGCTGCGGAAGATATTAGCACACCGGACGGTACACTCCGCTATTCAAAGGGCGAAGTGGTAGATACTATCACAACAAGCTCCGATGGATTTGTTAAGAGCAAAGAACTTTATCTCGGAAAATACGAGGTCAAGGAAATTACCGCACCTGATGGAATGGTAGTGAGTGGCGAAACACATACGGTTGAGCTTACTTATGCAGGTCAGGATATCTCTGTTACCGAAACTTCCACATCGTTCTATAACGATAGACAGAAAGTGCAGGTAAGCCTTGCAAAAGCCATTGAAAAGGATAAGACATTTGGTATTGGCGACAACGGAGAAATCAAAAACATCAGCTTTGGTCTTTATGCCGCAGAAGATATTGTATCTGCAAGCGGTACAGTTATTCCGGCTGATGGACTGATTGAGATTGTCAGCGTAAATGAAAATGGAACTGCTGTTATGAAGTCAGACCTTCCGTTTGGCAAATACTATGTCAAAGAGATTGCAACCGATGAGCATTATATTCTCTCTGATACGAAGTATCCGGTTGTATTTGAATACGCAGGTCAGGATACCGCAACGGTTGAAATCAAAGTGAATGACGGAAAAGAAATCAAGAATGAACTTTTCTATGGTTCTGTATCAGGTAAGAAGATTGACGAGAATGGAGAAGCACTTGAGGGTGCTGTTATCGGTATCTTCAAAGCCGAAGAAACAGAATTTACAAAGGATACTGCACTTATGACGACTACCTCTGCAAAAGACGGTAGTTTTTCTTTTGCAAAAGTTCCTTATGGCAAATGGATTGTAAGAGAAATCGAGCAGCCAAAGGGATTTGTTCTTGATGAAAAAGCGTATGAGGTCAATATCAGCAAAGCCGAGCAGGTAGTTGAAATTGAGATTATCAATGAGTATGTTCACGGCAATATCATACTCACGAAGGTGGATGCTGAATATCCGGATAACAAGCTTACGGGTGCAACCTTTGAGGTATATAAGGACACCAATGAGAACGGAAAGATTGATGATGGAGATGAACTTATCGGAAATCTTGAAGAAACTGAAACCGGAATTTATGAGATGAAAGAGCTGCTTTACGGAAAATATATTGTCCGTGAAACAAAAGCACCGGAGGGCTTCCTGCTTGATAAGGGAGAATACTCTGTTTTCATTGAGAAAGACGAAACAACTTATTCCGTTGAGAATAAGGCTGGAGTTGGATTTATCAATGAAGCTATGCGTGGAACACTGAAAATCGTCAAGACATCTTCAGACGGTAAGGTCAAAGGTTTTGCGTTCAGAGTAACCGGAGCAAACGGGTATGATATGACATTTGAAACAGATATGAATGGCGAAATCGTGATTGAGGGACTTCGTATTGGCGAATATACCGTATCAGAAGTGGCAAACAATGCGTCTGCCGCATATATCACACCTGCCGACCAGAATGTTACTATCAAACTTGATGAAACAGCCGTTGTAAAAATGCACAATGAGTTAAGAGATACGCCGAAAACAGGAGATGATACCAATATGAAACTTTGGTATGTCCTTGCCGGACTTTCTGCTGTCGGTATCGCTATAACTTCTGTTGTTGCACACAAAAAGAAGAAAAAGGAGAGTAACGAGTAATGGAAGCAAAGACAATTATCGCTATCGCATTAGTTGCCGTTATTGTCGGCGGCTTTATCTTTCTTCAGGTTAAAAACCGTAAGAAGTAAGTAACAAGCGAACATTAACCAGTCGGGGCAGAGCGTAAAAACTCTGTCCCTTTAATTTTTGGAGGAACATTATGAAACAACAGAAAACGGTGGAGAGCCGAGTGCTTGAAATCTTAAAGGAATGCCCGATGTCGAGGTATGATGATATGCTTCTCATTCTGCATTATTACAATCGGTACGGATATATACCTGCCGGAAATCTTCCGCTTGAGGATATTGTATTTAATTACCGAGCATACGGACTTCCTTGTTTTGAAACCATACGCAGGGCAAGGCAGAGAGTACAGTCCCTTTTTCCTGAGTATTCACGTAATCCGCAGAAAGAAGAACAGAGCGGCAGTATTTCTATTGTAATCAACATTAACTAAGGAGGTGTTTTCGTGAAAGACAAAGCAACTTTTCAGAATAAGGTCAAGGTGCTGAATAAACTCTTTGACTCCGGTTGTGATACGGAGAAAAAGTTGCAGCAGCTTGATATGGAAGCAATCCTGAAAATCCCGAATATCACGATTCCTGATATGGGGGTGATTATGGAGCTTCAGAAGAATACAAAGTCCGGTAAACTCTTTTCGTATTTGGGCGGCGGTTCTGATGAAGCAACAAAAATGAGAGGTAAGGAAAATGAAGCAACAGGAGAATAGAGCAGAGCCGCAGGAAAAGCAAATTCGATTTATAGACAGTCATTACAATTTAAAATTCTATATTCCCGATGGTGGAAAAATCAGGATTACTTTTCGTGATGGACACACAACAGACAGAGTGTGCAAGTATATTGATGACTACCATTTGTACGTTGGGAATTGCTGCTATCATATATGCGAGTTTGCTGAAAAAATGGAGCTTAATGGAAGCAAAGTTGAACCTATCAATCAATCCGAACCGTCAAAAAACAAGACCAGAAACAGAGAAAAACAGCGATAAGGAGGTGCAAGAGTAATGGCACGAAAATATGACCTTATTTCTGAGCTTTACAACCGCACCTGCAAAACGGTTGTGTCAAATCCTCAGAACTGGCAGGCATTCTTAGCTTCGGCTTGCCGAAATTATAAGTTACGTTATGACGAACAGCTTCTTGTATATGCACAGCGACCTGATGCAACAGCGGTTCTTGAGATAGAGCAGTGGAACAAAATTTTTGGCAGATGGGTCAACCGAGGTGCAAGAGGTATTGCTGTTTTTGCTGATGAAAACCGTTCACGGCAAAGACTGACACATTACTTTGACATTTCAGATACTCACGAAAGCAGATATTCAAGAACAGTCCCGATTTGGGATATGCGTCAGGAATACGAAGCTGATGTGATTGAAACATTGGAAAGCACTTTCGGAGAGATTGAGAATAAGAGCAGTCTTGCCGAAACAATTATGGGAGCAGCAAGAAATGCGGCAGAGGATAATATCCCTGATTATCTGCAAGACCTTTACTATACAACCGAGGGCAGTTCCTTTGAGGAAGTGGAAGAGGATATTGTAGCTTCCATTTATAAAAATGTTGTAGCAAACAGTGTGGCATATATGATGATGTCAAGGCTTGGCATCGATACGGATGGTTATTTTGAACTTGATGATTTCAGAGATGTTACCAATTTCAATACGCAGGAAACACTCAATGCACTTGGATTTGCTACCAGTGATATTGCAGAAATGGGATTGACGGAAGTATCTAAAACAATTACTGCACTCAACCGTCAAAATCGCATAATTGTCGGTCAGGACAGAAATGAATACAATAAGGTTGAAAATAACGACGAAAGGAGTTTGGACAATGAACGAACTGACCTACACGATGGTGGGCGATTACAGCCTTCCGAACCTGAAACTTCCACAGCAGCCGGAAGTGACTTTGGGCAGATACGCTCAGATGAGGAGAGAGTTTCTGAAGGAACATCACAGAGTCCTTTACTACAATCTCCTGACGAGGGGAGAACTGACACAGCACTTGGCGGAAGTGGAACAGAGAGCCAGCAAGATGGAGGAAACAATCCTGAGCCAGATGGCACAGAAAGAGGGAGTGACCGAACAGATGAAAGCAGAGGATATGATGAAATGGGTTCGTCTGATGAACTCCCTTCGCAGCTCGGCACAGGAAATCGTGAAAGCGGAAGTGATATTCGCTTAGAGTATTACGACAGAACGCACGAGGATAAGAGCCTTCCGTTCTTTGGACGTGATGAGGTAATCAATGAAATTCTCAGAACGACACCACATTTGTCAGCAAGTCTGGAAGAAATCAAAGATTATTATGAACGTAATCCTGATAACAAAGACCGCACAGAGTATGTAAAGAGTATTTTCAATAATGATTATACCGAACTTACTTTAGAGGACGGCAGGACAGTAGGGTACAAGACCTTTGAAAACGTTCTGCATTTGTGGGAGGGCAAATACGACAGCAGAACCGCACAGAGCTTTTATGATTGGGCTGTTATTGCCCGTCATTTTGAAGCTATGCGATTACTGGGAGAATTAAGTGACAGCATAAAACCATTACCGTCAATGGACGGTCAGATGATATTCATATTAGACGGTCGGGCAGAGGAAAAGAAAACCTCTGCCTTTGTTTTTTCTCAGGAGATTATCAACGCTGTTCTTGCGAATGGAAGCGGATTTTCTGAGGGGAAAATGCGTATCTATGAGCAGTTTGAAAAAAGTCTTTCTGCAAAAGAAAATGCCGACTTCTTGAAAAATGAATACGGTTGGGGCGGTTCTTATCCCGTTATAATCGGGGCAGGCATTGATGAGAGCCACGACGGAAAAGGTATTACGATTACGAAAGGCATCGGTAAAGAGAAGCCACATATCACGCTTTCGTGGTCGCAGGTGGAGAAACGTATCGGGGAACTTATCCGAATGGACAGATACTTAAATCCAAAGGAAAAAGAACGCTATCCTCAGTGGCTTGAAAGTCAAGAGGAACGCAGAGCCAAAATCGAGGAAACGAAAAGAAACCGAGAGATACTCTCTAATGCACCACCGGAGCAGGAGGTCGAACCAGCCGAAAAAGAACCTGAAGAAGCAGAACAGCTACAAGATGTGCAGTATGAATATCATCTTGGCGATAAGGTGTATATCGGTGCTTCTGAGTACGAAATCTTATCTGTTGATGATGAGAGAGTAATGCTCTATGACTATGATATGCCACTGTTTAATAAGGAATTTTCACGCACAGAGTTTGACAGAAAAGTGCGAGAGAATCCGATGAATGAGCATTTGATTGTAAAGGAAGAACCTGCCGAAGAAAGAAATGAAACGGAAGAAGTTCAGACCAATATGGGCAGTATGCCGATTGAAGATTATCGAGAGATAGTAGCTTCGCAGTCTGGTTTTGACAGTTATGATGAGATGTATCATCAGGGATATCGCATAGGAAACGGTTATGATAAAGAGCCTGAGCCGGTAGTTCCCGCTTGGGAGCAGAAGAAAAAAGTCAAAGGCTTTGACTTGCACCCTGATGTGCCTATGGCAGACCGTCACACCTTTAATCTTAGAGAAAATGAGGTTGAAACGGTTGGTAAAAAGGAACGCTTCCGCAGAAATATTATGGCAATACAGCTTCTCAAAAAATGTCAGGAAGAAAACAGATTTGCCACGCCTGAAGAACAGATTGTTTTATCAAAGTATGTCGGTTGGGGTGGGCTTTCAGAAGCCTTTGATGAAAATAATTCAGCGTGGGCAACGGAATATCTGGAACTTTCTTCGGTATTAACACCGGAGGAATATGCTTCGGCAAGAGAAAGCACATTGACTGCGTTCTACACGCCGCCTGAAGTTATCACAGCCATTTATAAGGCAATGGAGCAGATGGGCTTTCAGGAGGGCAACTTGTTAGAACCGTCCTGCGGTATCGGCAATTTTATCGGTATGCTGCCGGACGTAATGCAGAACAGTAAGATTTACGGTGTGGAACTTGATACAATTTCCGCAGGGATTGCACAGCAGCTTTACCAGAAAACAACCATTGCGGCACAAGGATTTGAAGAAACAAATCTGCCGGACAGCTTCTTTGATGGAGTGGTTGGAAATGTACCTTTTGGAGATTTTAAGGTATCGGATAAAAGGTATGACAAGCATAAGTTCCTGATACACGATTACTTTTTTGCCAAGTCCCTTGATAAGTTAAGACCCGGCGGTGTAATGGCTCTTGTAACGAGCAAAGGCACAATGGATAAGGAAAACTCGGCGGTACGAAAGTATATTGCACAGAGAGCAGAGCTTCTTGGAGCAATCCGATTGCCGAATAACACCTTTAAGGGTAATGCAGGAACGGAAGTCGTTTCAGATATTCTTATCCTGCAAAAACGTGACAGACTGATAGATATTGAGCCGGATTGGGTTCATCTTGATACCGATGAGAACGGAATTAAGATGAACTCTTATTTTGTGCAGCACCCTGAAATGATACTCGGAGAAATGAAGATGGTATCGGGGCGTTTCGGTATGGAAGCAACTTGTGTGCCGTATGAAAATGCAGACCTTGCAGCACAGCTTGATGAAGTGGTAGCAAACATTCACGGAGAAATCACGGAATACGAAGCCGAGGAAGAACTGGAGGAAGAAGATAATTCTATTCCAGCAGACCCGACAGTGAGAAACTTTTCTTATACGGTGGTAGACGATAAAATCTACTATCGTGAAAATTCCCGTATGACTCCGGTGGAAGTGTCGGCAACCGCAGAGAACCGAATTAAAGGTATGATTGCTATTAGAAATTCCGTCAGAACGCTGATTGAATTGCAGACAGAAGATTACCCTGACAGCGAAATCAAAGCGGAGCAGGAGCGATTAAACAGACTTTATGATACCTTTTCAGGTAAGTACGGACTCATTAACAGCCGAGCAAATACTTCTGCTTTTTCGCAGGACAGTTCATTCTCTTTGCTTTCCGCATTGGAGATAATCGGAGAGGATGGAGAACTGGAGCGTAAAGCTGATATGTTTTCTAAGAGGACAATTAAACCGCATACTCCGGTTACTTCTGTTGATACGGCAAGCGAAGCGTTGGCGGTATCTCTTGGAGAAAAAGCCACGATTGATATGGACTATATGATGGAGCTTTCCGGTAAATCGGAGAATGAAATCTTTGAGGACTTAAAGGGCGTTATCTTCCTAAATCCGCTTTATGAGTATGGAAATTCTTACGAACCGAAGTATCTGATGGCTGATGAATACCTTTCGGGTAATGTCAGAGAGAAGCTGAAGATTGCAAAGAACTCGGCAGAACTCTATCCGGAAGATTATAAGGTCAATGTAGAAGCACTTCAAAAGGTGCAGCCGAAAGACCTGACTGCAAGTGAAATTTCCGTGCGACTTGGTGCAACTTGGCTGCCGCCGGACGATGTGCAGGAGTTTATCTTTCATTTGCTTGAAACACCACGCTATGCACAGTGGAATATCAAAGTTCACTTCTCTCCATTTACGAGTGAGTGGAATATTGAGGGCAAATCTTACGACAAAGGAAATGTAAGGGCATATAACACTTACGGAACTTCCCGCATCAATGCCTATAAGATTATCGAGGAAACGCTGAACTTAAAAGATGTGCGTATCTTTGATTATATCGAAGATGATGAGGGCAGGAAAAAGGCTGTCCTGAATAAAAAGGAAACAGCGATTGCTCAGTCGAAGCAGGAAATGATTAAGCAGGAATTTCAGGACTGGATATGGTCTGACCCTGAACGAAGGGAAAGGCTTTGCAAATCCTACAATGAGAAATTCAACAGTGTCAGACCTCGTGAGTATGACGGAAGCCATATTATTTTCAATGGTATGAATCCTGAAATTGAACTCAGAGAACATCAGAAAAATGCAGTTGCTCATATCCTTTACGGAGGAAATACGCTTCTTGCACACGCAGTCGGAGCAGGAAAAACTTTTGAAATGGTAGCGGCAGCACAGGAGTCAAAAAGGCTTGGACTTTGTAATAAGTCACTGTTTGTTGTACCAAATCATTTGATCGAACAATGGGCGGCTGAGTATTTGCAGCTCTATCCGGCGGCGAATATCCTCGTCGCAACAAAGAAAGATTTTGAAACCAAGAACCGTAAAAAGTTCTGCGGCAGGATTGCAACCGGAGATTATGATGCAGTTATTATCGGACATTCACAGTTTGAAAAAATCCCGATGTCCATTGAAAGACAGAGGGCAATCTTAGAACAGCAGCTTGAGGAGATAACCGGAGGAATAGCGGAACTCAAGCGAAACCGAGGAGAAAACTTCTCCATAAAACAGCTTGAAAAGTCAAAGAAATCTATCAAGCAGAAACTTGATAAACTCAATGACCAGACGAAAAAAGATGATGTTGTAACATTTGAGGAACTTGGTGTAGACAGGCTTTTTGTTGATGAAAGCCATTATTACAAGAACCTTTATCTTTATACAAAAATGCGTAATGTGGGCGGTATCGCACAGACAGAAGCACAGAAATCTTCTGACCTCTTTATGAAGTGTCGTTACCTTGACGAGATTACCGGAGGACGAGGAACCGTATTCGCAACGGGTACACCTATCTCAAACAGTATGGTGGAACTCTATACGATACAGCGATATTTGCAGTACAACACGCTTGTGAAAAATGGGTTGCAGCACTTTGACGCCTGGGCTTCCACTTTCGGAGAAACCATTACAGCAGTGGAACTTACACCGGAAGGAACGGGATACAGAGCAAAGACAAGGTTCGCAAAATTCTATAACTTGCCTGAACTAATGGCGATGTTCAAGGAGATAGCGGACATTAAAACAGCAGATATGTTGAACCTGCCAGTACCGGAAGCAAAGTACCATAACATTGCAGTAAAGCCGTCGGAAATGCAGAAAGAAATGGTTGCTTCCCTTGCGGAGAGAGCCGAGCAGGTGCGTGGTGGCGGTGTGGATTCAAGCGTAGATAATATGCTGAAAATCACAAATGACGGAAGAAAACTGGCTCTTGACCAGCGTATGCTAAACGATATGCTGCCTGATTTTGAGGGCAGTAAAATTAATGCCTGCGTCGATAACATCTATCGGATATGGAAAGAAAATGCCGACAAGAAATCAGCACAGCTTGTGTTTTGTGACCTTTCCACGCCGAAGAATGATGGCACATTTTCCGTCTATAACGACATCAGAAAGAAGCTGATTGAGAGAGGTATTCCTGAAAGTGAAGTGAAGTTCATACACGAAGCCGACACGGATATGAAGAAAAAAGAACTGTTCCAAAAGACCCGCAAGGGAGAAGTCAGGGTGCTTCTCGGCTCTACTCAGAAGATGGGAGCAGGAACGAATGTGCAGGATAAACTTATCGCACTTCACGATGTGGATTGTCCGTGGCGACCTTCAGATTTGGAGCAGCGTTCCGGTAGAATTGTCCGTCAGGGCAATGAAAATCCGCAGGTAAATATTTACCGCTATGTAACAGAGCAGACCTTTGATGCATACCTCTATCAGCTTGTGGAAGGTAAGCAGAAGTTCGCAAGTCAGATTATGACGAGCAAATCTCCGGTCAGGTCGGCAGAGGATATTGATGAAACCGCACTGTCCTATGCGGAGATAAAAATGCTTGCAACAGGCAATCCGTATATCAAAGAAAAGATGGACTTAGACATTCAGGTACAGAAGCTAAAGATGTTAAAATCCAATTTCTTATCAGAGAAATACGGACTGGAGGATAAGGTCATCAAGTTCTACCCACAACAGATTGCTTACTTGAAATCCCGTGTAGAGGGACTTACAAAAGATGTTGAAACAGCAAAATTACACCCGAAACCGATAGACGAGCAGCCGCTTGGAATGATGGTATCGGGTGTTTCTTATTCCGAAAAAGCCGAAGCAGGTCAGGCAATCATCAATGCCTGCAAGTCAATGAACAGTCCCGATGCGATACCACTTGGCGAGTACCGTGGCTTTCAAATGGAACTGTATTTTGATACGGTGCAGCGTAATTATGTTGTGAAATTAAAAGGCGAAACAAGCAGAGATGTACCGCTTGGCGATGATGCTCATGGTAATATCGTGAGAATAGATAACGGCATAGAACGCTTTGAGGAAGCACTTGCTGATACGAAAAACAGCCTTGAAAATACGGAGAAGCAGTTTGAAACAGCGAAGCAGGAAATCGAAAAGCCGTTTGCAAAGGAGGACGAATTGAGGGCAAAAACTGCCAGACTTGATGAGCTGAATATCCTGCTCAATATGGATAAAAAGGAAAATGAGATTGTCGGCGGAGAGCCTGATGAGGGCGAAGCAGTCGGCGGCAGAAAGGAGAAATCGTATGAGAGATAAACAGGAAGGCGGTGGTCGATATGCCATTTATCGCACCTGAGTTAATCATTCAGGCGAAGCAGATGGACTTATTAACCTACCTGAGAAATTATGAACCGTATGAGCTGGTTAAGTTTTCAGGTAACACCTATTGCACCAGAACCCACGACAGTTTGAAGATTTCAAACGGGAAATGGATATGGTGGTCGAGAGGTATTGGCGGCAGGAGTGCTTTGGATTATCTGATTAAGGTCAAAGGTTACAGCTTCCTTGAAGCGGTGGAAACCATTATCGGACACACAGCGATTCAGGCTCCGGTCTATGAAAAGCCACAGCCAAAAGAGGAAAACAAACCACTTCTTCTCCCTGAAAAATGTGCTTCCAACATAGTGATTACAGAGTATCTTTTCGGGAGAGGAATAGATTTTGAAATCATCAATTACTGTATTTCCAATGACCTTATCTTTGAGAGTCTGCCGTATCACAATGTTGTGTTTGTAGGCTATGACGAGAAGAAAGAACCGAAATATGCAGCCTACCGTTCCACGAATAAGCGTAGGATTATGGGCGATTGCAGTGGCAGTAAAAAAGATTATTCTTTTCGGCTTGGTAAGGAAAACTTGGAGGAAGTACACCTCTTTGAGTGTGCCATAGACCTGTTATCCTATGCCACGCTTGCGAAGCTGAACGGGCAGGATTGGAAAGAAATGAGCTTTGTTTCGCTGTCCGGGGTGTATTCTCCGGCAAAGAAAATTGAGGACAGTAAAGTGCCGATTGCACTGGAAAAGTATCTTGGCAGTAACCCATCTGTCAGGAAAATCCGTATCCATTTTGACAATGATATAGCGGGCAGAAAGGCAGCACAGACCTTAAAAACCATTCTGCCGGATAAGTATGAAATCGTTGATGAGCCACCAAAAGCAGGTAAGGACTTCAACGATTTTCTTTGTATGCGGATGGGAATTTACAATAAAAAAACACACGAAAGGAATGAAGAACGATGAATGATTCTAAGATTAAAGTTCTCTTGGTAGAACCGGAAAAGTACCCGAAGGAAATTGTAATCGACGACAGTCTGGAAGCAATGCAGGAGGTTGTCGGCGGGGATATTGAGGAATATATGCCCTATGACGATGACGTTGCAATCATCTGTAATGAGGAAGGAAAGGTAAGAGGACTTCCGCTTAACCGTGCAGTTTATGTGCAGGACAATGATAAGAAAGAGATGGTAGATATTATCTGCGGCAAATTCTTTATCTGTTATGCACCGCCTGAGAGTGAGAGTTTTCAGAGCTTGCCGGACGATATGATGAAGAAATACAAGGAACAGTTCAAGTATCCTGAACGCTTTTCTAAGGAAGTGGGCGGCAATATCGTGGCTGAACCTTTTAAGCCGAAATCAAAGGATTATGAGAGATAGTAGACTGAGAACGGGGCAACCCGGAGGAGATGTTTATTCTTAGCGAGCAGACCATTTGGATAAACACAGTTTCCCAAACGGTAAAAGGCTCGTTAGGGGTTGCCCCTAATACCCCGTGAGAAAGGAGAACTTGATTTGAGAGAGTTATTACTTATCGCCGCTGGAACACTGCTCGGCAGTTGTCTTGGCGTTACGATGATGTGCTTATTCCAGATTAACAAAGATTGCAGAGTAATGAGAAAGGAAGATACCGATTATGAGAAAGAGAAACATTCAGAAGATTGTACGCTTTAACCGCAAGGAAGCACAGGATTTGGCAGCAAAGGCAAAGAAGGCTTGTCTTTCCGAAGCCGGACTTATCCGTTTGCTTATCAGAGGTTACGAACCGAAAGAGAAACCCGATGACCGCTTCTATGATGTGATGAGGGAACTTTCCTCTATCGGTAATAACATCAATCAGCTTGCTGCCAAAGCCAATACGCTTGGTTTCATTGACGCACCTATGCTGAAGAATGAAGCTGCAAAGTGGAATAAGTTCCAGTCAGAGATTGAGAGGACATATCTTCGTCCAAATCAGAGCGAAATGAAATGGCAGTAACAAAGTTGTGGTCGGTAACAGAAAGGCTCGGTCAGGTCATTGACTATGCGACCAATCCCGAAAAGACTTCTGCGAAAATCAAAAGGGAGTTTTCGCCGGAACAGTATCAGGCTCTTGCAGATGTTATTGCTTATGCAAAGGACGAAGAAAAAACAGAGCGAGAATTTTATGTTGAGGGTATCAACTGTAATGTGGCGATTGCCCGTGACCAATTCATAACGGTTAAGGAGCAGTACCAAAAGACAGACGGTATCCAAGCCTATCACGGATATTTGAGTTTCAAGGAAACAGATATATCTCCTGAGATGACACAGAAAATCGGAATGGAATTTGCAAATGAAGTGTGGGGGAAAAGATTTCAGGTTGTTGTGACAACCCATCTGAACACAAAGCACCTGCACTGTCATTTTGTCATCAACTCTATTTCTTTTGTCGATGGCAAACATTTGTGGGGAGAGGAAAAAGCGTGGTTCAAATTCCGAAAAGTTGCAGACAGAATTTGTGAGAAGTACGGACTTTACTATGACCCGAATCCGAACCGCAGTAAGCAGTCGGATTATCTGACGATGAAAGAAAAGGCAGGTATGCCGACACGCTACTCGGTTGCAAAAGAAGCCATTGATTATGCTATCGACCACAGCAAGACCCTGAAAGAATTTCAGTTTGCTCTCAAGGAAATGGGATATGCCTATAACCTAAGTCCAAGCCGAAAATACTGGACAGTCATTCCAAAGGGATACGATAAGCCGATACGACTGAAAAATCTCGGAGCAGATTATACTAATGACCGGATTGTAGAGCGTATCAAAGAAAATCGTGACAGATGGGCAGAGATTGAGCCGTTCCAGAGGGCAACTAATAAACCAAGACAGTACCGTATGCAGACCAGAGGGCAGAAGCTGAAAAAGAAAGGCGGACTTTACGGGCTGTATCTGTATTACTGTTACAGACTCGGTTATCTGCCAAGGTATAAGAAACAGAATAACGCAAGGCTTCATTATCTCTTGAAAGATGATTTGATGAAGCTCGATAAGATTACTGATGAAGTAAGGCTGCTCGGACGAGAAAATATTTCCACGGACGAACAGCTTTTTTCATATAAGACTTCCTTAGAGGAGCAGATGAAAAATCTGATTGCCGGAAGAACACATCTCCGAAAAAAGATAAGAACAAATATTGATGATGGTCAGCTTCAGGCGGCAAAAGATGAAATCGCTTCTATCAATGGAGAATTGAAAAAACTCCGACGGGAAGTAAAACTCTGCGAGGATATTGCGGAGAGGTCAAAGGTTATGGAAGAAAACCTTGAGCATATCGAAACAGAGGAACAAAAACAGCAGAGAAAGGAGAAATCACGCTATGAACAACGGTGGTGACGCAGCAGAGCAGGTCGTTAGGCTTTCGCTTGAAGGATTTGAAGTTGCTGCAAGATTAAGCGGTTCGGCGGCGAAGAATATCGCATTGCTTTTGGTATCGGTTCTGAAACAGGAACAAAAGACGAAGGGCAAAGCAAGACTTACCAATATGATTAAGTCAGGCAAGGAGCTGAAAGTCTTTTCCATTCCGCAAAAGGATTTGAAGAAGTTTACCGAACAGGCAAAACGCTATGGCGTTCTTTATTGTGTCCTCAGAGATAAGAACACAAAGGGAGAGAACGCTCCGGTAGACATTATCGCAAGAGCAGAGGACGCTTCTAAAATTCAGCGTATCGTTGAAAGATTTGAACTTGGCAAGGTGGATAAGGCTTCGATTGTCAGTGAAGCAGAGAAAGCTATCGCAGACCGTGAAGCAGTTGAAAAAGAAAAGCCGACCAAATCCAAGAGTGAAATCATTATGGAAGAAGCGGTCAGAAATCCAATGCAGAAAGAGGAGCGAGCAAACGCAAACCCCTCAGTCGCCAAAACAGACAAAAGCCCTCTGTCAAGGCAAAACTCAGAGCCGGTAGAAATGCAATCTGATAAGGGTGTTGCAAAGCCAGTGGAAAAGCCATCGGTCAAAGAGAAACTTGACCGTTACAAGGCACAGGCAAAACAGCAAAAAGAAGCAGAGCGTAAAGAGCCGGAGATTAAGAAAGACGGCAAGAAGCCGCAGCAGAAAAATGGTCAGACGGTACACCGTCAGCCGAAAAAGAAACCCAAAACGAAAGAGAGGTAATTTGCTATGACAAATGATTTCAAACCCGCAAAGGCTGGCTGCAATCAGCCGAGATTATCCAAAGAGGAGTATGCGGAAAAGAAACGAGCTGAAAAAGAAAAGGTCTATCAGATGATTGATGACGCTGCCCGTGAGATTGTGAGTGACCCTGAGAAGTTCAAGAGCTTTCTTGATACGCAGAGTCGAATGGATAGATATTCCGCAGCAAATGCTCTCCTTATTTACAGTCAGTATCCGCAGGCGACACAGCTTAAAGATTTTGATGATTGGGGTAAGGACAATGTGAAGATTACCAAAGGGGCAAAGAGTATTTCTATCCTTGAACCAGTGGAATACACAAGAGCAGATGGCTCTCTGGGTATTTCCTACAATGTCAAAAAGGTATTTGATGTTACGCAGACAAATGGAAGAAAAGCTCCGGCAGTGTCAGCAAACCGTGACCCGAAAGCACTTATCACGACAATGCTTGATGTATCTCCGGTGGAGGTTGCGGCAACCGATGAACTTCCGTATCCGAATATGGCAGCTTTCTATAATAATGAAAAGCAGACCTTGTATGTGAAGCGTAATGTGGGCGACAGCGTAGCAGTTGCTCAGTGTGTCGCTCAGGAACTTGGACACGCACAGCTTTCCATCAACAGCGAAAGTTACAGCCGCAGGGATATGGGCTTTCAGGCAGTGTGTATCGGATATATGATTTGCAAGAAGTATGGCGTAGATACACAGAATTTTGCAATTAACCGCATTCCGGAGGGACTGGCTTCCAAAGAGCCGAAAGAAATCCGTGCGGAGCTTTCCAAGACCCGAAATGCAATGGCAGAAATTCACAGTCATATCTCTGATGAAATGTTCCGCAAGAAGCAGGAGCGTTCAAAGGACTATGAGAGATAATGGAGGGCAGATATGGAAAAAGAAAAACTCTACCACATTGCTTTGGACGATTATGAACACGGTGTTGTCATTCGCTCCTTAAACGATGAGAAAACAAAGTTGATGGAGGAAGGCAAGTCCGCAGATGCAGTAGACGACCTGCTTGTAAAAGTCGGAAATGCCCCATTGAAAAAGTTCAAAGTAATTGAAAGGAAACGCTCAGATGAAGCGAGATAATGACAGGCAGACTGCCATTATTTTATCCATTGTCGGTATCGTTCCGGTCATATGGCTGTCACTTCTGATTGCACCTTCCATAAGCGGAGGACTGCCGGAAATAGCAGCCAATCTTGCGACACTTTTTGATAATCCATTTTCCATAAAATTATGTGGGGACAGCCTGAAAACTGTCCTCATTTTGCTTTTGTGCTATGGAATGGGTATCGGGATTTATTTCTCAACAAGAAAGAATTACCGCAGACGAGAAGAACACGGTTCTGCCAAATGGGGCAATGTCAGAGCCATTGATAAAAAGTACCGACAAAAGCCACTGTCAGAAAATAAGCTGATGACTCAGAATGTGTGCATTGGACTTAATGCAAAGAAACACAGACGAAATCTGAATACGCTTGTGTGCGGTGGCTCCGGTGCAGGTAAGACGAGGTTTTATGCAAAGCCTAATATTATGAATGCTGCCAGAAACAGCTATGTGATATTAGACCCGAAAGGGGAAATCCTGCGAGATACGGGACATCTTCTTGAGAAGAAAGGTTACGAAGTGCGGGTGCTTGATTTGATTTCAATGGAGAAAAGCCATTGTTACAATCCATTTGTTTATTTGCAGAATGACAATGATGTGCAGAAACTTGTGACAAATCTTTTCAAGAGTACCACTCCGAAAGGTTCACAGAGCAATGACCCGTTTTGGGATACGGCAGCGTCAATGCTTCTGCTTGCACTTGTATTTTATCTGCACTATGAAGCACCGCCGGAAGAACAGAATTTTGCAATGGTAATGGAAATGCTAAGAGCCGGGGCGATTGAGGACGAGGACGACCCAAGTCCTTCCCCGCTTGATAATCTATTTTCGGATTTGATGATAGATAATCCTGACCACATTGCTTTGAAGTATTACCACTCTTATCATTCCGGTTCTTCCAAAACATTAAAATCCATACAGATAACCCTTGCAGCAAGGCTTGAAAAGTTCAACTTGGAGAGTCTTGCTGCTCTTACTTCTGCCGATGAACTGGATTTACAGTCACTCGGAGAGAAAAAGGTGGCACTGTTTGCACTGATACCGGATAACGACTCCAGTTTCAACTTCTTGGTATCCATTCTTTACACACAGCTCTTTCAGCAGTTGTTTTATGCAGCCGACCATATCCACGGTGGCTGTCTGCCGATGCCTGTTCATTTTATGATGGACGAATTTGCCAATGTTTCACTGCCGGACGACTTCGACAAGATACTGTCGGTTATGCGTTCTCGTGGGGTATCGGTAAGTATCATCTTACAGAACTTGGCACAGCTTAAAGCCTTGTTTGAAAAACAGTGGGAGAGCATTGTGGGTAACTGCGATGAATTTCTTTACCTTGGTGGAAATGAGCAGTCAACCCATAAATATGTGTCGGAGCTGTTGGGTAAGGAAACCATAGATACCAATACGTTCGGAAAAAGTACCGGAAGAAGCGGGAACTATTCCACCAACTATCAGATTAGCGGCAGAGAGTTACTTACCCCTGATGAGGTGCGTATGCTCGATAATCAGTACGCTATTTTATTTATCCGTGGGGAAAGACCCATTATGGATTTTAAATATGACATTATGAAACACCCGAATGTGGCACTTACCACAGACGGAAAGGCAAGTCCTTATAGGCACGGAGAAGTCACAAAAGATATTGCTTCGATTGCCATTTGGGACATTGACCCTGCAACACTTCCTGAAAAGGAAATGGAGGAAACGAACTGGGAACTTCTTTCTGATGAGGAGATGGAAGCTCTGTTCATAAACAATCAAACAAATTAAATTTTGGAGGTATTCAACTATGACTATTTTTAAGAAAAAAACAACTGACATTCAGGAAACAAAGAAACTGCCTATGACCGGAAAGGTTAGGAAAGGCTTCCGTGCTTATTGCACAATGGTCATTGTCGGTGCGTTGGCACTTGGAATGACAACCACTGCATTTGCAGCGAATGACCCGCTTACCGTAGTCAACAATCTGTCTGACTTTATCTTCGGACTTATCCGTGCCATCGGTATGATTTTGCTTGGCTTTGGTATCGTGCAGGTCGGTCTTTCGCTCAAATCTCACGACCCTTCTCAGAGAGCCAATGGCTTCCTGACTCTTGCGGGTGGTGTCATTATCACTTTTGCGAAAGAAATCCTTACTCTTATCACAGGCTAAGATAAGAGTTACACAGTTATCGAGGGGTGTGCCAAGTTAAGGAACACCCCTTAATTGTAAGGAGGTGCTTTGAATGAGTGATAACTGGGTAGTTCAAAATCTTGAAAATGCCCTTGAAACTTGGAATGAAAAACTGTCGGAAATATGGACGCTCATCACAACTACACCGCAGAACTTTAAGGGCGGGAATATCTGGAAGGTTATCGTTGACATCAACGGTGCAGTTCAGGCTATCGGGCTTGCATTGCTTGTATTGTTTTTTGTGATAGGTATGGTAAAGACCTGCGGAAGTTTTACAGATGTGAAGAAACCGGAACACGCACTGAAACTCTTTGTTCGTTTTGCACTGGCGAAAGGTGTTATCACATACGGAATGGAGCTTATGCTTGCATTATTTAATATCGTGCAAGGGACAATTTCAACCATTATGAATGCTGCCGGATTTGGAACTCCGGAACAGACGACCTTGCCCGCAGAGATGGTAACGACCATAGAGGATTGCGGATTTTTTGAGAGTATCCCTTTGTGGGCGGTAACACTTATCGGAGGATTATTTATTACGGTGCTGTCGTTTATTCTGATAATGACGGTGTACGGAAGATTTTTTAAGTTGTATATGTACACAGCACTTGCACCGATACCGCTTTCCACATTTGCAGGAGAACCGACACAGAATGTCGGCAAGAGTTTTATCAAGAGCTATTGTGCAGTTCTGCTTGAAGGGGCAGTCATTGTACTTGCTTGTATTATTTTCTCTGTATTTGCTTCTTCGCCGCCAGTAGTGAATCCTGATGCAGCGGCAGTTACGCAGGTGTGGGCATATATCGGGGAACTGGTATTTAATATGCTTGTTCTTGTCGGTGCAGTAAAAATGTCTGACCGTATTATCCGAGAGATGATGGGACTTTAAGGAGAGATTTTGAGATGAACCAAAGAGATTGTAAGAAATGTGTTTACTATGGCGGTAAACGGAAAGGCAAAGTCTTTTGCCTGAATGATAAATGCGTGAGGGAGAAAGACCGAAACCGCAGGAAAGGAAACAGATATGGAAGTAAAAATTAACCGAGAAATCAGAAATTATACAGAGTCAATGTTTTTTGGACTGTCGCTCAGACAGTTCATTTTTTCTGTTCTCGCTTGTGGCGTTGCAGTAGGACTGTATTTCTTGCTCAGACCGTATGTTGGCACAGAAACCGTATCGTGGGTGTGCATTTTGGGTGCTGCCCCGTTTGCGGCACTTGGCTTTGTGAAGTACAACGGTATGACCGCAGAAAAAGCAATCTATGCGTGGATAAAATCGGAGTTTTTGATGCCGAAGAAGCTGGTGTTTCACTCCATCAATGTGTATTACGAACTGATGAAGCCAAGCATTGAACAGAAGCAGAAGGAGGTATTGAAGTCAAATGATTAAGACTCTTACGAACCTGTTTAAGCAGGATAAAGAAAAATTTGTTGTACCGAAAGGGGTGCAGGACGTGATTCCCGTGGCAGCTATCTTTGATGATGGCATTTTCAAAGTGGGAAAGGATAAATATTCAAAGACCTACCGCTTTACGGATATTAACTATGCAGTGGCGAGCCGTGAGGATAAGGAAGCGATGTTCCTTGAATATTCCGAACTTCTGAACTCACTTGACAGTGGTGCAACGACAAAAATCACAATCAATAACCGTCGGCTCAACAGACTGGATTTTGAGCAGACAATTCTGATTCCGACAACCGGAGATAATCTGGACGAGTATCGAGAGGAATATAACAAAATGCTTCTTGATAAGGCAACGGGTGCAAACTCCATTGTTCAGGATAAGTATATTACCATTTCCATCAATAAAAAGAGTGTGGAGGACGCAAGAACTTATTTTGCCCGTGTCGGTGCAGATTTGATTGCTCACTTCGGCAGACTTGGAAGTAAGTGCGTGGAACTGGAAACAGATGAAAGACTTCGTATTTTTCACGACTTTTATCGTGTGGGAGAGGAAAGCTCTTTCCATTTTGATATTAAGGAAACAAGAAAAAAGGGACACGATTTCAAGGATTATATCTGCCCTGACACAATGGAATTTGAAAAGGACTATTTCAAGATGGGAAACCGTTATGGAAGAGTCCTTTTTCTTCGTGAATATGCGTCCTATATCAAGGACAGTATGGTAGCGGAACTTACGGATATGAACAGAAATCTGATGATGTCCATTGATATTGTTCCCGTTCCGACTGATGAAGCAGTAAAAGAAGCAGAGAACCGTTTGCTTGGTGTGGAAACCAATATCACGAACTGGCAGCGTAGGCAGAATGCCAATAATAACTTCTCTGCAACCGTTCCGTATGATATGGAGCAGCAGAAGAAAGAAATGAAAGAGTTCCTCGATGACCTTACGACCCGTGACCAGAGAATGATGTTTGCTGTTATCACAATGGTTATTACGGCAGACAGTAAGGAACAGCTTGAGAATGATACGGAAGCATTGCTTACCACGGCAAGAAAACATCTTTGCCAGTTCGCAACACTGAGATTTCAGCAGGTAGATGGACTCAACACGGTAATGCCGTTTGGAACAAGAAAGATTGATGCGTTCAGAACACTTACCACGGAAAGCCTTTCGGTATTCATTCCGTTCAGGGTGCAGGATATTTTCCACGAGAACGGTATCTATTACGGTCAGAATGTTATCAGCAAAAATATGATTATCGCAGACCGTAAGCAGCTTTTGAATGGTAATTCTTTTATTCTTGGTGTATCCGGTGGCGGTAAGTCATTTGCGGCAAAGGGAGAAATCATCAATCAGGTGCTTTCTTCGGACGCAGATATTATCATCATCGACCCTGAGCGAGAGTATTCACAGCTTGTCAATGCGATGGGCGGAGAAGTAATCAATATTTCTGCTACTTCCGACAATCACATCAATGCAATGGATATGAATAAAGATTATGGCGACGGTGCAAACCCTGTCATTTTGAAATCTGAGTTCATTATGTCCCTTTGTGAACAGCTTATCGGCGGAACAAATCTCGGAGCAAAGCAGAAGTCTATCATCGACCGTTGCACGGCAAGCGTGTACCGCAGTTATCAGCAGAATGACTATCAGGGACATATACCGACCTTGCAGGATTTCAGGGCAGAACTTTTACAGCAGGACGAACCGGAAGCAAAGGAACTGGCACTTGCCATTGAGCTTTTTACGCATGGTTCTCTGAACACTTTTGCAAAGCAGACGAATGTGGATACCAATAACCGTCTTATCTGCTATGACATTCTTGACTTGGGTAAACAGCTTATGCCGATTGGTATGCTTGTTGTCCTTGACTCTATTTTGAACCGTATCACACAGAACCGTGCAAAGGGTAAGAATACTTTTATCTTTATTGATGAGATTTATCTTCTGTTCCAGCACGAATACTCTGCAAACTTCCTCTTTACCTTGTGGAAGCGTGTGAGAAAATACGGTGCATACGCAAGTGGAATCACTCAGAATGTCGATGACCTTTTGCAGAGCCACACAGCGAGAACAATGCTTGCAAACTCAGAGTTCATTATTATGCTGAATCAGGCTTCCACAGACAGGCTTGAGCTTGCAAAACTTCTGAATATTTCCGACCTTCAGATGTCCTATATTACGAATGTGGAAGCAGGACACGGACTTATCAAGGTGGGAAGTTCGCTTGTACCGTTTGCAAACAAATTCCCTAAGAACACGAAACTTTATAAACTGATGACGACCAAGCCGGGCGAAGCATAAGGAGGGATTTATAATGTCTAAAATTCAATTTCGCAATGCTGCACACAGAGATTTTGTATTGGAAAATCTGGATAAGTGTAAAGTCAATGACTGCTATCACAGAGCATTTTTCTATGTGATGGGGATTTCAGAAGAAACGAGAATGAACATCGGAAAGATGTTTGATTTCAAGAGGGACTGTATCATACCGGAAGGTATGCACGGCGGTTGGCAGACAAGTGGCACAGTCAAGGTCTGCCACCTTGCCTTTAATCTCTGGAATGGATTTACGGAAGAAGGCAGGGAAAATCTCTATACACCGGAGGAATTGTTCTGTTGCGGATATGCGCCGTATTTTATGGAGGGTATCAAGCTGAGGTATCCGGAGTATTGCAGGGATTTGACTCCGCCTAAGAGAAACGATATGGAAAGGTAAGAGAAAATGAGCAGAAAAATCTATATTATTATTGCGGTGGTGCTTACGGTATTGTTGTCTGTAAGCACCTTCTTTATTATCCGTAATCACATTGACTCTGCCAAGCAGAATGAAGTCTATGATAACCTTGCGGAGATTGTGGAGGACGAGCCGCCAAAGGAAAATGAGGGCGTGACGTTTTCGGAAGATAAGGACTATCTTGCAGAATATCTTGAACTCTATCGGCAGAATGAGGATATGGTTGGTTGGATAAAGGTTGAAGATACCAATATCAATTATCCGGTCGTGCAGTCTGTAAATGAGCCGAACTTCTATCTGAAGCACAAGTTTGATAAGACCTATTCCGCTTATGGCTGTCCATATGTGCAGGAAAATTGTGATGTGCAGAAACCTTCAGATAACATCATTATATACGGACACCATATGAATGACGGTTCTATGTTTACGGGACTGATGAAGTACAGAAATAAAAGCTTTTGGGAAGAACATAAGGATATTACTTTTGATACACTGACGGACAGACACCAGTATGAAGTGATTGCAGTCTTTAAGACGGTTGTTTATACAAACAGCTCCGACAGCTTTAAGTATTATGAGTTTACGGACGCAGAAAATGCGGCAGAGTTTGATGCGTATGTTGCCAAGTGCAAGGAACTTTCTCTGTATGATACCGGAGTATCGGTAGAGTATGGCGACAAGCTGATTTCTCTTTCTACTTGTGAATATTCAAGAAACAATGGCAGGCTTGTTGTTGTCGCTAAGAGAGTGGATTAAACCCCACTCTCTATTATTTTTCGAGAAAGGAGGAAACCGATGGCTGATATAAAAACAAGAGATACAAGCAAAGGTACAATCAAGACCATAAAAAAGGCAGCAGTTGCCACGGAGCGAATGAAGAAAGCCTATGTGATGACGAAAGATAAGGCAGAACATTCTACCAATGCTTCGGAAAATTCCGCAGAGGAATATGCTTCCGATAAAATCGAAGCGGCAACGGATAGGGCTGTTCACGAAACCGCATATCGTGCGGATAAAGTCGGCAGATGGGGTGTGCGTGAAACAAGACAGAATTATCAGAAAGCCAAAACGGGAATTGAGAATTTCAAGACCAAGCGTGCAGAGAAGCAGCTTCAAAAACAATCGGTCAATCCTGTCGGAAAACAGAGCATCCGAACTCTGGAGCGTACGGAGAAAACAATTAAACAGTCTGCAAGGTCGGCAGGAAATACGACAGTCAAGACCATATCGAAAGGTGCAACCAATACTGTTCAAAGGTCTGTTAAGACCGCAGAACAAACGGCAAAGACTTCTATTAAGACCACAAAAGAAGCTGCCATTATAGCACAGAAAACAGCAAAAACAACAGCCAAAGCAACACAGAAAGCGGCTCAGACGGCAAAGAAAGCGGCGAAAGCCACAGCAGATACCGTCAAAGCCACAGCGAAAGCTACTGTTGCGACAGTCAAAGCGATTATTGCAGGGACAAAAGCACTTGTAGCAGCAATCGCAGCAGGCGGTTGGATAGCGGTGCTGATTATTATGATTGTCGTGTTGTTTGGTGCTGCCGTAGCAATGTTCGGAGGAGGGAGTGACAGTAATTCCTATACTCCAGTAAGTGCAGAGGTAGAAGCCTACGAACCCATCATACAGAAATATGCCAAAGAGTACGGCATTCCTGAGTATGTAGAACTTATCAAGGCGGTTATGATGCAGGAAAGCGGCGGCAGAGGACTTGACCCTATGCAGGCAGCAGAAGGAAGTTTCAATACGAAGTATCCGCACGAACCTAATGGAATTAAAGACCCTGAGTATTCTATCCAGTGTGGTGTTCAGGAATTGAAAGCGGCTCTTACTTCGGCAGAAGTGGAAAGTCCGATAGATATGGAGCATATCAAACTTGCCCTGCAAGGCTACAACTTCGGTAATGGGTATATTTCTTGGGCAAAAACCAATTATGGTGGATATTCCTATGCCAATGCAGTAGAATTTTCGACAATGCAGGCTTCCAGACTTGGATGGAGCAGTTATGGAGATACGCAGTATGTCGCTCACGTTCTGAGGTACTATCCGTATGGGCGTGCTTTTACTGCTGGAGGTAATCAGGCGATTGTTGAGGTTGCTTTGACGCAGCTAGGCAATCAGGGAGGACAACCTTACTGGAGTTGGTACGGTTTTGACAGCCGAGTGGAATGGTGTGCCTGCTTCGTATCTTGGTGTGCTGACCAATGCGGGTATATTGAAAGCGGACTTGTTCCTAAATTTGCAGGTTGCGTAGACGGTGCAAACTGGTTTAAGTCAAACGGGAAATGGCAAAACCGCACTTATGAACCAAAGACGGGAGATATTATTTTCTTCGATTGGGAGGGCGACGGTACAACAGACCACGTTGGTATCGTAGAGAAGTGTGAGAATGGTACAGTTTATACCGTAGAGGGCAACTCAGGCGACGCCTGCAAGCAAAGACAGTACACAGTCGGAAGCAGCAATATCTATGGATACGGTATTCCGGCATATTAAAAATTCCAGACAGTGTCTGGAAAATCGAAAAGATGGCTGCTCAGTTGAGTAGCCATCGGGTACATTATGAGAAATCGGTTGTTTCTCTGTTATTCAGGAAAATATGGTGTGTGTGATAAGTGAAGCTGAAAAGCATATCGGCATTTTCTTTACTGCCGTCTAAAAAGGAAATATCATCGGCAAGGATAAAAAGAATTGCTAACAGCTTCTTGATATATCCAGTGTAGCAGGTATAATCTACATAGATGTTGGCGATATATCCCTCGGCAAATTCTATCAGGTCAGCGTCAATTTCAAAGCTATTGGATAGTTCGTAAACGGTCTTGATGAATTTGTCCTTGTCAGCAATTCGCTCTTTACTTGGAACACTTTTGCGGTTCTTCTGTATAAATTTCAAAAAATCATCAGCTTCCGTAAAGTCGGGAGTGATTGCGTTGCCAGTTCGCAAATCTGTTTTGTAATCCTCAAATTTCTCTTTTTCAAACCGATTACTGAATATTATCTTTTGTTCGTCCATTCCTTTTTACCCCTAAGTTTATTCTATGGAGATTGTTTAACTTGGCTCTTGGGTTGTGATTTGTCTTTCGCCATTAACAATCGTGAATTACTACTTTTATAGTATAACATAAAAATAGTTGGGAATCATCACTAATAGTTGGTTTGACTTCCTTTGGGTGCGTGTGATTTGAAATTGACTTAACCTATACTATTAGTTATGAAAACACACTGAGGGAGGTGATGTGATGAAGCTCGATACAATCGGCAAGAATATAAGAAAGTTCCGACTTGCGAGGAAATTACGCCAAGAAGATTTGGCTGAGAAAACAGATTTGACAACAAATTATATTGGGATGGTTGAGCGTGGAGAGAAAATTCCGTCACTCGAAACTTTCATAAAGATAGTAAATGCTTTAGGTGTATCATCGGATATGGTTCTTACAGATGTCCTGGAAACGGGATATACGGTCAAGAACTCTATGCTGAATGAGAAGCTTGAAAAACTTGCTCCTGAAGATAGAAACAGAATTTATGAAGTCATAGATACACTTGTGAAGCAGTCAAAGCAAATACTTCCATAAAACACAGAAGTTCGTCCTAATCGACGAGCTTTCTTTTTTTCAGTATAAAAAATTTCTGCTATCGACAAATTTTTCGGGACTTCGACAGAGCAAATATGCTATAACAACAACTGTCAGTGATAGACACATACTAATAGACATAGGAGGAAGTAGAAGTGAACGACATTTTCAGACAAATAGCGAAAGAAAATGGAACAACCGAAAAAGCAGTAAAAGAGGAAATGCAGTTTGCAATTCGGGAAGCAATGAAAAGTGCCGAACCGGAAGCAATCGCTTTTTGGAAAGCAGTTGCACCGGACGGAAAAGAGCCGCCGATAGAAAAGGTCATAGCAATGATTGCATTGAATGTTAATAATAGAATGTATAATTGAGGTGCTTCGGCATCTCTTTTTTATTATTCTTTAAAAGAGTCGTATTAGGTGTTTGTAAAAAGTGACACCTTAGTGCCTGAAAGGTTACATTTCTGTCCGAAATCTTGAAATGCTTGAAAATTTAATATATAATGTTAAATGACTAACTGTAACGAAGAAGAATTATAAGATGAAGAGGTGTTACTGATGAAGATATGCTATAACAAACTTCAAAAACTTATGATTGATAATCAGATGAAAAGACAGGATTTAATGCGTGCAGCTCAAATTACATCATATGCTGCAACGAAGATAAATAAGAATGAGCCGGTATCTCTTGAAGTACTGATGAGGATATGTCAGGTGTTTCACTGCGACATCGGAGATATATGCGAAGTTATTTTAGATGAGTAGAAGCTCGATAGGGTCATAAGTACAAGAGGCGGGAGAATTTACAATGGAATTGATAAATAATACAACAAAAACATTAAGAGATGATTTATCAGTTGAAATCAAGGAGGGAAGCAAGCTGTCAATTGCGGCGGCATGCTTCTCTATTTATGCTTTTCAGGAATTAAAAAAACAATTATTAGACATAGATGAATTACGATTTATATTTACCTCTCCGACTTTTATAACAGAAAAGGCAAAAAAGGAAAAACGAGAATTTTATATTCCACGACTGAATCGTGAGCGTAGTTTGTATGGTACGGAATTTGAAATAAAACTTAGGAATGAACTTACGCAGAAAGCAATAGCAAAGGAATGTGCAGAATGGATTAAAAAGAAGGTCAGCTTCAAATCTAATATAAGTGATAAGACAATTCAGGGTAGCATTGTTGTAGATGATGTAGGCTATACTCCGATTAACAATTTTACAACAATTGAACTAGGCTGCGAAAAGGGTAATGTAATCAGTACAACCATTGTTAAGGACAATTCCTTGGCAAAGACCTTACTTGCAGATTTTAATGAGATTTGGAACGATAATAAGGTATTGCAAGAAGTTACCGATGAGGTAATTGACAGCATTACAGCAGCATATAATGAGAATTCTCCGGACTTTATCTATTTTGTGACATTGTACAATATTTTTAATGAATTTCTGGAAGATGTTTCAGAAGATGTGTTGCCTAATGAAGCAACGGGATTTAAAGATAGCAAAATTTGGAGTATGTTGTATAACTTCCAAAAAGACGCAGCTCTTGCTATCATCAATAAACTTGAAAAATACAACGGATGTATTCTTGCAGACAGTGTAGGTCTTGGTAAAACATTTACGGCACTTGCTGTTATTAAATATTATGAAAACAGAAATAAATCTGTACTTGTACTTTGCCCTAAAAAGCTGACGAATAACTGGAATACATATAAAGATAATTATGTCAATAATCCGATTGCTTCTGACCGTTTGAGATACGATGTGCTTTATCATACCGACCTTAACAGAATACACGGAAAATCCAACGGTCTTGACCTCGACAGATTAAATTGGGGTAACTATGACCTTGTCGTTATTGATGAATCACATAATTTCCGTAACGGAGGAAAAATAGTCGAAAATCCAGATGAAAATGATAAAGAAAATAGATATGTAAAACTCCTAAAAAAAGTTATTCGTGCAGGCGTAAAAACAAAAGTGCTTATGCTTTCAGCTACACCAGTAAATAACCGTTTTAATGATTTGAAAAACCAGCTGGCACTTGCGTATGAAGGTCATACGGAGTACATAGATGATAAATTAAATACAACACGTTCCATTGACGATATATTTAAAAATGCACAAAGAGCATTTAATACTTGGAGTAAATGGGAGCCTTGCGATAGAACGACAGAGAACTTGCTTAAAATGCTTGATTTTGATTTTTTTGAAGTGTTGGACAGCGTTACGATTGCCCGTTCAAGAAAGCATATTCAGAAGTATTATGATACGTCTGATATAGGTACATTTCCGACAAGGTTAAAACCTATATCACTAAGACCGCATTTGACTGACCTTAAATCAGCAATTACATATAATCAGATATTTGAACAACTTATGCTGCTGACGTTAACTATATATACACCGACACATTTTATTCTTCCGAGTAAGATGGAAAAGTATGCTCAAATATATGAGGACAATAAAGTAAATGTCGGATTTACGCAGGCAAATCGTGAACAGGGTATCCGTAGACTTACTGCAATCAATTTAATGAAGCGTATGGAAAGCTCTGTTTATTCTTTCAATTTAACGCTTACTCGAATTAAGGAGTTGATTGAAAGCACCATTAAGACAATCGAGGAATTTGATAAATATTCTGATACAAGTCTTGAGCTTACCGATATTTCAGATATAAATGAGTTTGACGATGAAGACCAGAATACAGATGACTTATTCTCTTTTGGGAAAAAGGTAAAAATCAGTCTTGCGGATATGGATTATGTATCATGGCGAGATAGCCTGAAAAAAGACCAAGATACACTGGAGCTTCTTACTCTTATGGTCGGGGATATAACGCCGGAACATGATTTGAAACTGCAAGAATTGATGAAGATAATTGACAATAAGTTAAGTCATCCAATAAACGAGG
The DNA here is from genome assembly GCF_003149105.1 of Faecalicatena contorta. GTDB lineage: Bacteria > Bacillota > Clostridia > Lachnospirales > Lachnospiraceae > Muricomes > Muricomes contortus_C. The sequence continues at coordinate 22,117 of NZ_QGDS01000005.1, read as the reverse complement.
GAAACAAAAAGGTCATTGTATTTACAGCTTTTGCTGATACAGCAAGATACCTTTACGACAATGTAAGTACTTATGTGAAAGAAAAATATGGATTGAATACAGCTATGGTATCCGGTTCAGTTGAGGGACGCACAACTTGTCCAAAATTAAAAAATGACCTGAATACGGTATTGACTTGCTTTTCGCCAATCTCAAAGGACAAAAAACTGTTAATGCCGAATGATAATACAGAAATTGATTTCCTTATTGCTACCGACTGTATTTCAGAAGGTCAGAACTTGCAGGATTGCGACTATCTGATAAATTATGATATACATTGGAATCCGGTTCGTATTATCCAGCGTTTCGGACGTATTGACCGTATCGGAAGTAAAAATAAAGTTATTCAGCTTGTAAACTTTTGGCCTGATGTAACTCTTGACGAGTACATCAATCTAAAAGCAAAAGTTGAAACCCGTATGAAGATTGTAGATATGACGGCAACGGGCGACGACAATCTTCTGAGTGATGAAGAAAAGACAGACCTTGAATATAGAAAAGCACAGCTTAGACGATTGCAGGATGAAGTTGTAGATATTGAGGATATGACAACTGGAATATCAATAATGGATTTAGGACTTAATGAATTCCGACTTGATTTGCTTGACTACATTAAGCATCATCCGGATATAGATAAATCTCCGTTTGGACTTCATGCAGTGGCTAGGTCAACTGATGATACTCCGGCAGGGGTAATCTATGTACTGAAAAATCGCTCTAATAGCGTGAATATTGATAATCAGAACAGACTTCACCCATTCTATATGGTGTATATCAGTAATGATGGAGAAGTTATTTGCGACCATTTGTCTCCAAAGGAAATGCTTGATAAAATGCGTTATCTTTGTAAAGGAAAAACAGAAGCGGACGCAGAACTTTGTAAACAATTCAATAAAGAAACACGTGATGGAAGAAATATGTCGCAGTATTCTAACTTGCTTGGAGATGCTATTGCTTCCATTATCGAAGTGAAAGATGAGAGTGATATAGACAGCTTCTTAGGTGGCGGTCAGATTAGTTTCCTGAGTAGTGAGATAAAAGGATTGAATGACTTTGAACTAATATGTTTTTTAGTTGTGAAATAAGAGGAGGACGAAATGCTCGGATTGCCAAAAACAACGGAAATGAGTAAGCAGCTTCCGAAAAAAGCAATTTATACGAAATTTCAAATGAATACAGTAGCAAAAGAAAAAATTGATGCTGATATTTCAAGAATCACGATAGTAAATGAGATTGCTCCCAATAAGGTCAATATTCCTTCCGGAGAGGACGTAAAAAGCTTTTTTGTTTTGCTCGTTTCTCTTAAAAAGAAAGAATATGACGAAAAAACGATAGCGACGCTTTCTAAGTTGATACCGCAAAATATTTTATTTGTTCTTGAATATGAGGATGAAAGTAGACTTGCTATTTACCATACAAAGGTAATGCAGACAGCGTGGATGCCGACAGAAGAACAAAAGGTTGAACTTAAAGGGTTAAATCTCGATACTGTCTGGGAGAATATCGTTATTGCTGTCGGCGGAGTGAATATAGAAAAAGGGAATTCGCTTGATGAACAGATAGAGATAAATGAAAAAAAGCAGAAGCTCGAAAAAGAGATTGCAAAACTTGAAAAGCAGGCAAGGGCAGAGAAGCAGCCTAAAAAGAAGTTTGAATTAGTGCAAGCAGAAAAGAGACTTAAAGAGAAGCTTAAATTATTGGAGGGATAAGGATGTCAGTTGACCAGTATCAGAGGGCTGTAAATGGGTTAGATAAAGAAATTGCAGACCTTGAAAAAAAGAAAGCTGCAAAAGATAAAGATATAGCGTCTTTACAGAATAAAATTGTTTCGACACAAAAATCTATTAATAAGAATACATCACAAAGCTCTCTCAATAGTAAGAGAAGACAGATTGCTTCTTGTGAATCAGATATAGCAAAAAAGAGTAAGGATAGTGCAGACCTTGGCAAGAAGATAGCTGAGAAGAGAAAGAAACGTTCAGATGCGTACTTGAAACTTCAAAAAGAACAGCAGAATGAACAGAAGAAACAGGACAGGGCAAGTCAGCGTTTGCAGGCATCTTATGAAAATCGTATAGATGAACTTCAACAGCAATTAGCAAATTCTGTTGTACTTCCTCAACAGAATAATGGTGAAAGAGAAGAGGCATATGATGTATTTGTTTCTCATGCATGGGAAGATAAAGAAGATTTTGTCGATGAATTTGTCGATGAATTGAAAAAGCAGGGACTTAAAGTCTGGTATGATACAAATAAGCTTAAATGGGGCGACTCCATGAGAGAAAAAATTGACAAAGGATTGGCTAAATCCAGATATGGTGTTGTCGTTTTATCTCCCAATTATATTGCAGAACACAAATATTGGACGAAGGCTGAACTGAATGGTTTGTTTCAGGTTGAGAGTATCAATGGGAAAGTAATTCTTCCGATATGGCACAATTTGACCAAGAAGCAGGTTGTAGAATACAGCCCAATTATTGCAGACCGTAAGGCAATGACGACTGCTTCAATGACAGCAGAAGAAATAGCAGTTCAATTGAAAGAATTATTTATGCCTGAAGCTACAGAAAAAACTATATCATAAACCATAAATCGGAGGAAAAAGAAAATGGACAAACTCAAGATGCAGACTGTTAATAAGGCTGATGAGAATTTTAAGAAGTTAGCGGCAATGTTCCCTAATGCCGTCACAGAAACAATTGATGAAAACGGCGAAGCGGTTCGTGCTATTGATAAGGACGTACTTATGCAGGAAATTTCTTGCAAGGTTGTTGATGGAAATGAGGAACGCTATCAGTTTACTTGGCCTGACAAGAAGAAGTCGGTTCTTCTTGCCAATGCACCGATAAACAAAACATTGCGTCCTGTTCGAGATAATGAAACAATCCCGACTGGAGCAGACAGTGGGGGAAACCCATATTGCAGTAGTGGTAGTGTGGATTTTGATAATACAGAAAACCTTTATATTGAGGGAGATAATCTTGAAGTATTAAAACTCTTGCAGGAAACATATCTCGGGAAAATTAAAATGATATATATAGACCCTCCGTATAATACGGGACATGATTTTGTTTATTCAGACACTTTTACTCAGTCAATAGACGATTATGTTAATAATAGCGGTCAAATCGATGAAGAGGGAAATGTGTTGTTTCAAAATATGGAGAGCAATGGACGTTTTCATACTGACTGGTTAAATATGATTTATCCACGCCTAAAACTTGCAAAAACACTTTTGTCAGAAGATGGCTTGATTTTTATTTCTATCGACGAAAATGAAGTTGAGAATCTCAAAAAAATGTGCAATGAAGTATTAGGCGAGAGTAATTTTTTAACTTGTGTTACTCGAGCTACTGGAACCCCAACGGGTGGTGGATTTGATGGACTTGTTAATGAGCTGGATTATATGTTGATTTATGCAAAAAATGCTACTGAAGCAACTATAAACGGATTGGAAATGAGTGAAGAAGACTCCAAAATATATGACCAAGTGGACGAACAGGGGCGTTATCTAATTAGACCATTGCGTCGTACAGGAGGCGAAGATAGAAGAGAAGATAGACCTACTATGTATTTTCCGATTATTGCACCAGATGGAACAGAAGTGTATCCAATCGGTCCAACAGGATATGAAAGTAGGTGGATTTGTTCTCCTGATACAGCAAAAAAATTGGCAGATAATAATATGCTTGCGTGGAAACAGGTGAATAAAAATGGGGAAACGAAATGGCAAGTATACCAAAAATTTTATTTAGAAAATAGAAAAAAAGCTCCCGGAAATTTATGGACTGATGTTGAGGGCAATAAAAAAGCTACAAGAGATGTAAGAGACATATTTGATAGTAAAAAAATCTTTGATTTTCCGAAGCCAGTTGGGTTTTTGAAGAAAGCTATTTCTATCGGTGCTAATGATGATTCAATTATCATGGATTTCTTTTCAGGTTCAGCAACAATTGCACAAGCAATAATGCAACTTAATGCCGAAGATGGAGGTGGCAGGAAGTTTGTGATAATACAGTTACCAGAAATACCAGACGAAAAATCTGAAGCACATAAGGCGGGATATAAGAACATTTGCGAAATCGGAAAAGAGCGTATTCGTCGTGTAGGTGTAAAAATCAAGGAAGAGGCTGGATTTGTATCATCGAAACTCGATGTGGGATTCCGTGTATTGAAGTGCGACAGCTCCAATATGAAAGATGTGTATTATAATCCTGCGGAGTATGAACCATCACTGTTTACAAGACTTGAGGATAATATCAAAGAGGACAGAACACCAGAAGATTTACTGTTCCAAGTTATGCTTGATTTAGGTGTACTTCTTTCGAGCAAAATTGAGGAAACTACTATTGCTGGAAAGAGAGTGTTCAATGTTGAAGAGAATTACTTGATTGCTTGCTTTGATGACAACGTAACTGAAGAAGCGATTACAGAGATTGCAAAACAGAAACCATACTATTTTGTTATGCGTGACAGCTCAATGGCAAACGATAGTGTCGCAACTAATTTTGAGCAGATTTTTGCTGCATACAGTCCTGACACAGTAAGGAAGGTGCTGTAATGGATTTTAGCGGTTTTACATTACCCGATTTAACCCCAAGAATAGATACATCGTTTATTGAAGAAATGAATAGGCGAAATCAAGAAATGCTTGATAACATTACACCGTTAAATGAGGTTCTTGCTGAGGAAATCAAGCCGATACTTGAAGGAAATCAGAAAGTGGTAGAGGGGCTTAATGATAACTACTCAAAACTTAACGATTTGTATCTATTGAAAGAGAAAGAACTGGAAGAAAGCAAACAGGAAGCGGAAAAAGCAAAAAAGTATAATACAAAGATGTTGGTTATTGCACTTGTTTCTGCTGGTATTGCATTGGCTTCTCTTGTTGCCAGTATTCTTATCGCTGTTCTATAAGGGAGGTGCATCATAATTGAAATTTAATTTTAAGATACAACAATATCAAACCGACGCTGTTGACGCAGTTATCAAAGTTTTTGCAGGTCAGGGATTTCACGATAAGACTAAATTTATTCGTGACCTCGGAAAAATGAAATCTGATAGCGGACAGATGGTTTTTGGCTTCTCTGACGAAGAAATGGAACTATACGACCCGGCAAACGATACCGGATATAAAAATGAATTGGTTGAATTGACTGATGAGCAGCTTCTCCAAAACATTCAAACAATTCAAAAGCAGAATAACATAAAGACATCGGCTTCTCTGATAAAGGATTTAGGCAGATGTAGTCTTGATATTGAAATGGAGACCGGTACAGGTAAAACCTATGTATATATCAAGACAATGTTTGAGCTGAACAAGAAATATGGTTGGAGCAAATTTATTGTAGTTGTGCCGAGTATTGCTATTCGTGAGGGTGTAAGGAAATCCTTTGAAATTACCGCCGACCATTTTATGGAGCATTATGGTAAAAAGGCTCGCTTCTTTATCTACAACAGTTCCAATCTGAATCAGCTTGACAACTTTTCAAGCGGTTCAGGTATCAATGTAATGATAATCAATACACAGGCATTTGCAGCTTCCCTAAAGGAAGGCGGACGAAGCAAGGAGTCCCGTATCATTTATTCAAAGCGTGATGAGTTCGCTTCTCGTCGCCCGATTGATGTTATCAAGGCAAACAGACCAATTATCATTTTGGATGAGCCGCAGAAGATGGGTGGAGATGTAACGCAGAAAGCACTTAAAAACTTTAATCCGTTATTCACGTTGAACTATTCTGCAACTCATAAGAAACAGCACAATCTTGTCTATGTTCTTGACGCACTTGACGCTTTTAATAAGAAACTGGTTAAGAAGATTGAAGTTAAAGGATTTGAGGTTAAGAATTTTAGAGGTACTGACAGTTATCTTTACCTTGAACAGATTGTGCTTTCAAGCAAAAAGCCACCAATGGCAAAGATTGAGTTAGAGATTGGATATAACAAATCCATTAACCGTGAACCCCGTATTCTCGGTGTCGGAGATGATTTATATTATGTTTCTCAGGAAATGGAGCAGTACAAGGGTTACACCATATCAGAGATTGACCCGTTAAGAGGTACTGTAACCTTTACAAACGGAGAGGTTATCAAAGCCGGAGATGTGGTTGGCGATGTGTCCGAAAACGATATGCGTCGTATTCAGATTAGAGAAACAATCTTGTCCCACTTTGAGAAAGAAGAAAAACTCTTTAATATGGGTATCAAGTGCCTGTCTTTATTCTTTATTGATGAGGTTGCAAAGTATCGTCAGTATGATGAGAATGGCGATGAAGTGCTTGGCGAATACGGTCAGATGTTTGAGCAGGAATACATCAATGTGTTGAACGACTATGTAACCTTGCTTGATACACCGTATCAGAGATACTTGAAATCTACTTGCAGTGAAGTAAGCGAAGTGCATAAGGGATATTTCAGTATTGATAAAAAAGGACACGCTATCGACAGTAAATTAAAGCGTGGAAGTGAATTCTCCGATGATATTTCAGCATACGATTTGATATTGAAGAACAAGGAACGCTTATTATCCTTTGATGAACCGACGAGATTTATCTTTTCACACTCAGCACTTCGTGAAGGTTGGGATAACCCGAATGTATTTCAAATTTGTACGCTTAAACATTCCGACAGCAATACTGCAAAGCGTCAGGAGGTAGGTCGTGGACTTCGACTTTGTGTAAATCAAAGCGGTAATCGAATGGATTTGCAGACACTTGGAGAAAATGTACATGACATTAACTCTTTAACAGTTGTTGCAAGCGAAAGTTACAAGACATTTGTCGGCGATTTGCAGTCCGATATTAAGACTGTGCTTTATGATAGACCGACAGTTGCTACAAGCGAATACTTCAAAGGAAAGTATGTTAAGGTGGATGATGTACCGACGCTTATTGATGACAGCACCGCAAACAACATAGAATTTTATCTTATTCAGAATGGCTATGTTGATATGGACAGAAAGGTTACTGACAAGTACCGTGAAGAAGTTAAGAACGGTACGGTTGCCGAACTGCCGGAAGCACTCAAACCGATGGCAGACGGTATCCATACTCTTATTCAGGCTGTTTATGATGACAGTGTGCTTAAAGATATGTTCAGTGACGGTCACGAAACAAAGGTTAAGGATAATCCGCTTAATGAGAACTTTGCCAAGAAAGAATTTCAGGCATTGTGGCGTGAGATTAACCATAAATATGCTTATACAGTTGACTTTGACAGTGAGGAGCTTATAAGGAAATCCATTGCTCATATTGATGAAAAACTCTTTGTATCAGAACTTCAATATACAACAACCATAGGACGTCAAAAGGACGAAATGAATGAGTACGAGGTTGAGCGTGGAGCGTCATTTACAGGCGAAAAGACAAGAACACAGACACTTAAACACGCTGAAACAAGTCAGATTAAATATGACCTTATCGGCAAAGTAGCAGAAGGTACTACGCTTACCCGCAGGACGGTATCAGCCATCTTGCAAGGTATTAGGGCAGACAAGCTTTATATGTTCAAGAATAATCCGGAGGAATTTATCACAAAGGTTATCAGGCTTATCAATGAGCAAAAGGCAACAATGATTGTGGAGCATATTTCATATGATACTATTGAGGGCGAATATGACAGCACTATCTTTACTGCCGAAAAGAACACGCAGAGTTTTGATAAAGCATTCCTTGCAAAGAAAGCAATTCAGGACTATGTGTTTACTGATGGTTCTGCTGATAAGAGCATAGAAAGAAAATTTGCAGAGGATTTGGACGCAGCAGATGAAGTATGCGTATACGCAAAACTGCCGAGAACATTCCAAATTCCTACTCCGGTGGGTAACTATTCTCCGGACTGGGCAATCGCTTTCTATGAGGGAAAAGTTAAACATATCTTCTTTGTAGCTGAAACGAAAGGTACAATGGAGAGTCTTGAACTCAGACCGATAGAGCAGGCGAAGATTTCTTGTGCTAAAAAGCTGTTTAATGAAATGTCGAATAGCAAAGTGGTTTACCACGATGTTGATAGTTATCAGAGTTTGTTGAATATTATGAACTCTATTTAAAAAGGCAACGATAGCATAATTTACTCAAAAGAATTTTAGAAGGGGGCATAGAATGATGACAAAGCAAAAGACCTATATCGCAATCGACCTTAAATCATTCTATGCTTCTGTGGAGTGTAAAGAACGAAATCGTGACCCATTGACAACAAATCTTGTGGTTGCAGATAAGAGCAGGACAGAGAAAACAATCTGCCTTGCGGTATCTCCGTCATTAAAAAGTTATGGGATACCCGGCAGACCACGCTTGTTTGAGGTCGTGCAAAAGGTAAAAGAAGTTAATAATACACGAAGGTGGAAAGCACCAAATCATACATTTGCGGGTTCATCTGATGACAGTACAGAATTAAATGCGAATCCAGCATTAGAGATTGGTTATATCGTTGCATCACCTCGTATGGCATACTATCTGGAGTACAGTACCAAGATTTACAGTGTTTACTTGAAATACATTGCTCCGGAAGATATTTTCCCTTACTCGATTGATGAAGTATTTATAGATGCAACAAATTATCTGAATACCTATCAGATGACCGCAAGGGAACTTGCCATGACGATGATACAGGATGTTTTGAAAACGACTGGAATCACAGCAACAGCCGGAATCGGCACGAATATGTACTTGTGTAAGATTGCGATGGATATTGTGGCAAAGCATATTGAGCCGGACAAGGACGGTGTGCGAATTGCCGAATTGGATGAAATGTCTTACCGCAGACAGCTATGGAATCATAGACCACTTACAGATTTCTGGAGAGTAGGTAAAGGTTATGCAAAGAAACTGGAAGAACATGGGCTTTTTACTATGGGAGATATTGCAAGATGTTCCATTGGTAAGCCGAATGAACTGCATAACGAAGAACTGCTCTATAAGTTGTTTGGAATCAATGCGGAATTGCTAATTGACCATGCTTGGGGATATGAGCCTTGCACTATGGAGAATGTCAAATCATATAAGCCGGAAACCAACAGCGTAAGTTCTGGGCAGGTACTTCACTGCCCGTATGATTTTGATAAAGCAAAATTAGTTGTAAAAGAAATGACTGACCTTATGGTACTCGATTTAGTAGACAAGGGACTTGTTACTGACCAGATTGTATTGACGATAGGGTATGATATAGAAAATCTGACAGACCCAGACCGAAACAGAAAATACAAGGGAGATGTCACAATTGACAGATATGGAAGAAGAGTTCCTAAACACGCTCACGGAACAACAAACCTGAAAAGGCAGACATCATCAACAATGCTGATAACCGATGCTGTGATGGAACTGTATGACAGAATCGTGGATGAAAATCTGCTTATCAGAAGAATTAACATTACAGCGAACAGACTTGTAGACGAGAACTCAGCAAAGAAAGAAGAGAAGTATGAACAGCTTGACCTTTTTACGGATTATAAGGCAAAAGAGCAGGAGCAAGTCAAAGAAGAAGCGGCTTTAGAGCGTGAAAAGCGTATGCAGCAGACAATGCTTACGATAAAAAAGAAGTTTGGAAAGAATGCCATCTTGAAAGGAATGAATCTTCAGGAGGGAGCGACAGCCAAAGACCGTAATGAACAGATAGGTGGACACAAGGCATAGAAAAACAAAGTATAGGATTAAGGAAACAAAATATGAGATGGATATATGAACTTTCGTGGCTATGGAAGTCAATAGGGATATTTATTCTTATCGTTGCCATATGTGAGTGGTGTGCAGCTTTGATTTACAAAAGAATGAAGAAGCATTACGGAGTGAAAGCTGTAATATATATTGCATTCGTAGCGGCTATTCTATCTGCCATTTGCATTTTTATGCTCGCACAGACCCCTATGCCACTGTAATGGAGGGCGATTATGGAGAATCAAGACAATCACAGATATGATGATATTATCAATTTGCCAAATCCAACTTCAAAGAAACACCCTCGTATGTCCCTTTATGACAGAGCAGCACAGTTTTCGCCTTTTGCGGCACTTACTGGACACGAAGCAGCTATTAAGGAAACTGCAAGACAGACGGATGAAAAATTGATGCTGAGTGATGAAGTCATAGCAGAATTGAATGAAAAGTTAAATCTGATTGCTGAAACCATCGGTACACTACAAAGGGTTAGAATCACTTATTTCGTACCGGATAATAAAAAAGCTGGGGGAGCATACATTAACTGCGCCGGTTACGTAAAGAAGTTTGATGAATATGAACATACAGTTATTATGGAAGATAAGACAGTCATTCCGATTGAGCAGATAAGTGATATAGATGGAGAAATGTTTGGAGATATGTATTAGTAGTTGGGAAGGACAACAATGGAAACAAAGCCAAGGATTTTATACCTACAAAAGATTTTACTGGAAAGAACCGATGAAGAAAATCCTCTTTCCACAACACAGTTAATCAATATATTGAATGATGAATACGGAATATCTGCACATAGAACGACGGTTACAAAAGATATTGCTGCACTTCAGGAGTTTGGAATGGACATTGTTACTATCCATTCTACTCAGAGCAAATACTTTGTAGCTAGTCGTAAGTTTGAATTGCCGGAACTAAAACTGCTGATAGACGCAGTGGAGTCGTCGAAGTTCATTACGAAGAAGAAAAGCGAAACTCTGATTGAGAAGATACATACGATGACCAGTCCGGGGCAGGTGGCAAAGCTGAAGCGTAATAACTATGTGGTCAATCGAATTAAGCCGGATAATGAACAGATATATTACATCATCGACGCTATAAATGACGCCATCAACGCAAGTAAACAGATTTCTTTCCAGTATTACGATTATACCGGATTAAAGAAAAAGGTTCTGAAGAACAAGGGCGAAGTGTATAAGCTCAGTCCGTATAAACTTCTCTGGTGTGGGGACTATTATTATGTTCTCGGATATTCAGAGAAGAAAAGCAAAGTTATCAATTTCAGGGTAGACCGTATTGCTTCAAAGCCGGAGATATTGGATAAGGACATTATTCCTATGCCTGATGATTTTGATATTGAGAATTACACAAAGGAAGTATTCTTTATGTTCTCAGGCGAGAAAGTTTTGGTGGATTTACGGTGTGATAACAGCCTGATGAAAACAATGGTTGACCGCTTCGGAGAAAATGTGACAACCCTTGCGTATGATATGACGTCTTTCAGAGTACAGACCGAAGTATCAGCCAGTCCTACCTTTTTCGGTTGGGTGTTTGGCTTTAATGGCAAGGTACAGATACTTGCACCGGAAAGTGTGAAGGAACAGTACAGACAGATGATTGCAAAAGCTGATGAGGATATGCAGGAAAGCGAATAGTGCAGATTTGAATTTGTGCAGACGGTCTGCATGAAGCGTAAAGTCAATATTAAAGAATGGAGAGGTGTTAGCAAATTGCGACACCTCTTTTCTTTTGCGAAAAACTTACTTGAAAAATTTTTCGTATTAGGTATAATAAAACTATCGAAAGCAAACTGCTTCCGATAGGAAAGAAAGCGAGGTGCAGGTATGAGAAGCAAGAGTCCTGAACTTATGAGTGAGATAAAAAAGTATATTGAGGATTATTACCTGCAAAACAGACACTCCCCATCGACTACGAAGATTGCTGAATCTGTTGGCATTGCCAGAGGTACAGCATATAAATACTTGGTAGAGATGGCTGAAAAGAATATGATTGAGTACGACGGGCAGGAGATTCGTACAAATGTGACCCGTAAGTACAGTGGCGAACAGACACAGACACCGATTGTAGGTTCTATTCCTTGTGGCAGTCCTCAGTATGAGGAAGAAAATATTGAAGAATATGTATCACTTCCTACTGCTATTTTCGGCAAAGGAGATTTCTTCATATTAAGAGCAAGCGGTCAGTCTATGATTGAAGCAGGGATAGATGACGGCGACCTTGTGGTTGTCAAAAAGCAGGTAGAAGCCAATGAGGGCGATATAGTAGTTGCGCTTGTGGATAATCAGAATACATTGAAACGCTACTTCCGAGATGATGAGAATAAGAAAATCATTCTCCACCCGGAAAATAAGAAGATGAAAGACATCATTGTAGATGAGTGCTGCATTCAGGGTGTGGCTTGTCACATCATCAAAGAACTATAACAGAGGACAGACGAATGAGAACACTTGAAGGAATTCGCTATCTAATCAATTTGGATAGTGCGGAAATACAACAGAACTTTGCCGGAGGAGTTGCACCGCCGGACAAGGTGGAGTCGGAGGTGGACACAACTTGAGTATTTATATGTCAAGAGCCGAGTTGGAAGAAATCAGCGAAGGCTTGATAACAGCTTATGCTAATAAGTTTAGCAATCGAGTGATTCAATCCATCGACATAGAACATTTCATTACAGAATTTCTTATGTTACGAATTGAATACGCTTCTTTCGCAGAAGATGATGCAGGCAGGATTGGCTTTCTGGCAGATGGAGCAACACCACTGCTGGTACATCAGGACGGAAAAATTATTCCCTTTGTTTTCCCGAAAGATACTATCGTACTTGATAAATTTCTTCTTGCCGAAAAGGAGCAGGGACGTCGCAGGTTTACAATGGCACACGAAGCGTCACATCATATCTTGAGTAAGATGTATGCAATGCCGAGCGAAGGACGCTTTCATGCAGAGTATGACAGTGAGCGTAGTTATTCCAAAGAGGAACTGGCTCAGATGTTTGCGTCTGTTGAGTGGCAGGCAGATACAATGGGAGCTTCGCTTCTTATGCCGAGAAGAATTATCGAAAATGCCTTGGCGAAATATAATCAGTCAAACCCGATAAAAGTTTATGGCGATAATACCATTACTTCAAAGGAAAAAGCAGTTATCCGTAGAATGGCAGCTTATATCGGAGTATCTTATACAGCCTTGGTTATCAGATTGAGAGATATGGGACTATTTGAGTATCACAATATCCTTGAGTACATTTCCAATGAGCTAAATCTGGGAGGTGTTTCACAATGAGGTTACAGACTCAGGTAGCACCTGAAATACAAAAGAGATTGCTTCTGTCAAGAGTAGAAGCAGAAAGTCTGAAAGAGCGTGATATTCTCTGCCCGACTTGCGGGTTCAGGATACAAAGAGTTTTTTCAGACGCAACCGGACATTTGAGTGTGAAGTGTCAGAAGTGTAAGAATGTCCACATCTTAAATCTCGCTTACTTCCGCAGAATCCGTAGGAATGGATATGGCAGGGATTGCAGGCGATGAGGATTACAAGTAAATATCGAAACGATTTCTAATCGAGTAAGCGGAGATAAGCAATTTATTTGCTAAACTACCAAGCACCGTACGAAGCCGGATAAGTGAAGAATAGAAGTATTCTTTGCTGTCCAGATTCGACGGTGCTTTTTTTGTTGCTGTTTTATTCGATTATGCTTCGTGCAGTATTAGGTCTTTTCCCTTACTTGGGAAAGGACTTTTATGTTTTATAACGCATGGCAGTGCCAGATAGCTGAGTACCCGTAATCTCCGAATTTTCTATATAAAAAAGCAATTTTAGAAAATTCAAAGGAGATTACGAAAATGACAAACAAACTTACATTAGCAGAACAAGAAGAATTATTTGCAAAGGATTGTAAACTGATAAACCTTAAATACGAATATAACGGTTATACCGGAGATGAGAAATGGGCGATTATTACGGAATTATCTGTAAAAGAGCTTTGGGAGAGGTATCCCCTTGTTATAGAAAGATATTCTCCGTTTGTTCATCTTTCCATTGCACAGGGAGAGGTAATTGACGATGCAAACCGAAATGAGGACAAGTATGCAAAGAGAAGCAGTCGCACACTTGACTGCTATGGATATGACGATGAAATGTCCTCACAGTTTCATAAAGAGCTTGCCATTATGTTTGACGACCCGTTTGAAAGAGCAGAGGAAGAAAGACTTGAACTGGAAAGAGAAGAATTGCGTCAGTGTGAAATCAGGAAAGCAAGAATAGCACTTTCAATGTTGCAGCCACTTCAAAGGGAACGTCTTATGAAGAATGTGTGTTGCGGTATGAGTTCCAGAGCGATTGCAAAGCAGGAGGGAGTATATTACAGCTCCGTGGATAAGTCCATTGCTGCGGCAAAGAAAAACTTTATCAAATTTTATGAAAAGCTCTGATTTTGGGTGTGCATTTCAGCACCCTTTGTCCAAATGAGTGAAGGGGTTATTTCATTCCGGATACGAATGACACTTTAAAAATTAGATTCTTGTGAGGTTATGTATATGAAAGAAAAAACGATTTGTCGTGGGGATTTATTCTACTATGACTTTGGAGATAACAGTGGTTCAGTACAAAGTGGAGAGCGTCCGGTACTTGTCGTTCAGGCAGACGATTATAACCAGAATGCTCCGACGATTATTGTTGCAGCGGTTACAAGTGTAATCAAGAAAAGATATTTGCCATCGCACATTATTCTTGGCGAGGAGTTTGGACTGAAGAAACCGTCAATGGTTCTTTTGGAACAGATACGGACAGTCAATAGAGAAGATTTGCGTGAATACATAGGGACGGTAGATGACGATAAACTTTTCAGACAGATAAATGCAACTTTGAAAAAGACTTTTGGACTTTGGGTTTACAAGCCGGAGGGGAAAGAAAATATTCGCTGCCTATGCCCGAAGTGCCTGAATGATTACATTCACAATCCAGACTATATTGTAAGGCGACTCGACCCATTTGCAAAGCGAAAAGACAGATGTGATAAGTGTGATGGAGATGGTTGGGATTATGTTGTTACCGACAGATATTCGTCAAAGAAAGAAAAGAGGGGGAGCAATGGCAGAAAATAAAATCATTATTCCTATCTGGAAGAAGTCCAATCTTACAGTAGAAGAAGCCGCAGCTTATTGTGGTATTGGTTCAAGAAAATTAAGAGAAATGTCCGACTCGGAGTTTTGCCCTTTTGTTCTTTGGAATGGAAGTAAAAGACTGATTAAGAGAAGAAAACTGGACGAATATCTTGATAATGCGTATTCGATATAGCTGATTTGTAAAGTGTGCGATGGGTCGGTTCGCATAATAGGCTCATCGCCATTTTTTAATTATCATAAGGGCAGAAAAAACAAGGAGGTGCTTCCGTAATGGCAGATAGAGAAAAGATTATCCGAAAAAAATATGATGTGCCGATATGGCATAAGTCTAATTTGACGATTGATGAAGCAGTTGAATATTCTGGCATAGGCAGAGAAAGACTGAGAAAACTAACAAGCCAAGAAGAATGCCCATTTGTTCTTCATATAGGAAATCGTCGAATGATTAAGAGGAGGATTTTTGATGAATACATTGAAAAACTTACTTTCCTTGAATGATGATGAACGCTTACTTGCCGAAGTAAGAACATATCAGGAAAAACTCATAAGCAATGCTGAAGAACCGATATGGGAAAAAAAGTGGCTGACAATCGAGGAAGCCGCAGCATATTCCGGTATAGGAAGAACGAAGTTGCGTGAGTTGTCTAATCAGGCAGGTTGTCCCTTTGCAATATGGATAGGCAATAAAATCCATATTGTGAGGGAACGACTGGACAAATATATAGATAAGCAGTTTAAGATTTAGGAGGATACAATGGCAACAAAAAGAAAAGATAAAGCAAGAGTCGTTCTGAAAACCGGAGAGGTTCAGAGAAAAGACGGTACTTATCAATTTAGCTGGCAGGACAGCCAGATGAAAAGAAGATTTGTTTACGCAAGAACTTTAGATGACCTGAGAGAAAAAGAGAAGCGTATTCAGAAAGATAAATGTGATGGTATTAAGACCGAAGCACGATACACAACCATTGATGAATTATTTGACCTTTGGGCAAATATGAAAAGAGGGCTGAAGAATAATACCTTTGAAAATTACAAATATATGTACAATACCTTTGTGCGACCAGTGATTGGAAGTAAAAGAATATCAACGCTGAAGAAATCGGATATTAAGAAATACTACAATTACCTTGTTGATGAAAGAAATTTGAAGCCTTCAACGATTGATAATATACATACGGTTCTTCATCAGATTTTACAGATTGCTGTCGATGATGACTTTATCAGAAATAACCCGTCAGATAATGTGTTGAGAGAATTGAAAAAAGCACATTGTTTTCAGTCGGAAAAGCGTAGAGCGTTGACGAAACCGGAGCAGGAGCTATTTCTGAATTTCTTGAAAACCCACCCTGTATATGAACACTGGTATCCGGTCTTTGCAGTAATGATAGGAACTGGACTTCGTGTGGGAGAAGTGACCGGATTGAGATGGTGTGATATTGATATGGAAAGTGGAATGATTGATGTTAATCATACTCTTGTATATTATGACCACAGAACTGAGGGAAGTAAAAGCGGCTGTTATTTCAATGTAAATACAACTAAGACTCCGGCGAGTATGAGGCAGGTTCCAATGCTCGGTTTTGTGAAAGAAGCATTTGAACAGGAGAAACAGAAACAGGAAGATTTAGGACTTCATTGCGAGGTCACAATTGATGGATATACAGATTTTATTTTCATCAATCGTTTTGGTCAGGCACAGCACCAAGCCACACTCAACAAAGCAATCCGAAGAATTATCCGTGATTGCAATGATGAGCAGTTTTTGCACAGTGATGAACCTGATGTATTACTTCCTCATTTTAGCTGTCACTCGCTTAGACATACATTTACAACAAGAATGTGTGAAGCTGGAGTAAATATAAAGGTCATTCAAGACGCACTCGGACATTCAGATATTTCAACTACACTGAACATCTATGCTGATGTTACAAAGGAAATGAAAACGGCAGAGTTCAAAGGATTGGATAGCTACTTCATAGTATAATATTGGACTTCACATACGGAAAGAGAACATACAGATTGTTGTATGTTCTTTTTTCTTGTCTTGAAGAAAGAAAAGATAAGATTGCGCTACTTTGATGTGGATTGACATTGTAAATAAGAGAAGTTATAATTTCTTGTATATAACTATGCTCTTGCATATACTACTATCGCCCTACATCATTTACATCATATTTTACATCATTTGCCCGCAAAGTGACTCAAAGTAGAGCAAAAATATGAAGTATGGGGGATAATTGGAATATGGAGAATTTAATAGTATTAACACCAGCTTGGTCGAGTATGAAAGAACCACAAAAAGGGTCCCGACGATGAAATCATTAGATAAATAATTACAGTAAAATCAATGGTTTGCGAGCTGTAAAGTTATATGGTACGACAGGAGTAGGACAAATTAACCCGTCTTAAAGGGTTAAAATAAACGATTTTAAATTAAAATCGTGTCAGTTCAAATTCATATTTCGTATTATTAAGGACATTTTTCTAAAAGAAAATTTTAGAGAAATGTCCTTTTTGTTATGGTCAACAAATAAAAGACTGGAGGAAATGAATATGAGTGAGAACACAGCGTTAGGTTACATAGATATAACCATACAAAATAAGCGTGTGTAGGAATGCAGATTTGCTTTTCATGCCAGACAGTTCAAATTTTTTATTGAGAATATATTGTTCCTCATTACTAAGGTAAAACTCATTACGATTGATGCGTATTCTGCTCGCCATGCATATACTCCTTTCTTAAATTTGGGCACAAAAAAACTGTTGCAAAATAGGTAATATTTTTGATCTTGTTTTATTGTTTCTGAGAAATAATTACAGCAGGAATGGAATTATGCATAACAATAGTGAAGTAATCAATTAAGTCTTCTTTTGTATATTTATCTGGATGCTGAAATAAATTAATGATCATGCCCGCAATACCTTCGGTATATAGATCGCATAGAAAGAACCGGAAACCATCAGAAATGGTAGTTCCCACCTTTTTTTCGTTTTTACTGATGATTGTTTCGACAAGACCGATAAAATCCTGATAAAAGAATCGCTTCAATTCATCACGACCAACAGAGTTATAGATGCAATTGAGAAAATAAGAATTCGCTTCTACATAATCGATTACGAATACAAAAGCATCCTGGAAATCTATAAGAAGATCAAACTGTTTTACAACGTCAATTGCTTCCTGCTCCAGCATCCATTTAAGTAATCCAAAAATATCTTCAAAATGATAATAAAATGTTTTTCGGTTTATATCGCAGTCACGAATTAATTCGCTGACGGTTATTTTAGAAAAAGCCTTATGTCTCATTAATTCTTTCAAAGAGGCGCACAAGGCTTTTTTTGTGCGTAAAGATGTTTCTTTATGGGTCATAAGAATTAGCTCCTTTCTTAGTTTATTATACAACTGACCATCAAAATATCAACATATTTATTTCTGCATTTGACCATCAAATATGTTCAATTTGTCCGTATTTACACAACTAGTGTGTATTTGACCGTGGAAACTAGTATATATGTTTTTTACAATCAATTTGTACAGAAATGAGGTGAAAGTATATGGAAAACATGTATGCAATTCAATTAGAAGTACCGCTTGGAATTAGAGAAGGAAGAATGACGTTTCAAATAGTAAACAGAAGAATTACTGGAGAAATGGAATTACTTGGAAATGTAGAGAAATTTGAAGGGAATATTTTGAGTGATGGAACTATTCAAATTGAGGGATTTCTTACATCATCTGTGAGACGCATTCCATATGAGGGATTTGGAAAAATTCAGGATGGAAAGATTCAAATGCAGCTAGACAATAATAGGGAGAGTTATAAATTAACGGGTTACCTGTGCAATCTTAGTCAGAAAGGAAGAGAAACGAATGAAGCAAATTTATAAGTGGATTGTGAACCATCCCAAAATAATCATAACTGGATTTGCAATCTTTTTTATTATCGGTACATTGTGTAAGCAGATGATTTCAGTTAATTATGATATGAATGATTATCTGCCGAAAGATAGTGCATCTACGGTAGCTTTAGATTTTATGAATGAAGAGTTTGGAAGTGGAATCCCAAATGCCAGAGTTATGGTGGGGAATATATCAATCCCAGAGGCTTTGGTCTATAAAGCAAAGATTGAAGCAATTGATGGCGTAACAGATGTTACATGGCTGGATGATGGGGGGGCGATTGAGAAACCATTGGAAACAATGGAGCTTGATACAGTTGAAACGTATTACAAGCAAGGAAATGCTCTATTTTCAGTTACGATTGATAGCGAAAAAGGAATTGAGGCAGTGAATACTTTGCGAGATCTGATTGGTGACGAAAATGCAATGACCGGAAGTATAGTATCCACCGTCACAGCTACACAGAGTACCATAAAAGAGGTATCTAAAATTGCAGTATTTGGCATATTATTTGTGATGCTGGTTCTTTTGCTAACGACAACATCGTGGATGGAACCAGTAATTATTATGGTAGGGCTAGGAGTAGCAGTAATTATTAATGCTGGATCAAATCTGATGTTTGGAGAAATATCATTTGTAACAAATGCGGCTGGGAATATCTTGCAGCTTGCAGTTTCGCTAGATTATTCAGTATTCCTGCTTCATCGTTTTACCGAATGTAGAAAGACGAAAGAGAATCCGAAGGAAGCTATGGTGGAGGCGCTTACAATGTCGACATCATCTATTTTATCTAGTGGATTGACAACGGTTATTGGATTTCTCGCATTATGTCTGATGCGATTTATGATTGGACCTGATTTAGGAAGGGCATTGGCAAAGGGAATTGCAATTAGCCTAATGACAGTATTTGTGCTTATGCCAGTTCTTATTTTATCTACTTATAAATGGATTGATAAATTTGAACACAAACCATTGCTACCATCTTTCCAAAAGTTTGGAAAGGTAGTTCAGAAGGTAATGATGCCAATGGTTATTCTTTTTTTAGTAGTTCTTGTACCAGCATATCTCGCTTCCAATTCAAACAGCTTCCATTATGGAGCGTCAAAAATATTTGGATCGAGTACACAGCTGGGAGCAGATACAGAAAAAATACAGAATATTTTTGGGAAAAGTGACACATATGTGTTGCTTGTACCAAAGGATGATAAAGTAACACAGAAAAAACTTTCCGATGAGTTACACGATATTCCGCAAGTGAACAGTATTATTTCTTATGTTGATACAGTGGGAATGGAGATTCCTGAGAGCTACTTAGATAAGGAAACATATGCAAAACTAAGCTCGGATTATTACACAAGATTGGTTATTTCAGTAGATGCAGAATATGAAGGCGAGAAGACATTTGATTTAGTGGAGAAAGTAAGAAACACTGCTCAAGAATATTATTCAGGCGAATGGTATCTGGCAGGGGAAGGCGTTTCCACATATGACTTGATGGACACCATTACATCAGATATGGTGAAAGTAAACCTTGTAGCAATTGGAGCAGTATTTCTTGTTCTGCTTTTGACCCTTCATTCGATTATATTACCAGTGATTCTTGTACTAAGTATAGAGACTGCAATCTGGATTAATCTGTCAATTCCATACTTTGCTGATTCGACAATCTTTTATATTGCATATCTGATTATTAGTTCAATTCAGCTGGGGGCAACTGTTGACTATGCAATTCTTTTAACGGATCGCTACAAGGAATATAGAGAAATAATGAACAAGAAGGATGCAATTATAAATACAATATCAACAGTGGCCGTATCCATTCTTACATCAGGCAGCGTATTAACTGTAGTCGGATTTCTGCTTGGAATTATTTCGACCCATGGATTGTTATCCCAGTTAGGATATTTTCTTGGAAAAGGGACTATATGTTCCCTACTAATTGTATTATTTGTACTTCCAGGATTACTTTATATCTTTGACAGATTTTTTATAAAACAGGGAAGCGGAAAAACCCAAAAAGAACATATTAGAAAAGCACATAGAAAGTAGGAGGTATTAGATAATGAATAAAAGAAGGCTAATGGCAAAAGCGTTAGTTCTCTCAATTGCAGTTACAAATGTATTGGCTGGTACAACAGTTTTTGCTTCTGCTGCTTCAGAAGGGCAGAAGGAGGAAGTTGTGTATATTATGACAGATGCTCAAGGAAAAGTGAACAATGTCAATGTAGTTAATATTTTTGGAAAAGGGAATGTTACAGATTATGGAGATTATAGTTCGGTAAAAATGCTTACATCAACAAACCCGATTACCCAGAACGGTGATGTGATTACTTTTAGTACCAATCAGGATAAAGTATATTATCAGGGAACAATGGAAAATGTAGAGATTCCATGGAGTATTTCCGTTACTTACACAATAGATGGAAAAGAGGTTTTACCTGAAAAGGTGGCAGGTCAGTCAGGTGCACTGGGAATTCATATTCGCATTATGGAAAATACAAAATGCAGGAATGATTATTTCGACTATTATGCTCTACAGGTTACTCTAGCTTTGGACACAGCGCAGTGCAAAAATATATTAGCAGAGCAAGCAACACTTGCAAATGTTGGAGCAGACAAGCAAATCAGCTATACGGTTCTTCCTGGAAAGGGGCTGGATGCAGATATTACGGCGGATGTTACGGATTTTGAAATGGATGCTATTACAATAAATGGTATTAAGCTAAATTTGAATGTGGAAATTGATGATGCAGAATTAATGGATAAAGTAATTGAAATCATGGATGCCACAAAAGAATTGAATGACGGAGCAATTGAACTGTCAGATGGAGCAAATAAGTTAAGTGATGGTGGAAACAATCTTAATGAAGGAGCCAATTCATTATATAAGGGAGCTGGAACTTTAGATGATGGAATCGTTACCTTAAGCAGGGGGATAACAACAATGCAAGCAGGATTGAATACATTGAATTCAAAATCGGGTTTGTCAAGTAAAATGTGTAAATTTTGATTTTTTATGGGTTTGTCAAGTAAAATGTGTAAATTTTGATTTTTTATAATACCGGTGTTCATGCACCGGTATTTTCATGAGTTCAGCCTTGCTTTCTCCCCGTCAACGGGGGCGGCCCATTTTAGGGTACCACAATCAGACCATCCGTATATGATGGTGGTTGTTAGATTCTTAGACTCTTTCATATTTTCGAATTCTTGGCTGGATTTTCGGATCTACATCCAACTGGTTTCTCACCAGTGCCCAGCTATGTACATGACCTCCTTCCCATTTCTTATATAGCTCTGTTATTCGCAGATACAGCAGTTTTAGCAATGCGTTCTCGTTCGGAAATGCTCCCTGTTTTGTTACCTTGCGGAAA
>NZ_QGDS01000004.1 GCF_003149105.1 Faecalicatena contorta | reverse complement strand
GAAGGCGCTCTGGAAGACTGGAATTTACGCAGAGAGCGGGATGGGGTGTACCGGACCGATTATTCTTGTGTCTGAGGCAAACTGTGAAAAGGCAGAAGCTGAACTGAAAAAGAAAGGCTATATTTATACAGAGTAAGTACGCTAAGGCGTACTTATATCCAAACTGGCCTGGTTAAATATATCATAACTGGACTTTTAGAGTAAACCACTTTTGTGATATGATGTCATCCAGGTAATCTTCTTTTACCATAAGAGAAATGAGGTTATATTATGACGAAAAAAATTGCTGTCATCAATGACTTATCTGGTTTTGGACGCTGTTCACTAACTGCTGCTATTTCAGTAATTGCAGCTATGGGAGTTCAGCCCTGTCCCCTGCCGACAGCGGTACTAAGCGGGCAGACCGGGTATCCAAGTTATTTCTGGGATGACTATACAGATAAAATGGAGCATTTCAGAGAGGAATGGGAGAAGATGGGCGCCTCTTTTGACGGAATCTATACGGGATTCGTAGGGAGCGCGCAGCAGATTGAAAATATTTTTCAGTTTCTGCACACCTTTTATAAGAAAAATACATTTTTGCTGGTAGATCCGGTTATGGGGGATAATGGCAGGGTGTACGATATGTTTACAGAGAGGCTGTGCAGTCTGATGAAAGAACTGGCATGCAGGGCAGATGTTATAACCCCCAACCTGACGGAGCTTTGCCTTCTGACGGATACAGATTACCGGATGATTCAAAGCCTGACAGATGAGCACCATCTTTTGACCGTGATTGAGCAGATGGCAAAAAACTTAATAAAAGAAGGACCGGACACAGTGATTGTCACTGGAGTTTCTTTCTTGGATGAGAAGGACGGAGTACAGAAGATGGGGAATTTGGCTGTTTCCGAAAAGCAGCTGAGTCTCTCGGCTTTCCCATATATTGGCGGAAGCTATTCAGGAACCGGTGACTTGTTTGCATCCGTTATAACTGCCGGAATTGCAAGAGGAGATAAGATTATGGATAGCATACAACTGGCAGGAGAATTTATTGAGTGTGCAATGGAAGACTCTGTAAAAGAAAATATTCCCCGCAATGACGGTGTGAATTATGAGCAGTTTCTGGGAATGTTAGTCAAATAATCCAAAATTAGAAAAGGGGAGTGAAAGGTATGCGGAATAATACTTCAAAAATGACAATGACAGGGGTGTTTGCAGCTATGATTACAGTGATGACTGTATACATCTGTCATATTCCATACGGAGCAAACGGCGGATATATCCATTTTGGGGACGCGCTGATTTATATGGCTGCGGTATTTCTTCCCAGACCTTATGCACTGGCGGCAGCGGCTATAGGGGGCGGTTTGGCGGATTTATTGAGCGCACCAATATGGGCTCCGGCTACAATTGTGATAAAAATGTTGATTACCCTTCCATTTACAAGTAAAGAGGGCAAAATACTTGCACCAAGAAACATAGCTGCACCGTTTGTGGCGGCAGTCATCTCGGCAGCCGGGTATTATCTGGCCGAAGGGATTCTGTTTGGCTCCTTTTTAGCACCGGCAGCGTCACTGGCAGGCAGCGCAATACAGTCCGGTGGCAGCGCAGCTATTTTTCTACTGTTAGCGGTATCTATGGATAAAGCTCATGTAAAGAGAAAGGCAGAGAAAATGCTGCATTATGTGAATAAGTAAACAAGTTCTGACTAAAGGATTCTGTACAGAATAACGAGAGATGTTATGGGGAAAGGTGAGGAGAATAATGGCTGATATCTTATATGTTTATAGAAATCAAGTTTATGCAAATATTACCAATCTGTGTGACTGCAGGTGCACCTTCTGTATCCGCAGCCACGGAGATGGGGTAGGAGACGCGGAAACACTTTGGCACAAAGCCGACCCAACCTTGGAAGAAATTAAGGCGGCAATGGATGAGTTTGACTTTGACGGCCGCAAAGAGCTGGTATATTGTGGTTATGGGGAGCCTACCTGTGCATTAGAGAACCTGGTCGAATCAGCCAGATATGCAAAAGAAAAATATGGAATGTCCATCCGCGTAAATACCAATGGTCTGGGAAATCTATACCACAATAAAGATATCATTCCAATCCTGGCTGAGGTGGTGGATTCTGTATCCATCAGTCTCAATGCACCAACCAGGGAGGCGTACATAAATGTTACCCGCCCCAGGTTTGAAAATGCATTCGAAGGTATGCTCGATTTTACTTCCGAATGTAAAGACTATATTCAGCAAGTAAAATTGACCATTGTAGATGTATTATCCGAGGAAGAGATAAAGGCCAGTCAGGAACTGGCAGATTCATTGGGAGTAGAACTAAGGATTAGACGGTTTGCGGGATGATTTGGTTAAATTGAAGCCTATGGTTCCGGTTAAAATCGCTATAATCCCGATATAGTGATAGTAGTGCAGTGATTCGTGTAAAAAAACAGTTCCTGCCAGAATGGTAACAACTGTTGACACATTACTGAAAAGTCCAACTTTGGTTGCTTCCAGTTTACTCAATGAATATGTAGTAAGCAAGGATGTTACTAAGGATGAAAATACACCAAGATATATAATTGCCAAAACAAAGGAGAGATCTGAAAATGGTTTAAAATAGGCGGAAATATTACCGTTTATAACATGCTGGATAATTGATATAAAGTTAAAAACAATACAGCCTGTAATACTTGTAACATATACAATAGAGAAAATCGAGTAAGTTTTTGACAGCTTCTTAGTTAATACATTGTAAATTGCAAATGATACTGCGGACATCAGAATAAACAGAAATCCGAGGTAACTATAATTACCGATGTTAAACCCATTCATTATATTAATGAAAACGACACCTGATACAGATATAACCATAAGAAGCTTCTGCAGATTTCCAATCTGTTCCTTTAATATAATTCTGGCGGCAATAAGGGTTAAAATAGGCGCCATGGCCTGAACAATTCCTGCCTCGGAAGAAGATATGATTTTCAGCCCGAGAGTTTGCAGTAAAAAGAATAAAATGGGATAAATAATGCTGTAGGGCATAATCTTTAACCAGTCAGAAAAACTAACATGGATTTTATTCCGGTTGAAAAAGCCGTAAATTAAAATACAAAGAGCTGCCAGTGTAAACCTGTGAGATAATAACGACATCGTATCCGCACTCCTTAGTGCAATTTTAACAAATAAAAAAGAAAACCCAATAATCAGTGATTGGAGTGTTATGGCGAAGTATGCCTTTGTAGTATTTTTCATGAAAGCCTCCTTTATAGAATACAGTATGACGGGATAGAGCAGAGGATGCCGCAAAATGTGTAATAAGCTCATTTTGCAGCATCCTCATGATTATTTAGTCAATACTTCCACTCCGTCTTCTGTTATCAGAACCATATACTCAATCTGTGATGAAAGTCCGTCATCCATCGTATATACTGTCCAGTCGTTGTCCTCATCCACATAGAAATCCGGGCTTCCTTCATTAATCATCGGTTCAATCGTAAACATCATCCCGGGTACGAGAAGCATTTCACTCCCTTTTGGCGTAACATAGCTGACAAAGGGGTCTTCGTGGAATTTCAGGCCGATTCCATGTCCTCCTATATCCTCTACAACAGAATAACCATTTGCCTGGGCATGGGTATTGATGGCATGTGCAATATCTCCTAAATGTCCCCAGGGCTTTGCGGCTGCAAGTCCTAATTCTACACATTCTTCCGTCACTCTTACAATACGCTCCGCACGTTCAGAAACCTGTCCCATCTTGAACATTCTTGAGGCATCTGAAAAGTATCCGTTTAAATTCGTAGATACATCAACGTTAATAATATCTCCTTCTTTCAGGATGATATTTTCATCCGGAATACCGTGGCAGACCTCATTGTTCAGGGAAGTACACACGCTATTTGGAAATCCCTGATAATGAAGGGTTGCAGGAATCCCGCCATGCTCTGTTGTAAAATCGTAAACAATTTTGTCAATTTCAGCAGTACTCATTCCGATATGAATCTGCTCAGCTACTGCATCCAAAACAGCTGTATTCAGTGCTGCACTCTCTTTGATTTTTTCAATCTGAAAGGGAGTCTTTAAGAGTTTGAGTCTGGGAACAATTTCTCCCTTTTTCTCATGCTGTCTTATCCTGTCTTCAATCACCATGTGGCATTTCTTGTATTTCTTTCCACTGCCGCACCAGCAAAGGTCATTTCTTTCCATTCTTTACATCTCCTTTTAATTTGGTGGTACTATATATGAATCTATTTCTCGAACTGATGGATAAATAATCCACTCCTGAGTTTGGGCTCAAACCAGGTGGATTTAGGAGGCATTAGCCTTCCGGCATCTGCAACCAGGAGCAATTCCTCCATAGAGGTAGGGTACATGGCAAATGCTGCACCGCTGCCGGAGCTGCTGACAATATCAGCCAGTGCCTCAAGTCCGCGTATCCCGCCTACAAATTGAATACGGGTGTCTGTCTTAGGGTCTTTGATTCCAAGCAGAGGCCCTAAAACCACGTTTTGCAGGATGGATACATCCAGGCTGTTTACCGGGTCCTCCGAAAATAGGAATGGATTTGCCTTCAGACGGTACCAGCAGCCATTTCCATAAAGTCCGATTTCGCCCTTGCAGGAAGGGCGACAGACCTCTTGTCCCATATCCGTAATTTCAAAACCGCTTCCAATCATAGCAAGAAGCTCATCAAACGTATAGCCGTTTAAGTCAGAAACCACCCGGTTATAATCATAGATGTGAAGCTCCTCAGCCGGAAAAAGGACAGAAAGAAAATAGTTAAATTCCTCATTCCCATTATAATCAGGATGCTCTTCCCTGCGCTTTAAGCCTGTCTTTACCGCAGAGGCGGCTCTGTGATGTCCGTCTGCTATATAAATATTGTCAATCTCTTCAAAAATATGAGTGATTTTCTCAATATCTTCTTTACTGCTGATTTTCCATACCTGGTGCCGTACGGAGTCCTCGCTGGTAAAATCATAGAGGGGGTCCGTCATTTTTACCGCATTCAGGATTTGATTCAATTCAACATTCTCATGATAAGCAAGAAAAATGGGTCCTGTCTGTGCGCTTAATGTATCAATGTGGCGGGTCCTGTCCAGTTCTTTATCTTCCCGTGTATTTTCATGTTTTTTGATTCTGTTCTCCATATAATCATCGATAGAAGCACAGCCCACCAGGCCGGTTTGTGTGTGGCCGTTCATGGTGAGGGCATAAATATAATAACCAGGTGCCTCATCTTTGACAAAAGAACCGTTATCTATCATTTCATTCAATGTGTCCCGTGCTTTATCATATACAGGCTGGGAGTACATATCCATATCTGGTGAAAACTGGGTTTCTGCCCGGTCTATTTTTAAAAAAGAAAGAGGATTTTTTTCCACAATATCTTTTGCCTCTTTACGGTTGTATACATCGTAAGGCAGTGCAGCAATGGAAGCAACCAGTTCTTTTGCAGGACGCACGCTCTGAAAGGGACGGATAGATGACATAATAACTCTCCTTTAATACTGAATTAGTTAAAAAATAAGATTTGTTCTCGTTTTTCTACTTTTTCCATTTTAGCACAAAGACAAAAAATTTACTATTATATAATCAAAAGAAATCCTGAACGCAAACGATTGCCTGATTTCCCGTTGCAAATTTATAAGTCTTTCAATATAATGCATATTAAACCTATAGGGAAAATGAGAGTTTGAAGCGAGGAGGGAATTTAATGTTAAATAAAGCCAATCTGCGCCTTCCGGTGCGTTTCCGATGTTGTATCTTATCTCCATTGAACAATGTTTGAAAAGAGTCAATTAAAAATAATGAAAAGAGGTATTTTCTATGAAACGCACTTATATTTTATCCAAAAGAATTCTGGCACTGGCAATTGCACTGGTTTCAGTTCTGGGAACTGTTACCGGCTGCTCGGATAAGGCATCGTCTTCAAAGGATGAGAAATCCTCCTCTGAAACCGTATCCATAACCAATGTTTCTTATGACCCTACCCGGGAATTATATGAACAGTACAACAAGCTTTTTCAGGAATACTGGGAAAAGGAAAACGGACAGAAGGTAGAAATTATCCAGTCCCATGGCGGCTCCGGTAAACAGGCACGTTCAGTTCTGGAAGGCAACGAGGCTGATGTGGTGACGCTGGCGCTGGAAGGTGATGTTGATGAGCTGCGCACCGGCGGTCTGATTGATGATGGCTGGGTGGATGAGTTTCCCAAGAGCAGTGCACCATATACTTCCACAATCGTCTTTTTGGTACGCAAAGATAACCCAAAGAATATTCAGGACTGGGATGATATTGTAAAGCCGGGGGTTGAAGTCATTACACCTGACCCCAAAAGCTCCGGGGGCGCCAGATGGAACTTTTTGGCAGCATGGGCTTATGCCGATAAGAAATTCGGCGGTGATGAAACAAAAAACAAAGAATTCTTGAAATCACTGTATGATAATGTATCTGTACTGGACTCCGGTGCCCGGGGTTCAACAACTACCTTTGTGGAAAATAAAAAAGGTGATGTGCTGCTGGCATGGGAAAATGAAGCATTTCTTTCTGTTAAAGAGCATCCGGACGAATATGAGATTATTACGCCCAGCCTGAGTATTCTGGCACAACCGTCGGTTGCAGTGGTGGATGCCAATGTGGAAAAGCATGGAACCGGGGAGGTTTCTAAGGCCTATCTTGAGTATCTCTATTCCGATGAGGCGCAGCGGCTGGAAGGTGAGAATTATTACCGCCCCTCTGACTCTGAGATTCTAAGCGAGTTTAGTGATACCTTTGATTTGAATATCGAACTAGTTAACATTAATGACGATTTCGGAGGCTGGGCCGCAGCTGCTGAGAAATTTTTTGAAGACGGGGCCATTTTTGACCAGATTTATCAGTAAATAAAAATTTATATTACCGTTTAAGGGGGACGTATATGTTCAGTCTGAAAATGCACTTTAAAAAACAAAGCAACAGCGTGATACCAGGATTTGGACTTTCTATGGGAATCACCGTTACCATGCTCAGCCTGATTGTGCTGATTCCCCTGTTTTCCGTATTTTTAATCCTTTCTGATTCTACCTTCCGCGAATTCTGGCAGGTAGTAACGGATAGGCAGACGATAGCAGCCTATAAAGTCAGCCTTTCCTGCTCTGCCATTGCCGCTGTAATCAATGTAGTGTTCGGTATCCTGCTTGCCTGGATTTTGACCCGTTATAAATTTCCGCTGCGGCGGGTACTGGATGGCCTCATTGAACTGCCTTTTGCCCTGCCCACAGCGGTGGCGGGTATTGCTTTGACTACATTGTATTCCGGGGAGGGATGGATAGGCGGATTGTTTGCAAAAGCCGGCATTGAGATTTCCTACACAAGAATAGGCATTACCATCGCCATGATTTTTATCGGTATTCCCTTTGTAGTGCGTTCTATCCAGCCGGTACTGGAAAAACTTGATCCTCAATACGAGGAGGCGGCATCTGCTTTAGGGGCAAGCCGTTCCCGTATTTTTTTCAAGGTGGTGCTTCCTGAGATTCTGCCGGCTGCTCTGGCAGGATTTGGTCTGGCATTTGCCCGTTCTATGGGAGAATACGGAAGTGTAGTATTTATTGCAGGGAACATTCCTTATGAAACTCAGATTGTACCACTGATTATTATGAACAAACTGGAACAGTTCAACTATCCTGCAGCTACATCTATCGCACTTGTTATGGTCATTTTTGCATTTGTACTGCTGTTTATCATCAATCTGATTCAGGCACAGATCAATAAAATTGCAAGGGGGTAAGAAGGAATGAGACAGAAACTTGTAAAATGGCTGCTCATTGTGCTGGGTACAGCGTTTTTAGGGGTTATGCTGGTGCTCCCCCTTGCTACGGTACTGGTTTATGCACTGCGGCAGGGATGGGAAACTTTTTCACAGGCAATTACAGAAGAATATGCAATCAAAGCCCTGAACCTGACTCTTTTGGCTACCTTTATTACAGTTATAATTAACACAACATTTGGTGTTTTTGCAGCCTGGGCAATTTCCAAATTCCAGTTCCGAGGGAAACAGGTACTGACTGCCCTGATTGATATTCCATTTTCCATTTCTCCTATTATCGCGGGACTTGTGTTTATTCTTGTGTTTGGACGGATTGGCTGGGCATATCCTTTGCTGGAGGCCTGGAATATAAAGATTGTATTTGCCCTGCCGGGTATTGTGCTGGCTACCATTTTTGTCACATTTCCGTTTGTTTCCCGGGAACTGATTCCGCTGATGGAAGCTCAGGGCAGTGACGAGGAGGAAGCTGCTGCACTGATGGGGGCGAAAGGATTGTTGATTTTCCGTAAAGTTACTCTTCCGCATATTAAATGGGGGCTTTTATATGGCGTGATTCTTTGTACAGCACGTGCCCTGGGAGAATTCGGGGCAGTGTCGGTGGTGTCCGGGCATCTGAGGGGGCAGACTAATACTCTGCCGCTGCATGTGGAAATCCTGTTTAATGAATTTAAGCTGACTGCGGCTTTTGCCGTTTCTTCCATTTTGGTGCTGATTGCGGTTATCATCCTTATCCTGCGCAACATTGTGGAATATCGTGTTAAGAGAGAAGAGAGGTAAAGTGTATGTATGTAGAACTTCATGATATTAATAAAAGATTCGGTACCTATCAGGCGGCGGACCATGTCAGTTTCTCTATTGAGAAGGGAAAGCTGATTGGCCTGCTGGGCCCCTCCGGCAGCGGAAAGACTACCATTCTTCGTATGATTGCAGGATTGGAAACACCTGACAGCGGTGATATCCTCATTGACGGACGGCGTGTGAATGACCTTCCGGCCAGTAAGCGTGGAATTGGCTTTGTATTCCAGAATTATGCTCTTTTCCGCTATATGACAGTGTTTGATAATATTGCTTTTGGGCTTGAAGTACAGAAAAAAGACAAAGCCTATATCCGGCAGAGGGTAAATGAGCTGATTAAGCTTATTGGATTAGAGGGGCTGGAAAAGCGCCATCCCCATCAGCTTTCCGGGGGACAAAAGCAGCGCGTGGCATTTGCCCGGGCACTGGCACCCAGCCCTCAGCTTCTGCTGCTGGATGAACCCTTCGCTGCCATTGATGCAAAAGTCCGTAAGGAATTGCGTACCTGGCTTCGGGAGACCATCAATAAGGTTGGTATCACTAGCATTTTTGTCACCCATGACCAGGAGGAAGCGGTGGAAGTAGCAGATGAAATTATCATCACCAACAGCGGCCATATCGAGCAAATAGGCTCTCCCGCAGATATTTATAAAAACCCGGCTACCCCTTTTGCAGCTAAATTTATCGGTGAATCCATTGTGGTGGAAAATTACGGCAGACTTCATGGCTTTGAAGAAGATATGGAGTATAACAGAGCCGTAATCCGGCCCGAATTTGTGCGCGTCACAAAGAAAGAACAGGAGCTTTATCCCCACGCATCAAAGAGAGGGACAGTGGAAGATATTCTTTTCCGTGGAAATATGCTGGAACTGCGGCTGAACGTGGATGGTGTAAAGCTCATTACGTACCGGTCTCTGGAGGATGCACCGCTTGCCGTTGGTGAGGAGGTCAGCGTATTAATTTACCGCTTATATCTCTATAATAACCATCAGGTACGGCTGGTGGAGAATGCAGCATTCCAGTCAAGTGATGCTTTTGCAATCTAACCAAATCAAGCAGCAAAGCGGATTGTGAATATCCGCTTTGACAGGTAACAATTCCCAGCCTGGCTCAACTTGTTATCCTTTGTATTCTATATGTACATTCCTGCATTTAGATTTGATACGCTTTCCCGCAAAATCAGTCTGTTTGGCAGGTATATCTTCAGCGGAAGTTTATGCTGCTTTTGAATCCGTCCGATTAAAGTCTGCACTGCAATATTCCCCATTTCCATAACAGGCATGCCTACTGTAGTAAGCATAGGAGAAACATAACCTGACATCTCGATGTTATCCATACTGATAATAGAAAGCTGGTCAGGAACCTTAATTCTGGCTTCTGTAAAACGGCGCAGGGCGGCAATGGCCGATACATCTGCAGCACAAAATACAGCAGTGGGCAGGGGGATATCTGCTTTTAAAAGTAAATCCGCCCCCCGATAGCCGCCCTCACTGCTGTGCGGGGTTTCGCAGACCAGACGCCTGTTGCCGTCCAGCCTATGTTTGAGGATCATGTCCCGGTATGCCTGATACCTCACCTCGTTTGCTGTTTCCCCGATGTAGCCTATCCGCTGATGTCCGTAAGCGATAAGATGTTCCATTGCAATCTGAGTTGCCTCGTATCCGTCACAAAGCACCTGATCCCATGGCATACTGATTTTGTTGCGTCCCACATAGACAATGTTTTTGTAATGCCTTTCTAAAAAATCAATAGCACCTTCACTAAAACGGCCCAGAACAACAGCTCCGTCTACACGAGCCGCCTCAATCTTTTCCAGAGCAGGAGCAGTTTTAACATCAAAAATTGAGTAGGAGAGCCGCACAGGATACTTCCGCTCCATTGCCTGCTGCTCAATAACCCGTGAAAGCTGCGCAAAAAAAGGATTATCATCCAAGGTTCTGGTCCGCCCTAAAATGCAGGCAAGTGAGCCTGCCGGTATACGACTTGTCTTTGATTTTCCCTGCTTGAGTTCTCTGGCACTTATGTTTGGTGTGTAGCCCGTTTCTTTGATAATGGTCCACACTCTGTCCCGTACTTCCCTGCGGGCAAAACTGTCGTCCGGAGAGTTGATAATCCGTGAGACAGTGGAAACAGACACCCCGGCCCGCGCCGCAATTTCTTTCAATGTCATGGCAAAATCCCTCCTTTTATTTATAGAAAAGGTATCTGTTCAGAACCATGAACAGATACGCAAAAGCAACCGGGCAGTCTTAGGAATCTGACAAACCAGACACTTTACATATACATATTAAATATATAGGAATAGTATGTTAAATAATCATAAATGATTTCAGGTAAAAAAACAAGAAGAAAATTGTGTAACGATTGCGTTAGCTTAATCCTTGATTTTAGGGAGTTCTCTTGTGTAACGATTGCGTAATCACTGGTGGTTTTTGATTTTCCTGCTGTGTATAATAAGCCATATTAAATTAAATATATATGAAAAGTAGGTGATTAAATGGAGCCGCAAATAAAAACCCTTCGAACAGAGTTTATAGAAACGGACTTCCTTATTATTGGAGGCGGTACAGCAGGCTGTTATGCCGCACTAATCTTTTGTGAACAGGCAGATGGACGTGTTCTGATTGCTGAAAAGGCGAATATACGGCGCAGCGGCTGTCTGGCAGCGGGTGTCAATGCAATCAACGCTTATATTGTTCCTGGAAAAACACCTCAGGATTATGTGGATTATGCCCGTACTGATGCAGATGGGATTGTCAGGGGAGATTTATTGCTGACAATGGCTGAAGGGCTTAACCGTACAGTTGAAAAAATGGAGTCACTGGGACTGACTATTCTGAAGGATGAACAGGGAAGGTATGTGACACGGGGCAGCCGTAATATTAAAATTAACGGCGAGAATATTAAGCCGATTCTGGCGGAGGCGGTAAAGGAAGAACCACAGATTTCTGTGCTGGAACGGGTCAATGTGTTTGAGTATATTGTGGAAGATAACCGTATTAAAGGAGCGTACGCCATCGGTGTGGAGGCCCCTGTGCTATATGTCATATCTGCTAAAGCCGTTCTTTGCGCCACAGGTGGTGCGGCAGGATTATACAAACCCAATCATCCCGGATTCTCCCGCCATAAAATGTGGTATCCGCCATTTAACACCGGAGCGGGATACGCCATGGGAATACGGGCCGGTGCCGAAATGACCACCTTTGAAATGCGTTTTATCGCCCTGCGCTGCAGGGATACAATTGCTCCGACGGGTACACTGGCCCAGGGAGTGGGGGCAAAACAGATTAATGCATTAGACGAAGTGTATGAGCAGAAATATGGCCTTACTACATCTCAGCGGCTGCATGGTACTGTGATGGAAAATATGGAGGGCCGCGGTCCCTGTTATCTGCGCACAATAGGTATCACTCCAGAGCAGGATGAGGATCTGCAGAAAGCATATCTCAATATGGCACCCAGTCAGACACTGCGCTGGATGGAAAGCGGTGAGACGCCAGGTATTCAGAATGTGGGGATTGAGGGGACCGAGCCATATATCGTCGGGGGGCACACTGCCAGCGGTTACTGGGTGGATACCAACCGGGAAACTACGGTAAAGGGGCTGTTTGCCGCGGGAGATGTGGCAGGAGGATGTCCTCAGAAATATGTCACCGGAGCTTTTGTGGAGGGAGAGATAGCGGCCAGGTCAGCTGCGAAATATATGAACAGCCCAGCCGGTACTCTTGACAGAGCCCGGTCTGAAGAACAAAAGCATTGGCTGGAGAACTTTTTGAACTGCCCCCGGGCATCTTTTACCACCGATGAACTGGAGGAAGCAATGCAGGCTGTTATGGATGAATATGCCGGTGGGATTGGTTCCCACTACCGTTTCTCGGAGAAATCACTGAACACAGCCGCTGAAAAAATCAGGGAACTGGAACAGCAGGCACAAACCCTAAGCGCCGGACGGATGCAGGACTTGGTTTATATATTGGAACTACAGGAGCGGATGCTCCTCTGTAAGTCGGTTATCGCTCATCTGGCTGCCCGAAAAGAGACACGCTGGCACAGTTTTGCAGAGAATGCGGATTATCCGGACAGCAGTCCCAAGTGGAACAGGTATGTAAACTCCCGGTTAGAAGACGGAAGACTGAGCATCCTGTTCCGGCCGCTTGTACAGGAGGGCAAAACCTATGAGCATTGAAATAAAAACAAAACAATGTATCGGCTGCGGACGATGCTGTAAAGTATGTCCGGGAAGCCTGATTTGCCTAAACGGGGGGATAGCAGAAATCCCACACCCGGAGCGGTGCTGGGGCTGTGTATCCTGCGTAAAGGAATGTCCTGTTCAGGCGATTCAGATGTATCTCGGCGAAGATATGGGGGGCTTAGGAGGCCGACTCCATGTTCTAAGGGAAGACACCCTGCTGCACTGGACAGTTAGAAAACCGGACGGCAGTATTCGGACTCTCACGGTGGACAGCCGGGATTCCAATAAATATTAAAAAAGGAGTGAATATAAGATGTCACTTACACACTTAGATAAACTTGAGGCGGAAGCCATTTATATTTTCCGGGAGGTAGCTGCCGAATGCGAGCGCCCGGTCATGCTTTATTCCATTGGGAAAGATTCCTCAGTCATGCTCCATTTGGCTATAAAAGCATTTTACCCAGAAAAACCGCCCTTTCCTTTTCTTCATATTGACACAAGCTGGAAGTTCCGGGAGATGATTGCCTTTCGTGACCGGAGAGCAGAGGAACTGGACATCAACATGCTGGTCTATCGAAACGAGGAGGCTATAGCTCAGGGAATCAATCCTTTTGACCACGGAGCGGCATATACCGATATTATGAAAACACAGGCTCTCAAAGAAGCACTGACAAAGTACCGGTTCACAGCGGCCTTTGGCGGCGGGCGCAGGGATGAAGAGAAGTCACGTGCCAAGGAAAGGATTTTCTCTTTCCGAAATGAGCATCACGCATGGGACCCCAAAAACCAGCGCCCGGAGATGTGGAAGCTCTACAATACCAGCATCAACAAAGGTGAAAGCATGAGAGTGTTCCCAATCTCCAACTGGACAGAGAGAGATATCTGGCAGTACATCAGACGTGAGAATATTGATATTGTGCCACTGTATTTCGCAAAGGAACGCCCTGTGGTCTGCCGGGACGGCAACATTATTATGGTGGATGATGAAAGAATGCGTCTTCTGCCGGGAGAGAAACCGGAGCTAAAAAAAGTGCGGTTCCGTACACTGGGCTGTTACCCCCTTACCGGAGGGGTAGAATCAGAGGCAGATACACTGGACGCAGTGATTGCGGAGACACTTGCCTCTGCTACCAGTGAGCGTACCAGCCGGATTATTGATAATGAAGGAGCAGGCAGTATGGAACGCCGGAAACGGGAGGGATATTTCTAATGAGCAATGCAGAAAACGGACTTTTAAAATTCATTACATGCGGCAGTGTGGATGACGGCAAGTCCACACTGATAGGGCATATTCTTTATGATTCCAAATTGCTGTATGCCGACCAGGAGCAGGCGTTGATTTTAGACAGTCAGGTAGGAAGCCGGGGCGGTGCTATTGACTACTCCCTGCTGCTGGACGGTCTGATGGCAGAGCGTGAGCAGGGAATCACCATAGATGTGGCTTACCGTTATTTTACGACCAATGCCCGCAGCTTTATCGTGGCCGATACGCCGGGGCATGAGGAATACACCCGAAATATGGCAGTAGGTGCATCCTTTGCAGAACTGGCGGTCATTTTGGTGGACGCTTCCCAAGGGGTTCTGGCGCAGACACGCCGGCATGCCAGGATTTGTGCTTTAATGGGTATTCATTATTTTGTATTTGCCGTTAATAAAATGGATTTGATTCATTATGGGCAGAAACGGTTCAATAAGATTTCAGAAGATATTGCTGCTCTTAGTAAAGGACTGGGGCTGAAACATGTTGTCATCATACCGGTTTCCGCCACAGAGGGAGATAACGTCACTGTACGTTCTGATAAAATGGAATGGTATCAGGGAGAAACCCTGCTGGAATATCTGGAGACAGTGGATATTTCTGGAAGTGCACCAGAGCAGGGATTCTATATGCCTGTACAGCGGGTATGCCGTCCCGACCACAGTTTTCGGGGATTCCAGGGGCAGATAGAAGCGGGCAGTGTGACAGTAGGTGATATGCTGACTGCTCTTCCCAGCGGTGAGAGTGCGCTTGTCAAGTCTATTCACGCCGTTGCCCGGACAGTGAATTCTGCAATTGTGGGGCAGCCGGTTACGATTCAGCTTGACCGAGAGGTGGACGTTTCCCGGGGATGCGTACTTACCCGGAATGCAGGTTTAAAGACAGAAAAGTCCTTTGTGGCATCTCTGCTTTGGATGGATGAGCAAAGATTGATTCCCGGAAAGGATTACTGGATTAAGCTTGGGACTAAGCTGCTTCCTGCCATTGTTACAGGTATCCGCCATAAGGTGGAAGTAAACAGCGGAGAGTTTTTACACGTTGATTCGGTGGGGAAAAATGAAATTGTCCGCTGTGAGATTGTATTGTCTGAGCCAGCGGTGCTGGATGAGTTTAAACGGCATAAAACACTGGGAGAACTGATTTTGATTGACCGGGTGAGCCATGCTACGGCGGCATGTGGTGTGATTGAGACGGCAA
This sequence comes from Faecalicatena contorta, assembly GCF_003149105.1. Taxonomy (GTDB): domain Bacteria; phylum Bacillota; class Clostridia; order Lachnospirales; family Lachnospiraceae; genus Muricomes; species Muricomes contortus_C. Next base: position 357,471 of record NZ_QGDS01000004.1, on the reverse strand, counting down.
GAGAACAAAGACAGGATTGTGTTCTGCTGAGTGACGGAGAAAAGGAACTTCCTGTAAAGCTCTTTGATTGCTTTTATTATCATCCTGACATCCATACGGTTCTGCGCCACAGTCCTGCTCCAGCAGTTTACACACTGGGTGACAGACTTCCTCTTAACGGAGCCGGAGTCAGCTATCCTTTGGACTTTGACCTGCCATATGAGAATGAATTTGCCAATATACGCAGTGGTGTGTTTCGGGGGTTCGGCGAACGTGCACCAAAATATCCATTACTGGAAATAAACGGTCTTGAACTGGAAACCAGTATGCCCCGGGATTTTGGGAAATATCATCAGGTAATGGTCTGGGAGGAAGATCCCCGGCAGAATATTTAGAATGAGAGAAAGAGTAGTTTGCCGCTCTTGACTTATAATTATACAGACGCATAAAACCAGCTTCTGCATCAGAATATAAACCTGATGTGAAAGCTGGTTTTTATTGAATTTTCTAATAGCCCTCTGATAACTCTACAATTACATTGTCAGGTGCATCAATCAGCAGGACTTTCTTCCGGATCGCTTCTATTTCCATAAGTTCTGTTCTGTATGGTATTTCTAACTGTTTCAAATAGTAATTCCACTCATCTACATGATCTACATCAAATGCAATATGCCTTATTCCCACTTTTGTATCATCTGATGAATCTTCTTTGAGCCTTTGATCCATTTTAAATAACTCAAGAACTGAGTTTTTACCACACTTGATATATGCTGCATAATCACCGCCCAGGTCAGCTTCCTCTAAAAGTTCTAATTTCAGCACATCCGTGTAGAACTGAATAGATTTATCGAAATCCCGCGTATTAACTGCAACATGATGAATTTCATTTATTTTCATTATTCATCGCCTTTCTATTCTTTATCGCTTTTCTGCAATAAGACTGCCAGAATGATAATAAATCCTTTAATTGCATTTACAAGGAACACATCTACGCCCATCAAAGTAAGAATGTTATTGATGATTCCTAAAATAAAGATTCCAAAGAATGTATTGATAAGATTTCCTTTTCCGCCGCTCATGGAAATTCCGCCAATGACAACCATGGCAATGGCATTCATCTCATAAGAAGTCCCTGAGGAAGATGCGTTAATGGAATTCATTCTGGAAGTTTCGATGATAGAAGCAACTCCGACAGCCAGACCCATCAGTATAAATGCCCTTATCTTTACCCAGTCGGTGTTGATTCCTGATAACCGGGTTGCCTTTTCATTCGATCCTACTGCATAGATGTACCGCCCCAGTTTCGTATGTTTTGATATGTAATAATAGGCGGCAAAAACTATGATCAGATAGATAATGGGCATAGGAACTACCCCGCCGATGCTGTAATTAGATATCTGGGCATATGCAGTACTATTGCCATAGAATCCGCCGCCAGACATAAAATACATACATACAGACCGGTAGATGTTCATAAGTCCCAGAGTGACTACGAAAGAGGGTACTCCTCCTTTCGTAACAATAATTCCTGTAATTGCCGAAAAGGCACAGCTGCATATTATACCCGCCACCATGGCAAAAATCATATTTCCGGTTGCATTCATGATTCCAAGGATAATCGAGCCGATGGCAACCAGCTGGGAGCCTACGGATAGATCGATATTTCCTGAGATGATGACAAACGCCATACCGAATGCCATTACACCAACGACCGCATTGTTTCTCAGTATATTAATGAGATTCTGTACCGTAAGAAAGCTTTCTCTTTCTACTATACATGCGATAACAAAAATAACCACAGTCACAAGAAGCACACTGTATTCACCATAGAATTTTTTTATCATTTCCCGGCGGCTGCCGGAGTCTTGTTTCATACTTATTGTATTACGTTCCATAAACGTTCTCCTCGTATCATACTTTTGAACCGGTGGCTAAAATCATAATTGCTTCTTCTGAAAGTTCTTCCCGGCTCAATTCACCCTTAATAACACCATGATACATAACCTTTACTCTATCGCTCAGTTTCAATATTTCCTGAGCTTCACCCGATGTAACGATTATAGCAATCCCCTTTTTAGCCAATTCGAAAATCTCACTGTAAATTTCATTTTTTGCACCCACATCCACTCCCTGTGTAGGATTGCACAGTATCATAACTTCCGGGGATGAATTCATCCATTTGGAAAGAACCACTTTTTGCTGGTTGCCGCCTGACAGGCTCGTTATCTTATTCTTCAGGTTACTTGCTTTAATTCTCAGCAGTTCTTTATATAGATGGGCTGTTTTTGATTCCTCTTTATGCTGCAGGCTGACTCCTTTGCAACAGGCATCCAATGTGGAAATGGTGAGATTTTCAATAATATTAAGATCTTTGATAATCGCATTTTCTTTCCTGTTGGCTGGAAGAAAACCTATTTTTAGTTTTTTTGCCTTCTCGGGGCTGTGAATCTGAACCTCCTGATTACGCAGCTTTATGCACCCTGATGTCATGGGCAGATCTCCAAACAGGCATCTTACAAGTTCATCTTTCCCGTCTCCTAGAAGCCCTGTGAATCCTAAAATCTCACCCCGGTGTAATTGAAAAGATACATTATGTACATGTTTCCCGACACATAGATTTTCTACTTCCAGAATCGGCTCTCCAATTTCATGTTCCTTATAAACATCAACGCTCACCGCATCATGCCCAACCATGAGTCTTGCTATCTCTATGGTGGACATCACATTGCCCTGCTCGTCTTTTATCCTTCCGCTTTCTATTTTTTCACCATTTCTCAACACTGTATAGCTGTCGCAGAACCCCACAACCTCATCCAGTTTGTGTGAAATGAATATAATAGAGACACCGGTCGTGGTCAGGGTGCGCATAATGCGAAATACATTTTCAACCTCGGGAGGCGTGAGAGATGTGGTGGGCTCATCCATAATAATAAGTCTTGCATTTCTGAGAAGTGCTTTCGCAATCTCGATAATCTGCTTGTACGAAGATTCCAGATCTCTTACCATTGCCCTCGGGTTAATATCTACATTCATTCGTTCAAATACTTCCTGGGTAAGCCTGCACATTTCATTTACGTCTAATATGCCGCTTTTTTTACGCAGCTCATAACCCAAAAACATATTTTCATATACTTTTAAGTCGTTTACTACGTTTAATTCCTGATGGATGAACGCAATTCCCTGTTCCTGTGATTCCGACGGCTTGCTGATTTTCACTTTTTCACCGAAAAGTTCTATCTCCCCGGAATCCATTGTCAAAACTCCTCCAAGGATATTCATAAGTGTTGATTTTCCTGCACCGTTTTCTCCCAGAAGCGCGTGAATTTCGCCTTCTCTGATTTCCAGAGAAACGTCCTTCAGCACACAAACTCCATTGAAACTTTTAACGATGCTGCTCATTTTCATTGCACTTTTCGCCATATTTGTCTCCTATTCATATTACCCCTTTTTAATAGGGGGCTGTTCACACTCCAGAGTGTGAACAGCCCCCTACAAAAAGTTACTGATTATCCCTGCAGGGCTTAATATGGAGCATTTTCATCGATATTCTTATCTTTTCTCCACTGTTCAACGTTGTCTCTGTCTACCAAATCACAAGGAATAATGGTGTTTTTATCCACCTCTTCCCCGTTCATTGCTTTAAAAGCAACATTGATAGCATCGGTAATCATGCTCGGGGAATATGTTGCTGTTCCAAGCCAGATATTTTCAAAATCAGGTGATGCCATTTTCGCCATGTAGCCCTTGGCTCCGCCGCCTCCGATAACTGCTTTGATATCTGTACGTTTTGCCTCCAGAATTGCCTGTGTCAGGCCGATTCCCAGTTCATCATCAGCTGAAAATACTGCATCTACCTTTGGATTGGCGCTTAAAATATCTGTCATCAATGCAAGTCCTGCTTCCTGTGAAGCGTTATCTGCTGAATATTCTCCAAGAATTTCCACATCCGGGCTGATTTCTTTGATTGTTTCCTTATACCCTTGAATACGTTCTTCTGAAATCGCTCCCCATCCGGAAATCCCTGTAATTACCACAGTGTAGGAATCTCCCAGTTTTTCTTTTAAGTACTTTGCTCCGTCAACTCCAACCCCTTTATTATCTCCGCCAATATAATAATCTGGCTCCGTGCTGCCCAATGTCCTGTCGAAATTGACCAATGTAATTCCTGCATCCATCACTTTCTGTGCTGCTGTAGCCAGCTCATCATTGATGGGCAGAAGAAGAATTGTATCACATTTCATGTTAATTAATTCCTCAATCTGATTTGCCTGTTCATTTGTGCTTTCAGCCGCAACAATATTGGCATTGATATTATTTTCCTTACAATATTTTTCGGCATAGTACTGTGCTGCGGCTGTCCACCCGGTAGAGGCTTTCGGCACTGAAATACCAAGCAGTTTCTTGGAGGAATCCTCTGTTTTTTCTTTCTCATCTGACTTTCCGGCTGATGATTTGTCTGTTCCACATCCTGCTGCCATGAAAACTGCCATTGCAGTACACAATAAAACTGATATTATTCTCTTTTTCATAGTTTTCCTCATCCTATTTCTCCTCTTTCTGCTGAACAAAATATTTCCGTTCTGTAAGTTCCGGACAAACAAATACCTTTACCAAGTCTTTATTTGTCTTTAATTCCGCCAGTGCATCCTGTAGTTCCGACAGCGGCACGGCCATCGAGAACATTTTCTGTGGTTTTATTATCTCATATTGGAGCAGTTTGATTGCCTGAGCCCAATTGTTACCGATTCCTGCACAAGAACCCGAAACCTTTTTCTCGCCCAGAACAAACTGATATGGTTCAATACTGGCCGCCGCATCTTCTGCACAGATTCCGAATGCAGTCAGCTTTCCTCCGCGTCTTAACATTTTAAATGCCTGCTCATATGTGCCTGGAGTGCCCACGGATTCTACTACATGATCAACTCCGATTCCCCCGGTCAGTTTCATCACTTCTGCCACGGGATCATCTACCTCATGAATATTGATGGTATAATCTGCCCCCATCTCTTTTGCGATTTCTAATCTGGCCGGCCTGCTGCCAATTACGATAACCGGGCAGCAGCCCCTTGCCTTGGCAACAGCCGCATGCAGGATTCCCAGTCCACATCCGATCACGGCAACACTGGATGCAACCTCTGGTTCCATTTTCTGTGATGCATGGAGAACGGCTGTCATTGGCTCTACAAATGCTGCAGTAAAATCATCCATGCTGTCCGGTATCTTATAGCAGTTTTTCCACGGTGCTTTCACATATTCGGCGAATCCCCCGTCAGTGTGAATACCAAGCTGCCTGAATGTTTCACAAAGCAGCCCGTCATTATGGCGGCAGAAATAGCAGTGTCCGCATGTCAGGCAGATATCAACGGCGACTCTGTCTCCAATCTGAAGGCCTTCGGAATTCCTGCCGATTTCTGCAATCTCTCCGACAAACTCATGTCCAGTAATCAGCGGCAGTTTATCGGCTGCATATTTCCCGGTATAAATACTTGTATCCGAGCCGCAGATTCCGCATACTTTCACTTTGATTAATACCTCATCATCGCTGATCTGGGGTACGGGAACGTCCATATATTCCATTTCGTAAGGTGTTTTTACCACTTGTGCTTTCATTTTTTTGTTCATATTATTTTCCTCTGCCTATGCCATCGGGTTGTTAAAAATCTTATCTTTTCTTCCCTCATATGGAGCTCTGATCAGTAATGGTTTCAGGAACGGTGCCACTTTTTCAACCCCGTCGCCTACGCTCATCGTCACATCTTCGTGTTCATAACTCAGCACGTAGTCGTATCCTACCATTGCCAATTCTGTGATGACTCTCTTCCAGTTCACATTTCCCCATCCGGGAATACGGAAACGGAACGAGCGGTCCAGTCTCTGCCAGTCACCTTGCATTAAAATTCCGCCCCTCTGCACATTATGCGCCACGACTTCCGCATCTTTTGCATGCACATGGAAAATTCTTTCTCCCAGTTCATCAATAAAATTTTCTACCATAACGCCTCCGGTTGCCATCAGATTAGCAGGGTCAAGATTGAACCCAAGGCATGGGTGATTGTCTACCAGTTCCAGTGCTCTTTTTGCAGTATGAATATCATAAATCATATTGTTCGGGTGTGGCTCTACCGCAAACTTCACGCCATATTCTTTGAACTTATCCAGAATCGGAACAAATAACTCTGCAAACTCTTCCTCCATTTGTTTCCAGCCATTTGCACATGGGAATGGAAAATATCTGCCCCAGTTTGTAACCCCGGTAAATCCATTTACAACAGGGACTTCTAATGCGTTGGCAGCCTGTGCGGTTTTAAGAAGACTGTTTGTTCCGTACTTGATTTTCTCTTCTTTTGTTCCTTTAAACAAGGCATCTGTATCTTCTGTGTGTGGTCCCAGAATCAATAAAGAATCTGCATGGTTAGACAATGCTGAAATTTCCATATCGTAAGAGTGGACCATCTCTTTTAGTTCCCTGGCATTATTTCCCTGTAAAATCTCATCACAGTCCATTTGTCCGTTCCCAATATATGCGGGTATCTCCAGCATTTCATATCCATTTGTACTTGCAATTTTTAGAACTTCTTCTAATGGAAGATGTGCATAGTTAGCTGCAAAGAATCCTAATTTCATATTAAAATTTCCTCCTTAAGATTATTGTTTCTATTCTGATTGTTGCCATGTGTGATTCTAAGTATGTTTTACTTTTAACGGACCACATTCTTTTCTTGTATTTACCAGAATTTCTGTGTACCGTTTGTTAAATGTGCAGCATCCAATTGGTTTTTGACGGATCAAAAGCTCCAGACAGTTATCGCAGATGGTACACCATTTAATATCTTTTTCTTTTCCCTCTTCTAATTTCTTTGGCAGCAGTGGATCTGCAAAAGACTGTCTTCCTACAGCTACCATGTCCACTTTTCCTTCAGCGATGAATTTGGCGCCATAGTGGAACATTGAGTTATTTTCTTTCTCTACTGCCAGAATTCCATTCTTTCCATCTCTGAACACGGAATAGTTTGATCCAATTACTACAGTTTCCGGTTTCAGTACTTTTTTCATTTCCTTTGCCCATGTATTATGAAGAAAAGCAAAGTATGGAGCCTTTTTTTCTGCCTGTGTGATAGATGTTGTAATGGAAGGGCTTCCGCCTGACTGTACAAAATAATTAGCGCCTCTTTCTTCCAGGCCCTTAATCAGATCTAATGGTTCCGTCAAATCTATGATTGGAGAATCCGGCCCTTCTGTTCCAAAGCCTCCGGGAAATCCTTCCCACATAGAAATCTTAGTCCCTAACAGAAAGTTTTCATCATTGACCTCTGCTCTTACGCGTTCAAATAAATCAAATGCAAACTGTCTTCTGTTTTCCCAGGGACCTCCGTATTTCCATTTCCGGTCATTGTACGGTCTTAATATCTGACTTCCCAGATAACCGTGGCAGAGCTTTAAGTCTACTCCGTCTGCTCCCGCCTCGTAAGCAATTCGTGAAGCGGTCACAAATTCCTGGAGGATTTCTTCTACATCCTCCTCCTGAAGCAGCTCGCCTCCAAATCCTGGCAGCGGCTTTACTGTGACTCTTTTTGAGAATGCGGGGTTACTCAGTTCCCCTGAGTGAGTTAATTGTAAAACGATAAGTACCTTGGGATTCACTGCCTTCAGTCCCTGAATAAACTTTTTAAGCTTTTCGGCATTTCTTGGCATAATAGAAAGCTGCGCTAATCTTGAACGGCTTTTGTCCGTAACGGTAAGGGCCTCTAATGTTACTACTCCATGTCCTCCTCTGAACAAATTCTCATATCTTTCAATTGTCCAGTCTGTGGGATTCCCTTCCTCATCGGCATCTGTACATTCCATTGCCTGAACCCAAAAACGGTTTTGGCAGACCCTTGTCCCAATTTTAATTGGTGACAACAGTATCTCTTTGTAATTTTCCTGCATTGCATTTCTCCTTTTTGATATTTTAACGTTTCAATCATTGGAAAATGTTTTTTCGTTCAGTTAATTTTTTGGAAAAATATTCCTAAAATTCTTTTTTTACGCATTGTATCGCATGTTATCCCCCTTAATACTTATTTTGTTTTCTTGCACCTTTTATAATTATTAGATTACATTAAAAATTGGAACGTGTCAATTAGTTTTGACATTTTTGACAATTTCACTATTTATTCTTAAAGTTTTTATGCTAAATGCCCAAAAAATATAGCCGTACAGTCAAATGCTGCACAGCTATATTTTTTAGGCCCTTTATTTATCTAAGAATTCATTTAATTCAAATTTAGCACGCTCCAGTGCCTGGTTCACGGTACATTCGCCAATTACAACATCATGAACTGCATTTCCCACAATCTCTTCCATCTGAACCTCTGTCATCGGCATCTTTCCCCCGATGCGTGGAACCGCTCTTGGTTTCGTATGTGCATATCCTTCCCACGCCGTATCATACCAGGAATATACATTCATAATCATTGCCTTATAATCTTCTCTGTTCCCTGGCAATACACGTCCCAGCACCGCGTTAGGTCCCAGCAATTCATAAGATGACAGCCATTTTACAAATTCATATGCTTCCTCTGCATTTTTACTAAGCCCGTTAATTCCAAGTGACCATCCGCCTAAAACAGAGTATTTTCCGGGCAGAACGGCTGCATTTGTTTTCCCCACTACTTTTGAGAACTTTCGGTCCTCCAGCGGGGAGACATGCTCTGTATACATCACCATCATTGCTGCATTTCCTGCACAGTACTCCTTTACCTGCTCGTCCCACCACCAGTCTTTGGCTTTGGGATTGGCATAATTGTAACTTTCCAGATAGTTTTTCAGTGCATTCACTGCTTCCTTTTGTGCAATGGCTACTTTCTTATCCTTAAACACGTTTCCCCCGAATTCGAACATTCGGGCCAGATATTCATTTACAGCACCTGAGTGCTTTTTGCCTCCCAATGTAACTCCATACTCTGTGTCTGAAATCGGATTATATTTTCGCGTAAATAATTTTGCAACTTTATTAAACTCTTCCCATGTGGAGGGCACTTTCAGATTTTCCTTATACCACTCGTAATACAGTCTTTGATTTTCCAGCTTTGCAAATAAATCCTTTCTGTAGAACAAAAGCTGCACTGTAAGACTATAAGGTACTCCGTAATAAGAATCATCTACTTTCGCGGATTTGGCCAGCACGTCCTCCGTATAGCAGGCAAAGTATTCTCTGGAATCTTCGTATAGATTGTTTAGGTTTCTTAGTATCCCCAAGCCAACCAAATCCCGCAACCATGGAAGGTCAATACTGTATATATCGTATGCGTCTGTTTTTCTGTTTTTCCATATTTCATCGAACAATTCAACGTAAGGTTTTGTTTCAATAATTACATGAATCCCTGTTTTTTTCTCAAAATCCGGAAGCAGTAGTTTGACTGCGTTACTGCTTGGTGATTCGTTTAGTAATATTCTAAGTGTCCCATCTTTCTTACCTTTGATTTCATGGGTATGCTTGAATTTATCACTTTCCACTTTGATAATCTGTCTTCTTACTACGGTTTCGGAGTTTTCTATCAGATTCATTACCATGGAAAAGGCAGCATCTGCCAGCCGGTAAAAGGGCAGGGTGATGGAGCTTCCCTCGATATAACTTGTCCAGTCATATGGTTGTAATACTATAATTTTGGGTTTCTTTTCTCCGTCTGCACAGATAAGGTCCATTGCTTTTTTTACACTGCTGTACATGCCCACATTTGACAGTAAAATTGCTTCCGGTGCTTTGTCCAGATGCAGAATGCGCATTGCAGAGCGAAAGACACCGCCGACCTCAAAGTTACTGGATTCTACATAACTAGGCTCTACAGGAATTCCAAGTTCACATAGTGCAACGAAAAAGTTGTTTAAGATGTCAGCTTCAAATGTATACTCCTTAGGTCCGGTAATCACGGCAATCCTGGAAATTCCTTCGTTTACCAGTTCGGTAATCCTTTCATAAATCACGTTTTTTGTATCGAATCCGGCAAAGTTATATTTACCACCGGACGCCTCGTGATGTACAAATACAATTTTGAGACCGTTTTGTATAATTTGATCAAAAAATGTTTCGTTTTCAGGCTGGCAGGTAATCAGCACCACCCCTTCTACATTGCGCATTAAGGCTTCGTTCAAAAGACGCCGTTCCTCTGTGGGAACTTCATTTGTAACCCTGAGATTCACAAAATATCCTGCCTGGGTGGCACAGCGGTTCAGATACTCAAAAATCTCCATATACTCTTTATTTCTGCTGTTGGGCATAATCATACTGATTTCTTTTGTGTGCTCCATTTTCAGATTCCTAGCCATGGAATTTGGTTTATATCCCAGTTCTTCCATGGCTGCTTTCACCCTTTGAATCTTATTCACGCTCACGTTGGTGGCTCCATTTATAACATTGGATACCGTGCCATGTGATACTCCTGCTAGTTTTGCCACTTCTTTAATAGTAACCATAGTTCTCCTTTTAACGTTCCAATGGTAAATTTTATCTGATCTCATCCAATTTTGCTTCTAAAAAAATAGTTTTGATTATATGAAATACTAACATATTTTCACTTTTATTTCAATATTTGCTTGTGCTTTCAAAAATTATAGGATATAATCAATTTATTGGAACGTTCCAATCACCTTTCTTGTGCCTTTTATAGAAAAAATAAGCGAGGTGTACTACTATGACAGCAAATGAAGCTGCAAATCTTATTGATATCAGTGCAGTGAGAACTGCACATTCTCTATCAGATATTGAGGAAGTTGTTGCAATTGCTAAGCAATACAACTTCATTAATGTCCATTCACTACCGTGCTGGACAAAAAATGTAAGCAAATTATTAAAAGACTTTCCAGATATCTATGTCGGTGCCCCTGTAGGTTTTCCAGGCGGCGCGCATAAAACCTGTGTGAAGGTATTGGAAGCCAGGGAGCTTATTGCAGATGGCGTTGAAGAGATGGACATTGTAATGAACATCGGTAAATTCAAAAACAAAGAATACGATTATGTCTTGAATGAACTAAATGAAATCATTGCACTGGCACCGGAAAATGTCCTCACAAAAGTAATTATTGAAATCAACTGCCTTACCGACGAAGAATTAGATCTGGCATGTGAGCTTGTAATGCAAACCAAAGCTGACTTTTTAAAAACAGGAACCGGTTGGGTCCCTGGTGATGCGAACATTGAACGTATTGCACGAATCAAAGAACTTACCCGTGGAAAAATCAAAGTAAAAGCTGCCGGCGGTATACGCACCCGTGAAGAATTCGAACAATTATATCATTTGGGTGTAGAACGTTTTGGCATTAACACCAAGTCTGCTTTAGAAATTGTAGAAAGTTTCAAGTAGAAGGAGCAGCTATGGAAAATACAAAAAAAATAATTGCTTATGATTTAGGTACCGGAGGAATAAAAGCCTCCTTATTCGATACGGGCGGACAGTCCTGCGCGCACTCATTTATACAATATGATACATACTATGCCGGTGCCGATTTTCATGAGCAAAACCCGGAAGACTGGTGGCAGGGAATTATTCAGTCCACAAGAAAGTTATTGGCACAAACCGGAATATGCCCTCAGGATATTGTCGGGCTGTCTATTTCCGGCCACTCTCTAAGCGTCGTCCCCATTGACGAAAACGGGCAGCTTCTCAGGAACCGTATTCCAATCTGGTCGGATACACGTGCAGAAAAACAGGCAGAAGACTTTTTTGAGACTGTTTCATACGAGGATTGGTACATGCATACCGGTAATGGCTTCCCTCCCGAATGCTATTCCATCTTTAAAATTATGTGGTACCGTGATAACGAACCTGATTTATTTCAAAAAATATATAAAGTACTTGGCTCAAAAGATTACTGTAATTACCGTTTAACAGGCCGTTGTTTCACCGATTATTCTTATGCATCGGGAAGTGGTGTATATGATTTAAAAAGACATACATATATGAAAGAGTATATTGACCATGCTGGGATCAGCGCATCCATTCTTCCTGATATTATTGCTTCTCATGCAGTAGTCGGAACCCTTACTAATGAGGCCTCCGGATTGCTTGGCCTTCCTGCCACAGTGAAAGTGATTTGCGGCGGAGTCGATAACTCCTGCATGGCTCTTGGTGCAAAAGGCACCAAAGACGGACGTACTTATACCTCTCTCGGCTCATCCAGCTGGATTGCTGTCATTGGCAAAGAGCCTATCCTGGATTTCGCATGTAAACCATTTGTATTTGAGCACTGTATTGAGGGACTTTATACTTCCGCAACAAGTATTTTCTCAGCTGGAAATAGTTTCCGCTGGGTCAGAGATGTAATCTGCTCCGAGCTTCTGGAACAGGAGAAAGACGGAAAAATAAAAGATGCCTACACCGTAATGAATAATATGATTGCAAAGTCTCCCCTTGGTGCGAATAAGCTGATCTTTAATCCCAGCATGGCCGGCGGTTCCATGTTTGAAGAAAGCAAGGATATTGTGGCCGGTTATATCGGTCTTACCCTCGGGCATACAAAAAATGATTTGGTGAGGGCGGCTATGGAAGGGATTACATTTAACCTTAAATACGCAATGGATCTGCTTTCCCAGTACCGTCCCGGGATCAGACAGATGCTTCTTGCCGGCGGCGGAAGCAAAAGCCCAATCTGGAGGCAGATGTTTGCAGATATCTTTGATATGGAAATTATCAAGACAAATATTGACCAGGATGCTGCCTCTTTAGGTGCAGCAGCACTTGCAGCATACGGACTGGGATACTGGAAAGATTACGATATTCTCGATACCATTCACAAAGTCAATGCTATCGCAAAGCCAAATCAAGAAAATACGGTGATATATAAAAGACTTTATCCTCTGCACAGAGAGGTCTCACATTATATGGCTCTTACAGGACAGCATTTACATGAACTGGACATCTAATTACAGAAAGGAAATGAAATGAAAAGAAATAAATATATAGAAGCAACACAGCCAACGATTTATTTTATAGGAGTGACAACAGAACAGTCCTCTATTATGAAGGTTTTTCCAAAATGGGCGAAGGCACTTGGTCTGAAAGATGCCGTTATCAAAGGAATCGATTTTGCCCCCCACTCTTCCGCGGAGGAATACAGGGAAGCAGTTACATTTATTAAGAACGACCCGCTTTCGATGGGAGCACTTGTCACTACGCACAAAATTGATTTATTCAACACCTGTAAGGATTTGTTTGAATATGTAGATCCTTATGCAGAAAAATTGGGAGAAGTTTCTTCTATATCAAAGAAGGATGGTAAGTTATGCGCACACGCAAAAGATCCCATTTCCAGCGGACTCGCACTGGAAAACTTTGTGCCCGAGAACTATTGGACAGATTACGACGGTGATGTACTGCTTCTCGGTGCGGGCGGAAGTACACTTGCAATGTCCGTGTATTTTTCCCAGGAGAAATTTGGCAATAACATTCCTAAGAAAATCATCATCGCAAACAGAAGCGTTCCCCGCCTGGAGTCTGCAAAAGCAATCCTGGATGGCATTCATCCTGATATTAAATTTGAATATATTCATAACCCTTCACCGGAAGATAATGATAAGACACTGGCTTCCTTAAAGCCTCATTCTCTCATTGTAAATGCCACCGGATTGGGAAAAGATGGCCCGGGGTCCCCTCTTACGAATGACTGTATTTTCCCAAAAGACAGCCTTGTATGGGAAATCAATTACCGCGGAGACTTATTATTTAAACATCAGGCAGAGGCTCAGGCGGCAGAGAAAAACCTTCACGTGGAAGATGGCTGGATTTATTTCATTCACGGCTGGACACAAGTCATTTCTGAAGTCTTCCATATTGATATCCAGGGTGACTTACTAAATAAATTGAGTGACATCGCTAAATCATAAGGAGGACAGATTCATGAACAACTTTAACTGGGATACCAGCTTTCTGGTAGACTTTGATTTACATACAGGGGAGTCAAAAACATCCGAGGTTACCAAACGGTATCTTTCTCAAATGAAAAATATGTTCAGCGACACAGAAGCTGTTGAAAAGATATTAGAAAACGAAGACCCTGTCATCTATGAATTCCATGAACTTGGATTTCCTGAAGAGGCGGGACATATTGCATTCGGAACCTCTATCGTTCATCCAGGAACTATCGGTAACGAATATTACATGACCAAGGGCCATTTTCACACTATTTTGGAAACTGCCGAGGTTTACTATACATTAAGCGGAGAGGGGTATATGGTAATGGAAAATCCGGAAGGTGATACCATGGAAGTTCCGCTTCGCAAGGGAGAGGTCATCTATGTTCCGAAGCGTTATGCACATAGGTCCGTGAATACAGGAAACATACCGCTTGTTATGTTTTTCAGCTTTGGCGCTGAGGCGGGACACGACTACGGGACAATTGAAACAAAGGGCTATCATAAACTTATTGTTGAAGAGAACGGAAAATCAGCAATTGTAGATAATCCTCATTGGAAATAGAGAAGATTCTTTCTTAGAAGCTCAGGCATGCGTCTATAACTGTATGTCTGAGCCGTAACCAACATTTGTAAGGAGTAAACTTATTATGAGCAAAACAAACTTATTAGCACAAGTTGCAGAAAAGAAGATTGTACCTGTTGTCAAATTAGACCGTACTTCTGATGCAAAACCTCTGGGAGAAGCTTTATGTGCAGGAGGGCTGCCTGTAGCTGAGGTGACCTTCCGTACAGATGCAGCCGAGGAATCCATCCGAATTATGAAGAAAGAATTTCCTGAAATGATGGTCGGCGCAGGCACGGTCGTAAATGTAGAGCAGGCAAAACGGGCACTGGATGCAGGCGCCTCATTTCTGGTATCTCCCGGAATCAGCCGCACGGTGGTAGAATTTGCCCTGGACAACAAACTGCCAGTTTTCCCAGGAACCTGCACCCCTTCTGAAGTCATGATTGCAATGGAGTATGGACTCTCTCTTGTAAAATTCTTCCCGGCGGAACAGTACGGCGGCCTGAACACAATCAAAGCACTTGCTGCTCCATTTCCGGCTATGAAATTCATGCCCACAGGGGGAATCAACGCTTCTAATATTCTAGACTTCCTGGCTTTTGACAGGATTATTGCCTGCGGCGGAAGCTGGATGGTAAAGGATAGCCTTATTAAGGAAGGAAACTTTGCAGAAATCACCCGTCTGACCGGGGAAGCAGTTGCACTTGTATCAAAGTAAAACACCTCACGGGCAGCCGCCAAATGGATATGCACACATATCCTCCTGGCCCGCTGCCTTCGTGAGAATAATAGGAGGCATTTATTCTTATGAAAATATTAGTAACACCAACTTCTCTACAGCCAAATAAGGGCGGTGAGGCATTGAAAGTGCTGCAGGACTTTTCCAATGACCTTGTATTCAATGAATTGGGCCGTCCTTTAACAGAAGACGAGCTAATCCCTCTATTAAAAGACTGCGACGGATATG
The DNA here is from genome assembly GCF_003149105.1 of Faecalicatena contorta. GTDB lineage: Bacteria > Bacillota > Clostridia > Lachnospirales > Lachnospiraceae > Muricomes > Muricomes contortus_C. The sequence continues at coordinate 342,069 of NZ_QGDS01000004.1, read as the reverse complement.
TGGCTGGCCTGGACTATGTTACGGAAAAAGTCATCAGCTCCTGCCCAAATCTCAAAGTCATCTCCCGCTACGGGGCCGGATATGACCGGGTTGACATCGCTGTTGCCAAAGCCACGGGAGTCCCGGTAACAAACACTCCCGGAGTAAATGCAGAAGCAGTCGGGGAGCTTGCCTTCTCTCTGATTCTCTCCCTGGCCAGAAGGATCCCCTATCTGAACCAGTCCACACGCAGCGGCGGATGGGTCCGCTCTACAGGTATGGAATTAAAAGGAAAAACCATTGGAATCATGGGGCTTGGTGCAATTGGAAAGGTTGTTGCAAGATGCGCCGGAGGATTTGAAATGAACGTCCTGGCCTACGACCCTTATGTAGATAAGGATTACTGTACTGAGCACAAGATTGGAATCCGCACCTTTGATGAAGTGATAGCAGAAGCAGATGTGATCAGCCTTCACCTTCCGCTTACAGATTCCACCAGGCATCTCATCAACAGTGATACCATTGCCCAGATGAAACCATCCGCAATACTTATCAATACTTCAAGAGGCGGAATCATTGATGAAGATGCCGCTTATTATGCGTTAAAAGAATCCCGGCTGGGAGGACTGGGGCTTGACGCGTTCGAGATTGAGCCGCCCACGGAATCCAAACTGTTTGAACTGGACAACGTGGTGGTAACCCCCCACACCGGTGCCCACACAAAAGAAGCCACGGAAAACATGGCTTACGGTTCTATCAGGAACCTCATTGATGTTTTAAGCGGAAAGGAATGCCCGTTTATTGTCAACAGATAACTAAAAAAAGAAGGACTATTGCTTTTTTAGATTTTTCATCTATCTTTGCAGTAGTCCTTCTTTATTCCGTTTATTTCTTCGGATTTTTTTGCAGTAATACTAATATAAGTGCAATCACGCAAGTTACGGCCGCCGGCAGGATAGAACTGTGAAACCTGATTTTCATCCAAAGGTTTGTTAAAATTCAATAAAAAACATGGGAGCTTTATATGGATTGTGATATGATATGAACAGTTAATATGTTAAATTCAAATTTTCGCTCTTTCGAATGTTGAATTTGACGATGCGATTAAAGGCTAAGGAGGAATATTATGAAACGCAGCACAATCCATTATGGTATGGTAGGGGGGAGTTTAAACTCTTTTATTGGCAAAGTACATAAAAATGCTATCAATTTCGAAATCAATGCAAAGCTGACTGCCGGGTGCTTCAGCTCAAACAAATCAAACAATCTGGAAACTGGAAATTATTATAATTTACCAACAGACAGGGTTTACACAGATTATAAAGAAATGGCAGAAAAGGAAAGCCAGAGAAAAGATAAGATTGATTTTGTTTGCGTTGTTACACCCAATTCATCTCATTATGAAATAGTAAAAGAATTTCTGCTGCACGATATTAACGTAGTATGTGAAAAACCATTGTGCTCTGAAATCAGTCAGGCAGAGGAATTGAAAAAAATTGCACTTGAAAGAGGGCTGTTGTTTGCCATAACATACACTTATTCCGGTTATGGGATGGTAAAACAGGCAAAACAGCTTATTGAGGAGGGAAACATCGGCAAGGTTATCAACGTAAATGCGGAATATTTGCAGGAATGGCTTATAGATTCAATTGGCAGCGATGCTTCCAAAACTGCCAAGTTATCTGGTTGGCGGATGGATCCTGACGTTGTGGGTATATCCAATTGTGTTGGCGACATCGGAACTCATATTGAAAACACCGTATCGTATATGACTGGTCTGAAAATCAAACGTGTCGCTGCCAAACTGGATTATTTCAATCAGCCTTTGGATTTAAATGCAAACATGCTGGTTGAGTTTGATAATGGTGCCAGCGGAGTTTATTCCTGCTCGCAGGTTGCTGTGGGATATGCAAACGGCTTAACTATAAGGGTTTTCGGCACTAAGGGCTCCATTGAGTGGCGGCAGGAACAACCGAATCAGCTAAAGGTCACCCTGAAAGGACAGCCCTCAGCTATTTATGAAAGAGGTACGGGATATATTACAGGAAGAGCTGCCCAACTGAACCGTATACCCAGTGGGCATCCTGAAGGTTATTATGAAGCTTTTGCCAATGTCTACAAAACGTATCTTGGTGCCATTTTAAAAACTATTAACGGAGAAGAGCTAACAGCAGAAGATTTGGATTTCCCCCAAATTGAAGATGGGGTTGAAGGTGTAAAATTTATTTTTGCAGTTGTAGAAAGTGCTAGAAATGATTCGGAATGGTTTGTAATTTGATCTTAATTAGATTCAAAAAATAGTTAAATTTCATTTGTTGGTTTGTCAAACATATGTTACAGTGAGCGTAAATAATCCTTTAATACCTCTGCTGGAGATTTCCATCCAAGGGGTCTCATGGGAAAGCGGTTATAATCCCTTGTGTTATAGAGTTTTAGCTGTCTGCGAAAGTCCTCCAATGAGTAGAACCGATGAGTGGCATAAAACCGTTCATTATCCTTTCTGTGACTGCGCTCTACCTTCCCATTATGTCTGGGAGTGTAGGGACGGATTAACTTATGGTGGATGCCATGCTGTTGTAGCTTTACCTGAAAAAGCGTGAGTTTGTCTGAGCCACCATAAGAAGCAAACCGTTTCGTAAACTCCTGTCCATTATCGGTCTGCACGCACTCGATTGGTAATGGAAATGCCTGGATCAGATGTTCCAGAAATTGTGCGGAGGAATAAGAGCTGTGTTCTTCAAAGGCTTCCACAAAACGCCACCTGGAAAACTCATCGATGCGGTATATTGATAAAAACGTTTTCCTTTTGCTTCATTGACCAGGCAGACGCAAGGAACAAATTTGACATCGATTTGGATACGCTGTCCGGGGTAACTCATGGATTCGTAAGGCTTAGGGATATACTTGGGATTTTGAGGCTTTACAGGCAGAAACCCCTGTTTCTTAAGGAAACGGTAGAGTCCAGGGATGGAGCGGGAGTATCCCCGCTGCATGAGCTTGATCCAAAAAACAACAAGCCCAGCATTTGGATTGCGTCTACGCATATCTGCGATAAGTTTTATTTCGGCATCGGTATGCTGGTTGGGGTGATGATGAGGTCTTTTGGAACGATCCCTAAGGGATTCCATGGAACCATTAAAGCGTCGTTTCCAACGGTAGATGTACTGTCTGTTAGTCTTATATCTGATGGCGGCTTTGGAAACCCCATACTTATCAGCGTATTGAATGAGAGATAGACGATACCTCATATCCTGTGTTATACTAGCCATGCGAGAATACTCTCCTTTGCGTTGGTTTTTGTTGTGGTGACTTAAATATAACACAAAAAGGTATTCTCGCTTTTTAATTATTTAGTTTTGTAACACATGTATTGTAATCCTACAAATTCAAAAAATAGTTAAATTTCATTGTAATGTCAATAACTTATGAAAATGTCACTTTTTTAAGGCAACATTAACTTGTGAAAATGTCACTTTTTAATTGGATGCCTAATTTTAATTATCATTGCAACTGTATCAAGGATGATATGAACAGCAAAGCTGTCCTTGACACAGTAGCAATTGATAATTCTTTCGTAGTCAAGCCAATTAAGAAGCCGAAGACTGCTGTTTCTCGAAGAACAGCTCAAACAGAAACTTTAATGATAGATTATAGTCTTCTTGCCACCAAATCTTTTTCCACTCATCAGTGCTGTGGTGAAGATGAGGCATAACCGTTTTTATTGCTTTCTTTGGTACATTTGTGTTGGTGGTTTTATTCTGTGGCTTTAAATACCGTATGACTGCGTAGGCTTTTCCTTTATAAGTAACACGTATTCCAAACCTTGGGTTGATTAGCACCGTGATTTCACGTCTTGCTGAAATGATGGGAAAACCTTGGTCCAGAACCTGAAAGCATCGATTTTTAAAAGCGAAGGTTCCTGCATGATCTGTCTTGCGCTGGTGTCTTACACACAAGATTTCATCGATATCACAGCTTTCTTTCAGTGGTACAAAGAGAGTATTACCCTCCGGTTCCACAGAAAACTTGCGGTTATAGGAAAAGCGATAGTCTGCAAGAAAAGCGTTGGCTTCTTCAAGGGTTTTGATATTATGTTTTGCGAATTCTACAGGGAGTCGACTTTGCAGGGTTACCCATAGACGTTCTATACGGCCTTTTACTTGGGGTGTTTTTGCAAAAATCATATCCACCCCCAATTCGTGCATGGAGCGACCAAACTGAGTGAGATTTACGGTTTTACCATCGATTAGTTCTTCAACAGTAAGTTTTCCTGTCTTCGGAGAACGAAAGATGGTGTGTCTGTCGGAGTAAACGGACTGTGGGACACCAAAGTCTAAGCAGCATTGACGCATCATTTCAAGATAGCCAAAAAGGCATTCGTTCTGGGTCATGTAAAGTCCAACAATATTACCTGTGGCGTCATCTATGGCACCATGTAAGGTGTATTTCTTATTCTCAGTAAACCATTCATAAGGAGTGGCATCAATCTGTATAAGCTGTCCGGGATGCTCTTTTCGTTTGCGTCGATGAGTACGATGACGAATTTTTTTCTTTTTAGGGCTTTCAATTCCATTACTTTTTAGTATACTAGAAAGAGAGGAATACGAGAGGGCAATCTCGTAGTCTTCTAAGAGTATTTCTTTAAAGTGGAGGAAGTTGACTTGTGAGAATTCGGGTAAGGAATGAATTGCGAGGACGGCTTCCTTCGTCTTATCAGTAACAGCGTGAGCGGGCTTTCTGCCAGTGTTTTTATGAATCAAAGATTCAGCACCAGATTCTAAGAGTCCTTTCTTTAAGCGAGTAATCTGGCGAGGAGAAAGCGAAAGTAGCTCAGCAGCTTGTTGTCTAGTAATGGATTTGTCGATGAAGCTGTTAATAACCCTAAAAGTTTTTAGTTGTTTTTGAGACAATGTAATTTTTCCTTCTTTCATGTTTTATAGTTTATCAGAAAGTGACATTATCTCAAGAGAATCCTAAGGTGACATTATCACAAGTTAATAACAGTTAAATTTCATTGTAATTGAAAATTTCTACATATTATGCTATAATCCTTCGGAATAACATCAGATGCCTGCCGGGCTGATATCTAAAGGAGTAAGTTGTCATGAAAAATCCATTGCATTACCAGTTATCTGAATATGATTGTGGTCCGACTTCCATGCTGAACGCGGTCAGCTATCTTTTTGAGCGGGAGACAATTCCGCCCGAATTGATTCGTAATATTATGCTGTACTGTCTCGATTGTTACGGTTCGGAAGGTGTATTGGGAAAAAGCGGTACTTCCTGTACTGCCATGATGTTTCTGAGCAACTGGCTTCAAGGCTTTGGGACGGCGGGGCATCTGCCTATTTCGAGCAGCTACCTGTCTGGTAAAAATGTGTTTATCGGGGAAGAAAGTATGGTTAACGATGCACTGCGTAGAGGCGGCGTGGTGGTAGTAAGATTGTTTTATGACGTAGCACATTATGTTCTTTTAACCGGGGAACAAGATGGCAGTATATTAATGTTTGATCCCTATTACGAAACGGATCCATTTTCTGAAACTGATGTCCTGGTAACTCAGGAGCATCCTCTTTCTTATAACCGCGTTGTCCCTTTTTCCTATTTCAACAAGGAGTCACAGGAACTATATGCCCTTGGAGATATAGAGGGACGTGAGGCAGTTCTGATGTTCAATGAGCATACTAAGCTGACTGCGGATAAAACGATTGAATATTTTATATAATAAGAAACTAAGGTTTCTATATTTATGTAATAAGAAACTGCGTTTCCTATTACATAAATACCTTTTGGGGAATCGCACTGCGGCGTAAGTAGAAGCTGTTGCTATGCGACCAACCCAGACGCAGGAGTTTGCGAAACAAACTCTTTATTTTCTATAGAAGCAATTTCAGGTATAGGAGACAACTGGAGTGGTTATTACATTAGACGAAGTAATAGAACTAAGAGCAGAAGTAAGAAAATACTTTCAGGCAGCGGTTCATTTTCATGATACATGAGGCAGCCAATATTTTTCTCTGGATCAAGAGAACGATGAACTGCGCGAATATATTATAGAGTATCTTAAGAAAAAGAATTTACGTGCAGTTTTTTCGGAAGACGGCGTACAGTTCTATGTTGAGGAGTTATAGATATGCTGAATCAATTTTCAAGAACAGAATTAATTTTTGGCAAGGATGCCATGGAAAAGCTTGCGGCTGCAAGGGTAGCTGTATTTGGTATAGGGGGAGTGGGCGGTTATACTGTGGAAGCACTGGTGAGAAGCGGTGTGGGAGCAGTAGATTTGATTGACGATGACAAAGTTTGTCTGACGAATATCAACCGTCAGCTTTATGCTACGCGAAAAACAGTAGGCAAATATAAGGTTGATGTTGCCGCTGAACGGATTGCTGAGATTAACCCGGATGTGACCGTGCGCACCTATAAGACATTTTACGTTCCTGATACTGCAGGACAGTTTGATTTTGCAGAATATGACTATGTTGTGGACGCTATCGATACTGTCACCGGGAAGCTGGCACTTGTGGAAAATGCAGGTATTGCAGGTACACCCATTATCAGTTCCATGGGGGCCGGGAATAAAGTGGATCCTACCGCATTTCAAGTGGCGGACATTTACAAAACTTCCGTTTGCCCGCTGGCAAAGGTTATGAGACGTGAACTTAAGAAGCGGGGAATCAAAAAATTGAAAGTCGTTTATTCCAAAGAAATGCCGATTACACCCCTTGATGATACAGCAAACAGTTGCCGGACAAATTGCATCTGCCCGCCGGGAACCGCCCGGAAATGTACCCAGCGCCGCCAGGTACCGGGGAGCAATGCTTTTGTACCATCGGTTGTGGGGCTGATTATAGCAGGAGAGGTAATAAAGGATTTGGTGAAAATGCAGGAGTAAAGAAAGAAGATTAAGAAGCTTCCTTAATAATGGAGTTCTGGCAACAGCTTTCGCAAAATTTGCGGCAGCTGTTATTTGTTATATACGTTTCTGTATCAACAAGATGTTAATTATTTTGTCTTCCGTAAAATGATTCCTTCTTGTTACGCTGTTTGAAATGGGGTATAATTATAAAAATAAGAAAAGCTTCGCCTTACAGGACTTTGGAAAAGGAGGATTCAAGTATGTTGAGAATTGGGATGTTGACCAGTGGTGGAGACTGCCAGGCACTGAATGCAGCGATGCGGGGTGTGGTAAAGGGTGTGTGCTCAAAACGGGATGATGTGGAGATATATGGTTTCAGAGATGGATATAAAGGGTTAATTTATGCTAATTTTGATATGCTGACCGCTAAAAACTTTTCGGGGATTCTGACAAGAGGCGGAACGATTTTGGGAACCTCCAGGCAGCCATTTAAGTTGATGGGTGTTCCGGATGCAAATGGATTAGACAAGGTATCAGCTATGAAGCATACATACCATAAGCTGAACCTGGACTGTTTGGTTGTTTTAGGGGGGAATGGTACGCATAAGACGGCAAATTTATTAAGAGAAGAGGGACTGAACGTAATTACCCTTCCGAAAACAATAGACAATGACCTGTGGGGAACCGAGATGACATTTGGATTCCAGAGTGCGGTGGATATTGCCACAGATACTATTGACAGAATTCATACAACAGCTACTTCACACAGCCGTGTATTTATTATAGAAGTTATGGGACATAAGGTAGGTCATGTGACCCTCCATGCGGGAGTGGCCGGAGGGGCAGACATCATTTTGCTTCCGGAGATTCCTTACGATATTGATGTGATTGCAGACGTGATTCAAAAGCGCAGCGGATCTAACAAATCGTTTACTATATTGGCAGTGGCGGAAGGGGCTGTTTCGAAGACAGATGCGCAGCTGAAAAAGAAAGAATATAAAGACAAGCTGGCGAAACGGAAATATCCTTCTATCGCCTATGAGCTGGCAGAGCAGATTCAGCAGAAGACGGATAAGGAAGTACGTATTACTGTTCCGGGACATACACAGCGGGGAGGTTCTCCTTGTGCATATGACCGTGTTATTGCTACAAGAGTAGGAGCAGCTGCGGCGGAGCTGATTTTGAAGAAAGAATATGGCTACATGATTGGTATAAAGAACGGAGAGACACAAAAGGTTCCGCTTCAGAATGTAGCAGGCAGGCTGAAAACAGTGGACCCGAACTGCAGTCTGATTCAAGAAGCAAAGAGAATCGGAATAAGCTTTGGGGATGAAATTTAAAAGGTAACTGTTCATGGTTCTGAACAGATACTTTAAAAGAAGAATAGATCAGAGGTGTAATTCATGTCGTATACGGCACTTTACAGAAAGTTCCGCCCTATCTCATTTGAGGATGTGAAAGGGCAGGACCATATCATTACAACTTTACAGAACCAGATTAAGGCAAACCGTATTGGACATGCCTATCTGTTCTGCGGAACCCGGGGGACCGGAAAAACCACTGTGGCAAAGATATTTGCCAAGGCAGTGAACTGCGAACAACCGGCAGACGGCAGTCCCTGCGGTGAGTGTGCAATGTGTCAAACCATTGCGGCAGGGACGTCCATGAACGTGATTGAAATTGATGCTGCATCTAACAATGGTGTGGACAATATCCGTGAAATAAGGGAAGAGGTAACCTATCGGCCCACAGAAGGACGTTATAAGGTCTATATTATAGATGAGGTGCATATGCTTTCCATAGGTGCTTTTAATGCGCTCTTAAAAACATTGGAGGAGCCGCCGGAATATGTGATTTTTATCCTTGCAACGACTGAGGTGCATAAGATACCGATTACCATTCTGTCCCGGTGCCAGCGTTATGATTTTAAGAGAATCAGCATTGATACCATTACAGAACGGATGAAGGAGCTTATGACCGCGGAGCAGGTAGAGGTGGAAGATAAGGCAATCCGGTATGTAGCGAAGGCGGCGGACGGCTCTATGCGTGATGCTTTAAGCCTTTTGGACCAGTGCATCGCATTTTATCTTGGGCAGAAGCTGACCTATGATCATGTACTGGAAGTGCTGGGAGCAGTGGACACAGATGTGTTCAGCCAGCTTTTACGTAATATCATGAAACGGGATATACCAAAGGTGCTGGATACAGTGGAAGAATTAATTATGCAGGGAAGGGAACTGACACAGCTTTCAACGGACTTTACCTGGTATCTCAGGAACTTGCTTCTGGTGAAAACATCTGATAATATAGAGGATGTGTTAGATGTGTCTACGGAGAATATGCTGCAGTTAAAGGAAGAGGCTCAGATGATAGAGCCAGACATGCTGCTTCGGTATATCCGCATTTTTTCTGAACTGTCAGGGCAGCTTAAATATGCAGCGCAAAAGAGAGTCCTGCTGGAGGTTGCGTTGATTAAGCTCTGTACACCGGCAATGGAGGTAGAGCAGGATACACTGCTGGACCGTATACGTGCGGTGGAAGAAAAGCTGGAGCAGGGGATCCCGGCAGCAGCAGTACAAGTGCAGACTGTATATGCAGACGGTGGCGGAGGCAGTGCAGCAGCTAAGAAACTTCTGAAACCGGAACTTCCAAATGCCATCCCCGAAGATGTCCAGGAAGTTGTGAAGAACTTCAGACCCATTGCAGATGAAGCCCCTGGAATGATCCGCACATTTTTGAAGAAAGCAAGGCTGAGTCTTGGCGGGGATAACAGGCTGATGATTGTTATGCCCGGAACTTTGGAAGCGGACATGGTAGGAAGGGCTGAACATAAGCAGGAGCTGGAAGCATTGATTGAAAACAGGATAGGAAAGAAAGTAGAAGTGGAAGTCTGCCATGTGGAGGAAGGACGCCATTTTGAAGATACATTTGTAGACATTGAAAAGAAAATTAATATGGAAATAACAGTGGAGGATTAAATTATGGCAAAAAAAGGCGGTTTTCCAGGCGGTGGTATGCCCGGCAATATGGCAAATCTGATGAAGCAGGCACAGAAGATGCAGCGTCAGATGGAGGAACAGGCAAAAGAACTTGAAACAAAAGAATTTACGGCTGCGGCAGGCGGCGGGGCTGTAGAAGTTACCATATCCGGCAAGCGTGAGGTAATGAGAGTGAAGCTGCAGGAGGAAGTAGTTGATCCGGAAGATATTGAAATGCTGGAGGATCTGATTGTAGCAGCAACGAATGAGGCATTACGGCAGGTGGAGGAAGTGTCCAGCTCTGCAATGAATAAGCTCACAGGAGGGCTCGGCGGCGGAATACCGGGAATGTTCTAACAATGGACTATTATAGTAATCAAATCAGCAGGCTGATTGAGGAATTTTCCCGTTTGCCGGGAATCGGAGTCAAATCAGCCCAGAGGCTTGCCTTTCATATTATTAATATGCCAAAGGAACAGGTGGATAGTCTTGCAAAGTCTCTCGTGGATGCACGAAATAATGTCAGGTACTGCGCACAGTGCTGTACCCTGACAGACCATGAAATCTGCCCGATCTGCAAGAATCCGGACCGGGACCAGAAGATGATTATGGTGGTAGAAACCCCCCGGGATTTGGCTGCTTATGAGAAGACGGGAAAATACAATGGCGTTTACCATGTGCTGCATGGGGCCATTTCTCCCATGCTTGGCATTGGACCGGGAGATATCCGTCTAAAAGAGCTTATGGAACGTTTGCGGGGAGATGTGGATGAAGTAATTATTGCAACAAATTCCAGCCTGGAAGGTGAAACAACAGCCATGTATATCAGTAAACTGATTAAGCCCACAGGGATTAAGGTGAGCAGGATTGCCAGCGGTGTTCCGGTGGGCGGTGACCTGGAATATATTGATGAGGTAACGCTTTTAAGGGCTTTGGAAGGCCGGATGGAGTTGTAGCAGGCGGTACTTGAATCAGAACAAGGGTGTAGGATGATGTATAAGAAAAAAGTGACTTCTTCGGACGTGGCACGAAAAGCGGGAGTCTCTCAGTCTACCGTTTCCATGGTGTTAAATAAAAGGTATAATGTTTCTTTTTCTAAGGATGTGGTCCGCAGGGTGGAGGAAGCCGCGGCGGAATTGGGCTATGAACTGCCCAAAAGGAAGCGGTATAAAGAAAACAAACGGGAAAAGTTGTTGGTAGTGCTCTGTCCGAATCTGACCAATCCTTATTATGTGATGCTGCTCCAGGGAATCGAATCCCGGGCAACGGAACAGGGTTTTGGCTTATTTGTCTGCAATACACAGAGAAGCCTGGAACTGGAAGAAAGATATTTAAAAATGATGCCCTCCCTGAATCCCCAGGGAGTTATTTATACCTGCAATCCCAGCCGGTGCTTCATGCCTATAGTAGAGGGGCTTTCTGAGCAGATTCCCTTTGCTATTATTAACAATCAGAATGAAAAGCTGGATGTAGATGCGGTGGAACTTGATAATTCGAAACTGGGAAGAATTATGGCGAAGCATCTGCTTGAGCTGGGGCACAGGCATGTGGCATATATCGCACCGCCCCTGACTGTAAGGCAGAAACAGCGCTCCAAGCGGGTGGAAGGATTTCTCAAGGAATTTAGAGATGCCGGAATTGGTGAGAATGTGGTTATAAAGGCGGCCAATGAAAAGATTGATAAAAATATTCCCGGTATCGATTCTGAGTACCGCATCGGATACGATCTGACAAAGGAGCTGCTGGCTGAGAATAAGGAGCTGACCGCTATTGTCGGGCTGAATGACATGATTGCTTTTGGGATACTGGATGCTCTTTATGATGAGAAGTATAAAGTTCCCGGGGATATGTCGGTTATGGGGTGTGATAATACCCTGTTTGCCAGGATGCACAAGGTATCACTGACAACGATAGAGCATTTTGTGATTTATAAAGGCCGGGATGCTTGTGATATTATTATGAAAAAGATTAAAACAAGGGACAGGCAGTATTCGGAAATGGAGCCGATCAGTATTTACCATGTAGAATATGAGCCAAGGCTTGTTACAAGAGGAACCACCTCATATCCAAGAAGTAAAAAAAGAAAAGCAGTTACAGTCCAGCCGGAATAAAAAATTAATTTAATGGAGTAAGTTATTAATAATAAGTTCATTTTCAAATTAAGTTGAGTGTTTGGGATATTACAAATGATAGCGGAAAATCGCTTTATATTCAAAATGAAGTATAGGATTATAATAAATGGGCTACTAATAATTTGATAATATTAATTGATGAAAACTATTGATAATTTGTTGGACTATTGACCCGATTATTTGCAAAGGCTATAATTAGAAACATGGAAATATAGGGATTCAAGTCTAAGGAGGAACGGACAATGAAATTTTTTATCGACACAGCAAAAGTAGAGGATATTAAGAAGGCAAACGACATGGGTGTCATTTGCGGAGTTACTACAAACCCTTCTTTAATTGCAAAAGAAGGACGAGTTTTTGAAGAAGTAATCGCGGAAATCGCTTCTATAGTAGATGGTCCAATCAGCGGAGAGGTAAAGGCAACAACAGTAGATGCTGAGGGTATGATTAAAGAAGGAAAAGCAATTGCAGCAATTCACAAGAATATGGTAGTGAAGATTCCTATGACAGTAGAAGGTCTGAAAGCTTGTAAAGCTCTTTCTGACGCAGGAATTAAAACAAATGTAACATTAATTTTTTCAGCAAACCAGGCACTTCTTGCAGCAAGAGCAGGGGCTACATTTGTATCTCCGTTCCTGGGACGTTTAGATGATATCTCTGTCCGCGGAACAGACTTAATTGCTGAGATTGCTGAGATTTTTGCAGTATCAGGAATCGAGACAGAAATTATTGCAGCAAGCGTGCGTAATCCAATCCATGTAACAGACTGCGCTCTTGCAGGAGCAGATATCGCAACAGTGCCATACTCAGTTATTGAGCAGATGACACATCATCCGTTGACAGATGCAGGAATTGAGAAGTTCCAGGCAGACTATAAAGCAGTATTTGGTGAATAATATGATACCAGGGTCAAAAGGTCATGTTTTTCATACTTGCATGAAAAACATGACTTTGGGACCCGCAAAACATGAGAAAGTAGCCCGAATAGGGCGGATTTCGAATGTTTTAGGATTGCGAGAGCACAAAGTGCGTAGAATCCGTAGGTGTCATATAATAATATTAAAAGCAGGAGGAATTTCATGAACAAGTTAGAATTAATGAAGACTGCAAATGAGATCCGCAAGGGAATCGTGACAGCAGTATACAGTGCAAAATCCGGTCATCCGGGCGGTTCTCTGTCAGCAGCAGACATTTACACATATCTTTATTTTGAAGAATTGAACATTGATTCGGAGGACCCTAAAAAAGCAGACCGTGACAGATTTGTATTATCGAAGGGACATACAAGTCCAGGACTATACTCGACTTTGGCATACAGAGGCTTTTTCCCGGTTGAGGACTTAAAAACCTTCCGTCATACAGGTTCTTATCTTCAGGGACATCCAGATATGAAGCATATTCCGGGAGTAGACATGTCATCAGGTTCTTTGGGACAGGGAATCTCAGCGGCAGTTGGTATGGCAATTTCAGCACAGGTATCAGGAGACAGCTACAGAGTGTATACTCTGCTTGGTGACGGGGAGCTTCAGGAAGGCCAGGTATGGGAGGCTTCCATGCTGGCAGCTCACAGAAAACTGGATAACCTGGTTGTAATCGTAGACAACAACAACCTTCAGATTGATGGTGCAGTGGATGAAGTAAACTCTCCTTATCCTATTGATAAGAAATTTGAAGCATTCAATTTCCATGTAATTAATATTGATGGAAATGATTTTGATGAAATTGATGCTGCCTTTAAAGAAGCAAGGACTGTAAAAGGACGTCCTACGGCAATTATTGCTAAGACAATTAAAGGAAAAGGCGTTTCCTTCATGGAAGACCAGGCTTCATGGCATGGAGCTGCTCCGAATGAAGAGCAGTATAAAGTGGCAATGGAAGATTTAGAGAAAGTAGGTGAAGCATTATGTCAGAAGTAAAGAAAATTGCAACAAGAGAAAGTTATGGCAATGCTTTAGCCGAGTTAGGAAAAGAGCATGAAGACGTTATGGTACTGGATGCGGACCTTGCTGCAGCTACAAAAACTGGTGTGTTCAAAAAGGCAGTGCCTGAAAGACATATCGACTGTGGTATTGCAGAGTGTAATATGATGGGTGTGGCAGCAGGACTGGCGACAACAGGAAAAGTACCATTTGCAAGTACATTTGCAATGTTTGCGGCAGGACGTGCATTTGAACAGATACGTAACTCTATTGGATATCCGAAACTGAATGTAAAAATCGGAGCAACACATGCAGGAATTTCTGTAGGTGAGGATGGTGCTACACACCAGTGTAACGAAGATATTGCCCTGATGCGCACGATTCCGGAAATGGTTATTATCAATCCGGCTGACGATGTTGAAGCAAAAGCGGCAGTACAAGCGGCATATGAACATGTAGGTCCGGTATATATGCGTTTCGGAAGACTGGCAGTTCCGGTCATCAACGATAAACCAGATTATAAATTTGAACTTGGCAAAGGTGTTGTTCTGAGAGAAGGTAAAGATGTTACCATCGTTGCAACAGGACTTCCTGTATCCAACTGCCTTGCAGCAGCAGAAAAACTGGCAGCAGATGGAATCGATGCAAAAGTCATTAACATCCATACAATCAAACCTTTGGATGAAGAACTCATTATTGCAGCAGCAAAAGAAACCGGAAAAGTTGTTACGGTTGAAGAACATTCCGTAATAGGCGGGCTGGGAAGCGCAGTATGCGATGCACTGGCACAGCATGCTCCAACAAAAGTAATGAAGATTGGTATCAATGACACGTACGGAGAATCCGGACCTGCAGTAGAGCTGGTGGAGAAATACGGACTCGGCGTAGACAGTATATATGAGAAAGTAAAAAATTTCTAAGAAAAAGGGTCAGTTCTTAATAGGGGACTGACCCTTTTGAGCTCCATTTTCAGAATAGTTTAACAATTCTTTGACCATTTCATAAACGGCTGGCTTGTCTCCAGTGTACCGCAGTATTTATCTGTAAAGGTAGTTATCCAGCCTTCTTTTGTACGGGGCACACGGAAAAGGGTTACGGGCCACATATGGCTTAATATGATATCTTCTTCTATGGCATTCAATTCAAAAAATTTCTTTGCATGTTTATAAGCACATTTCGGATGCGTCATCCCGTGAAAATGATCCCCTGTTTTGGCAGTATGGGTATGCCAGTCATATAAAAATAAATCATGAAGCATCCCGCCGCGGGCTGCGGAACGTGCATCCAGTTCCAAAAAGCGGCACCAGATATAATTGTAATATGCTACATGCAGGCAATGCTGATAACAGTTTGTATGACCGTGGTGAGGATACAGCTTCATCCGCAGGACAACCGGATGGTGGGCAATATCGCGGATACATTCATAAAAATCGTCGCCCCAGTCCCGGCGCAGGTCTTCTTTCTTCTCAGAAGCTTCCCGCCGCAGGTTTGTAAGTAATTTATTTTCAAATCTCATGATAAAACACCTCTATTTTTATTTATTCTATAATAGCACGCTGTATTTACAGATTCAATTTACGATGGAAGTTTTAATAAAAATATGATATTCTAATCCCATCTACTATTACCTTATGTCTTATTTTATACCAGATGGGCAGACAAATTCAATGATAGAAACTATACTCCTTGAATTACTAATGTTCAAGAAGGTATATGATCATTCATAACGGTAAAACATTCATCAAAATCTTAGTTCCATTCCGGAACAAATATTTCACAAAATATATTTAAAACAGAAAATTTATAATTAAGGAGGACACATGCCGAGAGAAAAAAGAAGAGAAAGCGGAACAGGATTTTATCACATTATAATAAGAGGAAACAATGAAGAAAAAATATTTGAGAAGGATAGTGATAAGATTGCATTTAAAAATATTCTGAGAAAGGCGTTGGAAGAGTATCCGGTTACAATTTATTCTTATTGTATTATGACAAACCACGTTCATATCATGCTGGAGGCTGTATACAACGTACTTCCCAGGTTTATGCAGCGCGTTAATTCGACATATGCAGAGAGCTATAACGGCAAATATGATAGATGCGGCCATGTATTTCAGGGGCGTTATTACAGTGATTGCGTAGAAACCGAGGAATATTACTGGTGCTGTCTTCGTTATATACATAATAATCCAGTAAAAGTTTACCTTGCCAAAGTACCATTTGACTATCCATTCAGCAGTGCTGTGGAGTATAAGAAAGAGGCTTCAGAATTGATAGGAAAGGCGGCTCTTAAGATATTAAGAACACGCTTTCAGAACATGGATGAATTTTGGGGATTTCACCGTTTGTTTGAGCAAAAATCCTTTCTCGATACCGTTGAGGATGAACAGGTTCACAACTGTGAACGGGTTAGAATATTAGCAGAGCGATATCTGTTTGATAACCGTATAGAAGAGGTTGAGATACTGCTGACAGTAGGGGGTATAAAAAAGAAATTCTTTGAGGCCTGTAAGCGGGAGACAGGATTGTCCGCGAGAAAAATTGAGAATATTCTGAAAATGGAATGCAAAAGGGTCAGTCCCTTTTGAAAAGGGACAGTCCCCCTTTGGGTCCGCTTTTGTCGAACGCACATGACACTAACCGATAAATTCAGCCTTTTCGTTGTGATATGCTTTAGAAAAATTTTATTCAGAGGTGAGTGTAATGGAAAGACAGATACCTAAAAATGTACGTCAAATCGGGAACGTAAGTGACACCCCGAAGATTTATGTGGAAGATTATGTTGACACATTTTTTGCGCAGTTGTGCGAAAAAGCGGGCGAAGGGCCAATTGGTGCATTCCTGGTTGGGGATATGCAGAAAACGAATGATGAAGAATATGTTTACATATATGGAGCGATTCAGATACATGATCTGCAAATATCCGGTAAGGATTACGTGATTGATGATGATGCGTGGAAAAGGGCATATGAGGAGTGTAAACAGTATTTTGAGGATGGGGAGATGCTCGGCTGGTTTGTTGCCCATCAAGGGGTGCCGCTGGAACCGGAACACAATACGGTAAAGTTTCATAAAAAATCGTTCCCGAAGAAAAATACAGTTTTCATTATGAAAGATCCTGTGGAGAAGGACGAGGTATATTATGTCCTGAAACTCAATGATTTGATGGAAATCGGCGGGCACTATACATATTATGAGAAGAACCCGTGTATGCAGAACTATATGATCTCGACTAGAAAGAAGAATGGGGTGTGTCCCTCGGAAACTGTTGAAGATAGAGCTGCAAAGGATTTTCGTAGTCTGGTTAGAACCCGAGAGGAACAACTGCACCAAAAAAGAACCAATAGGCTGATGTATGCAGTCAGTGCATGCCTGGTATTGGTTGTTATTATCATGGGAGTTACAACGCTTAATAATTTTGATAAGATGAAGTCTGTGCAGAGTACGCTGAACAGCCTTTCAAATTCTTCTTCATCCGATACCCAGTCGGTGGAGGCGAGAGAAACAAATGGAAATGTGACTGCTGTCACAGGTGAACCGTCAGAGCAGCAGGTCAAGGATGACAGTCAGGAAAATAAAGCTCAGGAAGAAGAGGGACAAGCAGTTGGCGATGCGTCCGATGAACAGAATTCAAATGACGGCGCACAGGATGCTGACACATCTCAGACAAGTTCAGGGGCAAATGGCAGTGATGGTGTGTACATAGTAGAGCAGGGTGATACATTAGCTGTTATCAGCCGGAAAACATATGGGGATGTAAGCCATGTAGATGCAATATGCAAAATGAATGGCCTGACTGACGGAAATCTGATTTACGTAGGGCAGAAATTGGTTTTGCCATAAAACCTACTACTAATGTCTGGTAAGATATGATATAATCTTCTGATAAGACAAAAGAAGCAAGGGGTTTAAAATGGCGCGGAAGAAGAATCCATATTTGAAGATAGCAGAACCGGTGGATTTAGAAAAATTAAAGCTCGCAGTAAAGCAGCGCAAAATAGGCAAGGTAAAAAGAGGAACTGTTATCGCAGTGCTTGGAGCTATGATAGTGGGGGGGACTTTTCTGCTGGTGAAGAATCATTCTTATACCAGTGTAAATAAAGCGGCGGCTTATACCAATGAGACAGAAGACAATAACAAGTATACCCAGTTTGCAGCCGGGATTGTCCGCTACAGCAGGGATGGGATTGTATTTCTGGACAGGAAGAATGAAGAACAGTGGATTCAGCCATGTCAGATGAAGAATCCGATAATTGATGTGAATGAGGAAGTATTTGCTGTGGCTGACAGCGGCGGTAATTCTATTCTCGTATTTACAGAAAACGGTCTCAAGGGTGAGATAGAGACTACTCTTCCAATCGAAAAGGTATCAGTTTCCAATCAGGGAATTGTAAGTACGATTTTGAAGAATGAAGGTTCTCCGATGATTGTTTCGTACGATGCAGCGGGAAATATTCTGGTGGAGCATCAGGTCACGGTGAACAGCACAGGTTACCCTCTTGCATTGGACATGTCCCGGGACGGAATGACATTGGCTGTTTCTTACCTTTCCATGAAGGGTGATATAATTAAATCGAAAGTCGCATACTATAACTTTGGTGAGGCGGGGAAGGCTAAGACAGATAATGAAGTGAGTATGGAAGAATATGACGGAACAATCATCCCTGAAGTATATTTTATGGATGACAGCACTTCTGTGGCAGTAAGTGACAGCTCCTTTATTATATATAAAGGAAAAGATGTGCCGCAAAAGAAAAAGGAAGTAGAAATCAACCAGGAAATTAAAAGTGTATTTCACACAGATAAATACATAGGTTTTGTACTTCTGAATAAGGATAAATCAGGATATGAGGCACGGTTGTATGATAAATCCGGCAGGCAGGTTATGAATAAAGCCTTCACCGGAGAATACAACAATGTTAAAATGAAGGGTGACGAAATTATCATGTTCGACGGTTCCAGGTGCTGTATTATTACAAGAAATGGTATCCAGAGATTTTCTGGGGATTTAAAGACCGATGCATTAGAAGTCATTCCTTCATGGGGAATTAATAGGTACCTGGTGATGAACGCAAATGAATTAAGGGTGATTTATTTAGCGAAATAGGAGAAAATATGAATAACTGGTTATTGATAATTGTTGGAGTAATTTTCTTAATAGGAATTGTGGTAGGGTATGTCAGGGGATTTTTCAAAATAGGACTTTCCATTCTTTCAGCGGTGCTGACCATCGTCCTTATGGTTATTTTAAATCCTTATGTAGCACAGGCCCTGATAAAATATACTCCGATTGATGACATGATAGAAGAAAAATGTATTGAAGCGTTTATACCCAAAATTTCAGAGGAGGATATTGCAAAGATAGACTTGAGCGGTACCCCCCTTGAAGGACTGAGCGCGGAACAACTGGCGGATATTGGGAAATTGGACTGGGAGAGGCTTGGGATTACGGAAAAAGATGTTCTCAAAGTATTAGGTGAGATACCCAAGGATGCCCAGATAAAACAGATAGAGGATTCGGGGCTCCCGTCTTTTCTTAAAAATATAATATTGGAAAATAATAATCCGGCAATCTATGAAGAGCTGGGTGTTACTAGTTTTACGGAATATGTAGCTGCTTATATTTCACGTATGGTCATAAAAGTCGTATCTTTCCTGGTTACATTTTTGTTGGTAATCATTATTGTAAACGCACTCATGGTGGCAGTGGATATTATAGGGGAACTTCCGGGAGTAGGATTTTTAAACCATTTTGCGGGCGGTCTTGCAGGAATTGCTGGAGCGCTGCTTTTTGTGTGGATTGGCTTCCTTGTCATTACCATGCTATATTCCACGGCAGCCGGAAAGGCATGTTTCGAAATGATAGATGAGAGCAGAATACTCACATTTTTGTATAATAAAAATATTTTACTTCAAAAGTTGCTGAAGTTTTAATATATAAGGAGAGGTAAAGATATGTTGGAATTATATAAAAATATAGAGAATTGTAATCCGGATGCCCAAAATGTGGTGCTGACTGTTCTGGATGGGGAAGCTTTTGGAGAGAAAGCACTGGTTTCAGACGGACAGTTGCTATGGGAAAGTAAAGAGCATGGATTTTTCACTGGGAATAAGGAGGCTCTTAAACAAAGCTTCAATGAGAGCCTGACAGTAATTAATGGCAGCAAACTCTTCTGTGACAGTTTGGGTCTGGAGAAGCATTTAGTAATCTGCGGTGGGGGACATGTCTCCATACCTATCATTCAAATTGGAATTATGATGGGGTGTGCGGTAACTGTACTGGAGGACCGTCCTCAGTTTGCTGATAATGCCAGGAGAGCAGGAGCTTCCAATGTTATCTGTGAACCTTTTGAAGATGGTCTGGATAAGATTATGGGAAATGAAGATACTTTCTTTGTGATTGTAACCAGGGGACACCGTTACGATCAGGTTTGCCTGGAGAGGATTGCAAAAAAGAAACATGCCTATATCGGAATGATAGGGAGTAAGCTCCGGGTTCGTAAAGTAAAAGAAACATTACTTGAGCGGGGAAGTGATAAAGCCATATTGGATCAGGTTTATACCCCGATAGGGCTGGATATCGGTGCGGAAACTCCGGCAGAAATAGCAGTTGCAATTATGGCTGAGATTATTGAAGTGAAAAATAAGAAGAAAAGAAACTATGGTTATTCAAAAGAATTAATGAAAGCGATTCTAGATGTAGACTCCTATCCGGGCAGCAAGGTGCTTGCTACGATCGTAACCCGCCATGGTTCTGCTCCCCGGGGTGCAGGAACTAAAATGTTAATTTTGTCTGATGGAAAGGCAATCGGTACGATTGGCGGCGGATGCATGGAATCTGATGTGCTGCAAAAAGCACTGCTGATGATTAGAAGCGAAAGCCGGGAGCCGAGAGTCTGCCACGTAGATATGACGGGGAATGATGCAGAAGATGAGGGCATGGTGTGCGGAGGCGTTGTAGATGTTCTTCTGGAAGTTATTTAGCACAAATATCCCGGCGCCAGCCTTAAAAACACATAGGCAAGTGCCGGAAAATGATCTTCAGCAGTTTAAGATCCCTGTGTATGCCGCCGCCGTTCTTCCAATTGTTTTTCCACAATATATCGGTAAAACCGCTGCCTCTGTGTTGGATCCTTGGGATTACTAAGGAATTTGACCGCCGTCTTGAACTTATATTTCCCTTCTATGTTCTTTTCGGCGCGGAATACCAATGCTTCAGCGGTTTCTGTGCTGCCTATACTAAAGGTGAGAGTTACATTCTCGCCTTTTTCTATGTATTCATCAGTGGCAAAAAGCATACCACTATCACTGAAATTTATTGTCCTTCCCTGTATAGTCTGAGGCTCAGGGGTACTATTTCCTTCCTGTATCTGCAGACGTTTAACCGTAATGGGAAAAGAACAGGGGAGACGGTAACAATTCCTGCGCTGGGATGAGCTTATCTTGCCGGCACGCAATATCTTTGCGTACAGCAAATTTCCCTGCCATATCTGTTCCTGAAACTGAACAGGCAGAGCATACATCATTGGCTCTGCAAAAAGGTACATGACAATGTCTTCATCTATCGGTAATGGGTAATAGTATCCCTGGTACATGGGCATTTGTATGAGCACACAGTCATCAGCCAGGATTTCTTCCACTATGGAATTGAGTGACAGAACCTTTTCTATTCCGTCGGCACCACTTTTAAGGGGGACTTCCAAGGCTACCTTCATCCCGGGTTTAATTTTAACAGCTGCCTCATTTTTATTATTCTTTGCCATAGGCTTCTCCATTCAATCACTCTGCAAAAGCGATGGTTTTATACTTAATATAGTTTAGAAAATCACTCTTGTCAATATATAAGGACATGAGTTTTTTATTCAACGTTTTATTGCGCCGGTGCCCTGAAAACAGAAGCAATTGCTGTGAAAATTCCAAAAAAAATATATTGACACTTCTGGTGAAGTGTGATATCATATGGAAGTTATCGGAAGTAATTGAAATCCATGGGGGATTAGCTCAGTTGGGAGAGCGCCTGCCTTGCAAGCAGGAGGTCACGAGTTCGACTCTCGTATTCTCCACTAAAACCCGCACAAAAGTGTTGGGCATATATATTCCTCGATAGCTCAGCGGTAGAGCATTCGGCTGTTAACCGAAGGGTCGTTGGTTCAAACCCAACTCGGGGAGCTATGAAAAGTCCTGTAAACATCAATGTTTGCAGGACTTTTTTGTTTAGAGAAACCATATTAAAAGTAGTAAAGAACATAATTTAAAGCACAAGGTGTTTGTTAACCCAAAATTAAATTACATATTTATGGGATGCGCTAAGGGTGTGTCAATCTAAATCCATGGACAAATCTCCCGCTAAGAAAGCACCAAGAAGTGTACAAATATAACTAAGAAATCTCCTTGTCACACTTGAAAAATAATAGTGGCCAGTTCTTCTGGAGATAAATTTGCATTGTTAGAAGCCCACGTCAACATAACATTCCAAAAGCCGCCTATCCTAAATGCTAAAACATAATCTGTTGTTGTACTTTCTTTCTTTTTACCGATTAAGAGATCTTGCTGCAATTCTGAAAACCTCCTAAATTGATCGAACACATAATTACTTAATCCACAATTTTGCATGTTTCTGATAAAATGCAGATGTCTTTCCCAAAAACGAAAAAAAGTCAAAATTGCATAATACTTGTCCGGCTTATTATTTTTATTAAATTCCAACATGTATTCGTTGCTGAGTTGGGCTATATATTGTTCAAGTACATCATGTTTTGAATCAAAATTTCGGTAGAACGTGCGTCTATCAAGTTCTGCTTTACGGCAAATCTCTGATACACTAATTTTATTACAGCTGTTTTTCTCAGTTATAAGAAAAAACCTCCGGGGGATCGCACTGCGGCGTCAAGGAAGATGTTGCTGTCGCAACTCCCCGTAGGCGGAGAATCTCGCAAGCGAGATTCTTTCTTGATATAGTTTTACTCAATTCTGTTTTTATAAAAACATATAATAATGATTGACGGATTATATTATACATAATATAATATATGAAAGAAAATAATATTAAAGGAGTGATAATATGGTATTCAACACTGGAGCAGCATTGCTGGATGCAATTGTGCCGGGAGCTGTGTCACGGGATATGGAAGGTACTTATGGCTGCAAGATTACCCAGGATGTGCGTAAGAATGAAATTCCGGATGTTCCTGCAGAGCTTTTCATGGCCCATATCAGCGCAATTTTTGATAGTGAGGTGAGGTCATAATGTATAGAAAATTAATATTAAACGATATTAATAAGAGCAGGCTGCTTACAATAACTATTACTGTATTTATCCTTCTGGCGGCACTGCTTACTTCCCTTGCCGCCATGCTTACGATAAACTTGTTCACTGCCATTGACAATATGATGCTGAGCGCCAAAACACCCCATTTCCTTCAGATGCATTCTGGCGATATTGATATGGAGCGGCTTTCTGTTTTTGCGGGTACGCAGGAGGAGGTAGAGGATTTTCAGGTATTGAAGTTCCTCAATATTGAAGGGGCCGAGATATTTATTGGTGAAAACTCCCTTGCCAGTTCCGTGCAGGATAATGGTCTTTCGGTCCAAAGTAAGAGATTTGACTTTCTGCTGGATTTAAATGGCAATATCATTACTCCGGCAGATGGGGAGATTTATGTCCCTATTTATTATATGAAGGAGGGAACGGCCAGTGTCGGTGACAGGGTGACCATTCACGGGATGCCGTTTACCGTTGCTGGCTTCCTGAGGGACTCCCAGATGAACGCTGCTATGATTTCTTCTAAGCGGTTCCTAATCAGTGAAAATGATTTTCAAAAGTTGCAGGGGGTTGGAAAGCTGGAATACCTGATTGAGTTCCGACTTACAGACAGTTCTGCTGTTTCCGCCTTTGAGTCCGCTTATCTCCAGGCGGGGCTTGAGGCAAACGGACCTCCTGCCATCACCCACGCCCTGTTTAGAATGGCAAATGCTATTAGTGACGGTATGATGATAGCAGTGCTTATTCTTATCAGTGCCCTTGTAATTATTATCAATTTCTTGTGTATTCGCTTTACCCTGCTTGCCAAGATAGAGGAGGATTATCGGGAAATTGGTGTATTAAAGGCTATCGGCCTGCGGGTTTGGAGTATTAAAAAGCTCTATCTGGCAAAGTATAGTGTGCTGGCAGGTATCGGCTGCATATTGGGCTTTATCCTTTCCCTGTTTGCAAAGGACCCATTGATGGAGAATATACGGCTATATATGGGCGGGGAAAGAGATTCCGGTATTGGTATAGCATTGGGAATGGCAGGAGCGGGTATTATCTTCTTTATAGTAATACTTTATGTAAACGCTACTCTGCGCCGCTTTAAAAAGATATCGGCAGCCCAGGCAATCCGGTTTGGTGCACCCCAGGAACAATCCAAAGCAGTAAAAGGCTTTCTGTTAAGCGAAAACCGGGTGCTCTCACCGAACGTTTTTCTCGGAATAAAGGATGTACTGTCCAGAAAGAAATTGTATGTAACAATGCTTTTGGTGCTGGTAATTTCAACATTCCTGATGATTGTGCCACAGAATATCCACAACACCATTTCGAAAAGAAACTTTATGACCTATATGGGCATTGGTGAGTGCGATATGCGGATTGACATTCAGCAGGCGGACAACATCGCAGCTAAAGCATCGGAAATTGCAGGCGTGATAGAGAAGGATAAGGATATCACGCGGTATACGGTACTTACCAGTTATATGTTTGATATGCGGCTTGAGGATGGTTCCACGGGAAAGCTCAAGGTGGAGCTTGGCGATCATTCGGTGTTTCCCATAGAATATTCGGCTGGCACAGCACCCCGGAGTGAATCGGAAATTGCCATCTCTACACTCATTGCGGATGATACCCAAAAAGAAGTTGGAGACACCATAGCACTTCTGATTGACGGGCAGGAAAGGGTGCTTACCGTGTGTGGAATATACTCCGACATTACCAATGGGGGAAAGACGGCAAAAGCGGTTTTTAAGACAAGCCAGGAACACATTATTTGGAGCATCATCCCGGTGGAACTGCGGGACAGGGCTTTGACAGATGTGAAAGCAGCCGGGTACAAAAAGCAGTTTTCCTATGCTAAAATATCCGATATAGAAGAATATCTGAATCAGTCATTTGGTACGACAGTTGCTGCAATTAAAAAGGCTTCTTATGCCTCTATTGCCGCTGCTGCGCTTCTTACCGTGCTGGTGACGCTGCTCTTTATGAAAATGCTGGTCACAAAAGACAGATATCCGGTTGCTGTACTAAAATCCTCCGGTTTTAATAACAGGGATATTTGCAGACAATATGTAACGCGGTCTGTTATTGTTCTTGTTATTGGTGTGCTAATCGGAACTGTATTAGCAAATACTGTAGGAGAGCTGGTAGGTGCCGGACTCATTTCGTCCTTTGGCGCATCTACATTCCATTTTGAAATTAACCCACTGTTTGCCTATCTGTTTTCACCTGCTCTTATGGCGGTTTGTGTGTATCTGGCAACGCGGCTTGGCATTTCTGATATTTTTTTACTGAAGATATCGGAACATATAAAGGAGTAAGCTATGAAGAAAATATTAAGTGGAAAAAATATTGTAAAAACTTATGGAAAAGGGCAGGAAACGTCCAACGCTCTCGATGGGGTTGATGTAGAGATACTTGCGGGCGAGTTTGTGTCGGTTATGGGACCGTCCGGCTGTGGGAAATCCACTTTGCTGTTTGCACTAAGCGGTACGGACAGCATTAGCAGCGGCTTCATAGAATTTGACGGCACAGAGCTGTCCCGTCTAAATGAAAACAAGCTTGCGGATATACGCCGGACGAAAATGGGTTTTGTGTTCCAACAGCCCACTATGCTGAAAAACCTGAACATCCTGGATAACATTATTCTTCCCAGCTTGCGGGAAAATAGAAAGGATACCACCCGTCATATTGAAAAAGCGAAGGAGCTGCTCCTCAAAACCGGCATATCGGAGCTTGAGAGACGTGACATTACCGAGGTTTCCGGCGGGCAGCTGCAGCGTGCAGGTATCTGCCGGGCCCTCATGAACAAACCTAAAATTCTGTTTGCTGATGAACCTACCGGAGCACTCAACTCAAAATCATCGGAAGGGATTATGGAGCTGTTTTCAGATATCAATAAAAATGGCACAGCCATTTTACTTGTTACCCATGATATCAAAGTAGCGTCCAGAGCGGACAGGGTACTATTTATGAAAGACGGTGTGATTAAATCAGAGCTTGGGTTTGGTAAGTTTAATGGTGTTGATATGCAAAAGAGAATGAATCGGGTGGCTTTACAAATGCGGAATTTCGAGATATAAATTTATTATCTTATTTATGCAGGAGGGAATCATATGGAATTCAATCATGAGCTAATTGTACCAAATGAGGATTTACCGTTTAAGGTGTTTATTTTTGAAGGAAGAGAGGGGAATTACTTCCGGGATGCTCACTGGCACCGGTCCATTGAGATATTTGCTGTGTTTGAGGGTTCTCTTACCTTTTATATTAATAAGCAGAAATACCCTCTGCATCCAGGGCAGTTCGTATTGGTGAACTCGAATGAGATTCATTCTATAGATTCACCTGCGCCGAACCTGACTGTGGTTATCCAAATACCGCTAAAGACCTTCGAGAATTATTATACGGGCCAGCAGTTTATCAGTTTTACCCACGACGCGCAGGCCCAGGATGAAAAAGTGATGTCATTGATTTCCCGTATTTATGAGACTTACTCAGAGAAAAAATGTGGATATGATTTAAGGGTGCAGGGATTGTTTTATGAACTTTTATACCAGATGGTGACAAAGTACAGGGAGACAGAGGTCAGTCAGGATATGCTTCGAAAAAACCGGAAGCTGAACCGGCTGTCTGTAATTACCTCCTATGTAAAGGAGCATTACACAGAAGAACTTTCTTTAGAACGTCTGGGTGGAATATTTGGATATTCTCCCACCTATCTTTCCAGGATGTTTCAGAAATATGCGGGGATTAATTATAAATCCTACCTGCAGAATATACGCATGGAGTATGCTTTGAAGGAATTGTTAAACACGGAATATACAATTAGTGAGATTGCCCTGGCAAATGGATTTCCTAACAGTAAGGCTATGGCAAAAGTATTTCGGAAAAAGTATGGCATACTTCCAAGTGAATTTAGAAAAAGACAAGAAAGTGACATTGTTTAGTTAAGTATTTGGTCGAAGATTTTGAAATAAATTGATAAAATAACTCCATAGGAATCCGTGTTAATAAAAATTCTTAGGAGGTAGAAGGATGAACATTCAGAAAGTTACAGACTCCTCATTCGGCAAATACGGGAAAATTCTCAAAGGATATTCTGTTAGCAGAATACTGAAGGAAATGGAACATACACCTTTGCCGGAAGAGGTGCTTTATGTGCCGTCTGTGGAAGAGATGGAGGTTCTGGAGGAAGCAGAAGCTCTTAAAAACGGTGCTTTCGGAGGTCTGCCAATTCAGATTGGATATTGCAATGGGGATAACCATAAGCTGAATGCATTGGAATATCACCGCTCATCTGAGATTAATATTGCAGTGACGAATCTGATTCTGTTGTTAGGAGCACAGCAGGATATCCAGGCAGACTATACATATGACACTTCTCTGGTGGAAGCATTTCTGGTTCCGGCAGGGACAGTTGTGGAGATGTATGCCACCACACTGCACTACGCCCCGTGTACTGCACAGCCAGGCGGTTTCCGGTGCGTTGTGGTTTTGCCGAAGGATACAAATACAGAGCTGACATTTGTGCCGGGCACACAGGGAGAGGAGCGGCTGATTACAGCAAAAAACAAATGGCTGATTGCACACCCTGAGGCTGAAATCCCGGGGGCGTTCTGTGGTTTGCAGGGAGAGAATATTACTCTGGATTAGTTACACATCTAAGGTAAGAAAATGTAAGGCAGCCAATAAGTTTATTTGTTAAGAAAGAGAGGAATATACAATGAATAATATGCCAGAATTAAAAATTGGAGTTGTAGCAGTCAGCAGAGATTGTTTCCCGGAAAGCCTGTCCGTAACACGCAGAGAGGCAGTGATGAAAGCTTATAAAGAGAAATATGGTGATGAGGAAGTTTACGAATGTCCCATTTGTATCGTAGAAAGCGAACTTCATATGGTACAGGCGCTGGAGGATGTAAAAAATGCCGGATGCAACGCTCTTGTTGTTTACCTTGGGAATTTTGGGCCGGAGATTGCTGAGACAT
Source organism: Faecalicatena contorta (assembly GCF_003149105.1). Classification (GTDB taxonomy): domain Bacteria; phylum Bacillota; class Clostridia; order Lachnospirales; family Lachnospiraceae; genus Muricomes; species Muricomes contortus_C. Next base: position 313,967 of record NZ_QGDS01000004.1, on the reverse strand, counting down.
TGCTGGCAAAGCACTTTGATGGGCCAAAGATGTTTATTGCAGCGGCAGAGGAGACAGGACATAACCTGATTCAGGGCCGGGGAGATGCATACTGCGGGATGCTGAATGCCAGCTATAATCTAAAGCTTCGTAATATCAAAGCATATATCCCGGAGTATCCCGTTGGAACAGCAGAAGAATGTGCAGATATGATTCAGGAGTTTAAGCCAATTGCAAGGGCAGTTGTAGGTTTGAATAGCTTGAAGATTATCAGCTTCGGCCCCCGCCCGCTGAATTTCCTTGCGTGTAATGCTCCGATTCAACAGCTTTATAACCTGGGGGTAGAAATAGAAGAGAATTCAGAGCTGGATTTATTTGAAGCATATAATAAACATGCCGGTGACGAAAGAATTCCAGGTATTGTAAAAGAGATGGAAGAAGAACTGGGAACAGGCAACAAAAAACCCGAGATTCTGGAGAAACTGGCGCAGTATGAAGTTACGTTGAAAGACTGGGTTGAAGAGCACAAAGGATATAGAAAGTACGTTGCAATTGCAGGGAAATGCTGGCCTGCATTCCAGACACAATTTGGATTCGTACCATGTTATATCAACAGCCGTCTGACGGCAGAAGGAATTCCGGTATCCTGTGAAGTAGACATTTACGGCGCATTAAGCGAATTTATCGGAACAGTCGTGAGCGAAGATGTTGTAACACTGCTTGACATCAACAATACCGTACCGGCAGACATGTACAAAGAAGACATTGAAGGAGAATTTAACTATACACAGAAGGACACCTTTATGGGCTTCCACTGCGGAAATACGGCTTCCAGCAAACTCTCCTTCTGTGAGATGAAATATCAGATGATTATGGCAAGGGCACTTCCCGAAGAAGTAACACAGGGAACACTGGAAGGCGACATTATACCAGGAGACATCACATTTTTCAGGCTGCAAAGCACAGCAGACTGTAAACTCCGTGCATACATAGCCCAGGGAGAAGTACTTCCCGTAGCCACAAAATCCTTCGGTTCCATCGGTGTATTTGCCATACCGGAGATGGGAAGATTCTACCGACATGTATTAATAGAAGGAAACTACCCGCACCACGGAGCGGTAGCCTTCGGAAATCATGGAAGGGCATTGTTTGAAGTATTTAAGTATATTGGAGTTCCTGTGGAAGAGATCGGATATCACCAGCCGGCAGGCGTAAGATACCCCACAGAAAACCCATGGAACTAGACAGAATATTCTGAAAATGGAGCTCAAAGGGGACAGTCCCTTTTCAAAAGGGACTGACCCCCTTTGAGTCCGCTTTATTTTAATGGAGGTAGTTATGTTATATATAGGGATAGATTTAGGTACATCAGCAGTGAAGCTTTTGCTAATGGATGAAAGTGGAAAGATTTGTAATGTTGTTTCAAAGGAGTACCCGCTGTATTTTCCTCACCCAGGCTGGTCGGAGCAGAATCCGGGGAATTGGTATGAGCAGACGGTGGAGGGAATCAAGGAGCTGACCGCAGGCTGTGATAAATCTCAGATTGCAGGTATTGGCTGCGGGGGACAGATGCATGGTCTTGTGGTGCTGGATGAAAATGATGAAGTGATACGCCCTGCCATCTTATGGAATGACGGGCGCACCGGCAAGGAGACGGAGTATCTGAATCAGGTGATTGGAAAAGAAAAACTGTCTGCTTACACTGCCAATATTGCTTTTGCAGGATTTACGGCTCCAAAGATTCTCTGGATGAAGGAAAATGAGCCGGACAACTTTGCAAAGATTAGAAAAATTATGCTGCCCAAGGATTATCTTGCATACAAACTGAGTGGTGTATTCTGCACAGATTATTCGGACGCATCCGGCATGCTTCTTATGGACGTGGAGCATAAGTGCTGGTCAGAGGAAATGATGGAAATCTGCAGGGTAACAGAGGCACAACTGCCTAAACTGTATGAAAGTTATGAAGTTGTGGGAGATGTAAAAGCGGACCTGGCAGAAACCTTTGGATTTACAAAAGAGGTAAAGGTGGTTGCAGGTGCAGGCGATAATGCCGCTGCTGCGGTGGGGACTGGGACTGTAGGGGATGGTATGTGTAATATTTCCCTTGGGACATCAGGAACTATCTTTATTTCCAGCAGATCCTTTGGCGTGGATGATAACAATGCACTCCACTCCTTTGCTCATGCAGACGGAAATTATCATTTAATGGGATGTATGTTAAGTGCGGCATCCTGCAATAAATGGTGGATGGATGAAATTCTGCGTACAAAGGAATATGCTGCGGAACAAGAGCGCATTGTAAAACTGGGTGAGAATCAGGTGTTCTATCTTCCATATCTGATGGGAGAACGTTCCCCCCATAATGACCCTAAGGCACGCGCTACGTTTATTGGTATGACAATGGATACCACAAGAGAGGAAATGACACAGGCAGTGCTGGAAGGTGTAGCATTTGGATTGAGAGATTCTTTGGAAGTTGCAAGGAAACTTGGGATTCAGATTGAACGCACGAAAATCTGCGGAGGAGGAGCGAAAAGCCCCCTTTGGAAGAAAATCATTGCAAATGTTATGGATTTGAAAGTGGATGTCATTGAGAGTGAGGAAGGCCCGGGATACGGAGGAGCCATACTTGCAGCGGTGGGCTGCGGGTCATATGCTTCTGTAGAGGAAGCGGCAGAGAAACTGGTGAAAATCGTGGAAACTGTAGAGCCGGAGGAAGAACTGGTGGATAGATATGAGGAAAGATATCAAAAATTCAGGAAGATTTACCCGGCTGTAAAGGAGCTGTTCCAGTCTCTGTAGAGGGATAGCAAAGAAATAAACAAAATTGGATACCGGATATTGAATGTTAGTTTAAGTACACATTCAATATCCGGTATTAAACTGTCATTCATTAATTACAGTATTACCAATTGTCTTTATTCCGCAGACTTCACTTGCTCTGCCGGCACTGTTTGGATACTGGAAAATATTCTGAAAAGCTTATGAATATTGAAATCATGGAATTATTTGTTTGTTATAGCTATACTTTTCTGCCTTTGTTAGATATTATATTAAAAGTGGGTGTGCTAATAGAGGAGGATTTTATAATGGATAGTCTTTTCGTTTCCATCAATGCAATATTTCCAATTGCTATTTTAACAGCCATTGGATTCTACATAAAAAAACATGGGATATTAGGAAAAACAACTTTTCAGGAACTAAATAAAATATGTTTTAAACTTTTTTTACCAGTATTACTGTTTTGCAATATCTATACAACAGACCAAGGATTATGGATTCCGTGGAAGTTGATATTTTTTTGTGTAGCTATGGTTTTGGTTGTCTTTTTTATTATGATGGTTTGTACACCTATTTTTGTGAAGGATTCAAAACAGCAGGGTGTAGTTATCCAAGGTGTATTTCGAAGCAATTTTGTTATTTTAGGTTTTCCGATTGCAACGGCGATTTGCGCTGGACAACATATTGCTATTGTATCGATATTAGCAGCTGTTATAGTGCCATTGTTCAATTTTCTGGCGGTTATTACGCTAGTAGTGCACGGTGAGGAGCGTATAAATTATAAGATGCTTGTAGTAAGTATTCTAAAAAACCCATTGATTATTTCTTCTGCAATTGGTGTTACATTTTATCTGTTGCAAATCACATTGCCAACCTTTTTGGTTTCAACGATAAAAAGTGTTAGCTATGTTGCCACCCCACTTTCTATTATTGTTCTTGGAGGGAGTCTAGATATTTTCAGCATTAAAAATAATCGCAAAATTTTGTTTGGAACAATATTATTTAGATTGCTGGTGGTTCCGTTGGCAGTTGTTTCCACTGCAATAGCGCTGGGATTTAGAAATATTGAATTGGTGACAATTTTAACTGTTTTTGCAACACCAACAGCGGTTTCATCCTATGTTATGGCGCGGGAAATGAATTGTGATGGCGAGTTAGCAGCAGAAATTGTGATTTTATCGTCTATTATATCATGTTTTACAATTTTTATATTTATCTATTTCCTGGATGCATTTGCTTTTCTGTAGAAGATGCACAGCCTTGCATTGTTTGAGATTTTTGGGGCTTGGGTATACAAAAATATTTTTCTAAGTTATAATATAATAAAAAGTAAGTAAGAATGTTATATGCAGTTTGAATAAAAGGAGGCAGAAAAGCTGTCGTGAGTGAGATAAAAACATTAAAAAAAAATATAATATCTTTGATTCTTGCAGGCGCAGTTTTATGTGCTTTTCTTCTTTCTGATTTATATATCAGTGAACATATAGAACATCATTGTACCGGTAAAGATTGTACGGTCTGCCTGGAAATTCAACATGCGGAAAGTATGATAAATCAGATTGGAGGCGCGGTACTCCCTGTTATGGTGATGATTGGTATTATTGCCATTGTCATAAATTTCCTGCCATTAATCTATTCTTTTATTCAGAGGGAAACTCTAATATCTGAAAAGGTAAGACTTAATAATTGAATCGGCATATAAAGGGGAATTCTATAATTTTGTAGAACAGTTCCTTGTTTTTTTATGCCCATTTTTATCAGATACTAAGTTTCAGATAGAGTAGGAGGATTAAGATGAAAAAATCATTGTATATTTTATTGATACTTTTAATGACGGTTTCGTGGAGCGTGGGATGCGGAAGTGAGAAATCAAAAGCAACGGAAAAGAATGAAGCGGGTGAAGAAAAGAGCCAGTCCGAATCCGGAGATGAAAAACTGAAGGTTCTGGCCAGCTTTTATCCTATGTATGATTTTGCTCAGAAAGTCGGAGGAGATAAGGTTGAAGTGACGAATATGGTACCGGCCGGAACAGAGCCTCATGATTGGGAACCGACAGCTACAGACATCAGGCAATTAGAGGATGCCGATGTTTTTGTTTACAATGGTGCAGGTATGGAGCACTGGGCGGAAGACATACTGGCGTCCCTGGATAATCAGGAAATAACCATAGTAGAGGCCTCCAAGGGGCTGGAATTTATAGAAGGAGAGGCCCATGAAGAGGACGAGGCGGAGCATGAAGATGAGGATGACCATGATACCGGCTATGACCCTCATGTATGGCTTAACCCGTTAAATGCAAAGGCAGAAATGGAAAACATTAAAAATGCTTTGGTGGAAGCTGACCCGGAGAATGAAGCGTACTATACAGAGAATTATGAAAAATATTCTGTCAAGTTTGATCAGCTCGATGAGAAATACAAGGAAGAGCTTGCAGATATTAAAGGGAAAGATATTATTGTTGCACATGAAGCTTTTGGATATCTGTGCAATGCATATGGCCTGAATCAAGTTGGAATTGAAGGACTCTCACCGGATTCTGAGCCTGACCCTGCAAGAATGAAGGAAATCATAGAGTTTGCGAAAGAAAATCAGATAAAGACTATTTTCTTTGAAGAATTAGTCAGCCCGAAGGTTGCGGAGACGATTGCGGCAGAGATTGGTGCCAAAACAAGCGTGTTAAATCCGCTGGAGGGATTAAACGATGAACAACTTAAGGCTGGAGAAGATTATTTTTCTATTATGGAAGAGAATCTGACGGCATTAAAGGAGGGTTAAGAAATCATATGGAGGAAGGAAGCCTTATGGAAATTGTAAATATAAGTGAGCTGTCATTCCGGTATGTAGATATGCCGGTTTTAAGAGAAGTAAATTTGAATATAAGGCGCGGAGACTATGTGATTCTTACCGGAGAAAATGGAAGCGGTAAAAGTACACTGCTAAAGCTCTTGCTGGGGGAGTTGATTCCCCAGCAGGGCACCATAGAACTTTTTGGGAAAGATATTTCTAATGGGTTCCAGGGAATGAAAATAGGATATGTTCCCCAGAACGGTATTGGCAGAAATCAAAATTTCCCCGCAACTGTGGAAGAAATCATGATGACCGGACTGTATCAGCCCTTTGGAAAGAAACGTCTATCCAAAAGGCAATGCCAGCAACGGATAGCAGCAGCTTTGACAGAATTGGAAATGGAGATATTTTGTAAACAAAGAATAGGAGAATTGTCAGGGGGACAGCAGCAGAGAGTTATGCTGGCCAGGGCCCTGGCTGGCGAGCCAGAACTCCTGATATTGGATGAACCGGCAGCAGGGATCGATTCTGTCTCTTTAAAATCACTGTGCAAAGTTTTAAAACGGCTGAATCAGGAACAGGGACTTACGATTCTTATGGTTACTCATGGAAATATAAAAGAATTTTCGGGAGCGGAGAGATTCCTCAAAGCCGAAGATGGGAGGATTATAGAAGCATGAATATCTTGGAGTATGGATTTATGCAGCGGGCGTTTCTGGTTGGTATTTTGCTGGCGGTGGTTACTCCCTGTATTGGTATTACAATTGTACTCAAGCGGATGTCCATGATAGGAGATGCTCTTTCCCATGCCTCTCTGGCTGGCGTGGCGCTGGGACTTCTTCTAGGCATCAATCCTGTACTTGGGGCGGGAGCTGTTTGTATAGCCGCTGCCCTTGGAATTGAAAGCATCCGTAAAAAGCTGCCCAGATATTCGGAGATGGCGATTGCCATTGTAATGTCGGCAGGCATTGGTTTTGCCGGGGTGCTGTCCGGATATGTAAAGAACAGTGCAAATTTTAATAGCTTTTTATTTGGAAGTATTGTATCTATCAGCAGTGAGGAGCTTTTCCTCGTTTGTGTTGTGAGTTTATTAGTACTTTCGGCTCTTCTGAGATTTTACAGGGAGTTATTTTATATAGGGTTTGATGAAAGTGCGGCGCGTATTTCAGGTGTACCAGTGCGCCGGATTAATTTTATGTTTACGATATTGACTGCTTTAACTATATCCATTGCATCCCGTACGGTGGGTGCGCTGATTGTGTCTTCCATGCTGGTAGTGCCAGTTGCATGTGGAATGCAGATGGGAGGAAGCTACCGGAAGACTCTGATTTGTGCAATTTTGGTAGCAGTGTTCACAACAATAGCAGGCCTTTTTCTGTCTTACTATATTGGCTTGAAACCGGGCGGGGCTATTGTTCTTTTAGAGGTTGCATGGTTCCTTATTGTTATAGCAGGGAAAACAGTAAAAAATAAGCTGGGAGGTGTATGATGACAACACCGATATATGTGGTGTCAGGTTTTTTGGGAAGTGGGAAAACTACATTTCTTTCTAAAATACTGAGTTCTTATCAGAAAGAAGTTTTAATTATACAGTTTGAAGACGGCGAAGAAGAGCTGGATACAAACTTAACGAATACAGGCGGGTTACATCTAATGTGCTGGACAAAGGAGGAACTGGAAAAGGATTATGAACATGTCATATCGGAGATAACAAAAGAAATCGAGGCACATGAATACCATGAGATATGGGTAGAATGGAACGGTATGGAAGCTTTTTCAAAGTTGGAACGTATTTTTCTCCAACTGCGTATGCTGCCATATTCATATATTGAAAAGGTGATTTATCTGGCAGACGTGCAGCAGGCAGAAATATTGCTTGGTCAAACCGGAGAGGGACCAATGTCTCAGGTGGCTTCCAGTGATATTGTATTTGTTAGAAATGAAAAAAATATTAAAGACATAAATAAGTTTAAACAAAAATTAAAAAGTATCTCCTCGTCTTTGGATATCCGGCTTTTGCCTCAGGAGAGTATTGAAAAGGAAGCTATAAAAAGAAAGTTTAATCCCAACATTATATGGGCCGAAATTATACTCCTCGCAGGAGTTTTATTCTTTTTTATGCTGCCTTTCCTGGAGCAAAGGGGAATACCGGTGAACGCAGTGCTTACAATGTTTATGGGAGTATTCCTTCAGGGAGTGCCGTTCTTGCTTTTGGGAGTATTGCTTTCAGCTGCAATTCAGATTTTTGTTCCAAAAGAATGGATAGAAAAGGTTTTTCCGAAAAGCCCTGTTTTGGGTATGGCAGCAGGTCTGGCGGCAGGTTTTTTTCTGCCCGTTTGTGACTGTGCATCTATACCGGTGTTTAAGAGTCTGCTGAAAAAGGGAGTCGCGCTGCCGGCTGCTGTCTGTTTTATGACAGCGTCACCTATTGTAAATCCTGTAGTACTGATTTCTACATATTATGCTTTCAACAATGATATACGGGCTGTTTTTTACCGTACAGGATTAGGACTTATCTGTTCTTTTCTGATTGGATTGTCTTTCCTTATCAAAAAACCGGCTGATTTTTTGAAAGAGGGCACAGAGACATTTTCATACTGTACATGCGGCTGTTATGAGGAGAGCGAGACAGGAAAAGGGATTTGGGGAAAGTCTCAATTGTTTTTACGTCATGCCCAGTTGGAATTTTATGATGTTGGGAAATATCTTTTGATTGGTATTTTTATCTCTTCACTTTTTCAGACTGCTAATCTGGCAGGGTTAAAAAACCTGGGCAACAGCAGTATGCCAATAGCCTTGTTTGCTATGATTTTGCTGTCCTTTTTACTTTCCCTTTGTTCTTCTTCAGATGCGGTAGTGGCAAGGAGCCTGTCGGGAACATTTTCTTTCGTACCTATGCTTGGGTTCCTGGTGTTTGGACCAATGATGGATATTAAAAATGTTATGATGCTCAAGGGATATTTTAAAGGAAAATTTGTATTACGGCTTGCGGTCACGGCTCTGCTGGTATGTTATGCTGCTGTTCTGATCTTTGGACTTTTAGGCGGAGGTATGGTTATATGAAACGATATTTGAATGTGGAGGCAATCATAGAGGGTCTGAGTTGTCTGTTGTTATCTGCAAGAATTTTTTATCTGGCGTTCAGCGGCAAATATCTTTTGTTTGTAACTCCTAAAATAAAGCCTTATCTGTACTTTGCTTCCGTGGTTCTGTTGATTTGGGCGGTATTACGCTTACTGAAAGCGGGAAAACCAAAATATAAGATACATTTGTTTAGGTCTCTGGTGGTGATATTACCCCTTATGGCTATGTTTCTGCCATATAATACACTGTCAGCCAGCTCTACACAGTCAGGATATTCCAATGTGGCAAAGGATGCGGCAGGAAGTACCAGGGCGGATGCAAAAGAAGATAACGGAGAAGCTGCACAACAGGCTGATGAAATTGAAGAAGAAGTTGATAAGGCGGCAGAGTCCACTGATCAGACACAACAGACTTCACCTGGAGGTGAATTGAAAACTATTGTTCCTCCGGGGCTGGATGAGGAAAATAGAACTATAACTGTATCCGATGAAGACTTTTACCAGTGGCTGGTAGAACTGAGTTATCATCCCGAGAAATATGAAGGATTTGAAATTCATTTACATGGAACTATATACAGAGATGAAACTATGGCCGGGAATGAATTTGCCCTGACCAGGCTTCTCATGAGCTGCTGTGCGGCGGACCTTACACCCTGCGGACCTATCTGTCTGTGGGATGAAGCGGAAAGCCTGGAATCTGATAAATGGGTAAATGTGATAGGGAGTTATCACTTTGACCAAGAGAAAGGGATGGAAATTAGTGTAAGTTACATTGAAGATGCACAGCCAGCTGAGGAAGAGTACGTATATCCTTTTAGCTATTAAATAAGAAAAGAAAATTTGACTAAGCCGGGAAGGCGGCAATGCGGCCATTTACGAATGGTGCGCATTGCCGCCTGTTTCTTGAGTATGTTTTTTAATCATTGTGCGGAATTGGCTTATGGTAATTCCTAATGCCCTGCTGGCGGTATTAAGCGTATAAACACGCTGCTGCCATTTTTCATAAACCGGATAAAATTCTTCTGGAATCGGAGTGGGAAAGCGTCCAAGGTGCTTCCCCTGTGCTTTTGCCAGGGCGATTCCCTCTGCCTGCCGCTGCCGGATATTTTCTCTTTCCGCCTGTGCCACATAGGAAAGAAGCTGCAGGACAATATCAGAGATGAGTGTACCAATTAAATCCTTGTTTGTTCTTGTGTCAAGAATCGGCATATCTAAAATCACAATATCTGCTTTTCTATTTTTTACAATATCCCGCCACTCTTCCTGTATATCGTCATAATTTCGGCCTAGCCGGTCAATGCTTTTTACAACAAGCACGTCCCCTTCCTTAAGTTTACGTTTCAGTTTTTGGTATTGCGGCCTGTTAAAATCTTTTCCTGACAGTCTGTCGTAAAATATATTCTTGTCAATAATCCCCCAACGCGAAAGCTCCACGCGCTGTCTTTCAACATTTTGGTCTAGCGTAGACACTCTCATATATCCATAAAAATTATTCATGATAAAAAAATCCTCCTGTCGTTTCATAATTATACAGGAGAACACAAAGAGTATCACTGGAAATATGTGTCAAAAAGGTACACCTTTTTGTTTAGATCTATTTTGTATTGTTTTTTGTACCTTATTTGACAAATTTTTCTTGTTTTTTATTGCCTTTTGTCTTCTTTTTTGTTATAATTTAGATACTGGGTTTTAGGTTTTTTTTTTATAAGAAGGTGTACCTTCTTGAATGTTAGCAGTTCAAGAAGCTAACCTTTTTGAACATTAGCAACTTCAGAGGGGCTGGAGGATCTGATTGGCCGGCACAAAATACGGAATAAGAGGAGAAGGGTATTATGAATTTCAAAAAAATGAAACTAGCCGCGAAGACATCTTTAGTAATTGCAATTATCTTGATTGTTTCTCTTACCATCTTGATACTTGTATCTGTTTTATCCGTAAACAAGGAAATGACAGAGGCGATTAATGGTGAATTTTCTAATCTTGCCGCTCAAAATGGAATCACTGTGCAGGCAATCATGGATGATGCTTCAAAAACGGCACAAGGGTTTCAGGAATATTTGCAGGAGTCTCATGAGGCATATGATCAAATGCTTGCTGCGCAGGACGCAGACGAAAGTGGAAATAAAATTCTCTTCCCTACAAAAAAGAGTAGTATTTACAACGTGAATCTCATGGAGTTAAACTATGAGGTGGAGGACAAACTTTTACATAGTGCATGGACAGCGGTCAAAAACAATCCGGATATTATAGGTGTAGGCGCACTCTTTGAGCCATATGCTTTTGATGAGGCTGTTAAGGATTATAGTATCTATGTGAATGATGAGAATGCAGACAATAAAACAGCGCAGTCCGATGGTACTTACGAGGAGTACAGTAAAAAGGATTATTATGCACAGGCAGCGTCAAGCCAGAAGGTCTATTTCACAAAGCCTTATGTAGAAGAAGATGCTACAATGGTAACGGGGGCGTTTCCAATTGTTTATGAGGGGGAAACGCATGGTGTAATTATTGTGGATATCAATGTAGATAACTTCTCAAAAATGAAGTCTAAAGATGAAAAGTACCCGGATATGTTTACAGATATTATTACACAGGATGGCACTATCGTTTATGACAGTGATTCTAAAGAATTTGTTGGCCAGACAATCAGCGATTTGCTGGGGAGTAAACAATATGAGAAAATTAGTAAAAAAGCACAAGAGGGGACCCCATTTAGAATAGAAGCGGACTTTGACGGTTCAAAGCTGGTGGAATATTATTATCCGATTAAAGCCGGTGATGAAATCTGGTGGTCTTCTACCGCAGTCAGTGAAGCCGACCTTCATAGATCTGTCATAAATCTTAGTATTCTTATGGTAGTTGTGGCGGTTTGTGTGCTGGTGGTTATTATTGTTACTATTACTTTATTTTTGAAAAAAATGTTAAAGCCTATCGGAGGTGTTGTAACAGCAGCGGAAAAAATCATAAAGGGTGAACTGGATATTCATGTTGACGTTAAATCAGAGGATGAAATTGGTATTCTTTCCAGGGCCTTTGAAAATATGTCCGATGACCTCAGAATCATCATTTCAGATGTAGGGTATTTGTTGGGAGAAATGTCGAGAGGCAACTTTTGCGCTGAAACCCAATATGAGGAGAGATATGTGGGAGAATACCGGGGTATTTGGCTTGCTATGAGCGAAATAAACAAAAACCTCAGCAGTACACTTTCGGATATTGATATAGCTGCAAGTCAGGTTTCTATGGGGTCTGATCAGGTATCTGTGGGGGCGCAATCCCTTAGCCAGGGTGCAGCAGAGCAGGCAAGTTCTGTGGAAGAACTTTCCGCTACGATTCAGGAAATATCATTGCGTGTAAAAGAAAATGCAGAAAATGCGGTTGCTGCAAGCCGGCTGTCTGGTGAAGCTGGTGCAGGTGTAGCAGAGAGCAATGTGCACATGGAAACATTAATGTCGGCAATGAAAGAAATTGCAGACGCCTCAAGTGAAATCGGTAAGATTATTAAAACAATAAATGATATCGCATTCCAAACGAATATTCTCGCGCTGAATGCAGCGGTTGAGGCGGCACGTGCAGGAGAGGCGGGAAAGGGTTTTGCTGTAGTTGCTGATGAGGTTCGTAATCTTGCCGGAAAATGTGCTGAAGCCGCAAAGAATACTACAGGTTTAATTGAAAGTGCAATCAGTGCTGTTTCAAATGGTACAAAACATGCTGCTGAAACTGAAGGATCACTGCAGGATGTTGTGGAAAAATCCAGGGTTGTTGACGAAACAATTCAGCATATTGCTGATGCATCGGAAGCACAGGCACAGGCAATTACACAAATTACGGCAGGGGTTGGACAGATTTCTGCAGTAGTTCAGACGAATTCTGCAACTGCGGAAGAAAGTGCCGCGGCAAGTGAAGAGCTTAGTGGACAAGCTCAAATGCTTAAGGACCTTGTGGGACATTTCCAGTTAAGAGAAAAGGAAACTATGGAAATAAAAGGAATGTAAATAATCGCCCCGCGGCTTGTCTTTTGGTAAAGGATACAGTATGATTTATGTATATACGGGCCAGTTCTTCAGCCAGTGTGAGGCAGGCTCAAACAAGTATACATAAGGCTGTGTGAAGATGAAAAAGAGGAAACGTAAAGGTATAGGCATAACAGAAAAGCGTCTGTTGTCAGGCTGTATTTTGCTGGCAGCAGGGGCAGGGCTTACAGTAGCAGCGGGAGAACTGCCGGGAATGGCAGAGTGGTATTCCACACATATTTATCCTGTCATTGTCAGGATAATTGGGGGAGTTGCAGGGTTATTTCCATTCTCCCTGTCTGAACTTGGATTGTACGGGCTAACCATTTTACTAGTTGGCTCTTTACTCCATGCGGCTGTACGGTCTGTGCGGGAAAAGCAGGGAGGTGCGGTTATCCTGCAGTGGGCCTCTGGATTTTTTCTTGGGGTATCGGTACTAGTATTTTTATATGTTTTAAACTGCGGAATCAACTATAAGAGAGTTCCGTTTTCAAAAGAAGCGGGAATACAGGCTGTGGCATATACGGCAGAAGATTTAAAACAGACGTGTCTTTGGCTGACGGAAGAGGTAAATAAAAGGGCAGGGCTGGTAAGCCGGGACGAAGCCGGAAGAATGAAGCTGGAAGATGATAATGGTAAAGCGGTGGCAGAGGCGATGGAGCAGTTAGGGAAGAAGTATCCTTCTCTTTCCGGATATTATCCCCGTCCAAAAGGGCTTCGTGTATCAGAAATTTTATCCTATCAGGGCCTGACGGGTATATATTCCCCTTTTACTGTTGAAGCAAATTATAATGCGGATATGACGGCGTACAATATCCCATTTACAGCCTGCCATGAACTGTCTCATCTGCGTGGATTTATGCAGGAAGAGGAAGCAAATTTTATAGCCTTTCTGGCATGTAAGGATGCGCCAGGAGAGGACTTTCAGTATAGTGGCTACCTGATGAGCTGGATATACAGCACAAATGCACTGCGCCGGATAGATGCAGGTGCCTGGGAAGATGTAAGTGCAGGGCTGGATGAAAAAGCGGCAGCTGACTTGAAGGAAAACAGCCGGTTTTGGAATTCCTATGAGGGTACTGTGGCGGAGGTGTCTAATAAAGTGAATGATACCTATCTGAAAGTGAATGGGCAGTCAGACGGAGTAGAAAGTTATGACAGAATGGTAGATTTGATTGTGGCGCATTTTCTCAAAGGGGTCTGACCCTTTTGAGAGGGGTCTGACCCTTTTAAAAAATGTCCTGTAATCAGGTGTATCATTTAAGAAACTAAATTGCTTAAATTTTAATTCTCACCCAGTTTAAATTGGGATACTAAATGGTTCAGTGATTGTGCCTGTGCGGATAATTCCTCGCTGGTTGCCGAGCTTTCTTCGGCAGCCGCAGAGTTGCTTTGTACAACGCTTGAAATCTGTGCAACGCCCTGCTCAATCTGTTCTACGGCAAGGGTCTGTTTATCGGAGGCGTTCCGGACATCTGCCACTGACAGTACAATTTCATCCAGACCATCAATGACTTGTTTCAGTGCCTCGGCAGTTTCATCTGTAATCCTGCTTCCGGCAGATACTTCAGAAATAGATGTTTCGATTAACTCTCTTGTATTAACTGCGGACTGTGTGCTCTGCTCTGCAAGTTTTCCAATCTGATCCGCAACAACAGCAAATCCTTTTCCTGCGGCTCCGGCTCTTGCCGCCTCAATAGAGGCATTTAAAGATAAAAGGTTCGTCTGAGCAGCAATATCCTCTATCCCGCCGATGATATTTTTGATTTCATTGGAAGTACTTTCTATCCGTTTCATTGCTTCGGTTAATTCGGTCATTTTATCCTGGCTGACAGTTGCTTCCTTTTCGACTAATTTTGCCTTGTCGTGGGCTGCATCTGTGGCCTTTGTGGTGTCTTCCACCTGTTTTGTTACAGTTGTCGCGGTAGACAGCAGTTCTTCTACGGCGCTGGCCTGTTCGCTTGCTCCCTGTGCAAGTCCCTGAGCTCCTGAGGATAACTGGGCGGCTCCTGCTTCCACCTGCTCGGAAGCGTCCTTAATGGAGTGGATTGTTCCGGAAAGTGTCAGTCTTAATTTCTGTATTGATAGTAATATTTCATGATATTCTCCAACATACATCTCTTCGTTTACTCCAGAATGTACATTAAAATTGCCCCCTGCCATTTCTGAAAGAAGATAACTTACATCACCGATAATGTTCTGCTGGGCATAAACAATTTCAGAAGTTGATTGTGCCAAAACCAGGGTCTCGTTTTTAGATTTGATTTCCGGGACTTCTGTGGTTAAATCTCCAGCAGCCAGTAGTTTCAGGCGTTCCGTACATAAACTGACGGCTTCGCCAATGTGTTTGCCGGTTCTTCTTGCTACATAGGCACCAATAAGTAAAATAATTGCTAAAGATACAGCAATAATGATGAGACCTTTAATCGTGCTGTCCATAAAATCAGAAGCCGGAGTGGTGACACCCAGACTCCATCCATTAATTCCGATAGGAGCATAGGCAATATATTTCGACTGACCGTTATATTTATATTTTCCGAACCCGGATTGACCCTGGGTCATTTTTTTCTCCTGGACAGCAATCTCTTTTAAAGAGGCATCTTCTTTGGAAGCCTCAATGTCATTTTCTTCATTTATGACTAAATCAAAGTTTTCATGTGCAATCGTTCTGCCATCCGCGTTTAAGATATAAGCTCCGCCATTTTTACTTACTTTAATATCCGATACAATATCTGTAAGAGACCTGGCGTCAATGGTGATGCCCACAGTACCTACAACTTCTGTATTCTGCCTGCCGTCTTTCCACAGGGGAGCCGTGATGACAACAGCTAATTTCTCAGTTAACTTGTCGTAAACAGGATCACTTATGGACGTAGTACCGGATAAGGCGGTTTTGAAATACTGAGTGTTGGAAATATCTGTATGGTTTACATTATCTACACCACTGTTATTTGTAACAAACACGGTCTCCCATCCGTAATTCTTCTTATATCCATCCAACAGAGTGTGTTTCTGAGACGGGGTAAGAGTGCCTGATGCTAACTGTGGAATTGTACCAATCATCTCCACTATGTTCATTGTGGCATGTAAGTGGGCCTGTACCTCGCTGGCCGCTTCCGTTGCGGTGACCGGCATACTTCCCTTCAATGCATCAGAGGTTGATATGTAATTCAGGTAACAGGAGATTCCGCCTGCTAATACCAATGCTGTTGCCAGCAAGAGAATGATGATTCTTTGAATTTCTCGTTTGATTGTTGTTACTTTCATTTCTTTTGGTGTACCCTTACGTTTCTTCTTACGTCTCATGTGTATATCTCCTTCTGTAAATGTTTGCCTATAGCCTGTGCATTATTTTATGT
Source organism: Faecalicatena contorta (assembly GCF_003149105.1). GTDB lineage: Bacteria > Bacillota > Clostridia > Lachnospirales > Lachnospiraceae > Muricomes > Muricomes contortus_C. Next base: position 297,962 of record NZ_QGDS01000004.1, on the reverse strand, counting down.
TTTTTTATTTTACAACTTTTTCCAGCAATTGTCTATCTATAATATGATTTTAAATCATACCAAAATCTTATTGAAATGAAAAAAAAGAACCTGTTTTAATAAAAATCCGATATGACTGGCTATTGTTCTTGTATTTTGTTATAATAAATAAAAACATTTATTACAGGAAGTTTCTTCTATGAACGAAAATTATACAGTAGCTACGTTAAAGATTAATAACACAAAGAATATACTAAATTACATATACAGGCAGAAACGTGCCACCCCTCAGATGCTCCATAAGGCTACCTCGCTCAGCCGTCCTACGATTGCCCAGATTCTTAAGGAGCTTCAGGAAGAAGGACTTATTTTTCAGAGCGGGCATGCGGATTCTACGGGAGGGCGTAAGGCGAACCTGTATGAGTTCAATCCTTTTACTAAGATTACAATCGGGCTGGAACTCCTCGCGGACCATTACGAGCTTGTAGCCGTTGATTTATATGCAGAAACTTTAAAGTTTGAAAAATTCACACTTTCCTTCTCGGATAGTGCAGAATATTTTGAGGAAGTCTGCACCTCCGTTAATCAATTTATTGAAAGTTTAAAGATCAGTCCAGAGCGGATACTGGGGGTAGGCATTGCCCTCCAGGCATTGATTTCTGCTGATGGAAAACGTATTATTTACGGCAAGATTTTGAATTGTACCGGACTGGATATTGAGGAATTCGGCAGCCGGATTCCCTATCCATGTACATTCAATCATGATGCGGAGTCCAATGCTAATGTAGAATTATGGATGAACCCGATGCTGAAGAATGCGATATACTTTAATATTCGCTCAGATTTGAGTGGTGCTATTATTATAGACCGTAAGTATTTTAAAGGCGGGGAATATAAGAGCGGTGTGTTTGAACACATGACCATTGTTCCGGGTGGAGCTCCCTGTTACTGCGGGAAACGGGGATGCGTGAATTCATATTGTTCTATATCTGCATTGCTGAAACCCCAGGAAGACATCCAGCAATTTTTCTTTATGCTGCGCAAAGGTACTGATTCTTATAAAAAACGCTGGGACAAGTATCTGGAATATCTGGCAATGGCAGTGGATAACCTGCATATGGCAATTAACTGTAACATTATACTTGGCGGGAATCTTTCCCGTTATCTGGTGAATGAGGATATCATAAAATTACATGAATTAGTTAATAAGCGGACTGCGTTTCCTACTACGGAGCAATATATCGGTATAAGTTCCTGCGCCAATATTCCTCTCTGCATAGGGGCGGCCCTGCCCTTTATTGAAAAATATAAAAAAAGCATTATGTAAAAGGAAAGCTTTCAGTACACAGCCTCAGGTACTGGAAGCTTTCCTTTTACATAATGCTTTCTTTGTCATTGAACGCTTATACAGAAGCAATGGCTCCATCCATCATCCAGTAAGAACTCTGCCATCGCTGCTGTTTTATATCCACCATCAGCAACGATTATCTTCCGCAAGTTCTGCATTTTACCGGGAACGTATTAGTCGGATATTTTGGCAGCGTTATCTCTCTTAGAGGAGGTGTTGGCCTGCTTACATAAAAAACGATATTCTGTAATAGTCATGCCTTCGTTTTCTTTAAATAGCCGGGATAAAGTACTGGCAGAGCTGAAACCAACCCGTTCCGCAATAGTGTCTACAGAATAGGAGGTATTTATAATATAATTTTTTGCGTAACTAATCCTGTACCGGGTCAGTGTCCTGGAAAGACTGGACTTAAAATATTCCTGAAACAGGCGGTTTACATGCCGTGGAGTCATGAAGAAATGGTCGGCAACATGCTGCAGTGACAGTTCTTTGTTCTGGTAATTAGCATGCAGATACTTTGTGAATTCAATGGCCAGTGAGGTTGTGGAGGATATAGTGGAGGTTTGTGCAGGTTGAACGAAATTACGAATCAGGGTAAAAATAAAGTTAGTATAAAGAAAAGGAAGCTGTAGGTCCCACCCCCACTGTTTGGAGGAGCACTCGTTCATCATGGCATCAATATATCTGCGGCAATTAAAATGATCCTTACCCAGAATAAATTTATTTTTATCAAAGGCGTGGAAAAATGTCTCCATTGCTTGATTTTTTGTCTTGTCAGAAATAGTGGATTTTTTATGAAAAGAAAATACAAAGGTCAAATATTCTTTTGGCTGTTCAGGTTTATAGAGTGTGCCATGATTGATGCCAGGAGCCAGGAAGAGAAAATCTCCCGATTCCAGGTGGCAGCTGGCATTTGTTACAAAGTTGTCAATCTCTCCCTGCAAAACATAATAGATTTCATATTCTTTAGGGTGTGCGTGAGAAAATTCAACGGTATTTTCATCGTGTCTATCCACATAGCTGATAATAAGTTCGTATGCTTCAAGAGAAATAGTATGATGGCCTGGGTCGTATAAAAAATGTAAAGGCTGATGAAACAAGATATTCACTCCTTTCCTTCATAGAAAAAAGATTGATGAGGGATAATTTTACTATAACATAATTTAAAAGAAAAAATAGTCTAAAAATAAAAGGAATAAATTTAATAATTAATAAACAAAGTTGTTTGAAACGGACAATAATCTAATATTTGTAGTCCGTTATAGAAATTGAAGTTAGGGAATGTGAAACATATACTAGTACAAGAGGCAAGCTTGCAAGATATATAAACATATTGATGAAAAAGACGTCTAAAAAATAAAATAATAACGTCAATATGAATAAAAAACAAAAGAATATCTTGGGAATACCATAATAGTGCACAAATATTGAGGTTGTCTTTATATGACTAGTAGGAGGGAAAAAGAAAATGAATAGCAGATTAAAGGATCCGGGAGGGTGGGTTAAAACTAGTTCTCAGTATGGGTATTATAAGCTGACGAATCGGGAAATTTTGGGTTACTCGTCTATTGATTTTGCAATGAATCTTGTGTTTCAATGTATTGCTTTATATATCAGTTATTTTTATACGGATATATTTGGTATCAAACCAGGGCATGTGGCAGTTTTATTTGCAGTTTCAAGGCTGTGGGATGCTATCAATGATCCAATGATGGGAACCATATGTGAGAGGCTCTCATTTAAGAAAGGGAAATATTGGGTTTATGTTATGTGGGGAGCCATACCCTTTGGAGCAGTGGCTGTTCTTACTTATACTACGCCGGATGTTTCTTATAATATGAAGCTTGTCTGGGCAGCCATTACATATAATTTGCTGAATATGCTCTACACTTTTATTATCCAGCCATATATTTCAGCGGCATCCCTGATGACAAATGACCAGCATGAAAGAACCCGTCTGCAGTCTACCCGTATGATGCTCGCCCAGTCAGGAGGAGTAGTATGCGCTATTATGCTGCCAAATCTGAGTGGTTTTCTTACAAAATATATGACATTGCAGCAGGGGTATATGGTTACAACAGCTATTATGTCAATCATAATGGTTGGAATTTTATTATGGGGATCTCATCAGATTGTTGAACGAGTTCCGGCACCCCCTGTTGATCCTCATAATAAAGCAAATATTAAGGATGTATTTCGTATTTTGTTTACGGTTGGTCCGGTATTTTTAATGTTTCTTTTGTTCCTTGGCGTCTATACATTAAGTCAGGTCCAGTCAACAATGGGGGCATACTATATCAAGTATTTTGCAGGCCGCGAGGATATGCTTTCATGGTTCTCCATGATGATGATGCTTCCTTCGGTATTGGGAGTTCCGTGCGTCCCATGGCTGACAAAAAGAATCAGGAAAAAGGGCACGGTTATGCTGGGGCTTTTTCTTGCAGCAGCAGGCTCCTTACTTTTATATTTTATGCCACCTGGCGCCCTGAGCGGGATGATGTTTTCACGTGGTATTACTGCATTTGGATATGGAATTCTAATGGGGATTTTATGGTCAATTATTACGGATCCGGTAGAATATGCAGACTGGAAGACTGGGAAACGATATACGGCAATTGTTATGACTTTAATAGGTCTGGGAATAAAATTTGCAATGATTATAGGAGGCTCCGTGCCAACTGCTATGTTAGAGGCCGGAGGTTATGCAGCCAATGAAGTGCAGACCGATACAGTTATACAGACAATTAGAAACTTAACAGCACTGCTCCCGTTAGCAGTAGTTATAGTAACCATGGTGATTTTCGGAGCGTTTTATCATTTAAATGAAGAAAAGGTAGAGGAGATTCAAAAACAGATTGCAGAGAGAAATGCAAAAAAGGCAGAGAATGTGTCAGACATGGAAAAGGAGGTATAGAGTTGAAATCAATTTCTGTTGTTAAAGTAGGAAGTTTAAAAGAGCAGGATGAAAAGAAAAGAGGGAAAGTTGCTGCAGTAGATATTCCTGAACAAGTAATGGGCCCGGAAGATGTAAAAATTAAAGTAGCCTATTGTGCAATTTGTGGTTCAGATCCCCATCTGGTGGAAAATATTTTTGGCTGGGAACCTCCCTTTGGGCTGGGTCATGAAATCTCAGGTGTTGTTGTAGATATAGGCGAAAAAGCAACCCGCAAGGGACTAAAGAAGGGGGACAGGGTAGCCGGGAATTTTCTTAAATTTTGTGGGACCTGCTACTATTGTCAAAATGGCCAGCAGCAATTTTGCGAACATGGTGATGAGTACAACCGTCCCGGCATGAGCGAATATATTGTATGGCATGAATCGCAGGTCTACAAGTTACCGGATGAAGTAAGCTTAAAGGAAGGATGTATGTTGGAACCTATATCTATAGCAGTCAGGGCAATGGATAAGGTGAGGCCCAGATACGGAGAGAGGATTGCGATTTCAGGGGGAGGTCCTATTGGTCTGCTTATCCTGCAATCTGTAAAAATGTTCGGGGCATCTAGTATCACTCTTATTGAGCCTATTGAAGAGCGGAGAGTGCTGGCTCAGAAATATGGTGCGGAATATACCATTAATCCTGTTTTAGAAGATACGGTAAAAGAAGCGATGAAAATTACAGGGGGAAGAGGATTTGATACAGTAATTGACTGCTCTGGTTCTGTGAAAGCAGTAGGAGATTTGCCGCAAATTACGGCAAGAGGGGGCAAATTGATTTATGGGGCCATGTATCCCAATGATTTTGAGATGCCGCTTAATCTTTATAAATATTGTTATTTTAACGAATTGACTATAACAGGATTTTATGTGGCGCCCTATGCTTTTCCAAGAGCAATTCAAATGCTGTCCCGGTACCGTTTGGAGGATTTTATAAACAAAGTATTTGAGATAGAGGAAGCAGAAGCGGCATTTGAAGCACAGATATCGGGGAAATATCCCAAAATTTTAATTCATTGCAATAAGGATTTATAAAAAGCAGGAGGAAATAATGATGAGCAGTATTGATATAAAAAGAATCATTGAACTGGAGGATAAATGTTTAAAAATCAGAAAAGACCTTTTGAATTTTATTTATCAAATCGGGATGGGGCATCTGGGAGGCGAGCTGTCTATTGTGGAGATGGTAGTTGCTCTGTATTACGAATATATGAAATATGATTCTGAGAACCCCAAAATGGAAGATAGGGACAGATTTATTTTAAGTAAGGGACATTGCAGTGAAACATTATATACTGTATTTCAGGACATGGGTATGTTTACCATGGAATACATGGTAGAACATTTTGAAACATTAAATACAGCGAGGTTTGGAATGCATTCCAATAGAAAGTATGTACCGGCTATCGAATTATCGGCAGGTTCTCTTGGACATGGACTTCCTGCGGCGGTAGGTATGGCTTTAGGAGCGAGAGCAAGTAGGGCGCCCTGGAGAACCATAGTGATGGTCGGAGACGGAGAAATGGATGAGGGCACAAACTGGGAGGCGATTATGGCTGCAGGTCACTATAAATTGGGGAATCTGGTTGCAATTGTGGATAAAAATCAGGTCCAGATGACTGGGTTTACTGCACAAGTTATGAATTTGGACCCGCTGGATAAAAAAATAGAAGCCTTTGGCTGGGAGGTAATCCAGATTGAGGATGGAAATGATATGCTCCAGGTATGCAAGGCATTGGAAAAATTGCCGGAATGTGATCCCGTTACACCAAGAAAACCTATTTTCATTATTTCCAACACGGTAAAAGGGAAGGGTGTCAATTTTATGGAGGGGAATTATAAATGGCACGGCGGCGGAATTGCAAAAGAACAGTTGGAAGAGGCATTAGTTGATGTAGAAAAGAATAGGAAGGTGAGATAATTATGGCAGTAAAGACTACGTTTGATTTTGATCAGATGTTATCCAATGCAAAGGAAGCATACGGGGAAGAACTGATGAAACTGGCAGAAGAAGGGCGTGAATTTTTGTTTACATACAGTGATAATGTGGCTCCCTCTTCCAGTGCGGGAAAAATTATAGAAAAATATCCGGACAGATGTTTTAACTTCGGAATTGCGGAGCCCAATCAGGTAGGTGCGTCAGCAGGAATGGCACTGGCAGGGCACATCGTATTTGCCCAGGTGTTCGGTCCTTTTCTTCCCCTGCGTGCTGCAGATCAGATTCACACGGATATTGCATATAATGATGTGAATGTACGTTTAATAGGAACCCATTCCGGAGTTACGGCAGGAGGAGGGCCAACCCACAATGATATTGCAGATCTGGCTCTTTACCGGGCAATTCCCAATCTGACTGTTGTAGTTCCGGCAGATGCAGGGCAGTGCCGTAAGGTAATACGTGCATCTATGGAATATGAAGGTCCCATGATTATTCGAATTGACCGTGCCGGATCGCCGGATATTTATGCGGAAGACTATGAGTTTAAAATTGGAAAAGCCATTGAATTAATAGAAGGGAAAGATGCAGCTATTATTTCTACGGGATCCAGTCTTTATGAGTGTATGATGGCAGCTAAGATGTTGAAGGAGGAAGGGATTTCAGCAGGCGTTTTAGATATGCATACAATTAAGCCCCTGGATAGGGAGGCTATTTTACGAGTTGCATATAAGGCCGGTAACGTTGTTACAGTAGAAGACCATTCTGTGAATGGAGGACTGGGAGGTGCAGTTGCAGAAACTTTGTGCGAAGCGGGTTATACCGGGAAATTTAAAAGAGTGGCAATGCCGGATGAGTTTTCTGTGCTTGGAGATCCTGATGAGATATATAAATTCTACGGAATGGACCGGACTGGGATTGCAGAGCAAATCAGAAGTATGCTGAGATAGAAAAGGGGGAATAAGAATGGACACAAATTTCAAGACATTTTCACTGGACTTTTTCAGCTTAAAGGGAAAGGTGGCAATGGTTACGGGAGCAAATCAGGGGCTGGGTATGGCTTATGCAGCAGCGTTTGCAAAGGCAGGTGCCGACTTGTTTGTCCCGCATTTTACTCCGGATATTGAAGAAATCAAAAAGATAGTTGAAGCTGAAGGGAGAAGAATCGAATTCCTTCAGGGTGATCTTACGGATAAGGAATACATAAAGCGGGTGGCAGAAGTATGCATGGAAAAATATAATAAAATAGATATTCTTGTAAATAATGCGGGAGCGAGTGCCTTTGCCCCTTTTGATAATTATCCCGATGAGTATTGGAATAGGTGTATCAATCTGGATTTAAATGCAGTGTATTTTCTGTCCCACGCAGTCGCCAAAATCATGAAAAAACAGGGAAGAGGAAAAATTATTAATATTGGTTCGGCGCTATCTTATACGGCAGATAAACATTGTCCTCCCTATACGGTTGCAAAACACGGGATTATTGGTCTCACAAGAGTATTTGCCAATGAACTGGGTATGTATAACATTCAGGTAAATACCATTTCCCCCGGGTTCCTTGCTACAGAAGTGAATGCTGAACTCAGGAAAGAGCCGGAATTTTATGATAAAATTACCAACCGGATACCGGCGGGCCGCTGGGGAGAGATGGAAGATTTAATGGGAACAGTAGTCTATCTGGCAAGCAAAGCATCTGATTATATAAATGGGTGGAGTATTAGTGTAGACGGTGGGTTTACCACAACATTATAAATTTATAAAGCTGCATCAGGAACCAAGGCTGATGCAGCTTTATTTATGGCTGTCCGGCTCAAAGAAATATTATTCAAAAAAAGTCTTGCATTTTGTTTGGCTATGTGATAATATAAAAAACGGTCACTGCGAAGTCAGAGGCCACAATAAAATATAATATATGGCTCCTTGGTCAAGCGGTTAAGACATCGCCCTTTCACGGCGGTAACACGGGTTCGATTCCCGTAGGAGTCATAGTAAGGCGCAGTAGCCAAGCGGTAAGGCGTGGGTCTGCAACACCCTGATCACCGGTTCAAATCCGGTCTGTGCCTTTTGGAAAGCCAGGAATCGTAAGGATTTCGGGGCTTTTTTTATTGTCTTCAAATAGTGTTTTCTCAAATAAAATGGTGCCAATCGAAGCGGTCAGCTTTCTGGCACTTTTTTCTTTGTAATAGATTGATATTTTAGAATTTCTTCCAGTTCTGCCTGAAAGAGCAGATTAATATTGCCCTTCTTTTGAATCTCTGAGTCCCCTGCCTATGCCATTTAATGGAATACTTTCAATATAATATCAGTGAATAAACATATTTTACCTTTTAGGGTGTAGTTTGCGATTTTTATCTTTGCTATATTGCATATGAACTAAAATATTCTTAACATGTCAGCTGTTTAGAGGAATGAAAAGCTTTCAATCTTTACAATACATGCTGGTATCAAAAGTTAAGAAAATTGGATAATTGTTGGATAAGCAAAACACACCGTTTTCTTAGAAAGATTCATTCCAAGAAATAGTAGAGGTTTTACAAAAATTAGCTTCACTAACGTAGGGATAAAGGAGAGAAAAGGGAGGGGAAGCATAAGAAATGAGTAAAATAAGAAATGTGACAAAAATAACCATAGGCCTGTTGCTGGCAGTTGGCATGCTGGGACAAACCGTACTGGGTTCCGCTGAGGCGCAAGCCAATACGAAGAACAGGCCGGTGCTGGTTTCAGAGGAAAAACAGGTATCTCAACAAGTAGAACAGGGGCTCCAATCAATAGAAGGAATAACAGAAGAGACAGCTAGTGGGGAGTCAACGCAGCTTTTGGGATTTGAAGGAGAGCGAGTGCTAAGTGTGAAGGTAAAAGAAACGGAGAGTGTTGAACTTCCGAAGAATCTATATGGAATTGCTTCACTGCCACAGGTTGATGTGAGTGGATTTGCGGCAGAGGAAACATTAGAAGAGGTAGTGAAAAAATATGGCTATGAAAAGCTGGAGGAAAATGTTTACATTTACAATTATACCGATGAGAAGTGGGCTAAAGAGGCTGTTGATTCGGGGGTTGCTTTTTTAGTTGAAGCGGAAGAGGGCGAGAAGACTATCGGTTATCGCAGTTATGGCGAGTTGAATGGTGTCCTTGGATGGTATGCTTTGGATCAGGAGAAACAGGTAATTGCCAAGGTGGTGCAGTTCCCGTTTACATGGGACACTGATTCCGTTACGGATTACACCTTTACCGCAAAAGAGGCGGGGACATTTACAATTCAGGGGAAGCTTGAAGGAATGGGAACGACCGGTGAAGGTGAAACGGTGGCTGTGGATGCTGAAGGGAATATGTATCTATACGAAGGTGCTAAGGAACTTTCGTTAGCTTATAATATCGAAGTCGAAGAATCGAGTGATGAGACGGAAGGTGACAAGCAACCGGATGAAGCGGCGGGAGCAGAAGACGAGAGTGTGGCACAGGAGGTTTCGGGTGCGGCATTAAACAATAGCTTGAGCGGCTTGTCGGTACTTTATGGAAGTGGCAGCGATGCGCCCTCCTATGGGCAGATATCATTGGTGAAGTTTACCGATGCGGCGAGTGGTTACCTTGGCGGACTGGCATTGGATAGCTCGGGAAATATTTGGACATGGGGCTGGAATGGTCATGGAATGCTAGGCACAAACAATACACCTGCTGCTGTAAGTTATGCCGGAGGTATGACGCGGATTAAAGAATTTGTGAATGAAGATGGAAATGATGTCAAGGGAGTTAAGTTTATAGCAGTACGGAGCAGTTATCATACCCGTTATGCACTGTCGGAATCCGGGCATGTATATGCCTGGGGATATAATCTTAATGGTCAATTAGGAAAAGGAAATACCAATTCTACGGACGCTAACCGTAATTATATTCCGATGGCGGTTCAAGGTCTGGATAATGTAGCGGAAATCTACCCAAACAGCGGAGAAATAGGAAGTTTTATCTATGCCCTTAAGAAGGATGGAAGTTTATGGTCCTGGGGGCAGAATAGTTATGGTCAACTGGGTTATACCCCTGTTTCTGCAACGGCATATACAACGCCTAAACAGGTAACGCTCCCAAGTGGTGTTAATAAAGTGGTAGATGTGACAGCGGGGGATTATATGACAACCATCATAGGAGATGACGGTCATATTTATACGATTGGGTATCAGTTGGGGGGACGTTTAGGAAATGGGATAACAGCAGGGTATAGTACAAGCTGGAATGACGTTACCCCTGCCGGCTATACTTTTTCCGATGTAGATTCCAGTATGGGTGTGACGCTGGCAATTGATCAAAACGGCGATGTGTGGCAATGGGGAAATGTGTGTGGTAATGCAGCCTCTCATTCAACAGGTACTCCGGTGAGTGTACCGGCAAAGGTGATACTTGATTCTGCTGAAGTATCCGCAGTAGGATATACCCCAAAAGCTGTTTCCCTGGGGGTTGGTGAGTTTGTGTATTACTTTATTGACCAGCACGGACGGAGCTGGGCATGGGGCGGCGGTGTAAATTATGGATTTGCCATTGAAGGTGCCTATAACGAAAATGTATACTACCGGACGGCAGTTGCACAGCAGTGGCCGAAAGAAATGGGGGACGGAAATACGCAGTATACGGCCGGCGCATCAACCTCGAATTTGTACCGGAAATACCCGCGCTACTTGTATTTGCCGGCGACAGCGGAGAATGCCCAGAAAGGGAAAACACCTGTGGGGAGAATGGGGTATGGAAACAATGGGACAAACCCTACCATTTATGATGAAAAGTATATGATGAAGGACGATTCGGGTTATATTCTAGATACAGAGGGTAACCGGCTGTTATATCAAAGTTCTAACCAGACGGCAGGAGGTGTGACTTATTATCAGGGGTATTATTACAAGATAGATTCAAGTGGAAGTAAAATAGCTACAGTAGTGGATGGTGTAACAATCGGAGATGCGGCAGTTCCGGCAAGTGCCGTAGATGAAAAAGAGTGGATTGGCATAGCGCTTGGCGGTTTGGATAAGACCCTTAGTAATTTAGTTCCGCTGGTGCATGCAGCATGGGATGCCGATGGTGCCGGTGGAAAAGCGGTGCTTGACAATCCGCCGCCGTACTTTGCGTCCATTGACGGGTATCGCTCAAATTATACAGCATTAGATTGTGATGGAAATCTTTACAAATGGAGTGTAGATGGCTCAGGTACGTTAGCCTGGGGCTGGGACTATGATTCTGCCTATGATACAACAGGAAATGCAGCAGAAGGATTATATGACAAATATACCTACGAGTTAATGTATATGCGTGGTGCTCCGCGGATGGATGTTCTAAACGGCTACATGAGTGCACCAGGTAAGAAAACCTACATTGAGGAAGGGAAAACAGCGGATGTTAAGCTGACGGCAGTGCTGCCGGCAGCGAAATATAGCACCGCGTTAAGCCAGGATGTAACCTCTGCCTTAAATACGGTTCGCTATGTGGTGATACCGTACGATACAAATGATGCAGTTTTTAACAAGAGCAGCTTAACTATTAATGAATTTAACACTTTATACAGCAGCAGTCCAGCAGAGAATAAAGGGAGCCTGCTGGCAGCTCAGGTTATTGCGACGGACACGGAGCAAACGTTTGAGTATGATATTAAGGTGTCAGATAATTGTAAAATATTTACGATGATAGAAAGTGAACGTTATTCTCTTACATCCGAAGGCGAAAAAGAGTATGTAAATGAGGATAAGACCTCGGTGGCAGTGACGATAGATAGTTTTTATACAATTACCGAAGCGAAGCACAAAGGTGTTGAGATTAAGGATGATACACCTGTTACGCCGGAGGTATACGGGGAGACGGATGACAATGTTCGTATTTCTAATCAAGAGGCAGACACTTTGTTGTCTTACCCAGATGAACAGAGCGCCTGTTATGGGGTACCGTTGGATGCAAACGGAAATGTCATTGGTACAACCAGTGATCAGCCGACCTTTGGATATGATGAGGTACAGATTGTCAGCTACGAAGATACTTCGTCAGCAGTTCCGAAGCCGGCAGGCATAAGTCCTTACTATAAATGGCGGCAGCATGAGCTTGACAATGTTACGGAGCAGAAAAAAATTGTGACATTGGTTCTGGACGAAACAAAGAGCTATTCCGTTCTGAATGGGCAGCTCAAGGTGGAGGTTCATACATTTTTATATGAAAGGGATAGTGACTACTGGACGGAGATAAGTGGTGTTAAGCTTTGGGAGGAGAACGGTAGTACAAGTTTTCGTCCGGGAGACATTGAGCTAACGCTCTATCGCTATGAGCGTGATGTTACGGCTGAACCCGATGGCAGTCTCAGCGGAAGTGGAGAACCAAAGGAGGACACGAAAACATTTATTACAACTATAACTGTATCAGACGATGGTGTTGCACCGGATGATGAATGGACATTTAGTTTTGGAAGTTATAAGAATTATGAATACACGTATCGGATTGAAGAAGTGCAGATATCACCATATAAAACGCAAATTGAATATCCAGATTTGGTTATTGGAACAGGGATAAAAGAGAATTTAACTGGAATTAAAATAACTAATAAGTTAAACTCACCGGTTGTGTTTACCAAGGTTGGGGCAAATGACCTTGAAACCGGTCTGGCGGGTGCGGAGTTTGTACTCTACCGCAAGAACGGCACGTCTGGGAATGATGATCATATTGTCGATTCAACGAAACTGATAGACGGTGATTGGATAAAAGTGAAAAAAAATGGTGAAACAGCTGCTGTCTTATCGGACAAGTTTATTTCTGAAAGTGACGGAAAGGTTGATTTGGGACGGCTGGAAGATGCTACTTATACTTTGATTGAAACAAAGGCCCCGTCGCCGTATGAGCTGCCTGCAGGCCAGTGGATTCTAATCGTAGATTCTGGAAAAGGCGACACGGGAAGCGATGATTATCGTATTGAGTTTATTGCGAAGACAGAGTCAATTATGCCTCCGGCAGTTACTCGTGATATAAAGAGCGGGGCAGTTACTTATAAGGTGGTAAACACGACGCCGTTTTCCATGGGGTTTTCAGGACTTGGCGGGAGCCGTAAGTATCTTTTGCTGGGCATGACGATTATGCTGGCGGCTTTACTTAAATACATTGTATCTGAGCATAAAAAGCGTAAACGGATAGCTTAGAAAGCCCAATTTTACCTAAACGGGTAGGTACACTTTTAAAGTCACACCTCCCTGACAATAAAAGTGATCTATATAGAGGGGCGCGAAAGTGGCACAGGGTGTACTGACTTACCCCGAACAATGCCATCCGCGAACTAAAAAGAAGAGAGTTAAGGAAGGAGAAAAATATGACAAAGAATAAGGTTATGAAAAGAATGACAGCGTTGGCTGCTGCGGCTTTGATGCTGCTTGGACTGGTAATTCCGGTCAGTGCTGCACCGGCGCAAAAGGATACGGGAACCATTACAGTTCACAAGTATGCCGGCAGCGGGAATGGAATTGAGGTTAATCCAAGCCAATATACGGGTGAAGAAATTGATCCGTCAGATTCCAATCACCCTAGCCAGAATGGTTATACTCCGTTGGAGAATGCAGGGTTTACACTGTATTCGGTTGACATGTCGGAAGTTGAAACGGCAATCGGAAACGGCAATAAAATAACGGGTTATAACGTTAGTGGAACAACTGTTAATTTTACTCTGGATGGTGCAGGAACTCCGGCAGTATCCACAGGATCAGGAACAATGAGCGTATATATTGCGGAACAGTTCACAGGTGTAAGCGGTGAAACCGTGTTTGGTAATTCGGATATCCCGGATGGTTACTATGTATTAGCAGAAACAACTACACCCGAAGGACACATTGGCGCCAATCCATCCTTTATCCGCATGCCTTTAACAAAGGAAAGCGGCGAGGATTATAACTATGATGTGCATGTGTATCCGAAAAATAAAAACACCTCTGACCAGACAGTAAAAGACATTGGCGATGGCGTTACTCCGGTCAGCCAGGGGGATATTGTACCATTTGAGATTAGTGCTAAATTCCTAAACACTCAGGCTGAACCGGATAAAGTGACGAGTGTAAATGATTTGAGAGCGGGAGAACCAGGAGCATATACTTATGGTACGGCTCTCATTAAGGATATCTTGGATAATACATTTGAATATGCTCAATCAAGTCTTAAAGTATATTGGTTGGATAACAGTGGAAATATTGATATTGCAGGGGGCGTCCTGCCGACAGAGTATTATTCAGTTACGAATCCGGCAGCAGGCGGTGGCGGAGAGCTGCTGGTGTCTTTAAGCAATGCTGGAATTGATACAGCAATTGCCGGCGGTAAATCTGGTTTTGCAATTGTGTTTAATGCGGAATTTATTGGTCTTCCGGAAGCAAACTCAGGCAGTACATCTAAACCTGTAGTCAATACAGCACAATCAACTATTACTAAGGCTGGGAGTACGGATGAGCCAGAGGCAGAGGTTGAAATTGAAATCCCCTCCCTGGAGCTTAAAATCAATAAGTTTACATCCAACGGTACAACTCCTCTTGCCAATGTGGAATTTGTTCTGGCAAAGGCTGCCGCTCCTAATTATAAGTACAGTTCACTCACAGAACCAAGTGAGTGGTCAGGTGTATCAACGGCAGACAAAGCGCAGTATGTGCTGGGCAGTGATGGACTTCCGCTGACAGCGAAAACAGATGCCTCTGGGAATATTATCTTTAGCCAGTTACCGGGGTATCAGGATGCGGCTGGTGTTGTATTTTACATGATTGAGACACAAGTGCCGGCTGGATACGATCTTCCGGTAACAGCAGTGGAAGTTACTTATGATACAAAAGACGGATACCTTTCATCTCATCCGGAGTGGTTTGATGGGGGTGAAAACTGGACGAAGGATGTCAGAGTTAATGAGACTGCAACGATTCTCAACTATAAGCATGACGAGCCAAAACCGGATCCGACATTTAGTTTACCGCTTACAGGAGGAACCGGAACAATGGTATTTACACTTCTTGGTATATTGATTATGGCAGTTGCAGCTGTATTTTTTATCAAAAGCAGAAGAAAAGACATATAGCGCAGGCCTTGGCGGACCGAACAGGGAGGAGATAGAAACGTGAAAGTGTTAATTAATAAAAAAAATACATATGTATCAGGAATCGCCCTAATGGTCTTGTTGGCATGTTTGATATTTGGTAAATCGGTAATGGCGGCACCGAAGGAATCAGGGTCTCTGACGATTAAGAAGTTCAGCGTCGGCGACTATGAAAATTTGAAGGAATATAATGGTCAGTCTTCAGATGTACAAGACGTGCCTGAAGGAGCTGAAGCGCTGGAGAATATTCAATTCTCGATTGAACGTCTGGAGGTAGCTGAAACGGCTGCAGAAGTTACGGTAAAGACACTGAAGGATACTGGTTTTACGAAACAATCAGGGAGAACTGATGGGAATGGGGAGCTCTGTTTTGGCTCCCTGGCCGCAGGCTATTACTTAGTTACAGAAACACTTGGAGAGGAATATACTTCCCCTGATGAAGAGGGATTTGTTGTAAAAATCCCAGCGCGTGCAAAGGATGCCAGCGGCGAGGAATATGATGAATATAATGTTACGGTTTATCCCAAGAATATTAAGGTTAAGGTGGAAAAAAAACTTGCAAGTGAGCAGCAGGTGGTGGGGGTTGACGATGTAGTAGACTGGAGCATACAATATCCGATTGGCAGTGATACAAGAATCACTAATAACGCAAATGGAGGATTGCAGGTATCTTATGCAAAAAACTTTTACATTACCGATGAAATGGATTTCCGTTTGGATTATGTTGAAAATTCGGCAAAGCTTTCCTATTACGATATTAAGGGCAACGAATTTGATGATTTTAAATTAAATGAAGGGACGGATTATTTTGTTGAATATGATTCTGAAGCGCATGTTTTGAAGGTTACATTTACCGATGAATCAGGAGTCATAAAACTGGCAGATAGTAATATTGCATCTATAAGACTGAATCTTCAAACGATAGTAAATTATCAGGCAAAAGGAACAGAGACGCCAATCTGGAATAATGCCCGGATACACTTTGAAAATGGTACAGGTTCCCCTTATGAGCGGGAAGTGTTTCCTCCGGAGGCAGATGTTGAAGATGCAAGAGTGCCGAAGGTATATCCGGGAAATATCCATATATATAAGGTTGACAGTAACAATGAAGTGTTGAAACTTCAAGGTGCGGCATTCGCCTTGGCCAGGACAAAGGAACAGGCACTGGCAGGCGATTTTATAAAACAGACTGGGGCGGCAGGGCTGGATGTTGTTGAAGTAACAACAGATGCACAAGGTTTTGCAGATATCAGTGCAATAGGTTCGGGGGAGTTTTATTTGGTGGAAACAAAGTCACCGGCTGGTTATCAGGAAAATAAAAAGCCGGTAAAAGTGACAGTTTCTAATGACCCTATGTATCGGGTGACCAAGTTGACTGTTGAGAACACCAAAAGTATTATTGGCAAAGAATCTACGGGCAATAAAGTCACAGGTAGTATTAAAACGGGGGATGTAGTAAATATTTTAGGTGCAGTACTACTGTTTATAGCAAGTGGCGGAATTATTTTTATCGTAATTGGCAAGGCGAAACAGCGAAAACAGTTATAATTTATCACAAGACACCTTTTTGAGCGATTGGAAGTTTATGGAACTACTTTCGTCTAAAGGTGTCTCTTTTTTAGCAGGGGTACTATTATGGAAGAAGGGAGCAGTATGGCAGTTAATAGAGAAAAGGGAAATGGCTGCCGGGGAGGACTTTCGGTAGTTGTCTTTATTATCATATTCACAATAGGAGCATTGATATTATTTTATCCGAAAATTAGTTCTTGGTATTTAAAACGGATTCAGCGCTCAGCCGTGCAAAGTTATGAGTATCAGGTGGCAGGGCTGAGTGCTGAAGAAAGAATACAGCTATGGGAAGAGGCAGTGGAATATAACGAACGGCTGGCGGGAAGTGTGGTTAAGGATCCCTTTGCCAGCATTGATGAAATTGATCCCTTCGATAAATATTATACGACCCTTGATATAGGCAGCGGGATGATGGGAAATATCTATATCCCGGAAGCAGATATATTTTTACCGATTTATCATGGAGTCAGCAATGAGGTATTGGATAAAGGTGTGGGACATATCCCTGCTTCAGCGCTGCCGGTAGGAGGGGAAGGAACACATAGTATATTGACAGGACATTCAGGACTGCCATCCACGGAGATGTTCAACGATCTTGAAAAAATGAAAACCGGGGATGTCTTTTATCTGAAGATTCTGAATCAAACACTGGCATATCAAGTATATGCAATAGAAACAATTTTGCCGGATAATATTTCAAGGTTAAAAAGGGAGGAAGGCAAAGATTTGGCAACGCTGATTACATGTACCCCATATGGTATCAATACACATCGCCTTTTGGTTATGGGAGAACGCATCGAATATCTGGATAATACCTATACATTTGAAAATGAAAAAACCGCCTTTCCCTGGTGGAGTGTATTTCTGGTTATAGGTTTGCTGGTCATATTACTGGCGACAGGAAAGCTGTTGCAAAGGAAAAAGTACATGAAAACAACAACGAGAGGAATTAAGCGATGAAGGAAAAGGATAAAAGTCTGATCATTTTGATAATTGGCTTTTTGATAGGGATGGGCATATTCATCTACCCGGCCTTGAGTAATTATATTGCGCTTAGAAATGTTGTGAGGGGAGCAACTCAATATGAACAGCGGGTGTCAAGCTTGAGTGACGAGGAGATCTCTGAAATGTGGGATGCAGCGGTTACATACAACAATAATCTGGCCGGGGATCCGGTTCCGGACCCTTTTGTAATTGGCAGCGGCCGTGTTCTTCCGCGAAATTATCTGTCGATTCTTGACCAGGGAGACGGAGTAATGGGATATGTAGATATTCCTAAAATAAATGTATATCTGCCAATCCGCCATGGCACATCGGAGGAAGTGTTGGGGAAAGGGGCCGGACACATTGAGCAGACTCCGTTCCCGACCGGAGGAGAAGGTAATATGCCGGTGATTACAGGGCATACGGGACTTCCGGAAGCAGAAATGTTTAACCGTCTGACAGAGATCGTTATTGGGGATAAATTTAAAATCAAGGTATTGAATCAAACGCTGACATACCAGGTTGACGATATTCGCATCATTGAGCCGGAAAAGATTGAGAATCTTTTGCCGGTAGAAGAAAAAGATTATGTTACTTTGGTAACCTGTACCCCATATGGTGTAAACAGCCATCGTCTGCTGGTTAGAGGAACAAGGATTATCAATGAGGATATAGGTAGCGGAAAAAAGGACATATTGATTCCGTGGAAGCTGATTGTGCTGGTTTCTGCAGCACTGATTTTTCTGTTTAGTGTAATTCTTCTTAATAGACACCAAAACAAAAAGACAGATAAAACGGCGGAAAAGGGCAGCCCGGTATGAAGATTGGATTGTTATCTGTTATACCTTCTTATATAAGTTTGTTAATAATTGCAATTCGAACTGCATCGGCACTGTTAATTGCACCAAGCTTAGCATATATTTGTTTTAGAACGCTCTTTACGGTGTTTACGCCTAAATAGAGATGTTCCGCAATTTCTTCTCTGGTATAGCCATAACTTAAATTCAATAGAATCTCAAGTTCCCTTTTACTAAGTTTGAGGTTTGTTTTATGGTGCTGTTCCTCCTTAAGCATCTTTATTAAAACAGAATATTTTTTGGCTACAGTAGTTACTTTCCTATAAAGCCCGTCGACCCATTCTTTTGGTACATTGTGGTTTTTACTCCCTTTTGCGTAGAGTATTATTTTACGAAGCCGACTGCTGTATTCTACAAACGGGGTCAACAATTTATTTTTATATGCCAGCAAATATGCCCGTTCGAATGCCTTTATGGAAGCGTCTTTTTCGGATAGTTCATAAAGAATGATACTGTTAAGGATTTCAATGTGTATAAGGTGGATAATAGAATTCTTATTTTTTGCCAGAGTAGTACACTGATTCATAAATGCTTTGGCTTCCCAATACTGTCCTTTTGAAATAAGGCATCTTGCTCTTAAAACAGTTGCCCGGTCTATACTGACCGGAGGATATCCATATTGAATTGCATTTCTAATCCATAGAACTACTTTATCAGCCTCTCCTATTTCGGAATAATACCACCCATAGATAATGTCCCATATACCTAAATTAGAGGATCGAGGGTCCCTCTTATATCGATCAACGTGTTCCAGCGTTTCGAGGATTAATTCGTAATTTCCTTGTATGGTATAACATCTTAGAAGTATCAGAAGTGCATTTCCAATAATATCCCACTGAGACATGGCATGTGCTTTATAAAGTGCCTGATATCCAAATTCCAGAGTTCTCTTAATATCCCCTTGTAAAAAAGCGGATTCACTTCTGCACAGCAGTTCAAGACCTTCACCTGCACCATTTAAAACTTCTACCATATAAGGCACACCTTCGGTATAAAGGTTCAGGCTTTTTGTAAGTGCTCCGGAATTATCGTCATGTAACTGGAATCCCGGTCCCAGATCAACGGCAAGGAAGTGCCTGCTCCATATAGTACTTCCGTTAGATAAAAGCGCATTTGCTTTCTTAAAATATTCTCCAAAGTTATCGGCTCCATATAAAAGTAAAATCACAGCATATGTAGCGTAACACTCACCTAAAAGTCCAGCAGCATTTGCTGCTTCAAGTTTCCTTTGAACCCCGGTTATCAACTCAAAAGCCTCATCAAACCTTAGATTGTTTGCCAATAATCCGGATTTTATAATTTCCGCCATAGGATTAGCTGCTATAAATTCTTTTGGAAGATCATCTATACATTTCAGCAAAAAATCTGCTTCTGACATTTTATATCTCTTTGTTTTGAACTTAAGTATTGTATCCCAAACACCGTCATGACAATCAAATGCCTTAAAATAGTTAATTGCATCATAATAATGTTTTTTTCTCAGACACCATTTTGCAGCCTTTAAAAGCGTTTTTTCTTGCTGTGATTTTGGAATACTAACACGTTTTTCTTTTAAGAACTCAAGATAAAGCGGATGAATATATAAGCGATCATCTATATTGTCATAATTAAAGAATACATTTCCTGCAATTAAGTCGTTTAAGCTTCGCTTCTTCTCATTACTTACTGCACTGACAAGTTCCCTGGGAAAAGAATCTAAAATAGAAATATTTATCAGAGACTTTTTCTCCTTATCAGTATATTGAGAAAATACAATTGTTTCAAAAAGCGAAAACAACTTGGGCTTAGTTTTAATTAGTGGTGTAATAGAAACAGGTATCTTTTGATTCATGCTTTTTGCAATAAGATAGAGTGCAATCGGCCAGCCTTCCACATATTGGTTAATCTCTATAACGCTCTCATCAGAGACGGTTTTACCTATTGCATTAAAAAGTTCAATTGCCTCATCGCCGGTATATTTTAAATCTTCATTATTAATCGAACTATAGGGAACTACAATACTCTCATCAAATATTTCCCAATTTCTTGACAATACAAAAAAGCAGCAATTCTCAAGATTTGAATTGATTAATTGTAAAACAAACCGTTTTACCTTTTTATTTGTTATGAGATGGAAATCATCAAAAACAAATGCAACTACTTTTTTATCGGTATATAATTCCTTTGTTAATATGTTTAAAAAGTCAAAAAACTCAGACTCATTATCAGGAAATCCCATTTTTTCCATGAACTTTCCAAGTTTAAGTCTGTGTTTTTTAAATATATCCGAAAGGTTATAAAAGAAGCGGTCCTCTTCATTATCAAATGTAGAACACGTATACCAAACCTTATGATATCCTATAGTATTTAAATATTCACTAACAATGGCGCTTTTTCCGAAGCCTGATGTGCTTCTTATTAAGACACAGGAATTCTTTATTCCTCTTGACAGAAGGCCGGCAACTCTTGGTCTTAAAATGTGCTTCTCTTGATTATCCACTGTATACCCCCGCCTTTAATTAAATTTTATTATAAGAAAAAAAGAGATGTATGTCAATTACATTGCCCAAAAGGTTAGGATTCTAATTAAGACTATATGAGTTTGGAATATTATCTATTATAGATAGCGGTCTTGTATCATCCTGGTATCCTACCGTGCAGAGCGAAAGGATTTCCTTCCGCTTCTCGGAGAGACACCGGTAGAAGGATACACTCAGACCACCGCAAAGGTAGACGGCTGCTGGCGGAGTATCTTGTGATTATGAAAGTAATTGAGGGCGGCCGGATAATGGACAGTAGTAATAAATACATAAAAATGACGAAATACCGTTGACAAAAATGGTGATAATACACATAATGGCCATATAAACACCCCACGCGTAAATTTAATAATTCAGACAGGAGGCAGATATGGAACTAGTAAAGTGGGCAATTGTTGGTACAGGATTCATTGCCAATGAATTTGCAAAAGGGATGCAGGAAGTAGATGATGCTGTGCTTACAGCAGTTGTTTCAAGAAGTGTTGCAGGCGGCAGGGCATTTGCAGAGAAATATGGATGTGATAAGACTTACACAGATTTTCAGGAAATGCTTGAGCAGGAGGACATAACTGTGGTATATATTGCAGTTCCGAATGATATCCATTACTCCTATATCATGTCTGCACTTGACCGGGGAATCCCTGTGTTAAGTGAGAAACCTATGGTTGACAATCAGTTCCAGTTAGATGCAGTTCTAAAAAAGGCGGAAGAAAAGCATGTATTCCTGATGGAGGGAATGTGGACAAGATGTTTCCCGGCAGTAATGGAAGCAAGAAGCTGGGTTGAAAAAGGCCGAATAGGAAAACCGTTGTCTGTACATGCAGCCTTTAATATCAAGCCGGATATCGAGGACTGGCAGCCGTGGAAGGGCGGCATACAGCATGCGGCAGGAGCACTCAGAGATGTGGGAATTTATTCTCTGGCTATGGCATATATGGTGTTTCCTGAGGGACCTTCAAATGCGTATTCAACGATGAAATCCAATGGTGAAGTGGACGAAAGTTTCCATATGCTTCTTGAATATGAGGATGGAAAAGCGGCTTTTGTGGGAGGTGCATTCAATCAGGTAAGTACGCCGGAAGTAGAAATTGTGGGTGAAAACGGAAGAATTATCATCGGACCTGAATTTTGGCATCCAACAACGGCAATGATAATCATGAATGATGGTACAAAAGTGGAATACATGGAGACTTATCCTGCATCTGGATTTCAGTTTGAAATCCGGGCAGTACAGGAATGTATTAGAAAGGGTGAGACACAGTGTCCTCATTTTACATGGGAGGAGACCAGAAAGATAGCAGAGTTAATTGAAAAGACTAGAAAAGGCTGGGGTATTTTTTATAAAGCGGATATGGAAGGAGAAAAGCAGTCATGAAAGGCGCAATCAAACAAATTTGTATCCTGGTAGATGATCTGGATACAGCAATGAAGAATTACTGGGAGAAGTTCGGAATAGGACCATGGGATATCCGCCACTTTACACCGGAGTCAGTGAGGGATTTCTATGTACGCGGCGAGCATCTTACAGAGGGCTTTGATTTCATTTGTGCGGTTACCTGGGAAGGTGATGTGGAATATGAGCTGATTCAGCCCATAAAAGGTCCTAATATTTATTGGGAGCATTTGGAGAAGTATGGAAGTGGGCTGCACCACTTTAAACTTGTTATCCAGGATGATAAAGAGCTGGAAGAATATGTCCGGGGACTTGAGGTCAAGGGACTGGAGGTAATCCAGACAGGGTGGATTGACAATGATGTTCACTATTATGTGGACTCCAGAGAGCAGCTTGGACTTACGCTGGAGCTTGGAAACGGGGGAAAAATTGGTGAGGCAGAAGAGGTCTATCCTGAAAAAGGAGCCGAAAGGCCGGTAGCTCACAGACAGAATGTGAAACAGGTTGCAATTGTGGTAGATGACGTAGAGAAATATATGAAAAATTTTGCCTACTACATGGGAATTGACGGCTGGGATGTGAGGCATTTTACACCTGAAAAGTTAAGAGACTTTAAGGTGCATGGCAAGGAGGTCACAGAGGACTTCGATTTTATCTGTGCGGTAAAGTGGGTTGGAGATATGGAAATGGAACTCATACAGCCTGTGAAAGGACCTAACATTTACTGGGATTTCCTTGGAAAGTATGGTCCGGGACTCCATCACGTCAAAGATGTATTTCCAGATGCGGAAATTAAAGAGGAGTATGACAGGCTGCAAGAGTTTGGCATCAGCGTGACACAGACAGGCTGGATTGACGGGGACAGCCATTACTACATGGATACGCAGGACCTTTTGCATATGATTGTAGAATTTGGAAATGGGGGAAAAATAGAAGCACCGGACTATGTATTTTATGCGGAGGATAGTAAATAACACTTAAAAAAACCAGTACCCCCAGGATGAATTTATAAACAGGTTTAAATTCAGAATAAAGAGCAGTCAATTATGGTACTTTCTATATTTGGCTGCTTTTTTATATAATAGGAAACTGTGCGTTTCCTATTATATAAAAAGCCTCCGTGGGATCGCACTGCGGCGTCAAGGAAGATGTTGCTATCGCAACTCGCCGCAGGCGGAGAATCTTGCTTGCAAGATTCACCTTATATGCAAAATAAAAATAAATGGTTATAATGGTTGCAAATTGGTATCAAAGTATGTAACAGTGTATACAGACCGGGAAAAGGAGGAAGGGAACATGGATGCAATAAGTGAAAAGGTAATACGGTGCCTGCTTGAGACCGATGGTTATGTGACAACAGCTTCTCTGTCTGATATGACCGGGATATCGGTGAGCAGTATTAAGCATAATTTGAATTGGATCCGGGAGGAACTTGAAAAGTTTGACATTAGTTTACAGAGCACTCCTAAGAAAGGGTTCTGTCTGACTGCCTCAGAGGGGGAACGCATAAAGGCCCTTCAAAAATTAGATGAGGAGACAAGCAGACATAAGGATTCGTTTGTATTTAGAAAGGGATACATTCTGGAGACTCTGTTTGATTTTAAAGCTAATTATACGATTCAGTTATTTTCGGAAGAGCTGGCTGTGAGCCGTAATACCATTCAAAAGGATTTGGAGCAGATTAAAGAACAACTGGCGCCCCTGAATGTGGATATTAAGAAAGTGCGTAATCAGGGAGTTGTGCTGGTGGGGGAGGAGTTTAATATCCGCCAGGCGATTATTGAGCATAATAACTCTAAATATTGGAACTGGAATCCGGATACCATTTTGGAGGTGGCCGACGGGTTTGATAAGCGCATCAGCAGAAAGGCGTATACTTATCTCTCGGGAACTTATTCCGAGGCAAACCTCCTTAAAATTCAGAAGTTGTTATGTGAAGCGGAAAAGTCTCTGGGCATCACTCTGGTAGATATTTCATTCTGCCGCCTGATAGAATATCTGGCCATTGTACAGCAGCGGATAACAGGCTTTAATATGATATTGAAAACGGACAGGGATGAAGAACTGCCGGAAATTAATGTACGTTTTCTGGAAACAAGTGAAGATATTGTGAATAAGCTTGTACCTAAAATGGAGAAATCTCTGCGCTCAGAATGTCTTTATCTGGCAGCGTGTCTGTTTGCAAACCATACATGTGAAAACTTTAGTGCTGAAAGCAGCTATGACTACCGGAAGATAGCAGTGGATTATCTGCGCTCATTGGAACAAGTTTTGGAAATGAAGGGATTAAGTAAGGATGAAGAACTGGTAAGCGAGCTTGGCGTATTCTTTCATCAGGTGAAAGTCAGAGAGGATTACCAGATTTTGGTATGGAACGAATTGCACCGTGATATCCAGAAGCAGCTGTCTGGATTGTATGCTGCCTGCATGGCAAATCTGTTTATTGTAGAGGAGAGGGTTAACACTATGCTCCGGCAGGACGATGTGGCGTGGGTGGCTCTGCTGATCCATAACTTTATGAGTGATGTAAAAAATAAGACTCAGGTAATATTTCTGCATGCAACGGATAAACATACGGCATTATATCAAAAACGTAAAATAGAAAAAAAGATTCCTCAGGTCCACATTACAGAATGTGTTTTTTTTAGTGATTACAGAAGTGAACATGAGGAAGATATGGTGATTGTTTCCACGATTCCTATGAAAGAGGAGCAGAAAAACATTATAGAAGTGACCAAACATATTTATGAAAGTGATATTGAGCATATCAAAGAGCAGCTTGAGAAATTAGAGGAGCAGAAAAAGGGACGTATGATTCAGCAGCTTGTATCTGAAATTTTTAAAGAAGAACTGATGATTTATGAGTTAAATACGAGAACAAAAGAAGATGCTATTATGAAAATGAGTCAGGTAATGATGGAAAATGGATATGTGGAGGAGGGATTTTGTGACCAGGTACTTGCACGTGAGAATTTCTGTGCGACTTCAATCGGCAAGGAGATTGCCATACCCCATCATTATGGAGACCATATTATAAAGAGCGGAATTGCAGTGGCAAAACTGAAACACCGGATAACATGGCAGACGAAGGAGAAGGTGTCCTTAGTATTTTTAATAGCAAATAATTTTAAAGATTCTGATAAGATTCAGATGCTCTTTAAGTATCTGTATGATATTATCGAGGATGCTGAGCAGATAAAAAAGGTGAAAGAATCAGGGAGTGAAAAAGAAATGCTTCAAAACATCCTTATCTTATCCTAATAAAAAATATAGGGTGCAAAATCAGGAATTATGGGCGGTAGACGCTGTTGTGAAAAGCAGATATGATAAATATATCAAGAAGACCGGCGTTTAGAAACCCAGATGCGCCTTGTATAAAGGAGGAAAAGAAGATGTTAGTGAACATGAAACAGATCTTGGAAATTGCAGAAAAGGAACAATATGCAATTCCATGTATCAACACACCAAATATTGAGACTCTGCGTGCGGTAATAGGTGCCGCGGAAGAGCTTAACACACCAGTTATCATTGACCATGCTGAGGTACACGATCCATTGATTCCCATTGAGCGGATCGGGCCTGAGATGGTGAAATATGCGAAAGAAGCTACAGTGCCGGTTTGCGTACATTTGGATCATGGAACGGATTATACATTCTTAATGAGAGCGATTCGGGCTGGTTTTTCTTCTATTATGTATGACTGCAGTGCACTTCCATTTGAGGAGAATGTGAAAAGAGTAAAAGCTTTTGTTGAAATTGCTCATAACTTAGATATTACAGTAGAAGCAGAGCTTGGTATGATGAAGTCCACAGCAGAGGATACACATGAGGAGGATGCCGAGAGCCGTGTACTCACCAACGAAGATATCCGTGAATTCTTTACTGACCCGGAAGAAGCAAAGGCATTCGTGGAGCAGACAGGCTGTGATGCTCTGGCAGTATGTTTTGGAACAATGCATGGAATCTATGCAGAACCTCCGGTACTTGACATTGACCGTGTAAAAGAGATTCGGGCTGCGGTGCCGGCAGATTGCCGTATCGTTATGCACGGGGCTTCCGGTGTGGAATTCAGCCAGGTTCAGCAGGCGATTTCAGCAGGATGTTCCAAGGTAAACTTCTACTCTTATATGGCAAAAGCAGCCAGCAAATTTGTGAGTGACCTTGTAATAGAGAAAGAAGGTAAAATTGCCTATCATGAATTACAGGAAGAAGCGTATGTATTCATGAAGGGTTATGCAAAAGATGTATTAAAAGCATTCAGAAATGGCAAATAGGAGGAGACAGAGGTGGCAAAATTATTTGATATTTTAGAGAACTTTCCATTTAAAAAAGACGAAAAGAGACCCATGCTGATTCGCAAGCATGACTATTCCACAGCTCTTTATCCGCCGGATAATGCGCTGACATCGGATAATACATTTACAATGGTTACAACAGATACTTTTATGCTGGGTATCTATGAACTGGGACCGGGTGGTGTATTTGCTCCCCTAGATATTCACCCGGGAGATGAGTCTTACTACATTCTGAATGGTCCGGTTGTTCAAAGAAGCGGAAACGGACAGTTTGCATATCTGGAGACAGGGGAAGGCCTTTTTATGCCGGAAGGCGCATGGCATTGCTGCCATAACTTCTCGGAAGATAAGGCGAGAATCCTTTACTTCATTACCCCTAAGGCATGGAGTGATGCGATTCCTCCGGCTGTAATTCCGACGGATGAAGAAACTAAGTTCTACAAAGGGCCAAATAACAACAATCTACCCAACATGCGGGATAAGATTCAGGATATTTCCAGACAAGGCTGTACCGATGATATCGGATGCTGGCCGGTAGATCCGGAAGAAGCAAGAAAAACCGGAGCAGTATATGCAGTGCGTGATTTTGAAAAGCTGAACAACGTGCATGGAACATCACATCCTATGCTGATGCGTTTTATCACCAGCAATAATTACGGACATTTCGGAGAGATGATTCTTCCGGCAGGCGGGTATGGTCCCCGTTGTTCTGACCCGGACAGCCATGCCGGAGACGGTGCCCTGTATTGTATCGACGGTCCTGTAACAGTAAATCTGGTAGATCTTCAGGAAAGTTTTGTTATGGAACCGGAAGACACCTTCTTCCTGCCTGCAGGCACAAAATACCAGTTGGTAAACTTTGAAAAAACACTTGCAAAAGTTGTATTTGCAATCACAGAGTTATAAAACAGTTTTATACTTAGACTATATAAAAAAGGGTTCCTGCGCAAATTTGCGGGGGCCTTTTTTTATGTAATAGGAAAGTTCTTTTCGTATTACATAAAAACCCTCCGGGGGATTGCACTGCGACGGAAAAGAAGTTGTTGCTGCTGAAATCTGCCATAGCCGGAGAATTTTACAAGTGGAATTTTATGTGTAATAGTATATAAAATACATAAAACTTAAAAATAATAAACAATAATTTTATGCAATTGTACCTTGTGAAAAGGCTTATAATGATTTAATATGGACTATTACAACAAAATAAGTGCAAAATATGAGATTATGGCTGGTATCTTTTTTGCAAAAGACTTGTTAGAATATAAATAAGATAAATGCTTTGTATGGTATGAGCGCGCGCACCTGAAAACGGCACTTGTCGAGAAAAGAGTGAGATCACTGTATTTAACTATGAAGGAGGCATTCACAATGGAAACTCATGGAATTGATATAGCGGACGTATTGCTAAAGGAGTTAATGATCCTGGATCATGAACCATTTGCAGACAAAGACCAGTTATTTCAATTTATGTCCGAACAATTCGAAAAGAGCGGGGTTGTCTCAGATAAGGAGGCGTTTCGGGAATCTCTGTTATACAGGGAGAGTCTGGGACCTACCTATATGGGAGATTTTATTGCCATTCCTCATGGCCAATGTAAGGAAGTATTAAAACCGGGAGTTGGGTTTATCAGATGCCAGGAGGGCTTCATATATGAATCCCATGGAGAAGAAGGTCCGGTTAAATACATATTTGTACTTGCAGTGGATGAGGCTGGCGGAGACAATCAGCATTTGAGAATATTGGCTACTTTGGCTGGATACCTGATGAGGGACGACTTCCGGGAGTTGATTGCCAATGTACAAAGTTACGAAGAACTGCTTGTGGGTATTCAAAAAATAGAAGCGGAAGAATAAGGAGGTAGTTTTATGTTTGTAATTGCGATAACATCTTGTGCAACGGGTATTGCTCACTCTTATATGGCGGCTGAGGCTATTAAGAAAGCCTGTAAAAAGAACGGCCATACCTGTAAGGTAGAGATTCAGGGGGCTCTTGGAATTGAGAACCAGTTATCTCCGAAAGATATTGAAACTGCGGACCTGCTGATATTTGCAAATGATGTGGGGATTACGAAAGTAGAGCGGTTTGCAAAATTTCCGGAAGGAAAAATTATGCGGGTGAAGCCCCATGATGTAATTAAGAAACCAGATTTATTGTTTGGATAATTACTAAGGAAAAGGAGAAGTGAGACTTATGAAGGATTTTTTGAATGATATTAAACAAGCCTTATTGACGGGTGTATCTTATATGCTGCCATTTGTAGTGGCAGGGGGTATATTAGTTGCAATTGGTTTCGCCGGAGGCGGAGCTGTGGCGGTAACAGAGAGTCAGACAGGATTCTGGTCCAGAATCTTCTGGTGGGGCAAAGATGCCTTTGGACTGATGGTGCCGGTTATGGCAGCATATGTGGCATTTTCTATTGGTGATAAACCGGCGATTTTACCCGGTATGGTAGCAGGTGTGATAGCCGATGCTATCGGCGGCGGATTCCTGGCAGGTCTGATTGGCGGTATTATTGCAGGTTACATAGTACGTGCGCTTAAGAAGCTTCCGATTCCGGTTATGCTGAGATCTTTACTGCCAACCTTAATTATTCCGGTAATATCTACATTGGCTATTGGATTTGTCATGGGAATTGTGCTGGGCGGCCCCATTGCGGCTATTAATAATACCATGTTAGAGTTCTTAAGTGGCATGACGGGGAGCAGCCTGATTATCCTGGGCCTTATACAGGGAATGATGCTTGCATTTGACCTTGGCGGACCAGTTAATAAGGCGGCATATGCGTTTGCTCTGGCTGCAATGGAAGCAGGAAATTATGCACCTATGGCAGCAAACTTCGTAGCATCCATGGTGCCACCCCTTGCAATTGGTATAGCAATGCTGGTTGTTAAAAAGAAATTTACAGAGTCAGAGCGTTCTGCAACAGCCGGATGTATCGTAGGCGGAATGGCTATGATTTCTGAATTTGCAATCCCCTTCGCAGTTGGAAAACCTTGGCTGTATGTTCCCTGCTTTATGGCTGGCGGTGCGGTAAGTGCAATTCTTTCCTATCTGTTTGGGTGCACAATGCAGGCACCTCATGGTGGTATTTTTGTTATCGGCCTTTGCAACAGACCGCTTATGCTGCTCCTGGCGCTGCTTATCGGCTCTGCAGTTAGTGCAGCACTGGTATTGGCATTTAAAAAGGCACCAACTCCTGAAGAGGAAGCAGTTTCATAAATAACGATGTTCAAATTATAGGGTAGAGATTAAAGGAGGCTGCGGGGAATAGACTTCGCGGCCTTTTGCAATTAGCAAGGCGAAATCGGGGCTGCCCTTCTGAACAGTACACTAGAATATACTTGAACTAGAAAGGAATATGGATTATGGTAAGTCAGACAATTATAGTAAAAAATAAATCAGGTCTTCATGCAAGACCAGCGGTAGAATTTTCAAAACTGGCAGCGAAGTGTAAATCAGATATTACAGTTTTCTTCAAAGAAAAAAAGATTAACCCCAAGAGCGTGCTGATGATTATGGCGGCTGCAATTACATGTGGCTCTGAAATTACAATTGAGTGCAGCGGTGAGACTGAAGAAGAGGACTTAAAAGTATTGGTTAACGCCATTGAATCCGGGCTGGGAGAGTAGGAGGAAGATATGAAAGAAATTCGTGTTTCCCGGACAGCCTCAAGAGGAATCGCTATAGGAAAGGCTTTTATAGTTGAAAAAATATCTTTAGAGCCGGATTCCTATAACGTGTCTCAGGAAGATTTGAAAAATGAAACACAAAAGTATGATGAGGCAGTGTCTGAGGCAGTAAGGCAGCTTGAATTGCTGGCTGAGGATAATGACATATTTGGCGCCCATTTGGAAATTGTTATGGATGCCGTGTTAACTCAGGGGGTACATGACAAAATTCTGCAGCAGAGTATAAATGTGCAGCGGGCACTGAAGGAAACAGCAGTAGAATGGATATCTATGTTTGAAGCCATGGAGGATGAATATATGCGGGAGAGGGCTGCGGATATTAAAGATATCTGTGACCGCCTGATGCGCATTTTAAAGGGAATTGACCATAATCCATTTGATGGTATAAACGAGCCGGTAATTATTGTGGCAGAAGATCTGGCCCCCTCTGATACTGCAAATCTTAATTTAAAGTATGTTCTGGGATTTATTACTCAGGAGGGCGGCATTACAAGCCATGTATCTATTATGGCTAAGAACATCGGCCTGCCGGCTCTTGTAGGAGTAAAGGGGATATTAGATTCTGTGCGGGCGGAAGATATGATCATTATGGATGCAAAAGCTGGTCAGATTTTGATTAATCCCGAAAAGTCTGTTATTTTGAAATATATGAAGCAAAAAAAAGTATTTGATCAGGCTGAGGCGGAACTGGTCCGTAAAAGCAGATTCCCCGCAGTTACATCCGATGGGCATGAGGTTTCAGTATATGCCAACATTGGAAGTGTGGAGGAAGCAGATGCACTTGCTGCCCTTCATATAAAGGGTGTGGGATTGCTTCGGAGCGAATTTCTGTATATGGAAAGTAAACACTTTCCTACTGAGGATGAACAGTTTGAAGCATATAAAGCAATCGCCTGCCAACTGGAGGAGGAAGTTACCATCAGGACCCTGGATATCGGGGGCGACAAGACCTTATCTTATTTTGAATTTGAGCATGAAGAAAATCCGTATCTGGGCTGGCGGGCCATCCGTATTTCCCTGGAAATGAAAGAAATGTTCCGGGCACAGATACGTGCGCTTCTGCGGGCCAGTATATTCGGCCCGGTGCGCATTATGTTTCCCATGATTATCGCAGTAGAGGAGCTTAGAGAGGCCAGGGGACTGGTAGAAGAATGTAAAAAAGAACTGCGGGCAGAAGATATCCCGTTTAATGAAAATATTCAAGTAGGTATGATGATCGAAACTCCAGCATCGGTTATGTGTGCGGAAGAGTTTGCCAAAGAAGTGGATTTCTTTAGTATTGGAACCAATGACCTGACGCAATATATGCTGGCAGTGGACCGTGGAAATAAAAAGGTGGCGCCATTATATAATTCTTTTCATCCGGCAGTGATTAAAAGTATTCAAAAGGTGATTGAAGCGGGACATGCAAACGGAATTAAGGTGGGAATGTGCGGAGAGTTTGCAAGTGACGAACAGGCTGTAAAGTTATTGCTGGGTATGGGTCTTGATGAATTCAGTATGTCCGCCGCATCGATACCTCTTATCAAAGATTTAATCAGAAGCTATTCTTATCAGGATGCAAAGCAATACGCAGATACTTATAGGTGCAGATAGTTAAGAAAGGAAATGAAAATGAGTACAAAGAAAATAATTAATAACCCGGATGATGTCGTATCTGAGATGATGGAAGGATTTATCCTGGCTAATGAAAAGTATGTTACGAAGCACCCGGAAGTTAATGGTGTCATTTCTAAGAACCCCCGGAAAGGAAAGGTCGCGTTGGTTATCGGGGGCGGCAGCGGACATGAGCCCATGTTTGCCGGGTTTGTGGGGAAGGGGCTGGCTGATGCCGCAGCCTGTGGAAACATTTTTGCGTCTCCGGATCCAAATACAATTTATGAGACTGCAAGTGAGGTCAATGATGGAAAGGGGGTCTTGTTTGTATATGGGAACTATGCAGGAGATAACTTGAATTTTGATATGGGTGAGGAGTTTTTAAATGATGAGGGTATCCCCACTGCTCATGTGCGTGTAATGGATGATGTTGCATCTGCACCCAGATCAAGGGCTTTTGACAGGCGTGGTATTGCAGGAGATGTATTTGTAGTAAAGATAGCAGGAGCGGCCTGTGATGCAGGACTGTCCCTGGAAGAAGCCGCGGGTGTTACCCAAAAAGCCTCCGGAAATATTCGCTCAATTGGAATTGCCACTGAGCCGGGACAGATACCTGGGCTTGATAAACCGATTTTTGAATTGGGTGAAAATGAGATTGAGTATGGTATGGGGCTTCACGGAGAACCTGGGGTAAAACGTACTGAAATGCAGCCGGCAGACGAACTTGTAACAGTTCTTTATAATCATATTATCCCGGATTTTGATTTAAGGGCCGGAGATGAGGTGTGTGTATTGGTAAACAGCTTAGGTTCTACTACCATGATTGAGATGAGTATTGTATACCGTAAATTGCGCGAACTTTTGGACCGTGACGGCATTAAGGTGTATGATTCAGATTTGAATCATTATTGTACTTCACAGGAAATGGGTGGTTTTTCTATTACATTGTTTAAACTGGATGAAGAATTGAAGAAATACTACGATGCTCCGTGTTATTGCCCGTATTATGCGAAAGAAGGGAAATAAGCTATGTTAGACGTAATCAATATACAGAATGCAAAAGAGATGCTGATTTATATTGCTGATAAAATCATAGGACAAAAGCCTTATCTGACAGAGATTGACAGTGCCATTGGAGACGGTGACCATGGAATTGGAATGGCAGGAGGGATGCAGAAGGCAAAGGATAAGCTTAATAAACAGGAGACTTTTGAAAGCGTATACGATGTATTTGCCATAGCAGGAAAAGCAATGCTTATGTCCATGGGAGGCGCTTCAGGAGTAATTTTCGGAAGTCTCTATCTGTCAGGTGCGAAAGGCATGGAAGCTAAGCCGGAGCTGACTGCTTCAGATTTAGCTGCAATGGAGCGTAAAAGTCTGGAGGCCATCAAGGAGCGCGGTAAAGCACAGGTGGGAGATAAGACTATGGTAGATGCTCTTGAACCTGCTGTGATTGCTATGGAAGAAAATGCAGAAAAAGGACTCCTTGAAATGCTGAGAGCTGCAGAAGCAGCCGCAGCAAAAGGTTTGGAGGATACAAAAGGGTACACCGCAAAGTTTGGGCGTGCAAAATCCCTGATGGAACGGGCCATTGGACACCAGGATGCAGGGGCGACCTCTGTGTATCTGATATTCCAGGGAATGCGGGAATATGTGGAAAGCAAATAGGCTGCTATACAATTTTCAGATGATTGACATGTTTAATGATATTGACTATAATATACTTAACAAGACAGTCGGCAGGTGAATGCGTCTCACCTACTCCGGCAAAATAATTTGTTATGAAATAGCCGTTTACTTTACTAGGGTAGGACGGCTATTTTTTACGTTTGTCACAGAAGCTTAAATATATTGTTGTCAAAGAACTCTTCTTTTCTAATATTTTCTTTCCTCCAAATTTTCCTGGTTTTGCCTCCATTCTTGTGGTGCTATCGCCCATTTTATGCCACTCTACAATTCATAGAGTGACTTTTTGTCTGAACATTGTTAATATAATAGCAAATATATAATATCTCGAAGAAAGGTTTTGGTATTTTGAATAAGACAAAATTGGGAACAAATCTGGCGAACAGAAGGCGTGAACTTGGTCTAAAGCAAGAAGAAGTGGCAAACAAAATAAACGTATCAAGTAAAACTATTTCTAAATGGGAACGGGGTGTATCCAGCCCGGATATTTCTTTTTGGAAGGGTTTGGCTGACGTTTTAAAAATTGATTTATATGAATTTGTAGGCTATGGAGAGGAAAAAAAATACTCCCAGCAATGCCCTTAAAACTGCCCTGAAAGAAGATAAAACAAAAAAATATAAACGAATTGCTTTTATTTTATCCATAGTTTTGATTTTATCAATTATTTTTATTAGTGGCTATCTTTTCTATAGGGATTATACAACAGAGATTATCGGTATTTCTAGAGGAGAAGTTATTGATTTTAATAAAGAGTATCTAATCTTTCAGAAAGATGCTGCTTATGATGATGACAGGGAAAGATGGTATGCCCCCAAAATAATAATAAAAAGAAGTGAGATTCAGAGAGGCTTTGATGTTGAAAAAGGAAAAAGGCTTAAAATTAAATATATGCACAAGAAGGGAGAGGTAATAGAAAGGGGGGAGGAAACGGAGATAAGGCCTTTACAAATCTTGGAGATTAGTAACCTTGAATAACAGTGGCATATCAGCGAAAAAGTGATTTTAATTATGTATCAGAAACAATAACTATTTATCCATAAACAACTGTAGAATCGGTATTTCCGAGTGCAAAAAGGATATTATACTTTCTGATTTAGAGAGTTACTCAATATAGGTAATCACAACTTAACTTTATCAGTTTGTAAAAGCCGTTTAATTTTGGTCAAAATGTGAGAGTAAAGATTATAAATTAAAGCGAGAATTACCGCCAAGGTCTTCTATGATAACATAAGTTCATAGGAGACCTTAAATTATAAGCCGGAAAACGAGAGAATCAAAATTGTGCTATTATAAAATAATATACAGCACTAATAAAATTGCGCTTACGGCTATAAACAGCTTTTGAAATTTGTTAGCAATTTGATTTGCTTTTTTATTAGAAATCCAGAACAGTGTCATATAGACACAAGAACATAAAAGAGCTACAATCAGTACAATATTTTTCAACATTTTCTTTCCTCCCAATGTAATCGGTAATTCTTATTATAATCAATTACAGGCAATAAATCTACATCTGATTTACATTATGATGTACTACATCATTGACATTTCGGTGAATAAATAGTTTAGTTCTACAAATCTCGTATAAATCATCCGTAAACTTCCCCATTGAATATATCTGTGAAATATATATAATAGAAGAAAAGTGCAGTCATGTTACTGAGGGGATGAAAGAATCCAGCATGGGTGGCATAGGACAGAATTTGTGGAATGAGGAAGTCTGAATATGGTTAGAGTTGCAGTTGTGGAAGATGAAGAAATTTATGCACATCAGATAGTGGAATATCTGAAGCGTTATGAGGCAGAAAAGAAAGAGGAACTGCAGATCACCGTCTATCGGGATGGAGATGGTATCACTGCGGAATATAGGGCGCAATTTGATATTATTTTTATGGATATTCAGATGAAGTTTGTGGATGGAATGACGGCTGCCGAAGAAATCCGTAAAAAGGATTCCGAGGTAATTATCATCTTCATTACGAATATGACACAGTACGCCATCCGGGGATATGAAGTGGATGCTCTTGACTATGTCCTGAAGCCGGTTCATTATTTTGCCTTTGCGCAGAAGTTGGGCAGGGCAATTGAGCGAATGAAAAAACGTCATGCCAGACATATTATAGTGCCGGTCAAGGGTGGAATCCGCCGTTTGGAGAGTTCCGACATTTATTATATAGAGAGCCAGGGGCATAATTTGATTTTTCATATGAAAGATGAGGAGGTTGTTTCCAGTGGCACTATGAAGTCTATAGAGGAAGAGTTAAAAAAGCTCAATTTTTCCAGAGGGAACAAATGTTATTTGATTAATCTGGAGCATGTGGAGGGGATAAAGGATAAGTGTGCCATAGTGAAAGGGGAAGCGCTTTTGCTGAGCCGTTCCGGTTTGAAAAGTTTTATGCAGGATCTGACGAAATATTGGGGAGAGGTGAAGTAAATGAATGATATTGGAATAACCTTGCCGGATATTCCGCGGTTCTATACGGCGCTGGCGGAGTGGCTGTCCTGTATGGTTTTCATTTTTTATATGAAAAGGAAGCTCCATGGTGTGAAGCTGGGAGTACTCTGCGTAACAGCCCTTCTTGTTCAGGGGCTTTTTCTTGGCTTTACCGGAGGGCTGGATGGAGTCTGGTGGATTCTATGTATGATGTCAGCCATCTTTCTGATGATTCTCTTTCTTTACCTGACCTGTGAAGTAAACTGGAAAGATGCGGTATATTGCGGAGCCTTTGCATTTATCATGGCAGAGACGGCAGCTTCTATGGAATGGCAGCTTTCTCTTTATTGGGGAAATGTATATGATGATAAAGGACTTTTAAGCAGGTGTATGATACTGATCATTGTTTATGGAATCATTTATGCTGTATTTTGGAGAATGAACCGGCTTCTGTTGCCCCGGGGTGAGAGGCTGGATATAGATGTACGGGAGCTCTGGGAGGTCGTTATTATAACAGGCGGCATCTTCTTTATAAGTAATCTGGGGTTTGTGGCCATTAACACACCATTTAGCGGCATGTACAGCCGGGAGATTTTTAATATCCGTACCTTTGCGGATGTGGCAGGTCTGGCAATTTTATATGCCTTTCATGTACAGTGGCGGAATCAGAAGGTGCGGGGAGAATTAGAAAGTATTCAGAAAATCCTTGAGAGCCAGTATATGCAATACCGGCAGTCCCAAAAGACATTGGATTTGATTCATTATAAATATCATGACTTAAAGCATCATATTATTGCGCTCAGAGCTGAGGAGGACAGGGAAAAACGGAATGAGTACCTGGACAGGATGGAACAGGAGATTATTAATTATGAAGTCCAGTATAAAACAGGAAATAAGGTACTGGATACGCTTCTTATGAGTAAAGGCCTGTACTGCCAGCAGCATGAGATATCTTTTACCTGCGTTGTTGACGGCACATTGTTTGATTTTATGGATGTTATGGACATCTGCTCTATTTTTGGAAATGCGCTGGACAATGCCATTGAATGTGAGAAGAAAATTGTGGATAAGGAAAAACGGCTGATACACGTAAGCGCATTTTCTAAAAGAAGTTTCTTAATAATAAGATTCGAAAATTACTATGAAGGTACGCTGCAATTTGAAAAGGATTTTCCGGTTACTACAAAAAAGAAAAGAGAGTTTCACGGATATGGGCTGAAGAGCCTGCAGTATACAGTGCATAAGTATAAAGGAGAAGTTGATATCACTGCAGAAGATGATTGGTTTTGCTTAAAAATATTGATACCATTATAAAGTTGGAACGCTGGATAGTGCACAATGTACAAAATCCAGCGTTCTAATTTGTTAGAAACATACAAGGTATTAACAGTTTATTCATAAAAAGTACAGTTTGTGTTAAAAATGTGAAAAATACGTGTAAAGCAATATAATGAATAAAGATAAAAGATGACAAGGGAGGAAATGAGATGTTAAAAATTAACATGGATGACGTCATAAACGTCTTGAACTCGTGTAAACCGTATCTTATCGGTTTTGGAGTTGTACTTGTACTTGCAATTATTGTAATTGTTGCATGTATGAAGCTGGAAAAGGCAAAGAAGAAGTTCATCAGAGGAGAAGCAGGAATTGCAATTCTGCTGGCTCTGGTAATCGTCGTAAACATGATTTGCTTCGGACCTATGTACAGCATGATTTCGCTGGCAACAGGAAATGGAACAATTACAGAAGAAACTTCAGATGCAGCGACAGAATTGTGTACTGAAATTGCCGAGGAGGGAATCGTTTTATTAAAGAATGAAAATAACCTTCTCCCAGTAACAGAAAATAAGAATCTGAACGTATTTGGATGGGCTTCCACAAACCCATGCTACGGGGGAACAGGATCGGGTTCTTTGTCCGATGCTTATGAGACAAAGACTTTGCTGCAGGGACTGACAGATGCGGGATTTGAACTGAATGATGAGCTTTCTGATTTCTATACAACCTTCCGTTCAGACCGCCCGGAAGTAGGAATGTGGGCTCAGGACTGGACGTTGCCGGAGCCGACTGCGGATTCCTACAGTGATGAGCTGCTGAAATCTGCAAAAGATTTTTCTGATACGGCAATGGTTGTGATTACACGTGTAGGCGGTGAAGGTGCAGACCTTCCTGTAGATGTAAGTCAGGTTACATATACAGATAATTCTTCAGATTATAAAGATTTCGGGGATGGAGAACATTATCTTCAGTTAAGTCAGACAGAGAAAGATATGCTGGATTTGGTATGTTCCAATTTTGATGATGTTATTGTAGTATATAATGGTGCAAATGCCATGGAGCTTGGGTTTATCAATGATTATGAGCAGATTAAAAGTGCTGTATGGTGCCCGGGTACAGGCCAGTCTGGCTTTACGGCATTGGGAGAAGTGCTGAGCGGTGATGTAAATCCGTCAGCAAAGACAAGTGATACCTTTGTCTATGATTTAGATAACACACCTACATCCAATAACTTTGGAGTCTTCGATTATGACAATATGGATGAATTTGCATATACCGCAAAGACCTTCGCTTCTGATGAGGAGGTAACTACGCTCCCTTCCTTTGTTAATTATGTGGAAGGTATTTACGTAGGATATCGTTTCTGGGAAACGGCGGCAGATGAAGGGCTTATCAATTATGATGAGCATGTTCTGTATCCTTTTGGATATGGACTGTCCTATACTACTTTTGAACAGGAAATGGGACAAATCACAGAGGCGGATGGAGTAATTTCTTTTGATGTCACAGTGACAAATACTGGTGATACTGCTGGTAAGGACGTAGTGGAAGTGTATTATAACCCACCGTATACAAATGGAGGAATTGAAAAGGCTGTGGCAAATCTGGTTGCGTTTGAAAAGACAGATATGCTGGAAGCCGGAGCATCCGAGACAATTACGGTTTCCTTCAAGGCAGAGGACATGGCTTCTTATGATGATAAGGGTGCAAAGGCCTATGTACTGGAAAGTGGAGAGTATGGAATTTCTATTCGTTCTGATTCTCACCATGTGATTGACGAGGATACCTATACTGTAGACAATACAATTGTTTATGATGAAAATAATAAGAGATCTACAGATGAGACAGTTGCAACAAACCAATTTGACTATGCGGTAGGAGATATAACATACCTGTCACGTACAGATGGATTTGCAAATTATGAGGAGGCAACTGCTGCTCCTGCAAGCCTGTCTATTTCGGATGAGAAAAAAGCAGAATTTATTAACAACAGTAATTATAACCCAGAGGATTACAATAATGAAGCAGATGAAATGCCTGTTACAGGGGCTGACAATGGTCTTGAGCTGCAGGCATTGCGTGGTGCTGACTATGATGATCCTCAGTGGGATACTTTGCTGGATCAAATGACACTCAGTGAGATGGATACGGTTATTGCTCTGTCAGGATATCAGACACCGGCAGCAAGCAGTATTTCTAAGGTGCAGACTATCGACTGTGACGGACCTGCCTCTATCAATAATAACTTTACCGGAACAGGTTCTATCGGCTTTCCGTCAGCAGTGATGATTTCTAATACATGGAACAAAGCGATTGCAGAGCGTTTCGGAGAAAGCATCGGAAAAATGGCGGATGAGATGGGAGTATCCGGCTGGTATGCACCAGCTATGAATACACACAGAAGTGCATTTGCAGGACGTAACTTCGAGTATTATTCAGAGGATGGAGTTCTTGCAGGGCATATAGCGGCACAATCAGTAATTGGTGCTGAAAAAGAAGGTGTGTATGCTTATCTTAAGCATTTTGCATTAAATGACCAAGAAACAAACCGTAACAATATGCTTTGTACATGGACAAATGAACAGGCTGTCCGTGAGATATACCTGAAACCTTTTGAAATAGCCGTAAAAGACGGAGGCGCAAAGGCTGTTATGTCTTCCTTCAACTATATCGGAGCACGCTGGGCTGGCGGCAGTACAGAACTTTGTAATACCGTACTTCGTGACGAATGGGGATTCAAAGGATTTGTGCTTACAGATTATTTCGGTGTATACGGTTATATGACTGCTGATCAAGCAATCAGAAATGGTACAGATGCCATGCTGGTGGCTTATGACACAGCAACAAACCATGTCGTGGACCAGAAGAGTGCAACAGGTGTTCAGGCAATGAGAAATGCAGTTCATAATATTCTGTACACTGTAGTAAACAGCCGTGCTTATGATGCAGACAATATTCAGACAGGGTTAATGTCCTGGCAGATTGCAGCAATTGTAATTGATGTAATTCTTGCAGCAGTTGTTGTTGCACTTGAGGTTGTATTAATTAAAAGGTTCCGGAAAAGAGCAGTAGAAACAAAAGATGCAAGATTGGAATAAAACAAGTCATCTATAGGAAATGCGGAATCGGATAATACATCCGGTTCCCTTTTCCTTACAGGTGTGAAATAGGAGGTAACATTTTGAGATACCAGGAATTAATTGGTAAGATGACATTGGAGGAAAAGGCATCCTTGCTGTCAGGGAAAGATTTCTGGCAGACTGTAGATATAAAGCGTTTGGGAATCCCATCTATGACTTTGTCCGACGGGCCTCACGGCATCCGCAGGCAGGCCGGGGAATCGGACCACCTTGGATTAAATGCCAGTGTTCCCGCAACTTGTTTTCCTACAGCAGCCACCGTGGCCAATAGCTGGAATCCCGGACTGGGAGAAGAACTGGGAAGCTACCTGGGAGAGGAAGCCGTGTCTCAGGGAGTAAATGTACTTCTTGGGCCGGGACTGAACATTAAGAGAAGCCCTTTGTGTGGAAGAAACTTTGAATATTTCAGCGAAGACCCATATCTGGCAGGCAAGATGGCAGCAGGATATGTAAAAGGAATCCAGAGCAAGGGAGTAGCTGCATGCCCCAAGCATTTTGCGGCCAACAGCCAGGAATTGAGACGTATGTCCAATGACTCTGTACTGGATGAGCGGACCTTCCGCGAGATTTATACAACCGGGTTTGAAATTGCGGTAAAAGAAGGGAAATCAAAATCCATTATGACTTCCTACAACCGGATTAATGGTGTCTATGCCAATGAGAATGAGCATTTGCTGCAGGAGATTCTTGTAGATGAATGGGGATTTGACGGCTTTGTAGTATCTGACTGGGGCGGCAGCAACAGCCATACCGATGGAGTAAAAGCCGGAAGTCATCTGGAAATGCCCACAACCGGAAAGGATGGCATGAGAGAACTGATGGCGGCTGTGAAGGAAGGGACATTAAGCGAAGAGCTGCTGGATAGAAGAGTGGATGAACTTCTCAGTGTCATTTTTGATACACAAAAGGCGGTGGAAGGAAAAACCGGAAAAGGATTTGACATTGAGAAACATCATGGGATGGCAGAAAGAGCAGCTGAGGAATGTGTGGTTCTGCTTAAAAATGAGGATAATATTCTCCCGCTGAAGCAAGGCACAAAGGTAGCAGTTATTGGAGATTTTGCAGATAAACCCCGGTACCAGGGGGCAGGCTCCAGTATTGTAAATTCCACAAAGCTGGACAGTCCT
Source organism: Faecalicatena contorta (assembly GCF_003149105.1). Classification (GTDB taxonomy): domain Bacteria; phylum Bacillota; class Clostridia; order Lachnospirales; family Lachnospiraceae; genus Muricomes; species Muricomes contortus_C. The sequence goes on along the minus strand of NZ_QGDS01000004.1, from coordinate 256,126 downwards.
TTGGATGTATGGAAGACTGAGGAATGGGTAGAGTTTGCAGGTTATGAGCAAGGTTTTATCCGGAATGGAAAAATGAGCGAGGAGCTGGAAAGAAAGGCAGCAGAGCTGGCAAAACGTGCAGACGTAGTATTGCTTTACCTGGGGCTGGATGAACTGGCCGAAACCGAAGGGATGGACAGGGAGCATATGAAAATTGCCTATAATCAGATTGATCTCTTGGCAGCAGTGCAGAAGGCCAATTCCAATATAGTTGTTGTGATGTCCGCCGGAGCACCTGTGGAGATGCCCTGGCTGAATCTGGTAAAGGGTATGGTACATGGATATCTGGCAGGTCAGGCCGGAGCCGGAGCTGTAGCAAATGTTTTAACAGGAAAAGTATGCCCGTCAGGAAGATTAAGTGAAACCTATCCTGTTAGCTACGAAGATACCCCTATCTACCATTGCTGGCCGGGGAAAGAGAAGACTTCTGAATACCGTGAAGGGCTGTTTGTGGGATACCGCTATTATGAAACCGCAGACATACCCGTATTATTTCCCTTTGGATATGGACTTAGCTACACCTCATTTGCTTACTCTGATATCCAGGCAGATGAAAACGAAGTCCATGTTACAATTCAAAATACCGGAAGTGTAGATGGTGCCGAGGTAGTGCAGATTTATATATCAAAGCCAAACGGTAAAATTTTCCGTCCTGCCAAAGAGCTGAAAGGTTTTCAAAAGGTGTATCTAAAGGCAGGGGAGAGCAAGACAGTCACGATCCCTCTGGATGATAAGGCATTCCGCTATTATAATGTAATAACAAATAAATGGGAAGTAGAAGGCGGTTCGTACAGGATTATGGCAGGCCCTAATGTGGCAGAAGTTTCCCTGAGTACAGAAGTAAGTATAGAAGGTACGGAAGCAAGGCTTCCATATAAGAAAGAAGAGCTGTCTTCTTACTATACAGGGCAGGTTGCAGAAGTAGGAGATGAAGAATTTGAAGATCTTCTGGGCGGGCCTATACCTGACGGCAGGTGGGATAGAAATAAAGGGTTAGATATTAATGACGCTCTCTGCCAGATGCGTTATGCAAAAAGCGGCCTTGCCAGACTGATTTTACGCATACTGGAACACTTGAAAAATAAGAGTATGGCAAAAGGAGAACCAGATTTAAATATTCTGTTCATTTATAATATTCCATTCCGTGGAATTGCGAAAATGACCGGCGGCATGGTAAGTATGGATATGGCAAGAGCCATGGCGGAAGTCGTGAATGGACATTTCTTTAAAGGGATGGGGCATTTAATAAAAGGGTTTTTTGCAAACCGGAAGTAATGGAAAGGGAGAATAAATATGGAAGAAAAAGCAAAAAGCAGCCGGAGCTTTTGGGAAAAATTTAAAGAGAAGCATCCTGGGATTGCCCAGTTTATTATATTTTTTGTTATCAGCAATGGAGTGACTGTGCTTCAGATGGTTCTGATGCCTGCAATTAAATGGGTATTCAGTTATACTGCACTGGTCGGCACCAGTTTTCAAATATTACCGGTGGGACAAAACCTGGATGGAAGTATTTATTATGTGTTTGACTATGCAGCCGGATCTATTGCAAACGGAGGGGGAGGTGGTCTGGCTTATTTTCTGGCAGTAGAAATTACCTTGCTGCTGGCTCAGATTATCAACTTTTTCTTACAGAGGAATGTAACCTTTCAGTCCAACTCCAGTGTAGGAAAGGCAGCATTCTGGTATTTCGTGGCATGGGTAATTATCTCCGTAGGTGCTGCGGCTCTCCAGGGACTTTATAAAACCCCGATTTATAACTTCTGTATGGATGTAATGGGAAAAGGTGCCGGGATGACTGCGGCAGATATTATAACAATGCTTATAAATTCTGTTATATCCTTCTGGGTATTCTTTCCGATTATGAAAATTATCTTTAAACAGAAAAAAGCATAGTATCTTAGTTTGACAGTTAAATAATAAAAGCAATAATTCCGTTCATATAGTTAAGGAAAGAATTATTGCTTTTTGAGTTTATTATTATCGTTTATCCATACAATTTGTAGTGGATTCATAGAGCTCAGCAAATAAATCATATAATTCCGGCAGTACTTTTTTTAAGGAAACCGGGCGCTTTTTGTTGGCATCAAAATAGCAATGACTGCTTTCCCCGACTGTTCTTAGCTTGCCGGTAGCAGCGTCAGTGATTTCATATTGAACTGTCATTTTAGCAGCAGACAGGGCGGATATGGAGACTTGGATGTTTACAGTGTCTCCAAAACGAACCATAGATTTATATTCACAGGAAATACCAAGCAGTGCAAAGTCAATTCCTGTGCTTACCGCGCGCTCGTAGCTAAAGCCCATTTGTTCCATGAAGTCGACTCTTGCCTCCTCCATCCAGTGGATATAATTGGCATGATGGATAATGGCCATTTGGTCAGTTTCGTAATAATGCGTCTTCCTGACATAAGGTTTTATGTTCATAAGCTCTGCTCCTTCTCGATGGATTTTAATTTATATGTCACATCTTAACAGGATTTTCAGCTACTGTAAACGGTACGATGTGAAGTTCTAATGCTCAATAGCCTGGTAATACTTTAAGCAGTTAGAAATAGCCGGACAAGATACCTTATAATTTAGGTTTCATGTCCGGCTATTATCATATAAAAACGGTTTTTACAGAGATTCTAAATTATGTAATTCTGTCCCAGCTTTTAGGTAATTGTATACCCTCCGTCAAGCACCAGATTAGCCCCATTGAACAAGCTGGCAGCATCACTTGCCAGGTAAACAGCGCAAGCGGCAACCTCCTCAGGATAACCGAACCGGCGGGAGGGTATGGATTTCTTAAAAGCCTCGCCCTTTTCGTTATTCCAGTTCATTTCACCCATTTGAGTCAGTATGATAGTAGGGGAAATAGCATTGATTCTAACGTTATATTGCCCCCATTCCAATGCCAGTTGTTTTGTCATCTGGATAACGCCTGCTTTAGAAGTTCCATAAGCCAGGTGGCGTTCCAGGGCCACAACCCCTGCCTGTGACGCTATATTAATGATACATCCTTCTTTATTTTCAATCATAGTCTTTCCAACTGCCAGTGACATGTTGGTAGTTCCTGTAAGGTTAACAGCCATGGTTAAATCCCATACCTTATCTGTGCTTTCTGCAGCCATTTCTAAAAAGCCTACCCCTGCACAATTTACCAGTATATCAATCTTCTTAAATGTCTGTATTGTTTCATTTACAAGAGCGTCAATGTCTGCTTGCCGGGTAATATCGCCGGTGACAGAGAGTACTTTTCTTCCCTGAGCTATGACATATTCCTCCAGTTCAAGGGAACGTTTCATATCGAAGCTAACGATGTCAGCACCTTTTCTGGCAAACATTTTTGCTATTTCTATTCCGATTCCATTCGCAGCCCCCGTTATGACTGCTGTTTTATTTTTTAGTGAAAAATCTTCATTAAAGTTTTTATATTTCCAATCGCTCATAATTAACCTGCCTTTTCCCTTACATTTCTATAATTACTTTTAAGCTGGTATCCTTATTTTGCTCAATATATTCAAAGGCTTTATCATATTCATCAAATGTAAACTTCTTAGATATTAAGGGCTTCATATTAATTTTTCCAGCTTCCATATAGTCAATGGTATCCTGAAAGTCTTTTTCTACATACATTAAAGAACCTATAAGTCTATATTCTCTATCCTGAACCCATGCTAAGTTAATAGCCGGTGTAGATCCGAATACTCCAACTATTATAATATCATGGCCCTTTTTTGAAAGCTCAATGGCCTGGTTTACTGTTGCGCCTACGCCTACACATTCGAAGAAGATATCTGCACCTTCCCCGCCGAAAGCCTCCTCAATGGCGTCTTTCAGGGAAACATTTCCCGTGTTAACTGTATGAGGAATTCCACATTCTTTTGCGATTTCTAAGCGGTAGTCAGACAGGTCTGAAATCAACACACTTTTTGCGCCTTCTGCCAAGGCGGCCTGAGCTGTTACGTTTCCAATGGTACCTGCACCCATTACAACTACATTTGCACCCTTTACGCTCTGCCCCCTTCTTACCGCATGAACGCCGACAGCAGCAGGCTCAATGGTAGCTGCAAGCTCTGCGTTTAAACTTTCAGGCATTTTTTTGATCAGAGCTGCATCTACATTAAAATACTCACATGCAGCTCCCGGAGTCTGGCATCCGATAACATCCAAAGTATTGCATATATTATATCTTCCGGCCTTACAAGGCTCACATTCACCACAAAAGTCCTGAGGCATTGCTGTTACCAAATCGCCAATCTCAATACCGGAAACATCAGCCCCTATTTCAATTACTTCACCGGCCATTTCATGTCCAAGGCGTATTGGGAAGGACATAAAAGGATGCTGTCCATAATATGCGTGAATATCAGAACCGCAGATTCCCAGTGCCTTTACTTTCATTAAAACTTCATTTGATTTTATTACCGGTTTTTCTATTTCGCTAAATTCAATTGTTTTTGCACTTGTCAATATTGCCTGTTTCATGATCTTCCTCCTGATAAATAGCAGGTATTCCCGGCAGATGCCAGGAATACCAGTAAAAGTTTATCGCAGCTATTATTCTGTAAGCATACCGTTCTCGGTGTATCTCTTAATAAATTCATCAACATTGTCTTTTGTAATCAATGTTACCGGAATCTGAAGTTTTTCAAATCCTTCTTTGTTTTCTCCTGTTAAAACTTCATGACATACTCTGGCGCCTTCTTCTGCCATAACTTGAGCATCCTGTAATGCAGTAGCATTCATTTCACCATTTTCAATAGCAACGGCTGCATCTGCCAGTCCGTCTACACCAAAGAACTTGACATTCTTTTCAATACCAGCCGCTTTAGCTGCTTCATAAGCGCCAATTGCCATAGCGTCATTCATAGAAATAACTGCATCAATCTTATCGCCATGTACCTGAATCCAGTTCTCCATCAGTTCCATACCCTTTGACTTCTCCCAGCCGCCAATCTGCTCATCTAAGATTGTAATCTTTGTCTGTGAGAAAAGAACATCTTCGTAAGCTCTCCTACGTTCAATTGAATCGGTATTTCCGGATGGTCCTAATAATACAACAACATTTGCATCATCCTTTAACTCGCCCTTCGCATACTCTGATACAACAGTTCCAAGGTCATATGGATTTGCAATAACGCTGGATGCCTTTTCTACGCCCAAATCATCCAGGTTAATCATCATAATGGGTGTTCCCTGCTCGATATAGTCAGCTACAATATCATCTTCTGCTGCCGGCTCTAAAGGCAATAAAATAATGTAATCATATCCCTGTGAAACGCAGGTCTCAAGGTTGCTAAGCTGTGTTTCTAACTGATTTTTTGAATCCATAGTGGTCAGTGTCATGTCATCATAAGCTGAGAATGCTGTGTCTAATTCTTCAGCCAGCCATGCTGCAAATGTAGCAGACATATCGGTGGGAAGAAATGCTACTTTAAAGCCATCCTTACTTTCGCTGTCGGTCTTTGTTTCGCTAGAGGAAGCTGTATTGTCCTCAGAAGCAGCATCTTTTTTGCCGGAGCATCCCGCTAATAACCCCAGTGCCAGTACGCCTGCCAGAAACAGACTCATGATTTTTCGTGTTTTCATAAAAATCCTCCTTTTTTAATATATGGTTACTTTTTTACATCAAAAGTTGATGCCATAATTTTAATAGTTCTGCCTTGCTTCTTGGAGAAGCTGTCAACAAGAACCGCTACGATAATAATGAAACCTTTTACAATCATCTGCACATAGGAATCAATCCCAAGCAGATTCATAATGTTATTCAATACGCCGATAATAAGAGCACCTAAGAAAGTTCCAAAAGCAGTACCCGCACCACCGGAAAAGCTTGTCCCGCCGATGACTGTTGCAGTAATCGCATCTGTTTCAAATCCTCTTCCTTCACTGGGGATTCCGGCATTGAGACGTCCCATCATAACCATACCGGCGATAGCAGCAAAGATACCTGAAACAATAAAGACAATCCATTTCATCTTACGGACCTGCACACCTGCGGCATTTGCCGCCTCTGAGTTTCCTCCGATTGCATATAAGTAACGTCCAAACTTTGTATATCTAAGTACTACATGAGTAATCGCAAGCATAAGCAGCATAAAGAATACAGTAATTGGAAGGAATCCAAATAAATCACTTTGTCCTAACATCTTGAAATCACCGATTTTATATACATTCTGTCCTCCGGTGTAAAAGTTAACAGCACCAAAGCAAACGGACTGCATTGCCAATGTTACGATGAAGGCAGGCAGCTTAAAGTGTGCTACAAACAACCCGTTGACTGCACCAACCAAAGCTCCTAAGAATATCCCAAATAAAAAGGCAAGTACAAGATTGCCGGTAGCAACATATAAAATACAGGCAAAGGTTCCTGACATTCCCGCTAAATATCCAATGGAAAGGTCTATTTCACCGGTGATAATAATCATACCCTGGGCAAATGCACAGATGGTAACAATACTTACCTGCTTTAAGATGTTTGTAAGGTTTGTTGTAGTCAAAAAACTATCTGATAATACGGAACAAATACCAACCATGGCAATTAAAATCAATATTAAAGAATATCTCCTAACATTTGGCTTTACTTTCTTTTTCATATCTATCTCCTTTTTCCATATTTCTTTAATTATTTTTCACCCATGGTAGCCAACTGCATAACTTTTTCCTGTGAAAAATCCTGACGATTCAGGCAGCCTGTCATATAGCCCTGGTTCATAACATAAATCCTGTCACACATTCCCAAAAGCTCGGGCAGCTCTGAAGAAATCACTAATATTGCATATCCCTGTTTCGCTAAATCCATCATGATATTATAAATTTCAAGCTTGGCCCCTACATCGATTCCTCGGGTAGGTTCATCCAAAATCAGCAAGTCACTTTCCAGGCTCAGCCATCTGGCCAGAAGTACTTTCTGCTGATTTCCTCCGCTCAGAGAGCCGATGGGGGTTTCTATTCCCGCGAACCTTACCTTCAAAAGATCTGACATCTTTTCTGCTTCCTCTATTTCCTTTTTCAGGTTCATGAATACACCTTTGCGGACCCGGTGGCTTGCAATTGTTATATTCTCACGGCAGCTTCTGACTCCAATAATGCCTTCCTTCTTACGGTCCTCTGTAATCATAAGAATTTTATTTCTTATAGCATGTGATACATTTTTAGGAGTATAAGATTTACCGTGCAGCTCTATTTCTCCTGAATCTAAAGGATCCAGTCCGAAAATTGCCCGGCAGACCTCACTTCTTCCGGCTCCTACCAGGCCGGCCATACCCACAATCTCTCCTTTTTTAACCTGAAAGGAAACATCCTTGAACATGCCTTCACTACAAAGATTCTTTGCTTCAAAGGCAACTTCTCCAACGGGTATTTCCTCCTTTGGATATATGTTGTCAATGGAACGTCCAACCATGTGTGCTATAATACTGTCTTCTGTAAAATCACTTACAGGCCCGGATATAATACTTTTTCCATCACGGATAATCGTGATATCATCCGCTATTTTAAAAATCTCCTCCATTTTATGGCTAATATACAAAAAGCTGATTCCCTGTGATCTCAACCGTTCAATGGTCTCAAACAGCAGCTTCACCTCTTTATCGGAAATGGAGGAGGTGGGTTCATCCATAATAATGACCTGTGCCTTAAATGCCACTGCCTTTACAATCTCCAGCATCTGAATGCTCGCAATGGACAATTCCCTGATTTTCATTTTAGGGTCATAGGACAAGTCATTTTCATCTAAAATTTCCTGAGCCTGCTTATTCATCTCTTTCCACTTTACACATCCGGCACTGCCCGGCTGACGCTTCATAAATATATTCTCAGCTATTGTAAGTTCCGGGAAAAAGTTCAACTCCTGATATATCATGGCAACTCCTGCTTCTGAGGATTCCAAAGGGCCGGAAAAATGCACTTCCTTTCCATCCAGAAAAACTTTTCCCTCATCACGCTGATAGAGTCCATTAATAATCTTCATCAACGTTGATTTTCCTGCACCATTTTCTCCTACAACAGCGTGTACCGTACCTGGCCTTAGAGAAATGTTGACATCATCTAATGCCTTTACCCCTGGGAAAGACTTTGAAATATGTTCCAATTTCAATTTATACTCAATCTTTTCCATCATACATCTCCTTCCCTTATATCTCAGTTATTCTCAATCATGTTCCTTACTGTATCAGGAGTAATATCACCTTCCATTGGTCCAAAAGCAGCAGCGTTTAAGGCTCCGGCTGCAGCTCCCATTTTAGCCGCTTCTTCGATTTCCTTTCCCTGTACAAGGCCGGCCAAAAATGCTCCGTCAAAGCAGTCGCCCGCACCTGTGGCATCCAGCTGCTTCACCTTGTATACTCCAACCTTTTTTATCCCATCCCGGGTATAAATAGTACTTCCTTTTGAACCATTCTTTAGAATAAGGATTTCCATCCTGGGACTTTCAAAACATTTTTTCACAGCATCTTCTATAGTAGCTTGTCCAGATGTCATGAGAAGTTCCTCGACTCCCGGAAGAAATATACTGGTATTATCCATGACTTCCTTAATTACTTTATGAATAGAACTATCTGTAAAAAGTTCCTTTCTGATGTTCGGGTCAAAGGAAATCTTAGTGCCGGCTTTAGCAAGCATTCTCATGGTCTTTAAAATTTCCTGTGCAAACTCTTTATTTGCCATGAGAGAGCACCCCATAATGTGCATAAATTTCACATCTGTAAACTCGCCGGATTTAGGAGCTTTTGCCTCCACCGCAGGAGTATTTCCCATATGATAAATAAACTTTCTTGAGCCATCACCAAAATATGTAACGAAGGCTACACCGGTAGCTTTTTCTTCACTCTCAATAATATGACTGCAATCTACACCATCTTTTTTCAGCCTGTCTAAGAGACATTTACCAAAATCGTCCTTTCCCACGCCGCCGATCAAAGCAGTTTTGCATCCCAGTCTTGCGGCAGCATCTATACATATTGCAGGTGCGCCGCTTGGGAATGGTCCTTTAAATAAATCCGGCTCATATAACTGAGCGTCTTCCTTAGTTCTCATTACCTCAACAAGCATCTCACCCATAACAAGAATATCCAGCATTCTATTTTCCTCCTATACCAAGACAACATTTCTTTAAAAATACCAGCGATTCTTTTATATAGTGGTCCATTTGCTCCGGTGTTGCCTGGTCACTTAAATCTCTCCATACCCGGATATCACGGCCAACTTGCCCGCCCTTTAATATAAATGGTTCCATTACCACTGCTTTTTGGTAATCAATATCACGCAATGCTTTTCCAATCTCCGGCCAGTTAATACTGTTGTTCATTCCAGGAAGTTTGCGGTTACATTCTCCTACATGGAGGTGTCCTAAGTACTTTCCGGCCTTGCGGATGGCATCATATATATTATCTTCTTCAATGTTCATATGATAAGTATCTAACAAAAGAGTAATCTTATCACTTCCAACCTTTTCCACATATTCAATGGATTCTGCACAATCCGTTAAAATATAAGTCTCGTTTCTGTTTAAAACTTCAAGAGCACACTCAATGTCTAATTCTTCTGCTGTTTTACTTAATTTCTTTAAGCCTTCAATACTTCTGTCCCAGGCAGCTTCTTTGTCTGTATCAACAAAATCTGTTGGCCAGAAAGAATAGATAGCGCCGACTAAGGCTTTAGAACCCAGTTTATTCATGTTTTGCAGTACTTTTTTAAAGTATATCAGGGCATGTTCCCGAACCCCTGCATCTGCGGAGGAAAAGTCGTTCTCCTTGGATGGTCCGCTGTTCGTGGTGAATTCAATTCCGTTTTCCTCACCAGCCTTTTTTAAGGCTGCAATTTCCTGATCGGACATATCATATAAGTGGTCAGCGCCAATTTCAAGAATATCAAATCCAATATCAGCCACTTTTTTTGTTAGTGTTAAATAATCACATTCCCAGTTAGTTCCCCAATACGCGTATCCTGTTCCAAATTTCATTTTTAATCATCCTTTCTTTGTGCTCGTGCCTAATAAAATGTATTTTTGATGTAATCTTCACAAAAATATGAGATTCTATCAATTGTGCTCGTGCACATTTTGTATATATATATTATCATTATATTTTTTTAATTGCAATGTGCATTTTTATTAATAATAAAAATTTTTTTTGTGCATATTATACATATTTTGGGGTTTCCCTATATATTTCCTAATAGCTGTATGTGCTCGTGCACATGCTTTGACATTTGCCTTCTGATATATTATATTATTACTAACTATTACTTTAAGGGGAGAGGGAATACTATGGCTGTTACAATTAAAGAAATCGCTGAGCTTGCTAATGTTTCCAGAGGAACCGTTGATAAAGTACTGAATGACCGCCCGGGTGTGAAAAAAGAGACACGCCAAAAAGTTCTGAAAATCGCAAAAGAACTTAATTATAAACCCAACTTTTTAGGCAAGGCATTAGTACAAAGTAAAGCTCGCGTTAAAATAGGGATTGTTCTGACTCCCGAATATAACCCATATATCCAGGAAATGATTGCGGGCATTAAGAAGGCTCAGGATGAATTTCAGGCATTTGGGATTGAGATTGTCATAAAAATGCTCATTTCATTGGAGCCTGCTGAGCAGATTAGTATTTTAAATGAGTTAGAATCAGAAGGTGCGGCCGGAATAGCTGTGCTTCCTATTGATGACCAGACAGTCAGAGATAAGATTAATCAGCTTGTGGACAGAGGGATTGCCTTTATTACTTTTAATTCTAAAATTGAAGGAACCAATGATTTTTGTTTTGTAGGACAAGATCATCAAAAGGGCGGGAGAACAGCAGCGGGGCTGCTTATGAAGCTTCTGCCTTCAGGAGGAGATGTGGGGGTCATTATTAGTTCCTACCGGTTATCATGCCATCAGAGCCGGCTGCAGGGGTTTTTGAATAAGTTAAAGGAATCCTCTTCCCCTCTTCATGTTTTAGAGGTTCAGGAGAATCAGGACCGTAAAGATGATGCTTTTAAAATTACACTGGAGTACTGCAATCAGCATCCGGATTTAAAGGGATTATATATTACAGGCGGGGGGATTGCAGGGGTGGGAAGTGCCCTTAATCTGCTAAATCTTTCTCATAAAATAGCAGTGGTTTGCCATGATTTAATTCCGGATACTTTGGTTTTGTTAAAAAATGGCACCGTGGACTTTGCCTTAGGTCAGAGTCCTGACTTTCAAGGGTATCAACTGGTGAAAATTTTATTTGAACGTTTAATAAAGAGACAAAAACCTGAGAATAAAGATGTGGAAATTCCAATTACGATTGCAACTCAGGACTCCTTGTAATGCAAGAGTTAATAAAGACTGCCGGTTGAATTAATGCACTGACATTCTTTTTATAGGAGCGACTAGATTTGAACTATTTCAAGAATCCAAGATACTGACCAAAAGTAGCGTTAATAACTTCATCTTAACCTAATAAACACCCGAAAGTCTGGATTACATAACAGATACCATTATGTCTTTTTATACCGCTGTTATTGCAGGTGTTGCTTGCTGCATCATCTGTAAATGATTAGACGGCGGCACAACTAGCGTAAAGTAAAAAAGTCTCAGAGCTGCAACTCCGGGACCTTTTTTGTTTACGTGAAACTATCATGGTATATGTAGCTGGCAGTTGCAAATATAACTGCAAAACCTAGGTATGTTCAAAAAAGTCGTTACACCTCATACTCTAGCCAGGAAAACTATTCTTTAAGTGGCGGTTTGTACACTACAGGTGATACGAATAGACCCCATCTACTTCTTATCAATAAGAGAGTCTATTATTCTCCTATAATCCTTATAGAACATCTTTATAATACGTTTTTTTGAATTGTACGAATGTAATGCCCACAATACACCTACTAATATCACACTTACAACCAAAAGAACTACAACTGACGATACCCAATAAGCAACTCCACTGCTATATGAGAACCCTATACCATTAAAAATAGCCGTGATACCTACACCAATTATAACACCATCATAAAACAAATTAGATACTGATATAACCATACTTACATAGTCTTCCATATACTCTAAATAGCTAGAAAAATCAACTAACTCACTTTTGCTTTTACTCTTATGTTTTTTTCGTACATATCTACTCCACTCTGAATAAACATGAGGGGCTTTGTTACCTTCTTTTAACCCCAACCAAATATACTGTTTTTCAGATAATGACTCACCTCTAAAATGTTTGTAAACTACTAACTCTTCTTTTTTTATAAAATTGTAGTCTGCTTTACCAACATTATAAAATCTAACTCTTCTTAGCATAGAAAGAATAACTCCCTTCAAAAGTTCTAGAAAGGATATTCTACCACCATATCTATTACGATGTACCCCTATATGAGATGTTGGTGGAAATCCCAAAGATAATAACTATATGGTAAAAGTGCTCACAAAAAGCCAACGGAACAAGCCTGTACAACTTTTATCAAAAAGAAAATGCTCTAAGTGCTGATTTTCAAGCATTTAGAGCATCACAAAAAGGCACAGACCGGATTTGAACCGGTGATCAGGGTGTTGCAGACCCACGCCTTACCGCTTGGCTACTGCGCCGAATCCAAAAAGGTTTATAACATACCTTACTCAGACAACACTTAAATTATACCAAAAGTCTGAAAATTTGTCAAGATTACCCATTGGAAAATGACAAAATAGAATCACCACCCAATAGCCAGTGATAGTTTGGCGGGTGGTGATTCTGCATGTTAAAATATTTTTATTTACTAATTAGTTTGCGCTTTTTAAGAATTATTATGGAAGAGGCAAAAATTAAGATGACCAGTGGGAGGACTCGAAGTGCGTCTCCCGTCGGAGGGGTCTTGGATTTAACAGCGCTGGCTTTTGTTTTCCCATCCGTAGTCTTAGTGGGGGTCTTCTTTTCAGGTTCTGGCTTGGGCTCCGGCTTAGGTTCCGGGGTAGCCGCTGCTTTTCCGATTATGCCATAATAGCTGAAATGGTCGGTTGTAAATATAATTTTTCCATCAACAATTTGACTGGGGATAATGGTTACATTACCGTCATCATTGATGTAAACTACCTTTAAATCCGTCATTGCTTTCATTGCATCGGTTAAAGGAATGCTTATTCTTACTTTTCCGTCAGGCTGAATTGCAACGCCGTTTTTTAGTAATTGTATATCATAAAGTCCGGCTAGTGTAAGTCCTTTGGCAGCCTTATCAATTGTGCCGTTCAGTTTGCTCATTTCGTCCTTTGATTGGGGTGTCACAACCAGTTCCGCTTGAGCGTCAAATACAGAACCATCCTCGTATTCCATACTGATTCCTGTATCAGTATGCACAAATGTTTTCTGGGAAGGAAACTTTGCAATTGCTTCAGTTTTCAAGATGGCCTTGCAGACAGTACATTCTGTATGGCGGGCCCCTTCTTCCGTGAAAGTTGCCTGCTTATCAATAATCCAGTCACTTTCAGTATGTCCGGCAGCTGGAATAACGGTTATATCGGTTTTGTCTCCACAGCGTAAGCAGTGCATGGATTTGGAGCCGTCTGTTGTGCAGGCAGGCTGGGTGTCTATTGTGAATTCCGTACTGTAATCGTGACCAAAGAAGCAAGGATCTTCGGCCAGCCAGACTTCGTTTAAAGCATTGGCTAAGCCGCCATTTGTGTTTACTTCAATAGCAGCCGTATCTTTAGCAACAAAGGAAGTCCAGCTTCTGGTCTGGCCGCTGCTATGGGCAAACCAGTCGGAGAAAACACTTTTTCCGCCATCTTTCTCAAAAAGACTGGTAAGTACAATTTTAGACTCGGCTGTTTCATCTGCGCCTTTTACAACTCTTGCTGCAATTGCAGCGAAACCAGTACCACCTTTTGCATGTATTTGACCGCCGGTCAGTTGAATAGAGTTCCTGGAGAAAATACCGATATCATTGGTGCTTACCGCATCTACTATACTGTTGCTAATGCTGACGGAGGTTTCGCCATATAAAGCAGTCCATCCCCCAGTTGCATTGATTTCAGACCCATTTTCGATTTTTAGTGAAGCAGCAGAGTAAATAGCATTTGCAGAACCGCTTGTCAGGGTCAGCCTGGAATTATCAATCAGAATATCACACCCGTTTGCTACAGAAACTCCGTTATCGCCGGATGTAGTGCAATCGACTGTACTGTTTTGAATTTTAAAATCATCAATGTCGACACCGCCGTTTATTCCTCGATTGGCATTTGTTATGGAAATGTTACTGTTTATGATGTTAACATGTCCGGTAGGTTCGTTGATACCCACTTCATATCCGGAAATGTTGATAGATGCTCCATTGCACATAAAAGAGGAGCCTACAGAATTTACATCAATACCGGAATTACCTTTACCTGTAGCAGGTTCTGACGTATCTGTTAAAGAAATTCCTACCCCGCTGATGGTGCAGCCGCTAAAGGCATAGATTCCATTTGTGTATTCAGTGATGCCTGATGGTCCGGTAGTAATCTCCATACTGCCGGCTCCTAAAATCTTAAGTTTTCCGAAAATATAGATTCCCATATGAATACCTTGTCCGGCAGCCGGAGCGATTACATTTGTACCATTTAGCTCAATCGTAAGTTCTTTATCATTAAAGTATTCTCCGGCAGCAATTCCGTTGCCGTTATGGCTGGTATCAATTGTAGCATTGTCCAATAAAAGTGTTTGGGTCTCTGCATTGTAAGAAGCTGTACCTCCGCCGCAGGGTACAGTGTTACCCGGTGCGGTGATAACATCAACGCCATTTACCCATAGTTTCTCCCCTGCTTCGGCTGCAAAAGCTGTTGTTGGACATAGCCCAATCAATAACAGCAAAGACAATGCCAAAGACAATAATTTCCCTTTCTTCATTCCTGTCCTCCTCAATTATTATTTGTTCCTGTGGCTTATGGCAGCTGCGCTTTACCTTAAAGCACCAAATCCGCCGGATATATCATCCATATTTCATCTAACCTCCTCCCTAAAGGAGTATTTGCAATTCGCAGTGTTACTTGTGTGAATACAGACTTGTTCTAGGTTTAAATAAACATTTTTATTAAATTACCACATTACAAAAGCATTTTGCTTTTTAAAAATATCATTCATTTTTCAAAAAGTACTTTTTGGGGGAGCGGCATAAAAAATACTGTTTACCGGATTGGCAAACAGTATCAAACAAAACATTATTTTATTTTTGGGAATGGATTTTTCTGTACTCTGATGGTGATAGCTGTGTACTACGCTTAAAGGTCACTGCAAAATGTCCTGCGTTTATAAAGCCGCATAATCTGGCAGTATCTTCAATGGAAAAATCTTTTGTTCTCAACAGTTCCTTCGCCTTTTCCAATCGGATATCGATTAAGTACTGGTGGGGTGTGCGTCCTGTATGCTCTTTAAACATTCGGTTAAAATGATTGGGGCTTAAATAGATGAGATTGCAGATATCAATAATGCTGATGTTGGTCGCATAACATTCCTGCATTAACCGGATGGCTTCCTGGATGCAGGGGTTATCCTTGTTCATCTTTTCATTGGTTTTTGTGTGAGTTCCCCCTAAATCCCGGATGAGCTGAAACACGATCTGAGTAGAAATGCTAAGAAGCATTTGAGGGCAGGAATTGCCGTAATTCTTCAGCTCCAGTTTAAAGTCACCAATTAAGTCCAGTAAGTGATGACTGTAACGCCCCTGGAAGCGCTGAAACGTAAATACCTCTCCGGCTGCTATTTCGGTAGAAATTTTTTGGAAAAAGTTTCTTTTTACTGCAATGTGAATATATTTACATTGTCCATATTCACCGCAGGAAATGGTGGTGAGTTTATCCCAGGGCTGAACTACAAGCAAATCACCCTTTTCTAAACGGTAATCAACATCCTTGACTCTTATAACAGGCGACTTTTCGAAGAACAGAATAAAGTGGTAATCATCAACACAGAACACCTTTCCTATAACATATTGTTTTGGCTCAAAGATGGCAATATTTTGATAAATAGTTGCCTTCGTTCCAGAGTACATATCTGTTGGCATTATTTCAACGAAATAATCGAAGTCTGATTTCATCGTTTCATTCCCCCTGTGTACGTTCCTTGCGCAAGATAATGGTTTCAGAGCATCCTTCTGTCTTATTCGGAGTCTATATTTATTAAACTATTAATGTTCAAGAAGGTCTTCATTTTTAGCGGACGGATTCTCGTCCTTCTTGATTTGTTCATAGCGGTGCTGGCATGCAACCAGCCGGATTTCAAAATTCTGTCTGTCCTGGTGGACAATAGAAGATAAAATAAGCCCGGTAAAAAGGGATATCATTGCAGCCAGATAGACAAAACCGCAAACAATCAAAGTTGGAAAGTTCGGGACCATCCTGGTCTGTGCGTAAGTAGTAATTACGGGAATTAGGAAAATGGTACTCACAATTGTGAGAAAAAGGGCGAAAACAGAAAAGAAGCCCAGAGGCTTATAGCTGCGGTAAAGCCGGATAATCGTCTTTAAAACCTTCATCCCATCTGTATAAGTGTTTAATTTAGATTCACTGCCTTCCGGTCTGTCCCTATAATTAATGATAACATTCTCCACCTGCATATTTTTATCTACTGCATGTATACTCATTTCTGTCTCTATCTCAAAGCCCTTGGACAATACAGGAAAAGTCTTGACAAAATTATAGCTGAATGCCCGGTATCCGGTCATAATATCCTTAATATTATTTTTAAATAACTTATTAATGGATTTACGTACTATAGAATTGCCAAAGTTATGGAAGGGGCGTTTGTTTTCTGTAAAATATGTGGAGGAAAGCCTGTCACCAACCACCATGTCAGCATGGCGGTTCAAAATCTTTTCAATCATTTCTTTTCCAAATTCGGCAGGATAAGTATCATCCCCGTCAACCATCAGATAAGCCGTTGCATCAACCTCTCTGAACATGCGGCGGATTACATTTCCCTTGCCCTGTTGGTATTCGTGGCGGACGATTGCACCTGCCTCCTTAGCCAATGCTGCAGTCTGGTCTGATGAATTATTATCGTAGACATAAATCGCTGCCCCGGGCAGTGCCTGCTTCCAGTCGTTCACTACCTTAACAATTGTTTTACCTTCGTTGTAGCATGGAATCAGAATTGCAATCTCATCCATAAAAAGTATATCCCCCTTACTTACTCACTCACAAATATATATAATTTTATACTACACTATTCCCAGACCCTGTGCAAGAAGTATATCTTATTGAACTACTAATGTTCAATAAGATATGGTATAATACTCAGGGTGAAAGGGAGGAATATATAATGAGCAGGAAAAAGAAGCAAAAGAAGAACGGACTCTTTGGAGAGGTTATGTCCACAGTGGTACTGATCGTTGCAGTTTGTGTGCTTGTTATTTCAGTGTATCAGCTTATTATGGCACTGGTGCCGTATTACTCTGGTGGAAAAGAGTATGATAAAGTAAAAAAACTGGCAATTACAGTTGATGATAAAGGTGAAGAGGATGGATTTCGGGTAGACTTTGATGCATTGATGAAAGAAAACCCTGACACAGTGGGGTGGATTAGATTTGACGCACCATCTGTTATCAGTTATCCTATCGTGAAAAGTGCAGACAATGAAGAGTACCTTACAAAAACATTTTCTGCCAGCGATAATAAATTAGGTGCAATTTTTATGGACATGCGTAACAACCCGGAATTTGTCGACCGCAACACATTCATCTACGGGCACAACCTGCAGATGGGAGGAGAGATGTTCTCTCAATTGAATGAATATGCAAGTGAAGAGTTTTATAAGGAGCATCCGTATTTCTACATATATACACCAAAAGGAGATAAGTTTACATACCAGGTTTTTTCAGCGGGAGTTGTAAATGATCAGACTAATAATTACAAGATTGCATATCCCACAGAGCAGGATTATGTTGATTACTTAGAATTGTGTAAAAGATCTTCTAATTATCAGACCGACGCGGCAGTGGGAGTCAGGTCTAAGATTGTAAGTCTGTCTACCTGTACAAATGTAAACGAAGATGACAGATTCTTACTCCAAGGTGTACTCATAGGGGACTGACCCTTTTGCATGTCGTTGGTTAGCAACCGTAGTGAGGTTGCTTAACAAGGACGGTACCCTTGGGGTGCAGTCCGTTTTCAGAATATTCAGATTACTATAAGAAGATGAGGAGGATGATTATGGCAGACAGATTTGATATTGGAGATATTATCCGTATGAAGAAACCACATCCTTGCGGCAGCCGTGAATGGGAAGTTTTGAGAGTTGGTGCTGATTTCCGGCTGAAATGCGAAGGATGCGGACATCAGATTATGGTTCCGCGCAAATTAGTGGAAAAAAACACAAAAGAAATTCGAAAAAAGGCTTGATACAAGCGTGTTCTTATGGTATCATAATTAATCGTGACGTACCCGTAGGATTTTTATGTCCTCGGATATTTAATTTTCCTTGTTCCCGCACAATGCGGGAGCCAGAGACCATAAGGAGGTGCAAAAGACATGAACAAGTATGAATTAGCTGTTGTTGTCAGTGCAAAAATCGAAGATGACGCTAGAACAGAAGTTGTTGAAAAGGTGAAAGGTTTAATCGCACGTTTCGGCGGCAATGTGACAGATGTCGATGAATGGGGTAAGAGAAGATTTGCTTACGAAATTCAGAAGATGAAAGAAGGATATTACTACTTCATCCACTTCGAATCTGAAAGCAATGTCCCCGGAGAAGTTGAACAACGTATCCGCATCATGGACAACGTACTCAGATATTTATGCGTTAGACAGGAAGCATAGAGAAAGAGGTATATATGAATAAAGTGGTTTTGGTAGGACGTCTGACAAGAGACCCTGAAGTTAGATATTCACAAGGTGACAGTGCAACTGCTGTTGCGAGATATACAGTAGCTGTGGACCGCAGGTTTAAGAGGGACAATGAACCTACAGCGGATTTTATTCCGTGTGTTGTGTTTGGCCGTTCAGCAGAGTTCGCGGAGAAGTATTTCCGCCAGGGCATGCGCGTTTCTGTTTCAGGCCGTATTCAGACCGGAAGCTACACAAATAAAGAAGGCGCAAAAGTATACACGACAGAAGTAATTGTTGAGGAACAGGAGTTTGCTGAAAGCAGAGGCGAGAGCGAAGCAAATAGAGGCTCTTTCCAGCAGGCAGCGCCAAGCCCTTCACCAAGTGTTGATGCAGGTGACGGATTCATGAACATCCCGGATGGAATTGATGAGGAGTTACCATTTAATTAGAACACTGATTGTACCATCATATATAACTGTTCAGTACAGGTCTGTGCATTTACTCACGGGACCTGTGAAAACATTGAACATGCAATAGCAAGCCCCATCGCCAAAGGCGATTTTCATGGGCTTGCGGCGTATCTGTTCATGGTTCTGAACAGATACCATCATATCATATAGGAGGTAAAAGAAATGGCTTACGAAAAAGGCAGTAGACCAGAAGGCGGCTTCAAGAAAAGAGGCCCGGCACGCAGAAGAAAAAAAGTGTGCGTATTCTGTGGAAAAGAGAATAATGAAATTGATTATAAAGACGTAGTAAAGCTGAAAAAATACATCTCAGAGAGAGGTAAGATTCTTCCTAGAAGAATTACAGGAAACTGTGCTAAGCATCAGAGAGCTCTCACAGTAGCAATTAAGAGATCACGTCATATCGCTTTGATGCCATACGTTCAGGATTAGGCCTTATAAATAGGGCGTTTGCGGACAGGCAGTTCCAATTTAACAGCAATTGCAAAAGGGTTCGGTTGGAAAACAGATATAGCAAATGATAAAGACCGTTATTGCGTAAGCAATAGCGGTTTTTTTACGTTCATTCATCATATATCATATTTTAAGAGATAAAGTCAAATAATCATTAAAAAGATGCTCATACATTTGAGGATCTTTTTTCTGTCTTACTATAAAGAAAAAAGAAGGAGGTTGCATATGAACAATTCGCTGACAATTATCCAGAAACTCTGCATTGATACCCTTCATGGGGTCACACGTCGTTATAAGCTGGAAGGAACCATCCTACATTCTGATAGGGGCAGCCAAGTGCGACAAGAAGTCGCCTAATATATTTCTATAATGTTACCCTATCCATTTGGGGTAATCCGAGGATGGACAAACTATCATAAACACACGGTAGCAAGCTATGCTTTTTCCTATGTTAATAATACTTTATATTTATTACTTCAAAGATGGGCAAAACATCGTCACCCAAACTGCACTGGCCTATGTTTCTTCTGTACAATTTGAGCGAGGGAATTCATAAAATCAACTTAACTTTGTGTCTGAAAAATGTTGACAAGCCCAGTCTATCGTATAAGGGGCATATCAAAATAAAGCGTTCGAGTTATATTAATTCAAAAAGTAACCGCAAAACTGTGATAACAAAACAAGAATATCCACAAACAGGAGACCAGAATAACGTATATAAGATGCATAGAAAAAAGAAATATATATATAGAAAATATGAATTTTACAATTGCATAGCAGAATGCTATCATAAAAAAGTCCGAATTATGAGAGGTGGAATATGAAAAGAGAAAAGAAAATGATTCTTGTTGCACATTGTTTGCTAAATGTGAATGCAAAGGTAATTGGAATAGCAAATGAGGCTGGGGGATCCAGTTTAATTGGTAAATTAGTAGAAAAGGGATATGGAATTATCCAACTTCCGTGTATTGAAATGGCGATGTATGGTTCTCAAAGATGGGGAGTTGTTTATGAGCAATGTGATTTTTTATCCTATAGAAATAAGTGTAAAGAATTATTAAATCCAATTGTAGAACAAGTTGTAGACTACTCAAATCATGGATATGAAATTAGAGCTGTAATTGGTGCGGATTACAGTCCTACATGTGGAGTAAATTATACTTCAAAAGGGAAATGGAGTGGCGAATTAAACGAAGTTAATAATTACCAAGAAAAGATAGATTCGGTGGAAATAAAAGAAGGAAATGGAATTATGATTGAGGAATTATCTTTGCTACTAAGAAAACATTCGCTTGATGTACCGTTTTATGGAATTGAGGAAACGGATATGTCATCTTATCTTAGTATATTACAAATGATGTAAATATTACATAAAAAAACAAGGGAGAAAATGAAATGAAAAAGAAAGTTTTAGCAGTAACACTAGGAGTAGCAATGTTAGCATGTGCACTTACAGCATGTGGAGGGAGCAGTAAAGAGTCAGAATCTAAAGAGGACACTTCATTAGTTGATTTACAAGAGGCAGGGATAATGAAGGTTGGAATGTGTCCGGAATATCCACCATTTGAATCTATTAATGAAAGTGGCGATATTGAAGGGTTTGATGTGGATCTTGCAAATGCGATTGGAGAAAAATTGGGAGTCAAATTAGAATTTGTAAATACACCATATGAAGGCTTGATTGCAGGATTAGAAAACGGAGATTTTGATATTATTATGTCTGGTATGTCTCCAGAAGAAGCTGACGGGGCAGATCAAATATTATGCGTAACAGAAAATTATTATGCGGTTGATGAAGTTATCTTGACAAAAGATACTAGTATTAAATCAAAAGAAGATTTAGAAGGAAAAAAAGTTGGTAGTCATTCAGGAAGTACTTCTGAATATGCAGTTCAAAGTTTGGAAGAAGAAGGTATTCACGTGACATCAGCTCCTTATAATAGACATTCTGAAGCATTTGCCGATCTTCAAAACGGTAACATAGATGCGCAAGTAGTTGAGGGTACATGGGCAAATGAAAAGGTTTCTGATGGAGATGAAATTTTTATCGTAAAAGAACCGATTAATACCATCAATGTTGCTGGTGTTATCGGAAATGGAAAGAAAGCATTTACTGATGCTTTTAACAAAGCGTTGGATGAATTGAAGGATAGTGGACAATACGATGAAATAGTGGGAAAATGGTTTTCATAGTTTGAATAATTTATTTGGAAGTGGAGTGTAGTAATGCGTAAATTAGATTTTTCAGTTATAATACCGTATGCTTCATTACTTCCTGCAGCATTGAAAATAACGATTGAAATAGGAGTGGCTGGTTTTGTACTAGGCACTTTTATTTCGATTATTGTGGGAACCTGCAGAAGTAAAAAAATGCCTAAAATAATTGAAATTGTTTTAGGCATTTATGTAGAGGTGTTTCGAGGAACCCCTCTATTAGTTCAATTGTTTTTTGTGTATTATGGACTACCGAGTTTAGGAATGAGATTAGAACCAATATTGGCTGCAATTATTACAATGGGATTAAATAGCGGATCATATTTATCAGAAAATGTGCGAGCATCGATTTTAGCTGTAGATAAAGGGCAGTATGAAGCAGCACATATGTTAGGATTTACACCAATGCAAACAAATATCCATGTGGTTTTGCCACAAGCAATGAGAATAGCCATACCATCGTTTATGAATGGTTTTTCTTCCATAATTAAAGAAACATCAATAGTATCAGTTTTGCCGGTCATTGAATTAACAAAATTAGGAAATCAAGTTTATGCAAAAACATATCATCCGTTTGAGATATATATACTGTTAGGAGTTCTTTACTTTCTTCTTACATACTCCTGTACTTTTTTTGCAAAATGGTTAGAAAGAAGGGCTTCAACATGGCAGCAGTAATTCAAGTAAAAGATTTAGTAAAATCATTTGATTCAAAAGAAGTTTTACGGGGTGTAAATTTAAGTGTTAATAAAGGGGATGTTGTTGCAATTGTTGGATCAAGCGGGTCAGGAAAAAGTACTTTAATAAGATGTATTGCAGGTCTTGAGGATTATCAATCAGGAGAACTTTTTATAAAAGATAAGAAAATTGTGAATAAGCATGAAGTTGTTGGAACAATTGGTATGGTTTTTCAAAATTTCAATCTATTTCCGCATTATACAGTCGAAGAAAATATTATTAAACCATTAATGATTACTAAGAAATTAGATAGGAATGATGCTCAACAAAAAGCGCATGATTTATTAAAAAAAGTAAGATTAGAAGAAGCGGCGTGCCAATATCCTTTAACGTTATCTGGAGGACAAAAACAACGTGTTGCAATTGCTCGGGCGCTTGCAATGGATCCTGAAATTCTCGCATTTGACGAACCTACATCATCTTTGGATCCGGAACTTGCACATGAAGTTTTTCAAACTATAAATGAATTAGCTCAAGAAGGGCAAACAATGCTAATAGTAACACATCAATTAAACGCAATAAGTCATTTTGCAACGAGAGTTGCTTTTTTATACAATGGTGTTATTGAAGTTCAGGGAAGTTGTGATGAGATCTTTCATCATAGCAAAAATGAAAATGTAACTGAATTTCTTAAAATGGTAGAATTCGGAAACCTATGATGATAACAAAAATTATAAATAGTAAAAAGTTCTTTTGGATTGCTGCATTGATTAGCAATTTTTTATGGGCAAGCCTATTCTCTGTTATAAAACTGGGGTATAGTATAGCTAAAATTTCTAGCAGGGATGTATATGGACAGATTCTGTTTGCAGGTTATGTTTTTACTGTTTCAGGGATTATAACTATAGGAGGAAATTGTTTTAAGTCAGAACAGTGTTTTCTAAAAAAAAATACCAGAAAAGAACTAAAAGTAAAATCAGTAATGAAAATTATTATAATTGCATTATGTCAAACGGTTTTTCAATATTCATTTCTGTATATAGGGTTGGCACATACAACTGCGACAAAAGGGGCGATTTTATCTTCTACAAATGTTTTTATTTCGTAAGCGTTTAATTTCGGGGTAGATTTTCTTACCCCGAATTTATCTTTATAATGATTGCTAGGAAATGCTAACATTTCACCGCACCTGTTGTACTGGAAGCGAGCATTTCACTTTATTTTGAAGGAGTACAATCATTATGAGTAACCGTGTTTGTAAAGCTGATCAGATCAAACTGATCATGGAGTGCCGCAGGAGCGGGTTCTCCGATTACCAGTGGTGTGTGAAGAATGGGGTTCATCCCGGTAACTTCTACAACTGGGTAAGTAAGCTCCGCAAAAGTGGATATACCTTTCCTGAATCAGAAGCTAAGTCGAACGCATCACCAAATATTCAGGAGGTTGTAAAGGTAGATTTGATTCCAAAACCTAAGCCAGCTTCCAGCCAACTGATAGAGCAAAATGTTAGCTTGCCAACTCCAAGAACAGTTCCGGCAGTTGCTGCAGAACTTTTGATAGGAAATATCACACTCCGGATCTTTAATGGTGCCGATGAACATCTGATTCAAAGCACCTTGAAACGTATTGGAGGGATAAACAATGCTTGGTGATATTTCGCTCGCAACAAACATCTACATCGTAACCGGCTATACCGATATGCGTAAATCCATAGATGGTCTATGTGCCATTGTTGTAGATCAGTTAAAGGAAGAACCCAATGGCAGTTCCCTCTACATGTTTTGCGGGAAACGCTGTGACCGTATCAAGGTTCTATTACGTGAGCCGGACGGATATGTTCTGCTCTATAAAAAACTGGATGTTGTCCAGGGTAGATACCGCTGGCCCAGAAACAAATCCGAGGTAAGATCCATTACCTGGAAACAGTTCGACTGGCTGATGTCAGGCCTGGATATTGAACAGCCGAAAGCTCTCCAGACTGCCTGGAACCCTTGATTTTACTGGATTTTTCGCTCCTTTTGTGGTATAATAAAACCATCAGATGAAGGAGTAAAAGCATGACAGGGAGCAGCAAAGATATCCAGCTTTCAGAACTTAAAGATATGATCTCACAACTGAATATGACAATCAAAGTGCTGAATGATACCATTACCAGACAGCAGTCTGAAAATGATAACCTTAAAGCTGAACTTGCATGGCTTCGTCAAAAAATGTTTGGTTCCTCCAGCGAGCGTCGCATGGATGAGGTGACTGGTCAGATGAGTCTTTTTGAAAATCTTCCGGGAGAAGAAAAACCGGTGGAACTCATCGAGCCCGAAGTTGTGGAGCAGTCCAAGAAATCCCGAAAGAAGAAACCTACCCTGGAGGAACAGTTCAAGGATATCCCCACCAGACAGGTTCTGGCAGATACTCTATCCGATGAAGATAAGATCTGTCCTCTTTGTGGCAGTGAAATGTTAGCCATCGGTACCGAAGTTATCCGAAGCGAGATAGTCTATATTCCGCCCAAACTGGAACGAATTGAGTATATCGCTACCACCTATACCTGTCCTGAATGTAAGGATACGGAAGAGTCTCAGTTCATTAAAGATAACGGCACTCCTGCACTGATTCCCGGAAGCTATGTTTCCGGGTCATTGCTTGCATATATACTTTATCGAAAATACGGATTATACATTCCGTTGTACAGACAGGAGCAGGACTTCCAGCAGCAGTCTGCACCCATAGGCAGAACTTCCATGGTTCACTGGATCCTAACAGCAGGTCAGGAATACATGCAGCCCATGTATGATTACTTCCATCGGGAACTTCTGAAACGAAGATTCTTAATGATGGATGAAACGCCCATTCAGGTACTTAAGGAAGAAGGGCGAAGGGCTCAGTCAAAATCCTATTTCTGGCTGGTCCGTACCGGAGAGGATGGATTAAATCCCATCGTCCTCTACAATTACACTCCTACCAGAGCAGGAGAAAATGCCAAGCAATTCCTAAAAGGAATGAAACCAGGTTTCTATCTGATGACGGATGGCTATCAGGGCTATAACAAGGTAAAAGAAACTAAGCGTTGTTGCTGTTATGCCCATATCCGCAGATATCTGTTGGAGGCAATTCCCAAAGGACATGAAAAGGATTACAGCAATCCCGCAGTCCAGGGAGTTTTTTATTGCAATAAGCTGTTTGAATACGAGCGTTCCTATAAGGAAAAAGGCTTAAGTTTCAAACAGATTTATAACCGCCGCCTCAAAGATCAGAAACCGGTCATTGAGGGTTTTCTGGCGTGGCTAAAGCAGGTTAATCCAGGAAGCAATGGCAAGTTGAAGAAGGCCATTACCTATATCAAGAACCGTGAAGAGTTGCTGATGACCTACCTGGAAGATGGTCGCTGCAGTTTAAGTAACAACTTAAGCGAAAATAGCATTCGCCCGTTAACTGTTGGCCGAAAGAACTGGCTTTTTTCTGACACACCGGATGGAGCGACCGCCAATGCACTGTATCTCACAATCGTTGAGATGGCAAAGGCTTACAAACTAAATCTATATGAATATCTGAAATACCTGCTGGAGCATCGTCCAAGCAAGGATATGTCGGATAACGAGCTGGCAAAGTTGGCTCCCTGGAATGAAAACGTCCAGGAAAAATGCAGTAATAAGACAGAGTAAAATGTTAGCATACCGGAATCCTATCAATCGGGTTCCGGAAAGTTCTGGGCACACCCCGAAATTAAACGCTTACGTTAGAAAGGCTACTTGCTTCTCCATTTCATAAGGATTTATATTTGTTTCCAAATAAAAAATTAGAGTTGGTTTCTTTGAATCCTCATTTAAAAGTAAATCACGTATCATACTAGCCGAAAGTTGATAGTCATGGTATTCTGCTAGGCTAAACTGTTCTGTTGAAATCCATTTGTTAATATTTTCATAAAGAAAACGCCTTTGCTTTACAGAAAATATATTATTCAAATAGACCAATTTACAAAAATATTTCAAACTTCGGAAATCTCTTACTTGAATAGTTCTTATAATGCCTGCCATAATTGACTCATATGCCAAATCAAGTTCATTCGTAGCGATATAAATATTGGTTAAAGGAAAGTACTTTTCGTTTTTGCAGTAATATTTTTGGAAATCAGGTAGTAATTTTTTATATTCTTGAATACTAAGTGTTTCAGAATAAGCAGAAAAAATTTTATTATTACCGAATTCTGTCAATTGACTTAATAAACCATATGCAGAGCAAATCGTATGAAATGGAAATATACAATCTTGCGCTTTAATGTTTTCAAAATCAACGTACTCTATGTTTAATGTTGACATATTTACATTAATAAATGTACAATCAGCAAATTGGGCATTTTCTAAAGAACAAAGTCGAATAGTGCAATTGATAAATTTAACTCTGAAGAAAATCGTCTCAGTAAAGCCGCTTGAATATATAAACAAATTCTCAAAAGTACAATTTGTAAAAGTGCTTTTATGAAAGCCTGCATTATCCAAATTATTTGTTTTATTACTACTACTTGTGAATACTACATCTTTAAAAGTGCATGAATGTAAATTACCATTAGAGAAAATACAATCTTCAAATTTTGTATCAATAAATTTGGAGCCTGCAAATCCAATATTCATTAAATTCGCATCTTTAAAAAGACATTTTTTGTAATATGATTGGCGATACATTTTTTTGCTTAGGTCCTTAGATATCGTTAATCCAACGCCCCCGTTTTGCTTTGAAACAGAAAAAATATCTTTATTATTGACATGCAAAGCCAATCTATCAACAGCTAGTAAATATTCATTTTCCGAATAAATTGGTAAATTCATGTTTATATCCTCTACATAGTATAATTGTAAATTATCCTTTATTTATGATATTAATTATATCATTATTTCCAATATTTACAAGCATTCTTGTATAAAATAGGTTTAGCAAATTTTCAAACAAATATAAGTAATAAGACCCTACATATATTCAGTGCCAAGGCCCTTGGAATTTTATTCGGCTTCCGTATTAAAGAAATAACATAATGGAGTCCACCAACATGCCTATAATTTGAATAGGGGGGGGGGAGAAAACTGTTGTAAAATATATGCCCATGCATTGTTGGCTATATTTTATTTGGTTTTTTGAAGTATTAATCTATATACATCTGGATTGAAGAGTCAAATAGTGTCAATAGGCGCTATTTCTGTGGCTTTTTAATGCCTATCAAGGGATGAAATGTAGAAAAAGATTGGTAATCAGTGGGAAATGTGTTACAAGCTAACAATTCGATTCATATTTCTATCAAATTAGGGTTCGTCGTCTTCACATTATAGCCTTAGTGCTGCATACATATTATATGAAAAACCTTGCTACTAACTTTTAATAACCCATCTGCATCAGAGGATGACATTTTTAAAGTAATAATGGAATGTGATCCAAAACAAAATGCTATTCAGTTTAATAAACTTGCAGAACAATGTGCAAAAAACAATGTTGTTCCATTCATTGGTGCGGGTATGTCTATACCTATATATAAATCATGGCCTCAACTTTTGCGTTCCCTAGCAGAGGATCAGCTATTTCCTGGGTTATTAGAAGATACGAATTCGTTGCTAGCTAATAATGATTATGAAGGAGCAGCATCAAGCCTATTTGAAAAATTAGGTCGAGCTCGTTTTTTTGAGGCTCTTGATATAGAATTAGACCCCAAATTGATAGAGGGAAAGGCTATTTTAAATATGCCAGTATTCTTATTACCTCGATTATTTAAAGATGTAGTAATCACAACAAATTTTGATAAAGTACTAGAATATGTTTATAAGAATAGCGATCAAGACTTTGTTATGACTCCTTCTATAGTTGGCTCAAATAGTAATATGCTGGTTGACAGGGTTCATGAAAATAAAAATACGCTTATAAAACTCCATGGCGATATCTATGATAAACAAAGCCTCGTACTTTTTGAAGACCAATACGAAAAAACATATAATACTGAATCAGAAACGTTTAAAACACTTAAGACTATTTTTACAAAAAAATTATTTCTGTTTTTAGGCTGTAGTCTGGAAGGTGATCGAACAATTCAACTAATTCGGAAATTAAAGCTCAAACACTTTGCTTTTATGCAGTTACCGGGAGAAATTCCAACAAGAAGTGAGCGCATTAAATATTTAGGTGATTTAGGAATTACCCCCGTTTGGTATCCATCAGAAGATAAGAAACATTTAAGCGTAGAGGTTTTATTAAAGAAATTGCATGTGAGAATACAAGAAATACAATTATATGGGGGGAATCATGTAAAAGCTTCCACTTCAAAGAGAAAACCAAAAAGATCTAAGAACCTTCCTTATAAAAAAATAAATGAAATATTTGATATACAGAGGGAGTCTATAGGGGCTCAACGTGCAGTTGGAATAAATAGCCATACTCAATTGATAGTAAAAAAAATAATATCTCAATGTTATATTAACCCCTATATTACTAAAATAGCTAATAATGATTTGTATACAGATATCGAAAGTCAATTTGACTTTTTAGATTTGCTAAGTAAAGGAAATCAAATTCTGATTACTGGTCCTCCAGGCATTGGGAAATCAATGTTTCTTAAGTATTACTTTAGCAAAAGATATAATAGAAGACCATCAAGAAAAATTCTTTTTTGGGTTACTTCTTCAATTATTAAAAAGAAAGCATCTACGGAAGTTGAGCAGTTATATCAGCAGTTACTAACAGGTGATTTTTCTAAATCATGTCACGTTATCTTATTTATTGATGGTGCAGATGAGATTTTTGTGCAAAATACAGAAGGTATTGATAAATTCAAAAAACTTTTAATTAATTGCCAAAAGAACAAAATAACAGTAATAGTTAGTTGTAGAGAGAGCTATTACGAACGCAATTTATCCGATAGTGATTTTTTACATATTTATAAAGTCTGTGGGTGGAAGGATAAACAAATTATGGATTATGCCTATGCATATCTGAGCAATAAAAAGTCATTTTCAGAGTTTGAAGTATTCTGCAAAGACAATTTTGAAATATCGGACTTTCTTCAGAACCCTTTCCAGCTGGCGCTTTTGTTGTGCTTGTTCTCTGATGCTAAAGAGCATCAGAAAACAATGTATAGGAGTTTTACAGGTGGAAATATATACTTACTGTATGATCGTTTTTATAAGGAATGGCTTAATCGGGAATTAGAAGATAACCCAAATCAATCAGAACTATCAGAACAAGTATATACCATACATGAAAGAGTAGCAATTACACTATTTAGACGATACAACAACCCTATAGCACTAGATAAAATACTGACAAAAAGGCAAAATGAGTCTGGCATATGTAATGAAAATGCTATGAAAGATTTCTTAAACACTGAAATCGAAAGCGGAAAATGCATTGTTACAGGATTTTGGCATAGTACCTTTCTTGAATACTTCATGAGCAAACATATTATTTCTGCTTTTTTAAAGGGTGGGAATGAAATTATAAGTTTATTTGAGAAAAATGTATTTCGTCATTTTGTTATGGATTTTATTGAACTGGGTCTAAAATCACGTCTAGAACACGAGTTATATCAAATAAAAGAAAACTTAGAAGAGGTGTACTACAATTTGGTTTTTGCAGATAATAATCAGTTAATGGATGATTTTAGATTATCTCAGAAAATTTATAATAAAGCAACCAAAATTGATGCTAAAAAGCGGTATTTAATTCGTGATCAAGTGGTCTTTTTTATAGGAAAATTGCCATCAACCATAGTTGAAAACAGTACTGTAATTTCATATGCGTATAAAAATGAAAGTAATATATTGGTACGTATTAGTGCGGCCACAGTGTCAATTAACCATGGAATTCACTTTGATATTGAAAATGATTTTATAAATAAACTTCTTTATGATGAAACATGGGATAGAACGCTTCGGTCATGGGTTGTTGTTTATTGGGAAGATGTCAAGAATAGCGATCCATATAATTATATAGATACGGGCGGTAACTGGGATCGAATTAAGCAGAGACGTTTACAGCGTCTAGCAACTAGTGGAGAAAAAAGTAAAAAATATATTAATACCCGAGCAATTGATTTGACTCAATTATATATTTTTTATCGAAGTAGAGGTTGGGATACATTAACACAAGAGGATTATAATATCATTATTAATTGTTCATTCTCATCAAGTTATAGCGTTGAAAAAAGAAAAATAATTAGAAAAATTAAAAAAATGTTTATGCAAAACTATTCTAGTTGTAATAATAGAAAGTGAAGTCAAATGGAAAAATACACCTAAAATATGCTCGTGGGGCAATTTGGTGGCTTTGCAGAAAATATAAGAATAACGCAGCCAATGTATCCGATACTATAAGGCAACTTATTCATGAAATCTATGTTAGCACTTCCGAATTTTCCTGAATAATCGTCTCTCCCCTCGATGTAACGGATTTAAATAATCCAGAGCATATAAAAATTGCTACTAATTCGATTGAGTACAGTGAGAATTTTAGAAAAGGAGTAATTGATTATCTTATAACTTGGAAAAATAGCTGAGAGTAAATAAGGGACTGGGATATTCCAGAGTTTCTAAAATGAAAGTTGCTGGAATTGGGTTGTGTTATAACACAACCAGTGCTTGCTAGGTGCTATAGAGCAGTCAATAAATCTTGTGAAATTCTTACAATTGATTATTGACAACTCCCATTTCTTAGTATATAATTTACATAAAGTTAACCGGTTAACCACAGAGAGGAGGTGTTAGGGTGAAAAGAGTCACAATCAAAGATATTGCAGAGGCGTGTAATGTATCAAAGGCGACAGTATCATATGTTGTCAACGGAAAGTTAAATAAAGTATCTCCGGAAATGGTCAAGAAAATTACCGCCATGATGGAGAAGATGGAATATGTTCCAAGTTTAAGTGCGAAGTCTCTGGCTGGAAAAGGCTCTAAGTTAATCGGGGTGGTAATACCGCAGGTGGACGTGACACAGAAGATGATTTTTGACAATCCATTCTATAGTGAATTCTTATCCGGGCTGGAATATTATTTAAGACAGGCAGGATATAGTATTGTGCTTAGTGTTATCAATCGTGACAATTGTTTTGAAGACATGATGAAGAAGTGGAACTTAGACGGTGCAGTAGTATTTGGGATTGATAATGAAGAGATGGTAAAAGCACTGGGCAATCAAAAAATGCCGATTCTTTTGATTGACTCATACACTACCAATAGACGCTTTTATAGAATGAATCTGCGGGATGAGGAAGCCAGCTTTGTTGCAACCACTTTGTTAGTTGAAGAGGGGCAGAAAAATATTGCGCTTGTAACAGGTAAAGTTGATAAGAGTATTTTACTTCAGAGACGTTTGAGTGGATACAAGAGTGCACTTGAACAACATCATATACCATTTGACCCAAAGTTGGTTTTTGAAGGTGATGTTACATATGAATATGGTGTACAGGCTGCAAATGAAATTATGGGGATGTCAGATATTACTGGAATTATTGCAACAGCCGATATTTTGGCACTTGGTATTTTGAATCAAATGCAGGCAAGTGGAAAAAATATTCCTAATGAATATTCAATTGTAGGATTTGATGATACCTATCAGGCAAAGATGATGTATCCTAAATTAACAACCATTGGACAGAATATATCCAGAAGAGGGGAATTGGCAGGAGAACTGATCTTAAAAATTATACATGGTGAGCAGACAGAAAAAGAGTACTTTATGGATTTTGAAGTATTGTTACGTGAGACTACAAGGAAAAGAGATTAAGTGTATTTTTTTAGGCACAAGTTAACCGGTTAACCAGCAGGAGGTAGTAATGTATAAGTCAAAAGGAAAAATTATTGTGGTGTTTTTATTACCTAGTTTGCTTGGACTGTTAGTTTTTAAAATTGGTTCAATGCTGTACTCACTTTATATTAGTTTTACAGACTGGAATCTATTTGGAACACCTAATTTTGTGGGATTTGATAATTATATTGAAATCTTTAAGAATGAGCGGTTTTACCTATCGCTAAAGAACACGTTATATTTTATTGTGGGATACTTACCGCTGGTTGTGATCTTGTCACTGGGAATTGCAATGTTGCTTAATACCAAGGTGAAAAAAGTTACCGTGTATAGAGGACTGTTTTTTTTACCAGTAATTACTTCATGGGTAGCAGTGTCAATGATTTGGAAGGGACTTCTGAATCCGGAGTTTGGTGTTATTAATGCCATTATTCGATTGTTTGGTGGAACCGGACCAGCATGGTTGCAAGATCCGGGATTTGTAATGCCAGCTATCATTATGACCAGTGTATGGAAAGATGTAGGATTTTTGGCCATTATATTTTTAGGAGGTCTGCAAGGAATTTCACGGAGCTATTATGAAGCGGCAGAAATTGATTGTGCAAGTAAGTGGCAGCAGTTTAAGAGCATCACCCTACCCCTGCTTTCTCCCACGACATTTTATGCCTTAATTATTACAATTATCAATTCTTTTCAGGTGTTTGACCAGATATGGGTCATGACATCAGGAGAACCGACAGCCAACCTGGTTCCAGTTATGGTGACAGAGATCTATAAGAACAGTTTTGACTATCAGAAGATGGGATATGCCACGGCTCTTTCATGGGTTCTGTTTGGGATTATTATTGTGGTAACTATTTTCCAGAATGTCATGCAGAAGAAATGGGTGCATTATGAATAGGGTGACCAGATGGGAGGTAGATTATGAAGAAAAGTAAGCTGGCGATATATCTACTGCTGACAGTAGGCGCGGCAATAATGATTGTACCCTTTGGCTGGATGCTGATAGTAGCGTTCACCAATTCGGACATCACCTATCAAATGACTATCACTAATGTTTTAAAATCTTTGTCGCTTGATAGTTTCGGGACGTTGTTTACAGATTATAAAGTGCTGCGTTATTTATTTAATAGTGTATTTGTAGCAGTGGTAGCTACGGCAGGTCAGATATTAACGTGCGCAATGGCAGGATTTGTATTTGCCCGAATTGAATTTAAACATCGGGAAAAAATCTTCCTGTTGTATCTGGCAACGATGATGGTTCCGGTACAGGCAACGATCATTCCCCAGTATATCCTGATGAATAAAATGGGACTTATCAATACCTACGTAGCATTATTCTTACCTGGTATGTTTAATGCATTTGGGACGTTTTTGATGAGACAGTATTTTAGAAATATTCCAATGGCGCTGGAGGAAGCGGCATGTTTAGATGGGGCAGGCTTTATCCGAGTATTTTTTCAAGTGATGCTTCCGCTCACCAAGACGGGACTTTCGGTGTTGGCAGTAACCGGCTTTATGGGGGCATGGAATGAGTTTCTTTGGCCGCTTTTAGTAGCATCGGATGAGTATCATACAACTTTACCACTATTTCTTTCACAACTGCAAGGAAGGTGGTATGTAGATTGGAGCGTGCTCATGGGAGCGACCTTGATAAGTGTAGTTCCGATATTAATTGTATACTTATTTGCACAAAAGTATTTTATTGAAGGTGTTCAAAACACCGGTATTAAATAGGAGGAGACATTATGAAAATGAAAAGAGTATTAGCAGGTTTGTTGAGTTTGGTAATGATTATGGGAATGCTGGCAGGCTGTAATAAGAAAGAGGAAGGTACTGATGGGAAAGTAACAATCAAGTATACGACCTATTCCGCAGGTCCGGATCATATCAAGGATCTGGAGCAGATGATTGCAGTATTTGAGAAACAAAATACCAATATACATGTTGAATATGAAATTATAGGCTATGATGATTATTTTACAAAACTCCAGACACAGGCATCGTCTAAGACGCTGCCGGATGTATTCGAAATTAATTACGAGAACTTTGTGACCTATGCAAAAAATGGAGTACTTCTTGATATAACCGAGCTCTCTGAAAAAGATGATTCTTTTACACCGGATTTGCTGTCGGGAGATGCTTACAATTATTTTAAATATGATGAAAAGTTATATGGACTTACAGAGAAGTTTTCAGATGTTGTAATGTATTATAATAAAGATTTGTTTGATAAAGCAGGCGTGGCATACCCAACCACGGAATGGACTTGGAAAGAAGAACTTGAAGCAGCACAGAAGCTAACAAAAGACGGAGTCTATGGTTCTTATTCTCCAGTTCAATATAATGAATTATATAAAACAGTTGCCCAGAATGGTGGCGCGTTATTTGATCAGGATGGGAAACCGACCATTGACTCCGAAGCCAATACAGAAGCCTTTACATGGATGCTGGATAAGATGCTGAAGTATAATATTCAACCAACCCCGGAACAGATGAGCGGAAAATCTCCAGAAGATATGTTTAAAAATGGTGAGATTGCTATGCTTAGAACCGGCAGCTGGATGTTGGGAACATTTGGGGACGTGAGCTTCAACTGGGACATTTCTTTAGAGCCAGGTAATACTCAGAAGGTGCATCATGTATTCGCGGATGGTGTTGTCGGAAGTGCGAATACCAAGAATCCGGAAGCGGTTTGGAAATTCATCAAATTTATGTCGGTGGATTCGGAAGCAACTCAGATTCGTCTGGATACTAATTGGGATCTTCCGGTGACAAATGATGACACCATTAAAGAAAAGTTTTTTGCGATTGAAAAGCCAGCCAGCCGTGAAGTAATTTTTGAAGCATTGGATACTGGAATTATGCCTCCGGTAGTGGATAAGTATTCACAGGTACAGGATGCCATTAATGAAGAACTTGACAAAGCGGTAATCGGAAAACAGTCTGCGAAAGAAGCACTTACTGCTGCTCAAAGTAAGGTTTCCGATATATTGAAATAAAAGGTAAGTAGGAAGAGTGCTGCAAAATACGGGATAGATACTTCAAGTATTTTGCAGTGCTCATTTTAAGATAGAAAGGGTAATCAAGACAGCTATGGAGAGAGAACAGTACACAGGGATCGGCCTGATCGGAAATGAAAATATAGCATCTATTTATACTGTAAATAATGGGATTGTAGATATTAATGGGACGGGGATATATCACCTGTTTTATAAAGAATATGATCATGATCTGCTTCAGTCAGCAGTCACAATGGTAAAAATAGAAGATACATTGTATTATGGAAATAAAAAATGGAAAGCGCATACTCATCCGGAACATATCAGACCATATCAGACAAGGGTGGAAGAGCATCATCGCTATGTAGATACATTCCAATTGGAGGAGCATGATCTTATTAAGCAGGATCAGATATATGCTTATGGTAAGAATCGGTTAGTATTTGAGTGTTCTATATCAAATGAAAGTAATAAATCGCAGCGACTTACCTGTTATGGATACGCGGCTGTGCGTAATGGACGGCAAATACACAGTAAGCTATCAGAACAGGGGGATATTCTGATACATACCGGCAATGTGCATATTGGTATGATAGCACAGGGGAAGATGGAACAATATATGGTAGAAGACTCCCCCACGGATTTTGCATATCAGACATTTCTGGATGTAATGAAAAGAAAAGAGCAGAAAGAAGCAGTACATACAGATTGTCGTCTGGGGTGCGTGAGCGGAGAAGAATTCACTGTTTTGCCAGGAGAGACAGTTGTATATCGCTGGGCATTGATTTTTGCGGATTCCAGTCAGGAACTCCATCAGGATATTCAGGAATATCAAATGGAGGACGCCAGGGAAGCAGCTGGATCTTTTTGGAGATCTTGGTTGACGGAAGGAATCATTGATACACAGGATAGGCCGGAGGAGTTTAAAGATATGGCATATACAAATTTGATTGCATTGAAAGCAGTTTGTGTCGGGGGGTATATACCGGCAGACTTGACCGGACACTATTTCTGCAATCAGATGCCATGTTATTATGCCCGGGATTCTATTATGGTGGCAAGAGCCTTTTTGTTAGCAGGACATGTCCGGGAATGCGAATCCATTCTTTGCTATTTGATTGAGCGTAAACGTAAGGAAAATGGGGAATTTTATCAGCGGTATGACGGCCGTGGCAGACCAAATGAAGGTGCTAATAATAATGTATTTCACCAGTTGGATTCGATTGGATACTTTTGTCGGATTATTTATGAGTTTTATCAGATAACCGGTAAACTGCTTATTGCAGAAAAGCTATTGATATCCTTAATAGAGGTTTTAGAAGGAGCACAAACCAAGTGGGGAATGGTCGGTGCGGAGGGGGGCGTAAATGAAGGAGTATTCGGCGGTGCCTTTATTACATCATCCAATATGTTCATTTATGGCGGCATTGATGCAGCAAAAGAACTGTTTTCACTATATGGAAATGAGAAGTATGAAGAGAAATGTAAAAAGTTATGTATTCGGATTTATGCAGGGATTCAAACGACATTTAATCAGGAAATCGGAAGATACGATTATGGATATGTAGATTACCATGACCATATTGTAAAAAAATATGATACTCCACAATACTTCGGTCCACTTTATGGTTATCCTAATGATGAAAATATGCAAAAAACGCATACATATTTATTGAAGTATGCCTCCTTCTTTGAAGATGGTATCGGCTATTCGGAACAGGAGTATCATCACGGACCGTGGCTGTTTAATACTTTGGCTTGTGCGGAGTACTGTAAAAAGTATGGCAGTTTGGAAGAATACAGTCGGAAGTTGAGCTGGTGTGTATTACACAGTAATGCATATGGATTGCTGCCGGAGGCGGTGGATGCAAATCAAGAGGAGCGATGTTATATCAATCCGTTGACATGGGCTTGCGCAGAGTTTGTGTCAGCATATTTTATCTGCTAGAGGAGGAAACCAAAATTGAATCAGCAAAATAAGAATATGAGATGGCTAGATATCTATAGACGCTGTGTCAGCGGAGATTTGTCAGGGGTAAAAGAAGAACTTCACGATATGTTTACCTTAGAAAAACACTCCTATCATGAAATGTGTGTCTTGCTGTTTCTTGCGGCAGAGTATCATCGCCTGGCATCTGAGACAGATTTTTTAGCTACATACAAGCTACAGATGAAGCAAATGCAGAAAAAGATATTAAGTGTGTGGAAAGAAAAACAATCAAGTTTTTGGGACGAGAAAGAAGATTTTTATGCGGCCAATGTGGGTCTTGCGTATGGGAGCTTGTATAACAGTAATTTGTTTCTAAAAGAGGATGCAGTTGCACAGACACTTGGAGAGATGAAAAATTATGTGTATACGCACTATACATCAGGCGGGAAACTGGTAGATGTGAAGGGCGGCCTTACAGTTTCTACAGAGTTGCTGTTTATATGTGTTCCGTTTGGTCTGTTCACACCGGAAGATCTGGTGCTGGTAGCGGCTGTTGGCGAGATGAAGGTGGAGACACCTGAACAAAAAGCGATGCTGGCATGGTATTTTGCAGAAAAGTCTGACTATAAACACGCTAAAATATTTCTGGATGAGATATCTGATGCGGTGGGGATTGCAGCAGCAATCGGTAAGATTGTTAGATTTAAGCTTGCCGCTGCCGGAGTTCTTGCAGATAAGCCAATTATGCATGTTCCGTTTGGCAACTCGAATCGTTATCAATCACAGAATTATGAAAGAACTCCTTGGCAGCCAAAAGAAGGAGAGAGGGTCGTCTTATATGCAGCAGCCTGGCCAGTAAGATATCCGGAGCCAATCTATGTTGCATATCAGACTGGATCTGGCAATGAAATTAAAATGGTGGGAAACTTTGAGGAGGATACTGAGAACTATCGGTTTGATTTGGGTACCTTTAAAGGTGGAGAAAAAGTAAGCTACTATTTTACGACAAAAGACTACCGGTCAGAGTGTTATGAATTGGTAATCCTCCAAAAGGAACGTATCCAAAATGTCAGGCACATTTACGAAAATGAAAAGCAAATAATTGTGGAACTGACATCTGATCAAGGAAAAACATATACGGCCCATGTTACTGATAGAGAAGGACAATGGGAGTTACATCTGGAAGAAACGGATAATCCGACGATTACTGATTATTCAATAAAGGCAGATGGTCATATGAAGGTGTTTGCATCGGATGAAGCATGTTTTCAGGTGGAACTATTAGATGTCAAAATTACAATCAAGGAAATTTATGTCTGGCGGGATAATCAAGGAATTGTTTCAACCGGAATGCAAATAGCAGCGAGGAAGCAAGAAAGATTTTATGGTTTTGGTGAACGTTATAATCATATAAATCAGCGCGGAAATTTGGTTGATGTATATGTGTATAACCAGTATAAAGATCAGGGAATACGCACTTACTTTCCAATGCCATATTTCTTGAGCTCCGAGAAGTATGGGCTATATGTGGATACAAAATGCTATACAGAATTTGATATGTGCAAAAGCAATGAGAAGTTTTATACAATTGAGGTGCAGGAAGCAATGATAAAACTGCATTGTTTTGTAGGATTACCGAAAGATATTATCGGCAAATTCAGTACTTTGACAGGTCGGCCAG
Organism: Faecalicatena contorta; assembly: GCF_003149105.1. Classification (GTDB taxonomy): domain Bacteria; phylum Bacillota; class Clostridia; order Lachnospirales; family Lachnospiraceae; genus Muricomes; species Muricomes contortus_C. The sequence goes on along the minus strand of NZ_QGDS01000004.1, from coordinate 217,164 downwards.
AGCCTTTGCCAGACTGGGCATTTGGTCCATGGATGTCCAGTAATAACTGGGATAGTGAAACAGAAGTACGAAAACAGGTGGAACTTACAAAGCAACATGATATACCGGCGACAGTTCTGGTGATTGAAGCGTGGAGCGATGAGGCAACTTATTATGCTTTTAATGATGCAGTTTATACGGAAAACAACGGAGCGAAGGCATTGCAGTATCAGGATTATATATTTCCCAAGTGGGGTAGGTGGCCGGACCCGAAGGGATTGGTAGGATACCTTCATGAAAATGGACTTGCCTGCATTTTGTGGCAGATACCCATTATCAAGTATATAAATTCACTGCATCACCTGCAGAAAGATTATGATGAATCCTATGCAATTAGACAGGGATATGTCGCAGTTTCGCCAGACAGAAATGCCTACCGGATGCCAGAAGGATGGTTTACCGGCAGCCTCTTATTTGACTTTACAAATGAAGAAGCAGTACGTTGGTGGTTTGACAAGCGAGAATATCTGGTGACAGATGTTGGTATTGATGGGTTCAAAACGGATGGAGGAGAGTTTGTTTTTGGCGATGATATTTGCTTTGCGGATGGCTCTACCGGAAAAGAGATGAGAAATGAGTATCCTAATTCTTATATTTCAGCATATTACCGCTATATTAAAGAAAAGAGGGGCGGAATTGTCTTTTCCCGGGCTGGCTATACCGGTGCTGCCAAAATGCCGGCTCACTGGGCGGGAGATGAACGATCAACCTTTGAAGCATTCAGCAGAAATCTATGTGCTGGTCTCAATGCCGGAATTTCGGGTGTTCCGTTTTGGGGATGGGATTTGGGTGGTTTCAGTGGTGAAATTCCAAGCGCAGAGTTATATATCCGTTCCACACAAATGGCTGCTTTCTGCCCTATCATGCAGTATCATGCGGAGAGTAAGGCCCAATTCAATCAGGATCGCACACCATGGAATATTGCAAAGCGGCAGAATGCCCCATGGGTAATAGAAGATTACCGCTATTATGCGAAGCTGCGGATGGCATTACTGCCATATATTATCGAACAGGCAGAAAAAAGCGTGCAGTCTGGTATTCCGATGATGCGTGCACTGTTTATAGAATTTCCAGAAGATGAATCAACATGGGATATATTTGATCAATATATGTTTGGTGATGATTTGTTGGTGGCACCGGTTATTAGTGAAGGGGCAACTTTCCGTAGGGTGTATGTTCCGCGAGGAGAATGGATTCACCTCTTTACAGGAGAGGTTTTTAAGGGTGGTCAGCTTTATGATGTAAAAGCAGATGTACATGAGATTATTGTACTTCGGAAAGCAGACTCGGTATGGGATTTTGTGATTGAAAAAGAAGATTTTCAAATATGCAGGAGGGAAAAGTAGAATGGAGTGGTGGAAGAAAGCAGTTGTATATCAAGTATATCCAATGAGTTTTAAAGATAGCAATGGAGATGGTATTGGAGATATTGGCGGGGTGATCGAAAAGGTGGATTATCTAAACCAGCTGGGGGTAGATGTTATATGGCTAACACCGGTTTATGAGTCACCAATGGATGATAATGGCTATGATATCAGTAATTATTATAAAATTAATCCATTGTTTGGAACAATGGAGCAGTTGGAAGAGCTTCTGGGGATGCTGCATGACCGAGGCATGAAGCTGATTATGGATCTGGTGGTAAACCATACCAGTGACGAGCATGAGTGGTTTCGGGCGGCTAAAGCCGATAAAAAAAGCAAGTATCATGATTATTACATCTGGGAGGAAAAACCCATTACCGGACAGCAGTCATTTTTCAGCGGTTCAGTGTGGGAATACAATGCAGAGACAGATGAATATTATTATCATCTCTTTAGTAAACGGCAGCCAGACCTTAACTGGAAGAACCCAAATGTTCGGAAAGAGGTGTATCAGTTGATTAACTGGTGGCTTGACAAAGGAATTAATGGATTCCGCATGGATGTGATTGACTTGATTGGGAAAGTGCCGGGAAAAGAACTTATGATCAGTCCGCAAACACATGAATACCTGCAGGAAATGCATCAAAATTGTTTCGCGGGCAGGGAAGTATTTACCGTTGGTGAAACTTCTTTTGCGACACCGATCACAGCACCTATGTACTCTAAGCCTGAAAGGAAAGAGCTGACGATGGTTTTTGGTTTTGAACATCTGGGGCTTGAAGAGGTAAAGGGGAATGGGAAGTGGGATTTAAAGAAATTGGATGTAAATGAGCTTAAGCAAGTATTTAAAATATGGCAGCACGCACTTTATAAAAATGGCTGGAATAGTTTGTTTTGGTCTAATCACGATCAACCGCGCATTGTATCTAGGATGGGAGATGATGGAAGATATCGAAGGGAAAGTGCCAAGATGCTGGCAATGGTACTTCATGGAATGCAGGGGACACCCTATATATATCAGGGCGAAGAAATTGGCATGACGAATGTAGAGTTTCCGTTAGAAGACTATAAGGATGTGGAGACTATCAATATGGTGCAGGAAAAACTTGCAGCAGGATGGAGCATGGAGAAGATTATGAAAGGGATCTATGCAAAGGGGCGTGATAATGCCAGAACACCCATGCAGTGGAGCGCCAAAGAGTACGCCGGCTTTACAAATGGTACACCATGGATTAAGGTAAACCCTAATTATTCTGAGATTAATGTTGAGAAGGAATTAAGCATAGAAGAATCAATATTCTCTTTCTATCAATCCCTGATCCAAATACGAAAAACATATGACATTATTTCAGAAGGAGATTTTAAGCTGTTAGCAGAAGAAGATGCGAGAATTTTTTCATATGTGAGAACGTGGAATGGGCAGGAACTTTATGTAGTAGGAAACTTTACGGGGGAAGAGGTGGTATGCCCATCTGAGATAAGTAAATTAGTAAAGAATACAGATATAATACTTACTAATTATAAAGAGACACAGCTACAAGAAGAAATAGTTTTGCGTCCTTATGAAAGTATCATGTGGTACAAGGCTGATGATTCTATGGAGTAAAGCAAAGAAGGGTACAGGCATGAAAAGGTACGCATTTGGAATTGATATTGGCGGCACAACGCTGAAGCTGGGATTGTTTAAAACCAATGGTGAACTCATGGAAAAGTGGGAGCTTCCGACTCGCACAGAAGAAAATGGTGGATACATCTTAACAGATATTGCCGAGGCAATTCAGCAAAAACTATCAGATGAAACAATTTCAGCAGCAGACGTAGCAGGAATTGGGCTGGGAGTACCAGGACCGGTTGGAAAAGATGGAACTGTCTATCGGTGTGTCAATACTGGTTGGGGGATTTTAAATGTAGAACAGAAATTAGAAGCATTGACTGGATTAAAAGTAAGGGCAGGTAATGATGCTAATGTCGCTGCACTTGGAGAAATGTGGAAAGGCGGAGGCGAAGGTTACAGAGACCTGATTATGGTGACGCTGGGAACTGGAGTGGGAGCAGGAGTCATTATCAATGGCAAAATTGTTTCAGGCAAACACGGTGCAGCTGGGGAGATTGGGCATATGAGGGTGGTGGAAGAAGAACTCAATCAATGTACTTGTGGAAATCATGGATGCCTGGAACAATATGCTTCGGCGAGAGGGATTGCTGCAGTGGCTAGTCATTATTTAAAAGTACATAATAATCCGGTCAAAGTACCGACCAGGTTAAATAATGGAAAAGAACTAACAGCAAAAGATATCTTTGATGCCGCAAAGTGTGGAGACTTACTTGCCCTTAATAAGGTCGATGAGGCTTGTAAATTACTTGGTAAGGCATTGGCACAGATATCCTGTGTGATCGATCCGGAGGTATTTGTCATTGGTGGTGGGCTGTCAGAGGCAGGCGAGATTCTAATCAATGGCATCCAAAAATATTATCAGCGGTATGCATTTCATGCATCGAAAGATACTGTCTTTGTAAAAGCGAGACTGGGAAATGATGCGGGGATTTATGGCGGTGTAAAACTGGTGATAGAATAACCCAATATAAGAAAAATCAAACCATAATTGGCTAATGACTCAGTGTATTTTAAAATTTGAGAATAAAATGTTCAAAGAAAAATTTAATAGTTATAAGCATATTGATACCCGTATGGAAACTTCCCATGCGGGTATTTTTCTGCTTTTTATTCGACAAATTCCGACACAAAGAAATAAACATTCATTTACGCTCACCGCCTTTGCGTTAGAAGTTCATAACAATTAAGCGGAGGGAAGTATGGAAATGAAAAACACAGTTATTACAAAAAAATACAAATACAGACATATCATGTGTCCCCAAATTACTTTTTTACTGTTCTGGTGTGTGAAAGGGATGAGCAACGCCCGCTCTTAACAAGGAGGGGAGAACGGAATGGAAAGTTACAATTCTTTTGAAAAAAGGATATCCGGCCAATTTGATAGTTTTTGTAAAAAGGTACTAAAAAACGAAGTAAGGGACTTTTATGATGAGCTGGAGAGGCAACGAAAACGAGAAAAAAGTCTTTCTGATCTCGCGGATCATGAACACATGCAATTGGCTGATTTTGATGAGTATTTTGCAGATGAGCATATTTTCAAGGTCAAGGGGTTGCCGGTTGTTGTCAGAGGAAATGAATTAGCTGAGGCTCTGAACCACATACCGGAGTGCAAGCGGGATATTATTCTGTTGTCTTATTTTTTAGGAAAGAGTGACAGAGAAATTGCAGAGCAATTACATATGGTCCGAAGAACTGTTTCCAGACAGCGAAATCATACGCTGAAGCAATTACGAAAATACATAGACTGGGGGTGAGTTAATGGAATACAAGAAGATATTGACGTTGCCAGGAGATACCATCATAGCAGCAACACGCGGTGATATTACGGCAGTAAACGCTGTGATCCAATACTACAGAAAATACATTGCCGTACTGGCGACAAGGAAACTCTACGATGACTATGGTGGAACCTATCTATATGTGGACGAAGAGCTGTGTAGTCGGCTGGAAAACAAGTTAATTTCCAAAGTTCTGGAGTTCAAGATTTTAACAAGTTAATCGTGTTATATAAGGCAGACGGATACATATAAAGGCAATACAGATTGCCTGCTATCCGCTCTGACCTTTGTCAGTCAATGAAAGTATGTTTGCAGAAAACATCCTTTCATGGGCTGATAAAGAGCCCACAATGAAAACTAAATAGCCAGTATACACAGGTACATAATCCAAAACACATAAGTGATGTAAACCCATCAGCTTCGCCATGAAATACCTGTCCGAACAGGATGAAAGCTAGGGATCGTAATAGAAGACGCGAAAGGTATGATAGCGGCAGTTTACATGAGCAATCGATAGCAGATTGTTTGAAATGAGGAGGATAATGATACTTCTATCGGCGAGGAGCCGCTAGTCTGGGGTAGCGCCTGGAATTGGTCTGCTGTAAGGAAAGGGTTTCGGCAGGACAATATGATGATGCTTTAGTCAGCCTGGTATACTCCCATGGCAAGGGGATGGGATAAATATAACGGCGGTCGGCTAACGTTAGCCGGCCAGCTTTGCCAATTTCTAATATTAGAGTTATGCAGTAAGCTTCTTACTATATAGCTGTGATATTAACATTTAATATCAATAAATGAAGAGAAGGGGTGAAAACAGTTGTGAATGAAACAATAAAAAAAGAGGTAAGTAATTCTGCATTGACCATGACAATGGATGATTTTATTGGCTACATTGGAGCTGGGAAACACACTGCAAATAAGATAGTAGAGCAAGCCAAAGCCAAAATTTATATCGGCAGACGAGTCCTGATTAATATGGAGAAGGTGAAGGACTATTTAAATGACATAAGCGAGTAAATAATAATTGACACCAATCAAACATCCTATATAATAAGATTATAGTATTAATCGTTTGGTTGGCGTGCAGGAGGATAAAAATGCAGACAGCTACTAAACGAGTGGACAATAAAGGAAGAAAGTTGCCGGATGGATTTTCGCAAAGGAGTGATGGCAGATATCAAGCAAGATTCACATTCAATGGAAAACGGTTTACGTTATATGACACAAATCTTATAAACTTAAAAACAAAAGTGTTAAAGAAGAAAAATGACTTTAACAGTGGTATTTATGGTGATTTGGAAAATATGAGCCTGAATCAGTGGTTTGAGAAGTGGCTGCAGATCTACAAGAAGGATAAGCTAAAGCCAATCACGTTTCAAAATTATCAGAACTACTGGAAATGGTATATCGCTGATACAATTGGTAGTATGCGAGTGTCTAAGATTAAGAGGGTGCAGATTATTTCATTCTATAATGATCTGCTGCATGGAGAGAATCCTTTGGCTTCCGGCACCGTTGGATATATAAACAATATCCTTTATGGTGTGCTTGAGCAGGCCGTTTATAACGATTTGATTCATAAAAATCCGGCAGAAAATGTGATGAAAGAACTGGTAAAGCCTGCACCGGCGAAACGGGAAGCTCTTAGTCCGGTGGAGCAAGGATTGTTTCTGGATTACATAGATGGACATAAATTCTTTGACAGGTATAAGCCGATGTTTACCATCGCTTTCGGAACAGGACTGCGGGTTGGGGAACTGACAGCACTGACCTGGGAGGACATCGACTTTGAGAATGAAATAATTGATGTCAACAAGACGTTGCACAGTACACGGTTTATCACCGAAGATGGGCATCGTTACCTGATTAACTCACCAAAGACGAGAAATGCGATTCGTATAGTACCGATGCTGGGTGTGGTGAAACAGGCATTGAAACAACAGAAAGCATATCAGGAGTCGCTATGTGTTCAATGCAATGTCAAAGTGAATGGACATTCCAATTTTGTCTTTACAACCCAGAATGGCAAGCCCTACACAGCAGATTTGGTAAATATTGAGTTGGGAAGGATCATGAAGGTGCAAAACAGGGAAGAAAAAGAAGCTGCCGAACAGGAAAATCGAGAACCGGTATATCTGAAATACTTTTCTTCACATGTCATGCGCCATTCCTTTGCCAGTAGGTGCTATGAAGCCGGAATGGATGTGAAAGCAGTCCAGAAGATTATGGGTCATGCCCGAATTGACACCACGATGGACATCTATACACACTGTAGTGATGAGATCGCCAAGCGAGAAATGAAATTGCTGGAAAGTGTTCAAAAAGTCAAATAAATAGAGTCATCGGCAACTGTCAAGGAATACTTGACAGTTTAAATAGAAGTAGCGGAAAGAGCTTTTGAAGTATATTCGTAATATTTGCGCCAGTAAAATTCAGCTATTTTTATTTTGGAAACTACTTCATTAACTAAAGATGAAAATATAAGAAAGGGTAGCCATCTCCTGAAAGGGATGCTATAATGTAAGAGAAAAAAGCAGGGAAATTTGTACACCACTTTTTACACCAATTTGTACACCAATAATGTCAGAGAAGACGAAGCAAGACGGCATTAGACGGAATATCAAAATTGTGCAAAGGCTGTAAAAGCGGGCGTTACGGCATAAGACGGCATTAGATGAAAGTCATATATGATATTTCGCTTTAATGCCATACGTTCAAGATTAATTAGTAAGATTTCAAGCCGTCACTTTTGTGACGGCTTTATTCTATCGGATTCTCCGGTGCTAAAGTAATTCTATGCTATTAGCAAATTCCAATATTATTAAAGTTGATTCAAAACTTCTTTTACTTCATTAGTGGCCTTTATTGTTCCGCGTACTTTGACACTTTCAATGGTTTCTTTTGCCAGTTCAGGTGTAATATCATCTGAAAATGTTAATGTGCCAACCATCCTAATTTTGGCTTTATTATTTGACGCTTTTAACTTTTCTAAATCTCGGCGGGTAATTGTCGCAATGCCAACATATTTGGCATCGTTTGATTTGCCCAAAATATCCCCATTGAATTCTTCCAGAAGGTCATCCAATCCAATAATGCGTTCTTCCATTACATAATTCCTCCTAATTCGATTGTTTATTTTAAAATGGCTAAGCCTATACATTCTGTATGTATAAGGCGTAAAATCCCTGTTCTGTAACTACGGGCTTATTTTTTATTTACTTCAACAACCATACCTTGTTCTGTTATAGCGACTTGCGAAGTTAATTTTTTATCGAGAACCGGCAACCCCAAAAAATCAACAATATCCTTTGCCATATTAAATCTTTGCCACGCCTCTTCTTCGCTTGCCTGCGGGTATATTGTCGGCATCATCCAAACATTACAAATCAATAAAAACAATTCCGCTGTTAATTTTGGGTACCTTGCTTTGATTGAGCCATCGTTTATACCTTCTTCAATCAGTTCAGCGTATTTTGACGTTAAAAAGGTTCGCTGTTTTTCCATGTATACCTTAAAAGCTGTCGGGCTGCTTTCAATCAATGGAAGTATTTGAAGTTGAAGTACAGCATATTCTTCGCTCTCGTTTAATATTTGCAAGGTCAGTTTTATTTTTTCTAAACCATTTATGTCGGTGCGGCCTTTGAGTTTTTCAAAAGGTTCTATATCATTAAATAATTTATCAGTCAGCGCAAAAAAAACTTCTTCCTTTGTTTTGAAATGATGATAAAAGGCTCCTCGTGTCAGGCCGCCCATTTCACCCACTATATCAAGAATTGTTGTTTGCTCATAGCCCTTTTCAATAAACAATTTTAATGCAGCGTCAAGTATTATCTGCTCTGTTTCTTCAGGATATTTGTTTCGTGACAAGTTATTCACCTCCTTACATACATTATGTATGTAAGGAGAATAACATACACTGTGTATGTTTGTCAAGAGAGCTTTGAAGTCTTTTGCTTAGAGGAGGGCAATATTCTGGTATACAAAACATATGTTTTGAAGTATAATAAAAGCATATTCAATTATAGATGCCCCAAGCCGCACATAAACTTATGACAGGTTTGCTTAAAGAAATACGTGAACTATCATATTATCCATATCGTCATTCTGCAGAAAAATCCAACTGGCGATATGAAAATACGGGCGTGCGTAAGCTTAATTATAAGAATTATAAAATCTACTGCTGTGTAGAGGAAGAGAAATTGCAGGTTAATGTTATGCGAATATTACATGCACTGAAGGCAACAAAAAGCTTCATTAAACAGTAGAACAGTGCCGTTGCTTTTAGCAGTGACGAGAGTCGTATTGCACTAACGCCATACGTTCAGGATTAATTAATAATTTATTAAAAGGGCTGATTTTCGGGGGTGTTCCGGGGATTCAGCTTTTTGTATAATAGGAACCTGCGTTATTTTAATTAGTAAGGAGAAATTGTAATATGGAAAAAAGCAATACAGCAAAAACAGTCGTATTGCCTGTTTATCAAAGAATCGCTGCTGATATAGCGGCTAAAATTGTAGAAAAAAAGTATGTTGTAGGAGAAAAGATTTACTCCCGGTCTTCGATTGCCAGTCAATATTCTGTGTCAGCTGAAACAGCCCGCAGAGCAATCTGTATTTTATCTGACTTAGAGATTGTGTCAACTACAAAGGGAAGCGGGGTTACGATTTTATCTTATGAAAAGGCTGCCCAGTTTCTTCAGAGGTTTCATAACACGCAGACTATCAGTAATTTGAAGAAAGAGCTATTGGAACGTATTTCTGAACAAAAGAAGGAATTAGATGCTTTAGGGGAACAGGTAGTTTCTCTTGTAGAAAAGTCAGAACGTTTTCAGGAGATTCACCCGTTCACTCCCTTTGAAATTAAAGTACCTGAAGGTAAGGATTGTATTGGAAAGACACTGAGTAACCTGAATTTTTGGCAAAGTACGGCAGCAACTGTTATTGCAATCCAAAGGGAAGAAACACTGTTAATTTCACCGGGTCCATATGTGAGTTTGAGTGAAGGGGATTTACTTTATTTTATTGGTGATGAAACTTCTTTTGAGCGGGTTCAGGATTTTCTTCTCACATATAAAGCCACTCACGAAGCAACATTTGAATGAAATTATTGAAAAGATTAAGAGTACCGGTTTGTCAGGAACCTGTACTCTTTTTTATATACCAGGAAACTGCGCGTTTCCTGGTATATAAAAATCCTCCGGGGGATTGCACTGTGGCGTCAAGGAAGATGATGCTACCGCAACTTGCCGCAGGCGAAGAATCTCGCAAGCAAGATTCTTTTTTGTCAACTATATTCAATTTTGAATATCCTTCAATTTAACGATTATAATAAAATTTGATTGCTAATATAAGCATGTGAGCAGAATCTGTATAAGAGAACTGCCGCTTGTGCATACGTTTCTAAGAAAGGTGTCAACTTGACAAAGTAACAACTTTAATATAAAATATGAGTTGTTACTTTGTTGGGGAGGTGAAAGTATGATTCAATTTGAAAGTATTACAAAGACCTATAAAACGAAGCAAGTTCTTTCCGATATCAGCCTTAAGATTGATAAGGGAAGCCTTGTGGCAATTATTGGAGAAAGCGGCTGCGGCAAGACAACATTATTAAAGATGATTAACCGTCTTGTAAAGATTACCACAGGTACTATACGCATAGAGGGAAAAGATATTCAGGAAATGGACGAGGTTGCCCTGAGAAGAAATATTGGATATGTTATCCAGCAAACTGGTTTATTTCCACATATGACGGTAAGGGAGAATATAGAATTAATTCCGAAGCTGCAAAAAATCAAACCTATTGAGCTGGCTAAGAACACAAGCCGTCTGATGCAGATGGTGGGGCTTGACTGTGAAGAATTTTTAGACCGTTACCCTACAGAACTAAGCGGAGGTCAGCAGCAGCGTGTGGGTGTTGCCCGTTCCTTTGCTACAGATCCGGACATTATCCTGATGGATGAACCATTTTCTGCATTGGACCCGATTACCCGTTCGGATTTACAGGATGAGCTGATGGAGCTGCAGTCTAAGTTAAAAAAGACAATTGTCTTTGTTACCCATGATATGGATGAGGCAGTAAAAATTGCGGATAAGATATGTATCATGCGGGATGGAAAAGTGCTGCAATATGATACACCTGAGAACATTCTGAAGAATCCTCAGGATGAGTTTGTTTCTAATTTTGTTGGTAAAAACAGAATCTGGTCTTCTCCAGAGTATATAAAGGTTTCAGATATTATGATTGACCGGCCTGTCACAGCAGCAAAAAATCTTTCAATTATGAAATGTATTGACAGAATGCGGCAGAAGAAGGTAGATAGCTTACTTATTGTAGAACCGGAAACTCAGACGTTTCTTGGGATTGTTAAAGCAAGCAGTTTGAGAGGTGTTGAAGATAAGGCCCAGACTGCGGAAAACTTTATGAACTCTGATGTCTTAACACTTCATCCTGATCAAACCATGCTGGATGCATTGAAGCTTGCCACGGATGATAATTTCTCTACTATCCCTGTTACTGATAGCAACCGCCGTCTTGTGGGCCTGATTACCAGAAGTAGTCTGGTAACAGCACTTAGCCAGCAATATATTGACAGTGAGGAGGGTGAGAAATGAAATATATCGAATACATGATTGGAAATTACCCCCAAATCCTATCGTTAGTGGTTGAGCATATCAGGCTGACGGCCTTTTCTGTAGGCTTAGCCATACTGATTGGGGTACCGCTTGGAATTATCATTTCTTATGCGAAGAAAATGAGCAGGCCGGTACTGGGAGTGGCAAATATTATACAGGCTGTACCAAGTATGGCTCTGCTTGGTTTTATGATTCCTTTCTTGGGAATTGGTATGGTGCCTGCGGTTGCCGCAGTTGTAATGTATTCCCTGCTTCCTATTATAAAAAACACCTATACCGGAGTTGAAAATATAAATCCGGAGACGCTTGAAGCAGCGAAAGGAATTGGGTTAACGCCCGCCCAGGTATTGGCTAAGGTGCAGATTCCTCTGGCACTTCCGGTTATTATGACGGGTGTAAGAGTTGCTTCGGTAACTGCCGTGGGTCTTATGACTATGGCTGCATTCATAGGAGCCGGAGGCTTAGGATTTCTGGTGTTTTCCGGTATCCGTTCCGTTAACAATTATCAAATTATAGCGGGTGCTGTTCCTGCCTGTCTGTTAGCGTTGTTTGTGGATTTCTTGTTTGGAGCAGTAGAAAAACTTGTAACTCCTGTCAGTCTGCAAAAAGGCAGCAATATGAGAAAAAAGCGACAGAGGAACATACAGAAGGCAATTTTAGGAGTTACAGCAGCAGGTATTGCAGCTGCCATGATTTTCACTGCATTCAGTAACTCATCCCGCGGAGACCAAACCATTACAATTGGTGGGAAGGACTTTACGGAGCAGGGTATAGTGGGAAATATGCTGGCTGATATGATTGAAGAGAATACGGAGATACGGGTAAACAGACAGCTTGATTTAGGCGGAACACAGATTTGTTTTGAGGCAATTAAGACCGGCGATATTGACATGTATGTTGAATATAGCGGAACTGCGTATAGTGATACACTGTCACATCCGCCAATCAGTGATATGGAAGAGGTATATGAGACAGTTAAAAAAGAACTAAAAGAACAATTTGACATTGAGGTTCTTAAGCAAATGCAGTTTAATAACACCTTTGTTATGGCTGTCACACAGGAGACAGCAGACATGTATGGCCTTGAAACCATCAGTGATTTGCGCAGCGCTGCGGCCCAGATGAAAACAGGTATGACATTTGAATTTACAAACAGAGATGACGGTCTGGCAGGACTGCAGGAAACGTATGGGTTCCAGTTTGGTGATGGTGTTACTCTGGATGCTGCACCCAGGTATACTGCACTAGTGAATAAGGAAGTTGATATTATTGATGCATACGCAACAGATGGACTTATCAAAAAGTTTTCTTTAAAAGTTCTGGAAGATGATAAACAATACTTCCCGCCTTATTATGCTATGCCGATTATACGCGCGGATGCTTTAGAAAAGTATCCTGAGATTGCACCATTGATGGAACAGTTGGGTGAATATCTCACGGATGAGGTGATGGTGGAGCTTAATTATCAGGTTGATGAATTACAGCGTACTCCGAAAGAGGTTGCCAGGGAATTCCTGCAAAGCAAAGGGTTAATATAGTAATTCAACGCATAAAAGTGCTGTAAAGCGACTATAAACATAGTCGCTTTACAGCACTTTTTTGATTATAGATAAAAAATAGAAAATGGTTGTATTTTGAAAATATAAGTAGAAAATTGGGTTATTTTTTATAAAATATTTACATACTTTATAAAAAGTTTTTAAAATTATTGACATTTTTATAAAAAGTTAATAATATGAAGAAAATATATGCTTGAAAAAGCATGTTTTGTTCTTTGTTCCGAAAGGAGATGATGATATGGAACGTAACAAGAACAATATGCTGCATCTCCGGGAAGATTTGACGTGGAAGGAGAAGCAGATAGCCGTTGAGATGGCAAGAATGCTGGGGTTTCAGAGCGAATCGGCAGTTTTTCCTGTTGTGTCAAGGGGGTCGGGAGAAGAGATTCCCGCAGAATGGAATGCTTTGAATCACTACAAGGTTAAGGAGGCTTCAGGGGAGGTGCCTGAGGATTATGCAGCTGCCTCGGACTCAGCCATGCCGGTGCCTGATTTTGACTGGCGCTGCAAAAAGGGGCTTGAGACTCTATTTGAAACAGGTCATATTCTAAAGGATGAAAACTTGGATTTTCTTCCGGATAAGATGGATGTGCATTTTGTGATGTCAGAAGATGCAGATTTATCTGTACTTGCAGCGGCTTGTACATTTGCATTCCGTATGGGAATGGAAACCACCGCTTATGAAGGATTTCTGCTTGAAAACAGGGAATGTAGAGGGAATGCTATTGTATTTAAACAAGCAGATGAGTGTTACATAAAGTTTGAGGAAAAAGAAGGTGGAATCCGCATTGTTGTTGGAGGCTCAGGGGAAGAATTAGAAGCATTTGCAGCAGACTTCTGTGGATATTTTCCTATGCAGGGACCCTTTGACACATGGACGGACTACCTCCAGGAAATGACAGACAGCATGTCTATGGGAAATTTAGACGGACAGCTTGCCTATGCAAAAGCATTTGCCGGACCTGGGGCGGAGGTTTATGTATCTCCTGATATAGAAAGCAGGCGGGGGGAGGTAAAAGAGGAATTTCCTGATATTGATTTTATCAATTATAAGAGCACCCAAAAGGTGTATGAGAAAGAGTACGACATTAAGTGGGAAGTAGATGATCTCCAAGATATGCTGGAAACCTCAGTTTATCCAAAACTGAAACCGGGAGATAAGGTCGAGGTATATGCGGCACTCAGTGAAGAGAAGAAAGAACGCAGGAAAGCAGCAGATCAGATAGAGGGGAAAATTGCGGGAGCAGGTGCCAGTACAGAAAAAATTTCTGTCCTGTGTGCATATAAACAGGGGTATTCCTGGCTGGAAGAGGAGGTTGTTCCATTTTTGCTTCAAAACGGCAGGACAGACAGACTTGAGATTGGGTTTAAGCCATTTTTACCCCAGGGAGTGACGGACTGGGCTGATGAAGACGGGGCAACCCCTTCTTACAACAATTTAGGAGGAAATCCTGACCAGTGGTACGACCTGCCTATCCGGTATTTGCAGGAATTATACCCGGCAAAGGATATGCTGGCGGATGGTCTCGGAATTCAGAGAGAGAATATCATCTTTTATGCTTATGAAGGCGCAGAGGAACTGACATATGAACTAAAAGCTTTTGATAAGGATGGAAATAATATTTATGAAAATACCTGCCAGGCGGTCTGCCATGAGCGCCCTTACCTTGATGACTATCCACAGATGGGAAAGGTCCATCCTTCAACTGGTTATTTGAAAGTGCTGGTGAATGGGAATCTATTATATGAAAACCGTGTGGAAACAGATGTGGAGCGTATATGGTCCATTTATCAGAGGGAAGTACTTTCCGATTGCAGAGCTTACATAGAGGAAAAAACCGGTGGTTTGATAACACTGGAAGGACAGCCGTTTTTCTCAAACCTGAAAATTGAAGTTGAGGCAAGTGAACCGGACTTCCGCCTGCCGTCAAGAGAGGACTTGTTTACCACTCTAGACGGACTGCATGAGGATATGTATTTTGCAGGGGCAGATTACTTTAAAAACCTGGGAATGGAAAAAGCCGGAGTTATGCTGGATGCTCCGGGCCTGATTCTTCCAGTTGTCAGGAAGAAAAACGGAAAGCCCCGTATGAAGGTCACGTTGTACACGCAGAAGGCTCAGGAGCCATTTATCAGCAGCGGAAGTGAACGTATCCTGGCGAGAGGCTCAAGACAGACTATACAAATCTGGATGGAAGCAGTAGAAGAGACAAAAGAGGGAAGAGGCGCTGTAATCCGAATAGAAGGTGCTGATGAAAAGGTGGTTGCAGCATATGCGGAGCTTCTCAAAAAGGGACTTTTGGATATAGGGAAGAAACTGCATGGTATGGATTACCTAAAGCTGGCAGCAGGAACTGACAGCTGCACGGTTCCTGTAAGCCGGGCAGGCGATACGGAAAAAACATTGCATATTTCCGATATAGATTTATCGGAAAATGAATTGATTGGTTACAGAAAATATATAGAGATTATCGGCCAATTAAAGCATGTCCCCGGATTGAGAGTGTATCGGACAGCGGTTTCTTATACAGGGAGAGAAATTTATGCGGTGGAAATCCTGCCGGAGTACAAAGGGTATATGTCGAGGACAAAGCGGATTACCCGGTATCCATCCGAAATAGTGAATTCACGTCATCATGCCAATGAAGTATCCAGTACAAATGCTGCATTTATGCTGATAAAGACTTTGCTGACAGATGAGGCATACAAAGAGATACCGGAAAAGCTGAATCTTGTCATTGTTCCTATGGAAAATGTGGACGGAGCAGCAATTCATTATAAGCTGCAAAAAGATAATCCTAATTGGAAGCTGCATGTTGCCAGATTCAATGCCATAGGCAAGGAGTTTTATTATGAGCATTTTAAACCGGTCACAATCCACACGGAGGCGATAGGACTGACCCGGCTCTTTCGAAAATTCCTGCCGGACATTATCGTAGATAATCACGGCGTGCCAAGCCATGAATGGGAACAGCAGTTTTCAGGTTATACATCCCCATCTTATAAAGGTTTCTGGCTCCCCCGTTCTTTACTGTACGGATATTTCTGGACGGTTACGGATGAAACATATAAGAGCAACTACGCGGTTAACAAAAAGATGGAAGACGTTATAGCGGACAGTATAGCTAAGGACGAAGAAATTACACGCTGGAATAAGGAGTGGGCAAGGCAGTTTGAAAAGTTTGCCCACGGCTGGATGCCCAGACTTTTCCCGGCAAATTATTATAAAGACATGATTAATTACTGGATTCCATTCGCATTTGATCCTGAACACCGGTATCCGTCTGTACGCTTCCCGTGGATAACCACGGTTGCATACACCAGCGAGGTGGCCGATGAGACAGCCCAGGGTGAATATCTGTATCTGTGTGCCAGGGCACATCTGATTCATGATCTGGCTACTCTGGAAATGCTGACAGGAAGCACATGCGTCTATATAGAGAAGTGGAATATTTCAGATGACAACATTGAGGCGGCTCACATCAGGCAGCGCCCGGTTATCGTCTGAAAACAAAAAACATTCATAACTAAAGGAGGTTGCTTATGGAACTATTAAAATTGTTAGGGATACTTATTGTTATTGTGGGCTTCGCGCTGAAGCTGGACTCCATACTCATCATCCTGGCTGCGGCCATTGTGACGGCAATTGTAGGAAATCTTGGAGCAGAGGGACTTCTGGAGACACTGGGAACCAGTTTTGTTGCCAACCGGAGCATGGCTATCTTTATTTTAATCATGCTGGTGACCGGAACATTGGAGAGAAACGGATTGAAAAATGCTGCCGCCGCGCTAATTGGTAAAATAAAAAACGCCTCTTCCGGTGCGGTGATTGGTGCCTATGGGGTTATGCGTGGTATCTTTGCTGCATTTAATGTCAGCTTCGGCGGCGTTGCAGGATTTGTAAGACCTATCATCATGCCAATGGCAAATGGTGCAATTGAAGCAAAAGGAGAAACCCCTAATGAGGAGCATGTGGAGAAGTTAAAGGGAATGGCATCCGGAATGGAAAACATTGCATGGTTCTTCTGTCAGGTGTTATTTGTGGGCGGAGCAGGCGGCTTGCTTGTACAGTCCACATTAGATCCGCTGGGGTATAAGGTAGAGCTGATAGACTTGGCGAAAGTGGAGATACCGGTAGGTATTTTTGCGGTTATCGTAGGAATTGTATATTATTATCTGAAAGACAAGAAACTTCGCAAAAAGCATTATGGAGACGAAAAGTAGAAAGGAGGATATGATATGGCATTTTTTACGGGCTCAGAATTTACATTAGGTGTAAAATTACTGGAAGTTATATATATTGTGATGGGTCTGGTTGCTATTTATACCGGAATTAAAAATGCGATGGATAAGGAAAACCCATCCAGATTAGGGACAGGAGTATTTTGGTGCGTTCTCGGTGTCGTTCTGGCATTTGGGCGCTGGATACCACCTGTCATAGACGGTGTGCTAATTATAATCATGACAATCCCTGCTATCTTAAGAAAAGTAAAAATTGGAAGATCTGATACTCCTACAGAGGAACATGCAAGTAAAATGTTTGAAAAGGTTGGGATGAAAATTTTTGCTCCGGCATTATCTATCGG
Source organism: Faecalicatena contorta (assembly GCF_003149105.1). Lineage (GTDB taxonomy): Bacteria > Bacillota > Clostridia > Lachnospirales > Lachnospiraceae > Muricomes > Muricomes contortus_C. Next base: position 199,591 of record NZ_QGDS01000004.1, on the reverse strand, counting down.
CGTATTTGCGATTATCTTTGCTATTTTCTTCAAGAACCTGGGTGCGCTGGTTGGAATCGGTGCAGGTATTATCGTCTCTATTATCACGCTTATGGTATTTTCAAAAGAAAATAAACCTGGAGTTTTCCTGAAAGATTCCGAGCGTCTGCTTTCTACAGTAGGACCTTTAAGTATGCTGCCCATGCTGCTTGCCAGCCTGGGAGCCATATTCACACAGGCAGGTGTGGGTGATGTCATTGCAGGTCTTGTAGGAAAGATAATTCCTCAGGGAAATGTGAATGTGGGAATCATAGTATTTGCAATTGGTATGGCTTTATTTACTATGATTATGGGAAATGCATTTGCCGCTATCACGGTTATGACAGTGGGCATCGGCGCACCTTTTGTGCTGAATTATGGTGCGGACCCTGTTGTCATCGGAATGCTTGCCCTGACATGCGGATACTGCGGTACATTATGCACACCTATGGCGGCAAACTTCAATATCGTGCCTGTGGCTATGCTGGATATGAAAGACAGATTTGGTGTTATTAAGAGCCAGGTAGTTCCTGCAGTGATTCTGCTGGCATTCCAGATTGTTTATATGATTATACTGAAGTAGAGCTGCTATGGACTATAGGCTATCGACCAGATACTACAAGGAGGAATAGAATGAAGATATTAATTACAGGATTTGACCCGTTTGGAGGGGCAAGTGTGAACCCTGCATATGAGGCTGTAAAATTACTTCCTGATGAGATTAAAGGAGCCGGCATTATTAAACTGGAAATCCCTACAGTGTTTAAGAAAGAAGGTGAAGTGCTGGAAGCCGGAATTGAGGAGCATAGGCCGGATATTGTCATTTGTGTGGGGCAGGCGGGAGGACGCTCCGGTATTACTGTGGAGAAGGTGGCTATAAACCTGATGGAAGCCAGAATACCCGATAATGAAGGCCAGCAGCCGATGGATGAGCCTGTTTGCAGTGATGGGGAAAATGCCTATTTCGCGAAGCTCCCTATAAAAGCAATGGTTCAGAAAATGCGTGAACAGGGAATTCCTGCAAGAATTTCTTACACTGCCGGAACTTACGTGTGTAATGATGTGATGTACCGCCTGCTTTATATGATTGAAAAGAAATATCACAATATGAGAGGTGGATTTATCCACGTACCTTATTTACCGGAACAGGTAATAGACCTGCCGGACGGGATGCCCAGTATGTCTGCGGAAATGATTGCCCAGGCAATTGAGTGCGGAGTGGAGGCTGCACTGGAGAACGAAGAAGATGTGAAGGCCGTTATGGGAGAAACACATTAGAGGCATAAGATTGGTAAAGTTTTATAAAGTGAAGAGGTAAACTGTACCCTAATAGTTTAACGCAGCTTCTTGTTCTGCGTCTTGCCATCAGGGAACAGTTTACCTCTTTCGCATGTTATTAATGGAGAAAAGAGGAGCCGGTATCATCCGGGTCCTTTACATACGGCACTGCCGGAAAGGTGAAATGGATACAGGTGCCATATCCCGGTTCACTTGTAATGGTGAACTGGTTTTGGCCTGGAAAAAGGATATCCAGCCTCTTTTTAATGTTCATAATACCAATCTTAGTAATAGAAAGGTGTGCAGTATCCTGAGAAAAAAGTGCCTGCAGTTGTTCTGTGGGAATTCCATCGCCATTATCTATCACATCACAAGAAATCATATCACCGGAAAGATATAAAAATACACGGATTGAGCCCTTTTTGGAAATCTGGAAGGCATGGAAAAATGCATTTTCAATTAACGGCTGAAGAAGCAGGTTTGGTATCTGATAGTCCAGACACGAAGCATCAGCGGTAATTTCTGCATGAATAACTCCGCCATAGCGAGGCTGGATAATGGAAATATAATTTTCTGCATTGATAATCTCATCTCTTAAGCTTACCATCATATTTGTCTTTCCCAGAGTACTCCTCAATAAAGAAATCAGAGAATCAATTGTTTTACAGGCATCATTTTGATTATGGATACTGACCATGTGTTTGATACTATCTAATGTATTATACAGAAAATGTGGGTTAATCTGCATTTGAAGCAAATCCAGCTCGTCCTTGTGCTGCTTTTCATAAGCCTTTTCCAGTTCAGCAAGATAAACATTAAGTTTATTCACCATATTATTATAAGCATCTGAAATCATATTCATTTCGGAGGAGCTATGAATAGATATAGGCGAAGGGATGGCACTTGATGCTGCCATATGATTCGCAAGCTGCTTAAGAGGCCTGAGGTTCCAGCGGATAATACAAAATATCATTATAATCAGCAGTACAAGACTGATGAGGATTACCAGAATCATGGATATTGGAGGCGGATAGGACTGAAACAAAACGGAAGTTGTAATATGGCTTATAATGTAAGAGTTATAGGGAATCAGGTAATGTGAAAGGATGATCTCGTCCTGTGAAGTCTGCGCATATGGAGAGCCATTTTCTTGATTTTTCCGTGCCAGCTGCAGAAGCCGTTTGTTTTTTTGCCCTATTTCTGAAGTCACATTACTGGACAGTACTGTTCCGGTATCAGCCAGCAGTACGATATTTGTACTTTTGTTAAGAAAGCTTTGGTAAAATTGACGGAGGCTGCTTTCTTTAATGACAATCATAACACCTCCGTATATTGTTTTAGACGAATTCTGCAGGGCCTGACATCCGATAATGACAGAGCGGTCCCTGGTAGAATACGAAATCCCGGAAGACTGTGAATCATAAGCGATGGTGGAGGTGGAGGCGGATTGCAGAAAAACGGGAAGGGACATTAATTCCCCGGAAGACATGGTAACACCGCCGTTTCCGGAACTGACTGCGATACCGCTTACACCAAAGATAACAATATCATAATCAACAATGGCGGATGGATTGTCGGAAAAAAGCTTACCAAGCTGCTGTCTTCTGGAATACTCATCTGTGGACGTGGAAATAGGCTCCTTCAACACATTTTCCAGATAAGGCTTCTGGCGGATATTGTATGCTACCTTTGCAATATGTTCATGGAGAAGGGAAAGGCTGGTGGAGGTCTGATTCAGGATTTCCAGGTTGGAGTTTATAGCCGTATTTTTGACCTGTTTCAAATACACAGCGGTCATAGTGCCGCCGCATACAGAAAGCAGAATTAAGGTGCTGATGCAGATAGGAATGAGCAGCATAAAAAGAATGGATTTTTGTCTGGGCATCAGGTAACACGTCCTTTCCTGTTTAAATTCCGGTATTGCAGAGGGGGAAGGCCAACTATCTTTTTGAAGATTTTTCCGAAGTAGCTTTGATCGGTATATCCGATTGCTGCGCTGATAGAACTGATACTTTCCTCTGTCTGTACAAGAAAATCTTTTGCATGGCGGATTCGGATATCATTCAGATGTTCACTGAAATGACGGCCTGTATTGGCAGTGATATATGTAGAAAGATAAGAGTAGTTCATGTGCAGGTAATCCGCCAGGTCATAAAGTGTAATCTGTTTTGTGTAATTTTCTTCGAGGAATTTCTGCATATTGGGGATCAGAGATACGGAATCCAAAGAAACATCACCGGATATACAGGATGCAAGTCCTTCATAAGCTGCCTTCAATGCTGCCGCTACGTCATGAAAGGAAAGGGCTAAATCCAGAGCTTTAAAAAAGTGAATTTCAATATGGTTTAAATCTGTTCCGTTTTTGACAAATTTGCGGGCACTTTGAATGGAGATATAAAAAGTATACTCCAGAAATTTTTTGAAGTTCAGAGGATTTGTTTTGGTAGTATTTTTCAGAAGATTTAAGTATTCGGACAGAAAAATAAATGCCCTCTCAAAACGGCAGGAACGGATATACTGCATATATATATCAGAAGCAAAGTCCGGAACCGCTTCGGAGGGCGCAGTCAGCTCTGATTCACAAAAGCAGCGTTTATCCTCAAATAAGATAGAGTATTTTGATAAATCGTGAAGCAGCTCTGCCTTGGACAAGAAAAGAGCAAGATCATCAAAGGGAAGGCTAAGTACACAGCTTGTATGCAAAACAATTTTACTTAACAGGTGTAGAAACTCTTCCGTCTTGGCAGATTCTTGTCTGTCCGGACATCCAATGAGACAGATGCCATGATTCTGAGTGGTGAAAGCACAGCAAAATTCATTGCCCGGCAGCAATGCTTCTAATTTTTCGTGAAAATGATATTCGTCCTTAAAATCAGGAACGGGTGTGGCGACATAGAGAAGCCTGAATGTCCGGGTAGGGAGAAAACGGCTGTGGATATAATCTTGAAGCTCCTGAAACGGCAGAGGGGCATATCCGTCCAGTACCTGTCTGGCAAGAACGGAAAACGATTTTTCGCTTTTTTTCGATGAAGAGGATTCTAAAGAGAGAGAAAAGCGTTCCAGACATTTCAGGAGAGATTCCTTTGTGATACTGCTTTTCAGGAGATAATCAGAAGCACCATATTGAAAAGCGTGCCTGACTTTGCTGAATTCGTCGAAATTACTAAGCATAATCACCGGAGGACTACCCTTTTCACGTGCGTGTCTGACAAATTCAACTCCATCCATGACAGGCATAACAACGTCGCAGAGAATGAAATCTGGCTTATATTTTTCCAGTGCAGCAAGCCCTTCCTGCCCGTTTGATGCCTCACTGATAATAGTATATCCACAGGCTTCCCAATCCAGAAGATACCGCAGGCCCTGGCGGAAGATAAATTCATCGTCAATAATCAGTAGTTTTTTCATGATGCAACAGGAACCCCCCTTCATTCTAAATCCTTTTATCATAATTTTTTTCATTATAGCATAACGAAAAAAAAGAATCGAGGAGCAGTTTTGTAAAGCGAAAAAAATAAGAAAACACCCAAAAATAATCAGAAAAAATTAGAATGTATTGCAAATATCAAAAAAAAGTAATAAAATCCACCAAAAATGTACTATAGAACACGATAGTTTTTATGTAATATGTAAATATAAAACATAGCTATGAAATGATAGAAAAGAGGAGGCATTATGAAAAAGAAGGTAATTTCGGCAATGATAATTATGACAATGATGACCGGGCTTTTGGCAGGATGCGGAAAATCTTCCGGCTCAGAAGCGGATAAGGAATCCGGCGGTAAGAAAAAGGTAACCGTGTGGGCGTGGGACGTAGAATACAATATTCCGGTTATGGAAGAAGCTGCGAAACGCTATGAAGAGAAGCATAGTGATGTGGATATTGAGGTTATGGAATATGCATACGATGATATTACACAGAAAATCAATACAAACTTAAGCTCAGGGATTACAGATGGCCTTCCGGAAATTATTCTGAGTGAGGATGCCAATGTACAGAAATACCTGCAGTCTTATCCGGGTGAATTCTTAGATATGCAGGATAAGGTGGATTTTGATAATTTTGCAGACTATAAAGTACAGGTGCTGTCATTAGACGGGGGAATCTATGGTGTTCCTTTTGATATTGGTACGGAAGGATTCTTCTATAGAAAAGACTATATGGACCAGGCGGGTATAACAGAAGACCAGCTTACAGATATTACATGGAATCAATACATAGAAATCGGAAAGAAAGTCAAAGAGGCAACAGGAAAAGATATGATGACTCTGGACCCCAACTCTATGACGATTATGAGAGACTTTATGCAATCCTCCGGAACATGGTATTTTACGGAAGACGGAAGCGTTAATATTGCGGATAATCCAGTTATAGAGGAGGGCGCAAATATCTACAAATCAATGATGGATAATGGAATCATCAAACTGACCACAGGATGGGGAGAAATGGCCGCCGCATTGAATAATGGCGATGTTGCCTCTATTGTAAGCGGCTGCTGGATTGTACCTACGATTACGGCACAGGAAGAGCAGTCAGGGCTGTGGCGTGTTACACGGATGCCAAGACTGAATGTGGAAGGCGGAACAAATTACGGAAACCGCGGAGGCTCAAACTGGCTTGTTTTAAAGAATTCTGAAAATGCGGAAATCGCTGCGGATTTTCTGAACGAAGTTTTTGCAAATGATGTTGATTTTTATGATACGATTCTGACAGATATCGGGGCAATCGGAGCATATAAGCCGGCGCAGTCTTCAGAAGCATATAGCCAGGGCGTGGAATTCTTTGGCGGAGAAACAATTTGGAAAAACTTTGCAGAGTGGGCACAAAGTGTACCTCCAATCCGCGTAGGTGTATATTCAGATGAAGCTGACACCGTATTAATTTCAGGGATGAGTGAAGTGGTAAATGGAACAAAAGCGGTTCCGGATATGCTGAAAGAGGCAGAAAAGCTGCTTAAACAGCAGATTGACCAGTAAGAAGTAACATTTAGAAATACATAGCAGTAAAATGGAGTGAGAAATATGCAGAAAAAATATAGTGCATCAAAAATCCGTTTTCAACTCAATGGATGGACCTTTGTAGTTCTATCCATTGTACTGTTCTTTTGGCTGACATTCTGGCCTATGGTGAATGCTTTTATCATGTCACTGCAAAAGGGCAAAGGAAGCGTAGTTACTTTTGCGGGGCTGGAAAATTATAAACGGTTATTTGCAGACCCCATGTTTATCAATACAACAAAAAATACAATCCTGTATTTGATTGTACAGGTGCCAATCATGCTTTTACTGGCTTTGGTAATTTCCTCTATGTTGAATAACCCAAGGCTGAAAGGACGGGGGGTTTTCAGAACAGCCATTTTTATTCCATGTGTTACAAGTCTGGTTGCTTATTCACTGCTCTTCAAAAGTATGTTTGCTGTAGATGGAATCGTGAATAAAGCGCTGCTGGGAATTGGAATCATTGACCAGGGAATTCCCTGGCTTTTGCACCCTGTATGGGCCAAAGTTGTCATTATTGCTGCTATTACATGGAGATGGACCGGATATAATATGATATTCTATCTTTCCAGTATGCAGAATATCGACGGAGGGATTTATGAAGCGGCCCAGATTGACGGGGCGGGAGCATTCCAGAAATTTAGATATATTACGATTCCTCTCTTGAAACCGGTCATCCTCCTGACCGCGATTATGTCAACAACAGGTACCCTTCAGATTTTTGATGAGGTGATTAATATTACAAACGGAGGACCGGCAAACAGCACAATGTCCATTTCACAGTACATATATAACTTGTCGTTCAAATATGCACCAGATTTTGGTTATTCTGCTACGGTGTCCTATGCAATCTTCTTTATGGTGGCAGTATTATCTCTGATTCAGATGAAAGTGAGTGGTGATAAGAATGATTAAAAGTAAGAGAAAAAGAAGGATGAATGAAGGGGTGCAATACTTATTCTTATCTGTTATTTCCTTTATATCACTGTTCCCCTTTGTATGGATGCTTATTGGTGCAACAAATAAGAGTATGGATATCACTATGGGCAAGCTGACCTTTGGAAATCAGTTTATGATTAACTTCAGAAATCTCCTGGATTCAGGTGATTTATTGGTTTGTCTGCGAAATTCCGTTATTCTCAGTATTTTTATTACCACCCTCAGTATGCTTGTATGTTCTCTTGCAGGATATGGGTTTGTAGTGTTTCAGAGTAAGACAAAGGAAATCTTTTTTTCGATTATCCTGCTGTCTATGATGGTGCCCACCTCATCTCTTGTTATTCCGATGTTCAAAATGTTCAGTGGCATAGGTATTTTAAATACTAAAATAGGAGTGATTCTTCCGGCAGTGAGCACAGCGTTTCTGATTTTCTTTTTCAGGCAAAATACAAAAAGCTTTCCAATGGAAACAATTCAATCAGCAAGAATTGATGGCCTCAGTGAATTTGGAATCTTTGTCAGGATATTTATGCCAATGATGAAGTCCACATATGCAGCGGCGGCGATTATTACCTTTATGTCAAGCTGGAATAATTACATGTGGCCTTTGATTTCTTTACAGACAAAGGATCAGAGAACACTGCCTCTTTTGATTAGTTCACTGGGTACAGCATATACACCGGATTACGGTATGATTATGGTAGGAATCATTATTACCACAATACCATCTGCACTTATTTTCTTTGTTATGCAGAAAAACTTTGTAAATAGTATGATGGGAGCAGTCAAATCATAAGAGGAGGCGGAGAATGGAAAAAAAGCAAAGAATCAGTATACTTGGAAATCCTGAAATTTTTCAGGAGAATAGAATGATGCCTTGCTCGGACCATAAATGGTATGAGAAAAGGGAAGAAGCAGCACAGGGCGCAGATATGCCGCTGAAAAGATCCTTGAACGGAGTATGGAAGTTTATGTGGTGCCCCAATCCGGAGGGGGTACCGGAGGGATTTGAGAAGACGGATTTCAGTACATCGGGGTGGCAGGAAATTCAGGTGCCCGGGCATATGGAACTTCAAGGGTATGGGCAGCCTCAATATACCGATACAAGCTATCCCTGGACGGGCCGGGAAGATATCAAGTCTCTTGAAGTTCCCAGAGATATAAATCCCACTGGAATTTATGCAAAGAGCTTTACACTGCCGGAAAGCTTGAGGGACAAACGCTGCCGGATTCACTTTGAAGGTGTTGAAACTGCGTTTTTCTGCTGGCTGAATGGTGTGTATATTGGCTATAGTGAAGACAGTTATACACCCGCTGTCTTTGATATCACGGACGCTTTGCTGGCTGGAAAAAATAAGCTTGTAGTTCAGGTAAGCCGTTTTTCCTCAGGCGCATGGCTGGAGGATCAGGATTTTTGGAGAATGGGTGGAATTGTCAGGGAAGTTTGGGTGTCTGTTGTTCCTGAAGTACATATTCAAGACATTGAGGTAAAAACAGATATTGTGGATGATTACCGGACGGGGACGGTAGAAATTCTACTCGCCCTTGATTCTGAAAATAAAGATTGCAAAGATATTTCAGTGGAATGGCAGATTTTTAATCCCGCAGGAGAGAAAGTAGCGGAAGGTAGAACGACAGAAGCGAAGGCATCAGAAAATAATAAAGAGTATAGTATCACTGGAGAATTAAGCGATATTTCTCTCTGGAGTGCAGAAGTTCCGAATCTTTATAAAGTTCTTCTATGTGTAATAGACGGCAGCGGAAATGCCGTTGAATGGGTGGTGCAGCAGATTGGTTTTCGGAAAGTGGAGATCCGTGATGCCATACTTTATATGAATGGAAAGAGACTTGTGCTCAATGGGGTAAACAGGCATGAGTTTTCAGGGTATAAAGGCCGTGCAATTGGAAAAGAAGAAATGGAATGGGACGTCCGGTTTTTGAAACAAAACAACTTTAATGCGGTGCGCACCAGCCACTATCCGAATCAGTCCTACTGGTATGAGCTTTGTGATAAATATGGTTTATACGTAATGGATGAGACAAATCTGGAGACACACGGAACGTGGCATACGGGAGCTAATCGGGATACCTTGCCCGGAAATTTCCCGGAATGGAGGGAAGCCTGCCTGGCAAGAGCCCAGGCAATGCTGGAGAGAGATAAAAACCATCCCTGCATTTTTTCCTGGAGTGTAGGAAATGAGTCATGGAGCGGACAGACGTTGTTTGATATGAGCATGTATTTCCGGAAGAGAGACAGTTCAAGACCAGTACATTATGAGAATGTCTGCCATGACCGGAAATGGGAAGGAACAACAGACTTTGAAAGCAGGATGTATACAACCCCTGAGATGGCAAAAGAGTATCTTTCCAATACCCCCAATAAGCCTTATATGCTCTGTGAATATGCCCATGCAATGGGAAATTCCTGCGGAAACCTGCAGGAGTATACAAAGCTGGCGGATGAATATCCCCAGTATTGCGGAGGGTTTATATGGGATTATATTGACCAGTCCATTATTGTAAAAGATATGTTTGGGCAGGAAACAATGGCATACGGTGGGGACTTTGATGACAGACCTGCGGATTATAATTTCTGCACAAATGGTCTGCTGTATTCTGACAGGGAAATTTCCCCCAAGCTTTGGGAAGTGAAATATTACTACCAGTCCTTTGAACTTCTCCCGGATGAAAATGGGGTAAATATTAAGAACCGAAACCTCTTTACAGATGGAGGTGATTTAAAACTCCTATGGATAGCTGAGAAGGAGGGGCAGGTCAAAGCCCAATGCGAGTGGGATATCTGCGTGAAGCCTTTAGAAAACGGATACTGCAGTATCCCGGAGAAGACCGCTGAAAATATGCGGGCGGTTCTTTTGGAACCGGGAGAATATGTGATGACAGCTTCTCTGATTTTGAAGGAAGATAAGCTATATGCACAGGCTGGACATGAATGTGCCTTTGGGCAGCAGGTGATACTATCCGAAGCAGCGGACCGGAAACCAGGGAGGGAAGAGCATGATACCGTTGTACCCTGTATGGAAAATAAGCCCCCAATGCAGATTATAGATGGAGATACGGTGTTTTCCGTGATTTGTGATACGTGCTCGGTTATGTATCAAAAGCAGACCGGGAAGCTGGTTTCTTATAAAGTAGGAGGAAAAGAGCTTGTATATGACTCCTTCCACACATTACTGCCCAACTTTTGGAGAGCCCCGGTAGACAATGATGAAGGCAGTAAAATGAAACTGAGGTGTGCCCCCTGGAAAATAGCATCCCTTTATCAAAATGTGAAAGAGGTATCTTTTCAGAAGCGTGGAGACATGGCAGAAGTGAGGGTAATCTACGAGCTGTTCGGCAATGCCCGGTGCAGCGTAACACACTGTATTTCGGGGGACGGCAGTATACTTGTACAGGAAGTGTGGAGCAGGGAAGAAAAAGCAGAATGCAGCAACGAGGATATCCCTGAACTGCCATGTTTTGGGATGAGCTGGAAGCTTCCTCTGTCTATGCAAAATGTGAAATGGTATGGAAAAGGCCCTCATGAAACGTATACAGACAGATGTGAGGGAAGTAAAATCGGAATCTACAAGACAACACCGAAAGACAGTCTGGCAAAATATGTAGTTCCCCAGGAGTGTGGAAATCATGTGCAGACGCGGTGGGCGGAGCTTACAGATGAAAAAGGTGTGGGAATCCGTATTTCCGGTGATATAGCTTTTGAGTTTTCTGTACTGCCATATACGTGTCATGAGCTGGAAGAGTCAAGACATTTATATGAACTTCCAAGACCATATGCAACTGTACTCAGGATTAATAAACAGCAGAGAGGTGTTGGCGGAGATAATAGCTGGGGAGCAGAGGTGCATGAGCCGTACAGGATTTATCTGGAAAAAGAACTTTCTTTTTCATTTGTAATCAAGCCGTATTTTGTGAAAGAATAAGATATTTGTTATAGCAAAGAGGGTGCTGTAAAACAGGAGATGTTTTGCAAAACCCTCTTATTGTTTTGAAAACATGTCGTGAAAATTACATGTATGATGTATAATAAATATAAATGTACTTATTTGACTGACGATTGAGGAGAAGTTTATGGTGAAGAAAAAGAAATTCCTGCGGTGGTTTAATAATCAAAAGCTGGGAAAGAAGATTCTTTACACGTTTATTCTTGCCTCTGTCATCCCTCTTTTGGTAGCACAGGTTTTAATGCTGTATGTGATTTCCAATAATATGAAGGAAAAAGTGGATGATTTGATGGTAAGCCAATTGATGCAGATTTCCGAGAGGACGAGCCTGACATTGGATGTATATACGAGCCTGGTTTATCAGATTTACTCGGATAACCGGATTATTGATGAGCTGAAGGAGTATGAGATGGTTGCACCTGAGAACATGGCCGGGGCCTACAGTGAAATATGCAATCAGATACAGCAGTACGGAAATTCTGCAAGCGGAATAGAATGTATCAGCATTATTCTGCCTGATGGCCGGGATATCACTTATGATTTTGGGATGGCATCGGCAGTGGATAATCTTTGGGATATTTATGAGAATATGACGTCCATTGAGCCATATACAGAGGCTCAGGATGCCACAAATATGGTGATTTCTCCCACAGCACGATTTCTCCGGGGAACCCGGGAGTCAAGGATTTTTCATATTTCCAAGCAAATGTATGATTTTGAAAATATTCAGGAAGGCCCAATTGCCACCATAGTTATGAGTATTAATGAATCTGTACTTAACAAAGTGTGCAAAACCAGCCAGGGAGAAGATGAGAAAGAGACTTACACCATTAACTTTATAACGGACCGGGAGGGAAATGTGCTGACTTACCCGGACTCCTTTTATGCGGGAATCATGATAAATAAAAACCGGACAATCGAAGAGTTTGTGGAAATAACAGGTGAATTAAAAGGCCGCAATATAGCCATTAACAGGTACGAAGATGTGCAGCTGGACTGGAATTTCTATAATGTTTATGACAGGGATTACATATTAAGGGATGTAAGAAAGATTCAGTATCTGACAATTTTTATAGGCATGTTATTGTTTTTAATTTCTGTTTTTCTAATCCGCTATACGGTGAAACTAATTGAAAAATCTACCCGGAGCATAGTGGGAGGAATACAGCAGGTGCAGAAGGGAAATCTGGATGTGCAGGTGATTGTGGAAAGTGAAGATGAGATGGGCCAGATTGCAGATAATTTCAACACGATGACGGAGAAAGTCCAGGGGCTGATTACCGAAGTGACCGAAGTTACACAAAAGCAGAAGGAAGCGGAAATACGGGCTTTAGAGGCTCAGATTAACCCTCATTTCTTATATAATACTTTAGATTCCATAAACTGGATGGCAATAGAAAAGCAGGAATATGAAATTAGTAAGATGTTGAGAAACCTGGGCGTGATTCTTCGGTACAGTGTGAATAAAAGTAATAAACTGGTTACGGTGCATGCTGTCACCGATTGGCTGGAGAAATATATCAGCCTCCAGCAAATGAGGTTTAACGATGCCTTTTCCAGTGAAATCCATGCAGACCAGGGGGCAGAGAAAGTACTGTTACATAAGCTGCTTATCCAACCCTTTGTGGAAAATGCCATTGTTCATGGGTTCAAGGGTGTGGAAAGCGGAGGGATTCTAAGGATTGATTTTATGGTATCTGAAAGCGGGGAAGAATTGGACATTATCATAGAGGATAATGGAAAAGGGATGCCCCTTGAGGTGGCGGAGAATTTCAATGATCCGGTGAGAGCTGTTCAGGATGACGGCAGAAGCATCGGACTTCATAATGCATTTGCCAGGATGAGGATGTATTATGGAGAACGGGTTTCCTGGAATGTAAAAAGTATTCCTAATGTAGGAACTATTATTACACTGAAAATTCCGGTGCAAAACAAGGAGAACATGGAAAAATGAGAATTGTAATAGTTGAGGATGAAATAAAAATCCGGGAAGGTATGGGGAAATTAATAGAATCTCTAACGAATCATATTGTTTTGGGAAAAGCCGCAAATGGGGAAGACGGACTGGATATGATTCTGCGTTTTAAGCCGGATTTAGTAATTACGGATATCCGGATGCCCAGGATGGACGGGCTGGAGATGACACGGCGGATTTATGAACATAAGGTCCCCTCTCATGTGGTTATTTTAAGCGGATATTCAGAGTTCGAATATGCGAAAAAAGCAATACAATATGGTGTAGATGATTATCTCCTAAAGCCGCTGGCGGCGGATGATGTGCAGGAGATGCTGATAAAAATAGAAGAAAAGATCAAGAGGGAGCAGCTGTCCAATGGGGCACCGGAGATACATTTGCGGAATCTGATTCTTGGAGATGAAAAAGATATAAAGAAAAACTGCGGCATATTGGAGGAAATCTTCGGCCTTCCCCAAATGGAAGCGTATCAGCTGTTTGTGGGGTATATAGGTTCTGCTCCTGCGTCATACAGGGGGGAGATGGAGAAGTCATTTGAGGAATTGAAGGAAAAGTACCGGGAGATGAAGATGTATTATATACACATGGACCATCTGCAGAGAGTATATTTTCTGGCCGGTGCAGATTTTGGCTCGGGGAATTTGGAGGCATTGGAGAAATCCTTCTATAACCGTATGATTTCTCATTATCATAATAAAGATGAAAAAGCAATTTGGACAAGGCAGGTATTTCATAATCTCGAGGAACTAAAGGCAGTTTCTGAAAAGTTAAATAATCTTATTTCCTATGGGCTGGTTTTGAAGCCTGAAGCATGGCTTACAGAAGAGGCCGCGGAACAATATCACCCTGCGGTGTTTACCGCCCCTGCCGACATTTACAACCGGATTCGAGGCACAATCTGTCAGGAGAACCTGGAAGGCTTAAAGGAGAGTGCGAAAGAATTCTTAAGATATATGGGGGAGGGACGTTTTGAGGCGGAGGATATCAGAAGAGCATTTGTGAAGAGCTATTATCTGATTGGAGATACCTTGCAGGATATTGACAGATATCTCTGGGAACAGTTGAAAAAATCTAATTTACTGCGGAATATTGAAGATGCTGTGACCTGGCACGAGCTGGAAAAGGCATATTGGGATGTAATTCAGGTGATAACGAGTGCTAAGGTAAAACGGGAAGACATCAGTAACTATGTGATTAAGAAGGCCATTAATTATATCCGTGGACATTATCAGGAAGGGCTGACCCAGGAAGAGATTTCACGTGAGCTGGAGATTACACCTGAGTATCTGAGCACCCTTTTTAACCGGGAAATGGGGATTAACTTTTCTACATTTTTAAAGCAATTCAGGATAAGCCATGCAAAAAGGCTTCTGAAGGGTACGGATATGAGGATTTATGAAATAGCCAAGTCAATCGGTTATGGAGACCCTAAGTATTTCCAAAGGGTGTTTAAGGAAGAGGTGGGGGTATCACCCGGTGAATACAGGCAGATGAATTAGGAGGTTAGAATCATGAGATTGCTTAGAGGGACTTTGATTGCATGCTGCTCTATCTGTCTGGCAGGCTGTTCTGCATCTTATCAGGGCGGGGACACCAGGCAGGAGGATAAGCCCAAAGAACTGGTTCTCTGGAGCTATTATGAAACGGAAAAACAGAAGACTGCCCTGGATGAGCTGACAGAAGGTTTTAATGAGACCCAAAAAGAGTATCATCTGACATGGGAGTATCATGGTCCTACTACGGAGTTTAATAAAGGACTGGCAATCGGTATCACACAGAACCAGCTTCCGGATATGGTGCTTATTGATAATCCGGATATGCCGCCTTATGTGAAGATGAACAAATTTGAAGATATTACGGAAGCAGTGGAGGAAATGGAGGATTTGGACAAATATTTTCCCAATGCCATGGAGTCTGTAAAGTATGGCGGGAGGTATTACGGGTTTCCCTTTTGCGTTAACAATGTGGCTTTGATTTATAATGAAGATATTCTGCGTCAGGAGGGCGTAGATGTACCCAGAAACTGGGAGGAGCTGGAACGGGCAGCAGGAGAGCTCACCCGGCAGGACCGGTATGGCTTTGCTATGTCTGCAATCAGTGGGGAGCAGAGTGCCTTTCAGTTTTCCACATTTTTACTGACATCAGGGGATGATTTTAAAAATGCAGGAGGGGAAGGAACCCTGCGCGCTTTCCAACTGATACAAAATATGGTGGAAAAGGGCAGTATGCCCAGGGAGTGTATTAACTGGTCCCAGAATGATGTGGCGCGGACGTTTATCACCGGAGAGTGTGCGATGATGGAGAATGGCCCCTGGGTTTTCCCGGCACTGGATGAAGCAGGTATCAACTATGGGGTGGCGGATTTCCCGATGGACCAGCGGAATATGGGTGTTTTAGGCGGAGAAAACCTGGCAGTATTAAAAGGAAAGAACGTGGAGGGGAGCATTGCATTTTTAAAATATTACAGTCAGGTAGAGACGATGCTCAATACCAATTTGCGGGCAAACTCCCTTCCCCCCAGGGAAGACGTAGCAGAGATGTATCTGAAGGTGAAGCCAAAATATGAAGTGATTTTGTCTCAGGTAAAGGAGTGCATCTCCCGTACAAGCTGTCCGGACTGGGCAAAGTTGTCGGATCAGCTCTCGGATGCCCAGTATCAGGTTATTACAGGAGAAAGTACACCGGAGGAGGTATGCGCAAGGATTCGGGAAGTAATGGACAATTAGAAAAGACTAACAGACTGGAAACAGGGTGGAAAACTTAGTTGAAGATTTTCCACCCTGTTTAATTATTTAGACTTCAATGACAGGGTATATTTTCTTATACTTTTCCTATCAAGTAACGAACCAATATAAGGGAGGAGAAAAGAAAATGAAGAAAAAAGCAGTAAGTGTATTACTCTGTCTGACACTGGCAGCGGGGATGCTGGCAGGATGTGGGGGCGGGAACAAAAGCAGCTCATCATCTTCTGACAGCAAAAAAACAGCAGGCGGAAAAGAGGAAGTTGTAATCTGGGATTATTTTGAGACAGATGCCCAGAAAGAAATGATTCAGGACATTATTGATGGATTTAATGATTCCCAGGATAAATATGAGGCATCTCATGTGTATGTACCATTTTCAGATTATGAGAAGCAGCTGACACTGGGGATGGCATCCGGAGAACTGCCGGATATGGTCATTCTGGATGGATGCAGTATGGCATCATTTATCGAAATGGATTTATTCGGAGATGTTTCTGATGCCAATATTGCCTGGGATGAATATTTGGAAGGTCCGATGCAGTCAACCATGAAAGATGGTAAACATTACGGAATCCCGTTTGCAACAAACTGTACAGCATTGTTCTACAATAAGGATCTGTTTGATGCAGCAGGACTTGAGTATCCTAATGCAGATACTACATGGGATGACTTCCGGGAGATGGCAAAAACCCTTACAAAAGACGGCGTAGCTGGATTTGGAAATGCGGCTACGGGAACAGATGAAGGTACTTTCCAGTGTCTGCAGTGGCTGTACACCGCCGGGGGCGATTACCAGAATATTAAAGGTGGTATTGATGCATATAATCTGATGCAGGAAATGGTTGCAGAAGGTATCTGGTCCAAAGATTGCGTTAACTGGACACAGTCAGATGTAAATAACAACTTTGTAGCAGGAAATCTGGCAATGCAGCAGAATGGACCGTGGCAGATTCCGGGAATCGAGAAGGATGCTCCTGATTTAAATTATGGAGTTACTGTTCTTCCTAAGAAAAGTGCTGATTCAGACCAGGCAACATCAATTCTCGGAGGAGAGAACATGGGTGTTGTAAAGCAGGATGATATGGGCGGTGCAATTGCCTTTATGGAATATTATAACCAGACAGACGTAATGGTAACGGCTATGAAACAGTATGGTTCCTTCCCTCCGAAGACAGAAGCAGCACAGGATTCCTACTGGACAGACGACCCGATTCAGAAAGAGTTCATCCAACAGCTTCAGACTTCTATCCCAAGAGGCCCAAGCGCATCCTGGCCAAAATATTCAGATGCAATTCAGACTGGATTCCAGGAAGTAATGACTTCCGCGAAAACTCCTGAAAAAGCGGCTGAAGATACTCAGGCAGCAGTGGATGCAGTGAAAGCATCAGAACAATAAGCAGCGAAAAGGGGCAGGGTTTCTTGCCCCTTTTTAAGTCAAAGCAAGCGATTCGCTTTGGTATCTGCTCAGAACCAGGAACAGATACTTGCTTTGTACAATTAGAAAGGATAAATAAGATGAAGAAAATGAATCGTACCGGTATGAAGTCCGGACTCTTATTTGCACTCCCGGCAGCCATTTATATGCTGATTTTCGTGGCATATCCTATGATACAAAACTTTATACTCAGCTTTAAAAATGTAGATGTATATACGTTTGCAGATTCCACAAAGCAGGCATTTGTAGGATTTGCAAATTATAAAGAGCTGTTTGCAGGAAGCGACGCAATATTGGCAACAGCTATTAAAAATACCCTGATATTTACTGTGGCATCCATATTTTTTCAATTTTTTATTGGATTTGGGCTGGCTCTGCTGTTTAGTAAAAAGTTTAAGGGGAGCTCTTTTTTTAGAGGAGTGACGATGATTTCCTGGCTGCTCCCGGTTACAGTAGCAGGACTGTTGTTTAAATTTATGTTTGCGAGTAAGGGTGGTATTGTGAATCAGTTGTTTATGTCACTGCATTTGACAAATGCACCGCTGGAATGGCTGCTGGAGCCTAAGCTTGCCATGATTGCGATTGTAGTGGCAAATATATGGATTGGTATTCCATTTAACATGATGCTTTTGATTACAGGCCTTACTACAATCCCGGAGGAGATTTACGAAAGCTCAAAACTGGATGGAGCCAATAAATTTCAGACTTTATTCAGGATTACGATTCCTATGATCAGGCCTGCCATTATGTCTGTGCTGACACTGGGCTTTGTATATACATTTAAAGTATTTGACCTTGCGTGGGTTATGACCAAAGGGGGGCCGGTAAATGCCACAGAACTGGTATCTACCTATGCATATAAATTATCCTTCGAACAGTTCCAGTTCAGCAAAGGTGCGGCAGCGGCAAATATATTGTTCCTGATACTGTTTGTGGTAGGGATTTTCTATATTAAGCTGATTAATGATGAGGAAGAGGTGATGTAGGATGAAGAATGAAAAAGGAAACCTGAAGTATTTTATTATTGGGATTATTGTATTTGCAATCTTCATCTTTCCGTTATATTGGATGGTAGTTACTGCATTGAAGACGCAGGTGGAGATTTTCTCGATTCCCACACCTCTTTGGCCTGAAAATTTAACGTTTGATGCTTTCAAAGCCCAGTTGTCCGCTTCCAGTGATACTTTGAGGGGATTTAAGAACAGTATGATTATTGCCTGCGGGGCAACTGTAATATCTACAGTGCTTTCTATCCCGGCTGCTTATGGACTGGCAAGGTTTAAATTTAATGGAAGAAAAGTACTGATTCTCTACTTCCTGATGACGCAGATGCTGCCGTCTACATTGATTTTAACGTCCTTATATATTATGTTTTCAAAAATGGGGCTTTTAAATTCTTATCTTGCGCCCATTTTGGCAGATGCAACCTTAGGGATTCCTTTCAGTATTATTATATTGAGAACCTATTTTCTATCTATTCCTAAGGAGCTGGATGAGGCAGCTAAGATTGATGGATGCAACAGTATCACATCCTTTACCAAAGTCATGCTTCCCATTGCAAAGCCAGGGGTTATTGTAGCAGCAGTATTTTCCTTTGTATATGCGTGGGGGGATTTGATTTATGGTATTACGTTTATGACCGATCCAGGCAGAAGGCCGATTACATCCAGTATCTATAATTATGTACAGCAGTATCAGACTTTATGGAATTCTACGATGGCATTTGGTATTGTTGCCATTATGCCTGTAGTTATTATATTTATTTTCATGCAGAAGTATATTGTCAGCGGATTAACCAATGGCGCAGTAAAAGCATAACTGAGAAGTATGACGGAGGACTATATGAAATTACATTCTATTAACTTACAAAAAATCAATATTAAGGATGCATTCTGGTCAAAGCATGTAAAGCTGGTGAAAGATGTTATTATACCTTATCAATGGGAGGTAATGAATGACCTGATTCCCGATGCCGAACCATCCCATTGCCTGGAAAATTTTGCGATAGCTGCCGGAAGAAAAGAGGGAGAATTTTACGGTGCAGTATTTCAGGATACAGATATAGCGAAATGGCTGGAGGCAGTGGGTTTCACACTGGCGGCCTATGATGATCCTCAATTGGAAAAAACAGCGGATGAGGTAATCGGCCTTATAGCCGAAGCACAGCAGAAGGATGGCTATCTGGATACATATTTCATTATCAAGGAGCCGGACAAGAGATGGTGTAATCTTTGTGAAGGGCATGAGCTTTACACGGCAGGCCATATGATGGAGGCTGCGGTTGCCTATTATCAGGGAACAGGAAAAAGAAAGTTTCTGGATGTGGTACAGAAACTGGCAGATTTGATTTGTGATGTCTTCGGTACAGAGGAAGGGAAAATTCATGGTTACCCAGGGCATCAGGAAGTAGAGTTGGGCCTGATTAAGCTGTATTATATAACAGGAGAAAGAAAGTATCTGGAACAGGCAAAGTACTTTATTGATGCCAGAGGGCAGGGAGAAAATTACTTCCTTCAGGAGATGGCACGGCCCGGCTATCAGCAGATTTTTCCCGAGTTTACCAATTATCAGCCGGAATACTCCCAGTCTGATAAACCTGTGAGAGAGCAGGATGTGGCTGAGGGCCATGCAGTACGTGCTGTCTACATGTACAGCGCTATGGCAGATTTGGCATATGAATATCAGGATGAAGAATTGATGGAGGCCTGTGAAAGGCTGTGGAACAACATTGTGCAAAAGCAAATGTACATAACAGGGGGAATTGGAGCCTCAGGCATTATGGAGCGCTTTACGGTGGATTATGATTTGCCTAATGATTACAATTATTCGGAATCCTGTGCATCTATTGGACTGGCTATGTTTGGAATCAGAATGGCGAATATTACCAGAGACGCCTCTTATATTGATGTTGTAGAACGTGCGTTATACAACACTGTACTTGCAGGGATTGCACTGGATGGAAAGAGCTTCTTTTATGTGAATCCGCTGGAGGTGTGGCCGGACAGCTGTCTGGAGCGCACTTCAAAGGAACATGTAAAACCTGTCCGTCAAAAGTGGTTCGGAGTGGCATGCTGTCCGCCCAATATAGCACGGACACTGGCCTCTGTCGGACAGTACATCTATTCTGTGGGTGAGAATGAATTATATGTAAACCTTTTTATATCCAATGAAACGGAAATAGAACTGAAAGCCGGGAAAGTTAATGTTAAGATAGAAACCAGGTTTCCCTTTGAGAATCAGGTTTGTATAAAGGTTGAGAATGTAGCGGAAGATGGAATGACATTAGCTTTGAGAATACCGGATTATGCAAAGAAATATCAGGTTCATGTAAATGGAGCGTTGACAAGTTGCAAGGTAGAAAAAGGATATGCACTTATTCCGGCAGAGAAGGACTCAGAACTAAAAGTTAATTTTGAAGCTCCTGCCAGGTTTGTGCGCGCGAATCCAAATGTGCGGGCGGATTGCGGAAAGGCGGCATTGGTAAAAGGCCCGCTGGTTTACTGTCTGGAAGAAATTGATAATGGCAAAAATCTGTCAGCACTATATATTGACACCACTCAGGCTATTAACGAAATAAAATCAGATTTGTTTGGCGGGATTACAGAACTGGCTGTTCAGGGGAAAAGGATGGAAGAAGCAGCATGGGAGGAAGAGGAACTGTATGGAGAGCATCCGGTTGTCCTGTCAGATACTATATTGAAGGCGGTTCCGTATGCCTATTGGAATAATAGGGGGATAGGAGAAATGACAGTGTGGCTGAAAGAATTAATCTAAGCAGGAAAGGGAACAGTATGTCAGATGGTGTTATAAAAAGAGAAACGTCAGCCGGTGATTTCCGCTCAGATAACCAGTTTTTGTTAGGATATTTTGAGAAGAAAGACGGCACGTTATATTACCGTTACGATGCAGAACGCGTAATCATACAGCCATGGGGAGAAAACAGTCTGAGAGTCCGTGCATCTAAAATGCCGGAAATGCCAGAAGATTTATGGGCATTAGAAGAAAAAACAAAAGATGAACATGCCGAAATTGCCATTTATGACTACTCCGCCGAAATTGTAAACGGAAAAATTAAGGCTGTCATTAATAATATTGGAAAGCTGACATTTTATAACCAAAAAGGCGAAGTCCTTTTAGAGGAGTATGTACGCAACCGTGAAGATATGTTTGCGGACACATGCAGCTCCCTGGAGGTGGAAGCCAGGGAGTTTAAGCCCATCATTGGGGGAGATTATGCCTTAACTGTGCGTTTCGAATCAAATCCAGATGAAAAGATATATGGCATGGGCCAGTATCAGCAGAAGTTTCTTGATTTAAAAGGAGCAGAGCTGGAGCTGGCACACCGGAACTCTCAGGCAAGCGTGCCTTTTGCACTCTCTTCGCTGGGATATGGACTCCTATGGAACAATCCGGCTATTGGGCGTGTCAGTTTTAATAAAAATATTACAACATGGCAGGTGCAGTCTGTCAAAAAACTGGATTACTGGATTACGGCAGGAGATACACCGGCGGAAATTGAGGAAGCATATGCAGAGGCAACCGGAAAAGTTCCTATGATGC
Organism: Faecalicatena contorta; assembly: GCF_003149105.1. GTDB lineage: Bacteria > Bacillota > Clostridia > Lachnospirales > Lachnospiraceae > Muricomes > Muricomes contortus_C. Next base: position 177,682 of record NZ_QGDS01000004.1, on the reverse strand, counting down.
CAGAATACGGAATGGGGTTCTGGCAGTGTAAGCTGCGCTACCAGACTCAGGAAGAATTGCTGGAAGTTGCAAGAGAATACAAGCGCAGAGGTATTCCGATAGATGTCATTGTGGCAGACTTTTTCCACTGGCCGAAACAGGGAGACTGGAGATTTGACCCTGACTACTGGCCGGACCCGGATGCTATGATTGGTGAATTAAAGGAGATGGGAATTGAGTTGATGGTTTCCGTCTGGCCGATGGTAGACTATGAAAGTGAAAATTTCGAAGAAATGAAAGCAAGAGGACTGCTCACCAGAGTGGAAAAGGGTGTACGCATTGATAATACCTACATGGGCAATACCATCCAGTATGATCCCACGAACCCGGAAGCACGGAAATATGTATGGGGAAAGGCAAAGAAAAATTATTATGATAAGGGTGTGAAACTATTCTGGCTGGATGAGGCCGAGCCGGAATATACGGTTTATGACTTTGAAAATTACCGTTATCATATGGGACCTAATGTACAGGTTGGGAATATATACCCGGTAATGTATGCGAAGAACTTTTTTGACGGCATGAGAGCAGAAGGGCAGGAGGAAGTTGTGAATCTGCTTCGCTGTGCATGGGCGGGGAGTCAGAAGTATGGTGCTCTTGTCTGGTCGGGAGATATTCATTCCACATTTGAAAGCTTAGAAAATCAGTTTGCGGCAGGTCTGAATATGGGACTTTCAGGTATTCCCTGGTGGACCACGGATATAGGAGGTTTTTTGGGGGCTAATATTTATGATGAAGATTATCACGAAGTATTTGTACGCTGGTTTGAGTATGGAACTTTTTGCCCGGTAATGCGCCTGCACGGATACCGTATGCCATATCAGCCGCAGCAGGGGACCACGGGAGGGGCGGCCTGTGTTTCCGGCGCACCAAATGAAATATGGTCTTATGGAGATAGGGTATACAAAATCTGCAGGGATTATATTAAACTGCGGGAGAGAATGCGTCCTTATATCCGTATGTTAATGAAGGAGGCGCATGAAAAAGGAGCTCCTGTTATGCGTCCGATGTTTTATGATTTTCCCGGAGAGCAAGTATGCTGGGAAATTGAGACACAGTATATGTTCGGACCCGATATACTGGTTGCCCCTGTTATGAAAAGAGGACAGAAGACAAAAAAAGTCTATTTGCCGTCCGGTGTCAAATGGACAAATGTATGGACAAAGGAAGTGTTTGAAGGGGGACGGACAGTAGAGGCTGAAACGCCGATTGAACAGATCCCTCTGTTTACCAGAGAAGATTTTAGCCTGGAAGTGGAATAAGAAAGAATCTCGCTTGCGAGATTCTTCGCCTGTGGCGGGTTGCGATAGCAACATCTTCTTTGCCGCTGAAGTGCAATACTCTGGAGAGTTTCCTGCACATAAAAAACAGCCTGGGGATATGATATCCGCAGGCTGCTTCTCTCTAAAATTTCTTATGCGCCAACTACGTTGACAGCCTGAGGTCCGCGGCTTCCTTCTGTGATGTCAAAAACTACGTCCTGACCTTCGTCCAGAGTCTTGTATCCATCGATAGCGATTCCTGAGAAGTGTACGAATACGTCTTCGCCGTTTTCGCTGTTAGTGATGAATCCAAATCCTTTTTGTGCGTTAAACCATTTTACTGTACCTTTGTTCATGAAAGATACCTCCTGAATAATATTATTTGTAAATCTGGGAAAATAAAAAATCACATATTTTTGTAAAGCATCATCAATAGAAAAGGTAATGATTTACAAAAATATGTGAAATCTAAATCCTATGAAAATACCCTTTTACAATACCATGAATTATACAAAAAGTCAATTTCAAAAGTTGTGTTTTTTATGAGATTTTCTTCGACAAATTCTTTAATATAATTTCCAGTGGTTGAAGGGCAATTCTTTCAGGAATAGAAATTGTTATAAAATATAATTGTTTTTTTGATTCCATAACGGTATAATCAATCTTAAGTAAATACGGTTACAAAAGTAGCGCAGTGTAAAAGAACAGGAAGGAGCTTTGAAGATGGGAAAGTATGTGATTGGCCTGGATAATGGCGGTACTTCTACGAAAGCAGCTGTCTTCGATTTGAAAGGAAAAGAGATTTGTTCTGCGGGAAAGCAGACCAGAGTGATTACCCCTAAATCTGGTTATACAGAGAGGGATATGGAAGAAGTGTGGCTGGCAAACTGTGAATGTGTAAAAAAGGCTTTGGAAAAGGGCGGGATTGATGGCAGGGATGTGCTTGGAATCGCGGTCTGCGGACATGGAAAGGGACTTTATCCATGGGGAAAGGATGACAAACCGGCATACAACGGAATTATTTCCACAGACAGCCGTGCGTGGAAGTACCCAAAAAAGTGGTATGAGAATGGAGTATATGAAGAACTTCATGATCAGTTGTGCCAGGAGTTTATGGCGTGTCAGCAGGTGGCGCTTCTTGCATGGTTCAAAGACCATCACAAAGATGTATATGACAACATTGAATATGTATTTTCTGTAAAGGATTATATCCGCTTCCGCCTTACCGGAGAGGCTTACAGTGAAGCCACAGATATATCCGGTTCCGGGCTGATGGATGTGAAAAATGCACGGTTTGACCAGGAAATTCTGGATAAGCTGGGAATTGGGGAAGTGTATGAAAAACTTGCACCTATCAAATATTCCTATGATGTTTGCGGGACAATTACCCGGGAAGCATCCTTCCTTACAGGACTTATGGAGGGAACACCGGTGGCAGGCGGTATGTTTGATATTGATGCGTGTGCGGTGGCTGTTGATGTGACCTCGCCGGAGCAGTTATGTACGATTGCGGGAACCTGGAGTATTAACGAGTACATATCTAAGCAGCCCGTAATGGACGGAAGCATTGCTATGAATTCGCTGTTTGCCATGCCGGGATACTACCTGGTGGAAGAGTGCAGTGCCACTTCCTCGGGGAACCTGGAATGGTTTTTGGAAAATTGCATGGAAAATGAGCGGCTGCCGGAAGGCAAAAGTATATACGATGCAGTGAATGAAAAGGTGTCCTCCGTTGCCCCGGAAGAATCGGATGTATATTTCCTTCCCTTCCTTTATGGGTCTAACGCCCACCCTCTGGGAAAGGGAGCTTTTATCGGTCTTACAACATTCCATGATAAAGCCCATATGCTGAGGGCTGTTTACGAAGGGGTTGCCTATTCCCACAAAACCCATATTGAACGTCTTTTGTCTTCCAGAAAGGCGCCGGAGGCAATACGCATGGCGGGAGGCGCGGTGAATTCCAAAGTCTGGGTACAGATGTTTGCGGACGTATTGGGATTTCCGATTGAAACTGTAGAAGCCAGGGAACTGGGAGCACTGGGGTGCGGAATGGCAGCGGCGATTGCGGCAGGTGTATATAAGGACTACAGGGAGGCGGCTGAAAATATGGTGCATATATCTGACAGGATATATCCCGATGCAGAAAAGACAGCCATTTATCAGAAAAAGTATGAGAAATACCGTGCGGTAAGCAAAGCACTTGATACTGTCTGGGGACAGTTTGAAGTATAAATTAAAAAAGAAAGGTGGAAACATTTATGGCAAACAAAGGCGGCACCCCAAAAACAATGAAGGCATTGGTGGCATACAGTAAAGATGATTACCGGTTTGAGCCGGAATATCCCACACCGGAATGTGGACCTGATGACATTATCATTAAGACTGAGGCTTGCGGTGTTTGTGCAGGTGATTTAAAGTGCAGCCACGGGGCGGCAATGTTCTGGGGAGATGAAACTCAGCCCTCATGGGTAAAACCTCCATTTATTCCGGGGCATGAATTTTACGGGCGTATTGTGGAAATGGGTGAGAATGTAGAGGATTATGAACTGGGTGACAGAATTATTGCAGACCAGATTGTTCCCTGCGGAAAGTGCAGATTCTGTAAGGATGGGCATTACTGGATGTGCCAGCCCCATGATATGCTTGGCTTTCAGTCCTATACAAATGGCGGAATGGCGGAATATGTAAGATATCCAAAGAATTGTGTCATCAGCCGTGTTCCTGAGGAAATGACGACGGAGCAGGCGCTTCTGATAGAGCCTTATGGATGCTCCAAACATGCGGTAGACCGCGGAAGTATTACAAATGAAGATGTAGTAGTAATTTCCGGTGCGGGGACTCTCGGACTTGGAATGGTTACTTATGCCAGAATGAAAAACCCGAAGCTGTTAATTGTTCTGGATATGCAGGAAGACCGTCTGGCTAAAGCAAAAGAATTTGGCGCAGACCTGGTATTTAATCCGGGAAAATGTGATATAGACAAAGAAATTAAGGCTTTAACAGAGGGTTATGGTTGTGATGTATATATTGAGGCGACCGGGCATCCTTCCAGTGTAATCCAGGGACTTACCATCACAAGAAAGCTGGGACGCTTTGTAGAGTTTAGTGTATTTGGCTCAGAGACAACAGTAGATTGGTCTATTATCGGGGATAGAAAAGAACTGGATATTCTCGGCGCACATCTGAGCCCTTATGCGTTTCCATTTGTAATTGAAAACATGATAAAAGGCAACTTGAAGACAGACGGCGTAGTATCTAATATGTTCTCTCTTGAAGAGTGGGAGAAAGCATTTGATTATGCTACAGGAAAGTATGGAGATTTCAAGGTAGCATTTAAGTTCTAAATATAAAAAAGTAAGACAGAAAAAGAGACTGCCGCATGGATGGATTAAAAAATCCGTCCATGCGGCAGTTTTTTATTCTTGAAGATATTTTTGAAAAACTTTATTAAAAACAGCCATGACAGCGTATGCAATTAAAGAATGACCGAAGAGGACAAACAGTCCTCTCGCCGCTGTAAAGCGGATAAACAAAAATATAGCAATGCCGTAAAAGGCTGCAGCTATTAGTGTGACAGGCACATACATAAAGGTGAATACAAAAGCATTAAAGAGAATCTCCCGCATTGTTCCGGTGAAGGTTATCATGACGGGGAAAATCCAGAGCATGACAAGGACCATAGTGAGGAAAGCAAGGCTGGATATGGCAAATAACACTGTTTTCCCGGGAACCTGGGCGGTGTTAAGTATGTAATATCCCATGCAGAAGATGGCTGTGAGAAATGTAAAGGCAATCCACATAACGGTTGCCCTTTTCCAATGCACCTTAAACCCGGTTTTGAAATTCCGAAGTACTGAAGTATTTCCGTGGGACAATTGGCTTGCAGAATAATATTGGGCGGCCGTGGCTGCGCCTGCGGTGATAATAGGGATACAGCATACCAACCAGACGAGGTTCAGCAGTGTAAGGCGGCTCAGAAGAACTGCAGATTTCATAAAACCACTGTCATATTCAAAAACTTTCATAGATAAGATTCCTCCTAGTGTGATGGGATAATCATACACTAAAAAATCAACTGCTGCAAGCGTGAAAAAGTTTGTTAAAGAAAAAACAAACAAAAACATAAACAAAAATAACGTTAAATTAGTGCAAAATTTACATAGAAAATTGGTAAAAGTGCAATATGTAAAATTACTTGACAAAAGTATTACCAATTAATATAATAAAATTAAGCGTTTTCCATAAAAAGTTACGGGCAGGTAAACCGGAACTGTATTTATGGCAAAACTTAAATATTAAGGAGGAAAAGGTATGAAAAAGCAGAGAGTTATTAGTGTAATTCTTAGTGCGGTAATGGTTGGCACAATGCTGGCTGGCTGCGGAGGCGGAAGTTCTGACGGAGGTTCAGACTCGACAGACAGCAAAGAAGTATCAAGTGGTTCAGCGGAAGATTTTGACTGGAAGAACTACGAGGGAACAACAATTAATGTTATGTTTAACGAGCATAACTATTCCAAGGCCGTTATTTCCAAGATTGAGGAGTTTGAGGATTTGACAGGTATTACAGTTAAGTACTCATCAACACCTGAGTCTAACTACTTCGACAAACTGAACACATCATTGAGCAGCCGTTCCGGTACCCCGGATGTATATATGACAGGTGCTTATCAGGTTTGGGAATATGCATCAGCAGGTTACATGGAGCCATTGGAGAATTACATAAATGACGCTTCTAAGACAGCGCCAGATTATAACTTTGATGATTTTATTGGTGCTACAGTTGATTCGCTTCAATGGGATCTTGTTCCGGGGCATGCAGTAGGCGAAGGTTCCCAGTGGGCACTTCCAATGGGCTGGGAATTAAATAACCTGGCATATAATAAGACTGTATTTGAGGAAAAGGGACTTACTGTTCCAACAACTACAGACGAACTGCTTGAGACGGCGAAGTCTCTGAATGAGTTCAATGGTTCCGGATCTTATGGTGTTGCTGTACGTGGTACACGTGAATGGGCTACTATTCATCCTGGATATATGTCATTATTTGCAACATGGGGCGGAAAGGATTTTGCAATCGAGGATGGAAAGCTTGTTTGTCAGTTAGATTCCAAAGAGGCTATCGAGATGACAGATTACTGGGTTGACTTAATCAAAGAAGCAGGCGCTCCGCAGTGGTCTAACTACACATGGTATGAAGCAAGTTCTGACCTGGGTGCAGGCAAAGCTGCCATGTTATTTGATGCTACAAGTGCTGCTTACTTCCAGAACTACGAAGGCGCTTCCGACCAGTCTGGAAACATTGCATGGTCCACAATCCCACTTCCGTCAGGCAAGACTGAGGATGATATGAAAGCCAATGTCTGGATCTGGTCACTGGCTATGAATGCAGATTCTAAGAACAAAGATGCTGCATGGTACTTTATTCAATATTTCACAAGCCCAGACTACATGCTGTATGCAGGAACGGACGGAGCAAGCCCGGATACACCTCGTACATCTGTAATGGAAAGTGAAGAATACAAGAGTATTGTTGGTTCTGCTGATAATTATCTTGAGTCAATTGATATCTTATCAAAGAATGCAACCATTCAATTCACTCCACAGCCATATTTCTTCGAATGTACAACGAAGTGGGCTGAGACTCTTCAGGACCTTGTTCTTACAGATAAATACTCATCTACAGAAGAAGCGATGAAACAGTTGAAGAAGGAATTGGATACTATTGTATCTGATTTGGATGTATCTGAATAATCTTAGAAAACTTAAATTATTGGTGGAATGTCTATTTTTGAAAGGTTAAGGCAAGGAGGGGTTACCTGACCCTCCTTGATTTTTTAAAACCGGAAATTGGAATTGGAGGAAACGGAATGAGAGAGCAGAAAAAAAACAGTGCCGCTGTGAGCGAACTTAATGTGGTGCCGTTTAAGACAAGGGTACGTCCTTACCTGATTGTAGCTCCAGCATTGATTATTACAATTGGGATTATGATTCCCTTTGCAATGTCTATTTACTTTTCATTGACGAGCTATTCGTTCAGGATGCCAACGTATAAGTTTATAGGATTGAAAAACTGGATTACCATAGTGACATCACCTGGATTTTGGAAAGCTGTATGGGTAACTCTGAGATATGCGTTCTTTAGTACAGTTCTTGAGATGGGATTGGGGATGGGGGTTGCCATGCTTCTTAACAGCCTTAATAACCGCTTTTCCAAGATACTCAGAGTTGTTCTTATATTCCCACTTATGGTTGCCCCTATTACAGCCACAATTATCTGGCAGCTGATGTTAAATAACTCGGTAGGTGTAGTAGAAAAATTCCTGAACATCTTCGGAGTCTATAATTTTCCGTGGGCAGCCAGTGCATCAACGGCGATGATGACGGTGGTTATGATTGATATATGGGTTAATACCTCATTTTGCATGCTTTTGGTACTTGCCGGACTACAGTCACTTCCAAAATCACCATTTGAATCTGCAAAGATTGATGGCGGAAGTGCATTATTTAACTTCTGGAATCTGACACTGCCTATGCTGAAGCCAAGCTTGTATATTGCCCTTCTGTTCCGTCTTATGGCGGCATTGCAGGAGTATGCAATTATCTTCGGTCTGACGAAGGGAGGCCCGGGTGATACATTAATGAACCTGTCGCTGACTTCGTATCAAACAGGATTCCAGTTCCAAAAATTCGGATTTGCTCTTCCGTACATACTGGTACTGTGGGTTTTTATCAACATTGTTGCAAAGCAGATTGTCAAGAGACAGCGTGCTGCTCAGAAACAGGCGTCTGGATTGGAAGAATAGTAAGCGTTGGAACAGATTGAAAATAAATAGTCAGAAAGGATGTCAAGCATGAGTACAGGTAAAAAAAGATTGGGCTTAATTGTCCAGAATTTACTATTAGTTATATATGCAATCTTTGCTTTGTTCCCGTTGATTTGGATGCTTATCCTGTCAATAAAGTCCGATGCCCAGATGTATACAACTACGTTTGTATTTACCCCTACATTGGATAACTATAGAGCAGTATTGCTTGAATCGGATTATATCCGGTACATGATAGACAGTTTGATTGTAGCAGGAGGAGCAGTTTTAGTTTCAATTATTGCAGGTGTTCCGGCAGCATACGCACTTGCAAGATATAATTTCAAGAAGAAGGAAGACATTGCATTCCAGATCCTGTCTTTCAAATTTGCTCCTGAGATTTTGGTTGTATTACCATTATTTATGATTTTCCAGAAATTAGGCATTTATGATTCCTATTTCGGACTTATCTGGGTGTATCAGTTAATTTCCATGCCTCTTCTGATATGGGTTGTAAGAGGTTACTTTGAAGATATTTCGATTGAGATTGAGCATGCGGCTCAGGTGGATGGTTACACATGGTATCAGATATTCTTTAAGATGCTGATTCCGCTCATTAAGCCGGGACTTGTATCTGCATCTTTGCTGGCATTTATCTTCGCATGGAACAGTTTTACATTTCCGTTAATCCTGGCGGGTACAAACGTTCAGCCAATTACGGTAGCTATTACAAAGTTCCTCGGAACAGACAGTGCCCATTACGGACAGCTGGCTGTTGCAGCAACCGTGTCTGCTCTGCCGGCAATTATTTTTGCATTATGTATTCAGAAACACTTGGTACGTGGTCTGAGTTTTGGTGCTGTGAAGGGATAGGTGTGAGAATATGTCAAGAATAGAACTGGAAAATGTTACAAAGAAATTCGGAAAGGTTACAGCCCTTGACGGTATTTCTCTGGATATAAAGGACAAGGAATTCTTTGTACTGTTTGGACCCGCAGGTGCCGGGAAAACTACAATTCTTAACTGTATTGCGGGTATTCAGATACCAGAAGAAGGAACTATAAAGTTTGACGGAGAAGTTGTGAATCTGGTGGATGCCGCACACAGGAATACCGCCATGGTATTTGAAAATTATGCATTGTACCCTCAGATGACCGTATATGATAATATGGCGTCCCCTTTAAGAAGTAATTTATATAAGAAAGACGAGAAGTACATCAAAAATAAAATTCAGGAAGTTGCTGAGATGATGAAGATGGAACATCTTCTTGAACGCCTTCCCAGCCAGTTATCCAATGGACAGAAGCAGCGTGTTGCTATGGGTCGTGCACTGGTCCGTTCTCCAAGAGTATACTTGATGGATGAGCCTCTGGCCCACTTGGATGCAAAGCTCCGTAACTCTATGCGTACCGAGCTGAAAGAAATTCAGGCAAACTTTGGTACCACCAGTGTATATGTAACCCATGATTTTATGGAAGCGATGTCCCTGGGAGACAGAATTGCAATTGTTAACGAGGGCAAGATTGTACAGATAGGCACAAGTGATGAGATTTACTACATGCCGTGCAACGAGTTTGTTTCTCAGCTTATGGGCGACCCGGAGATTAATATTATCAGCGGAACTTTGAAAAAAGAGGAAGATTCCTGGCAGTTTGCAATGGATGCCGGAGGGAAGGTTTATACTCTTCCGGAAGAGGATGAGCTTTTCGCCAGGCTGGAGCAAATGGGATGTGAGAACGTGGATATCGGAATGAGACCTCAGAACCTGAAATATTCCTTTGAACCAAAAGAGGGATATCTCAAATGCACAGTATACAGCTATGAAAGCATTGGCAACAAGGCGGTTATTGTTGCAGATATGAAAGGGCTGCAGCTTAGAATGATTGCACCAAACGGTCTTACTGTTAAAATTGACCAGAATGTTTATGTAGATATGGAACTTAACCATGCTATGTTCTTCAATGCAGAGACAAAAGAATATTTGACCAGATACAATGAAGCCGCAGTAAAAGCTTTGGCGGAACAGGAGGGCTAGGATATGGCAGGATTAAGAATTGAAAATCTTTATAAACGTTATGAGAATTCCGGCAAAAATAAGAAAAATGCCGTAAAGAATGATTTTGCCGTGAAAGACCTGAACCTTGTATGTGAACAGGGCGAATTCATTGCACTTCTGGGACCATCTGGATGTGGTAAGACTACGACTCTGCGTATGACTGCAGGTCTGGAAGATATTACTGACGGAAAGATCTATATCGGGGATACGCTGGTAAATGATCTTCATCCAAAAGACCGCCATATCGGCCTGGCTTTTGAGGATTATGCAATGTATCCTCCCCTTACAGTATATGATAATATTGCGTTCAACTTAAAAGCGAAAGGCGTTGACAAGGCGGAAATTAATAAGCGTGTCAAGGAAATTGCTCCTCTGATGCAGTGTGATGACCTGCTGGATAAGATGCCGGTTAAGTTATCCGGCGGACAGAAACAGCGTGTAAATATTGCCCGCGCGATTATCCGGCGTCCGGAACTGCTCTTGATGGATGAGCCTTTATCTCATCTGGATGGTAAGGCACGTCAGGCTATGCGTACAGAAATTAAACGTCTTATTAATGATATTAAGTGTACAACGGTATATGTAACACATGACCAGTTGGAGGCGATGTCCCTTGCAGACAAAATTGCAATTATCAATTTTGGTGTTCTTCAGCAGTTCGGTACACCGGCGGAAGTATATGATGACCCGGTTAATGAGTTTGTCGCTTCCTTTATCGGTGAACCGCCTATGAACATTCTTGAGACAACGATTATAGGAGAGGAAGAAAAGTTCTTCTTTACATTTGCAGACAGTAAGCTGAAAATTGCCGTTCCTAAACGTTATCACAAGATAGTAAGCAACGGATTTAAGTGTAAGATGGGTGTCCGCCCTATGGACGTTCTTATTGGACGGGCGGATTCTGAGGGCACACCAGAGGAAGTGGCAACTTTTGAGAACCTTGGAGATGAACGCCGTATAGGTATTCATGTGGGCGAGGCGCTGCTTATGCTTATTACAGATGATGAGACGCGGTATAAGAGCGGTGACATTATTAAATTGGAAGTTCGCGGGGAGAAAACTCATTTATTTGATATTGAAACGGGAGACCGTATCCGCGAATAGTACAGTAACTATTATGGATACGCAGATTAAAGGAATCTGCGGAATTTAAGGAGGCAGTCATTATGATCAATTTACCTGAAAAAATGAAAGCAATTGTGGCATATGCACCTGGAGATTACAGATTTGAAATGGTGGACACTCCAAGAGCCGGGGAAGGAGAAATGATTCTCAAGGTTGAGGCTTGCGGTGTCTGCGCAGGTGATACAAAAGCATATGCCGGAGCAGCAAGTTTCTGGGGACTTGACGGACAGGCGAAGTACATAAAAGAACCTATGATTCCCGGACATGAATTTGTTGGAACAGTTGTAGAAGTTGGACCCAAAGTAAAAGGAAACTGGAAACTTGGGGACCGTATCTGTCCGGAACAGATTGTACCATGCGGAGAATGTATGTTCTGTAAGACAGGCCGCCACTGGATGTGCGAGAAGCATGATCTGTTTGGTTTCCAGAACAATGTAAACGGTGGTATGGCAGAATATGTAAAGCTGACCAGGGAGGCTCTTCCCTATCTGGTTCCCGGAGATATGCCTATTGAAAAAGCTGTTTTAATTGAACCATATGGCTGTTCGTTCCATTGTGTAGAGCGTGCACAGGTTACACCAAGAGACTTTGTGGTTCTCTCCGGAGTTGGTACATTAGGACTTGGAATGGTTGGTGCGCTTCATCAGGCAAATCCCAAATGCCTGGTTGTACTGGATATGAATGAGGCACGTCTTGAAAAAGCGCTGGAGTTTGGTGCTGATATTGCCATGAATCCGGCTAAGGAGGATGTAGTTGCCAAAATTAAGGAAATGACCGGCGGATATGGTTGTGATATATATATAGAAGCAACCGGGCATCCGGCAAGTGTACAGCAGGGTCTGGATGCAATACGTAAGATGGGACGCTTTGTAGAGTTTTCCGTATTCGGACAGCCGGTAACAGTAGACTGGTCCATTATTTCTGACAGAAAAGAGCTGGATCTTCTGGGTGTACATTTAAGCCCATACTGCTATGACACTGTAATAGAGTGGATTGGCAGCGGCAAGCTTCCCACAGAGGGGGTTGTAACTCATAAGTTCCCCCTTGAAAAATGGGAGGAAGCGTTCCATATTGCCAAGACAGGTGAAAGTGGAGCCATGAAAGTTATTCTCGTACCTGACATGGAAGCATAAATTTTTAGAAACAGTGACAGCGGTCTCAAGATAAGAGGAGGAAAACAGAGTATGCAGCGTATATTGAATAACCCGGATAATATTGTAGATGAAATGCTCAAAGGCTTTTTGAAAGCTCATTCTGATATTGTGGAGGCTACAGAAAATCCCCGTGTAGTAAAGGCAAAGAACATTCCGGCAGATAAAGTGGGGGTTGTAACCGGCGGCGGTTCCGGCCACAAGCCTGCATTTGCAGGGTATGTGGGAGAGAATATGTGTGACGCAGTGGCTGTGGGCGAGATTTGCTCATCCCCTACGGCGGCAGCCTTCCTGGATGCATGCAAGGTAGCGGATCAGGGAAAAGGCGTCGCCTGCCTGTACGGTAATTATTCCGGTGATAACATGAATGTAAAAATGGCAGTGAAAATGGCAAAGAAGGCAGGAATCACTGTAAAAACTGTAGTTGCCAATGATGATGTGGCATCTGCGCCCAAGGATCAGAGAGAGAAACGCCGCGGGGTGGCAGGGGAAGTTCTCATGTGGAAAGTAGGGGGAGCAAAAGCTGCCCAGGGCGGAGATTTGGATGAAGTTATTGCAGCCGCACAAAAAGCCATTGACAATACCCGTTCGGTAGGAATTGGCCTTACTCCATGCACATTACCGGCAGTGGGACATCCAAATTTTGAGATTAAAGATGGCACTATGGAAGTTGGAATCGGACATCACGGGGAACCGGGAATCGAAGTATGCGCCCTGGAAACAGCTGATAAGATGGCAAAGAGAATGACAGATGTTGTGCTGCCGGATTATCCTTTTGCAGAAGGTGACGAAGTAATTGTGCTGGTATCAGGACTCGGTGCGACTCCGATCATGGAATTGTATGTGCTTTATGATGAAATTGACAAATTGTTGAAGGATAAGGGAATTAAAACCCACAGAGCATATGTAGGGAATTATTTCACATCACTGGAAATGATGGGTGCAACATTGACGATTATGAAGTTGGATGATGAACTGAAAGAGCTGATGGATATGCCGGCATACAGTATGGGGCTCAAACAAAAATAGAAGTATACGAAAACATACAAGGAGGCCAGAAGAATATGGGCACATTTAAAAACAGTGACGGTAAACCGGTTTTACTGAAGATGGTGAAGGCAATTCAGGAAAATAAAGCATATCTGGGTGAAGTGGACGGACTCATCGGCGATGGTGACCATGGCATGAATATGAACAAGGGCTTCAGCGTTTTTGAGGAGAGATTTAAGGATCAGGATTTTGGGTTTTCTGAGGGTCTGGATGAACTGGGTATGATTCTTCTCAATGAAATTGGCGGCTCTATGGGACCTATTTATGGAACAATTTTTATAGATATGGCAGAAGCAGGAGAAGATCTGAAGGAAATCGATATATCTGGTCTTGCAAAAATGCTGGAAGCAGGGCTTGAAGGACTGTGCGAAATCGTTGAGGCAAAGGTGGGAGATAAAACTCTCGTGGATACCTTATCTCCTGCAGTAGATGTGCTGAAGGCAGCGGCACAGAGCGGAAAGGACTATAAGGAAACTCTGGAAGAGATGAAAGCGGCGGCTGAAGCCGGACGTGATTCTACAAAAGAGATGGTGGCAAAGTTTGGACGTTCCAGCAGATTGGGAGAGCGTTCACGTGGAGTCCTGGATGCAGGGGCGGCTTCCTGCTGTATTATTTTGACAGCTATGGCAGATGGGATTGCAGAATTTCTGTAAAATATAATGCCTGTTGAATGAGAGTAAACTTAAAAATATTACTTGCTTTTTAAGTGTTAAAGAAGGCTGGAATCCGTTAAGGTCAAAGGATTCCAGCCTTTCTATATGGCACCGCCGTGTGGGAGGCAGCCCTAATCAGTGAATTAGGAGGATATAAAGCAGGATTAAGCGGATATACAAAAGCGTGGAACTATTGCTGATTATATGTTAAAATGTGGAATAATCGGTTACAATCTGAATAGTGAACGTGAGAAAGCAGGTACGGTATGAATTTAAATAAGGAGAATTTACAAAAAATTAAAGGTCTGATTTTATTTACAATCGTTGTCCTGGTGGCCCTTTGGAAGTACAGTCTGGTGCTGGGTGCCCTGGGATTTGTTTTGAAGATTTTATTTCCATTCCTTTTGGGCGGGGCGATTGCCTTTATTCTGAATGTGCCCATGCATTTTCTGGAGCATAAGCTATTTTGTAATAAAAGGATAGAAGGAACGAAATGGTCCAAAAGGCTGGCAAGGCCGCTGAGCCTGACTCTTACCATATTGCTTGTACTGGGAGTAATTATGCTTGTCATATTTGTGGTTGTACCTAAACTGGGAAGCACTATTATGTCACTGGGTAAGAATATACAGAATTTTCTGCCGAAGGTACAATACTGGGTGGAAGAGTTATTTAACAATAACCAGGAAATTGTGACCTGGATCAATGATGTGACTATAGACTGGCAAAAAGTGCTGGACAGCATTATGGCATTCTTTAAAAATGGTGCGGGCAGTGTGCTTGACTCCACGTTTACTGTGGCAAAAAGTATTGTAAGCGGCATGACTACTTTTATTATTGCTTTTGTGTTTGCATGCTACATTTTGTTGCAGAAGGAACGGCTGAATATTCAGATACGTAAGATTATGTATGCATATCTGAAAAAAGAGTATGTGGAAAAGATACTGGATGTATGCTCTCTGACTTATAAAACATTTTCCAGCTTTTTGACAGGACAGTGTGTGGAAGCGGTGATTCTAGGAACCATGTTTTTTGTTGTAATGACAGTATTACGTCTGCCGTATGCATTGCTTGTAGGTGTACTGATAACGTTTACAGCATTGATTCCTATTTTCGGCGCCTTTATAGGACTCTTTGTAGGGGCTTTTTTGATCTTGATAGAGGCACCGGTGAAGGCATTGATATTTGTAGTTATGTTTTTTATACTGCAGCAGATTGAGGGCAACTTGATTTATCCGAAGGTTGTGGGAAATTCAGTGGGCCTTCCTTCTATCTGGGTTCTGGCAGCAGTCAGTATAGGCGGCAGTCTCATGGGAATCGTAGGGATGTTGATTTTCATTCCTGTTGTTTCAGTAGTCTATACATTGTTCCGTAATAATGTATATGGGCAGTTAAGGCGGAAAGGGCTAAGGGTAGACAATACTTCTGGAGAATTATTACAGGAACAGGAGAAAGCCGGGAATAAAAACTAAAAGTAGAATAATAGTCAAAAAAGTGATATACTAGATACATTGGCAGTAAGAGGATTGAAGTAACCATAGGAAGGTTATATGAGGAAGGTAAACATGAGTAAGAAGAATATGCGGTTAAAGGGACAGCTCAGAATGTATATGCAGTGGCCTATCATTATGACAGTACTGCTGTTCGCCATGAATATCTGGATGTACCAGATTGATAAGAAGGCGGGAATTATGATGTTTGTCTTTATCATAATTTATGTTGTGATTGTAGGACTTCTGTACTTTTATAACCGCTCACTGATTTTGGCTGATTTGATTCAGTTTTCTACCCAGTACAAAGGAATACAGAACACCTTGTTAAAGGAACTGGCAGTTCCATATGCAATCACTCTGGAGGATGGCCGTATTTTATGGGAGAATGACAGCTTTTCTGATATGGTCAGGGGACAGAAGCGGGAAAAATACCTGAGCAAACTGATTCCCGAACTGAACAGCGGAGTGTTTCCAAAAGCAGAGGCAGATCATGTTGAACTTGAAGTTGCCTACCGGGAAAGAAGCTATCAGGTAGAGCTTCGGAAGGTTTCCGTGGAGGGATTCAGTGAGGCAGAGCATCTGCTGCAGATTCCAAGCGACAAAGAGTATTTTATTGCTGTATACATGAAGGATGTAACAGAACTGAATGCTTATATTAAAGAGAATGAGGAACAGAGATTCATTGCGGGTCTGATTTACATCGATAACTATGATGAAGTAATGGAGAGCGTGGAGGAAGTCCGTCAGTCTCTTTTGGTTGCGCTGATAGACAGGAAAATTAACAAATATATCGGTGATGTGGACGGCATTGTGAAGAAGCTGGAAAAAGATAAATACTTTATTGCCGTCAAAAAAGAAAGCTACTTTAAGATAGAAACGGACAAGTTTTCTCTTTTGGAGGATGTTAAGCAGGTGAATATCGGGAATGCCCGTTCCGCCACCTTAAGTATTGGACTTGGACTTAATACAATGACCTATGCACAAAGCTATAATTATGCCCGTGTGGCAATAGATCTGGCTCTTGCCAGGGGCGGTGACCAGGCTGTCATCAAAGATTGCAAAGGAATTACATATTTCGGAGGCAAGAAGGAGCAGACAGCAAAGAACACCCGTGTAAAGGCACGTGTTAAGGCGGAGGCTTTACGCGAATTTATTGTTGCCAAGGACCAGGTAATTGTTATGGGCCATAAGATCGCAGATGCGGATTCCCTGGGGGCATGTATGGGGATTTACCGTGCGGCTGTGGAGCTGGAGAAGAAGGCTCATATCGTTATCAATGAGGTAACAAGCTCAGTTCGCCCGCTGTATGATGAGATTGCAGGGAGCCCTGCGTATGGTAAGGATATTTTTCTGAATTCGGAACAGGCCCTTGATTATATCTCAGATAATACTATGGTGATTGTTGTGGATACGAATAAGCCTCAGATGACAGAATGTCCGGAGCTTCTGAAGCGTTCCAGAACCATTGCAGTACTTGACCATCACCGGCAGAGCAGCACTGTAATTGAAAATGCCGTTTTATCTTATGTGGAGCCATATTCTTCCTCTACCTGTGAAATGGTAGCGGAGGTACTGCAATATATTGTAGATGATATTAAGGTTCCGTCCGTGGAGGCTGACTGCCTGTATGCGGGCATTATGATTGATACCCGTAACTTTATGAACCGTACAGGTGTCCGTACCTTTGAGGCGGCTGCGTTTTTAAGAAGATGCGGCGCGGATATCACACGTGTGCGGAAGATGTTCCGTGATGATATGGAATCCTACCGTGCCAAGGCAGAGGCAGTGCGGATGGCAGAAGTATACCGGGAAGAATATGCAATTGCACAGTGTCCAAGCAACATTGAAAGTCCTACGGTTCTTGCAGCCCAGGCAGCGAATGAGCTTTTGGACATCAATGGAATCAAGGCGTCTTTCGTGCTGACAGTATATGAGGGCAGGATTTATTTGAGCGCCCGTTCCATTGATGAGGTGAATGTACAGATTATTACGGAGAAGCTGGGAGGCGGAGGACATATCAATTCTGCCGGGGCCCAGTTTGACCATACAAATATGTTTGAAGCAGTAAACACTTTGAAAGAAACAATAGATCAGATGATAGAGGAAGGAGATATTTAAAATGAAGGTAATTTTATTACAGGATGTAAAAGCTCTTGGAAAAAAGGGCGAGATTGTAGATGTAAGTGACGGATATGCAAGGAATTTTATTCTGCCTAAGAAAGTCGGACTTGAAGCTAACAATCAGAATATGAACAACCTGCGCCTGCAGAAGAAAAAGGAAGAGAAGATTGCGCAGGATAACCTGGATGCGGCAAAGAAGCTGGCAGGAGAGCTGGAAGCAGGAAAGGTAGAGCTTTCCATTAAGGTAGGAGAAGGCGGAAAAACATTCGGTTCTGTATCCAGTAAAGAAATTGGTGCCGCTGTGAAAGATCAGTTGGGCCTGGAAGTGGATAAAAAGAAGATTCAGCTTAAGGATACGATTAAAGTACTGGGAACTCATGTTGTACCGGTTAAGTTACATCCGGAAGTGGTGGCTGAATTAAAGGTGGTTGTTACAGAAGAGTAATAAGTGGAATTATCTGTTCAGAACCATGAACAGATACAAGGGGAATTACTTTATGGAAATGGAAGCAGCAATTAAAAGAATACTTCCGCATAGTGAGGAGGCAGAGCGGGCGGTAGTGGGAGCCATGCTGATGAACAAGGATGCAATTATGGCTGCATCTGAGATTATCACCGGGCAGGATTTTTACCAGACCGCTTATGGGATTTTATTTGATGCCATGGTAGAGCTGTTTCATGCGGCAAAACCGGTGGACCTGATTACGTTACAGGACTATTTAAAGGGAAAAGATGTGCCGCCGGAAGTCAGTGGTTTGGAGTTTGCCAGGGATTTGCTCACAGGCGTTCAGACCTCTGCGAATGTGAAGCACTATGCGGAAATTGTGCAGGAGAAATCTACCCTGCGGAAAATGATTAAGATAAATGAAGAAATAGCCAATAACTGTTACTTAGAAAGCCAGCCGCTTGAAGTGATACTTGATAAAGCGGAGAAGGGTGTGTTTGAACTGGCAGCCCGGGGAAAGGCCCAGGAGTACACCCCTATCAAGCAGGTTGTGCTTAATGCTCTCGATGTCATTGAGAAGGCATCCAGGACAACAGGCAGCGTAACCGGTATTCCCACAGGATTTATTGATTTGGACTATAAGCTGTCAGGGCTTCAGCGCTCGGACTTAGTTTTAATAGCGGCCAGACCTTCTATGGGTAAGACCGCTTTTGTATTGAACATTGCCCAGCATGCGGCATTCAGACAGAATCTGTCCGTCGCAATTTTTAGTTTGGAAATGTCTAAGGAACAGCTTGTGAACAGGCTGTTCTCTTTAGAGTCTCATGTAGATGCTCAACTGCTGCGTACCGGTAATTTGAAGGACACAGATTGGGAAAAGCTGATAGAAGGGGCAGGCAGAATCGGGAAATCCAAACTGGTTATTGACGATACCTCCGGTATTTCTATTACAGAGATGCGTTCCAAATGCAGAAAGTATAAGCTGGAACTGGGCCTGGATTTAATTATTATTGACTACTTGCAGTTGATGAGTGGAAGAGGCGGGAAGAGTAATGAAAGCCGTCAGCAGGAAATCTCAGATATTTCCCGTTCATTGAAGGGACTGGCCAGGGAGTTGAATGTGCCGGTGATTGCCCTTTCGCAGCTGAGCCGTGCCGTGGAACAAAGAACCGACAAACGGCCTATGCTTTCTGACCTCCGTGAATCAGGGGCCATTGAGCAGGATGCCGATGTTTGTATGTTCATATACCGTGAAGATTATTATATACCGGATACTGAGGATAAAGGAATTGCAGAGGTAATTATAGCAAAACAGAGAAACGGCCCGGTAGGGACTGTCCGGCTTGCATGGATGCCGCAGTATACCCGGTTTGGAAACGAGCTGCGTCAGGAAGAGCATTAGACGGAATGTTCTTCTGAAAAGATGCAATAACATTTTATGAAACTGGCAAAATAGGGGGCCTGGAGAATGTCAAATATTACAATTAAAGATATTGCACAGTATGCAGGCGTATCAAAAGCAACAGTATCCCGGGTATTAAACCACCCTCAGGCGGTTGATGATAAAACAAGGGCCATTGTCCAGAAGGTAATAAAAGAAAAGAACTACAGGCCTTCCGTGACCGCCAGAAACCTGTCCAAGCGTAAGTCCAGTACAGTAGGTGTAATCTTACCTAAGGTGGATAATGTATTCTTTGGTGAAGTGCTTCGCGGGATGATACATGTGGCCGATAAAAATGAGCTTACTGTTATGTGTTTTAACTCAGATGACAGCAAAAAGAAAGATTTGCAGACTTTAGAGATTATAGAGGACCACCGGGTAAGGGGACTGATCTATGTTCCGGCAGTACCCTATGAGAAAAAGGAAGAGCGGAAGGCTCTGAATAAGCATTTGAAAGCCCTGGACGCACCCGTAGTCATTATGGACAGAGATATAGGATTACCTGTGGACGGTGTGTTTTTTGATGATTCCAAGTCAATGTACAATGCAACAAAGTACGTTATTGATGCAGGGCACACAAAAATTGCCATCATTAACGGCACACAGGAAAGAGTTCTTGCAAGGCAGAGGCAGGAAGGGTTCAGCAGGGCTTTGGAAGAAGCGGGGATTACGGTTCCTGAGGAATATATCATGCTGGATGACTACAGTATACAGAGTGCATACAGGATGACAAAGAATATGATGAAACTCCCGGTACAGCCCACCGTAGTAATCACATGCAACAATGACACAACAAAAGGCTTTCTGGAAGCAATATATGAAGGCGGAAAGTCCATTCCAAAGGATTATCAAAATGTCTCCCTTGATAAGCTGGAGATGCTGAATATCCTTGGAATTCCCTATAGTTACATAGAAAGGGATGCTTACCAGATGGGGAAAAAGGCAATGGAGCAGCTGATTAACCGTATTGCATTTCCGGATAAATCTTACCGCCATATTATTATTGAATCTCCATTCATCAAACAAAGCTTATAAAAATGAAAAAGAGACCATCGGAAAACTTTTGTGCACATTTCACAATGTAATTGTGGAATGTGCCAATTGTTCCCGATGGTTTTTTGTATGATATTATGAATTTCGAAAATGTGAATTTAAAACGTTGACAAATAGAAATAAGAGGATGTATATTTATCATATGCTGAAACCGGTTTCAGTAAAATAATGTCGATTAATGACGAAAAATGCTTGAAAATACGGCTATTATTAAAGATAAAAATTTGATAAAATAAAGCGGTTACATGAAATGGGTGAGTTTTCAGGATGGAGGAAAGATGAAGATTATCATGGGAGCGGACCCGGCAGGGTTTGATTTGAAAAATGCAATAAAAGAAAATTTACTAAAAAAGGGTTACGAGATAACGGATATTGATCCGGATAGTCCCGTACTTTTTCAGGAAGTGGCGGCGAATGTAGCACGCGGAGTACAGAGTAAAGAGTATGAAAGAGGTATTGCCATATGCGGTACCGGAATGGGTGTCAGTATTATATGCAATAAACACAGAGGAGTCTATGCGGCGCTGTGTGAAAGCCTGTACCAGGCAAGAAGAGCAAAGACAGTAAATAATACAAACGTACTTTGTATGGGCGGATTTATCATAGGCAATGAAATGGGAATTGAGATGGCGAATGCGTGGCTTGAGGCTGAACATATGTCGGGGCTTACGACAGAAATGGCAAAGATTGTGGAAAAAGAATACGATGAATTAGTTGAATTTGAAAAAAGCGTATATTCAAGTGAGGGAGAAGAAAGACTATGAAAGACAGATTTAAAGAATTATCAACGGCCGCATTAAAGGAACTTACAGCAGTGTTTGACAGAATGGATGATTCTAATGTCAGAGATTTCCTGGAACTTATAAAGAAAAGCGAGCGTATTTTCCTGCTGGCAGCAGGAAGAGAAGGACTTGCTACCAAGGCATTTGCCATGAGGCTGATGCACCTGGGAAAAAAGTCTTACTGGATTTGGGATGATACAACACCTTCCATCGGGACGGGAGATTTGATGATATGTGCCTGTGGTTCTGCCGATGTAGGACATGAGAACTATGTGGCACAGATGGCAAAAGATAACGGAGCCACGCTGGCACTGATTACACCATCCAATACAGGTTATATCATTCCGATTTCGGATTTGGTAGTAAACCTGCCCGCAGCAGCCTATAAGGCGGCAGGTGAATTTGTACCATCAGAGCAGTTGATGGGAAATCTGTTTGAGCAGGCCCTTTTCATCTTTTACGACATCTTAGTAATGATGTTACAGGAGGAAACAGGGGTCAGCAAGGAAGAGATGACAGGCAGACACCGTAATGTGGAATAAGGTTACAGTTTACACCCTAAGGGTGCGCACTGTAACGACATCCAGCCCATTTGAGTCGCCTGGGGCGAGGGGCTGGATGTCATAAAGCCGATACTTTAATGGCTCCGATGCCGTGCAGCGGGATGCACGGCACGGTCTAAACAGCAACTGAATAAGGTCGGCAGTATAAAAACCCATAATGGGCCATGCAAGAGGCATGGAGCGATAATATAAATTTCAAAAGGAGGAAGAAATTATGAAAAATCTAAAAAAGTTTATCGCAATCATGGCAGCGGCAGCTATGACATTTTCATTGGCAGCCTGCAGCAGTGAAAAAACCACCACGTCTTCTGATACAAAGAAGACAGAAGAGTCTGCTTCTGAGGACAACAAAGGCGGTGATTTGTTTGATATTGCAAATTACAAATCAGACAAAGACAAGTCAGAGTGGACAATTGCAGTTGTTACGAAAGACAACACAGCAAACTGGTTCAAACGTATGGAAATCGGCGTGAATGAGTTCGGAGAAGAGACAGGCATTAACGTGATTCAAAAAGGGCCGGCTAATGCAGATGCTGCTTCTCAGGTACAGGTTATTGATGACTTAATTAACCAGGGTGTGGATGCTCTCTGCGTTGTGCCGATTGATCCGGGTGCAATCGAAGCATCTCTGAAAAATGCTATGGAACAGGGTATTGTAGTTATCACTCATGAAGCTTCCAACCAGAAAAACACACTATTTGATACAGAGGCATTTACAGCAAAAGATTTTGGCGCTGCAATTATGGATGCCCTTGCAAAAGATATGGGTGAAGCAGGCAAATATGCGATGATGGTTGCTTATACAACATCTACAACCCATATGGAGTATGCAAATGCCCAGTACGAGCAGCAGCAAAAAGAATATCCGGATATGGAGCTGATCAATGGCGGAGCGATCCCATCTGCTGAGTCAGAAGAATCTATTGATACTTCTTACGAGAGAGCAAAAGAGCTCCTGAAAACAAATCCTGACCTTAAAGGCTTTACAGGGGTTGCATCTACAGACTGCCCGGGTATTGCCAAGGCTGTAGAGGAATTAGGACTGGATGTAAAGGTTGTTGGTGTAGGTACACCGAACGAGTTTAAGCCTTATGTTGAGTCAGGCACAATTTCCACAATTAAACTGTGGGATCCGAAAGATTCAGGATATGTTATGTGTAAAGTAGCATCTATGATTCTTGCAGGAGAAGAAGTTGGTGAGGGAACTGACCTTGGCATCGAGGGATACAACAGCCTCCAGTTAGTTGAGGGCGACAACAGATGTCTGATTGGACAGGCTGACCTTACAATTACAAAAGACAATATCAATGATTATGATTTCTAAAAAATAAGAATCGCACATCTTACATGCGTGTGAGATGTGCGGTTTTTTCCAAACTGAGGCAACGTAAGTAAAACAATCCTTAGCTTTCTGCCGGGGATTTTACTTACCGGCCCCGGAAGGAAATAGAAAGGCAGGGTGATATGATGGAAAATGAGAACATCCTTTGTGTAAAAGGAATTAAGAAATCATTCGGCGGTGTTCATGCCCTCAGGGGTGTGGACCTGACAATCAGGCGGGGGGAAACGCATTGTCTGGCAGGGGAAAACGGTTGTGGAAAGTCTACAATCATCAAAGTCATATCTGGTTTCTATAAACCAGATGCAGGTACAATTGAGGTAGATGGAAAAGGATACCCTGTTATGACACCCGCAGAGGCCATTAAGGCCGGAGTCCAGGTTATCTATCAGGATTTTTCCATTTTCCCGAATCTGACAGTCATAGAGAATCTGGCGTTTAACCAGGTGCTTGCAAATAAAAAGAAATTAGTAAATAAAAAAGAGTTCCGAAGAATCGCAGAAGAAGCAGTAAAGAAAATTAAATTTGATGTGGATCTGGATGCTCTTGTTGAAACACTTCCGGTTGCTGATAAACAGCTGATTGCTATTTCAAGAGCGCTTCTTGATAATGCAAAGCTGATTATCATGGATGAACCTACAACGGCACTGACAAAACGAGAGGTAGACCGCCTCTTTGAAATTGTTACAGATTTGAAGGAAAACGGGGTTACTATTTTATTTGTATCCCATAAGCTGGAAGAAGTGTTTGAAATATCTGACAGCATTACGATCTTAAGAAACGGTCAGAATGTCATTAGCTGCCCTATGGAAGAAATGACAGAGGAAAAGTTTGCACATTATATGACAGGACGGCATTTTGATACACAGGTTGTAAAGGAAGTAAACGAAGAGAAGTATGGAGACGTAGTTCTGGAAGCAAGGAATCTTACGGCGCCGGGATTTGAAGATGTGAGCTTTGAACTGCATCAGGGAGAAATTCTGGGAGTTACCGGACAGCTTGGTTCCGGGCGTACGGAACTGTCACTGTCACTTTTTGGATTGCTGCAGCCGACAGGCGGACAGATTCTTGTAGAAGGAAAAGAAGTGCATATTAAGAATGTATCTGTGGCTCAGAAATTAGGGATTGCTCTGGTTCCTGAAGACCGTCTGACCGAGGGACTTTTCCTGCCCCAGTCCATTATCCGGAATATAACTGTAAGCAGAATGGATAAGCTGGGAAATAAGATGGGTATTTTAAGCAGCAAAAAGGTTGTGGAAGAGTCGGCAAAATGGGTGAAGGATATCGGAGTGGCAACGAAGAACCATGAATTCCCGGTACAGACGCTTTCAGGCGGAAATCAGCAGAAAGTAGTTCTGGGAAGATGGCTTGCAAACCATCCGAAAGTACTTATCCTGAATGGGCCTACCGTTGGAGTGGATATCGGAGCTAAGTATGATATACACAAGCTCCTGCGTGAACTGGCGGCGGAAGGCATGGCAATCATTGTTGTTTCTGATGATGCTTCAGAAGTCATCGCTACCTGTGACCGGGCGTTGGTTATGCAGGCGGGCAGAGTGACAGGGCGCTTATCTGCAAAAGAGTTGGATGCAGCGACACTAGCACAGGCAACGGTATAGGAAGGGGGGAATTACAGATGAATAAGTTTTTTAAGAAGGCAGTAAAACAGACAGAATTCTATGTATTTCTCATTATCATAGTATTATCTCTGGTAATTCAGGCCAGATCCGGTCTGTTTTTTGCAAACAATAATATAGTAGATTTACTCCGTTCCATGATTGTTCCATCCATTTATGCAATCTGTGCACTTCTGGCATTTGTCAGTACAGGGCCTGATGTGTCCTTTCCTATGATTGCGGCGCTCAGCAGCTATCTTGCATTGACTGTGACCAACAGGCTGGGGCTTGGCGGGGCACCGTGGATTATTACATTTATTATCGGTATTCTGTTTGGATGTCTGATGGGGGCATTAAATGGAGTTATTATCGTAAGATATAAGTTTCCAAGCCTTATTGTAACTCTGGGAACCAGTTCTATTTTTAGCGGAATTCTGCTTGGTGCATTTGAAGCGGAAAGAATGGACCTGCCGCAAAATCTGGCAGCCTTCGGAAAGGCTTCTCTGCTTACAGTTAAGAATGCAAAAACAGGCCTGGGTTCGACCTTGCCGATGACATTTCTGATTATGATTGTTCTTTACATTATCGCTTACCTTGTACTGAACAAGACGATAATGGGGCGCGGCGTATATGCGGTGGGAGGCGATGAAGTATCCGCAGAACGGGCGGGGTTCAATGTGAAAGGAATCCGCTTTGGGATTTTTGTTGTAAATGGAGGTGTTGCGGCTGTTGCCGGACTGTGCTATGCAGTGATGTCTATGAGATACCTGCCTACTGAGTACGCAGGAGGCGAGATGATTGTTATTGCGGCAATTATCCTGGGAGGAACCAGAATGACAGGCGGTATCGGTACATTAAAAGGGTGCCTTTTAGGTACACTGCTTCTGACGATGGTATCCAACAGCCTCATACTTCTTGGAATTTCAGTATACTGGCAGAGAGTGTTTATCGGAGCAATTATTATTATAGGTACTGCAATCTCTGCAATACAAAGTCATGCTGGAGTTAGAGTAAAGACCAGGTTGAAGAAGGAGGCAGCATAATTATGAAAAAGATGGACAGTAATATCAAAAGATTACTAATAATACTTGTTGCTTTTATTATAATAGCCTGTGTAACCAAACCGGTGGAATTTATTAAAATCGGAAACTTCCAAACGATGGCAAAGCAGCTTTCAGAATATGGATTGATGTCAATTGGAGTTGGAATCTGTATGATTTCAGGCGGAATCGACCTGTCAACGGTTTATATCGCGAACTTATGCGGTATTCTGGCGGGTATTACGATGCAGGATGGGGGTAATGTACCTCTTGCAATACTTGTCGGGCTGGTAGTTGGAATCATTTGCGGAAGCTTCAACGGATTTTTGGTATCCTACCTGAGAATACCGGCTATGCTGGCTACCCTGGGAACTTACCAGTTGTTTATGGGAATTGCAATTCTTGCCTCCAAGGGAAGTACGGTCAGCGGGATTCCGGAAGCATATACATCCTTCGCCACTACGGCCTTGTTCGGATATATACCTCTCTCATTCGTTGTATTTCTTCTTTTGATTCTTGTAGTTACCTTTATTATGAGCAGGACGAAGTTTGGCACCCGGGTTTATCTTGTAGGTACAAATGAACGGGCAGCAAGGTTTGCCGGCATTCATTGCAATGCAGTACTGGTACGTACTTATATGCTTTCAGGTTTGTTGTCCGCGGTGGCAGGTCTGCTGAGTCTGGCGCGGATCAATTCTGCAAAAGCGGATTTTGGAAGCAGTTATACGATGCAGAGTATTTTGATTGCAGTTTTAGGCGGTGTAAATCCAAATGGAGGGTTTGGAACTATCCCGGGTATTGCAATCGCAGTTGTGATCTTGCAGATGATGTCTTCTTATTTAAATATGTTTCCGGGCATCAGCAATTACTACAGAGATTTAATCTGGGGCATTGCGTTAATCGGTGTCCTTATCATTAACTTTACCCTTGATAAGAGGAGAACTCAAAGATTGAGTAAGATCAGCTAAAGCCCACTGACGGGGCGGAAATAGAAATATGTTTGCAGGAGGCGGGTGAAATAGTTGGATAAGCAGCAATACGAAAAAATGAAGAATATTGTAATTGAGGAGTGCCGTAAAGCTTTGGATGCGGTTGAACCGGAGAAAGTACAGACTTATCTGGAAATAGTCGCAGGTGCAGAAAAGGTGTTTTTTGTGGGGGTGGGCAGAGTATTGTTGTCACTGGAAGCGATTGCAAAACGATATGCCCACCTTGGTATACATTCGGTTGTGGTAGGGCAGATAACAGAGCCGGCCATTACGAAGAAGGATGTCCTGATTGTAGGATCGGGAAGCGGAGAGACACTGTATCCCGCAGGAATTGCCAAGAAAGCAAAAACAATTGGTGCAAAGGTAATTCATATAGGAAGCAACCCCAACAGTTCTCTAAAAAATGTCGCAGATCTGTTTGTGCGTATTCCCGTTGAGAGCCGGGCGAAAATGGAAGATGAAATCCATTCCGGCCAGCCTATGACATCCCTGTTTGAGCAGGCGCTGCTGCTGTTTGGAGACACAACAGCGATGATGATGATAGAGGAGAGAAAGATTGATATCGGCAGCTTGTGGGAGTATCATGCAAATTTAGAATAGATAGGAATAAGTTAAAATAAGCGGATGATAGTAATTAGCAGCTATCATCCGCTTCAGATTGTAAACAAAGTTATTTATATCTTGAAGCATTGTATATTGTAATGATAAATATACAGTGCTTCTTAAATTATATGAGATAGACAATAGCATGGCGCAAAGGCGTACAGGATATGACGCAGCCTGCTGCTACGGCGTACAGCGGCGCTTATGAAATGCTGCTGAAAGCCTGTGGCCGCAGTTACCCTGCTTACCGTATAGCATCTTGCGTCTTAGATGAAGTTTTTTATCAGAGTAAACGCTATTGACAAATCGACTATTACGTGATATTATATAGCGGTAGTAAGTAATACTTCATACCGGTTTTACAAAATAGCAAAGGAGGGATTATGCTGGAGAACCTAACCGAAATGCTCAAAGGCGTGCTTGAGGGCTGCGTCCTTGAAATTATAAGCCGCAAAGAAACCTACGGCTACGAAATTACGCGGCGGCTGAACGCCCTCGGCTTCACAGATGTTGTTGATGGAACGGTCTACACTATCTTGGTGCGCCTTGAAAAAAACAATCTGGTGGACGTAGAAAAAAAACCGTCCGATATGGGGCCGCCGCGTAAGTTTTTCGCACTCAATGACGCAGGGCGCGAGGAGCTGCGGAGGTTTTGGGAAAAATGGGAGTTTGTTGCCTCAAGAATGAACGAGTTAAAGGAGAGGAAATCATGAATTTTTGGGAAATGATCACAGGCAGCGATATGACGAAAGAAATGAAAGCTTTTGAATTGCGAGCCAAAAAGCTGCCTGCTGATTATCAAGCAGCATGGGAAGAAATTATGGCCAATCTTTGTGCGCACGCAGATTTCACTGGCCGCAACCTTATGCCGATTATTGACGGTGTGCTTGGCCTGCTTGAAGAAGCGGCGGCAGACGGTCAGAGTGTCCAGGAGGTTTTGGGCAACGATATCAAAGGCTTCTGTTCCGCGCTGGCCGGCGAAGAAGGGGCAAAGTCTATTCGCGACAAGTGGCGCGAGCAACTCAACAATACTATCGCTAAGAAATTAGGCAAATAGGAGGATAGCATGAGTATACAGGATATCATCGAAGGCAAAAAAAAGTGGCGGGCACACATGGCGCGCGTCAAAGCACTCCCACAAGATTACCAGATTGTTTATAAAGAGATTCAAAAATATCTCTTTCGGGTCTGCCCTGTTGAGATGACCGATGGGCTAACCGACGGGACGGATTTGTTCCCGGGGATTGTCGGCCTTTTTGAGGAGGGCGCGGCCTTAGGGAAAGGCGTGCTTGAAGTGACGGGCCGCGACGTGGCGGCTTTCTGCGACGATCTAATCAAAGATTCCAAAACAAACGCCGACATCTTGCAGGAATCTGTGAACCAGGAAGTTTATAAGGCCATAAAAAAAGATCTGAATCAAGCAAAGGGAAAGGAGTATGACCGGGATGGAAAAAGCAATTGAAGCGAAAGGGCTGCAAAAGTCCTTCAAGAAACTTCATGTCCTGAAGGGCGTGGATTTTGAGGTGGAAAAAGGCAGTATTTTTGCCTTGCTCGGTTCCAACGGCGCGGGCAAGACGACGATTGTAAGAATACTCGCCACGCTGCTGAAACAGGATGGCGGAACCGCCGCCGTAAACGGCTTCGACGTTGTGACAAAGCACGACTATGTACGGCAGTCAATCAGTCTGACCGGGCAATTCGCCGCCGTGGACGAGATATTGACCGGGCGGGAAAATCTTATCATGATCGCCAAGCTTCGGTACCTTGCCAATCCACGTCAAGTGGCTGATGATCTGCTGAAACGCTTTGGCCTGATCAACGCTGCCGACCGAAAGGCTTCCACCTATTCGGGCGGTATGCGCCGCAGGCTCGACATCGCCATGAGCCTTGTGGGAACACCCTCCGTCATATTCCTCGACGAGCCGACGACCGGGCTTGACCCGGAAGGACGGCTTGAAGTTTGGAAAACTATCAAGGAGCTTGCTGGGGGCGGTACAACAATTTTGCTAACGACACAGTATTTGGAAGAAGCGGAACAGCTTGCAGACCGAATTGCCATTCTGCATGAGGGCCGGATTATCGCCAACGGCACGCTCGCGGAGTTAAAGAAACTGTTCCCGCCCGCCAAGGTGGAGTATGTGGAAAAACAGTCGACTTTGGAGGAAATATTCCTTGCAATCACCGGCAAGAAGGAGGAAAAGTAAATGGAAACCATAAAGAAACACTTTTTCAGCGATATGGGCGTTATGCTTGGGCGTTCCATGCGCCATATTTTCCGCAGCATGGATACCATTATCACGGTCTGCATTACTCCGATTGCGATGATGCTGCTGTTTGTATATGTGTTAGGTGGTGCGATTCAAACCGGCACGGGCAATTATGTGAATTACCTGTTACCCGGCATCCTGCTGATTGCGATTGCAAGCGGTATATCTTATACGGCTTACCGCCTGTTTATGGATATGAAAAGCGGCATATTCGAGCGGTTCCATTCCATGCCGATCGCGCGTTCAGCTGCGCTATGGGGGCATGTGCTGACTTCACTGGTATCAAATGCGATTTCGGTCATCGTAATTATTCTCGTGTCGCTCATTATGGGCTTCCGTTCATCGGCGGGAGTGTTGTCATGGCTTGCGGTAGCCGGTATACTCGCGCTATTTACGCTGGCTTTGACATGGATCGCGGCGATTGCCGGACTGTCCGCAAAATCGGTGGACGGCGCAGGTGCCTTTTCCTACCCGCTTATCTTCCTTCCATTTATTAGTTCGGCGTTTGTCCCTACTGAAACAATGCCCACCGTTGTCCGCGCTTTCGCGGAGAATCAGCCTGTGACCTCGATCGTAAACTCTATTCGGGCGTTACTGTCCAGTCAGCCAGTAGGCAATGATATTTGGATTGCGCTCGCATGGTGTGTTGGTATCACGGTTGTAGCGTACTTCTTCGCCATGAGGGTCTATAAACGGAAAGCAGCTTAGTTTGCAGGGATTAGATTGATATGTGTATCAAAAGCGAGAACATTAAGTAAGGGGGTGGTACGGTGTGTAAATACGAGTGGATATTATGTCCGGTCTGTGGCAACAAAACCCGGGTCAAGATACATGATGATACGGTACTTGAAAACTTCCCGCTATTTTGTCCCAAGTGTAAACAGGAAACGATAATCAATGTAAAACAACTGAATATGTCAGTTATCAAAGAGCCAGACGCTAAGACGCAGAGCCGATAACCGTGAGTGAAATCACAGTTGCCGGCTCTTTCTTTATGATAACTCCCCAAGCTACATGATTGCTGACATTCTTAACAACAAATTCAAAACTATGTATGAAAACGGCAATATCAGTGTTAGTTTAAAATATGCCAATGAGTATCTCCGGTTGGGCCTATTATGACAACCTTGTTGTGATATATTTTTATTATGTTTTATTCTTATGACTCCTTCCAGTAAAACTAACCTTGTTCTAATATAGTATATACAACGCATATACTATTGGTTATTTTTAAGCCTTTGTTCTAAGTTTCAAAAGGAAAGGTTCCGAAAAAACAAGTGCAAACTACACTTATTTTTAAATTTAAATTATTGAGTTATAAAGATACAAATTATGATTTAGTCGATTTATTGTACATTGAAAATTTAATATTGATAGTTAGGAGAAATTCCTGTATCCTTAGTACATAAAATCAGAATTTTCAAAGGAGATACTGATATGGTCAAGGTCAATTTTTATGATAATGTAGAAGATGATTTGCTGAAATTTGCGGTTATTATTTCAAGAACAAATGGGCATTGGGTATTCTGTAAACATAGAGAACGAAATACTTACGAAGTTCCAGGCGGACATCGTGAAGAAGGTGAGAATATATTAGTTACCGCTAAGAGGGAGTTATATGAAGAGACAGGTGCATTGCAATTCAATATAAAACCAGTGTGTGTCTATTCTGTAATTGCAGAAGATGATTCCGACGGGAAAGAGACATTTGGAATGCTATTTTTTGCAGAAATAAAAACTTTCGAAGAGGAATTACATAATGAGATAGAAAAAATATTAATAACAAGTAAGATGGTTAATGATTGGACTTATCCAGAGATTCAGCCTAAGTTATTTGAAGAAGCAGAAAAAAGAAATTTTTTCTAAATCCCAATTTAGAGGAGGAAATCGAATGAGTAATAAAGAAATAATAAAATATTTTTATGAGAAGGTAGTTTCGCAGAATCTAATTGACGAAGTTATTAAATTTGTATCCAGTGATTGCGAAGTTCGAGCGGGGGAACAAAGCATTCACATAGGGGTAGATGGTATGAAAAAGCACCTGATTGAAGTTAAAAAAACATACCCTGATTATACTATGAAAATTACCCGTCAATACTGTGATGGAGATTATGTTATTTCAGAGTTTGTTATGGAAGGTACTCATGAGGGCGAGTGGTTGGGAATGAAGCCTACTAATAAAAAATTGATCTTTACCGGCGTTGACATAGATAAAATTGTAGATGGAAAAATCGTCGAACATGGGGGCGCAGTAAACACATTTGATACACTGTTTCAAGAAAAAATTATAAAGCCATCATAAAACATTTTTTAAGTAAATTATTAAAAATACAGGGCACACTCTGTAATAGTAAATAAAGCGATATGTTATTTTTCTTCAGAACGATATATGAAGCAATAGCGGAGAAAATATTGAGTGATGAAAACCATCATATTGTCGTTGCAGTTGAAGGAGAAAAAATCGTTTCATCTTGTGTCATTCTCATTGTCCCTAACCTCACACATGCTCAACGTCCGTACGCTTAATTGAAAACGTTATAACTGATATTTCTTATCGAAAAAAAGGAATTGCAACAGCCTGCTTAAATTATGCGAAAGAGATCGCGCTTAAAGAAAACTGTTATAAAATTATGCTTCTAACTGGCTCGAAGGAGAACAGTACACTGAATTTCTATGAAAAAGCGGGATTCAATTGCCATGATAAAACCGCATTTATTCAATGGATTAATCCTTGAACTATAAAACAGGACACCAGATATCATAAATTATCTGGTGTCCTGTATTTTTATATAATCAGAAAACTGGCTGTTAAATTGAATGCACTCCGGCGCATGAGTCTGGCAGGCCGGACTATTTGTTATACAGGTCCGGTTGTGCTCTGGGAAGGAACATATTTCCGGTATAAAGCTGGTGTTAAATACTCCTGTTTTTTAAATACCTTTGTAAAATAGCCAGGATCACTGAACCCAAGCTGTTCACTAATCTGTGTGACAGGCAGATCTGTTTTTATCAGTAAATCCTTTGCCCATTCAATTTTTAGTTTCGTGGTATATGAGGTATAGCTTGTGTTAAATTCCCTGGAAAAAGACCTGCTGAAGTAGCCTGGGCTAAAATGACAGAGCTGTGCGGCTTTTTCCAGAGAAACCATTAGATGAGGATTGTTAAAGATATATTCCAGGGCTGGTAATAGCTTTACGTTTTTAAGACTGGTAAATGGTGCATTTGAGGTGTGTACAGGTGTAAGAGTATTGGATGGTGCAGACTTCAGCAAAGACATATTATTTGAACCGAGGGTATTTGGCGGAGCAGCCTGGGGTATGGAAACCAGGGAGTTGTATGTATTTACAATTAGATTCTTGGCAGTTGCCTCATCTATAATGTAATTGCACAGTTTAAAAAGCATGTCTGAAGCTCTTAAGATAACGTCATAATCCAGCGCCGGGATTTCCACATACAGGCGCTTCAGCTCCTGAGATTCCTGAAGAGCCTTAAGACTGGTGGAGGAATAGAATATCTGCTCTAAATCTGGAACCGTTCCGGAAAATGATGGCCTTACCTGCCCTGCCATAATAGCGCCGATATATTTGTCGTCGTTTGTTATGGGAATTGCAATATCAATAATATTATAATGACACAGGTAAACATATGGCCTGCCATATCTTACTGCTTCTAAGCCCGCTCTGGAATCACACTTCTGGCACATTTTAGATAAATCTGTATTCCCCCTGATTTTCTGGCAAAAAGGTGTACATTTACTGTGTGCAGAAATAGGCCTTCCTTTATAATCAATCGTAATAATTGCGAGCTGAGTTACATCTGCAAGAGAGTCCTGCAGCTCCTGCCATTTTTTCAAATCAAGAATTTTATCTAAGTTAAAATCTGTCATAGAACATCCTCTCTTAAATAATCAAAGCCATCTGATGTCATTATATTACTAAAGCAAATCATAAAAATCAATCTTAATTACGCAAAATTATA
Organism: Faecalicatena contorta; assembly: GCF_003149105.1. Lineage (GTDB taxonomy): Bacteria > Bacillota > Clostridia > Lachnospirales > Lachnospiraceae > Muricomes > Muricomes contortus_C. The sequence goes on along the minus strand of NZ_QGDS01000004.1, from coordinate 143,816 downwards.
ATAAAAATGGATAAAAAGCCTCAGCTATATTGTTATAAATATAACAATATAGCTAAAAAACAGGGGATACGAGAATAAAAGGTCATATTATTACCATTATTTAAGGATATATCATGAAAGTACCATTGTAATTTGTGAAAATTAAACAACTAATACCATTGTAATAAAAAATCGACTGTGTATAATTGATGTCATAGTGAGAAAATAAAGTGTCAGTTTTATGGAGAAGTCAGACGTGGGAGAAAATAAACCGTTACATAATAAGGAAACAGCCATTGTAAAGCAGGCATTAGAAATTGCCGGGATGCTGGAGGGCGCATACGGTATTCGGAAGATCGATGCAGGGATGACGAATCATTTGTATTTCTTCATGCGCAATGAAAAGAAATATCTCATCCGCATACCGGGAGAAGGTACAGAGTATTTAGTGAACCGTCAGCAGGAAGTAGAAGTCTATAAGATGCTGGAAGGCAGGGGAATCACAGAAAAGATTTTGTACATTAACGCAGAAAATGGGGTTAAGATTACAGAATTTCTAGAGGATGCACATGTGTGCAATATAGAGGATTGGGACGAAGTAAGGTCATGTATGCAGCATCTCAGACAGTTTCATGAAATGAAGCTGCATGTGGGACATGAGTTTAACGTTTACCAGAAGATAGAGGAATATGAAAAGTGCTGCGGGGCGGAAATCAGAGGTCTGGACGATTACGAAAATACACGCAGAAGAATTATGGATCTGCAGAGGATAACCGGCAGGAAAACACAGGAATATTGCCTGTGCCATATTGACCCGATAACGGATAATTTTATGGTAGAGGGAAACCGTATTTATCTGATTGACTGGGAATATGCGGCAATGTGTGATCCTCATATTGATATTGCCATGTTCTGCATTTATTCGGAGCTTAATAAAGAGAAGACAGACCGGGTCATTGAGGTGTATTTTGATAACCGCTGTACAGAACCAGAGAGAAAGAAAATTTATGCTTATATGTCAGCCAGTGCATTTCTCTGGGTACTGTGGGCGGAAATTAAAAACTCTTCCGGAGAGAACTACCAGGATTATCAGAAAAGACAGTATGAGATTGCAAAGGAGTTTTGCGGGTATTCAGAAGGATAAGAGGAAATAGGGGAATGAGGTATGAAAAAAGAACTTGATATGGTTCTCATGATTGTTCCATTAATCATTGTGGCTGGTTTGTGTGTGTTATTCTTTCTGTATCCTGAACAGTCAATCCTGGCAACAGATTATATAAGGAATATGCTGGGGGAGAATTTGGGGTGGTTCTATATGCTCCTGGGGCTGGGTGTATTTCTGGCTACTATTATAATTGCATTTTCAAGGTATGGGAAAATCAGACTGGGCAATAGTGAGAAACCTCAGTATACAAACTTTCAATGGGGTGCCATGATATTTACATCTACTATGGCGGCAGATATTTTGTATTATTCCTGCAGCGAGTGGGCCTTGTATGCAGGCGAACAGCATTTGAATAGTGCAGGGCAGATGGAATTATGGAGTCCCACTTATTCTTTGTTTCACTGGGGACCAATTCCGTGGGGGTTTTACCTCATATTGGCAGTTGCATTCGGATTTATGATACATGTCCGGGGAAGGACAAAACAGAAGTTTTCAGAGAGTTTAAGGCCCTTGCTGGGAGATAAGGTGGATGGTGTTCTGGGGAGAGGGATAGATTTAATTGCAATATTTGCCCTTCTGGCAGGAACAGCTACCACATTTTCCATTGCAACACCGCTATTGTCAGAGGGAATCTGTGATGTATTTCATTTGGAACCCTCTGTAACAATTAATATTGGAATATTGGTTGTTATTGCTGTTATCTATACATGGGCTGTTCTGACCGGATTCAAAGGAATTTTGTTTGCTGCTAAAGTATGTATTTTTCTGTTTTTAGGTTTGGTTTTCTGGGTACTGTTTCTGTCCGGGGACACGGTATATATCATAGAGACAGGGATTACGGCAGCAGGGAATATGGTTCAGAACTTTTTCTCTCTGTCCACAAACCTGGACCCGTCAAGGACTACCGGATTTGTCCAAAACTGGACTATATTTTATTGGGCTTACTGGCTTGTATGGTGCATCGCGACTCCATTTTTTATCGGGGTGATAAGTAAAGGAAGAACTATAAAAAGTCTAATTCTGGGAGGGTATGCGGCGGGACTTGCGGGAACCTACACAAGCTTTATGGTATTTGGAGGTTTTGGCCTTGCAAAACAGACGAAAGGGACGATTGATGTTCTTGCCCAGCTTGCGGATGGGGTAACGGTTCCCAGAGCTATTTTGAATATGTTTCATACACTTCCTTTTTCCAAAGGTGCGATTTTATTACTGGTCATTACGATGGTCGCGTTTTATGCCACCACATTTGACACACTGACAATGGTTATTTCCATTTATTCCTATCGGAATTTAAAAGAAAATAAAGAGCCTGATAAAAAGATAAGGGCGTTTTGGGCTGTGTTATTTATCATACTGCCAATTGGACTTCTTAGTGCGAAAAGTTCTATGCACAGCCTTCAATCGGTAGCAATTATTGCAGCATTTCCTATTGGTGTGATTGTCATTCTGATTGTATTCAGTTTTTTAAAGGAGGCCTCAAACTATATAAAAAGAGAAGGCTGATACAAGAGGGTTGAGAATAAAGTTATTGAACGCGAGAGGTTCAATAAGCATGCCTTATAGCAGCGAAACGGCTGTAAGGTTATGAGGGAGCAGCAAAGCGGACCCTGGGGAGCCGCTTTGGAAAAGGTTAAAACAAGGAGGATTAAAAATGGAAACAAGCAAGCAGCAAAATGTAAGAAAGTGGATGACGGTTCTTATTGTAGCCATTGCCGGGGGATTGATTACAAAACTTCCATATTTGCGTGAAACGTATATGGAACCTCTGCAGCAGGCCACAGGTGCTACAAAAACCCAGTTAGGTCTGATTATGTCTGCCTATGGGATTGTGAATTTTATCTGTTATTTTCCGGGAGGAGTTTTAGCAGATAAATTCAGCTCTAAAAAATTGATTATTATCTCCTGTGTGGGAACAGCACTTGCCGGACTGTGGTACTGGACGATGCCTGGGTTTGTGTGGCTGGTTGTAATTCATGCTGTTTTTGCAATCACTACAGTGTTTACATTCTGGGCAGCCATGGTCAAATCAGTGAACCGTCTTGGAGGGCCGGAAGAACAGGGACGGTTATTCGGAACGCTGGAAGGCGGAAGAGGACTGATAGGAACTTTAGTAGCATTTGGTTCCGTTGCAGTATTTGGCATGGCAGTAGATGATATTGGCGGTATGAAAAATGCCATTTTATACTACAGTATTTTATTGATTATTGCAGGTATTCTGGCAGCAGTCTTTATGGAGAACGATGCACCTCAAAAATCCGCTGCAGTGCAAAAAAATCCTTTGAATATGAAGGACTTTATGGCAGTTGCGAAAATGCCGAGAGTATGGCTTTGCGGAGCATTGGGAATCTGCAATTATTCTGCTCTTATCTTTCATGGCTATGTAACCGCTTATTTATCAGAAGCCTTTGGTTTGAGCGCTACCGTAGTGGCAAACTTAAGTGTTGTCCGTACTTACTTTATGATGATGGTGGGGGCCTTCGTTGCCGGTTTGATTTCAGATAAAATTGGAAGCAGGATAAAATTTATACAATATGCATTTATTGGAATGGCGGTATTTGCTACAGCTTATGTTGCAATTCCGGCGGGTGCAGGAGCAGTTCCGATTATAGTAGCCAATTTCGTATGTTACGGCCTGTGTCTGTACAGTATCAAGGCATTATACTTTTCAACAATTGATGAAGTTCTTGTTCCAAAGAAACTTGCTGGTACAGCTTCAGGAATCATTTCTCTGGTTACTTATGCACCGGAAATTTTCTTGTACGTAGTATCTGGAAATATGGTTGACAGATATACAGGAACAGCGACACCCCTTCAGGGATACATTAACTGTTTCATAGCAATGGCAATTCTTTCAGCGGCAGGCTTCGTCTGCGGATTTGTTCTTCTCAGGTTAAATAAGAAGGCAATTGCAGAAGCACAGACGGCAGAAACAGCAGAAGCTTAAGCAGAGAGCATAAAATAAGGAGGTTAATTATGCCGGATTTAAAATTGTTAAGTTCGTGTGAAACAGATTACAGCAATGACCTGCATAACTGGATTGAAATTGAGCGGCAGATTAAAATGCTGGCTGAGGCTGGTTTTACACATACACAATGGATGCAGAATTGGGAAGGAGAATATTTATACAGCAAAAGCGAAATGTTCCAGGCAAGAGATGTGCTGCGGTATTATGATATTTGCGCTCACAGTATTCATGCATCAGAAGGCGGAAAAAGAACAATCTGGATAAATGGAAAAAAGGTATTCCGCAACCGTTACAGGCTGGAGGACATTCGAAAGGACTATACTTCTACAAATGAATATCTGAGACTGGCAGGTGTTGACCTGTTGAAGAACAGAATCGATTTGTGCACATACATAGGGGCTTCTGTGATGGTGCTTCATATGCAGCTTCCTTATATGCTTTTTGAAGAGAAACCGGAGGAAAAGACAGCATATTATAAACAGGTTATGAAGTCTTTTGATGAAGTGAAAGAATATGCGAAAGCTGCCGGGGTCAGAATCGCACTGGAGAACATGATTTGCACACCCCAGAAATATCAGGATGAACAATTTGATATGATGTTCGGGCGCTATGACAGTGATTTTCTGGGATTTGCTTATGATTCCGGACATGGGGCACTGATGTGCCGGGAAGATTATTATCATTTTCTTAAAAAATACAACGACAGGCTTTATGCAACCCACCTCCAGGATAATGCATCGATTTCCGACGAATTACTGTACCAGGAGGATGGAGAACAGGCGGACCTGGAAGTACTGCTTCATGATACCCATTGGATACCTAATGTGGATGGCACACTTGGTCAGGGGATTCTTGACTGGGATTTGATTGCAGAATATACAGCTAAGGCGCCTCTTGACCTGCCCGCCGACTTTGAAGTTTGTTTATATGGAAAAGACGGGAGCAGGGAGGATGAGCTGAACCAGCTTATTGTCTGCAGGAAACAGGCGGAGCTTTTTTATCAAAAAATGCTAGATTATAAGACCAAATAAGGAGGTAAAAGAAAGTGAGAAAAGCATTTATTTGCCCAACAAAATATGTACAGGGGGAAGACGAAATATTAAACCTGGGCTATTTCGTAAAAACCTTTGGAACGTCCGCGCTTCTAATTGCGCATCCAGATGATGTATCCAGGGTGAAGGAAAAATTAGATGCAACAGCCGGAAAATTCCAGATTACTTTTGTGGAAAGTGGATTTAGGGGTGAGTGTTCCCGCCAGGAGGTTGCAAGGTTACAAGAGGTTGCAAAAGAAAATGGATGCTCCTGCACCATCGGATTGGGAGGGGGAAAGGCAATTGATACAGCCAAATGCGTGGCCATGGGAGATGCCTTAATCATCTGTCCCACCATTGCGGCAACGGATGCCCCCACAAGCCACTCAGCAGTATTGTATACTCCTGAGGGTGCATTTGACGACTATGCATATTTCAAACAAAGCCCCAGCGTTGTTTTAATTGATACAACGGTGATTGCAAATGCACCTACACGTTTTTTGGTATCCGGTATGGGTGATGCCCTATCCACTTATTTTGAAGCAAGAGCTACATCTAATTCCTATTCTAATGTAAATGCAGGCTTACCCTGTGGTTTCCGCGAAGATTTGTGCGGGGAAGCAAAAGGAACAAATACAGCACTTGCATTAGCCACATTGTGCTATCAGACGCTGTTAAAGGATGGAAGGAAAGCAAGGGTTTCCTGTGACTGTAATCAGGTGACTCCCGCTTTGGAAAATATTATTGAAGCCAACATCCTTTTGTCTGGATTAGGATTTGAGAGCGGCGGACTTGCAGCAGCACATGCAATCCATGACGGACTGACAATCCTGGAAGATACACATAAATATTTCCATGGTGAAAAGGTTGCCTTTGGGACAATCGCGCAGCTTGTGCTGGAAAATGCACCAAAAGAAGAATTGCACGAAGTATTAGAGTTCTGTGTGGCAGTCGGACTGCCCGTGTGTCTGGCAGATATCGGAGTGGATTCCATTACTGAGGAAGAATTGATGCAGGTAGCTGAAAAAGCCTGTATCCCGGAAGAATCCATCCACTCCATGCCGTTTCCGGTTAATCCCAAGTCTGTAGCAGCTGCTATTATCATGGCTGATGCCGTAGGAAGAGCTTATAAGGCAGGATAGAAAAGGACAGAAGGAGGTATCATGAAGAAGATTATTAACAAACCAGAGACCATTGTAATGGAAATGTGTAATGGCATCGCAATGGCACATCCGAAACTTGAATTTATTCAAAAGTATAAGGTTATTAAGAAAAGAGAAATTAATAAAAATAAGGTCAGCTTAATCAGCGGGGGAGGCAGCGGACATGAACCTGCCCATGCAGGATTTATAGGAAAGGGAATGCTTGATGCGGCAGTTTGCGGAGATGTTTTCGCGTCTCCTTCCCAAATCCAGGTATACCAGGCAATTAAAGAAACTGCAAGCGACAGGGGGACCTTGCTTATCATCAAAAACTACAGCGGAGATATGATGAATTTTAAAAATGCGGCATATCTGGCAGAGGAAGATGGTATTCAGGTTGATTATGTCAAAGTAGAAGATGACATTGCAGTCCAGGACAGCTTGTACACGGTTGGACGCCGGGGTGTTGCAGGCACGGTGCTTGTTCATAAAATTGCCGGGGCAGCTGCGGAGCAGGGAAAAAGCTTGCAGGAGGTTAAGGAAGTGGCACAAAAAGCCGCTCAGAATGTACGAAGCATCGGATTTGCATTCAGTTCCTGCACAGTACCTGCAAAAGGCACGCCAACCTTTGAGATTGGCGAGGACGAGATGGAATATGGCGTCGGTATACACGGGGAACCTGGAAGAAAGAGAGAAAAAGCCATTACCGCAGATGCGCTGGCAGAGAGAATGGTAACCTCACTTCTGGAGGATTTAAAGCTGGATGAATCTCCAGAAGAAGAAATCGCATTGCTGGTGAATGGATTTGGCGGCACTCCGCTGCAGGAGTTATACCTTTTGAATAATGCGGTAACAAGAGAACTATCCCAGAAAGATATGAAAATAAACCGGACTTTTGTAGGAAATTATATGACCAGTATCGATATGCTGGGAGCATCGGTTTCTATTATGAAACTGGACGGTGAATTAAAAGAACTCCTTTCCTGCAAGAGTGATGCCCCTGCATTTAGGGTGGATGGACCGGTAGAAAAGGTGCAGTATGTGAACCTGCCGGCAATGAGTGAGGAACCGGAAGAGGTTTCTTTCAAAGTTGAGACAGAGGAATCTTATGCAGTAGTTCAAGACAGTAAGATAAGCCTTAACAATATGATTTATATTGTAGATAAAATGGGTGAATGCATTATTAAAAATGAAGTTCCGTTTTGCGAATTAGATTCTCATGCAGGGGATGGGGATTTTGGGATGAGCGTTGCGAAAGGGTTTAAGCAGTTAAAAAGAGAATGGAAAGAGATTATTGAAAGGAATACGCAATCCATAGGAAGCTTTTTGGATGCCTGCTCTTTGGTAATTATGCAATACTGCGGAGGAGCCTCAGGTCCGATTTGGGGTTCTGCCTTCCGGGCAGCAGCAAAATCCGCGGGGGATAAAAAAGAACTCTCTATAAAAGAGTTTACCGAAATGCTGCAGGGGGCAGTGGCGGGTATTCAAAGTACCGGGGAGCGTTCTTTCGGAAGAGGTGCTGTGGCAGGGGATAAGACCTTAATTGATGCCTTAGTTCCCTGTGCTGATTCCTGGGCTGAAAGTGCCGGCAGAGGTGATGATGTAAAGACAGCATTTACAAAGGCTGCTAAAGCCGCAGTGGACGGAGCAAAAGCAACCGAAGATATTCTGGCAAGAATGGGCCGGGCTGGTACTGTCGGGGAAAGAAGCCTGGGATATCCTGATGCAGGAGCATTCGCATTGGGTGTAATTTTTACAGAAATTTCTGAAAGCATAAGGATATAAATGGGTAGTTTACAATGATAAAGCTATAGCACTTTCATATGTAACCATCATAAGAGATATAGTAGAGGGGCCTGGGCAGCAGGCCTCTCTAAATTAAAAGGTATCAAATTGGAATCGAACAAAACCGCTAAGTATATTTTTAAAATTCAGATAATACATTTACAACAAGAGAGTGAATGAAAGGCATCCTTATATGTCTGAGCAAACAGGGAATTATCTGACGAATCCAAGTGATTCCACAAGATATGAAATATTAAAAAAAGCTTTTACAAACGCCGGCCGGCCGGAAGATTTTGAAAATGTAGTTGAACTATTAAACCCCCCGCCTGATATTACCTCCTATGCTGCTCCCGGAGCATATAGAAACCTTAAAGTAGGCATAATAGGTGCAGGTCTGGCAGGTTTATCCGCTGCCTTTGAATTAAGAAAGATTGGAGCAGAAATTACACTGTATGACGCCATAGAAGACCGCATAGGCGGAAGAGTGTATACTTATTATTTTGATCAGAGCAGACGGTATTATGGAGAATTTGGTCCTATGAGAATTCCCATGTCCCATGGTACAACCTGGCATTATATAAATTTATTACATCTGAATACCATTTCGACTACCTCACCTTTTCCCAACAACTTTATATACGTTCATAACACCAGAATACGGAGAGACCGGGACGGGAATAATATAACGAAGTATTTATATCCCTTATTTAATCTTGCCGATTATCAAGAATCTTTTCCATGGTCAGAGTTAAGTGATTATGCCTTTGATTCTGTCTTACTAAGCCTGAATCCAGATATACGAAGAGAACTGCTGCAGATTCTGCCGGCGTATTCACCAGAGTATTCCTTCTATTTAAACAACAGTATCAGGGAGATACTGGAGATGCGCGGTTTAAGCCAGGAAGCTATAAATTTAATAGCCAGTACGGACTCTCTGACCGGAGGACTGCTTAACACCAGTTACGGGGAATCCCTGCAGGAGTTATATTCCATGGATTTTCTGAATACTTACCGAATAGACGGAGGTATGATTAACCTTCCCTGTGCTTTTTATAATTCCCTTATCTCCCACAACCCGAGAGAATATGATATTGCACCGGATTTGCTTGGGAATGTTAATATCAAACTTGGTCATGATATAACCGGTATTTATCAGAATTCTTCTGACAGTAAAGTTATTCTAAGGTATAACAACACTTATACGACAAATATGTATGAAGAATTTGATTACGTTATCTGCACCATCCCATTCTCCACCTTACGGGAAGTAGATATAAAACCATTTTTTAGTAATCAGAAAATGCAGGCTATCCGGGAATTATTTTACTCCGATTCCTTTAAGGCTGCCTTTTTCTGTAACCGGCGTTTTTGGGAGGAAAATGCGGCATATGGAAACATGAATGGGGGTATTTCTTTTACTGATCTTCCCATTCAGTCCATTTTATATCCCTCAGACCATATCCACTGTACGAAGCCATCTTCCTGCTCACCATTAGAACCGGGCGTATTAGTCTCCTCTTATAATGTGAATCAGGACTCCATACGGGTTGCGAATCAAAGCAAAAGCAGGCAGTTTTCGCTGGTTAAGAGAAATGTGGAGGAGGTACATGGATTACCGGAAAATTTCCTGGATTCTATTGTGAAAGATCATAAAAATGTAGATTGGAACCAGCAGCAGTGGTTTCGAGGAGCATTTGCAGTAGATCTTCCCGGCCAAAAGATAAATTTCGCCCATACGATTCTTGAACCGGAATATAATAACCATGTATTTTTTGCTGGAGAACATACTTCTGTAAAGCATGGCTGGATGCAGGGATCCTTATATAGCGGTATGCTGGCAGCTAATACGCTGGCTATGAATCTGTGATTGTTAATCGTTAAGTTTTGCTTCCAAATAAACAAGGGGAAAAGCAGCTTTGAGCACTTTCCAATTTATTATGGAAAAGCCGTTTTCACTAATAAATGAAACATACTCTTTTGGTTTCCATTTAGAGTATGTTTCAAATCCAATAATCCTCAGAACAAATGCGTTCAATTTCCATGTTGAGTTATTTAAATGACCATGTGAAAACGTAGGCGCTATCAATAATCCATTTGGTTTCAGAACTCTCTTGATATTCATTAATACCAATTCCGGGTCTGGCATAATGTGCAATGCGTTTGATATGATTACGGCATCAAAAGTTTGAGCTGCAAAAGAGAGTGCAGAGGCATCCTCAACGGAAAAGTGCACATTATCAGGTACGTTTTTTTTCATTGCTGCTTCTATCATTTTAGGGGAAAAGTCAGTCGCCTCCACTGACTGAACAGAATCAGCAATATTAATCGCAATTAGTCCAGTACCTGTGGCAATTTCAAGCACTTTCATTTCCCTGGTAAGCACCGCCGACATAAGTCTATACATCTCTGAATAGGCAGAACGATTAAATCTGTGAATCTCAAAATCATATAATTTAGCGTAACGATTCCAAAAATTCTTGTTGTCTTGTTTCTTTTTCAAAAGTTATCCTCCCTTAACGTTATTTGTACATTATGTAACTGCAAATTGACATTTTTCTATATTCCATTAGTTATTAAAGTAAGAGGCAACGCAAATAATAAAATAAAAAACCAAAAAGTCTGCAATGTGATGAACCTTAATCTATTTCTTTATGATACGCAAACATAATTTTAGAAGTTCAGATAACACAATCACGCTGAATGATACTGCGAAGAGTTTTATCCACATGACAAAGTCCAGTGGTATTGTACCAAAAAACACTCCGGCAAACTCAATAATCAGGATTTGGAGAATAAGTGTCCCCCCACTACCAGCAGCATCAGCTTGTTTTTCAGCAAATTCTTGAAAATACTGGTGCTGTGCAGCTCACGGCAGTTAAAAGCATTGAAAAGCTGGAACAACGTAAACAGTGTAAACAGCACGGTCGGCATCTGCTCTGTTGTGGCATCCAGAAAGTTGAGCGTATATTGGCACAAGAACACGATAGACATATAGGCACCTGTAAGACCAATACGCAGAAGCAGAGATTCCTGCTTCTGCTAAGTGAGTGTTTTAAGTTGTTCAAAAAATCATAACAGAAGTAATAAGAGTTAGTCAATGATAATAGCATAATTCTGAATGTACAAACAGTTATAAATCATATCTGAAATTACGCTAAACTGCCCCCAATTGAAATTTGTCTTTATTCTGTAATCCTGTAATGGCCGGCTATATCATCCCTGGTTTCAAGAATATCCTGTTCATATGCCGTCTGCCATGGATCATTATGGTGGATCACATAGGGAACACCGTTTTCATTTCTTCGATCAGAAACAATTCCAACATGGTTTTGAAAAATCACAATATCCCCACCCTGCCATTCCTCTACATTGGTAATATCTGTGGTAAGACTTATTGCTGTATGTGAAAAATAGACCTTTAGATTGTTCACTCGTCTAAAGTCAATATTTATATCTGGATCATCGATGTCATAATCATCGGAATTTTTCTCAATATCTTCCTGTATTAATACCATTAGGTCATATCCCGCACTTTTCAAAGCATTTGCCACTACATCCGTACATACTCCATATTCATCATCGGAATAACCTGCCTGGTAGTAGCTGCTTTTATATTTGGGTTTAGATGCAATATAGTCAAACGTACCCTCAAGAATATCCGTCTGATCATCAATGCCATCCTGATCTTCATCTATGGTACTATGTATTTGCTCAATATTTGCATCATATTTGTCCGGCAAACGTTCTGTGGAAGTGTTTTGATAGCGGGAAGCTACATAAATAAGGATGCTGCTAATAACACATATACATATCACACCACCAATTAATGTTTTCTTCTTCACGTTTTCCTCCTTTACAAATTTCCGTTTACCATCATGATTATGTTCAGTCTGCCCCTATCATATCAGACGAGAATGTTTTGTTAATACCGCTTATACAACTCGGATTTTTTAAGCCCGTTGTTCTTCGCTTGAAATCGCCAGCCCATATGAGCGGCCTGCATATAGAAGAATCGAGAGAAGTTGGGGTCAATGGTAATGTTCTCAGCAGAACTCCTTTGCAAAATGGTATCTGCCAGTGCACCCATTGTTTTCCCAAGCCGAGTCAGCGGCCCTTTCCCAATTGGGGCACTTTGCAGCATGCCCCCGGCCCCAACGCCGATGCCCTGTCCCCACGTCAGGCCGGCTTCCTGGGTAAAATACTGCATCATCTCCAAGGCGAGAGCGTTTTGGCAGCCATCGTAAAATCCGTTGTTCACAAGAGCATATACCTTTGCCTCTGGCGCAGCCTGTGCAACAGAGGGGCAAACTTGCTCCAATTGGCGCAGCAGATTGGCCGGAATGCCATCCACATACAATGGAAAGGCAAATACGAGGGCGCTGCACCCACCCATAGCACGAAGTAGTTCCTCTCCATCTCCGGACGCACTATCGTGCCATATGATTTCAGTGTCGTGCAAGCACTTTTCCAGCGCCTGCAAAAGAGTTCTGCTTGCGCTGTCTCCGCGCTTGGGGCTTGCGTTTATCAGAGCAATCTTCATAAAAGCACCTCGCTGATGAGCACGTCATCTTCATGAAAGCGCACCATCACTTTGGACGAGCCAAAGTTCAGCGCATTAGCCGCAGCCAGCTTTTGTGCGGTTTCTTTTTGAGCTGACTTGCCTGCGGTCTGGTAGAAGTGGTATGTTAACGCAGGGGACGACGCAAAACGCTGCACATGGTGCATTTCTCCTTTGATGATGCGGAAGAAGGGCAGCATATAGCCAATGCTGCGGTCCAGCACTGCTTTTACATCTGGCGAAAGACCGCCGAATGTCAGCTTGCTGATGATGATTACCTCATCCTGCCGGGGCATCATATCACAAAACTCCCGCGCCCGATCAGTGATCACGCACTGACCAGGTGTCTTAATCCAACATCCGAAGCAGCCCACACAGTGTCGTACTGCGGGATACGCGCAGAACACGGTTGTATCCTTATCGTATGTATATAACTTATCCGCCATTTGGGGCGGAAGATCGTGCAAAATCAGCCTTTTAACCATATACCCTCCAGTTTTTTTTGAGTTTTTTGCTCCATATTATATTTCTTTCATAAATTTTGATTTACCTAATTATACCAGACAATATTTAAAAAATATAGTTTTGTGTATTCATTTATTATTATGCAGACTTAACAAATGAACTAGCAGCCAGCATGCTTTGTATAAATAAATTCAGAGAGCCAACCGTGTGAATGGACGAGATTCCCGCCTTTTCTATTAGAATGAAAATGTGGTATACTAATATCAAATGTTAGAAAACAACGGAAGGAGGAATTTATTTGTCTGATTATCAGGATGCAGCAGGCGGAGTGTTTTTAGAGGTTCAGAAAGCCATTGTGGGGAAGGCGGATGTGACAGAGAAGATTATGATGGCGATTCTTGCAGGAGGACATGTTCTGGTGGAAGATATTCCCGGCATGGGAAAAACCACGATAGCTTTGGCATTTTCCAAAGCCATGGGGCTGGAGGATAACCGGGTGCAGTTTACGCCGGACGTGCTTCCGGCGGATTTAACCGGATTTACTTTATATCAGAAGGAGACGGGGCAGTTTGTTTATCAGCCCGGTGCCGTGATGTGCAATTTTTTGATGGCGGACGAGATTAACCGGGCTTCTCCTAAGACCCAATCGGCGCTTCTGGAAGTTATGGAAGAGCGGCAGGTCACGGTGGACGGTGTAACCCGGGAGACCGGGAATCCTTTTATTGTTATTGCGACGGAAAATCCTGTGGGGTCTGCCGGAACCCAGCTTCTGCCGGAGTCTCAGCTGGACCGCTTTATGATATGTGTGAAGATGGGGTACCCATCTGTAAAAGAAGAAATAGAAATTTTAAAGAGGAGCAGGCGGGGCCGTACTACGGATTCGGTGGAGAAGGTAATGACGGCACAATGGCTTTTGAGGGCACAGGAGGAAGTTCGGGAGGTATATGTGCATGATATGGTTTATATGTATATTGCCCAGCTTGCAAAGGCAACCAGAGAAAAAGAGGATATTGTCATGGGCTTAAGCCCCAGAGGGGCTGTTGCCCTGACGGCGATGGCAAAAGCCGGAGCCTATTTAAAGGGCCGGGATTATGTGGTCCCGGATGATGTATCAGATGTATTTTCCTGTGTTGCAGTTCACCGTATACTACTTAGCGCAAAAGCAAGAGTAGGACATGTAAGAACTGAGGATATTTTAGAACAGATTCTGGCGGAGGTGAAGCCACCGTCCGTGAAGAGGGGATAGGCAGATAAATGGGGAAGAGAATAGCTGCATATATACTGTTCGTTCTTATAACCGGATATTTATTTGTGATGTATGACACTTCTGTTTTGTCTGCTGCCCTTGTTCTGGAATTATTATATCCTTTGGTTTCTGCCTTATATCTGCATTTTGTCTGCAGGAGTTTTACAGTAGAATTGGGGAATCCGCCTGACATGGGGGAAAAGAAGCAGAAATTGCGGATAGGACTGTGGATAAGAAATGAATCTCGTGTCTGGAATGGGAAATATGAGCTGACGTTTCAAATTGGTCTGGAGGGGGGAAAGAAGCAAACGAAAAAGCACATATCCGGTATGGCGGAAGCTCGCAGTAATCAAGAGCTGTTTTTTTATTTTACCTCAGAATACTGCGGACGCATGAAAATCTCTCTCAAACAGATAAAAATATATGATTTGCCGGGATTTTTTTACCGCAAGATTCCACTGACAGAGAAAAGAACGATTCGAATATTGCCTAAACTTGAACTGATACCTCTGGAAATTACAAGAAGAACCAGAGAGTTTCCGGCTGATGCCGATGAGCATGCCGCAGAGAGAAGCGGGGATGACCCTGCTGAAATCTATCAGGTCAGGGAATACCGTCCATGGGATTCTACACACAACATTCATTGGAAGCTGTCGGCAAAAGAGGACCGTCTGATGGTAAAAGAATATGGCTTTCCGCTGGGATGTGTAGTGCTCCTCTGGCTGGACTTTCCGAAAGAAAATCAGAACAGTGCAGGATTTGACCGTATGCTGGAACAGGCGGCATGCTTAAGTCTCACACTGGTCTGGGAAAAGTGTATTCATATGGCGGCCTGGTTTGATGAGAAGAATGAAAGAGTCATAAAGCGGAAGATAGACAGTGAGGAAGCTGTTTATGAGTTTATATATCATATGCTGGACATAGAACCATACAAGAGAAGAGATATCATGGAAGCTTATTATGAGGACGCATTTCGCGGAGACCATTTCAGCAGTATTGTTGTCATAAGCGGAGCTGAGACAATGCGCGTAAATGGAGAGGAACAAAAGGCTTTGCTGTTGTAGGGGGGAATGGATATGAAGAGAACACGTACAGAAAAAACAGGTGTACGGCTGTGGGAAGGGAAGGACAAGAAACCTTCTGTAAGCAGTGCGGATAAATTTGCGCTGTTTCTGGCAAGGACGCTGTCAGCCGGCTTCCTGGCATTTGCCTGGTGGGAGAGCCTGCTGTCCGTATTCCCGATGCAGATAGAAAGAAAATGGCTGTATATTTCCTTGTTTGTCTTTTCGGCTCTGGGAGTGTGGCTTGGAGGCATACGGGGTAAGAAAAAGGTAGTTTCTCAGGCCGTTACGGTGATTTTGGTCACGCTTCTGATATGGAAAAACAAAGTTTTGGCTGTGGCGGTCTTGAATTCCCTGGCGAATGCTTATCTGCGGATTCATGATGGGGGCAGTGCCCCTTTAATTTACGATGTACCAGCCACGGCAGATGTCTGGCTTGGAATCGGAACCGCAGTTTTGACACTTCCTCTGCTGACAGTTTCTTCTTCTGCTCTGAACCGGGGAAAGGGAAAGGCTGCAGTTCTCGTGCTGCTCTTATTTCCTGTTTTTCTGGCAGCCGTGGAAGGGCATTTTCCTTCTGTAAAATCCTGTGTTTTCGTACTGTTTGCAGCAGGAGTTTGTTTTGCAATCAGCGGCAAACACAGTGGAAGAATCGTCTGGAAAGAAGCTGTGGCAGCAGGAGGATTTCTTTTGATTCTCAGTGTACTTTCGTGGGCAGCGGCAGAACCCATTGAAGAAAATAAGGGGAATGAAGGGGGAAGATATTTACAGGCTCGTGCATTTATTGAAACTAAGGCGATTCAGAGACTGGAAGAGGTTGTCAGGGTACATGAAGAAGAACAGCCGGATGATAACCAGAGGGAAAATGATGAGGAAGATACGAGTGATGCAGTTCCAGAGGTGCCTTCTGAGGACAGCCTCCCGGACACAGAACAGGCAGACAGTGAATCATCCGGGCTGCTTCCCGGTTTCTTAACAGACACTGAGGCCTCTAACCTGCGAAACATTGCATCATTCCAACCGGGCGACGGAGACGGATTATGGGTAAAGACCGACACTTTACCTGAGAAGACCTATTATCTGCCGCGGGAATTCGGCAGGAGTTACGGTGACAGCAACTGGCAGATGATCGGACTGGATGAAGAGGTCTATGCAGAATACAGCCATTATCCAGAAAACTTATCCCGGCTTATAGACTTGTGTAAAAAACAGAATATTCGGAGTATGGAGGATGCATCTAATTTCATACAAAGGGAATTTGAGGAAAATACGGTTTATGATTATAATCCCGGGACGACTCCCGGAGGATGGGATTTTGCGGAATATTTCTTATTTGAAAATAAGAAAGGTTTCTGTGTTCATTTTGCGACCACCGCCACGCTGATGTACCGGATAATGGGTTTTACGGCAAGATATGCAGAAGGATACGCCATACCGGTATCGGCATTTGAGGAGCAGGAGGACGGGAGCTATCGGGCAGAGGTGACAGGTGACATGGGGCATGCCTGGTGTGAAACCTATGACAACGGGTGGGTGATACGTGAACATACACTCCCCTACACTGGGGACAGTCCGGAGGCAGCACCTCCCGCAGCCTCCAGTGAGAAAACACAGAAAGAGACTTTATCGGGGACTTTGGCAGTGTCTGCCATAACTGCAGCGGCGGTGTTTATTATCTTCCTATTTGGGTTTCAGGCGGCAGTTAGAAGAAAACGGAATGCAGCAAGTAACAGAAATTATGCAGAAGGCAGGGGGATTCTTTCTCTATATATCATGCTTTGGGAGGTTGCAGAGGTTTTAGGAACATCCAGAGATGACTCATTAAGTGATTCTGCTTTTGAAAAATTAGAAGTAGCCCTGCCGGAAATATCCAGGCAGGATTGGAAATGGATTCAACAGGCCGTCTTGCAGGCTGTGTTTGGGAAACAGCCCCCTTCAAGGGAAATTCATGAAAAGCTGTATCGTCTTTCTGTGCAGGCAGCCCGGAGTATTTGGGGAAAGCTTAGTGTTCGCGAAAAGATAAAGTACAGATATGTGAAGTGTTTGCCCTATTGATATTCTGATGGGTTTTCCTAGAACCGGGCAGAATGAGAAATTGCCGGATAATTTGTCTGCATGGGTGTTTGATGAGCTTTCAGCAGCACCGTTTATCGTATTGAAGTTAAGAAAAAGTGTCAGAGAAACGAGCTCAGTGGAAGGGGGATGGCTTTTCAGAAAGGATTATAAAAAATAGTAAAATTTTCAGCCAGAATTATGGCAGAAGGGAGATTACAATGGATAACCTGATTTTTTGCCTGAATGCGACAATTCCCATTTTCCTGCTGATGATTCTGGGACTCGTTTTAAATAAAATAGGATGGATTGAGGATGAGTTCGCTGAAAGGATGAATAAATTTGTCTTTCTTGTACCGCTGCCAGTGATGGTGTTTGAGGATCTGGCGACAGTCGATTTTACGGAGGTATGGGATCTGAAATTTGTGCTGTTTTGCTTTGGGGCAACACTTAGCAGTATTGCTCTTGCAGCTGCAGTTTCTCTCTTGTGGCGGGACAAGGCTATCAGAGGGGAATTCATACAGGCCTCTTACCGGAGCAGCGCCGCTCTTCTTGGAATTGCATTTATCCGGAACATATATGGAAGTGCCGGTATGGCTCCGCTGATGATCATTGGCAGTGTTCCGCTCTATAATATCATGGCTGTGGCCGTGCTTTCCTTCTTCCAGCCGGAGAGAAAGAAAATGGGCAGGGAAGTATGGATTACCACATTGAAAGGGATTGTCACCAACCCAATCATTATTGGAATTGCTGCCGGACTCCTTTGGTCAGCCCTGAAGATACCGATGCCGGGCATCATGGAGAAGACAATTTCTAACATCGGGGCAGTGGCAACGCCTATGGGCCTGATGGCTATGGGAGCAACTTTTGACATTCGGAAAGCGTTTGGGAAAGTAAAACCAGCGGCAGTGGCAGCGGTGATAAAGCTGGTCGGGTTCACCGCCATTTTCCTTCCCCTGGCAGTTGAACTGGGGTTTAGGAGAGAGGAACTCGTAGCGATTCTAATTATGCTTAGTTCTGCAACGACAGTGAGCTGTTTCGTGATGGCAAAGAACATGGGGCACGAGGGAGTACTGACATCCAGTGTTGTGATGTTGACCACGATGTTCAGTGCACTTACGGTCACAGGGTGGCTGTACATATTGAAGAGTTTTTCACTGATATAAAAAAGGGCCGAATACTGATGTGACCCCTAAAAGTTAGACTTTATTGCGAAGTGGATTTTGGACTTGTCAACATTTTCTAGACACAAAGTTAAGTTGATTTTATGAGTTTTCTTGCTCAAATTGCACGGGAGAAATATAGCCCAGTGCAGAATGCATGCGCTTCGTATTATAGTATAGTTCAATATATTTAAAAATTTCCATTTGAGCTTGTTCTGGTGTTTCAAATCTGGCATCCAGAATAAGCTCTCTTTTTAAGGTACGATAGAAAGACTCCATCATTGCATTATCATAAGGATTCCCTTTTCGGCTATTACTATGGATGGCTTTATGTTGTTTTAATAGCCTTCTGAAATTACCGCTTGTATATTGTGAGCCTTGATCAGTATGAACAATTAATCCATCTTCCGGAAGTTCCCGGCCATATCCCTGCATGAAAGCCTCCATTACGAGAGTATCTTTCATGTTTCTTCCCATGGACCAGCCTGTAATCTTTCGAGAAAATATATCTAAAAAGACTGCCAGATATAAAACACCTTTTTTCGTTGGAACATAAGTGATATCGCCAAGCCATATTTTATTTCTCCCGGTAGACTGAAATACTTGATTTAATAAATTTGGCCGTTCTTCGTTTTGCATGGAGCTGTGATAATGCTTATATCGATACCGGGTTCCCTTGGCATATAAGCCCATGGAACGCATAAGTTTCTGGACTCGTTTATGATTAATCTTTAAACCCTCGTTTTCCAAAGCCTTTGAAATTCGTAAACAGCCGTATCTTCCTTTATGTTCTTCAAATACGTGTTTAATTTCCTGACTAAGTATTTTATTTTCAATGGCACGGTCAGATTCTTTACGCTTTAAATATTCATAAAATCCAGAACGGGATATATGGAGTGTTTTACAGGCCCTCTTGATGTTGTATTGTTCCTGATGATCCTTTAAAAACTGGAATCTCACACATTCTTTTTCTTCAAGAAGGCCCGGAACTTTTTTAACAATTCAAGTTCCTCCTGTAAATGCTTATTTTCACTCTTTAATTTATTAATTTCATACTGATAATTAAAAAGTGCGCACCCATGACCTGGGAACGCACTTTCTCCATACTCTTCGTATTCACGAATCCAACGATATAAACTATTATAATGAATGTCCAGTTGCATAGCTACTTCAGAAACGGGCATCTCATCATGAACAACAAGCTTTACCGCTGCTAATTTGAAATTTCTATCAAACTTTCTTCTTGCCATAAACCATCCACCTTTCACAGAATTCTCTTATCTAAGTGTCTAGTTTATTATACCATGTCCACATCATGAACAACAAGCTTTACCGCTGCTAATTTGAAATTTCTATCAAACTTTCTTCTTGCCATAAACCATCCACCTTTCACAGAATTCTCTTATCTAAGTGTCTAGTTTATTATACCATGTCCATCCAATCATTAGATTTTTGGTCTAACAATTGGGGGGCGGTTCAATTTCAGGCCCTCTTTTTATTGTATATTTAAAACAATAAACTAATCTCCTTATTTTCATTATTTTGCATACATTGAAAATGATTTTAAATAAAATTATTCTTTTAATAACTCTGAAAGTCTTGACAGTTTACTAAAAGATATATTACTATTAGTAATAAAATGAAGGAGGCCCAAAATGGAAATTATCATATTAGGAATACTTATGATGCGAAATACAACAATCTACGAAATGCGAAAGTTAATTGATAGTAATTTCACAAATATCAGTAGTAACAGTTTGGGAAGTATACAAACAGCTATTAAAAAACTAATTGCCAACGAGTTTATTGTTTTTGATGAATTTGTAGAAAATAGTGTAAATAAGAAAAAGTATGCAATCACCGAAAAGGGAAGAAGCCACTTCTTAGAGATCATTAAAAAACCAATGTTGTTTAAAGAAAAGAATATGGAACTTAGTAAATTCTTTTTTATGGGATTTGTTGATGAACAAGAATGGAATACACTAATTAATTCTTATATAGAAGAATTAAAATCGCAGTTGGTTAAGCTAAAAGAAATTGCAAAAAATAGAGAACCACGAAAAAAGTTTGATAATCAGGAATTACAGCATATTGCCCTGTTTCAGTACGGAACACTCGATTTATCAATTGCTAAAATTGAATTTGAAATTGATTGGTTTGAAAAATTTATAAAGAAAATCGCAAATGAAAATGGAGGATATTGATTATATGCTCAGTTCAAAAATTGGTGCTATTCTATTCGCAATTATTGCACTTTTAACACTATTAGTTACATTCGGCTTTCCTTTAGGCGAATTCACTTTAGGTGGACAACATGTAATACTGCCTGTGAAAATGAGAATCATGACTGCTGTATCATTTGTAATTCAAATATTTGCTATTCTTATTGTTTTGCAAGCTGGAGGGGTTATGAAGATGTGGTTCCCTGTTAAAGTTGTAAAAGGTATTTGTATTTTCTTTTCAGCCTATCTCACGATAAATGTGATTATGAATTTTATGTCAGAAAGTCCAAAAGAGAGATATTTAATGACACCTTTAGCAATAGTTGCAGCAATTTGCTTTTGGTTAACAGTTATAAATATGGAATCCTGATATTATCAATTTTCTTATTATAAGGAGAAAACCTATATGATAAATAATAACTGTATATATTCGTAGTGGAGGAGTTATAAATAATGCGATAATCAAAGAAAGACTAACCCGATTTGGGCTAGTCTCCATGCATGGCTATTTCAAACAGTGTACTTGTTCAGTTGATTGAACTACCGCCTGTGGAACCGTATGAGCGGTGGCATGAGAGGTGGGAAGTTTCTCTCAATCAGAGAAATTTCCTCCTACTCGATTTGCGCAATGTTTTCTTTGCTATAGGCAGGCTATTATGTGAGGAGTTTCTTTAACTTACCCATAGGCCCCTCTTTTGCTGCCTCCCGGCGGCTTGCCTGCTGCTGGCGGATCAGACAGTCCAATTTACGGAAATGTTCTTCCTCCTGGCGTTCTTTTGCCTGGAATAAAAAGTCCATTTCACGCATGACATCTTTCGTAACCGTCTGGCTGATTTCTTTTTTCAGGTCCTCGTTATTGGCGGTAACTACTTCTGTCAGGACATCCCCGATTAAGGTACGGACCTGTTCTAATTGAGTGACAGGGATGACTTCTGCCTGGGCAATACTCAATACAGCAAAGGCGTCCTCTGAAGAAGCGGTACGCTGGAGAGCAGGTTTGTCTTGGGAAGGCTTGTCCAAAGTTGGCGAATCGTTCTGTTCTTTGGAGCTTTCCGTAATTTCAGCATTCTTCTGAACAGCAGAACGGTCTGGGACCGCTGAATCCTTCAGGATTGCGGTCTTCTTCTGAACTACAGAACCTTCTGGGGCTGTAGAACTGCTATGTAGAGTATTGTCCTGGTCTGCAGGCTTGTCCTGACTGGAAGGCCTGGTCTGGCTAGAAGGAGCGGAAGTCGCCTGATCTGGTTTTATGCTTTTGCTTTCAGTTTGGGACTTCACATGCTGCGGCTCTTCATTTTTAACTGATTTTTTAATATCTCCGGTTTTCGGCTCCCCAGAGTTTTGAAGTTTGAGACGGGTTTCTTTTAATTCAGGGATGATAGGCTTCAAGTCCTTCAAAAGCATCCCTTCATCCTTTAGTTTTTTAATACAGCAGAAAAGTTGTATATCGTCCTTTGTATAATATCGATGTCCCATTTCTGTGCGGCCAATTTCCAGGTCCAGCTCTTCCTCCCAGTAGCGCAGCACGTGGGATTCGACTTTTACCTGCTTGGCGGCTTCAGAAATCATAAATCTGACCTCACCCATATTATACTTATACCTCCTTAAAAATGGTAACTCTTATTCTTCGTTCTGTGTTATTATACCATAGGGAGAACATAAAAAAGCGGACAATCGTTCGTCAAATTGCGGCAGAATATTTGAGGAGGGGAGAGCACGCGGAGTATTACAGTTTAGCCATAAGCACGGTTTCACCCTGCATGGCTGAACCATAAAAAAATACCGCCCCTGTCGGACGGCATTTTTGCGTTGTGATCACTTTGCGGTATATAAGGTCAAAGCGGATAATTAAAATCCACTTTGCTATTTCCTTGTAATCTTGCAGCATCAAAATGCTTAAGATTAGCCTGCTGAAATAGCACTTGTAGGACATGAAGCCTCACATGCTCCACAATCTATGCAAGAATCAGCATCGATTACGTATTTGCCATCGCCTTCAGAGATAGCGCCTACTGGACATTCGCCTTCGCAAGAACCACAGCTTACACATTCATCACTAATTACGTATGCCATAGTATGTATCCTCCTTTATAAAGTCTTCAACAGCACTTCTATAACTGTCTTTAACCTCATTTTAATACAAAAAAGGCAAATATACAAGCTGTTTTATGCTCTAAATCAGGTACAATTATTTAAACTATAATAAAAAATTAAGAAAAAATTTCTTTATTTTTTGGAAGATTGGTGTATAGTATATAAGTGGTAATCTAGGACAGGAAGATAAAATCTGGAGGCAATTTATTATGAAGAAAAAATGGACAATCATTCTACCTGCAGCGTTAGGCATTATGCTGACGGTCTGCGCGTGCAGCAAAGATGATACGCCCACATTTACAGGAAATACAAAGTCAGAGCCGCCATACCAGGACAGCCTGAATGCGATTTCACCGTCAGCATATGATAACGTACGCGGACTTAACCTGGAGCCGGGAGCTTATATATCCATTATAGGGAGATACAGCAGTTCCGCCTATTGGAAAGAGATAAAAAGGGGCGTGGAGCAGGCAGCGGCAGATTTAAATGCAACTCTTGGATACACCGGGGAGGATGCGGTTAAAGTCACTTATAATGCACCGGAAAATGCGGAGAATATTGACGAACAGGTGAATATCCTGGATGAAGAACTTGCCCGCTATCCCGATGCAGTAGGAATTGCAAGTATTGATGCAGAGGCGTGCAAGGTACAGTTTGACCTGGCTACAGAAAATGGAATTCCGATTATCGCTTTGGATTCCGGAAATTCATATCAGGGAATACAGTGTACAATAAAAACTGATAATGAAGAAGCTGCCAGAACGGGTGCGTACAAGCTGTGTGATGAGATTGAGAATGAGGGCAGCATTTTACTTCTCGTACATGATTCGAAGTCTGCTTCAAGCATGGAGCGTGAGAGCAGTTTTCAGAATGAAATAGAGAGCAATCACCCTGAGGTGTCCATTGCAGAGACAATTTATTTAGATAAGATGGATGACATGAAGAAAGAGATTGCAGAAGAGAAAAACAAGTCTAAGAAAGAAGATGAAAAGGAGATTATTCCCGACAGTCTGACAGATGCGGATGTCATAGCATATTATCTGGACAAGCATCCGGAACTTAAGGGATGTTTTGGAACAAATGTAACAGCTACCCAGCTTGGATTAGAGGCACTGAAACAGGCAGATAAGATAGATGATATTATATTGATGGGATTTGATGCAGGAAAAGAGCAGATAGACGCATTGAAAAAAGATGAGATTAAGGGGCTGGTCGTTCAGAATCCATTTGGAATCGGGTATGCATCTGTAATAGCTGCGGCGCGGACTATATTGGAGAGTGGTAATGAGGCGGAAGTGAATACTGGGTATATCTGGGTTACCCTGGATAACCTGGAAGATGAATCTATACAAAATATGCTGTATGAATAGAGAAAGACGGAACTTTACTGTTTCAAAATAATAAGAGGAGGGAAACATGGCAGATGTGCATGTTTCCCTCCTTATTTTTTCAAAGAGATAGAGCAGAGACGAAGATACTCCTCTATTATGAATTTATTTCGGGTTCCTTTTTATTCTTCATCTCAACTTTGCTCAGGGAGAAGATAAATTCTGTTCCCACTCCTTCGGTGCTTATAACGTTGATATGTTCATCGTGCGCCTGTATGGCTTCCTTTACAATGGCAAGCCCCAGGCCGGTTCCTTTTTTGTCCTTTCCACGTGAAAGGTCAGATTTATAAAAACGTTCCCAGATTTTGTTCAGCTCTTTTCGGGGGATTCCAATACCGGAATCCTTGATGGAGATAAAAGTTTTCTCACCTCTCAGACTGACTTCAATCTTGACGGCAGATTCATTTTCACTGAATTTAATAGCGTTGTCTATGAGATTATACAAAACTTGCTGGATTTTCCCCTTGTCCGCATATACAAAGGGAGGATCCTGCAACAGCAAAAGCTCGATAGATATTCGTTTGCTGGTACATGCGCCTTCAAAGGATGCCGCTGTATTTTTAATCATTTCCTGAATGTCGAACTCACTCTTGGCAAGGAGCAGTTCTTTTGTATCAAACTCATTCAAGGTAAGCAAATCCTTTGTTAAATCGGTCAGACGTTCTGTTTCAAACAGAATGATATCCAAATATTTCCCGTGAAGCTCCGGCGGGATTGTGCCATCGGTCATAGCCTCCACATAGCCCTTGATCGATGTAAGTGGGGAGCGGAAATCATGAGAGACATTTGCCACAATTTTTTTCTGATACTCCTCCATGTCCCGCAGTTGAGCGGACATATAATTCAAAGAGGCTGAAAGATAACCCATTTCGTCATGTGTATAAACAGGAACTTCATAGGTTAGATTGCCTGAAGCATACTGTTTGGCGGCCTCTGTAATCTGACGCAGGGGCTGGTATATAAAAAAATGGAATCCAAGCAATATCATAAAAGACAAAATAAAAACAGCGGATACGGTGATATAAACCGGAAACATCATCTGGTTACAAATGGACTGTATATAAGAGACCGGTTTATGGATTAAAAGGTAACCTTTGATGTAAAAACCCTGGGTTACCGGAGCCATAACGGTTATTACGTCTTCATTAAAATACCCGTGGTAATTTCCGGTAATATACTGGTTACTCCCGATTTCCGCAGGGTCAAAATTCTCAATTACCTCCGGCGCCTTTGTGGTGTCAAGGTTTGAGGCAGTAATCAGTGTTCCGTCTGATTCTACAAACCAAAGAGAAGAATTCAGATATAGTTTCATAGCGTTAAGCTGAGAATGGACTGCCCACGCAGAGCCGCCTTCCATAAAGTAGGAGGGCAGGTAATCATTGGAAATCAAATTTGCCTGCTTATACAGGCTGTGGGAATCATTTTGTTTCAACTTATCCATCATAAGCTGGCTGGTCAGAATTCCAACCGTAAAAAAGCTTACAAAGCCAAAAATAATATAAATAGTAACAAACTTTAAGTACAGAGTACTTTTCATGAGGCACTTCCTTTTACTTTACTTCGAATTTATAACCGATTCCCCAGACTGTACTAAGTCCCCATGAGGAATGGTCCTTAATTTTTTCACGCAGGCGCTTAATATGGACATCAACAGTCCGGGTATCACCGATATACTCATATCCCCAGATCTGATCCAGCAATTGTTCTCTTGTAAACACCTGATTCGGAGAGGAAGCCAGAAAATAAAGAAGCTCCAGCTCCTTAGGAGGCATTTCTACAGGATGGCCGTCACAGACAACAGAATAATTAGTCAGATTAATCGTAAGCCCGTCATACTGGACACATTTTGTCTTGTCCTCAGTTGCTTCTTCCGCCTTCACAGGCTGATATCTGCGGAGGACAGCGCGGACCCGGGCAACCATTTCCTTTGAGTCGAAAGGCTTCATAATATAATCATCTGCACCTAACTCCAATCCCAGCACCTTATCAAACACCTCGCCTTTAGCAGACAGCATAATAATCGGGGTAGAAGACTTGGCACGGACCTCCCGGCAAACCTGGTAACCGTCAATTCCGGGCAGCATCAAATCTAAGAGAATCAGGTTCGGATGGTAAGTCTCAAAAGCCGACAGGGCATCCTCACCATTATATACAATCTTTGTATCAAAACATTCCTTCACCAAATAGAGGGAGATTAATTCTGCAATATTTTCATCATCATCCACAATCAAAATTTTCTGTTTTACAACCATGATAGCCTCCTTAGGGATCTGACCCTTTTGAGGGTCATTTTCTGAATATTCAGACAATATGTGTTCCTGCTATTTTAATTCTACAATTGTGACACCGGCATCCCCTTCACCAAATTCTCCCAGCCGGTATGATTTTACATGCTTCTGGCGGCGGAGATACTCGTGAATCCCTTTCCGGAGCGCGCCGGTACCTTTTCCGTGTACTACACGCACAGTGCCTAAATGGGAAAGGATGGCGTCATCCAGGTATTTGTCCAACTCTGAAATCGCTTCATGCACGGTTTTTCCGAGAAGGTTAATTTCAGGACTGACGGACAGTGACTTGCTCATCTTTAACTTTCCTTTTGAAGTCCGCTTCATATTTTTGGATGTATAAGAAGTTTCTTCTTCTACAATTTCCAAATCGGAAATATTTACCTGAGAGCGGAGGATTCCCATCTGTACCGTCAAATTTCCCCGGGAATCGGGCAGTGAACTGACGGTTCCGGTCAGATTCATACTTAAGACACGGACGGATTCTCCAAGTTTAAAGTCTTCCGGCTTATACTCTTTTTTCTGCCTTTGGACGGATAGTGTGTTGGACGCGGAAGTTTCCTTCATTTTTTGGCGCAGGCGTTCCCGCTCCTTTTCCATCTCCGCTGCGGATATGTTTTCTTTTCCAAATTTGCGGAAGTTCTTTATAGTCTCATCGGCAACCTCTTTCGCTTCCCGCAAAATAACACTGGCTTTTTCCTTTGCCTCTTTGAGGATACGTTCCCGCTGTTCTTCTATCTTTTCCTGCTTTTGCTTTGCCTGATTTTTTAAAGCTTCGATTTCACGCTTATAGGCATCAATTGCCTCCTGCTCTTTTTCCAGGGTACGTTTGCTTGTTTCCAAATCAGTCAGCAAATCTTCGAAGGAAGCATCCTGTTCTGTCAGGTGCTGCTTTGCATCCTCTATGATATAATCCGGCAGCCCAAGTTTACCGGATATGGCAAAGGCATTACTCTTTCCAGGAATTCCGATCAGAAGCCGGTAGGTGGGTTTCAGGCTTTCCACATCAAACTCACAGCTTGCATTTTCCACCCCGGGGGTAGTGAGTGCATAGACCTTCAGCTCACTGTAATGTGTGGTTGCCATTGTGCGGATATTCTGATTGTGCAGATGAGATAAAATAGCAATGGCAAGAGCCGCACCCTCAGTGGGGTCTGTGCCTGCCCCCAATTCATCAAACAGAACCAGTGATTTCTCATCCACTTCCTGCAGAAATGAAACAATGTTAGTCATGTGGGAGGAAAACGTACTCAGACTCTGCTCTATACTCTGTTCATCACCAATATCGGCATAAACCTGATGGAAAATAGCAAGTTCTGAACGGTCTCTGGCTGGTATATGCAGGCCAGCCTGTCCCATAAGAGTAAACAGGCCTACTGTTTTCAGCGATACCGTCTTACCGCCGGTGTTGGGTCCTGTTATGATTAACATGGTAAAATCTTTCCCCAGCATAACGGTAATCGGAACGACTTTCTTTGCATCCAGCAGCGGATGGCGTCCTTCCCGGATATGAATGTGCCCTTCTGTGTTCAAAATAGGGCGGCTGGCATTCATAGAAAGTGCCAGGGAGCCCCGGGCAAAGATAAAGTCCAAATCGGTCAATATTTTATAATTCTGATGGATCTCTTCAATATATTCTGCTGCATCTGCACTCAGACGTGCAAGAATGACCTGAATCTCCTCCTGCTCTTTTGCGTAAAGTTCTTTTAAATCATTATTCAGTTTTACTACAGCCATAGGCTCGATAAATAAAGTGGAGCCGGACGAAGACTGGTCATGAATCATACCATTTACCTGATTGCGGTGTTCCGATTTTACAGGAACACAGTAACGGTCTCCCCGCATGGTAATGATGGCATCCTGTAAATAAGTGCGCAGTGAACCATTCACCAGGTTAGTCAGGGTGGCATGTACTTTATCATTGAGAGAACCGATGTTTCTGCGGATACTCTTGAGGGTGCTGCTTGCATCGTCACTGATTTCATCTTCTCCCTGAATACACCGCTCAATTTCAGTTGTCAGCGGAGTCAGGGGTTCCAGTTGTTCAAAATAAATATCCAGGCAGTCAGCCAGCTCGTCCTGGGTATCGTGCCGTCCGTAAGACTTGGTGCGGGCTGTGGTTTTAAGAAGCTTACAGATACGAAGCAGCTCTCCGCTTCCTAAAGTACCGCCTATTTCCAGGCGCTTTAAAGATTCCCCCACAGGAAATGCATCGCTGAGGGAGATTCTTCCTTTTTTAACAATTCTGGTAAATGCTGCCGCCGTCTGCTCCTGACAGGTATTGATACGCTCCATGTCAGTCATTGGCTTTATCTTCCGGCAGAGCTGCTTTCCTCTCATGGAAGAAGCCTGCTCCTCTAAAAGTGCTGTAATTTTATAAAATTCTAGTTTATTTAAAGTTTTTTGATTCATTATTATCACCTTTTAATTAAGCTCGTAAAGTATCTGTTCAGAACAGTTACCTCGTAAATACATTCTACCTTATTTGACGGATATTGAAAAGGATAAGAATAAAAAATGTTACAGTTCACACCCTGCGGGTGCGCACTGTAACGACATCCAGCCCATTTAAGTCGCCTACGGCGAGGGGCTGGATGTCCTGAAACCAATACTTTAATGGTTCCGATACCGTGCAGCGGAGTGCACGGCCCGGTCTGAACAGTAACTAAAAAATATCTTACAGGTAAAAACGATGTACTTCATATTGAACAATCGACATGAATCGGTTATACTATAGGCTAAAGGAGATTAGAGCCTATGTCCTATAATGAGAATCCCCAATTGGAGCCAGATGCAGGCCCCCCGGAACAGAAAGAAGAAAAGTTCTCATTTTTACAGGAGACGATAAAACCAAAACCAGTCACCAGGAAGAAAATCCTGACCCAGCTTACCAGGGTAGGGATATATGGACTGATTTTTGGCGCGTTTGCCTGTGTTGGTTTTTTTGCGCTCAAACCATGGGCACAGGACAAGTTTCGGGAAAGTCCCAAGACTGTAACAATCCCGGAGGACGAGGTAACTGATACTACACAGGCCGAAACTCCGAATACAGTAGAAACAGTTTCTCCAGCATTAAACTCAGATAGTTTCAAGGAAATCATGCGCAGTATGTATGATGTGGCAAAGGAAGCCGGCAAATGTGTAGCTACCGTGCAGCCCGCAGGCAAGGATGAGGTTTTGTCCTCAGACGGCAGCGGAACGGAAAATAGTGTTACAGGGCTGATTGCCGCCGACAATGGACAGGAGCTTCTGATATTATGTGATAACTCTGTATGTAAAGATGCCGATAAGTGGACGGTTGTACTTGCAGACAGCAGCAAATATGAAGTGTCTTTGAAAAAACAGGACCACAACAGCGGATTTGCAGTATTTAGTATTCAGCGCGGGAAAATTCCAAGTAATACCTGGAGTGCTATTCAGGTCGCATCTCTGGGAAATTCCAATATCACTACAAAAGGAGATGTAGTAATAGCCATGGGAAATACATTTGGCTATGCAGACGGAGTAGGGTATGGGATTGTAAGCTCTAACGCTTATGAGGAAACATTGGCAGACGGCCAGCGCAGCGTGCTTGCCACAGATATTTCAGCGTCAGCTCATGGGACAGGTGTTTTGTTTAACTTAAAAGGCGAAGCCGTTGGTATGATTGACCCCGGTATTTGGGGAGGAACTGAAACAAATACCGCAAAAGCACTTGCTATTTCCGACTTGAAATCTACAATAGAGCTTTTGGTAAACGGCGAGAGTGTGCCTTATGTGGGAGTTTACGGCACAACGATTAATGATACAATTGCAGAAGAACAAGACATGCCCGTAGGAGTCTATGTGGTGGAAGTAAAACCAGATTCTCCAGCAATGTCTGCAGGAATCCAAAATGGGGATATTCTGCAGGAAGTTTCAGGGGCAAAGGTATCCAACACATTATCCTATGAAAAAGCAGTTATAAGCAGTAAAGTAGGAGAAAACATAAAAATAACAGGGAAACGCCGCGGTGCGAATGGCTACGTAGATATTGAATTTAATGTGGTCATAGGCAGCCAGGAATAGAATTCCTGGGCCGAAGGCGGAATAAAGGCTTAATAGGAGCAGTATATAGGAACAACATAAGACCGGAAAAGGTATAATGGCTGCCCAGGTTATAGGGCAGCCTGAATCATGTAAAAGGCAGATATTTTGAAATGGACTGTCAAAAGCTGAAGACGTGAGTAGTGAGCCTTTGACGGAGGCATATATAGAATGGAGGAAATTATGAAATTTATCAATGAATTACACGAAGGGGAGACGATACGCGGCATCTACCTGTGCAGGGGAAAACGTTCTGCGGAGACAAGGAACGGAAAAGCTTATGATAACCTGATGCTTCAAGATAAAACGGGTGTTTTGGATGGGAAAGTCTGGGACCCTAACTCTCAGGGGATTGCCGATTATGACGAAAAAGACTTTATTGAAGTGGTTGGTGATGTGATTAGTTATAACAATAACCTGCAGCTTAATATTAAGCAGATTAGAAAAGCAGGTGAAGATGAGTATAATCCTGCAGACTATATGCCTACATCGGAAAAAAATGTAGATACTATGTATGAGGAGCTGCTGGGGTATATCGGGCAGATATCTAATGTTTATCTGTGCCAGGCAGTAGAGTATTATTTTGTAAATGATGTAAAGTTTATAGAGACATTTAAGGGGCATTCAGCGGCCAAAACAGTGCACCACGGATTTGCCGGGGGACTGTTGGAACATACATTGAGTATATTAAAACTGTGTGAGTACTTTACGGGAGCGTACCCTATCCTTAATAAAGACTTGCTGTATGCAGCGGCTCTTTGCCATGATATTGGTAAAACGAAGGAATTATCTGATTTTCCAGATAATGATTATACGGATGACGGACAGCTGCTGGGACATATTATCATTGGAGTAGAGATGATAAACGATGCAATCCGCACGATTCCTGATTTTCCGGAAAAACTGGCAAGCGAGCTGAAACATTGTGTCATAGCCCATCATGGAGAACTGGAATACGGTTCCCCGAAAAAGCCGGCGCTGGCGGAAGCGTTTGCACTTAATCTGGCAGATAATGCAGATGCTAAAATGCAGACACTGACGGAAATATTTAAAGATAAGAGCGGGACAGACTGGCTGGGGTATAATCGGTTATTTGAATCAAATATAAGAAGAACATCCATTGAGTAGAAGAGTTGCGTAGAATAGCGGCGGGATGCACCACTTATTAAAAGGGGATATTTATGCAAAAAAATGATATTGTGACAGTGACAATAGAAGATATTGGAGTAAATGGAGAAGGTATAGGCAAAATAAATGGCTATACCTTATTTATTAAGGATGCAGTTATTGGGGATGTAGTAGAAGCTAAAATTATGAAGGCAAAAAAGAATTATGGGTATGCAAGGTTGATGAACATTATCCAGCCTTCACTTTATCGTGTGGAGCCGCAGTGCCAATTTGCGCAGAAATGCGGTGGGTGTCAGATTCAGGAGATGTCTTATGAGAAGCAGTTGGAGTTTAAGAGTCATAAAGTGAAAGAGAATCTGGAGAGGATTGGGGGCTTTGCGCCGGAACTGCTGGAACGGGTTATGGAACCTATTGTGGGGATGGATGAGCCATTTTATTATAGGAATAAGGCGCAGTTTCCGTTTGGGACAGATAAAGCGGGGGAGCCGGTTACGGGTTTTTATGCAGGGCGCACCCATGATATTATTGCCAATACGGATTGCGCACTGGGAGTTCCGATGAATAAGGAAATATTGGAACTGATATTGGAGTTTATGAAAAAGCATGGGGTATTGTCCTATGATGAGAAAACCGGGAGAGGCTTAGTGCGCCATGTTTTGATTCGGTATGGATTTACAACGAAGGAAGTTATGGTGTGTTTGGTTGTGAATGGGAAATCTATTCCTTATAGTGAGGAGTTGGTACGGGAACTTCGGAAGATAGAGGGGATGACCAGTATTACTATGAGTGTTAATACCAAACAGACGAATGTGATTATGGGAGAGAGTTATGAAATTCTGTGGGGGCAGGGATTTATAACAGATTATATTGGGGAGATTAGGTATCAGATATCTCCGTTGTCGTTTTATCAGGTGAATCCGATACAGACAGAAAAACTTTATAGGCTGGCTTTGGAGTATGCGGATTTGCAGGGGGATGAGACGGTATGGGACTTGTATTGTGGGATTGGGACCATTTCTCTGTTTCTGGCACAGAAGGCAAAGCAGGTGTATGGGGTGGAGATAGTGCCTCAGGCTATAGAGGATGCGAAGAATAATGCGAAGATAAATGGGATTGAGAATGCGGAGTTTTATGTAGGAAAGGCGGAGGAAGTGCTGCCGGGGTATTATAGGGAATATGAAAGGGAGAATAAGGGAGAGAGAGGATGGGCGGATGTGATTGTAGTGGATCCGCCGCGGAAAGGGTGCGAGGAAACACTGCTGGAAACGATGGTGGAGATGAGACTGGGGAAGATTGTGTATGTGAGTTGTGATTCGGCTACATTGGCGCGGGATCTGAGGTATTTGAATGAAGGAGGGTATGAGGTGGAGAGAGTGAGGGCGGTGGATCAATTTCCGATGACGGTGCATGTGGAGACGGTTGTGTTGCTGGAGAGGAAAGCCCCATAAATCAAAGGATACAGGGATTTTGGGAGAGGAATGGACGTGTGTTTTTTGTAGTGATGATTCGTCCACGGAAACTGATTTTACCCCGGGGGTAAATTTATATTACTGAAATTGAATTTACGATTATGACTACAATGCAAAGAGCAAGGTAGATCAGAATTTGAGGAGGACAACCTATGGATAATAATGTGCATTTTGGCGATGGAGTGCTTGATGAAGCAAAAGGTGACATCAACAGCAGGGCAAAGGAATTGGTAAAAATAGCTATAGATGTTGTTTTTGATTATCTCGAAGGTGAAGTAAAAGACCTTCCAGAAACAATTAAGCGACTACATAATAGTCCAGAGACAGAGCAGAAAATAGCTGAGTTATGGTCTGAACGTCTCTTTGAGGAAGGTCTTGTGCCAAAAGGATATAATAGCTTGCCGGATAATCTTCTGATTTCAAATTTCCATCAGGAGGGATATTTAGATGGACTATATGCTGGATATGTCCTTGCGATGATGGCTCTGGCAGAAAACGATGCCCCCAAGGATATAATTCTTGCCGCAAGAGATTATATTCGCCCTAATTTAATAGGGCATCATTATGATGACCGAGATGAATTTATCGGTCAGTACAAGGGCGAGAAGTATAGCTGGATTGATAAAACGTGAGAACCATTATCAGGTACCTAATCAAGAAAGCGTAAAATTCGAATTGGGAGAGGTGAAATTCTTATATGAAAAGATATATTGCATTATTGAGAGGCATCAATGTAAGTGGCAAAAATAAGATTGCTATGTCTGAATTAAAAGCAGGCTTTGTAAAATTAGGCTATAAAGAAGTTTCTACACACCTTAATAGTGGCAATGTTATCTTTTCGAGTGACGCAGATGATATGACTGTTCTCTCAAGCACAATAAAAGCGATGATAAACAACAGGTTTGAATTGGACATACCAATCTTTATTGTCTCGCAGAAAGAGTTGGATGATATATTAAATAATGCTCCCGATTGGTGGGGCGATAATAACAAAGAAATTTACGATAACCTCATTTTTATGTTTCCGTCCTTGTCTTATGAGGAGTTTTATAATGAGGCTGGAAATCCTAAAGAACAATATGAAAAAGTGCATAATTATAAAAATGCTATTTTCTGGTCTTTTAGTCGTAAAGATTATCAAAAAACGAATTGGTGGTCAAAGACTGCTAGCTCTATTGTAAGCAATAAAATTACAATTAGAACCGCAAATACGGTGAGAAAAATAGTAGGAATATAATCTGAAAAGTTGAATTTGAGGGAGGAAAAAGATAATGGCAAAAGAGAAAGCTTCATTCAAAGAATTTTTATCGATAGTTATGTCAGAACATCAAGCGTTTGTTGAGAAACTTAATAACAAGCTTATTGAACAGGGCTGTGCCCTTGTAATCAAGGAAGCAAAAAGCGGTTACGCTGCTTCATACCAACTAGAGAAGAAAACAGTAATGAATTGGGTGTTTCGCAAGTCTGGTGTTTGGGCACGGATTTACGGTGACAATGCTAGCAAGTATGAAAATGCAATTGCTTCTCTGCCTGATGATATGCAAAAGAAAATGACTACTTCTCGTGACTGCAAAAGGCTTATTGACCCTACTGCTTGTAGCGACACCTGTGTTAAAGGTTTTGTTTACGCTTTGAATGGCGATACACATAAAAAATGCCGTAATGACGGAATGCTCTTCCTTCTGACAAATGAAACAGCGGAACATATAGCCGGACTGGTCTTTGCAGAGGTTGCTGCACGTAAGCCGGTTTCATAACAGCAGAAAAGTTAAGCCCGTTTGTTAGATTGATAAATATAGTATTGAGAAAACAAAATATAAAGACGATTAAAGCGTATCAATTTGACTTTATCGTACAGTGGTTAGTAGAAGCTCTTTTGCCATAAGGTACTTTGATTTTTTATGTATGGAAGGGAAATCTG
Source organism: Faecalicatena contorta (assembly GCF_003149105.1). Lineage (GTDB taxonomy): Bacteria > Bacillota > Clostridia > Lachnospirales > Lachnospiraceae > Muricomes > Muricomes contortus_C. Next base: position 108,632 of record NZ_QGDS01000004.1, on the reverse strand, counting down.
CTTATGGAAAACTTAATTCAAGGTCTGTATAATAAGGATAGCAAGGAAGCATATAAAGTTTTTCAATTATTAGAGAAACAAAGCCAGAAGAACAGTGAAGTTTATAAGTTTTTTGATGTTTTCATTGATATGATGGCTGCAAAAAACTCATATGTCAGAACCAGAGGGCTATTATTGATAGCAGCAAATGCAAAATGGGATACAGAAAATAAAATTGATGAGATTATTGATGATTATTTACGGCATATTGTAGATGAAAAGCCAATTACGGCAAGACAGTTTATAAAGGCGTTACCATTGGTAGCTAAATATAAGCCAGAATTGAAAGAACTTATTTTGAATGCTTTATTAAAGGCCAATGTCAGTATCTATCCAGATAGTATGCGTTCTTTGGTGGAGAAGGATATTCATAATACCATAAGAGAGATAAAAGAGGAGTAGTAGATGGGATACAGTTTTTTAGATTTAGCAAAAGAAGTTTTGGAACATAAAAATATACCACTATCAGTAGAGGAGATATGGGAAGCTTTTGAACGGTTATGACACTTACGTGAATTGATTTTGCCAATGAACGCATTGATGGAATGGGATCTCCGGTTCGCAATTCACCGCTCATTATCATAGCCTTTATTTGCATTGTGATCTGTTCATATATTGGTTTGCCTGTGTTGCTGCTTATAATTATGTCCAGAATGAACTCCTCCTTTTGTGCTTAGTGTACTTAATGTATAAGCACACTATAACAACAGAGTCTATACATGTCAAGAAATATTTTTGGGGAAAGTTGCTTACGTGCGGCTGCTGTGGTGAACTACAAAACGAACTATAAAATATATTTTGACATTAATAGACAGATGTGATATCTTATAGAGGTATAGGCGGTGATAAGATGACTAAAGGTCAATTGGAGGCCAAAATTAGTGAAATAGTTAGTAAGTTTGAGATTGAATATATGGGAAGAGGTCCTAAAACAATTAAGACATACATTATTAATGATATGATAGTTGTTAGATTGACGGGCTTCCTAAGTCCTTCTGAACAAAAATTAACTGATAATCTGCAAGGAATTGAGCTGTTTAAAAAAGTTCGTACTTCTTTGTTCGAGGGTGGGAGAGGATATCTGGAAACATTAATAATGGATTTTATTGATGTAGCCATAGTCAGCACTCACTCCGATATTAGTACTAAGACAGGTGAAAAAATAATAGTTATTACCGTAGACAAAAATCTGGAAGACTATATAAAATAAGTAACGGAAGACAATGCAAAGTGAAAGTTTTTTCAAGTTGTAAGTAAGCCGATATCCAAGCTTTAATGGATATCGGCTTTTTATATTTTAAAAGGAGGTTTTTATGAATAAAAAAAGTAGCAGTGATTGTGGGAAGTGATAGTGACTTGCCAGTAGTAAAAAAAGACATTAATACAAACAATAAAATGCGATTGAGAGGTATATATGTATGCAGGAATGTTTAAATAGAATGAATTTACCGGATTATGTACTTGAAATACTGAAATCTTCAAAAGGTGTTATTATTCCCAAAACAAGAACGGAGTTATTCGAACTTGCGATGGGGAACGAATCAAATACTATTTTTCAGGTAGAGTATGAGGTTAATGGTATAGGCAATGTGTTAGAGGCAACGGTTACGAAATGTAAAAATGGTGCTGTTGTAAATTATGTAGATGACTACATGAGAAGGCGTGACCCTGATTGCTTGCTGGTAGCAGATAATAAAGATACAGATAAGCCAAAATATGAAGATACCTATAATAAAGAGTTCAAGACAGTGAGAATGGAAACCTTTGAATGGTTGAAAAATCAGGAGCTTATTTTGTTTCCTTTTAAATCAGGAGGAATTGAATACGGATATGATTCAATATTGATTGCGCCATCAAATGCAGGTTTTTTTGCTGCCGGACTTGCAGATTTACAGGGGTTTTTAAGTGTTGATGACATTGGAGATGATTTCAATCCACGTGCAGTAATATTTTTAGCACCGCCTTTTAGACATACACATTTTGAAGGAAAACAGATAGTGCTTCATAATCGTTTAGATGATATACATGAAGTATTTTCATATAATCTTTATCCTGGACCAAGTGCAAAAAAAGGAATATATGGAGTTCTGCTTAACATTGGAGAAGAAGAGGGCTGGATTACTGCACATGCATCTACAGTCAAAGTAATTACCCCTTACGATAATGAAATTGTTATCATGCACGAGGGAGCTTCAGGTGGTGGGAAAAGCGAAATGATTGAAGATATTCATAAAGAGATGGATGGAAGAATCGTATTATCAAAAAATAAGGTTTCAGGTGAGAAGGAGTATATTGTATTAAACGAGACCTGTGAGTTACAGCCGGTAACAGACGATATGGCATTGTGCCATCCTAAAATGCAGAATGAAAGCAAAAAGCTGGTTGTAAAGGATGCAGAATCTGCGTGGTTTTTGAGATTAGATAATATAACAAAGTATGGAACTTCACCACATTATGAAGAAATATTGACACAACCTGCTGAACCTCTTGTTTTTTTAAACATTGAAGCTGTTCCAAATGCAACTTGCCTTGTCTGGGAACATATTTTAGACAGCAATGGTGAACCATGTCCAAACCCACGGGTTATTCTGCCAAGGAGATTAGTTCCGAAAGCAATAGATGCGCCAGTTGAGGTAGATGTGAGAAGTTTTGGTGTGCGTACGCCATCATGCACAAAAGAACAACCCTCCTACGGAATTATGGGGATTTTTCATGTGCTGCCGCCAGCCTTGGCATGGCTGTGGCGTTTGGTAGCACCAAGAGGATTTAATAACCCAAGTATTATTGATAAAGCAGAGATGTCAAGCGAAGGGGTAGGATCATATTGGCCGTTTGCCACAGGAAAGATGGTAAATCAAGCAAATCTTATGCTTGAGCAAATTATGAATTCAACCAACACAAGATATGTATTGATACCAAATCAGCATATTGGTGCCCATGAAGTAAGCTTTATGCCGCAGTGGATCGCAAGAGAGTATATTGCGCGCAGAGGCAGTGCAAAATTTAAACCGGAACATTTAATTGAGGCTCGGTGCCCACTTTTAGGCTTTGGCCTTGAATCATTAAAAATTGATGGTCAATATATAAGAAAAGTATTTCTTCAGCCAGAAAGACAGAAAGAAGTTGGGTTAGAAGGATATGATGCAGGGGCAAGGATATTGAACGACTTTTTTTCAGAGGAACTTAAAAAATATAATACAGAGCAACTGAACCCATTGGGCAGACAGATTATTGATTTATTCTATAATAATGCAACGGTTGAGCAGTATATGGAATTAATGCCAATGAAATATTAATGTTGGTGTATTATGATTAAAATAATCAAGAATTTACACATCAGCTATAAAGATTTTATTCCGGCGCTGTCAGGGCTTATCGGAAAAATTGCACTTGTTTCTTCATTTGCTTTGGTATGGGCGCAGGAACTTTCTATCACTAATCCTAATTTTGTTTTGGAGAATGTTAGGATTGAGATTCTTATAGGAAGTATTATTACATTGATTGCCTCTTTGTTGTACCCGAATGCGGCACCCGCAGGGACATTGGCACCACTGGTTGTACTTATTCCAGTAATGTCTGCATTTGGGGTACATCCGCTTATATTGGGAATTACAGTTGGAGTTTTGGGAATTTTGGCAGTAAGAAGCGGACTATTTAAGAACCTGGTAGATTTGTCCGGGTTTACATGCAAGACAAGCATTACGCTCACTTTCGGGATTTCCGGTATATGGATGTCAGTTCAAAAATTATATACTTTTTTCAATCAAGAGAAACATATATTCTGGATAATGGTAACTTTTCTTACTATTATCTATGTTATATTGGTTTGTTCCAAAAAAAATGGGCTGGTAATACCATTGGTATCTGTAGCTGCATTTCTAATTCCCAAACTAGCTGGTACAGGATATGTAATAACACCGGTAAGTTTGAATCTAAATTTGAATCCTTTCTATTGGTGGAATGATATGTGGGGAATCGGATTTGGTCTTAATGGAATTACAATTTTAAAGACGATACCATTTGCGGCTTTTGTTATATTGTTATGGGCTATTGATACCTTGTCTATTCAAACAATCAGAGAAGGCAGTTACAGAAAAGAGGAAAAAAAGGAGCAGCTTGATATTGTTCAATCATTTTCGATTGTTGCAATAAGAAATATTATAGGGTCTTTCTTAGGAGGGGCACAAACGGGATCTCTTTGGAGAAGTTTTTTGATACCACTTTATACGGTCAAACGCCCTATGAGGAACTGTGCGGTGCTGCTTGGTGTACTTGGGATAATTGCCAGTCTTACAATGATTCCTATTCAGATCATGTCATATACTCCATTGGTATGGTCGGTGCTTTTATTTGGAATATTTATGCCATTTGCGGTAGTAGCATTGACGAATACTAAAAATGCGGGGGAATCCAGAACAAAGCTATTTATATTAACTTTTTCTATTATTGGAATCGCAATAAGTCCAATAATAACATGGATAGCTTCAGTGCTCTATGAAAAAATAGAGAGACAAAGATTAAGTATAAAGAGTAAGAAAGAATAGTTACTGTTTCATAATGATTTTAAAGGCTTTCTATGATAAAATATCAATCATAGGAGGCCTTTTATTATGGCAAGAGAAAAGAAACCGGTATACAGATTACAAATAACCGATGGAAAACGTAACATTATCTGACGGCTCCCTTTGGTATAAACATGCTGTTGCATGTGAGAAACCCTGATCTGTTGACATGTTGCGGTGGAATAAAGAAATAAATGATAAAAACTTAAAGAGGATTCAAATAATGAATAGAATAATTGTTTTAGATATAAGATTTAAATTTGGCGATGTTGAGGATACAATTCATCCAGTTATATTAATAGATGATAAAAATATGGTTTTAATTGACTGTGGATATACAGGTTTTCTCCCTGCCATTGAAAAGGCAATAGAAGAGCATAATCTTGACTGTGGAGATTTGACTCATGTTTTGATTACACACCAAGATCATGATCATATGGGCTCAGTATATGATTTAAAACAGAAATATCCACACATACAAGTAGTTGCAGGCAAAAAGGAATCGCCGTATATTTCTGGTCAATTAAAATCTCTGCGGTTGGAACAAGCAGAAGCTGTGCAGGCGAAATTACCTCAGGAACAAAAAGCTTTTGGAGTGGAGTTTTGTAATATCCTAAAAAATGTACAGCCTGTTGAGGTGGATTTGGAAGTATGTGACGGAGATATTTTTGATTGGTGTGGGGGTTGTACGATAATTGAAACACCAGGTCATACTCCAGGTCACATTTCAATCTTTGTGAGTCAGAAGAAAGTTATGATTACAGGGGATGCAGCCACGCTGAGAAACGGGAGGCTGGTAATTGCAAATCCTCAATATGCATTAGACTTAGACGAGGCGAAGGTATCACTACGTAAAATCCTGACATATGGAGCAAAAGAAATTATCTGTTATCACGGGGGTGTTTGTCTTTCCACGCACCACGAGGACTAATATAAATGAGAAGTTATGAGGAGATGACCGGATGGAAATCAGATTGATAAATGAACAAGATGATTGCTTTGCCAAGTAATGTCTGTGAGGAGAGCTGGAAAAGTGCCTATAAGGGTATAATTCCCCAAACGTATCTTGATAGTATTCCAAAAGGTCATTGGGTGAAATCATCTCCATTTATCTCTTGCCTGAGTATTTGGGAAAAGGCTATGGAAAGCAGTTATTACAAGCAGCAATTGATGACTTGATACAGATGGGCTACAAGGATATTTTTCTGTATGTATTGGAAGCCAATGCTAAGACACGACGTTTTTATGAACGGTTTGGCTTTAAGGCCAGCAGTGCATATTTAGAGGATAATATTGGTGGTAAATGTTTACGGGAAATACAGTACGTGTATCATGCCGAATAGTAGATCTTTAAATCTACAGTTCTAGCTTGTAATTAGGGAATATATGGAGGAATTGAGATGATCATGAATAACAGGATACTATCTATTATGATACTGATAGCTATTGTTGGAGACTTTGCTGTTCCATATATACTTGCACCGTTTTACAAGGGCTACTCACACACGAGGTCTGTTATGAGTTCGCTGGGGAATCCAAGCAGTCCTGTGCGCATGCTTTATAATATTTGGCTGGTTGTATTGGGGGTACTGCTATTAGTTTCTTGTAAGTTAATATATATTAGATTTTTATCCGTTTCAAAAGGCCTGTCCATTGCACTTATTGTGCTGGTTGCAGCCTTTGCCATAGGCGCAGGTGTTATATCCGGGCTGTTCAGTGTTAATGAGAGAAAGGATGTTGTTACAATTGCATCACAGATTCATGGTATAGGGGCATCTGTTGGATTTATACTTCTATTGTTTGCTCCTCTGTTGTTAGCAATTCTTTTCTTCAAGGAGAACCATAGATTCGAAGGGGCATTTTCTTTGGTTTGTTTTGCTGCCGCATTCGTTTTCTTTGGGTTATTTATTATGGCAGAAAAGCAGCCGTTTCAAAATACCATAATTGCGCTGGAAGGGCTATGGCAAAGATTAACACTTCTCTTTATGTATCTCCCATTTAGCGGTGTTGCGATATCGGAATTATTACAAATAAAATGACCTTAGCACAGTGGCTCCCAGTGAAAGACAGGAAGGTGAGCATTATATGGCACTACAAATAAAAAGGATTTACGATTCTTTTCAGGAAAGTGATGGGACACATCTCCAATTGAATATCGAAAAGTAAAAGGAGTTATGTTATAATCAACCCAAACTTTCGTAAAAAAATATATTAATATGGAAGGTTTGAAGCTGTGGCGGTGCATACTATGAGAGAGACATAATCTTAAACAGATATATTTTTAAGGAGGCACCTGAGAATAAATATGAAGAACAGAGTCTATCTCGCAATCGATTTAAAGTCCTTCTACGCTTCAGTCGAGTGTATGGAACGAGAGCTGGATCCGCTGACTACTAATCTTGTTGTTGCTGATGCGAGCCGCACTGAAAAAACCATCTGTCTTGCCGTTTCACCTTCCCTCAAAGCATACGGCATTCCCGGCAGGCCGAGGCTTTTTGAGGTTGTACAGAAGGTCAAGGAAGTAAATGCGGTACGGCTGCGCAAAGCACCAGGACGAGTCTTTTCCGGTGCGTCCTTCAGTGATATGGAGTTGAAATCTTCACAGGATATCTCACTGGACTATATTATTGCTCCACCGAGAATGGAGTATTATATAAAATACAGTACACAGATTTACAATATCTACTTGAAGTACATTGCGCCTGAAGACATTCATGTCTACTCCATTGACGAGGTATTCATTGATGTTACCGATTATCTGAACGCTTATAATCTTACAGCCCGTGAGCTTGCCACAAAAATGATTCTGGATGTTCTTAAAACAACTGGCATTACAGCATCAGCGGGAATCGGCACAAATCTGTATCTTTGTAAGATTGCTATGGATATTCAGGCAAAGCGTATTCCGGCGGATCAGAACGGTGTGCAGATTGCGGAATTGGATGAAATGAGCTACCGGCGCTTGTTGTGGTCATACCGGCCTCTAACGGATTTTTGGCGCATTGGCAGGGGATATGCCAGGAAGCTGGAGGAACAAGGTCTCTTTACGATGGGAGATATCGCAAAATGTTCCCTCGGTAAACCCACTGATTACTACAACGAGGATTTACTCTACAAGCTGTTCGGCATCAATGCGGAGCTTTTAATTGACCACGCGTGGGGGTGGGAACCATGCACGATTGCCGATATTAAAGCTTATAAGCCAAGCACAAACAGTATTAGCTCGGGGCAGGTACTGCAATCCGCCTATACCTTTGACAAAGCGAAGCTGATTGTGCGGGAAATGACTGATCTGCTGGTGCTTGACCTGGTGGATAAGAGGCTTGTGACTGACCAGCTGGTTTTGACGGTTGGATATGATATTGAAAATCTGACAAACCCGAAGATAAAGAAATCATATAACGGGGCGGTTACCACTGACCGTTACGGACGCAGCCTTCCGAAATCTGCCCATGGTACGGCGAATCTTGGCAAACAGACCTCTTCTGCAAAGCTGATTCTGGATGCCGTGACAGAGCTATTTGTACGTATAGTTGACAAAAATCTCCTGGTCAGGAGAGTCAGCATCGCAGCGAATCATGTTGTTGATGAGGCAGCTGTTCAAAAGACGGACAACTTTGAACAGCTTGACCTCTTTACGGATTACACAGCTGCGGAGGCGAAAAAAGAGGAAGAAGAAGCTGAACTTGCACGAGAAAAAAAGGTGCAGCAAGCAGTCCTGGAAATAAAAAAGAAATACGGCAAGAACGCTGTTTTAAAGGGTATGAATTTAGAGGAAGGTGCTACTACAGTAGACCGGAACAAGCAGATTGGAGGGCACAAGGCATGACGAAAGCATATGATGACATCATCCATCTGCCACACCATGTCTCTGCAACGCGCCCTCATATGACAGTCATTGACCGGGCAGCTCAGTTTTCTCCTTTCGCGGCATTGACCGGCTATGATGCTGCCATCAAAGAAACTGCAAGACTGACTGATGAGAAAGTAGAATTGGACGAGTACATGAAGGATGCTTTGAACGATAAGCTGCAAATCATAGCGGACCATCTTAAAGAGCATCCTGAAATTGCAATTACCTACTTTCAGCCAGACGTGAAGAAGAATGGCGGAGCCTATGTCACTGCTGGCGGTACGGCTAAAAAGATAGACGAATATAAACGAGTTGTCGTTATGAGTGATGGCACAGTGATCCCCATTGATGAAATAATCAGTATAGAGGGGCAGGTATTTGAAACTATGGAGATTCATTTGTATGGTGAGTAAATAACTATAAATGGAATATGTCTGTATCGTTAAGATTTGGACGTAATCAATTTTCTGCATTATTGTGAAAAGGAGTACAAAATATGCAACCATCAGTCTTAAACCCAAAGACATATTAGATGAACAATTGAAATTAGCGAAAATCATATCAGGAGGTATAATATGGATTTAGAACTCATGCTGGCTATGCTTGAAGATAAAGACACATCAAAAGCATTTGAAGTATTAAAAGAGTTGGAGAAAATATCAGATGATGTGAATATTTTATACCCTTATACTGATAAATTCATAGAAATGATTCATAGTGAAAAATATGTTATACGGGTACGGGGATTCAGGTTATTTTGTAAACAAGCTAAATGGGATGTGGGTGGCGTAATTGATAAGAATCTGGAAGACGCTTTGGATATACTTAATGACGAAAAGCCAACGGCTGTACGACAAGCATTAGCGGCATTAAAAGAGCTTGTTCTATATAAAAAAGAATGGAATGAACTTGTAAAAGAGAGAGCTTTAGCAATTGATTATTACCGTTATAAAGATACTATGCATAGCCTGATTTCAAAGGATATCGAGGCGCTGTTAGCGGTTATAAAAGAGAATTAAATAGGAATTTATCGAATACTTATAATAGTGATGTAAAGGGAGCGTAGTTAATATAATGGATTTAAGGCAGATAAGCCGGAATTGCAGCGAACATTAGTAACTAAAGAGGGTTTATGGCAAAGAATGAATTTGCTGTTTATGTATCTGCCGCTTGGATACATTGCAATAAGAAACATTTTGGGCTGAATTTAGCAGCAGCGGACTGAACGGTATATCTTAAAGAGGTTAGGAGATTGCTTTATGGTGAAAGAAATGAATAAAATGAGAGTGATAGATTTAAAATTCAACAAGATTGTTTGTAAAACCGGATGCCTGCGTAAAGTGGGCATTTTTATTTTACATAATAGGAAACTGGCCGCTAAAGCGGCCGCGCTCCGGCGCGCGAGCCAGGCCTGCCAGACTCTTTATTCTATAAAAAGTTAATAAAAAAGAAATAAGGGTTGATTAATAAGAAAAATAATTATATACTAGTGAAAACATATGTTCGAAAAAGGGAGGGCCGGAGTTCATAAAAATAGCAGCTTAATTTTAGATATCAGGAAAAGATATCGAACTAAATCCTGTAACCCAATCAGAAGGAGGATAACGGATAGATGATAAATGAGATTTTAAACCTATTGGTCGAACGCCGGACATTTTTCACCAACTTATTGCTGGAACATTTGAAAATATCAACTATTTCAATATTGATAGCGATTGTTTGTGGATTAATCATAGGTATACTGATTAGCGAATATAAAAAAACTTCAAGGTTAACCCTTGGAACTATTAACTTCATTTACACCATTCCCTCGATATCATTGCTTGGATTTTTAATCCCCTTTTCAGGAATCGGTAACGTAACCGCTGTTATTGCTCTATCCATATATGCGTTGCTGCCTATGGTCCGTAACACCTATACAGGGATTACCAATATTGATGAAAATATTCTGGAAGCCGCAAAAGGGATGGGAAGTACAAATATGCAGATCCTTTTTAAAATAAAACTTCCCCTTGCAATGCCGATTATTATGTCAGGCATCCGCAATATGGTTACGATGACGATTGCACTTGCAGGGATTGCTTCCTTTATTGGTGCCGGCGGCCTTGGCGTTGCTATCTACAGGGGTATAACGACAAATAATGCAGCCATGACATTGGCTGGCAGCCTGCTCATTGCTATTCTGGCGCTTGTTATTGATGCCCTCATTGGGATTGCAGAAAAGAGAATTAAGACACACAGAAAATACAGCAATAAAAGCAAAGTTATTGCGGCGGTGATGGTTGTAGTCCTCTGCATTAGCATCATAGGAGGCACACTCTGGAGCAGCCGGATGCGAAATACGGTAAGCATCGCAACAAAACCAATGACTGAGCAATATATTATCGGTGAGATGCTGGATATGCTTATTGAACAGGAAACTGATTTAAATGTACAGCTTACACATGGTGTCGGCGGCGGCACCTCAAATATACAGCCTGCAATGGAAAAGGGTGAATTTGATATTTATCCTGAATATACGGGAACGGGTTGGAACATGGTATTGAAAGAGAGCGGCTTGTACGACGAAAATATGTTTAACAGCCTGCAGGACCAGTATCAAAGTGATTTCAACATGTCTTGGATTGGAATGTACGGTTTTAACAATACATATGGATTGGTTGTCCGAAGCGAGATAGCGGATGAATATGATATTGAAACTTACTCAGACCTTGCACGCATTTCAGACCAGCTTGTGTTTGGTGCAGAATACGACTTTTTTGAACGTGAAGATGGTTACGATCCACTTTGTGCAGAATATGGGTTTGAATTCAAAGATACGGTAGACCTTGATATTGGCTTAAAATATCAGGCAATCAATCAAAAGAAGATAGATGTTATGAATATTTTCACAACTGACGGACAGCTAAGTGTTTCAGACGTTACGGTTCTTATTGACGATAAAAGTTTCTATCCGTCTTATATGTGTGGAAATGTTATACGAAATGAGGTGCTTGAAACACACCCTGAGCTTGAGCATATTTTTATACAATTAGAGGGAGCTATTTCAGATGAGAATATGGCTGAGATGAATTATGAGGTGGAAACAGACGGCAGGGAGCCAAGAGATGTTGCGGCGGCGTTCTTAAAAGCAGCCGGACTTTTGGAATAGGAGTGGTGATAAAATGAATACAGCGATAGAATTTAAGGATATTAGGAAAGCATATGGGGACACCACTGTTGTTAACCGCTTCAGCCTGACCATTGGAAAAGGCGAATTTATTACAATGATAGGTTCATCAGGCTGTGGTAAAACTACCATTTTAAAAATGATAAATGGCCTGGTAATACCTGATGAAGGTACGGTCCTGGTAGGTGGCAAAGATATCAGGAATGAAGATTTAATTACGCTCCGGCGAAATATAGGCTATGCCATTCAGGGAAGTGTTTTATTTCCTCATATGACGGTTGAAGAAAATATTTCATATGTTCCGAATCTTTTAAACAAAAAAGATAAGCAGAAAACTAAGAAAGCAGTAAATAAATGGATGGATATTGTGGGGCTTGATAATGATATGCTGAATCGATATCCAAGTGAGCTTTCCGGAGGTCAGCAGCAGAGAGTCGGTATTGCAAGAGCATTAGCAGCTTCCCCGGACATTCTTCTCATGGATGAACCATTTGGAGCAGTCGACGAAATAACCAGGGTGCAGCTTCAGGAGGAAATCCAGCGGATTTATAAACAAACAAATATCACGGTAGTTTTTGTTACCCACGATATAGCAGAGGCAGTCAAACTCGGTACTAAGATGATTGTTATGGATCAAGGGATCATTCATCAATATGATGAACCAGCAAACATATTGGAAAATCCTTTAACACCCTTTGTTAGTATGTTGGTTGCTCAAAAAGAGTAGCGGTACAAACCAAAGAAACTAAAAATCAGCCTCCTGACATGGTTTTATATCTCTGTTTTACCATATCTAAGGCTGATTTTATTAGTTTGTCAACAGGTCCAACTTGAACCTTTCTCACTTATCAAAAAATATTGTATATTTTATTTGCGCACTGCATTAACTATCCACAAAAAGATCAATGAACCAATAAAAGCAACAAGAAGGCTCCAAATATTAAAGCCGGTAATGCCTGTTCCTCCCAGCAGATTCATAATGAAACCACCGATAAAAGCGCCAACAACACCTACACCAATATTTGCGAATGCGCCCATCTTTTTATTGTTCTTAGTTACAATGCTTGCAAGCCAACCGGCTAAAGCACCAATAATAATCCAACCAATAATCCCCATAATTCACCTCCTGATTTGATTGATATCTAAAATATAACGCATAATAACATATAATACCAATAAATTCTAGAAAATATACTATATACTTTGTCAATACCGGCCTAATGGTAACATTTTTACCCGGCATCAGGTGAAAGGTTATTCAAGAGCAATCCTTAATCCACTCTGTTAACTGGCTGTCCTTTAGAAAAAGCGCTGATATTATCCCGGATTATGGATACTAAACGCTGCCTTGTCTCTAGTCCCCGCCAACCCATATGTGGAGTAATGATAACATTATCCATTGTATACAATGGACTTGCATTATCTAACGGTTCTACTTCCTGCACATCTAATCCTGCACCTGCTATTACATTATTCTGTAATGCATTAATCAACTCCTTTTCATCAATCAGTGCTCCTCGTGCAGTATTGATTAAATACGCTGTTGGTTTCATCATTGCCAATGTTTCTTTGTTAATCATATGTCTTGTAGATTCGTTTAAAGGGCAATTAAGAGAAATAAAATCGCTTTGCTTTAAAACTTCTTCATTTGTTGTAAAGTGAATTTCCCCTTCATCCGCTCTGGGGGTCCTGGTAGAGACTAAGATTTTCATTCCCAGTGCTTGTGCAACTTTGATTATTTCTTTTGCGATATTTCCATAACCGATAACGCCCAGTGTTTTACCGTTTAATTCTACATGGTCTACCATTAAGTGTTTATGGAAATTATCATGATTTCCTTCTGAAAGCATACGAATCTGTTTTTGCATTGAGCTTGCCAGATTTAAAATCAAGAGGATTGCTGTATGTGCAACTCTTTCACTGCTGTATGCGGGGATGTTGCATAACATAATCCCCTTTTCACGTACTGCATCCAAATCTATATTATTATATCCGGTTCCGGCTTCACAAATCATCTTTACACTATCAGGAAACTTTCTAATAATGTCACCACTGACTTTCATTTCTTTCGTTACAACAATTGTAAAACCCTCAACCCGCTCTAAAATTTTATCTTCAGGCGTCTCATCATAAATTACTACCTCAGATGCAATTTGGGAGTAGTCAATGTTCCCATCATAATTTACCAAACTGGCATTCAATACCACAGTTTTATCATTCATAATTGTGTCTCCTTCCATATAGCGTATAATTTTAATTTCCATATCTATATTGTACTATTTTTAGTTAGGCATTACAATGGAATGTCCCGTCAAATACGCAGAAATGACAGGATTACCTTGCCGGATGACGGCAAAGGTATAAGAAATACTGCTTATTTTGCGTTCATAATAAAAACTCCTAAAATACAGAGCGCGGCACCAATCAGCTTTTTTACAGAAATACTTTCTTTATAGAAAAACAAACCTATAAACAGCAGAATAACGGCCACACATATATTCGCAGCCAGGGAACTTTTACTTATTTCCCACCCGTTACGGTACATTAGTAAATATCCGCCTTCTAATCCTAAAACAGTAATTCCGATTAAGAAGCTTGACAGATTTATTTCACGCAATTCGGTCATAAAGTTTTCTTTTTTGGTAAGCAAAAATAACACTATGCTGATACAAAATGCCACTGCATATGTAATGGTTAATCCCAGAAAAGGATTTAGTGAGACGGGTATTTGCTTACTCATAATATGATAAAATACATTAGAAAAAATAACTAACAGAAGTGGAAAAAGGTATAAAATAGTTGCAGTGTTCATTACAGGCCTCCAAGTTTTTCTGACGTAACTATATCGAAAATCCCCTTTAATGTCAAATTTATTGAAGTATCTTTTTTATCTCATCTGTGGCATTTATCTTTCCCCATACTTTTGCACTTTGGATGGTCTCTTTTACCAAGTCTGCAGATACATCTTTTTCAATGATAAACGCACCAATCATTTTAATAACCAGCTTTATGCCTCCCGCTTTGTATGCTTCCAGTTCTTTTCTGCCTAGCCTTAAGATACCCGTCATAACAATTAAGCCATCATTGTCCGATGATAAAATTTCGTATGGTGATTTTGCTTTCAAGATAATTTCTAAATCATTGGAGCGTTTATCCAATTCAGCCCTTACGGCTGTTCTGATTAAGTCAGAACGGTCTGAATAGAAGCCTTGTTCCACCAACGCGTCTATCTGGCCTAATTCCATTGCACTAAAATTAACGCTTACCTTTTCGTTGCAGTTAAATTCCTTTTTCATTTTCATACTCCTCTCACAACCGAATATATTCCAAATAGATTCTATATGGAGCATTATATATTACTTTCTCTATAATTACAAGAGGCAAATCTGTTATTCCATTTGCTTTTATAACTGGAATATAATTCAATTATGTTGTTAATACAATAGATATTATTTGGGTGGTCATATATAATTAATATAACAACTGCAAAGAGAAGTTCGTTAATGGACGTTTCAAACCTAAAAAGCGGGGAGGTAGCTGTATATGGCTATGTGGAATCCATGGCGGGGGTGCCGCCGGTATAGTGATGGCTGTAAATACTGTTATATACACAAAGGCG
Organism: Faecalicatena contorta; assembly: GCF_003149105.1. GTDB lineage: Bacteria > Bacillota > Clostridia > Lachnospirales > Lachnospiraceae > Muricomes > Muricomes contortus_C. Next base: position 93,390 of record NZ_QGDS01000004.1, on the reverse strand, counting down.
ATTCCAAAAGAGGAATTGATACTTGGAACATTGTGAAAACAGATAATTTTTATGCCCCCATTATGAAAAATAAATCTGGAGCGTATAAAATAAAGCCTGGACAGGTTGTGTATTTATGTTTTTCCACCGATTTTTTAATCGAAGAAGCAGACGAATGGCGTTCTGAATGTTGGGAAATGATACGGGAACGTTCCGATTTACATTTTATTTTCTTAACAAAACGGATTGAGCGCTTTAAGGACTGCATGCCTGATGATTGGAACGATGGATATGACAATGTTACTGTTGGGTGTACTGTAGAAAATCAAGACAGAGCGGATTACCGCCTTTCCATTTTTAGAGAGCTGCCGATTAAGCATAAAAATATTATCTGCCAGCCTATGATTGAAGGTATAAACCTGGAATCGTATCTGGACAATATAGAATTGGTTGTTGTTGGAGGCGAGTCTGATAAAAATGCACGGCTTCTTGATTATAATTGGGTGTTAAACATAAGAGAGCAGTGTATTTCCAATAATGTTCATTTTGAGTTTCGGCAATGTGGAACACATTTTATGAAAGATGGTAAGACCTATACTCTAAATGTACGGGATTTATGCAGCCAGGCCCGGAAAGCAAACCTCAATTTTTAATGAAGCAGCTATTCCAATTGCCTTGTATTAACATGCTGGCTTTGCTATAATATCAAAAATATATTTCCTTTGCATTAGTTTGCAAAGGATAGGATAAGAAGGATTTATGAAACTAATATGAGAAAAAATGAACAGTTCCTCCAAAAAACAAACCCGCTGCTTATTTCCCTGGCTGCCGCTGCCGCTCTATTTTCCATTTGCCTTTCTTTTATACTGATGGTGCACAATAGCATTAGGCAGAGAGAGGTTTTGGAAACAACCGACAGGTATATGGTTTTTGAAAGCAGGGTTCAACGATTGATTTATTCTAACGTCACACTGCTTCAGGGTTATGAGGCTTATATCAAACTGGAGCCTAATCTGGACGCAGAGGTTTCCTATCGTTATATGGACAAGCTTCTTTCTACAAACTCAGAATACATCCGCAATGTGGGCGTTCTTAAGGATACGACCATCATATGGAATTATCCCCAGGAGTCCAATGCTGAGGCAATCGGAGTGGATTTGTCCAAGGTGAAGGAGCAGAAGGATCTTGTGCTGAAAGTAAAACAGGAGCTGAAACCTGTTTTGCAGGGTCCTGTGGATCTGGTGCAAAGCGGACATGGTTTTATTGTCAGGCTTCCAATTGTCATGGAAGATACAGGATACTGGGGACAAATCGCCATTGTGCTGAAGAGTGAGCAAATGCTGGAGGAGATTGAGTCCTATGCGAAAAGCTCTGGACTAGATATTGAAATCTACAATCAGGAGAATCAACTCGTTCCATTTTATGACTCGATAGATTCCAATGCGAATTCTAAGCTGGAGTTTGCCGTGGACCCGGATTTTATCAACTGGAATATTACAGTCAGCTCGTCAAATGGCTGGGTGGACAACCTGTGGTTGTTTCTGCTGCTGTTTTCTTTCACTGTTTGTCTTTGTGTTTCCGCGGGACTACTGGTGTATAAATATATAAAATCCAACAATAAGATTGTTGCGATGTCCACTCATGATTTCTTGTCAGGCTTGTTCAACCGGAATTTTCTTAACAGGTATCAAACGATTGTTCTTGAAGCTGCGAAACAAAAGAAATGCAAATTAGGAATTCTGCTGCTGGACTTGGACCATTTCAAGAGTGTTAATGATACTTATGGCCATAGTGTGGGAGATATGGTGATTGTTGAAACTGCGAGGATATTAAAAGAAAGCACCAGAAAAAATGAGACGGCTTTTCGTTTGGGCGGAGATGAGTTTCTGGTGATACTGCCGGAAATTGAGAGTGTTGAAAGTCTTCTGCGTGCCAAAGAACAACTTTTCAATCGCTTTGAACAGGATTTTCATATTTCCGGATATCCTATCAAGGTACTGCCCAGTATCGGCTATGCAATATTTCCGGAGGACGGTGACGACCTTGACATGCTTCTGCATGTGGCAGATAAGCTGATGTATCAGGAAAAATCGGAAAGGCGGCTGCGGTAACCCGGGGTTTGCCTGATGGCAGAGGGGGAAACGATATGACTAGATATGTGGCGATAGCAACATTATGTTTACTTATAATACTTGTTTTAATACGAGCTACTCAATTAAAAAAGTTAGGAATAAAAGCCATTCAATTTGGCGAGAAGGATAAAAAGGACTTTTTAATCCCGCCAGGTGCCTTGCTGCTATTTTATATTGTATTCGCAAGTGCATTTGGCCTGCCTAAAATCGGAACGGAATTGTTTCACAATGATTTTGTTGGATGGATAGGCGCAGCTGCATGTGTAATAGGTATTTTATTGTTTATATACGCTCTGATTTCATTTGGAAAAAGCTTTCGTGTCGGTTTGGATGAAGACCACCCCGGAGAGCTTGTGACCACGGGGGCATTTTCTATCAGCCGTAATCCAATATATACAGCGTTTGGGTTGGTTCTAATAGGAATATTTTTGATTATTCCGAATTGGATAATATTAATTTACGTTTTTATCGGCATATGGCTTTTTAACCGGCAAATCCTGCTTGAAGAGCAGTCACTAAAAAAGATATACGGCGAGAAATATATGGAATACTGTAAGAAGGTCAGACGATTTCTGTAATTCAGGAATCCGCCCATTAAGGGAAGCTGCTTTTATATAAAATTTAATATCGTCCGTTGAAAGGAGTTAGCTGATTATGCTGGCTTCTTTTTTGCTTCTGAAAATGGAGGGGAGAAGAAACTTAAAGGCAACAGCTTTTTACATGGTCTACGGAGCGTGGATTATTTTTTTTAGTATTTCAAACTACAATAAATCCGAGGTGAATGAAATGGATATAAAAAGAAAAAAAGAACTTTTGGAACTCTACAAAAACAGACACCCGGAAATGGGTGTTATTTCTTACTGCTGTAAAGACACGGGAGACGTATTTTTAGGAATTTCTAAAGATACAAGAGCAGATTTTAACAGCACAAATGTGAAGCTGGGGGCTAACTGGCACCCCAACAAAGAATTACAGGGGCTTTGGAACAAATATGGTCAGGAAGGCTTTGAGCTGTCAGTTCTGAAGGTGCTGAAATATGATGACCCACATGAGGATCAAACAGCGAAATTAGAAAGTTTAAGGGAGCAGTGTCTTGCTTCTAATCCAAATGCAAGGAAGATATGGCGATGAATGAAAAGATTGTAATTGTATCAAATGATTATGACCGTATAGACGGGAGAAATGCGTATCAATCAAGCATCCAACGTTTGACGCTGGGTGCGCCTGTGCTGGAAGAAAATAAAAAAATGCAGATTGCCGCGCAGATTTGGAAAAAGGATAAAGATGGTGAGTTTATTTTGGCAGAGGAGCTGCCTATTCATCAGATATTTGACCTGATGATCCTTTTATCCAAAACATTACTTTATTTCAAGGAAGCTTACCGGTTTCCCCTCCTATATGATCCGGAAAAGCCCACAGTGGAACGAATTGGAGTACAAGGCGGTGTATTGCCGGTAGAAGTTTGTACAGATAATAGGAACATTAATGAGGACATCAAAGCATTTGCACAGAGCCTGAATGATTTAGGGGAATTAATTGGGGAACGCCAGAGGGCGCTCAACCACATTTTAAAAGAATTGGAGCTTTATTAATATGAAAAAGACTTGTGTTTTGTCGCCTGCCAGACGGCTGACTAAAGAGGAGCAGTCCCTTGTCTGGCAAAAACCACCTTCACATATTGAAAGTGAAGCAGAGAAACGTATCTATCAAGAAGTAGCAAGGAATTGGAATCACGGTGAAATGAAAATCAGTACAATTTTATTGGAAGGCGATGCAGGTTCGGGGAAAACCCAGCTTGCCAAGGCTCTCTCTGCTGATTTTAACCTTCCCTACACAAAAGTGACTTGCTTTGCTGACATGGATAAATCTGATGTGCTGGGTTCTATTCTCCCGGTATTATCTGAAAACGATAAATCAGGCACGGTTGAATACCGGTATTATCCCTCAGAAATTGTCCGTGCCTATGAAAATGGATGGCTCTTGGAAATTCAGGAGCCTACAGTGATTCGTGATGCTGCTGTCTTAATGGCTCTGAATTCAGCACTGGAGCCGGACGGCAGTCTGAACTTACCAACCCGCATTGTACACAGGCATCCTGATTTTATGGCTGTTATTACAACAAACCGAGGCTACAACGGATTCCGCCCTTTGAATGAGGCTTTGCGGGACAGGGTTCAGCATGCTGAAAAGCTGGACTTGCCACCCAGGGAGATTATGATGGAACGGGCCCGGGCTAAAACCGGATATCGGGCGGAAAATGTCCTTTCTCTTTTGGCCGATGCAATCATCCTGCTGGATGAAACAGCCCGGGCGAATGCAATTAAAGGCGTGGCCGGGATGCGGTCTTATATCTTTTGGGCGGATGCTGTTGCAAGTGGCGCATCGGTACAAAGCACGCTGTATCATAAGGTGCTTTACAAAATGACTACTGACCCTCAGGAGCTTGCTATTTTAGAGCAGGCACTGGAGAGTCATGACCTGACAGATAAGCTTGAAGAATTGGATGGTATTTGTCATTCTCATCCGGACGGAGATAATCCGGAAGTCATAGAACTTCAAATTTCCGAAAATGGAGAATTCCTTGCAGAAGCAGATAAAGCCGATAAAACAGACAAAAATGCAGTCCGCTTGAGAAAATCAGCGGACAGTGAAGGGCATTCAGATACAAGCAGTGATAAAAATACGGATATTCCAAGCAAGGATAATGGAGAAAATGGCACCCCATTTTACCATGAGCTTGATAAACCGCCAACAAATGAGCAAAAAAAGGAATTCCGCAAACAATTAAATAAAGAAGCGCGGCAAAGTGTGAAAGCCAGCTGTCATGAAGCAATTAAGCTTATTGTACACCGCCCGGAAGCTGCTGCGAAAGACAGGGAAGAATATAATAACATGGCTGCTGGTCTGCTGCCGGTCATTCGGGAACTAATTCAAAAAACAAACCCCCTTTTAGAACATGAAGTTTCTGCTGAATTTTCTAAATCCCAGCTTTACGGCACAAAATTTTGCGCGGATCAAGCTGCTTCTCTGGATTTCCGTGTATTTGCCCGCAAGCGTCCGCCTGAGGAAGAACCCTCTCTTGCGGTTGCTCTTAGGATTGACGAATCAGCCTCTATGTCAGCTTTCGGCCGGCTGGATGCGGCAAAACAGGCAGCCGTCGCTTTATATGAATTTTGTACTGGATGCGGGGTTCCGATTATGGTTTATGGGGATACAGCAGACCGCTCCAGGCAGGAACAAATGTCTATTTATGCATACGTAGACTTTGAAAGTAGAGATGCAGACGAAAAATATGCTCTTATGAACATTCAGGCCCGCAGCAATAACCGGGATGGTATGGCATTACGTATTATTTCTGACAGATTGATTCATGCGCCGCAAAGAAACAAATTAATCATCAGCATCAGTGACGGGCAGCCTAAGGCTATGCCTGATTACACAGGTGAGAAAGCAACCCGTGATATGAAAGAAACTTTACAGGAATACGGGCGTAAAGGCATCCGGTTTCTTGCTGCAGCTATTGGGCAGGATAGAGAGGCCATCCGTGAACTTTATGGAGCTGAAAACACATTGGATATAACCGATTTAAAACAGCTTCCGGCAAGATTGGTACAAATAATCGCAAGGTTTCTGTAAGTATGTTATACTAAGTGAAAATAAGAGTGAAACCGGAGGTGAAGATGGATACATGGATTGCGCGAAAATAGGAAAATTGATTGCGAAACTGCGAAAAGAAAAAAAACTTACTCAAAAAAATATTGCAGATGCGTTAGGCATTCAAAATAAAACAGTTTCAAAATGGGAATGTGGTTTAGGATGTCCTGACCTGTCGCTATGGCCTGACCTGTCTGCTATTTTGGGTGTTGATATGAAACAGATGATGGAGGGTGAAATTACATCAAACAAACCGGACAGCGGCAACATTGACAAAGTACGTTTTTATGTCTGCCCTTCCTGTGGAAATATTCTGGTTAGTACCGGGAGCGCATCTATCTTTTGCTGCGGAAGAAAATTAGAATATATTTTACCCGCAGACACATCCATTGTACCGGAAATCACAGTAGAAGAAATAGATACTGAGTATTTTATCACCTTTGATCATCCGATGATGAAAGACCATTATATATCCTTTGTTGCCTGTGTTAAAAGCGACAGGGTATTTTTGAATCGTTTGTATCCGGAGCAAAGTCCAACTTGCAGGATCCCAATAACTACTGGCGGTAAACTATATGTTTATTGTATGAAGCATGGTTTGTCGGTATATCCAGATAACATTTTGAATACAAAAGGAAATGTCTGAGGAAGAATATTCACGAGTGTAACAGAGAAAAACTATGGACGTATTAGGAGAAAGACAGTCAATGAAAAACTTTGAAGTAAAAGAGAATATACTTTTTCAGCTGGATATGTGCTGGCAGCTTTATCTTTATCATATAGACAATCTTGAAGAGACAGAAGCACTTTGGGCATTCAGTCCCGGGGGACTCCAGGTGCGCAGACAAGATGATGGATGGTGCACAGACTGGCCTGAAAGTGAAAGTTATGACATTGGACCGTCCAGCATTGCCTGGATTATGTGGCATATTATATATTGGTGGACGACCGCATTAGATTACAATTTTGGAAATGGTACCCTGAAAAAAGAAGATATCCTCTGGCCGGGAAGTGTTGAAGAAGCAAAAGCAAGAATCTCGTTGCTGCACGATGAATGGGTTTCAAAATTAAATAAGTTGTCAGACACAGATTATCAGTCAAAGCAGCATTCAAAATGGCCGTTTACAGACAGAGCTTTTGCTGATATTGCACTCTGGTTAAACGGAGAACTAATGAAAAATGTATCAGAGATAGGGTGCGGCCGGTTTTTATATGCCGCCTGCCCAAAGAATGGATTCTAAATAAATGCAAGAAAGGTTTTTCTAAGATAAAGTATTTGATATAACTGAGATTCATTCAAGGGCAGCAGTGGATTATGCTATTGGTGAAACGTAAATCTATTAAGGCAGAACAGAGAGGTAATTATGGGGAATACAGATAAGTTTGAAATGATGGCAGATGTATATGACACTCCTGAAAGAGCCAAAATTGCAAAGGTATCAGCAAATGCCATTCGTGAATATTTAAATGATACATCAAATAAGGATGGGATTGATTTTGGGTGCGGGACCGGCCTGGTTGGAATGGACTTATTAAATAATTTTAATTCTATACTTTTTCTGGATGCATCTCAAAACATGATTAAGCAAATAGAGCAAAAGATTTCAAGTTCTAACATACAGAATGCATCTACACTATGCTTTGATTTTGAAAAGGATAGTCATTTAGGCTTACATGCAGACTACATTTTTATGGCACAGGTTTTACTCCATGTGAATGATTTTGAGCTGGTTTTATCAAGGTTATATGATATTCTCAATGAGAACGGACATTTACTGATTGTAGATTTTAATAAAAATGAAAAAATTATGTCTGATCTGGTTCACAATGGATTTGATCAAATAGAGTTAGCTGACAGAATGACAGAAATAGGGTACAGGAATATTCAATCTAAAACTTTTTATACTGGAAGTAAAATATTTATGGGACAGGATGCATCTTTATTTATTCTGGATTCTCAGAAGTAGGGCTGGAAATGTTTAAATTCAACACTGGGTTTACTTTTGAAGAGATAAAAATGTTTTGGGAAGAAAGGGGAGAGGGGTATGGTATACGATGTTACTAGTGTGCAGGAATATATTGCAGCCTTACCTGAGGATAGAAGGCCTGTGATAGAAAAGCTGCGAAACATAGTTTTGGAAAATCTGCCTGATGGATTTGAGGAACAAATTGCTTATGGAATGATTAGTTATATCGTTCCTTTGTCAAGATATCCGGAGGGGTATCATGTTAAAACCGGCGAGCCTCTTCCTTTTCTTTCCATAGCATCTCAAAAGAATCATATTGCCCTGTATCATATGGGGCTGTATGGAAATGAAGAGGTAGAGAAATGGTTTAGGGAGGAATACGCAAAATGTGTATCTACTAAGCTGGATATGGGGAAAAGCTGTATACGTTTTAAAAACCCAAAGCATATTCCCTACGATTTAATCGCCGAACTCTGTCAGAAAATTACGGTGGAAGAGCATATCGGATTCTATGAAAAGTTCTTGAAAGAGCAAACCTGATAGGATAATATTTGAAGCTGCTGCACCACAGAATATCTATCTGTGTTTGCAGCAGCTTCATCATTTTATTCAAAAACATCAGTCTTTCAAATTTATTTACTTGGTGCAAGACCTTTAATCAGTAATTCTGTCCATTGAGCGGTATAAGGGAGAATTTCGCGGTAGACGTGTGGGGCAGAGATACCTTCAACAAGGGCCTGAAAGTAAACTAAAAGAAATTCATCTGAATATTTCAGATCAACCTTACCTTCTTTACGTCCGCGGTGGAACAAATCCAGCATAAGACGAAAGCTTTCCTTGTTGTATTGCTGTATCATCAAAGATAGGCCGTCATTCCCCTTCTGAGTAAAAAAGTCCATCAAATCCAAATAAAACCGTTTGTTGATTTTATCCAAATAGTGGATTTTGTTCTGGGCTATGGCAATTATGGTTTCCTCAAAGGGCTTATTTTCTGCCATGATTTCCAGGGCACTTTTTTCCATTTTACCTAGAAAATTCTTAAAAACTTCAAAAATAAGGTTTTCCTTACTTCCAAAATACTTAAAAATAGAGGTCTTACCAACATTGGATTTTTTAGCAATCTCGTCCATTGTTAAGGTTTCAGTACCGGTGTCTGTATTCATCAACTCAAAAGCTGCTTTTAAAACTTGATTCTTTTTCTCCTGTGTCCGCTTTTCATAACCATTCATTCATAATTCCTGCTTTCTATCTATCATAACTAAAAGAATTTCTCAGGTGGTATTGTTCAGATTTTTTATGTAATAGGAAAGTGCCTTTCCTATTACATAAAAAACCCTCCGGGGAATCGCACTGCAGCAGTAAAGAAGGTGTTGCTATCACAACCCAACCCAGGCGTAGAATCTTGCAAGCAAGATTCCTTCTTGTACCTTATTATATAGTAATGGTTTTGAATTATCAAGCAAATGATAGTTTTAAATGATGGATTTTTTATTGACTATCCTACTAAAAAGATATATAATTGAATCCGTAAATGAACTTTGGTTTAAAACAAGCTAAAATAATCAGAAATATGAACTTTAATACTATTATGAGTTCAATATATTTCTCTGAAATTCAAACTTTGCTTTAAACTGCAAAGCACGTTATAAACTATTTTAAGAAGGAGTTTAAGTGTTATGTCAGAAATTGTTAAAGTACAGGGCTTACAAAAGAAATTTGGTAAATTTAAAGCATTGCATGATGTATCATTCACGGTAAATGCGGGGGAAGTTGTAGGTTTTATCGGGCCGAACGGTGCAGGTAAATCAACTACAATCCGTACACTGCTGGGGATTATCAACCGTGACGCCGGGGATGTAAAAATCTTTGGCAAGGATGTCTGGAAGGACAGTCTTGAGATTCACAAGCGAGTTTCTTATGTTCCGGGAGATGTTACTCTTTGGGGCAGTTTGACGGGCGGAGAAATTATTGATTTATTTATTAAGTTACATGGGGGCGGAGACAAGGCGAAACGTGACTATTTGATTGAACGTTTTGAACTGGACCCTAAGAAAAAGTCAAAAGGCTATTCAAAAGGAAACCGCCAAAAAGTTGGCCTGATTGCGGCACTGTCCGTTGACTCCGACTTGTATATTTTCGATGAACCGACTTCCGGTCTTGATCCTTTGATGGAAGCTGTTTTTCAGGATGAAGTTGAAAAAATCAAGCATGCAGGGAAAGCAATCTTGTTATCATCTCATATTTTAAGTGAGGTTGAACGGTTGGCTGATAAGGTGGTTATCATTCGTCAGGGAAGAATTGTTGAAACCGGAACATTAGATGAATTGCGTCATTTAACACGTTCTACAGTGACTGTGGTAACAGAAGGGGATGTATCCAGGATGGCATCTGTGGATGGTATTTACGATTTCAAACAAAAAGGCAGCCAGGCTACATTCTCTGTAGATAATGAGCATATCAATAATATTTTGTCGGAAGCGGCAAAATTAGGTGTTAAGAAGTTCGAATCTGTGCCCCCAACGCTTGAAGACTTATTCATGCGCCATTATGAAGTCTAAGAGTCGGAACGGAGGAAAACATCATGAGGGAAAAATTTGCACGTTGGGATGTTCTGTTTGTACAATATCTGAAACGTGACTGGAAAAAAATTATAATCTGGATTTTAGGACTGGGCTTGTTTTCGGCGGGCTTTGTTCCGGCTTTTGAAGAAATTGGCAAAGGGCAGGGGCTGCTGGGGATGTTTGAAACCATGCAGAATCCTGCGATGATTTCAATGGTTGGCCCGACTCCGGTAAATACGGCGGCCGACTATACTCTGGGTGCCATGTATGCAAACGAAATGCTGCTGTTCTGCGGTTTGTTCGCGATGATTATGTCAGCTTTGCATGTTGTGAGCCATACCCGCAAGGAGGAAGATCATGGGCTGACTGAATTAGTGCGTTCCTATCAGGTAGGACGTCAGGCTAATTCTCTTGCTGTACTTATGGAGACAGTGATTATTAATATACTTATGGCACTTATTATTGGCGGAATTATGGCTGGTTTTGGTGCAGACACGATTTCTGCAGAGGGAACATTTTTGTTTGGGGCATCTATCGGGATGGCAGGAATTCTGGGAGCTGTGATTGCATTGGTTATGGCACAGATTATGTCAACCTCATCCGGTGCAACTGGGTCGTCTCTTGGGATTGTAGGTTTGCTCTATATCGTCCGTGCCGGTACAGATGTGTCAAATGTTGATTTTTCAATGTATAATCCTATGGGATGGGTTTATTTGACCTATCCGTTTACTGAAAATAACTGGGTACCTTTAATTTTTGCCGCAGTCTTTGGCGTTATAGCAGTGATTATTGCATTTATCCTTGAAGGCGGCCGTGATATGGGGGCCGGCTACTTACCTGAAAGAGAAGGGCGGGCGGCAGCAAAAAAATCATTGTTGTCTGTACATGGCTTGCTTATTAAGATTAACAAAGGTGTAAGCATTAGCTGGCTGATTTCTTTTGTCATTCTGGGAGCAGCCTATGGTTCGATTTACGGAGATATGCAGACCTTTCTTGAAAGCAATGAACTGATGAGCCAAATGTTTACATTGTCAGGCGTTTCAATCGAAGAATCATTTACAGGAACCATTCTGATGGTATCGATGTGTTTGGCTTCAATTTTGCCTGTTGTCATTGTTAATAAACTTTTTTCGGAAGAAACGCGGCTGCATCTGAGCCAGCTTTATTCTACAAAAGTGACCCGCGCCCAGCTCTATTGGACGAATGTTATTTTAGCAGTCGTTGCCGGATTATTGGGAACCTTGCTGTCTGCAGGAAGTCTTGGAGGTACGGCAATGTATGTAATGGATGGCAGCTCCTCTATGAATATGGCAGATTTTATCCTTGCAGGCTATAATTTCCTTCCTTCTGTATTGTTCTTTACAGGGCTTGCAGCGCTGGCTTTAGGATGGGCACCAAAACTAGGTAAAGCTGTCTATGGATATCTTGGGTATTCTTTTGCCCTAAATTACTTTGGGGGGATTTTAGATTTACCGGAGTGGTTTTCAAAGACAGCGGTTCAAAGCTGGATTCCAAAGATGCCGGTAGATAAGTTTGATGGGACAGTCTTTATTATAATGACAGCCATCAGCATTCTTTTCATGGTACTCGGCTATATTGGATACCGCAGACGGGATATGGTTGAAGGAGCCTGACAATCAAATATACTTTAAAAAGGGTACTGTCCTGAAAACATCGGGTATGACCTCAAGGGCCAGCTATTTATCCTAAATTAAGCGGCTCGAAGCGGTACAGAGTGCTGACCAAATTTTCGTGCTGGTTCAGGGAAAGAGTGTTCAGTAGGGGATGCACCGGGAGCTGATGCGGGAAGGGGGACTATATGCCGATTTTATCCTCATGCGGGAGAAATTCATTGGCTGGAAGCCAGGTGGCCGTTCGGCTTGAAGCAGGGGTGAGATTCCAAAGAATCCCCCCCTTTTGCATATTTAAAAATCGCATTTGGGAGTGATCAGTTAAATTTGCCGTAGGGAAGTAAAAATTTTCAGCATATATTCCATATCTCTTGACAAGAAGTCCACTGCTTGCTAAAATGATAATCAGATTATCGATAGTACAATTATCGATCTTTTGGCGACAGTCTGCGAGCCTTTTATCCATGGCTACACTTGGGAGCAAATCGAATCCCCTTGTGAGCTGATATGCAGGCTGTTCAATTGGTATCATGTTTTGGGATTCGATGCGGCAAAACAAAATTCCCTTGCAATAAAGGGAGTTTTATTTGCCCCACAAGTTAGTGGCAGCTAATCAGATGAAACCAATCCCTTTCCAAAGGGATTTTCAACTGCCGCAAGGTTAGTGGAATCTAACTGAAATTTATTTACATAAGGAGGGTTTCGTTTTGTTCAAAAAAATTCTTGGATATGCCGGTGAGCATCGAAGAACTACCTATAAGGCCGTCGCCGTAATGCTGATTGGCATGGTTATGCAGGTGCTGCCATTTTGGTTTATCTACCAAATTATCCGGCCGTTGCTCCTGCAGGAGCCGATTACTGCGGAATATGTCATCTGGCGGGTGGCCGCCATTGCGCTCTGTACCGTGCTGTATGCGGTATTTTACATCAGGGGGCTTGCCCTCTCCCACAACGCGGCCTACAATACGCTTCAAAATCTTCGCATTTCCTTGCAAGGCAAGCTGGAAAAGCTGCCCCTTGGCGTAATTCAGGAAAAAGGGGTGGGAGTCCTTAAAAAGACCTTCATCGATGACATCGAGACCATCGAACTCCCTCTGGCCCACGCCATTCCGGAGGGTATCGCCAATATGGCTATTCCCGTGCTGGTCTTCTTCGGTATGTTTGCCGCCGACTGGAGGATGGCCCTGCTCGCGCTTGCGGCCCTGCCTCTGGGAGCCATCGCTATGGCAATTATGTACCGGTGCGGTATGAGCTCGATGAACGACTACTATTCCTCAGCCCAGAAGATGAACGGCACCATCGTGGAGTACATCAATGGCATGGAAGTGGTGAAGGTGTTCAACCGGGATGGGGAATCCTACCACCGCTACGAGAACAGCATCAAGAGCTACCGGGACTTCACCCTGAAATGGTATAAGGTTTGTTGGCCGTGGATGGCGATTTATGGCTGCCTTGTCCCCTGTGTGGCGCTGTTTGTTCTGCCGGTGGGGTCGTATTTTGTTCTGCAAGGGTATTCGGCTCTTCCAAATCTGGCCCTGGCGCTGTGCATGTCCTTCGGCATCGGGGCACCGCTGCTGCGGCTCATGGGCTTTTTCCCCAGCATGGCGCGGATTAACTATGTTGTGTCCAATCTGGAAGAGATGATGAGCGAAGCGCCTCTTATCCAGTCTGCTGCTCCATTTTATGGCAAGGGGCATGGCGTGTGTTTTGAGGACGTACGCTTTGCCTACAAGGATACCGAGGTGCTTCACGGTGTGACGCTGGATATCCCCGAAGGGAGCCTGACGGCTCTTGTAGGGGAATCGGGCAGCGGAAAATCTACGCTGGCCAAACTTTTGGTGCATTTCTATGACGTCACGGCGGGTGCGATTAAGGTTGGTGGGCAGGATATCCAGGAGATGAGTCTTGAGGCTCTCAACGACCAAATCTCTTATGTGGCCCAGGAACAGTTCCTATTTAACATGAGTCTCTTGGAAAATATCCGGCTTGGACGGCCGGGCGCCACCGATGCCGAGGTGCTGGCTGCTGCCGAAAAGGCCCAGTGCGGCGAGTTCCTTGCCAGGCTGGAACGGGGCGTCCACACCATGGCGGGAGACGGAGGCAAGCAGCTTTCGGGAGGAGAACGCCAGCGCATCTCCATCGCCCGGGCAATCCTCAAAAATGCTCCTATCGTGGTGCTGGACGAGGCCACCGCCTTTATGGACCCGGAGAACGAAGAAAAGATGAATGAGGCTATTGCCGAGGTAATCCGGGGCAAGACGGTCATTGTCATCGCCCATCGGCTCCAGTCGATTATCAATGCCGATCAGATATGCGTGTTAGATGCCGGCAATCTGGCTGCCGCGGGAACCCATGAGGAATTACTAAAAACTTGCCCTGCCTATCAAAAACTCTGGCAGGCTGCCCAGGGCAGCGCCGGATGGAAGGTCAGCACTGCAAAGGAGGTAGAATCCGTATGATCAGCTTAATCAGACGTATCGTAAACGCTTCGGGGAAATACAAGCACAGAATTTTGTGGGCTTTTGTATTCTCTTTTTTGAAGGGCATCCTGCATAACGCACCCATCGGGCTTGGATTTTTGGCCCTTGCAGCTTTTTATCACGACACCGCCACCCCTGTGTTCTGCCTGCAGATTGGCTTTGCTATGGTGGCTGCGTTGCTGCTGCAAATGCTGTTCCACCATATTGCCGACCGGCTGCAAGCGGCAGCAGGGTTCCTCCTCTATGCCGACAAGCGGATGGAGCTGGGGGCGCATCTGCGCAAAATGCCAATGGGCTATTTCACTGAGGGCAATATCGGCAAGATTAGCTCGGTGCTCTCCACCGACATGGTGTTTATCGAGGAAAACGGTATGAACGTGCTGGCCGACCTCATGAGCTATCTCTTCTCTCAGGGGATTCTGGTGGTATTTCTCTTTTTCTTCAATGTGTGGATTGGCCTTGCGGGGCTATGCATACTTCTTGCCATTACCCTATTGGGGCGGGGACTAAAAAAAGAGGCCATGAAGGACTCCGACGTCCGGCAGGCCCAACTTGAAAACCTCACCGAATCGGTTCTGGATTTCACCGAGGGCATTGGCATCATCAAGACCTATAACCTGCTGGGGGAAAAGTCCAAGATCCTCACCGACAGCTTTAAGGAAACCTGTCGAACGAGCCTGGAGTTTGAAGAAAACCATACGCCTTGGCAGCGGGGGCTGAATTTAATCTACGGCCTTGGCACCACCCTTATAATCGGACTGACTGCATTCCTGTATTTTAAGGGGATGCTGGATGTGACCTATCTGGTGGGCATCATGCTCTTTGTGTTCGATCTGTTCGGGCCAATCAAGGCACTGTATGGCCAAAGCGCGCGGCTCACTGTTATGAACAGCTGTATGGACCGCATCGACGAGGTGTTTTCTGAGCGGGAGCTGCCCGATACAGGGAGGCATACCATCCCCGCCCACAGCGACGCTCCTGAGGTACGGTTTGAGAATGTCAGCTTTGCCTATGGGGAAAAGGATGTGTTGCGGAATATCTCTTTTGAACTCCACAAAAACCAGATGCTGGCTCTGATAGGCCCTTCGGGTGGGGGGAAATCCACCATCGCCAGCCTTCTCGCCCGTTTTTGGGATGTGAAGTCCGGGCGGATTCTGGTGCGGGGTCAGGATATCCGAAAGGTCCCCCTCAGTGAGCTAATGGATCAAATCAGCATGGTGTTTCAACGGGTCTATCTGTTCCGGGATACCATCTACAACAACATTAGCATGGGCAGGCCCGACGCCAGCCGTAAGGAAGTGATGGAGGCGGCGAAAAAGGCTCGCTGCTATGACTTTATTATGGCCCTGCCCGATGGTTTTGACACCGTGGTGGGAGAGGGCGGCGCCAGCCTCTCAGGTGGGGAGCAGCAGCGTATTTCCATTGCCCGCTGCATTTTGAAGGATGCACCCGTTGTCATTCTGGATGAAGCCACTGCCAGCGTAGATGCGGACAATGAAATCTACATCCAGCAGGCTATTAGCGAGCTGTGCAAAGGGAAAACACTACTGGTCATTGCCCACCGGCTGAACACCATACGGCATGCAGACAAGATTCTGGTTATTGCGGACGGCAGTATTGCCCAGCAAGGCTCCCATGAAGCGCTGATGGAGCAGGGCGGCATCTACAAAAGCTTTGTCAGCGCCCGGGAAAACAGCCGGGGCTGGAGCCGGAAGGGCGCATGAAAGTGAGAGCAAGACTGCCCTGCCGACTGCGGTTAGCGGGAGGCCTTGCTTCCTTATATATGGAAGCAAGTTGAGGAGAGACGATGACTTCCTGCATCTGTTTGTAAGTGAGAAACCCGGTGATGGCATTCGCTTTGAATTTCAATTTCTGTCCAATACAATCGAACAATAGCCGGGGCTGAAGATGGCAGGCCGTTTATAGCAATATGAAACTTGAAACTACCGCAGGAGGACGGGAGGGATATCATATGTCTGATCTTACAATATCAATGCAGCACTATATAAAAGCCGTTTACGAACTCTCCTGCGCGGGCAGCAACTATGTACGTATCATAGATGTTGCAGACGAACTGGGCGTATCCAAAGCCAGCGCCAGCCTCGCTATGAGCCGGCTGAATGAAATGGGATTGGTGTGCCGAAATGAGTTCCGGCAGGTGATGCTTACACCAGAAGGAGAAACCTTTGCCGTTCGGATGCTGGATAAGTTTGCGGTCATATATCGATTTTTGCATAATGTGCTGGGATTAGGCGAAGAAACTGCGACTGCTGATGCCTGTGCAATGGAACATGTCATCAGCGTCGAAACCCTATGCGCTCTGTGCCGATTCAACAGCCGTAAGCAAAAAGAACACCGATGCGAAGGAAAATGCTCTGTAAGAGCACAAAAGTTTTCGGCTTATTCGAAACGCTAGCCCTGTCTTCCTAAGAATTGGCGGCTGATACGATTGGATAGCAGGAAGCCACAAGGATAAGTTGTGGCCCTGTCCCATAAGGCCGGCTGAATACGGAAAACACCTCATTTCCAAAGCCACTTGAGAATGAGGTGTTTTAATATGTATTTTATTTAATGCCTTGTACCAAAGAATATGGTGCATAACTCCGGTATGGAAATCATACCATCAAAGTCTTATTACATATATTTATTGCTGCCTTGTGTAAAGTCTTCTGATTTTTCCTTAGGGAGATCATCATGATACTTCTGATGTTCCGTAGTCAGGGTAAACTGATTTACAAGGCTGTTAAGTATGCTGGCCTGGCTGGAGAGCTCCTCGCTGGCAGCAGCGGACTGCTCTGATGTGGCGGCAGTAGTCTGTACTACGGAGGAAATCTGGCCGGTTCCTTCTGCAATCTGCTGCATTGAGTCAGACTGAACAACAGAAGCCTCTGAAATCCGGTCAAGTAAGTCGGCTACATCCTGAACATTTCCCACAATGCCTGACAGTGAATCGGCAGTTTTCTCTACGATATCTGCTCCGCGCTTTACGGAACGGATAGAGTCTTCAATCAAGTTTGCTGTATTAGATGTAGCCTCTGCTGTTTTTTGAGCAAGGTTACGGACCTCGTCCGCTACAACCGCAAACCCTTTTCCTGCATTTCCCGCCCGGGCAGCCTCTATTGATGCATTTAATGCCAGGATATTGGTCTGGAATGCAATGTCATCAATGGTCCTGATAATACCGTTAATTTCACGGGTCTTGTCACTGATTTCGTTCATTGCGGCAATCATCGTGTTCATTTGCTCATTCCCGGATAATACGTCAGTAACTGCTACCTTGGAAAGGTCGTTGGCTTTACGTGCCATCTCCGCATTGGAAGTGACCTGATCGGTGACTTCGTCGATGGTGGCAGAAATCTCTTGAATTGATGCAGCCTGCTCGGTAGCACCCTGGCTGAGGGATTGTGCTCCGGCAGCCACCTGGTCGGAACCGGAAGCAATCTGATTGGAAGAGATTTTTATCTGTTCCAGTGTTTCGGTCAGTGTGCGGGAGATATTGAGTAAAGCGGTCTTAACTGCGCTGAATTCACCGATATAATCGGATTGTAGTTTAAAAGCCATATTTCCCTGTGCAATCTGGTTCAGGACAGAAGAAATTTCTTCTATGTAATTTTTATACAGGTTTAAGGTGACACCAATCTTCTGGAATGCATCTACCAGTAATCCAATCTCTCCCGTGGCTTTAATTTGAAGATTTACATTGAAGTTTCCGCTCGAAACCTCCTGGGCAGATTTGGTAACGGCTTTTATCGGTTTTGCTATGGAGTTACTTACAATAATTCCTGCAATAAGAACAATGACTAATACCACTGCAAGCACTGTATAGATCAGCGCCTTAAGCTCACGGACACTTTGGAACAGATCCGCTTCTGAAATAACGGCAACATAGCGCCAATTGGTTGATTCAGATAAAAAGCTCTTGATAAAATACGGCTTGCCGTCAAGTTTTATCTGCAGGAAGTCTGCATCGCTGCTGACTGCGTTCAGGAACTTTTCCCCGTATGCCTCGGAAAGGTTGAGGAAATTATTATCCGGATTACTCGGATCGGCGAGAATAGTTCCGTCTCCGGTGATTATCATGTAGTATCCCTTGGCATTCTCCGTTGCTTTTTCCATAAGGGTGGTAAGGGAATTTAAACTCATATCCATTGCCATAACGCCGATAACTTTGCCGTTAGAATCTTTGATTGCCTGGGACGCTCCCACAATGGTCACATCATCAGTGGCGAAATAATATGGTTCCCCCAAAACGGGTCCGTCCGGGTGATCTTTGGCATTCGGATACCAGGGACGGGTACGGGGATCGAAACCGGCGGAAATATTTGAGTCAGGATATTGTATGTAGCCTCCGTCTTCAGTTCCCATATATACGTATTGGTAGTCGGGATGGGAGCTGCCGAATTCGGAAAAACTTTCGAATATGGCCTGTTCAACCGGTCCGTTCTGCCCAGGTGTCATTTTAGTGTCAGAAGTGGTTGAAGCATAAGAAGTAATTGTATTGTCAGATGTTTTAAGCAGTGCACCTTCGGAATAGTATCTTACATTGCTGAGCATGCTGTCAAATATGGAATCCACATTGTCGTTTACAAGAGACAATTGTGTATTCACCGAATGCTTTTGTTCTGTCAGCAGGGTGTTTTCCATTTGATTTAAAAACAATATGCCGACCCCCATCAAAGGTAAGATTGCAAAAAATGCGAGTAAAAAACTTAGTTTGAACCTCATGGACTGAAAACGTTTCATTTTCATATAGATTTACCATCCTTCTTGTCATAGATACTATTTTTAGGATATTGTAGCAAATACTGGAAGGATATTCAATAACATTTTGGTAAAATTCGACAAAATCCGACAAACAGATAATTGCGTATAATAGGCATAAAGTTAGGCAAAGGTCTAATATCTTATTGCACCGGGAGTTTTCCGAGGGTATAATTAGGTAATGACAATTGCAGTAACATCACAGGGAGGATGGATATGAATTTTCAAGGATTGATAATAGGGATAGCGGCTTTTGTAATTATCGGAGTATTTCATCCGATTGTCATAAAGGCAGAGTATTATATTGGGAAAAAGATATGGCCGGCTTTTCTGCTGGCTGGATTATTGCTGATAGCGTTATCCATATACATTAACCATATTACAGTTTCTGCGATTATTGGTATTACTGGATTTGCTTCCCTGTGGAGCATACATGAGATTTTTGAGCAAGAGGAACGTGTGAAAAAAGGATGGTTTCCCAAAAATCCCAATAAAAGAGACCCATAGAAGTTTTTCTAAATTTAAGGAGGAAATAAAACATGCCTAATAATGAAGCTGTTTGTAAAATTGAGCACCATGCCGTAATGTTTGCATTACTGTCAAAAAATATAATGGAACAATTTAACGGGGACGGCAAAGAGGCCATTTTAAAGGCCGTGACAAAATATGGAAATGAACGAGGTGCCAGAATGGCACAGAATGCTTTGGATAATGGGGATGAACTTACCGTTATGGCAAACCAGGCATATGGAGAATGGAAACCGGACTATGATGGACAGATGGTGTTTGGAAGAATTAGAACAGAACCGACGCTTCAAACCTTTATCAGTAAATGTGCATGGTGTGAAGCATGGAAAGATCATGACCTTTTGGAATATGGAAAGTATTATTGCGTTGATATTGATAATGCTGTGTTCCAGGGATTCCGTTCTGATTTTGTCTGTACACCGCTGACTGAAAGCCTGAGTTTTGGAGGCGACAGATGTGACTTTGACTGGGGAGAACCCCTTACAGAGGAAGAAGTAGTGAAGCTGGATGAAAAGAAGAAAGAGCTGGGTACTACTTGTATGAAAGACTTCAACTATCATACGGCACACCTGTTACATAGTATTTCCAATACATTACTGGAGGAATTAGGAGAAAACGCCCAGGATGCTATTGATAAAGCAAAACGGGAATTTGCAGACAAGTTTGGGAATGAATATTTAGAAGTACTAGAAAAATCATACATATAAAAGGAGGAAGTTGTGTTGGGAAAAAAGATTGGTGTTATCGGATATGGGAACATGGGAAGTGCAATCCTTCGGGGAGCAGTGGAAACAGATGCATTTGAGAAAGAGGACTTCTGTGTCTATGACATTAGTGGGGAGGCCATGGAAAGGGCGGAGGAATTGAACGTCCCTACAGTGGACAGCTGTGCTCATCTGTGCGATGGATGTGATATTATGATTTTAGCGGTAAAGCCCCAGAATGCAGCAGAAGCTTTGGCAAGCTGTAAAGGCCATTTGGAAAATAAAGCACTGGTTTCTATTGTGGCCGGTCTTAGTACAGAACGTATTATGGCTATGGTTGATGAAGGTGTGCGTGTATTAAGAGTGATGCCGAATACACCGGCGCTGGTTTCAGAAGGTGCATTTGTTCTTTGCTCAGACAACAATTTAAATGAAGAAGAAGCTGCTCTTACGGATAAGTTATTTGTATCCATTGGAATCGTAGAATGGGTTCCGGAGAAATTAATGGATGTTGCATGTGGTTTAAGCGGGGGCGGTCCGGCTTATGCGGCGATGTTCATTGAAGCACTGGCTGACGGGGCGGTTAAGCAGGGTCTGCCGAGGGATACTGCATATAAGTTGGCAGCCCAGACATGTCTGGGAACTTCAAAAATGATTTTGGATACAAAAATCCATCCGGGAGCTTTGAAAGACATGGTTACTTCACCAGGCGGCACTACGATAGAAGGTGTAGAAGCCTTAGAGCAGGGCGGATTCCGGTATTCCGTTATGAATTGTATAAAAGCAGCCACTGAAAAATCAAAAAAGCTATAAGGGAATAGTTAAAAAGTATAATCCTTGCAGACCATATGTTTTGTATTTCTTGAAACATACGAAACTGCATGTTAGAATAAAACAATAAGGATAAATATGGTAACTATTTATTTGCTTTAAGAAGAATTCCAGCTGGAGGGGCTTTACGAAAATGGAAGATACATTGAAACAGGGGACAAGCCATAATATTTTTACATGGGAGAATCTTGGTGACATTAAAAAAGGCCGCGCATATCTGGGCGAAGATATGCCGGTGCTTGTATACCGGCTGATGCAGTATACTATGCTGGATATACTAAGTAAAGAGCATGGAGATGAAAAGGCTAACGAATATTTCCGGCAGGCAGGATATCTGGCAGGTGTGGAGTTTGCCAGGAACGTAATGGATCTGCAGGTTGGGTTCAACACTTTTGTGGCAAATCTGCAGAAAAAATTGAAAGAATTAAAAATTGGCATTTTGCGTATGGAGAGCTTTGATGAATTGAACGGAGATATAATCCTGACTGTAGGAGAAGATTTGGACTGCAGCGGGATTCCTGTTACAGATGAAACGGTCTGTTATTATGATGAAGGTTTTATTTCTGGTATCCTCGAGGCTTACACCGGAAGGGTGTACAATGTGCGGGAGATTGACTGCTGGGCAAACGGAGATAGAGTATGCCGGTTTCAGGGAGCAGCAGAATAAGGAAAGCCTGTATCATATAATGGAAAGTGAGGTGAAACATTATGGACTCTGTTGCAGGGCTTTTGCAGGACTATCTGAAAAACGTAATACATGAGCCGGAACATGCGGTTTTGGATTTACATAAACTGCCGGCAGAATTTCAGAACTTTGGAAAAGAACTTATACACTTTTCAGAATGTGTTATGGAAAGCTCCGGACTGGCGAAAGCCTTGGCAAAAGGGAACCTGAATGTGAATCTGCCGCCGCCGGGCAATAAAGTGGCTGCGCCTCTCAAGGCCCTCCATGCCTCATTAAAGCATTTAACATGGCAGACCCAGCAGGTTGCCAAGGGGGATTACCAGCAGCGTGTGGATTTTATGGGAGAATACTCCGAAGCTTTTAATACTATGATAGAACGGCTTAACCAACGGCGTCTGGCGCTGTTGGATGAAATACATACACTTGTGCAGAACAAAAGTCTGTATGAGACCCTTGTAGGCCAGATAGAGCAGTGGATCATCGTGACGGATGCTGAGACGGCTGAAAGGTTATTTGTCAGCCGTGAGATGGAGGCTGTGCTGGAAGAGAAGGATAGCGGGGATGCACTGAGCCAGTGGCTGCAAGCGCAGACGGAGATGATGGAGGGAAAAGATGAGATTTTTATGACAGAGCTTGAAATGCAAAATAATGGCATTATCCGGTATTATTCTGTATCTATTCATCCTCTGAATTGGAATGGGCGCAATGCTCTTGCATTTGTCCTCACAGATGTGAGCAATGAAAGAGAACGGCTGAATAAGCTTCAGAACATGACTGATTTAGACCCATTGACTCAGCTGTACAATCGCCGCTATGGTATGGAAGTGTTGGAGGATTGGATTGCCCAGTGCAAGAGTTTCATTTTGAGCTTTGTTGATATTGATAACTTAAAATATGTGAATGACAGACTTGGACATGCAGAAGGGGATCAGTATATTCTCTGTGTATCTGTCATAATGAGGGAATTCTCTCCTAATGCAGTGGTATGCCGCATAGGAGGAGATGAATTTATGCTGCTGGCAGAAAACTGGAATGTAGATGAAGCCAGGGAGCGTCTGGAAGTATTACGGAGGGCATTGATTGGCTGGAACGGCAGCCCTGGAATCTCATATGAGCGCAGCATAAGCTATGGCGTTATTCCGGTAGGTCCTTCGGCGTCCGGCCCTGTGTTACAGGCGAGTGAACTGTTAAGCGCCGCAGATGAAAAAATGTACGAATATAAAAGAGCATATAAACTAAGGCAGAAGAAGAGTGCAAGGTGATTTTATGCAGTTTTTGGGTATACTGTTCAATAAGGGGCGCTTATTTAACTGCTAATATTCAACAAGATATGCTTATTTAACTGCTAATGTTCGATAAGATATTAAATTTAGTATTGATTTTGATAGATTCGTGTAGTATTATTAAACACATGAATAAGGGCGTTCTGAATAGATAAAGAACGTCTTTTTTCATTACCCTCGAGAATTGCTTCACCGAATTAACGTGAAAAACGGTGTTCTTCATAAAACAATATAGAGAGGTGAGTCTCTTGTGACGGCTCCGTCAAAGTAAAATTCCGTGGGATTATTTAAGAATGAGGAGGAAAATATTATGAAAAAAGCAGTCAGTATGTTATTAATAGCAGCTATGGTCGTTTCCGGTCTGACGGCATGTGGATCATCTTCAAAGAAAGCAGATGATAAGTTCTATATCGGAGGAATCGGGCCTACTACAGGCGGCGCAGCTATTTATGGAACAGCAGTAAAAAATGCAGCACAGATTGCTGTGGATGAAATCAACGAGGCTGGAGGAATTGACGGACATCAGATTGAATATAAATTTGAGGATGACCAACATGACCCTGAAAAATCTGTCAATGCTTACAACACGCTGAAAGACTGGGGGATGCAGGTTCTTATGGGGACAGTAACTTCAGGTCCATGTGTGGCGGTCGTTGATAAGACAGGACAGGATAATATGTTCCAGGTTACACCTTCTGCGTCTTCTACAGATGTAATTGTGAATGGAAATGTATTCCAGATATGCTTTACAGACCCGAACCAGGGAACTGCATCTGCACAGTATATTGGTGACAATAAGCTTGCATCAAAGGTTGCTGTTATTTACAACAGTTCCGACGTATATTCATCAGGAATAACAGATAAGTTTTTAGAGGAAGCAAAAGGCCAGGACTTTGAAGTTGTTGCGACAGAAGCATTTACCGAAGATTCTAAAACAGATTTTTCTACACAGTTAAAGAAGGCTCAGGATGCAGGGGCTGAAATGGTTTTCCTTCCAATTTACTATACAGAAGCATCTGTCATTCTGAAACAGGCAGATACAATGGGATATGCACCGAAATTCTTTGGATGTGACGGATTAGACGGAATTCTTGATGTTGAAAACTTTGATACTTCTCTGGCAGAGGGTGTTATGCTTCTGACTCCGTTTGCAGCAGACGCAGAAGATGAAGCTACACAGGATTTTGTAAAAAAATATAAAGACGCCTATGGTGATACACCGAATCAGTTTGCGGCAGATGCATATGATGCAATCTATACCATTAAAGCAGCAATCGAAGAAGCTGGGGCCACTCCGGATATGAGCGTATCTGATTTGTGTGATGCTTTGAAGGAAGCAATGCCGAATATCAGCATCCAGGGACTGACCGGTGGGGAAGAAGGTCTGAACTGGGAGCCAACAGGTGAGGTAGTAAAGCAGCCAAAAGCTGTTATCATTGAAAAGGGAGCATATGTGGGAATGTAAATTCCAATATGTTTTTATAGTAAGTATGTGTTTTTGAATATTATCTGTTCAAGAAACATATACGAAGGACATGGGGCTGTCGGAAGGCGGCCCCATTTTCAGTATAATAGATAACCAGGTTTTCTATTATACTGAAACCCTCTGGGGAGATCACACTGCGGCAGCAAAGAAAGTGTTGCTATCGCAATCCGCCGCAGACGGAGAATCTTCCGGACAAGATTCTCTATTGTATTAGAACGGTTTTTGGATACCAGGCATTTCCGGTGCCATGAATCGCTTTTTAGTTGTAGAGTACATTTTTTTGTGATAAAATATTTGTCGAAAGCACAGGCATTTAAAAGTATGTATGTAATATCGGATATGCATGTTTTTAAATGCTTGGAGCAGATGATAAGGGAAAATAAGAAAAAGAAGAGAAAGCAAGAGGTATTGATATGAGTTTCATAGCTTATTTGATTAATGGAATCAGCCTCGGGAGCGTTTATGCTATTATCGCTCTTGGATATACTATGGTATATGGAATTGCAAAAATGTTGAATTTTGCGCATGGTGATGTTATTATGATTGGCTGTTATGTAGTATTTACGGCAATGAGCGGATTGCAGTTCAACCCGCTGCTTAGTGTCCTTATATCAGTTGTAGTTTGTACCGTCCTCGGTATTACGATTGAAAAAGTGGCATATAAACCTTTGAGGAAGGCATCTCCCCTTGCAGTATTAATTACTGCCATTGGAGTAAGTTACTTGCTTCAAAATGCTGCACTTTTGGTATTTGGGGCAGACACGAAATCATTTTCTTCCATCATTACACTGCCTGCATTGAAGCTTGCAGACGGAAAGCTTGTGATTTCCAGTGTTGCTGTTGTTACAGTTGTAACCTGTCTTATAATTATGACCGGACTGATGCTGTTTATTAAAAAGACAAAAGCAGGGCGGGCTATGCTTGCCGTATCAGAGGATAAGGATGCGGCGCAGCTTATGGGTATTAATGTAAATGGTACAATTTCGCTAACCTTTGCAATTGGTTCCGGTCTTGCGGCAATTGCCGGTGTACTGCTTTGCTCCGCCTATCCGACCCTGACTCCGTATATCGGCTCTATGCCTGGTATTAAGGCATTTACAGCGGCTGTATTCGGTGGTATCGGTTCCGTTCCGGGAGCATTTATCGGTGGTATTCTGCTTGGTATTATTGAGGTTTTGGGAAGAGCTTATATTTCTTCTCAATTATCTGATGCAATCGTTTTCGCAGTTTTGATTATTGTATTGCTGGTGAAACCTACCGGAATTCTCGGCAAGCCGATTCATGAGAAAGTGTAGGTGACTGCAATGAAAAAACTATTTGGTACAAAAAATATGAAAAAAACAACAAAGGATTCCTTTATCACATATGCAATGGTTATACTTGTTTTTCTTGTTGTGCAGATTATGGTTGGGACAGGAAGTATGTCCAGCCTGCTTCAGGGACTGCTTGTTCCTCTCTGTATCTACTCCATTGCAGCCATTGGCCTGAACCTTTGTGTAGGATATCTTGGTGAATTGAGTCTTGGACATGCAGGTTTTATGTGCGTGGGAGCCTTCTCCAGTGCTTTCTTTACAAAATATATGGCGGATACGGGAATGAATGAAATCCTTCGTTTCGTTATAGCTCTTATAATTGGCACTCTGATGGCGGCTCTTTTTGGTCTTCTGATTGGAATTCCTGTACTGCGCCTGCGGGGGGATTACTTAGCTATTGTAACACTGGCATTCGGTGAAATCATTAAAAATGTAATGAATGTACTGTATATTGTAAAGGATAAAGATGGTTTACACTTTTCCATGTCAGATGCAGCTTCTTTGAACATGGCAGAAGAGGGAACGTTTCTTATCAATGGTCCTAAGGGAATTATAGGAACGCCTCATCAGTCCACTTTTACGATTGGTGTGATTTTAATCCTGGTCAGCCTGTTTGTGGTGTACAATCTTGTGAATTCCAGAAGCGGAAGGGCAATCATGGCAATCAGAGATAACCGGATTGCAGCGGAATCTGTGGGGATTCCTATCACAAAATTCAAATTGATGGCATTTACTCTTTCAGCAGCAATTGCAGGAATGGGTGGAGTTCTCTACGCACATAATCTTTCTACACTGACTGCTTTGCCTGCAAACTTTGGATATAATATGTCAATTATGCTCCTCGTATTTGTAGTGCTTGGAGGAATGGGAAGTTTCCGCGGTTCCATAATTGCTGCCGTACTGCTGACCATGCTGCCGGAAGTACTGCGGGGATTATCCGATTACCGTATGCTGATTTATGCTGTCGTACTGATTGCAATGATGCTCTTTAACTGGGCCCCAAAGGCAATTGAATGGCGGCAGAGACATTCCTTGAAGGATATGTTTACCAAAAAAACAAAGGGGGTACAGTGATATGGCATTACTGGAAGTGAAGAACCTGGGTATCTCTTTTGGCGGACTTCGTGCCGTAGATGATTTTCAGATTTCTATTCAAAAAGGGCAGTTATATGGTCTCATCGGTCCCAACGGCGCTGGTAAGACGACGGTATTTAATATGCTCACTGGTGTTTATAAGCCGGATAACGGAGTAATTGAACTGGACGGAAAAGATATTACAGGACAGAGGACAATTGATATTAATAAAGCGGGAATTGCAAGAACGTTCCAGAATATCCGCTTATTTAAAAACCAGTCCGTGTTGGATAATGTAAAAGTAGGGCTGCACAATAACCATCCATATTCTGCCCTTACTGCTGTTTTGCGCCTGCCTAAATACCGCAGGGTAGAAGCAGAGATGAATGAGAGAGCAAGGGAGCTGTTAAAAGTATTTGGACTTGAGGAAAAGAGAGATTACCTGGCTTCCAACCTGCCCTATGGGGACCAGAGGAAGCTGGAGATCGCGCGTGCACTTGCGACAAATCCTAAGTTACTGCTTCTGGATGAGCCGGCGGCGGGCATGAATCCCAATGAAACCAAGGAACTGATGGAAACAATCCGTTTTGTCCGGGATGAGTTTGACATGACAGTACTTTTGATTGAACATGATATGAAGCTGGTATCCGGTATCTGTGAGGAACTTACGGTGCTGAACTTTGGACAGGTACTGGCCAAAGGGAAGACTGGCGATGTTTTAAATGACCCTAAAGTCATCACTGCATACCTTGGAGAGTAGGAGGAAATAACTTATGGCAATGCTTGAAATTAAAGACCTGGAGGTATATTATGGCATAATCCAGGCAATCAAGGGTATTTCCTTTGAAGTAAAGGAAGGTGAGGTTATTGCGCTTATTGGTGCCAATGGTGCAGGAAAGACAACGACCTTGCAGACAATCACCGGCATGCTTCCGGCAAAAGCGGGGAATATTCTTTTTGAGGGACAAGATATTACCAGGATTCCCGGGCATAAAATTGTATCAATGGGTATGGCCCATGTTCCGGAAGGAAGGCGGGTATTTGCACAGCTTTCTGTATACGAGAATTTAAAGCTGGGGGCATACACAAGAAAAGATAAAGAAGAAATAACAGAATCACTTCAGCGCGTTTACAAAAGTTTTCCACGTCTGGAAGAGCGGAAAAGGCAGGCTGCGGGAACATTAAGCGGTGGAGAACAACAGATGCTTGCTATGGGCAGGGCCTTGATGAGTAAGCCGAGAATTATTTTGATGGATGAGCCTTCTATGGGATTATCGCCCATTTTTGTAGAAGAAATTTTCAACATTATCAAAGAAATCTCTGCTTCCGGAACCACGGTACTCTTAGTTGAGCAAAATGCGAAAAAGGCACTTTCTATTGCAGACCGGGCATATGTATTAGAGACCGGGAATATTGTGCTGAGCGGGGATGCAAAAGAACTTATGAATAATGAGTCTATTAAAAAGGCATATTTGGGGGAATAAAGTTATGAAGCATACTGTAATTACAATTGCAAGAGGTTATGGCAGCGGCGGAAGGACTTTAGGGAAGCTGCTGGCAAAAGAGCTCGGGATTAACTGTTATGACAGAGAGCTGCTTAGGATGGCTTCTGACGAGAGCGGGATTAATGAAGCACTGTTTGGAAAAGTAGATGAGACGCTAAAGAGCATGCCGCTGTTTAAAATAGCGCGCAGAGAATATAAGGGTGAAATACTCCCCCCGGACAGCGATGAATTTGTATCGGATGATAACCTTTTCAATTATCAGGCAAAGGTAATCCGCGAGCTTGCAGATACAGAGTCCTGTGTTATTATCGGACGCTGTGCAGATTATTTACTAAAAGATCATGAAGCTGCGATCCGCCTGTTCTTCTATGCACCAAAGGAAGATTGTATTGCCCGTGTAATGAAACAAAACGGCGGGACAGAGAAAGAAATCATCAAAAAAATTGAAAAGACAGATAAGGGCCGGTCCGAATATTACAAATATTATACAGGACGGGACTGGAATGATGCCAGGAACTATGATCTTTGTCTGAACACGTCGTCTATGAGCTATGAAAAACTGATAGAGGCAGTAAAGTCTTATATAAGTATTCGTATATAACTGCACAGTCCGTGTGAAAACATTGAATATGTGATAGCAAGCCCCATGGCCGAAGGCGATTTTCATGGGCTTGCGGCGTATCTGTTCATGGTCCTGAACAGATACATTTGTAGAAAATAAGGAAACAGAGGAAATTAAAGAATTTTTATGAAATCAATTACAGTAGAAGAGCTGGAACTAATAGAGAAGGACAAAGCAGTAATTCTTGATATTCGTGAGCCGGAAGAATTCAGCAGGGGTACTATTGAGACCGCTGTCAATGTACCATTGCCGGAAGTCCGGGATTACATGAAATGTCTTGAAAAGGATATTACTGTGTATGTCCTGTGCCACACTGGGGATAAGAGCATAGATGTAGTGGATACATTAGAAGAAGAGGGATTCTGTGCAGTTAATGTGAAGGATGGCTACAGAGCTTATTTAAGATATAAGCTCAGCCAGGCTTTAGCAGAGGAGGACCTTGCAAAACAGAAGACCTTGGATATTGAGAGGAGCATCATTAAGAAGTTCCGAAAGAGTATCTGGAGGAAGTTTACAAAATCAGTTCAGGAATATGAGTTAATAAAAGAAGGAGATAAAATTGCGGTCTGTATCTCCGGAGGAAAAGATTCCATGCTGCTTGCAAAGCTCATGCAGGAGCTGAAGAAACATGGGAAAGTTCCATTTGAAGTGATATTCCTGATTATGAACCCGGGCTACAATGAAGACAACTGGAAAATTATAACAGACAATGCGAAGCTTCTCGGAATTCCGCTGACCGTATTTGAGTCTGATATTTTTGACATTGTAGCAGGAGTAGACAAAAGCCCCTGCTACCTTTGTGCCAGAATGCGCAGGGGGTATTTATATTCCCGGGCAAAAGAACTGGGATGTAATAAAATAGCATTGGGCCATCATTTTGACGATGTGATAGAAACCGTTCTTATGGGAATGTTCTATAGCGGGAAGTTTGAAACAATGATGCCTAAACTCCACAGTAAGAACTTTGAGGGAATGGAACTGATTCGCCCTCTGTATATGGTAAAAGAAAGTGATATAAAAGCATGGAGAGACTACAATCAGCTCCATTTTATACAATGTGCCTGCCGTTTTACAGAAAACTGTTCCATCTGCGGAGGAGAGCAGGGGTCAAAGCGGGATGAAATGAAAGAACTGATTGCAGACCTTAGAAAAACCAGTGATTTAATCGAAATGAACATTTTCAGAAGTATGCATAATGTAAATCTAAATACAATTATAGGATATCACAAGGATAAAATAGAACATAGTTTTCTGGATGATTATGATGAGAGATAGGTCAGATATATAAAATGATGCGGAGAAGAGGGATACTGTGCACGTATTGTCAGAGATAATCAAAAAGGATATGAAGCCGGCCTTAGGAGTAACAGAACCAGGGGCCGTTGCTTTTATTACTGCAAAAGCCCGTTCCTATACGTCAGGCGATATTGAAAGTGTTGATGTATCTATGAACAGCGGAATGTACAAGAATGCATTTACCTGTGGAATCCCAGGAAGCTGCGAGGTGGGAACTGTTTTTGCTGCTGCCCTTGGAGCCGTTGCGGGTAATGCCCAAAAGGGCCTGGAGTCGCTGGCAGACGTGACACCTCAGGATAATGAAATGGCAAAAGACCTGGTGAATAAAGGAAAGGTAACAGTCCGCCTCAGTGGAATAGACAGCCGTATTTTCATGGAAGCAACAGTAAAAGCAGAATCTGATGAAGCGGTTGTGACAATCAGGGATTCTCATACAAATATAACCAGGATTGCGGTGAATGGGAATGTGATTTATGAATCTCCGCTTTACATAGCAGATGTTGATGAGAGTGAAGAAGGGGACGCAGACGTGCAGCCTTTGATTCATGATTATACACTTCAGCAATTGTATGATTACATCACAACAGTAGATATTCAGGAACTGGAATTTATCAGGGCGGCATATGAAGTAAATTATGAGTTGTTTGAGGAGGGGCTGCACCATCCAAGAACAACCTTTTCGCGTTTTCTGCTGAAAATGAACGATGGGAAAATCATTTCAGATAATGAGCAGACAACCGCATCATTACTGTGCAATGCTGCAATTGAGGCCCGTGTAATAGGACTGGATAAACCCGCAATGAGTATTACGGGTTCAGGAGCACATGGCATTATTGCTACAATGCCCTTGTATGCTGCCTGTAAAGTAAACAGTTACAGTGAAGAGAATTTACTACGCGCAACCGCGCTGAGCTATCTGATTTGTATGTATATCAAAGAGTATTCCGGGAAATTGTCCGCATTTTGCGGCTGTGCCATTGCCGCCGGAACGGGAATGGCATGTGCTCTTGTATATTTGCGGGGCGGTGATGTAGAAATGATGGCCCACACCATAAACAATATGGCCAGCAGTATTACAGGCATGATTTGTGACGGAGGAAATCAGGGATGTACCATGAAGGGCATTGCGGCAGTTGATGCGGCTTATAAATCAGTAGAATTTGCCATGAATGGTATTTATATTGACAATGTCCACGGCATCAATGGGAAAACCCCGGAGATGACAATGAAAAATATGGGACTGATAGCTTCTCCCGGTATGATTGGGACTGAGAAAACAATCGTGGAGATTTTTGAAGCTAAATTAAAAAGTGAAAAATTGATATAATTAAGATAGATGCAAAATCATTCTCAAAATAACGTATAGGAGAATATAAGATGAGAGCGCCTTTTATGATATCAGATGTAATTGACTATGGGGACCAGGTATGTTCGGATAGCTGGATATCAGTGGATGATGGAGGTTTATTCCATAAGCTGTATTACGTAAGAGGAGGAGAAGCATTTTATTCTGACGGTGAATGCGAGCTGACTCTTAGATCTGGTAATCTTTATTTATTGCCAATGTACCGCCGTTTTCAGGTGCGGCACCAGCCACAGAATCCGTTTACAGTCACATGGATGCATTTGGAGTCTTCCCAGGCGCTTTGCTATCATCCGGTATTAATTGAACTGGAAGAAGGGTCTGTCATGGAGGAGATGCTGCTTTTGCTAAGACGTACCATTCAGGAAAGGCAGTTGAAACTTCTTTTACCGTTAGCAGAGGCGGTAATCAGTTTGATGAGTGAGAGTTGTAATCTTATGCCGGTCCTTCCGGCACGACTGGAGGATATCCTCAAATTACTGCAAGAAAATCTAGACCGGATATTAAGTAACGAAGAGCTTGCAATACAGGCAGGATATAGCAAGAGTCATTTAGTACGTTTGTTTAGAGAATACTTGGGGGTGTCTCCCAGGCAATACCAACTGCAGGCCAGATTCAATCAGGCGAAAAAGTTGCTGCGCCAGGGAATTCCATCCAATGAAGTAGCAGAGGTGCTGGGGTTTTCCAGCTCGGCATCCTTTGGGCGTGATTTCAAAGGGGCATTCAACATAAGTCCGGGACAGTATCAAAAAATGGATGGAGTGCCATAAATTATTATGCCTGGGTATACAAGTTTAGATAAATTACAGAGCTTTCCTTTTAGTTTTATTATATAATTATAAAGTGCGTCTCCAAGTCTGATATGTTACCGTCATATAGGACTTGGGGACGCACTTTTTCCATCACCTTTGATAGTGGTTGCAGACTATCCCAGTATTCTTTGGATATCTTCTTCCACAGTACTAATTTTTGCAAGATTATAATTTTCCGCAAGCACATCCATCACAGCCGGGGATATAAACGCCGGGAGAGTCGGTCCCAGCAGCATATTCTGGATGCCCAGAGAGAGAAGCGTGAGGAGAATACATACTGCTTTCTGTTCATACCAGGATAAGACTAATGAGAGCGGCAATTCATTTACACTGCATTCAAAGGCATCAGCCAGGGCGAGGGCAACCTGAATTGCACTGTATGCATCATTACACTGCCCCATGTCCAGTATTCTTGGTATTCCTTCTATAGATCCCAAATCCAGGTCGTTAATACGGTATTTACCGCAGGCCAGAGTAAGAATGAAAGTGTCCATAGGGAGGGCTTTGGCAAATTCGGTATAATAGCTTCTGCCGGGAGCTGCGCCATCGCATCCGCCGATTAAGAAGAAATGACGTATTTTACCATTTTTAACAAGATCGATAATCTTCCCTGCCTGAGACAGTACAGTCCCGTGGGCAAATCCTGTTGTAACCGTAGAACCTCCATTGATACCGGTCATAGGATGATCTTCCGGATATCCTCCGCATTCAATTGCTTTTTCAATGACAGGTGTGAAATCTTTATCTTCACCAATATGCACAAGTTCGGGGTAGGATACGATAGATGTGGTAAATACTCTGTCGCAATAGCTTTCTCTGACCGGCATTAAGCAGTTTGTAGTGAACAAAATAGGTCCGGGGATGTTGTGGAATTCAGACTGCTGGCTCTGCCATCCGGTTCCAAAGTTTCCTTTTAAGTGCGGGTATTTTTTTAACCCCGGGTATCCGTGGGCAGGAAGCATTTCACTGTGGGTATAGATATTAATGCCTTTATCTTTTGTTTGCTCCAGGAGAAGCTCCATATCGTGCAGATCATGCCCGCTGACTACGATAAATGGTCCCTTTTCAATGGTGAGAGGTACTGTTGTCGGCTCCGGAGTGCCGTAGCTTTCGGTGTTGGCCTCATCTAAAAGCCCCATGCATGTAAGGTTTACCTCACCTGTTTTGAGAACCAGGGGAAGCAGCTCGTCCATGCCGTAATCTTCACCGATTGCACATAATCCTTCATAAAAGAAGTCAAACACTTCATCATTGGTAAAGCCCAGCACAAATGCATGATAAGCATATGCGGCCATGCCTCTGAGTCCGAATAAAATCAAAGATTTCAGGGAACGGATATCCTCGTTGGCCGACCATATTTCTGAGACATCATAAGCTTCAGCGTCGGGATCAATTTTATCCTTTTCTGCATATACATCCTCCATAAGACTGATAATTGTATCATTATAAAAGTTCACGTTTGTAATAGTCGTAAATAATCCTTTTAATACCAGCTCATTTGAGGCGTCTGTTGCTCCGGCTGATTTAACAGCCCTTGCAAGCCCGATAAGTGCATTGGTCAGCTCATCCTGAAAATTTGCTGTATCAGCTTTTTTTCCGCAGACACCAGCACGGCCTTCACAGCCCGTATTGTGGGCGGTTTGCTGGCACTGGAAACAAAACATATCTCCCATAAATAACTCTCCTTTACACATTTTTTGTTATTATATCCAAATAATTTTTTACTATTCGGGCAAAAGCTTATGCTTATTGAACGACTAAGAGCCAATAAATGTACTTATGCTTATTAAATTATTAATATTCAATAAGATATACTTCTTGAACTACTAATGTTCAAGAAGGTGCACACGAATATAGGATTGACTTATCTAAAATATCGTAATATAATTAATTTGCAAACGTAAATTATATTTGTTTCGTTCGTAATATTTGAGGTAATATAGTTTTTTAAAGCTGTATAAACAAAGTAGGATGGATTAAGAATCCGTCATGACTGGAGTGCTTTTATGGGAAAAGTAGAGGAGAGACAGTCCAGAATTCTGGAGATATTAAGTGTCAGCGGAAAGAGTGAGGTTACAGAGCTTGCGGGACTGTGCGGTGTATCTCTTGTAACAGTCAGAAAGGATCTGACTGAGCTGGAGACCCGGGGACTGCTCCGCCGGGAACAAGGGTATGCGATATTAAATGAAGAAAATGATATGAGGCGCCGTCTCGCTGCCAATCATTCTACGAAGGTCCGGCTTGCAAGAGAGGCAGCATCCCTTATAGAGGATGGAGATACGGTTATGATTGAATCCGGCTCCTGCTGTATCCTGCTGGCCGATGAGATCAGCCGTACAAAACGAAATGTGACGATTGTTACCAACTCTGTTTTCATGGCCGATTATATTGGAAGGGCTTCTAATATCCACCTGGTTCTGCTGGGAGGGGATTACCAGCCGGATTCTCAGGCTGTTGTGGGACCTATTACCCGGCTGGGAGCGCAGTCCTTTCATGTAAAGCGCTTTTTTGCGGGTACAGACGGCTATCATCCACAGATAGGTTTTACAGGAGATAATCATCTGCGTGTGGAGACTTTGAGAAATCTTGCCCAAAATGCAGAAGAAGTGGTGATTCTCACGGAATCCTGCAAGTTTACAAGGCAGGGCGTCGTTCCTGAGTTTTCCCTGGATGAGGTTCAATATCTGATTACTGATTCCGGACTTCCGGAGGGGATTGAAAAGGAACTGGCGGGATATGGTATTCATGTGACAAAAGTTTAATATTTAAAAAGAAAAGGAGAAAACTATTATGGAAATCTTATTAGACACTGCGAATTTAGAGGACATACGCAAGTACAACGAAATTTATGACATTACAGGTGTAACATCAAACCCAACGATCCTATCCAGGGAAAAGGCGGAGTTTTTCCCCCTTCTGCTTGAGATCCGCAATATCATTGGCGACAAACAGCTTCACGTACAGGTGACAGGAAGTACCTGTGAAGAGATGCTGAAAGAGGCTGAGGCCATTACCAATAAACTGGGAAAAGATACTTATATTAAGGTTCCGGTGAATGAAGAAGGAATTAAGACTATGAAGGCGTTGAAGGCCCAGGGATACAAAATTACAGGGACAGCAATCTATATGCCTCAGCAGGCTATGCTTGCCTCAACTGTAGGTGCAGATTATGTAGCCCCTTATTTCAACCGTATGAATAATATGAATATGGACAGTATGAAAGCAATTGAAGACATTGCATGGCTGTTTGACCATTATCAGAGAGACACAAAGATACTTGCTGCCAGCTTTAAAAATACAAATCAGATTATGGATGCTCTTCTTGCAGGTGCACATGCGGTTACAGCTTCTGTGGATCTTTATACACAGATGGTAGAGAGCCCGGTGATTGACGCAGCAGTTTCAGCCTTTGCAAATGATTGGAGGGCATTGTACGGGGACAAGAGGATTTACGAATTCTAGAAAACAGGAGATTTTTCCATGGCTCAATATATTATCGCCCATGATTTGGGGACATCAGGAAACAAAGCTACACTATTTACAGTCGGCGGCCAAATGGTCAAAAGCTGTACCATTCCATATGACGTACACTTTTTTGGGAAAAATTGTGCTCAGCAGAATCCGTCAGATTGGTGGGGGGCAGTATGCCGGGCAACAAAAAATATACTGGAGGGTGTTGACAAGGCAGATATTATAGCCCTCTCTTTCTCTGCGCAGATGCAGGGCTGTCTTCTGGTGGACAAAGAAGGAAATCCTCTTCGTCCTTCGATTATCTGGGCCGACCAGCGTGCCCTGAAAGAGGCGGAACATCTGGAGAGAGAAATTGGTTTTGATAAAATGTATGAGATTACAGGTCACCGCCTGAGTCCCAGCTATACTCTGGAAAAAATTATGTGGCTGAAAGAACATGAACCCGAAGTCTATAAAAAGGCCTACAAATCGCTCCAGGCGAAGGATTATATTCTTTATCGGCTGACCGGGGAGTTTGTGACGGACTACTCTGATGCATCCGGTACCCATGCACTGGATCTGGAACACCTGTGCTGGGCGGATGAAATATTGGAGGCTTCCGGCATTGACCGGGATTTACTGCCCCGGCTGTGTAATTCTACGGATATTGTAGGAAAGGTTACAAAGGAAGCCGCAGAAGCTACCGGACTTTGTCAGGGAACTCCGGTTGTCTGCGGAGGCGGGGACGGTCCGTGTGCCGCGGTGGGAGCCGGTTGTATTCACGATGATGAATTATTTGTAACCTTTGGAACATCTGCATGGGTGGGAGGAACAACAAAAAAGAAATTTTTGGATGATGAGAAAATTTTCTTCTGCTTTGCCAACGTTATTCCGGGCAGGTATATGCCCTGCGGAGCAATGCAGGCAGCAGGCAGTTCCTATTCTTATATCCGCAGCATTCTGGCACCCGGCCAACCATACAGTGAGTTAAATACTTTGATAGAAAATTCGCCGGCAGGTGCAAAAGAGCTGCTTTTCCTTCCCTATATGCTGGGCGAGCGCAGTCCCCGCTGGAATGAGGAGACAAGCGGAGCCTATCTTGGAATTAAGATGCATCACAGGAAAGAAGATTATATCCGGGCGGTCATTGAAGGCGTTGCATATAACCTGGAGTTAATTCTTGCCTCCTATAGAAAATATCTGCCTGTAGAGAACCTGATACTCACCGGAGGCGGCGCAAAAGGAGATGTTGTGTGCCAGATACTTTCTGATGTGTTCCGTGCCAGGCTTTCCACACCGGACCATGTTGAAGAAGCGACTTCTATAGCGGCAGCTATGATTGCAGGCGTAGGTGTGGGGGCTTATGACAGCTTTGAAGATGTCACCCGATTTCTGAAGTTTCAGAAAGAGTATGCTCCAAACCAGGAAAATCAGGCTGTTTATGACAAAATGAAACGAATTTTTGATGCCAGTTATTATGCATTGGAAAATATCTATAAAATGTTTTAAAGAAGTGATGTAGTATATTCTGCCTCTTGCAGCAAAACAGAGAAAAAACGCCCTCAATCCCAATATATAAGGGGTTGGGGGCTTGCTATTTCGTAAGAAAGTCCCAGTGTTTTTTTGCTTCTTTGGTATGTGCTAAAAACTTTTTTATTTCGACAAGGGACAGAAATCTATTTAACCTGTCCTATTATTTTTTATAATAAAAACCTATAATACCTATTGACAAAATATGTTTAAACATTTATACTATAAAAAATCTATATAAAACATATCAGAATAGTAGGAAATAATCGAGGGATAGAGATATGGAGGAGAGCAATAAAAGGCATGGTAAAAAAAATGTAATAACAGAAAAGGACATTCAGAAGGTAATTGAGTTTATCGAAGCAGTTCAATACGGTTCCATCACTCTCGTTATTCAGGATGGAAGAATAGTACAGATAGAAAAAAATGAAAAAGTAAGGATGAAATAAAAATGGTGATCAGACAACTGAAGCCGAACAGACTGGGACATAGTTCATGTCAAAGTCAGTTCGGTTTTTTATTTTACCCAAATTGAAATGAAGGAGGTTTGGATTCTATGAGTTTAACACTAGAACCAAATAAAGAGAAACTTGCCTATGTTTCTAACAGGCATCCATGTTTTGGTCAAGGTCCTAATGTAAACAAAGGAAGAGTACATTTGCCGGTCAGTCCTACCTGCAACATTCAATGTGCTTTTTGTAAAAGAAGTATTAACAAATTAGAGCAAAGACCAGGAGTCACGGGCAAGCTTTTAAAGCCACAGGAGGCAGCAGACATTGTAAAAAAAGCATTGGAACTTTGTCCGGAAATTACTGTAGCCGGAATTGCAGGACCGGGAGACACATTAGATACCTGTTTCGCCATAGATACATTCGAGCTTATAAGCAAAAGACATCCTGATCTTATCAATTGTCTTAGTACCAATGGACTTTTACTGGAAAATTATGCAGAAAAACTTGTTGAAGTAGGTGTCAGAACCATAACAGTTACAGTAAATGCAGTAAATGCCTGTATCCTAAAGGATATTTGTCTTTTTATCATGTACGGAGGTAAAAAGTATGAGGGACTTGAGGGAGCAGAAATCTTAATTGAAGCTCAGAAAAAAGGTATTAAAAAAGCTGTTGAGTTAGGTGCGGTAATAAAAATTAATGTTGTTTTAATACCTGGAGTAAATGACGGACATATTGAAGAAATAGCCAAAACCGCAGCAGAGCTGGGAGCTTCCTTTATAAACATTATACCGCTGATTCCCCAGCATATGTTTGCAGACAAAGCAGAACCCACTTGTAATGACTTACATAAGGCCAGGCAGACAGCGGAAAAATATCTGCCGGTTTTCAGGCATTGTCAAAGATGCAGGGCAGATGCCTGTGGAATTCCCGGCAGGAAAGAGGTGGCAGACTTACTTTATGATTATAGGGGAATAGAACAGACTTTTTCCCATGGCTAATGTCTGAAAGATAAATAAGGTGGTGACAAATATGGAATATAAGATTGGAATTGCATCCACGGATGGTAAAGTAGTGAACCAGCATTTTGGCCATACAAAAGAATTTCTAATAGTGAAAGTGGATGAGAAAGGAGAAAGTCATTTCCTTGAAAAAAGGAAAGTCACACCTCCATGTAATGGCGGAGAACATAGTGAAGAGCGGTTGTCCAAAGTTGGGGAAGTTATTTCTGACTGTAAATATATACTCTGTTCCCAAATTGGCCCTGGTGCAGAATTATATTTGAAAGAAATAGGAATTACTCCCTACGCAATCCCTCATTTTGTAGATTATGCGGTTCAAAAAATAATTCAATATGACAGAAGGCTGAGATAACCAAAAAGCTATAAAAATTAGTAATAGAGGAGATAGAAATGGCGGAAAAGATTATTAGACAAATTGCAATTTATGGGAAAGGGGGAATTGGGAAATCTACAACGACTCAAAATCTGACAGCAGGTCTTGTAGAAGCGGATAACCAGGTAATGGTAGTAGGATGTGATCCCAAGGCAGATTCAACCAGGCTTTTACTGGGTGGATTACATCAAAAAACAGTATTGGATACTTTGCGTGAAGAAGGAGAAAAAGTAAATCTGGATGACATTATGAGAAAAGGATTTAAAGGTGTCAAATGTGTAGAATCAGGAGGACCGGAGCCTGGAGTTGGATGCGCGGGAAGGGGGATTATTACTTCAATTGGCCTGTTGGAGCGGCTGGGGGCATATACAGATGATTTGGATTATGTATTTTATGATGTTTTAGGAGATGTTGTATGTGGCGGCTTTGCAATGCCCATAAGAGAAGGAAAAGCAAAAGAGATATATATTGTGGCAAGCGGAGAAATGATGGCTCTTTATGCGGCGAATAACATTGCAAAAGGGATACAAAGATATGCCCTCAAAGGAGGGGTCAGATTAGGAGGAATTATATGCAACAGCAGGAATGTAGAACGGGAATATGAATTATTAGCTGCCTTTTCAAAAGAATTAGGAACCCAGTTAATTCATTTTATTCCCAGAGATAATATTGTACAGCATGCAGAGATTCGTAAAAAGACTGTTATTGAATACAATTCTGAATCAAACCAGGCTAATGAATATAGAAGTTTAGCAAAAAAAATCAAAGAAAACACCATGTTTGTCATTCCTAAACCAATGACTGGGGAAAGATTAGAAGAAATTTTATTTGAGTATGGATTAATGGATAATCTACAGGATGACTATAGAATTTAAAGGAGAGAGATTATGGCAAAAATAGCAAAAAAACTTACAGAACTAATAGGAAACACTCCATTATTACAGTTAACAGACTATAGCGAAGAAAAAGAAATCAGAAGTAATCTAATTGCTAAACTGGAATATTTTAATCCATTGGGTTCTGTAAAGGACAGAATTGCCCTGGCAATGATTGAAGATGCAGAAGAAAAAGGCCTGATTAATAAAAACACAGTTATTATTGAACCTACCAGCGGAAATACAGGTGTAGGCTTGGCTTTTGTGGCAGCTTCCAAGGGGTATAAAATTATCTTGACCATGCCGGATACCATGTCTGTAGAGAGAAGAAAGCTTTTATCTGCTTTAAGAGCAGAATTGGTATTAACTCCCGGTAAGGATGGAATGAAGGGGGCCATAAGAAAAGCAGAAGAGCTTTCGGCAGTATTTCCTCATTCTTTTATTCCACAGCAGTTTAATAATCCTGCGAATGCCCGGGTACATAAAGAGACCACCGCTCAGGAAATATGGAGAGACCTGGAGGGAAAGATAGATATCTTCGTTGCCGGGGTAGGAACGGGAGGTACGATTACAGGTGTAGGAAGGGCTCTAAAGGAAAAGAATCCTGATATTAAAATAATTGCTGTAGAACCGTACCCTTCTCCCGTATTATCAGGAGGTGCGCCGGGTCCTCATAAGATTCAGGGTATTGGAGCCGGATTTATTCCTAAGGTACTGGATACAGATGTAATAGATGAGATATTTAAAGTACAAAACGAAGAAGCCTTTGAAGCATCACAGGACTTATCAAGAACAGAAGGATTATTAGTAGGAATATCTTCAGGAGCAGCAGCTTTTGCAGCAGCCCAGGTTGCAAAAAGGAAAGAGAATGAAGGAAAAAATATAGTGGTAATTTTGCCGGATACAGGAGAAAGATACCTGTCAACTCCATTATATGATTGGATTAATTAGAGAAAGAGATGTGGTTACAGTATGGGAAAAGTTGTTTTTAAAATGAAGAAATTAAGGAGGGAAAATGATGGGGAAGTATGTTGACAGACCCAGGTACGGGTGTGCATTGGGAGGGGCCTTATCCTTATTACGGGCTATTCCAAGAGCAATTCCAATTATTCACTCTTCTACCGGATGCGGCTACAATGTTTACAATGGAATCAATGCAGGGGCAGCCTACTTTGGCGGAGGATATTGTGGAGGAGCTGCATTGCCCAGCAGCAATATTATCGAGAAAAACGTAGTATTTGGGGGAGAAGACAGGCTTGCGGAGCAGGTTGAGAAAACAATAGAGATTATGGATGGTGACATTTATGTTATTGTAACCGGATGTATGGTGGAGATGATTGGTGATGACATCTATTCGGTAGCCAGAGAATTCGAAGAAAATGATAAACCTGTAATTCCGGTATCTACGCCAAGCTTTCAGGGCAACTCCTATACTGGTTATGATATGGTATTTTCTGCATTGGCGAAAGAATACATAGAGGCGGAAGAAGAAAAAAAAGTCTGTAAGGTGAATGTAATCGGAATTGTTCCGGGAGAAGACGTATTTTATAAAGGGAATTTAAAGGAAATTAAAAGGATATTGGAGCTTATTGGAATAGATTCCAATACTTTTGTAGGAGAAGGAGAAACCCTGGATAATTTTAAAGAGGCTGGAAATGCAAGTCTTACGATAGTTTTATCAGATGTATATGGAGTGGAAACAGCCAAAGTCTTTGAGGAGATACATAAGATTCCCTATTTGCTGACAGGTCTTCCTATAGGTTATTTGCAGGTTGAAAAATTTTTATATGAGGTTGGAGAAGCTTTAAATATAGATAATGAGGTAATTGAAAAAGCTCTTGAAGCAGAGAAAGAGACTTATTTTGATTATTTTGAAAGAATTACGGATATTTATAACGATATTGATTTACAAAGATACGGAATTGTTGTAGCAGATGCCAATTATGCACCGTCAGTCAGCCGGTTTATATCAGATGAATTAGGATGGCTTCCCCAGTTGGCAATGATAACAGATTTTTTAACAGAAGATCAAAAGAGCAGGCTGGAGTCCAGATTTGAGAATTATGATTCCGAATTAAAGCCTTTAGTAAAATTTGATACGGATGCTTCGGCAGTAAAAAAATATATTAGAGAACTGTGGCCGGCAGATCGAAATGAAAGATATTATGACGCCATGGGGCCAGGATTTATATTAGGCAGTGTGATTGAAAGGGATTTTGCAGATGAATTTAATTATCCATTATTATCCATCGCCTTTCCTGTAACTAACCGTGTTATATTCAATCGTTCCTATGCAGGCATAAACGGTGCACTTACATTGACCGAAGATATATTTTCGTTATTAGTAGCAGGCAGATAAGGGAGGAGAAGAATGAGCTATCAGGTAGAAAATTCAGCACCCGCTAGAGAAGAGCGTTTAAAGGCAGGAATTGCTTTTGGAGGAACGTGCAGAGAATTAAAATGCAGCATGAATAAGGGAGGCTGTTTAAATGCAGCTAACAGAAGCTTTTCCCAGACTTATGGCTGCCAGTTTACGTTAAGTCTTGGAATACTTAATACCATACGTAATGCAGTAGTTATTATGCATGGCCCTATAGGATGTGGATTTTGTTCTACGGCAACCATTGGAACAGGAAAGTTTTATAAACGGCTAAGAGATCCTCAGGCAAACGGAACCATTTGGCTAAGTACAAATCTGGATGAGTCTGCAGTTATTGGGGGAGGAGAAGAAAGTCTTAGAAAAACGGTGCTTTTTGCAGATAAAGAATACAGGCCGGAAACAATCATAGTAGTAAGTTCCTGTGTGCCGGCTCTGATTGGTGATGATGTTGATGGAATTGTACAGTCCCTTCAAAGTGATGTGGCTGCAAAACTGGTACCGGTAAACTGTGAAGGATTTAAAACAAAGGTTATGGCTACTGCC
This sequence comes from Faecalicatena contorta, assembly GCF_003149105.1. Taxonomy (GTDB): domain Bacteria; phylum Bacillota; class Clostridia; order Lachnospirales; family Lachnospiraceae; genus Muricomes; species Muricomes contortus_C. The sequence continues at coordinate 50,101 of NZ_QGDS01000004.1, read as the reverse complement.
TATGATGCTGCTTATAATGGAATTATGAAGAAACTGGTAAATCCTTATGGAGAATGGAGAAAACTCACAGAATCAGATAAGGATAAGATTGACAGAGATTACAGAATCAGCAGAAAAGTTAATATTTTTAATGTGGGTTCCATGAGCCGGCAAGATGAAGTTGAGCTTGAAAGATTACTAAAAGCTTTAGGCTTAGAGGTTACATTTCTGCCCTGTTATTCTGAACCTGATGATTTTTCTATTTCTTTAGAAGCAGCGTTGAATGTAAGTATATGTGGTACCCATGATGATTATTATTTACAGTTTTTAAAAGAAAACTTTGGGATCCCTTATATCATTGATACCATACCCATCGGACGTAAAAATACAGACAGATGGATATTAAAAATTGCTGAATTCTTCCACCTGGAGGATGAAGCAAAGTCTTTAATTGAAAAAGAAAATGAAATTCTAAATAAAAGCCTTGATACATTCCGGGAAATATTAAAAGGAAAAAAGGTCTTTATAGGCGGCGGAGAGGTTAGAATATTATCTACTGCAGAGGTGCTTCAGGACTTTAATATGGAAATTGTCGGACTAAAAGGGCATCATATTGACAAGTTTGTAGAGCCTATCTTTGAATCCTTAGAAAATATTGATGATGTATCTATCAATATAGCAACTCAGCATCCTTTTGAGCAGGCTAATATAGTCAGGAAGATTAAGCCGGACGTAATTGTTATTCATACAGGAGGCAATAACATTAGTGCAAAACATGGCCTGCCAATTCTTCCCCTTTATGGGCCCAGCTATAATTATATGGGGTATACAGGAGTATTTGAGATTGGAAGGCGGTTAGCAAGAGTTGTAAAGAATTATCAGTTTAATAAAAATATAAAAAAATACAGGCCATTGCCATTTAAAGAATCCTGGTATGAAAAAAATCCATACACCTATATTAAAGAAAATTAGAAGGTTGACCAAAAAAATTGGAGACTTGAATTAACTAACTATTAATTCAGGTCCCTTTTTAAAAGGAGAAAAAGATGGAAAAAAAGAAATATCCGGCAGGATTGGATATTAGAGTACTGGTGCCGATTATAAGCTTAAGCCTGTCTCTGATACTACATATATTACTGCCGGCTAATAAGAATTATACGCAAAAGGAATTTGCCTACTATACTGGTTTTTTAATTCTTATGCTGGTAATTTACACTGTTGTTATGATTATTACTATATTTCATAAAAGTTTTCGTAAAAAAATGGCCCATAAAAGCTGGTTTATAGGAGTTGCATTTTTACTGCTAAATTTATACAATCTTGCAACCATTAAATTTATGTTAATTCCAAGCATTTATTTTCCCAGCCCCGAAATAATTTTCAGGGTGTTTATAAAGGACGGGGCATTCTTGCTAAAATGTCTGGGATACTCGGGAAAGCTTTTAGTAACGGGTTATCTATCAGGCTGTATATTGGGGATTTTGACAGGAATCCTGGTAGGATGGAGTACTTCATGGAATTACTGGATTAACCCTGTGATAAAGGTTATCGGACCAATACCTTCTACCGCCTGGGTACCTATTGCTTTAGTTGCATTTCCTACTTCTTTTACAGCAAGTGTTTTTTTAATAGGGCTTGCGGTATGGTTTCCAACGACAGTGCTTACAAGTTCCGGTATCTCAGGTGTGAAGCAGGCATATTTCGAAGTGTCCAGTACTCTGGGAGCATCTACTATTCAAAATATATTTAAAATTGCAGTACCTTCTGCCATGCCCAGCATATTTATTGGAATATTTAATGGGACCTGTGCTTCGTTTTTAACTTTAATGACAGCAGAGATGCTGGGGGTTAAGTATGGGCTTGGCTGGTACATTAACTGGCAGAAGGATATGCTTTCTTATCCGAATGTCTATGCAGGATTGATAACTATAGCCGTTACATTTTCATTGTTAATTACCTTGTTGTTCAGAGCAAGAGACAAAATTTTAGTATGGCAGAAGGGAGTGATTAAATGGTAAAAGATATTAATGGTAAAATAGAAGCTCTTCATGTCCATAAATATTTTATAAAGCCGGAAGGAGAGAAGGTATACGCCCTTAACGATGTAAATGTATCCATAAAGCCAGGAGAGTTTATTTCTTTAATTGGTCCTTCAGGATGCGGAAAAACAACATTTCTAAGACTGGTTGCAGGTCTTGATAAGGCGAATTCAGGGGAAGTAACCCTGGACGGAGAAAAAATTGTAAATGCGGGTTATGAGAGAGGATTGGTATTTCAGGATCCGACCCTGTTCCCCTGGCTTAATATTAAGGAAAATGTAGCTTATGGGCTGAAAACGAGAAAAGTCTATAAAGATAAAAAAAATGAAGTGAATGAGTTTATTCATTTGGTGGGCTTAGACGGTTTTGAAAAGTCATACCCTCATCAATTGTCTGGAGGTATGGCACAAAGAGCTGCTCTGGCAAGGGCATTGGTAAACCATCCCAAGGTGCTTCTTCTGGATGAACATTTTGGGGCACTGGATGCATTTACCAGAATGAATATGCAGGATGAACTGCTTAAAATATGGAAAGACAGAAAAACTACAATGATAATGGTGACTCATGATGTAGATGAAGCAATTTATCTAAGTGACAGAATTGTAGTAATGTCAGCCAGGCCGGCCAAAATTGAAGATATAATAGATGTTGATATGGGACGTCCAAGGGGGAGGGATATGCCGGAATTTTTGAACATGAGAACTAAAATATTACAGATTCTGGATTTTGCCGGTAAGCGGGAGGAGCCTGAATACATGATATAAGGAGAATGGATTTGTAATAAATGATAAACATAGTGAAATTTTATATTAGGAGGTTATTTATGAAAGTAAAAAAATTAGCAGCAGTACTTGTAAGCGCAATATTTATGTTATTAGTAATAGGATGTGATAAAAAGGAGGCTCAAAGCGACAGTAAAGAGGTAAGCCAGACTTCAACACAGGAAACTGCCGTTAAGGATGATTATGTTATTAAAGTGGGGTATGGAGGAAGTTTGTGCGAAGCTCCAGTTCATATTGCATATGAAAAAGGATATTTTGAAGAACAGGGAATTAATGTTGAGCTTATTAAACTGAATCCTGGTACGGGATTTGATGCAATTACTACAGGAAAGGTAGATGTAAATTTTGCTCTTTTGGCAAGTCTGGTAGATCCATTAGCGAATGGACTTCCGGCAAAAATTACAACAGGAGTACATACAGGATGTGATAAAGTATTGGTAAAAAGCGATTCAGGAATTGAATCAGCTAAAGATTTTGTGGGTAAGAAAGTTGGAGTTGCAAGTTATACAGCAAGCCCTTATATATATTTAAGAAGGGTATTGGCAGATAATGGTGTAGGGGTTAACGTTGATAATGCAGAAGTAGAATTTGTAGTATATGGAGCAGCGGATCTTCCATTGGCTTTGGAAAACGGAGCAGTGGATGCGATTGCAATGAATGATCCGACTGCTTATATTGCAGCAGATGAATATGGATTTGTTACTTTATTCGACTCAGCTATAGATGAACCTTATAATGAACAGTATTGCTGCTCAATTTATATCAGAAATGAGTTTTTGGAAGAACACCCTGAGCTTGCAGAAAAGTATACCATAGCAATTCAAAAGGCAAGTGCCTGGGTTCAGGAAAACCCTGATGAAACAACTCAGATACAGGTGGATAATGAATGGGTAGCAGGTGATGCAAAAGCCAATGCAGAAGTATTAAAAACATTTAATTATATTCCATCCGCCAGCGGAGCATATGAAGCATTTGGCATAGTAGCAAAGGAGATGCAGGAAATAGGAATGATTAGTGAAGATGTAAATGTTGAAAAATTAATAGAAAATAGCTTTGAACTCTTTGATGGACTTCCCGAGGAATATAAATAGGCCGGATATTTTGAGTTTTGCAGCAAAATAAAGTGAAAGATGCCCTCAATCCCAGTATTTGCAAGGAATTGGGGGCTTGCTGTTTTGTCATAGCAGATAGGCCCAGTCTAAAATAAGCAATGTGTAACTGCAAAACAATAGAAAAATACCTACAAAATGTTTTAAAGAAGTGATATACTGTATGAGGCAAAAGGGGAACATGCAAAAGTAAAGGACGACATAGAACATGAAACAGAAAATAAAAAATAACAGTATGCTGATGCTGACAGCTTTAATTTGGGGAAGTGCTTTTGTGGCGCAGAGTGTAGGGATGGATTATATAGGTCCATTTACCTTTAACTCAATCAGATGTCTGATGGGTGCTCTGGTGCTCCTTCCGGTGATTTGGATTTTGGGGCGGAAGAGCAGGCCGAAAAGTGCCGGTGTACAGGACTCTCATACTCAGGCTGGAAAAGAGGATAAGAAAACACTGTGGATTGGGGGAATCCTTTGCGGGATTGCTCTGGCAGCAGGAAGTTCCTTTCAGCAGGTAGGACTTCTCTATTCCAGTGCCGGAAAAGCTGGGTTTATAACAGCATTGTACATTTTAATTGTACCCATACTTGGGATTTTTGTTGGAAAAAGAGTAGGGATTAAAATCTGGGCAGGTGTGGGAATTGCAACTGTGGGAATTTATTTTTTGTGCATAAAGGAAGGGTTCTATATTGTTTTCGGAGATTTGCTCATGATGGCAGGCGCCCTTATGTTTGCCATACATATTCTGATTATAGATTATTTTGCACCCAGGGCGGATGGTGTGAAGCTGTCCTGTATTCAGTTTTTGGTATCTGGCATTCTCTGTGCGGCTCCTATGCTGATATGGGAAAAACCGACAACGGGTGAAATACTTGCCGCACACCTGCCGTTGCTTTATGCAGGCGTTCTGTCATGCGGAGTTGCTTATACCTTGCAGGTAATTGCACAGAAAAATGCAGACCCTACGGTGGCTTCCCTGATATTGAGTCTGGAGTCTGTGTTTGCAGCATTGACAAGCTGGGTAATTATGAATGAAACGCGGACACCAAAAGAATTATTTGGCTGTGTTTTAGTCTTTATTGCCATTATTCTTGCACAGCTTCCTGAAAAAGCGCCCCAGAGGGATAAAAAACAACAACAGCTGGAATCTTCCTAAAAACAGGGGGTTCTGGCTGTTGTCATTTTATATAATAAGAAACTACGTTTCTTATTATATAAAAACCCTCCGGGGGATTGCACTGGGTTGTAAGAGGTAGATGTCGCTATGCGGCCAACTCAGGCGCAAGAGTTTGCTTTGCAAACTCTTTGTTATTCTAACAGAGTCCGGATTTTATGATACTCAGCATCTACTTTGCTGTATTTTTTGTTCAAGGCTTTCTCATCGAGAGTATCCAGAGGCGTTTGTCTGAGAAATTCCGTCAGCTCGGAAGCCGCTTCCGCCAGGGGTGTCAGCTCCAGGTTCAGGCACAGGCCTTTGAGAGTATGTATGGCCCGGAAAGCATTTGTGTAATCCTTTTTCTCGATAGTCTCTTTTACCTGAAGAAAGCTGGTATCTTTCAGGAACATATGCAGGTATTTTGAAATACGTTCGTCATCTGACAAACGGCGCAGCGCGTTGGAATAAGAAGCGCCGATTGCCTCATAAAAATCATGTGGGTTCACAACAATCCCCTTTCTTCTATCTCATAAACTTTTCAATGACGTATAAAATTCCGTCTTCATCATTGGACCGGGTAATAAAATCAGCAGTATCTTTCACAATATCCTGGGCATTTTCCATGGCAACTCCCAGTCCTGCATATTCAATCATAGAAACATCATTATATCCGTCACCGCAGCATATCATCTGATCGGCAGTCATCCCGAGACTGTTAAGCAGCTTTTGAAGAGAATAGGCTTTGTCAATGCTCTTAGGCATGACTTCCAGAAAAAATGGTTCTGAGAGATAAACATTAAGATATGTGTGAAAATGCTTCTTCATGGCAGCCATTGCCTCTTTTACAATGGCTGGATCTCCTGTGACCAGCAGCTTGTTTATCGGGAATTGCAGGTAGTCAACAAAGTCAGGAACCTCCACCACCGGCATTTTATTAATGAAAGCTTCCCGCTGGGTATACTCGTTGGGGGTAATACCGGACAGGATATTCTCTCCCTCATATGTCAGGACATCCAGATTAGGAAAAGAGGCGGTAATTGCACATACCTCAGGTATAACCTCAGGCGGCAGTGTCCGGCTGTAAAGTACTTCCCCGTCATAGCAGCGGGTAATGCGTGCTCCGTTAAAGGAAAGGATGTAGCCCCCATATTGGTCCAGCTTTAATTCTTCTGCAAGAGGCTGCACACCATTAATAGGGCGGCCGCTTGCAAGTACCACTTTTTTGCCTTCCTGCTGTAATTCAATAAGAGCGTTTCTTGTAGGTTCCGTAATTTCTTTTTTAGAATTGGTCAACGTACCGTCCAAATCAAGTACCAGCATTTGATAATCCATAATTACCTCGCCTTCAGAGCTTCTACGATTTCAGGAAATTCCATTCCATGGGAAGCTTTTACTAATACTGTATCGCGGGCTGTTATCAGAGAGTCTATATGCTCCAGGAATTCAGCCTTTGTTTCATAATGGTAGATGTCTATATCTGGATTTTCCCCTGCAGCACCCCGGGCAATCTCCTCAGAGAGAGTACCAATACAGATGAGCTGGCTGATGCCGGCTTTCGCAGCATATTGCCCTACCTCGTAGTGCATCTCCTGTTCTGACGGCCCCAGTTCAAACATATCTCCTAAAATAGCAACAGTACGTCCATCTGCCTGGCTGAGAACATCTAAGGATGCTTTCATGGAGTCGGGGTTGGCATTATAACAGTCATCAATGATGGTCAAGAGTGGGGTTTCAATCAGATTGTTACGGCCTGCAAGAGGCACCAGTGCCTCAATTCCCCGTTTGATTTCTTCATCGCTCATATCAAGGGCACGTCCTACGGCAACTGCCGCCAGGGCGTTGTAAACCATATGTTCTCCCGGAACAGAAATATGTGCTGTAAATTCTGAATCAAGGGTGAGGAATGTTGCAGATGTCCCTTTCAGTCCCAGGTTCTCTACATTTTTAACGGAATATCCACATTGGGGGCCGAACCCAAAGAATATGGGATGAATCCGGTTAGCAGGAGTGACGGTCTGAAGCATATCATCATCCCCGTTAAGGATAATGCTTCCCTGTGGATTCATAAATAAAAACATCTCTGTTTTTGCCTTCAGAATGCCTTCTCTGGACTTTAGCTGCTCCAGATGTGCACAGCCGATGTTTGTGAGAACACAGATATCGGGCCGGGATATTCTGGCCAGCAGCTCCATTTCACCGAAATCACTGATTCCCATTTCCAGTATGGCAACTTCATGCTCTTCTTTAATGTTAAAAATGGTGAGCGGGAGGCCGATTTCGTTATTGAAATTACCTTCTGTTTTTAACATATTATATTTCTGACTGACAACGGAGGCAATCATTTCTTTTGTACTTGTTTTGCCCACACTTCCTGATATTCCCACCACCTTCAGGCGAAGGGAACGGCGGTAGTGCTCTGCAATATCTCTGAGTGCCTGGGCACAGGAATTTACCATAATATAAGGATATGCAGCATTTTCTATACGCTTTTCAGATACGGCACATAATGCACCGTCATGAATAGACTGGGGGATAAACATATGCCCGTCTACACGTGCACCCCGGATTGCTATAAAAAGACAATCCTTCTGAATCTTACGGCTGTCTATGGTAACACTGCTGACTTCCTTATAATAACTTTCTTCATCCCCATAATAAATGCCGCCGCATGCGACGGAAATTTCTTTTAATGTCATATTTCTCATGGTACATACCATCCTTTACTACATCAATATCTTGCTTTCAGGGATTTTTGGATAATCAATTCACATAAATCACCATACTCTATGCCCGCAGCTTTAGCTTCTTTTGGAAGAAGGCTGGCGGGAGTCATGCCGGGAAGAGTATTCATCTCCAGGCAATAAAGGTTTCCCTCATCATCCAGGAGAAAATCAGCCCGGCTGTATACGTTCAGTTTCAACGCATGATAAGCTTTTACTGTAAGAGCCTGCATTTTTTCAGAGATTTCCCGGCTGATGTCGGCGGGGCAGACCTCATGAGTGGCTCCGTCCTGATATTTGTTGGCATAATCAAAAAAGCCCGTTTTCGGAATAATTTCAATGGGAGGAAGCGCCTCGCCGTCTATGATACCGCAGGCAAATTCACGTCCTTTGATATAGGATTCAACAACAACCTCGTCCTCATACCGGAAGGATTTGGACAGGGCATGTGTGTATTCCTCCTGAATGTTTACAATATAAACACCGATGCTGCTGCCGCCGGAACATGGTTTTACAACTACCGGAAATTGCAGCCCCAGTGATTCCAGAGATTTGTCAGAGACATCTTTATGAAGGCTTACCCCCTGGGGAGTATCAATGCCTGACTGCAGGAATACCTGCTTGGTAAAGCCTTTATCCATAGCAATGGCACAGCCCAGTGAATCCGGGCCGGTATACTTAATTCCGAGTAAATCGAAAGTGGCCTGCAATTTTCCGTTTTCGCCTTCTCCCCCGTGGAGGCCCAAAAATGTAATATCAGCCATACGGCAGAGTTCAATCACATTCGGTCCAAGGAAACAATTGGATTCGCCGGGGCGGGAATCCTTGATTGCTTCAATATCAGGCTCGTCGGTACTGATGCTTTTTGCAATCTCAAGTCCATGTCCGGGAAGCTTGAAAACTTCCTCTAAACGGTCCGGGTCATAGTCCAGACCAAGAAAAACATCCAGCAAAAATACATCATGTCCCTTTTCCAATAATGTTTTACAGATACCTGCACTGGAGGAAAGTGACACGTCGCGTTCTGAGCTGAGTCCTCCGGCTAATACAATAATTCTCATGACAATAAAATCTCCTTTTTAATACTCCTTGTTCATATCGTTCAAAAGCTTTGTCTTTGTATCATAAAGCTTCTGGGATAAGTCTACGTAAACCCGGTGAGGATAGAACAGACGCTTTGTTTCGTCCCAAAGCGTATCTTTCTCCTGTTTGCAATATTCTGCAATCTCCATGACAGATGGTGATTTGTATACACATTCACCGTGAATAAATATGGGCTTTAACATCTCGCGCATAGTGTAACTGCCTCCGGGAAGCCGGGTTTTCTTCCAGGTTGCATTGGGGTCGAACAGTAAAAGCTCCTGGTTGGTATCATAAACTTCATCAACGAAACAAACCAAATCTGCCCGGATTTTACCGGTCTTTTTATCATATACACGATAGATTGTCTTGTTACCCGGATTTGTAATCTTTTCAACATTTTCTGAAATCTTAATTTTGGGAATGAATTCTCCCGCCTCATTCTGTATAGCTGCCATTTTATACACACCACCGAAAGAAGGGCAGTCTTTGGATGTAATCAGATTTGTGCCTACTCCCCATGAGGTGATTGCAGCACCCTGCATCTTCAAATCGTGGATTAACAGCTCGTCCAAATCATTGGATGCAGCAATAAAGGCGTCTGTAAAACCAGCCTGATCCAGCATGGCGCGTGCCTTTTTGGACAGATATGCCAAATCACCGCTGTCGAGACGGATACCGTAGGATTTTGGGGTTATTCCCTCGTCACGCAGCTCCTGGAAGACACGGATTGCATTGGGAACACCGGATTTCAGGGTGTCATAAGTATCTACAAGAAGAGTGCATGAATTCGGATATAGCTTTGCGTATTCTTTAAAAGCAGTATATTCATCCTTAAAAGTCATAATCCAGCTATGGGCATGCGTTCCCATAATCGGGACGTTAAAAAGCTTGCCTGCCAGTACATTAGAGGTACCTACACAGCCTCCGATCATAGCGGCTCTTGCACCATACAGACCGGCGTCAGGCCCCTGGGCACGGCGCAGGCCAAACTCCATAATACCGTCACCCTGGGCGGCAAAAACAACACGGGAGGTCTTTGTCGCAATCAAACACTGATGATTGATAATATTCAAAATTGCAGTTTCAACAAGCTGTGCTTCCATGATAGGAGCAACCACTTTCAGGATTGGTTCTTTTGGGAAAATGACACTCCCCTCAGGAATTGCATAGATGCTTCCGCTGAAATGGAAGCCGCTCAGATAATGGAGGAAATTCTCGCTGAATATACCGAGTCCCCGCAGGTAATCTACATCTTCATAGCAAAAATGCAGGGTTTTAATGTATTCAATGACCTGTTCCAGTCCTGCCATAATAGAGTACCCGCTTCTGTTTGGGTTACTTCGGAAGAATACATCGAATACAACGGTTTCATTTTCCTGAGTTTCAAAATAGCCCTGCATCATAGTCAGCTCGTACAGGTCTGTCAACAGTGTAAGATTTTGCGCACCCATAAATAATCTCCTTTTGAGTCATCAATATTCATTCTGAACTTTTTGGGTAGTGACATGTAAATTTAACCGCAGTGAAAAGTTTGTTTTTCACTTTCATTTTCTATGGAATCAAGTATAACATATGTAAAAAGAAAGTAAAAGGAAAAGAGTTTGTATTCAGGTATGACAGTTTTCCAATGCACCATCACTAGCCTGATAGATGGTGATGCTGCCCTTATTCTTTTTGGATTCATACAGTGCATGGTCAGCATGTTCAAGCAGTTCCAGGGTAGTGATGCCGTGCTCGTAACGGGCAATCCCGAAACTGGCGGTGACTCCCCGGAAGTCCTCAAAATGCTTAATCTCCATGAGCTCCCGCTGGATGCCATGACATGTTTCTAAAACATTTTCCATAGGCTCATTTTTAAATAAAATACAGAACTCGTCCCCTGCAAAGCGGAATGCCGGGTGGGGCTCACTGTACTGTTTTAATATGGCGGCAAATTCTTTCAAAAAATCATCGCCTCTTATATGTCCCAGCGTATCATTTATCTTTTTGAAATCATCCACATCAATCATGGCAAATATAAAATTATCACGACTGCTTTCTATCGCATCCAAATGTTCCTGCAAGGCTGTACGGTTGTAAAGAGAAGTCAGGGTGTCACTCAGCAGCTTTGTCTTTAGCTGGAACCGTTCTATTTCTCTTCTGACACTGGCTTCATTTTTTAGCCGCTCATAATAAAGGACGACTAATGAAATAGCATAAATAAAAATCAGTATCGCCAGAGTAATCCCGAAATTGATGACTCCCTCACTGTCCTTAAAAATACTGACTTTATCCGGATCCCAGAAAATCAGTAATTCTCCCACTATTTCCGTAATCAGGCCAAGAAGTGCCGTTGTAGTCGTAAGACGGTAGTCCCCATATACTGTGGTCAGTATAATTGGGATTCCAAACAGCATATGGAGAGCCGGAAAGATATTATGGACAATAAGCAGGATGAAACAAATCACAACCAGGCAAAGAGATACTGCATATTTTTTCAGAGTTCTGCTTTTACTGTTTTGAAGCACTAAATATAAAATGCCGACTGCTATTAAATTCAGTACTGCGGGAGACACAATATATTTGAATATATAAACTGGTATCGTTGACGTTGGAATATCCAAACGGTATAATACCCAAAACATTAATAGTTCTACTCAAAAAGCAGTAAGTACAGACCAAAGATTGATTCTTTTGTGTAATTCCATCCAGCGGTCTTCGATTCTTGCATCTTCCTCTTGAATTTGGATAATAGGTGGATTCTGCATCCAGCTTTCACCTCTTTCTTATCACTGTATCCTCAGCATGGCCGGGCAGATTATACCAAGTCTGCATTTTTGTGAATCGTCTCCCGGATTATATTCTGTACATAATTACCGATATGCTTTTTATCTTCCTTGTCCAAAACATTTGGATAGATAGGCTTTCCATATTCAATTATTACATGAGTTTTCTTAATCCGCGGAAACTGCTTCTCAAATATAGCGCAGGTATTATTCAGAGATATCGGTACGATAGCACAGTTTGTTTTAACCGCGATTTTAAAAGCCCCGTCTTTAAACGGCAGCATACTCAGTTCCTCTCCCTTATTTCTCGTACCTTCCGGAAAAATGCAGATAGAGATTCCTTCTTTAATATAATCAATAGCCTGCAAGATAGTTTTCAACCCCTCTTTTGGATTCTCACGGTCCAAAAACAGACAGTACAGATAACGCATCCAGGTGGAGAGCAGCGGAATATGCTCCATTTCTTTCTTGGCAACGTATCCGGTCAAGCGTTCGCACCGGCTGTAAGTAAGCAGAATGTCAAAAAAACTGCGGTGGTTGCCGATATAAAGTACCGGCTCATCGGGAATGTTTTCCGCACCGATGATGGTGGTCCGGACACCGGTCATTTTCAACATCACACGAAATGCCCATTGTACGGCGCGCAGGGAGCTGTAGTCCCGCTTACTGCGGCTGAATTTTCCAATAATCCATTCCACCAAAAACACAGGAATAGAGAAAATTAAATATAAAACCAAAAAAATTGAAATACATATAAACCGGAACATCAGAGGAACCTCTTTTCTTTAAAATGTCATGCATTTGTAATTATACAAAAGCAGACATTAAAAAACAAGTAATGTAAGGAATATTCAATAGAAAACGTAAGTTTTTATAGAGGAAACGGATAAAAAAGGTTCTGCTTCAGACTAGTTATATGCAGTACCGAAAAAAGAATAATCGGGACATTTACATAATAAGATAATAATGAGAATATACCGCGGGGATTGGATATGAAGAAGAAAATATTGTATCTGGCGGGGTTTTTGCTTGTGCTGATGCTGACGGGATGTATTTCGCGGCCACAGAAAACCGAAAAGCTGCGGGATTTGGAGTTTACTGTTATAGATAAGGAGAGGGTACCGAATGAACTAAAGCAGGCAATTCTGGAAAGCAGAGAACTGCCATTTAAGCTCACATATGCGGACCAGGGGTATCTGTTTATTGCAGAAGGATATGGCCCCCAGCCGAAAAGTGGGTACAGTGTGGAAGTGACAGGACTTTATGAAACAGAAAATGCTGTTTATATACATACGAATCTGTTGGGCCCTGAAAAGGGGGAAAAGACGAAAGATGTGACGACTTACCCTTATGTAGTGGTAAGAATGGAATATATAGCAAAAAATGTTGTTTTTGATTAGAGGAGGATGCATATGGAATTAATCAAGAAGCCGATTCATTACACACAGGAGGGGAAACGGACCTTTGACCAGTTTTACCTGGATGAGGATTACAACGTTCCAGACGCAAAGGATGATGTACAGCAGATTATCAGAGGGACCGGAACGATAAAAATTGAAGATATCAAATTAGTTGAGAATTACATACGCATTTCCGGGAAATTATATTTTCAGATTCTTTATTTGACAGCAACAGGTGATCCACAGCCTGCAGTTCTGGAAGGAAAAATTCCTTTTGAAGAGATGGTGTATACGGACGGCGGGGAAATGGAAAACTATTTCATACAGAACATTCGTATAGAATTTGCCGCAACGTTGGTTCATTCCAGAAAGTTAAGTATCCGGGCTATGATAGAGATGGAAATCGGAAGGGAAAAGCTGGAAGATGAGGAGACCACCGTAGATGTGGACTGTTCAGTCCCGATTCACAAGAAAATGAAAAATGTAAATCTTCTGGAACTGCACACAACGAAGAAAGATACATACCGGATTAAAGAAGAGGTTACCCTCCCTGGCACAAAGGAGAGTATCGGACAGCTTCTTTTGACGGATGTGGGCAGCAGAAAATTAGAAATCAGGCTGGGGCAGGATGAAATGCAGATAAAGGGTGAACTGCTTATATTCTGCATGTATAAGTCAGAGGACGGAAAGACGGACTGGCTGGAACAAAGCGTTCCCTATGAAGGCAGGATTGAGTGCGCCGGTGCGGAGGAAGGAATGTATTATTATGTCCACAACAACCTGGAAGACACACTTGTGGATGTCCGCATGGATGAAGACGGGGAAATGCGTGTTCTGGGGATAGAGGGAACACTAAGCCTGCGCATGAATATTTATCAGGAAGAAGAAGTTGAGCTGCTGGAAGACATGTATTCTTTGGAGCAGAACTGTAATTTTGATACAAGAGATGCAGTCTACGAAGAACTGCTTGTTCAAAATTATTCAAAATGCAAAGTGTCAGAACGCTTGTCTCTTCCGGAGTTAAAGGATGATGTACTGCAAATCTGCCACAGCGACGGCAGTGTGCAGATAGAGCATATGGAGCTGACCGATGACGGAATTCAAATAGAAGGAATTTTGCATATTTCTTTCTTATATCTGAAAGCGGATGACGCTGCGCCATTCGGAAGCTGGCAGGGAATTATGCCGTTTTCTTACTTGCTGGAGTGCCCGGGGATGACCGCTGACGCACGCTACAATATTTCTTATCACGTAGAACAATTATCTGTAAACCTTGCTGGCAGTGAGGCGGTAGAAGTGAAAGCTGTCCTGGCATTTGACACATTTATGAGGAAACCGGTCCATATGCAGGTGATTACCGATGTGGAACTCACTCCTATATCTATGGAAGAAATGGAAAAACGTCCGGGAATTGTGGGATATATTGTAAAAGAGGGAGATGAGCTTTGGAATCTCGCGAAAGATTACATGACTACAATAGAGGGAATAAAGGAAATAAACGGACTGGAATCAGATTGTATAAAGCCTGGTGATAAGCTGTTGATTTTTAAAGAAAACATGAGTATAATATAGGTATAATGTATACAAGATACAGCGTATATATCTTTTGGAGGACACAGGATGAAACAGATAGAGTTAAAGGCACTTGCCAAAATTAATCTGGGGCTGGATGTACTGGGGGGAAGAGAGAACGGATACCATGATGTACGGATGGTAATGCAGTCTATTTATTTATACGATGATGTGAAAATTGAGCGGATGAAACGACCGGGAATTGAAATAAGGACGAATTTGTATTTCCTTCCCCTGGATGAAAACAACATCGCATACAAAGCGGCTGCTATGCTGAGAGAAGAATTTCAGATAAAAGAAGGCGTCATTATTACCTTAAATAAGCACATTCCGGTGGCAGCAGGTATGGCGGGCGGCAGTTCCAATGCCGCTGCTGTCCTGTTTGGAATGAACCGTATGTTCGGGCTTGGGCTGTCGCAGCAGGAATTGATGGACAAGGGGGTAAAGCTGGGGGCAGATGTGCCCTACTGCATTATGCGGGGGACGGTGCTGGCGGAGGGGATCGGCGAAAAATTAACGGAACTGCCGGCCATGCCCAAATGCATTGTCCTGGTAGCAAAGCCTCCCATCAGCGTATCTACAAAAACCATATATAGTGCTTTGGATTCCCAGGAGATTACAAAGCACCCGGACATTGACGGCCTGATAGCAGGTTTGAAAAAAGGGAGCCTTCCTGAGATTGCCGCGGCGATGGGAAACGTTTTGGAGGATGTGACCATACCTATGCATCCTGTTATACAGGATATCAAGAATGAGATGAAGGCTGCGGGGGCTTTGAATGCAATGATGAGCGGAAGCGGCCCTACGGTTTTCGGTCTATTTAACAGCAAGGCACAGGCAAGGAAGGCACAGGATAAAATTAGAGAAAAGGCACTGGCAAAGCAGGTGTATGTGACGAACATACACAGTGCGGGGAGGACAGAATATGGAACCTAAATTTGAAGTAACAATGAATGAGTATCTGCCCCTACGGGATGTAGTATTCAATACATTAAGACAAGCTATTTTGCGGGGGGAGCTGAAACCGGGAGAAAGACTGATGGAAATTCAGCTTGCCAACAAGTTGGGGGTGAGCCGCACACCCATCCGTGAAGCAATCCGAAAGCTGGAGCTGGAGGGCCTCGTACTGATGATTCCGAGAAGAGGCGCTGAGGTTGCAGAAATTACAGAGAAAAACCTGCGGGATGTGCTGGAGGTCAGGGCAGCCCTGGAGGAACTTGCAGTACAGCTCGCCTGCACCAGGATAAGCTATGAAGGAATAGAAAGCCTGAAAAAGGCAGCAAAAGACTTTGAGGCCACGTTAAGCAGTGAGGACATTACAAAAATCGCCGAGGCAGATGTGGCATTTCATGATATCATATATCTTGCCACAGAAAACCGGAGGCTGATACAGCTACTGAATAACCTGAGAGAGCAGATGTACCGGTACCGGGTAGAGCATCTGAAACAAAAAGAATGCCATCCCCAGCTTCTGGAAGAGCATCAAGAGATCATCCATGCCATAGAAAAACGGGAAAAAGATATTGCGGCAAAATTAACGAACCAGCATATCAATAACCAGGTAACAGCAGTCACCGGTAAACTGCGCAGCAGAGAAGAGTAAGAATATTCTGACAATGAAAAGCAAAGGGGACAGTCCCTTTTGAAAAGGGACTGTCCCCTTTACTCACTATTGTTGTATAATTCTGATAATTGTGTCAATACTCCCTATATCATTAAGAAAGATAGAGGGAGTTACATATGAATGGAACATATATTATAAACAAATTTGAAAATAGGATTATTTTAATTCTTGCGATGATTATTGCAGTTTTAATTACTGGGATGATTGGCTGGCGCGTGAATCTGACAGCTCAGGCGAAGCTGCAGGAGCATTTGGCTGACGAGGTGCTGCGGTTCCATATCCTGGCAAACAGTGACAGTGATGAGGATCAGGAGCTGAAGATGGACGTGAAGGCGCAGGTGCTGGCATTTTTAAAAGACTCCGTGCCGGAGGGACTGAGTGTAGAGGAAACTGAAGAATGGATGCGCAGAAATACGGACAAGCTGGAAGAAGTAAGCCGGGATACGGTTCTTTCAGAGGGAAAAGATTATCCGGTGAGTGCAGCAGTAACAACCTGTTATTTTCCGGAGAAGACGTATGGTGATGTGACATTCCCGGCAGGAAATTATAAGGCATTGAGAATTGAAATTGGCGCTGCAAAGGGACATAACTGGTGGTGCGTTCTGTATCCTAATTTATGTTTTACAGATGCAACAAATGCAGTGGTGCCGGAGGAAGGAAAAGAGGAGTTGAAAAATGTGCTGACAGAGGAAGAATATTCTCAGGTGACGGCACAGTCGGACTTTAAGATAAAGTGGTATTTCCTGGAGCAGTTTAAAGAGAAAGATTCAAAAGAAGTTCAGTAAATGAATCTGGGAATCCGAACGGAGGAAGAATGACGGAATTTTTGGTAAAACATTTCGTGAAAGATTATGAGCAGGTGGAAAAGGTGTCCGTGCGTACAGCTTATGGTGTATTAGCCAGTATCGTGGGCATCTTTTGTAATGTGCTTTTATTTATTGTAAAAATCATTGTGGGCCTGAGCCTGCGAAGCGTATCTGTAACGGCGGATGCGTTTAATAACCTGTCCGATGCAGGTTCTTCCATTATTAGTTTCATTGGGGTGAAAATGGCAGGTAAACCCGCAGACGCGGACCATCCCTTTGGTCATGGAAGAATGGAATACATAGCGGCCCTGATTGTATCTTTTTTGGTGCTGGAGGTGGGATTTACTTTTTTGAAAGACTCTCTGGCCAAAATAAGGACACCCCAGGAATTGCATTTTCATCTGATATCAGTTGTTATCCTGCTGCTGTCTATTGGAGTAAAGCTATGGCTGGGTATCTTTAACCGGAAGCTGGGGCGGAAGATTGATTCTAAAGTTATGATGGCAGTATTCACAGACTCTATGGGAGATGTGATTACCACAGGCGCTACGGTTCTTTCTTTGATCTTCTTTGCGGTGACCGGAATAAACATCGACGGATTTGTGGGAGTTGGTGTAGCTCTTGTTGTAATGTGGGCTGGTGTGGAGATTGCAAAAGATACTCTGGAACCTTTGATAGGGGAAGGAGTAGACCCGGAATTGTATGTTGAAATAAAAGATTTCGTAGAAAAATATGACGGCATTGAGGGTACCCATGATTTAATTGTCCATAATTACGGACCAAACAGAAGCATGGCGTCTATCCATGCGGAAGTTCCCAATAATGTAGATATAGAAGTATCTCACGAAGTAATTGATAAAATTGAGCGGGATGCACTGGAACAGTTAGGCATATTTCTTGTGGTACATATGGACCCCATTGAAACGAAGGACGAAGAGGTTCTGAAAATCCGCGGTCATGTTACAAAGATACTTTCGGATTTGGATGAAAACTGCAGTATTCATGATTTTCGGGTGGTAGAAGGAGAGAAACGGATTAATCTGATATTTGACGTAGTTGTCCCAATCCTATATGATGAGAAAAAGAGAATAGAGCTGCAGGAGGAATTGGAAACAAGAATCTGCAGGAATGATACCCGTTACCAGTGTGTCATCACTGTAGAACACAGCTTTATGTCCAGTAAAGGTGAGTAAGAGCAGCATAAAGAAATGAAAGATACCTTATTGAACGTTAGTAGTTCAATAAGCATACCTTCTTGAACATTAGTAGTTCAAGAAGTATAAGTTTTTCACTGTACTAAAAGACGAAAGGGAGAAAGAAGGTAAGATATGTATTCATTTGGCAGCAGAGTAAGATATAGTGAAATTGGACATCATGGAACTATGACACTGCCTGGCCTGATAAATTATTTTCAGGACTGCAGTACCTTTCAGTCCGAGGATATCGGACTGGGTGTGAAGGAATTGAAAAAGCGGAAAAAGGCATGGATTTTATCCTATTGGCAGGTTATAATTGAAAGGTTTCCCAAGATGGGAGAGCAAGTAACAGTAGGGACATTTGCAACCGGATTTAAAGGGCTGTATGGAGACCGGAACTTTTTCATGAATGATGAACAGGGAAACCGGATCGCTTGTGCCAATTCTATATGGGTCTTTATGGATATGGAAAAAGGGAGGCCGGCAAAACCGGGGGATGAGGATATCCTGCCTTACGGTATGGAGCCGCCTTTGGAGATGGTATATGAGGGCAGGAAAATAAGACTTCCCGAGTCCAGCGAAGACTTCCCTTCTTTTCCGGTACAGAAATACCATATAGACACAAATGAGCATGTAAATAACTGCCAGTATGTTCAAATGGCACTGGAAGTATTGCCGGATGAAATAAATGTCCGCCAGCTTCGTGTGGAATATAAAAAGTCTGCCGTGTACGGAGATATCATCTGCCCTAAGGTGGCTTTTGAAACGGAGAGGACAGTAGTGGAGCTGTGTGACAAGAATGGGAACCTATATGCAGTGATAGAATTCAAATAGAGGAGATGTGGCAATGAAATTAGGAGAAAAACAGGTTTTAACCGTTGTAAAGAAAGTAGATTTTGGAGTATACCTGGGCAGTGAGGAAGAGCGTGTACTGCTCCCCAAGAAACAGATACCCGGAGAGATTGAATTAGGTGACCCGGTGGAGGTTTTCCTATATAAAGACTCTGACGACAGGCTGATTGCGACTACAAATGAGCCAAAGATTACATTAGGAAAATTAGAGGTGCTGGAGGTCGCAGATGTGGGCCGTTTGGGCGCATTTCTTGACTGGGGATTAGAAAAAGACTTATTCCTGCCCTTTAAAGAACAGACAGAAAAGGTGCAGAAAGGGGACAAGTGCCTGGTCTCCCTTTACATTGATAAGAGCAGCCGTCTGTGCGCTACAATGAAAGTTTATCATTTACTGCAGACAGATTCCCCTTATAAAAAGGATGACAAAGTGAGTGGGATTATTTATGATACCAGTCCGGAATTCGGGGTGTTCGTGGCGGTGGACAACCAGTACTCAGCGCTGATTCCTCAAAAGGAGGCCTTCGGGAACCTTAAAGTCGGGAATATTGTAGAAGCCAGGGTTACCGCTGTGAAAGAAGACGGCAAGCTGGATTTAAGTGTGAGGGACAAGATTCCGGAGCAGATGGATAAGGATGCACAATATATCATGAAGGTGATTGAAAGCCATAATGGGATACTTCCCTTTACCGATAAAGCGGACCCTGAAACAATTAAGCAGGAGTTTGGCATGAGCAAGGCAGCTTTTAAAAGAGGCGTGGGACGTCTGTTAAAGGGCGGTAAGATTGAAATTACAGGAAAAGATATTAGAAGCACTGGCCGGTAAGGCTTTTATCGCATAAAGAAGGGGCTGTTATGAGGATCGGCATATGTGACGATGAAAAATTTCAGAGAGAGTACCTTAGTAAACTGTGTATGGAATGTGCGGACAAGTTGGGGATAAACTTTTGAGGTGAAAAAGGTTTAGTCCTGGCATTCGTGTGTTATCTTCAAATTGAATTAAGTAAACATAAGCTGTTTCTTATTCGATTTTAAGATATATAAAAGGATATGGTAAAATTCTTGTAAAAAATGTTGCAATCCCCATTAAATCGGGTATAATGGAAGAGTAGATAAAATCATTACAGTTCAGTTATAATTATATGACTGAGCTTCAACACAAACTTATAGAAAGAAAGGAGATAGTAAGATATGAAGGTACAAAATATTACAGACATAGAAGCATTTTTTAAAGTAGTAGATGCATGTAAAGGAAAAGTAGAATTAGTGACAGGTGAAGGTGACAGACTGAACCTGAAGTCCAAGTTGTCTCAGTACGTATCAATGGCTAACATCTTCTCTAACGGTGAGATTCCAGAACTGGAAATCATTGCATATGAAAAGGAAGATACAGACAAATTGATCAATTTTATGATTAATGGCGGACAATAATCAGCATTGATAATAAGAAATGAGTGTATGAGGGCAATTCTCTTAGGGGGAATGCCCTCTTTCATGTATAGTATGGCACTGCATTCCTACTATACAAATTAAGAGGTGAAGGATGGATTTTGCACATTTACATGTCCATACAGAATATAGTCTTCTGGATGGTTCAAATAAGATAAAAGAATATGTGGCCAGAGTAAAGGAATTAGGCATGAACAGCGCTGCCATTACGGACCATGGTGTGATGTATGGTGTCATAGACTTTTACCGGGAGGCCAAGAAACAGGGAATCAAGCCCATCCTTGGATGTGAAGTGTATGTAGCGCCCAACTCCCGGTTTGACAGAGAAATAAATGGCGGAGATGACAGATATTATCATTTAGTGCTGCTGGCTGAAAATAATACTGGATATGCAAACCTGATGAAAATTGTATCCAAAGGTTTCGTGGAAGGGTATTATTATAAGCCCCGTGTGGACAAGGCACTGCTTCGGGATTACCATGAAGGAATTATTGCGCTGAGTGCTTGTCTTGCTGGGGAGGTACAGCGGTATCTGACGAAAGGACTGTATGAGGAGGCAAAAAAGTCCGCCCTTGAATATCAGGATATTTTCGGGGAAGAAAATTACTTCCTGGAATTACAGGATCATGGGATACCGGAGCAGGCCCTTGTAAACCAGCGTATGCTGAAGCTGTCCGAAGAGACGGGGATTGAACTGGTTGCTACCAATGATGTGCACTACACTTATGCTGAGGATGAGAAAGCTCATGATATCCTGCTTTGTATTCAGACTGCAAAGAAATTGCAGGATGAAAACAGGATGCGCTATGAAGGGGGGCAGTACTATGTGAAGTCCCCGGAGGAGATGGCACGTTTATTTCCATATGCGCTGCAGGCATTAGATAATACACAGCGGATTGCCGACAGATGTGACGTGGAAATTGAGTTCGGCGTGACAAAGCTGCCAAAATATGATGTGCCTGGAGGTCTCACTTCCTGGGAGTATTTGAATAAACTGTGTTTTGAGGGTTTGGATAAGCATTATGGGAATCCTGGCAGGGAATTGAAGGAACGTTTGGAATATGAGCTGAATGTCATAAAGAACATGGGATATGTGGATTACTTTCTGATTGTATGGGACTTCATTAAATATGCGAAGGACCACGGTATCGCTGTAGGGCCGGGAAGAGGTTCTGCGGCAGGAAGTATTGTTTCCTATTGCCTGGAGATTACGAATATAGATCCTATACATCATCAGCTTCTGTTTGAGCGTTTCCTGAATCCAGACCGTATATCCATGCCTGATATTGACATAGACTTCTGTTATGAAAGAAGGCAGGAGGTCATCGATTATGTGGTGCGCAAATATGGCAAAGACCGGGTGGTGCAGATTGTAACATTTGGTACCCTGGCTGCCAGGGGAGTTATCCGGGATGTGGGGCGTGTCATGGATTTGCCCTATGCCTTTGTGGATACTATTGCCAAGATGATTCCTACTGAATTAAATATGACCATTGACCGGGCTTTGCAGGTGAACTCGGAACTGCGCAAAACCTATGAGACTGACGAGCAGGTAAAGTATCTGATTGATATGGCAAAACGTTTGGAAGGCCTGCCGCGCCATAGTTCGATGCACGCTGCCGGTGTTGTAATCAGCCAGTTGTCAGTGGACGAATATGTGCCTCTGTCAAAAGCTCAGGATGGGTCTATCACGACTCAGTTTACAATGAATACCCTGGAAGAGCTGGGCCTTCTGAAGATGGACTTCCTGGGCCTTCGGACATTGACGGTAATACAAAATGCCGTAATACTGGCGAAAAACAAGAATCCGGAACTGGATATGGACACCATTGGGTATAATGACCAGAAGGTGCTGGATTATATAGGAACCGGAAAGACAGACGGTATTTTCCAGTTGGAAAGTGCGGGGATGAAGAGTTTTATGAAGGAACTGAAGCCCCACAGCCTTGAGGATATCATCGCCGGAATCTCTTTGTACCGTCCGGGGCCAATGGATTTTATTCCCCAGTATATCCGCGGGAAAAATAAAGCAGGAGCCATTACTTATGACTGCCCTCAATTAGAGCCGATTCTTTCGCCTACCTACGGCTGTATCGTATATCAGGAACAGGTTATGCAGATTGTACGGGACTTGGCAGGATATACCCTGGGACGAAGCGATTTGCTGCGCCGTGCCATGTCCAAGAAAAAGGGCGATGTCATGCAGAAAGAGCGGCAGGTATTTGTTTACGGAGATAAAGAGACAAATGTTCCTGGCTGCATTGCCAACGGCATTGATGAAAAGATTGCCAATAAAATTTACGATGAAATGATTGATTTTGCCAAGTATGCGTTTAATAAGTCCCATGCGGCGGCCTATGCGGTGGTTTCCTATCAGACAGCATATCTGAAATACTATTATCCGGTGGAATTTATGGCGGCCCTGATGACATCTGTGATTGAAAATCCATCCAAGGTGGCAGAATATATTTATAGCTGCCGTCAGATGAATATTCAGATTCTATCCCCGGATATTAATGCGGGAATCGCAAATTTCTCTGTAGACGATGGGAAAATCAGATATGGACTGGCAGCAATTAAGGGTGTGGGGAAGCCGGTCATAGAAGAAATCGTAGCGGACCGGGAAGAATTTGGACCATTCAAAAATCTGGAAGACTTTATCAGCAGATTATCTGTGAAAGATGTATTGAATAAACGTGTGATAGAAAATTTCATCAAAGCAGGCGCTCTGGATGGTCTGGGTGGCACGAGAAAGCAGTTTATGAGTATTTATATACAGATTGTAGACCACGTAAATCAGGAAAAGAAATATGCCATGACAGGGCAGATGACTCTGTTTGACCTGGTGGATGAGGAGCAGAAAAGTGAATTTGAAATCAAGCTCCCGCCTGTGGGAGAGTATTCCAAGGAAAATCTGCTTGCCTTTGAAAAAGAAGTTCTGGGTGTGTATATCAGCGGTCATCCATTGGAAGAATACGAAGAGAAGTGGCGCAGGTCCATCTCGGTTACAACCGCAGATTTTCAGCCGGATGAGGAAACCGGGCAGACAAAGGTTCATGACGGTGCAATCGAAATTATAGGAGGCATGATTGTTGATAAAACGGTGAAAAATACCAGAAACAATCAGATGATGGCCTTCCTGACATTGGAAGACCTTCTGGGGACTGTGGAAGTTGTGGTATTCCCCAGAGATTATGAAAAAAACCGTCTTCTTCTCGAGGTGGACAATAAAATATTTATCCGCGGAAGAGTTTCCGAGGAAGACGAAAAAGCAAGTAAACTCATATGTGAGCGTATCATTCCCTTTGAGCAGACAAAGAAAGAGCTTTGGCTTCAGTTTCCGGACAAAGAGGCGTTTTTGGAAAAGGAACAGATTGTATATGGGTATCTGGCAGATTCCGAGGGAGAGGATGAAGTCGTAATTTATTGTGAGAGGGAGAGGGCTGTAAAGCGTCTTCCAAGAAACCGTAATATTAATATAAGTTCCCAGGTATTGAGCAAATTGATGAACCATTTTGGCGAGAAACGGGTAAAAGTGGTGGAAAAACCTATTGAAAACCATTTATAAATAGGTTAAAATAGTACCCAAAGTGTTAAAAATTAGGCAGTCCCTATTGTACTGTTTGCTGTATACGGCTTGAAAAGGTGTATAGTGAAATACAGGCATTATTAGAAAGGTGGATAAAAACATGGCAGAAACAAAGGCAGTTAAAAAAAATCTGGAGGAAATCGAAGATAGAATCCGCACAATTGGCGTTCTTACAAGCGGCGGTGACGCCCCTGGTATGAATGCGGCAATCCGTGCCGTAGTCAGAACAGCTCTTTCCAAGGGCATAAAGGTCCGAGGAATCAGAAGAGGATACCACGGGCTTTTAAAAGAGGAAATCATAGATTTATCCGCAAGAGACGTATCTGATACAATCCAGCGCGGAGGTACGATTCTTCAGACTGCACGCTGCCAGTCCATGCGTACAGAAGAGGGACAGCAGAAAGCAGCAGCTATATGCAAGAAATATGGAATTGACGGCCTTGTGGTCATCGGAGGAGACGGTTCTTTCGCCGGTGCACAGAAACTGGCAAACCTCGGCGTGAACACAATAGGGCTGCCGGGAACCATTGACCTGGACATTGCCTGTACAGAATATACCATCGGATTTGATACTGCTGTGAATACAGCAATGGAAGCCATTGATAAGGTACGTGATACATCAACATCTCATGAAAGATGCAGTATTATCGAAGTAATGGGACGTGATGCCGGATATATGGCATTGTGGTGCGGTATTGCCAACGGTGCAGAAAGAATTCTGCTGCCGGAGGAAAAAGACTACGATGAAGAAGCGCTGATTCAGGATATTCTGGAGAATAAAAAGCGTGGTAAGAAAAACTACATTATCATCAATGCAGAGGGTGTGGGTGATTCCATCAATATGGCAAAGAAAATTGAGGAAGCTACCGGAATTGAGACAAGAGCAACAATTCTTGGACATATGCAGCGCGGCGGAAGCCCTACATGCAAGGATAGAGTGTATGCATCTACTATGGGAGCCATTGCAGTGGAACTTCTCTGTTCAGGAAAGTCAAACAGGGTAGTAGGCTATAAGCACGGAAGCTTTGTTGATTATGATATAGAGGAAGCATTGGCTATGAAGAAAGAGATTCCTGCCCACCAGTATGAAATCTCAAAAATATTAGCAATCTAGGAGACGGTGACATTGAGTGTGGAATGTAAAAGGACGGCACCTATTGGTGTGTTTGATTCAGGTGTCGGTGGTCTGACGGTCGTGCGGGAGATGATAAGACAGCTTCCCGACGAAAATATCGTGTATTTTGGGGATACTGCCCGTGTTCCTTATGGGAGTAAATCCCAGAATACAATTATCCGGTTTTCCGAGCAGATTATCCGGTTCCTGAAAAAGAAGCAGGTAAAAGCAATTGTAATTGCGTGCAATACTGCCAGTGCCCTTGCACTGGATGCCGTCCGGGATGAGTTTGACGTCCCTATTCTCGGGGTTGTAACCCCTGGGGCAAGAGCTGCCGTAGAAGCTACGAGGAACAGAAAAGTAGGTGTGGTAGGTACGGACGCAACGGTCCAGAGCGGCGTGTACACTAAAATAATTCACGGGATGAACCCGGAGATTACTGTTATAGAAAAAGCCTGCCCTTTGTTTGTACCATTGGTGGAGGAAGGTTTTAAAGAGCATAAGGTAACACAGGAAATCATAGATTACTATCTGGATTCCATAAAAAAAACAGATATCGATGCTATGATACTTGGCTGTACCCACTATCCCCTTCTGCGTTCCAAAATACGCGCATATATGGGAGAAAAGATACAGATAGTCAATCCTGCATATGAGACTGCAATGGATTTAAAGAAACTATTGGAGGAGCGGGATATGGTTAATGATGGGATAAAAGAACCGCATAGCCGCTACGAATTCTTTGTCAGCGATGCCGCGGAAAAGTTCCGTCATTTTGCAAACACTGTGATGCCATTTGACATCTCAACAACCAATGTGGTGAATATAGAAGAATATTAGGTGAAGAATATGACAAAGGATGTACTGGTCAGTATATCAGGACTGCATATGGACACTCTTTCAGGCATGCTGAACGGAGATGAGGAGGCCATAGAAGTCCTAACCCCTGGAAACTACTACTGTAAGAATGGAAAACATTACGTTATTTACGATGAAGTAATGGAAGGAATGCACGGGACAATAAAAAACAGGATAAAGATTACCGGTACAGACAGTGTTGAAATTATGAAGACCGGCCTGTCAAACACCCATATGGTTTTTGAAAAGAATAAAAAGAATATTACTTATTATCAGACTCCTTTTGGGCAGATGTTGATTGGTGTCAAAACCAGGAACATGGAAATTAATGTCACAGAGGAAAATATTGATGTCAGTGTGGATTATGAGCTGGATATCAACTATGAACCTTTGGCAGATTGCAAGATAAAGATGGAGATTTATGCAAAGGGGTCTGACCCTTTTGCGTCGAACTGTTAAAGGAGTAACAAAAAACCGCAGCTTCTGAGGATATTCAGATTGCTGCGGTTGTTTTTACTTTTTGTCTTTTTTGAATCTGTCCAGGAATCCCTGCTTTTTGGGGGGAGCTTCCAAAGGACCGCGGACACCTCTTACACTTGTTATGTAAATACCGCTGACTGTTGCCTTAACTTCCTTCTTAATAGGAATTAATGGGAACACTTTCGCGTCACACATCAGTGTCATGACTCTTGGTCCGACTTTCGCTTTTACTACCGGTACTTTGCTGCGCCTTAAATACTTGGGTGTATTCTCGATTACAATGGCAGGAAAACCGGCGTCTTTTAGTTTCATCTTGCCTTTATCAATGATCAGCATGGTTACATTCTGTGCTGCCGCATCCAGTTGTTCTTTCTGTGCCGCCTGCTTTTTCTCAGCTCTCTTGCCGAAGAGATAGAGGACAACCAGCAAAACGATTAAAACAGCTAATACGATGAGCATGATCCATAATCCTAAATTCACGACGAACCCTCCTAAAATACTCTTTTCCACGATTATGTAAAAGAAAGCCTGTCCGGCAGACTTCACCTTACGCAAGAAGTATTGTATCATCCTTTTTGGCGAAGTGCAAGTAATTTGATATTTTAGGGTTACTTTTCCTGTGAGAAAATAGTATAATCAAATAGGTTACATACAGATGAAAAAGGAGTCTTTATTTTATGGCAGAAACAATATGGAATGGATTGACGGCAGCTTATAATTTTGTGATGGATAATCTGGTTATTATTAATGTCCTTCTTTCCCTGGTTATAATCTTCTTCCAGCGCAGATCTCCCCAGACGGTCTGGACCTGGCTGCTTTTGCTTTACTTTATTCCAATTCTCGGATTTTTCCTTTATTTGGTTATCGGGCAGGATTTTCATAAAAACAGAATGTTTAAGGCGAAAGAGATTGAAGGTGAGCTGAAATATGCAGTGCGCAGGCAGGAAGAAACAATATACAGAAAACAGCTTCGCCTTGCAAACCCTGAGATGGCCCGTTTCAAGGACCTGATCCTTTACAACCTGGAGGCCGGTGAGGCGGTGCTGACAGATAATAATGATGTCCGCATTTATACGGACGGAAAAGAAAAGTTCCGGGCGCTTATTGAAGAAATGAAAAAGGCAAAGCGTTATATTCACATGCAGTATTATATTATACGCAACGATGAACTCTGGCAGGAGATTGAACCAGTGCTCATAAGCAAGGCAAAAGAGGGCATTGAGGTAAGGGTACTGTTTGACAGTATGGGATGCCGCACCATGCATAACAAAGACTGGGAGAAGCTGGAGAAAGCCGGTGTGCTTGTAGCCGAGTTCTTCCCGGCACTTTTGGGGCAGCTGCAGCTTCGTGTCAACTACCGGAACCACAGGAAGATTGTGGTGATTGACGGCCGCATTGGTTTTGTGGGCGGATTCAATGTGGGCAGAGAATACCTGGGACTGGACCGCAAATTTGGATATTGGCGGGATACCCATCTTTGTATAGAAGGAGCAGCAGTAACTTCCCTGGCGGTCCGCTTTGTTTTAGACTGGAATTATGCGGCAAAGGAGAATCTGTTTGTAGAGGACCATTTGTTTGAAATTCCTGACTATGTAAGAAACGGGCGTGATCCGGTGCAGATTATTTCCAGCGGTCCGGACTCTCAGATAAAAACCATTCATGACAATTATCTAAGGCTGATACATAGTGCAAAGGATCATGTATATTTGCAGACTCCGTATTTTATTCCTGACGATTCTATCCTGGATGCATTGAAAATTGCCAGCCGCTCCGGGATTGATGTGCGGATTATGGTTCCCTGCAAGCCCGACCATCCCTTTGTCTATTGGGCAACCTATTCTTATTTGGGAGACATGGTGGAAGCGGGAGCTAAATGTTATGTGTATAATAATGGATTCCTGCACGCCAAGGCATTGAGCGTGGACGGTATGGTAGCCTGTGTAGGGACGGCTAATATGGATATGCGCAGTTTTGGACTGAATTTTGAAGTAAATGCAGTTGTTTACAGTGAGCGTACGGTTCAGCGCCTGGAGCGGGCCTTTGAAAATGATATGACAAAATGTACTCACGTGACCCGGAAGGTTTATGATAAGAGAGGTTTGGTTGTTCGTGCCAAGGAACAATTTTCAAGGCTGCTTTCACCTCTTTTATAGAAAATAGATTTTGCAGAGGCAAAAGTGAAATAAGTATGAAAAACCTTTTCAATAGGAAGGAAATATGATATAACATAAAAGTGCGCGGATTTTGTTCTGCAGTGAAGATGAAAAAATACGAGGTGAAAGAATGAAAAAGAAAACTTTAGCAGTGACATTGAGTGTTCTTATGGTGACTCTCCTGGCGGGATGCAGCAAGGAACTCTCCAATGAGTATGTTACAATAAAGCAGTATGAAGGATTGGAAGTTGCACAGGTTGAGACACCCAAAGTGAGCGACGAGCAGGTTGAGAACACTGTAAACGGCAATCTTTCTGCGGCAGCCACTTCAGAAGAGATTACTGACAGAGCGGCCCAGGAGGGAGATATTGTAAATATTGATTATAAAGGTACCGTAGACGGAGTGGAATTTGAAGGCGGTTCAGCAACAGGTGCAAGCCTGCAATTGGGTTCGCAATCATATATTGGTGCCAACGGGGAACACAAAGGGTTTGAAGAACAGGTTGCAGGACATAATATTGGAGAAAACTTTGACATAACGGTACAGTTTCCTGCTGACTATCAAAATGCTGATATGGCCGATAAAGTAGCTGTATTTAATATTACATTGAATGGAATTACAGTATCAAAAGTTCCTGAGCTTACAGATGAGTGGGTGAAAGCGAACAGCGAGAAATCAAAGACAATAGAAGAATACAAAGCAGAAATCAAAAAGCAATTGGAAGAGAGCAGTAAGGAAAGTGCGGATGCTACACTTCAGACCGGAGTGATGGATGCACTTCTTGCACAGACAGAAGTGAAGAAGTATCCGGATGGAGAAGTGGATAAACAGCTTCAGACGATTAAAGAGTATTATGAGGGAATGGCACAGGCCTATGGTATGGAGTTTGCAGATTTTGCAGAGCAGTACATGGGACTGTCGGCAGATGACTTTAACACTCAGGCAAAGGAGGCCGCAGAGCAGTCAGTAGCAAGAAAACTTGCATGTGAGCTGATTGCAAAGAAGAAAAAGCTGGAGCCTTCGGATAAAGAATATGAAAAACAGATCAAGGAATATGCAGAAGACTCAGGATACGATGACGTGGATGCTTTCAAGGAGCAGGCTGGAGAAGATGTGCTGAAAACAACAATTCTTCAGCAGAAAGTGGCTGAGTATCTTGTAGACAAATGTGTACAGGTTGAGCAGACTGGGGAGAATACCACAGACAGCAGTGCTAAAGAATAGAATATTTTATACTTCTTGAACGGCTAATGTTCAAGAAGGTATACTTATTGAACTACTAATGTTCAATATGGTATATGTATAAGAAGGGCCGGTACCAGACAGATGGGATACCGGCCCTTTGTCTGCTTAGCCAGGAAAAATATTTATCATATTCTTTCCGTATTTTTTCCGGTCCCAAGAGCTGTTAATGAGAAACAAGTTGTGATAGAATAAGAGCTGAAATGCTAGTACGGATAATGTCATGAGAGGAGATTCCAATGAAAAAAACAGATGAAAAATACCAGGCATATGTTCAGATTTTGAAAGAAGAACTGATTCCTGCAATGGGATGTACGGAACCTATTGCTTTAGCCTATGCTGCTGCACAGGCAAGGGATGTGCTGGGGTGCCTTCCAGAGCGTGTACATATTGGGGCAAGCGGAAGTATTATCAAGAATGCAAAGAGTGTATTTGTACCAAATACAGGAAATTTAAAGGGAATTGAGGCTGCAGCGGCTGCAGGAATTATTGCAGGAAGGGCTGAGAAGGAGCTGGAGGTTATTTCCCAGGTGCATCCTGAAGAGATTGAAGAAATCCAGGCGTTTTTAGAAGAAAAGGAAATTAAGGTGGAACACATTGACAATGGAATTACATTTGATATTATAGTAACAGTTTCTGCCGGAGAATCCTATGCCCAGGTAAGGATAGCGGAGTACCACACGAATATTGTACATATAGATAAAGACGGTGAAGTGCTGCTGCATATTCCGGTGCGGGGAGAGACAAAAGCGGGAATCGCAGACCGCAGTATGCTGAATGTGGAAGATATATGGGATTTTGTGCAGTCAGTAGATGTGGAGGATGTCCGGGATATACTGCAAAGGCAGATAGATTATAACATGGCTATTGCCGAAGAGGGGCTTCAGGGGAATTATGGTGCGAATATAGGAAGGGTTCTTTTGGATGCATATGGAAATGATGTGAGGAACCGGGCGAAAGCCATGGCAGCGGCAGGATCAGATGCGAGAATGAATGGCTGCGAACTGCCGGTTATTATCAACTCAGGAAGCGGAAACCAGGGGCTCACATGCTCCGTTCCTGTTTTGGAATATGCCAGGGAGCTTGAGGCGGATGAGGAAAAAGTATGCCGTGCGCTTATACTGTCAAACATGGTGACAATTCATCAGAAAACAGGAATCGGACGTTTGTCTGCATACTGCGGGGCAGTCAGTGCGGGAGCAGCGGCAGGAGCAGGGATTGCCTATCTGAACGGGGGCGGCTATAACGAAATTGCCCACACAGTTGTAAATGCCCTGGCAATTGTGTCAGGCATGGTATGTGATGGAGCAAAGGCCTCCTGTGCGGCAAAAATAGCGTCTGCTGTGGATGCAGGAATTCTGGGATATGATATGTATGTTCGCGGTCAGCAGTTTTACGGCGGAGACGGGATTGTTATAAAGGATGTGGAAAAGACTATCCAAAATGTCTGTCGTCTGGGCAGAGATGGTATGCGCGGGACGAATGAAGAGATTATAAAAATTATGGTAGAATAGCCGGGGAATAAATATAGTTTTGTGTTAGCTTGACAGAAAAATAAAAAGATTTTATACTGACTTTGCAAGGGCATCCTCGAAAACCCTTAGCCGAGAAGGAAAGATGAATTATGAAGAAACCACTTATTTTACAGTCGGATTTTGGAACAGCGGACGGTGCAGTCAGCGCCATGTACGGAGTAGCTTATGGGGTGTCGGAAGCGTTGAATATTTCAGATCTGACCCATGAGATTCCCCAGTATGATATATGGGAAGCTTCCTATCGTTTAATTCAGACTGTCAGCTACTGGCCGGAAGGTTCTGTTTTTGTCAGCGTGGTTGACCCGGGAGTAGGTTCCACAAGACGAAGCATTGTTGTGCAGACAAAGAACGGACAGTACATTGTCACGCCGGATAATGGGACACTGACTCATGTAAAGAGGATTGTCGGCCTGGAAAAAGCAAGGGTTATCGATGAAAGTGTGAACCGCTTGCCGAATTCAGGGGAGAGCTATACCTTCCACGGGCGGGATATTTATGCTTATACAGGGGCGAGGCTGGCAGCAGGTATTATTACTTTCGAGGAAGTAGGACCGGAGGTGCCTGCTGAGAGTGTAATTGAACTGCCTGTTGTAGAGGCTACTTATGACGGTGAAAAGGCCAGTGGTACGATAGACGTGCTGGATGTGAGGTTTGGAAGCTTGTGGACAAACATTCCGCGGGAACTGTTTAAGAACCTTGGAGTTAGCCACGGCGGAAGAGTGGAAATCAGTATCGAGAACGAGACTCGTACACTGTACAAAAATATTTTGGTTTATGCGAAGAGTTTTGCAGATGTATATGTAGGGGAACCGCTGGTATATGTCAATAGTCTGGACTGCATGGCTGTGGCAATTAACCAGGGAAATTTCTCAAGGGCATACAATGTAGGAACGGGAACAAACTGGAGAATTACAATACGGAAAGCCCCAAGAATTATTTACGATGATTAAGCAATGTGCCGGCTGTGAAGCCGGGGTGTAAATTTGCCGGAAAAGGAGGCTGAATTTCCATCTTGACAACTGAAAATGTATAGATTATACTCAAATTAGCTTGTTGAACAAGCTAATTTTGGACAAGGAAAGGCAGAACAAATCTTCACAATATAGTGGGAATTTGCTCTGCGTTTTTTGTATAACAGGAAATTCTTGCGAATTTCCTGTTATACAAAACCCGATCGGGGATGCGCACTACGCGCATAATGAAAATGGCCGCTAAAGCGACCGCGCTTCGGCGCGAGAGTCTGGTTTCCCAGACTCCTTATTATAGCATCAGATTGGAGGATTTATGGTTAAAGAATGTACAGAACAGGACCGCCCTGCCCTGCTTGCTTACCTGAAGCAGGAACCGGTTTATAATACGTTTATGCTGGCAGATATTGAGGACTTTGGGTTTGACGAAACGTTTCAGACGGTATATATGGACATAGAAGAGGGAGAGTGCCGGGGTGTTTACCTTTGTTTTTATAACAACTTAATCCTTTACAGCAAAGATGGAAATATAAACATTTCATTTTTAGAGCAGTTATTTTCCTTGTACATACCCGATGTTGTTATGGGAAAGATAGAGGATGTAAGAATTGCACAGCGGATTTTGTTTGATTACCGGCTGGAAGCAAGAGGGATGTACTTATTCCATGATGCAGACTGCCTGACAGAGGAAAATGCCGAAATCCAGGAGGCATCTGAGAAGGATGTGGATGATATTTTTGCCTTTCTGCAGAGTATCCCTGAACTGAAGAATCTCTACAAATCAAAGCAAATGATTGCAGACCGGATTTACAAAAACTGCGGTATTCATTACTTGATTCGGGAAAACGGCAGGATTATTGCCCATGCAAACAGTACGGCTGAATGCGAGGACACTGTTATGATTGGTGGAGTCGCTGTGGAGCCGGGACACCGGGGCAGAAAGCTGGCAAGCCAGATAGTGAGTACACTGTGCCGGAAAATACTTGAAAAGGGGAAGCTCCCCTGTCTCTTTTGCAGCAGGAAAGAGGAACATAACCTATATTACCGAATTGGATTCAGATATATAGGAGAGTGGGCCACACTGGCCCAAATGTCCAACAAGTCCCAGGAACAGGACGAAGTTGGAGAGGAAAGTGGGAAAGGACAAGAGGAAACCGGGGAGGTGAGGATGAGGAGAGAAAACCCCGGTGCAAAGGGCAGGCTTCCCTCCTATATTCCTGTGTATAATCAGTTATACAGCGATATTGTGTCGGGAATTTATGAAAAGGGAAGCCTCCTTCCCTCGGAGACAGTGCTTTCAGAAAGGTACCATGTCAGCCGCAACACACTGAGGCAGGCACTGACGATTCTGACCCAGGATGGTTATATTTATAAGCATCAGGGAAAGGGGACCTATGTTTCCTATGATAAGGACAAAAAGTGCAAAGAGAAGATATATAATTTCCTTTTAGAGGACGCACTGGAGGATATTGTTCATATTAGTATGGACTATAATTTCGGGCTTCCTACCCAGATTGCCCGGGAAAAACTGGGGCTTGCAGGAGAGGAAGAGGTATTGGCAAGTAATAACGTATACGAAAGCGAAAATGGCCCTATAGGACAGAGTTTTCTGCAAATACCAGTAGCAATATTGAATGAATGCCAGGTAGACCTTAATTCTGAAGAAGCATTGCTTGAATTCATGGACTGGAATATTTACAGGAAAGCAGTAGAAGCTGAGGTGAGCATTCAGCTTATGGAAGCAGACGAACAGGTAACTCCTTATCTGGGAGTAGAACCTGGGACCCCTGTTCTTCACATTGAGCAGTTGCTGTATGACCGGGAAAACCGGGCCATCGGCAGAATTAAATATTATTTCCGTTCAGGGAAATATCAGATACAGTACAGACTATAAAGGAGGGGGGAACCTATGAGCCAGACAGCGAAAAAGCCAGTTATAGAATTTGAAAATTTTCAGTTTCAATATTTCAGCCAGGCGGATCCGACACTTCACGACATCAACCTAAAAATATATGAGGGGGAAAAAGTTCTGATAGTCGGTCCCAGCGGCAGCGGGAAAAGTACCATTGGGAACTGCCTGAACGGGTTGATTCCATTTTCTTATAAGGGGGAGATACAGGGAAGTCTGAAAATCAGCGGAAGAGAAACAAGGGAAATGAATATTTTTGAGCTGTCCAAGAAAGTTGGGACAGTACTGCAGGATGCAGACGGGCAGTTTATCGGTCTGACGGTAGGGGAGGACATTGCATTTGCCTTAGAAAATGACTGTGTGCCTATTTCAGAAATGAAGGAAACGGTCCAGAAAGTATCGGATATTGTAGATATGGGGGAACTGCTGAAATCTTCTCCTTTTGAATTATCAGGAGGCCAGAAACAGCGTGTATCATTTGCAGGGGTCATGGTGGATGATGTGGAGCTTCTGCTGTTTGATGAACCCCTTGCCAATCTGGACCCTGCCACAGGGAAGACTGCAATTGATCTGATTGACCGGGTATGGAAAGAATCGAAGAAAACAGTAGTCATCATAGAGCACCGTCTGGAAGATGTGCTATACAGGGAAGTGGACCGTATTATTGTGGTCAGTGAGGGCCGGATTGTGGCCGATATGACGCCGGATGAACTGATGGCAGCCGACATTCTTCCCAAGCTTGGAATCCGGGAGCCGCTGTATGTCACCGCAATGAAATATGCGGATATTCAGTTAACGCCCCAGATGTGTGCCGGACGTATAGATACCCTGGATATTGCCCAGGTCAAGGACGCCCTCCAGAAGTGGAACCGGGAGCAGGGGGAAATGCCTGGTGAGGAAGCACGCCGGATCATACTGGAGGCTGAACATTTAAGCTTCCAATATACGAAGAAACGGAAAATCCTGCAGGATATTAACTTCAAAATCCAGGAGGGTGAGATGGTCAGCATTGTAGGAACCAATGGTGCCGGAAAAAGTACCCTTGCAAAGGTTATCTGCGGATTTGTTACAGAGGATGAAGGAAAACTTCTGTATTATGGTGAGGATTTGAAAGGACAGACGATTAAGGAGCGTTCCCAGAAAATAGGGTTTGTAATGCAGAACCCGAATCAGATGATCTGCAAGCCTATGATTTATGATGAGGTTGCCCTGGGGCTGCGTATCCGTCGGATTCCGGAGGAAGAGATTGAGTCCAGGGTAGATAAAGCACTAAAAATCTGCGGCCTTGCTCCGTTTAAAAAATGGCCGGTATCTGCTCTGAGCTTTGGTCAGAAAAAACGTGTGACGATTGCCTCTATGCTGGTGATGGACCCCCAGATATTGATTTTGGACGAGCCTACAGCAGGGCAGGATTACCATCACTATACAGAAATTATGGAGTTTCTCAAGAGCCTGAATGACCAGGGTGTGACAATTATATTGATTACTCATGATATGCACTTGATGCTGGAGTATACGCCCCATGCAATTGTAATTTCAGAGGGAAAGAAAATCGGAGATGCCAGTGCGGTTGAAATCCTTACCAATGAAGACATTGCGAAACGGGCAAACCTAAAGATAACATCCTTATATGAGCTGGCGATGAAGACGGAAATACCGGACCCGACTGCATTTGTGCAGAATTTCATCAATTATGAAAGGAGGACGCACCGTTCATGAAAGCAAAACTATTTGACTATATTGACAGGGACAATTTCATTTATAACCTGTCAGGCCTGACGAAATTGGTCTGCTTTATCTGTATGACGTTCTCCGTTATGTTTTCTTATGACATCCGGTATATCCTGCTTGTTATGGCGCTGTCAGTTGTATTTTTCCGGATGTCTGAAATAAAATTTAAGCAGATTAAGCTGATGACAATTTATGTGGCTATCTTCCTGCTGATGAATTTTATTCTGACCTATATATTCAGTCCCCAATATGGGATTGAGATTTACGGAACGAATCATGAACTGTTCCGGCTCAACGCACGCTATACGGTGACACTGGAACAACTGCTCTATCAGGTGACAAAGATTACGAAATACGCATCGGTGGTACCTATGGGAATGATTTTTCTCCTGACGACAAACCCCAGTGAATTTGCGGCTTCCCTGAACCGGGTAGGCTGCAACTACAAGGGAGCGTATGCACTTTCTCTTACACTCCGGTATTTTCCGGATATGATCCGGGATTATCAGGACATTGCTCTGGCACAGCAGAGCAGGGGACTGGATATGTCCAGGAAAGAAAAGCTGGGTACCCGTGTAAAAAATGTAATGAACATTTGTGTTCCGCTGATATTTTCTACATTGGACAAGATAGAGTTAATTAGTAATGCAATGGATCTGCGGGGATTTGGAAAACATAAGAAGAGGACCTGGTATGCGGCAAAGCCGCTCAAAAAGGGAGACTGGGGCGCTATGGTGTTTGGCGCGCTGATACTTGCAGGATCATTGTTTGTAACGTTCTTTGTAAATGGCTCTAGGTTTTACAATCCATTTTAACAATAGAAAAATTTTAAATAATAGAAAGCGAGGAATTATTTATGAAACCAATTTTAGTATTTCAGACAGATTTTACTTATAAGGAAGGAGCAGTCAGCTCCATGTACGGAGTTGTAAAGTGTGTAGACAGGCAGCTGGAAATTATGGATGGGACTCATGAGCTGCCCCAGTATGATACATGGAGCGCTAGCTACCGCTTGTACCAGAGCCTGCAATTTTGGCCGGAAGGAACAGTTTACGTATCTGTTGTAGACCCTGGTGTAGGAACAAGCAGACGTGCCTGCGTGGCAAAAACAGTAGACGGCTATTATATTGTATCACCGGACAACGGCTCCCTGACTCATGTAAAGAGGATGATAGGAATTGAATCGGTGCGTGAAATAGATGAATCTGTGAACAGGCTGCGGGGAAAAGGAACAGAAGGTGTGGCAATTTTCCACGGCAGAGATTTATTTGGCTATACAGCGGCACGTCTTGCCAGCGGAATCATTGATTTTGAAGGAGTAGGCCCGGAATATCCAGTAGAGGAAATTGTAGAGCATCCAATCTTAGAACCAACTGTAACACCTGGAAAAGTAGAGGGGATTTTTGAAATCAATGATCCGAACTTTGGTAACCTGTGGACGAATATTCCGCTCAATGAATTTAAAAAAGCAGGATTTGAGTATGGGGATAACGTGAATCTTGTAGTAAAACATGAGGGTGAGACTGTATTTGAGAAGAAGGTTCTGTTCCATCAGAGCTTTGGATATGCTCAAAAGGGAGAACCGATGATTTATAATAATGAGTTAATGAAGGTGGCAGTTGCTGTCAGCCAGGGGGATTTCTGCGGCGAATATAGCCTCAGCTACGGACCGGAGTGGACAGTAGAATTTACAAAATAACAAGCAGGCTTAAGTGCGGTTAGGGGAGTAAACCGGAGTGAATATTATCAGTTTGCTCAGAACCTTGGTTATGCCTTGCTGCTTGACAAAATATGGAAAACGAAGTAATCTTTCATTGTAATAGTTGTTCTATTTAAAGGAGGAAGAGATATGGGTAAAAAGATGTTTGAGTTCAAAACAAAGACGATTGTTGCCACCGGACTTGGCGCTGCCTTGTTTACATTAATGTTCATGTATGTGAAAGTTCCGACAGGAATCCCGGAGACAGATATTCAGACGGCTTATGGAATCGGTGCATTTTTCGCTGCTCTGTTCGGACCGATTGCCGGGGGATTGATTGCATTTATCGGACATGCACTGTCTGATTCTATCCAGTATGGTTCCGCATGGTGGAGCTGGGTAATTGCCAGCGGTATATCCTGCTTTATTATCGGTATGGTTTACCCTAAAATGAGGGTAGAAGACGGAGAATTTGGAATGAGGGATATTATCCGTTTCAATATTTATCAGATTGTTGCAAATGTAATTGCATGGGTGATTGTAGCACCTGTACTTGATATCGTAATCTATGCAGAGCCTGTGAATCTGGTATTTGTCCAGGGTGTTGTGGCAGCAATTTCAAATGCCATCTCAGCAGGGGTAATCGGGACCATCTTACTTGTGCTCTACAGCAAGACCCGGTCTAAAAAAGGAAGTCTTTCTAAAGAATAGTAATAGGTATCTGTTCATGGTTCTGAACAGATACAGTAATAGATAGAATATGCTAGAAATATAAGAAAAATCCCTAAATGGACAGAATTTACTGCTGCAGTAAATTCTGTCCATGTTTGTTCACAGAACTTTCAGAATAATTGCATATTTTTTCTCTATTTTCCATAGGATGTAAAAAACGTATTTGAGGAGAATATTCTTGAAAGAATACATAGAAGAGCGGGCGATTGAGATAGCAAATTATATCATTGAAGAGAAGGCGACTGTAAGACAGGCGGCTAAGAAGTTTGGGGTATCAAAATCTACAATCCACAAAGATGTAACAGAGCGGCTTCTTCAGATTAATCCCTCTTTGGCGGGGGAAGCGCGCAAGGTATTGGACATGAATAAGTCAGAGAGACATATACGCGGTGGATTGGCTACAAGAGAAAAGTATCTTCACCAGCATTAAATATGATATAATGGAGGCAGGAAGCCTGAGAGTGCAGTGGTTGGCGGGTGCACAGGGAATGACGCAAAATGTAAATATTTTAAGGTAGGGTACTAGTATTTTCGGATTGTGTCATTCGTAATCCCA
The DNA here is from genome assembly GCF_003149105.1 of Faecalicatena contorta. Classification (GTDB taxonomy): domain Bacteria; phylum Bacillota; class Clostridia; order Lachnospirales; family Lachnospiraceae; genus Muricomes; species Muricomes contortus_C. The sequence goes on along the minus strand of NZ_QGDS01000004.1, from coordinate 11,008 downwards.
AGACCTAGTATATGCTCTCCGGGAAATAATGATTTTGCAACATTCTCTGCTGTACTCACAACAAGCATGCAGGGGGGATTTGAACCACGTCAGAAAAGGAGGTCCGGGAATGAGGATTGTAATTGTAGAAGCAGAAGAGACAGTTCGGGAAGAACTGGCAAAAATTCTGCCCAAAATAAATCCAGATTATGAAGTGGCGGGAAAAGCTGCGGGCGGCAGAGAAGGATATGAACTAATCTGCCGGACTGAGCCGGACCTGGTGATTTTAGACACTCATATGCCCAAAATGAATGGCCTTAGGATACTAAAAAAGCTGAGGAGAGAGAAGAATCCTTGTAAGGTATTGGTTCTGTCTGAGCACCCCGATTTTGAGTATATAAAGCAAGCTATGGAACTTGATGCGGAAAACTATTTGTTAAAACCCATTAAGATACCAGAATTGAAGCGGGCGGTGCAAAAGGCAGAGCGGACAATTGAAAAAGAGCGGAGCCTGGAAAAAGCCTTTTCAATTCCCGGCATTTTTCTAGGCTGTCTAAATGGACAGCTAAGGCCGGACAAGCAGTTTCATAAGCTTACCATGGAAAGATACGGGTTCTCCGTGAAGGATGCAGCTGAGGTATTTGTATTATGGCTGGGCGATGGCTATGAGGAACAGAAAAAAGTGGCAAGGGAGCTGCTAGTAGAGGTGGGAGCCCATACGGCGAAATTTGATTCTTGTGTTTTGGAAGCGGATGCATGGAATACGCTGATTATGGTTTTATACCATATTCCCGAAGATACCTCTCAGTATCAGTACTTCCAAAGCTCTGTTGTCCCGATGCTGTGCGATAACCTGAAGAGCCCTGTAATCTGTATTTGGAGGAGCATAGACAGAATATTAGACTTGCCCGAAGTAATACGTGAGATGAAAGGGGAGAGGGAGTGGAACCTTCTCCTGGGAAAAGGAACGCTGATTCGAAAAGAAGATATTGAAAATCTGGAAATAGTTCCTCTAAAGCACCCCGCGGAGCTGGAGGATAAAGCGTGCCAGGCAGTGAAGCGGGGAGACCGGGAGACTATGGCGGACTGCTACAAGGCTTTGGTTTCTTATTATCAGGAAGCCCTGCATCTGCCCGGAGAGATAAAAGAGTCTGTAATCCGCTTTAACTGGGCAGTAGCGAACTCTTATGGAAATGTTCAGAGGATTCATGCGGGCCTGCAGATTCAGAAGCTGCTGCAGGCAATATCAGAGGCTTTTAGCTGGAGCCAGATTAACTATAATATAGAAAGAATTTTTCAAATCATAGATTTGAATGTAAAGGAAGAAGAACAGATGCTTGTGAGCGAGCTGGTCCAAAGAGCGCAGCAGATGCTCTTAAAATATTATGACCAGGGAATCACACTGGAAGAAGTTGCGGACAAATTGTTTGTCTCCGTAGAATACCTGAGTGCACAGTTTAAAAAACAGACAGGAGCCACATTTTCAGAAACTATCCGAAAGCTCAGGATAGAGAAAGTAAAAGAACTTCTGAGAGATTCACATTTAAAGCTAAATCAGATTGCCGAACTTGCCGGGTATGCCGATCCTAAGTATATGAGCAGAGTATTTAAGGAAGAAGTAGGCATGCTTCCCAATGAATTCCGAAAGCTAGAACATTAAAAATTTCTACCTTTTTTAAAAATTTCACCCTTGCGTACATGAAAAATTGTGATATCATGTCGATAATAAAAGACAGATGTTAACCAATTTTAATAGATATCTTAAAAAGGAGATGTAACAATGCGTGAAATGATTATAAAATTTAAAGATCCTAATGAAGTGCTGGCGTTTGTAAATAAGGTAGAAAAATATCCTTATGATATGGATATGAAAAGAGGAAGATTTGTTGTAGATGCAAAGTCTATACTGGGAATCATGAATTTGGGATTTAATAATCCGATTGAACTGAGAATATATGACGAAGACTGTGAACAGTTAAAAGCAGAAATTTCTGAGTATATGTCAGCGTAAGCAGCCCGTTGGTTTCGTATTTGCCCATTTGGGTATTTGTAAACATTGCTTTTATAACATGAGATTTTAAGTAAACAAGTGAGTTGCTTGTTTTTAAAAACTTCTCGGCGTATAATAGGATACGTTGGGAAGTTTTTATATGTAATAGGAAAAGCACTTTCCTATTACATATAAACCCGGCAGGGGACTGCACTGCGGTGTAAGCGGCAGATGCCGCTATGCGGCCAGCCCAGAACCAAGAGTTTGCTTGCAAACTCTTGGTTCTGTAATGTATAAGCCTGGGTGGCTAATATTAGGAATGAGATTATGAAAATGAAAGTAGACAGAAGTAATTATTTGTTTAATAACAAAACATTGGTATCACTGATTATTCCCCTGATTATTGAGCAGTTTCTCGCAGTGCTGGTGGGAATGGCGGCTTCCATTATGGTAGCAGGCGTTGGAGAGGCGGCGGTATCGGGGGTATCGCTGGTAGATAACATCATGGTACTCTTTGTCAATGCCTTCGCAGCTCTTGCAACAGGAGGCGCAGTAATAGCAGGGCAGTACCTTGGACAGCAAAATGAAAAACTGGCCTGTGAAGCATCCAATCAGATTGTCTGGTTCATTACCGGTATAGCACTTGTCATTATGGTGATTGTCTATTGTGGGAAATGGTTTATCTTACATATAGTGTTTGGAGCAATAGATGCCGACGTTATGGCCCATGCAAATACATATCTAATGATCGTAACTGCATCCATCCCGTTCATAGCACTTTACAATGCCGGAGCCGCTACATTCCGGATGATGGGAAATTCCAAAGTCTCTATGCAGGTTTCCTTTCTTATGAATATTATTAATATCAGCGGGAATGCAATTTTGATGTATGGCTTTCACCGGGGAACCGAGGGTGTGGCAATTCCAACACTAGTGTCTAGAATTGTTGCGGCGGTAGTAATTATCTCTTTGCTTACAAACGAAAAACGAAAACTTCATATCAGCCGGAGCCTCCGTTACCGCCCGGACTGGAGAATGATACGGCGCATCCTGTCCATTGGCGTACCAAACGGCATGGAAAACAGTATGTTTCAGCTGGGGAAAATATTAGTGCTGAACCTGGTGTCCTCCATGGGTACATATGCAATTGCCGCAAATGCAGTCAGCAACGCCGTGGCACTGTTTCAAATATTGCCGGGAATGGCATTATGCCTGGCTATTCCGCCGGTAATTGCCCGGTGTGTAGGGGCAGGAGACTATGAGCAGGCCCATTACTATACAAAAAAACTGGTTGGGATAACTTATGCAGCCATGTGGGTTACCAATGCAATCATCTTTGGGCTGCTGCCTCTGATATTAAAGGCCTATCATTTATCACATTTGACCGCTGAGACCACAAAACATATCATATACTTCCACAGTATCAGTTGTATGCTTGTATGGCCCATGGCATTTACAGTGCCCGTAACATTGCGTGCTGCCGGAGATGCAAAAATAACAATGATAATTTCCATCATTTCCATGTGGATATTTAGAATTGCATTCAGCTATATACTTGGCAGATACATGGGCCTGGGAGTATTTGGAATCTGGGTAGCCATGGTAATAGACTGGTGCTTCAGAGCTGTGTGCATGACAGTACGCTATCACAAAGGAAAATGGAAGATGATACGAACTATATAGATATAAGAAGAAAACCAGCGTGTAATGGTAAAATTTGAGAATATTCTGAAAATGAACTGCAAAAGGGACAGTCCCTTTTGCAGTTGCCGCCTTTGTAGTTTTTTAAAATAGAGTATTGTAAATCTAAAAATGCTACATTATAATAGGAAAGTAAATTAAAAAGAGAAGTTCATGTCGTATTTTGACCAGGAGGATAAATTTGAAAAACGAATTAGTCATTGTCCTTGATTTTGGCGGGCAGTATAATCAGTTAGTCGCAAGACGCGTTAGAGAATGTAATGTGTACTGCGAAATCTACTCTTATAAGGTAGATATAGAGAAAATAAAAGAAATGAACCCCAAGGGGATTATTTTGACCGGAGGACCGAATAGCTGTTATGAGGCGGATTCTCCAACTTATACAAAGGAACTGTTTGAATTGGGAATTCCAGTTCTTGGCCTGTGCTATGGCGCACAGCTTATGATGCATGTGCTGGGCGGCAAGGTAGGACGTGCGGATGTACGTGAATATGGAAAAACAGAAGTGCTGATTGATAAGACGTCATCAAAAGTATTTGCAGATGTAGCGGCATCTACGATTTGCTGGATGAGTCATTTTGATGCGGTTTCCCAGGTGGCACCAGGGTTTGAAATTACAGCGCACACGGCGGACTGTCCGGTGGCGGCAGCAGAAAACGAGGCGGACAAGCTATATGCGATTCAGTTCCATCCGGAAGTACTTCATACAGTAGAAGGAACAAAGATGATAAATAACTTTGTGAAAAATGTATGTGGGTGCGCCGGTGACTGGAGAATGGATGCATTTGTGGAAGAGACCATAAAGGGAATCAAAGAGAAAGTCGGGAGTGGAAAGGTACTTTGTGCATTGTCAGGCGGTGTTGATTCATCTGTAGCGGCGGTATTGCTGTCAAGAGCGGTTGGATCTCAGTTGACTTGTGTATTTGTGGATCATGGTCTGCTGCGGAAAGATGAAGGCGATGAAGTAGAGAGAATATTTGGTGCGGATGGGATATATGACCTTAACTTTATTAGAGTTAACGCACAGGAAAGATTTTATGCTAAACTGGCAGGCGTGGTAGAGCCAGAGGAAAAGCGTAAGATTATAGGGGAAGAATTTATCCGTGTGTTTGAGGAAGAGGCGAAAAAGATAGGGACTGTAGATTTCCTGGTTCAGGGAACTATTTATCCGGACGTAGTGGAAAGCGGCCTGGGCGGTGAGTCGGCAGTGATTAAATCACATCATAACGTAGGCGGTCTGCCGGATTACGTTGATTTCAAGGAGATTATTGAGCCGCTGAGAGATTTGTTTAAGGACGAAGTACGCCGGGCAGGACTGGAGCTTGGGATACCGGAGAAACTGGTGTTCAGACAACCGTTCCCGGGGCCAGGGCTTGGGATCCGGATTATTGGAGATGTTACGGCTGAGAAGGTGAAGATAGTACAGGATGCGGATGCTATTTACCGTGAAGAAATAGATGCAGCTGGGATGAATAAGATTGTGGGACAGTATTTTGCGGCACTTACAAATATGCGGTCTGTGGGAGTTATGGGGGATGAGAGGACCTATGACTATGCAGTTGCGTTGCGGGCTGTGAATACGATTGATTTTATGACTGCGGAAGCTGCGGAGGTGCCTTGGGAGGTGCTGCATAAGGTGACAAGTAGGATAGTGAATGAGGTGGGACATGTTAATCGAGTAGTGTATGATCTGACGGGGAAACCACCGGGGACGATTGAGTTTGAATAATAAATTGTAAATGTGGTATATGTAATGGCAGATGGTCTTTAAGATTATCTGTCATTTTTTTAGTATTTATATTATAATTAATGAAAGGTGTCAAATTGGTATAAAGAATTTTAGTAAATAATATATAGGAGCACTTTTATATTGATAACAAAAAAATATTAAAAGATTCAATAAAATGAGGTGATAGAATGCAATTTGATCTTCAAATAGCAAGAGGAACAATATTGACAAACACAGAAATCGTAGAGAAGTTTCAGTGCGGAAATATGGGAGGTATGCGGAGATCAAAAAAGACAGGAACACTTGTGCTTGTTTCTGATAAAACAAAAAAATTGTATCAGGATGTGTGGAAAAAAGATGTACTTTATTACACCGGTATGGGTAAGATAGGAGACCAGACATTAAAAGGCAATCAAAACAAAACCTTGTATGAATCAACACACAATAATGTCAAAATACATTTATTTGAAGTCGAATATAAGAACAGATATATTTATAGGGGAGAAGTTAAGCTCGCAGATGATCCTTATATGGATATGCAGAAGGACGATGAAGGAAATAAAAGAAGAGTATGGATGTTTCCATTAAAAATTATTGATAAAGAATTAGACCTAGTTGAGAAGCAAAAGGATGTTGAATTAATTGAGACGTTTAATAAAATAGAGGAGTCAGAAATTTTAATAGATTATATATATGTTCCAGAACCTAAGGAAAAGCAAGCACCTATCTTGTGTGAAAACGTATCAGTCTATAATAGGAATAAACAAACAGCATTAAGAGCGTTAGCATACGCTAATTATGAATGTGAAGTGGATCAAGATCATCCAACATTTTTAAGAAAAAATGTAAATAAAAAGTATACAGAGCCACATCATTTGATACCGTTGAAATTTTCGGACCAATTTTTGTTTTCGTTGGATGTAGAAGCTAATATAGTTTCATTATGTAGTAACTGTCATAATGAAATTCATTATGGTAGAGATTTTAGAATAATACTTCAAAAATTATATCAAAGAAGAAAAGAAGCATTACAAAAAGCAGGTATACTCATATCCTATGAAGAATTGGAGAAGATGTACATATGAGAAAGATTAATGTAGTCGCAGCAATATTACAAAAAGACGGTCAAGTTTTATCAGCACAAAGAGGATATGGGGAATTTGAAGGAAACTGGGAATTTCCTGGAGGAAAAATAGAAATAGGTGAAACTCCGCAAGAGGCTTTGCATAGAGAGATAAAAGAAGAGCTGGGAATAGAGATACAAGTAAATGATTTGTTTGATACAGTGGAATATGATTATTTGGAGTTTCATTTAATAATGCAATGTTATCTGTGCAAAATTACAGAGGGAAATATTATGTTAAATGAGCATAAGGTTATAAAATGGCTCGGAAGAGAAAATATTGATAGTGTGGAATGGTTGCCAGCAGATATAAAATTAGTAGAAAGATTAAAAAATAGCCTTTTATAAGAATAGAAATAGTCACCATAAATATCAATACCACGGATGATACCATTTTGAATGTCCATATGTAGTTCAATCGAATCACATCCCTCTATTCTTCTCTCTTTTACAATACTGTAGTCTGGCGAATGCCCATAATTCTATTTCCAGGTATCATATTTTTCTTCCTTAATCTGAACGGTTTTTTAGATATCTTGAGTAGTTAGGCGATAAGGCTTGAGTGGTTCGTTTAAAAACATTTGATCCAGCAGGATTTCTTTAAACTGTTGGAGTGAGATGTCATCTGACATATAATCCTTATAATTATACCATTTGCGGTAGCCTTTTTTAACTGGGGAGCTTCAAGGATGGCAAATGAAGTCCATGCAATGAAGTATGTTATTCTGTTTTATGCATTTGTGAATATTGCAATGGGAATATTTGCATTCTTTGCGGTGAAAGACGAGAAAATGATACTTAGAGCAGACAGGGGTTCATTCAAGGGGCTTGCGAAAGTATTAAAGAATCCTGCTGTATGGATTATTTGCCTGGTTTCGTTCTGCAACCATGTATTTTGCCTGTCAATTTACTATTATATTCCATATGAATTATGCAATGGCATGGACTATGATGAGCGAGGGCGCAGTACCTGTTGAATATTCCGGTACTGCTGCAGGACTGATTTGTATGTCCGGTGCGATTCCGGAGACATTTGTTTCCCTCCTCGCCGGGAATATTATTGATAATCATCCAGGTGCAGCGGGATTCCGTTACTTCTTCTATTTCCTGACAGCAGTCATCGTAGTAGGCTTCATCCTGATTCTGGTTTGGCGGAAATATCTGAAATATGCCAAAATTGACAAGTCAAAACTCGATGATAAAGCCATGGAAGATTTGAAACAATATGTATAAGCACAGTCAGAAAGTCTTCTTTATGAATTTTTGCAAGGAGAAACGTCAGTATTACCAAGGTAATTATATTTGTTTTGCCCATTAATGGGGTTTTTTATAGATAGAACAAATAATACCAGCCAGTTCCTCATCTGAGAGAGCAGAATGATCTGAGGACCAGGATAAATAAACATTATATAGAGACCCTGCGAAAGCCTGCAGAGTATAATAGCGCCTTATAGAGTCGGAGTCATGGTACCAGATTGACAGGATGTAATCAGACAGCTTAGTTAAAAACAGATGCCCCATACCGCTGGCGAACAGGGTATTTAAAAACTCTTTATAAACAGAAAAATAATGAAAGCAATGCAGCATATTGGGCATATCAAAGAATTCGGTCTGGCAGTCCTGTTCATAAAATTCCTGACGGTATGCTTCAAAAATTTCTTGCAGATGACGTATAAAGATATCTTCTTTTGTTGTATAATTTCGATAGTAAGTCATTCTGGATACGCCAGCCTTGCTGGCTAATTCTGAAATGGTGATTTCGGACAGATTCTTTTCTTTCAATAATTGTATGAGCGCAGTGACCAGGCATTCCTTTGCAATCTGGTTAGCTGCGTTTTTTGTGTTTTCCATGAACAAAAAGCCCCCTTTTGTAACAGTTGTGGATTCGAATATTGAATCAAAAAACATCAGATGTTACAATTTGTAACATAGCTATTATAACTGAATGAAAGAGCGTAAGCAAGGAGGCGATTTATTTATGAATTCGGATTATATCATCAGCTGCTGTTCGACAGCTGATCTGACAGCGGAGCATTTTGAGAAAAGTAATATCGCATATATATGTTTTCATTATGAGTTAGATGGAAAAGAGTATAACGATGACCTGGGACAGTCAGTGTCGTTTTCGGATTTTTATGAAGCCATGAAAGCGGGGGCAGAAACAAAAACATCACAGGTAAATGCAGAGGAGTTTGAACGTTATTTTGAAGAGTTTCTGAAACAGGGAAAAGATATTCTGCATGTATGCCTGTCTTCTGGTTTATCCGGGGTTATAAATTCAGCTAATATTGCGAAAGAAACCCTGGAAGAAAGGTATCCGGAAAGAAAAATCTATATTGTGGATTCTTTAGGAGCCTCCTCTGGCTATGGACTGATTATGGATAAACTATCAGAGTTGAGAGACGAAGGTTTAGCGATTGAGAAAGTGAATGAGTGGGCAGAACAGCACAAATTGGAAATGCATCACTGGTTTTTCTCCACGGATTTGTCTTTTTATGTGAAAGGTGGGCGTATTTCAAAAACCAGCGGTTTTGTGGGTGGAATGCTTGGCATATGTCCATTGTTGAATATGGATCAGGAAGGACATTTAATTCCAAGAAAAAAGATCAGAAGCAAAAATAAAGTGATTCATGCCATTGTTGACTGTATGGAACAGCATGCTGTGGGAGGACTTGGGTATTCGGAGAAATGTTATATATCTCAGGCAGGCTGTTATGAAGACGCCAGTAAAGTTGCATCATTAGTGGAAGCCAGATTTCCAAATCTAAGAGGACACGTGGAGATAAATGATGTGGGAACCACAATTGGCAGTCATACTGGTCCGGGAACAGTGGCTTTATTTTTCTGGGGGGATATAAGAAATGAATAATCAAGAAAAAATAGCTAAGTGTATTCGTGTAATTACTGCCCCACCGGTGTTAGTTATACTGATGCTGGTAATTTTGTATGAAAAGTGTCCGACGATTTTTCATGGAGTCAGGGATTTGTGGATGTCACTGATATGGCTTGGTATTTGCCCGATTCTGGCCTATCCGTTACAGAAAGTTCTTCCTGGTTGGAAAGAGAAAGGCCGTACAGGGCAGAGGAATCTTGCATTTATTTGCTCTATGATAGGTTATCTGATTGCTGCGGTATACGGTGTGCTGGCTAATGTAAGTTCAGAGCTTCAATTGATTTTTAATACCTATATCTTATCAGTTGTTCTTCTTGATTTTCTGAATAAGGTCATGAAAAAAAGAGCAAGCGGACATGCCTGCAGTATCACAGCACCACTCATATTTTTAACTTATTTTGTCAGTTGGAAGATGGCTGCCTTTTGTATTTTCATTGGTGGAATGAGCTTTTGGGCATCTTTGAAACTAAAAAGGCATTTGCCCACGGATTTGCTGGCGGGCAGTATTGTATGTTTTGTATCTTTTGCTATTGCATTAGTAATAATGTAGTTAGGTAAATAAAGAACATTCCTGAAATTACTATCACTATGACCTTTCTAAAATGGTTGAAATTCGGTTGCAATCTGTAATAATAGCACGTATAATAAAGATTAGTAAGACTAGTTAAAAAGGCAAAGGGATGATTCTGTTTTAATGTTTCATTTACGGCCATAAAAAATGTACATCAGAAGAAAGGAAGTGCTATATATGTCTAATGTTGAATTTTATCGTTGTGAACTTTGTGGAAATATGGTTGCTTTAATTAAAAAGGGTGGCGGAGAGCTGGTTTGCTGTGGACAGCCCATGACTAAACTATCTGCCAATTCTACAGATGCTGCCCAGGAGAAACATGTACCAGATGTAGCAGAATCTGAGGATAAGATTAAAGTTACGGTGGGATCTACCATTCATCCTATGACGGAGGAACACTATATTGAGTGGATTGCTCTTGTAACGGATGACAAGGTAGAGATAAAATACCTTAAGCCGGGAGATAAGCCTGTTGTTGAATTTGATGAGGTAAAGAGCGGATGCGTTTATGCATACTGTAATTTACATGGTTTATGGAAGACGGAATTAGATTACGTTATCCCTAACGAAGCTGCTTGTTCACCAGAATTTCCAGCTGGATGTGTTTTCGTATAAGATAATTAAAAGCAGCCCGGTGAGGGTCTACTGAGAATGTAAAGCGGTAAGGCAAGTTTGAGAGAGCTTCAAGTTTTGTGTAAAATCAAAAACTGATATAAGATATGTTGATAGTTACATCTTGGGCAAGGCCTTTTTTCAGGCCTTGCCTTTTGTATGTATTATAGCCCTATTTCAGAGCATGTCAATAAAGCCGATAGAATCAGCCTCATTTTTAATGACCGTTTAGCCGTTCTTCAAAGTATATTTCTAGTTGGGAATGTATAATTCCCCAGTCTTGCCGGTGGCCGGTCCATTTCTTGGTGATATCCATCATAGCCAGATATAGCATTTTCAGCAGACTATCATCTGATGGGAAAATCGTTTTGCTTTTCGTAACCTTTCGCAGCTGACGGTTAAATCCCTCA
>NZ_QGDS01000003.1:161673-481885 GCF_003149105.1 Faecalicatena contorta | reverse complement strand
CATGTCACCATAAGTGGTATGCATGGTTTTAGAAGAATGACCATTTCTGCTATTATCGGTGTTCTTATTGCGGTAATCATACTTAGAATAGCCTAATTCCTCATTGAGTTCTTCATCTAGAACTCCTTCCAGCAATACGGACATCATATCTCTCATAACAGAGTTGACATCGGCCCCATCCTTTACTTTGACATCATTATTTTTCAGATAGTCTTTCATCATTTCCCGCATTGCTTGTTTCTGTGGTGATTCATTTCTTGTTCTCTTTGGCATAAAAGTACCTCCAAACTGTTGTAATTATCTTACATCAGTTTGGAGGTTTACACAATCTTTGGGATTCTCCCAGGGAGAGACAAAAAATCTTCTCCCTATTTTTTACGTTAACGCTGCTAAAATAGTTGAAATCTATCTATTGCAATACCAAAGCATCCGGCGTATCCATCTTGGTTGTTTATTGTTTCATTATCAAACTGCCAAGGGAAATAATCACCACCTGAAGGCGATACACGATATTGTGCTTTTTGGTATCCATATTTTTTAACAATGTCGGCAGGAGTGGTATAGTATACTTCAATTGCATCAATAATCATACCATTTCCGGCATATCCATTATTATAGTCATTCCAGTTATATCCGGTTACGTGCGGAAGCCAATTACCATCTTTTATATGAACTCGATATTTTACAGAACCTTTATTGACTTTAATTGTAACATCTGTAATTGCAACTCCTGGAACTCCTGCATAATCATTTAGATTTGTTACGGCCGGATAAATTTTGTTACCGGCTCTAACGGCATATGTAAAAAGGATTCCTGGATCCTTATTTGTAGTGGTGTTTAATGTTGGTTTATTGGCAGGAATTTGAGCTACCTGGATATTTTGAGTATTACTGTCCATGAGCTCGATAATCCTTTTAATAAAGTATGATTTTGTGGAGGCAGATCCTCCATGAATTTCTGTTGATCTGTGAGGGCATGCTGTTGCATATACCTCCTGATGTAATTTGATTGTGTTATCAGAGGGGATAATATTATACTGTTTACATTTCTGTGCTGCCAGTGCAAGAGCCTTCTCTTCATTAGATATAAAAGTATTCAGTTCACCCATACTCTGACATATCTCAATTGATAAATAATTCGAATTTCCGTATAGATTTCCACAGTGCCATGCACAGTTAGCGTCATCTTCTGCCTGTAATATACTATCTGATGCAACATAATAATGTGCGAATCCATTCTCTAAAGAATGTGTTTGTAGCCAGCTTCTATAAAACGCAGCATTAGCATTTGGACTTCCGGCATCATTGTGCAGGAATATTCCTATAGGGGAGCGCCCCCTTCTACCTGCTATTCCTCTGCAAATAGTCATATACTATTTCTCCTTGTATTAATGTATTTAGGTTATTTGATAGGGGAACCTATAAACCTACTCCTTTTCTTAACACTTTTGACGGCACGAAGGCTATCTTCTCCTTTATATTGCATTTATATAAAAAAGGACAAGTAAAAAGTAATTACCTGTCCTAAAACTTAGTTATTAACTTTGTTTAAGTTAGTGCTCTCCAATAATCTTTATTTTCAATAGTTATGTCGTCACTTGAAGTATGACCTTTTACACACTTGTATAACTGCCCGCCGCTAATCACTTTATACTCTTCGTTATATAATTGATTTTTGCTCCATACTGGATAAATATCTTTTACTAACAATGCCTGTACATCTGAAAATTCTTGAGCTATAATTTGTGCAGCTAATATAGTAGACTTATTTATTTGATTATATTCTTCTGCTTCAAGTGTCTGTATTTCAGAAAATGCTGCATCGACAAGAGATATTGTAACGCTATATGTATTATTATCAAGCTTGGTAAAAGAGATATTGCCTATTTTTTTATATGTATAATAAAAAAAAGTAGTATTATCAAATGTCATTTTATAACTCTTTAGGTTCTTTAAAGAAAATAAATCAGATATATTTTTGATATCATTAAAATGGTCTGCTTTAATATTAATAATATATTCCGTGCTATCATCTGATATATTAATGGTATCTTCGTTGTTTAATATAATTTTTCCCATAAAACTCCTTTAATAATTTACATAATTTTGTAGTATTATGCCGTTCTTTTCCACATGTAACATGTAATATAGGGCTGTAAAATACTTTGTGTTGTTGACAATTGACTATTGGTTCCCGGCGCAGTTCCGTCTGTTGATGTTCTAGTCCCTGTATTTGTTCCTGGTGCAGAACCTCCAGTATTTCCACCTCCAGCTTCGCTTGTATAATGGAATCTAGCAGCTGTTACAATGAAGCCTGGGCGGCTTACATTAACCCAAGAATTATTATATACAACAGAACCATAAGGGCCAGTGCCTCCATTCATGTAGACTTGCCCGTCGTCTGCTCCAAAAGTCTGTACGTGCTTATGACTCGACACACTATGTGTATGCGAGTTTACAGTATGAGAATGTGACATGCCATGAGTATGACCGCTGACAGTATGAGAGTGCCCTAAATTAATAGTCGTGGTTCCTCCTGCTTTTTCAACTGTGTTGAAATTTCCATCACTTGTATTAACCCCAACTGGAACTCTGCCGCTTCCCCAGGCCACCCATGTTCCACCCCAAATAGTGCCTGGATTTGTGGAACTTGCTGTCATTATGATATCACCGATAGGATGCATTAATAGATACAATGACTTTACCAAGTTAGATCTTGTTGATAAATCACTATTGATTTTATTAATGGAATCAACTAGTAAAACATCTCTCTTTTCTTTTTGATCATATGCTATAATATCACTATTCACTTGCAACTTTGCCGGACTACTAAAATCAGGTATTTTGTCAACCCCCACATACCCATCATCAGAAACAGCGAACACTGGCTTTCCTTGAGCAACAAATACTTCAAAAACATCAGATTCATACAATCTATCAGTTAAAATAAATTGAAAAACATATGACTTTTCATAGGACAAATTAATAAACGGATTGTCCACTTCTGTTTTTTTAAAAATAACCGATAAATCATCTGTAGAGGCTATATTCTCTGTTGAATAGTTTATTATATCCGTATATGTATCAGGAAAACTTGCACCCGATTCGGCATATCTGTATTTTAAAGATATAATAGCATTTTTCTGTACACTTGATATTGTTACTTTTGAAACTTTTCCAGACAAATCAATAAAAGTGTTTTGTTCAAAGTTATTCAGCCTATTCATCGTCACTTGTAATGTAGGTTTAAGATAGGGATATACATTAAAACTATGCGAAACAGCATTACTTTTATTTCCCCTGCTATCTATTGCAAGTATCTGGATTATGTAAGTTCCAGTATTTATTATGTTTTGAGTTGAAACATCAAAAGTAAAAGAAGAAGAGGAGTAATTAATATTTGCCGTCGTAATAACAGAATTGTTAAATAATATTTTTGCCTCCAATTTTGATATAGTAGATGCATTTAAAGAAATTGCACTATTGGCTGAAAATTTAAGTCGAAGATTACCAAATCGGGTTATTGTATTCTGTGTACCACTAATAACACTGTTTATATTTGTGCCAACATTTGTTTCCCATGTAAAGGCTGAAAATGTAGGATTACTATTTGAAACATTTGCAGTAATATTATAATATGATGTATATGTTTTATTATTATTCGTAACACTACAGGCTATTCTAGTGGCTAATGTGTTTGAGTTGGGACAATTTTGATATAATGTTGTTATAGATGGAGTAATAGTGGTAGAGGATGTTCCTTTGGCTACGTTTATTTGTGAAATGGTAGACCATGAATTAGATGTATTATATATTTGATAATAAAGAGTTGAAGCGTTGTTTGCATAATTTGACAATACAACAGGGATACTGTTTCCAATAACAAATGAACTTGGCGTACTTGTATCTATATATGGTACGGATAATGTTGTGACGGATAGTGAAGATGAGGTTGCCGTAGCTTGTGAAGCTGACCTTTTAACTTTAACTGTTAACAAATATGTTATACCGGGAGAAATTGCACTCCAATTACTAGGTGATAATGTTACTGAGCTGCTAGACGAACTTACTGCAGCCGAATATATTTGTGTTCCCCCATTATATATCCATATTGCATCACAAGCAAAATTACTTGACCAATTTAATGTTATGGAATTTATTGAACGGGATGCTAATGACAGGTTAGAAGTTGGCGGGGTATAATTCGTGATTGCAGATAAAGAAGAAGAAGTAGTTGTTAAACCGGAATCTTTTCTTGTTACTGTAATCGTAATATTAGAGTAAGTTGTGTATTCTGAAAGTCCGCTTATTGTAAAGCTGCCATTGTTAGCATTCACATTGGATGAATACTTTTGGGAACCGTTAAATTTACATACTATGTTTGAGATAGTATCAGCGGTTCCCCAATTAAATGTAATAGATGAATTTGTTTTACTTGCGACGCTCCAATTTGTAATACTTGTATACCTGGGGATAGTGTCGAAAGTTACGGTTCTATTTGAATCAAATGAACACCCAAAATCCGCATCTCCATAAACACGAATATAGCAACTCTTTTTCCCATCGGAATTATGATATACTCTATAAGCTGAATTATCGCATACTGTTACCCAATTACCAGGCTCGGTTAATGTTATATATGTACTGAAATCTTTAGCTCTGGTGTCAGCATTTGCTGTATCTAGACGAACGCGGGTATTTAATGTCCCCCAAGATTGATATCCGCTATTAGTTCTATGAAATAGAACTCGAACTCTTACATCAGAATAGTTATTTACTGCTCCTTGCTGGTTCGCCCACCATTCGACTCGTCCTTCTATGTACGGATTTGATGTCCCAAAATTCCATGAACCACTTGCCATTATGAATTGCCACCTCCTTTTACGAATGATAACATGTTGCACTCCTTATCGTTTTCTTTATATTTAACGGGGATGATTTTCATACTTCCAAAGTCTACTCCCGTATCTGTTTTAAATCTTTTTGAATAAGTCAAATCACCACTGACGCTAAACACTGTCTCTTCACCTGAGACGCCATCATCGTATACACCAACTAACCTATCAGGCTGTAATTTTGTTTTATATCCCATTTTATCAGTTGATGATACAGCAATACCCTCATATGGGTTCATTTCAATACAAGTTTCTACTGCTCCTTCATAATTATTATATGCACCTATTCTTGCCATTTCTAATTTCCAGCCATTAGCATCAGTAACTTGTCGTGCATAACTTTCGACCTTATCATTTGTGTCTTGAATCTCAGTTGTAATGGAATTAATTGTTTGTTGAATGGAAGAATAATTATCGTTATTTTCTCTAATTGTGATATTAAAAGAATTTATAGTTTGTTTGAGGAATGAAATTTGATCTGCTATACTTTCTGACCTGATCAGATGCGTATATCCATTTTGGGTTTCTGCATATGTTCCATTTATGCTTGAATCATATACTGTAATCCAGTTTATACCATCTTCTGAAATTTCAAGTTTTGTTTCATTTTTCCGTTCATCAGTGTAGTGGTGATATACTTGTATGGTTTCTATATCATTATAGATATCCCCTAAATCTAATTGTAATACAGCACAATCAGAATCATAAATATATTCGGTATCTACTGTACCATCGGTATATATCGATAAACTTTCTATATTTGTAATTTCTGTTAAATTACTTGTATATGCGGTTGGTAAAATACCTTCTGCAATATTTTCATCATTACTAGAAATCACTCTACATTCAACGAAACGGTTTTCAGTATCTATATTATTATTATACAACCAGTCCCGAATATATCTTACATTTATACTTTCGAATAAGTTTTTTCCAACAATACTAATTATCTCATCTGCTTTTTGACTTGTATATGACATCTGGCCGGATATTTTATCCTCAATGTCTGCACTAATTTTATCAGCGGTTTGATTAATTTTTGATTGAACATATTCAACTACTGCATCATTATTCATGTATGACGATGATATGGTATTATTTATACCATCGGCAGTAATAGTAAGGTCTGCAATTTTTTGAGATAAAGATTGATCATACGTTTCTGAATTAGCATCAGTTCCTACATGCGTTTCAATTTTACTAACTGTAGTATTTATTGAACCAATTTGAGTAGTGTGCTCTGCTACTGTGTCACGTATTATTTTAACAGATGTATCGTCATAATTATTGATAGCTTCTGTCATTTCTGTTTGTGATACTTTTTCTCTGATTGACTGTGCATTTGCATCCACATCAAACTCAATTTGAGTTATTGTACTTGTAATATTTGTAATCTGATTTTCTAAATCTTCTGGAGCAGGCATCCAGTCTGTGGCTTTGTCACCGGACTGCAACATGCCTTCATATAAAAGCACAGTTGTATTTGAAGTAAACCTGATATCTATATATTTGAAAGAAGCATTCGGATTTACTATCTCTATCTTTTTCCATTCTGTAGTTACCTCATAACTTTCAGGCTGTCCACCCAACACAGAAATATTAATTGATGTTTGGGTATCCGATTTAATCCATATTGAAAATGTATAAATACCTTCCCGTATAATTGATAATTCGCCGAGTCGGTATGTATTTCCACTTGCTTTTGATATAGACAAGACATCATCAGCATGTCCATAGGGTGTAATAGAGTTTATAGAATTTATTGTTGACACACAATCACCTCGCGTTCTTTATTGATATTTGCATTAATAGTTACAAAAAAGTCTATCTACATTATACTGCCCCTATACAGTTATGTTATAAAATGGTAACTGTCAAATATCATTGTTTTACTATTTCGTATATAATTACGTGTACCTATTGCAGCTCCTGTACTGATTTCTTGTTTGATTTTAGTCAATTCTACATCTATACCATGACCATTAATTGTAACATTACTTGCGTCAATACTTCCATCTTCATTAGTTTCTACCGTTTTAAAAGCCAATTTATCTTTTGTAATTTCGCCGGCAAGCATATTGTTATGAATAAGTCCATCGGCAATAGAGGACTCTTTTATACCTGTAGAGTCAATGAGAATACCTTCACCGGTCTCATCATATAGACAAAAAGTAAAGTTATTGTTCGTATCTCTGCCAATCTGAATGCGAACAATATCATTATTATCCTTAAACTGCATCGTATTTCTTACAATAGATAAACCGCCGTCATCAGACTCAATGTAAAATTTATCTGAGGATATAGTTCCCGCTTTTAACATTGATACGGTGATCTGTGCGGCGATTATGTTCCTGATTACCGCTTCGTCTATAATGACTGTCTCAGAGGTTAATCTAATTATGTGTCCCAATTCAGCAGAAATTGTACCCGATAGAAGTTGGTCAATATAGCCAACCAGTGACTTAAGTTTTCTAAACTCACCACTGTCAGAAATGACTTTATCAGATGATATAAGTTTACTTTGTAAATACTCAAAGAATCCATTTTCCCCTACTATATCAGTTGTTTTTATCATTTCCGCATTCAAATTTTTAACAGAAATAAAACTTCCAATATAACCGGCAAATTCGTTATTGATTATTTGCCCTACTTTGTTTGAAAATGCACCTGCTTGCAGCAGCTTTTGAATGAGCCCTGCAGTAAGTGTAACTCCTTCATTACCAAGAAAACCATGAGAACTTCCGCTTGAGGAGGATTTACCCCGCCCGCTTGTTGAATTCAGCATATAAGAAAAATCATTTCTGTCAGCTCTTGAGCGGATCATATTAGAAAATTCAATTTGAAGATTGTTATCCATTTTCATTGGATTATAGGAGGCAGAAATGGTGCGAAGTTTTACCACATAATCGTCACGGACGCCTAAATAAAGGAAATCCCCCAGGTTTAAATTATCTGTATAATTTTTATACTCGTATTTTGCCAGGAAGTTATCAAGGGAAGTGGAGTAAATAAACTGTGGTTGGCTTGCTATGTACAAATCGTCCTGTGCCGCTGAAAGTAACTTTAACTGTTCATCTATAGCAGAAACTGCATCGTCAGAATCAGTTAAAAGCATGTAATCATTGGTGTAATCATTGTCAATATAGAGCTTGGATAATTCAGACAAATCAGACTCTGAAAAACTGTGATTATCATGTACCCAGGTGGATTTTTCAATGCTTTCTGCGATAGACTTTCTTTCAGCATCATATTGGTCCAACAGGGCATCAGCATTATCCACTTCAGTTTTTCTGTGATTATATGCCTCCTGACAGCTGCCTGTAAAAAGAGGGTCTAATTGATTTGTGATATCTACATATTCCTGATGCAGTTTGTCATAAATATCCCGGGTATGTTTGTCAGGCTTATACTCGCCGCCGTATTCATAATCTTCAAGAATTTTTTTACGCTTATTGTAGACGCTTAGTTTTGCCTCTAATTCATCCAGGCCATATAATTTCCAATCGGTTTTATAGGAATCGATATAATCTACTTCGCCCTCTTTAGTAGGAAGGTTTCTATTATCAATTTCTATCTGAATTGACGGTAAAATAACATCTTTAATCTGATAATAGTCCTTGGCATCAGAGGAAGCATCCAGCGCGGCTTTATCAAAATCACCATTTTCATCTACATAAAAATCTTCGTATCCTTTTAGCTGTGCCTGATAGTTGGCTTGTGCTTCTAATAACTTTTCATCTGAAAAAGTGGACCAGTCTGTAGAACAATCGTCCAAAGGAACCCGGTTTTTCAGTTCGGATATGATATTCATCTGCTCATTATAAAGGCGGGTTTGCTCTATGTATAACGGCCTCTGTATTTCTACGTCATCCTGCCATAGCTTATACTTTGCAATAACATCAGGGCTCAGATATTTTTCAGTTAAATAGTAATCCAGATTTTCAATGATATTAGAGCCGAAGTTTACATACTGTATGCCTAAATCGTCAGAACCGGATACCTGATATCTTGTAAATATGTTTTTTTCATCAACGCTTATGTCGTTGGATTGCTGTAAGTTTCGAAAGCCAATATTGATATTTGTATCTTTTCCCAGATTTTCAGGCCTGTACGCATTTATGGTTAATTTATTGAAATCAAAAACAAAGACGCAGCTATAAAGCTGTGCTGCATCTTGTGTCAGGAAAGAGTATAAATCTTGTGTGCCGATGTTAAAAGCCCCTTCTTCGTCACTCAATGGAACCTGCTTATCTTTTAATTCGCCCTCTTCATAATATTTATAAATCTTTGGGGTTGGGTCTATATATCCTACTGACCAATCCTTTAATCCGGATACTTTCATAAGTATATCCAGAAGACTAAGTTTGGGGTTATCAGGATTGTAAAATTTAATCTTTTCTATGGCACGTTCAACGCCATCATCATCGATATGAACATTTTCCTTGATTAACATCTCATAGGAGTCTGTCGTCCCTTGTCCTATTTTCAGGTTTCGTATATCATGTTGCTGCATTTCAATTTCTGCCGATTGGGCAGTGATAGATTTGGCCTCTTTTTTACCATCATTATTTATCCTTGGGGCTTCGAGCAAAAACCAGCCAATTCCTGTTACATATACTCTCATTAACATATCAATCAGGCTGTATGCATTAGATTCAATTTCGACTCCATCAATGGAAATAAATTTGGCAACATCAAAAGAAAGCTCATATGTATTATTGAGATTTGCTTTTAGAGAAAAAGAATCGTCATCAATACCATTTAAAGCACAGACAATTTTATGATTTGGAGTGCCAAGATAAACAGTGGGGCGTTCTGGTTGATGGTATTTATTGTAATATATTTTCAATTAATATTCACCGGCCTTTCTTGATTCTTGATGTTGTATTTGAAAGTCTGCGTTACCATGGAGCAGAAGATTATTGGCTCCATTTAAAAGGCGCAGCCAGTATACATGATCTACATCAGTGATTCCTAATTTATCATAGGTAATCATTCTGCCAATAGAATCCGTTATAGTCAGAAACTGACAATCCATGTAGATATCCAGGTCTTTGTAAACAGTCATATATACGAAGCCGCCTTCAATAATTTTATACTGTTTTGTATCAGAGAGATAAAATGCCGTACATTTCTTTTCGGTTCCATTATGGATATCATTTAAATAAAATTGAACGCCTGTATTGTTGCAAAATGGAATAATATTTGTACTGCCTGTTCCGGTAAATGTTACGGAATAGCCTTTTAAGAGGGCATAGCTTTCAACTGCATCAATCAAAGATTCAAAATAAGATTCACCAGTGAGCGTTCCAGAATCCAATAATTTACAATCGGATAGATTACAAATAAATATATGCCCGTTCTCATGGGGAGTAATTGTAACGGTAGGATAGCAGTAGTTTTGTGCTTCGTCACTGTTGTTTGTAATTGTTAAATTACCATATGTGGTTACTTGCTTAATATTAGTTATGTTATCCGTGTATCCAAATGGCGTAGTGCATTCGAAATATAATTTTAGTCCATAAATTTTATCATCAACAGGAAGCGTTTCTACATTGTGGAACCATCCGCGGTAATGAGTTGCATCGTCTTCTGAATCGGAAGGAAGGTTAAATGTAATCCATTCCGGGTAATGAGGCGATGTCAGCCATTTCGTTATTTCCCTTATTTCACGTCTGGTGATAGATTGCGCCTCCTGTGTAGGATAAACGCTGGGATTTTTGATGATATGCAGCTCAAGTGTCAATGTGTCAGACCATGTATCCCCAAAATAATTTGCTTCTGTGCGGTACTTGTTTGTTTCGCCAGAATTCATATTCCTTTCCAGAGCCAGAGAAATATCCATTTCATTATTAAAATTTGCAGGTATATATTCGCAGGACAGGTCTGAGAATTTCTTACCGGAAAATGTAAAGTCTTCAAATTGCTTAAACATATCTTTTCACCTCTTTCCATTAAAATAGGTTACAGTTCAGCCATATGCCGCTGAAAAGTTATATGGCTGAACTGTAACAAAAATAGTGCCACACCGGAGCATGGCACTATATAATTTATTTGCGTCGTATTCCAACTTTTTGGCAATCCTTCGCAATCATATTTGTTGTGTATTTGTAACTTTTATCAAGGAAGTCTTTTTCGTAGGCCTTTAAATCTGCCAGTACATCCTGGTCAACATTTCCTTCAACGTGAATCAGACTGTCGTAATGTTGTTCAATGGTTACATTTTGTCCTGTACCTATTACCGGAACATTAGCAGCAGTATCAATTGTATTTGCAAAGAAAGTCTTTGGATTGACTTCTCCCCATTTAAACAGGTTTTCTGTCAAATGATTGGGGGCAACGGCATCTCCAGGAGATAGTTTTGTGAGCATAGCACCATCAGATTTTCTCATGATGAGTTCTCTGCCGTCCTCTTGTGTCCATGCAAGCTGTTCTGTATCAATATTCTTAGAGCCTGACTTATAACCTTTAAGCTGACTTAAACTTAACCAGCCCAGATCACGTTCACCAGGTGTTTTAGTTCTACTGATGTGAATTGGTTTTGGTGCCCCCGGATTCATGTACGTAATATATACAGTCTGCCCCATCATTTGATTGCCAGAAGGAGCAGTACCATATGAATCCAGGTAATAAATCCCGTTGGCAAAGGTTACGGCATCTCCTATATTCGGCACTCCGTCTCCACCGCTTTTGGGAGCTGCTGGTTTTGGTTGGGGTTTTGGAGGATCTGGTTTTTTAGTTACTGTTACATTAACCGAAGCATTAATTTTACTGCCATCCTTTGTTGAAGCAATAATCTGACAACTACCTGGCTTTAGCGCTCTAATCGTACCGTTAGATACAGTGGCAATCTGTGAATTATTAGATGTCCAGGAAAGGTTTTTATTCTTTGCATCCGTGGGTCTGATGGACTGAGCAGATACCGTTGTGGTTTGCCCTTCTTCCAACGTAACAGAAGTGGTGGATAATGTAACTTCTGCAACAAGCCTGTTTGTTGTATTCTCGGGCTTAGCAAGCTCTGCTTCTGTGTTTTTATGGGAAGCATCATCATTGTTAATAGAGCTTGTCTTTGTAGAAGTGGCAGTGGAAGATGCTTTTGTAGAGGATTGACTTTGAGCTGCACTTGTAGTCTGGTTAGCTGCCCCTGTTTGGGTACTGAGCTGAGATTGAGTTGTGTTGAAGTCTGTACTTCCCACCCATCCGGTGTTTGCAATGATGGAGTTGATTTTCCCATATGCAGACTCATACATATTAACAACGTTACTCAACATACTTTCGATTACGGATTGTTGCTTTTCGGAATTATGAATAATTTCATATTCTGTATCATCCAGCATCTTTTCCATATCATTAGAAAGTCCATTATAGCCCTCTTTCTGCATATCAATCGCATGATCCCGCTTTGTTTCACCTAACTTATCTTCAGCATCTGCAAGCTGCTGTCTAAGCTGTTTTACTTTTGCCTGTGTAGCCGCATCATTGACACCTTCCATGGCAGCAATCTGGGCTTTTAATACATTGACGTCCTTGGTTTGGGATTTCAGCTTCTTGTCATAGTCATAGTAATCAGCTTTTGCATCTAAAGCGTCCTTGCGCTTGTCAATCACTTCCTGCAAGGCGTCAACTTCAGCTTTCATTTGAGTCATATACAAGTCAGTAAGTTTTTCCTGATAATCTACTACATCACCAGCAGCGTCCTGTATACCTTCCCGGTATTCTTGAGACTTTTCATTATATTCTTTCTCAGATATGACACCATTTTTATATGACTCTGACAATTTATCTAGGCCAGTTCTGTAGTCAGCAATTTCTTTCTTGGTGGTTGCCAGCTGTTGTTGTAGCAATGCAAGGTTGGCAAGACCTGTTTCCGTGATGGCTCCGTTTTTGTCGAAGAAGGCGTCCTTGTTTAAAAGTTCCTGGAAGTTTCTAAGCTCACTGCGTAAATCTTGATATTTTTCAATTCCCTCATCCAGAGGGGCAAAGCGCAGTTCAAAAATACTGTCTTTCAGCTTTTCATTGTCTACGAGTAAATTGTAGGTTTCTTTATCTAAGCTGCTTATATCCTTCGTCAAGTCTTGATATTCCTTGGAATTTACATCATATAAACTCTGTTCCTTTAACTTCTTGTCACGGAGCTTCATGTTTTCGCGTATTGTGGAGTTGTTAAGATTTATATTTGTCTGATAATCAGATTCTGATATTTTCTCATCTCGTGCTTTCTTTAAGGACATTCTTCCGTCTAAGCTCTTTACGGCACGTTCAAAGCCACTAATCAGGTTTTCAAGCTTGGTATATTCTATTCCCCTGATTTTATCTTCATATTCAACGATAGTAACACCAGCTTTATAGATGTCCTCTTGAAAACCATTGATTTTTGCAAGTCCTTCATACCACTGGTCTGACCCTTTTGTGATAGAACCATTCTTTACAAGAGTATCAAACTCTGTCTGATAATCAACTAATTGCTTGGAAAGGCTGTTATAAGTATTTTGAGACTCTTTTAAAGAAGACTGATACACTGCCTTGACCTGATCAGATACCGCAGAATAGCCTTTTGCTGCTTCGTATTTCAGTTTGGCATCGTTCATGTCCTGAACAGATTCTGAAACCTTTGTTACGAGTTTGTAAAAGCTTTCGATATTTTTTAATCTTTTTTCTACAAGGTCGCTTTCTTTCTTTTCAAGATCGGTGGCCTTATCAAGCATATCAAGGTATTTCTCATAATATTGCTGGTACTCTTTTATCTTGGCTTGGGTATCCTCATCATACTTGCTGATATCAATAGTACCATTTTGAACTTTTTTCTGTAAATCTGCGGATAATCCAGATTCTCTTGCATACCACTCTGCATGTTCGAGATATTTTTTTGAACCTTGAGTAGCGGCATTTCGTTCTTCACGGACTTTACTGATGGCTTCTGATGTAGCGGTCTGTTTTTCTGATAGTCCAACGGCAGTTTCTATAGCATTTGAGGCTAATTTTGACTGTCGCGAAAGTCGGTCCATGTTGATGGTAATCCAGTTAAAATAATTAGATAGTTCTTTCAGGGCATCTTTGGCCGCCTGATCTGTTGAACCGCTGGCGTATGCAGTACCTGATAGATGTGCAGTGCCGCGGCTATTTGTAAATCCTTTGTTCAACAAATCTCGTGTCTGGCGTGCATTAAATACAACAGAGCCTTGGGGAATAGGAGAGAACTCGGCCCCTTGGTCACCAACAGTCCACCAGCGGTTTCCATGAACTACCAACTCCTGACCGACCTCGCCTGTCAATGCGACTTCATCTTGCTTTGTCTTCCATTTTGGTTTTAGCCAACTATTGTCTTGTAAGGTTCCCATTGCAAGGGCGCGGTTAGATGGCATTTGAAATGAAGAGAAATTGCCGGAACTTCCATCCTTATGGGCGGTACCTAAGAGCTTGGGGAAGCCCGTATTTATTTGGTGTGTATAGATATAAGTATGTGCGGATCTCCCATTTAAACCAGCCAGGCTTTGGGATACAAAAGAGACTGTAGAACTAGCTGTATCGGTTGCAGTAATTTTAGCCGTTGGGTTTAGATTCAGGGTATTTATTTTTCCATCCATATCGGTCAGTAATGGGGTGGCATTGTCTGTTGCTGTAATGACAGCCTGTTTTTGCTCCGGGGTAAGAGAATTCCAATAGGCGACAAGATATGTAGCCTGGTCATTGGCAGAAAGAGCTGCAAACTTAGGATCTGCCTGTAAGGTATTCCAAAGTGCCATAATTGGGGTGGCATCGTCCTGACCTACAAGCTGAACGATTTTACCGGCCATTTCCATTTGTTCAATAGTATCAATTTGTGTCATGGCCTCTTCCGTGTCAGCACAGATGGGTAGGGGGATTTCTGTGCCCAGAATCTCTGCAAGCTGCTCTCTTGTTATACCGGTGGCTTCTATGATACTGTCAAAAGTGCCTTGTGCCTCCTCGGAATTTAGAAAGGTGTTCCAATCCATATCCTCACCGGCTGCCCTGAGATCCAAAAAGGCAGTTTGGAGGTCGTAGATGGCGGTAATCTGGTCTTCCAGAACGGGGATTTCGTTTTCGGGAGCGTCTCTTAGCTCATCCTGTATTTCAGCCAGGGCATCGTAGGACTGTCCATAGCCGGCGTCGGAGTCTTCGTTGTAACCGATTTGTTCTTCCCGTGTTTCCCGGTAATCCCTTTGTGCCAGGGTGAGTTCCGCCCAGTCTTCCGGGGATTGGGTTAAGCTTGCTTTTTCCCGGAGGTACTCGATGTTTTGTTCGATTTCTGCCAGTTCATACTCGAACTTGATTTGCACCACCTGATCTTCGGTGAGGAGGGACAGATCCTCCTGGTACTTTTCGTAGTTCTCATCCCAGAGGCTTAAGGAGCCTAAGAGTTTTTCTTTCCGGTCGCCCTCCTCCATACCGCCCGCAAGCTCCCGGATTCCCTCCAGAGACTGCTTGTATTCGTCAAGAGCTTCGCCGCTGAACAGGACTCCTTCAAATTCATAGCCGTATTCCTGCATCTTTCCGAGAATGGACTCCACGGCCCCTACGCTTACCTCCAGGGCGTCTGCGGCTTCGGCTGTAGTTTTGAAGTTTGGAATGATTTCATTGGTTTCTTTGTTGAGGACCTGGAACATGTCGCTGTTTTTGGCGGATAAATCTTCGGCAAAGTTCCACATGCTTCCCACCGGGTTTTCTGCATTGAACCAACCGCTGACGGTGTTATAGGTGTCTTCCCATGCTTTCTTATATGCTTCCGCGGGAGATTTGAACCCTTCGGTGTCGATTTTGCCGGGGGCCATCCATTGAGCCATGGTTTGGAAGTCATCGGTTCCAATGGCTCCGCTTTCATACAGTTCCTGCCCCCTTTTTAAATTCTGGGACATGGCATCCCACTCATAGCCCTGATTTTGGGAGGCTTGTGCGGCCTGTACTCCTTCGAAGCTTCCATCCACCCCGTTTGAGGCTTCCTCGGCTTCTTTTGCCTCTCTTGCCAGGTTTTGGAAGTAGTTGGTGAGGCTCTCCCCTGTGACGCCTTTTCCCAGGTCGGAGAGGGAGAGTCCCAGGCCGGAGAGGACTTTTTCCAGATCTCCTCCTGCCTGAGCGGCAGCTAAGAGCTCTTCTTTGATGAGGTTTTTTCCGGGGGAGCCGTCGAAGAAGTTGTTCAGGCTGTTTTCTGATTTTTGGTTTTTTGTCTTCCCCATGTTCTGGACTTCTGTGAGAAGGCCCTTCCACTTCTGAACCTGTGCTGCAGATTCGGGGAGGACTTTTCCGTCGGCATCATAGGAGGCGTCTACCCAGCCCTGGATTTGCTGGGAATATTGCTCAATCGATTGGGTTGCGGAGGCGTAGGCCTCTTCTGTTTTTTCGATATCTTTCTGAACTGAGTCGAGCTCCTTGGGAGAATTGGCAGCATTTCGCTGGTCATAGAGGGAGTCCAGCTTGCCTTTGTATTTGTCGGCGGCCTCCATTTGGTTTTTCAGCATTCCTGCCGGGGAGGTGTCATTTTCCTTTGCAAATGTTTCAAAACCGGAATAGGGAGAAGTGATTCCCGTTATCTTACTAAGTACCTGCTGGAAGCCTACGAATCCTGTGGACATACCGGTTGCGTCGGAGATGAGTTCTGTGGAGGAGAGTTCTTCTCTGGATGCCACCCGGGCGGCTGCGGCCTGGGAATTTCCCTGGACCTCCATCAGGTTTTGTTTGATGGTAAGCTGTCGTTCTAATTCAGCGCTTGACTGTCTTAGGGCGTTGAGTTCATTTTGTTCTACAAGGGTGATGGTGCCGGCGTTTTCTAATGCTGAAAGTGCTTCCATCCTTGTCTTTACCGTTTCAAGGGAGGAGCTTAAGGCGTCCGCCTCGGATTTGGTGGTTTGGAAGGCTGCGGATTTTTCGGCAAAGCTATTTTGTGCCCTTGTGTAGGAGGTTGCGAAGTAAGTGTAGGCGGCGGTTATAGCGGTGAGTCCGGCGGCGACTCCGGCTACGGTCAGGGTGACGGGATTTGTGAGGAAGGCACCGATGGAGCCTTGGATGCCGGAAAGGGTGGTGCTGAGGGCGCCGGTGGAGGCTGTGGCGGTGGTAGCACCACCGGCTATATCTAACATATCGTCTGCAACACCAGCCAGAGACGCTGTGTTATTTACGAGAGTTTTTTTAGTAATATCGTCCCATTTACCCATGTTTAAGACATTTTTTGCAGTATTTTCATCCAGTTTTTCAAAGAGTGTAGAAACTCTATCTAAGTTACTAAAATCAATATTTTCAACAGATAATATTTTTCCTATTGTTTTAAGCGACGTTGTGATAAAATAAAATTAAATGTTTCGATTATTAATTTTATCCCAGGAGGAAATATATTATGGAGTCATTTGATATTCCGATTCATGGCAAAAGTGTTAACTCTAAAGATATTCATAGCTTCGTGATAAAGGGACAGATAAATAAAGCCGTAGAATTTGTTGTTGATAAAACCCATTGCAGCATTCATGAAGCAAAAGAGGTAGTCGATGAAATTCGCAACCTGTCACTAAAAAAACGAGATGAGAAATTAGAGACATGGAAAACGAAGGCACCGGGGCAATGTACGAAAGTCATTGATAAAAATAAGGAATATTTATTGCAGAAAGCAATCAACAATATTCCTCACTGCCCCAGATGTGAATCTACTAACATTCAAAGACAGAAGGTGCGTATCAAAGGAAGTTTACAAGTGGATGGTTTAAAGCCATTCAGATGCTCAAGGTGTGGGTATGAGTGGTAGTCAGAGTGAACATAAATCTTTAACCCGAACATTTGTGTTTTGATTCCGCACATAATTTAAATTATTACATTCCATTCTCGAAGTCTGCTTCTTTTTCCTATTAGCGCACAGTATAGGAACTGCCGAAAATTGCGGATAGCGAATCCGGGTGGATTACCACCATTTTTATTTACCGTGGAACATGCATTCAGAGCATTTAAAATAAGGCTTTTAAATGCTCTGGAGGAAGGGTGCTCTCTCTACACTTCTCAACATTTTATATAGTTCCCTCGCCGCCACGATTTAACGTAGCTGTTACTAGCGTATCCTATATGACTTATACGTAGTTGAGTTGGCTCGTGCGTTGCTACGGAACATTACATTTCAGCAATGCTTTTTTTCATCCGATTCACTACTACAGTAGAGATGTAGTAGAATAGTAGTTTCGACGAATTATTCCTCTGTTTTTTGTTTATAGAACCCCATTCTCACTATGTTGTTGATTGCGCCATTATGCAACCTTCTCCATAATAATAGACTCACTTAAAGGTAAATTAAGCTTGTGGGAGGATTTTCCCCAATCTAGGCTCTTGGGAAGTGTTTTGTCAGTTATATAAGGTATTATTGTTGCAATGCCACTACCAGTATCTATGATTTTTCCAAAGGTGTCTAACAATCTAGTTCCGGCATTATTGGCATCTTTCAGAGGACCGGAATCTATTATTGGCATAGTAAATTCTTGTGGTTGATTTTTAAATTCTTCACTATTTCTATGCTGTTGCGTTTGGGTATTGAAATTATTCCAGCGCTGTGCTGTAGTATCTAGTATACTATAAAAAGCCCCAAAGCTATCCTGACTACTTTTTAATTGTGCATCAATTCCACGTAATGCCGCCTCAACATTCGATAAATCCCCTTTCGCCTCAAAACTTATTGATTGAGAAAGTTTCATATTACCCATCCGCGACGACAGGGCATTTAAAGATGCTTCAGCGGATGATATTTCTCTTTGTACGGTTTGCCCTATCTCGGACACATAGGATAAAAGTTTCTGGGTCTCATCTCCGGCATTTTTAGCACTGACGGCAACTCCATCAAATGCTTCTGAAAGCTCCGAAATTTCTCCTGTGTTAATTTCACTGGTATCAAATATTGGCTTGATTACTGGGGCCTTGAAGGCCCCATCCAGCTGCTTCTGTAGATGTTCTAATTCTTTTGTATCGAATTGAACATCAATTTTATATTTTTTATTTAAAAACGAGCTCAGTTCCTTTTTGGCTTTGCTCAAGTCTATATCTGCACGTATATGTGCAATAGAATCACTCATACGATACTCCTTTCTAGAAATGAAGGTTAGATTTAATTGAAAATAAGATAGACATACCATTATGGCATGAAATAGAACACTCCAAGAAAGGAGTGGGGCATAAAGCGTCCTGCAAACAGATGACTCTTAAATACCAAAACTATTAATTTAATAAAATACATTTATATGTAGATTTGTCTTCGTATAATTGAAACAGCATATTCAGTTTTTGATTACTATCTACATAAATTTCATCATATATCTTGGTATACAAACCTGATATATCTAAAACCACCATTCTCCATACTGCTTTTGTGTTCATAAAATTCTCCTTTTTACTCGTATAATGTGAAAACTTCTTCTACCGGTACTCCCAACGCATTTGATATGCTAAGAACGGTTCTTATCTTGGGATTCGCTGTCCGCTTATTTTCTATAGCACAAATCGTCTGTTGCTTTACGCCGGATTTCCTGGCAAGCTGCACTTGTGACCAGTTTCGCTCCCATCGGAGTTCTTGTAAAGTATTATACATAATTTTATACCTTTTCTTTTGTAATTTGTGAAATAACGGGCCTGTTATACTAAGAATTTTATCATATAAAAGTACAAGTATGAAGGGTGATTATTTAAGAAAAGTACGTAAGTTTCTAAGGATTAGATTGTTATATTAGATGGTGGACTTTTAGGACATGTTCTGTCCGTTCATTCAGTCTGCATCCTCCTTTTGCTCCTTTCGGGCAAAGGCAGTTTGTAATTCTATAATTTTATTATCCTGCTCCCGGATTTTTCTGTTTGCCTCAATTAGTTCTTCATTTTTCTTCTGTATTTCACTTTCCCCATATTTATTTATCACAGTGTCCATAATATCATTTACATCAAAGTTTTCCATAAAACACTGCTGCATTTCCGGCGTAATAACGGAGTTAAGTTCTTTTTGGACATTCAGCCATTCATCAAGCTTTTTAGTTGTATCCATTTCCAATTGAAGTTTTTCCTCTTCCTTTTCCATTAACTTGAGTTGTTTGTAAGCCAGAATATTACTATTTTCAGACTGAAGTTTTGCCAGAT
The DNA here is from genome assembly GCF_003149105.1 of Faecalicatena contorta. GTDB lineage: Bacteria > Bacillota > Clostridia > Lachnospirales > Lachnospiraceae > Muricomes > Muricomes contortus_C. Next base: position 461,888 of record NZ_QGDS01000003.1, on the reverse strand, counting down.
TTTCCTTCTTTTTATACTCCACAATATCAGCAACAGTGCTCATTACTTCGTACAAAATTTCTTGACCGTTAGAAGGAGCAGCAGTATTCTGCCCGGAAACAAAGAATGAATCAACAAATGTTCTTAAACTGTCATCATTTATGACCATTTCGTAGATATCTTCAGAGTCCTCAAACTCTACCCCATCTGTAAAATATTTCATGATAGCATTTACTTGGGCAATCCCTGCATAGTAAGGCGTATACTGTATTTTACCGTTTTCATCTTCGGTGAAGTAGGAGCTGGATATGTATTCAATTGCACTGATTTTATCACTAAGAGATAATTCTTTTTTGATTTTTACATCGTTTTTTATCATATAAAATCACCTTTCATTTATGTATTCTTCCTGAATGGGAAGATTTAATATTTCCGGACGAAGTTTGTGATGATAAATGTCATCGCCTCCAGCTTCTTCGTATACAGTGCCGCATTCTGTAAATGTTTTTAATCCTTCTCTTGTTATACACCCTTGAGACATGAAGTCAGAATGTAACCTGTATAAAGTAGAACGCAAGGTGGCAACCGTTCTGCGGTTATCCCTTTTGACATTTTCCTCCAGTAGTTTAATTACGCTTTCCAAATCTTCGCGTATTGCTTCATCATGCTTGATAGAGTTCATAACATCTTCTTTTTGTTTATCTTGAAGTTCAGCCAATGCAGTGGCGGTCGTAATCAGCAGCTGGTGGTCCTTGTTTTTATCTTGAATCCATTTCAAAGGTTTCCCTATGTATTCTAAAAATTTACTGACTATAGTTACCATAGAGATAATGGAGGATAAGATTATAAAAATGCCAATTATTATCGATATAATATCAAGTTCAAATAATTCTTTTATAGATTCCATTCATATGCTACCTAACCTTTCTATACCTTCGTGCCGGTATTATCATGCTTTTTTTCTAAATACTGTTTGAATAACTGATGCATACCAGTGGATGCCAGGCCAGAAATTAAACCACCCAACACAACCTGGGGAGTAAGATTCCATCCACTGATCCAGGCGGAAACGGCGATTCCTAAAATAGCACAAATTGTAGGAATATATTTATTGTCTACATCGTTTACCCACTGTTTGATTATATAGCCAATACAAAGACAAATACCGAGTACAATTGGCAGCACATATTCATTCAAAAATTCCATAAAACGCCTTCTTTTTCGTATTATAAATTTTCTAATTCTAAAAGATTGTCACCGACTTCTAATCTATGGTCACGAAATTTATTAAAGAGTCCCTGGGACTTTTCTCTGTCAAATACATACACAATTTTATATTCTACGGTGCCATTTTTGGAAACATAGGTTTCAATCTCATTTAATCCGTTTGTTTTATATAAAATAATCTGCCATATATTTAGAATCCGGCAGACAGGAATTCCATAATCTTTTACTTTCAAATAATCAATCCCTTCAATAATTTAGTTACGTAAAAAAAAGGTCTTATACAAATACTCAAAATAAATTGAATATAGGTATAAGACCAGTCAAAGTGGATATTCGCAATCCGCTTCGCTACTTGCTCATAACCGAATAGCTGCTGTCGCAGATTGTCAGATGGAGCTTAAACTCTACCTGACACAAGCAAGCCCCCCACCCGCTATTTAATGCTTACTGCATTTGGAGCGGGGAACTTCCTTGATTCGGTTAAATTACAAACCAATATTCAATATAATGAAGAGAGTAGTACAATACCACTCTCTTCAAAGGCTAATTCCGAGAAGCCTTAATAAGCATTATGCCCATCTTGTCATCTGGATCATTGTTGAACTGTTTGCAGCTTTCAGGATTTCACATTCAAAAGAAGTTGGCTGCGGATCGCCTTCTGCACTAAAGCCAAGGCTAAGATTACTTGACCATTTCAAGTTAGGAATTACTACCTGGAATGCTTCGTCTTTACTTGTTTCTCTGTTACGGATTACTGTATTACCTACAAGCTTATAAGTACCGCTGAAGTGAGAAGCATCAATTACGTAGGTTTCTGTAGTGCTTCCGCTTGCAAATGTATAGTATACAATTACTTTTTTGTTTGCAGCATCATCAATTGTTAATGTCTTTCCGCTTAACGTTGCACTTGTCATGGACAGCGGGGTACCACAGTCATCATCTGCCTCGTATACAAGAATAGAAGCAGCATTTTCTTTTGGAGCATATGCCAATTCAATTACTCCCGAAGCAGAAGCTGTAAGGGGATACATTTCCCCCTTATCCACAGGTTTTTCGCCCGTCGTATCATACTCTGTAGTCTGTCTCATGTATACGGTCTGTGCACCTGTTACAGTTGCAACGCCTGAAATAAGCTCCAGAGATTTTGGGGACAGAAGAGCATCCTCGATTGTAAGTTTCCCTTCCTTGTTTAACTCCCATGTAATTAATTTTGAATTACCTTTTCCACCTCGCGCGTAAACCTTCTCTGAGGTTACCTCGATGTTAGAAGTTTTCAGAGTATCAAAAAAGATAACTGGTTTGTTTGTGGACATATCATATAAGATAACGTCCATTACCTCTTTTGCACCGAATTTTGTGTTTGATCCCATTAGTTGTTCCTCCTTATTTGTTATTGGTTTTTTATTATAAAAAAAGCCAGCCGCAAGTTTTGCGGCCAGCCTTCATTATCATTTTATGCCCAGTAGCTTGCTACGGGTTCTCTGACTTGATTTTTGACAGCCAATGCTGAAGCTTAATTTCTTCCTTTTTAGCACCGGCCAGTAAAGCTTTTATATTTACCTGATAGTCCTCCATTATTTTTAAACGGTTGAACTGATTGTTAAACTGATAGATATCATAGTTGTCGTATACATCCTGCAATGGCATTTTTTCTGCTTCGGCAAAAATACTAATTAAATCCGCTATGGTAACCCCATTTTCATCATTTTCATTTTTTTTAGCATTTTTTAGTTTCTCACGCAGTATTCTACGTTTTTCCAGCAATTTTTGAACCATCTCATTATCAGGATTCTCTGCATTTTCAAATCCGTCAATGTCCATTAAGCAATTGCGTTCTTTTAATATAGCTCTAAATTCATTGTAGTTCTCAATATTTAACAGTTTATTATTATCTCTGCCAATAGAAAGACACATATTTTGGAAATTGCAGTGAACATCGTCCCTGAATATCATTTCTAATAAAGGAATCATAGTTGTAGTCAGCAAACTATTCATTGTATTTTCAGGAACCTGCCCCTTTTCTAATGCAATCAACTCTGAATAAAGTTGTACCATAATGAATTCAAAGGTTGATGTAATGGAGTTATTATTGGATAACTCACAAGATTTTTCATCATCCATACATAATAAATTTATGAGGTAATTACACATGGAATATCCATATGGAAAGTCCACCATTTCTCCGATAGATATCTTATAGACCGGAATATTCCCAATATATAAGATACTTCCTTTTTGCAGCCTGTGTTCTAAGTCAATTTTATTCAAATTATTACCTCCTGCATTACTATCTGAATTCAGGACAGGTATAAATTAACTGCCGGCCGTAGTGTTCCTTCGCTGGCGCAATGTGTGCAGCAGATTCTAACATTAAACGCCCCATCCCAAAGTCCCTGGAACCGCTTAACAATTTATCAATTATATCCGTAAGAATATCCGGCTTTGTTCCCACACAGTTTTCTGTAGAGCATTTCATGTCGTCTTTGTGTGAATAACACCATATAATAATCTGCATATCTTTATAGGAAGCATTTAAAGTTTTGGGAACATCTACTTCCATACAAATATAAGATTTTACTTCTGTCTGTGTTTCATCTGCATGTAAATAAGGAAATACATAGTTGTACATTAATTCCTCATCTGCAGTTTCCTTATTGTATTCCTTTCCAAGGAACAATTTAGCAATGTCGTTAGAATCCAGAAGTAACGACAATAACCGGTTTTTGTAAACGCCGATATCTTTTAGCATCTTTATAGACCTCCTAAAATATTGGTAATATGGATATTTACACATTTTTCTTGCTGGCAAAATATCCGTTTAATTTTCTATTATAATATCTTGTGATTTTTGGTTTTGTCCAAATTCTGGCATCACATTTAATAACATCATATGTATGAATCTCTTTTTCTGGGATGTAATTACATTCCAGGCTTAACCCATCTAATATTTTTATTGATATATCATCAGTGGGAGTAGTGGAAGATAAGTAGTTGAAAATAAGTTTTTCTGCGGACTTAAATACTTTTCGGACTGTTGCTATTTTTATATCTTCCTTTTCTGAAATGGTTTTAATAATATCGTCCTGTGTAATAATCAAAAAACAATAGACCTCCCTTCTTCCCCCTTAAGCAGCTGAAAACTTCATACGAAATATGTTTTGGTTTATTCTTCCATATACGCACAAAGGCTAAAAGTTTTTCGCCCATTTCTAATGGGCTATTAGATTTATTGGACAAAATAATAATCCATGTGTACTGGACGAAAAGGCTAAACGGAAACTTTAGCTTTACTCTTCCGGCTTCTATCATAATTGCGTACATATTTTTTCTGGCATTCCTCACATCTGCAGGTTTTCGTATTTAATATATCAACCTCAACCCATTCGCCACAGTCAATACATTGGATAAATTTTGTTTTTTTAATCTGAATGTTTTTTTCTAAGTTATTTACAACGTATTGTCCGTAGCAGAACCACAATAACTGTTTATACCTTTTCTTATGTTCATATAGATATTCAACTAACATGTCTGCAATCGTTTCATCGGAGTATCCTGTTTCGTGAAACCGTTCCCTGATTTGGCAAGCAACATATCTCAAATTATCGATGTATTCGTCTTTCATATTTGTCATATAACGATATTTTTTATTTAACTCGTTATATAAGGAAGAAACTTCCTTACTGCAAACGATACTTGGGGTATTCATTAATAAGTGATAGTCAATTTTCTCAAGTTGTAAATCTCTTGTATTAATAGATTGGTTGGGAATTCTGTCAAAAATTTTATTTACAAAACTTTGATTACGTTTTTCCACCTGTGGCTTTTCTTTATCTTTTGCATATTCAAAGAAAGCCGGCAATTTACACTTTGTATATTTTGAAACAATTGGCTTAAACCATTTGGGCCTCTCAGGCATATATAATGTTTTAGCAGAATCAATGCAGAAGTTATTCTCCATACAAAGTAATTTAATAACATCAATGGCTTCTTGTTTTTCTTCCTTCTTTCCATCTACAAAGACAGTGTCATTCCATATCTTGGAAATGTCGTTACTATATATACCGATATTTCCATGTGTAAAAGCAGCGTTAAGGCCGGAATAAATAGTCTTATTGTTTAAAGGTGCAGGGTCTGCTTTCCTCATATTATAATAAAGAGGTACGACATCATTCATATTGCGCTCTGCAATTCTAACAAAATCTGGGGCGGCAACTACCAGGGACTTGTCACCGTCAACATCAAACTGGAGAATCTTACTAATCAAATCGTGTATACTTGTGTAAATCCCATCGGTGGTAAACCATTCTCTAATCTGACTCCCACGTTCTTCATATTCATTGCCCGCTGCATTAAGCCTTATTGCATGTTCTTTGTAAAGATGGGGACTTCTAAGACAATCTAATTTATTGTATCGTCTGAATAGCCAGCAAAAGACTTCTCTGTCGGCTAGTAATCCTCTGGGCTGGTCAATATGTCCAAACCAATATTCACAGGCAGCGTAGAAATCAGGGAGTAAAAAGGTATATTTCCCGGTTATTTCAAGTTTTCCACTGCGATATTTTTTTAAAAGGCTATCTTTTACTTCCCGGATTACATCTTTTGCATATGTATCTGACAGGAGAGCCGGATAGATTTTAATAGCTTTCTGAAAGGCTGTCATATTTGTGTTATATGGAGTGATACCTAATATATTCATCATAGTTTCCTTGGATTGACATACGTTTTTTAATCTTTCAGAAGACTTATGAGTTAACAAATCTATCTCCTCGTCAGTAATATCGGTAAGAGTTTGGAGCATTTGATAGTTTATCTTTGCGTTTTTAATTCTATCCTCCTCCATATTACAAATACCGGCAGTACATTGGTACAATTTGTAATAATACTTATATTCCTCCCACGAATCATAGTACTTGTACATCTTAAACTGGCTTTTTGTAAGGATTATCTGGATGTCTTCTTTTAACACATTATGTTCCTGTCCGTAGATATCAACAATCATAGGAGAACAATGGTTTACTTCAATAAATTTTCTGAAATCAAAAACACCAAGCAGTCCTTTGACCCACGGAGCCCGGAACATAAAATTCTTTTTACTGACCGAAGGCAGCATCATACCGGCCCCGTCGGTATGGGTAATTGGGACATAATCCGTCTTTCTGGAAATAGAATAATCCGAATCATCAATAAAATCAAAAGTTCCAAATACATTTGTCTCAAAATCATCAATGACAATAGATTTATCAATATCAAATTCTTCCCATAAATCGGTGGCTGAGTTGGTAAGAGCCATATAGGCAAGATGTTTATTTGCATTGTTGCCGCCCTTTAAATTGATTTTATCTACTGTAAGTCCGCACATAACAGTTTTTTCAATCCTGTCCCATACAGATTCCTTAATAAAGACTGTTTTCTTTTTTCTGATCTGACCGGCAGATGATGTAAAATACTTATATTTTTCACCATTATGTATAAATCCATGAAAAGAAATATCCTTAAATACATCAAAGTAATATACCTGGACAATCATAAGAGCATCTGTAAGTTCATCCTGCACAGCCCCAATAGTTCTGATTAATGCTGAATCAAAAACAGATATTATATTGTTATCATTTAAACTATTTTCTCTAATGTGCCTGATATGGTCTTTCCCATTTGTTAACTCATTTTGATATACTTTGTTTTTGAAGAGTTTTAGTAATATATCTTTTGATTCATATGCCTTTTTCCTCTTGTGCCGGATGAGTGAATGCCAATAGAAGTATTCATAAATCAAATCAGAGGTTTCGGGAATAATGTTTAATCTATCGATTCTACCATTTCTTATACAGGTTAAGTCACTTTTTGTATACCCATACAGGCTCATTACATCATCCAAAAAAGCAATCTTATTATTTAAATAAATTCTTTCGCTGCGATACTTATAGTTCATATCATGTAAATATTTTTCCTTATTACTATAGAAGTGACCTGTATCAATAGAATATATGTTTATTTGTTTATCTAACAATTAAAGACCTCCTGTTCTTCTAATCAAGTTTATTTTTAATGTGAAAGTCCCTCTTTTTTTCATTTGCGCACGTCCATCCGATTGCAGATGCTGCTTTATCAATTGCATAACCGGATGAATAATCTGTACAAAAATCAGCTGTTGTAAGCAGATTAGACGCATATGTGTGAAATTCTGAGATTGAAGGGATATGGAAGTTATGACTTCCTGGTGTTATGTAGTTCCTTTGTCTTTCTCTCATAATTAGTAAAATTTCTCCTTTCCATAAAATCAGTGGGTATATATAACTATTCTCCATTCACTGTTTCTTTTTTCGGATATGTTTACTTTTCATGGGATAAAGTTTAAAGGCAGGAAGCCAATTCTGATGGCTTCCTGCCTTGCTTATGCTTTAATAACAAAGTCAATTGGAAATAATATACAAAATAAATACAGAACGTTTGTTCGAAATTTACGTTGACTTAAATATAGGCTCATGATATACTCGTAATAAATCAGGAAGTACAGCTTCCTATTATACAAGAAAGAATCTTGCTTGCAAGATTCTCCGCCTGTGGCGGGTTGCGATAGCAACACCTACTTTACCGCCGCAGTGTGATCCCCCGGAGGGTTTATATAAGTAGGAAGCACGGCTTCCTACTTATATAAAAAAACTCTTCCCTCAAACGGTATTGGCGTACCATCGGGAAGAGTTCTTACACATAAACATAAATCTGCACTCAAAATGGGCAAAAAATTTATGTAGTACAGCAGAAAGCTATACGTCTTCATACTACAGATTATTTCTGGTATAGTCAAGCATTTCTGCAAAATTTTCAAAAGTCACAGTTATATAGAAGAGATACACAATTATGTAGCCGGGCCAGATGGACATACATACGAACCAAAGGTGTTAGGAAATCGTCTGGTTTATAAATGGGGTGGTATATTACTATGGAAAATGAGCAAATACTTGAAGAATATTACAGGAATAATGGGAGAAAATTGCATAGCATGGTAGATAAAATTTTACGAAAATTTTGTGGTATTTATTTAAAAGACTATGATGATTTTTATTCATTATCCAATGAAGTCTTTGTTGAAGTCCTAAACGGATATGATGGAATTCGTGACTTTGATGGATTCTTATATACCTGTCTTTTAAAAAAGGTTAAAACTGAAATTACACGTAGAAATAGAATAAAGAGAAAGACGGATATAAATACAATTTCTATCGATACACCGGTGGGAGAGGATGAAACATCTACGATAGGAGATATGCTGGCATCGGATTTTGATATTAATATCGAGATTAGCGAGGAGATCGGTATTTCATATGATGAAAAAGTGGAAGAATATCTTAATAGTATTTCCAGGATACAGAGAGATATAGTTGAAATGCGGATGGAGGGATATGAACCATTCGAAATAAGGGATAGCCTGGAGATTACACAGAAACAGTACAATTCCCATATGAGTAATCTTAAATCATATGAAAATAAAAAAGTACTGTTTAGAAAAGCAACAGTAATAAAGAGGGAAAATGAGGAGGATATATCATTGATGGAAATGCCAACGCAAATCGGAGAACGAACCAAGAATACAAGTTATGCTCTTGCAGCATTGATTAAAAAATTACATAATTATTCATTACGTGATGATCACATCCTTCAGCGTTCGTCCGGGCAGTGGAATCCTGCAACAAAAGGAGAATTAATTTCGGATATTTTACAGGGCCGTTCATTACTTCCGATTATTGTTTCAGAAGAAAAGGCAGAAGGTGCGCTATATAACTGGCTCATTGATGGATTGCAAAGATGCAGTACGATTGATGATTTTAAAAATGACGGCTTTCTGATTTACAAAAATGTGAAAGTTTATAACATCTGTTATCAGACCATAAAAAAAGATGAACGTGGAAAGATTATGTTAGATGAAAACGATAATCCTATATACGAAAACAAAGCATTTGATATACGGCAAAAGAAGTTTTCGGAACTTCCCGAAGAGTTGAAAGACAAATTTCTAGAATATCAGATACCAGTCATGCTCAATTTAGATTGTACAAAAAAAGAAATAGCTTATGATATTGCCAGATTCAACCGTTGCAGGCCTATGACGAAATCACAGTTAGGATTCTTGAGTTTGGAGGAAGGGCTGGGCGAAATCGTCAATAGCATTATTAAAATGCCGTTTTTCCATAATGAATCAACAAGCAGTTACAAACAATCTGATTTCAAGTCAAGTAATATGAAAAGAATGATAGTTGAAAGTGTTATGATAACTAACTTTTTAGAAGACTGGAATAAAAATATTGAAAAGGTATGTGAATATTTATCGGAAAATGCCTGCGATTCATACTTTATAGAATTTTACAATATGATTGAAAAATTAACTAAAGTGGTTAATGAGGATATTGCGGATATGTTTACCGCAAAGGATTCCTTTATATGGTTTGCCTTGTTTGACAAATTTTCAGCGTTGGGGGTGAGTGGCTGTAAATTTGCAGATTTCATGAAAGCTCTGAAAACAGAACTGCATAATAAGGAAGTAAATGGGGCCACATATGATGATTTGGATCAAAGATCCAACAAAGACAAGAAAACGATTGTTGGAAAACTGGAATTACTTGAAAAGCTTATGAGAGACTATTTGAACATTGACAAGGAAAAAATAGCAGAGGATAATGATACGACTACAGATACTAATGAACTGAAAAAGTATGTGGATGAGTTTGCAGCATATGATATTGTTTCTATATTTAAAGTTAGAACTAAGAATGATGTGAATAAGGCAGCAATGGAAACAGTCGAATTGGTTAAGGTAAACCTTAACCCAGCAGATGCCATCGAAGATACAGAATTATATTTATCCATTTTAAGTGACTGGACGTTGAATGTGGATAATAATTCAAGATTACTGTGTAAAGAGAATATTCCTTCATTAGTGTGTATTGTGGGATATGCATGTATTAAGGAAGTTGACGAGGAGGCTGGGGATTGGTTTGTTGACTTTGTAAAGAAAAATAATGTATATATTACAAATCAGAAAGAGAATTACCTGCATATGGTTCAAAGTCTGGATAAATGGGTGGGATATACAGGAAAGCAAATACCAAATACTAAAGTTATGGGATTGATAGCTGACAGATAGGAATATGTAAATCTGTCTAAATCTGCACCAAGATTATTAGGTATGTGATACACATTTTTAGTATTATTATTACGAAAGGAGGAGGTATAATGAATATGCTAAAGCAATTTAATGACGCAATGGCTTATATAGAAAAAAACTTGATGGACGTTATTGATACAAATCAAATTGCTCGAATCGCAGGATGTTCTGAGTATCATTTTCGCAGAACGTTTTCATTCCTTGCAGGAATGCCATTAGGGGAATACATCAGACGCAGGAGATTGTCGTTGGCAGCAACACTTCTACAATCAAAGGGAGAAAAGGTTATAGATGTTGCACTATCTCTAGGATATGAAACACCCGAAGCATTCAGCAAAGCATTTCAGGCAATACATGGAGTGAATCCGTCACAAGTAAAGAAAGCAAACGTCAAACTTAAATCATTTCCACCTATGACCTTTCAATTAACGATAAATGGAGGAATAGAAATGAATTATCGAATTGTTGAAAAAGAGTCTTTTCAGATTGTTGGCTTCAAAAAGAGGATTACCCTGCAATTCAAAGGGGTTAATCCTCAAATGGACACACTCATTCAAAAGCTCACTCCCAAAGTAATTTCAGAGCTAAAAAGCTTGTGTAATATTGAGCCAATGGGCATTATAAATGCTTCAGCGAACTTCTCTGAGCGTACAGTTGAAGGAAGTGAGTTAGAGCAGTATATTGGTGTGGCAACAACAAAATCTGTGCCGGATAACTATGATATTCTGCAAGTAGAAGCATCTACTTGGGCTATTTTTAGCGCAGTAGGTGTTTTCCCTAATGCACTTCAAGAAACATGGTCGAAAATTTATGCGGAGTGGTTTCCAACGTCTGGCTATGAACTTATTGAGGGGCCTGAAATACTTTGGAACGAAAGTCCCGATACCTCAAAAGCAGATTACAAAAGTGAAATTTGGGTTCCTGTTCGTAAAGTATAATCTGCTTGTTAGCTTAAAACTTGCAAATTACACTAACGGCATATAAAAAGCTGTCATTTGGAAGACGATGTGTTGTGTTCAAAGGAACAATATTTAATAATCGGCGGCTTTGGAATAGGAAGTTTCTATGTACCCGAAGCCGCTGTATTCTATCCGCTAGAAGACATCATCCTACTATGATAGTTTGATGTAGCAGACAATTTCCAATTACATAGTTTTAAAGAGATATATCAATTTATGAGTGGTTATTTCACTCATCTTTTATTTGTAAGAGGAAATCATTTGTGTTATTATAATTTCATATCAATCGGCAGGCGTTCATGCCACATTCAAGCCGTGAAAACTCATTTCGGCGCTTCCATATCGGAGCACTATCCGTGAATGAACATTTTTATTACTACATGAAAAACTTTATGATTTAAGGAAGGAGTATGCCTATGGCAAAAAGACTGTAAGATTATTTTCCAATGATTCGGACTCGGAAGGAGGTGCTGGATGAGATTGGAGAACGCGGGGAACTGCTGGTTATATTTGAGGAGTGGAGCGAGGAACGTCAGGAAGAATTTTTGAATTTCTGCACAGGAGCAAGAGGCGTGAAGGTTCTTTATGACAGCTTTTTCAAAGAACTATTCAGTCCGGAATACCACCCGGAGCGTATTGAGAGATTTCTTTCCCTTTTATTGAACAAAGAAGTGAAGATTGCCCAGATACTGCCGAATGATTCTGTCAGAATAGCAGATGAGTGTACTTTGTTGGTTACTGATATTGTGGTGGAGCTGGAGGATGGAAGCCTGGGAAATATTGAAATCCAAAAAATCGGGTATGCATTTCCTGGTGAACGTATGGCGTGTTACTCGTCAGATTTACTGCTGAGACAGTATAAAAGGGTGCGTGCGAGAAGAAAGGATAAGTTTACATACAGGGACATAAAAACAGTGTATACTATTGTACTGTTTGAGAAAAGCACAGAGGAATTTCATGCTGTGAAGAACCAGTATATACATAGAGGAAAACAGAGGTTTGATACGGGCCTTGGGGTAAATACTTTGCAGGAGTATATCCTCATCCCACTTGACATCTTTAGGGAAAACACGCACAATAAAGGCATAAAAAATGAGCTGGATGCATGGCTCATGTTTATTAGCTTTGATGACCCGGAAAAGATAATAGAATTGATAGAAAGTTATCCGGAATTCAAAACAATGTATGAGGAAATGTATCAGATGTGTTTGAACATGGAAAGGGTGATGGGTATGTTCTCAAAGGAATTGCGGGAGCTGGACCGGAATACGGTGCAGTACATGATTGAAGAGCAGGAAAAGAAGCTGGCGGAAAAGCAGAAAGAGGTAGCAGAAAAGCAGAAAGAGGTAGCAGAAAAGCAGAAAGAGGTAGCGGAAAAGCAGAAAGAGATAGCGGAAAAGCAGAAAGAACTAGAAACACAGCAAAAGCAACTAGAGAAACAAAGGGAGCAGACGGAAGAGTGGAAAAGAAAGTCTCAGGAGAACGAAAGTGAAATTGAGGAGCTGAAAAGAAAACTAAAGATATTGGAAGATGAGCGGCTGTAACATATGTATTATATCCTTTCATAAAATCTTCGGAAACCGAGTAAAAAATAGGTTGCAAAAGTCAGGGCTATATAGTATAATCTTTACAATTTGAGAACGAGGGCGCTCTGGAATGAAAGACTCCAAGAGTGCCTTTGTTATGTAATTGAAAACATAGTTTCCTATTACATAACAACCCTCCGGGGGATACGCACTGCGGCGTAAGAGGTAGATGTCGCCATGCGACCGCCGCAGGCGCAAGGGTTTGTGAAGCAAACTCTTTGTTTTGTAATAAAGTATGTCATTACATAACAATTCTCAAGGGATGTGCACTGCACGATAAGGTAGAGGAAGGGAATAGGTGAACATATGAAAGCGTTTCTAATACTGGAAGATGGAACCGTATTTACGGGGAAAAGTATTGGTTCTAAAAAAGAGATGATAAGTGAAATTGTATTTAATACCTCCATGACAGGATATTTAGAGGTACTGACTGACCCTTCTTATGCGGGACAGGCTGTGGTGATGACCTATCCGCTGATTGGGAATTATGGGATTACGCCGGATATGGAATCGAAGAAGGCGTGGCCGGATGGTTATATTGTAAGGGAATTGTCCCGTATGCCCAGCAATTTCCGTTGTGAGAAAACGATCCAGGATTTTCTTGAGGAGCAGGATGTTCCTGGGATTGCCGATGTGGATACCCGTGCTCTTACCAAGATTTTACGGGAAAAGGGTACTATGAACGGAATGATTACTACCAATGAAAATTATAATATGGAAGAAATTCTTCCGAAGTTGAAATCCTATAAAGTAGGAGATGTTGTTTCTAAAGTGACTTGCAGCGAGAAATATGTGCTGGAAGGAAACGGAAAGAAAGTTGCGCTTTTGGATTTAGGTGCTAAAAATAATATTGCCAATTCTTTAAATAATTGTGGTTGTGAGGTAACTGTTTACCCGGCTCATACAACTGCAGAAGAAATCATTTCAGCTAATCCTGACGGTATCATGCTTTCTAATGGTCCTGGTGACCCTGCAGACTGCATTTCTATTATCGAAGAAATCAAGAAATTATATCATACGGACATTCCTATTTTTGCTATTTGTCTGGGACATCAATTGATGGCTTTGGCTTCTGGTGCTGCTACCCATAAGCTTAAATACGGACACCGGGGCGGCAATCATCCGGTAAAAGATTTAAGGACAGGAAGAGTGTATATATCTTCTCAGAATCATGGATATGTGGTGGATGACAAGAGTATGGATTCAAACACAGCAGTTCCTGCATTTGTGAATGTAAATGACGGAACAAATGAAGGTCTGGAATATAAGGGGAAACAGATATTTACTGTACAGTTTCATCCGGAAGCGTGCCCGGGCCCCAAGGATTCAGATTACCTGTTTGAAAGATTTATGGATATGATGGGAGGAGTAAAATAATGCCTAAGGATAATAGTATTAAAAAAGTATTAGTCATTGGTTCTGGTCCTATTGTCATCGGACAGGCAGCAGAGTTTGATTATGCAGGGACACAGGCGTGCCGCTCCCTGAAGGAAGAGGGGATTGAAGTTGTGCTGCTCAATTCCAATCCAGCCACAATCATGACAGACAAAGATATTGCAGACAAAGTGTATATTGAACCCCTTACTTTAGAGGTTGTAAAGCAGTTGATAAAGGAGGAAAAGCCGGACAGTGTGCTGCCCACTCTCGGAGGTCAGGCAGGTCTGAATCTGGCAATGGAGCTGGACGAGGATGGCTTTTTAAAAGAAAATGATGTCCGGCTCATAGGAACCACATCTGAGACAATTAAGAAAGCAGAGGATCGCCTGGAGTTTAAGGCTACTATGGAAAAAATCAATGAGCCTGTAGCGCCTTCCCTGGTTGTGGAAAATGTGGGGGATGGCCTTGCATTTGCTAATGAAATTGGCTATCCGGTTGTACTTCGCCCTGCATACACTCTTGGAGGAAGCGGCGGCGGTATTGCAAGAGATTCCAGGCAGTTGATGGAAATACTGGAAAATGGTCTGAGGCTTTCCCGGGTGGGGCAGGTCTTAGTGGAGCGCTGCATTGCGGGCTGGAAGGAAATTGAATACGAAGTGATGCGTGACAGTATAGGAAACTGTATCACCGTTTGTAATATGGAAAATATCGACCCTGTTGGTGTACATACAGGAGATAGCATTGTTGTTGCTCCGTCACAGACTTTGGGAGACAGGGAGTACCAGATGCTGCGTACTTCCGCACTGAATATTATCAGTGAACTAAATATTACCGGTGGATGTAATGTGCAGTATGCCCTTCATCCGGAGAGTTTCGAGTACTGTGTAATTGAGGTAAACCCACGGGTGAGCCGTTCTTCCGCACTTGCGTCCAAGGCTACTGGTTATCCCATTGCAAAGGTGGCAGCAAAGATTGCGCTGGGATATACTCTGGATGAAATTAAAAATGCCATCACAGGGAAAACTTACGCAAGTTTTGAGCCTATGCTGGATTATTGTGTGGTAAAAATCCCCAGACTTCCCTTTGACAAGTTTATCAGTGCCAAGAGAACCCTGACTACGCAGATGAAGGCTACCGGAGAAGTGATGAGTATTTGTGATAATTTCGAAGGGGCACTGATGAAGGCAATCCGCTCATTGGAGCAGCATGTGGACAGCCTGATGTCCTATAATTTCACGGGCCTTTCCGTGGATGAGCTGACGGAACAACTGGCAATTGTAGATGATATGCGTATCTGGAGAATTGCAGAAGCAATCCGCAGGGGCATAAGCTATGAGATCATTCACGATATTACAAAAATAGACAACTGGTTTATTGATAAGTTTGCCATTATTGTGGAGATGGAGCAAGCTCTGAAAACAGAACCGCTCACTCCCGAATTATTAGAAGAAGCGAAAAAGATGGAATTTCCCGATAACGTAATTGCAGCTCTGACCGGAAAGGCGGAGCGGGAAATCCATGATATGCGTCATAAAAATGGAATTGTGGCAGCTTACAAGATGGTAGATACTTGTGCGGCGGAATTTGCAGCAGCAACACCGTATTACTATTCTGTATATGGAAGAGAGAATGAAGTAGAAGAAACAAAAGACCGGAAGAAAGTTCTGGTGCTCGGCTCCGGGCCAATCCGAATCGGACAGGGTATCGAGTTTGATTTTTGTTCCGTACACTGTACATGGGCATTTTCCAAAGAGGGCTATGAGACAATTATTGTAAATAATAACCCGGAAACTGTAAGTACGGACTTTGATATTGCTGACAAACTCTATTTTGAGCCTTTGACTCCGGAAGATGTGGAGAGCATTGTAGATTTGGAGAAACCAGATGGGGCTGTAGTGCAGTTTGGAGGGCAGACTGCTATTAAGCTGACAGAAAGTCTGATGAAGATGGGAGTACCCATACTGGGGACTTCTGCGGAAAACGTAGATAAAGCAGAAGACCGGGAATTATTTGATGAAATCTTAGAGAAATGTGAGATACCGCGCCCCACAGGAGGGACTGTATTTACCGCTGAGGAGGCAAAGGAGGTTGCAAACCGTTTGGGTTACCCGGTACTGGTAAGGCCTTCCTATGTATTGGGCGGCCAGGGGATGCAGATTGCAATTAATGACTATGATATTGATGAATTTATTGGTATCATCAACCGGATAGCACAGGATCATCCTATTTTGGTAGATAAATATCTGCAGGGGAAAGAAATTGAAGTGGATGCTGTATGTGATGGTGAGGATATCCTGATACCAGGAATCATGGAACATATTGAGCGTGCTGGAATCCACTCCGGTGACAGTATTTCTGTTTATCCTGCTCAAAGCCTGACACAAAAAGCAAAGGATAAGATTGCGGAGTACACAAAAAGACTGGCTAAATCCCTCCATGTTATTGGACTGATTAACATTCAGTTCATCGTATGCGGAGAGGAAGATGTCTATGTCATCGAAGTGAACCCCCGTTCCAGCCGTACAGTGCCGTATATCAGCAAAGTAACAGGGATTCCGATTGTACCGCTGGCAACGAAGGTTATTACTGGAAGTAAAATTAGAGAATTGGGCTATACTCCGGGGCTTCAGAAAGAAGCAGATTATATTGCAGTCAAAATGCCCGTATTTTCCTTTGAGAAAATCAGGGGCGCAGACATTAGTCTGGGACCTGAAATGAAATCCACAGGAGAGTGTCTGGGAATTGCAAAAACATTTGACGAGGCATTGTATAAAGCATTTCTGGGAGCAGGAATTAATCTGCCGAAATATAAGAATATGATTATGACGGTCCGTGATGAGGACAAACCAGAGGCCGTAGAAGTGGGACGCAGATTTGAGAAAATCGGATACCGCATTTTTGCTACGAAGAGTACGGCCGAGGCCCTCAGGGAAGGTGGAGTAAAAGCAATCCCGGTCCGTAAAATAGAACAGGAATCCCCAAACCTGCTGGATTTGATTTTAGGACATGAAATTGACCTGGTAATTGATACTCCTGCCCAGGGAGCAGACCATTCTAAAGATGGATTCATAATCAGAAGGAATGCAATTGAAACAGGAGTGAATGTTCTGACATCGATGGATACTGCAAAAGCATTGATTACCAGTCTGGAGAATACGGATATCAGAAAGCTGACCTTGATTGATATTGCGACTGTACAGTAAGCAGGCAGTACTTGCACTTGCTTACCGGCCCCGCCCTATTTTACCAAATTCCCATCAGATGCTGCATAAGCAGACTGACAAGGGTTATTCCTGCCCAGCAGCAAAATCCTGTAAATATGGGTTTTGCACCTGTTTTTACTAGTTTTATGATATTAGTATTAAGCCCTACTGCCGCCATTGCCATCATAATCAGAAATTTACTCAGATTTTTCAGAGGAGCGGTGATGCCGGCGGGAAGGTGGAACACTGTGGTGACAACAGACGCCAGCACGAAGAACAAAACAAAATAGGGAAATGTTTTTTTGAGACTGAAGGAAGAACCTTCGGTCTTTTTTTCTTTTCTGCTTCTATAAGCAGCCAGTATCAGAGTAATGGGGATGATTGCCAGTGTACGCGTCATTTTTACAATAGCAGCCGCTTCCAGAGTGTTACTGGAATGCATTCCATCCCATGCAGCTGCGGCTGCTGTTACGGAGGATGTATCGTTGATGGCGGTTCCTGCAAATAATCCAAATCCTTCATTGCTCAAGTGAAGCATCCCTCCCAGTGCCGGAAAAATCAATGCAGCAATGACGTTGAAAAGGAAAATAACGGAAATGGATTGTGCAATCTCTTCATCTGTTGCCTGGATGGCAGGTGCTGCAGCGGCAATTGCAGAACCACCGCATATGGAAGAGCCGACTCCCACCAGTACGGCATTATTCGGATGAAGCTTTAGTGCCTTATACAGGATAAATGCAATTATCAGGGAAATACTGATAGTTACAATGATAATAGGAAGTGACTGCTTCCCCTTTGCAAGAATTTCTGACAGGTTCATACCAAAACCTAAAAATACAACGGCTGTCTGTAAAATCTTTTTAGAGGTGTAAGTAATGCCCGGCTGTATGTACTCTTTCTGCCCAATGATAAGGGCCAAAATCATACCTAATAATATAGCAAACACCGGGCCTCCTGCCACGGGGAAAATTTTTCCAAGAAACCATGACGGAAATGCAATAACAAAGCAAAATAAAATCCCCGGCCCTTTTTGTTTGAGAAAGTTCATATTTTGAATCCTCCATTCCTTTTTAATTTCAGGTTGATGCAGCGAAGAAAAACTGGCGTAACTGTTCAGGGCAGGACTGTGCATTTATTGCACAGTCCGTATGAAAACATGGAACATGCAATAGCAAGCCCCATCGCCAAAGGCGATTTTCATGGGCTTGCGGGGTATCTGTTCATGGGTTCTGAACGGATACAAACTGGCTATAAAAAGGAAATTCTTTCGCCGAGAATTATGATATCATATCAAAATCATAAAATAAAATTATATATATTTATTTTATGATAATAATATGTTATACTTGGTTGGGAGTTATTTATATATGGGCGGAGCTTTTGCGCGAAGAAGGCTTCGCCCTGATTTTTAGTGAGTGAGGATTATGCTGGATTTTCGAATGAAAACATTCCTGATGGTATGTGAATGTATGAATTTTACAAGGGCAGCGGAAGAACTGAATATTACACAGCCGGCGGTATCCCAGCATGTACGGCATCTGGAAAATTATTATAATACCAGGCTGTTCCACTATGAGGGTAAGAAATTAAGGCTGACAGAAGCGGGAGAGATGCTTCGTAATGCTTCCCTTACGATGATGCATGATGAATCATCTTTAAAGGGACGGATAGAACATTTATCTGAGGGCAGGCAGAATATCCGTTTCGGTGCTACAATGACAGTCGGAGAAGTGGTGATGCCTGGGGTACTAGAACAGTGCCTGCAAAATGACCCGGAAGTACATTTACATATGGAAGTGGCAAATACGCAGGAACTTTTAAATAGACTTGATAATGGAAAGATAGATTTTGCCATAGTAGAGGGGTTCTTTAAAAAAACAGAATACGATTTTCTTCATTATTCTACAGAGAAGTATGTGGCAGTATGCAGTCCTTCGTACCGGTTTCAAAAAATACCCGTACGGCTTGAGGATGTATTTTGTGAGCGTCTGCTTCTGAGGGAGCCAGGGTCCGGGACCCGTGAAGTGCTTGAGCGCTTCCTGGATTCCCAGAATTACGGCATGGAGGATTTTGAAAAAACGGCAGAAATAGGCAGCCTGCATACAATTAAGGAGTTGGCAAAGGCTGGCTGCGGTATTACGTTTCTGTATGAAATTGCAGTTAAGGAAGAACTGGAAAAGGGTGAGCTGAAGCTGATAAATCTGGAAAATTGTCAGATTTATCATGACTTTACATTTATCTGGCCAAGAGGAAGTATCTATGCGGATACCTACTCCGGGCTATTCCAACAGTTTACTGGAAACGCTCCATATTTTATATATGATATATAAAAAAAGGTGATAATAATGCAAAACTTTGTTACTAATGCTGAAATACTTTGTGGTTAAAATGTGGGCTACGACTGTGGAGCACAAGAAAGGCGGTCAGGAGTATGAAGATACAGCGCAAAGATAAGATTATTAAGTTAATATCAGAAAACAGAATGATGAAAGCTCATGAACTGGCGGAATACTTTCAGGTGTCTATGGAGACGGTCAGACGGGACCTGACTAAACTGGAGGCAGAGGGTATCATCCGCAGAGTTCACGGGGGAGCTGTACTGAATATGTCCCACAGTCTGGAGCCGGATTTTTCTTACCGGGAAATCAAGAATTTTGAGGAAAAGATTCTGATTGGGAAAAAGGCAGTATCTTTTGTGGAGGAAGGCGACACAATAATCATTGATTTAGGAACCACCACTTTGGAGTTTGCCCGGTTCCTGAAAGGAAAAAAGAATGTTACAGTGCTTACAAATTCACTAAAGATTGCGGTAGAGCTTATGGATGACCCTGGAATTACTGTTATTATTCTGGGCGGGGTTGTGAGAAGAGGGGAAGGAACCACCTCCGGATACTGGGCGGAAGATGTGGTTGACCAGTTCCATGTGGAGAAACTATTTCTCGGTGTGGGAAGTATGGAGCCGGAAAAAGGCATCATGGATTATCATATTGAAGAAACGAATCTTCGAAGACATTATTTAAAGCATACAAAACAGGTGATTGCACTGGCTGACTACACCAAGTTCGGCATCACTGCATTGAATAAGGTCTGTTCTACAGAGCAGGTAGATATACTGGTTACTGATGAAAGAGCGGACAAAAAGATGTTAAAACAGTTTCGGGAACGGGGGGTCACAGTAGTTTTAGCCTAAAATAAGTGAAAACAAGGTCTTTACTAAAAATGTGGGAAAAGTTGTGAATTGCAGCTTATCCCACATTTTTTAATGGGGAATCTTATGGAAAATACACAAAAAAGTGAAGAATTGGCCGTTTGCAAAGAAAAAGATATTGTGATATTGTCTGCTTGATAGAAAGAGATATCGGCCGTATCAATGCATCTATTCAAAAAAAATAAGGAACAAGAGTGAGGTATAGCAATGACATTTGATCAAGTTATATTGTGGGTAATGGCTATAGGTCTTTTAATTGGAGCAGGCGACAAAATCACTGGAAATCATTTGGGGTTAGGAGAAAAGTTTGATGAAGGTTTCCAGGCTATGGGTCCCCTGGCGTTGGGGATGGTAGGAATTGTTTGTCTTGCACCTGTAATTTCAAACCTGTTAGGTCCGGTGCTGATTCCGGCCTGTGAGGCAATCGGAGCCGATCCGGCGTTATTTGGTTCTATTCTTGCTAATGATATGGGAGGATATTCTTTGGCGATGGAACTTTCACAAAATGAACAGGCTGGTTTATTTGCGGGAAATATCGTAGCATCAATGCTTGGATGTACACTTGTATTTTCAATTCCGGTAGGACTTGGATTGATTGAAAAAAAGGACAGACCTTATTTTTCAAAGGGACTTTTAATAGGGCTTATTACGATTCCGATTGGATGCGTGTTTGGAGGCATGATTGCAGGTTTTCCTGCTATCCTCATAATAAAAAACACACTGCCGATTTTGATTATTTCCCTGCTTTTGGCACTGGGACTGAAAATAATCCCTGAAAAGATGATTAAAGGATGTACCATATTCGGACAGTTTATTACGATAGTTATCTATGTGGGGCTGGCCTGCGCGGCATTTGAATTTATTACAGGAGTTGTAATTATCAAAGGGATGGCGCCTATCATGGAGGGTATGAATTCCATTGCAGGAATCGGCATTGTGCTTCTTGGAACATTTCCTGTACTTGCTATTCTTGTAAAGGTTCTGGATAAACCCTTGAATATGGTGGGAAGGAAAATGGGGCTGGATGCAACAAGTGCGGCAGGACTTGTATTCACACTGGCCAATTCCGTTCCCGTATATACGATGATGAAAGATATGAAGAAAAGGGGAATCATTATTAACACAGCGTGGCTTGTTCCGGCAACAGCAGCGCTGGGAGATCATCTGGGATTCACGGCTGGAGTTCAGCCGACGATGATTACACCGGTTGTAACCGGAAAACTGATTGCAGGAGCAGCAGCTGTCATATTGGGATATTTCATGACAAAGGGAATGAAAGAAGAGCAAGGATTACAAGAATTGAAATCAGAAAGGGAAGGTCAAAATGAGTAAATATTATATGGGTATCGATCAGGGGACGACAGGTACAACAGTATTGATTCTTAATGAGGAGTGGGAATGTCTTTCAAGAGGATACAAAGAGCACACACAGTATTACCCACAGCCGGGATGGGTAGAGCATGACCCCCTGGAAATATGGGACAGAATTTTAGATGCGGTAGATATGGCAGTGAAAGAAACAGAGATCAACATGGATGATGTTGCCTGTATGGGACTTGACAATCAGGGTGAGACCGTAGTTTTATGGGATAATGTTACCGGTATCCCGGTTTATAATGCGATTGTCTGGCAGGACAGAAGAACTGCAAGAAACGCGGATGCCATAGCTAAAAAGCATGGTGATATGATTCGTGAAAAGACAGGGCTTATTGTAGATGCCTATTTCAGTGCTACAAAAATAAAATGGATTATCGAAAATGTTGATGGTGTAAAAGAAAAGATTGAGAGAAACAGAATCAATGCAGGAACCCTTGATACATGGATGATTTGGAAACTGACTCATGGCAGGGTGTTTGTAACAGACCAGTCAACTGCATCCAGAACTATGTTGTTTAACATACATACAGGAGACTGGGATGACGAAATTTTAGAAGCCCTCGATATACCAAGGTCCATTCTGCCCCAGATAAAAGACAGCTCTGAAGTATACGGGACAACAGACCCCTTAGATTTCTTTGGGGCCAGAACCCCTATTTCAGGGTCAGTCGTAGACCAGCAGGCGGCACTGTTCGGGCAGGCATGTTTTGAGCCGGGAACAGTAAAAACAACCTATGGAACAGGGTGTTTCATGTTGATGAATACAGGAGATAAACCGGTGTATTCCCCAAACGGCCTTTTGACAACCGTGGGCTGGGGGATTGATAAAGGGCAGACTACATTTGCACTGGATGGCGGAATCTATATTGCAGGTGCAGCAGTACAGTGGCTTAGGGATAAATTGAAAATCATTGAGAGTGCAGGAGAAACAGAAGAAATTGCAAAAAGTGTTCCTGATACAGGAGGTGTATTCTTTGTTCCGGCCTTTTCCGGTCTGGCTGCTCCCCATTGGGACCAGTATGCAAGAGGAACAATTGTTGGAATTACAGGCGGAACAACGAAAGAACAGATTGTCAGGGCGACTCTGGAGAGTATGGCATATCAGGTAAAAGATAATCTGGACGTTATGACAGGAGACTCAGGTATTCCTATTGAGGTAATGAGAGTAGACGGCGGAGCGGCAGTCAATGATTTTCTGATGCAGTTCCAGGCTGATATTCTGGGAATCCCTGTGGACGTTCCGGTAATCACTGAGACAACCGCACTGGGTGCCGCCTATCTGGCTGCATATGGTATCGGAGAATTTAAAAGTCTTGATGACATCAAAGGAAAATGGAAGCTAAAAAAGAGATACGAACCAAAGATGGATGAAGAGACCAGAACAAAACTTTTAAGACAATGGCACAAAGCTGTAGAACGTGCGAAAGACTGGGAAGAAGATTAATTGACGGAGGAAGAAATCATGGTGAAAACAGATGTAGTGGTAATCGGGGCCGGAGCCGTAGGATGTGCTATTGCAAGAGAACTATCAAAATATAAGGTAAAGGTCATCGTGGTGGATAAACGGGATGATGTAGGGGGAGACGCGTCCAAATCCAACAGCGCCATTATTCATACAGGGTACGATGCAGCACCGGGAACATTGGAATCACAGCTCGTAGTGGCAGCAAACCCGATGTATGAGCAGCTGACTAAAGACCTTGATATTCCCTTTGAAAAAATCGGAGCTATACTTCCGGCATTTACAGACGAACAGTTTCAAAATCTGCCGGCTATTAAAGAAAAAGCCTTCAAAAATCATGTTTATGATGTGGAATATTTGTCTAAAGAAGAAATACTTGAAAAAGAACCGGAATTGAATCCAGAAGTAAAAGGCGGGCTGTTTATCCCAAGAGAGAGTATTATTGATCCATTTGTTCTTGTTCAGGCACTGGCAGAAAATGCAAATGAAAACGGCGTGGATTTTATGCTGAACACAGAGGTAACTGACATTAAAATGGAAAAAGGTGCAGTGAAAGAAGTGGTGACTACCGCCGGAATTATTGAAACAAGTTATATTATTAATGCAGCGGCTCTTCACTGTGATGATATTGCGGCTATGGTTGGGAAAGCGGACTACAAAGTAGTGGCAAGACGGGGACAGTTCTATATCCTGGATAAGAATACAAGCTGCAAAGTTCGTAATATTGTTCTCCCAATTCCTACAAAAATAACAAAAGGAAAGCTGATGACACCTACAATACATGGCAATATGCTTGTGGGGCCGACTGCGGAAGACTTGCCGGACAAAGAGGATGTCTCTGTGACAACAGAGGGGCTTGACAGTATTTATGCAGATGTCCGGAAAATGATACCAGGGGTAAATATCTGTGATACGATTACACAATACAGCGGGCTCCGCCCAAACAGAAACCCTGAGGGGCTTCATGTTGACATATATGAGGATGTGAGGGGCTATGTAAATTTATCTGGTGTCAGATCCACTGGAATTACGTTAAGTGTTGCCATGGCAAAGTATGTAGTTGAAAAGCTAAAAGAAATTGGCTGTGAGCTGGTATTGAAAGATGATTTTAAGGCAACCAGGAAAGGCATTCCCTGCTTCCATGAAATGTCAGTGGAAGAGAAGGAGTCAATCATCAAAGAAAATCCTTTGTATGGAACTGTAATCTGCCGTTGTGAAACCATAACGGAAGGAGAGATTGTAGAAGCAATACATCGTCCAATAGGCGCAAAAACTGTTGATGCCATCAAGAGAAGGGTAAGAGCCGGAATGGGGCGCTGCCAGGGTGGATTCTGCGGACCGAAGGTCATCGAGATTCTCGCAAGGGAATTAGACCTACGCACGGACCAGATAGCCAAGAATCTGGAAGGTTCTTACATGGTAATCGGGAAAAACAAGTAAGCGTGAAAGACGAAAAGGAGAATAGATATGTATAACTTAACATGTGATGTGGCAATCATCGGCGGTGGACCGGCAGGTCTGTCAGCCGCCGTCGCTGCAAAAAAGGAAAGCGGCGGAAGGGTTCTGGTTATTGAAAGAGATGAGAGCATTGGAGGAATTTTACAGCAGTGTATCCACCCTGGGTTTGGATTAACTTATTTTAAAGAAGAGCTGACTGGGCCTGAGTATGCAGGACGTTTTGCAGATGAAGCAAAAGAGCTCGGAGTAGAGTTTTTATTAAACTCTATGGTGCTTGAAATGGATGAAAAATCAGGTACGGTTACCTGTGTAAACCGGGAATATGGAATGACTGCCATAACCGCAAAAAGTATTATTCTTGCCATGGGATGCAGGGAGAGGACCAGAGCGAATATTATGATACCAGGCTCACGCCCGGCAGGTGTTTATACAGCAGGTTCCGCACAGAGACTTGTCAACAGGCAAAACGAAATGGTAGGGAAAAAAGTTGTGATTCTTGGTTCTGGTGATATTGGAATGATTATGGCCAGAAGAATGACACTGGAAGGTGCGAAGGTACTGGCAGTTATTGAATTGATGGATTATCTGGCAGGTCTTACCCGAAATAAAGTACAATGTCTTGATGATTTTGAAATTCCGTTGTATCTTTCTCATACGATTACAAAAATTGAGGGCTATCAGAGAGTAAAAGGTGTTTATTTTGCAAAAGTTGACGAGAATAAAAAACCGATTCAGGAGACAGAGCAGTACATAGAATGTGATACAATACTTCTGTCTGTAGGACTCATACCGGAAAATGAGCTGACGAGAAAAGCATTGATTGATATTTCATCTATAACCAATGGTCCGAAAGTCAATCAATATATGCAGACCTCTTCAGAAAATGTATTCGCCTGCGGTAATGTGGTTCATGTTAATGATCTTGTGGATAACGTTAGTACAGAAAGTATAAAGGCTGGTAAATTTGCAGCACAGTATGCGATGAATACTCTGCCCAAGGAAGAAAAGGCAGTGGAAAATATAGCCGGGGAAAATGTCAGGTATCTGTGTCCCCAGTCAATCAGCGTATCTCCTGAAAGTGAAAAAGTAAGCCTTTACTTCAGAGTCCTTCATCCGGACCAAAATGTCAAAATTATTGCCAGAGACGGTGATAAGGTTCTTGCTTCTAAAAAGAGAATCCGGGTAAATCCGGGCGAAATGGAGGAGATAACTTTTAACACAGGATATATCAGCGGCAGCAGCGTGACGGTTGAAGTAGTAAAGGAGGGTCAGGAATCATGAAAAAAGAAATCATTTGTACAGTCTGCCCCATAGGATGCCATATAGCAGCAGAGGGTGAAGGAGATAATATTATCTCAATGGAAGGATATGGCTGTAAAAGAGGAGAACAGTATGCACATGCAGAGTTTGCACATCCGGTAAGAATCCTTACCACAACAGTGAAGACTGACAGTGAGAAAACCCCATTGATTCCCGTTCGTTCTGATAAACCAGTTCCGAAAGAAAAGATTATGGATTGTATGGCAGAAATCAGAAAATGCCTGGCAAAGGTGCCGGTAGGCGTGTATGATATATTGATTGAAGATGTCTGTGATACAGGAGTAAATATAGTAGCTACAGGAGCAGTAAAATAGGGGTGTAATTTCGGCAATCATAACAATAGGAGCCACACAACCTTAAATATAGAGTTGTGAGACTCCTATTGTTTATAATTAATCGTGCTTTTCCATCCACTCACTGATAAGCTTACAATATTTATCGTTTTCTTCAACATAGCACATATGTCTGCATCCAGCGAATAATTCCCATTTGGAACCTGGAATCAGATCATACATTGTCTTTGCGATAAGCGGCGTACACAAATCATCCGTTCCATTGATAATCAAAACAGGCTCTTTAATGTCTCCGATCTTATGGCGGTATTCCCATCCGCCCAGGCTTCCGGTCGGATTATATTCATTAGGTCCCCATCCTGCAACATAAGCTTCCACTCCTACTTTCTTAGGGCGGCGCAGGCACTCCGGTGAATCCTCGGTTACTTCGCCTGCACAGTGAAGCAGCATAAACCTGTCATTAGCAGCCAGGTAAGCCGGATCATCAAAATCCCCGGTTTTTTCTGCCTTGGCAATGGCATCCTGGTCTTCCTGTGACATATGTCTGATCATCCTGTGCTGCTCCTGAGCCCAGAGCTCAGCGGACGGCAAGGTGCTGGAAAGAATGACAGACTTGATACCTGCTGGTTTGTAATCACAGAGATATTCTATTGCAAGCATTCCTCCCCAGGACTGTCCCAGCATATGTATTTCATCCAGCCCCAAATGTTTTCTTAATTCAATCAACTCATTGTCCCATGTCTCAGAACACCAAAGCTCAGGGTGTCCGTCCACATAAGAGTTGCCGCAGCCAAGCTGATCGTAAAAGATGATGGCACGTCCCTCTTCTGCAAGTTTGTCTAATACCTCAAAATAGTTGTGTGTGGAGCCAGGACCGCCATGTAGTAAAACTAATGGTTTTTTATTACCTTTGCATTCCCCAACAATACGGTAATAGGTCTTGTACCCCAGATATGGCATATAGCCCTCAATGACCTTCATATAATAGTACCTCCTTGCCGTTTTACGGCCTTCTATAATACTTTTTAAGTATAACAGACTTGTCAGATGTTTTCAATATCCCGTACTATTTTGGGGTTTTCATAGTTAATTTCACGAAAGGGTTTTGGTCTGTTCCCTGATATATTGGAAGAACGGAATTAAATATGCCTTATCAATCCAATCACAGATTTTTCCTTCTGCTGCCAGGAATTCAGCGGCCCATAAGTCAAGCGTGGAGGGGTCTTTTTTTGATAATGCTTTTTTTAACATTCTGCATAATGTTCTGTCTTTAAAATCCATGTTACTTTCATCATAAGCCCCCCGGCCATAAAAAAAAGGAATTCCCACAGGAAGGTCTTTTAAAGAATGTTGTTTTATTTGTTCAAGTGCTTTTTCATCAAATGGGCTCGCTCCGACTGCAAATATTACAATTTTTTTACCTTCAAATTTTTTTAAATGTTTCTTTAAGAATTTGACTCCTGAAATACCGCCTGCGTAGATACCTCCGGCAATCACAATTAAATTATATTTGGAGAGATTACCCAAATCACAATTATCAATATCAAAAATATCACAGAGGAGCTCCTCTTTCATCATGTCAGCATATTTCTTTGTTGAGCCATATTTAGATTTATACAGTACTAAAATATTGTTCATACATCCGTCTCCTTTATTATGGAATTTTTTTCATCAGACAATCTCTTTTCTAAATTGTCAATACCTTCGTATAACCTCATGAATAGAGTGAAAAGTGCCTCGACTTCGTTATCAGTATAAAGTTCAAAAAGATAGCTTAATCTGCCCTGATAAAAACGAAATATATTTTCAAAATAATCAATCATTTTTTCTGTGGGATAAATGCATGCTGCACGGACATCTTTCTCGTTCTGTCTGATATTGACAAATCCTTTCCGCTCGAGGGCATAAGCAAGTTTTTTGATATTTTGCCTGGAACAGCCTAAAAGCTTTCCAAGTTGTGTAAAGGTCAGCTGCTCTTTAGATTGCCGGACCATTGTCAGAAGCATAAATTGTTTGAGTGATATGTCTGGAATATCATTGTCAAACAACGTTTGCAGTCTGTTGCCCGCAATAAACAGGGTGCTGAAAATTGCTTTTGTCTGATCTTCTTTTGAATGAGAAAATCTTTGTATCAAATCATTGATTTCCATAATTACCCCCCCTTATTGGTAACAAGTTACTAATATTATAACGTCTGGATGATGATTCGTCAATATAATAGTAGGTATAATTTTACACTTTGTTTTCATCCTCTTTATTATACAAATAGCACAAAGAATTTAACATTTAGACTGGTACATATAACATAAACGTCTATCAATCCTCTTGGTGTTTTACTATAATTAACACGAATGGAGAATATGTGCACAAATATCTCGCTTCATTTCCAGTATCACGTAACATATCAAACAAATTCAGGGAGGGTTTTTATGAGAAGAAGAGTCTTAGCAACTTTGCTGGTTTTAGTAATGAGCATTGCAGCATTAGCCGGCTGCGGCGGCAAATCAGGTGATAATTCAGCTAATAACGAGAAACAAGAAAAGCCGGATGGAATCGTCCTGGCAATCTGGGATAAGGTCCAGGAACCCGGTATCCGCAAGATCTGCGATGACTTTACCGCCGAAACCGGAATCGAAGTAGATATCCAGATCACCCCATGGGATCAGTATTGGACGATGCTCGAAGCAGGTGCCACTGGCGATTCTCTGCCTGATGTTTTCTGGATGCATGTCCGTGAAATCGAAAAGTATGCCCGGGCCGACATGCTCTTGGACCTGACAGAAAACATTGATGCCAGTGATAAAATATCAATGGATAATTATTTTACGGATGTAGCCCAGGCTTATAACTACAACGGAAAGCAATATGCAATCCCCAAAGACATTGATTCAATCGCGCTATGGTATAACAAAACACATTTTGACGAAGCAGGGCTTGCTTATCCTGATGACAGTTGGACCTGGGAAGATTTAAAAGAAGCAGCAGCAACTTTATCCAATGATGAACATAAAGGATTTGGTTCAAGAATCAAGAATTATCAGGAGGGCTGGTATAATCTTATCTACGGAAACGGCGGATATGTCATTAACGAGGTGAAAGACAAATCAGGATATGATGATCCCAAAACCATTGAAGCCATTGACTTCTTTGTTGATCTGGTGAAAGATGGATCATCTCCGGATAATACTGTTACAGCTGAAACCGATAATATAGCTCTGTTTGAATCAGGCGCTATCTCCATGTCATTGATGGGCTCATGGACTGCCGGAGAACTGACTGGCAATGATTATGTTAAGGAGCATGCCGGTGTTGCCATTATTCCTAAAACCGAAGATGGAACCAGAGTGTCAATCTATAATGGTCTGGGCTACGCTGCTGCTGCAAATACGACTTCACCTGATGAAGCCTGGTCTCTGATTGAATATCTGGGGTCCGAAACCGGCCAGAAAAAACAAGCGGAGTATGGGGTTACACTCTCTGCTTACAAAGGCGCATCCGATCAGTGGGCAGACCATGCCGAGGGCTTTGATCTTTCACCGTACATAGATGTAATGGATGAAACTCTGGTTTTCTACCCTCATTCAACCAATACGACCGCCTGGGAAGATATGTCCCTTGAATCTCTGGTAAAGGCATGGAACGGCGAGGTTAGTACCGAAGAAGCCTGTAAAGAGATTGCAGACAAAATGAACGCTTTACTGGCAGAGGAATAGATATGGCAAAAATCAAATCAATCAAAGAAACCCGTCAGAGCCGCAATGAATTTATATGGGGCTGGCTATTCGTCCTGCCAACTATGATTGGACTGATTATTTTAAATATTATCCCGATCTTCCAGACAATTTACCAAAGTTTTTTTAAAACCGGGGACTTCGGAAAGGGCAATATCTTCATCGGGCTTGAGAACTATCGGAATCTGGTCGAAGATCAGGCGGTCTGGCAATCCCTTATTAACACCGTAAAATATGCCATTATCGAGGTACCTTTTTCGATCATCATCGGCCTGGCAGCGGCCGTACTGCTAAACCGCAAGATGCGGGGGCGCACCATCTTCAGGACAATCTTTTTCCTGCCGATGGTGGCCGCCCCGGCGGCTGTCGCAATGGTCTGGCGGTGGATGTATAACTCAAAATTCGGATTACTCAATTACCTGCTGGGAAAGCTTGGTTTGGAACCGGTGAACTGGATTTCTGATCCCAAGATTGCTATTATTTCAATTGCAATCGTTGGAATCTGGTCGGTAATCGGCTATAACATGGTATTATTCTTAGCCGGTCTGCAGGAAATCCCGAAAGATTTTTACGAGGCCGCCGAAATTGACGGTGCCAGTCCAATCCGGCAGTTTTTTCATATTACCGTACCACTTATCTCACCGACCATGTTTTTTGTCTGTGTCACGAGGATTATTGCCGCATTTCAGATCTTTGACCTGATCTTCATGATGATGGACACTACGAACTCAGCTCTGCCCAAGGCCCAGACCTTATCCTATCTGTTTTACAAGTATTCATTTATGCAGAATAATAAAGGATATGGGTCGGCAATTGTTATTCTCCTGTTAGTGGTTATCCTGGTCATCACATTTGTCCAGATGAGAATTGAAAAGCACGTTAATTACGATTAAGGGAGGATAGAATGATGAAGAGTAAGAAAAAATATGCAAACTATATAATTTTTGCAGTTATGGTCTTAGGCGCTTTCATTATGATTGCTCCTTTTATCTGGATGGTCCTGACTGCCTTTAAAACGGTGACCGAGTCGACCAGCTTAAATCCCTTTGTTGTTTTTCCCAGCAAATGGCGATTAGACGCTTTTAAAGATGCCTGGTCTAAAATGGACTTTGTCCGCCTTTACCTTAACACCATCTTAATGCTGGCAGGACGGATAGTCTGTGCAGTGGTGACTGCAACCATGGCAGGATATGCGTTTGGCAGGCTGAACTTCAGAGGAAAAAATGTTGCTTTTCACTGGTTCTTTTTCAGATGATGGTGCCGCCGCAGATATTTATTATTCCCCAATATCTTATTGTAAACAAACTGGGGATGCTTAACACCATATTTTCACTGATATTCCCCGGCCTGGTATCTGCTTTTGGTACCTTTCTGCTTCGTCAGTCCTTTAAGAGTTTGCCGAAAGACCTGGAAGAAGCAGCACGGTTAGACGGATGCAATATTGGCCAGACATTTCTGCACATTATGATGCCGCTGGCCCGGTCAAATATGGTGGCGTTGGGAATCTTCACAGCGATTTTCGCCTATAAAGACCTGATGTGGCCGCTGGTCGCTAATACCGAGCAGTCCTCAATGCCGCTGTCCAGTGCACTGGCCAAGCTTCAGGGACAATTTCAGGCCAACTACCCGCAGCTGATGGCGGCTGCCCTGATTTCATGCATCCTCATAATTGTGATATATCTGATTTTCCAGCGGCAATTTATCGAGGGTATTGCTACGTCAGGCGGGAAGCTCTAACTTCCACATACCAATATAAAACATTACAACCAGGAGGTATACTATGATTAAAATAACTTTTATCGGGGCCGGCAGCACAATCTTTGCCCGGAACGTACTGGGCGACTGCATGTGCACACCCGCTCTGTGTAAGAGCGAAATCGCGCTGTATGACGTTAGTGAAGAGCGTCTGAATGATTCTGAAATTATCTTGCGGACACTAAATAAAAACATCAATCAAGACCGGGCTGTGATTAAGACCTATTTAGGCACCGTAAATAGAAAAAAGGCACTGGCAAACGCTGACTTTGTGGTTAATGCAATCCAGGTCGGAGGCTATGATCCCTGCACCATTACCGACTTTGAAATTCCCCGAAAATACGGTCTGAACCAGACAATCGCCGATACACTGGGCATCGGCGGAATTATGCGGGGACTGCGGACAATTCCGGTCCTTCGTGATATCGCCAAAGATATCGAAGAAGTTTGCCCAAAAGCCCTGTTCCTCAATTATACCAACCCAATGTCGATTCTGACGGGCTATATGCAGCGCTACACGAAGGTGCGCACAGTCGGTCTGTGCCACAGTGTTCAAAAATGTACTGAGGAATTATTCACCAATCTGGATATCAAAGGCCAGCTTGACGGGCATACTGAACTGATTGCCGGAATCAATCATATGGCGTGGTTGTTGGATATCCGGGACAAAGACGGCCAGGATATGTACCCCCAAATCAGAAAAATGGCAGCAGCAAAAAATGCCGGGATGAAACATGACGATATGGTCCGCTTTGAATATATCAACAATCTTGGCTATTACTGCACCGAATCAAGTGAGCATAATGCAGAATACAACAACTTTTTTATTAAGAGTAAATATCCGGAATTGATTGAACAATTTAATATCCCACTTGACGAATATCCCCGCCGGTGTAAAAAACAGATTGCTGAGTGGGAGGAAGAAAGAGACCGGATTTTAAAGAACGGTAAAATTACCCATAAACGATCTTTAGAATATGCATCGTATATTATGGAATCAATCGTTACCAATACCCCTTATAAAATTGGCGGAAATGTCCTGAATACGAATCTGATTACCAATCTGCCAGCCGAGGCATGTGTGGAAGTTCCATGCCTGGTCGACGGTAATGGGGTTATACCATGTCATGTCGGCAAGCTGCCGGTTCAGCTTGCTGCGATGAATCAGACCAATATCAATGTACAATTGTTGACAATTGAGGCTGCAGTATCTAAGAACCGTGAGCACATTTATCACGCTGCTATGCTGGATCCTCATACTTCTTCTGAGTTAAGTATTCCAGATATCAAAAAGATGTGTGATGAACTGATCGAAGCTCATAACGAATATATGGCTGATTTCCAATAAGCATTAAAAAGGCATTAGAAACAACAAGAGGTACAGCATCTAATATGTTGCTGTACCTTCTTTTTGTGTTCCTCTTAATGATTAAGCTTAAACTCCATATTTTCTAGCTTTTCCTTATTATTCTTCCATGAATTTTTCCGGTATTGATTTGGTGATACACCCATTTTCCGCTTAAATGTCTTGGAGAATACCAGAGGGTCTCTATAGCCGCAGGATATTGCAATATTTTCGATTGACAGATCAGACAGGGTAAGCATATCTGCTCCCTTGTCCATCCGAAAATCGGCCAGATACTTCTGTGGCGATATTCCCAGCTCTTTCTTAAAAAGCGTGGACAGATAGCTCCTGTTTATACATACAAAATCGGCCACATCTTGAACGCTGATTTCATATACATAATTATTGCTGATATACTCTACCGCTTTTCGGATATAATAAGTTTTTCTCTCATTGGGTGCCGATGGTAATTCTACGGTCAGTTCCTTGGCCAGATATCCGAGAAACTGATATAAGTACGACTGAATAAAGAAGTCGTGATATTGGCCTATTTTACTGTGCTTCAACATATCTAATAAAAGTGCCTCTAATTCACCGGCATAATTTGTTTTGAAAATCGGATGACTCATTCCCAGTCCCAGATCTCTTAAATACTTCTCACATCTGCTGCCATTAAATCCGATCCATATATAGGTCCAGGGCAGCTCCTTTGACGATTTATAAAAGGTTCGTACATGTGGCTCAATCAGAAATCCCTGTCCCTTTTTCAAATAATACACTTTGTCATCAAAACGGAATTCTCCTTCCCCTTCCAACACTACATGAATCAGATAGTTATTCCTCACTGCCGGTCCAAAGCTATGCCCTGGGGAGCAATTCGCATATCCGCAAAAACAGAGGTAATATTCCTGATATCTGTTATCACTTTCATTTAACTGGAGTACATACGCATTTTCCATCCCGCTACATCCTTTCCGACCTTGTCAGGAGTATCTGCAAAAGATTCTTTCTATGACTAGATTAACACATATGGTATAAAAACTCTAGATACGGCAGTGTAAATATTAGAATTCATGGTAAACGGTGAAAAAGCCTGGATTTACAAGGCTGCAACCATAAGTTTACATAGATTTCTTCAAATGCTACATGAATTTGCTTGAGTTTACATCCATGCCACACTATAATTTGTGAAAGATAAACATTTGCAAATATGATTCTGATTAGCCGGCATCAGAAAAAATATCTTAAAAATATAAAGAGTGGAAAGGCAGGAAAAGAAAATGAGTTTAGCTGAAAATTTACAATTTTATAGAAAGAATAAGGAGATTACCCAGGAACAATTGGCGGAGGAACTTGGTGTGTCCCGGCAGACAATTTCAAAGTGGGAGGCAGGAACATCTTATCCTGAGATGGAGAAGATTCTTCAGCTCTGTGATATGTTCGGATGCTCTATGGATCTGATGCTGCGGGGAAATGCGGAGGGGAGTATTACCGAGGACACTGCAGGGTATGACAGGCATATGAACAGGTTTTGCGCAAGTATTATGATTGGAGTTGGTTTGATATTGCTTGGAGCAAGTGTGCAAGTATTTTTATCGGCTATATATTTTGATGACAATCTGTCCTCTGCAATTTTAATGCTGTTTATTATACCTGCTGTTCTGATTTTTGTGGTGGCGGGGCTTCAGAAAGAGCGGTTTTGTAAAAAACATCCGGTAATCCAGCCTTTTTATACGGAAAATGTACTGGAAAAATTTGAACAGCGGTACCCTATTTTGGTTGCGTCAGGAATAGGTGTGATACTTTTAGGTCTGGTATTCCAGATTGTCAGTGATTGTCTTCCGGTACCTGCAGGGTATACTGCAGATATATATACGGCTGTTTTCCTTTTGTTTGTGGCTGTGGGTATATCTATTCTTATTTACTCCGGTATGCAGAAGTCAAAATATGATATAGATGCCTATAATGAGGAAAACCGTCCTGATAAGGAGAAACGAGAGATGGATAAAAGAATCGGTATATGGTGCGGCTGCATTATGCTGGCGGCTACAGCACTGTTTCTTATAGCGGGCCTTGGATACGATATGTGGGCAAGATGCTGGATTGTATTTCCTGTAGGCGGGCTGCTGTGCGGGATAGCTACAATCATCATTCAGGGAATTACAAAGAAGGAATAGAGAGATATGTTTGTATTTAGCAATATCCCTCTTTCTACTTCTCTTTTATTACTGAAAATTATAAAAATTGTTTCTAAGTAAGGCTTTTGAACAGTCCCAGAATATCAATTTGCCCATAGCCCCAGACAGGATTGGGATATTCGACATTCTTATCCCTTCTTGCCCCCCGTATAAGGAGTCGGCTGATATCCCTGCCTGTAATGGTTGTGTAGTTTCCTTTCCAGGCAGCCCATTCCATCAACAGAGCAATAATTCCAGATGTATGGGCGGAGGCGGCTCCGGTTCCTGTAGCTATACCATAATTCTGTCCGGGGAGGGGACATGTCAGGGCATAACCGGGAGCGGCAATATCGGGCTTCATGATGTTTGTGGATGTAAAGCCGTGGCTTGATGTAAGCAGGATGCTGTTTTGTACCTGGTCATATGCGGTTACAGTTATCGGATTAGGCGAATTGCCGGGAGAGGTAATTGTTATATTTGGATCAGATTCCAGGAAAAAGGTTTCGGAAGAGATGATATCTCCCGAAGGCATCCAGGCATCAAACAGACAGGCAATGTTATCAATACTGGCAACGCTAAGTTTCCAGATACCGCCAAATGCATTTTCAAATCTTATCAGTATTAATTGCTCTCCGGTTTCCTCTTCCATAATGAAATTATTGATATAGACTTTTGAAGTCTCAAAGACAAAAGTGTGTTCTCTGCATGTATTGAATCCGGGCAGGATGCTGTGTATATGTTCTCCTGTAGGTGAAATTAATTCTACCGACAGCCTGCTGGGTGATTTCTGCCATATTTCCAGAGGAAATTGGGAATCTTTCTCACCAATTTTGAATTCAATAGTTTGAGAATATTTAGTGCCTGAAACTGTGCCCCGGTAATGTCTTTGAGTATTTCCTTCATTTCCGGCAGAAACGCATACCGCTATTGCGGGCATCGTGGACAAGGTATTCAAATACATACCGAGAGCACTCTGACCATCATGAGCACTCTGACTTGAGCCTATCCCGATACAAAGAACCAGGGGGC
This sequence comes from Faecalicatena contorta, assembly GCF_003149105.1. GTDB lineage: Bacteria > Bacillota > Clostridia > Lachnospirales > Lachnospiraceae > Muricomes > Muricomes contortus_C. The sequence continues at coordinate 425,242 of NZ_QGDS01000003.1, read as the reverse complement.
GTTGGATTCGTTGAATCACAGACAGTATATATTCAATTCCTAAAAAAATATTAGTTTCAGGATAGCAGAGGACAGATTCCCTGACACTAAAAATCTTTTTATTCAATTTTTTTGCAGGGGCCAGTTTAACCACAATCAATTCAGATTGAGGCGCAACGCCCCTGAAACCGGCTGCTGGATTTTGGTTTCCGGCAGCAATCCCTGCCAGCATTGTACCGTGGCCGTTTTCATCATTACTGGGAACAATGGAAAAGGGATCCTCTGCTGTCAATGCTATATTAATCATATTTTTGTCATATTCCGTACCAAATGTAAAGCCTTCGGGCGGTGCATCCGTTTCTATTGTCTGATCCCAAATCGAAAAAACTTTTGTAGAGCCATCGGCATTCAAAAAGGCCTCATGGCTATAATCGATTCCAGTATCCACAAAGCCAATTACAACTCCTTCCCCAAATAACGATAAATTGACGTTATTCTGGATTGCGATTACGTTAGATTTCTCAAGGCTGATAGTGGAATTAAGGGCATATAGGGTTGGGAATATATGGTACGGATAATTACCCAGTTCACACATGTTAAATCTACTGGCAGGTGAATGAAGAACTGAATATCTTGCATTGATTCTTGTTATATCATACTCTTTTTGAAGAGCACTGGCGAATGAATTCTCAATCATTAAATCAATGTAATTTTCATCTAATATTTTATACATAGTATATACTTCCTTTCATATACAATGAAGTAGAATGTCTCAAGATATTCTATGTATAAACATACTTTAGGTTCTTTTGCCAGAACATTTTTTACTCCCTGTTTTTTAGTACTTCTGCAGGAGTTGTCTTTTTCAATTTGCCCAACAGCACAGTGCGGATCAGCAGGTAGCTGAGCAAAATGCCGGAATATGTAAATACGTACATTACCGGAGGCCAGGATAAATCAAGACCACAGGCAACATTTGCCACAAAAGTGGGGTAAATTGCATCCATCAGCCATTTGGCAGCAGGTATCATAATCAGTGCTCCTATGGATATCAGCAGAAAATTTCCATCCAGATAGAGCCTTTGGATTTCTTTGTCCCGATAGCCAAATATTTTCATCAGAGAAATGCTGACAGCAGCGCGGTCAATCATTACCTTCATCATTTGGTAAAGGACAATGATAAAAATTAAAATAGCAGCAGAGGACATTGTCACAATCAGGGACATCATGTTCTCCAGAAAAATATTAGAACTTTTTTCTATATCGGCTTTTGTAGAAACAGCATAAAGCCTGCCGGCATCTATATCCAGTTCATGGTCTGCATAGACAACATTATAAAAATCACTGTCCTGTCCAAATAGTTCCCTCATGCTTCCAATATCCATAAAACAACATAATCCCGGGGAATAATTTATTACTTCTTTTACAGTAAATCCGTAAACTTTTTCATTTACTTCATCATGAAGCATCAGCTCTTCACCTACCTGGATTCCATATTTGTCAGCTACAGAGGAAGAAATACTGATTTCGTTCTGTTTTTTGCTTGTGATAGGCGGAAAGAAAGAACTTTTTCCATTTAGGCCAATGATGCTGATTTCCATATCATATCCCATCACTTCTTTTTTAAGGCTCTTCACGTATGCAGTATAGCCGTCCCGGGGAGCCGTTTTTGTAGGGTATTTATACTGATACATATACTCATATTTGGTATCTGCCACATTCTGCGTCTGCAGATTACGGCAGAGAGCATAACAGTTCAGCCCCAGCACCAGAACCAACAAGGATATGAACATTCCCGCAAGAACTGCAAGGCAGCTCCGTTTTTCCCGTAAAAACTGCCGAATCTGAAACATATGGATGAAATCTCCTGATTTGAGCTGTCTGTGTGAATTACCCTTGTGAATTTGCTCTTTCCTGAGAAGAGAAAGGGCATTCTGATTTAACTTTTTACGGATAAGCAAAGCGTTAACTACAAACGCAGTCAGGGGTGGAATTATCAACCCATAAATGAGTAAGCCAGGAGTGTAAACTGTATCAATAGGCGGTATGGAATAATAGGCGGAAGATTCCCTTGTCATAAAGGATATTCCCTGCTTTGAGTATCCAAGAAGAGTCCCCGCTGCTCCGCCAAAGAAACAGAGGATTACTGGCAGCATGGTGTAATGGAAAAGGAGTTGTTTCTGTTTCAAACCAAGTGCATATAAAGCGCCAATTATAGAACTTTCCTGCTCAATAGAGTGGATAATAAAAATAGAAATCACATAGGTAATTAAGACGAGGAGAATGATACCTGCCATCTTCCCCACACTCCGGTTAATCTCTACATCCTCATTGGCAGCTTTGATTCTGGGATTGTCTGCTGCTTTTACAAAATCGGTCAGATTCCCGGTTTCAAAAGGGAAATATTCCTCAAGGAGCTCATTTGTCTTATCCTGTAATTCCACCACACCTCCGCGGAACTCTTCACCGCTATCTGAAAGTTTTTGGGCCCCTTCACTTAATCTTCCGGCACCTTCTGAAATCTCAGAATAGCCCTCATAAATATGATGAAGCCCTGCTGTGTAAGCAGAAACACCATCGTTAAGCTTCCCATATTCTGAAAGCAGCGTAGCAATTGCAGAATGAAACTGGTCCATCCCAAGATTCAGTGCTTCCATAGAAGCAGGAAGCATACTCATTGCTTCGTCAAAGGTTTTGAGATTTCTGCGTAATTCTCCGGAGCCTTCTGAAATAGCAGCAAGGCCGCTATCCACCTGTGTCAGGTAAGCCTGTGTGAAACCCAGCAGTACCTGTGCGTCTAAAGACAAGGAGGAGGCAATTCCATATTGTGCAAAAGTAGAATTCATGTCAGCCTCAAAGTTTTCAAGGCTGATTTGCTCCGATAAGGTTTGCAAGTTGTTATCTAGTTCCTCTGTACCCGCAAGCAGCGCAGAAGAAGCTTCTTTTAGCTCCTGTACGGAGGAAACAGAGAAAGACAATGCCTGGGCATTGGTTTCTAACTCTTTTAGAGCAGAAAGGACCTCATCTGAACCTGCACTTAGGGGGGCGGATTGTTCATTTAGTTGTTTCAGGCCGTCATATATAGTCTGGATACCGTTTTCTAAGCTGCCAACGCCATCCTTAAATGTATTAAGGGCGTTTGAAAGTTCATTGGTGCTATCGGCGAGGGTCTGCACTCCGTCTTTAGTTTCATTCCGGGGACCTATTTCACGATTGACCATTTCCTGAAAGAAAGTATCGTTTATTTCGTTTGGACTAAGCTTCAGATCTGATAGATCGTCTTTTAAACCGGTGTCTGTGATACCCCCCGTAAGCAGATAACTGTAGCGGTATTCCTGGGTATGCAGTGCCTTTCCGCTTTGAAGCAGTTCTTCATATGCCGGGGCGGTAACAAAAGCAGTCCCGAAAACCCGTCCGTCAGAGGACATATCGGACAGATTTTTCAGGCAGTGGTCATAATCAGCCGAAGTGCCGATACCGGTGACGGTATATGAACTGCCTCCAATATCCAGTGAATCCCCTAAGTTAATTTTATGGGTGGCAGCGTATATGCGCTCCAGGACAATTTCATGTTTCGTTTCGGCAAGGCGGCCTTTTGTTAATTCTACCAGATTGATTTGTTCCCGGTTTTTCATAACACGGAGAGTCGATCCACCTTTTCCAGGGAAGTCAAGATAGAAACATTCCTCCAAAGTCACGCCTTTATTTTTAAGTTTTTTGATTGTATTGTTATCAAGCGGAACAAAGACACCGAACTGGCCATCTTCCAAATGATTTTTCTGGGCTTTTTTATCAACGGTTCCAATGATACTTTCTGCTGAGCCAACCATGCTTACTATGACAAACATGACAAGAACAATCAGCAGGAAAAGAGCAAGGTACCGGAAAAGATTTGCTTTCATATCCCTAAGGACACGGCGCAGCAATAGTTTCTGCATAGAATGATTCCTCCTTTATCTGTTCAGAACCATGAACAGTTACGTCTTTTTTACAATTCAAGAACAGCGGCATGAACAGGGGCTTTATTTTCAGATTCCCTGTAAATCTGTCCGTCCCGGATGTGAATGACTTTATGGACCATACTCTTGATTATGTCATTGTGAGTAACAATCAGCATAGTTGTACCGTACTTCTGATTGATTTCTTCCAGCAGAATAAGAATTTCTTTTGCTGTCTTGGAATCCAGCGCTCCGGTTGGTTCGTCACATAGCAGGAGTCTGGGGTTTTTTATAAGTGCCCGGGCAAGTGCGCAGCGCTGCTGCTGTCCTCCCGAAAGCTGTGAGGGAAACTTGTTCTGATGCTCTGTAAGTCCCAGAGTCTCCAGGAGTTCATTCAAAGAGAGGGGCTTTTTGGAAAGATAGCGGCAGACTTCTATGTTTTCCCTCACGGTAAGGTTGGGGATTAAATTATAAAATTGGAAAACAAAACCCAGGGCATCCCTGCGGTAATCGGAAAGTTCCTCCGGCTTTAATCCGGTGATTTCTTTCCCCGCAATTTGAATACTTCCGCTGTCTACCGTATCGAGACCTCCTACTACATTTAAGAAAGTGGATTTTCCGGAACCGGAGGGCCCTAAAATAATACACATTTGCCCTTCTTCGACTTGTGTACTGATTCCATCCAGTACCTGGACGAAACTACTGCCTTGACCGTAGCTCTTTTTGATGTTTTTTACCTCAATATACATGACGTATTTTATTCCTCCTTTCAAAATAAATAACAATGTTATGTTAATGTTATTTTTTAAGGGCATGAAAGCCCTTATTTGTGTAATAGGAAAATGTTTTTCCTATTACACAAAACCCCTCCGGGGAGATCGCACTGCGGCGTAAAAGGTAGATGTAACTATGCGACCAACCCAGGCGCAAGAGTTTGCTTGCAAACTCTTCGTTCTATTAAATTCACTCCGGCAGGAGTGAAAGAAATCCGCCTCTTAGAAAGCGTATCATAATCTTTAGTTGTTCCTTCGCCCTCTGTTCATCAAAATCATGGGATAGTATATGAAGCACCATGTCAATCTGCAGATGTGAAATCCAGTGAACCGTACATTCATTGAATACTGAATCCGGTGGTATCTTTGCAGAATCCAATTGCAGCAGCAGCAAAGTCTGTCTGTCTGCCAATGCAGCTATACGGTCAAAAAAAGTACAGACGGCCGAATGGGTGCGGTGATTGAGGACGATATTACAGATTGTTCTGTTTTGATAAAAAAATTCCAGAAACTTTTCGCCCATACGCAGATCCGCATCTTCTGCCTGAGCGCTGCCCGGACCCTGACTGAGCAGCTCGTGTTCATAATGTGCCTTCATCATCTCATATATCCCATCCGTGACAGGAGAGATAACGCTTATGAATAAATCCTCCTTATCCCGGAAAAAAAAGTACAATGCCCCGGTAGTTACTTCTGCATTAGTGCAAATCCTGCGAAGGGAGGATTTCTGAAAGCCATATTCTGAAAATTCATCTGCCGCTGCCTTTAGCAGCCGGGTTTTTGTCTCTTCTGAAATGCTTCCGGCCTTTCTCGACATTGGGTTCACCTCACAAAAATTAAGTATGCTGCTGCAATACAGCAGGCATGAATAGATAGTAAAATAACAATGTTATTTTACTGTGTTTTTAATAAGATGTCAACCATTATTTTGAAAAGTTTTCTGATAATTGAAGAAAATAATGAATAAAAATATTGACAAAACTATATCAATGTATTATAAGTATTGTTAAGGCAAAGGTGCCTGAGGTTTTACAACTTCAAGCACCTTTGCCTTTCTGTTTTTAAACAAAACCATGGTAGTTTAAAAATCTGGACACTTTTTAAAGGAAAACGTTAATCATTGATGGAGGGTAAGATTATGAATACAGGAGATACTGCTTTTATTCTCGTTTCAGCAGCACTGGTATTTTTTATGACACCGGGCCTGGCATTTTTTTATGGGGGTCTTGAACGAAGAAAGAATGTATTAAATACAATGATGTCATCATTCTTTATTATGGGGCTGGCATCCGTATTATGGGTTCTGATAGGATATTCCCTGAGTTTTTCAGGAGATAACCTGGGAATTATCGGGAATCTGAAACTATTTTGTTTGAATGGAATAGCAGAAGACGCAGTCAGCCCCTATGCGTCAACCATTCCTCAATTTGCATTTGTTGCATTTCAGATGATGTTTGCAATTATTACACCGGCCTTGATTACAGGTTCTGTGGCAGGCAGAATGAATTTTAAAGCATTATTTATTTTTATAGTCCTCTGGTCTTTAGTTGTATACTATCCACTGGCCCACATGGTATGGGGAGCAGGCGGATTTATGGGTTCCGTACTTGGCGCAGTTGACTTTGCAGGAGGTAATGTTGTTCATATCAGTTCTGGTGTCAGCGGGCTTGTACTCTGTATTATGCTTGGAAAGCGCAACGGCTATGACAGACTTTCTTACCGTATACACAATATCCCGTTCGTCCTGCTTGGAGCATCCATTCTTTGGTTCGGATGGTTTGGATTCAATGCAGGCAGTGCATTATCGGCGGGAAGCCTTGCAGCTCATGCATTGATGACGACGAACACATCAGCGGCTGCGGCAATGCTTTCCTGGATGATTATTGATATGGTAAAGCAGGGAAAACCAACTGTTGTGGGTGCGTGCACAGGTGCAGTGCTGGGACTGGTAGCAATTACACCGGGAGCAGGTTTCGTACCGCTTTGGTCCGCCTTTATTATTGGTGCAGTTGTCAGTCCCCTTGCCTACTTTACAGTATCAGTTATTAAAAAACGCATAGGTTTTGACGATGCTCTGGATGCCTTTGGATGTCACGGCATTGGAGGAATATGGGGTGGAATTGCAACAGGATTGTTTGCAAAATCCTCTATCAATTCGGTGGCCAGATGGGATGGCCTTGTATTTGGAGATTACCGTTTGTTTACCGCACAGATTATAAGTATTCTTCTTACAATCGCAGTTGCAGTTGTCGGGACATTAGTCTGCGCATCTGTTATTAAACTGTTTATCCCGCTGCGTGTTTCAGAAAAGGAAGAAAAACGCGGCATGGATATTACACAGCATGGAGAGGACGCATATCCGTCATTTAACGGACTTGACTAAATGAAACAGCGATACATATAAATGGAAGAAGAAAGGGGTTTGAATTATGGTTAAAATAGATGCAATCGTAAATGAAGAAGTGTACGAAGATTTGAAAGATGCATTAAATAGAATAAATGTACATGGAATAACAGTTTCACAGGTAATGGGATGCGGCATTCAGAAGGGTTATTCCAGCATTGTCAGGGGAACAAAAGTAGATATCAATATGCTTCCTAAAATTAAATTTGAAATTGTAGTATCCACTGAGCAGTGGGTAGATAAAGTAGTGGATGTAATCTGCGAAATTGCCTATACAGGAAATCCGGGAGATGGGAAAATATTTGTGTGTGACTTAAAGGATGCGGTTCGTATACGGACGGGACAGCGCGGGAATGAAGCAATCTATTAGAGCAGAAATTCCCCTTTATGAACTTTCTTTTTTTGGAAATATTTGATATGATATGAAAAACAGTGCAGCCGGAGAGAACGTCAATACTGCAGTGCCGATAGGAGAGAGTTATGAAATATACATGTGATAACTGCAATCAACTATGTACCTCTAAAATTACACTCTTTGAATCTCTTACTCAGGAAGAACAAAAAGAACTTGTTGTAAAGGCTCAGCATCTGGATTATAAAAAAGGTGATATCGTCTTTAGTGAAACAGATGAAGCAGACAAAATTATGATTATCCGTTATGGGAAGATTAAAATAAACCGCTATTCTCTTGAAGGAAAAGAATATGTTCTGGATATACTGATGGAAGGGGATGTATATGGAGAGCAGAATATCTTTGGAGGAAAGAGTTTTGAAGCGAATGCTGTGTCGCTGGGGGAATCGGGCGTATGTCTGATTTCCCACAGTGATATTCAGAACTTAATTCTGAAAAGGCCCGAGGTTGGCATTAAGATATTAAATGTTGTCGGTAAAAAGCTATCCCTGACAAATGAGCTGGTCCAGCTATTATCTATCAATGATGCAAAGGCAAGAGTGGCAGGTTTTATTTTATTTCGGAGCAGCCGGATAAAAGGGAAAATCATAGAGTTAACAAGGGAGGATATGGCGGCTTATATTAATGTTCGGAGAGAGACCATCAGCAGAAAGCTTGGCGAACTTCAATCAGAAGGTGCAATTAAGCTGGAAGGGAACAAGAAGGTGCATATTTTGAATACGGACATGCTGCGGGATGTTTTTGAAAACGGGGATTAAAGCAGAACCCGTTAAATATTTTAAAATTATTTTTAAATAATGATTTGAATCACATTTTTATTTTTCTTCTATAGATATACTGGGCTTACAAAGAAAACAAAAAGCGGCAGATAATAAGGAGGAAAATAAGATGATTACAAATAATATGAAAATAACTGATATTGTAAAGGCATATCCTAAGGCGATTGAAATATTCAATGATTTCCACATTGACTATTGCTGCGGAGGAAAAGAGCTCTTGGAGGATGCGGTAGAGGAGCTTGGAATAGATTCAAAAAGTTTTATTGAACTATTGAATAGAAAGCTCACCGGGGAAGGGGCATCACCGGAAAAGGGTCAGATACTTGAAGTTGACAAATTGATGGAAATGAGTGTACCTGAGTTGATTGATTACATTATTGTGACTCATCATACAAAAGAAAGGGTGCTTCTCGCAGAAGTTGATGAATTGCTAAATAAAGTATTGCTTGCCCATTATGTGCATCATCAAGAACAACTTGTTCCATTGCATGAACTTTTCTCTGATCTGAGGAAAGAGCTTCAAGAGCATTTTGCGAAAGAGGAAAAACTTATTTTTCCGTATATGAGGCAAAAAGCAACCGGAAGCAATGATGAATATGTAAAAGAACTTGAGGACGAACATGAAGCAGCAGGAAACCTCATAAAGCAGATAGAGGCCTGCACCAATGAGTTTACGGTACCAAAGGATGGATGTGCCACATATCATCTGACCTTCCAAAAGCTTCATGAGTTAGTAAAGGACATTTATATTCATATATTCATCGAAAACTCACTGTTATTTCAAAAATAGAAAGGAAATATACCATCATGAAGAAGCTTGTAAAAAATAATGTATACTGGTTGGGATTTATGGACTGGGAGCTGGAGTCTTTTCATGGAGATGAATACTCAATTCATCATGGCTCAAGTCAAAACGCATATTTAATTAAGGAAGAAAAGAACGTTTTAATTGATACAGTATGGAAACCCCATTCCACCCAGTTTATTGATAATCTGGAAAAGGAGATTGACTTAAAGGAAATTGACTTTATTGTTGCAAATCACGGGGAAGTTGACCACAGCGGTTCTCTTCCTGCCCTGATGGAAAAGATACCGGGAACGCCCATTTACTGCACTGCTAGCGGTGTGAAGTCACTGACCGGGCAGTACCATCATCCTGAATGGAATTACCAGGTTGTGAAAACAGGGGATTCTGTAGATATCGGAAATGGAAAGAAGCTTGTTTTTGTTGAAATGAAAATGCTTCATTGGCCGGACAGTATGGCAACCTATATGACCAGGGATAATATATTGTTTTCAAATGATGCCTTTGGACAGCATTATGCAGTGGAGGAATTGTTTAACGATAAAGCGGACCAGTGTCTTTTATGGGAGGAAGCAAAGAAGTATTATGCAAATATCTTAAATCCGTTTTCCATGCTTGTAAAAAAGAAAATTGAAGAAATTCAGGCTCTGAATCTGCCGATTGATATCATTGCTACAAGCCATGGCTCCATCTGGAGAGATAACCCAATGCAGATTGTGGAAAAATATTATGAATGGTCACAGAACTACCAGGAAGATCAGATTACAGTTATTTATGATACGATGTGGGATGGAACAAAACAGCTTGCTCATAAAATTGGTGCGGAAATAGCCCAGATTTCACCGGATACAAGAGTGAAGATATTTAACATTTCCAAAACAGATAAAAATGACATTATGACTGAAGTTTTTAATTCAAAAGCAATCGCAGTAGGCGCACCGACTGTAGGCGGCAGTATTATTTCTTCCATGGGCGGATGGCTTGACTTTTTAAAGGAATTGAAGTTTAAAGAGAAGAAAGCTGCGGTATTTGGCTGTTATGGCTGGAGCGGAGAAGGAACAAAGGTACTCCGTGAAAGACTGGAAGGTGCAGGATTTTCAGTGGTTGAAGAAGAAGCAAAGTGCCACTGGAACCCGGAGGAAGAAGACTTTAATAACGCAGCAGAGATAGCAAAGGCACTTTGCAGGCAGCAGGAAAAGTAAATTTGAGCCAGAATAGACACTAAAGATAGGGGAAAATGTCCTTTTGGATTACTTGCGACTTTTTGGGGCAGATGAAGTGCAGGCATGATGATATACTTTTTTTATGTAATAGGAAACCGCTTTTTCTATTACATAAAAACCCTCTGGGAGATACGCACTGCGGCGTAAGTGGTAGATGTTGCTATGCAACCAACCCAGGCGCAAGAGTTTGCTTCGCAAACTCTTTGTTCTGAAGGCTTTGTACATACAAAGCCTTTAAATTAAGCATAAAGGTTAGCTGAAACTAACTGAATTAGGAGGTATTCATCATGAAACAAAGGATACAGGCAAAAGATTTAATTAATGTTGGAATCTTTACAGCAATTATGTTTGTGGTCTGCATGGGTGTTGCCATGCTTGGCTATATTCCTATTTTTATTCCTCTTTTATCTGTGCTGGTTCCTCTAATTGGCGGTATTCCATTTATGCTTTTCCTGACAAAGGTGAAGAAGTTTGGAATGGTAACCATTATGTCAATATTGATTGGTATTCTTATTGGATTAATGGGAATGGGGGTATGGGTAATCGTAGTAGCTCCGGTGTCCGGGATTTTAGCGGACTTTATCTTCAAATCAGGCGGGTATGCCAGTGCGAAAAAGAGTATTCTCGGATATGGTGTGTTTTCCATATGGGTAATAGGCAACTTCATTCCGATTGTAGTAACCCGCGACAATTATTTTAATATGCTGATTTCAGGCTATGGCAGGGAATATGCTGAGACTCTTATGAAATACATACCGGACTGGAGCCTCATTCCACTGCTTGCCGCCTGCTTTATTTCCGGGCTGCTGGGAGCGGTTCTAGGGAGAGCGCTTTTGAAAAAACATTTTGTAAGGGCAGGAATTGTATAATGGCAAGGGAATTTATGCAGAGCACATCCCAAAACAACAAGATTGTGTTAGACCCCCGTACAAAAATGCTTTTGGCGGTAACCATTGCTTCCGTATTGATCGGAGGAGGAAGCGGAGGCATCATGAATATAATAAGGCCGGCGCTGGTGTTGGTGCCTCTGCTTTTATTTTGCATTTCGGGGAAATGGAAATCAGCAGCAATTTATGCTGCTGCATATTCATGCGCTTTTGCCGGAGAGTTGTTTCTGGTTCCTGTTACAACAGGATTTGTGAATTTTATGATTGTTGCCTGCTGTGGTATGTTTGCACGTTTTATGCCCGGAATCGCCATGGGCAGCTATCTGGTGAACACGACAACTGTCAGTGAATTTATGGCAGCCATGGAGCGGATGCATCTGCCGCAGAAATTGTCCATACCGCTGTCTGTCATGTTCCGTTTCTTTCCCACAGTCGGCGAGGAGTATGGGGCAATCGGTGATGCCATGAGGATGAGGGGAATCCGGTTTGGGGGCGGAAAGCCAGGTAAAATGCTGGAATACCGTATGGTTCCACTGATGGTTTCCTGTGTTAAAATTGGAGAAGAATTGTCAGCCTCAGCGCTCACCAGAGGGCTTGGAGCACCCATACACCGCACGAATATCTGTAAAATCGGCATTAGGCCATATGACTTGGCTGCAATGCTGCTTTGTGTGGTAAGTATTATTTTTCTGCTCATTGACAAGTTTTCTGTAATATGAGGATAAAAAAGTATGATAAACTTAAAGGACATTCAATTTTTCTACACCGGTACAGATGAAGCTTCCGGTTTAAAACAGATCAATCTACATATCAAAAAAGGCGAAACGGTGCTGCTGTGCGGCGAATCGGGATGTGGAAAAACGACGCTGACAAGGTTGATAAACGGGCTGATTCCCCATTATTACGAAGGAACACTCACAGGGGAAGCGATGATATGCGGTAAAAGCATATCGGATACACCGCTGTATGACCTGGCAAAAACGGTGGGGTCTGTTTTTCAGAATCCCCGCTCTCAGTTTTTTAACGTGGATACCACCAGCGAGCTTGCTTTTGGCTGTGAAAATCTTGGCATGAACGAGGAGGAAGTTTTGAACCGCATAGACCGGACGGCAGAAGCGTTGTCATTGAACCCGCTGCTTGGCAGAAGTATTTTTGAACTTTCCGGGGGCGAAAAGCAAAAAATCGCCTGCGGTTCAGTAGGAACCCTGGGGCCTGATATTATAGTACTGGACGAACCGACCTCCAATCTGGATATTTTAGGGATAAATGATCTTAAAAATATTATTTCTGAATGGAAAACCCAGGGCAAAACAATATTAATTGCAGAACACCGTCTGTATTTTATGCAGGGGCTTGCCGACAGGGTATTGTATATGAAAAACGGAGAAATATGTGAGGAATATACAGGTGCAGAATTTTATGAAAAACCTTCCTATTTCTTTCGGGAGAGAGGGCTTCGTATCTCCGCACTGGCAAAGCTGAACAAAAAGAGGGTATGCCCTGTGCCGGAGCAGAAAAAATTAACAGTTGAAAACCTGGAATTTTCTTATTCAAAAGCTGAAAAGCTGATAGACATTCCCCAGGTTGAATTGCCGGAAGCTGGTATCATTGCTATAATTGGACATAATGGGGCAGGGAAAACAACCTTTGTAAGAAGCCTGTGCGGGCTGCTCAAAAAAGACAAGAGTATACTGAAATATAATGAAAGCGCATTAAAAGCAAGAAAACGTCTTGATTCCTGTTATATGGTTATGCAGGATGTAAACCATCAGCTCTTTACAGAAAGTGTACTGGATGAAGTTTTGTTATCCATGAAGAAAGAAGATTGGGAGAGTGCTGAAAAAATATTGGATAGTCTGGAGCTTCTTGCTTTTAAGGATCATCATCCGATGGCATTGTCAGGAGGGCAGAAACAGCGGGTTGCTGTTGCCCAGGCGCTGGCCTCCGGGAGGGATATTATTGTGTTTGATGAGCCTACAAGTGGTTTGGATTTGCGGCATATGGAGAAAGTGGCAGGATGTATCCGCCAATTAGGGCAGCAGGGAAAGACCGTGTTTATCGTGACTCATGATCCGGAATTGATTCTGTTCTGCTGCACGCACATACTTCATATCAAAAAGGGGCGGGCAGAGGGGAGTTATCTTCTGAATGAAGCCGGGAAGAAGAGAATGATGGATTTTTTTGTTTGTGCAGGGAGTTCCTTTGGAATCCCCTATGAGAGGGAGGCATTCTGTGATTCTAGAAGCAAAGGATATGGGAAGCAATGTATACAAGGTATGTGAAAATAAAGACTGTGCTGTGTTTCAGCTAAAGGATGTAGGCGGAGAAGGCATGATGACCGTTTATGATGTGTTTCCCGGAGTATATATTTTATATAACGATTTTCATATGGAGCATTGTCTTTCGGGGTTTCAGCCAAAGGAAGAAATGTTCTGTATTGATCATTGCCGGGAGGGCAGGATTGAGTGGCAGATGGAGCAAAATAAATATATCTATATTAAAGCAGGGGATATGCAGATTAATTCCAGAGTCAATCATTGCCAGGATTACCGCTTTCCTCTCAGTCATTATCATGGTATTACCATAGGGTTCTGTGTGGAAGAGGCAGAAAAATCGCTCCTCCATGTCATGGATGGGTTTTCCGTGGACTTGAGAAAGCTAAAAGAAAAATTCTGCCCGGAGAATAAAGCGTTTATTATACGTGCCGGGAAACAGATAGAACATATCTTTTCAGAATTGTATGATCTTGCGGACCAGGTGCGGATGCAGTATTTTAAAATCAAAGTGCTGGAACTTCTCTTGTTTTTAGAAGCAACCGAGGTACCAAAAGATAATGAGGAACGTCCGTATTTTTATAAGTCGCAGGTAGAAAAGGTAAAAGATATTGTGGCATTGCTTACTGCTGATTTGGAGCAGTGGTATACGTTGGAGGAGCTGTCTGAGCGTTTTGCTTTTCCCCTCACCTCCATGAAGCTCTGTTTTAAAGGAGTATATGGGACCACAATCTATGCATATATAAAGGCATACCGTATGAATGCAGCGGCGCTGATGCTGAAAGATTCGGGGAATTCTATTATGGAAGTTGCAGGAAAAGTAGGTTATGGAAATGCAAGCAAATTTGCTGCAGCTTTTCAGTCAGTAATTGGAATGAGTCCCTCACAATACAGGAAATCTAATGTCCGAATGGAGTGTTTGGAGATTTTTAGAGCGGACAGGAAAAATTGCACATTGTATAATTAAGATGTTTCGTGGAAACATCTTTTTTTATATAACAGGAAAGTGCTTTTCCTATTATATAAAAACCCATCATGGGGATGCGTACTGCGCGCATAAAGAAAATGGCCGCTAAAGCGACCGCGCTTCGGCACGTGAGTCTGGCAAGCCAGACTCTTTATTAAGAGGAGGTATTTATATGAAGAAAAAAGGAACGTTTGCATCTATTTTCTCCTTTGCGGACGAGTGCAGGGGGAGGATGATTTTATCTGTCATTTTTGCTATTGTCAGTGTGGCAGGAGGACTGATCCCTTATCTGGGGGTATATAAGATTATCCTTTTATTTTTTGAGGGGACTCCCACTACAGGGGACATTCTTTTATGGTCCGGTATATCGGCTGCCGGATATGTCATAAAGCTTCTGTTTCACGGTATATCTACAAGCTTCTCCCATATTTCTGCCTATAAAATTCTGGAAAGTATACGGCTGGCGCTGTCAAATAAGCTGATGCGGGCACCCCTTGGAACTGTGCTTTCCCAAACAGCGGGAAATTTGAAAAATGTCATTGTGGACAGGGTTGAAACTATTGAGCTGCCCCTTGCCCATATGATTCCTGAAGGTATTTCCAGATTGCTTCTGCCAATCTGCGTGTTCGGTTATATGCTGTTCATGGACTGGAGAATTGCCCTGGCTGCCCTTGCCTGTGTACCGATAGGCGGGGGAGTTTACGCGGTTATGATGCGCAACTACAGTTCTCAGTATGATAAATATATGAAAGCCTCAAATCATGTCAACAGTGTGATTATTGAGTATACCGAAGGGATTCAGGTTATCAAGGCTTTCAACCAGTCTACAGGATCTTATAAAAAATATACGGATGCAGTGAAAAGCTTCAAAGACTTTACGCTGGACTGGTTCCGTTCTACCTGGGGACTGATGAATCTGGGCAATGCCATTTTACCGTCCACATTGCTTGGTGTGCTGCCCGCAGGAGTTCTTCTGTATTTAAGCGGAGCACTTACGCCTGCACAGGTGACGCTGGCCATTATTCTCTCCATGAGTATGATTGGGCCCGTAAGTTGGTTTACTGTTGCGGTCAACGATTATAAATCCATTCAGTATGCCATAAAGGATGTAAATACGATTTTGGATATGCCAGAGCTGACGGAAGTAAATGAACCGGTTAAATTAGAGGGGTATGACATCAAACTCCAGGAGATATCCTTTGCCTATAATGATAGAGACGGCAATGTCCTGCATGACCTAAGCGTGACAATTCCACAGGACAGTTTTACCGCCCTTGTAGGTCCTTCAGGGGGCGGGAAATCTACGGTGGCACGATTGATTGCAAGATTCTGGGATGTATCCCAGGGGGCTGTTACAATCGGCGGCAGGGATATTCGGGAAATGCCTTTTTCCCAGCTTTCTGATACGGTCAGCTTTGTGTCCCAGGATAACTTTTTGTTCAATTGCTCTCTGATGGAGAATATCCGGCTGGGCAATCCAAAAGCTTCGGATGAGGAAGTTTTTGCAGCTGCAAAAGCAGCCTGCTGTGATGAATTTATCGGCAGATTCGAAAATGGCTGGAATACATCAGCAGGAGAGGCGGGCGGAAGGCTGTCGGGCGGTGAGCGGCAGAGAATTGCCATTGCACGTGCTATCCTGAAAAATGCTCCGGTTGTTATACTGGATGAAGCAACTGCATTTACTGACCCGGAGAATGAGGCACAGCTGCAGGCTTCGATTGCTGCCCTGACCAAAGGGAAAACGCTGCTGGTGATTGCACACCGCCTTTCTACGATTAAGGAGGCCGATAACATTGTGGTCTTAAAAGACGGAAAGATTGAAGCACAGGGCAGCCAGCAGGAGCTTCTGCAAAATTGTCCTCTTTACCAGGAAATGTGGAAGTCCCACATTGGTGCCAGACAATGGTCTGCAACTACAGACAAGGGGGAGGGATTTAGTTATGTTTAAAACAATGAGACGGATTATTGCATGGACCGGAGAACGGAAAAACCGCTTGTATTGGGGCTTTCTTTGGTCATTCTTACAGACTATGTTTACGGCTATGCCCATTGTAGGGGCAGCATATTTTTTAGATTTAATGATTAAGGACAGCCGCGGCGAGATTGAATTAAAGCCTATTTTTGCACTTTGGGCACTCCTGTTTATGATTGCAGCAATTCTGGGGCGTTTCCTGTTTTTATATTTGCGGGCAACCTTCCAGGAGAGTATAGCTTTTGAAAAAACAGCTGAAGAACGCATTCGCATCGGCGATATTTTAAAGCGGGTATCTCTTGGTTTCTTTGATAAAAATAATACAGGAGAAATCAGCGGTGCTGTTACAACAGACTTATCGGTTTTTGAAATGTATGCGATGAAGATGACCGACACTTTAGTCGGGGCATATATCCATGCTTTCACTATGATTTTATGTCTTGTATTTTTTAGCTGGCAGGCGGCAGTAATTGCTATACTGGGTATTGCCGGCTCGGGATTCTTCCTGCATCTTTTAAGTAAAGGAAGCCGCAGAAATGCAGTAGTACACCAGAAGGCACAGAATGAACTGATTACATCTGTTATTGAATATATCCGTGGTATTGCTGTTGTCAAAGCGTATGGTCAGGAGGGGGTGTCGGTTGAGGGAATTAAAAATACTTACCGGGCCCACAAAAAAATCAATGTTAAAATTGAGCTGGATTATGTGGGATGTAATGGAATGCACCAGCTCTGCCTGAAGCTGGCAGGAGTTGTTATTGTACTGGTGACATCCATGGTGGCTATGAATGGCTCAATGCCGGTGCCGGTTTTTCTGATGATGGAAATCTTTTCCTTTGAGTTATTCTCACAGGTGGAACACGTCAATAACTCTGCACATACCATGGAACTGATGGAAACAGCAATGAATAAGATTAAAGCAATTGAAAACGCTGATTTTATTGATGCAGATTCTACGAATAAAAAGATTTCCTCTTACGACATTGAATTTCAGAAGGTATCTTTTGGATATGACAGACGGCGGGTGCTGGATGACATTTCATTTCAGATTCCCCAGGGCAGTACCGCTGCAATTGTAGGGCCATCCGGGTCAGGGAAGACTACGGTATGTAATCTTCTGGCACGGTTCTATGATGTGGACCAGGGACGTATCTCTATCGGAAAAACGGATATCCGGGAACTGACCTGTGACAGTCTCCTTTTTAATGTGAGTATGGTGTTCCAGAATGTATATCTGTTTCATGATACGATACTAAATAATATCCGTTTTGGAAAGCCGGATGCCTCTATGGAGGAAATTGAGAGAGCAGCAAAGAAAGCCTGCTGCCATGACTTTATTAAAAAGCTTCCCGACGGATACGCTACGGTTGTGGGGGAAGGCGGCTCTTCTCTTTCGGGGGGCGAAAAACAACGCATTTCTCTTGCAAGAGCTATTTTAAAGGATGCACCAATTATTGTACTGGACGAGGCGACTGCCAGCGTGGACCCTGAAAACGAGCACTTGATTCAACAGGCTATTTCCGCTCTGTCAAAGGGAAAAACCATGATTGTAATTGCCCACCGTCTTGCGACCATTGAAAATGCGCAGAAAATAATTGTGCTGGATGAAGGAAAAATTGTCCAGCAGGGAACACATAGGGAACTGATTGGGCAGGAAGGACTGTACAGCCGCTTTGTAGGACTGCGTGAAAAGGCAGAGGGGTGGAAGTTGGCGTGATTTGTTACAGCTCACACTCTGCGGGTGCCCACTGTAACGACATCCAGCCCATTTAAGTCGCCTAAGGCGAGGGGCTGGATGCCCTGAAGCCGATACTTTAATGGCTCCGATGCCGTGCAGCGGAGTGCACGGCACGGTCTGAAAAGTAACCGTGATTTTACTTTGCACTTGCTATGAGTCTCCGGGCTTTTGACACTTAAATTATCATATGGTATGATTGGAACAACAAAAATATGGAGCCTTTACATGACATTCAGACATTTGTTTGCATAGTGCGGCATGTCGTGTGTTAAGAGGAGGAAAAAGAATGGATTATACCTGTCTGATAGTGGATGATGAAGAGGAGCTTGCAAGTGCAACCTGTGAATATTTTAATATGTTTGGCGTGCCGGCAGCTTATGTGACTAAGGCGGAAGACTGTCTGGAATTTCTAAAAGAGCACGAGGTCAGACTGGTATTGCTGGATATCAATCTGCCGGAGGAAAGCGGCTTTGTGCTGTGCAAAAAAATAAGGGTTTTTTCTAACATCCCCATCTTTTTTATCAGTGCAAGGCAGAGCGATGACGATATCCTGATGGCACTTAATATTGGCGGTGATGATTATATAAAGAAGCCTTATACACTTAGCGTGCTGCTTGCCAAGGTTCAGGTAGTATTGAAGCGCCTTGAAGAAACAAGGGAACTTACCACGGTGCAGGAGGGCAGGATACGGATAGACCATAAAGCCAGAAAATTGTACATAGAGGACAGGGAAATAGAGTTAAAGAATAGAGAATTCAAGCTGTTTCTTTATCTGCTGCGGCGTCCCAATACTGTAATAACCAAGGATGAATTATTTGCGAATGTCTGGGGGGATGGATTTTTCAGTGATGGAACCTTGAATGTGCATATCCGGAAGCTAAGAGAAAAAGTTGAGAGGGATCCGAATCACCCCGAACTCATTAAAACAGTCTGGGGAACAGGATATCGGTTAGAACTATGAAGCCGAGACGATGGATGATTGGGATTACTGCATTTCTGCTGGTATACTTTTGCCTGATAATAGGATATCTCAGAGGACAGGAAACCCCTGTATTAGATATCGCTCAGATGAATGCTGCTGCAAAAGAGGCAGAGAAAAGCATACAGGAAAAGACGGAAATTCAGACCGGAGAAAAGATAGCGGCGGAAATAGGGAGGGCGATAGATTTTAAGATTGTACTTCTGGATGATCCTGAATATGAAAAGATAATTTACGAAGGTCTGGCTAACAGGGCGACCATCCTGGACCTCAAGGATGGGGATGCAATGATTGGAAAGATTGTATTCCCATTGGAGACAGAAGCAGAGGAAGCTTTGAAAGACCATTTGTTTTGGATGATTGTGATATTGTTTGCAGGCTTGTTATTATTTATCTGGGGACTGGGGGCAGTTGTTTATGTCCGCTTTGTCAGGCCCTTTCTGAAGCTGAAAGGCTTTGCCTCTCATGTGGCGGCAGGAAATCTTGATTTTCCTCTTCCAATACACAAGAGAAATTATTTCGGGGCATTTACAGAAAGCTTTGATTTAATGAGGGAGGAACTAAAACAGGCAAGACAGGGAGAGTATGAAGCGAACAGGAGTAAGAAAGAAATGGTGGCCGGCCTGTCCCATGATATTAAAACGCCGGTATCAACTATAAAGGCACATTGCGAATTGATTACCCTCAAAAGCAGTGAGGAAGATACAATACAAAAAACAAAAATTATCAATGAGAAGGCCGATATGATTGATCATCTGATCAGTGACATGTTCCATGCGACTCTGGAAGATTTAACTGTTCTGAAAATCAACTGCAGGGAAGAGATGAGCACCATCCTTGATGATATGCTGGGCCAGATGAACCATTTAAAAAGGATACATAAGGTGAATCCGATTCCGGAATGCTTAATCTTCTGCGATGCCCTCCGGCTTAGCCAAGTCATTGATAATATTATTCATAACTCTTATAAGTATACAAAAAGCCATATTGAAGTCAGCAGCGGGATAGAGCAGGGGTATCTGAGGATGACACTTCGTGATTTTGGAGAAGGAGTGGAGGATAGTGAGGTTCCTATGCTATGTCAAAAATTTTATCGTGGAAAGAATAGCTCCGGCACGAGTGGTTCGGGGCTTGGATTATATCTGGCCAGGCAGTTTATGGAGGGAATGAAGGGAAGTATTGATATCTATTGTGATAAGGGTTTTGTAGTCACTTTGTATCTGCGCATAGCCGGGAGCCAATTTAATGCTGGCGGATAGGTTTAAGAAACAGATAAGGATTTCATAAGGAATGGAAAAAGACTAAGTAAGGTTCTGCAAGTATAATGAAGTTATCAAAATTATACGGAGGGATACGAAATGGCAATAATACTAGAGGCCAAAATGCTGTGTAAGACTTTCTCCACTGGAAGTTTACAGCAGCATGTATTAAAAAATCTTAATATCCAGATAGAAGAGGGGGATTTCACTGTTATCATGGGCAGTTCAGGCTCGGGGAAGTCTACCTTGCTCTATGCGCTGTCGGGAATGGACCACCCCACTCTTGGAGAGGTTATCTTTTGGGGCAATGAGATTAGCAACTATTCCAATGATAAGCTGGCTGTTTTCCGCAGGTCCCACTGCGGTTTTGTTTTTCAGCAGATGTACCTGAATGAAACTATGAGTGTCCTGGACAATATACTGGTCAGCGGTCTGCTGGTTTCCAAAGACCGGAAAGCGGTGGTCAGGCGCGGGAAGGAACTGCTTAATCAGGTTGGGCTGGATGAAAGATGCTATCATAAATTTCCCTCTCAGCTTTCCGGCGGGGAAGCACAGCGTGCAGCAATTGTAAGGGCGTTGATTAATGAGCCTGAGATTGTATTTGCAGATGAACCTACCGGGGCACTGAATTCAGAGAATGCTGCCAATGTTCTGGACATTATGACCAGAATGAATGAGCAGGGGCAGTCCATCGTTATGGTGACCCATGACATTAGGACTGCAAGGAGGGCAAACCGCATTCTCTACTTGAAGGATGGCATGATTTTGGATGAATGCAGCCTGGGAACTTATCATAAAGATGATTCTGAACGTAAGACTGTGCTTCATAAATTTCTCCGGGAAATGGGGTGGTAGCATGAAGCTTTGTTTAATCGTTAAGAACAATATTAAAAGTTCCCGCGCCTCTTCGATTGTACTGGTACTCTTGGTGGTACTGTCTACTTTGCTGATGTATACCGGAATCACCGTTAAGAGCCAGATGGAAGGATTTGTAGATGCAAAGAATGAAGAACTTTCTGGGGCGGACTGTACATTGCTGGCCGGACAGCCGAGCATGGAGAAAGTACTTCCCATTCTGGAACAAAATAAGGATATCAGCCAGTACGAAATCCATGACAGCATCCAATATACTTCTCCGAAAATCCGTAATCAAATGAGAGAGGAAAAAGAGAGCAATCTTATGGCAATCATATCCAATGCGGAGGATACTTATAATATCAGCCGGCTGTCTGTTATTGAGGAGGTGTCTCCGATTCCGGACAATGGGATTATCGTTCCTTATATATTGAAGGTATCCAATCACTATCAGACCGGAGATGAGATGGAGATAATAGTTGAGAATCAGAAGTATACTTTTGTAGTTGCCGGATTTTATGAGAATGTAATATTCTCTTCGCCGAGCAATCTCTCAATGTATCAGTTTTTTGTCTATGATTCCGTGTTTGAGAAAATGAGAGCAGAGGCCGGGGATGCTTCCAGGCAAAACTTAATTCATCTTAACCTTAACGGAATCGAAGGAGGGGAATTTGAACAAAGCTTTATGCATGAGTTCAGGAGCGGGGGAAGTGATGCGAATGAGTACCTCGTCCTCTTCCCTTATGATACACTCAAACAAGGCGTCACAATGTTTCCTCAAATTTTAATGGTTGTGTTAATTGCATTTTCCCTGATTCTTCTATTGATTGCCTTGGTCGTGATTCAGTTTTCCGTGACGGTGTATCTGGAAAAAAATATAAAGAATATTGGTGCCCTGGAGGCGGTAGGGTACACGGCAGGTCAGATTAAATGCGCCGTACTTCTGGAGTTCCTGCTGCTTACCGCGATAGGGACACTGGCAGGGTTAATTCTGGCGGCGGCAGTTTCTGCTCCGGTTGGAAATATGATATCTGCTTCTATCGGATTGCGGTGGACAGGAAGTATCAGCGGTTTGGCTATCCTCGCCAGTATCCTGGTGAATTTGCTGCTGATTATTACGGTAACAAATATAACGGCGGGAAGACTTAAAAAAATCACACCTCTGACAGCATTGAGGGACGGTATTGAAACCCACAACTTTAAAAAGAATTACCTGCCGTTGGAAAAAGTAGGATTACCTTTAAATCTTTCCATAGGGATGAAGGGACTTCTTTATAACGGAAAGCAGAATGCGGTGATGACGGTTATTATTTCTCTTCTGACCTTTGCCTGTGTCTATGCCATTGGAATGTATTACAATTTTGTAATCAATGATACTGCGATGCTGAACCTTGTAGGCATACCTACTGCTGAACTTCAAATGTGGGTGGATGCGAAAGACTATGGCCGGGTAATGGACCGGATTGGGAAAAAGGAAGAGGTCCATAAGCTCTTAGATTATAATGCCGAGGAGATGCTGCTTAAGAGTGATGAGAAGGAAGTGCAGGTACGTATCGAGGTCACGAAGGATTTTTCGAAGCTGGATACGGATACTCTGATGAGCGGCAGGCAGGCACAATATGACAATGAAATTGTAATAAGCAACCGGACTATGGAAGAACTTGAGCTGAAGCTTGGAGATAGCGTAACGGTGTCCTCCTTTGGTGAGGAAGCGCAGTACCTGATTGTAGGGGTGAAGCAGCATATTAATCACCTTGGAAGAGGTGCAAGTCTGACAGAAGAAGGGGTGAAACGGCTGAACGCGGACTACAAGATACCAATGTCGCTGATTTATCTGACAGAGGGAACGGATGTGGACACCTTTATTAAAGAGCTGAATCGTGAGTTCTCCGGTGTGGACACACAGATTGTGAATGTGGGAGAGACCCTCAGTGCGGTCATGGAATCCTTTCATGGATCTATTTTTGCCATTTGCGTCCTGTGCGGAGGAATCACGGTAGTAACAGTCGTGCTGATTTTGCTGCTTTTAATCAAGGTAAAACTCCTGAAGGAGCAGAAGCAGTACGGTATATATAAGGCCCTGGGATATACGTCATCCCAGTTGATTATGCAAGTGGGATACAGCTATCTTCCGGTCATATTGCTGGGAAGTCTCCTGGGTCTGGCAGCAGGGATTCTAATGTCCAATCCCTTCACCCAGATGCTCCTTGCAGGCAATGGTATCCGTAAAGTCAGTCTGATTATACCATATCAATACGCAATTCTTGTACCTGCTGGTGTAATTTTAGTTTCAGCGGTGACAATATGGCTGACATCCCTTAAGATCCAAAGAATAGTGCCAATCAGATTGTTTGATTAAAAAGGGAGCTCAAAAGTGGACAACTCAAAAGGGGACTGACCCTTTTGAATTCCATTTTCAGAATAGTTTAGCAATTCTCCTTGACACTGCTCATTTAAGAGGGTAAACTAGGGGAGAATTGAATAAAGCAAAGGGGGCTGGTGCAAGCTGGCTGAGATTAAGACTAATGCGTCTTTGACCTTTATACCTGATCTGGATAATGCCAGCGTAGGAAAGTGATATATATTTAGAAGTACCGGCCTCGTCAGATTATCTATCTGGCGGGGCCTTTGTTATATAATAGGAAACTGCTTTTCCTGTTATATAAAAACCTTCAGAGGGATCACACTGTGGCGGTAAAGAAGATGTTGCTATCGCAACCCGCCACATGCGGAGAATCTCGCAATCGAGATTCTTTCTCGAGTTCGGGAAGCTTATTCATTCAAAAAATATAAAAAGCGAGGAGGAAGAAACATGAATGCAAGTGTAGCAATCCAGACACTGCCGGAGGCGGCAAATGACGAAGAGTTAATCCGTATAGTAGATGAGGTGATAGCCTATATTAAAAGTACCGGGTTAAATTGTTATGTAGGACCATTTGAAACAGCAATTGAAGGAGATTATGATGAACTGATGGACATTATCAAGGAGTGCCAGCATATTGCTATCCGGGCAGGCGCACCATCAGTAGCGGCTTACATCAAAGTGACGTACAAGCCGGAAGGAGATGTGCTTACCATTGAAAAGAAAGTTACAAAACACCACCAGTAAACCAGAACGGAAAAGGATACAGGGGAGCAGAGGCCAGGAGCAGTTTTTCAGAAAAGGTTATGCCGGGGAAAAAGTATGGCCGGTACTGACCATAATCATAATATTGGGAATCTGGCAGACAGCGAGCAGTACCGGAATGGTTCCCAGGTTTATGCTGCCGTCACCCATTGATGTAGCCAAAGCCTTTATTACAGATTTTCCGCTTTTGATGAGCAATGCAAAAGTGACTCTTCTGGAAGCCTTTATCGGACTTGGAATGGGCGTGGCAGTAGGGTTTTTGATGGCGGTGCTCATGGACCGGTTTGAGAAAATGTACCAGGCATTTTATCCGTTGATCGTACTGACGCAGACGGTACCTACGGTCGCCATTGCGCCTCTTTTGGTGCTGTGGTTTGGATATGAAATGCTGCCGAAAGTCATTTTGATTGTTATTGTGACATTTTTCCCGGTCACAGTCAGTCTGCTGGATGGTTTTAAGTCTGCGGACAGGGATACTGTCAATCTGCTGCGCTCTATGGGTGCTTCTAAGGTACAGATATTTTGGTTTGTTAAGTTTCCAGGTTCTTTAGGACAGTTCTTTGCCAGTCTGAGGATTTCAGTTTCCTATGCGGTGGTGGGAGCTGTAATTGCAGAATGGCTTGGAGGTTTCAGCGGGCTGGGTGTTTACATGACAAGAGTGAAGAAGGCATTTTCATTTGATAAAATGTTTGCAGTAATTTTTTTAATATCTGTTATCAGCCTGCTACTGATGGGGGCTGTGAACTTATTGCAGAAGAAATGTATGCCTTGGGAGGAGAGAGAATAAATGAAAAAAAGAATATTTGCATTCTGGCTGGCGGCTGTTTTGGCAGCCGGAGTAATTGGATGCGGTGCGAAAGAAGAGAAAACAGATACAGAGGGCGGACAAGATAAGAAACTGAAAAAAGTTACGTTTGTGCTGGACTGGACTCCCAACACGAACCATACAGGAATTTATGTGGCAAAGGAGAAGGGATATTTTGCAGATGCGGGGCTGGAGGTAGAGATCGTACAGCCTCCGGAGGACGGTGCAGAAGTATTGGTAGGCTCTGAAAAGGCCCAGTTTGGAATTTCTTTTCAGGACAGTATGATGCCTGCGATTTCAGGAGATAATTCCTTGCCTGTAGAGGCCGTGGCAGCCGTCTTACAGCACAACACATCAGGGATTATTTCCCGTAAAGGAGAAGGCATGGACAGGCCGAAGGGGCTGGAGGGTAAAAAGTATGCTACCTGGGAACTGGATTTAGAAAAGGCAATGATGAAGAATGTGGTAGAAGAGGACGGAGGGGATTTCAGTAAAGTTGAGTTGATTCCAAGTACGGTGACAGACGAAGTGTCGGCGCTGGAAAGCAAATCCGTGGATGCCATCTGGATTTTCTACGGCTGGGCAGGGATTGCCACAGAAGTAGCAGGACTGGAAACAGATTATTTTGCCTTTAAAGATATAAACAGCGCATTTGATTTCTATACTCCGGTTATCATTGGAAATAGTGACTGGATGAAGAAGAACCCAGATACAGCAAAAGCCTTTCTTTCTGCCGCTGAAAAAGGGTATGAGTTCGCAATTGAGAACCCGGAGGAAGCAGCGGATATTTTATGTGAGGCATCTCCTGAATTGGATAAAGAGCTGGTTTTGGCCAGCCAGGAGTATATGAAAGGGCAATACAAAGCTGAGGCAGAGCAGTGGGGATACATAAATCCGGAGAGATGGAATGCTTTCTATCAATGGGTGAATGAAAACGGGCTGTCTCCTGCAGAGATACCTGATAACACAGGATTTACCAATGAGTACCTGGAATAAGGAGCAAAAGAATGGCAGAACTGATTGTAACGAATGTGACTCTTTCTTATGAGAACCGGCATGTAATAGAAGATATTTCCATAGAGTTGCATGAAAATGAGCTGGTATGCCTTTTGGGTGCCAGCGGAGGCGGCAAAACGACCCTTTTCAATGTAATATCAGGGCTTTATACGCCGGATACGGGAAATGTAACATTGAATGGGGAAGACATTACCGGGCAGCCGGGACATATCAGCTATATGCTGCAAAAGGATCTGCTTTTGCCTTACCGGACGATTGAAGACAATGTTGCTCTCCCTTTATTGCTGAAGGGAGAAAAAAAGCGCTCTGCAAGAGAAAAGGTAAAGACTTATTTTGAAGAGTTTGGACTACAGGATACCCAGAAGAAGTACCCTCATCAGCTATCCGGGGGAATGCGCCAGCGGGCCGCCCTGCTTAGGACCTATATGTTTTCCAGAGATGTTGCATTGCTTGATGAACCTTTTAGTGCGTTGGACACTTTGACGAAAAGTGATATGCACAGGTGGTATCTGAACGTAATGGATAAGATTCAATTATCTACGTTGTTCATTACACATGATATTGATGAAGCCATCCTATTGTCGGACAGGATTTATCTGCTGACAGGGATACCGGGAAGAATCACAGACGAAATCATCATCCGGGAGCCAAAACCCAGACGTAAGGATTTTCACATGTCCAGGGAATTCCTGGAATATAAAAAAAGAATTATAGAAAAATTATAGATGGAGCTCGAGCTGCTGCAAATTGATTCATTTTTGATCAAGGTGCGCAGCTCCTTTTTTCTTTTAGATTTGCAGCAGTGCCTTCCTTTTCACCTCCGATTTTCCTGATATTTACAGAATCTTAGCATAAATTTAACATACCTTATATATGTAATAACATGATTGAATTTGTGTTAAATCTGTGTTAAAATCAGAAAGTTGAAATGCAACATTTAAGTGCATTGATTTTACTTGCCATGGGCAGAACTATCGGAGGATAAAAAAACTATGAAGACAAAACCAGATAAAATAATGAGTCTGATGCTTGATCTTGCACAGAACATGAAGGAATGTGGGGATTATTTTAGTAAATTCAGTATTGAATCACCATCAGATTTAAAAGTTTTTTCTGAAAAGGTAAAGGATTTTGAGAGTAACGGAGATACAATTTTACACGAAATTAACGTGGAACTTAACCGCGCTTTTATTACTTCCATTGATCATGAAGATATTTTGGTTTTAGCAGAAAAAATGGATGATGTTGTGGACTGTATTGAGGAGACCGCAGTTTATTTTTATATGTACCGTCTGACAGAAGTGGATGATTATATGTCAGAGTTCCGGACCCGTATCGGAACTTGTACGGACGAGCTGTACCTTGCAATTGACTTGCTTGTTAAAAAGCAGTTAAAAAATATCAGGGAGCATACAATCAACGTTAAGACGAATGAAGAAGAATGCGATACTCTGGAGCGTAAAGCTATCAGGAATCTGTTCAAGAAATATACGGATCCGATTAAGATTATTCAGTATAAAGATTTGTATGAAGTACTGGAGAATGCAGTTGATGCCTGTCAGATTGTTGCAAAGGCGCTGGACATCGTCATCATGAAGAACCTATAGGAGGCAGCAGATAATGGCTATTGTTATTTTGATTGTAC
The DNA here is from genome assembly GCF_003149105.1 of Faecalicatena contorta. GTDB lineage: Bacteria > Bacillota > Clostridia > Lachnospirales > Lachnospiraceae > Muricomes > Muricomes contortus_C. Next base: position 397,405 of record NZ_QGDS01000003.1, on the reverse strand, counting down.
TGCTGGCACTGACCTTTGACTTTATCAATGGTTTTCATGACACTGCTAATGCTATTGCAACAGCAGTATCCACTAAGGCTATGACCTTGAAGAAGGCAATCCTCATTGCTGCCGTTATGAATTTTTTTGGAGCAATTGTCTCTACAAATGTGGCTCAGACAATTGCTAAGGACATTGTGGATCTTGCTCATATCTCAAATGGCTCAATGGTAATGATTGCTGCGATTCTTTCCGCAATTATCTGGAACCTGGCTACCTGGTATTTTGGAATTCCAAGCAGTTCTTCCCATGCTTTGATTGGCTCTTTAGCAGGTGCCGCACTGGCAGATGCAGGTGCTTCGGCTGTGAAGATGGGGGGATTAGGGAAAGTAGTTTTGGTTTTGTTTATCTCGCCTATTCTAGCTTTGACAGCCGGTTACATAGTATTTTCCATTTTTAAGGTAGTATTTAAAAAAGCGAATTTAGGAAAGGCAAATTTTATTTTCCGCAGACTGCAGATAGTAACTGCTGCAATTCAGGCATTTTCACATGGAACAAATGATGCGCAGAAGTCTATGGGTATTATTACAATGGCATTGGTTACACATGGCTATCTTAAGGAAATGGTCATTCCCCATTGGGTACAGTTCGCCTGTGCTCTGGCGATGGCATTAGGAACCTCAATTGGAGGATGGCGTATTATTAAAACAGTAGGTACGCAGATTATGAAGCTGAAACCTGTAAATGCAGTGGCAGCAGATTTTTCCTCCGCACTGGTCATTCAAGCTGCGACACACTTTGGAATGCCTGTCAGCACAACTCATGTTATTTCTTCCTCCATCATGGGCGTGGGTGCTGCAAACAGAATTAAAGGCGTAAAGTGGAGTACTGCTCAGAAAATGATAACAGCATGGTTTACAACGATTCCGATTACAATTATCATATCTTCCGGAATCTTTACAATATTTAAGTTGTTCTTATAAGAAAAGTGATTGAAAAATATTATTATGTGTATTTTGCTGACTTGAAAAAAGGTAAAGCCAAAACGGTGGCTTTACCTTTTTTATAAGACACAATATTTTTACTTATTCGCTGTATTCATATAAAACAGCACTTTCGATCTGTCATCTGCAGCAAGAGTATTGATGTGTTTCCTTTGGGCATCCAATGCCAGAAGGGGTACCTCATTTACTTTTTGATTATGGAGAGGAAGCTATTCTCCCCGAATCCATTTCTTCTGGTCTCTTACAGCAGATGTATTCCGTTCTCCAAAGCCCTGTTTAATACGTCTTCCGGCCAGAGGGAAGACTGTACCTCACCGATATGTGCTTTACGCAGGTAATACATACAAATTCTGGATTGCCCGATTCCCCCGCCTACAGTATAAGGCAGCTCTCCGTCAAGCAGTGACTTCTGAAAAGGCAGGTTTGCTCTATCCTCACAGCCGGCAAGATTTAATTGTTTTTTTAATGCTTCCTCATCCACACGGATGCCCATGGAAGAAAGTTCCAGCGCAATATCCAGAACAGGATAGTATACAATAATATCTCCGTTCAGCTCCCAGTCATCATAGTCCGGTGCACGCCCGTCGTGTTTCTCACCGGAAGCAAGGGTCTTTCCAATCTGAGAAATAAAAACAGCTCCTTTGGCTTTTGCAATACGGTGCTCTCTTTCTTTCGGTGTTTTGTCCGGAAACATTTCCTCAAGCTCCTGGGTAGTAATAAAGAAAATATCCTCGGGAAGCAGGGGTTCTATATAATTGTAGCGTCTGGATATGTAATCCTCAGTTTCCTTTAAAGCGCTGTATACTTTGCGGACAGTATATTCCAGTGTTTCTGCGTTGCGTTCTTCCTTTGATATGATTTTTTCCCAGTCCCATTGGTCCACATATAAGGAATGGATGTTGTCCGTATCCTCATCCCGCCGGATAGCGCTCATATCTGTATATAGCCCTTCGCCTGAGTGAAAACCATAGTTCTTCAATGCATAACGCTTCCATTTTGCCAGAGAGTGTACAATCTCTGCAACTGCGTCATCCTGTTCTTTAATTCCGAAGGACACAGGGCGTTCTACTCCGTTTAAGTTATCATTCAAACCTGATTCTGGGCGCACGAACAAAGGCGCGGATACACGGGTTAAATGAAGTGCTTTAGACAGGGAACGCTCAAAGTAATCCTTGATTTCCTTAATGGCAACCTCAGTTTCCCGTATGGTAAGGGGAGCATGGTACCCCTGGGGAATTGTCAATTGTTCCATAATGTAAACTCCTTTTATTTTTCTATATTATAGTGTATCTATCCTATTGAACATTCTTATTTTACAGTTTTGAAGGAAAGAAGTCAATGTCCGTGTTTCAGCCAATTATCATGCTGCAGTTGAGCTATGTACAATCGGGCTTGTGCCTGAACTGTAACATTTTATGGTGTTTGGATTAAATTTTATTCTTTAAAGGGGTGATGTGAGAAAAAATATAAGGTAATGTAAAAATTATGAAGGTAATGGTGATAGGGCACACCGACTGTGGAACAGAGAACCTAAGCGGTGGATGGATTTGAAGATACAAAAGAATCTGTCAGAAAAACAGTGCAGCTTTTAAGAAATCATTCGCTGATTCCTGAGACAGTAACGATTGAGGGGGCTGTCATAGATACAGAGACCGGGAGGCTGGAACCTGCAGAGTGAAAACAAGTAAGGAAACCGGATGGATTCTGTAAGGGGGATTGGAAACGAAGAGTTAACAGATAATTAAAACGAAAAATACAAAAAACCAAAAAATATGTTGACAAGCATTGGAATGTGTAGTATTATGATGATAACAAATAAAACTAAATGAACAATCGATTCAAAAGAAGAAGTAGTCTTTAAATTAAGAAGAAAATTCTTAGGAAATGAAAGTTCGAAAAGTTTTATCTTATTGGACAACAGTGAATGATAAAAGAAGAAAGATGGAGAAATAATCATAATGACGAGAAAGTTATGAGAGAAGCAAAATCTATCGAAAGGATCAGAGAATCTAAGTCCAATAGGAAAGTTTAGGAATAGGAGGTACGGACCACCAGCAACAATAATTTAAAAAATCAAAATTTAAAATCTATCGCAAGATAGAGAAAGAGGTAAAAAGGAAAATGATAGAAATATCAGAATAAGAATGGGTGTTAATCAAGTACAGATTAGCATCCATTCTTATTTGTTACAGTTCAGCACCTTTATGTTGTATATTTTTATGAAAATTGCTAAAATGATATAGATGTGGGGAGAAAATATCTAAGTAGAGATGAGTGTATGACAGCAAAGCGGATTACGGGGATGCTGTTTTGACTAACAGGGGACAAAGGAGAATAAATAAGATGGAAGTTAGCTTTATTTTTGAAAAAATACAGGTTGAGATGAATGCGGGGTTAAATACGTTGTCAGAAAGGAGTCAGAATCTGTCTCAGTATGATATGATTACACTGGCAGTCATAGCAGTGATTGGACTGTTGTTTTGTTTCTTTGGTTTGAAGATGGTCCGTATCTGGGCGGCACTGTTTGGCTTTTCAGTTGGTTTTTCAGGAGGCGCATATCTGGCTGATTATTTTAACGTAAGCGATAATATTTCACTGATTATTGGGCTTGTGGCAGGCTGTGTTTTAGCAGTTCTTGGAGCTAAATTCTATCTGGCAGGGGTATTTCTTGTAAGCTGGGTTATGGGAATCATAGGCAGCGCATACTTCCTGCGGCCGGCAGACTGGGCATATGCACTGGTATGTGTAGGAATTGGCCTGGCCATTGCTCTGCTGACATTGAAGCTTGCGGAGCCGGTTACAATGGTAATTACTGCACTTCTGGGCGGTGCAGCAGCAGGACAGGCAATTTATGGGTTTCTTCCGATGGAGAATGAAATCATACAGATAGCAGTGATAGCAGTACTTGTTATTTTGGGGGTTGTTACTCAGTTCCTCATGGAATCCAAAAGGCGAAAAAGACTTCATTTGAAAAGAGCCGAGGAGATACGTAAAAAACATTCGGCAGCCAATGAAGTGGATAAAGCAAGAGCCATACTGGAAGATTTTGATAAAGAGACACCTTCCAGTCAGACGGAGGAGGACGGAGATATTCAGATTCTGGATTTAGATGATGATAAGTAAAAATGGAGAAAAATGGAGAAAAAATTAATTTATTGCGGGTCTTTGGACAAAGTTGTATAATAAAGTCATAAACTAGTTCAAGTAAAGGGGGCTTGCTTATGAAAATAGATATGCATTGCCATGTAAAAGAAGGTTCTATTGACAGCAAAATAAGTGTGGATGAATATATAACAGCTTTAAAAAGTAAGGGATTTCAAGGAATGGTGATTACGGACCATAATACGTATAAAGGATACCGTTACTGGAAGAACCACCTGAAAGGAAAAGTTCATACCGATTTTGTTGTGTTAAAAGGGATTGAATATGACACAAGAGATGCCGGACATATTTTAGTGATTATGCCGGAAGGTGTAAAGATGAGAATTCTTGAGATGCGGGGACTGCCTGTATCCGTACTCATTGACCTGGTACACCGCAATGGAGGGGTTCTGGGACCTGCTCATCCATGCGGGGAGAAGTATTTGAGCATCACAAATACGAAGCGGTTCTATACGAATCCGGAAGTGATGAAGAGATTTGACTTTGTTGAAGCTTATAATTGCTGTGAGTCAGCAGCGTCCAATGCAGGGGCACTAAAGCTTGCAGAAAAGTATGGGAAGGTTACAATAGGAGGAAGCGATTCCCACAGGATAGGATGTGTCGGGCGGGCCTATACTATATTGCCGGAGCCTGTCACCTGTGAGACGGAGCTGATTTCCATGATTCACAAAAAGACAAAGTTCGAAACTGGCGGAACTCTCTATGAGAAAACGGCAAAGGAAAGAATGGGAAAAGTCAATAAGGTTTTAGTTTATTCCTTTTGGGTTTATAATAAAGGCGGCGAGCTTCTCAGACGCCACGGAAGGAATGAGAAAATGGAAGTCGAGAATCCGATTGACCCGATTGATCCCATTGAAATGTATTATACAGGTGAGCAAAGCCTGTCATAAAGGTGACGGAACCAGGATGGGGAATTATCACTTTAGTTTAAAAGCATCGCAGTAAAAAAGATATGCAGAAATTTTATGATACAGAATTTATAAAAGGGGCCGGAATTATTTTATTTCTGGCCCTTTTGTTTTTTATTGCATGGACAGATTATAAGACAAAGAGAATACCGGACAGATATACGGCCGCTGTGCTGCTGTTGAGTATGTTATCAGGCTGGATATATCCATCTATTTCTTTACAGGAAAGAGTGGCAGGCGGGCTTGGGGTAAGCGGAGTGTTATTGCTTCTTTCCACAGCAAAACCAGGATGTTTTGGCGGCGGGGATATCAAGCTGATGGCGGCCACAGGGATTGGGATTGGCTGGAGCCGCAATCTCTGGGCATTTGTGCTGGCTGTGCTGATGGCTGGTATATATGTTGGATGCCATTTGCTGCTTGGCAGGAAAAAATGGGAAAACAGCTTTGCCTTTGGCCCCTTTCTGTGCGTAGGGATAATTGCCGCCATATTTTGGAGTGATTATCTGACGGAATGGTTTCTGCGGGGTTAATGGGAGGCTGCTTTTCTATATTGGTTGGGAGTCTGGGAATATTTACGCTTGAAAAGCCGGTTAAAATAAGAGAGATTATCAAAACCAGTCTGAACGGCGATTTCCAAAATGGAGGCTCCGGTTGTAATAAGCATCCGTGCGGCTATTGTCAATCGGTAATCGTTCAGGTATTCAATAAACCCCATCCCAATACAGTTTTTAAAAAATTTCATAAAGTGAGACTTGCTGTAAAAGGTAATTGAGGCCATGTCCTCCACAGTTATGGTATCAGAATAATGCTCCTCTACATATTTTAATATTGTCTTTAATTTTTTCAGAGATTTTGTCTTCCTCTTTGAGACAGAATCTCTGTTACTTTGCGCTGAAATTAAAAGGAAAAAGAAGTGAAACAGACAGCCCTTTACTGCCAGATGATATCCTTGTGGCCTAGCAGAACATAAGTTGTCAATGCGCGCGATACAGCCTGCAAAATCCGGGTAATTGAAGCGGGCAGGGGTAATGAAAGTAAGAGCCGGATGTTTTGAATGTAGCAGAGGTAATATGAACTGGCTGGTACAGAGGTCCTGTTCCCCGGCAATAAGTATTTCGGGTTTAAAAATGATATTTTCGTACTCCATCGTACAATCTGCTTTCTGGCGGATGGAATGAAGCTGCCCGGGAAGGATAAAGATGATATCCCCGGCAGCTACAGTACTGGCCTGGAAATCTACCGACACATATCCCTGTCCTTTTTTTATGACAATTAATTCTATTTCCTCATGCCAGTGAAGGGGAACCTGGGTGAAATCAAGAGGAATAGAACATAAATAAGTATTGTAGGGAAAGTCAGTGCTTGTATGGGATTTTGCTTCGTGATAATTCTGATATTCTGTAAGATTCATAAAAATTCCTCGTTTTTTACAATTAATGATAGTATTGTACTATAAATGGAGGTTATTCTGCAAGAAAAATGAGTTGAAATTGTACTAAAATGCATAACGTATGCTTCTTGAACTGCGAATGTTCAAGATGACACGCTTCTTGAAGACTGCTCCTGTTATTAAAACAGGATGATGATATGATTTTTTCATGAAAGGGTTAAGAATATGGATATAAAAGAAAAATTGCAGCAGAAAATGGCAAAGGAAATTGCAGAGGCATCCAATAAGGAGATTTATGATGCACTTTTAGATATTGTACAGGAGATGGCCCGGGAGCGGGAGAAAAATTGCAGTAAAAAGAAGTTGTATTATATTTCTGCGGAATTCCTGATTGGAAAGCTGCTTTCTAACAACTTAATTAATCTGGGTATATATAATGAAGTTAGGGATGTGTTGTCTCGTCACGGAAAGGATATCTGTGAAATAGAAGAAGTGGAGCCGGAGCCGTCATTGGGAAATGGCGGGCTCGGGCGTTTAGCTGCCTGCTTTTTGGATTCAATTTCCACTCTTGGGCTGAACGGGGATGGAATTGGCCTGAATTACCACCTGGGATTATTTAAACAGGAGTTTGAGGATGCGCTGCAAAAGGAAATGCCAAATCCCTGGATAGAGAAGAAAAGCTGGCTTACCAGAACAGAAGTCACGTATCCAATTATGTTTAAGGGAATGACACTGAATTCCAGGATGTATGATATTGAAGTTACTGGTTATCACAATGTCACAAATAACTTGCATTTGTTTGACGTGGAGACTGTAGATGAAGCTATTCTGGAAGATGGAATTGACTTTGACAAAGAGGACATTGCCAGGAATCTGACATTGTTTTTATACCCGGATGACAGTGATGAAAAAGGACGCCTGCTTCGGATTTACCAGCAGTATTTTATGGTCAGCAGCGGTGCAAGGCTGATACTGGACGAATGTACGGCAAAAGGCAGCAATCTCTATGATTTGCCGGAATATGCAGTAATTCAGATAAACGATACTCATCCCACTATGATAATTCCTGAGTTGATCCGGCTGCTCGCAGAGCGGGGGCTGGAGATGGATGATGCTATTGATGTAGTATCACGCACCTGTGCCTATACAAACCATACAATTCTGGCAGAAGCTCTGGAGAAGTGGCCGGTTGAGTATTTCAAAAAGGTCGTTCCCCAGTTAGTTCCGATTATTGAGATATTGGATGACAAAGTAAGAAGAAAATATACAGATGAGAGCCTGGCGATTATTGACAGGGAGGACACAGTCCATATGGCCCACATTGACATTCATTATGGGTTCAGTGTAAATGGGGTAGCTTCTCTGCACAGTGAGATACTAAAGGACAATGAACTGAATCATTTTTATAAGATATATCCTGAAAAGTTCAATAACAAAACAAATGGAATCACATTCCGGCGCTGGCTGATTCACTGTAATCCAAAGCTGACGGAAATGCTGGACTTTATAATTGGAACAGAGTACCGTTTGGATGCCCGAAAGTTAGAGAGACTCCTAAATTTCAAAGGGGATATAAATGTACTCAAGCGCCTGCTGGAAATCAAAACGGAAAATAAGAAAATGCTCTGCCGTTATCTGGAGGAGACTCAGGGACTGAAACTGAACCCAGATTCAATCTTTGATATTCAGGTAAAACGTCTCCATGAATACAAACGGCAGCAGATGAATGCTTTATATGTAATTCATAAATATTTGGAAATCAAAGCAGGCAAACTGCCGGGGACGCCGATAACAGTTATATTTGGAGCCAAAGCTGCTCCGGCATACGTGATTGCAAAGGACATCATCCATCTGATTCTGTGTCTGCAGGAAATCATTAACAATGATCCGGAAGTAAATCCATACCTTCAGGTGGTGATGGTGGAGAACTATAATGTAACAAAAGCAGAAAAACTAATACCTGCATGTGACATATCCGAGCAGATTTCCCTGGCATCTAAAGAGGCCAGCGGAACAGGAAATATGAAGTTTATGCTGAATGGCGCGGTCACCCTCGGAACAGAGGATGGGGCAAATGTGGAAATACATGAACTGACAGGTGATGATAACATCTTCGTATTTGGTGCAACCAGCGATGAGGTCATCAGACATTACGAAAAGGCAGACTACGTTTCCAAAGAGTTTTATGAAAAGGATAAAGAAATCAAAGCAGCGGTAGATTTTATAACCAATGATAAAATGCTGGCTGTGGGAAAGAAAGAAAACTTAGCCAGGCTGAAAAATGAGCTGTTAAAGAAAGACTGGTTCATGACACTTCTTGACTTTAAGTCGTACAAAGAGAAAAAAGAAGAAGCTTTAAAGGCATATGAAAATCGAATTGAATGGGCAAAGAAGATGCTGGTAAACATAGCAAAAGCCGGATATTTTTCCGCTGATAGGACTATAGAGGAATACAACCGGGACATCTGGAAATTATGACCATACAAAAGCCTGATAAAAACGCAGGAAAGGAGAAACACGATGAGAGAAAGTGGGATATTATTACCGGTTTTTTCGCTGCCTTCTAATTATGGGATAGGATGTTTTTCAAAAGAAGCCTATGAGTTTGTGGATCAGCTAAAGGCAGCAGGACAGAGTAAATGGCAGATTCTTCCTCTGGGTCCGACAGGATATGGAGATTCACCATACCAGTCCTTTTCTACATTTGCCGGAAATCCATATTTTATAGATCTGGAAGCTCTGATTCAGGAGGGACTTTTAACGGAAGAGGAGTGCATGGCTTATGATTTCGGTACTCAGGAAGATAGAATAGATTATGAAAAATTGTATTTTACGAGATTTAAAGTACTGTACCAGGCATATCAGCGGTTTGCAGGACAAAAGGGCGGGGACTATGAGAAGTTTATTGAGGAAAACAAGGAATGGCTGGAAGCGTACTGCCTGTTTATGGCGCTGAAAAACAAACATGATGGAGTAAGCTGGAAAGAGTGGAAGGCACCGTACCGGGACCGTAACATCCAGGCACTTGAAGAGGCGGCAAAGGAGCTGGCTGTAGAAATTGATTTTTACCGTTTTCTACAGTATGAATTCAGCAGGCAGTGGGAGGCGCTTCACGCCTACGCCAATAGAAACGGGGTGCAGATCATCGGGGATATTCCGATTTATGTGGCATTTGACAGTGCGGATACATGGGCAGCCCCAGAGCTGTTTCAGTTTAATGAGGAAAATGAGCCTAGGGCGGTTGCAGGATGCCCGCCGGACGGATTTTCGGCAACCGGACAGTTATGGGGAAATCCCCTTTATGACTGGGAATACCATAAAAGAACAGAATATGCATGGTGGATACGCAGGATAGTTCATTCCCTGAAGTTGTATGATATGGTCCGCATTGACCATTTCCGTGGATTTGATGAGTATTATGCGATTCCTTACGGGGATAAGACAGCGGAGCACGGAACGTGGATGCCGGGTCCGGGAATAGAGTTTTTCAGAATTATTGAAGAAAAGCTGGGCAGACCGAATATTATTGCTGAAGATTTGGGATTTCTCACAGACAGCGTATTAAAGATGTTGGAAGATACAGGATTTCCAGGAATGAAGGTAATACAGTTTGCTTTTGATTCCAGGGAATCTGCAAATTACCTGCCTCACACATATACTCCCAATTGTGTTGTTTATACGGGAACACATGATAATGATACAACGAAGGGATGGTACCGCAATGCAGGCCGGGAGTGCCGGGAGTTTGCAAAGGAATACCTGTATAAAGACGAACTGGATGAGGGGGAACAGGCCTGGGATTTTATTGTTATGGCTATGGGAAGTGTGGCCGGGCTCTGTGTGATTCCGATCCAGGATTATCTGTGCCGGAACAGTGACGCAAGGATAAACACCCCTTCAACCCTGGGAAATAATTGGGTATGGCGGTTGAAAAAGGGTGAAATTAGTAACACCCTTACAAAGGAAATCAGGAGAATGACACAACTATATAGCAGGCTGTCTCCCGGAAGGACCACACTCTAATTATTTTTTCCGTTTTCCCATGAACTTCTTACGCAATTCGTCCAATTGCTGCTTGTAATTTCTGGATTCCATCTTAGGGAATGCTTTGACAAGACGCAGACTGATTCTCGGAACTTTGCTTCCCAGTTCCTGATAACGGGTCTTCAAATCAGCTATGCGGCTGTGCATTTCCACAGATACTTCCTGTGTCTTTTCAAGCAGCTCTGCGACGGTTTCCTGGGTTCTCTCCCGTAATTCTGCGGCAGTTTCCTGGGACTTTCCGCGCAATCCTGCAGCGGTTTCCAGGGTCTTCTCACGCAATCCTGCAGCAGTTTCCTGGGTCTTCTCGCGCAGCCCCAGAGTTGCCTCATCCAGTTTTTGGCGTGAGGCTTCTCCTTTTTCTAAAGCCAGAATCACCTTTTCATAGATATCTTCTCCTAACTGGTCGGAAATCTCATGCAGTTCTTTTGCAATCTTTTCCATGCTGGACAACCGTTTGTTGAACTTGAAGATTGCAGAGGCCGTTACATAGAGGTCCGTCAGCATAGTAATTCCAAACAGCGAAATGAATATAATCCCCACAGTATAAGGTATAAAGGTCAAAAGGGTGTGTATCAAAGGATGGATAAAAACCATGATTATCACACAGGCAAATCCCCACATAAGAGAGAAGCCCAGACAGATATACCCCCCAATATTGAAGCGCTGGTCCGTATAGTCCCACCATTTATTATGGAAAATTTTATCCATAGTCCATCCTGTAATTCCTTCCAAAAGTGTGACAAGTATAACGGAAAGAACATACAAAAGCAGCACATTTTCTTTATAAGGGGTTAATAGGACAGTGACGGCAGTAACTCCTACACCGTAGATGGGGCAGACGGGGCCGTTTAAGAAGCCCCGGTTTACAAATTTGTGCTCTTTGGCAGCAGCAAAGCCTACCTCTGCACACCAGCCTAAAAAGCCATATATAAAAAAGTATAATGAAATATAATACATATTCATCGAAATCATCCTTCTTTCTATCACCTGTACCAGAACAAAGAGTTTGCTTCGCAAACTCCTGCGCCTGGGTTGGCCGTATAGCGACATCTACTGCTTACGTTGCAGTGCCTATCCCAGGACGGCTAATGTTTGATATTATATAGAGTAAATGGTGAGTCAGAAAATGTCAATCTGTTTGACTATAGTTTGACTTATAGTTTGAAAAGTTTTATAATCTCTTATGGATAATAATTATCATTAACAAAATTATCTCAAGGAGAAGATCATGAAGTTAAAAGAGGGAGAAAACCGCCATACATACATCGTGCGGGAGATAAATATGGAATTGAGTCTGGAGCGGAGGCTGGAATCATTAGGGCTTACCCCGGGTTCCAAAATTACAGTTCTGAATAACGATAAAAAAGGTGCCATTACAGTCCGGTTTCGCGGGACAAGGTTTGCAATAGGTAAACGGATTGCTGATCACATTATGGTGGAGGAGGCAGGAAGATGAGTGGGAATGTGATTAAGGTAGGGTTTATTGGAAATCCGAATTGCGGGAAGACAACACTGTTCAATGCCTACACCGGAGCCAATCTGAAAGTGGCAAACTGGCCGGGAGTAACTGTTGAAAAAAAAGAAGGAAAGACATTTTATAAGGCCCAGGAATTTAAACTGATAGATTTGCCTGGCATCTACAGCCTTACATCCTATACTATGGAAGAAAAAGTGTCCAGGGAATGTATTATGAGCAGCGAGGTGGATGTTATTGTGAATGTGGTAGATGCATCCTGCCTGGAGAGAAATCTTTATCTGACTCTGCAGCTGATTGAACTGGGCAAACCGGTTGTGCTGGCTTTGAATATGATGGACATTATAGAAGAGAGGGGAATGGAAATTGACCTCCACCGCCTGCCGGAAATGCTGGGTATTCCTGTGATTCCTGTGTCTGCCAGAAGGAGAAGTGGTCTGGAGATTTTGATGCATGCGGTGGCCCACCATAAGGATTATGCAACCCAAAGCCCGTTTATCCACCATCATTCTCAGCATACGGAACATATACATAACCATCATGGTGATTATGCCGTGGTATATCAGGATGAAATAGAGGATAAGATAGATCAGATTATCGTACAGCTTGAGGAGAAATATCCGGATGTAAAAAACAAGAGATGGCACGCCATTAAAATGCTGGAACAGGATCAGGCGATTATGAAAAGATATCCTCTCAATATGCCACAGGTGCTGGACCGCAGTTACGAGGCGGATATTATCAATCAGAAATATGACTTTATAGAGGAAGTCATACAGGAAATATTGGTGAATAAGAACAGGAAAGAAGAGAGTACAGATAAGATAGATAAGTATCTGACAGGCAAATGGCTGGGGCTTCCTATTTTTCTGGGGATTATGGCCCTGGTATTCTTTTTGACATTTACCGTAGGAGACTGGCTGAAGGGATATTTTGAAATTGGCCTGGAATGGTTTTCAGGGGCAGCAGGGAGCCTGCTTTCCTCCTGGGATGTGGCGCCTATGCTGCAGTCACTGATTGTGGATGGTATCATTTCGGGGGTTGGAGGAATTCTTACATTCCTGCCTAACATTTTTATTCTTTTCCTGGCCCTGGCTTTTCTGGAAGACAGCGGTTATATGTCCAGGGTAGCTTTTGTCATGGATGATATTATGAGCCGCCTGGGGTTATCGGGAAGGGCTTTTCTGCCCATGCTCCTGGGCTTTGGGTGCACAGTACCGGCTATTATGGCATCACGTGCGCTGGAGAGCCGGAAGGACAGGCTGAAGACAATTCTGGTGACCCCTTTTATGTCCTGCAGTGCAAGGCTTCCCATATATGTTCTGTTTTCTTCTATGTTTTTTGGGAAATATGCAATGCTGGCCTGCTATTCCATGTATCTTCTCGGAGTAATCGTAGCGATTACCACAGCATTTATCCTTTCCAAAATAGATGGAAGCAAAGCGGAGCACGCACTTTTAATAGAGCTGCCGGAGTATAAAACACCGAATGCAAGAACCATTATTATTTATGTGTGGGAGAAAGTGAAGGACTATCTGACGAAAGCGGGAACGGTTATCTTCATAGCCTCAATTATTATGTGGTTCATTTTGAATTTTGGCATGAACGGATATGTAACAGATATATCCCAGAGCTTTGGCTCAGTAGTTGGAAGAGCGGTGGTACCTGTGTTTGAGCCGCTTGGCCTGGGATATTGGCAGATTATTGTAGCCCTGATAGCAGGGATTGCAGCCAAGGAGGTTGTGGTTTCCAGCTGCAGTGTTTTGTTTGGTATTCAGAATATCACTACGGCTGCTGGCAGCGCAGGATTTGCAGGGACGCTTGCAGCCATGGGATTTGGAATGGCAAATGCATACTCCCTGATGGTATTCTGTCTGCTCTATGTACCTTGTACTGCGGCAATTGCCACAATTAACAGGGAAGTTGGCAGTAAGAAGATTACATTTGGCATTGTTCTATTTCAGTTAGCCACAGCATGGGTGGTTAGTTTTCTGGCATACCATATAGTGGGGATACTCTTTTAATATCTAATACTCTACTTCTTGCAGGAACAGGCCTTTTGGATCGCAGGGAGCGCTGGCAGTATCCTCTCCGGTAAAAATTGCTTCAATACATTCTTTTTTGCGTTTTCCAAGTCCAATATCCAGCAGTGTGCCGATAATCATACGGGGCATGTTATGAAGGAAATCTTTTGCCCGGAGGGTGATTTGGATTTCCTGGGTATCCCCGTAAATTTTGATGTCATAAAGTTCTTTTTCAGTAGACTTGCTTTTCTTTACTGTAGAAAAGTTATTAAAATCATGATTTCCAGCCAGGGAAAGTGCAGCTTGCTGCATAACAGCGAGATCAGGTTCTTTGAAGGCATAATAAGTATATTTTCTGTCAAATACACTGGGCACGGTGCCAATGGCGATACGGTACAGATATGTGATGGATTTGACGCCCAGCGCAGCATGAAACCTTTCAGGCATTTCTTCTGCCGAAAGTACGGCAATGTCCATGGGCAGATAACGGTTTAAATAATGCAGGATTTCATATGGCTTCATATCCGACGTAGTTTTGAAATTTACTACCTGTCCATAGGCATGTACGCCTACCTCTGTCCTGGCGCCGCAGAATAATTCTACATCCTCTGCGGTCATTTTATGGATGACATCTAAAAGTTTGTTGGCTACAGTATTTGTGGATTCTCCTTTACCAAGACGCTGCCAGCCCTGATAGCGGGAACCATCGTATTCTAAGGTTAATTTTATATTGTGCATTACCTGTTCTCCTTTTTAATAATGACTTTATCTTACAGGAAGGGGAGAAAGAATTCAATAGTTGCTTTTTTCCTGTGGCTAATATTATAATAAAAGGGCATACTTGGAATAATTTTATAAAAATAAAGCAGAAGCATGCGGATTGGGGTTTTTGTAATGGTAAAAGAGAAGAGAGTCGCCGATTCAAGAGTAGAGACGGTGCATATGGTACGCCCTAACCACTTAAATGCAGCCGGGCGTTTATTTGGCGGAATTTTGATGCAGTGGCTGGATGGTGTGGCGGGCCTGGTGGCGAAACGTCACGCGGCAAGTGACATTATAACGGCATCTGTGGACAACCTGAGATTTATTCAGGGAGCTTATCAGAAGGATGTTATTGTGATTATTGGTAAAGTAACTTATGTGGGAAATACATCCATGGAAGTCAGGGTAGATACCTATGTGGAGAGCATGGATGGGATGCGCAGGCCAATTAACCGGGCATATTTTACCATGGTTGCACTGGATGAGAATGATAGGCCAAGAGAGGTCCCCCGGCTGATTCTGGAAACAGAAGAAGAAAAAGCCGAGTGGGAAGCAGCAGAAAAGAGAAGAGAGATGCGAATTAAACGAAAGGAAGAAGGCTTTTAAGCCTTCCTCTTTAAAAGGGAGCTGACCATATTGATTGTTTGATCAATTTGTGCCTGCTCTTCTTTTGATTTACCATCTTTTAAGATTTCTAGTATCAGAGATATCTCATCTCCTGAAAACTGAACTCCCTTTTTATTGGCACTGTTTATCAGCGCCATCATAACCGGGGCAAGATCTCTCCCGGATTTTCCGGCGGTCTGGGAAGCCGCCATCTGAATTAACTGTAGTTTGACAGGATCAAGGTTCTTCATTGCCGGACTGTTCATCCATTCGTTCATTTCTATCATCTCCTTCCATATGGAATTTTTCTTTATTTTCCTCTTCTTTATCAGAGCTATCTTCCTTTGCACTTTCTTGTTTAACAACTGGCTCATTTGAGTTCTTTATATTTGAATTTTCTTCAGTGGGATTTTCGCTTCCGGAAAATGTTTCATCAGAAAACATGTTGTTGTACATCTGAAACATATTCTGCTGATCGGGAGTCAACATTCCCATTACCATATCCATAGGATTGAAGCCGCCGGAAAACATGTCTCCTGAATTATCCGCATTCCCGGACCCGCCCATATCTCCAAAGGCATTTCCCCCACTTGGTGCGCTGTCCTGAAACATCTGAACCATTTCCATTATATTCATCATATTCAGGAATGATTCCATCATCCCTGCTTGTTGAGGGGGCAGATATGGTCTCATTTCCATTAACATTTCCATTGGTGAGGAAGCCTGGCTGCTGCTAAAAGCTCGTGTATATGAATTATAGCTGGGTCTCTGAAAAAAAGAAATGGTCTCTTTAAGCTCCAGAAACTTTACAAATACACCTAAAAAACGTTGGTTAGAAGCAGGAGTGTAGGGGAGGAAAAGCTTTAGCATCTGGAGCATAGGCGGTGTCACCAGCTCGTCAAATGGTATCATTGGTCTTTGAGGTTTTTGTTCCATAAGCACTCCTATCTATAACGTTGTAAATATATATGATTCAAAGTATAAAATTATGAGAATTGCGAAAGCTAAAATCAAGGTCCCTACATAATATAATAAGGAGAAGAAAGGAAAATGGTGACAAAATATGAGAAGAAGATTAGTAATTGATGGTAATGCCGTATATGAGATAGATGAAGATTGCATGCTGAGAAAACGAATGGACAGCGAGAGAGCAGAAAAAGAGAAGAAAGGTAGAGAAAAAGAAAAGAACCAGGAACAGTCAAAATAAATAGCTACAAACAATATCCCCGGTACAGTTTGTTGTACCGGGGATATTGCTATGGTTTTATTACACCGAGAGATTCTTTCGAGCTGAGCATTAGCATCCGCATCCGCTATTGCATCCACAGCCACTGTTGCATCCGCCGCCAAAGCCGCCGCCAAAGCCGCCGCCACAGCAGAGAAGCAGAATGATGATCCAGATACAGCTACTGTCATTTCCGCATCCGCTATTGCATCCGCCGCCGCATCCGCCGCCAAAGCCATTGCCGCCGCAGCAGCACAGCAGGATGATGATCCACAGGCAGGAACCTATACCGTTTCCTCCACAACTATTTCCACAGTTGCTGTCGCATCCGCATCCGCAATTTGTAGCACTTAATTCACTCATGTTAAATCCTCCATATGTTTGATTACAGTTCATAATATGTAAATGGTTAAAAATGTGTGAGAGGATTTCGGAAAATAATTTAAAATTTTTTAATTATAAGTGCATTGGAATAAATGAGCAAAAACCCATTTCCATGAATAGTATATAAAAAAGGGTATTGCTATGAAATGGGTAAAGCAAGCAGTAGGATATTGGTGTGGAGACATCATATCCAATCGATATATGGGACAGGGTGTGTGTGTAGCTGTGTTAGACACAGGAATTGCTATACATCCTGATTTTGATAGAAGAATTGTTGGTTTCCGTGATTTTGTGAATTACAGGAAACAAATATATGATGACGGAAAGCATGGAACTCACGTATCAGGAATCCTGGCAGGGAGCGGAAGGCTATCTAACGGTGTATATGCAGGCATGGCTCCCAGGGCGGAAATCCTAATGGGAAAAGTACTTGATAATGAGGGAAATGGTTCTGTGGATAATGTGGTTGAAGGAATTGACTGGCTGTTAAATGTGTACAAAAAAATGGGAGTACGTATTGTGAATATTTCCGTAGGAACACAGCCGGGAGTAGAAGCAGAGCAGGAGAAACGGCTGCTGGACGCTGTAGAAAAATTGTGGGATGCAGGCATGGTTGTTGTGGTATCAGCAGGAAATTATGGGCCTGGAGAAGGAACAATAGCGGTCCCGGGAACAAGCAGAAAAGTCATTACGGTAGGAGCACTGGCGGAACGCAGAACAGTTATGCGGCGCGGAGACGCCCGCCAGGAGTGGGATTATTCTGGAAATGGGCCTACAGAATCCTGCGTGGTAAAACCGGATTTGGTAGTACCCGGTACGAATATCCAAAGCTGCAACGGGGATTATACGAACCGTTGGCCAAGACCTTATATTATAAAAAGTGGCACATCCATGGCGACCCCGATTGTGTCCGGGGCCATTGCCTGTCTGCTTTCGAAGTGTCCGGATATGACAAATGTAGAGGTTAAACTGAAGCTGCGCCAGTCCTGTGTCCGAACAGAATATGCACAGCAGGGCTGGGGAATACTGCATGTGGGAAATCTAATGCAATTGTAAGTTTTCTATAAAGACATACTATATCTTTAAAAAGGGCTATGAAATAATCAATTGTATTTATCAATGATTTGCGGGAGATGTTGCAAATTTAGTGTTTTTTAAGATGTTTTTATTTTGTAACATCTTCCGTATCTAAAAACTAATGCCAGTTCAGGCAAAAATTCAAACAAAGTATTATTAAAATATAAGGAGCAGAGGAATTCAAATAAAAACTCCCGAATCCATTGAATCTATAGCAAAAATGGAAATAAAGTGATTTTTATAAAATTAACAGAATCTAAATTTTCCGACTTCATGACAGGCGTCAAGAAAAAGTACTTGACACCTGTTTCGTTTTTTAGTATGATAGCTGAGGTGATAAATGTGAATAAAATTTTAGAACAGGCATTGTTATTTGATTTTTATGGTGAACTTCTCACAGAACATCAAAAAGAGATTTACGAGCAGTTTGTGCTGGAGGATTTATCCCTGAGTGAGATTGCACAGGGGGAGGGAATCAGCCGTCAGGGTGTACACGACCTGGTAAGGCGCTGCCAGAAGATTCTGGAAGGGTACGAGGATAAGCTGCATCTGGTTGATAAGTTTCTTTCTGTGAAGGAAAAGGTGAGAGAGATTAATGAAGCGCTGGATTCTTATGAGAAGCAGGGCACTGATATTGGCAGAATAGTTGAGGAAATCCGGCGGATTTCTGATACTATAATAGAGGAGTTGTAGAATGGCATTTGACAGTTTAACCGAAAAGCTTCAGAATGTATTTAAGAATCTCCGCAGTAAAGGGCGGCTCACAGAAGATGATGTGAAGACGGCTCTGAAGGAAGTGAAGATGGCTCTGCTGGAAGCAGATGTCAACTTCAAGGTTGTGAAGGGATTCATAAAAGATGTGCAGGAACGGGCAGTCGGGCAGGATGTGATGAACGGTCTGAATCCCGGGCAGATGGTAATTAAGATTGTAAATGAAGAGCTGGTCAGACTGATGGGCTCGGAGACAACAGAAATTGCATTGCAGCCGGGAAGCGCAATTACAGTGATTATGATGGCAGGTCTTCAGGGTGCCGGTAAGACGACAACCACTGCGAAGCTTGCAGGAAAGTTTAAATTAAAGGGAAAGAAACCGCTTCTTGTGGCCTGTGATGTGTACAGACCCGCTGCTATTAAGCAGCTGCAGATTAATGGAGAGAAGCAGGGCGTGGAAGTATTTTCCATGGGAGATAAGAATAAGCCTTCGGATATTGCAAAAGCGGCTTATGAACATGCTGTAAAGAATGGAAATAATATTGTTATTCTGGATACAGCCGGACGCCTTCATATTGATGAAGATATGATGGCGGAACTGCAGGAAATCAAAGAAGCAGTTTCTGTGCATCAGACTATATTAGTGGTGGATGCCATGACCGGTCAGGATGCGGTTAATGTTGCCGGAAGTTTTCATGAGAAAATCGGTATAGATGGAGTTATCGTTACAAAGTTGGACGGTGATACCAGAGGCGGTGCAGCTTTGTCAATTAAGGCTGTGACCGGAAGACCGGTTCTTTATGTTGGTATGGGAGAAAAGCTTTCCGATTTGGAGCAGTTTTATCCCGATAGAATGGCTTCCCGTATTCTTGGCATGGGCGATGTTCTGACTTTGATTGAAAAAGCAGGGGCGGAGCTGGACGAAGAAAAAGCCAAAAAGATGACAGAGAAGATGAAAAAAGCCCAGTTTGACTTTGAGGATTATCTGGAAAGTATGAGTCAAATGAAGAAAATGGGCGGTCTGTCAAGTGTAATGAGCATGATGCCCGGGTTAGGCGGCATGGGCGGCGGCAAAATGCCGGATTTTGATTCCGATGAGAATGAGAAGAGAATGGCCCGTATGGAAGCCATGATTTATTCCATGACAGCGGAAGAGCGCAGCAATCCGGATTTGCTCAATCCATCAAGAAAGCACCGTATAGCAAGGGGGGCCGGCGTGGATATTTCTGAAGTGAACCGCATGGTAAAACAGTTCAATGAAGCAAGGAAGATGATGAAGAAACTTCCGGGTATGATGGGTGGTAAGAAAGGCAAGTTCAAGCTTCCTTTTTAACACATAGATTAAACAAAAAAGAAAAAGATGAGGTGAAAAAAATGGCAGTAAAAATTAGATTAAAAAGAATGGGACAGAAGAAGGCTCCTTTCTATAGAATCGTAGTAGCAGATTCCAGATCCCCAAGAGATGGCAAGTTCATCGAAGAAATCGGAACATACGATCCAAACCTGGAGCCAAGCGGAATCAAAGTTAATGAGGAAGCTGCTAAGAAATGGTTAAACAACGGAGCTCAGCCTACAGAAGTAGTAGGTAAAATCTTAAAAGTAGCAGGAATTGAGAAATAAGCTGTTCCGCGGAGGTGGCTTAGATGAAAGAATTAGTTGAAGTAATTGCGAAAGCATTAGTAGACGAGCCTGACAGCGTTGTTGTTTCTGAAAAACAGGACGGCAGAACCACTGTGATTGAGGTTCGTGTCGCTGACGGCGATATGGGCAAGGTCATCGGGAAGCAGGGCCGTATTGCAAAGGCAATCCGTTCTGTAGTTAAGGCGGCTGCTGCCAAGGAAGATAAGAGAGTTGTTGTTGATATTGTACAATAACGTTAAAAGGGACAGCCTTCATGCATCCGCATAAAGAGCCTGCCCCTTTCCTTTTACCTTAAAATGGCGCGTGCTTTTGACCAGACCAAGCTGTATAAGCAGGAGGAAAGATATGGAGCAGTTTTTACAAGTAGGGATTATTTCCTCTACTCATGGAATCCGTGGGGAAGTTAAAGTATTTCCGACTACGGATGATGTGACAAGATTTAAGGATTTAAAACAAGTTACTTTAGATACAGGAAAAGAGCAGGTACCTTTGACGATAGAAGGTGTAAAGTTTTTTAAACAGTTTGCTATCGTAAAGTTCAAAGGAATCGATAATATAAATGATGTAGAGAAATACAAAGGAAAAAGTCTTCTTGTAAGCAGAGAAGATGCGGTGAAGCTGGAAGAGGGCGAGTATTATATTGCCGATTTGATTGGTATGAAGGTATTCACCGGGGAGGCAGAGTTCGGTGTTTTGAGAGATGTACTTGAAACCGGAGCAAATGAGGTCTATGTAGTAGATTCAAAAGAATACGGCGAAGTGCTGATTCCGGCCATACAACAGTGTATCCTGGATGTGAATGTAGAGGAACGCACGATGAAGGTGCATTTGCTGGATGGGCTGATTTCTGAGAGAAAATGATACCTTATTGAACGTTAGTAGTTCAATAAGTATGGGGGAAAGGGCAGAAGATACATGAATTTTCATATTTTAACATTGTTTCCGGATATGGTTATGGATGGGCTGAATACTAGTATTACAGGACGCGCAGTCAATAATGGCCTGTTATCCATTGAAGCCGTGAATATCCGTGATTATGCATTTAATAAACATCAGAGCGTAGATGATTATCCTTATGGCGGCGGCGCAGGTATGCTCATGCAGGCAGAACCTGTTTACCTCGCTTATGAAGCAGTTGCAGAGAAGCTGGGGAAAAGGCCAAGGGTAGTGTACCTGTCCCCCCAGGGACAGACATTTAATCAGCAGATGGCGGAAGAGCTGGCCCAGGAGGAAGAACTGGTTCTTCTCTGCGGGCACTATGAAGGTATTGATGAACGTGTGCTGGAGGAGATTGTAACAGATTATGTTTCTATAGGAGATTATGTGCTGACTGGGGGAGAGCTTCCTGCTATGGTTATGGTAGATGCCATTTCCCGTTTGGTACCGGGAGTACTACACAATGATGTGTCGGCGGAGTTCGAATCTTTTCAGGATAACCTGCTGGAGTATCCCCAGTATTCACGGCCCGAGGAGTGGCATGGGAAAAAGGTGCCGGAAGTACTGCTTTCAGGTCACCATGCGAACATAGAAAAATGGCGCAGGGAGCAGTCTGTTTTAAGGACAAAAGAGCGGCGGCCGGACTTACTGGAAAAATGTGAGCTGACGCCTTCCGAAAAAAAGCTGCTTGAGGAATAAAGAAATATTATGGGAATAAAAAGACAGGTTGTATAATAATAAAAGCGCCCTATATTCTGCAAGATACAGAAAGGGCGCTTTGTTTTTATGCGGTAATTAATAGGTGAACAATTGTGTCCAGTAGTTTGTACCAGATGCATTCTGATAGTAACCTACACCAATTTTAGTAAATTTGGCATTCAGGATGTTGGCTCTGTGTCCTTCACTGTTCATCCATCCGTTCATGACCTGTTCCGGAGTTTTTTGTCCCCAGGCGATGTTTTCACCGGCACCATAGAACCGTACTCCCTGCTGAACAAGTGCTGTACTGAAAGAACTTCCATCAGGGCGTGTGTGTGAAAAAGATATTTCAGTTTCTTTGGCGCGTACCAGTGCTGCAGCTTCAATAGATGCATCGGCTGTAACTGGTGACAGGCCTGCTTTGGCACGTTCCTGATTTACAAGATTGACTACCTGCTGAACATAACTTGCATTCTCTTGACCGGTACCCGGCTGATTCGTATCTGGCTTTTCTGGTGTTTCAGGCTGGTTCGTATCCGGTTGGTTTGCGTCCGGCTGCTCTGGTGTTTCAGGCTGATTTGTGTCAGGTTGATTCGTACCCGGCTGCTCTGGTGTTTCAGGCTGGCTCGTGTCTGGCTGCTCCGGTGTTTCAGGCTGACTTGGCAGTACACAGTTAGACAAGTCAGGAATTGTACAGTTGATTCCCAGTTCCTCCAGTTTTTGTTTCAGCTCGTCTGCACTGGTGATGCTTCCGTTGATGTAGACGGTTCTGCCCTGTACTTGCTGGCATATCTCTGCTGGTGATGCCGCCTGTACGGACAAGGGACTCATTGCGGCTGCTCCTACAACAGCCGTTGCAAGCAGTGCCGGTAATATCTTACGCTTCATGAATATGTACCTCCTAAAATATTGTGATATTGTTACAGAAATATTACAAGAAAATAATATCATGAAATAAAGGGATAATATACAGGTAACATTTGGAATCGGGGCGAGTCTGCGTTATATGTGGTATTGTAAAGAAGTGGTGATTTCTATCACAATATGGATTATACTTAGAAATACAAGTAAGGGATTTAATATAAAAGTAACATGAAATAATTTAGTTTAGAGCATAAGATTCAGCAGGAGGTAGCTTCATGAGAATGTACGATTTGATTGTAAAAAAGAAAAAAGGGGAGAAGCTGACTAATTCAGAGATTACTGAAATGGTTGCCGGATACGTAAATGGTGAAATTCCGGATTATCAGATGTCTGCTATGCTGATGGCGATCTGCTTTCAAGGGATGGATGCAGAAGAGACAGCCTCATTGACAATGGAGGTTGCCAGATCTGGGGACATGGTGGATTTATCTCCCATTGAGGGAGTGAAGGTAGACAAACACAGCACCGGCGGCGTCGGAGACAAGACTACAATCGTTATAGGACCAATTGTTGCAGCGTGTGGTGTAAAGGTAGCCAAAATGTCAGGCAGGGGGCTTGGACATACAGGTGGAACGATTGATAAATTTGAAGCGATTCCGGGAATGAAGATGGCACTGAATCAGGAAGAATTCTTCTCTATTGTAAATAAAGTAGGTGTCAGCGTTGCCGGACAGTCTGGCAATTTGGCGCCGGCAGATAAGAAATTATACGCTCTCCGGGATGTAACCGGAACGGTAGACAGCATACCTTTGATTGCCGCATCTATAATGAGTAAAAAACTGGCATCTGGAAGTGATTGTATTGTTCTTGATGTAAAAACAGGCAGTGGCGCATTTATGAAGACATTGGAAAGCTCCATCGAACTTTCCAAAGCCATGGTTGAAATTGGGGAACATGCCGGAAGAAAAACAATGGCAGTAGTAACAGATATGGATATCCCTCTGGGATATGCCATCGGCAATTCTTTAGAAGTTATAGAATCAGTGGAGACTCTGAAGGGAAGAGGTCCAAAAGATTTAACAGAAGTTTGTATAACGCTGGCTTCTAATATGTTGTACGTTGCAGGAAAAGGTGATATAAAAGAGTGTGAGGCAATGGCAAGAGAAGCACTGGAGAGCGGCAGGGCATTTGATAAATTAGTAGAGATGGTAGAGGCGCAGGGCGGAGATTCTTCCGTTATTAAAGACACAAATAAGTTTGGAGCCACTCCTTATAGAAGTGAAGTAAAAGCAGTAAGGTCTGGATTTGTAAATCACTTAAATACAGAAAAATGTGGAATAGCCTCTGTATTGCTGGGTGCAGGCAGAGAGACATTAGACAGTGAAATCGATTATCTGGCAGGCCTTATTTTAAATAAGAAGACAGGTGATTACGTGGAAGAAGGCGAAGTACTTGCTGAAATGTATGCTTCTGATAAAGCATTATTCGGTAAAGCAGAAAAGCTGCTTCAGGAGGCGTATTTGATTAAAGATGAAAAGCCAGAAATGCAGCCCCTTATTCATGCAAAGGTTACAGCAGATGGAGTGGAGCTGGCACCTGTTTTAGCACAGTAATAAAAAGGACTTGAAACCTATAAGGAAATGTGATAAAATACAACAGTTGTGAAGTAAGAAATGATGGTCCTCTGATGCAAAAATAGTTTTGCAGACACCATATGAGTCTGCAGACAGGTATTAAGAACGTCTAAATATGAAGGAGGTCACACAATGAATGATATTATCAGAAGTATCGAGGCAGAACAATTAAAGGAAAACGCACCGGAGTTTCATGTTGGTGATACTGTAAAAGTATACGCTAAGATTAAAGAGGGTGCACGTGAGAGAATTCAGGTGTTTGAAGGCACAGTTTTAAAGAAACAGGGCGGAAGCACAAGGGCTACTTTCACAGTGAGAAAGAATTCTAATGGAATCGGTGTTGAGAAAACATGGCCGTTACATTCCCCTAACGTTGAAAGAGTAGAGGTTGTGCGCAGAGGTAAAGTCAGAAGAGCAAAACTGAACTACTTGAGAGACCGCGTTGGTAAGAGAGCTAAGGTAAAAGAATTAGTAAAATAGTAACTATGAGAGGGACAAGTACAACATGTATATTGTCCCTTTTATGTATAATTGGAAACGGTGTTTCTTATATGAGGAAAGAAAATGGCAGATTTAAATTTTCGGAAAAAGCATAGGGGACAGGCGAAAAGAAAGCGAAGAGTGAAAAAGAAACGAGAGCTGAAGTTTGATACAGGAAAACCTGAGCTGCGGTTTCGGAAGGAAAAAACGAAAGTAGAAAAACAAAATACTGGTGTGATTGTGAACTGGGTTGTACAGATTGTGATTGTCTGTGTCATTGCATTTATGCTTGTTTGGTTTTTTGGACAGAGAGTCAGTAATGCAGGCGATTCTATGAAGCCTGTTCTAAATAATGGTAATGTTGTAATGATAAACAGACTTGTTTATAATGCAAGTAAACCTAAACGCGGGGACATTATTGCATTTAAGCCGAATGGAAATGAGAATACCCATTATTCGGTGAAACGGATTGTAGGTCTCCCAGGTGAAACAATACAGATTAAAGATGGTAATATTTACATCAACGATGAGGTTATGACAAAGCATATTTATGCGGAGTATATCAAGGAAGCCGGCATTGCAGATGAACCTCTGACATTGGGCGGTGATGAGTTTTTTGTGCTGGGAGATAACCATTCCAGCAGTGATGACAGCAGAATGGCTGATATTGGTAATGTGAAGCGGAGTGAAATATATGGGCGGGTTTGGTTTGTAGCCAGCTTTGGTCCTGATTTTGGTTTCGTAAAAAGATAAAGGAGGAAGACAACATGCATTTTCAGTGGTATCCTGGTCATATGACCAAGGCAAAGCGTATGATGCAGGAAAATATAAAACTAATTGATCTTGTTATTGAATTAGTAGATGCCAGGATTCCGGTGAGCAGCAGAAATCCGGAAATTGATGAGCTGGGAAAGAACAAGGCAAGGCTGATTCTGCTGAATAAGTCAGATTTGGCAGGAGATAAATGGAATGATGCATGGGCGGAATACTTTAAAGCAAAGGGGTATTCAGTTCTAAAGGTAAATTCCAAAAAGGGCGGGGGAATTAAGTCCATACAGGGTGTGATTCAGGAAGCCTGTAAAGAGAAAATAGAGAGAGACAGAAAGCGGGGAATCCTGAACCGTCCGGTGAGGGCTATGGTAGTAGGTATTCCCAATGTTGGAAAATCAACGTTTATCAATGCCCTGGCAGGGAAAGCATGTACGAAGACAGGAAATAAACCAGGAGTGACGAAAGGAAAGCAGTGGATCCGCCTGAATAAAAATGTGGAGCTTCTGGATACTCCGGGAATATTGTGGCCCAAATTTGAAGATCAAACAGTGGGCCTTCGTCTTGCGTTTATCGGTTCTATCAAAGATGAAATTCTCAATACGGAAGAGCTGGCTATGGAACTGATTAAATTCTTAAAAGAGTTCTATCCTGGAACCTTGAAAGAAAAGTACCAAATAGAGGAAGTTGAGGATGATTTTTCATGTTTGCAGGAAGTCGCAAAAAGCAGACATTGCCTTATAAGAGGCAATGAGCTGGATACTGAGAAAGCGGCCAGATTGCTTCTGGATGATTTCAGGAATGGAAGACTTGGAAAAATAACACTTGAATTTCCCCATGATTATGAATAAGATAGAGGTAGACACTAGAAAGAAGGTTTACGGAATGGACCAGGAGAGAAGTATCATAAGGGAACTGTTTGGCTGGATTGTGTATATACTGATTATAGTAGGCCTTACCTACTTAATTATTACATTTGTCGGCCAACGTACACGTGTCAGCGGCTCCTCTATGGAGACTACGCTGTCAGACGGGGATAATCTGATTGTGGATAAGATATCGTACCGTTTTGGAGAACCAAAGAGATATGAAATTATTGTATTTCCCTATCAATACGAGGAAAATACATACTATATAAAACGGATTATCGGCCTGCCGGGAGAGACAGTGCAGGTGATGGACGGAGACGTGTATATCAACGGACAGAAGCTGGATGAGAATTATGGCAATGAAGCGATGCAGGACTCAGGAATTGCAGGTGAGCCGATTACATTAGGTGAGGATGAGTATTTTGTACTGGGAGATAACCGGAATCACAGTGCGGACAGCCGGGATGACAGTGTGGGAGTGCTTCACCGGGAGGATTTGCTGGGGCGGGCGTGGATTCGCATCTGGCCGTTTAACAAATTCGGAGTGATTAAACATGAATAAGAGTATCAGCAGTATTAGGCAGGAATTTGAACAGGCACAAAAGCAGGAGCTTAACGGTCTTTATGAAATGTATGCCGGAGACAGCCGAAGCGGTATCAAAGCTCTGATATTAAAATATAAAAAACAGGAAAAGAAGCTTCTGGAGGAGCATCTGCGCCTGGAACAGATGAGACAATTTGAAAAGAAATATGAGCAGTATACTTATATCTGCGGCATTGATGAAGTTGGCAGGGGACCTCTGGCGGGGCCGGTTGTGGCAGGAGCGGTAATTCTTCCAAAGGATTGTGAGATACTCTATATCAATGATTCAAAAAAACTTTCTGCGAAAAAGCGGGAAGAACTTTATGATGAAATTATGGAAAAGGCAATTGCTACAGGAATCGGTATGGTAAGTCCTGCCAGGATTGATGAAATGAATATCCTGCAGGCAACCTATGAAGCCATGCGTGCCGCTGTACGGGAACTGGACCCGGCACCGGAGCTGCTACTTAATGATGCGGTTACCATCCCCGAGGTTACGATTCCTCAGGTACCTATCATTAAAGGCGATGCAAAGAGCGTTTCTATTGCGGCGGCCAGTATTATTGCCAAGGTAACAAGGGACAGACTGATGGCAGAATATGATAAAATACTGCCCGGTTATGGGTTCGCAGAGAATAAAGGATATGGCTCTGGAGCACATATCGAGGCTTTGAAGAAATTAGGCCCTACACCAATTCACCGGGTATCCTTTATTAAAAACTTTACGTAACTATTCAGTGTTTGGCCGAAGCAAGATGAAGCATGGTGAAACTGAGCTTTCCCTCCTGAACAGTTACAATTTAATTAGCTGAGTATGTGAGATCGCAGTCTAAAGGATTATGAGACAGACAAAGAAAAAGAATAGCAGGAAAATAGGTGCACAATATGAGCAGGCAGTGGGATATTACCTGGAACAGCAGGGGTATGTCATCTTAGAGTTTAATTACCGCTGCCGCCTGGGTGAGATTGATATTATAGCCAGGGAGGGCTCCTGTCTGGTGTTTTGTGAAGTGAAATACAGGCAGGATAAAAAGAAGGGAAGTCCTTTGGAGGCTGTTACTTTAAAAAAGCAGAAAATACTTTACCAGTGTGCGTCTTATTATTTGATGGTTCATGGTATTTCTGACTGCTCATGCAGGTTTGATGTCATCGGAATTGAGGGAGAGAAGATAATACATATTAAAAACGCATTCCAGGGTTAAATTTCATGCTATAGATTTGAAGTAACTGTTCAGTACAGGGGTGTGCATTTACTGCACAGATACGATTTGAAACAGAAAGGGAGTTTTATGAGTTTAGGGCTGCACTACCAAAATGAAGAGAAGATTTTTCAAGAGATAGAGACGGGTACTCCATATTTGGAATATCCGTTGTTTCAACATACGGGCATTGTAAAACATGGTTTTTCTACCCGGCTGGGAGGTGTCAGTGAAGGCTGCTATTCCTCTCTGAACCTGAGCTTTACCAGAGGGGATAATAAGGAGGCTGTCCGTGAAAATTTTCGTAGGATCGGGGCGGCAATAGGAATAAGATGTGAGGATATGGTGTTTACCCAGCAGACCCATACTGCCAATGTCCTTGCTGTGACAGATGAAGAGAGGGGCATGGGAATTGTCCGCCCCAGAAATTATTCCGATGTAGACGGCCTTGTTACAAATGTGCCAGGGCTATGTCTGGTTACCTTTTTTGCAGACTGTGTTCCCTTATATTTTGTTGACCCGGTGAAGAAAGTAATCGGCCTGAGTCACTCTGGCTGGCGGGGGACAGTGGGTAAGATTGGAAAAATAACGGTACAATTAATGAAAGAAAAATATGGTTCCAATCCTTCTGACATTTTAGCCGCAGTGGGCCCATCTATTTGTCAGGAATGTTATGAGGTTAGCAGGGATGTAATTGAGAAATTTAGGGAATGCTTTCAGGAGAGGGACTGGTCAAAGTTATTTTATCGAAAAGAAAATGGTAAGTACCAGTTGAATCTCTGGAAGGCCAATGAACTTGTGTTTATTGAGGCTGGAATTCCAAGGGAAAATATTGCTGTGACAAATTTGTGTACACATTGCAACAGTCAGATATTATATTCCCATAGAACAGCAGGAGATAAACGAGGGAACTTATGTGCCTTTCTTGCCCTGAGGGGAGATATGTAACAAATATTAACTTTAATAAGCGTGAGTTTATTGCGGGTGAATTATACCGCACGAAAAAGGAGGCTCATATGGGTTTGCGGATATCAGATTTGACATCTCCGGAGGAGGTGACCACAGAGGTGGTTGAAGAGGTGAATCGTGCCACACAATATTTTCAGGATCATCTTCCGGAAGTAATTAATTTTGGGATAAGAGTAGCATTGGCATTTGTATTTTTCATTATTGGCCGTTTTATCATCCACTGGATACAAAAACTTGTAAAACATTCTTTGAAGAGAACACATGCAGACCAAGGTGTGATTCAGTTTATCGACTCTCTGCTGAAATTCGGTTTATATACGCTGCTGATTTTTATAATTGCCACAAAGCTGGGCGTTGAGTCTTCGTCAGTGGCAGCATTAATTGCTTCTGCCGGGGTAGCCATAGGCTTGGCTTTGCAGGGAAGCCTGGGAAACTTTGCGGGCGGAGTGCTGATACTTCTTCTAAAACCATTTGTGGTAGGAGATTATATTATTGAAGATACTCAGAAGAATGAAGGTACAGTAAAAGAAATACAGATATTTTATACGAAATTGTCTACGGTGGATAATAAGACAATTATCATACCTAATGGTACTCTTGCAAATAGCAGTTTGACAAATGTAACAGCGCGCCCTGAGAGACAGCTGGATTTGAAAGTAAATATTTCTTACAATGCAGATTTAAAAAAGGCAAAAGCATTACTGGAAGGTTTATTGGCAAAGGATAGCTCTGTTATGCAGGATGAGGATGTCAATGTATTTGTAGATTCCCTTGGAGAAAGTGCCGTTGTACTGGGGATGCGCGCCTGGGTAAAGACAGAAGAATTCTGGGCTGCAAGATGCAGGTTGTTGGAAGAAATCAAATTGGCATTTGACAAAGAGGGAATCGAAACACCTTATCACCAATTGAGAGTTCATATGCCTGAGGCAGTGAAAAACGAAAAAAATGGTTGAAATTCCTTCGGAAAAGCGATATAATAACTAAGGTTCGCTTCAAGGACCTTAAGCTGAAATAGCTCAGTTGGTAGAGCACTTCACTCGTAATGAAGGGGTCGTCGGTTCAAGTCCGATTTTCAGCTTGATAAAAAATAGCCGCAAATCCAGTGTTTACAAGGGGTTGCGGCTTTTTAAAATTCTTTTCAGTGTTCAAGCGCATTTTTTGATAGGTATTTATTCAATTTATTTTTTGAGCAGGATTCTTCACTTCTAAACTCAACAACACATATTTATAATAAAAATTAAGAAATAGCCTGGAATAGGTAAGGATTCCGGGCATTTGTGAAAGTGATGTTGTGAACTAAAATAGAAAAATAATTATTGACAAATTTAGACAATTATTGTAAGATGTTTATATACAAAAGAAGTTACTACATATGTAATTAAAATACAAATGAATAAGTTGCAAAAGATAAATAACCCGGAATCTCAATTGATTCCGGGTTTGTTGTGTTTGGGGAAAATAACACATGCTATATAGATTTTTTTACTCATAGGGTACGAGTGAAAGAGGAGATGACAAGATTGTGTGGTAAAGTTGACGCAGAAAATATTGGAAATTTACATTATAACTCGATAACCTTATCTGCTTTACATTGAATAACCAGTCATTCCTTTTGAATGGTTGGTAATAAAATTTTTTTCGGTGTTCAAACATACTTCACTTCTAATCTCAGCGTATATATCTGCCATGGTCTTTGAGTCAGCATGTCCAAACAACCGTATAGCCTTCAAAATGTCAATTCCGGAATTTTATTATCCCTATCCTCACTTTTTATAAAGGGAGCGTATTTTGAAAACCCTGATTTGGAGAAAGGAAAATAAAACTATAGTAAGAGAGTCTAATAATAAGCGCACCAAAATGAAAAATGATGCGCTTGAAAAATTAGTATCCGGAGTTATCTGAATCAAATTTTGTGTGATGAACTGTGCCGTATGGATGCTGTGGAGGAGCATAGATAGAAAAAAGTTTCAAATCACAGCATTCATTGTTCTTTAGATTATGCCATGTCCCGGCGGGGATAATAATGGCTGATTGACTAGAAACAATATACTGATATTTAAGACAATCCTTTTGATTGCCCATCATCATGAGCCCGCCACCACATTCAATATAAAGAAATTGATCAAGATGAGGATGCATTTCTAATCCGATTTCAGAATTTGGAGGTATACTCATTAATGTAAGTTGGAGGTTTGTTCCTGTCCATCTGGTAGTACGAAAATTATTGTTAAAAAAAGCTTCTCTTTTGAGATTTGTAACAAATGGGTTATCCCCACAATCATAAATATTCATGATATCACCTCTATTAATAGAATATGTTAACTTATTGAAATAGTGAAAGTATTAAAATTTAGTTGATATACGTACATTGAAAACTTAGTATTGATAGTTAGTAGAGAATCCTGTATCCTAAATGTATAAATCGGAATTTTCTTAGCATATGAGCTATGGAGGTGACTATGAGTATGAATGAAAAAGAAGCTGTTATTAAAGAATATTTTGATATGTGGGTATTACGTGACTTTAAGAATATTTATAATATATTTGATTATGATATCTATTATAGCGAATGTTATGGGCCAGAGTATCAGGGTATTTCTGAAATACATCAATGGATTGACAAAATGTTAAAAGAGCAAGAAGTAATTGAATGGACTATTAAACGATTCATTCATCAAGCTAATACAGTTGTTGTAGAATGGTTTTTTAAAGATAAAGTGCAAGATAAGATAAGTGGATTTGATGGCGTTTCAATTATTGAATTTACAAAAAACGGAACAATCAATTCAATTAAAGAATTTAGTTCGGAGGCATTACATACAACACCATTTAGATAGTTTTTTAGATTTGCTGAATTTCAATTTAATACTATAAGTGAACAATTGAACTACTAACTATGAAATATTAAGTTAGTAGTTTTTTATTGCAACTAAACTGATGTTTAACCATTTTGCCAGAGAGACATATATTATTATAAAAATGTATTGCTGGTGAACGATGATTACAGAAAATTATTCTATTTCATTTTTGGGACTTGATCCACTATATTACTCATCAACAATTATTGGAAATAATTGGAATATAGCTGCAGACAAAATTTATGAAGAAACTGGTATTCGTATTTCAGGGAGGATACAAGAAAGTTATATTGTTGGTCAAGATGAGGAAGAACTTAATAACACTATTGTTTTTTTAGTTGAAAGTTCAAGAGTTCCCGATGAAGTAGCAACTGAGGAGGAATACTGGGATGCTTATAGAGATGTTATCGAAGAGGTTAGACGTAGATTGGGAAATCCCAGGATGGATCTAACAATAAAGAGGGAGGATATATACCATTTTAAAAAAATCTAACATAATCCGAGTGGTAGAGCGTACCACTCAATTAAATGTACAAGTAATATAAAAGCGTCCGGCTGCTGAGTGCCGGGGAAAGAGGAACAAGATATTTGAAGAGCATTTTGTGAGAGGGGATACCTATAAACAGTACTATAATTTGGGAGATATTATCAAAATAAATGCCAATGGAAATTTGGGAGATTATAGTATTGAGGGCATAGATGGTGGCGGTTGTTACGTTACATTGAGCTTAAAACGTGATTAGCTAAAACTTACATTAAAGGAGTTTGGGATGGAAGAATTAATTAACCATGCAATTAAAACGGTGCAGGATAAGATGAAGGCAAGGCTTTCTTGATTTGCTGGAGAGTTATTTAGAGCTGCTTAAGCAGCAAAACTGCAATTTAACCGTTTTGACAGGGAAACATATACTATTATAAAAATGTATGAATGGTGAGTTATGGAAACTGAAAATTATATAATTGCATTTTTTAATCTTGACCCTCAATACTACACAAGGGCTATTATCGGTGATATTTGGAATACAGCTGCACGGAAAGTTTATGAGGAAACCGGTATTATAATTGTGGGAGAGGTATCTGACAGCTATTTTGTTGATCCAAGTAACGAAGTACTTAACGGACGAAATATATTCACGATTAAGAGTATAAGGATACCGCACAGAATGGGAACTGAATCTGAATATTGGGATGCGTATAAAAATGTGGTTATAGAGGTTAAAAATACCCTGGGAAATCCTAGGATGGGACTGATAACAGAAAAGGTAACACTTGATGTTTTTGAGCAGTTTTAAAATAAATGAGTGGTAGAGCGTACCGCTCAATTAAAAATATACAAGCAATATAAGAGCATCCGGCCGCTGAAGCTGTACATAAAACACCATATCTATTATCCATGAGACAGTAATTAGAATCGTAGGGCAGAGTAAGTGCGGGGACGATTAAGAACCTTCCCGCTTTTGCTCCATATACTACCTATAGGAGGTATTGCTATGGCGATGATAGATGAAATATTAAGTGGGATGCCACAGGCATATGCCGAGGTAAACGGTTCAGAGAAATATCCTGATGTACAAGGGAAGGTTTATTTTTATGAGGCAAATGGGGGAACTATTGTACTGGCAGAAATTTACGGTCTGCCGGATGAAGAGCAACAGTATTTAGGTAAATTCTTTGGCTTCCACATTCATGAAGGAAGTACGTGCACAGGAAACAGGGCGGACCCATTTGGTGATACGATGAGCCATTACAGCCCGGGGTATGCACAGCACCCGCAGCATGCGGGAGACCTCCCCGTGCTTCTTTCTTCTTACGATACAGCGTGGATGGCAGTATATACGGGAAGATTCCGTCCTCGGCAGGTAGTGGGGAGAACTGTAGTAATTCATAGCCAACCAGATGATTACAGGAGTCAGTATCATGGTAATGCCGGAGAGAAAATGGCATGTGGCGAGATTAAAGAGTGGGGGAGTCAGTTAAGCGTAAATCCTATAAGTGTATAGACTTCCCAAAAGAACTGAGAAGTTGATAAGGAACAGCCCGGAATCTGGTGAGGACTCCGGGCTTTGTGGTGGGAAAGGAACTAATAAATGGTGAGGAGATTAGTTCCTTTGTTAAATAAACAACTAAGTCGGAAAAAACTTACGCAATATTATAGGATTATTAAATTAAATAGCAATACTATATACTATTATCATTCCTTATAAAAAGGAAGAAACTGTTTGAATAGAAAGACATATACTATATATAAAAGCGTATTAGTGGTGAATTATGGAAACAGAACGTTATTCAATTTCATTTTTGGGACTTGATCCCCAATATTACACAACAACTATGATTGGTGATATTTGGGATGTGGCTGCAGAGAAAGTTTATGAGGAAACGGGTATTAGTGTTTCAGGGGAGATACATGACAGATATTTTGTTAATGAAGAGAATGGAGAACTTAATGGCAGTACTGTTTTTATGGTTGAGAGTACAAGAGTTCCCGGTGGAATAGTAACAGAGGCGAATTACTGGAATGCATACAGATCAGTTATTGAAGAGGTTAGACAGAAACTGGGGAATCCCAGGATGAATCTAACAATAGAGGAAATTGATATTACCTATTTTGAAAGAATCTGACATGAGTTGGGCGGTATAGAGTACCGCTCAATCAAAAATAGTACAAGCCGTCATTTGGGGAACAAATTGACAAAAAACAAGGTTAAATGTAAACTTATATAAATACATATTTTATGTTGATGAAACTTTTGTACTATAAAAAACAAAATAGAAAAGGAGAAGAATGATGAAAAAAATCGGATTTATTGGAGTAGGAATCATGGGAAAATCTATGGTGAGAAATTTAATGAAGGCAGGTTTTGAACTGCATATTTATGCCAGGAACAAGGGGAAGGTAGAAGATGTTATTGCAGAAGGTGCTATGTTTTATGAGAATATCAAGGACTGTGTAAAGGAATGTGAAGCAGTGATTACGATGGTAGGCTTCCCTAAGGATGTGGAGGAAGTGTATTTTGACGCCGGTAATATTTTAGATAGTGCCAAACAAAGCACTTACCTAATTGATATGACAACAACCAGCCCTCAAATAGCAGAAAAAGTTTATACAGAAGGGAAGAAGAACGGCTTCCATGTACTGGACGCACCTGTAACAGGAGGGGATATTGGGGCGAAAGACGGAACTTTATCTATTCTGGTGGGTGGTGATAAGGAAGACTATGCTGCTTGTCTGCCGCTTTTTGAAGCAATGGGGACCAATATTAACTACCAGGGAAAGGCTGGATGCGGACAGCACTGCAAACTGGCGAACCAAATTATCATTGCAGGTACGCTTTCCGGAGTGTGTGAAGCTCTTACCTATGCGAAGTCCAAGGGACTTGACCTGGAGACGGTTTTAAAATCTGTTTCTACAGGTGCGGCGGGGAGTAAGCAGTTGGATACGTTTGGACCTAAAATTTTAGCAGGGGATTATGCGCCTGGATTTTTCATAAAACATTTTATCAAGGATATGAAGCTGGCACTGCTTGAGGCAAGCATGAGCGGTCTGGATTTGGAGGTACTCAGCCAGGTGCTTGCTAATTATGAGGAACTGGAAGCGGAGGGATATGGAGATCTGGGAACCCAGTCTCTTATGAAACATTACGAGTAGCCGACTAGAAAAATAGGGAACAGAAAGCAGGAGAAAGGCATGAAGCTGACAATTTTAGGTACAGGGAACGCTACGGTGACAGAGTGTTATAATACGTGTTTTGCACTGTCTGAGGGAAACCGGCATTTTTTAGTGGATACAGGGGGCGGAAATCAGATTTTGGGTATACTGAAGAAGACTGGAATTCCTTTGGAAGATATTCATGATATTTTTATTACCCATGAACATATCGACCATTTACTTGGTCTTGTGTGGCTGATACGTATAATAGGACAGAAGATGAATCAAGGGAAGTACGAAGGAGAGCTGCGAATTTACTGCCATAGCGGCCTGGTTGATATTATTACCACGATAACAGGGCTTACAATCCAGACAAAGGTGACAAAACATATCGGAGAGAGTATCCGCCTGATTCCTGTTGAGAATGGGGAGAAGAGAAAAATCGTGGGCTGTGAAGTAACCTTTTTTGATATTGGCTCTACGAAGGCAAAGCAGTTTGGATTTACCTTACGGACACCGGACGGCAAAAAACTATCCTGCTGTGGAGACGAGCCTTATAATTCGTGTGAGGAAGGGTATGTACGGGAAAGTGACTGGCTGATGCATGAGGCTTTTTGTCTTTACAGTGAGGCGGAGAAATTTAAACCTTACGAAAAACACCACAGCACGGTAAAAGAAGCGTGCTGCATTGCAGAGGAACTGAAAGTATCTAACCTGATTCTCTATCATACGGAGGAGACTCATTTAAGGGAGCGCAAGAAGCTTTATACAAAAGAAGGAAGTCAGTATTATCACGGAAATCTGTATGTGCCGGACGATGGAGAAGTATTTTATCTGTGACTGTAAGGAAACATTCATGTCACTAAGGAAACAACCATGCTGCTAAGTTCGAAAGAACACACCAGTGGTGAACTTTCACACTAGGCTCGGAAAGACACACCACAAGGGTGAACTTTCTCACTATGCTCGTGAAACACCTCGCCAAGTGTTCAATGTTTCACCAAGTAGTATAAGCAAGGATACAGGAATTAAAAAGATGATTGACAAGATTAGAAAACTCTCGTATTATTGTATTATACAAGTAGTACAATAATGCGAGAGTTTTATTAACAGGAGGGAATTATGCTGGAAATACAAGAATTGAGTAAATCATATGGAAAACATCTGGCGGTGGATAAGGTTAGTTTTTTCATTCCGGATGGAAAGGTGGGAATTCTGCTGGGGCCAAATGGAGCCGGAAAATCTACCATTATAAAATGCATTGCCGGACTGTTAAGATATACCGGCCGGATTGGAATACAGGGAATTGGTTCAAAGCGGCTTGAGGCAAAAAGGATGTTTGCCTATGTTCCGGAGATACCATCTATGTTTGAGGCGCTCACTGTAAGAGAGCATATTGAATATGTACGGAAAGCATATGACAGCCCCGTTACAGATGAGCAGGTGGAAGAGATGCTCAAACGTTTTGATCTGCATGATAAGCAGGATAAATTGGGGAATGAATTATCTAAGGGAATGATGCAGAAAGTGAGCATCTGCTGCGCTCTTGCTATCAATCCGAAAGTGATTCTCCTGGATGAGCCTATGGTAGGACTGGATCCAAAAGCAATTAAGGAATTAAAAGACATGGTGCTTGAACTGCGCAATACAGGAGTAACGGTCCTGATTAGTACACACATGCTGGAGATGGTAGAGGAATTGTGGGATATTATGTTTGTAATGGAAAAGAGCCGTATCATAGGTTCCTATCGGAAAGATGAGGTGGGAGAAAAAGATTTAGATGACTTGTTCTTTGAGATGACAGAGAGCTGGGAGACAGGCGGTGAAGAAGTATGAGAGCATTATTATATCTGACAAAAAGAAGCTTCATAAATAATATAAAAAAGGCTCTGAAAAAGCCGGTCTCTCTTTTAATTATCATTGGGGCTGTGCTTTATGCAGTCTTTATTTTGGTAATGCTTGGGCAGCTGGTGAAGTCGGTTCAGTTTGGGTCAGTAAAAGGTCTCCTTGCAATCGTAACAGTATGGACGTTATATGCGTTTCTCGGTAACTTTGTCAGCTACTCGTCTAAAAAGGGGGTTATATTCCGGCCGGCACATGCTCATTTTGTGTTTCCGTCCCCAATCAGCCCTAAGACAATACTGCTTCATAGTGCATGGATGAATTATTTGATGTCGGTTGTAGTGGGAATTTTGTTCTTCATCAGCGGAGTAACGGTATTTCAAGTTGCTGCGTGGAAGATGCTTCTGTTCTTTCTGACGGGGTGTGTTTTGGAGCTTGTGCTGGAAGGGAGTATCATGGTGTATTTATATACCAATGACAGGATTCCGGCTGGTGTTATGAAATGGATTGGCAGGATTATCAAAGCGTTCCTGGTTGGAATTGCTTTGTTTATTGTGATGTATTTTAGAAAATACGGGGTATCTCTGGAGTCCGCTTTCGCTTTTATTGACTGGACGGGCTTACAGATGATTCCGGTGGTAGGATGGAATATTGCAGTATATCATCTGATTCTCTTAGGCCCGTCAAGCCTGAATCTGGTGTGTACCCTGCTATATGTGCTGACAGTTGCTTTGCTGCTGATTGTAGCATGCCGTATGAAGTGTGAAGGTGGATATTATGAAGATGCAGCCAAGTTTGCGGATAACTATGCAGAGATGAAAAAGCGGAGCAAAAACGGCGAGATGGTAATCGGAATAGAAAAAAAGAAAAAGAAATTCCGCCGTGTGAATGATAATTTTAATGTGACAGGGGCTAGAGCTATATTTTACAGACAGCTTTTGGAATACAAGAAAGAAAAGTACTTTGTTTTTTCTAAGATGACCCTTTTGACACTTGGTATTGCAGTTTTACTTTCCCGTGTTATGAAGGACAGTGCTATGGAGTCGGGTATGCCTGAAATGTTCCTGCTTGGGATTATTGCATATATGACATTGATATTAACAGGATATCTGGGGAAATGGGAAAATGAATTAAAAAATCCGTATCTGTTTTTGATTCCCGACAGCCCGGTTAAAAAATTGTGGTATTCCACACTGATGGAACATATCAAAGCTCTTATAGACGGCTGTATTCTCTGTATTACATTTGGTGTTGTCTGGAAAATCAGCCCGCTTCAGGTTATAATGGCAATATTAATTTATACGGTCTTACAAGCTAACCGTATGTATACGAAAGTAGTGGCCCATTGTCTCCTGGGGGACACTCTTGGAAAGACCGGGCAGGATATCATCCGGGCACTGATTCAAATGACCTTGCTGGGACTGGGAGTTGGAGTTGCAGCGTTAGTTGGATTTACGGTGAATGTGGATTTCGTCTTCCCAATTATCCTGATTTATAGTATTATAATAACTGTAATTATAGGTCTGCTGGCATCCATCCGTTTCCATTCGATGGAGCAGTTAGGCTAAGTAAATGGAAACATCCATGTCACTAAGCCAGCAGGTTGTGCTTTACTACTAAGTTCGGAAAAACATACCACTGGTGAACTTTCACCCTAGGTTCGGAAAAATCTCACTAAGTAGTATAAGCAAGTCGGCAGGATATACTTTGCAGCTAAGGTTTGAAAATACCAAGCCTGAGATGCATAAGAAAAATAAGAATAGCGGGAGGAACATGATGTTAGAAGATAGCTATGTAACTATGGAAATAGGAAAAGCAAAACATATTGCACTGGTAGCCCATGATGGCAAGAAGAAAGAGCTGGTGGACTGGTGTGACAGGAATAAGGATATATTAAAGGGCCACTTTTTATGTGGAACAGGAACTACAGCTAAGTTGATTGCTGAAAGAACAGAACTTCCGGTAAGGGGATACTGCAGCGGACCTCTGGGAGGAGACCAGCAGATAGGTGCGAAAATTGTAGAGGGGCAGATTGATTTTATGATTTTCCTTTGGGATCCTCTTGAAGCACAGCCTCATGACCCTGATGTGAAGGCTTTACTTAGAATTGCAGTTGTATATGATATTCCTATTGCAAATAATCTGGCGACTGCAGACTTTATGCTGAATTCTATCTATATGAATGAGCCTTACAGCCGCAGGATAGAGAACTTTAACAAGACTATACAAGACCGTGTAAATCAGATGAAATAACCGGTCAAAAGTGAGATAAGATGAATCCCTCTGTGATACTGCTTTTTGGCAGCGTCCAGGGGGATTTTGTTGTTATGTAATAAGAAAACTGTATTTCCTATTATATAACAGCCCTCCGGCGAATCGCCCTACGTGCACAAGGGAAATGGCAGCTAAAGCGATCCCGCTTCGGCCTGAGAGTCTGGCTTGCCGGACTCTTTATTCTTGACAGGAACATAATCAATATGATAGTATGTGTTTGTATGTTTTAACGCTTTAAAGCGTAACGCTTTAAAGTAAATTAGTAAAAGTAAAAAAGAGAGATGAGGATGAGAAATGGGGATTAAGCTAACTTTACTGATTGTATTTTTTGCTGTAATGGTAGGTGTGGGAATCTATTCCAGAAGACATACCAGAAGTGTAGACTCATTTGTACTGGGAGGGCGTGCCGTAGGTCCTTGGCTTACAGCCTTCGCATATGGAACTACATATTTTTCAGCAGTAGTATTTGTAGGATATGCCGGACAATTCGGATGGAAATATGGAATTTCTTCTACCTGGATTGGGATTGGCAATGCGTTGATAGGAAGTCTTTTGGCTTGGGTTGTACTGGGAAGAAGAACAAAGGTTATGACTCAGCATCTGAATTCCAGGACTATGCCTGATTTCTTTGGAGAGCGTTATGGAAGCAATGCTTTGAAGATTGTAGCATCTATAATAGTATTTGTTTTTTTGATACCTTACACAGCGTCCGTGTATAATGGGTTGTCCAGATTATTTGGAATGGCGTTTAATATTCCTTATTCATATTGTGTCATCACAATGGCGGTATTTACCGCTGTTTATGTAATTTTAGGCGGATACATGGCAACGGCTATCAATGATTTCATCCAGGGAATTATTATGCTGGGAGGAATTATTGCAGTTATTGCTTCAGTACTCACCGGAAAAGGCGGATTTCTGAATGCAGTTCAGTCACTTGCACAGATTCCAAGTGATATCCCTGTAACCCAGGGACAGCCGGGTGCTTTTACTTCCTTTTTCGGACCAGACCCGTTGAATCTTCTTGGTGTAGTAATACTGACTTCACTGGGAACATGGGGATTACCTCAGATGATTAGTAAATTCTATTCCATTAAGGATGAAAAGTCTATCAATGTAGGAGCAATTATTTCTACACTTTTTGCCATTATAATATCAGGCGGCTGTTACTTCCTGGGAGGCTTTGGGAGACTTTTCGATAATGAGGCACTCCATGATGCAGGCACGGGAGCAATGATTTATGACAGCATTATACCTTATATGCTTTCTACCCTTTCAGATTTGTTAATTGGTATTGTTGTGGTGCTGGTGCTTTCTGCTTCTATGTCTACATTGGCATCATTGGTCCTGACTTCAAGTTCTACAATGACTTTGGATTTATTGAAAGATAATGTTGTGAAAAATATGAGCGAGAAGAAACAGGTTGTTACTATGCAGATATTTATTGTATTTTTCATTGTCGTATCAGTGTTAATTGCTCTTGACCCACCTACATTTATTGCGCAGTTAATGGGAATTTCCTGGGGAGCGTTAGCGGGAGCATTTTTAGCTCCGTTTTTGTACGGACTGTATTGGAAACGGGTTACTAATGCGGCTGTATGGGCAAGTTTTGTTACAGGAGTAGGAATTACGGTATCAAATATGTTCATTGGCTATATCGCTTCACCAATTAATGCGGGGGCAGTTGCAATGGTTTCAGGCTTGATTATAGTACCTGTTGTAAGTCTGATAACACCAAAACCGTCTAAGGAAAAAGTAGATGAGATATTTACATGTTATGATGAAAAGGTAACTATTACGAAGAAACGTTCTTTAGAGGGAAATTAGAAAGTCATATGAGAATTTGACAAGTCATATGTACTTTCTTGAGCATTAGTAGTTTAAGAAGTATAGAATATTAAAAAGGATTGCCGCAAAATAAAAAGGTTATTTTGCGGCAATCCTTTTATAAGATTGATAAAACCTGTGGGTCTGACTTGTCTATGAACTAAGCCTGGCTTGCAGTTTGATTAGCCTACCTGGAAGCCATATTTCAATGGATCTGTAGGATCGATTAAATATGTAGCTACACCTGTCAGGTAACAGCTTCCTGTAATCATAGGAATTACTGCATCGTAATCAGCAACCTTTGTTGTTTCTTTGATTACGCCTTTGAACCTGGTTCCAATAAAGCTTTCATAAATAAATTCTTCGCCTACGCCGATTTCTCCCCAGTGATGTAATGTAGCAAGCTTTGCACTTGTACCTGTTCCGCATGGAGAACGGTCTGCCATAGCTTCCCCAAAAATAACTACATTTCTCATGGTTGCCTGATCCGGATTTGGTGTAGGGCCATAGAATTCAACCAAATCAACAGAAGTAATGTCGAGCAGAGGATGCTGGATAGAAACCTCTTTGTTGATTGCTTCAAGCAGCTGCATTCCCAGTTTCTGGAAATCAGGAATTGTCTTAGGATTGATGTCTGACATTCCAATTTTGGTTGTATCGACTAAAGCAAAGAAGCTTCCGCCAAAAGAAATGGTAAAAGGAATTTCTTTTCCATCAATTGTTACGGAAAGATTTTCTTTGTAAACAAAAGAAGGTACATTTGTTAATGTTACAGACTCTACTTTACCGTCTTTTACGATTGCATCTGTATGGATTAATCCGGCAGGTGAATCCAGAACTACGTGGTTAGTTCCTTCTTTCGCCTCTTTTAACCCTGCCTCTAAAATAACTGTTACACTTCCGATTGTACAGTGACCGCACATATTCAGATATCCGCCTGTATCCATGAAGAGAACCCCAAAATCTGCTTCTTTGTTAACAGGCTCACAGAGGAATGCACCGAACATATCGTGATGTCCTCTTGGCTCAAACATGAGAGCGGTACGGGCATGATCGTAATTGTTGATCATCCAGTTTTTCTTTTCAATCATTGTTGTACCTTCTGGTTCCGGGAATCCTCCGATTACCACACGGCAGAATTCTCCGACGGTGTGTGCATCTACAACCTGCAATGCAGCCTCAAACCGTCCGAAATTAACATTTGGTTTTAATTCCATTTCTAAATACCTCCTTTGATTGTTGTAACCTCTCTGAATCTTCAGGTCTCGCTTTATTTGGCCGTCAGATTCTTTCTTATTAAAATCCCCCGCTGTGGAGGCGATTTTCAATTTTACCGATTTCAGGTGTATTAACCTTAACAATAAAACCGTCTAATTTATAAAATGACATAAAATTAACAATTGACATGTAGTCTAGAACCAAGTTCAGTTTTCTAAAATCATTATAAGCGAAAGCACCCGAAAAATCAAGTGTTTTGCTTTTCCTTTTTTTCGGGTTTTCTGCTCCCATTTTTGCTTATAGGCTTTTCATTTTTTCATCGAAACGGGTCGGTTTTGGAAGCTTAAAAGAGGTATTAGTATTTAGCGGTAATTTTTAACGTTTTCTTGTAGCCGTGTCCTGGAAGCAAAAATAATCCGGGCGGTGTCTGGACTGGGTATACTCGAACATAATGCCATCACCATTATAAGTTTGTCCGCTGACAACAGCCAGGCAGTTATAATCATTTAAATCCAGATGTTTTTCGTCAATTTCTGTAGCGCGCTCTACAGTCATTTTGCGTTTACTTGTAATAATCGACATTCCCAATTTATTTTCAATATATTCATAGATGGAATCTCTGGCGATTTCTGGTGTCAGGCCAGGGACAATAGATTTC
The DNA here is from genome assembly GCF_003149105.1 of Faecalicatena contorta. Lineage (GTDB taxonomy): Bacteria > Bacillota > Clostridia > Lachnospirales > Lachnospiraceae > Muricomes > Muricomes contortus_C. Next base: position 353,687 of record NZ_QGDS01000003.1, on the reverse strand, counting down.
AAAAACATATTCACGTCTAAAATCAGTGCTTTGTTCTCCAGATAGCGGACACGCTGAATATAGTAGAGTTCACTATTGGCAGGAAAGCCTGTCTTTCGGGCCACCCTTTCATCGGCAGTGATTTCTGCAAACTGGATAACTTCTGTGTAGTATTTTTTGTGATTCCTGACAGCAGACTCCTTGAAAGATTCAATACCTCCAATGGTGAAGGATGCCTGATCTATTGGCTGGTAGATAATGCGCACGCCTTTTCCATGAAGGGACTGTACATACCCCTCCTCTGCCAGTTCTGCAATGGCCCGGCGGATGGTATTCCTGGAGCAGCCATAAATCCCTACCATTGTATTTTCAGAGGGGAGCAGTCCCAGGCTGGGATATTCCAGCGATTCAATCTTGCGTTTTAGGTCTTTATAAATTACTTCAAACTTTGCTTTTGGCATAATATCATCCTTTTCATTCTTGCTTGTTTAAACATCTGTATTCATTATAATATATGAAAAAAAGAAGTCAAGTGAGTCAGAGTGGAAAGGTTAGTAAGACAGAAAGGAATAAGCAGGATATACACATAGTAAAAGGGGAATGACTGAACTGTAAGAAAATATAAAATCACGCTTGACTTGTTTAAACAAGTGTGGTATAAAATAATTAAGAAACTTGTTTAAACAAGATTGAAGACATGTATCATTAACGTGGTGTATGTTATACCAGAGAATGAGGAGATTGGGAGGTAAATCCATGGGCAGATATGCAGAGGATGCAAAAGAACTTTTGGAACTGGTTGGAGGAAGAGAAAACATTGCAGCGGTTTCTCACTGCATGACAAGAATGCGCTTTGTACTTAATGACACGAAGGCAGCAGATGCAAAGAAGATTGAAGCCTTGAAGAGTGTAAAAGGAAGTTTTACACAGGCAGGTCAGTTTCAGGTAATTATAGGGAATGCTGTGGCGGATTTTTACAATGATTTTGTAGTTATAGCGGAAATTGATGGTGTATCCAAGGATGCGGTTAAGCAGGCCGCAAAGCAGAACCAGAATATATTGCAGCGGGCTGTATCAGTACTGGCAGAAATTTTTGCACCTCTGATTCCTGCAATTATTGTAGGAGGTTTAATCCTGGGTTTCCGTAACTGCATTGACAGTCTGTACATATTTGAGAATGGAACAAAGACATTGTGTGATATCAGCCAGTTCTGGGCTGGGATTGATCATTTTCTCTGGCTCATAGGTGAAGCCGTATTCCATATGCTTCCAGTAGGAATCTGCTGGTCTGTGACGAGAAAAATGGGAACCACCCAGATGCTGGGAATCGTTCTCGGATTAACTCTGGTATCTGGCCAGCTTCTGAATGCATATGCTGTGGCATCAACAGCAGCGGCAGATATTCCGGCATGGAATTTTGGATATTTTAAAATTAATATGATTGGATATCAGGCCCAGGTAATTCCTGCAATTTTGGCAGCGTTTACGCTTGTATATCTGGAAAAGTTTTTCCGGAAGATTACACCACAGGTGATTTCCATGATAGTAGTTCCATTCTGTAGTCTTGTTTTGGCAGTGATTGCGGCTCATTTTGTATTGGGGCCAATCGGATGGAAGATAGGCTCAATTATTTCAAGTGTGGTTTATGCAGGAATTACAGGTTCTTTCAAAGTTATATTTGGTGCAATATTCGGATTTGTCTATGCACCTCTGGTAATTACCGGACTTCATCATATGACAAATGCGATTGATCTGCAGCTGATTGCGGATTATGGCGGAACTATGCTGTGGCCTATGATTGCATTATCTAACATAGCACAAGGTTCCGCAGTATTAGGAATGGTCGCGCTGCAGAGAAAGAATGCAGAAGCCCAGGAAGTAAATGTACCGGCATTTATTTCCTGTTACCTGGGTGTCACGGAGCCTGCAATCTTCGGAGTTAACTTGAAATACCTTTTTCCATTTATATGCGGAATGATAGGATCAGCCGGAGCAGCTATAGTATGTGTGGCAACCGGGACGACAGCAAACGCTATCGGAGTAGGCGGACTGCCAGGAATTCTTTCCATTCAGCCGAAGTATATGTTTTCTTTTGCAATTTGCATGGCAATTGCATTTGTGATTCCCTTCACATTAACAATAATTGCAGGGAAGCAAAGAGGTATTGCCAAACCAGTTAATGTAGAAGGAGATGGAATACAGGCAGATATATTTGCGGAGATCGGCACAGGAAAGAATGTTGCTGAAATAGAAGAAACTGTAGAGGGATTAAAGGCATTTTTAAATGGTAAGGTAATCGCGTTAAAAGAGGTCAATGACGGTGTGTTTTCTGAAGGAATCATGGGTGATGGTGTCGCGATCATTCCAGAAAACGAGATGCTGTGTGCACCGGCTGCCGGGACAGTAATGGTGTTGATGGAGGAATCCAGACACGCCTGTGGACTAATGCTGAATAATGGTATGGAGCTGCTCCTTCATGTAGGTATTGACACAGTAGATATGAAAGGTGACGGTTTCACATATCTGGTAAAGGAAGGAGATAATGTTTCGGCAGGAACGCCTTTAATTCAGTTTGACAGAAGTAAAATTAAAGAAGCAGGGCACCAGGATGTAACAGTGTGTATCATTACCGGAGTGGGCGATGCTGAAAATATCCAGTTCCATACAGGGATACAGGCAGCAGCAAACGAAACTATAGTTGCAACATTTGAAAGCAAAGCAGATTCCAAGTAGTTGATTCTCACGAAGGCAACGAGCCAGGCGGGCATGCGTGCATGTCCACCTGGTGACTGTCCGTGGGGTAATATGCCCTGTGGCTTGCTGCAAGGTATGTTACTTGACTTGGAAATGATGAGAGGAGCTGGCTATGTTAGAGTTTAAAAGTAAGGTAGTATATCAGATTTACCCAAAGTCATTTAAAGACTCAAATGGTGATGGAATCGGAGATTTAAGGGGGATTATCGAAAAGCTGGATTATCTGGAATTCCTGGGGGTGGACTATCTGTGGCTGACTCCATTTTTTGTATCTCCGCAGAATGATAATGGTTATGATGTGGCAGATTACAGGAGAATAGATCCTTTGTTCGGGACAATGGAAGATCTGGAGGAATTGATTGCCAAAGCAGATAAAAAGGGGATAGGCTTGATGCTGGATATGGTATTTAACCACACTTCTACCCAGCACGAATGGTTCCAAAAGGCATTGAGGGGTGACCCTGAATATATGGACTACTATATCTTTAAAGACGGCAGGCCGGAACAGCTTCCGACGAACTGGGAATCTAAATTTGGCGGTCCGGCATGGGAGTATGTGCCTTATTTGAAAAAATGGTATCTTCATCTTTTTGATGCAACACAGGCTGATTTGAATTGGGAGAATCCAAGAGTAAGGGAAGAATTGAAAAGTATTCTTCGTTTCTGGAAAAAGAAGGGAATCAAGGGATTCCGGTTCGATGTAGTGAATTTGATTTCCAAGCCGGAAGTATATAAAGATGATTTTGAGGGGGATGGAAGAAGATTCTATACAGACGGAAGGCATGTTCATGATTTTCTGAAGGAACTGGTTCGTGATGCAGAAATTGAGGACATGATGACGGTGGGTGAAATGTCATCTACCTCTTTGGAAAACTGCATCAGGTATTCCAACCCGGACGAAAAGGAACTTACTATGTGCTTTAATTTCCATCATTTAAAAATAGACTATAGGGATGGAAATAAATGGGAACTGATGGAACCAGATATCAGTGCTCTGAAAGAATTATTTAATATATGGCAGGTGGGAATGCAGCAGGCAAAAGGCTGGAACGCAGTATTCTGGTGTAATCATGATCAGCCAAGGATAATATCCCGTTTGGGAGATGACAGAAAATATTGGAGGGAATCTGCCAAGATGTTGGCAGCAAGCATACATATGATGCGTGGTACGCCTTACATCTATCAGGGAGAGGAACTTGGTATGACCAACGCAGGATATGAGTCAATTGACCGGTACCGGGATGTGGAGAGTTTGAACTACTATGATATTATGCTAAAACAGGGAAAAACAAAAAAGGACGCATTGGAAATTCTGGCGGCACGTTCCAGAGATAACGCGCGGACTCCCATGCAGTGGTCGGACAAGGATAATGCAGGATTTACAGAAGTGGAACCTTGGATTAGCCTGCCGGATAATTACAAGACAATTAATGCTGAGGCAGAAGCTAAGGATGAAAGTTCGATTCTCTCATTCTATAAAAAGGTGATATGTCTTAGAAAAGAGAAAGCAGTAATAGCGGAAGGAAATATAGAATTTTTGGATAAGAGAAATCCAGATGTACTGGCTTACCGCCGCATGCTTGGAGCCGAAGAAATTATTGTGTTATGTAATCTCCGGGGAAAAGAAGCTGTTTTTAATGGTAATGTAGAACTTACAACATATGAAAAGATACTTGGCAACTATGCAAAAGAGGGGGAAAGGCTGGGTAAGCTGCGGCCATATGAGACCGTAATATATGAAAAAATGAGAATAATTCCCTGAGTTAATCTTAATATTAGCCTCCTTCTTAGGTCTGTGATGTACTGTGAACTCTTTTGTTAAAAATTCATAAAGGAGTTGTAATGTCCAAAGTTTTTTAGTACAATATATACATAATATGTGTGCGGAAAAAGTATAGTTAGATAGTGCGCATAATAACGACATACAAGGAGGCAGCAGCATGAAGGTTTACAGGACAGACGAGATTAGAAATGTAGTATTGCTTGGTCACGGGGGATGTGGCAAGACGAGCCTTGCGGAGGCGATGTTGTATGTATCAGGGGCAACGAACCGTATGGGAAAAGTTTCCGACTCTAATACGGTCAGTGATTTTGATAAAGAAGAGCAGAAACGCGGTTTCTCTATCAGTACATCTCTGATTCCTATTGAATGGGAAAAGGCGAAAATCAACATTCTGGATACTCCGGGATATTTTGACTTTGTCGGTGAGGTAGAGGAAGCAGTAAGTGCGGCAGATGCAGCGGTTATCGTAGTATCAGGGAAGGCAGGCGTACAGGTTGGTACGGAGAAGGCATGGGAATTGTGCGATAAGTATAATCTCCCCCGCATGATCTACGTAACAGAGATGGATGTGGATGATGCCAGCTTCAGACAGGTTGTGGAAGATTTGACAGAGCGGTATGGAAAGAAGATTGCACCTCATTTCCAGCCAATCCGTGAGAATGAAAAGCTGGTTGGTTATATTAATATAATCAAGAACGCAGGAAGAAGATATACCGGAACTGGACAGAGGGAAGAATGTGAGATTCCTGATTACTGTCTGCCAAACCTGGAGATTTTAAGAGACTCTCTGATGGAAGCTGTAGCGGAGACCAGTGAGGATTTCATGGAAAGATATTTTTCAGGGGAAGAATTCTCGGTAGAAGAGATTCGTTCCGCGATGCGTACCGAGGTAATGGACGGATCTATTGTTCCGGTGGCAATGGGGGCAAATCTTCAGGCTCATGGCGTGGCAAATCTACTGTCAGATATTGTCAGATTTTTCCCAAGTCCGGACAGAAGAAGCTGTGCAGGAATCAACAGGACTACGAATGAGATTTTTGAAGCGAACTATGATTTCTCTAAAGGGAAAACTGCTTACGTATTTAAAACCATGGTTGACCCATTCATTGGTAAGTACTCTTTTGTTAAGGTGTGCTCCGGTGTGCTTAAAGGTGATGATATTCTTTACAATGCGGACACGGATTCGGAAGAGAAACCAGGCAAGATCTATACCATGTGCGGCAATAAGCCTTCAGAAGTGGAGGAGTTGTTTGCCGGGGATATCGGTGCCATTGCAAAAATGTCTAATACCCGTACCGGTGATACATTATCCACAAAGGGAACACCAGTTTCCTATGCGAAGACAGAATATTCTGTTCCATATACATATATGAGATACACTGTAAAAACAAAAGGGGATGAAGATAAAGTATCTCAGGCCCTTGCCCGTATGATGGCAGAAGATATGACATTGAAAGCAAAAAATGACGGTGAAAACAGGCAGTCTTTACTATATGGTATGGGGGACCAGCATTTAGAGATTGCTGCAAGTAAACTTGCAGCCAGATATAAAGTTGAAATTGTATTAGGGATGCCTAAAGTAGCATTCAGAGAGACTATCCGTAAGAAATCTGATGTAGATACAAAGTATAAGAAGCAGTCAGGCGGACACGGACAATATGGACATGTTAAGATGAAATTTGAACCATCAGGCGATCTGGAGCTTCCTTATGTATTTGAAGAGGTAGTTGTGGGTGGTGCGGTGCCTAAGAATTACTTCCCGGCAGTTGAAAAAGGACTGCAGGATTCTGTATTGAAGGGTCCTCTTGCGGGATATCCGGTTGTAGGTGTGAAAGCGGTACTGTATGATGGATCCTACCACCCGGTTGACTCTTCTGAGATGGCATTTAAAACAGCCACAACTCAGGCATTTAAAAAAGGATTTATGGAGGCCGGACCGGTTCTTCTGGAACCAATTGCATCTCTCAAGGTGACTGTTCCGGATGATTATACGGGAGATGTTATGGGAGACCTGAATAAACGGCGCGGACGTGTGCTGGGAATGAATCCGATTGCCGGAGGTAAACAGGTAATTGAAGCAGATATTCCTATGACAGGGCTGTTCGGGTATTGTACAGTACTTCGTTCTATGACAGGCGGCAGAGGTACATATGCTTATGAATTTGCAAGATATGAACAGGCTCCGGCAGACGTACAGGAAAAGGAAATTGCGGCAAGGGCTGCGGAAGAATAAAAACTTGAGAATATAAGAACGGCGGTCTGCATAGGGAACCGGTTTGAGTTTCCTTGCAGACCGCTGTTTTTATATAATAGGAAACTGCGTTTCCTATTATATAAAAACCCTCCGGGAGATGGGCACTGCGGCGTAAGAGGTAGATATCGCTATGCGACCAACCCAGGTGCAAGAGTTTGCTTGCAAACTCTTTATTCTGCTGCAAACATAACAGAACTTGCTTTTATTACTGCAATGGCATCCTTACCAACGGCAAGCTCAAGTTCTTTGACTGCAGCCATGGAAATGGTGGCAGAAATATGATTGTTTCCCGGAACATCCAAGGTGACGATAGCATTAACTGCGCCTTCCTCAATGTAGGATATTGTACCATTAATTTTATTTCTGGCGCTTAATATCAGATTGCCAAGACCAATCATAACTTCAGTAGCCTTTATTATGGCAACAGCGTCTTTGCCCGGGGATAGTCCCAATTCTTTGATGGAAACCATTGAGATTGTTCCGGAGATAGTACCGCCATCGAATTCTAAAGCGACAATGCCGTTGACTGCACCCTCTTCAACACGAACAATTTTACCGGCAATCTGATTTCTTGCACTTAATTTCATAAGTTAGTCCTCCCTTAGTATTTTATTTATGTCGTATAATACTTATATTCTATCCCATAAGGGAAGAGTCTACAAGCATGGAAGCAGAATATCTCAATAGAATAAACCAGGTATAAGGTGTAAAGTGGTTGTAGTTTACTTGCAAAGGTGCTATAATTGCTCTACTGTTGAGGTAAAGAGCAGATATTTAATAGCTGCTTTGGCAAGTAGAAATAAAACAAGCAGAAATAAAGTTGAGGGCAGGCAAATGAAGATAGTTATTATTGGAGATGGAAAAGTTGGCTATAAACTGGCTCAGGAGCTCTCCGCAGAAAATTATGACATTGTAATGATTGACAGTAACGAAAAGAAATTGCGCGAAGCTATTGACACGCTGGATATTATTTGTGTGACTGGTGACGGGGGCAGCGTAGAAGTCCAGAAGGAGGCGGATGTGCCGCATTCAGATCTTGTGATTGCATGTACTTCAATGGACGAATGTAATATGCTGGACTGTCTGATTGCAAGGAGACTTGGGGCAAAGCATACTATAGCCAGAGTACGGAATCCGGTATATTACCAGCAAATCGGTATTTTGAAAGAAGATTTACATCTGAGCATGGTTGTAAATCCTGAGCTGGCTGTAGCCGGGGAGATAGGACGCCTTTTATTATTTCCGGGGGCAAGTAAAATTGAAACTTTTGTAAAAGGAAGGGTGGAACTGATTGAATTTCCAGTGACTGCAAACAGCCATCTTGCCGGGATGTCCTTGATGGAAATATATGACAGGTTTCAGATTAAAGTACTGGTCTGCGCAGTAAGGCGGGGGGGAGAGGTTGTAATCCCAAGTGGAGAATATGTGCTTCGTGAAGGCGATCGTTTACATATTGCCGCTTCCCATGTGAATGCTGAACTATTTTTTAAATTGCTTGGACAGAAGAAAAACAAGGTTCGAAAGGTAATTATTTGCGGGGGCGGACGGGTTAGCTATTATCTTGCCACACAATTATGTAAACTGGGAATGCAGGTGAAGATTATAGAGAAGGTGGAAAGCAAATGTGAGGACCTTTGTGAGCTTCTCCCAAAAGCAATTATCATTAATGGAGATGCCTCGGATCATGACTTGTTGATGGAAGAAGGTGTACAAGAAGCGGACGCCCTGATTGCGCTGACAGGAATGGATGAAGAAAATATTATCATGTCTTTGTTCGCAAAGAGCCAGGGTGTATCTAAGGTTATTGCGAAGGTGAATGAAGACAGAAGGGCAAGGATGATAGAAGAATTCGGTATTGACAGTATTGTTTCTGCCAAGACTGCCACAGCAGATGTAATTCTTAGTTATGTACGCGCCCGCAGAAATTCACAGAGCAGTGCAAATGTAGAGGCAATGTACCAGCTTGTCGACGGGAAAGTTGAAGCTTTGGAGTTTATTGTGAAAGCTGAGACCAAATATACCAATATACCCCTGAAGAACCTGACTTTAAGGGCCAATAACCTAATTGCATGTATTGCAAGAAAGCGTGAGATTATTATACCTGGTGGTGACGATCGTATTCAGGTAGGTGACAGCGTCATTATTATCACGATGGAAAAGCAAATACAGGACATACAGGATATTTTACTATAGGTGAAAACAAATGAATTATAAGATGACAGCTTTTATTTTAGGGAAAATGCTGGGAGTTCAAGGTGCGCTTCTTCTAATTCCCGCTGTGGTTTCATTCATATATGGAGAAAAAAGCGGATTTACATTTTTGATTGTCAGTGCAGTACTTTTTTTAATCTTTTTGATTTTGGGGCGTAAAGTACCGGAGAACAAGACTATATACGGAAAGGAAGGCCTGATAATTGTCGGCTTTGCATGGATATTATGGTCTTTGTTTGGAGCACTTCCCTTTGTGATTTCCGGGAGCATACCTAATTACCTGGATGCATTTTTTGAGACTGTATCAGGTTTTACTACCACAGGCTCCACAATATTGACTGATATAGAGATACTTCCCAAAGGGATACTGTTTTGGCGGTCGCTTACCCATTGGATTGGAGGAATGGGGGTTTTGGTCTTTGTTATGATGCTGACAACCCTGGATGATGATAATTCCATGCATCTCATACGGGCAGAGGTACCCGGGCCAGTGGTCGGGAAACTTGTGCCTAAGGCAAGAAGTACTGCAAGGATATTATATTTCATGTATTTTGTTCTGACAGCAGCGCAGGTCATTTTCCTTCTGCTGGGGGGAATGAACTTTTATGATGCTGTGATTCATGCATTCAGTACTGCTGGCACCGGTGGGTTTTCGAATAGAAATGCCAGTGTCAGTTATTATAACAGCGCTTATATTGATGGTGTGATTACTGTTTTTATGATTTTGTTTGGGATAAACTTTAACTTATATTTTTTAATCAGGCTTAAGGACTGGAAAGCAGCCTTAAAGGATGAAGAACTTCATGCGTATCTGGGAATTATCGTCGGTTCTATAGCAGTTATTACTGTGAATATACTGCATACGTACGAAAATATATTTCACTCGTTCCGCTATGCTTCTTTCCAGGTGGCATCGGTTATTACGACAACTGGATTTTATACGGCTGACTATAACCTATGGCCTGAGTTGTCAAAAGTGATTCTGCTTGGTCTGATGGTAATCGGCGCCTGTGCAGGTTCTACAGGAGGCGGTATCAAAGTATCCCGGCTGCTGATATTGGTAAAAATAGTAAAGCAGGAGATCCGCAGGATGTTTCATCCTAAGTCTGTGACAATCGTGCAGATAAATGGTAAAAGAGTTGGCAATGATACTATGCGCGGTGTATATGTTTACTTTATATGTTACATCATGATACTGATGCTGTCAGTTTTACTTGTATCCATTAATAACTATGATTTTGCTACAACATTCAGTTCCGTACTTACAACATTAAATAATGTGGGACCTGGCATATCATTAGCAGGACCTGTAGAGAATTTTTATGAGTTTTCTCCGTTATCTAAGATTGTGCTATGTTTTGATATGCTTGTGGGAAGGTTAGAAATATTCCCATACTTGCTTTTAATATCACCGGATTTGTGGCGAAGAAGGTTTTAATGCAGAATCTTGAAAGGAGTTAAGACTTCCGTTTCCATAAGGCGGCGGGTTACAGCAAGTTAGTCTGGGTGTGGATAGATGAATTATAAAATGGCAGCATTCATTTTAGGGAAGATGCTGGGAGTCGAAGGCGTGCTTCTTCTGATTCCCGCTGGAGTTTCATTTGTATATGGCGAAAGAAGCGGGTTTTCATTTATTATTGTCAGTGCGGTGCTTTTTTTAATCTTCCTGGTTTTTGGACGCAAAGTACCAGAAAATAAGACTATATATGGAAAAGAGGGCCTAATAATTGTTGGTTTTGCGTGGGTATTGTGGTCTTTGTTTGGAGCATTTCCCTTTTTGATTTCAGGATGCATACCTAATTATTTGGATGCGTTTTTTGAGACTGTATCAGGTTTTACTACCACAGGTTCTACGATACTGATTGATATTGAGGTACTGCCAAAAGGTATGCTGTTCTGGAGGGGGCTTACACATTGGATTGGAGGAATGGGTGTTCTGGTCTTTGTCATGATGCTGACTTCTCTGGATGACGAGAACTCTATGCATCTGATGCGGGCGGAGATACCCGGGCCGGTGGCAGGGAAGCTTGTACCTAAAGCAAGAAGCTCGGCAAAGATATTATATTCCATGTATTTTGTTTTGACAGCAGCACAGGTTGTTTTCCTTCTGCTGGGGGGAATGAATTTTTATGATGCACTGGTTCACGCATTCAGTGTTGCGGGCACCGGAGGGTTTTCCAGTAAGAATGCCAGCATCAGTCATTATGACAGTGCATATATAGATGGAGTTGTCACAGTTTTTATGATTTTATTCGGGGTGAATTTTAACCTGTATTTCTTACTTCGTCTGAAAGAATGGAAGATAGTTTTGAAAAATGAAGAGCTTCGCGTGTACCTGGGAATTGTCCTTGGATCCATTGCAATGATTGTGATAAATATATTAAGTATATATGGAAATATACTTCACGCATTCCGCTACGCATCTTTCCAGGTGGCGTCCGTAATCACAACAACAGGCTTTTACACGGCAAACTTTGAGTTGTGGCCGCAATTTTCAAAGATGATTCTCCTTGGACTGATGATGATTGGTTCCTGTGCAGGCTCTACGGGAGGCGGTATGAAGGTGGCCCGTTTCTTAATATTAATGAAAAGTATCAAACAGGAGATCAGGCAGATGCTTCATCCCAAGTCTGTTACGATTGTGCGGATTAATGGGAAGAAAGTCAGCAGAGAGATAGTAAATAATGTATATATTTATTTTATTTGTTACATTTTGATTTTGATGATATCTGTTTTGCTTGTTTCTATTAATAATTTTGACTTTATGACCACATTCAGTGCTGTAATCTCAACACTGAGCAATGTTGGACCGGGCTTTGTACAGGTAGGCCCGATGGAGAACTTTAATAATTTTTCGTGGTTATCTAAAATTGTACTATGTTTTGATATGCTTGTAGGCAGACTGGAAATATTCCCATATCTGCTTTTGGTATCACCGGATTTGTGGCGAAGAAGATTTTAGGGAAAACTCTTAAAAGCATCATAATGGGTTTTGGAAGTGTTTTCAAAGCAGGCCCGAAAAGAAAAGTAAACAAAAAGTAAGAAAGGAAAAGAAAGTAAAGTATGAAAAAAGGTAAAATGAAACTGCTAATAGCTATAGGACTTATAGTAATTGCCGCGGTATATTACTATGTAGCCCTGCCGGCCCTTAATATTCATTCATCAGATTTCTGGATGTTTTTATTTGTGCTCATTATAGCTGCGGCGCTGATTTATGTTAGAAGAAAGCGTCTGAACATGCATGAATTGAAGCAGTCCAAAGGGTTTAAAGTAATGGCGGGAGTACTGATTTTGGTCGCAGCGGTTTATCTGGCGGGAACCCTGTTATCCTCACCGATTGTAAATGCAAAGAAATATCAGAAGCTTCTGACTGTAAAAGAAGGGGTATTTACGCAGGATGTTGAGGAGCTGCCTTTTGAGCAGATACCGCTTTTGGACAGAGACTCTGCAGCAATTCTCGGAAACCGCGAGATGGGAAGCATGGTTAATATGGTATCCCAGTTCGAAGTAGATGAATTGTACAGTCAGATTAATTATCAGAATCAGCCTGTCAGAGTGTCGCCTCTTCGCTATGCAAACCTGATTAAGTGGCTTACAAACCAGAAACAGGGAATACCTGCGTACATCAGAATTGACATGGCAACACAAAATACGGAGCTTGTGAAGTTGGAGGAGGGGATGAAGTATACTACAAGTGACCATTTCAACAGAAATATTTACCGTCACTTGAGATTTAAATATCCCACTTACATTTTTAACGAACTGAGTTTTGAAATTGACGATGATGGTGTACCGTACTGGGTTTGTCCGGTGAAGAAATTTAATATTGGTCTTTTTGGCGGAACTACTGTTGGGCATGTTGTATTGTGCAATGCTGTTACAGGAGAAACCATAGACTACAAAATTGGAGAGGTGCCGTCATGGATAGACAGGGCATACTCCGCAGATTTACTTGTAGAACTTTATGATTATTATGGCACCTTGAAGCATGGATATTTCAATAGCATCCTGGGACAAAAAGACTGCCTCAAGACAACAAGCGGATATAATTATATCGTAAAGGATGATGATGTATGGGTATACACTGGGGTAACTTCTGTCAGCGGAGACCAGTCCAACGTAGGATTTGTGCTGATTAACCAGCGTACAATGGAAACAAAATTTTATGAAGTGGAAGGTGCTACAGAAGAATCTGCCATGTCATCGGCAGAAGGTCAGGTACAGCATTTGAAGTACAAAGCCACGTTTCCACTGCTTTTGAATATTTCCGGGGAGCCGACTTATTTTATGGCCCTTAAGGATGATGCAGGACTTGTAAAAAAATATGCAATGGTAAATGTACAGAAATATCAGATAGTAGCCACAGGGGATACTGTCAGTGCCTGTAAAGATAACTATACAGACTTGATGTATGAAAACGGCATTAAGGAAGTGGAAAAAGATACCCGTGAAATCAAAACCATGACGGCGAAAATCACGAAAATTGCTCAGGGTGTTGTAGAGGGAAATTCCCATTACTATATTATGCTGGAAGGCTCAGATGGAATATTTGATGTGTCAGTAGTGGATTTTATTGATATTATCAAATATGAAACAGGGCAGGAGGTAACGATAGAGTATAAAGAAGGCGAAAAAGTAAATACAGTTTTGTCTCTGGGCGAAGAGGATTTATCCGGAACAAAAGAATGATTTCACAGAACTGAAGCAGAATATCAAAAGAATTAAAAATAAAAAAATGGACAAAATAAAGGGGTGTATCAGACAGGTTGAGAGTTCTGATACACCCCTTTAAATGATTAGCTCAAAACATTATAATCAGGGGAATCTATATTGGGGATATCTTTTCTCTCAGCGCTGACGCTAATATATAATTCGATGTTATTTTCTTTGGAAATCTTATTAAGTTTTTCCAGAAAAGCTGGCAGGCTGTCTAATGAAATGTCTGCCTGCTTCAATACTCCGTCAATAAGTATAGTTTCGATATCATGGTTTCCAGCAACCATGCCATATATAAAACCAATGAACTCCTCCAGGGTTCTGATATCTTTGTAATCTGCCATACAGATTGCGCGTACATTGAAGTCTACGCTGCAGGTATCACGATGGCTTTTTTTGATTAAAATTACGTTTCCATTGGAAGTTTTCACCCTTTCATTTGCAAGTTCGATGATTTGCTGTGTTTTTCCGCTGCCTTTCGGTCCTGTTATTAAATTTACCATGGCGAATCTCTCCTTTATGTATGTATTTTGAGCCTTCTCTTGCTCAATAATCTTAAATCTATTATAACACTAAGGGGGTGCAGGAACAACTAAAAAAAGGATAAAATCATAGGAAAAATAAGTGAGAATCAGGAAATATAAAATGCAGTGGGAAATTTATTTTTTACTCTTTAAGGGGAGGGATTATTATGCCTTTAGAAGTGCTGTCATATTTTTTAAAACATAGAGATATAGGGCTGAAGCTAAGGTTTCAGATTGTGTTTCAGTGTGCCCCGTTCCTCAAGGGACTGAAGGTATCCTGCGGTATTACAATGGAAAAAATATTGTTCTGTGAACTGGAACATATCTTCCTGGGGACTCCGGTTATGTACAGGAAGCTGTCGGAAGCCGGAGACCGGTGTTTTGTTCTGCTTTATCGTGAAGAAGGGCTACTTGAATACTTAAAAACCATAGGCGTCAGAAGCTTCATCCAGGGTTATGGATATGAAAGTATGGGATTAGATGAAATGCTAGACAGGCTCTCCTTGAGGATTTCCTCATTTGAGTTAAGGAGAATGGGATTTCCCCATGAAATTGGGGTATTTTTGGGGTATCCTGTAGAGGATGTGAGGGGGTTTATAAAAAAGGAGGGAAAAGAATATTTATTGCTGGGATATTGGAAAGTTTATGATAATCCAATGGCGGCAAAAATGATTTTCAGAAAATATGACCAGGCGAAAGTCTGTGCAGTTAATGAATTTCTAACAGGCAAAAGTATACGGGAAATTTATCATTGACAAACTCGTTCTTTCATGGATAAGATAGATTCATGGTCACGAAACTATAAGATAAATGGGAGAAAGAACATGGATCAAAACATATTATTCGGCATACTTATTCCTTTTGTGGGGACAACCCTGGGGTCTGCTATGGTATTTTTCATGCGGAAGGAGATGAATATAAATCTGCAGAAGGCACTGCTGGGATTTGCATCGGGAGTCATGATAGCGGCCTCTATATGGTCTCTTTTAATGCCAGCTATTGAAATGTCTGAGGAGAGCGGCAATGTTGCATGGCTCCCGGCGGCCGTGGGCTTTCTATGTGGAATGGGCTTTTTACTTTTACTGGATACTCTGACACCTCATATGCATCTCACAGGAGAGAAAGAGGGGGTAGAGTCTAATTTTAAAAAGAGCACCATGCTTGTGCTGGCTGTTACCCTTCATAATATACCCGAAGGTATGGCGGTAGGTGTAACATTTGCAGGTATAGCGGCAGGGAATACGATGATATCCCTTGCAGGTGCGTTTGCCTTGTCAATCGGAATTGCGATACAGAATTTCCCCGAAGGAGCAATCATATCCATGCCCCTCCGAGGAGAGGGTATATCTAAGGGCAGATCCTTTCTATATGGGACGCTTTCCGGTATTGTTGAGCCAATCGCAGCAGTTATTACAATACTGCTCACAAGTCTGGTAGTTCCAATCCTGCCATACCTGCTGGCATTTGCAGCCGGGGCAATGGTTTATGTTGTAGTGGAAGAACTGATACCCGAAGCGCAGGCGGACCCACATACTAATATTAGTACAATAGGAGTGGCAATCGGATTTACACTCATGATGATATTAGATGTAGCGTTAGGGTAATTAAAAGGGGACTGTCCCTTTTGAAAAGGGACTGACCCTTTTGAACTCGGTTTTCAGAATATTCTGATAATATATATGCTGAATTGAAAAGAAACCACTTGACTTATTTTAACATTCTTCTTATAATAGATAAGAATATTGCAGAAACGTAGAAGAGGAATATTAAGAGGCTATCGTTTTCAGAGAGCTGCCGGGCGGTGCAAGGCAGAAGCGTAAACTCCCAACTCACCTCGGAGTTCTTTTATTGAAATAGCAGTAGATAAAAGCGGGCCTTCCCGTTACAGAAGAAATGAGTGCATCTGGTATCTGCCGGGTGAATGAGAGTGGTACCACGGAAAATGAAGCCTTTTCGTCTCTTAATGAGATGGAAAGGCTTTTTAGGTTCAAAAGAACCTCACCAAGTAGTATAAGCAGGAGGATAGAAAGATGTCTAAGATTGTGTATAATCATAAGGCGATTGAAAAGAAATGGCGGGAGAAGTGGGCTGAGAACCCGGTAAATCCCAGGGTTGATGATAATGGCGATAAGAAGCAAAAATATTATTGTCTGGATATGTTCCCATATCCGTCAGGAAATGGTCTTCATGTAGGCCACTGGAGAGGATATGTAATTTCTGATGTATGGAGCCGTTATAAATTGCTCCAGGGATATTATATCGTGCACCCGATGGGATGGGACGCTTTTGGTCTTCCTGCGGAAAACTATGCCATTAAGATGGGTGTGCATCCTGCCAAATCGACCGCTGAGAATGTGTCAAATATTAAGAGTCAGATTAACGACATTGCGGCTCTTTATGACTGGGATATGGAAGTCAATACAACTGATCCTGGATTCTACAAATGGACCCAGTGGATTTTTGTCAAAATGTTCAAAGAAGGTCTTGCTTATGAGAAGGAATTTCCGATTAACTGGTGTCCGTCCTGTAAAACAGGTCTGGCAAATGAGGAAGTAGTAAATGGGAAATGTGAGCGCTGCAGCACTGAAGTTACAAAGAAGAACCTGCGCCAGTGGATGCTTAGAATTACAAAATATGCAGACCGCCTGCTGGGAGACCTGGATAAACTGGACTGGCCTGAAAAGGTTAAGAAGATGCAGTCCGACTGGATTGGAAAATCTTATGGTGCAGAAGTTGATTTTCCAATAGAAGGCCGGGAAGAGAAGATTACTGTCTATACAACAAGACCAGATACACTGCACGGTGCTACGTTTATGGTACTGGCACCTGAACATGCGCTTGCAGCAGGGCTTGCCACACCGGAGACAAAAGAGGCAGTGGAAAAGTATATTTATGACGCTTCTATGAAATCCAATGTAGACCGTATGCAGGACAAGGAGAAAACAGGTGTATTCACTGGCAGCTATGCAGTGAATCCGTTAAACGGAGAAAAAACTCCAATCTGGCTTTCTGACTATGTATTGGCTGATTATGGTACAGGGGCAATCATGTGTGTACCCGCCCATGATGACCGTGACTTTGAATTTGCAAAGAAATTTGGCATTCCGATTGTTCAGGTCATTGCAAAAGATGGAAAAGAAATTGAGAATATGACAGAAGCTTATACAGATGCAGCAGGAACTATGATCAATTCTGGAGAGTGGAATGGAATGGAATCCGCAGTGCTTAAAAAAGAAGCACCTCATATCATTGAGGAACAGGGAATTGGTCATGCTACCGTAAACTTTAAGCTGCGTGACTGGGTATTTTCCCGCCAGCGTTACTGGGGTGAGCCTATTCCGATTATACACTGCCCGGATTGCGGTGCTGTTCCCGTACCAGAAGAAGAGCTTCCCCTTCGTCTGCCAGATGTAGATTCCTATGAGCCGACCGGCACAGGAGAGTCTCCGCTTGCAGGCATTGAGGAATGGGTAAACTGCAGTTGTCCGGTTTGTGGAAAACCTGCAAAACGTGAGACAAATACTATGCCACAGTGGGCAGGTTCTTCCTGGTATTTCCTGCGCTATGTAGACAGCCACAATGATAAAGAACTGGTATCCAGGGAAAAAGCAGATGAAATGCTTCCAGTTGATATGTATATCGGAGGGGTAGAGCATGCGGTGTTGCATTTGCTGTATTCCCGCTTCTATACAAAATTCTTGTATGATATTGGCGTGGTAAACTTTGAGGAGCCGTTCCAGAAGCTGTTTAACCAGGGTATGATTACAGGAAAGAACGGTATTAAGATGAGTAAATCTAAGGGGAATGTTGTATCCCCGGATGATTTGGTAAATGATTATGGCTGTGATTCCCTGAGAATGTATGAATTATTCGTAGGGCCGCCGGAACTGGATGCAGAATGGGACGACAGGGGAATCGATGGAGTAAACAGGTTCCTGAAACGTCTCTGGAATCTGCTTATGGACAGTAAAGAGCAGGAAGTGAAAGCAACAAAGGAAATGATAAAGCAGCGTAACAGGCTGGTTCATGACATCACAACACGTTTGGAAGGGTTCAGCTTAAATACAGTCATTTCTGGTTTCATGGAATATAATAATAAGTTTATCGAGATTGCCAAAAAAGAAGGCGGTATTGATAAAGAAACATTAGAGACAATATCAGTGCTGCTTTCGCCTCTTGCACCACATTTTGCAGAAGAAATGTGGGAGCAGCTGGGTCACGAGGAAACAATATTTAAGGCAAAATGGCCCACATACGATGAAGCACAGATGAAGGACGATGAGATAGAAGTCGCAGTGCAGATTAATGGAAAGACAAGAGCAGTTATAAAGGTTGCCGCTGATATAGATAAGGATGCTGCAATCGCAGCAGGAAAAGATGCAATAGCTGATAAACTGACAGGGACAATCGTAAAAGAAATCTATGTTCCGGGGCGGATTATTAATATTGTACAAAAATAAATGAGAGAAAATCTTATATGGCAAAAGAAGTTTTAAATAGCGGTCAGACATTGCAAATAAGACTCGGGTACACTTCGGCGTACTCGGGTTTTATTTTTATGTTTAAAGAATTCTAATACGTATTTCGCCTTTTTATAACAAAATAAGTTAATAAACTACATACATATTGAGTTTAAAAGGTGCTATAATATGGGAAATGAACGGTGTACAGGGTCAAAAATATCAAAGTGAGGATAAATATATGATAACAATATTCAATCGTAAGGAACTTATCAGTACTTTTGATATGCGGAAACAAGGAAACATCAGACAGTTGTTAGCACAAAATAAGATTGATTATAATGTGAAAATAATCAACCGGGAAAGTCCTTCTTTATTTCTTACTAGGGGAAGAACAGCAACCGGTACATATGGAAAAAAGTCAGAGACTGAATATGTGATTTATGTGAGAAGAATAGATTTTGAGAAAGCAGCTGCGGTTGTTCGGGGATGTGAATAAATGAAGAATATATATTTGATTTTTTTGCGTGGTGTAATGCCTTCAGGGAAAAATAAAGTTCCTATGGAGAAGTTAAGGGAAGTATTATCAAAAGCGGGGTATCCCAGTGCTAGAACCTATCTTGGTACCGGTAATATCATTTTACAGTCAGATAAAGATTCTGTTTTTATTGCAGACTTTATCCATACATTAATTTTGGAGGAAATAGGGCCGGACCTTTCTGTGATTGTGCGGACACCGGAAGAGGTAGAAGAATTGCTGCGGTACAACCCATTTAATACAGAGAACCATGATATTTCACGTGTGTTTTTTACTATGCTGGGAGAAGAACCTGACATTGTAAGGGTACAGGAAGTAATGTCTTTATTTAAGAACGGTGTTGAGGAGCAGTTGCAGATTATAGGAAAAACGGCTTATATGTATATAGCGGGCAATGCAGGCCGCAGTAAGTTAAGTAACAACTTTCTGGAGCGGAAATTAAAAGTACCATCGACGGCACGAAATTTTAATACACTGACAAAAGTTGTGTCTATTAGCCAAAATAAAGAGTGAGGGGTATTGTCTGTGCGCTGAAAAGGAAGTGGCTAAGGTGTTTTTTGTGGTACAATAGAACAAATGAAAGCATAAGACAGGGGAATTTGTATGGGAAATAAAATTGCTGTATTTAGCTTCACAGAAGCGGGAAGCAGACAAAATGCCATAGTCAGTGAGCTCCTTTCACAAAAAGAATACCAATGTGAGAGCTATACTATAGAACGTTTTGCGGGACAATTTCGCATGAATCCCTTAGCAAAAAATCTGAAGAAATGGATAGGAGAGCGCTGGGGAGAATATTCCTTTATATTTGTGGGGGCAGTTGGGATTGCAGTTCGGCATATTGCTCCTTGGGTGGCAGACAAATATACAGATTCAGCGGTTTTGTGCATAGATGAGAAGGGAAAGTACGTAATCCCTGTGCTTTCAGGCCATATGGGAGGTGCGGTGAAGTTTGCCGGTATGCTTGCAGATGGTCTTGATGCGGTGGCTGTGATTACTACGGCTACGGACCTGCAAAATAAATTTGCGGTAGATGTTTTTGCGAAGGAAAACCATCTGTTTATTGAAAGCAGAAGTCTTGCAAAGGAAATATCGGCGGCAGTGCTGAGGAATGAGACTGTTGGATTTTACAGCAGTTTTCCTGTGGATGGGCATATTCCGGAGGACTTGCAGATGTGCAGCAGTTTTGAGGAATTATGCAGGCACCCTTTAGGAATTGCGGTTATGGATGCAATAGAAAAAGAGAGAAAAAAAGTAAAAAATATTCTTTACCTAATTCCCCAAAACCTGGTTATAGGAATAGGCTGCAGAAGAGATGTGAAGAAGGAGCAGCTGAAACAAAAGCTGGAGGAAGTTCTGAAAAAGCTTGGTGCATCCAAAGAACAGATTAAAGCATTTGTAAGTATCGATCTGAAACAGAATGAAACCGGCATATTGGAGCTTGCAGAGGAGTACAGAGTTCCTTTTATCACCTATACTGCAGAGGAACTGCGGGAAGTTGAAGGGGTCAGTTCTCATTCAACGTTTGTAGAACAGATAACAGGTGTGGATAATGTTTGTGAGCGTGCTGCAAAAAGATACGCTCCTGCGGGTGAGGTAATACAGCAAAAGATAAAAATGGATGGAGTAACCTACGCGGCAGTAAAGAACAGGGTAAGGCTGGAGTTTTAAAAGGGTATAGGGCGGTGTTAGGAGAATGGGTATGACAAAAGAAGAACTTGTAATATTAATGGGGGAATTGGAAAGAGTGTTCAGCACCGTAAGATTGGTAGATGCATCGCTAAATATAGAATATACGCTCAATGATGCAGGGATGTTAAGGGAGGAGCCATACAAGTGCTATGCAGTGTGGGGGAAAAATGATCGGTGTGAAAACTGTATCTCTGCAAAAGGCCTGACTACAAAAAGTAAAATGACAAAATTTGAATTTATTGATCATGATATATATTATCTTGTATCGATGTATGTTGAAATAGAAGACGAACCGTATATGCTGGAGATGATATCACAGGTTACAGATGAAACGTTGTTTGGAGCATACGGGAAAAATGAATTTGTTACATCTATAACAGAATATAATAGAAAGATGTATACAGATGTCCTGACAGGCGCATATAACCGCAGGTATTATGAAGAACAGCTAGAGGCACTTTGCCAATGGTATGCAATGGCCATGGTAGATGTGGACGATTTTAAACAGATTAATGATATCCACGGTCACGAGGCAGGGGATTTGGCATTACGGGCAATTGCTGATGCCATGTCTTCTTGTGTGGAGGGCAGAGATGCAGTAGTCCGCTATGGCGGTGACGAATTCCTGATTGTGTTCAGAGATATTTCGCAGGAAGGATTTGAGGAGAAACTTGAAACAATAAGAAAAAAAGTGAATGACATTGTTTTGGAATCATTTCCAGATATCCGCCTCTCTGTCAGTATTGGCGGCAAATACAACCCAAGTAAAAGTAAAAATGTGATCCGGGAAGCAGATGCGATGCTTTACAAGGCCAAAATCGATAAGAACTGTGTGCAATGGAAGGCGGATATTTAATTTTAGAGAATAATACATAAGAGGAAATCCTTCCAGATATTTTGTAGCTTTTGGGATTTCCTCTTTGGTGATATTGGCGGTTATTATATTATCTTCTGTAATTATAATACCACAAAATGCCGGTTTTTTCAAGTCTTGTAAAGAATGGCCCTTAGACGTATAATGACTTACTACATGAAAAAGGGGCAATTATATGGAAGAAGAAGTTTTTAAATTTTTGGAGTTAGTCAAGAAACAGGAGGAGTTGGCAGTTCTGTCTTCGTTAAATCGGAAGACGGAAAGACT
Source organism: Faecalicatena contorta (assembly GCF_003149105.1). Lineage (GTDB taxonomy): Bacteria > Bacillota > Clostridia > Lachnospirales > Lachnospiraceae > Muricomes > Muricomes contortus_C. The sequence continues at coordinate 331,638 of NZ_QGDS01000003.1, read as the reverse complement.
TGGGTTATCTCTTAGGGAGGAAGAGATGAACGAACTGATGGAGTGCAGAAACCAAAGTTTGAAAATGCATGGCAGAGTTGAGTTTGGATCAGGAATTTTAGACAGATTGATTTATGTGTTTTGTGATTCCCAATATATTAGTCAGCAAAATTATCTTGAAAGCCTGGAAAAACTGCAGGATATATTTTACGAGTTTAAGAATGCCGCATTAGATCTTATGACAGATGATGAAATTCTTACTTTTATGAAAGAGCAGTTTGAAACGGTATGCGCCGGGGACCTGGATTATCTGGAAGGGACGTGTATGGAAAATTTTACGGCAGCAATCCGTGCGGGATATGACGGTTACAAGGAGAGTGGAGGAAGTGGACAATATGAGCAGTTTGACGAGGTGCCCCGCTGGGATAAGGAACTTTACCTGCAGACACTAAGAGAATTGTTTTGGGAGTAACCGGATAAATTTAAGATATAGGCTTAATGAATCTACAGGGGGAATCAAAATGGAATATAAAATGGAAGAATTGCTGCCTGTTGTGGCAAAGCTGTCAAAGCGTTATACGTCAAGTGAGAGTTCGTCTGTTTCCTATAACACTGCAAGGCAGCTCATGGGAGCGGCGATGTATTGCCTGAAAGAATGTGAGGGGGAGACTGGAGATACAATGCTTGAAGGACGTCGCGCGGATAGTCTGACCGCTTATGAAGAAGGGTACCAAATTGTACTGGATAAAGTAGAGCAGGCCAGAAAAACGTATCACCGTATACTTTTGGATTTTGAAGATTTTGGCTGTCAGAATTATAGAGATACTATTATCAAAGGGATGCCTGAATTTTTTCTAAAATATGATGCCAGGTTTGAACCTCAAAATCATATTTTAACATTAGATTATCCTGTACTATACGGTTTAGACAATAAAGAGGGGATAGATAAAATTTTAGACTACTTGAACGAAGCGGAGTATGAGCACCTATTTCTGCAAAATTTCAGCAGGGAAGCTATCATGAACCTATTGGAATTTGTCCGGCCTGATTATGGTGAGCTATATTTTGAAAATATATGCGTACCTGTTCTTATGAGGGCGGCAGCATGTATGATAGCAGATGAGGGGGGTTATCATCTGGAGCTGAGTGAGGAAGGAGAGGCAGAGGCAGCCGCATACTTTTCGGAAATTCACATGGAAGCGGCACAAAACAGGTTTGGCGGGCTGCTGGATATTTTAGAAAAACAGATTATGGGAGGAGCTTATAGGGGTACATTTAAGAATCTTGCACGTGATTTTGCTGTAAGGATTCAAAATGGAGCAAGGTTTTAGGTGAAGCAGGGTGAGAATTATTGAAAGAAAAAAGTAAAAAAATCAAAAACTATGATGTCCTCATAAAAAATATATGGAAACCAGTGTTTCTTATCCTGGTAATTTTCATAGCATACATGGTATTAAAAGATTCCTGGTTCGACATATGGGCTGAGCTGAAGAAAACATCATTTCCGGTGATTGCAGGTGTTTTTTTATGTAGCATCCTATATAATTGTTTTGACGGCGCAGCTATTGCAAAATTGCTGCGCAGTTATGATGACAAATTTCCATGGTATGAAGGGATTCTATGCTCCTTATATTACAGTTTTTTTAGAGTAGTTACTTTTGGCAGCGGAACAGCCGCAGCCGGGATGTATTATGTAAGAAAAAGAGGAATTCCGGTTTCTAGAAGTCTGGGGGTTTTTACTTTGAATTATGTGGTACAGCGTGTCGCTGTCTGTCTGTATTTTATATTCACTTTTCTGGGCAATTACAAGGTGATGAACCACTATTTCAGTAATTATAAAGCCTTTATGATATTCGGAGTGCTGCTGGCAGTTCTGATTGTGACAGCCCTGATTATGGCTTGTATCTGCGAGCCGCTGCATAACTGGGTGTTTTCCCGGTCCGAGAAGATCATAAGGAGAGAAAAACAGAAAAAGAAGATTGTGGAGTGGAGAGAAAACGCTGTTATTATACGCTGTGAGGCAAACCGGCTTTTGAAAAACAAAAAATTACTTTTAGAAATATTGCTGCTGAACTTTTTAAAACTAAGCGCCTGGTTTTTGATTCCGGCTGTTATTTTTTACAGGATGGATTTTTTGAACTTACCACTTCTTATAGGAACCACATCTATGATGCTGGCCCTTGCAGGTGTTATACCAGCACCTGGAGGTGTAGGAGCAGTAGAATTTGTGTTTATATCCTTATTTACACCACTGACCGGAAATGTAGAAGCAGCTTCCGGGATGCTGATATATAGATTTTCGACCTATATATTTCCTTTTATGCTGGGGTCACTTGCTGCTTTGAGGAATTCCAGGCTATTTGGGAAAAAGATTAAAAAAGACACAAATGAACTTTGGGAGTGAATACAAAGGGGGATACTTAACTTCCCCTCTCTGTATTCACTCCCAAAGCGTTGTCTGCTTACACGGCCATTTAGAAGGTTTTAGGCTGTGTCAGGATTGATTTTACATGTTCAACTTCTTGCTGGCTTGCTTTTGCAGCAGGAACGTAATAGCTTTTTTCTCTTGCTATCTGATAAAGTTTTTCCTGTGACATCTCGCACTCATTTCTGATCTGCTTCAAGCATTGCTTTAACTCTTTGTTCTCTGTCTGTGGAATCATGTCGCCAAACATTTTGAGTTCGCCATTCACTCCGACTAAGGCGTCGGATACCATTGTTTTTTCATTCATATACGTCACCCCTTATAAGAATTTCATTAAGTCTTGTTTGTTCTTCATTGCAGAATTAGCCGCATCCTGGAAAAGTTGTTTTATTTCAGGATCCTCGGCCTGAGATGCATAATCAGTCATTTTGCAATGTGTTGTGTCATAGCCGCCAATGAGATGACGTAAGTTTTGCAGATCAAGTATTGAAATATCGGACATAATTTGGCCTCCTTTGAGAAATAATATTTTCGAGATTTATTATGTCCGATAAAGTGAATAGTATGCGCTGATTTTGTTACTAATTTTTTAAAATTTTAATCAGAGGATGCCGGAGGACGCAGCCTGGTATGGAGAATAAATTCTGAGAATAATTCCCTCATTTCAGGGGATGTGCGGTACATACATTCCGGATGCCACTGGACTCCAATTGCAAAAGGATGGGATGGCATTTCAATAGCCTCAATTGTTTTGTCCGTTGCATGTGCACAGGCAACCAGGTTTTTCCCCAGCATTCCGACGGTCTGATGGTGGAAGCTGTTTACCTCCATTCGAGAGCCGATATACTTGCGAAGTTGTGAAGTTTTTTCTACGTGAATTTTGTGACTGACTTCTGCTCTTGAATAAGACTGCTGCATGTGGTTCAGCGGACGGCCGGGCTGCAGGGAAATGTCCTGATAAATAGTACCTCCGCAGGCTACATTAAATACCTGCATACCCCGGCAGATGGAAAAAACAGGTTTTTTGGTACTTAATACAGCTCTCATCAGACGGAGCTGGAATAAATCAAGAGTAATATCCGTTTTGCCAATGCCATTTTTCGGCTCTTCTCCAAATAAAAGCGGTGTAATATCGCCTCCCCCGCAAAAAAGAAAGCCGTCGCAAAAGGTAATATATTCTTGAATCGCGCTGTCTGAACGTATTAAAGGCAGAATAAAAGGAAGTCCGCCGGAATACCGGATGGACTGAATATAAGTGTTGGTTACAAATTGTCTGTCATCCATAAAGCCGCAGACAACTACTCCAATTTTCGGTTTCATAAGCACTCCTTTTCTGGCATAGGATAGTTCAGGCAGAAAGAACACTGCCAGTACACTAGCGTATGTAAAAATGTGGTAAAATATACCTGGTGCAGTGAGGACATTTTGTGTAAGAAAGGAGTACAAAAAATAATGAATTTGGTAGACATGCATTGTGATACAATCAGCGAATTGATGAAAGCTTCGGCAGATGATACCCTTGCCGGGAACAGCCTGAGCATTAGTATAGAAGGAATGGAAAAGGTAGGAACTCTCGCACAGTTTTTTGCCTGTTTTGTAAATGCTGCTTCTTTTGAGGAACCGAAAACATCACAAGACTCACGAACAGCGGGGCAGCAGAAACGGATATCACCGGCAGCATGGGAACGTGCTTACCGGGCTGTAATGAAAATGATAGAAAGAATGGATGGGGAACAAAATGAAAAAGTAAAAATAGCATGCAACTATTCTGAAATCATGGAAAATAAGAAGAGGAGAATCATCTCTGCAGTTAAGACAGTAGAAGAGGGCGGTATTATTTCTGGAAAATTATCGAGACTCGATACTCTTTATCAGGCGGGAATCCGGCTTGTAACCCTGACATGGAATTACGCCAATTGTCTCGGATACCCAAATTCCCGGGAAAAAACAATTATGGAGAAAGGCTTGACAGGATTCGGATTTCAGGCGGTAGAGCGCATGAATGAATTAGGAATACTGGTGGATGTATCTCATTTATCTGACGGAGGGTTTTGGGATTGTATCAAAATCAGCAAAGTACCGATATGTGCATCCCACTCCAATGCAAGGGCACTTTGCAATCATCCGAGAAACCTGACAGATGAGATGCTCCGGGCACTTGGAGAGGCAGGAGGGGGAGCAGGGCTTAATTTCTATCCGCCATTTTTAAGAGAAAACGAGACAGCGGTTCTGGATGACATTGCCCGTCATGCAGTCCATATGATACAAGTTGGAGGAGAAGGCGTTGTGACAATTGGAACCGATTTTGACGGATTCCATAATGAAGACAGGGAACAGTGGATTGGGCATGTCCGGGATATGGGACTAGTATGGGAGGCGATGAAAAAGAGGGGAATTACAGAACGGCAGCTGGATAAAATTATGGGAGAAAATGCATTGCGGATAATAAAGGAAGGGATGAAATAGAAGGAATATGCATCTTCGTTATCTGCCAAAACTCAAGCATTTAAGATATTGCGCCAGGGTAGCAGTAGTGCTATAATGGGAAAGATAAAAAATTTTCAGGAAACGAGAGAGAAGTGGAGGATTATATGGAAAGTAAGAAAATCATTCAGGTGGAAGAGAAAGTTCCATTTAATATGTTGGTGCCTTTGAGTATCCAGCACATGTTTGCAATGTTTGGGGCATCAGTCCTGGTGCCTTTCATTTTTGGAATTAACCCGGCAGTTGTACTGCTTATGAATGGGATTGGAACTTTATTATTTATTTTCATTACAAAAGGAAAAGCACCGGCATATCTTGGCTCCAGTTTTGCATTCCTCGCACCGGCAGGAATTGTTATCAGCAAATGGGGCTATAATTATGCTCTGGGCGGATTTGTTGTGGTAGGACTTTTTGGATGCATTCTGGCATTGATTATTTATAAATTTGGCTCCCACTGGATTGATGTTGTGCTTCCTCCGGCAGCTATGGGACCTGTTGTGGCATTGATCGGTCTGGAACTGGCAGGAACGGCAGCATCCAATGCAGGTCTGAGAGATGAAGTAATTGATATGAAAAATGCCATTGTTTTTCTGGTAACGCTGATGACAGCAGTACTTGGTTCCGTATTATTCCGGAAGTTTTTATCGGTTATTCCGATTCTGGTTGCAATTATTGTGGGATATGTGGCAGCACTTCTCTGCGGCATTGTAGATTTTAATGAAGTCGGTGCTGCAGCATGGCTGGCATTACCAAACTTTGCATTTCCTAGATTCAAATGGGAGGCAATCATCATTATTCTTCCGGTACTTTTGGTCGTTACATCCGAGCACATTGGACATCAGATTGTGACCAGTAAAGTGGTAGAAAGAGATTTAATAAAAGATCCCGGACTTCACCGCTCTCTGCTGGGGGATTACATATCCACCATGCTTTCTGGGTTTGTTGGTTCTGTGCCTACTACAACATATGGAGAGAATATTGGCGTTATGGCAATGACTAAAGTATACAGTGTCTATGTGATTGGAGGAGCAGCGGTGCTCTCTATTGCCTGCTCTTTCATAGGTAAGATGACCACATTAATCAATACAATTCCAGGACCGGTTATCGGCGGTATTTCATTTTTGCTATATGGAATGATTGGGGCCTCCGGTATTCGTATTCTGGTTGATGCACAGGTAGATTATGGGAAATCCAGGAATATGGCGATGACATCTGTAATTTTTGTGACAGGCCTTTCAGGAGTTGCTGTGCAGTTTGGAAGCATTCAGTTATCAGGAATGGTTCTTGCATGTGTTGTTGGTATGTTAATGGGACTGCTGTTTTTTATACTGGACAAGCTGAAATTGACAAATGACAGAGGTGAGGCGTAAGAGTTATACTAATCACAATAAGAGCAGTTCTGCGTTTATTCAGAACTGCTCTTATTGTTTGTACGAAACGTGATACTTTTTTAGGAACCGTACCTAGAATACCAGCTTTTAGGTTGATTCTTTTGATTTTTTAAGGAATATGAAATCCATTTTATTAAATTGACAAAACGATACAAGAAAGGGCAAGATTGAAATATCAGTTTTCTGGCTCAATATGCTAAGATACAAGCAAAGAAAATCTATTTAAACTTATTGTATCTTTAAAGGAGGCATATATGCAATACGGACATTTTGATAAAAAAAACAGGGAGTATGTCATTGACCGGGTTGACCTTCCAACTTCATGGACCAATTATCTGGGGGTAAAAGACACCTGTGTGGTAGTCAATCAAACAGCAGGCGGATATATGTTCCACAAATCACCAGAATACTGCCGTGTTACAAGATTTCGAGGAAATGGCGTACCAATGGACCGGCCGGGGCATTATGTATATCTCAGAGACAATGGGACAAAAGATTACTGGAGCATTTCCTGGCAGCCAGTGGGCAAACCCCTTGAAGAAGCGAAATATACCTGTCGCCACGGAATGTCTTACTCTGTTTATGAATGTGATTATGAAAAAATAAAGGCGGTTCAGAAGCTATTGGTACCTATGGATGAAGATGTGGAGCTTTGGGATGTGACTGTAACAAACGAGGATGAAAAGCCAAGGGACATTAGCCTCTTTACTTATTGTGAATTTTCTTTCCACCACATTATGATTGATAACCAAAACTTCCAGATGAGCCTTTACTGTTCTGGTTCCTCCTGTGAAGACGGCATCATTGAGTATGATTTGTTCTATGAGGAATTTGGGTATCAGTATTTTACATCCACGATAGAGCCGGATGGATATGACTGCCTTAGGGACAAATTCCTTGGGCTATATCACACAGAAACCAACCCGGAGGGCGTTATAAATGGAAAATTAAGCGGGAGTTCAGAACTTGGCAATAACCACTGTGGCTCCCTACAGCATAATTTTGTTATAAAACCAGGGGAGACAATCCGGATTGTCTATATGCTTGGGGAAGGAAATAGAACTGTGGGAAAGCGTATCAGGGAAAAATACCGGAACCTTTCCAATGTAGAGAAAGCATATCAGGATATTAGAGACTTCTGGGATGCGAAACAGAAAAAATTGCAGATTCAAACCCCAAATGAAGGAATGAATATTTTAATTAATACCTGGACGTTATATCAGGCTGAAATCAATGTAATGTTCTCACGCTTTGCCTCCTTTATTGAAGTAGGCGGGAGAACCGGTCTCGGATACCGGGATACAGCACAGGATTCCATGACAATCCCCCACTCCAATCCAGAGAAATGCAAACAGCGCATCCGTGAATTGATGCAGGGCCTTGTATCAGAAGGCTATGGCCTTCACCTGTTTCAGCCGGAATGGTTTGCAGAGGAGGATTCTGTCAAGCCATTTAAATCCCCCACTGTAGTTCCTTCACCAGATAGGGACAGCATTATCCATGGAATAGAGGATGCCTGCTCTGATGATGCCCTGTGGCTGGTTTCTTCTGTTGTGGAATATATCAAAGAGACAGGAGAATTTGATTTTGTGGATGAAATGATTACCTATGCAGATGGGGGAGAAGGCACGGTTTATGAACATCTTACCAAAATTCTTGATTTTTCTTCAAGACAGGTTGGGTTAACAGGCATCTGCAAGGGCCTTAGGGCAGACTGGAATGACTGCTTAAACCTTGGCGGGGGAGAAAGTGCTATGGTGTCTTTCCTGCATTACTGGGCACTTACCAACTTTATCTCCCTTGCAGAGCATTTAAACCGTGATGAAGATGTAGAAAAATATAGTGCAATGGCAAGTCAGGTGCAAAAAGTGTGTAATGAAGAACTGTGGGATGAAGAATGGTTCATCAGGGGTATTACAAAGAGTGGTAAAAAAATTGGAACGGTTAAGGACGAAGAAGGGAGGATTCATTTAGAATCAAACACCTGGGCAGTCCTCTCTGGTGCGGCAACTGGGGAAAAAGGAATACGGGCCATGGACAGTGTGTATACGCATCTGTTTACTCCTTACGGCATCCAGCTTAACGCCCCTTCCTATACAAAACCCAATGATGATATTGGATTTGTAACACGTGTTTATCCCGGCTTAAAAGAAAATGGTGCTATTTTCAGTCACCCTAATCCATGGGCATGGGCAGCAGAATGTGAGCTTGGCCGTGGGGACAGGGCAATGGAATTCTATGATGCACTCTGCCCCTATTACCAAAATGACAAAATTGAGATTAGAGAAGCAGAACCTTATTCCTATTGCCAGTTTATTATGGGCAGGGATCATACAGGATTTGGCCGTGCCAGGCATCCGTTTATGACTGGTACAGGCGGCTGGGCTTATTTTAGTGCAACCAGGTATATACTCGGCATAAAACCGCAGTTTGGACATCTGGAAATTAACCCTTGCATCCCAGGAGACTGGGAAGGATTTCAGGTTACCAGGCAGTGGCGGGGAGCAGTTTATGAAATTAAGGTGGAGAATCCCCAGGGGATTATGAAAGGTGTGAAAGAAATCTATCTTGACGGGAAAGCTGTAGATAAAATTCCTGAAAAAGCACCAGGAACAATACACCAGGTAAATGTCATTATGGGAAAACAGATAAAAGCGGCAAAATAGAAATGGAGGTATCATATGATTAAATTTGGTACAGGTGGCTGGCGTGCAATTATTGGGGATGAATTTACTAAAACAAATATACAGCTTCTGGCGAAAGGTCTTTGCAATAAAATGAAAGCAGAAGAAATTGCAGAAAAGGGGGTTGTCCTTGGCTATGACCGCAGATTCTTAGCCAAAGAGGCAATGTGCTGGGCGGCATGTGTTTTTGCCAGAGAAGGCATCCATGCTTCACTTGTGAATAAATCATCCCCCACCCCCCTGATTATGTTCTATGTAATGAAACATGACCTTCCATATGGACTGATGATTACCGCCAGCCACAATCCTGCTATCTATAATGGAATCAAGATATTTACTGCAGGGGGAAGGGATGCAGATGAACTTCAGACACAGGATTTAGAAGGATATATTGCGCAATTGTCTGCAGAAGATGTAGAAGAGATGGATTATGAAGAGGGGCTGGCTTCAGGTCTGATAGAGGAAATTTATCCATTAAACGAATATCTGGATCATATTATTGACAGAGTCAATATGGATGCCATACGCCGCCGGGGCTTAAGGATTGCTATTGACCCTATGTACGGTGTCAGTGAAACTTCCCTCACCACTATATTCCATACAGCACGCTGTGAGGTTTATACCATCCATGAGCGGCATGACACGTTATTTGGCGGCAAACTTCCCTCTCCATCCTCTGCAACCCTCCATGCCTTACAGCGGGCAGTGAGTGACAGGAGATGCGATATTGGAATTGCCACCGATGGGGATGCCGATCGGATTGGTGTTATTGATAATAGGGGGCGTTTTCTCCACCCTAACGATATTCTGGTACTATTATATTACTATCTGGTAAAATACAAGGGCTGGAGCGGGCCTGCTGTCAGGAATATTGCAACGACTCATATGCTTGACCGGGTTGCTAGAAAATTTGGCCAGGAATGCTATGAGGTTCCTGTGGGATTTAAGCATATTTCCGCCAAAATGAATGCAACCAATGCCATTATTGGGGGTGAATCTTCTGGGGGGCTTACTGTAAGGGGGCATATTAAAGGAAAAGATGGCGTATATGCGGCAGCTCTTTTAGTAGAAATGATTGCTCTTACAGGCAAAAAACTTTCTGAAATCTGCCATGACATTGAACGGGAATTTGGTGCCGCCCACATGGAAGAGGGAAATTACCGTCTCACTTATGAGAAAAAGCATGAAATCCATAAAATACTGATGGAAGACAAAAAGCTTCCCATTCTGCCTGTGGAAATTGATCACGTTTCCTATCTGGACGGAAGCAAAGTATACTTTGAAAACGGTGGCTGGGTAGTCGTAAGATTCTCCGGGACAGAGCCATTGATGCGTATCTTCTGCGAAATGGGCACACTTAAGGAAGCCAGGGAAATCCTTTCCCTCTACGAAGACTATCTGAGTATTACGCCGGAGTAGGTATTTCACAAACTCTTTGTTCTATTGAAATATTAGGAAAAGTGGAGGTTACAATGGAATTAAATAAGAAAAATAAAAAGGAAGTGTCCTTAAAATGGAGCATGATGCGGACTTTAATCCTTTGCTGGGTTATCCCCCTCACCTTGCTGACTATCCTTGTAATTAATTTTGTCTATCACAATTTAAACAAACAGACAGAGCAAACCATTGTAAACTCCATGGAAAAAGCAGTAGAAACCTGTCTTTCAAGAATGCAGGATGCCATTACCGCTTCAAAGAATGCCTCCTATCTTCCCACCGTCCGTGAAGTATACATAAAGCATCAGTCTGGTTATAGCAAACAGAAAACTTATGAAGACATCACCTTATTTTTGAACCAGCAATATCGATTTGATGATCGTTTCCGCAGTACCATGCTGGTTTTCACGGAATTTCCTGAACATGTTTATTACACCTACTCCAATAAAAACAAATCAACCTACTACAATGTCCAGTATTTTGAACAGCATGTCTTAGAGCCGGCAATGGAGCTTTCCAAAGAATTGGATACTAATGTTGCCTTTGTCCCCTTTGAAGAACGGGTGTACATGGTAAGAAACTTGATGACATCTAATTTTAAACCTTACGCAGTCATTGTCATGGAGTTGAATAACGAATCGGTCTTTGAGAGCATCAGTACTATCTGGGGCTACGAGGAAGGAACAATCTATAAAAACGGCAGCCTGCTGTGGGGCTCACCTGAGAACCCATACCTGGCAAGGTATGGAAAGGTGGCTCCCCTAAGTACATATTATAAGGATGACCAGGGTTCCTATGTTTATAAGACAATAAAATACAATCAGGATTACTTAACCTTTGTGGCAAAGTTACAAGATGATGTAATCCTCTATGAAATGGATGCACTGGTTTATATTTTAACATTGTTTTTCCCGCTGCTAATTGCCTTTGTCCTGCTGGTCTTTCGGTTTTTCCACACAAAGATTACAAAACCCATCGTCCAGTTGACCAAAGCCGCTCATCAAATTTCCGGGGGAAATTACGGCACCCAGATACAAAAAATCCAGGGAAGCCAGGAATTCACATTCTTAGGGGAGGCTTTTAATTCCATGTCCCTGGTATTAAAGAATCAATTTGAAAAAATATTCCTGGAGGAATTGGCGCTGAAGGATGCTAATATTATGGCATTGCAGTCCCAGATTAATCCTCATTTTTTAAATAATACCCTGGAAATCATTAATTGGGAGGCAAGGCTGATGGGAAATTATAAAGTAAACGGAATGATTGAAGCCCTCTCCACTATCTTAAATGCCACTATGAACCGTAAGCAGCAGCATCACATTCCTCTGGCAGAAGAACTTTCCTATGCAGATGCCTACTTCTTTATTATATCCACAAGGCTCGGGGAACGTTTTCAGATTGTAAAAAAAATTGATGAGAGCCTTCTTCAGGTGCCTGTCCCAAGGCTTATTATCCAGCCCATCATAGAAAATGCAGTAGAGCATGGAATGAATGGACAGAACCAGGGGATAGTGACCCTCCATATCTTTTCAGAGGATGATAAATTATATATTGAAATTAAAAATAAAGGGCGGCTGTCGAAGGAAGATGAAGAAAAGATTAATACTCTATTAAACGAGGAATCGGATACTGAAAATGAACGCTCCACAAGCCTTGGAATCCGCAATGTTGACAGGCGTTTAAAGATTATTTATGGAAATGACTGTGGGCTTACTATTAAAAATGACAAAGAAGATTCTACAGTCAGCACCATTATAGTCAAATTAAACAAAACAAACACAGACAAATAATAGCAATTAGAAACATTAACCTTTTCACTTTCTTAGGGTATGATAGTAACAGAAGGGAACATAAAAACATTAAAACATTTATAGGAGGTATTTTATGAAAAAGTTATTCGCTTTAATGTTAGCATTTACCATGGTAATATCTATGGCCGCCTGCACTAAGAAAGAGGAACCGGCAGGTTCGGGAGAAGAGACAAAGACTGAAGCGAAAAAGGTTACTTTAAACACGACTACTACTTATGCAGGAAATGATGGGAATGCACAGAATTTCCAGGATGCTGTGGCTGCATGGGAAAGTGAAAGCGGGAACAAGGTAAATGATTCTTCTTCCACTTCCGATGAAACTTTTAAAGCCAGAGTATTGGCAGACTTTGAAACAGGTTCAGAACCGGATGTACTATTTTTCTTTAACGGTGTAGACTCCAATCCCCTGGTAGAAGCTGGAAAGGTAGTTTCCATTGAAGAAATCCGTAAAGAATTCCCTGACTATGCAAGCAATATGAAAGATGGCATGATGGGGGCTTCCCCTGTAGATGGAAAGAACTACTCTGTGCCGGTGAATGGATACTGGGAAGGCATGTTCGTAAACAAAGAAGTATGTGAAGCTGCCGGTGTTGAAATTCCCGGACCAAATACTACATGGGATGAATTCCTTGAAACCTGCCAAAAGATTAAAGATGCCGGATATGCTCCAATTGCTGCTTCTTTAGCAACCGTGCCGCACTATTGGTTTGAGTTCTCTATTTATAATTATTTAACCCCTGCTACACACAATGTACTTCCAGGCAGCATATCTGACGAGCATGGAACCGCTTGGGTGAATGGTCTTAACGACATCAAAGACCTTTATGAAAGAGGCTTCTTCCCTGAAAACACTTTAACAGGTACTGATGATGAAACAGTACAGATGTTTATTGACAACAAAGCAGCTTTTTTAATTGATGGTTCTTGGAAGGTTGGTGGGATTGAAGAGTTAACAAGCAATATTGATAACTTTACAGTTACTTATGTTCCTGGAAATAATGACAGAAAAACAACGGATATCATTGGCGGACTATCCAGTGGATATTATATTACAAAGAAAGCCTGGGATGATCCGGACAAACGAGCAGCAGCAGTTGATTTTGTCAGCTATATGACAAGTGATGAACTGGTTTCTAAATTTGCGGAGGTTTCTGCAACTGCATTAAAGAACGGAAGCCAGGTTGATGAATCTAAATTAACTTCTTTAGCAAAAGATGGACTTAAATTAGTGCAGGGTGCTACGGGAATGGCAAGCGCGATACAAGACCAGATTCCGGCAGAATCAAGAGTTCCAATCTTTGATGGCATGCCTAACTTAGTAACTGGTAAGAGCGATATAAAAGAATCTGTACAAGAAGTTTTGGATTCATTGGCTAAATAGAGATCAAAAAATGAATAGATAAAATGGGGCTGCTGCACAGATCAACCTGAATTTTGCAGCGGCCCTTACTTTACAGATTATCCTCTATGAGCAGATATCTGCACAGAAATGGAGCAAACTATGACATCTCATATTTATAAAAATAAAAAACGAATTATTTTTTTCCTTGCACCGGCATTTTTGTTTATCTTTGTATTCCTGTACTATCCTTTTATCAAAAACATTTTCAATAGTTTTCAGGAAATCAGTGGACTTGGCTCCGCATCAAAAGGATGGGCAGACCCATGGTACAGCAATTATACCATGCTGCTTAAAGACACCAATATGTGGGTTGCATTCCGCAATACACTGATTATGCTGGTAGTAACCGTATTCGGACAGGTAGGGATTGCACTTTTGCTCGCACTTCTTACAGACCGTATTACCTATGGAGCCAAATTATTCCGTATTGTTTATTTCTTCCCCATTGTTATTTCTGCAACGGCTCTGGGGCTTTTGTTTAACCTGATTTTCCTCTATGACAAAGGCATGATTAATCAAATCCGTGAGATTTTTGGTGCTGCAGCATTGGTTGATTTTAAAAGCAAAGGGATTGCTTTGTTTACCATGATGGCGCCGGTGATGTGGCAGTATGTGGGGTTTTACTTTATTATCCTTGTAACAGGGCTTAATAATATCTCTTCTGACTTGTATGAAGCCGCTGCAATTGACGGTGCTACTTCTTACCAGCAGGTAAAATTTATTTCGCTGCCCCTGCTTCGCAATGTAACCTGTACTTGTATTATACTCGCAGTTACGGGGGCATTAAAAGTATTTGATCTTCCCTGGACTATGTTCCCAAAGGGACTGCCAAACGGGGAAACCTGGCTTACTGGAACCTATATGTATTACCAGGTATTCAATGTAAATGACGTAGATTACAGTTCAGCCATAGCTGTTGTAATTGTAATACTGGGTATTCTGTTATCAAAGCTTGTAAACACTATTTTCAAAGAAAAAGAATTTTAGAGGAGGGTTGCTATGAAAGCTATTGCAATAAACAAGCAAAAAAAAGTTTCTTTAGGGCAATCCATTATCCTTCTTTTATTAAGTATCTGGGCCTTAACTACAATTTACCCTATTATATGGGTGGTGTTAAATTCATTTAAGGACAGGAGGTTTATCTTATCCAATTCCTTTGCCCTTCCTTTAGGGGAAATCTTTACCTTAGACAATTACAGATTGGCATTTGAACGTGTCGATATCTTAAGTGCATATAAAAACAGTTTGCTTATTTCCACCAGTGTAGCTGCGGCTGTAATATTACTCGCCGGTCTTGCCGCCTATGTATTGGCTCGTTACGAATTCAGGCTAAAGAAACTCTTATATAATTTAGTCATTGCAGGCATGATGTTCCCCGTGTTCTCTACCATCATCCCGGTATTTCAGATGCAGTATTCCTGGGGGATTGTAAATACCAGCAATCTCTTTCTATCTCTGCTCTCTACAGCGCTTCCCCAGATTGCGGGAAACTTATCCTTTGCCATTGTGGTGCTGATGGGATATATTAAGAGTATTCCCATAGAGTTAGAAGAGGCTGCGTATATAGAAGGAGCCAATATCTTTCAGATTTTTTTTAGAGTAATTGTACCTCTTACTAAACCATCCTTTGCAACAGTTGCTATTTTTTCATTCTTATGGAGTTATAATGACTTATTTACTCAGATGTTCTTTCTGCGTACCAAAACACAATGGGCAATCACAGTCCTGCTAAATCAGCTGACATCCCAGGAAGGAACCAACTATGGACTTATGGCAGCAGCAGTAACCCTGGTAGTGATTCCGATTTTAATTGTATATATTTTCTTACAGAAATACATTATCAAGGGAATGATCTCGGGAGCAATAAAAGGGTGAGACGGCAAGTGAATCTGCCGGATTTACTTGCTGCACTGCGGATGTATGTTATAATTCTAAATAGGAAAGTCCGGGAGGGGGATTGGATGTACAAAGTAGTTATCGTTGATGATGAACCTATTATTGCCAGGGGATTAGCCCAGGCTATTCCATGGGGGAAATATAACTGCCATGTGGCAGGCACTGCATTCAGTGGAAGGGAAGGATTAGAATTAATCCGGAACCAACAGCCAGATATACTGATATCGGATATTAAGATGCCGGGAATGGATGGGCTGACTATGATTGCCAGCATTAAATCACAATACCCCAATATCCAAATCTGTATTCTCACTGGATATAGGGATTTTGATTATGCCCAGCGTGCTATATGCCTTGGAGTTACCCGATTTTTATTAAAGCCGTCAAAAATGGATGAATTGCTGGATACACTGGAAGTAATGATAACAAACCTTTCAGGTTCAAAGGCGAAAGAGAGCGGTGATTTAGGAAAAAAGGAAGATAACGAAGAGAAAGCGCATCCGGAAGAAAATATCTCAGGCAGTTTTATTGTAAAAAATGCCCTAAAGTATATGAATAAAAATTATCAACAAAAAATTATGCTGTCAGAGGTTGCCGAACAGATATATGTAAGCCAGTGGCATCTAAGCAAGCTGCTCCGCAAGTACACAGGGCAGAATTTTTCGGAAATACTAAACAAAATCCGCATTGAAAAGGCAAAACAGATGCTAGACAATCCAGCACTTAGGATTGGGGAGATTGCAGAAGAGGTAGGGTTTTCGGACGTGGCTCACTTTTCCAGGGTATTTAAAAAGATTGTAGGTATTTCTGCAAATGAATACAGGAATACAGTATTATCAAAATAAAATTACACCACTGTGTATGGGTATATTGATTAACAGAAGAACAAGATACAAGAAATACCCTGATGGCTGAACGTGGCTTTTGCTATGTTCACCATCAGGGTATTGTCTATCAATAATTAAAATTTGATGATTTTACATGTATGCTTTGAATATGGCAATAAAACTTTTAGTATATCGTCCGTTTTCACCTTCATATATCCTGTTGTTGTCCCATCGCTGCATCCATAGTATTCATTATCTGCAACATCCTGGTCAAAGATTACTTGTATGGTTTTCTCCCAATCTGCAAGTGTACTGAAAACGGTTGCGGCTCCAATTTTTGTTCTTAATATTTCTTCGAACAATTCCTTTGGTGCAAATGAAACTCTGGAAATACCAAGTGTCTCACAAAATCGTTTTGTATCAAATGGCTTTTCACCTGTTGTAACAAAAAGATAAAACAAGGTTTTCTTTTTGTTGCATAAAAATAAAGTTTTAACCATTTTCATATTCAGTTTTTCATTAATCAGCACGCAATCATCCATTGAAATCGCTTCATCTGTCTCTACTCTCTCAAAAGGTATTTTAAGTTGTCCAAGCACTTTATATACTTCTTCCTGTAACTGAGTTGTAAATTGTGCCGGAGCCACCTTAAAAATCTCACTTATATGAAACATATCAATCTCCTGTTCTTATTTTTATTGGATATTGAACGTTAAGTACAAGTAAAATGTATTACCTTTTCATACCACTAAGCGCATAATACATTGAAATGTACTTAACACTTAGTGCGGGGAGGCAGATTTGCGTTTGATGTAAATATACCGGTTGTACAATAATTTGACATATCAATCTCCTTTCTTTATTATTCATTCTGGTTACACTCGGAGCCGCCCTTTCGGACGGCTCGAAGTTAAATTATACTTAATTCCATTTATTTTTCCAGTTCCTGCATTTTCATAGCACGGACTTTCAGCGGCAGACCGAACAGGTTAATGAATCCTTCAGCATCGTGATGATCATACAATTCACCAGTTGTAAAGCTGGCCAATGATTCACTGTACAATGAGTATGGAGAAGTTGTTCCTGCTTTTATGATATTTCCTTTATACAGTTTGAATTTTACTTCACCTGTCACATACTGCTGTGTTACATCTACAAATGCCTGAATTGCTTCACGAAGCGGTGTAAACCACTTTCCTTCGTAAACAATCTGAGCAAATTTGCTGCCCATATCCTTTTTAACTTCATGAGTAGCACGGTCCAAAACCAGTTCTTCCAGCTGGTCATGTGCTTCCATCAGGATTGTTCCGCCGGGAGTCTCATACACCCCGCGTGATTTCATACCAACAACGCGGTTCTCCACAATATCTACAATACCGATACCGTGTTTTCCGCCAAGAGTATTCAGTTCTGAAATGATTTCTGAAACCTTCATTTCCTTTCCGTTCAGGCTCTTAGGTATGCCGGCTTCAAATGTCATAGTGACATACTCTCCTTCATCCGGTGCTTTTTCAGGAGAAACGCCCAGGACTAATAAGTGATCATAGTTTGGCTCGCTGGCCGGATCTTCCAGTTCCAGGCCCTCATGGCTGATGTGCCACAGGTTGCGGTCGCGGCTATAGCTGTGTTTCGCATCGAAAGGAAGGTCGATTCCGTGCTGGTGGCAGTATTCGATTTCATCTTCACGTGACTGCATAGTCCATACATCTGTCATTCTCCAGGGAGCAATGATTTTGAGGTCAGGAGCAAGGGCTTTGATTCCAAGCTCGAAACGAATCTGGTCATTTCCCTTTCCTGTAGCACCATGGCAGATAGCAGTAGCACCTTCTTTGCGGGCAACCTCAACCAGTCTTTTCGCAATGATAGGACGTGCCATAGAAGTTCCCAGTAAATATTTATTTTCATAAACTGCACTTGCTTTTACACACGGCATAATGTATTCATCGCAAAATTCATCAATAATATTCTCTATGTATAATTTAGAAGCACCTGATAATTTTGCTCTTTCTTCCAGTCCGTCCAGTTCGTCACCCTGTCCGCAGTCAATACAGCAGCAGATAACGTCATAATCGAAATTTTCCTTTAACCATGGGATGATTGCGGTAGTGTCAAGTCCGCCTGAATATGCTAATACTACTTTTTCTTTACTCATTTTCATTTGCCTCCTAAATGCATTTCATTCTATAAGATATCACATACTATACACCACATTTTATAATTATGCAACAGCAAACATAAAAAATTTCGTTTTATGCATAAAAACTAAATAAATATACATAAAAATGTTCTGAATATGCAACTATCATGTATAAATGGATAAAATGAATATAAGGGTGAAAGATATGGAAAACTTTTCTTATTGGTAGTATAATCATATTATAACTGACAGTAAGGAGCATAAATATGATTTATTTTAACTGTGACTACAATGAAGGTGCTCATCCACAAGTGCTGGACATGCTGTGTGAGACGAATATGGAGCAGACAGACGGATATGGGGAAGATATCTATTGCAGCAGGGCACGTGGTGTTATTAGAAAACTATGTGGGAAGGAAGAGCTGGATGTGCATTTTTTGTCCGGAGGGACGCAGGCAAATCTCACAGTAATTACGGCTGCGCTGCGGCCTCATCAGGGAGTGCTGGCGGCTGAAACGGGACACATAAATGTGCATGAAACCGGAGCGATTGAGTCCTGCGGACATAAGGTGCTGGCAGTACCGTCTAAGGATGGAAAAATGACTGCCGGGCAGGTGGAAGCTGCGTATCGAAGCCATATAGAAGATGAGAGCTTTGAGCATATGGTACAGCCTAAGCTGGTATATATATCCAACCCGACAGAATTGGGGACCATTTACAGCAGGGCCGAACTGGAAGCATTGTCTGTGGTCTGCAGAAAAAATGGGCTATATTTGTTTATGGACGGGGCGAGGCTTGGGTATGGGCTGACGGCAGAAGGGAACGACCTGGATCTAGATGTAATCTCCAGTTTGTGTGATGTTTTCTACATTGGCGGTACAAAAGTAGGTGCCTTATTTGGGGAAGCTGTGATAATTTCGAACCCTGTACTTCAGGAAGATTTCCGTTACATTATAAAGCAGAAAGGAGCTCTTCTGGCAAAAGGAAGACTTCTCGGTGTACAGTTTCTTGCACTTCTGGACAAGGGCCTTTATTTTAAAATTGGAAAGCGGGCAAATGACCTGGCAGAAGAAATCCGCAGGGCATGCAGGAAGGCAGGATATCCGTTTTTCGTTGAAAATAATACAAATCAGATATTTGTAATAATGGACGATGAAAAGCTGGATAAGCTTCGAGAGAAATATGCATTTTCCTATCAGCAGCGAGTGGACGAGTCTCACAGTGCAGTGCGTTTTTGTACCAGTTGGGCGACTACGGAGGAAAATGCGAGAAAACTTGCAGAAGATATACTGGATGGAAAAATTGAATAAAGAGCAGGCATTAGAGGCCATGAAAATATGTCACATTCACATCATAAGCGAATAGAATAAGAAAGGAAGAATAGGATATGAATAATTTTGAATATTATACACCCACGAAGGTGGTTTTTGGAAAAGGAACAGAATTAGAGACCGGAGCGTTGATTCAGGGGTACGGCTGTAAGAAAGTGCTGGTTCATTATGGCGGAGGAAGCGTGAAAAGGTCCGGGCTTCTTGACCGGATTTGTCAGTCTCTGGAGTCATCAGGCATCGCGTATATTACACTGGGAGGTGTTGTACCCAATCCTCACCTGTCCCTTGTCTATGAGGGAATAGAACTGTGTAAAAAAGAAGGAGTCGATTTTATTCTGGCAGTTGGAGGAGGAAGTGTTATCGACTCTGCAAAGGCCATTGGATATGGCGTAACAAATCCGGGGGATGTATGGGACTTCTATGAGAAAAAGAGGGAGGCAGAGGCATGCCTGCCTGTTGGAACGGTTCTGACTATTGCAGCTGCAGGCTCAGAAATGAGTGATTCTTCTGTAATTACCAAGGAAGATGGATGGATAAAAAGAGGATACAGCAGTAATTTTTCCCGGCCTAAATTCTCAGTTATGAATCCGGAACTGACTATGACTTTGCCGGAGTATCAGACGATGAGCGGCTGTGTGGATATTATGATGCACACAATGGAGCGTTATTTGAACCGGGTGGACAATATGGAGCTGACAGACGGAATCAGCGAGCATTTAATTCGTACTGTAATGAAAAATGCTCAAATCCTTCTGAACGAGCCTAAAAACTATGAAGCAAGAGCAGAAGTGATGTGGGCTGGAAGTCTTTCTCATAATGGGCTGACCGGATGTGGTACGGACGGGGGAGACTGGGCCACACATCAGATAGAGCATGAGCTGGGCGGTATGTTTGATGTGGCTCACGGTGCAGGTCTGGCGGCAGTATGGGGAAGCTGGGCAAGATATGTTGTTTCGGAAAGGCCGGAACGTTTTGCACAGTTTGCAATAAATATAATGGGAGTAGAAGCATCCGGCAGTGACATGGAGACCGCCTTAAAAGGAATTGAGGCGATGGAGAATTTCTACCGCTCTGTAAATATGCCCACATCTCTGAAGGAGCTGGGAGTAGAGCCAACAGAAGACCAATTGAAAGAAATGGCAGAGAAGTGCAGCTACTGGGGTAAGAGAACGATTGGCTGTGTAAAAGTCCTGGATGGGGAAGATATCTATCGGATTTATCAGGACGCAAAGTGAAAGACCCCGTAGCAAGCGACTGGATATCATATTTGTAGCTCAGCGAGCTACGAGGTCTTTGACTCCACGGGCAGTCGCCAAATGTACATGCAAGCATGTCCACTTGGCTCGTTGCCTTCGCGAGAATAAAAAAACTTGACAAATTATAAAATATAAGTAAAATAAGACGAAACAGGAGAAACTACAGAACACACAGAAATGATTGGAGTTGTAGTCATGAAAGCAAAGCATAATAGTCTTGACATCATGAATCAGTTTAATCATAATCTGCCGCTTGCCGACAGTGTTGTTTTTGTGCCGTGCGTTCCCAGTCCCTTTGGGGTATATGCATAGTATAAAAATGAATATTGTCAGTTAAGAGGATATCGTTGTGCTGATCGTTTGATATGGATAGAATGCAAAGGATGGAGGTGTAGCAATATACTCCCATCCTTTTTCTGTAGAATACCTTTATAGGAGGAAGTTCTACGGTGGCGAAATGAAACGGGAGAGACGGGGAAAGAGTATCCGTCTCTCCTTTATTATAAATTTTTCCCATATGCATTCTTAAAAATTTGCAGAACAGAACTGTAATTAAAAATATAACGGTTAGTATTTGGAGAAGATTAAATTGAGAAAGGTGAAGAGCTATGGAAAGAAAAGAAATTTTAGAAGGAAAGAAAAGAATTGTAATTAAAGTAGGAACAACTACGATTACACATGATGAAACGGGGAATATTAATTTAGATAAGCTGGAGAAATTTGTGAGAATTCTAATCAATCTGAGGAATAAAGGCAAAGAAGTTATTGTTGTTTCTTCTGGAGCTGTAGGAATTGGAAGAAATGTACTGGGACTGGAGAAAAAGCCTGGTAACGAGGCAGCGAAACAGGCATGTGCTGCTGTAGGGCAGGGAAGACTGATGATGATTTATGAAAAATTATTTAATGAATACAGCCAGCTGACTGCACAGATTCTGCTGACGAAAGAATCTATTACTAACGAAGAGTGCAGAAAGAATGCCAGACAGACTTTTGATGAGCTGTTCCGTATGAATGTGGTTCCAATTGTAAATGAAAATGATGCGATTTCTGTGGATGAACTGTTCTATGGAAATTTTGGAGACAATGACACGCTGGCAGCATATGTGGCAAAACTGGTAGATGCGGACTTGTTGATTTTGATGTCTGACATTGAAGGGCTGTATACCGATGATCCAAAGAAGAATCCAAATGCCAGATTCATTCATACGGTTGCGGGAATTGACAGCCACTTGGAGCAGATGGCAAAAGGAACATCAGGTGAAATGGGTACCGGCGGCATGGCGACTAAAATTGCGGCAGCTAAGATTGCCACTGCCTCTGGGGCAGATATGGTAATTGCGAACGGAGAGAATATTTATTCAATCAATGACATTATGGCAGGCAAGAAAATAGGTACTTTATTTTTATCTAATGAGCATGACCAGGAAGCGGGGTATGAACTGTCTCCTGAGCGGGTACAATACCGGAGACAGGCGAAAAAGCAGAAAAAAGAGAGCCAGCGGGGCAGCCACGCAAAGCAGTTGTACTCCATGGACCTGGAAACTATGGAAACTTCGATAAGCGGGATAGGAGGAAGTTATGAGCAGTTATATGGAAACGTTAGGTAGCCGGGCGAAGGCTGCATCAAGAGAGGCTGTAACGCTGAGTGCGGAAGAGCGTAATAAGGGATTATTATTTGTGTCCGAAGAATTATGTCACGAGATGGATGCTATTTTGCTGGAAAATCAGAAGGATATACATGCAGCAGAAGAAAACGGAATGAAAAGTTCTCTTCTAGACAGGCTGCTTCTGACGGAACAAAGAATTACAGACATGGCAGCAGGCCTGCAGCAGATTGCAGCTTTGGAGGATCCTGTGGGGGAAGTTCTCTCTATGAAAAACAGACCCAACGGCTTGAGAATCGGGAAACGCAGAGTACCCATAGGAGTGGTGGGGATTATATATGAATCCAGACCAAATGTAACTGCAGATGCATTTGGCCTGTGTTTTAAAACAGGGAATGCGGTGATTCTCAGAGGCGGGAGTGATGCAATCAACTCGAATAAGGCAATTGTACATGCTGTAAAGGAGGGGCTGCGCAAGGCAAAGCTGCCTCAGGATTTGATTCTGCTTGTAGAGGACACGGACAGAGAGACAGTATATGAGATGATGAAGCTGCACGACTATATAGATGTGCTGATTCCAAGAGGAGGTGCCGGGCTGATTTCCAGTGTAGTCCAAAACAGTACAGTTCCTGTGATTGAAACCGGAACCGGAAATTGTCATATTTATGTAGATGAGTGGGCGGATCTGAATATGGCAGTAGATATCATTGAAAACGCTAAGACACAGAGAACAGGGGTATGTAATGCCTGTGAATCTCTTGTTATACATGAGAGAGCAGCACGTCAGGTAATTCCCATGATTGTAAACCGTTTGAAGCTGCATCAGGTGATAATACGGGGAGATGAAAGAGCGTGTGCTTACAGTGAAGAAGTCCTGCCTGCTCAGGAAGAGGATTGGGGGACGGAGTATCTGGATGCCATAATTTCTATAAAGGTAGTAGATTCATTGGAGGCTGCGGTCAGCCATATCAACAAATATAATACAGGGCATTCTGAGGCTATCATTACTGAGAACTATAGAAATGCACTCCGTTTTCAGGATGAGGTGGATGCCGCTGCCGTATATGTGAATGCGTCTACCCGTTTTACAGATGGTTTTGAGTTTGGCTTTGGAGCAGAAATCGGAATCAGTACTCAGAAGCTGCATGCAAGAGGACCTATGGGGTTAGAAGCTTTGACTACGTATAAGTATATTATTTTTGGGGATGGACAGATAAGAAAATAAAAATATAACAAATGGCACTTGCATAATATTCATTAAAGATGTATAATTATGCAAGTGCCATTTTTGATATCTTCTTGAACGTTAGCAGTTCAAGAAGCATGTCTTTTTGAACATTAGTAGTTCAAGAAGTATAACTGCTTGGCAAAGTATTTACTTTACTTCATAATTGAAGTGATATACTATTGAAATAAAGCAGAGCGGGCCAGGAATACTCGTTTTAACTGGGAAAGGAAGTTACACATATGATTAAAGTTGGAATTATCGGATCAACAGGATATGCAGGCGGAGAGCTTGTGCGGCTTTTGACAGCACATAAACATGCAGAAATTGTATGGTATGGGTCAAGAAGCTATATAGATAAGAAATATGCAGATGTATATAGAAACATGTTTGAGATTGTAGATAATGTCTGCATGGATGACAATATGGAAGAGCTTGCAGAGCGGGTTGATGTTATATTTACAGCAACTCCCCAGGGATTGTGTGCTTCTCTTGTGAATGAAGAAATTTTGTCAAAAGTAAAAATTATAGATTTGAGTGCAGACTTCCGTATTAAAGACGCAGCTACATATGAAAAGTGGTATGGATTGGAGCATAAAAGTCCTCAATTTATAGAAGAAGCTGTATACGGGTTGTGTGAAATTAACCGGGAAAAGGTGAAAAAAGCCAGACTTGTGGCAAATCCGGGCTGCTATACTACCTGCTCTATCTTAACAGTATATCCTCTGGCAAAAGAAGGGATGATAGATATGGGTACACTGATTATCGATGCAAAATCAGGGACTTCAGGAGCCGGCAGAGGTGCAAATGTTTCGAACCTCTATTGTGAAGTGAACGAGAATATTAAGGCATACGGTGTGACTACACACAGGCACACTCCGGAGATAGAGGAGCAGTTAGGATATGCGGCAGAAGAGGCGGTTGTGTTAAATTTCACCCCTCATTTAGTGCCTATGAACCGGGGAATACTTGTCACCGGATATGCAAAGCTTACAAGAGATGTCTCTGACGAAGAAATAAAAGCAATTTATGATAAATATTATGCAGATGAGAAATTTATCCGGGTATTGGAAAAAGAGTTGTGTCCTGAAACGAAATGGGTGGAGGGAAGCAATTATGTAGACATCAATTTCAGAGTTGATAAAAGAACCGGACGTATCATCATGATGGGAGCAATGGATAACCTGGTAAAAGGTGCAGCAGGCCAGGCGGTCCAAAATATGAATCTGATGTTCGGACTGGGAGAAACAGAAGGACTTGAACTTGTACCGATGTTTCCATAGTCCATACAATACAGATATTGAGGTGACAATATGATTCGGATAATGACGATAGATGATTATGACGGTGTATATAGTTTATGGAAGAAAATAAAAGGATTTGGCCTGCGAAGTGTTGACGATTCCAGGGAAGGGGTGCAGAGGTTCCTTAGAAGGAACCCGACAACCAGTATTGTAGCCGAGGAGGACGGCAAAATTGTGGGAAGTATTCTGTGCGGTCATGACGGACGGAGAGGCTGTTTATATCATGTGTGTGTAGATGCCCAATACCGGAGACGCGGCATTGGAAAAGAGATGGTTGTAAAAGCAATGGAAGCGTTGAAACAGGAGGAAATTAATAAGGTCTCCTTGATAGCATTTACAAAAAATGATATAGGCAATGCTTTTTGGAACACAATTGGCTGGACGCGGAGATTAGATTTGAATTATTATGACTTTGCATTGAACGAAGAAAACATAACTGCCTTTAATGAGCAGTAAAAGATATGACGAAAGGAAGTTGAATATGGAAATAATCAAAGGCGGGGTAACCGCAGCAAAAGGATTTCAGGCAGCATCGGCAGCAGCAGGGATTAAGTATCAGAACAGGACAGATATGGCACTTATATATAGTAAGAAGCCATGTAAGACAGCGGGTACATTTACAACAAATGTAGTGAAGGCAGCTCCTGTGAAATGGGATAAAAAGGTAGTGGACAGTGGTGTCAAATCCCAGGCGGTCATCGTGAACTCAGGCATTGCAAATGCATGTACCGGAGAGGAAGGGTATGGATATTGTGAAGAAACAGCTAAGGCAGCAGGAAAAGCACTGGGAGTGGAGGCAGAAGGAGTTCTGATCGGTTCTACCGGTGTCATAGGAATGCAGCTTCCTATAGATAAGTTGAAGGAAGGTGTTTTGAAGCTTGCAGCCAATAAAAATGGCTCTGCAGAGAATGGGACACTGGCTGCGAAGGCAATTATGACTACAGATACTTTTCAGAAAGAGATTGCCGTTACAATCCAGGTTGGAGATAAAACAGTTACAATAGGCGGAATGGCAAAAGGCTCAGGAATGATTCATCCCAACATGTGCACGATGCTTTCCTTTATCACCACAGATGCTGTGATTTCAAAAAAAGCATTGCAGAAGGCATTAAGTGAGGATGTGGAAGATACCTATAACATGATATCCGTAGATGGTGATACTTCAACAAATGACACAGTACTTCTTCTTGCCAATGGAATGGCAAAAAATGAAAAAATTAAATACGGAACAGAAGAATATGAAAAATTTGCGGAAGCTCTTCACATAGTAAATGAATATCTCGCCAAGAAAATAGCTGGTGACGGAGAAGGCGCAACTGCCTTATTCGAGGTAAAGGTAACAGGGGCATCTACGAAAAAGCAGGCGAAGACACTGGCAAAATCTATTGTATGTTCCAATCTGACGAAAACTGCAATTGCCGGACATGATGCGAACTGGGGACGTATTTTATGTGCAATGGGATATTCCGGTGCACAGTTTGACCCGGAAAAAGTAGATTTGTTCTTCGAGAGTAAAGCAGGCAGAATCCAGATTATAGAAAACGGCACAGCTGTAGACTACAGTGAAGAAAAAGCAACTGAAATATTATCACAGCCAGAAGTTACGGCGACAGCAGATATCAAAGAAGGTACAGAAAGTGCAGCAGCATGGGGATGCGACCTGACTCATGGTTACATTGATATCAATGCGGATTACCGGAGTTAAGGAGGAATATTATGCAGGAAAATATACAGCAATACCTGGACAAAGCGCAGGTACTAATAGAAGCACTTCCCTATATCCAGCGTTTCAACCGTAAGATTATTGTCGTAAAATATGGCGGCAGCGCTATGGTTGATGAAGAGTTGAAAAGACAAGTAATTGAAGATGTTACACTTTTAAAGCTGGTTGGGTTTAAGCCTATTATTGTACATGGGGGCGGTAAGGAAATCAGCAGATGGGTTGGCAAGGTAGGTATGGAGCCTCAGTTTATCAATGGTCTGCGTATTACAGATACAGATACGATGGAAGTTGTGGAAATGGTGCTCGGTAAAGTGAATAAAAGTCTGGTTCAGCTCGTGGAAGAACTGGGGGTCAGGGCAATTGGAATCAGCGGCAAGGACGGAGGCCTGCTGAAGGTAGACAAGAAACTCTCAGGCGGTGAGGATATCGGGTTTGTAGGAGAAGTGAAGAAAGTAAATGCGGAAATTCTCTATGACCTTCTTGAAAAGGATTTTCTTCCCATTGTTTGTCCCGTGGGGCTGGATGATGAGTATAACACATATAACATCAATGCAGACGATGCGGCCTGTGCCATTGCCCGTGCAGTACAGGCAGAAAAACTGGCATTTCTGACGGATATTGAAGGGGTTTATAAAGATCCGGATGATCCGAAGACCTTAATTTCAGAGCTCCGGGTAGAGGAAGCCCAGGAATTGATGAAAGAAGGCTACATAGGGGGCGGGATGCTGCCTAAGCTGCAGAATTGTATCGATGCCATAGAAAACGGTGTTTCAAGAGTCCATATTCTGGACGGCAGAATCGCACACTGTCTGCTTTTGGAGATTTTTACAAATAAAGGAATTGGAACCGCAATTTTAGGTGGTGAAGAAAGTAGGTATTATAATGGTGAACAGTAAGATTCAGGCAGGAGAGGAAAATCTTCTGCACGTATACAATCGGTTCCCCATTGCCCTGGACCATGGGGAAGGGATGTATGTATACGACACGGATGGAAAAGAATATCTTGATTTTGCCGCTGGTTTCGCAGTGACGGGCCTGGGATATAATCATAAAGAATTTAATGAAACACTGAAAGAGCAGATTGATAAAATATATCATATTTCCAATCTTTATTATCATGAGAACTGCGGAGATGCGGCCAGGGCATTGAATCAGGCATCAGGCATGGACAGAGTGTTCTTTACAAACAGCGGCAGTGAGGCCAATGAGGGAGCTCTCAAATCTGCAAGACGGTATGCATACACCAAGCAGACCGGGCGGTATGAATTCATTGCTATGGAAAACTCCTTTCACGGGAGAAGCTTTGGCTCCGTATCTGTGACCGGACATGACTCTTACAGAGAACCTTTTGAACCAGTTGTTCCAGGAGTGCATTTTGCAAAATTTAATGATTTAGAGAGTGTGAAGGCACTGGTAAACGATAAAACCTGTGCAATCATTTTGGAGCCTCTTCAGGGCGAGGGCGGAATTAATCTTGCGACCCAGGAGTTTATGGAAGGAATCCGCCAAATCTGTGATGAGAATGATGTTTTGATGATTTGTGACGAGATCCAGTGTGGAATGGGACGTACCGGTACTATGTTTGCGTGGCAGGGATTTGGGGTAAAGCCGGATATTATCACCATGGCAAAAGCGATTGGAAACGGAATACCGGTGGGAGCCTTTGCAATGACAAAGAAAGTGGCAGAATACTCTTTAAAGCCTGGCGACCATGGTGCAACCTACGGTGGGAATCCTCTGGCATGTACGGCAGTAAAAAAAGTGCTGGAGATATTTGAGAAAGAACGCATTTTGGACCATATAAATAAAGTTTCTCCCTATCTGACGAAGCGTATGGATGAACTTGTGGCTAAATGGGATTGTATTGTGCAGAGAAAAGGAAAAGGCCTGATGCAGGGACTTCAATTTTCTATACCTGTGTCAGAAATAAATAAAAAAACTGTAGAGGAAGGACTGCTGCTGATTCAGGCAGAAGGGAATGTAATCCGGTTTGTCCCTCCGCTGATTTTAGAAGAGAAACATATTGATGAGATGATAGAAAAACTGGAGCGTGTTTTGACCGATAGTGATTAGCGAAACATTGAACACTTGACGAGGTTTTTCACGAGTCTAGTGTTCAATGTCGAGCTTAGCACGCAGGTCGTTCTTTGAGCCTGGCGAAAAGAACTTCCTCATGAAATGATAAAAACCAGTCACCCCGGACATACTACTATAGAAAATAGGAGGTATGAGGATATGATTGGTTTTTTTATTGCTTTGTTATCCGGTGCTCTTATGAGTGTACAGGGTGTGTTTAACACACAGGTAACAAAAACAACCGGAATGTGGGTTGGAAATGCATGGGTTCAGTTAACAGCATTTCTTGTGTGTGCGGTTGCATGGTTTGTCACTGGAAGAGAGAGTATTGCTGCAATTGGAAAGGTAGACCCAAAATATATGCTGCTGGGGGGAGTGATTGGCGCCGGTATTACATGGACTGTCATAAAAAGCATGGCTGCGCTGGGACCTGCGAAAGCGGCCCTTTTGATTGTTATTGCCCAGTTAATTGTGGCATATGTCATTGAACTCATGGGATTGTTCGGCGTTGAAAAAGAGCCGCTGGACTGGAAAAAGATAGGGGGGCTGGTTTTGGCCCTGATAGGGATTGCTATTTTCCAGTGGGAATGACGGCCACAGCCGTTTAACAAAAATGTAACAAAAACGTAAAAATATGTATTGTAATTTGAGCTATTATTCGATACAATATTAGTGTCCGGCGAGGGGATTCCAGGCAGCCGAAAGACTGTGAGGGAATTATGAAGGACAGGAGAAATACAGGAATCCGCAGATTTCTATATGTCATTTTGACGGTAATGATATTGACGGCAGGATGTAAAAAAGATAAGGCGGATGATTTTACAGAGTTGGAGTTAGGGCAGACCGGTGATAAAACAGCAGAAGAAACGGAAGAAAAAGCTGTGCAGCAGGAAGAAAAAGTATCTGCCGCAGTTTTTGTCTATGTCTGTGGTGCTGTACATGCCCCGGGAGTATATGAATTGGCTGGGGATGCCAGGGTATATGAAGCAATTGCGATGGCCGGAGGTGTGACTGAAGGAGCAGCAGGGGATGCTGTGAACCAGGCAAGACTGGCTGTAGACGGGGAGCGTATTTATATACCTACGGTGGAGGAGCTGGAAAAAGGGATTGTAGACGGCAGTTTGCCGGAAGTAACAGGAACGGACGCAAAGACAGAGGGAAAAGTAAATATTAATACGGCTTTGAAAGAGGAACTCAAAACACTGCCTGGAATCGGCGATGCAAAGGCAGACAGCATCATTTCCCACCGGGAATTAAACGGAGCATTTCAGTCTGTGGAAGACCTGATGCAGGTTGAGGGAATCAAAGAGGGAGTATTTAATAAAATAAAAGACAGGATCACGGTATAACCTTACAGTGGGAGGGCTGCCGTAAGGTTACAAGGACAAAGCGGAACAAGTTTTGTGTATCCGCTTTGGCTTTGGAAGGCTGGTATATCAGGTGTTAAGGGAAAGAGGAGTATGAGTAAAAAGAAGATTTTAGTAGTGGATGATGAAAAATTAATCGTAAAGGGGATTCGTTTCAGTCTTGAACAGGATGATATGGAAGTAGACTGTGCATATGACGGCGAGGAGGCATTGGAATATGCCAGGAACTGCGAATATGATCTGGTTCTTCTGGATGTGATGCTTCCCAAAATGGACGGATTTCAGGTCTGTCAGCATATTCGTGAATTTTCAGATATGCCGGTTGTCATGCTGACGGCGAAAAGTGAAGATATGGATAAAATCCTGGGGCTTGAATATGGAGCCGATGATTATATTACGAAGCCTTTCAATATTTTGGAAGTGAAGGCCCGCATCAAGGCGATTATGAGAAGAACTGCAAAGCGGGAGGAACCGGCAAACAGTCCGGTTATTGTGAAGGGAGCTATGCGGATAGATTGTGAGAGCCGCAGAGTATTCATCGGTGAGCGTGAGATTAACCTGACAGCAAAAGAGTTCGATGTACTGGAGCTTTTGGCAATGAATCCAAATAAGGTATACAGCAGGGAGAATTTGCTGAACCTGGTATGGGGATATGATTATCCGGGGGACGCAAGAACAGTGGATGTGCATATCAGGCGTTTGCGTGAGAAGATAGAGAAGAATCCAAGCGAGCCTAAATATGTACATACAAAGTGGGGAGTTGGTTATTATTTCCAGGGGTGATTTTCATTTCAAATATAATGGTAAGTTTCTAAAAAGTCTGCGGTTTTGTATCATACTTTTAATTCTCGTGGTATCAATCATACCATGTATCGCTGCTTACAGCGGAATTATTAAAGCTTATGAGACAAGGGCCATTTCCCTGAGAACCGCAGATATACAGAATCAATGTACAATTCTAAGCAATCAGCTAAACAGCTATAATTATCTGGCGGACACATCTTCCGAGGTTATCAATGCAAGTTTAACCCAATTGACAAATATATACAATGGCCGGGTAATGATTGTGGACAAGGATCTCAAGGTAATAAAAGATACGTATAGCCTGGATGAAGGCAAAACAATGGTATCTGAAGATGTGATCCGCTGTCTCAAAGGCAGCAGCATGAATTATTATGACAAAGAGAACCGGTACATAGAGGTGACTTCTCCGATTATGGAGGGGAAATCTGAGGAGATATCGGGAGTGATGCTGGCCAGTGTATCTACGGATACCATTGAAGACAGCCTGAAGATACTGCATACAAAGGGCAGTACTATTTTGGGTATCGTATTTATACTAATGCTTGGACTAAGCTTGTTTCTGGCAGGGTGGATTGTAAAACCACTGCATAAAATCACAGCATCTATTGCAAATGTGTCTGAAGGATATGATGATGAGGTACTTCATGTAAATACATTTACAGAGACAAAACAGCTTTCCGAAGCATTCAATAAAATGCTGAGGCGGCTGAAGCAGTTGGATGAATCCCGGGAGGAATTTGTCTCCAACGTATCCCACGAACTAAAAACGCCGCTGACATCCATGAAAGTGCTGGCTGATTCCCTTTTGGCCCAGGAAAATGTTCCGATAGAGTTATATCAGGAATTTATGGGGGATATTGCCAAAGAGATTGACAGGGAAAATGATATCATTACAGACCTGCTGACCCTGGTTAAGATGGACAAGACAGCACAGGATATGAATATCAAGACAGTAAACATCAATGAGCTTATGGAATTGATTTTAAAGCGTTTAAAACCTATAGCAGAGAATAAGAATGTGGAATTAGTTTTAGAAAGTTTCCGTCCGGTGTCGGCGGAAGTTGATGAGGTAAAACTAACTCTTGCTTTTTCGAACCTTGTGGAAAATGCGATTAAGTATAATCACAAAGAAGGCTGGGTCCATGTTTCCCTGAATGCGGATCACAAATATTTTTATGTGAAAGTGGCAGATTCAGGTATTGGGATACCGGAGAGTGACCAGGTGCATATTTTTGAGCGTTTTTACCGTGTGGACAAGTCACATTCCCGTGAGATCGGCGGTACGGGACTTGGGCTGGCGATTGCAAGAAATGCAGTGATTATACACAGAGGTTCTATCAAGGTATACAGCAGTGAGGGGGAAGGAACTACATTTACTGTCAGGATTCCTCTGACCTATGTTGCGTAAACTTGGGCTGCAAAGCAGCTTGTATATAGAACCAGACTGCGCAGCGGATTATGGTAACATCCATGTCACTAAGGAGGGAAAGGACCCCGCCTAAGTCGACAGGATGTACTTTGCAGCTAAGGTTTGAAAAGACCAAACCTACCTTATTGAACATTAGCAGTTCAATAAGTATAAGTTGCATAAGCATGGAGGTGGCAT
Organism: Faecalicatena contorta; assembly: GCF_003149105.1. GTDB lineage: Bacteria > Bacillota > Clostridia > Lachnospirales > Lachnospiraceae > Muricomes > Muricomes contortus_C. Next base: position 298,869 of record NZ_QGDS01000003.1, on the reverse strand, counting down.
ACATGAAAAGAAAATTATCAGGAATATTTTCCGTCTTTTTCTGCTTTCTCTTTTTGCTGTCTGCCTGTGCTAAGCGGACGGACGTAAAGGAAGGCAGCTCGTATATATACTGTCTGAATTCTGACAGAACAGGGCTGATAAAAGTGACTTACGAGGTGAAAGAGAGGGGGCCGCAGAAAGCAGCGGAACAGATGTTAAAAGAGCTGGAGACACCTGCGGAAGATATTGACTACACTGAGCCCATTCCAGAGGGCGTGAAGGTGAATAAATGTGAATTGGAAGGGGAAATCTTGTATATTGATTTTAATGAGGAATATGCAAAAATACAGCCCCTGGAAGAAAAGCTGGTGAGAGCGGCAATTGTAAAGTCCCTCGTCCAAATAAATGGAATCAGCGGCTTGTGGTTTACTGTTGAAGGCGAGGATCTGGCTGACAGTACAGGCAAGGTGATGGGCTATCTAAATGAAGATGATTTCGTACAGAATACGGGTTCTTCCCTGAACTCTTATGAGACGGCTGACCTGACCTTATATTTTGCAAATGAAACCGGTGATAAACTGGTTGCTCAGACAATAGAAGCAAAATACAGCAGTAATACATCCAAAGAAAAACTGATTGTAGAGAAGCTGATGAAGGGGCCTAAGAAGAATACAGGGTATCCTACAGTGAACCCGGATATCACTCTTCTGAGTGTTACAATTAAAGATAGAATCTGTTACGTGAATCTGGACGATGAATTTCTGAATGGAGGAGTCGACGTGAAGCCAGAGATTACCATTTATTCTATTGTCAATTCATTGGTGGAAGGGACAGCGGCAAATAAAGTACAGATTACGGTAAATGGAGAAAAAAATGTTTCTTATATGGAAACAGTAGATTTAACCCAGCTTTTTGAGGAAGACAGGAGCTGGGTAGAAGAAGCGGAGGGAGAATGATAAAACGGCCACTATGCATGGCTTCCGTTCTCTTTCTGGGTATACAGGCAATTCTGGTTGGAGGGTTCCATCTGGCGTCAGACTGGAAACCTTCCAGGCTGGAAAAGAGCATAGAAGGCAAGGCCCAGGTGGTTTTGGGCGGAACTGTGTACCGCAGGGAAGAAAAGGCGGAGTACGAAGTATTATATCTGAAGAACAATCAGGTTCATTTAAAAAATCAAATCTTTCAGGAATCTAAAATTCTAGTTTATATCAAAACAAAAAATCAGGCGTTAATTGGAAGCCATATACAAATCTCAGGGGAAGCAGGGGTATTTCAGGCTGCAAGAAACCCGGGGAATTTCGATCAGAAGCTTTATCATAGAAAAGAAGGAATTCATGTTTATGTGTGGGCAGATGAAATGCAGGTCAGGGATACCGATGTGGATATAATAAGTGAGAATCTGACGGTGCTCCGCAGGAAGTGGAAATCTATGCTTACGGAATATCTTGGGGAGTATTATGGGAATAGTATGAGCGCAATCCTGCTGGGGGATAAAGGAGATCTGGACAGTAATGTAAGGGATTTGTATCAAAAGAGTGGAATAGGGCATATTCTTGCTATTTCTGGTCTTCACATGTCATTTTTGGGAAATGGCCTGTACAGTATGCTGCGGAAAACAGGGATGCCCTTTAAAGCGGCAGGGACAGTTGGAATCTGTTTTCTGCTGGCGTATACTCTTATGACAGGCTGCGGGGTATCAAGTATCAGAGCTTTTATCATGTTTTTGGTGAGAATCGGCGCTGATATGGCTGGAAGGGATTACGATATGCCAACCAGTCTTGCACTGTCCGCAGCAATCATTACTGCGTGGCAGCCGCTGTATCTATTCGACGCAGGTTTTTTACTATCATTTGGTGCGTTACTTGGAATCACCGGGGTGGCTCCATGCCTGGAATTTTGTTTCTTGAAGGAAAGGAAGGGAGGAAAAGTTCCCCGGGGTATAAAGTTTTTAAAAGATTTCTGTTCCAGTCTGGCTGTCAACATAACACTTCTTCCAATTATGCTTTATTTCTTCTTTGAATTTCCGCCCTATTCTATATTTTTAAATCTCTTTGTAATTCCCTTAACATCTGTTGTCATGGGAGCGGGGGTGTTTGGTTCACTGACTGCCCTTGTCAGTAGTAAAGTAGGAGGGCTTATGCTTTTTATCTGTAAATGTGTTTTATATCTCTATGACAAAGCCTGTCAGATAAGTCTGAGCTTTCCGGGCAGCAGAATTATAACGGGACAACCTTCAAAAGTGATTATATTTTGTTACTACATACTCCTATTTTTGTTCTGTATTATTATCTATATATGTAAGAATAAGAGCCAGGCAGAGAAAAGGTACTTTCTGTTTTTAGCGAAAGAAGGGTGGAAAAAGATTTTTGGAGGCTTGTCCATGGCAATCATAGTTATAGTCTTAATTCTTCCAGGGTATTTTGCCTGCGGGGGTAGCGGGAAGCTTACGGTAACTATGCTGGATGTGGGACAGGGAGACGGGCTTTATATAAAAGGGCCTGAGGGTATGAACTATTTTGTGGATGGAGGAAGCAGTGATGTTTCGTCTGTAGGAAAATACCGGATAGAGCCTTTTTTGAAGTCTGGGGGTGTGGCAGTGCTGGATTATGTTTTTATTTCTCATGGAGATGCAGACCACATGAATGGAATAGAGGAGCTGCTGGAAAATCAAAAGATGGGAATCCGTATAAAAACTCTTGTATTGCCCCCCGAAGAAGTACAGGATGACTCTTTAAAGGTGCTGGCAAGAAAGGCAGCCGGACATGGGACGAGGGTGGCGGTAATGAATAAGGGAGATACATTGACGGAAGAGGAAATGAAGCTAACTTGTATGGCACCTGCACAGGAATATCATGGAGAGACGGGAAATGCCGCATCTATGGTTCTGGAAATAGAATTTCAGGAATTTGACATGCTATTTACCGGAGATGTGGAAGGTGAGGGCGAACAGCTTTTAGGAAGGAGTGGGCAATTAAAGAAATATGATGTCTTAAAAGCGGCTCATCACGGGTCTAAAAATTCAAGTTCAGAAGAATTTTTGGAACAGACAAAGCCCCGGATTTCATGGATATCGGCGGGGATGGAAAACAGGTATGGACATCCTCATGAAGAAACATTAGAACGGCTGGATGAGGTGGGGAGCCGTATATACAGCACACAGCAGTGCGGCGCAGTGACATTGGTTACAGATGGGAAGCGGCTGGAGGTCTTGCCGTATCTTGTTGAACATTAAAAAATCTTTTGCAAAACAGAATGCTTTCCTATATAATAGAACCACTATGAAAAGTTTGAATGAAGATTTAAAAACAGGACAATTTAGACAGATATATCTTCTTTATGGAGAAGAAAATTATCTGAAAAAACAGTATAAGGACCGTTTCACAAAAGCAATGCTTCCAGATGAGGATACCATGAATTATGCCTATTTTGAAGGGAAAGGCATAGATATCAAGGCAGTGATTGATTTGGCGGAAACATTGCCCTTTTTTGCTGACCGCCGCCTTCTTGTATTTGAAAATACAGGGTTTTTTAAGAGCGCCGGAGCGGACTTAGCTGATTATATCAAGGATGTGCCGGAAACCACGTACTTCATTTTTGTTGAAAATGAAGTGGATAAGCGCAGCAAGATGTACAAGGCTGTAAAGGCAAAAGGACATGTTGTGGAGCTGCCTTTTCAGGATGAGTCAACCCTGAAAAAGTGGGTTTTGGGACAGGTGCGCAGAGAAAACAAACAAATTTCCGAATCTACGGTACTTTATCTGCTGAATAAAGTAGGTACGGATATGGGGAATCTGCAAAAAGAATTGGAAAAGCTGTTCTGCTATACCTTAGACAAAGCTGGTATTACGCCGGAAGATGTGGATGCAGTCTGTGTTACCCAGATATCAAATCATATTTTTGACATGGTGAATGCTGTGGCTGATAAACAGCAGGAACGCGCCCTCTATTTGTATTATGAACTGCTGGCGCTGAAAGAACCTCCCATGCGTATTCTATTCTTGATGACCCGGCAGTACAGAATATTGTATCAGGTGAAGGCTTTGCTGAAGAAAAACTATGGAAGAAAAGAAATTGCCGCCAAAGTGGGGCTGCATCCTTTTGCGGCAGGAAAATATATAGAACAGGCCAGGTATTTCCGTTCTGAGGAGCTTAGGAGTATTATGGAGGAGAGTGCCGGGATAGAGGAGAGTGTGAAGACTGGAAGGCTTACAGATATACTTGCTGTAGAACTCTTTATTGTGAAGTACTCCTCTAAACAAACAGAAGCGTAAAAAAGAATCTCGCTTGCGAGATTCTCTGCCTGGGGTGGGTTGCGACAGCAACTACTTCTTTACTAACCCAGTGTAATCCCCCGGAGGGTTTTTATATAATAGGAACTGCATTTCCTATTATATAAAAAAGCTGTTTGAAAAAATGGTTGCCAAGCCAGAGGACGCGTGGTAGGATAACAGTGTTTCGTTTATCTGATTAATCAGATAAAGGTTTTGGCAGATGGAAAAGATATCATTGAATTTATGAGAGACATGGAGGAAAAGAAGTTGTCAGGAATAGATCAGAGTAAGATACGGAATTTTTGTATTATTGCACATATAGACCACGGAAAATCTACTTTGGCAGATCGGATTATCGAAATGACCGGACTTTTGACCAGCAGAGAGATGCAGTCCCAGGTACTGGACAATATGGAGCTGGAACGGGAAAGAGGAATTACGATTAAGGCGCAGACTGTGCGTACCGTGTATAAAGCGAAGAATGGGGAAGAATATGTGTTTAACCTGATAGATACCCCGGGGCACGTTGACTTTAATTATGAGGTGTCCAGAAGTCTTGCCGCGTGTGATGGGGCAATTCTGGTTGTGGATGCCGCCCAGGGCGTGGAAGCACAGACTCTTGCAAACGTATATCTGGCACTGGATCACGACTTGGATGTTGTTCCCGTTATCAATAAGATTGATCTTCCAAGTGCAGATGCTGACAGAGTAAAAGAAGAGATCGAGGATGTAATAGGGATTGACGCAGAAGATGCACCACTGATTTCTGCAAAGACAGGGCTGAATGTGGAAGATGTGCTGGAACAGATTGTACAGAAGATACCTGCTCCTTTGGGGAATGCATCGGCACCTTTACAGGCATTGATTTTTGACTCGCTTTATGATTCATACAAAGGCGTTATTGTATTTTGCAGGATTAAGGAAGGAACCGTAAGAAAGGGAACTACAATCCAGATGATGGCCACAAAAGCAAAGGCAGACGTTGTGGAGGTGGGGTATTTTGGAGCCGGCCAGTTTATACCATGTGAAGAGCTGAGTGCGGGAATGGTAGGTTACATCACTGCCAGCCTGAAAAATGTAAAAGATACCCGCGTAGGTGATACGATAACAAATGCACAGAATCCTTGTGAAAAACCTCTTCCTGGTTATAAGAAGGTAAATCCCATGGTATATTGCGGACTTTACCCTGCCGACGGCGCTAAATACCCTGATTTGAGGGATGCTTTGGAAAAACTACAGCTCAATGATGCCGCACTTCAATTTGAGGCTGAAACATCTGTAGCTTTAGGTTTTGGTTTCCGGTGTGGTTTTCTGGGCCTTCTTCATTTAGAAATTATCCAGGAGAGGCTGGAAAGAGAGTATAATCTGGATCTGGTAACGACAGCACCCAGCGTTATTTATAAAGTATATAAGACCAACGGGGAAGAGATTGATTTGACGAACCCGACGAATCTTCCGGACCCTGCGGAGATTGACTATATGGAGGAGCCGGTTGTAAAGGCGGAGATAATGGTTACTTCTGAATTCATCGGTGCAATCATGGACTTATGTCAGGAGCGGCGCGGTATTTATCAGGGAATGGAATATATAGAAGAAAAGCGTGCGGTTCTGAATTATCACCTTCCGCTGAATGAGATTATTTATGACTTTTTTGATGCTTTAAAATCCCGTTCCAAAGGATATGCCTCCTTTGATTATGAGATGCTGGGATATGAAAAGTCTGAACTTGTGAAGCTGGATATTCTTATTAATAAAGAAGAGGTGGATGCGCTTTCCTTTATCGTACACAGCGGTACCGCATATGAGCGGGGGAGAAAGATGTGCGAAAAGCTAAAGGAAGAAATTCCGAGACAGTTATTTGAGATTCCGATTCAGGCAGCAGTGGGCAGTAAAATTATTGCCCGTGAAACTGTAAGAGCTATGCGTAAAGATGTATTGGCAAAATGCTACGGCGGTGATATTTCACGTAAGAAGAAGCTTCTGGAAAAACAGAAGGAAGGAAAGAAGCGGATGCGTCAGGTAGGTAACGTGGAAATTCCGCAAAAAGCGTTTATGAGCGTGCTGAAGCTGGATGAGGATTAAGAGGGTGGAGAAGTACAAGAGTCTGACTTGTCAGGCTCTTTATTCTATAATAGGAAATTCCTGCGAATTTCCTATTATAGAACCCTCCGGGGGATGCACACTACGCTCATAAGGAAAATGGTGACTGAAGCAACCGCGCTTCGGCGCGAGAGTCTGGCAAACCAGACTCTTTATTCTATAATGGGAGTGAATAATGAAAAAAGAGTTGGAGCTTTATCTGCACATTCCTTTTTGTGTGAGGAAATGTGCATACTGCGATTTTCTTTCCGGTACAGCGGATGAAAAGATGCAGCAGGAATATGTGGATGCTTTGATAGGAGAAATACATGGATACCGGAGTGCTTATCATGATAGATATGAAATAACTACCATTTTTGTGGGAGGCGGAACTCCCTCTATTTTAACTGGGACACAGATATTAAAGATATTTGATGCCCTGTATCAGAGCTTTCAGGTAGCCGAAGGGGCGGAAATCACAATGGAAGTAAACCCTGGAACTATAACAAATGAGAAACTGCATTTTTGGAAACAGGCGGGAATCAACCGGCTGAGCATCGGATTACAGTCAGTGAATAATGAAGAGCTCCGGATGCTGGGACGTATTCACACGTATCAGGATTTTTTGAATACCTACAAAGCCGCCAGAGAGTATGGGTTTCAAAATATAAATGTGGACTTGATATCGGCCATACCAGGGCAGACCCTGGAAAGCTGGAAAAAAACTCTTTCTACGGTCACAGAACTGGAGCCTGAACACATTTCTGCCTATAGTCTGATTGTAGAGGAAGGAACTCCTTTTTATCAGTGGTATGGCAGCAGTGCGGAAGCAGGGGAAGAGAAAGAGTATTACCCTCTGCCACCGGATAAAAAAGGAGATGTGCATCCGGCTCTGCCCGATGAAGATACGGAGCGGGCCATATATGAACTTACGGCAGAATTGCTGGCTCAGTCCGGATACAGGAGATATGAAATATCGAATTATGCAAAAAAAGGGTATGCCTGCCGTCACAATTTGGGATACTGGGAACGGAAGGAATATTTGGGCATCGGGCTGGGAGCATCCTCTCTTGTGAACCATACCAGATATCATAATACTACGGATTATAAGAAGTATATGGAAGGGATAGCAGAACAAAAAGAAATTTATGAAGATGTGGAAAAACTAGCCCTGTCAGATGAAATAGAGGAATATATGTTTCTTGGTCTTAGAAAGATGGAAGGAATCTCTGTGAAAGAGTTTGAAAGGCAGTTTGGAAAAGACATAACAGATATCTATAAAGAAGAACTAGAGAAGCTGGAGTCCGCAGGCTTACTTATGCGTTCAGGGGATAGGCTTTCTCTGACCTCCCGTGGAATTAATGTAAGTAATTCAGTATTTGTTGAGTTCCTGGCCCCATGTCTGAATGAGGAGAATAGATAATTACAGTTCAGCTACAGCTCGATTTCGCTTCGCTGAACTGTAATTAAAAATAAAAAATATATAAACAGTGTTGACAAAAAGAAATCGTGGTGATATCTTAATATACGTAAGGTGTTAGCACTCAAAACAAAAGAGTGCTAATAAGAAAAAGAATCGGAGAGGAGGGTCCTATGGTTACAGATACAAATATAGGTGAAAGAAAGCTGATAATATTAAAGGCCATCATCCGTAATTATCTGGAAACGGGAGAACCTGTAGGTTCCAGGACTCTTTCGAAGTATACAGACTTGAATCTGAGTTCGGCAACGATTCGTAATGAAATGGCAGATTTGGAGGATTTGGGATATATTTTCCAGCCCCATACTTCTGCGGGACGGATTCCTTCCGATAAGGGATATCGGCTCTATGTGGATATGCTGATGGAAGAAAAGGAGCAGGAGCTTTCAGAACTGAAGAATATCATGCTGGAGAAGACAGATAAGGTGGATAAAGTATTAAAGCAGGCCGCGAGAGTGCTGGCAGTAAATACAAATTATGCAACAATGGTATCTGCTCCGGTCAACAGCAGGAATACACTAAAGTTTATCCAGCTTTCCCAGGTGGATGAAGAACAGATTGTAGCAGTCATTGTAATGGGCGGCAATGTAATCAAAAATAAGATTATTAATATTGGTGATACCCTGAGTAATGAAAATTTATTAAAGCTGAATATGCTGCTGAATACCACATTGAATGGAATGTCCATTGAGGAAATTAATCTGGGGATGATCGCAATGCTAAAGGAGCAGGCCGGTCCTCACAGCCAGGTGATTGACGATGTTTTGGACGCAGTGGCTGAGATTATCCATGTGGATGAAGATATGGAAATTTATACAAGCGGTGCTACCAATATTTTCAAATATCCGGAGCTGAGCGACAGACAGAGTGCCCAGGAAATCATTCATGCGTTTGAAGAAAAACAGCAGCTGGCAGAACTTGTTACTGAGACACTGGCCAGTGAAGAAAACCGTGGAATCCAGGTATATATCGGAGATGAGACTCCGGTGAAGACTATGAAGGACTGCAGTGTTGTGACTGCAACCTACGAGCTGGGTGAAGGGATGAAAGGAACCATAGGTATCATTGGACCAAAGCGTATGGACTATGAACATGTTATGAAGACGCTGAAAACTCTGCAAAATGAGTTGGATGCAATTTATCATAAAGAGTCAAAAGAATAGGAAGGTGAATAGCCGGTGGAAGAAAAGATGAGCAAAGAAGATATGATAAAGGAAGCGGTGGAAGAGGCAAAGATGAAGGCTGTGAAAGAAGCAGAAGAGAATGCAGCCGGTGAAGAGACAGACCTGCCGGAATCTGATATTTTGACGGAGGAATCGCCGGATACTGAAAGGGAAGAATCATTTTGTGAGGATGCCCCGGAAGAGGATGCAGAAGGAGATGACCAGCAGGAGCCTGGAGATGAGAAAGAAAAATCCGGCAAAGAGAAAAAAAAGTTTGGAAGAAAAGTAAAAAAAGATAAAAAAGACGAGAAGATTGAAGAACTGACTGACAGGCTTACTCGTCAAATAGCAGAGTTTGATAACTTCCGCAAACGTACAGACAAGGAGAAATCTCAAATGTACGAAATAGGTGCGAGAGATATCATAGAAAAAATCCTTCCGGTTATAGATAATTTTGAGCGTGGTATTGCGGCTGTACCGGAAGATGAAAAGACCAATCCTTTCGCAGAAGGGCTGGAAAAGATTTACAAGCAGCTTATGACTACGTTTGAGGAGATTGGCGTAAAGCCGATTGAAGCGGTCGGCGCTGAATTTAATCCGGATTTCCACAATGCGGTAATGCATGTGGAGGATGAAACACTTGGTGAGAATACTGTAGCTGAAGAGTTCCAAAAAGGCTATACTTACCGGGACAGCGTAGTAAGACATAGTATGGTGAAAGTCGCAAACTAATAATCATTTAGAGTGAAAAATTTTAGGAGGAAAATTATATGGGTAAAATAATTGGTATTGACCTTGGTACAACAAATAGCTGTGTGGCTGTTATGGAAGGCGGACAGCCAACAGTAATCGCAAACACAGAAGGCGCGAGAACGACTCCGTCCGTAGTTGCTTTTACAAAAACAGGAGAGCGTCTCGTGGGTGAGCCTGCAAAACGTCAGGCAGTAACAAACGCAGATAAGACAATTTCTTCCATCAAAAGAGAGATGGGATCAGACTATAAAGTAACGATTGATGATAAAAAATATTCTCCTCAGGAGATTTCTGCAATGATTTTACAGAAATTGAAGGCAGATGCAGAAGGATATTTGGGTGAGAAAGTAACGGAAGCAGTTATTACTGTACCGGCATACTTTAACGATGCACAGCGTCAGGCAACAAAGGATGCTGGAAAAATTGCGGGCCTGGATGTAAAACGTATCATCAACGAGCCTACAGCAGCAGCGCTTGCATATGGACTGGACAATGAAAAAGAACAAAAAATCATGGTATATGACCTGGGCGGCGGTACATTTGACGTATCTATCATTGAAATCGGCGACGGTGTCATTGAAGTATTATCCACAGCAGGTAATAACAGACTTGGAGGAGATGACTTCGACCAGAAGATTACAGATTACATGCTGGCTGATTTCAAGTCAAAAGAGGGCGTAGATTTGTCTACAGACAAGATGGCTCTTCAGAGACTGAAAGAAGCAGCTGAGAAAGCAAAGAAGGAGCTTTCTTCTGCAACAACAACAAACATTAACCTTCCGTTCATCACCGCAACATCTGAGGGACCAAAGCATTTTGATATGAACCTGACAAGGGCTAAGTTTGATGAATTAACCCATGACCTGGTTGAAAAGACAGCAGAACCGGTAAAACGTGCATTGGCAGATGCAGGGATCAATCCATCTGAACTTGGTCAGGTATTGTTAGTAGGTGGTTCCACACGTATTCCTGCAGTTCAGGAAGAAGTGAAACGTCTCACAGGAAAAGAGCCAAGTAAATCACTGAACCCGGATGAATGTGTTGCGCTGGGTGCTTCTGTACAGGGCGGTAAATTAGCAGGTGACGCAGGCGCAGGAGATATTCTTCTTCTGGACGTTACACCGTTGTCACTTTCTATCGAGACAATGGGTGGAGTTGCTACAAGATTGATTGAAAGAAATACAACAATTCCTACAAAGAAGAGCCAGATTTTTTCCACAGCGGCAGATAATCAGACGGCAGTTGATATCAACGTTGTTCAGGGTGAAAGACAGTTCGCAAAAGACAACAAGTCTCTCGGACAGTTCAGACTGGATGGAATTCCGCCGGCTCCACGTGGAATCCCACAGATTGAGGTTACCTTTGATATAGATGCCAATGGTATTGTAAACGTATCCGCTAAGGATCTTGGAACAGGAAAAGAGCAGCATATTACAATTACAGCAGGCTCTAATATGTCTGATGATGATATCGGCAAGGCAGTAAAAGAGGCGGCTGAATTCGAAGCACAGGATAAAAAACGTAAAGAAGCAGTTGATACAAGAAATGAAGCTGATGCAATGGTATTCCAGACAGAGAAAGCCATCAAAGAAGTGGGTGACAAGGTAGATGCAGCGGATAAAGCTGCTGTAGAAGCTGACTGTCAGGCATTGAAAGATCTTCTTGCAAAATCAACTCCTGAGGATACAACAGAAGCTCAGGTTGCTGAGATTAAGGCAGCGAAAGAGAAGCTGATGGAAAATGCTCAGAAGTTATTTACTAAGATGTATGAGCAGGCAGGAGCTGGCGCGGCAGATGGACCCGCACCGGAGGCAGGTCCTGCACCGGAAGGCTTCCAGGGAGACGATGTAGTGGACGGAGATTACAAGGAAGTTTAAGGGCCTGTTAAGAGAGGATTCTACGAAACCGCTTTTTGCGGCTTCGTAGAATTTCTATGTTACTAGATATTTGAGAAGGTCCGGTCCGGGGGCTTTTCCAGGTTAGAAATAAGTAGACAGATGAAAGGGTAGAGTGTTATGGCAGAGTCAAAAAGAGATTATTACGAGGTGCTTGGCATAGGCAGGGATGCTGATGATTCAGCAATCAAAAAAGCATACCGTGTGTTAGCTAAAAAGTACCATCCGGATATGAATCCGGGAGATGCCGAGGCTGAGAAGAGGTTTAAAGAGGCATCTGAAGCGTATGCAGTACTTAGTGACCCTGAAAAACGCCGCCAGTATGACCAGTTTGGACACGCAGCATTTGAAGGGGCCGCCGGCGGTGCGGGCGGTTTCGGAGGATTTGATTTCAATGGTGCTGATTTCAGCGATATATTTGGTGATATATTTGGAGACTTGTTTGGGGGGGCCGGCAGAAGAGGCGGCCGTGCCAGCAATGGTCCGATGAAAGGCGCAAATGTACGTAAGAGTATCAGAATCACATTTGAGGAGGCAGTCTTTGGATGTGAGAAGGAACTGGAGGTTGTGTTAAAGGACCCATGTTCAACATGTAATGGAACAGGGGCAAAGCCTGGCACATCTCCTGAAACCTGCTCAAAATGCGGAGGAAAGGGCCAGGTAGTTTACACATCCCAGTCCTTCTTCGGTACGGTGCAGAATGTTCAGACTTGCCCAAGCTGCGGCGGTACAGGGAAAGTAATCAAAGAGAAGTGTACGTCCTGTGCAGGAACCGGATATGAATCCAGCAAGAAGCGGATTCAGGTATCTATTCCGGCAGGTATAGATAATGGGCAGAGTGTACGCATCCGCGAAAAGGGTGAACCAGGCATAAATGGCGGACCGAAAGGAGATTTGCTGGTAGAGGTGAATGTCTCCAGACATCCGATTTTCCAGAGACAGGATGTGCATATTTTCTCAACCGTTCCGATTTCCTTTGCCCAGTCGGCTCTTGGCGGTGATGTAAGAGTCCCCACAGTGGATGGTGATGTAATCTACACTGTGAAGGCAGGGACAAAGACAGATACAAAAGTTCGTCTGAAAGGAAAGGGCGTTCCTTCTTTGAGAAACTCACAGATTCGCGGCGATCACTATGTTACTCTGGTGATTCAGACACCGGAAAAGTTAAGCCCGGAGGCAAAAGAAGCATTACGTGAATTTGACAGACTGACGGGAAACTCTTTGAACCAGGATAGTCCTTCTGAAAGCGGAGCAAAGTCAAAAGGTAGGAAAAAAGGCTTTATGGGAAAAGTAAAAGAAGCCTTTGATGAATAAAAGAGATAAAAAACAGGGAAGTGCCGTGAAATAGCTGATTTAGAGCTATGAAGCGGCACTTTTGCTTTGTGTGAATAAAAACCAATAGGCTGGCAGCCGATGTAATATGATAGAAAATATCCATAAGTGTATTAAGATTTTCAATTTGGTCATAAGAGACCTCCATGATATCATATAATAGCAGCTTGTGTAGTAATGCTGAAGTTGAATCAGGAGGAAATGTTATGGAAGTTATTAAGGAGTTGCCGGAGGTATTCGAGGATTTTGCAGAACAACGTAAAAATTCATTTTTAACGGTGAAAGAATTAAAGGATAAAGGAGTGCCGGTTGTAGGGGCGTATTGTACCTACTTTCCGAAAGAGATTGCAATGGCAATGGGAGCCGGAACAGTAGGGCTGTGCTCAACATCCGACGAGACAATAGCGGAAGCAGAAAAGGATCTTCCTAAGAATCTGTGTCCTTTAATCAAGTCCAGCTATGGGTTTGCAAAAGCGGATAAATGTCCGTATTTCTATTTTTCCGATGTGGTGGTGGGAGAAACTACCTGTGACGGAAAGAAAAAGATGTATGAATATATGGCGGAGTTTAAGGATGTTTTTTTGATGGAACTCCCGAATACGCAGGGGGAAGAAGCACTAAAATTATGGAAGAAAGAAATTGTTCGTTTTAAAGAATATCTGGAAAAGAAGTTTGACGTGACCATCACAGAAGAGGATATCCGTAAGGCAATCAAAGTAGAGAACCGTGTACGAAGTTCTCTCCGCAGGTTTTATGAAGTGATGAAGAAGGACCCGGTTCCAATTACAGGGTACGATTTATTTAAAGTTTTGTACGGAAGTACTTTTAAATTCGACAGAGAAGCAATTCCTGCTGAGGTGGATGCTTTGACTAAAAAGATTGAGGCAGAATATGCAGACGGGAAAAAGCAGAAGAAAAAACCACGCATTTTACTGACCGGATGTCCTATGGGCGGGGCGACGGAAAAAATCATCAGAGCCATTGAAGATAACGGCGCTATTGTAGTTACTTATGAGAATTGCACGGGAGCTAAGGCGATAGACCAGCTTGTAGATGAAGATAATCCGGATGTATATGATGCTTTAGCAAGACGTTATCTGAACATTGGATGCTCAGTGATGACACCGAATCCAAACCGCTTTAAACTGCTGGACAGGCTGATTGATGAATATCAGGTAGACGGTGTTGTAGAAATGACACTGCAGGCTTGCCATACATACAACATAGAAACATTGGCAGTCCGGAGGTTTACCAATGAGAAGAAAGGAATTCCATATATTCATGTAGAGACGGACTATTCCCAGGCGGATATTGCACAGTTGAATACGAGAATTACAGCGTTTATTGAGATGCTGTAATGTTTACATGTAAAGATAAACGGGACATGGAATAAAGCTGCCTGTTTGCTGGCTGCCGGTATTATAAAAGGAGGCGTTATGCAGAATGCAAGGTGATAAAAATGAATTTATCACACATTTTGCAGCACCCTCCTTTTTCATGTAATAGGAAATTACGTCCTACTACATGAGGTGCGCACGGCGGCGTAAGATGCAGATGTTGCTATGCGACCAATCCAGGCGCAAGAGTTTGCAAAGCAAACTCTTTGTTATTTATTCTGGTAATAGAAGACGGCTACCTGGGTTCTGTCCCGCAGGTTCAGCTTATCCAAGATAGAACTCAGGTAATTTCTTACAGTCCCTTCACTTAAAAAAAGAATGGATGCAATTTCCTTGTTGCTGCGCCCTTCGGCAATTAGCTGTATAACCTCCAGTTCTCTGTCATTGATGTCACAGGAAGCGTAGTCAAAAACAGATTTTTTCTCAAGAAGAGATGGGATTTTGGATACAATCTCTTTTCCGAATACGGTCTGTCCGGAAGATACGGCAAGAATGGCAGGGATAATATTTTGGTAATCCTGTTTCAGAATATAGCCTTTCGCCCCCAGCTTTAATGCCGTAATGATATATTCATCGTCTAAAAATGTAGTCAGCAGGAGAATACGGGCATCCGGGTATTCTTTCAGAATCTCTGCTCCAGCTTCCAGTCCACTCATCTCTTTCATTCGGATGTCCATGAGCAGAACGTCCGGCCTGTATTTCTTATATAGTGAAACGGCTTCTTTTCCGTCACTTCCACATGCAGGAATATGAAAATCTTCCCGTGTTTCCAAAATTGTTTTCAATGCACCTGTTACCAGACAATCGTCATCTACAATTAAGATATTCATAGTTAAATCTCCTTTGGAATGGTAATAAATATTTTAAACCCATGTTCAGTAAGAATCTGTATATGCCCTTTTAATGAATGTATTCTTTCCTTCATATTAATCAGGCCGATACCGGAGCCGGAAGAGTGAACAGCAGTCCCGTTATCTTCAATACAGAACTGGTACAGTGCAGGATGCTCCCTCATACTAAGCTGTACAGAGGTTGCGCTGCTGTGCATTATAATGTTGGAAAGCGCTTCTTTTGTAATGCTGATAAAACAATATTTAATCTCTTTTGGGATGTCCCTGCTCATATCATAAGAAAATAATATGGGACAGAATGTAAAATCATGGACAAGACTATTTATTGCTTCCTCTAAATTTATAGATTCGTCATGAAGGTCATGCACGCTGCTTCGGATACTATCCATTGCAGAATTTAAGGTAGCATCAAGGGTTTTCAGGGAATCAGACAATGAGTCATCTTGATTAACGGCGCGTACAGCCCCTGTCATCAGAATGGACCGGGAGAGAAGATGCCCCACATTGTCGTGGATTTCACGGGCAATCCGGTTGCGCTCCCGGAGGGTTGCAGTGTAGATTTCATAGTCTTGTTTTTCTAAAAGTGTGTGGTTTTTTTCTGCCAGGAGAAGGTTCCTTTCGGTACTGTCATCTCTTGTATGCTTATACAACGACTCTAATTCACTGCAGCTTTGAGTATTCTTCTGTAGTACAAAGGAAAGCAGGAGTCCAAAGGAACACAGGAAGAAGGAAAAAAAATCTGTAGTTCTGAGACAGAAAAAATAGAAATAAAGGAAACCTCCGGCGGCAGCTGGAAGAAACTTCCTGTGCCAAAACAGAATATAAGAGACGGCGGTAAAAAAATAAAGGAAAGCAGGATAAAACCATGAAGCCAGGAGAAACAGAAGGGATACGGGCAGTATATAAGTACCTGAATCCAGAAAACAGTCACCGCAGCATATAATTAAGGCTGCCAAAAAAGCCAGCACAAAAAAGAAATCCGGACTGGCTTGAAACAGGGCAAAAAAACAGTACAGAAACAATAGGCTTATGTCTCTTATATATTTCATGTAAAATCTCTCTCTTTCTACTTTTTGGATACGAAAAGTAAAAAATTGAATACATTGTCATAAATATTCTTTGAAATTTATTATATCATGAATATAAAGCTTGTAAAAGGATGAAAGAGCAGGAGATTAAAAATGACAGTTTCAAAAGTAAAGAGGGTACATATACAGCTTTTTGGCAAGTTCAAGATGAAAGACGGGAAAGAAGTGATTGATGAATCAGGAATCCATTCTAACATGATGATGAAGCTGCTGGCTTATATTATCTGTCACCGTCAGAAAGAAATTACTGTTCAGGAGTTAAGTGAGAATTTATGGCTGGATGAGACAAGTGCAAATCCTGCTGGTGCTTTGAAAAATCTGATGTATCGGCTTAGAAGCAGACTGCGCAAAGAATGGGGACAAGACAATCTTATATTGACCGGACACGGCTGCTATAGATGGAATCCAGAAATTGCAGTCAGTGTGGATGCTGAAGAGTTTGAAGAGTATTATAAAATGGCATTGAAAACCAAAAACCTGGAGGAAAAGAGTGATTTGGAACAAAAGGCTGTAGATTTATATAAAGGAAAGTTCTTGCCGGGATTATCAAATGAACACTGGGTGATGTCTTTAAGTGCCTATTATCACAGCATTTATCTGGATGTTGTGAAAGAAGTGGCTTTTTTTTTCGAAAAAAACCGAATGTTTACCAGGATGGAGGAAATTCTTCAGCGTGCTACCATAATAGAAACTTTGGATGAGGAGCTTTACTGTCTGCTGCTTCGGGCAATGCTGGGAGGAGATAAACAGAGCCTGGCATTAACAAGATATGTGGAAATTGCAGAGTTGCTGTACGATAATCTGGGGGTGCGTCCTTGTATGGAACTTCAGGAGATTTATAATGGAATGATGAAGCGGCATCATGAATATGAGCCGGACATCAATGCTATACAGCAGAAACTAAAAAGGGAGCAGGAGGGAAAAGGTGCTTTTTTGTGTGAGTACGGTATTTTTACGAAAATCTATGAGTTGGAGACACGCAGATACGAGCGGTTTAAAATACCAGTGTACTTATCCCTGCTTTCCCTTTATCCGGAAGAACGTATGAAGAGAGGGAGCTCTTTTTACCTGAAAGTCATAAACAGCGGTATGGCACAGATGCAGAAGATACTTTTAAATTCCCTGCGCTACGGAGATGTTATCACACGCTACAGTGTCAGCCAGTTTTTGGTCATGCTGCCGGGATGCCGGTGTGATGATGCAAAGGTGGTACTGGAGAGGGTGCAGAATAATTTCTACACAGGCGGGAAGCATGTGAAGGTGAAAATACAGTACGGACTCAATGAAATAGAATTTGATTAGATGAGAGAGGCGGATGATATGGAGAAAAAAATAAAATATCCCGTTACGGCGCTTAGAATTTGTATAGATAGCCTGGATCCTGGCAGCGGGGAGATAGAAGGAATAATCTGCGGGATTGCACTGGAATGTAAGTATCCATTTTACGGAAGCGGAGAACTGCTCCTTTTAATTGATAACCTTTTAGATCAAATTGGAAAACCACAGGCCTCCAGAAAAGCGAGAAGTTTTAAGAGTACGGGCGGGCAGCATGACAGTGGTTACAAAAGTAATCCTGTCCATTATCACGAATCAGAAGAAATTGCAGCAGCGAAAGGCAGCCTGGAAACAAGAGATGTTTTCTTTATTTCCAGGCTTAGAAGCACCTGGCAGGGAATTGTGAAAGATCAGGAGGGTAATTCTCTGGGCAGATTTAATAGCGATCTGGAATTTTTGGATATACTATTTTATGACTAAAATGTGACCGGGGCCGGTTATAATAATAACACGGCCAAAGTTAACACGAAATGAGGGAATAGTAAGATGTATTTCCGGAAAGGATCGTGAAATCCATGACAGGAAACAGGGATGATGTAAAAAATCAGATAACAGGCGGGCAGACATTTGTAGTAGATATTAAATGCAGACAGAACCATACGTGGCAGGGAATGGTGAAATGGGTAGGACAGAAAAAGGAACTTCCTTTCCGCAGCGCATTGGAACTGATTAAACTTATGGATTCAGCGATGGAAGAGACAGAACCTGAGAAGAATGAGGATGTCTTAAAATGGCAGGATTCTTCTGATGTGGTCGGGAAGCTATAGATCACATCATTTTTTTGCCTTAAAATACTGTCAGCTTGATAGAGAAAAACTTTAAGAAAAGAATTGAGGCGGTCATGGAAAAGGATAAAAAAGAGGAAACAGTTGTTTTACAAGTCCGTATGTTCAGCGGTTTTCAGATGAAGAGAGGAGAGACAGAACTGGATGCAGACAGTCTCAGATCCAGGATGCTGACGAAACTTCTGGCATATCTGCTCTGCCATAGAAATAATATAACAGGGATACACGAACTTAGTGAGGTGCTATGGGCAGATGACGCAAGTGATAATCCGGCAGGTGCATTGAAGAATCTTATGTACAGGCTGCGAAGCAGTTTGAAGAAGGCACTGGGAGATAGAGAATATATTCTGACAGGAAGAGGCAATTACCAGTGGAACCCGGAAATACCAGTGGTAGTAGATGCAGAATTATTTGATAATTACTGTAAAAAAACTGGAAATGCTGTAAGCCGGGAAGAGAAGACAGAAGCCGGTATGAAGGCTGTAGGCCTATATAAAGGCACCTTTCTCCCGGAGATTTCAGAAGAATACTGGGTAACTTCTCTTTCTACATATTATCATTCTATGTATCTGTCTGCGGTAAAGAATCTGACAAAGCTTCTGGAGGAGGAAAAGCAGTATAGTCTTGCGGAACAGGTGTGTCAGGATGCCGTTATGCGGGATTCCCTGGATGAAGAGATTCATTGTCATCTCATACGGGCCATGACTGCACAGAATAAACATAAGCTGGCTCTTACCCATTATCAGAAGACAGTCCGGTTCTTATATGAAAGCCTTGGAGTACATCCGTCACGGGAGCTGCAGGAATTGTACGAAGAACTGCTGAGGGTCCTGCATAAGCAGGAGTGTGATATTAATGTTATACAGGAAGAAATGCAGGAGCACAATCGCCAGACAGGCACCTTTTTCTGCGAATATGGAGTTTTCAGGAAGATATATCTTCTGGAATCAAGAAGCAGTGCAAGACTTGGGATTTCCGTATATCTGGTGCTGCTTACTTTATATCCGGCAGTATCGATGGAAAAAGGAAGTGAAGCTTACACCAGGCTGTTCAGGAAAGAGATGGAGGTTTTGCAGAAGGTTCTTAAAAGAGCTCTGCGTTCCAATGACATTGTATGCAGATACAGCAGCAGCCAGTTTCTCATTATGCTCCGGGCATGCCAGTATGAAGATGCCGTGATGGTAACGGAGCGGATTAAGCATAGATTTTACAGGGGTGAGAAAAAAATACGGATGCGGCTAAAATACAGCATAGATGAGATTATTACTTGTGAGTAAAAGCATGAAGCATGCAGGGATATAAGTACCCTGTGTTTCTTGATGATGAAATCAATAGGGAAAGGTATACTCTCGTATTATTTTGAGAAAGGGGAGACAAAAGTGAGAAAAAAAATAAAAAGAGGTATAGCACTTATTCTTGCTATGTTGATTGTAGTAACGACGAATACAGGAAATATGTATGCAATGGATGATTCCGGACTGGGAACAACGGATACCCGGGAAGGCGAAGCTTCGCAGACAGATACACAGGAATTGTATGTGGAGGAACCTTCGGATTCGGGAGCTGCTGGGGCTTTGGACAACAGCAAAATGGATATGAAACAAAATGGGGAGAATGCGCAGGATGCCGGCACTGCAGACAGTAATGGAGCCGGTGTTATGCCGGCCGGTGATGCAGTGGTGGCAGAGGCAGACGGACTGACAGACGGTGCAGAGGAGGAGAAGTTATTTGACATGTCAGCCAGCGTAAGTACCTCATCTCCGGTTTTATCCGGTCTTGGATTTACTTATTACATACATTATAATGTTCCCCCGCTGGAGGAGCAGGGAAAAAGCTATACAAGTGCCCAGATTACAGTTGAGCTTCCTGCTCATGTGCATGTAAAGACCACAGAAACAGGCGCTTTATCAGTAACAGGCGTGGACATAGACAGCAGCAGTCTTTTGCCTCTGGACGAGGGAAAAACGATGTTACTTATCAATCTGGTAAATCCCATGCCTGTAGGTACGGCAAAGGATATCAGTATCAATCTGACTACAGATAATTTTGAAATTGCAAATGATACTAAAATTAAATTAACTCCCGAACTGACTGCTATTGCAGACGGTTATAAAGTAACAGGAAGCGTTCCCGAAAACAAAAAGCCGGAAGTCACAATCCGTGCCGATGATGGATGGAATATGACAAAGGATGTGGGAGAGGTACAGGAAGAAGCAGAATATTATTTGATACCGTATACAATCAGAGCAGTCAATCAGCAGTCTGGAACAGATGCGGATTCCAACCGCTATGGACGGCTGCAGATAGAAAGTTTTTCTATTACGGACAGCCTTCCTTCTATTACGGATGGAACGAAGAGTGATGGCAGGCTTATAGGTTATCCGGAAAATGGAGGGGCTGAAATTGTTTCGGTCACCATGGGCTCAGAACAAAAACAGATTTCGTATACTACAGAGAGCTATACGGACGGAAGTGTCAAAAGCATTACGTTTGAAGATTATGAAAAGTCTTCGTCCGGTGCCCAGAATATAGGGGAGGACAAACCTATTACCACAACATATACTATAACTCTGAAGTATCCCAAAAACCCCTATATCACGTCTTCAGATGAACAGCTCAAAGAGTATGTTCTTCAGAATCAGGCAAAACTGGAGTATAAGCTTCTGGGGAAGGATGCAAAGACGGTGGAAGACCATGCAGATTTGGTTCTGGGAGAGAAGGAACCTGTAGGTACTTCCTACGGCCTTACGGTAGAGAAACTGGGAAAAATCGGAGATTGTGAATTTAATATTTCTGAAGCAGGAGGAACGGCAAAGTTTGCTTTATATAAAGATGAAGACTGTAAGATGCTGGCAAGTGATATTACGGGAACTTGGACAGCGGGAGAAGAACAGAGCACAGATGAGTCAACGGGGAGGGTTACATTTTCCGATCTCCGTAAAGGCACTTACTATTTGAAAGAGACTTCTGTGCCGTCAGGTTTTAAAGAGATGGCGCCTAATCCGCTGAAAATTGAGCTGGGACCTGCAGTCATAGTTGAAACTTCTGATTCTGCAAAGGTTACAGATGCAGGTATATTACAGATTACAGACACTACAGATGAACTGGGGATAGTGGAATTCTATAAATTTGGTCAAAATGCGGAAGGCAATATTGATAAAATTGCAGGTGCGGCGTTTATACTGACCAATGAAAATGATGGTAAAAAATATGAAGCAGTATCTGCCGGGGATGGTCTGGTACGTTTTTATGCAATACCGGCGGGAACCTACAGCCTGGCGGAAAAAAGCGTAGAAGATGACCAGTATATCGTTTCTTCAAAGATCATCAATGGCATCACAGTGACAGGAAATCAGGTGACTGTTCCAGAGGGGCTGGATACAATTTTGTTTCAGGGGGAAAATACAGCAGGCTATTTAAATATTTCAAAAAAAGGTATCCTTAAAATCCAGAAAGTAAGTTCAAAGGATGCTGCCATCACACTGAGTGGTGCTGAATTTGAAGTATACGGACCCTATGAAAATGAAAGCGATGATATAAAAGAAGGTGACAAATCAACAGCCACACTTGTAACAGGACCTGATGGAACAGCAGTATCAGGGCCTCTGGATGCAGGCTTTTATATTTTGAAAGAAATTAAGGCACCGGGTGGTTATGCAGTCAATCCTCAGAAAATATATACAAAAGTTGAGGTGGAGGCAAATACTGTAACTCCCGATGGTACATACAAAATTGAAAATGATCCCATGATTCCATTTACAATCCATAAACAGGGTGTTGTAACAGCCAGTGACGGAAATACCGCATATACAGAGGAACTTCCGGGAGCAAAATTTGAGATTTATGACGCCCAGGGAAATCTAAAAGGCACGCTGACAACCAGGCTGGACCAGGGAGGTAAAGCAATCAGCGAAACACTGGAACTGGCACCCGGAACATATACCTATAAAGAAATAGAAGTCCCTGGCGGCTATACACCGATAGAAGGTTCTGTTAGTTTTACACTGCCTTTGACGGGAGACAGTCCTTCCCAGCTGTTGGTAATTAACTATGCATATTATGGACAGATAAAGATTGTAAAGACAGATGCCGCAGACAGCAATAAATATCTTTCGGGGGCAGAATTTGGAATATATGAAGATGAAGCCTGCACCCGGCTGATTGAAACAGTTACAACAGGTGAGGACGGCATTGCAGTATCTAAATTGCTTCCTGTAGATTCAGACAGTGGTAAAGCATACTGGGTCAAGGAAACAAAAGCACCGGATGGTTATGCTTTACTGGCACTTGCAGGGGAAAAAGTAATCGTAAATAAAGGCCGGCAGGAAACGGTAGAGAAGACAAATCTGGCATTGGCAAATATACAGATTACCAAAACAGATTCCAAGTCAGATCAGTCCATTAAAGGCGTAAAATATGGTTTATATACCAAGAATACCTCCAGTGGATATGATCCGGTTCTTGATGCAGAATTCAAACATATTACACAAGTTACCGGACAGAATGGTATTTGTACGTTCAGCGGACTTCTGCCTGATACTGAGTACTATGTGAAGGAACTTGAAACAGATAGCTCTTATGTACTGGATGGAACAATGCAGGGACCGATCCGCACAAAGGAAGGCACAGATTCCATTAAAGTAACGGAAGTGTCTTACCAAAATGACAGAAAAGGGAAGCTTCTGGTGAGTAAAACCACAACTATGGATGCAGAGAACGGTGAAGGGGTACCGATGGCGGGTGTGGAGTTCACACTCTATCATTATGATGCTCAGGCAGAGAATGGAATTGGCGCCCTGGTAGGAACTGCGGCTACTCAAATTCAGGGAGACGGTACAGAAGCGCAGGCAGTGTTTGACAATCTGGTGCCGGGGGAATATATACTTGCTGAAACAGGGCTTCCATCAGAAGAAGCGGGAGGCTATGCTCCCCTGAATTACCGGCAGAAAATCACTGTGCATGCAGGCGATAATCAGACTGGCCAGGGATATGGGCAAAATATTATATTCGTAAAGAATGAACCGGTGAACGGCAGATTGAAAATCGAAAAGATTGGACAGTATGCGGACGGAACCAATCAAAAGAATATTGAGGCCTCTTTTAAGCTTTACACAGACCAAACATGTACCAGTGCTGCTTTGGATGTTTCCGGCAAAGAGATTGTACTGAACCTTACAGAAGCAAATACAATAGCACAGAGCGGATGGATTTCTCCGGGTACCTATTATCTGAAAGAGGAGACAGTGGATTCGGAATATACGTTGTGGACTGAACCAATTGAGATTCAGATAGAAAAAGGAAAGACAACAGAGAAAACCAATGTAAATGCACTCCTTAATAACAAAAAAGGAAAGATAAACCTGAAAAAGCAGGCTGCCTTTCAAATCAAGGATTCGGAGGGAGATAATAAAGTTTATTATGATTTAAAGGGATCCGCTTTTGTACTTATTAAAAAGACTGGTACGATTGCACAGGATGTGACAGCGGATAATTTTGCCGAAGCACTGGCAGATTCTAATGCAAAAGTAGACCTGACCAGTAATCCCAGCGGCATGTCAGGATGGATGGATGCCGGCGAGTATTGGATTGTAGAGTATAAAACCCCTGAGAATTATACCATGGATCCTTCACAGGGCAGTTATGTAGATAACATACAGACAAATGGAGCCGGTGTTTATGTGTGGAACAATGTATGCACTGTAGTTTCAGGAAAAGTCTCGGATGCCGTTTCCGACACGGTAACGGTTGATAATACTACTGATAAAGGGAAACTGCGTCTGTTTAAAAGAGCGTTTACAGAGACGGGGGTTCTTCTGGATGGAGCACAGTTTGAAACATATATTGTGGATGCGGTAAATGGAACTGATACCCAAATTGAAACAAAAGACGGTGAAATAACAGTAAAATTGAGAAAAGTGAATATTTCCAATTCCTCAGACGCTGGAGGGAAGATCATGGAAAGCGGAACCTCTGGTACCGGAAGTGCTGTAACCGTGGACATTGAGCCTGGAACTTATTATCTGAAGGAAACCAGCACAGATAAAGTTAAAAATGGCCCATGGTACTGGTATGATCAATGGACAGGGCCAATTGAGGTTGAAACAGGAAAGGAAACTCAGGTTACAGTCCTCAACTATACCATGCACGGAGAAGGAACAAAAGTAAATCAAGAAGGAGCTCCACAGAAAAGTGCTGTATTTGGCGTTTTTGAGAAGGAAGAGGACGCCCAGAATATGGTGTCTTATATCCAAAACAATAATATATCCATATATAATGCAAATCCCGAATCTATAACTAAGGAACAAAAGGCCAGATTGGAGCAGTACAAAGACAACATACAGGATCAGGAATTTCTGGCAGAAAAGGGGATATTACAGACAGCCGTTTCTGACGAGGAAGGAAAATTCTTCTTTAACGGTCTGACTCCGGGGGAGGATTATTATGTAATTGAATTGCTGGCTCCCTCACAATTTGAAATATCCGGCGATGTGAAAAAGGTTACCATTAAAGAGGATGGTACAGGATTTACCCAGGATCTCAATTTCCAGAATTACAAACTGGGAAAATTTAAAGTGGTGAAATATACCAGGCTAAATACCACGCTTTATGCTGTGGAGGGGGTAAGTTTTAAGGTCTATAAACCTAAGATGGACCAAACAGGAATAATCAAGGATATGGAACAATATGGAGACAGTGAAGTTGTCGCAGAGGGCACGACAGACTCACAAGGATACTATACATCGATTCTTCTTCCGGCAGGTCAATATATTATTTTCGAGGACAGTGTGCCGGTAAATGGGATCGTGGACAAAAATCCGGATTCGTCGCAAAATTACAGAATTGTGACAGTTACCAGAGACAATACGAATACGGAATATGCAGGAATGGAGGATGGTAAAGGTTTTTATAATCCACCGTCGAAAGGAAAGTTCATTGTTAAAAAGATTACCGTACCGTTATCGGGAGGTGTTGTTTCAGTTGAATTCCAATTAGAAAAATTAACAGTTGGAAATTGGGAGAAGATGAATACCTTTACAGTGAACACAAACGGTGCTCAATACGAGTCCGGCTTCCTGGATGCAGGAATATACAGAGTATATGAGACAAATGCAACGGGTCTCACTATGGCCTACACAAAAGATAATCCTCTGCAATTTCAGATTGAAGGCGGAAAGATTACCGGCTGTACGGTGCCTGGCGGTATATTTACAGGGGAAGCCGGGACTACAACAGGAACCCCTTCAACGGAGGCAGATATAAACCAGCCCATGGTAATCCAGAATCAGCGCCAGGGAAGTCTGTCAATCAAAAAACAGGGTGCTTTTGGCAGCGAAGGAAGTTTGTCTGATATAGTAGGACTTAATGGCGTAAAATTTACTCTGTACAGGAAGGTTTCGGAAAATGCCGAAGCAGATTGTAAAAATACAGATAACTTTGTGGCTTCAAAGACAACAGCGGATATGGACGGCCAGAAAGGCGTGGCGGTATGGAACAATCTGGATGCAGGAAGCTATTGGCTGAAAGAAGATTCGCTGGGCCAAAACAGCAATTATACTCTTGATTCCGAAATTCGGGAAATTACGATAGAAAGCGGTAAGAAAAACAGTATCTATTTTGAAAGCCCTATTGTAAATTACACAACACACGGCAAGCTGCAGATTAAAAAAGTAGATGCTAATAATACAGGAAAGGTGCTGCGTGCAACTTATAATATATATGCAGATCAAGAGTGTACGAATCAGGCAAAAGACATAAATGGAGGGCTTGCGTCTATTACAACAGATTCTGGAACAGGTATAGGCATATCGGGGCTTCTTGGAAAAGGAGAGTATTACTTAAAAGAGGCAAAAGAACCGGATGGTTATATTCGGGATACAAAAGTATACGGTCCTTATACAGTGGAAAGCAACAAAATAACAGATGAGACGGAGACTCCTCTGACGGATCAAAAACTGTTTGCAATTGAGGTAACAAAGAAAGATACGAAAACCAGTTCGGTCCTGAAGGGTGCTGAGATTGGCCTGTACAATTCTCCTGCATGCAGTGGAAGCGATCTGCTGGAAAGTGCCTTGTCCAATGAGGAAGGTATTGTACGTTTTGAAAATCTGACAGTGGATGCGGACAGCGGAGAAAGAACTTATTATGTGAAGGAAATCGCAGCTCCGTCTGGATATGACCTGAATGAACAGGTATTTGAGGTTCTGATTAAATATTCCGATTTTGAACAGACAGGAAACCCAATATATCCGGTAGAGATAGGAAATGACCAGCTTGGAAAGATACAGTTATTAAAGAAAGGGAACTGGCAGAATATTGACGAACAGAGTCAAACACAGATTCCTCTGGCTGGCGCGGAATTCAAAATTTATCCAGTGTCAGGCAAAAATATAGAGCACAGTTCGGATGCAGAGGCTGCAGATACGATTGTGACCGGCGGGACAGGATATGCTGTTACAAAAGGACTGGCGGCAGGCTGGTATGAAATCGTGGAGACAAAAGCACCAGCCGGTTATGCAAAGACAACAGATTCCTTCTGGGCAGAAGTAAAGAACAATGAAACGGAAGAAACCTATGTGAATACCCCCATCATGAATGTTCCGAACAAAGGAAGATTCAGCATAGAAAAGTATGACGGGTCACCAGAACAACAGGGACTGACCTTGATTGGAAACAGCAGGGCAGCAGAATTCAAACTGGAGCAGAAGATTGCCGGAGACTGGAAAAGTGTAGGAGGCGAAAACATCAAGGTTGCAGATGGAAAATATACGTCCAATCCAATGGAACCGGGAGAATACCGGCTGATTGAGACAGTTGCGCCTATACATACATATGAACAAGATAATCACAGCTATTCTGTTGAATTTGCTCTGGACAGCACCCCCATTGAATTTACCATATATGCGGGGCAGACCGTAGGAGTAAACCAGGCAGAAGGCGGGCTCGATAATCCCGCAGTTTACAATAGTCCTCTGGGGAGCATCCGGCTGACAAAACAAGGAGACCAGAATGAGAATGAAAAGCTGGCAGGAGCGGCATTCGAACTGTATACAGATGAACAGTGCCAGAATAAAGTAGATAATTCCCTGAAGTATACAGGAAATGAAGGTACTATATTGTGGGAAAACTTACTTCCAGGTGATTACTGGGTAAAAGAAGTTTCCACAGAGTCTTCAGACAAGATGCTGGATCAGAAGGGATATGGAATGAATGAGACGCCATCTAAAGTAACGGTAAAGTCAGGACAGTTACTGAAGGCGGATTTGACGGAAATGGTTACAGTTATCAATCATGCAGACAAAGGAAAGCTTCTCATTATAAAAGAAGATGAAAACGGCAATACCCCTCTGTCTGGAGCTGTCTTTGAAATCTATGCCCAAAGCAAAGACGGAGGATGGGAGAATCAGCCAGTGGATACAGTGACTGTGGCAGAAACAGGCAGTTATTCCAGTCTTCTGCCGGCAGATGACGCCGGGACCAAGTATAAAGTGGTGGAGACAAAGGCTCCCTCAGGTTATACCCTGGACAGTACATTGTCTGAACTGGAACAAATAGTAACCGTTTATCCTCTCCATAAACCGGAAAAAGGAAAAGAAGAGAATAAAAACGTAGTGACCTTCCTGAACCGTAAATTAGATACGGTCAGCGGTTTTACTTCTGGGGTTAAAAAGCAGGTAAGAAAGGCAGGAACCTCCGTGTGGGCCGGGGATGCTGTATCAGAAAAGAGCCTGCTGGAAAGTGACTATACAGCAGAATTTCTTGTAAATGGCTATGCCGATGGGACGAATGACATTGGTGCCTCAAAATTCACAGTAACGGATCATGACATTGTTATGGAAAAGAAAAGTGGAGAGCAGGGAAAATACGAGGCGATTACAGCTACAGAAAAGGATTACAGGATTAATTCGGTTACATTACTTCCTACTAAGAATAGCCAGGATACAGAAAAAGTAACTGCGGTGGTATATATTCAAAAAACAATGCAGGATAAGGCAAATAATACATGGTATCAGTATAAACAAATCCTGGATGTATCCAATGAGCAAAGTGTTATTTTTTCTTCTTCACAGGTGTTGGCAGAGGGAGAGAAGGTTGTCGGTGTTAAAGTGGAATACGGCAATGTAGGTCCGGGATTTACCAGTGAAGGTCTGGTGCTGAATGTGACGTTCCTGGACCGCAGCGGATGGTCTGCAATTGAAGACAGTGAGGTAAGAAGAATTGTTAATAAGGCAGACTTAGAGTGGACGTCCAAAAAGGCAGACGAATCAGGTCAAAGTGCCGGGGATTCTGCTGTCCTGAAATCTAATCCGGTATATATTACATTCCCGCTGTACAAAGAAAGCCTGCCGGAAGTAAGCATTACCAATCAAATATTAAATAAAAAAAGTACTTACTACTCCGGTGATAATATCCAGTATCAGATTGTAGCGGAAAATCACGTGGCAGATGGTAAAAATGAAAACCTGACAGGTCCTGTAATCTCTATGAGAATGCCGGCAATGACAGTACTCAAAAGCAGCCTGAATGACAATGGATATGTGAATGGATTCCAGATTACCCTCCGGCGGGCGGACGGTACAACGACAGTCATTCCTGCCTCCAGCTACAAGGCTGTAAAGAAAGAAACAAGTGCACCATTGGCAGCCCAGGGGAATGACCAGTATGCTGAATCAGATACATTAAAGAGTACCCAATATATCTTCCAGTTTGATGACAGTGTTGTGTTGGAACCGGGAGACAAGATTATCATGAATTATACCGGTGTTATTACTTATGAAGCTAAGAGCGATAACGGAGTAACAAATCTGGTATGCCCGGCATATCTGAGCAGTACAGAAAAAGCAGCCGTTTCTTTAGAGAATCCGCTTGGACTGAGTTTTATTCCGTACAAACAGGCTTCAAGCCAGGAACTGCATGATAATAATATAATAGATACTGCATTGTCTGACAGACTTCAGTATATGAATGATACAGCAGTAGCTGAGGTAAGCGATTCCAAAGTAGTGCAGTTGGTAAAATATATTGGTACAAAGAATCAGGATGGAAATATTGAGTGGAAGGGGCCGGGGGAACTGGCACAGCTTAACCCGAATGAAACCTATTATTATAAGCTGGTACTGCTGAACAATTCCACAGAAGCAATTGCAAAGACAAGAGTGGTAGATATACTGCCATTCAATGGCGATTCCTATGTCATGAAGGCAGGCGGCGTCTATACAAACCGCGGCACAACCATTCCCACTGGTGCAGGGTTTGAAGCTGTAACGGCGGAGGGGATGGAAAACAATGACAATAAACTCACTGTATACTCAACGAACCATAACTGGACTGTGCGCAAGGATAGTGAGTCGGAAGAAAATGGAATCCTGGGTATGATGTATAACCGGACAGCAGGTTTTACGAAAAACGGATGGCAAAACGGAATAAGCAGTGACGCCACCGCACTGGGATTTGAAGTGGATTTCGGGGGAGCGAATCTGGAGCCGTATCATTCTTATGAGATTGTGTTTCAGGTAAAGGCACCTGGATATACGGCAGATAAGATTGATGATTATTATGAGAAAGTAATTGCGAATTCTGCCATGGCTTCAGTGACCAGAGCCGGAACCGAGAATAATGAGACAATTGAGCTCAGTGACCGCATGGAGCCGGAGAAGGTAACTGCTGTATTAGCGCTTCCCACCGGCAGCGTTGGCGATTACGTGTGGTTTGACCATGACAATGACGGAATACAGGGGACAAAAGAGGATGGTGATGAGCCGGCACAGGGAATTAAAGTGACATTGTATAAGAAGACTTATTTTAAGTTCAATGGAAGTACAGCTTACATGGAAGAGGCTGTGGATGAAACGGTTACAGATCAGAACGGCAGCTACCGGTTCGACGGGCTTGCGTGCAAATATCTGAAGGCGGGAGTTTCTGCCGGTTCAGAGGAACCGGATGATTATGTAGGCAGTGAATATTATGAATACCGCGTTCACTTTGATATCACAGGGTATACAGCAACAGACCGCTACCAGGGAACGGATCCTGCCAGAGATTCCAATATTGACCAGAATGGTTACACGGAATACTTTACTCTTTCCGTAAAAGAAGGCGCCGGGGGTACCTTAACCGGCCAGCAGGATATGACCATTGATGCAGGCCTTGTAAGTCCATATGCTCTTGGAGATTATGTATGGCTTGATAAAAATAATGACGGTATTCAGGGCGCTGACGAGCCCGGCGTCAAAGGGGTAAACGTATTTTTATACAGGGTAAATGCCGGGGGAGAAGTTGCAGATAATTATTATGCAAGAACAACCACAGATGGAGATGGAAAATATCTCTTTGAAAATCTGATACAAGGGAAATATGTGATAGAATTTGATATTAGCAACCTGAGGAAAACAGGGGATGGCTATACCTATCAATATGACTTTACAAAAGCTGGAAGCCAGATCGATAATACACAGTCAGATGCGAAATATCCGGTAGATGCAGATGGAAGAATCAGAAGGACGGATGTCATTACTTTAACCAGGGAAGCACTGGATGAGGCGGCTGGAAATGATGGTGTAGAAATAAACCGGGATTTACGCTGGGATGCCGGACTTGTCGTATACAGCGCAGTCGGAGGATTTTGTTTTGACGATCAGGATTACAATGATATCCATACTCTGAATATTCCTTTGGAGGGAACTGTGGTAACCTTATTCGAAAAGGATGGAAACGATATCGGAAAAGAGATAGGCACTGCAACTACGGGTGCGGATGGCAAATATTATTTTGATCATCTTGTATTCTCCGGAGACCGGCAGGCATATCTTATACGGTTTGATTATCCGGACGGATATACCGGAGTGGACAGTAATGCAGGCGAAGATGATACGGTAGATTCGGATGCCTTATACGACAGCAGTTACTGGGACTGGGATAGCATTGGCCTCAGTAACAGGAAAGCCGGTTATGCAGAAGTAACGCTTAAGAAGGATACTGTAGATACCACATGGGATGCAGGTGCAAGAAAGTACAGCACGATTGGAGACTATGTATGGGAAGATGAAAACAGAAATGGACAGCAGGATGATGGGGAAGCTCCGGTTGGAGGTGTTAAAGTTGTACTCCAGTCAAGAGAAGGCCAGGACGGAACATGGAAGTTCTATGCACAAACGGCTACTGATAAATATGGGAGATATTTATTTACAAATGTAAAGAGCAGTGATAAAATATCGACGCAGTACCGTGTAGTATTTGCACTTGACCCAAAAACGAAGGTAACAACCTGCCAGCAGTTCGGTGTCAGTGACGCGTTGAATTCGGATGCAATTGACAGTTATCAGTACGGTATTCTTCAGGGTACTCCAGAATATCCGATTACAGGCGGTTATGTAACCAGAATGCTGAAACCCGGATATGGGGAAACGGATTTGACCTGGGATGCGGGAATTGTACGCTTGATGTCGGCAGTAGGAGATTATGTATGGTACGATGATGACTACAGCGGAATACAAGAGGAAAGAAAGATGCCGGCTGCAGGCATTCCGGTAGCTCTGGAGTACAATGCGGCAGGTGATCTGGAAAATGAGGATGCGTGGGCAGCAGAAGGGGAAATGGTAACGGATGAATACGGAAAGTATCTGTTTGACAGCTTGCCGGAAGGATATTACAGGGTAAGATTCCAGGTGCCGAATGGCTATACCATTACAAAATATGGCCAGACGGCAGATTTGGAAAAGGATTCAGATACAATGATCCGGGGAGAAAACCGGTGGTTTTACACGAAAACCTTTTATCTTGAGGCAGGTGTAACAGACTTGTCCTGGGATGCAGGAATTTATAAACCAAAAGTACGGGTTATAACGGATACAAAAGAACGGGTTATTACTAAAACTGTCACAAATACAAACAGAAAAGCCGGACAGACGAAAACCGGAGATAATGACACTGTCACAGGATTTATTGTGCTGCTTGCCATATCCGGAGGGACAGTTGGATTTCTGCTCTACAGAAAGAAAAAGAATAAAAAATCATAAAAATACGGGCCAATCATAAAAAAGATTGGCCTGTATGACTAGCCTGTGACTTTTTTACTGTATTGTATAAAATGTAAAGAAAAGGAATAGAAGAGGTATAATTTCTGTAGAAGGAGGATTCAATGAAAAAAAAGATTTTAGTATTTTTGGCAGCTATATCTATACTGGCTGGTCAGTTTGCGTCATTGCCAGTAACTGCCAAAGCTGCTGATATATGGATTGAAGATTCTAATGCGCCGGACGGCGGGTATTGGATGGATGAAGATGGCTATATCGTAGATGACGGAAGCCAGGGCAGTAATTACATTATTCAAAGCTACGAAGATTCTTCTTTATATGATAATGCCGGTTCCATAGAAAGTGATGATGTACAGGGTACCGGGGCAACATCAGGTAGAATTTCGGGTATAACGGCGGATGCACCGGGAATTCAGCAGTTTGAATATTCGGCAGACGGTGAAGTGGCTTTTAAATTTTTGGTAAACGGGCAGGAAGTGAATGGAGTAGACTACTCTGCTGCCGGAAACATACTGACGGTAAACGACGCAGATACGGATTATAATGTAGTGATGTATAGTTCGGAAAAGTCCTTTATTTCATCAGCGCGTACGGTATTTGCATACCGGTATCATGTAATTTATAATCTGGACGGCAGAACAATAACAGCTGCGGAAGGAAATATCAATAAAGCAGATAACTCTACGGTCCATAAGGCGCCGCTGCTGTATGCAAATAGCGGACTGGAATATGAGCTGACAGGCGGGGCAAATGCACAGACGCAGATTATTTCCTACGATAACATGACAGGAAGTTATACATTTAACTATACAACCTATAACCCCCAGGACCGGACTCTTACCGTTCATCTGAATGATGACCGTGGAAACGAAATCCAGACACTGACTGAAACAGTGAAGTACAAAGACGGGGATGTTACCGTTGCCATTCCGCAGCAGCTGGAAAAAGATGGAAGAAAATATCAGATCAGAGATACGATTTCATCGGTAACGGTTAATTATTTCAGCAGCAGGTTTGATTACAGTTACACATACCGGGAACTTGCAGCGGAAAACAGGGATCCTTATTCTGTAAAAGTACTATTCCGTGAGGAAGGTACAGAAAAAGCTCTGGGCGAAGATTATTTTACGGTATCGGCAGAAAATATTGCAGATAATGAGACCGTCACATATCGGCCTAATGCGGAGCGTTCTATTCTGGAAGACTCTGTAAAAGTATATTATTCTCTCAGCGGTCCGGCAGAAATAACGCACAGGGCGGCAGCGGATTACGAGAATGTATCTTACACTGTATACTATAAGAAACAGGCAGAAGATGCACCTTATAACTGGATTATACTACTCACAGATGTGTCCGGCGGAAAAGTACTGGATACGATCTCAAAACAGGTTACAATCAATAAAAATGTAACCTATGAAGCTGCCCCACAAATTACGGCAGATGGAAAAAATTACGTACTGAATTCTCGGATGGCGAGAGAATATACATACAGCTATGGAGAAGAGCCGAGAACCCAGGTTATATATTATGATGAAGAAGGAGGAAACAGTATTTCTTCCTATGCTCTGAATGTGCAGTATAAAAGTATCACAGACAATACTGTATTTTACAGGACACAGAAGGAAGTGAAGATAGAGGACCCCGTAGCTGTGATTAAAGCGGAGGACAATTACACTGATTCAGAAGGTAATGAATATGTAAAACTTCCGGGACAGGATAACCTGACACATGATTTTACATCAGCACAGAGAACGGTGACTGTTTATTACCGTGATGTGAATGATATTCAGAATGCAGATACAGTGGTAACCCGGGAAGTGGTTACGACTACGGAGCAGGTTCAGACAGTGACCCTGGCGGCGTCTGAGGGAGGAGCGGCTGGTGGAGTGACCGGAGGAACTGCTGATGGAACTGTGCTGGGAGGAACGACTGTATCTGCAGAGACGGCTCCAGGTGCTACACTGACGAATGAAACAACCGGGCAGTTGGTTACTGTGGACGATGAGGGCATACCTCTTTCTGACACAGCAGATGAGCTTACAAAAATAGAGGATGAAGAAACGCCTCTGATAAATAAAAACCTGGAGTCCGGAAACAGAATCGTTACGGCTGTAATTGCAGGAATTATCATAATACTTTTGATTTGCGGAGCAGTATATATTATTAGGAGAAAAAAGGAAAACAAAAGTAACCAAAAATAAAAAACTTTGCAAAAGGCACCGGATATGCTGTCCGGTGCTTTTTTATATAATAGGAAACTTTGTTTCCTATTATATAAAAACCCTCTGGGAGCTTGCACTGGGGTGGCAAGGAAGCTGCTATCGCAACCCGCCACAGGCGCGAGAGTTTGCGTACCAAACTCTTTGTTCCAACATATGACATTTGTCATATAGATATTGTGACAGACGACACTACGCTCTGGCAGATAAAGACGTTATACTGTAACTGTGGCAACCGGGCACAATTCTATCAACGTATAATAGGAGGAATGATAATGATTAAAATAGAAAATCTGGTGAAGCGGTACGGCAGCCTTATAGCACTGGATCATCTGAATCTGGAGATTGAGGAAGGAGAAATATTCGGCCTGCTTGGTCCAAATGGCTCCGGCAAAACAACTGCCATCAACTGTATGCTGGCACTGCTGAAGTACGATAAAGGAATTATAAAGATATTTGGTGAGGAGATGAGCCCTGATAATTATGATATTAAAAAGCAGATAGGGATTGTCCTTCAAAATGTGGCAGTATTTGACGAATTGACAGTTTATGAAAATATAGATTATTTTTGCGGCTTGTATGTGAAAGATAAAAAGGAAAGAAGGAAGCTGGTAGAGGAGGCAATTCAGTTTGTAGGGCTGGAAGAGTATATGAAGATGCGGCCTAAGAAATTGTCAGGAGGGCTGCTCCGCCGTCTGAATATTGCATGTGGGATCGCACATAAGCCCCGGCTGATTATTCTGGATGAGCCAACGGTTGCAGTAGACCCCCAGAGCAGAAACCGGATTTTGGAAGGGATTCAGAAGCTGAACCGGGAGGGCTCTACTATCATCTACACTTCCCACTATATGGAGGAAGTGGAGCAGATTTGTACCAGAATTGCTATTATGGATCATGGAAGAAGTATTGCAGTAGGTACAAAGGAAGAGCTGAAAAGTATGATTAAAACAGGTGAGACAGTAACAATTGAAGCGGCTGTACTGGATATAGAGCAGTTGAAGAACATCCGTCTGCTGCCTCATGTATTTGATGTAAAATATGAGGAACAGGTCCTGACAGTCAGATGTACAGGTGGGAAACATAACCTGATACGGATACTGAATCACCTGCAGGAGGAGGGAATTTCTTTTGGAAGAGTCTTTTCAGAGCTTCCTACTTTAAATGATGTTTTCCTGGAAATTACCGGGAAAGAACTAAGGGATTAGGAGGAGATGGCATGCTGCATTTAATGAAATATGAAGTTAAAGTAAAACTGTATAACTTCAATATATTGTTCTGGCCTCTGGTATTTCCATTAATTCTTGGTACCCTTTTCTATTTTGCATTTGGCAAGATTGAAGAAGCTGATTTTGAGACTGTCCAGGTGGCTGTTGTGAAAGAGGCAGACAGCAGAGGAGACAAAACATTTTTGGACTTTTTAGAATCAATAGAAACAGATGAATCCAAGCTGATAAAAACAGAGTCTATGGAGGAGAAAAAGGCACTGGCGGCTTTGGAGAAGAAAAAGGTGGCAGGTATCTACTATGCGGGAGAAGAACCGTCTTTGACAGTAGGCGGCATTGGTCTGGAGGAGAGCATTTTACAGTCTCTGCTGGAGAGCTACACAAGTGGGAAAAAGACTATGGAGAATATCGCCTCTACCCATCCGGAAAGACTGGGAGAGGCTTCGGAAGAAATGGCTGATTATAAGGAGTGGGTACAGCAAGTATCATTAGGAGGAAAAACGACGGATGGAAATTCCCAGTTTTTTTACGCACTGATTGCTATGGCCTGTCTGTACGGATGTTTTATCGGTTTTGGTTCCGCACTGGATTTGCAGGCAAATCTCACCCCATTGGCTGCAAGAAGGTGTGTCACACCTACTCATAAACTAAAACTTGTCTTATCAGAAATGCTGACTTCATTTGGACTTCATTTCGGAAACATCATCATATTGCTGCTTTATCTGCGTTATGTACTGCAAATGGAATTTCAGGGAGAGCTTCTCAGGATGCTTCTTGTTTCCCTGGTCGGCAGTATGCTTGGAGTGTCCATGGGAATTTTTATCGGCAGTATCGGGAAATTTGGTGAGGGAGCCAAAATAGGGATTCTGATAGGGTTCTCTATGGTGTGCAGTTTTTTGGCAGGTCTGATGAACTCATCTATGAAGGATATTGTAGAAAGGCACTGTCCTATTGTGAACCGCGTAAATCCAGCGGCTCTCATAGCAGATGCATTTTACTGTATCAATGTATATGATGATCCGAATAGATTCATACGCAGTCTGATTATATTGACGATAATGTCTGCCGGGCTTACAGTGGGTTCATTTTTAGCAGTCAGGAGGGAACGCTATGACAGTATTTAAAGCATATATGAAAATTATAAAGCAGAATAGATTTTTGATTATAATGTACCTGGGAATATTTATGCTTATTACTATCATGATTCAGTCTGTTACGAAGACCCAGGAGAGCGGCGGTTATAAGGCACAGAGCGTAAAAATTGGTTTTGTGGATGAGGATGGAGGGGCGCTGGCGAAAGGGCTGGAGGAATACCTTGGAAAGTTTCATCAAATCATTCCTATGGAGGCGGATAAGGATAAGCTGCAGGAGAACCTGTTTTACAGAAATATTGAATATATTGTAAGAATTCCTTCCGGCTTTGAGGAAAAGTGTCTACAGGAAAATGAAAAACTTTCCGTCACGAAGGTCCCTGGATCTTATACAAGTTTTTATGTGGATCAGCAGATTAATGGTTTCCTCAACAACGTGAAAACCTATTATGCGGCAGAATACACGGTGGCAGAAGCAGTGAAGGCTGTTATGGAAAAAGAGGGGCCTGAGGTTAAAATGCTGGATACTAACGGCAATGCAGGCGAAGCTCCCGGATACGCCTATTATTACAGATTCATTCCTTATTTATTGCTGAGTATCTTATGTTATGTGCTGGGAAATATATTGTCTGCCTTTCACAAAGGTGACATTCCCAAGAGAATGCAGGCTAGTGCTGTATCCGGCCGCAGGCAGAACATGGAAGCGCTGCTGGCAGCGATGGTGCTGGGTATCGGCCTGTTGGGAATCTGTATTGCAGTAAGCATTCTGTTATACGGAAAACCTCTCGTTGAGAGCGGAGGACTGATGTATTATCTACTTAATTCTCTGACCATGCTGTTTGTTGCCCTGTCCATTTCTTACATGGTAGGATTGTTAACTCATAACACCAGTGCCCTCAACGGTATTGTGAATACAATCTCTCTTGGAATGTGTTTCCTGTGCGGAGTATTTGTTCCTCTGGATATTATGAGTAAAGGTGTTAAGACTGTTGCCCAGTTCCTTCCGGTTTATTGGTATGAGAAGGCTAATGACAGGATTTCAGAATTTGGAAATATCACAGGAGCTGTGAGAATAGAGATACTCCAGGCCATAGGGATACAACTGGTATTTGCGGTGGCAATAGTCTTTATTTCTATAGTAGCAGTAAAAAAGAAACGAGGTTAGATAATATTCCTTTTTGAAAATTTGTGGAACCAAACTGCAGCAGAAATTTTACTGATTGGGCTATTCAGGTCCACTAAGATATGATAGAATGAAGAAAAGATGCTCTCTGTGCACAGCAGGGGGCATCTTTTCTAAGGCTATATTTTAGGGGACTGTATCCTTTGACGTATCTGGATAGGGATAGCCTTTGAGGATAAGATGAGAGGCAGGATGTGTTATGTTATTAAAAAAACGTAAGGTATATAAAGAAAATAATTTAAATATTGACTGGGGAAAGTTTTACCGTGATGTGTTTGCGCTTGTAATCCCTATGGCATTGCAGAATCTGATTAACGTAGGTGTGAATGCTGCGGACGTAATTATGCTGGGAAAGGTAAATGAGACAGCCTTGTCCGGGGCAGCGCTTGCCAATCAGGTACAGTTTGTTATGGTTCTGTTTTTATTTGGGCTGACATCTGGTGCAACGGTGCTGACGGCTCAGTATTGGGGAAAGGGCGACAAAAAGACGATTGAGAAAATTCTGGGTCTCGGGATAAAGGCAGCAATTCTCGTAACAGCTATTTTTGCGTTGGCGGCGCTGCTGATTCCAGGATTGTTGATGCAGATTTTTACCAGTGAACCTGCAGTCATCTCAGAAGGCATCAAATATCTCAGAATTGTTTCATTTTCTTACATAATTATGGGAATTACGCAGGTTTATCTATATATTATGCGAAGTGTGGAGCGGGTCATTGTAGCGACAGTTGTTTATCTGGCTTCCTTGATATGTAATGTGATATTAAATTCCATTTTTATTTTTGGTCTGCTGGGCTTTCCGGTAATGGGAATTGAGGGTGCCGCGCTCGGCACACTGATAGCAAGGATTCTTGAGTTGCTGCTGGTACTGGGATATTCCAGGTTATTTAACAAGGACATCAAATTCCGCTTCCGGTATCTTCTAAGAACAGAAAAGGTGCTGGTTAAGGATTTTCTCCACTATGCAATGCCGGTTGTGCTCAATGAAATTATGTGGGGACTTGGAGTAGCGGCCAATACTGCGATTCTTGGGCACATGGGGAGCTCAGTGGTGGCAGCTAATTCTGTCGCTCAGGTGGCGAGACAGCTTGCTACGGTGGTGGCCTTTGGCCTGTCCAGTGCAACTGCAATTTATCTTGGAA
Organism: Faecalicatena contorta; assembly: GCF_003149105.1. Taxonomy (GTDB): domain Bacteria; phylum Bacillota; class Clostridia; order Lachnospirales; family Lachnospiraceae; genus Muricomes; species Muricomes contortus_C. The sequence goes on along the minus strand of NZ_QGDS01000003.1, from coordinate 259,576 downwards.
AAACAATAGGAGAAAAGAAGCTGGAACATGCAAAAGCATATGCACACCGCTTCCTCATATTAAGTGTGGTGATGGGAGCTATAGGGGGTGTGCTGATTTTGGTGGTATCTCCGGTTGCTGCGACGGCATTGTCCCTGACGGCGGCAGCAAAACAAAACTTACGCTTTATGTTTTTTGTTATGTCCTACTTTGTGGCTGCCCAGGCTTTTAATACAACCATGATAGTCGGGACATTCCGGTCAGGCGGCGATACCAGATTCGGATTGATTATGGACGTTGCGACCATGTGGGGAGGTTCTATCCTGCTTGGATTTATAGCGGCATTTGTGCTGAAATTCAGCATTCCGGTTGTCTATGTGATTCTGATGAGTGATGAGCTGATTAAAATACCAATTACATGGTTTAGGTACCGCAGCTATAAGTGGCTCAAGAATGTAACCCGTGAGGAGATTGAGATAAACAAGTAAAGATTCAAAAGTATATGGAGGGCAGAAATGAGAAGACAAAAATCCATATCTACACGTATCTTCTTGGGAATATTTTCACTGTTCTTTTTAATTTTACTTATATTTTCAGTGATTATTTCTAATCTGTATGGAAACCGTATGGAAGAGATGGAAATCAATTATCATCTGGAGGTTACCAACGGTACAAAGGAGCAGTTCAATATGCTGACTTCTATGATTGATGAATACAGCTATTCCCTTGTCAGTAATGTGGCAGTGCAGGATGCACTGAAGCATGGAAAGACGGGGCAGAGTGATGAAGTAATTAATACATATATCAATGACATGGTGAGTATGAATGACAGTATCAATCATGTTCACTTACTTGGCATTAATGAATTTTGGTGTTCCACGAGCACTCAGGGCAGCCGTCAATTTTACAGGCAATATTTAGAAGATTATGTGAAGGGTACAGAGCGCAAAGGAATATGGACCGGGTTTCATAGTACGGAAGAGGATGACTATTTGAGCAGTACCTCTTATATCCGTCCCGTGTTTGACAGTGAGACAAAAGAAGTCTATGGAATTGTTGTACTGGATGTGTCTTATGAAAGTATTCATAAGTTATTTACCGCTTCGTCTATCCGGCTAAAGGATAAGGCAGTGATTGTAGATAGTAATGGGGAAATTTTGCTGCAATATCCTCTGCCTGCGGATTACACGGATGTTTTACGGGATTATCCCCAGGTATTGAAAAAGAGCACGCAGATTGAAGGAAAGCTTTATAAAAAAGATGTGATTATTGTATCAGAGAAAATCAATCTGGCAGACTGGAGTCTGGTGAGGTTTGTGCAGAAGGATGCAGCAACGGAGAGCATCCGGGAGGTGCTGAAAGGTTTCCAGATTATTTTGGCTGTCGTCACAGTTATTTCCATTTTATATACGATATGGCTGACCCGTTCCTTTACTCGCCCTATTAAAGAACTGATGCAGGTGTGCGGAAAGGTCATGGAGGGAGACTTTACGGCTCATGCAGCCGTGAAGCGGAAGGATGAGTTTGGAAGGCTGGGAGATACCTTTAACAGAATGATAGATCAGATTAACGAATTTTTTGACAAAGAAAGGCGGGACCAGAAGCGAAAAGCAGAGATGGAGTATCAGATTCTGCAGGCACAGATTAATCCTCATTTTTTGTACAATACCCTGGACTCTATGAAATGGCTGGCGGTGATGCAGGGAGTGGATAACATAGCTGAGATGAGTACGGCTCTCATCAATCTGCTGCAGTATAACCTGGGAAAGGTGGAGGGAGAGACTACCCTCCGCAATGAGATTGAAAGCGTCCGTAATTATATTATTATACAGAAATACCGGTACAGTGACATTTTTGAGTTTACGACTCTGATCGACGAGAAATCGGAAAAGTGCCAGGTTCCCAGATTCATCCTGCAGCCGTTGGTGGAAAACTCAATTATTCATGGTTTTAATGAAGAAAGAGGAAATTACCGTGTTCACATTGCAGCCGTAATTTTCGATGAAAAACTGCATATACGTGTTATTGATAACGGAATGGGGATGGATGCAGACAGTACAGATAAAATAAATAAGGGACAGGAAAAAAGTACGCGGTTCAGTAAAATAGGAGTGGCGAGCATCCGGGAGCGGATTAAACTGTATTTCGGGGATGAAGCAGAACTGATATTTGACAGTGAGCCTAATGTAGCTACAATTGCAGAAATTATTCTGCCCATTATAAGAGAAGAAGATCAGTAACAAGGCAAAATCAAGGCTGAAGTCTATAGGAAGGACTTCAGCCTTTTAATATTTTTAGAATATTCAGAAAAAGAAGGTCAAGGGGGACAGTCCCTTTTGAAAAGGGACTGTCCCCCTTGTAGTTCCCCTTGTATTTGTTAGTTTTTTAACTATTTCCAGAATCGTAATATTTTTTCAGTTTTCAAAAGATTTATTGGGATTTCCAAATAAAATTTAAGGTAATAGTAATAAATTATAAATTTTAGATAAATTATCCATTTAGATGTGTACAAAACATGACTATAATAAAAACAATATCAATGCATTGATTAAGAGAAGAAAAAATTATGAAGGAGTCAAGGAGGGTTATAAGATATGAAAAACAAATTGGTGAAGCGTATACTGGCACTGACAATGACGACAGCAATGGCAGTAGGTCTGCTGGCAGGCTGCGGCGGTGGTAAAGCGGAAGAAACTGCAAGTACTGGAGAAAAGAAATCCTCAGAGGCAAGTGGAGAATTTGACTGGAAAGCATACGAGGGGACTACTATTGAGATTCAGATGGTGCAGCATACGGCTTCTGAGGCAATGGTGAATAAGCTGGAAGAATTCGAAGAGCTTACAGGAATTCATGTAGAATATTCTATTACACCTGAAAGCAGTTATTTTGATAAAGTATCCACATCACTGGCAAGTGGATCAGGAAGTCCAGATTTATTTATGTCAGGTGCATATCAACTGTGGGACTATTCATCAGCAGGATATGTTGAAGACCTGAGTACATATTTAGAAGATCAATCAATGGTTAGTCCTGATTATGACTATGATGACTTTGTACAGAGTGCTGTAAATGCACTGAAATGGTCAGGAGTACCAGGTGAGCCAGTTGGTACAGGGCAGCAGCTGGGACTTCCTCTTGCATTCGAAGTGTATACAATGGCATACAATCAAAAAGCATTCAAGGATAATGGTCTGGAAGTACCAAAGACTTATGACGAGCTGTTAACAGTTTGTGATAAACTTCAAAATTGGAATGGAGATAACTCTTATGCAGTAGCTGTCAGAGGTGCACGTGACTGGGGAACTATCCACCCGGCATATATGAGTATGTTCTCTGCATTTGGCGCAAAAGATTTTGAAATTGAAGGCGACAAGCTTGTTTCCAAAGTAAACTCTCCCGAGGCAGTGGAAATGACAGAGTTCTTCGTAGATATGATTAAACGCGGCGGAAGTTCTTCCTGGTCAAAATACACATGGTATGACTGTGGCGTTGACCTTGGAACAGGAAATACAGCTATGGTATTAGACGCAGACAACAACCCTGTACATCAGAACTGGGAAGGTGCTTCTGAAGAAGCTGGAAATATCGCTTACGCTCCACTTCCAGTGGCAAAAGAAGGAGATCCTCAGATTTCTAACTATTGGACATGGTCAGTTGCAATGAACTCCGCATCTAAAAACAAAGGGGCAGCATGGTATTATATCATGTACTTCACAGGCAAAGAATTTGCAAAATATGCAACAATTGAAGGAAACAGTCTTGATCCTGCACGTACATCTGTTTGGGAATCAGAAGAATTCAAGACAATGATGGAAGGTCAGCCTGGATACATCGAAGCATATGAAGCAACTATTGAGAACACAACAATCTTATTTACACCACAGCCTTACTTCTTTGAGACAACCACAGAGTGGGCAGCTACACTTCAGGACATCGTTGCAGGTAAGTATGATTCTGCTCAGGATGGGCTGGATCAGTTAAAAGAGAAAATGGATAAAGCTGTTTCAGATATTGACTTGTCTCAGTATTGATATCCATTATAGGAGGTAGACAGATGTTTGGCGGCAGTACAAAGAAAAAGGGTGGAGAAATCAATTACAATGAAGTTCCTGCACATATCCGCAGGCGCCCATATTATATCATTGCACCGGGATTGCTTATATTGATCGGTATTTTAATTCCATTTGTTACAGCAATCTTTCTTTCCTTTACGAACTACTCGTTTCGTTTGCCGAAATGGAGCTTTGTAGGATTAAAAAACTGGATCAATATGTTTACCAGTAAAGAATTCTACCATGCTCTCAGTGTAACGTTGAGATATGGTATCTTTGCTACGGCTGCAGAGATGCTTTTAGGAACCGGTGTAGCTCTTCTGCTGAAGAAAGATACCAGATATAGCCGAATATTGAAAGTGCTTTTTACTTTTCCGCTGATGGTTGCGCCGGCAATTGCAGTATTAATCTGGCAGTTGATGACATCAAATACTGTTGGAGTTTTGGAAAAAGTGCTGAACATCTTTGGAGTCTATAACTTCCCATGGGCAGCATCACATAGTACGGCTTTGTTTACAGCTATATTGATTGATGCATGGGTAAATACCTCGTTTGTTATTCTGTTGGTTTTGGCAGGGATTCAATCCTTGCCAAAATCACCATTTGAAGCGGCGGCGGTAGATGGGGCCAGCTCATGGTTTACGTTTAAGACACTGACATTTCCAATGCTGAAACCATTTATGTATATTGCTCTGTTATTCAGGCTTATGGCCGCACTGCAGGAATTTGGTATCATCTATGCCCTGACAAAGGGCGGACCTGGAGATACACTTATGAATATCTCTTTGACAGGTTATATCAGTGGATTTACATATCAGAAACTGGCATCTGCATTGCCGTTCCTTCTGGTACTGTGGCTGCTTATCAATAAGACAGCTCAATTCCTGGTAAAACGACAGAGATATCTGGCACAGCAGGCAGCAGGAAAGTAAAGGAGGGGCATATGAGTAATCAGCTACAGTTGACAGATAGTTCAAAAAATAAAAGTATATTAAAAATATTAGAACCCATAGGAAGAAACTTAGGGTTAACCCTGTTTGCGATGTTCGCTTTGTTTCCTCTTGTGTGGATGGTTATTTGTGCCTTTAAGTCAGATGCACAGATGTACAATACTGTTTTTGTTTTCCAGCCTACCCTGGAGAACTTCCGGGCAGTACTGATAGGAACAGATTACTTCAAAGCCTTTTTCCAGAACCTGGTAGTAGCAGGCGGAGCAGTAATTATCACAGTAATTGCAGGTGTTCCTTGTGCCTATGCATTAGCGCGGTATAACTTCAGAAAAAAGGAAGATGTGGCTTTCCAGATTCTTTCCTTTAAATTTGCACCTGAAATTATGGTTATTCTTCCAATTTTCCTTATCTTCCAGAAGGTAGGATTATATGACACTTTCTTCGGACTTATCTGGGTTTATCAGCTTATTACCATGCCCCTTTTAATCTGGGTGGTAAGAGGCTATTTCGAAGATATTAGTGTAGAAGTAGAGCAGGCAGCACAATTGGATGGTTATACATGGTATGAGGTGTTCTTTAAAACACTTGTGCCTTTAATTAAGCCCGGAATGGTAGCTGCAGCTCTGCTGGCATTTATCTTTGCATGGAACAGCTTTACATTCCCGCTGATACTGAGCGGTTTCAAAATTCAGACAATTACCATTACTGCGCTGCGTTATATTGCTTCTGACACAGTGCACTATGGACAGGTAGCTGTTGCATCTACAATTGCAGTGCTTCCAGAAGTAATTGTGGCATTGTTTATTCAGAAACACTTAGTCCGCGGCTTAAGTTTTGGTGCGGTGAAAGGATAATGGAGGTAAAGCAATGGCTCAGATAGAACTTGAAAATATCACAAAACAATTTGGAGATGTAAAAGCACTAAATAATGTAAACCTGACGGTCCGGGACAATGAATTTTTCGTCTTGTTCGGACCGGCGGGAGCCGGAAAAACCACCTTGTTAAAAACAATTGCAGGAGCTGAGTTTCCGGAAAAAGGACTTGTGAGAATCGGCGGTGAAATTGCAAATCACATAGAATCAAAGGATAGGAACGTATCTATGGTTTTTGAGAACTATGCCCTGTATCCTAACCTTTCGGTTTTTGATAACATTGCATCACCGATGCGCAGTAAGTTATATAAAAAAGATGAAGAGTTTATAAAGACAGCGGTAGATAAGGTGACAAAGATGATGAAAATCAATCACCTTTTAGAACGTAAGCCAAGCCAATTATCCAATGGACAAAGGCAAAGGGTTGCACTGGGAAGATGTCTGGTGCGAACACCAAATGTATTCCTTATGGACGAACCTTTGGCGCATTTGGATGCAAAACTTCGTCATTTCATGCGGGGAGAGTTAAAGGAGATGCAGACCTCCATTAATTCTACTACGATTTATGTAACCCATGATTATATGGAAGCTATGTCACTGGCAGACAGAATTGCCGTTCTAAATCACGGAGAGATTATACAGATAGGAACAGCCCAGGAGATGTATTACACACCGTGTAATGAATTCGTGGCACGTTTGTTCGGAGAGCCTGAAATCAATATATTAGAAGGTAACATGTACACAGAGGCAGATGATATATATTTTAAAGTGCTGAATCAGGATGTTTTATTGCATCCTGCCCAGGATACAATAGGGGCATTGCGTGATGCAGGCACAAATAGCATTCATATTGGAATGCGGGGGAATGATATGCAGTTTGCTTTTGAGAAGCCCGGGGATGAGTGGATGGAAGGTACTGTATATGCAAACGAGCCTATTGGTAATAAAGTAATCATGACTGTTTTGATTGCAGACAAGAAAATAAGTCTCACATGCCCCAATGATACCGTTGCAGAAATGGATCAAAATGTTTATGTGAAATTTAATATGACAAATGCAATTTATTTTAATGGGGAAACAGAAAAATTTATTACTCGAAACAACATGTCCCGCTATACGGCTAAGAAGGAGGGATAAGATGGCTCAGCTTATATTAAAGAATGTGTTCAAACGATATGATGGACAGAAAAAAAAGATGTTTCAAAAGAAGAAAGAAAATGACTTTGCAGTAAAGGATGTGTCCTATGAATGCAAAGACGGAGAATTTATCGGAATATTGGGACCTTCAGGCTGTGGAAAATCAACAAGCCTGCGTATGATGGCAGGGTTGGAGGATATTACTGCAGGAGAGATGTATATAGGAGATGTTCTGATAAATAATCTGCAGCCAAAAGACAGAAATATCGGTCTCGCATTTGAAGATTATGCACTATATCCTCCTCTGACTGTTTATGAGAATCTGGCTTTCAACATGAGAGCAAAAAAGAAGAGTGAACCAGAAATCAAAAAAGCCATAGATTATGTGGCTCCTCTGATGAAAATTGATGATTTGCTGGATATGAAGCCTCCTGCATTATCAGGGGGGCAGAAGCAGAGAGTTAATATTGCAAGGGCAATTGTAAGACGTCCGGGATTATTGCTTTTGGATGAGCCGCTGAGCCATCTGGACGGTAAAATGCGCCAGCAGCTTCGTCAGGAAATTAAGCGTATGCATCATGAGATAAAGTGTACCACGATTATTGTTACTCATGACCAGATGGAAGCGATGTCCCTGGCTGACCGCATTATTATCATGAAGGATGGGGAGATACAGCAGATTGGTACTCCCCTGGAGGTATATGATGATCCTGCGAATGAATTTGTAGCCGGGTTTATTGGAGAACCGCCTATGAACCTGATGTATTCTACCATTGAAAGGCACGGAGATAAATTTATGTTTACCTTTGAAGGCAGTCTGCTGCAGGTGGAAGTGCCTAAGCGCTATAACAAGATTGTCAAAGATCAAATGAAAGTAACCCTTGGTGTGCGTCCTGTAGATGTACTGATTGCGAAGGAGGAAGTATCCTCTACGCCGGTCCCCGTTGCGGTATATGAAAATCTTGGAGATGAGAGAAGAATTTCAGTAAGAGTGGGGGAAATGTTGCTGAGTATGACCACACCGGATGATGTTTATTATGAAGCGGGGCAAAAGGTACAATTAATTTTCCACGAAGAAAGAACACATCTGTTTGATCCGGAGACAGGTGATAGAATCAGGGTCTGACCCTAAGACAGCCTGGATATAGGGATAAGTAACACAGTGGATTGGGAATTTCCGCTGTAGAGGAGGAACAGGAATGGACCAATATGCAATCGGTTTGGATAATGGGGGTACTGTGATTAAGGCTGCTTTATTTGATATGGAAGGCAGGGAGCTTGCAGTTGCCTCTGCACAAACTCCGGTACTTACTCCGAAACCTGGTTACACTGAACGGGATATGGAATACCTGTGGCAGTGTAATTGCCGGTGTGTGAAAGAAGTGATGGAGAAATCAAAGGTCAGCCCCGGCCAGGTCATTGGAATGGCGGTATGCGGTCACGGAAAGGGATTATATCCCTGGGGAAAAGATGGAAAACCGGCATGGAACGGAATTGTGTCTACGGACGGGAGAGCATGGGAGTATCCCCAAAAATGGAAAGCGGACGGAACTCATGAAAGAATATATGAAAAGACCTGTCAGGATATCATGGCCTGCCAGCAGGTATCATTACTTGCCTGGTTTAAGGATTATCACCGGGATGTTTATGATAATATTCGATGGGTATTTTCAGTAAAAGATTATATCCGGTTCCGGCTGACTGGGGAGGCTTACTGCGAGGCCACCGATATATCCGGTTCCGGGCTCATGGATGTGAGGAATGCGAGATTTGATAAAGAAATACTCGATGCATTGGGGATAAGTGAGGTTTATGAGAAATTGGCTCCAGTCAAATATTCCTATGAAAGATGCGGAAGTATATCGGAAGAGGCAGCCCGTCTTACAGGGCTTCTGGAAGGGACTCCAGTGGCAGGCGGTATGTTTGATATTGATGCATGTGCAATTGCACTTGATATCACCACACCAGAAAGAATGTGTACTATAGCGGGAACCTGGAGTATCAACGAATACATTTCCAGGGAGCCTGTGATGGATGGTTCAGTTGCGATGAACTCACTGTATGCCATACCTGGATATTATCTGGTTGAGGAATGCAGTGCGACAAGTGCAGGAAATCTGGAGTGGTACTTGAAAAATTGCATGGGAAATGAGCCTGTTGACGCAGACGGGAGCATTTATGATGTGATAAATGATATGGTGCAAAAAACAAAGTCTGAGGAATGTGAGTTGTATTTTCTTCCATTTCTCTATGCATCCAATGCACATCCTCTTGGAAAAGGAGCTTTCGTAGGGATGACTTTGTTCCATCAGAAAAATCATATGCTTCGGGCTGTTTATGAGGGAGTTGCCTATTCTCATAAAACTCACATTGACCGGCTTCTGGCCTCCCGGGAAAAACCGGAGGCAATCCGTATGGCAGGAGGCGCGGTAAACTCACCTGTATGGGTTCAGATGTTTGCAGATATTCTGGAATCTCCCATTGAGACGGTAAAGGTCAGGGAGCTTGGAGCCTTGGGATGTGCAATGGCAGCGGCAGTGGCAGCAGGAGTTTATGCGGACTATGAGGAAGCTGCGGATAAAATGGTACATATTTCAGAGAAAGTAGATCCGAACCCGGAAATGGCAGAAATCTATCGGAAAAAATATAGAAAGTACCGTATGGTCAGTCAGGCACTGGATACGGTATGGGATGAATTTTCAGTATAAGCAGAAAGGCGGTTGTAAGTATGGCAAGTATAGGACAAAAACCAAAAAAAATGAAAGCATTGGTGGCATATGACAAAGACAGGTATGTTCTTGAGACGGAATATCCTACACCGGAATGCGGCCCCGATGATATTATTATAAAAACGGAAGCATGCGGAGTTTGTGCGGGAGACTTAAAGTGCAGCCATGGTGCAGCAATGTTCTGGGGCGATGAGGTTCAGCCTTCCTGGGTTAAGCCGCCATTTATACCAGGACATGAGTTCTTTGGGCGTATTGTAGAAATGGGAGAGAATGTAAAAGGATATGAGCTGGGTGACAGAATTATTGCAGACCAGATTGTACCCTGTGGTGAATGCAGATTTTGCAAAGACGGGCATTATTGGATGTGTCAGCCTCACAATATCTTCGGATTCCAAAAAGAGAATAATGGTGGAATGGCAGAATATGTAAGGTTTCCAAAGACTTCTGTTATCAGCCGGGTTCCTGATACGATGTCTGTTGAGAATGCACTGCTGATTGAGCCTTATGGCTGCTCCAAACATGCAGTGGACAGGGGCAGTATTACGAATGAAGATGTTGTAGTGATTTCAGGGGCAGGCACATTAGGACTGGGAATGGTTACTTATACCAGAATGAAAAACGCTAAAAAGCTGATTGTGCTGGATATGATGGATGAGCGTCTGGAAAAAGCAAAGGAGTTCGGAGCCGATTTAGTGTGGAATCCCGGAAAAGTAGATGTAATAAAGGAAATAGAAGCATTGACAGACGGATATGGCTGCGACGTTTATATTGAGGCTACCGGACATCCTTCCAGCGTCATCCAGGGGCTTAGTATGGTACGGAAATTAGGACGCTTTGTAGAGTTCAGTGTATTTGGTGCTCCAACAACGGTTGACTGGTCCATTATCGGAGACAGAAAAGAACTGGATATCCTGGGAGCTCATTTAAGTCCCTATGCCTTTCCATTTGTAATTGAGAATATCGAAAATGGAAATTTAAATACGGGAGGAGTCATTTCCAAAGAATTCAAAATCGAAGAGTGGGAAAAGGCATTTGAATATGCAACAGGAAAGTATGGCGATTTTAAAGTGGCGCTAGTGTTTGAATAATCCGTATGATATAATAAGTCCGGCTAGAATCGTGCTGAAAAACGCGGCGGAGGAAAGAGTATGTACCACATTTTAATAGTAGATGATGAATTTTTAGTACGTTTGGGTTTGAAAACAACCATTAACTGGGAAGCAAATGGATATAAGGTTGTAGGAGAGGCTTCCAACGGAAAAGAAGCATTGGAAATGGTACAGTCCTCTATGCCGGATATTGTATTGGTAGATATTAAAATGCCGTTGATGGATGGCTTGGAATTTATCACAGAGGCTAAGAAAATAAGTGAGGATATTTCATTTATTATTCTGAGTAATTATGATAACTTTCAATATGCAAAACGTGCTATGAAGCTGGGAGTATCACAATACCTTCTGAAGTCTGAAATTAATGAGGAGACTCTTCTTGCAACGCTGGAATCGGTGTGTACGGAAAGAAGAAGCCGGCATGTGAGGCATAGGGATGACAATCAGGCGAGAACGGCTTATTTGAGCAATAATTTATCCAAAGCCCAGATCAATGCCTGTATTCCCATAGGCAGGATGGATGCTCCCCCGGAAGGTCTTTTCAGGGCCAGGAGTTATGTAGTTATCAAATATTTTTGCGGTATTGGGCTACTGAATGAGCAGAGTATAGATATGCTTTCGAAAACCATGATTTCTCTGATTGAGGATGAATTCTGCGGGGCAGTATACAGTGAAGTTATCTATCAGATGCATTATTACATCACACTGATTTTTCCTGAGGAAAGTCATTCGGATTCGGAAAGGTCCTATATTGAAAAAAGTGCGTCTATAGGCAGAAAAATCAAACATTATTTTTCAGTTTCATTAAAAGGCGGACTCAGCCGGAGTGGGAAAGCTGAGAGCCTTCCCCAGTTGCTGAGGCAGGCAGAATGGGCAAGACAGCAGTGCTTTTTCGGCGGCACCCAGGGGACTGCCCATATGCGTTTTGCAGGCGGGAATACTTTTGTTGTGTATGAAGAGCGCTTTCAGGAGAACTTGAAGAAGGATGAGAGGCCCCATGTAAGCAGCTCCAAAGTCCTTGGATATCTTACAGAAAACAACAGTCAGGAGTTGGGAAATTATATTCAAGATATTTTTGTCCGTATTAAAGAGCAGAGTGCTTATACGGTAGTAAAACATACCTTTATAGATTTTTTATCTATCGCCAAGTCTAGTTTAGAAAAACTGAATGTACCGGTAACGGAAAGTTTCTTAGCCAAGCTGGACTATGACAATTGGAATATCATTACCTCTGTGGAAGAGACGGAAGTTTATGTTCATGATATTTTTGAGGGAATTTTAGGCTTTATGAGTATAGGGATCAGCGGATATAGTGCCAGTGTGAAGAAGACCATCGCTTATGTGGAAGAAAATTACGCGTCAAACATTACCCTGGAGGACGTCGCCCGGCATGGGGAAATCAGCAAGAGTTATCTGTCTATGCTCTTTAAGCAGGAAACTGGAATTAATTTTATTACCTATCTGAATCAATATCGGATTGAGAAGGGAAAGAAGCTTCTGACAGACACAAATCTCAAAATTTACGAGATCGCGGAAGTGATTGGATTTGGAAGCCCCTACTATTTCAGCAAGGTGTTTAAAGAGATGACGGGGATGCAGTGTAAGGAATATAGGAACTATTACTCGGAAATGAATTAACTTGTTTGAATTTATATATGAAGAAAAGGGCATCAGATAAAAGTCTGGTGTCCTTTGCAGGTTTCCATTTCTTGAAACCTGCCATATTTTATGCTAAAATTTACCATAACGGGAGATATAATTATGAACTACCTACAAAGTCGCAGCAGATTGGCATCTTCTCCCCCATCATCATGGAGGAATAGATATGCGCAAAAAATGGAACCAGCAGCAAAAATATTATTTTTCGGATAGGCTTAAAAAGCAGCTTAATCAAATACCGAACTACCCTTTAACCATTGTGGAGGCACCGTCCGGTTTTGGCAAGACAACCGCTGTCCAGGAGTACCTGAAAGAAAACCTCCCTCACGGTGCCTGCGAATACTGGTATACATGTTTAGGTGAGTCGGCACCCGCGGCGTGGCTGAGTATTTGTGAACTCTTCTCCAATATAAATGACAAGACGGCTGACGGCCTTAGAAGCCTGAAAATGCCAACGATGGATACCCTGTTTTATATGGTGACATATATTAGGGATATTCATTGTCATGAGGAGACTTATTTGATTATTGACAACTATCAGCTTGTTAACTGCGAAATCCCGTGTGAGTTGATGAGCGTTTTTTCTATGCATGGAAATCCAAATTTACACATGATATTTATCACCCAGCAGATGAACGCCGTGCATCAGTTTTCAATTCTTAACAACAATATATACACAATAGATTCATCAGCTTTCTTCTTAGATAAAGAAGGCACCTCCAATTTGTTTCGCATGGAGGGAATTCATTTAAATAATGAAGAAGTTGAAAAAATATATATGAGCACTGAGGGATGGGTGTCCGCAATCAGGTTACAAATCATCAATTATATAGAAAGTGGTTCATTTGATCATACCGCCGATATTGTACATCTGGTGGAAACCGCCATTTGGAACAGACTTGAGCCTGAGGAGCAGGAGTTTCTTTTTTCGGTTTCCATTATGGAAAGCTTTTCGGTCCGCCAGGCGTCCATTATGATGGAGGTGGAAATGTTGCCTGAACATATCAATCATTTGTTGAAGTACAATGAGTTTATTCGGTATATCCCTGATCAGCATCAGTACGGCATCCACAGCATTTTAAGGGATTATTTATTAAACCGCTTTTATCACGAGCAGCCGCAAGAGTATCAAAATGTGATATTCCGAAAAGCCGGACATGCTTATGCCGCGATATCGAAGTATTGTCCCGCGGCTCACTTCTATTACCAGGTAAAAGATTTTGACGCTATTCTATCCCTGCCCTTTACCTGTGAGTATTTTGAACAACACAAAGATGAATATAAGCCGGAATTTATTGAAACGATTATAAAAGATTGTCCGGAAGACACAATATGTAAGTATCCTTTTACTTTGCTCGCTTTTGGTTACCAGACATACACTTGCGGGCAGTTTGAGGCTTATTATGAATTATGCCGGCTGCTCTGCTTAACAATTGAAAAAGGAGTAGGCTTTCATCAGGATGAGCTGCGGAAAATAAAGGGCGAATACATGCTTCTGGCGTCCATGACGGACTTTAACGATCTAAACAAACTGAAGGAAAGACATAAAACGGCATGGAAGGCTTTAGGTGGCTCTTCCACAATTGTAAAGCGCGGTTCGTTGTGGGGGTTCGCTACTATTTCTGTATTCAATATACTCTGGCGGAAATCCGGACAATTGGATTGCACGCTTCAGCAAATGGATGAAATGACGGCTGTATTTCGAAAGATGACCGGGGGGTATGGTGCCGGTGCCAGAAATATGTTGCGGGCGGAAGTAATGCTCATGCGGGGTGAAGATGATGAAGCTGAGATTTTGTGTCACAAAGCGCTTTATGAGGCCCGCAGTTATAAACAGACCAGCCTCTGCCTTTGCGCAGAGCTGACCTTTGCCCGCATTGCTATTTTGCGGGGGGATGTGGAAGGCTATTCCACTGCAATTAGAAATATCCAGGACTATGCAAATCAAAATATAGACCTGATGATACTACGCATAGCGGAACATTGTTTGTCCGTTATAAGTCTCTTGTTGGATATCAAAGATTATGTAGCCCCTTGGTTTTACGATTTGGAGAGTATCAAAAAATTGCTGCCTGCTCCTGTTGTTCCTCTCGCACAAATACTTCAATTGCGGCTATTGCTTATGGATAAGCGGTATAATGAATTTTATGGTGCCTGCCAGCTGGCCCTGGATACGTCCAAAAACTCAACCGGTAATATCCAGTATATGATAGCACAGGTATACCAGCTCATCTACCTTGCAATAGCCAAACATAATAACGGAAAACCCTTAGAAGCGCAGCAGTATCTTAGAGAGGCTCTTGAAGCTGCTCTTCCAGATCAAATTTACCTTCCTTTTGCTCAACAGGAACACATGGAGGAACTCTTCTCTCTTGGATGTCGGAATGACAGCTTCACTGCTTTAATGGAACTTTGCAAGCGTCAGCGGAAAGGCGTAAGTATTATAAGAAAGGCCATCATCCAGGATAAATCTCCCCTGACACCAAGGGAGAGAGAAATGGCCCAGCTTGCGAAAGAACGGTTAAGCGCTAAAGAAATTGCCGACAAGCTGTACATATCTGAAATGACCGTCAAAGCTACCCTCAGAAGCGTGTATAGTAAGCTTGATATTCACTCAAAAGCCGAGCTGCTCACCAAGAAATTTTGACAAAAAATTTAAATTTACCACTTAAATAGGTATGAGCATAAATATAATCTACTGTATTCTTGTCTACAGTAGATTATATTTTTTTGCACATTTTATCTGTAGACAGAGCCGAGAGCACTGCTTAATTTGCAGAGTGAAAATAAGGAGGGATAAACCATGAGGATATTGCTTGCGGAAAAGACGGAAGATGGCTATTTCAAGAGTGTGCAGGCACTGCCGGAGTATCAGCTCAAAGTTATCATGGAAACCGGCAATACCATTTATTTCGATTTTCGGTCCAGATTGAACACCGCCCGGTTCGGAAGACTTTCTGACGAGGAATTCTTCAGAAATGTACGGACCGATGGAAGCTATCTGATTTTTGAGAAAGCCGGCAAGGTTCCTGTCAAAATAACTGCTTCCGAATTTATGGACCTTGTTCTGGTCGATCGAAGGAGATAATGGTGTCAATATTATCAGCGGTAAAATGAGTGGTGCAAAAATTATTAGGAGGATAAATATCATGAAAAACTTAACCATCAGTAAAAAGCTCATAGTTGGATTCGGAATCGTACTGATTATGATGATTGCAATAATTGTGGTATCCCTGGCCAGTGTTAGAAGCATATCAAATGTTATAGGAACCTATACCCAATACACGTTGCCTAACAATACAAGCATATGGAGTATCCGGAGAGACACGGTATCTATTCAGCGCTATATGGCCCGCGCCCTTGCCGGAACCAACTCTGACGACACCGATGAATTGTTCAGCATGGCTCAGCGGGACAGTACATCGCTTTTGGATACATTTGATGTATACGCCGGTAATCAGAGGGATACGAGCCGCGACGCAAAAATTTCCGAACTAAGGGAATTGTTTTCAAAAGGGGACACAGCAAGGCAGGAAATCGCTGAACTGATGAAAAATCCGACCGAGAATAACATTTCGCAGGCAAAGAAAATGTTTGAGGATGAATATATTCCTACCATGGATAAAACAGCAGAGATATTGGTTGATTTCAGTGATATTGCGGAAAAGCGTGCCGTACAGCAAAACGCTGATGCGGATGCTGCAATACAATTGATTTGGATTATATTGCTTGCCTGCGGGGCCATATCAATTTTGCTGACGATTGTCGTGGTCATTGCCATCAGAAAATCCATTCTCACTCCGGTCAAAGAAATTGTAGAGGTTTACCAGGAGATTTCCAAAGGTAACAAGAAAGTCAATGTTACATATGAGAGCGATGATGAGCTGGGGCAGATGGCCGCGCTTATTCGGGCGTCCAATGAACAGGAAAGCCGTATTATTGGCGACGTAATAGATAAATTCACAAAGATATCACAGGGCAATCTGCAGATAAGCATAGACCAGGACTACCCTGGTGATTTTGTTGTCATAAAACAGACCATTGAAAATACTGCCACTGTGTTGAATCAAACGATGCATACCATCAACACCGCAGCGGAACAGGTCAGCGCCGGCGGGTCTCAAGTTTCCAGCGGAGCACAGGCTCTTGCGGCTGGTTCAACCGAACAGGCGTCTTCGGTGGAGGAATTAACGGTTTCCATTGGCAAGATAGCTGAACAGGCTGCGGAAAATTCTGTTAATGTAAATGTTGCAAATCAATATGTCGAGCAGGCCGGAGCGGGCGTTAACACCGGAAACGAGCATATGGTACAGCTTACCGAGGCCATGGCTGAAATCGGCTCTGCTTCGAATCAAATTGCCAACATCACGAAGGTCATTGAGGATATAGCCTTCCAGACCAATATTCTTGCATTGAATGCGGCCATTGAAGCCGCCCGCGCCGGAAGCACTGGGAAAGGCTTCGCCGTCGTAGCGGATGAAGTCCGCAGCCTTGCCGGAAAATCTGCTGAAGCCGCCAAGCAGACCGGGGAATTGATTCAAAATTCTGTTGCTACCGTATCAAAAGGCACACAGATAACGGCCCAAACAGCGCAAATTCTGCAGGATGTGGGGGGGAGCGCCCTTAAAGTTACTGAAAGCTTTACCAAAATTGAGCAGGCATCTGCCGAGCAGGCAAATGCAATTGAACAGATTAAGCAAGGGCTTACCCAAGTCTCCGCCGTTGTCCAGACTAATGCGGCTACTGCTGAGGAGAACTCCGCAACAAGCGAGGAAATGTCAGCACAAGCTGCCACATTGCGCGAAGAAGTAGGTAAGTTCAAGCTTAATGTGAATGGTATATGCTCCTGAAAATACTAAAGCAAAATCCCCGGAAGAGGCAATTCAAGAAATTCGGCGTTGCGCAGGGACTCAGTTTCATCCGATGATTGCTGAGGCATTTGCCGGCATGCTAGAATTGGGCAGAAGGGAATACATGAACTAAAGCAGACGGTGTTCTTAGAGAAGTAACTTCGTACACTATTCATCAGAGATCTTATTGGTGTATTTTTAGGAACAGTATGTTATACTTATTGAATGACTAATACTCAACAAGTATAATTAGAAACAATAAGCCGGTATCTAATTTAGACAAATTCCGGTCTGGTATCATGAAAGAAAGAGAAGGTAAAGTAATATGGCAGAAGAGTACAGTAATGGATGCAGCGAGGAGTCTTGTGCGGGATGTGCACAATCCGGGACATGTGGGAGCAAGAAAGATGACTTCAGAGTATCTCCAAATCCATATTCACAGGTAAAGAAGGTAATTGGTGTCATCAGCGGAAAGGGTGGTGTGGGAAAATCCCTGGTTACCGCATCGCTGGCGAGAATGATGCGGGAGAAGGGATATACGGCAGGAATTTTGGATGCTGACATTACTGGCCCTTCTATACCTAAGATGTACGGTGTTCATGAGATGGCAAAAGGCACCGAGGATGGAATATTCCCCTGTATTGCAAAGGATGAGACAAGGATTATGTCCGTGAACCTTTTACTTGAGGATGAGGATGCTCCGGTTATTTGGAGAGGACCTGTTATTGCCGGAGTCGTAACACAATTCTGGACAGACGTAATATGGGGAGATTTGGATTATCTGTTTGTCGATATGCCCCCGGGAACAGGTGATGTGCCGCTTACGGTATTCCAGTCACTTCCTGTAGATGGAGTGGTAATTGTAACCTCTCCTCAGGACTTGGTACGTATGATTGTAAAGAAAGCTTATAATATGGCAAAACAGATGAATATTCCAGTGCTGGGAGTTGTAGAAAACTACAGCTATGTGAAATGCCCTGACTGCGGAAAGGAAATTAACGTATTTGGAGAAAGCCGTATTGATGAGATTGCACAGGAATTAGGGATTCCGGTTCTGGGCAAGATGCCTATAGATCTAAAGATTGCCGAAGCTGTAGAGACAGAGAAGTTTTATGAGATTAAAAACCCCTATCTTCAAGAGATTGAACTATAGGAAATTAGGAATATAACTTTAAAAGAGATGACCCCCGCTTTCAGGAAAGAGAAAGCGGGGGTTATGTTTTTAATCTTATATAGTTTTCGTATTGCAAAAATCTGCCGTCTACAGCTTGATGTTTTTGAAGAGATCACCCAGATTGGTTCCAATGTTTTCGCTCTTTGGAATTTCAACCTTTTCTTCTGCTTCTTCCTGTGATTCCTCAAGAACTTTCATGCTCAGGCTGATTTTCCCGTCTTTGATTCCAATTACTTTTACTTTAACAGTATCGCCGACTTTCAGCACTTCACCTGGAGACTTGATGTGCTTTTTGGAAATTTGGGAAATGTGTACCAGTCCGGAAAGATTATTATCAAGGCTGATAAATGCACCATAGTTTTGCAAAGTATCTACAGTACCTTCCATAACAGCACCAACTTTGATGCTTTCTATATATTCCCTGCGTGCCTGCTGCTCCTTCTCCCTCAATACTTCACGGGCGGATAATACAAGGCGGTTATTAGCCTGGTCTACATCAATGACACGTACTTCAATATCCTTCAATAAATAAGTTTCCAAATCCTCAATATAGGAAAGAGAAAGTTTGGATGCAGGAATAAAACCGCGCAGGCCCTCTACCATAGCTATAGCGCCGCCATTTACAATCCCCTCTACCTTAACGGATAAAGTCGTTTTGTTCTCCATATAATCCAAGACTTGGTTCCATGGGTTGGCATCGTCAAAATGCTCTTCGTAATCGGCCATTGTCTCTACAGGCTCGACCGTTGTCTGTAATTCTTCAGTTTTCATTTCTTCGTTCATCATAGCACCTCAGCTTATCTTTTAATAATTCATGTAAATCATACCCTATTAAACATTAGTAGTTCAATAAGTGTACCTTCTTGAACATTAGCAGTTCAATAACTATTGATATAAGTATAGCACATGTATGACTAAAAAGACAACCGTATCGCGTCTTAAATTATACATTTCTAAATCATTCTTAATTTCAACTATAATGGAAATATAGTAATGGCATAAGATGAATTGTATGAAAAGAAAAAATTATAATCTTAAAAATTAGGTTGACGAATCCTTGGAAAAATGGCAAGCTACTTATAAAGAGTCCAGAACGAAAAGGGGATATGGGATGGATAATGGAGTAAATGCAAAAAAAATTTATGTAGTCGGCCACAAGAATCCTGACACGGATTCTATTTGTTCGGCAATTGCCTATGCAAAATTAAAAAAGAAATTAACAGGAGAGGAGTACACGCCCCGGAGAGCCGGCCAGCTCAACGAGGAAACACAGTATGTGCTGGACCGGTTTAAGGTAAAGGCACCAGCCCTCCTGTCTGATTTACGTGTACAGATAAAGGATGTAGAATTAAGGAAGGTAGAAGGGTTAAATGGCAGTGTTTCCATTAAGACTGCCTGGGCACGGATGAAAGAATTGAACATTAAGACGCTCCCTGTGACCAGAGAAGGGAAACTGGAAGGATTGATTACAATCGGTGACATTGCAACCTCCTATATGGACGTTTACGATAGTTTTATTCTGTCTGCCTCCAGAACCCAATACCGCAATATTGCCAGCACTATCGGAGGAAAAGTAGTGGTAGGAAACGGCCACAG
This sequence comes from Faecalicatena contorta, assembly GCF_003149105.1. Taxonomy (GTDB): domain Bacteria; phylum Bacillota; class Clostridia; order Lachnospirales; family Lachnospiraceae; genus Muricomes; species Muricomes contortus_C. The sequence goes on along the minus strand of NZ_QGDS01000003.1, from coordinate 239,468 downwards.
CTTTATGGTGAAAGGAAAGGTAGCAATTGCAGCATCCAGCCGGGGACTGATGTCTGACTTTATTGAAGAGTCCGATTTGTTAATCCTGGGAAACAGAAGGGACGTGCAGCAGGATGCCATCAATTTGAATGTAAGCTGTATTGTTGTATGCCAGGGGGCTGAGATTCCGGAGGACATTATAGCACAGGCGCGGGAAAAGGAGATTGTCATTATTAGTACCCCTCATGATACATTTACTGTTGCCAGACAGATAAATCAAAGTATTCCGGTAAAACGCTTCATGACAACAGAAGGTCTTATTACTTTTGGCATGAGAGATTACGTAGATGACGTGAAAGAAGTAATGGCAAAAAGGAAGTTTCGTGATTTCCCGATTTTGGATAATAAAGGGAACTTTTTGGGGTTTATTTCCAGAAGAAGACTCTTGAACAGCAGAAGGAAGCAGGTCATTTTAGTAGACCACAATGAAAAGAGCCAGGCGGTAGATGGAATCGAGGAGGCAGATGTACTGGAAATCATTGACCATCACAGGTTGAGCAGTATTCAGACAATCGGACCGGTATTTTTCAGAAACCAGCCGGTAGGATGTACAGCTACGATTATTTATCAGATGTATCAGGAAGAGGAGGTCGAGGTGGACCCGGTTACGGCAGCACTTTTATGCTCGGCAATTATATCCGATACACTAATGTTCCGTTCTCCCACCTGCACTCCGCTGGATGAGGCATCTGCAAGGAAACTGGCAGAGATAGGAAATATCAACATAGAAGAGCTGGCTTTGGAAATGTTCAATGCAGGCAGCAATCTGAAAGGAAAGAGTGCAGAAGAGATTATTTTCCTGGATTTCAAGCAGTTTACGGTGAATGAAATTGTGATGGGAGTAGGTCAGATAAACTCTATGAGCAAAACGGAGCTTAAGGACATCAAAGCAGTGGTTCTGCCCTATATGGAAAAGGCAAGGAAGAAAAATCATTTGGATATGATATTTTTCATGCTGACAAACATTGTTACAGAATCTACTGAATTACTTTGCTGCGGCCCTGAAGCACAGAGCAAGGTCATCATGGCTTATGATTTGAGAGAGGATACAGAGGATATTCTGCTAAAAGGTGTGGTGTCAAGAAAAAAACAGCTTGTGCCTACGCTTGTGAGTACACTGCAGCAATAGGGGGTAAAGAGAATGAGCAGACAAATATGGAAACCGGGCAACATGCTGTACCCTCTGCCTGCCGTTATGGTGAGTACAGGTGATAAGGAAGGAAATAAAAATATCCTGACCGTTGCCTGGACGGGCACCATCTGCACGAATCCTGCTATGGTCTATATTTCAGTAAGGCCGCAGCGGCATTCTTATCAGATGATAAAAGATACGGAAGAGTTTGTTATCAACCTGACCACAGAAAAGCTGACGAAGGCTACGGATTATTGCGGTGTGCGGTCTGGGAGAGATGTGGACAAGTGGAAAGACACAGGGCTGACACCAGGAAAACCGGAGAGCTTGAAACATGCTCCCATTATAGAGGAGTGCCCCGTGAATATAGAGTGCCGTGTAACAGATATAAAAGAGCTGGGAAGCCATCATATGTTTCTTGCTGAAGTGAAGGCGGTGCAGGTGGATGATGCCTATATGAATAAGGCGGGCAAATTTGAATTAAATAAAACAGGCCTTCTGGCATATTCTCATGGCGAATACCTGGGGCTTGGGAAGTCTCTTGGAACGTTCGGATACAGTGTGCGTAAGAAGACAGGAAGAAAAAAGAAAAAATAAGGAAGCAGCAACAGGCAATAGATAGGGATGCCTGTTGCTGCTTCTTTTCAGGGTGTTACAATACATGGATAAATCTCTTAAACGATTCTATTCCCGCTTCTGTACACTTAAAAACTCCTGCATCTTCTAGTACCTGGCAAAAGACTTTTCCGATTTCCTGTTTCAGAATATCATCGATGTTTTCCGGGTTTACTTCGGGGTAACAAGGAAGAAAATTTTCTACCCAGTCCGCATGCTTTTCCAGTGTCTCATGGTTTCGAATTTCTTTTTTATCCAAAATATAATGCTTTAGCAGCTCCATCTCATCTTTAAGTCTTGAGGGAAGCACAGCAAGTCCCATAACCTCAATCAGCCCGATATTTTCCTTCTTAATGTGATGCAGCTTTGCATGAGGGTGATAGACTCCGAGGGGATGCTCCTCCGTTGTAATGTTATTGCGGAGTGTTAAATCCAGTTCGTATAAATCTCCGTGCATTCTGGCAATGGGAGTGATGGTGTTATGGGGCTGTCCGTTTGTTTCTGAGAAAACAAAGGCCTCTTCATCTGTGTAATCCCTCCAGACATGTAGAATATGGTCTGCCAGTTCTATAATTCTGTTCTCGTCCTCTCCCTGTAAACGGATAACAGAGAGGGGCCACTTTACAATTCCGGCAGTGATGTCCTCATAGCCATTTACTTTAAATGTGTACATAACTGGTGCCTTTGCCATAGCAAAAGTATAATTTCCACCCTGAAAGTGGTCATGGCTTAAAATAGAACCGCCTACAATGGGAAGGTCAGCATTGGAACCAAGAAAATAATGAGGGAATAGTTTGACAAAATCAAATAATTTTCGGAAGGTCTGTCTTTCTATTTTCATAGGCACATGCTCTCCGTTCAGTACAATACAGTGTTCGTTATAATACACATAGGGAGAGTACTGAAAGCCCCAGACGCTGTTATTGATGGTAATTGGTATGATGCGGTGATTCTCTCTGGCAGGGTGGTTCGTCCGGCCGGCATAACCCTCATTTTCCATGCATAGCAGACATTTTGGATAGGAGGAGGCTTTTGCATTCCGTTCGGCAGCAATTGCTTTTGGATCCTTCTCCGGCTTGGAGAGGTTGATAGTGATATCTAAAATACCGTATTTAGTACCCACAGTCCATTTCATGTCTTTACAGATACGGTACCTGCGTATATAATCACTATCCTGACTCAGCTTGTAATAATAATCTGAGGCAGCTTTGGGTGATTCTTTGTATTTGCTCCAGAATTGCTCCTGAATCTGGGTGGGCCGGGGCATCAGAGTGTTCATGAGTCTGGTGTCAAATAAATCCCGGTATACAATATTGTCTTCAATAATTCCCCTTTGGCAGGCTTCTTCCAGAAGTTCTGTCAGCACATCCTCTAATACAATGTGGGATAAATCACAGGGAATATCTTTGTATTCACTCTCTCCAAAGAGTTCCAACAGAAGATTTACTGTGTAAATTCGTTCACATTCTGGTGTCAGACCGGTATGGATTCCATATTGTACAAGCTTTTTTATTGCTTCATATAACATTGATTATGCCTCCTGAGTTTTAAATCCGTGGGGATAGGGATATTTAATTGTCCAATTTTCGGGCACCATCTCCGATTTCCACTGTATAGAAATCTGCATCATATCCAAAACATTCTTTATATCCGTTTCCAACTGTTTTCATAAACGTATCTATAGCATCATTTTTAACAATGCTGACTGTGCATCCCCCGAAACCCCCTCCTGTAATACGGGAACCTATGACACCGGGAACACTCCATGCCAGGTCCACGAGAAGATCAATTTCCTCACAAGATACTTCATAATCGTCTCTTAGGGAGACATGGGACTGGTTCATCAATTTTCCAAACCGGATGATATCTCCCGATTTCAGGGCCTTTACGGCTTCAATGGTACGCTGGTTCTCAGCAACGGCGTGTTTTGCACGTTTTGTTTTTACAGGGTCTTTAATCACATCTTTAAATTTATCAAAAATATCCATATCCAGATCACCCAGTGTATTAATATCCAGTTCTTCTTGCAATGCGGCCAGCGCATCCGCACATTCCTGACGGCGCTCATTATATTTTGAATCTACCAGGTTGTGTTTTACTTTACTGTTTGTAATGATAATCTTTGCATCATCCAGTTCAATAGGGGCATATTCAAAATTCAACGTGGCGGTATCCAGGAAGATCGCATTATCCTTTTTGCCCATAGCTACTGTAAACTGATCCATAATTCCGCAGTTGCAGCCATTAAAATTGTTTTCAGAATATTGCCCGATCAGTGCAAGGTCTGTCCTGCTGAGTTTATCAATTTCAAATAAATCCTTCAAGATAACTCCGGTCAGGACTTCCAAAGAGGCAGAGGAGGAAAGTCCAGAGCCATTGGGGATATTTCCCCAGATTACCATGTCAAATCCTGTATCCGGCAGATATCCCCTCTTGGAAAAAGCCCATACAACACCAAGGGGATAGTTGGCCCAGTCATAAACTTCCTTATTCGTCAGGTCATCAAGAGAAGCTTCTACGATTCCAAAGCTGTCCAGATTCATGGAATAAAAGTGCATGATTCTGTCCTTACGTTTTCTTGCAATTCCATAGGTGCCCAAAGTCAGCGCACAGGGAAATACATGTCCTCCGTTATAGTCCGTATGCTCCCCAATCAGATTTACGCGGCCCGGAGAAAAATAAAGTCTGGTGCCTTCTGTACTCCCGAACAATTCTTGGAATTTTGCAGTTAATTGTTCCTTCATATAAATTCCTCACTTTCGTCAGATAATTTCTATTTTGATTTTATGTTTATTCTTATTTATATTATAGGGGGAAGAGAAAAGAATGTATATAAAAATTCCGTTCAAGGACATGTAATTATGTTGCATACGAAAGGAGTGGAAAGGTATAATGAAGGTAGCTGTTCAGTACAGGTGAAAAAGAAAGAATCAGTAAATAAGAATGCTGTTTTGACATATGAAAGGAAATGTTATGAAAGAAACTTATAAATATTCTTATAAAGTAGGAGAAAGCCTTATGACTTCATTGTCAATTTACAATGTAGGTCATCAAAAGTGTGAGCCGGGATACCAGTGGGGGCCCGGAATACGGAATCACTACTGTATTCATCATATTATTTCAGGGAGCGGATATTACACAGTGAATGATAAGACATATCATCTTTTTGCCGGAGACACCTTTATACTTTACCCGGATACGGAAGTGAAATATTATGCAGATATACAGGAACCGTGGGAATATGCATGGGTGGGTTTTATGGGGGCAGATGCGGCACCAGTCATACATTCCACTGATTTTACAAAAGAGCATCCAATTATTCAAAAGGATGCTCTTCCCAGGGTTCTTTTGCAAAAGCAGCTAAACCAAATTTATGAAGTAAAGGGCAACAGCTATGAAGCAGCGGTAGCCATGACAGGGGCACTCTATACCCTTCTTTCCACATTTATGCAGTATGCCGCACATGCAGAACCGGTAAAGGACGTGCAGCTTACCTATGTGCAGAAAGCTAAAGACTATATTTCCACCAGTTACTCCTATCCCATAACAATAGAAGAAGTGGCAGCCTATGTAGGAATCAGCCGGAGCCATCTTTACCGTGCGTTTAGAACATGCCAGCAGCAATCACCCAAAGAATACCTGAGTGATTTCCGGATAAAGCAGGCCTGCCGTTTGTTGAAGGAGACCACTCTGTCGGTAGCTTCTATAGCATACTCTGTGGGTTTTGAAAATAATCTATACTTCTCTAAGGCTTTCAAGAAACAAAAAGGACAAAGCCCTACAAAATACCGTCATTCTCTTTTAAGGTCTTGATTTTCAGCCTTGTAATTCTCTTGAAAAGAAGTGATGAAAACACAACCGCTACAATCTCTGCAATGAAAATAGACCACCACACTGCGTCCAGCCCTAAAAATTTTGCAAATAAATAGGCGGCAGGCAGAATGATAAAAAGCTGTCTTATTATAGAGATAATCAGGCTGTATACTCCATTTCCAAGCGCCTGGAAGGCAGTACCTACCACGATATTGTATCCTGCAAGAACGAAACTCAGGCTGATAATTCTAAGTGCGGGGATACCGATTGCCAGCATATTTTCGGAAGCATCGAAGAATCCCAAGAACTGTATGGGAAATAGCTGAAATAGGGACAGTCCCACAAACATAATTCCCACGGCAATAAATACACTCATTTTGATAGTGTCCATAATTCTCCTTTTATTTTGTGCACCGTAATTATATGCGACAATTGGTATCATTCCATTTACCAGCCCGAATACCGGCATGAAGATAAAGCTCTGCAGCTTGAAATATACTCCAAACACAGCCGCAGCAGTGGAGGAGAATATCAAGAGTATCCGGTTCATTCCAAATACCATGACGGAACCGATGGACTGCATAACAATAGAAGGAACTCCAATTTTATAAATTTCACCAATAATCCTTCTATCAGGCCTGAAGTCTCTCATATTCAAATTCAATTCTGTATTCTTCTTACAGTTAAAATAAAGTGACATGAAAACTGCTGTAATTTGCCCAATGATGGTTGCAAGGGCAGCTCCTGCTACTTCAAGCCGCGGCATACCGAAGAGACCGAATATCAGGATGGGGTCCAGAATGATATTGATGAGGGCACCGGTTCCCTGGGTAATCATATTGTAAAATGTTTTTCCTGTAGACTGTAAAAGGCGTTCGAAAGTAATCTGCATAAAAATTCCCGCTGAGGCAACGGTAATAATCATCATGTACTCAGTTCCATAGCGGACAATAGTGGGATCATCTGTCTGAACGCTAAAAAAGTAATGAGAGCCGAGCAGTCCGATTACCGCCATGACGATACAACTAAGAATTCCAAGAAAAATACCATTTCTGGCAACCACATTTGCTTCCTTGGGCTTTTTCTCTCCAAGGCTTTTCGACAGCAGGGCGTTAATCCCCACACCAGTGCCCGCAGCGATGGCAATCATCAGATTCTGAACGGGAAAAGCAAGGGAAACTGCGGTGAGAGCCTCTTCATTAAGGCGGGCTACGAAAATACTATCTACTACATTATATAGTGCCTGCACCAGCATAGATGCAATCATGGGCAGCGACATGGTAATCAATAATTTAGGGACAGGCATTACGCCCATCTTGTTTTCAGTCTGTATTGTTTTTTCCATTTGTAAAATGTTCCTCCCTGGTTAATATATCACGCAGAGGACATTATATCATCAATAAAAAATAAGTACAATGCATATATTTATGTTGGGGAGATTATCTTTCTCCTGGGTTATACCCTGAGATACTGCTAGAGAGATATGTGAATTAAAAAAACGTTTGAAAAGGATGGTATGCTGTTTGCGTTTGAAAAGAATGATGCAGGGAGTAGGGATGGTCTATGTATTTTTATTGCTGGGGCTGGTTTGTCCGTCTCTTTTTACAGAAAATCAGATAAAAGAAAAGGAGCAGGAGGTTTCCTATCCGAATGCGTCGGCATATATGGCAGCCACTGTGGAAGAAAAGCCCAAAATAGCAATTACATTTGATGACGGACCTAACGCGGAGTGTACGCCCAAGCTTCTGGACGGCCTGCAAAAAAGAGGAGTGAAGGCAACTTTTTTTCTGATTGGGCAGAATATAGAAAAAGGAAACAACCGGGAAATCGTGAAGCGTATGTACGAGGAGGGACATCTGATTGGAAACCATACATACCACCATGTGGAAATAACAAGAGTAAGTAATGAGAAGGCATACGAAGAGCTTATGATGTGTAACGAACTTATCCAAAGCATTACCGGGCAGGAAGTAGAGTATATGAGGCCGCCCTTTGGGTTATGGCAAAAGGAACTGGAACAGAAGATTCATGTATTGCCGGTTATGTGGAATGTTGACCCTCTGGACTGGGCGACGGAAAACGTAGATGAAATTGTAAATAAGGTAGTGACGCGGACAGAAGAAAATGATATCATTTTGTTACATGATTGCTATGACAGCTCTGTAAAAGCAGCACTGCGTATTATAGACTTGCTGCAGGCGGAGGGATTTGAGTTTGTGACTGTAGATCAGATAATATTGGATTAAGGAACGGTGAAGATAATGGATTTATTTGATTATATGAGAGAAACAAATAAGGAGAAGGAGGCACCTCTTGCCTCCCGTATGCGCCCTGCTACATTGGAAGAGGTAGTAGGGCAGCAGCACATTATAGGAAAGGATAAGCTGTTGTATAGAGCGATCAAGGCGGACAAGCTGGGGTCTCTGATTTTTTATGGGCCTCCGGGGACAGGGAAAACCACACTTGCCAAAGTAATTGCCAACACAACGAGTGCACAGTTTAAGCAGATTAATGCCACCATTGCCGGGAAAAAGGATATGGAGGAAGTCATAAAAGGGGCAAAAGAGCTGCTGGGAATGTACCAGAAAAAGACGATTCTGTTTATTGATGAGATTCACAGATTTAACAAGGGGCAGCAGGATTATCTCCTTCCATATGTGGAGGATGGTACAATAACTTTGATTGGAGCCACTACAGAAAATCCCTATTTTGAAGTGAACGGTGCTTTACTGTCCCGCTCCAGTGTATTTGAGTTAAAATCACTGAGCCGGGAAGAGGTGAAAATACTTCTCAAGCGTGCCGTATATGATAAAGACAACGGGATGGGCAGTTTTAAAGCAGAGATTGACGATGATGCCCTGGAATTTCTCGCTGATGTGTCGGGAGGAGATGCCAGAAATGCCCTGAATGCAGTGGAATTGGGGATTTTGACCACCGAAAGAAGTGAGGATGGCCTGATACACCTCACACTGGAAGTGGCTTCCGAGTGTATCCAAAAGCGGGTAGTACGTTATGATAAAACTGGAGATAACCATTACGATACAATTTCAGCTTTCATAAAGAGTATGCGCGGCTCAGATCCGGATGCAGCAGTTTATTATCTGGCAAAAATGCTGTATGCAGGGGAGGATATTAAATTCATTGCCCGGCGGATTATGATTTGTGCGTCAGAGGATGTAGGAAACGCAGACCCTATGGCCCTTACGGTTGCAGTATCAGCGGCCCAGGCGGCAGAACGTATTGGCCTGCCTGAATCTCAAATTATTTTGGCCCAGGCTGTAACTTATGTGGCTTCTGCTCCTAAAAGCAATTCGGCTACAAATGCCATTTTTGCCGCCAGCGAAAGCGTGAAGCGGCAGAAGACAACGGTCCCCGCCCACCTGCAGGATGCCCACTATAAGGGCTCCGAAAAAATGGGACGCGGAACCGGCTACAAATACGCCCATGATTATCCGGGCCATTATGTAAAGCAGCAATATCTCCCGGATGAAATCAAAAACGCCAGATTCTATGAACCGGGCGTTCTGGGGTATGAAAAAACAATCAAAGAATATTTAGAGAAGCTTAGACAGGAGTAGAGCATATATCTCCTGACTCTGTCTGAACCAGCTTCCGGCTATGGTTTCGGCCTCTGTTTCTGTAGGAACGGTGATTTTTAAGTCAATCAGGCTGAAACCATTTTCCACAATCTGGCACCGGACTTCGTATTCCCGGTTTGTGTTCAGATAATAATCTGATTTTATAGCAACTTCTTCCTTCAAATCATATTGCTTTTCTTTTAGAAATTCATTGACATCGTTCTGGATAGCAGGTGAGATTTTATTTGTGAAAAATTGTATCGTCTCGGCTCCGTTTTCCGTCAAATGGTATAAGGTGCGGTTATGGGTTGTCTCAATTTTGAGCAGACCGGAGTCTACCATTTCCGACAGGGCCTCCTGTAGTTTAAAATAGGTTGTATAGCCCTTATCCAGCATAAATTCCGAAATTTGAGATGTGGTCATTGGAAAATCTACTTTATCCAGCATGTATAATACAATCAATTTGTATAGGGTAAATGTTTCAGTCATGATACTCCTTTCCCTGCCATATGTCCTGTTCTTTCAGATGGCGGTGCAGCGTGTTCAAAACGGTTCTTTTATTACTGGTCCAAAGGGGTGCGATCAGAAGCTCTTCCGGTCCGTCCCCTGTCAGACGGTGTATTGTAATCCTGGGGTTCAGCCGTGCAATACAAGTCCCCAGGAATTGGATATATTCCATCATATCCGGTACATGAAAGGGCTGCCTTGCATAGTCAGCGGCAAGATCCGTATCCCTTAAGATATGGAGGAGCTGTAATTTGATTCCCTGAATATCCATATCGTTCAGATAGTCTATTGTGTTTAGCATTTCTTCCTGGGATTCTCCCGGAAGATAAAAAATAGTATGCACAATAACTGTAATTCCAAGACCCCTTAAATCCCGGACAGCTTTCTCAAAAATAGAAAGGGTATATCCCCTGCGGATGTAGGAGGCGGCTGCCGGGTGAATCGTCTGGAGACCTAATTCTACCCACACAGGTTTTATCTGATTGATTCTGTCAAGAACCTCCAGAACATCATCCCCCAGACAGTCCGGTCTGGTGGCGATGGACAGAATTTTTACTTCCGGGTCCTGGATGGCTTCCAGATATAGTTCTTCCAGGCGGGCAGCAGGTGCGTAAGTATTGGTAAAAGCCTGAAAATACGCAATATAGGAATGTACAGGGCGTTTTTTCCTTAAATCCTGTTTCCCCCGGGTAATCTGTTCCGAAATAGAGCGGGAGGCGGAGCCGGCAAAATCACCGGAACCTTTGCTGCTGCAGAAGATGCAGCCTCCTGTCCCCACAGTACCATCCCGGTTAGGACAGGTCATGCCTCCATTTAATGTGATTTTATAAACCTTTTCTCCATAAGTATTCTTCAAATCGTAATCCAGTGAATGATAACGTTTTTCTCCCCAACGGTTCATCTATACTAGTTCCTCTATTTCCAGCTTCTTTTAAATTCAGACTTGTTACTATTATCATAACACTCCTGGAAATGCAGTGCAAGAAGGAAACAGGGGATTGGTTCGTATAAGAGTGAAAAAACACTTTTCTTTTTCCTGAAGATGATGTATAATAGCACCAGATTCAAGAGATATCTCAGGAATGTAGACAGCACTGCCTGAATTCGGACAAGTCACTTCAGACTAAAGTTCCCGCCACAATTTATCAAAAGAATAAGGAAAAAACTTATATAAGTTTAAGAAAGGAAACATATGGTATGACGAGAGAAAAATATGAATCGCTGCCACTCGCCACATTAAAAGATTTAGCGAAAGCCCGCAAAATGAAAGGTGTATCTACAATGAAGAAAGGTGAGCTGATAGATGCCATGCTTGCACAGGATGAAAAGGAAAATATGGAAGAGGCAAGAGCAGAAGCAAAAGAGGAAGTAAAAGAGGAGCTTAAGGAGAAGAAGGAAGGTACCGATATTGAGCAGCTTGACAGCGGAAACGCTGCCAATGGAATACTGGAGGTACTGCCGGACGGGTATGGTTTTATCCGCTGTGAAAACTATTTGCCGGGAGAGAATGATGTATATGTTTCACCATCCCAGATTAGAAGATTTAATCTGAAAACAGGAGACATTGTCTCTGGAAATACGAGAGTTAAAACACAATCTGAAAAATTCAGCGCATTGCTGTACGTCTCTACCATTAACGGTATGAGACCGTCAGAAGCAATGAAAAGACACAATTTTGAAGATCTGACTCCTATATTTCCGAATCAGCGCCTTCGCCTGGAGACACCGGGAAGTTCCACTGCCATGAGGATTATGGATATCCTTTCTCCTATAGGAAAAGGGCAGAGAGGTATGATTGTATCACCTCCCAAAGCAGGTAAGACAACGCTGTTAAAAGAAGTGGCTCTTTCCGTTCAGAAGCGGGAGCCAAATATGCATCTGCTGATCCTTCTGATTGATGAACGCCCGGAAGAAGTAACAGATATCAAAGAAGCGATTGCGGGACCAAACGTGGAAGTTATTTATTCCACCTTTGACGAGCTCCCGGACCATCATAAAAGAGTATCAGAAATGGTAATTGAGCGTGCGAAACGTCTGGTTGAACACGGAAGGGACGTTACCATTCTGCTGGATAGTATTACAAGACTTGCCCGTGCTTATAACCTGACTGTACCGCCGTCAGGAAGAACACTCTCCGGAGGCCTTGACCCTGCTGCTTTGCATATGCCAAAAAGATTTTTTGGTGCAGCCAGAAATATGAGAGAGGGTGGAAGTCTGACAATTCTTGCAACTGCTCTTGTAGAGACAGGCAGCAAGATGGACGATGTGGTTTATGAAGAATTCAAAGGTACCGGAAACATGGAACTGGTGCTGGATAGAAAATTGCAGGAAAAGAGAGTATTTCCGGCAATTGATATACCGAAATCAGGGACAAGAAGGGAAGACCTTTTGCTCAGCAGGGAAGAGCAGGATGCCGTCTATATCATCCGAAGGGCTATGAATGGCCTGAAAACGGAAGAAGCGGTAGACAACCTGTTGAATATGTTTTCCCAGACAAAAAGTAATGCAGAACTGGTTCAACTGGTTATTAAGAAAAAATTTATTTAGCGGACAGATTATCGTGAAAACGACTTGCAAAATGAAAAATCCTGTGATATAATGACAAAGCTGTTTAGAAAACACACTTATAAAACTGTTTTGATTGACTATATTTAAAATAGAGAGGTGAAAATCATGAGAGAAGGAATCCATCCAGAATACCATCAGGCAACAGTGGTTTGCAACTGTGGAAACACATTTGTAACAGGTTCAACTAACGAGAACATCCATGTGGAGATTTGTTCTAAATGTCATCCGTTCTATACTGGCCAGCAGAAATCTAACCAGGCTCGCGGACGTGTTGATAAGTTCAACAAGAAATATGGCATGAAATAAGAATGAATGATTGTAGGCTGAGGTGGACTATCTCAGCCTATTCTTGTGTAATAAGAAACGATGAGAAGGTCAGCAACTTCCGGGAGGAGGGACTGACCCTTTTCTGGTTACTGTTTACAGGTTACCTGTGAACGGTAACCTTTTCTGCTATAGAAAACAGGAGGGAGTATGAAGTCATCAAACATAGGCGGACAGGCAGTTCTGGAAGGCATCATGATGAAGAATGGTAATCAGTATGCTGTGGCAGTCAGGAAGCCAGATAAAGAGATAGAAATTGATATACAGGAATACCGCAGCGTGATTCCATGGAAGCCGCTGACAAAGATTCCCTTTATACGCGGTATTTTTAATTTTGTGGATTCTTTAATCCTTGGAATGAGAACACTTACGTATTCCGCAAGCTTTTTTGAAGAGGAAGAAGAAACAAAGGAAGTTCTGACAGAAGCAGATATTGCAAAGAGAGAAAAGCATGAAAAGAGGATTATGAATCTGACGGTTGCATTTTCGGTAGTTCTTGCAGTTGCTATTTTTATGGTTCTTCCTTATTTCCTGAGCAATATTTTAAAACAACATATTACTTCCAGAGGGATGCTTACAGTTGCAGAGGGGCTGATCCGTGTGATTATCTTTTTGGGGTATATTTTACTTATATCTAAGATGAAGGATATTCAGAGAACGTTCATGTACCACGGGGCTGAGCATAAATGTATCAACTGTATTGAGAATGGGCTTGAGCTGAACGTGGAAAATGTACGGAAAAGCTCCAAGCAGCATAAACGCTGCGGAACCAGTTTTCTATTCTTTGTTATGATAGTGAGCATTCTCTTTTGCTTTTTTATTACGGCGGAATCTCAGATTATGCGGGTAGCTTTACGTATTGCACTTCTTCCTCTTATTGCAGGGGTATCCTATGAGCTGATCAGGCTGGCAGGCAACAGTGATAACTATGTTGTTACCTTGCTGAGCAAGCCGGGAATGTGGATACAGAATCTGACAACAAAGGAGCCCGATGATAGTATGATTGAAGTGGCAATCCGTGCTGTAGAAGCTGTGTTTGACTGGAAGGCATATCAGAAGGAGCAGAACATATGACACTGAAAGAAGCATACCAGCAGGGCAAAGACGTTCTTGTGAAAACGGGGACCCCCGATGCAGATCTGGATGCATGGCTTCTTTTGGAGTATGTGAGTAAAATCAGCCGGGCCATGTATTATGCTATACCGGACAAACCATTGACACAGGATGAGGAAAGCCAGTACCTCCATTATATAGAAAGAAGAGCACAGCATATCCCTCTTCAGCATCTTACGGGAGTTCAGGAGTTTATGGGGCTGGAATTTCAGGTGAATGAGCATGTGCTGATTCCAAGACAAGATACAGAATTGCTGGCAGAAGAAGCTCTGAAAATCATAGGAGAAGCTGTAAAGGGAAGACCAGAAGGTACATTTGAGCCGGCTGGCGGAAGGTACCGGCTGCTGGATATGTGTACCGGCTCGGGATGTATTTTGCTGAGCATTCTGCATCATGCCGGAAAATCCGCAAAGATGAAGATAAAAGGTACCGGAGCTGATATTTCACAAAAGGCGCTGGAGACTGCACAGGCAAATGCAGATTCTCTTCATATACAGGCCGAGTTCTTATGCAGTGATTTATTTGAACAGGTAACGGGACAGTATGAAATGATTGTTTCCAATCCGCCTTATATTAGAACAGACGTGATAGAGACACTGCAGGAGGAAGTAAAGAACCATGATCCTATACTGGCTTTGGATGGGAAAGAAGATGGTCTGCATTTCTACAGAAGGATTATAGAAGCGGCAGATAAATATCTTACAAAGGGCGGCTGCCTGGTGTTTGAAATTGGAGCTGACCAGGGGGAAGCAGTAAGCTCTATGATGGGCTGTGCAGGATATCATAATGTCATTGTAAAAAAGGATTTAGCAGGTCTTGACCGGGTTGTTACTGGCGTGTATGATAGATAAGTGAACGTAATTGTTCATAGCTCTGAACAGATACAAGTGAACGTAAGAAAGGATAGAAAGAGATGTTTGATAGATTAGAGGATTTATTGATCCGCTACGAAGAAATCATGGGGGAATTACAGGAGCCGGATGTGGCCAATGACCCTGAACGTTTCCGTAAGCTGATGAAAGAACAAAGTGATTTGACTCCCATTGTGGAAGCATATAAAGAGTATAAACAGTGTAAGCAGAATATTGAAGACAGTCTCGTCATGCTGGACGAAGAGTCTGATGAAGAGATGCGCGAGATGGCGAAAGAAGAATTGAATGATTCTAAAGCCCGGGTAGAAGAACTGGAGCAGGAGTTAAAGATTCTGCTCCTGCCAAAGGACCCCAATGATGAAAAGAACGTTATTGTGGAAATCCGTGCCGGTGCCGGCGGTGATGAGGCTGCGCTGTTCGCAGCAGAAGTTTACCGTATGTATGTACACTATTCAGAGGGACGCCGCTGGAAAATTGAGATGATTTCCCTGAATGAAAATGGGATTGGCGGATTTAAAGAGTGTGTATTCATGATTACAGGACAGGGAGCATATTCCCGCCTGAAATATGAAAGCGGTGTACACCGTGTACAGCGTGTGCCGGAGACGGAGAGCGGCGGCAGAATCCATACCTCCACCATTACGGTGGCAATTATGCCGGAGGCCGAGGAAGTGGATGTTGTGATTGAGGATAAAGATGTCCGCATCGACGTTATGCGTGCCTCAGGAAACGGCGGACAATGTGTCAATACGACGGACTCAGCAGTGCGTCTGACCCATTATCCCACAGGTATTGTTATTTACAGCCAGACTGAAAAGTCACAGCTTCAAAACAAAGAAAAAGCCTTTCGTCTGCTCCGTTCTAAATTATATGATTTAGAGCTGGAAAAACAACAGGCATCGGAAGCAGAAGCAAGAAGAAGCCAGATAGGGACTGGTGACCGTTCCGAGAAAATCAGGACTTATAACTTCCCTCAGGGAAGAGTCACAGACCATAGAATTAAACTAACTCTTCATAAACTGGATACAATATTGAATGGGGATTTAGAAGAAGTTATAGATAGTCTGATTGCTGCAGACCAGAGTGCAAAACTGGCAAATATGAATGAAGGCTAAGAGATATACCGGTGGCAAGATATAGATAAATAGGGTGGTCTTAGAAAGGGTTTGGATGGATTTCCAGGCTCTTTTTGTTGCACAGGACATCCTTTCTAAAATGAGTGGAGAGAAAGGGTCATTTGCAAATATAGCAGAATTGGAGTAATATGGTACTTGGAAAATAAGTTACAACGAGAGAGGAAAACGCTATGAAAGGAAAATTAAAAAAGTTATTTGCTTACTATAAACCTTACAAAGGGTTGTTTTACAGTGATATGGTTTTTGCTATATTGGGGGCGGCTGTGGCACTGGTCATCCCGATGCTTGTCAGATATATTACCAATGAAGTGATTCATTTTCAGGCATCGGAGGCAAGACAGGCCATCCTGATGCTGGGAGCTGTGATGCTGGGGCTGGTGGCACTGGAAATGTTCTGTAATTTTTATATAGGCTATTTTGGACATATTATGGGGGCGAAGATGGAAGCAGACATGCGAAGGGACATCTTCGGTCATTATCAAAAGCTGACATTTGCTTTTTATGATAATCAGAAAGTAGGACATTTGTTATCAAGGATTACAAGTGACTTGTTTGATATCAGTGAGTTACTGCACCACGGCCCTGAGGATTTGGTAATATCCATCATTAAAATTATAGGTTCTTTTGTAATTCTATTGACAGTAAATGTGAAGCTTGCACTGCTTGCATTTGCATTTATTCCTGTTATGGCAGTCTTTGCTTTCTACTATAATGGCAGAATGAAGATTGCATTCAAGAGAAACCGGGAAAAAATCGGTGAAATTAACAGCCAGATAGAAGACAGCCTTTCTGGTATCCGTGTGGTAAAGTCTTTTGCAAATGAAAATGTAGAAATGAAAAAGTTCAAAGCCGGGAATGATAACTTTGTGGCAGCGAAAAAAACGAGCTATAAATATATGGGAATTTACAATTCCGGCCTGGGCGCCATGAGCACACTGATTACAGTGACTGTGTTATTGTCTGGTGTGGGAATGATGCTTTCAGGTAAGCTTGTTGTGACAGATTTGATTACATTTCTTTTGTATATTAATAATTTCACAGAGCCTGTAAAGAAACTTGTGACCCTTACGGAGCAGTTCCAGAATGGTTATTCTGGTTTTGAAAGATTTTTGGAAATCGTATCTATCGCACCCGATATTGCAGATAAGCCGGATGCAATTTCACCGGAAGAAGTGAAGGGTGATATTGAGTTTCGGGATGTCTCCTTTTATTATGAAAACAAGAATGAAAGGGTGCTGGATAACCTGAATTTAAAAGTGAACGCCGGAGACTATATTGCTCTGGTAGGACCTTCAGGCGTAGGAAAAACTACGCTGTGCAGTCTGATTCCAAGATTTTATGAGGTGTCGGAGGGCGGAATCTATTTGGATGGATTGGATATCAGGAATATTAAGCTGGCAGAACTTCGGAATCATATCGGGATTGTGCAGCAGGATGTCTATTTGTTTGCAGGCAGTATTATGGACAACATCCGTTATGGAAAACCAGGAGCTACGGATGAAGAGGTTATCCGGGCAGCCAGAAGTGCCAATGCCCATGAATTTATTATGAGCTTCCCGGAAGGATATGATACAGATGTGGGACAGCGGGGGGTGAAATTATCAGGAGGACAAAAACAGCGTTTGTCCATTGCCCGGGTATTTTTAAGAAATCCTGAGGTTTTGATTTTTGATGAAGCCACTTCCGCCCTGGATAATGAAAGCGAACAGGTTGTACAGCAGTCTATGGAAAGTCTGGCTAAAAACAGGACTACCTTTGTGATTGCCCACCGCCTTTCCACGATCCGCAATGCTCACAGGATTTTAGTGCTGACAGAGCAGGGAATTGCAGAGCAGGGAACTCACGAGCAGCTTTTGGAGAAGAAGGGCGTTTATGCAGAACTTTATGACATGCAGTTTAGAAGGAAAGGTTAATAGATAGATAAATTAGAAAGATTGTCAGATAAATGAAAAGTATGCTATACTAATGAAATGCGAAAGAGAGGAAAGAAAAAGATAAAAATGGATGAAATAATATTTAAACGGCCGGAGCTGGAAGATCAGGAAATGATCAGTTCTTATTTTAGCAAGGCGCCAAGCAGAAGCTGTGACAGGACATTTTGTAATGTATATTTATGGTCAAGATATTATAAGGTAAAATATGCAGTAATAGAAGATGCCCTGGTATTCAGAAATGTAGAGGAAGGACTTGCGTTTTCCTACCCGGCAGGAGAGAAGCAGTGTGTTAAGAATGCACTGGAATTTCTTATGAAATATAGTCAGGAACAAGGATATCCGTTAAAGCTTTATAATGTAACCAAGGAAAACTTTGCACAGATGGATGAATGGTATCCAGGTGAATTTCAAATAGAATATGTACGGGATGCGGCAGATTATGTTTATGAATCTGAGAAGCTTTCCACCTTATCAGGTAAGAAACTGCATAGTAAAAGAAATCACATCAACAAGTTTAAGAATTTGTATACTGACTGGAGGTATGAAGCCTTATGTGAAGAGAACCTGGAAGAATGTTTTCAGATGGCACTGAAATGGCGGGAACTCAACGGCTGCGAAGACGACCCGGTGAAAAACGCAGAAATGTGCGTAACACTCAATTCTCTGCGTTTGTATAAAGAATTGGGGCAGATAGGAGGAGTTCTCAGGGTAAATGGAAAAATTGTTGCATTTACAACAGGAGAGCCGATTTGTAAAGATACATTTGTTGTGCATATTGAGAAAGCATTTTCAGATATAGAAGGTTCATACACAA
The DNA here is from genome assembly GCF_003149105.1 of Faecalicatena contorta. GTDB lineage: Bacteria > Bacillota > Clostridia > Lachnospirales > Lachnospiraceae > Muricomes > Muricomes contortus_C. The sequence continues at coordinate 221,023 of NZ_QGDS01000003.1, read as the reverse complement.
TGATTAATCAGCAGTTCGTAGAACATGAATGTTCAGATTATAAGTATGTGAACCGGGAAGATGATGCTGGAGCAGAGGGACTGAGGAAGGCAAAACTTTCCTACAGACCGGCTTTTATGGTAGAAAAAGGAATTGTTACAAGAAAATAAAAAAGAGGGAGAAAAGACGATGATTTCAAAGAAAATGGAAAATATGGTCGCGAATAGTTCTGCAATCCGGGCAATGTTTGAAGAGGGCAACCGTTTGGCAGGAATTTATGGAGCAGAGAATGTATATGATTTTAGTTTGGGAAACCCAAACGTGCCGGCTCCTGAGGCTGTGAAAGCTGCAATCCGGGGAATCCTGGATGAAGAAGATCCGGTTGTACTTCACGGGTATACGAACAGCAATGCAGGATATCAGGATGTAAGACAAGCTGTGGCAGATTCCTTGAATGCCAGATTCCAGACAGCCTTTGATGCAAAGAATATTATTATGACAGTAGGGGCTGCGGGCGGCTTAAATGTTATTCTCAAGTCTTTGCTGAATCCGGGAGATGAAGTCATTGCATTTGCTCCTTATTTTGGTGAATACAGAAGTTATACAAGTAATTATGACGGGGTACTTGTGGAGATATCTCCAAATACGGTTGACTTCCAGCCTAAGCTGGATGAGTTTCAGGAGAAGATTACCTCCAAAACAAAAGTAGTCATTGTCAATACCCCCAATAATCCCACTGGTGTAGTATATTCTCTGGAAACCATCAAAAAGATGGCAGCGATTATGGAAGCTAAGCAGAAAGAATTTGGAACTGAGATTTACCTCGTATCAGATGAACCATACAGAGAACTGGCTTATGACGGAGTAGAAGTTCCATATTTGACAAAGTATTATGCGAATACGGTGGTAGGATACTCTTACAGTAAATCATTATCTCTTCCGGGAGAACGTATCGGTTATCTGGTTATTCCGGATGAAGCGGCTGACAGTGAAAAATTAATCAGTGCGGCAAATGTGGCAAACAGAATTCTGGGATTTGTCAATGCTCCAACGCTCCAGCAGAAGATTGTGAAAAAGTGTCTTAATGAAAAAACAGATATCTCCTATTACGACAGGAACCGGGAGACATTATATAATGGATTAAAAGAACTGGGATTTGAATGTATTAAACCGGAAGGCGCCTTCTATCTGTTCGTGAAGTCTCCTGTGGCAGATGAAAAGGAATTCTGTGCGGCGGCTAAGAAGTACAACATTCTTATCGTTCCCGGGTCTTCTTTTGGATGTCCTGGATACGTGCGTCTTGCATATTGTGTATCTTATGAAACAATTGTAAATTCGCTGCCTAAATTTGCAGATCTGGCAGCAGAGTACAAATAGACAGGAGCCACCAAATGGAGTTAAATGCTAATGTTTTGAAAAATATCCGCAGGGTAGAACCGTATGTACCGGGTGAACAGCCCCAGAACAAAGTTATTAAGCTGAATACAAATGAAAATCCGTATCCTCCGGCACCGGGAGTTTTGAAAGCACTGAAAGATTTGGAATATGACCGGCTCCGTCTGTATCCGGACCCGGCGGCTGAAGAGCTGACAGATGCGCTGGCGGACTATTATCACGTAAAAAAAGACCAGGTGTTTGTGGGAGTTGGTTCTGATGATGTGCTGGCGATGTGTTTCCTGACATTTTTTAATTCAGAGAAACCAATCCTGTTTCCTGATATTACATATTCTTTTTATAAGGTCTGGGCTGAGCTTTACCGCATTCCTTATGAGTGCCCCAGTCTGGATGAGGCGTTCTGTATACAAAAAGAGGACTACTACAAAGAAAATGGAGGGATTATATTCCCGAACCCCAATGCCCCTACGGCGGTATATGAGAATTTGGAATTTGTGGAAGACATTCTAGAACATAATCAGGATGTAATTGTGATTGTGGATGAAGCTTATATAGATTTTGCAGGCAGGTCGGCTCTGGAGCTTTTGGACAAGTATCCCAATCTTATTGTTGTGCAAACCTTTTCTAAGGCAAGATCTATGGCAGGCATGAGAATAGGATATGCCATAGGAAATCCGGAATTAATAAAATATTTGAATGATGCGAAATATTCTTTCAATTCCTACACTATGAATCTGCCCTCTTTAGTATGCGGCATCGAGGCTGTGAGGGATAAAGCGTATTTTAAAGAAGTAACGGACAAAATAGTTGAGACACGGGAATGGTCCAAGAAAGAGCTAAAAGAATTAGGCTTTCAGTTTCCCGATGCAAAAGCCAATTTCATATTTGCCACCCACCCGGAGTATGATGCAGAGGAATTGTTTCAGGCATTAAAGAAAGAGGGCATTTATGTCAGACATTGGAATAGTGAGAGAATAAGGCAGTATTTGCGTATTACCATTGGGACCAAAGAGGAAATGAACATACTGTTCAACTTTTTGCAGGAAAAGCTGAAAAATAGTTGATATTCAGTAGTAAACTTCTACTAAGACGCAAAGCTGCAGGTGTAAAATCTTGTTTTTAAAGAAAGGGCATTACGAATGAGCAACAGAAACTTGATTGATCCCAAATTCGGTCTAACCCCCGAACAAGTAAAAGAACGTAAAGAGGCAGGGCTGGTTAATATCCAGCCACCGCCGGTTGCAAAATCAACCGCACAAATTTACAAAGATAATATATGCACACTCTTCAACCTTTTTAATGTGTTAATTACCATTGCACTCCTATCCGTAGGCGCATGGCAAAACTGCTTGTTTATCGTTATTATCACAATTAATACAACAATTGGAATTGTGCAGGAGCTGCATGCTAAAAAGCTGGTCGACGAATTATCGTTAATCTTTATCCCATCTGCTGAGGTCATCCGCGGCGGCAAACTGCACACAATCCCGCTTGGGGAAGTTGTTCAAGATGATATTGTGCTTCTTGTCAGCGGTAAGCAGGTTTGCGCCGACTGTGTCGTGTCAACCGGCGAAATAGAAGTGAATGAATCGATGCTGACGGGGGAATCCGATCCGATTTACAAAAAAAACGGCGAACATTTGTATTCAGGCAGCTATGTGGTCAGTGGGGAGTGCCGTGCCAGAGTTGAGCATGTCGGCAGTGAAAGCTACACCGCGAAAATCACCAATGAAGTTAAAAAACTGCGCAAGGTGAATTCCGAGATGATTTCCTCCATGCGCAAGGTAACGAAATTTACGGGCTTTCTGATTGTGCCGCTGGGTGTCCTTTTGTTTGTACAGGCATTTTTTTTACGAAACGGAACGCTGCCGGAGTCGGTTGTTACCACCGCGGCAGCACTTCTTGGGCTGCTGCCTAAGGGGCTGATGCTGCTCATCAGTATCAGTTTGGCTGTGGGTATCCAAAAGCTTTCCAGGCAAAAGGTGCTGGTACAGGAATTATATTCACTGGAAACACTTGCTCATGTGGATACACTCTGCCTGGATAAGACCGGAACCCTGACCGAGGGTAACATGAAGGTTGAATCAGTATGTGAGCTTTGTAAGGATCCTGAGCTTCCATTTGCTGAACTGATGGGCTGTTTTTTGGAGAACAGTGTGGATAACAATGCAACTTTTTTAGCACTGAAGGCTCACTTTCAAACGAATAACAAATATAAGATGGTAAAGAAGATTGCGTTTTCATCTGAACGAAAATGGAGTGCAATTTCTTTTGAGAAAATTGGAACTTTTGTAATCGGTGCTCCGGAAAAGATGGATACTGCTGCTTTGCCGAAAAACATACAGCTTGCCATTGCTAACGGAAAGAGGGTGCTGGCAGCCGGCATTGCAGAAGGAACGATTGAACATAACCAATTGCCCCGGATACGTTTGCTGGCCGCCATTACACTGGTTGATCCACTGCGTAAGCAGGCAGCCGCAACCCTTGAATTTTTTGCAAAGGAGGGTGTGGATATAAAAATCATTTCCGGTGACAACCCCAAAACGGTTGCTGTACTGGCGGCGCAGGCGGGACTTCCGGATGCCAAGAACTGTATTGATATGAGCCGTCTCACCGAAGAGAGCGAGGTGAAACAAGCCGCCCTGGATTATTCTGTGTTTGGCAGAGTTTCACCGGTACAAAAGAAGCAAATCGTGCAGGCACTGCAGGAAAAGGGACGTTCAGTTGCGATGACCGGGGATGGTGTGAATGATTTGCTGGCTTTACGCGAGGCTGATTGCAGCATTGCGGTTGCCGAAGGAAGTGATGCCGTTAAGCAGATTTCACAGCTTGTGCTGATTGATTCAAACTTCGCATCACTGCCCAATGTGCTGAGCGAGGGGCGCCGGTGTGTCAATAATATTACCAGAGCGGCAGGCGTATTCTTTGTGAAAACCCTGTATTCTGCATTGGTGGCTCTGATATGCTTGCTGTTTAACATTCCATTTCCCTTTATCCCGATACAGATTACGTTGATTGATTTGGCAATCGAAGGATACCCAAGCTTTTTCCTTTCCTTTGAACCGGATAACAAAAAGGTAACCGGTCGTTTTCTGCCTGAGGTCTTACGCCGGGCACTCCCTAACGCACTGGCTTTTGTATTTTGTTATCTGGGTATTTTGATTTTGTGGCCGCGTCTGCCTATAAACACAGAGCAGATAAGCCTGCTTTTATACGCTTTGGTGGGATTCGCAGGAATTCAGGCTGTTTATAAAATTTGCCGGCCATTCAATCCGCTAAGAATCTTCTTAATGACAACAATGAGCGTTGGTTTTTATACCGCTGTAGCACTGTTCCATAAGATTATCAAGCTGCCGTTGCCAACACTTGGCACAATTGTGTGCTTTGCCGGGGGTGTTGTTGTTTTCATGCTGATTGAGCGTGTGCTGTTTCATTCCCGTTCGATGCAATAAAACAATCTGTAATACATAAGTTACTGTAAAGCTGACAAGCTAAACAGTAACTTATTTTATTTGATGATTAAAAATCACTGAATAATATGCCCCTGGTCAAAGCACACTCCCACGAAGATGTATTCTGCCGCAAAGCGGACGTCTCTTTTTCTATATCCACACTTCCATTGACAGGGTACATGAAAGTCCGTATAATAAAAAGAAGGAAAAAGAAGGGAAGAATATGCATGATTGCAAAGAACAACGAAGAAAAAAGAAATCAAATATGGAAAACTGTGATGACTGTATCTACAGTGTTGATTATCATCATAGCAACCTTTTTTGTAATAAAACTTTTTACCGCCAATCCATTAGAAGGCAGATGGAGCCATGAAGACAGTAATCTGGTGATGTCCATCATAGGGAATGACACCGCAGTACTGGAATGGCCCGGTGAATTTGAGGATGCGGATGTATCTGTGACTACAAAATACAATATTGATAAAGAGACAAAGACATTCACCCTGCATGTTTCAGAAGAGGCAGTACGGCAGGCAGCGGATTCTTCAGACGGGGCTGTGACCTCAGACAGTCTGGAGTCCGTGGCAGGTATGATGGAAGGTACCTATGATTATAATATTGAAAATAGGGTGTTAATTCTGACAGACAGAGAATATGGAGAACAGATGATATTTGATAAAAAGTAACAGATAAGCAGGGGGAATTTGCTCCCTGTTTATTCTTTATATAGTGAGAAACTGCGTTTCCTACTATATAAAGATCCTCCGGGGGATCACACTACGCGCATAAGGAAAATGGCCGCTAAGCGACCGCGCTTTGGCGTTCCCGGAAATTTGTAAAAAAGAGAAAGGACGTTCAGGTATGAGTATTTTACGGAAAAAAACAAAAGAAATTAAAATAGGAGACGTGGTAATCGGCGGAAGCCATCCGGTTGCCATCCAGTCTATGACGAATACGAAAACAGAGGATGTGGAAGCTACCGTGGCACAGATACAGAAGCTGGAAGCGGCGGGCTGTGAAATTATCCGCTGTGCAGTGCCTACAATGGAGGCAGCGCTTGCATTGAAGGAGATTCGCAGGCAGATTCACAGTCCTCTTGTTGCAGATATTCATTTTGATTACAGGCTTGCAATTGCCGCAATAGAAAATGGGGCTGACAAGATCCGAATTAATCCTGGAAATATTGGAAACGAGGAACGTCTGCGCGCAGTGGTAGAAAAAGCAAAGGAATATCAGGTTCCTATCCGTGTAGGGGTTAACAGCGGTTCTCTGGAAAAGCATTTGCTTGAAAAATACGGTGGAGTGACAGCCCGGGGACTTGCAGAGAGTGCTCTTGATAAAGTAAGAATGATTGAAGAGATGGGGTATGATAATCTGGTTGTGAGCATCAAATCTTCAGACGTCATTATGTGCGTGAAGGCTCATGAACTGATTGCCGAAAAGTGTTCCTACCCATTGCATGTAGGGATTACGGAAGCCGGCACTGTTTACTCGGGAAATGTAAAATCCTCCGTAGGCTTAGGGATTATCCTATATGAAGGGATTGGCAATACAATCCGCGTTTCCCTCACAGGGGATCCTGTGGAGGAAATAAAAACTGCCAAGCTCGTATTGAAAACACTGGGGCTTCGCAAAGGAGGCGTTGAAGTAGTATCCTGCCCAACTTGCGGAAGAACAAGAATAGATTTAATTGACCTTGCAAATCAGGTAGAAGACATGGTGGCAGACATCCCTCTGGACATCAAGGTGGCTGTCATGGGCTGTGTGGTAAACGGGCCCGGAGAAGCACGAGAGGCTGACATCGGCATTGCCGGGGGAGTCGGTGAGGGACTTTTGATAAAAAAAGGTGAGATTGTGAAAAAGGTAAAGGAAGAGGAGCTTCTGGAAACCTTGCGACAGGAGTTGTTGAATTGGAAAAGATAGTAAATGAAAAAGTCTTTTTTAGAGTTTTCCCTACACTAAAGGTAGAGGATGATATACAGATGTTGTTTGACGATGTAGAGGTGCAAAAAATCACAACAAATTCCAAACATGATTTTTTACATATCTATATTTTCAGCAGACATTTGATTCAAAAGAAACATATTTGGCAGATGGAGCAGAAAATCAGAGACCAGCTTTTCAAAGGGCAGGGAATCAACATCCGGCTGGAAGAACAGTACGCTTTGTCTGAGCAGTATACGCCAAGCACATTAATGATGGAATATCATGACAGTATTGTGCAGGAATTGAAACAGCATAGTGTTCTGGCTTCTAATATGTTCGAGCAGGCCAAGATGGATTTTGAGGGAGCGGATATTTTATATTTGGAAATGCCCGACACCATAGTGTCAGAGGGGAAAAAAGAACACATTGTAAATCTGCTCCATGAAATTTTTGAAAAAAGGTTTCATATGAAGGCAGATATCCGTGTTACTTACCGGGAATCTGAAGGCGGGAAAGACCGGGAATACGATGAACAAAGGGTAAGGCAGGAAGTCCGGGCCATCTTTGAGCGCCGGGCCAGGCAGCGTGGAGAGGAATACTCGGAAGATGGTGCTGCTCAAAAAGGAGAGCAGAAAAAAGATGGGTCCAGCGAGCAGAAAGGAAATTCTGAGAGAAAGGGAGATTTCCAGAAAAAGAATTTCAAAAAGAAGGATTTCTACAGGCCTTTGAAGCAGGGGGATGACCCAAGTCTCATATATGGAAAGAATTTTGAGGATGAGCCAATCAAACTGGACCAGGTTGTTGGTGAGATGGGAGAAATCACAATCCACGGTAAGATTATCAACTTTGATACCAGAGAAATCAGGAATGAAAAGACCATTCTTATGTTTGCCGTGACCGACTTTACAGATACGATTACGATTAAGATGTTTGCTCGCAATGACCAGCTCCCCGAGCTTTTAGGAGAGTTGAAGAAGGGCATTTTTGTTAAAATAAAGGGAATTACAACTATTGACAAATTTGATGGAGAGCTGACCATTGGTTCGGTGACCGGAATCAAAAAAAGTGGTGACTTTACGGTATCCAGAGATGATTTGAGTCCCAGGAAGCGGGTGGAGCTTCACTGCCATACGAAAATGAGTGATATGGACGGTGCTTCTGAAGTGAAGGACATTGTGAAAAGAGCGCATGACTGGGGGCACCCTGCAATTGCAATCACAGATCACGGTGTGGTACAGTCTTTTCCCGATGCAAACCACTATATCCACACATTAGATAAGGATGATCCATTCAAAATTCTTTATGGTGTGGAGGGCTACATTGTAGATGATTTGACGGATATTGCAGTGAATGCCGGGGATGAGAATCTGGATGGCACGTATATTGTGTTTGACCTTGAGACTACCGGTTTCAGCTCCATCAAGGATAAAATTATTGAAATCGGAGCGGTGAAGGTAGTAAATGGTGAAGTTGTTGACCGGTTCAGTACCTTTGTTAATCCGAAACGTCCGATTCCCTTTGAAATCACACAGCTTACAGGCATTACAGATGAAATGGTCATAGAGTCACCTGACATTGAAACGATCCTTCCACAATTTTTGGAATTTGCAGGGGATGGAGTTCTTGTTGCGCATAATGCGGGATTTGACGTAGGATTTATAGAGCAGAATTGTCGATATCAGGAGATTGTACCCAACTTTGTCTATGTAGATACGGTAGCACTGGCCAGAGTTCTTCTTCCTACACTGTCAAGGTATAAGCTGAATGTGGTGGCAAAAGCATTGGGCATTCCTCTGGAAAACCATCACAGAGCTGTGGATGATGCCAAGGCTACGGCAGAAATTTTTATGAAGTTTGTGCAAATGCTCAGAGAGCAGAATATTAATACATTAAAAGAGGTCAATCAGTTTGGAGATATGAATCCTAACGCAATCCGTAAGCTCCCAACCTATCATGTTATCATTTTGATTCAGAATGATATCGGCAGATTTAACCTGTACCAGCTTATTTCACAATCTCATTTAACTTATTATAACAGAAGGCCGAGAATTCCAAAGAGCGTGCTGAACAGGCACCGGGAAGGTCTGATTGTAGGAAGTGCCTGCGAAGCCGGGGAACTGTATCAGGCAATTCTGAATAAAAGGTCTTCGGAGTTCATCGCCAGACTTGCTGATTTCTACGATTATTATGAAATCCAGCCCGTTGGAAACAACTGGTTTATGGTGGAAAGTGAGAAATATCCGGACATCAATTCTGTGGAAGATCTGCAGGAGATTAACCGGGAAATTGTGGAGCTGGGAGAAAAGTTTAAAAAGCCTGTGGTGGGCACTTGTGATGTGCATTTCCTGGACCCGGGAGATGAAGTTTACCGGCGTATTATTATGGCGGGAAAGGGCTTCAGTGATGCAGACAGCCAGCCGCCCCTTTATCTCAGGACTACAGAGGAAATGCTGGAAGAGTTTGAATATCTTGGTTCGGCAAAGGCAAGAGATGTTGTCATCGAAAATCCTAATAAAATTTGTGATATGATTGAAAAAATCTCTCCTATTAATCCAAATAAATGTCCCCCGGTCATTGAAAATTCTGAGCAGGACCTAAGAGATATTTGTTACAATAAAGCTCATGAATTATATGGACCGGATTTACCGAAACCGGTATTTGAACGTTTGGAGAGGGAGTTAAACTCCATCATATCCAACGGGTATTCTGTGATGTATATTATCGCCCAAAAGTTGGTATGGAAATCCAATGAAGACGGATACCTGGTAGGGTCCCGGGGATCTGTAGGCTCTTCCTTTGTAGCTACTATGGCTGGGATTACAGAGGTAAATCCACTAAGCCCGCACTATTACTGTAAAAAATGTCACTATAATGATTTTGATTCAGATGAGGTGAAAGCATTTGCAGGAGGATGCGGATTCGATATGCCTGATAAGACGTGTCCGGTCTGTGGAGAACAACTGGTGAAGGACGGATTTGACATCCCCTTTGAGACCTTCCTGGGATTTAAAGGTGACAAGGAGCCGGATATTGACTTAAACTTTTCCGGAGACTATCAGGCAAAGGCACACAAATACACGGAAATTATTTTTGGAGAAGGGCATACTTTCAAGGCCGGTACAATTGGTACATTGGCAGATAAAACTGCTTTCGGTTATGTGAAGAATTATTACGAGGAGCGGGGACATCGAAAACGCAAATGCGAGATTGACAGAATCACTGTAGGCTGTACGGGCATCCGAAGAAGCACCGGGCAGCATCCGGGAGGAATTGTGGTACTTCCTCACGGTCATGATATCAATGAATTTACACCGGTACAGCATCCGGCAAACGATATGACGACAGACATTATAACGACCCACTTTGATTATCACTCCATTGACCATAACCTTCTGAAGCTGGATATACTGGGACATGACGATCCTACTATGATCCGCACACTAGAGGAGTATATTACATCGGATGCTATGGATAATGAGTATAATGAAGCGAATCCCTTCATTGCAACGAAGATTCCGCTGGATGATAAAAAGGTGCTTTCTCTGTTCCATGATACCAGTGCACTGAAAATCAAACCGGAAGATATTGATGGCTGCAAACTGGGATGCCTTGGTATTCCTGAGTTTGGAACGGAGTTCGTTATCCAGATGGTGCAGGATGCAAAACCTCAGTCATTATCTGATTTAATCCGGATTTCCGGTCTGTCCCACGGCACCAATGTGTGGCTGGGAAATGCACAGGAACTGGTAAAGTCAGGAAAAGCAACGATTTCCACTTGTATCTGTACCCGTGATGATATTATGGTCTACCTGATTAATCAGGGGGTAGACAGTGCACTGTCCTTTACAATCATGGAAAGTGTGCGTAAAGGAAAGGGCCTGAAGCCTGAGTGGGAAACAGCCATGAAGGAAAAGGACGTACCGGACTGGTATATCTGGTCCTGTAAACAAATAAGCTATATGTTCCCGAAAGCCCACGCGGCAGCATATGTTATGATGGCATACCGTATCGCATACTGTAAAGTCAATTATCCGCTGGCGTATTATGGTGCTTATTTTGGAATCCGGGCGAATGCATTTTCTTATGAAATTATGTGCCAGGGAAAAGAAAAGCTGGATTATTATATGAAGGATTATAAGAGAAGAGCGGATTCTCTCAGCAACAAGGAACAGGATGTTCTCAAGGATATGAGGATTGTGCAGGAAATGTATGCGAGAGGCTTCGAATTCCTGCCTCTGGATATCTACAAGGCAAAAGCAGCCAAATTCCAGATTATTGACGGTAAGCTGATGCCGCCCCTTTCCAGTATTGAAGGAATGGGCGAGAAAGCGGCTGAGGCAGTGGAGGAGGCATCCAAAAACGGTGCTTATCTGTCACTGGATGATTTCCGCCAGCGAACCAAAGTCAGCAAGACAGTTATTGATCTGATGGCAGAGCTGGGCTTGTTTGGAAACCTGCCTCAGAGCAATCAGTTGTCGCTGTTTGATTTAGTTTAATAAAAAGTATCTGTAAAATAAAATACGTTTGTGTTATAATGTCACAAATGAACTATTATCGGACCTAGGTCCGTGAAGGATTATGATGGATGGAGGAGAAGAAATATGTACGGTTTCGAGGAAATTAAGAATGAGGATGTTGAAGTTGCAGATGCGATTCAGGCGGAAGTGGAAAGGCAGAATTCCCATATCGAGCTGATTGCTTCTGAGAACTGGGTGAGCAAGGCGGTTATGGCAGCTATGGGAAGTCCTCTGACGAATAAATATGCTGAAGGGTACCCGGGGAAGAGATATTATGGCGGATGCCAGTGTGTGGACGTGGTAGAGAACCTGGCCATTGAACGGGCAAAAGAATTGTTTCACTGTGAATACGCCAATGTACAGCCCCATTCCGGAGCGCAGGCAAATATGGCAGCCATGTTTGCAATGGTACAGCCAGGGGATAAGGTGATGGGAATGAACCTGGACCACGGCGGGCACCTGACTCACGGTTCACCAGTCAACATGTCCGGAAAATACTTTGATTTCGTAGCATACGGGGTAAATGATGCCGGCGTTATCGATTATGACCAAGTACTTGAAATCGCAAAAGAACATAAACCTAAATTAATAATAGCAGGAGCCAGTGCTTATGCAAGAACCATTGACTTTAAAAAATTCCGTGAGATTGCAGACGCAGTAGATGCTTATCTAATGGTAGATATGGCGCATATTGCGGGATTAGTTGCTGCCGGCCTGCATCCAAGCCCCATCCCATATGCTCATGTTACAACCACAACCACTCATAAAACCTTGCGTGGCCCCCGTGGAGGTCTGATATTGAGCAGCAAAGAGATGAATGAAAAGTTCAATTTCAATAAAGCAATTTTCCCAGGAATCCAGGGAGGCCCGCTGATGCATGTCATTGCTTCCAAGGCAGTCTGCTTCAAAGAAGCTCTTGAGCCTGAATTCAAAACTTATCAGGAACAGGTTGTTAAGAATGCCAAAGCTTTATGCAAAGGCCTTCAGTCCAGAGGAATTAAAATCGTTTCAGGAGATACGGATAATCATCTGATGCTTGTGGATTTGACCGAAAATAATATCAGCGGGAAAGAGCTGGAAAAACGTTTGGATGACGCTCATGTAACTTGTAACAAGAACACCATTCCCAACGATCCCCGCTCTCCATTTGTGACAAGTGGAGTACGTTTAGGAACTCCGGCGGTAACAACCCGGGGGATGACAGAATCAGATATGGATAAAATAGCCGAAATTATTGCCCTGGTGATTGCGGATGAAGCAAATGTAGAAGAGGCACAGAAAATGGCGGCGGAACTTACCCAAAAATATCCACTTATATAATCTCACGTCAGAGAAACCGATTCAGGGGATGCTGTTTAGGCAAAAAGGTGCGGGAGTTGAAGATGCAGGTATGCATCTTCTGCTCCCCGTTTTGTATTCCTAAAACCGGACAAAGTGTGAAATTTAATACTTTAAACCGACAAAGTAGTGTGTTATACTAGGGAAGAATGAATGTTATGTCGAAGGAGGTTTTTCAAAATGATTTGGGCAAAGGAAGAGACTCTGCCAAGAGCTGAGATGGATGCAATCCAGCTTGAGCGCTTAAAGGAAACTGCCGTTTATATATATGAACGTGTCGAGCCTTACCGCAGAAAAATGGACGAGGCCGGTGTAAAGCCGGAAGATATTAAGACTTTACAGGACTTAGGAAAGATGCCGTTTACATATAAAACAGACTTCAGGGAAAATTACCCGGATGGATTATTTGCGGTGGATAAGAAGGAGATTGTCAGATACCATGCCAGCTCCGGCACCACAGGGAAACCGACGGTTGTAGGATATACTGCACAGGACCTGGATATGTGGATGAATAATGTGGCAAGAATTGCCTGTATGGGAGGTGCTACTTCTGAGGATGTGGCACAGATTTCATTTGGATACGGTACATTTACAGGGGCACTGGGACTGCATGGGGGCCTGGAGAAGATAGGCGCATCCGTGATTCCAATGTCCTCCGGTAATTCAAATAAGCAGAAAATGTTTCTCCAGGACATGGGAGTAACGCTGCTTGTGGCAACCCCCTCCTATGCGCTTCATTTGGGAGAAATTTTAAGAGAGCAGGGAATAGACCCTTCAAAAGATTTGAAGGTGCATATCGGGCTGTTCGGCGGTGAGGGAATGACCGAGCCGATGAGGGACGAGATGCATAAAGTATGGGGTGAACAATTTGTCTGTACACAGAATTATGGTATGAGTGAGCTGTGCGGGCCTGGGGTGTCGGGTGAGTGCACAGAACTGTGCGGGATGCACATAAATGAGGACTGGTTCATTCCTGAAATCATTGACCCGGAGACGGAGGAAGTACTGCCTCCCGGTTCTGCCGGAGAGCTGGTGATTACCTGTCTGGGCAAGGAGGCACTTCCTCTGATCAGATACCGTACCGGAGATTTGACAAGGCTGATGTATGAGCCATGTAAATGCGGCAGGACAACGGTGCGTATGGAGAACCTGTCCGGACGCGCAGATGACATGCTTGTTATCCGCGGAGTTAATGTATTCCCAAGCCAGATTGAAGAAGTGCTGTTCAAGATAGATGAAATCGGACCTCATTATGAGATTCTGGTGGAGAGACAGAACAGACTGGATGTTATGACGATTACCGTAGAATTAATAGATGACAGACTGTTGGACAGCTATTCTAAATTAAGCAGGCTGGAACAGAATATCAAAGGTGCATTGAAGTCTCAGCTTGGACTTGCGACTCACATCAGGCTGGTTGCACCGAACTCTCTTCAGCGGTTCGAAGGAAAAGCGAAGAGGGTGACAGATTTACGAAAGGATGGTTTATAAAATATGTCAGAAAAAGTAATCATGTTGGGAAATGAAGCCATAGCCAGAGGAGCTTTCGAGGCCGGGGTGAAAGTTTCATCCGCTTATCCGGGGACTCCCAGTACGGAAATCAGTGAATATCTGGTTCAATATAAAGATGACCTTTATGAAGAGTGGGCACCGAATGAAAAGGTAGCTGCTGAGGTAGCGGTGGGAGCAAGTATTGCAGGCGTACGTGCTATGGCCTGTATGAAGCATGTAGGGCTGAATGTGGCGGCTGACCCTCTTTATTCTGTGTCCTACATGGGAGTGAATGGCGGACTTGTGTTTGTGGTTGCAGATGATCCAGGGCTATACAGCTCTCAGAATGAGCAGGATACAAGAATGGTTGCAAGAGCAGCACAGGTTCCGGTTATTGAACCTTCTGACAGCGCAGAGGCAAAGGAATTTCTCAAGGCTGCTTTTGAGCTGAGTGAACAGTATGACAGACCGTTTATTTTCCGTATTACCACAAGGCTTGCACATTCTCAGGGAATTATGGAACTTCAGGAGAGAGCTGACATCGAGGATAAGGCTTACGAGAAGAACATCCGAAAAAATGTTATGATGCCTGGAAATGCAAAGCTACGCCACGTGGACATTGAAAGGCTCAATAAGGAACTGGCGGAAGCAGCAAATACACTGCCTATTAATACAGTGGAAATGAATGATACGAAAATTGGCATCATTACAAGCGGAATTCCTTATCAGTATGTGAAAGAGGTACTTCCCCAGGCTTCTGTTTTAAAGCTTGGCATGGTAAATCCTCTCCCGAGAAAACTGATTGAGGATTTTGCGTCGAAAGTAGATACCTTGTATATTGTGGAAGAGCTGGATCCGGTTATTGAGGAACAGGTGAAGTCCTGGGGAATTAAAGCTATAGGGAAAGAAATCTTCACCACACAGGGAGAATACAGTGCGAGCATGCTTAGAAAAGCAATTTTAAAGGAAGAAGTGGTTACTAAAACCCCTGCCCAGGCACCCCAGCGCCCTCCGATTCTATGTCCGGGATGTCCTCACCGCAGCGTTTATCATGTGCTGAATAAGCTGAAAATGCACGCTGCCGGTGATATTGGATGTTATACCCTGGGAGCAGTTGCACCATTGAGTGTTGTAGATACTACAATGTGTATGGGAGCCAGTATATCCACCTTACATGGAATGGAAAAGGCAAAGGGCAAAGAATACATTAAGAACTGGGTTGCAGTAATCGGAGACTCCACATTTTTACATACAGGTGTAAATTCCCTGATGAACATGGTTTACAATAATGCTACGGGGACTGTTATGATTCTTGACAACTCCACCACAGGAATGACGGGACATCAGGAACATGCGGCAACAGGCAGGACTTTACAGGGAGAACCAACCTATTCTATTGACATTGAAACACTTTGCCGGGGAATGGGTATAAAGAATGTAATAGAAGTCAATGCATTTGATCTTGCTGAATTAGAGAAGACTATAAAGGAAGAGACGGCAAAGGACGAAGTGTCTGTGATTATTACAAAATCTCCTTGTGTTCTTCTGGATAAGTCCAAAAAACCTGTTTACATTTCCTATGAGGATAAATGTAAGAAGTGCGGCATGTGCTTAAAGCCCGGATGTCCTGCGATAACAAAAAATACAGATGGAAGCGTCTATATTGACGATACCATGTGTACGGGCTGCGGACTGTGTGAAGCCTTATGTAAATTCAATGCAATAGAACTGGTAAAGGCGGGTGAATAGAAATGGCAGTAAAGAATATCATGATAGTAGGGGTAGGCGGTCAGGGAACCCTGCTTACCAGTAGAATATTAGGAGGCCTTACGATTGCGGGAGGCTACGATGTAAAACTTTCAGAAGTACATGGTATGGCACAGCGGGGCGGCAGTGTGGTGACCTTCGTCCGTTACGGTGAAAAAGTAGCAGAACCTATCGTAGAAGAGGGCCAGGCAGATGTATTGATTGCCTTTGAGCGGCTGGAGGCCCTGAGATATGCTCATTTTCTGAAAGAGGATGGGGTATTGATTGTGAATGACTGGCGGATCGACCCGATGCCGGTGGTAATCGGTGCAGCCGAATACCCGGATCATATTCTGGAAACTCTGGAAAAAGAACACCGGGTTTATAAAGTCAACGCCACGGAGGAATCTAAAAAACTGGGTAACCCCCGGGTATTTAACCTGATTGTACTGGGCATCGCGGCACAGCATATGGATTTTACAAAAGAGCAGTGGTATGAGGTAATTGAAAAAACCGTGCCCCCTAAGACGGTTGACATTAATAAGAAAGCATTTGAGCTTGGTTATACATTATAAGAGAGCAGTAAAACGGATTTAAAAGCATCTGTTTTAATGAGAACAATTTAATAAGGCGGATTAGAGAGTATACGCTTTGACAGAAAGGGGGGTGAGAGGATGATTAAGCAGTTATCAGTATTTGTGGAAAACAGGCCAGGCAGTTTAATGAGGGTTACATCAGCTCTGACAGAAGCTCATATCAATATCAGGGCCATCGCTTCATTTGATACTCCGGAATTTGGAATTTTGAGGCTGGTAGTTGATAAACCGGCTGAGGCTAAGGCATATTTGACCGGAAAAGGATTTGTTGTCAGAATCCATGATGTGATTGGAGTGGAGCTGAAGGACGAAAAAGGAAATCTGAACCGGATGCTGTCTATCCTTGCAGATGGTGAAATCAATATTAACTACATCTATTCCTTTGTAATCCGGGAGAATAGGGCGCCGGTTATGGTGTTTAATACGGATGATTATGAAAAGGCGGCAAAAGTTCTGGAGGAAGCGAATGTAAAAATCGCTGAGGAAACAGACTTATAAAGTCGCAGCAGGTACGCCTTGTTTTGGTATACTTGAAAGTACAAT
Organism: Faecalicatena contorta; assembly: GCF_003149105.1. Lineage (GTDB taxonomy): Bacteria > Bacillota > Clostridia > Lachnospirales > Lachnospiraceae > Muricomes > Muricomes contortus_C. The sequence continues at coordinate 204,040 of NZ_QGDS01000003.1, read as the reverse complement.
TGAAAAAGATAAGGAGTTAAGAAGATGGCGGCAGTGACATTAAAAAACTGGGTGGAACGAATCAGAGACCCGAAAATTGAATGTATGAGCAGTGATGAGATGGCAGCTTTACAGAGCAGACGTCTGGCAGATGTTGTAAACCGTGCTTATCACAACGTAGACTTTTATCATAAAAAAATGAAGGCTCTTGGAGTGGAGCCGGGAGATATTAAAGGAATTGAAGATATTCACAAACTTCCGTTTACAACGAAAGAGGATTTGAGAGATAATTATCCTTTCGGGCTTTTGGCAATCCCCAAAAAAGATGTTGTCCGGGTACAGGGAACATCGGGGACAACGGGTAAGCTGACGCTGGCATCTTATTCTCAGAAAGACGTGGATGTCTGGGGAGAATGTGTGGCCAGATGTTTAGCTATGGCAGGATTGACAGAGGAAGATATTCTCCATGTATGCTATGGCTACGGATTATTTACCGGAGGTATCGGACTGGACCTTGGTGCAAGGGCTCTGGGAGCAATGGCTATCCCCATGTCTGCAGGAAATACCCAGCGCCAGATGATGTGTATGGAAGACTTTGGTGCAACTGCCATTGCATGCACTCCTTCTTATGCGCTCCATCTTGCAGAATCTCTGCAGGAGGCCGGTCTCGTGAGCAGCCTGAAGATTAAAGCAGGAATCCACGGAGCTGAGCCATGGACAGAAGAGATGCGCAGAAAAATTGAAAGTATTCTTGAAATTAATTGCTTTGATATTTACGGTTTATGTGAAATTACCGGGCCGGGTGTGGCACAGGACTGCATACATCATGCAGGGCTGCATGTTAATGCAGACTACTTCTATCCGGAGGTACTGGATCCTGCAACAAACCAGGCATGCGCAGACAAAGAAACCGGTGAGCTGATCTTTACCACACTGGCAAAGGAAGCGATGCCGCTGCTTCGTTACCGTACAAAGGATTTAACCAGTATTGACCACAGTACTTGTGAGTGCGGCAGAACTACACCGAGAATTTCTAAGTTTACCGGACGTACAGATGATATGAAGGTAATCCGCGGTGTAAATGTATTCCCAACACAGGTTGAGACGGCACTTCTTGGCATGGGCGGAGCAGTAGCGCCACATTATCTTATGATTGTAGACCGTGAAGAAAATATGGATATTCTTACGGTCATGGTAGAGGTAGATGAGAGCGTATTCTCTGATGAAATCAGGAAATTAGACGCGTTAAAGAATAAAATAGGTGCGGTACTGAAGCAGGCACTTGGGGTTTCTGTCCGTGTGAAGCTGGTTGAGCCAAAGACGATACAGAGAAGTGAAGGAAAAGCAGTACGTGTCATTGATAAGCGTAATATAGAGTAAGGGGAGGTAAGCGAAGATGGGCATCACAATTCAACAATTATCAGTATTTCTTGAAAACAGGGAAGGCCGCCTGGATGAAGTGCTTGCAATATTGGCAAACAATGATGTGAATATTGTGGCATTAAGCCTGGCCGATACGTCAGATTACGGAATGCTCCGTATGATTGTATCAGACCCGAACAAGGGCAGAGCTGTCTTAAAAGAAAATGAAATCACAGCAATGCTGACCGACGTAGTAGCGTTTCGGGTTCCTCATGCTAAAGGCTCTTTAAGCAAAGCAATGCATCAGGTTGTAGAGGGAGACGTAAATATCGAATATATGTATGCATTTGCCAATGGGCAGGATGCTTCGGCTGTGCTCAAGACAGATGATCCGTCAAGAGTGGCGGATATTCTGCGAGGCAGCGGATTCGATGTATGGGAAGCAACAGAAGCTTATGCTTCCAATGTAAATCTTTAAATCAGAAAAGGTATCCGGAAAGTTTCCGGATACCTTTTTCTAATTCTTAATCACATTTCTCTGTATTTCTTTTAAATATTAAATCTCATTATATATTAAAAGGTACATTTAAAATTCTGATTAAATTTTTACTACATTAGTTGCCTGAGGTCCTTTAGCGCCTTCTGTTACGTCAAACTCAACAGCCTGACCTTCTTCTAAAGATTTGAATCCATCCATACTTAGTCCTGAGTAGTGTACGAATACATCGTTTCCTTCTGAATCAGAGATGAATCCATAACCTTTTTGGTTGTTAAACCATTTTACTGTACCTGTCATTGTTGTTACCCTCCATAAATAAAAATAAATAATAAAGTACTTACATTGTCCATTAAATAGATGAACAACGCTGTATTAGCGTAGCATATTTAACAATAAAAGTCAATGTATTTATAAAATGTTTCGTAGAAATACACAAAAGATTTGGAAGAAGATACCGGTACAAATGATTTGAGACGGTAATAAGTTTTCTGTGATTTCATTAGGATTCTGCAAAAGTTTATGAAACAAGGTGCAATTAAATAATTGGCAAGCAATTGAAAAAGTCCCTGATATGTTATATACTAAGTTAAATTAAAAACATAAAACAGGAGGATTGTACTATGAAAGAATTTAAATATGCTATTACAGACCCAGAGGGAATTCACGCAAGACCGGCAGGATTGTTAGTTAAGCAGGCAGCAGGTTACAAGTCTGATATTAAGATTGCAAAAGGTGAAAAAAGTGCTGATGCAAAGAGAATCTTCGGTGTTATGGGACTGGGTGCTAAGACAGGCGAAGAAATCATTATAACAGCAGAAGGCGAAGATGAAGAGACTGCAATTGCAGAACTGGAAGCCTTTTTCAAAGAAAATTTATAATTCAGGACTATTCCAAATTCAGGGGATTTCCAGAAGGAAGGTACTATGATTACAATAACAGGTAAAAGCGTATTTGGTGGTGTATCCATCGGAAAGCTTTCTTTTTATAAGAGAAATCAGAAAGTAATTAAGCGTACGCATGTAGATGACGTGAAGGCGGAGTGCACCCGTTTTCAGGGTGCAAAGGCGTCAGCCATTGAGCAGTTAAAAGGGCTTTATGATAAGGCTTTGGAAGATGTCGGTGAAGCAAATGCCATGATTTTTGAGATTCACCAGATGATGCTGGAAGACCTGGATTATATTGAATCCATTGAAAATATCATCTGCACGCAGGAAGTAAATGCAGAGTTTGCGGTAGCTACTACCGCGGATAATTTTGCACAAATGTTTTCTTCCATGGATGATGCCTACATGCAGGGACGTGCTGCAGATGTGAAGGACGTATCCGAGCGTGTGCTGAATATTCTATGCGGGGTAGACGAGGGGATAAATCAGACAGACGAGCCGTGTATTATTGCGTCTGATGATCTGGCACCCAGTGAGACCGTACAGTTAGATAAGAGCAAGGTGCTTGGTTTTGCCACCATGTACGGGTCTTCCAACTCCCATACTGCAATTTTGGCAAGGACCATGAATATCCCGGCGGTTATCGGACTGGGTGGGGAACTTAGTCCCCAGCTTGACGGACAAATGGCTGTTATTGACGGTTTTACCGGCAAGCTGTATATAGACCCGGACGAGGCAACTCTTGCGGAGATGCAGGAAAAGCGTGCAAAGGATTTGGCACAGAAGGCACTTCTTGAGGAGCTGAAAGGCAAGGAGAATGTAACAAAGAGCGGTCAGAAGATTAATATCTACGCCAATATCGGAAATGTATCCGATGTAGGCGCTGTTCTTAAGAATGATGCAGGCGGAATAGGCCTGTTCAGAAGTGAGTTTTTATATTTGGAGAATGATACCTTCCCTACAGAGGAACAGCAGTTTGCAGTGTACAAGCAGGTTGCAGAGAATATGGCCGGCAAGAAAGTGATTATCCGGACGCTGGATATTGGGGCGGATAAGCAGGTAGATTATTTTGGACTGGATAAAGAAGAGAATCCGGCGCTTGGCTACCGTGCCATACGTATCTGCCTGACAAGAACTGAAATCTTCAAAACACAATTACGTGCATTATACCGTGCAGCGGTATTTGGAAATATTTCTATTATGTTCCCTATGATTATCTCTGTAAAAGAAATTCAGAGAATTAAGGAAATCATTGGGGACGTACAGGATGAACTGAAAGCCCAGGGAATTCCATTCAAGGAAAATGTAGAGACGGGTGTAATGATTGAGACACCGGCTTCCGTTATGATCAGCCGTGATTTGGCGCGGGAAGTGGACTTTTTCAGTGTGGGAACCAATGACCTGACACAGTATACTCTGGCCATTGACCGCCAGAATTCAAAGCTGGATGAGTTTTATGATCCTCATCATCCGGCAGTGCTTTCTATGATCAGGATGGCTGCGGAAAACGCACACGCAGAAGGCAAGTGGATTGGCATCTGCGGTGAATTGGGAGCTGATTTGGAATTGACAGAGGAATTCCTGAAAATGGGACTGGATGAACTTTCTGTATCTCCATCTATGATTCTTCCTTTGAGAAAGAGAATCAGGGAATGTGAATAGAACATTGTCCGAACGGTTTAGACGCTTTGAAAGTCATGTGGAATAAGGCTCCAAAGCGTCTAAACCGTGACATAAACGGAGTGTGTTGCTATTATTTTACTAATTCCTGCCATCTCTTATCATATTTCAAAAATCCATAAGCTTCTTCATCCCGGAAGCAGTCCAGCAAATTATTTTTCAATTCTGTAAGAAACTCTTCCCTTGCGTTTTTAAATGACATATGCTCATAAAGAGGTGATTTGCAAAAACCACATATTGTGTCAACACATGAAATCATTTTTTCCATTGTTTCTATCGTTGCTTCTGCATCTTCCTCTATCGTTGCCAAGTCAAGCTTACATGAAATCTCATGGTACTCTCCCATTTCAAAAATATTCGCCAGTTCTGTCTGTTTTTCAACAAGCAGATGTGCCTTCTTCATATCTTTCTCCTGCATTGCCAGCATATAGATGCTGTGAAATACTAGATTTATCATTTGATAACCTGAGAATAATAATTCTTCATATACTCTATATGCTTCGCTTATCCGATTGGTTTTGCTGAAAATTACTGCCTGTTTCCTCTTTTTTTCAGGATTTTGGTTTGAAAAATAAGATAGATATTCCTCTGCTTTTTTATACTCGTCCTTTCTTGAATAAAATTCAAACAAAGAATTCGCAGCAGCAGTCCTGATAGTCTCATCTTTACTCTCCAACAAGCGGACATAGCAAATCTTAAAATAATTGTCGTATTTTTCTGAATCAGGAATCTCTTCCGTTAAACGTGTTACATCAAATAAACGTGTTACATCAAATATCATTGCCATCTGCCAGAGCAAGTTCTCACAATTCGGATATATTTCCAGCTTTTCCTTTGCCCACTCGAATGCTTCCTCGTAGCTTTTACTTTTAAGCATGCGGCCGGCTTCCTCAATTAATCTGTTTACTTCTTCATCGGTAAGTTCCTTCTGAAAGGACAATAAGGTATCAAGCGTAATGTCAAGCAATCTGGCAATTGGAGCCAGCAGCATTATGTCCGGTAAAGAATTACCATTTTCCCACTTATTGACTGCTGGGGCTGTTATTCCAAGACGATTCGCCATTTCTTCCTGTGTCATATTTCGGATTTTTCTATATTTACGTATTACTTCTCCTATTGGCATAAGGATTGCCTCCCTGATTTTATTTGGAGCGGTCTTTGACTAACTCAATCATATCAAACTACTCCGCCCTTCACAACTGAATGAGCGTTAATTATTACGATATAAAATTAACCAGTGCTCATAGTTGCTTTCTTAGTTTTTGGGCAGAATAGTAAAAGCTCCTTGTAAATAACGAACATATGTGCTATGATAAACAAATAAGAACGTACGTTCTGAAAGGGTGAAGTATTAAAAGTTTAAAGGAGTTGATTCGGATGGCGGAGATTATTCAGGAGCAGATGGGGATATATGATAAACTGCAGATATTAAGTGATGCTGCCAAATATGATGTTGCATGTACTTCAAGTGGTGTTGACCGTCAGGGAGACGGAACAGGGATGGGGAATTGCCATAAGGCAGGAATCTGCCACAGTTTTTCGGCAGATGGACGGTGCATTTCCCTGCTGAAGATTTTATTTACGAATGAATGTATCTATGATTGCAAGTATTGTGTCAACAGATCATCCAATGATGTAGTGAGAACTTCTTTTACACCAGATGAGATTTGTACACTGACAATGGAATTTTACAGGAGAAATTATATAGAGGGTCTGTTTTTGAGCTCCGGGATTTTAAAAAGCCCTAATTATACTATGGAACTGATTTATGCAGCTTTGTATAAGCTGCGTCATGAATGCAACTTTCAGGGCTATATTCATGTTAAGGCAATTCCCGGAGCGGCTCAGGATTTAATCCAGAGAGTCGGTTTTTTGGCAGACAGGATGAGTGTGAATCTGGAACTGCCGACAGCAGAGAGCCTCAGGCTCCTGGCCCCCCATAAGAACCGGAAGAATATTCTGACACCAATGCGTCTGGTACAGCAGAAGATGGAAGATAATAAGCAGGAGATAGTCCTGTATAAGAATGCGCCCCGGTTTGTTCCGGCGGGACAGAGTACGCAGATGATTATCGGAGCCACACCAGAGACTGACTATCAGATTTTGAGTGTTGCAGAGTCACTGTATAAAAAGTTTGAGCTGAAAAGAGTCTTTTATTCGGCTTTTGTTGCAGTGAATGAGGATTCTGCACTGCCCGCAAGGACCGGAGAAGGTCCTCCTCTGCTCAGGGAGCACAGGCTGTACCAGGCAGACTGGCTGTTAAGGTTCTACCGTTTCGAGGCAGGCGAGCTTCTAAACGAAAAGAGTCCGAATTTTAACATTTTTTTAGACCCTAAGTGTGACTGGGCATTAAAGCACCTGGAATACTTTCCGGTGGAGGTGAACAGGGCAGATTATAATACCCTCCTTCGTGTTCCCGGAATCGGCTGTAAATCAGCATCCAGAATTGTAAAAGCAAGAAGGATGGGAACCCTGCAGTTTGAAGATTTAAAGAAGATGGGAGTTGTGTTAAAGAGAGCTCTTTACTTTCTGACATGCAATGGAAAGATGATGTACCGGACGAAAATAGAGGAAGACTACATCATGAGAAATCTGCTGAACACAAAAGAAAGGCTGCCCGATTCTGTGCGGGGGATGACATTTAAGCAACTATCATTGTTTGATGATATGGTCTCCGGACAGGCAATCCTCCGCTAAAGGTGAAAAGCAGTGGTCATTCATGGGCGGGCAGCCGGGTGCAGCAGGCTCACATTTAAGGTTAAATACTACGCGGACGGTCGCCGGATGTTCATGTAAACATGTCCACTTGGCTCGCCGCTTTCGCGCGAATGAAGGAAGGATGGACATGAAACAGGTCTATATTTGTCATGATACGATTACAGGTATTTTTTCAGCTATACATGATGCATGGAAGGAAAACCGGGATGGAGATTCAGGCATTGCCCTGAGGGGAGTGATGATACCACAATTGTTCTGTGAATATATTGAAGTGGAGGAGACGATACAAAAATCCATTGCAGTGGAGAGGCTGATAAAGAAGAATTTGGGGTATAATGCATACTGGGATCTTTACCATGCATTATTGTCGGATGATTGTGAAAGGGCAGACGCGGTATACCATACGATGCTGGAAGCAAGAAAAGTAAAGGACAGTAAGAAGATAATGGAGCATTTGAGCAATCCCCATGTAGCGAAGGTGTTTGAACTGAGCAGAAAGGTTGCCAATGAGGCGCATTTCTTTACTGAATTTATCCGTTTCAGGGAACTTGAAAACGGGGTGATGCTTTCTGAGATTACACCAAAAGGTCAGGTTCTTACCTGCATTGCAGATCATTTTACAAACAGGTTTCCGCTGGAGCACTGGATGGTCTATGATAAGACCCACAGAGTATTTCTCGTTCATCAGGCAAGGAAAAACTGGGTGCTGGTCCAGGGTGAGATACTTGATACAGAAGCAGCAGGAAGAATATCAGAAGCGGAAGAGGAGTTTGCAAACCTATGGAAAGGATTCTGTAAGTCTATTTCTATTGAAGAGCGTGAAAACCTAAATTTACAGAGAAATCATCTTCCAATCCGCTTCCGGCAAAATATGACGGAGTTTTAAATACAGAAACACAGCAGGGAAAAACTGAACTGAGGGACAAGCTGGAGAGATTAAAGCAAGAAATCACTGCATTCACGCAAAAAGTATTGTATAATAGAAAAAACCGGATTAACATATAATTATCATCAGGAAAAATAAAAAGCCAGATGAAATAAAATCTGAGAGAAGGGAGAAGTATGGAGAGAGAAGCTTTTATATGGCTTGGACTGTTGATTATTTTTTTGGTAATCGAGATTATAACGGTTGGCTTGACCTCGATCTGGCTGGCCGGAGGAGCTCTGGCAGCATTGCTTCTTAACATTGCCAATCTAAATTTGATGTGGCAGATAAGTGCATTTTTCGTTGTCTCATTTTTACTATTGTTTTTTACCCGGCCTTTTGCGGTAAAATACATAAATGCTCATCATGAGAAGACGAATTATGAAGGTATAATTGGTAAGATAGTCAGAGTTACAGAGACTGTAGATAACCTGGCACAAACAGGAACAGCAGTTGTAGGAGGCCTGGAATGGACGGCGAGAGCCGAGAAGGATGAAGATGTATTGGAGCCGGGAACACTGGCGAAGGTAGTCAGTATATCCGGAGTGAAACTGATTGTAAAAAAATATGAGGAGGAATAGAGTATGGGAACTTTTATTTTGATTGCTATATTAATAATTGTACTTTTTATCCTGATTACAAGTATCAGGATTGTGCCCCAGGCATATGCGTATGTACTGGAGCGCCTGGGAGGGTACAGGGCTACATGGAGTGTGGGACTTCATTTTAAGATTCCGATTATCGAAAGAGTTGCAAGGAAAGTGTCTTTAAAAGAGCAGGTGGTAGATTTTGAGCCCCAGGCGGTAATCACAAAGGATAACGTAACTATACAGATTGATACGGTTATATTTTTTCAGATTACAGACCCGAAGCAGTATGCATATGGTGTAGAAAATCCCATATCTGCTATTGAGAATCTGACAGCTACCACACTGCGTAATATTATCGGTGATTTGGAACTGGATGAAACATTGACATCCAGGGAGACCATCAACTCTAAGATGCGTACATCTCTCGATATTGCTACCGACCCGTGGGGAATAAAAGTAAACCGCGTAGAATTGAAGAACATTATGCCTCCAAAAGCGATCCAGGATGCAATGGAGAAACAGATGAAGGCAGAGCGTGAACGAAGAGAGGCAATTCTGAGAGCAGAAGGTGAGAAGAAATCTACCATTCTTGTAGCGGAAGGTGAGAAGGAATCTGTTATTCTGGAAGCGGAAGCTGCAAAAGAGTCGGCCATTTTGAGAGCAGAGGCTGAGAAGCAGAAGAGAATCAAGGAGGCGGAAGGACAGGCGGAAGCTATCCTGAGTGTGCAGAAAGCAACTGCCCAGGGAATTGAATTTATTAAGGCAGCGGGTGCTGATGATGCGGTGCTTACAATTAAGAGCCTGGAGGCATTTGCCAAAGCAGCGGACGGCAAGGCAACAAAGATTATCATTCCATCGGAATTACAGGGAATTGCAGGCTTGACCAAGACTATTTCAGAAGTTGCACGGTATGAAAAACCAGAGGAGTAGGATGAGGAAGTAACGCAGTGAATTATGAATGTCCGCTTTAAATTTACAGAATCAGGAGTCGGTAATGGCTAGAATTTTTGTGCTGGAAGATGACGGGGCGAGCAGAAGTGCTCTAAAAGAAATGCTATATAGTATATCGGCTGATATAACGGTGGATACAGCAAAAGGCCTGGCGGAAGCCAGGCTATTGCTGGATAGCACCGTTTCTTTTGATTTATTTTTACTAGATGTAAATCTGGACAAAGAGAATAGAGATGATTCTGGCGGACTGCTATTCGCAGAAGAAGTGCGTAGTGTGATGAAGTATGAATTTACTCCAATTGTTATGATTACATCAATTGCTTCGATGGAGATAGAGGCTTACCGGAAGATACACTGTTATCAGTATATACTCAAGCCTTATAATAAAGAAGAAGTACAGACTGTAGTAAAAAGGGTCCTGTCACATATCAAGGTGAAAGAAAAGCCATTTATTATTGTAAAGAAAAAAGGAATTAACTATAAGATTCTATGTGAAGATATTGTCTTTTGCAAAGCGATTCCAAGAGGAGTCTGCCTTTACCTGAAAGAGGAACAGATGGAAATCCCATATCTTTCTATCCGTCAGCTTTTGGATAAACTGCCGAAAGAGGGGTTTTTCCAATGCCACAGAATGTTTGTTGTGAATATGGCGTATGTAAGATATTATGACCTAGTGAATCAGATGATTCAGGTAGAAGGTTATGTGGAGAGTATTGACATCGGAATTACATATAAAACCGAAGTCAGGAGGCTGCTGAATGATTAAATCATGGAAAAGAATTCTTTACAGGGTGTTTTGCTTTCTCTCACTCGTCATTGCGGTATATCTTGTAGTTGACTTGAGGATAAGCCGTACTTTAGATTTGAAGATGATTACCGTCTTGCTTTTGTTTCTGACTGCCGTTATTTGGGGGACCATAGAATGGAAGCTGAATAATGATATCATACAGGAGCAGGAAAAGGAGATAAAAATGTATGAACTTTATATTCAGCCAATGGAGGAATTGGTAAAGGAAATACGGGCTGCACAGCATGAGTTTGATAATCATCTCAATGCGATTGTGAATATGCATCTTACGGTAGATTCCTATGAAGAACTGGTAGAAAACCAGTCTGAGTATATTAAGGCAATCAGCAGAGACGGGGGGAAGCAGTATCTGCCCCTTTTGCGTATTAGTGATAAGGTTCTGGCCGGATTTTTATATAGCAAGATTGTCAGTTCCAGAGAAAATATCGAAACAGAGATAGAAGTACGCAGTAAGGAAATTATTTCAAGAGTGTCCGAGCACAGTATGATAGAGATTGTAGGAGTGTTGGTTGACAATGCTTACGAAGCATGTCCGCCAAATGGCGGAAAAGTCAAAATGATACTGGATTCCCGGCAGGACTATTTGATTTTTCAAATATGCAACCAGCATGAGAAAGTATCCCTTGAGAAAATCGGAAGCTTCTTTGAAAACGGATACTCTACGAAAAATAAAAAGCCCGGCAGCAGAGGGCTTGGGCTGTACCGTGCCAGATTCATTGTAGAGAAAGCAGGAGGAGAAATCACCGTAGCACAAAAGGAGATTGGAGGAGAAAACTATATCCAGTTCACAGTTGTGATATGACCGATAGTGATTAGCGAAACATTGAACACTTGGCGAGGTTTTTCACGAGCCTAGTGAGAAAGTTCACCTTTGTGGTGTGTATTTTCAAGCTTAGCACGTAGGTCGTTCTTTGAGATTAGAGAGGTGCTTTCGAGCTTAGCGAAAAGAACTTCACTGATAGTGATTAGCGAGGTATAATGACAGACATGGATGAAAGAGAATTGATTAAGATATCTGTCCGGAATCTGGTAGAATTTATTCTGCGTGAGGGGGACATAGACAATAGAAGATCAGGCAGCATGGATAAAGATATCATGCAGCAGGGGAGCAGAATCCATCGCAAGCTTCAGCGGCGAATGGGTTCTAATTATCGTGCCGAGGTTTCCCTGAAAACTCAGGTGCCCTGTGAGGGATTTCTTCTTCAGGTAGAGGGCAGGGCCGATGGTATTATAGAGGACGATGAAGGAATTATGATAGATGAAATCAAGGGAGTTTTAAAGGACTTGATACATATTGGGGAACCTTCTAATGTGCACCTTGCACAGGCCAAGTGCTATGCTTATATCTATGGTACTCAGGAAAATCTTAAAAAAATCCGTGTTCAGATGACCTATTGTCATTTGGAGACAGAAGAATTGAAACGATTTTCCCAGACTTATGTGCTGAAAGAGCTGGAAGAATGGTTTTTGGACCTGGTAAAAAAATACGAAAAGTGGGCCAGATTCCAGATTGAATGGAGAGCAGCGCGGGAGGCTTCTATTAAACCTCTTGAGTTTCCCTTTGATTACAGAGATGGGCAGCGGGATATTGTGACCTCGGTCTACCGGACGATACTCAGAAAGAAGAAGCTGTTCGTACAAGCCCCTACGGGGGTGGGAAAGACGATGGCAACTGTATTTCCGGCAGTAAAAGCGGTAGGGGAAGGCCTGGGTGAACGAATCTTTTATCTGACAGCAAAAACCATTACCAGGACAGTGGCGGAACAGTCATTTTATATACTAAAGGAACTGGGGCTGAGATTTAAAGTCATCACACTTACTGCAAAGGAAAAAATCTGTTTTTGTGAAGAAACGATTTGTAACCCGGATAATTGCCCTTATGCAAAAGGACATTATGACAGGGTGAACGAGGCAGTATTTGACATGATTATTCATTCCGACGATATGAGCAGAGACTCTTTGGAAGCACAGGCGAAGAAGCACAATGTCTGCCCTTTTGAGATGGCTCTTGATGTATCACTTTGGGCAGATGCGGTTATCTGTGATTACAACTACGTATTTGATCCCAATGCACATTTGAAGCGCTTCTTCTCTGAAGGAAATAAGGGAGAATACCTTTTTCTGATTGATGAGGCGCACAATCTTGTAGAGCGGGGCCGGGAAATGTATAGTGCTGCTTTATATAAAGAAGATGTTCTTGAAATGAAGCGCCTTGTAAAAGCAGAAGATGCCAGTCTGGCAAAAAGGCTGGATGAATGCAACAAGCAGTTTCTTCTTCTGAAAAGAGAATGTGAGAATTATCAGATTCTGGATGGAGTTTCACACATTGCTGTGAAATTAATGAATATTATGTCCGGGATAGAAGAGTATCTGGAAGAGGTGCAGGAGGAAGAGAAAAGAGAGCAGGTACTGAACTTTTATTTCCAGCTGCGGGATTTTTTGAATATCTATGATGTTTTAGATGAAAATTATGTAATTTATACGGAACTTGAGCAAGACGGCCGTTTTAAGATAAAATTACTCTGTGTGAATCCGTCTGTAAACCTTCAGACATATTTGGAGCAGGGAAACAGTACTATATTTTTTTCTGCAACATTGCTGCCCATCCATTACTATAAAAAGCTTCTGAGTGTAGAAAGGGAGGACTATGCTATTTATGCCCTGTCCTCTTTTCCAAGGGAAAACCGCCTGATTCTGCTGGGGACGGATGTCAGCTCCAAGTATACAATGCGGGGAGAGGCTATGTATCAGAAGTTTGCAAAGTATATTTTAAACGTGGTGGAGTCAAAAAAGGGAAATTACATGATTTTTTTTCCGTCATACCGGTTTATGGAAGATGTTTCTGAATACTTTCAGAAGGAAATTGAGGAAAGAACGGATATAGAATGTATTATTCAGTCTCAGTATATGGGCGAAGAGGCCCGGGAGATATTTTTGGAGAACTTTGAGGAGGACAGAGAGTGCAGTCTTGCAGGGTTCTGTGTGTTGGGAGGGATTTTTTCAGAAGGAATAGACCTTGCAAAAGACCGGCTGATAGGTGCAATTATTGTAGGTACAGGATTACCTCAAGTATGCAATGACAGGGAGATATTGAAACAGTATTTTGACAGCAGGAATATGAGAGGGTTTGACTATGCCTATTTATATCCTGGAATGAATAAAGTCTTGCAGTCTGCCGGAAGGGTGATACGGACTGAAGAAGACAAAGGTGTTATAGTTTTGTTGGATGAACGTTTTCAGGGAAGGCAGTACCAGGAAATTTTCCCTAGGGAATGGGATGGATACCGGACATGCAGACTGGAAAATCTCAAAGAAAGTATAGATGATTTCTGGAAAAAGCGGTGCCCTATAGCTGAGTAATTCAGCCATAAGGCACCGCTTTAATGTTAACTTTAAAGGACGCTTTCAACTTCGTTTAACTTGAATTTCGCTACAAACTCTTCTAATAAGTGAGACTGACTGGATAATTCCTGACTTGCGGCTGCACTTTCTTCGGAAGTAGCTGCATTCGTCTGGATGACAGAGGAAATCTGCTCTATACCTTGATTTATTTGAGTGATTGATGCAGCCTGCTCCTGTGAAGCAGACGCAATTTTGTTAATTAAGGTGATAGATTCAGCGGTTATCTCTTCACTCTTATGTAAAGAATCGGCGGTGCTGTCTGCAATCCGGGTCGCATTTTTAACAGCCTCAACGGTTGCTTCGATTAAAGCTGTGGTATCTTTTGCTGCCTCAGCCGATTTTCCGGCAAGGTTTCTCACTTCGTCCGCTACAACGGCAAAACCCTTACCAGCTTCTCCCGCCCGGGCAGCTTCAATTGCCGCGTTTAATGCGAGTATGTTTGTCTGAAATGAGATATCATCAATCATTTTAATGATTTTTGAAATCTCAGCCGATTTAAGGTTGATTTGCTCCATTGCCATAACCATATCCCGCATTTGTTCATTGCTGATATGCATCTCTTTTCCTGCAAATTCCACTTTGCTGTATGCCGACGATGCATTTTCAGCATTTTGGCTGATTTGTACGGTAACCTGTGAAATAGATGAAGATAATTGTTCTACGGCGCTTGCCTGTTCCGTTGCACCATGGGAAAGAGCCTGAGCGGTATTGGCAATTTGTCCTGCACCGCTGTTTACCTGCTCCGCTGAGTGATTTATCTGTGACATTGTGGCATTTAAATTCAAAAGCAATGCCTGCATATGCTCTTTTAATTTTTGGAATTGGCCCGCATATTCCTTTTGCAGCTCAACCGTTAAATCTCCTCTGGAGATTGTTGATAAGGCATCCGAGATTTCGTCAATATATTCCTGGTAATTTACCAATTGTCCAATGGTAAGGTGAAATGCTTTTGCAAGCTGCCCGATTTCATCCTTGGATTTCACAGAGAGCTCTACATCAAAGTTACCGCCGGCAATCTGCTGGGCTGCTTTTGTAATTTTCCGAATGGGGTTCGCAATTCCGCTGCTGGTGAAATAAACTATAACAGCGGCAAAAAGCAATACTATGACCATCAATACTGCTACAATTGTAATTGTAGAACGAAGCCCCTGATTAAAAATATGATCAATAGACTGCATAGGCACACCTACGAAATAAATCCCTATCACTTGCTGGCTGCTGTCATATACAGGTTCGTATCGTGTCATATACTGGTTTCCAAGAATATTAGCTTCCCCCAGTGCAGTGTTTCCTTTTGATATTTCTTTGTATGCTATTCCAGTGGTATCTAACTGGGTTCCGACGATTCGCTCACCGCTGTCATCTTTAATGGTCGTAAGCACCCGGGTATAATCACTGCCGTCTTTTACAAAAACAGTGGCAACAACATTCATGTTTTCTGCTAATTTATCAATGGCATCATAATTTCCGGCAATTTCCTGATTGTTTTTATCAACCAGCTGTCCGTCACTGTTTAAGTTTAGGGAACCGAATTCGGCTTCAAGGTAAATATTAATCATATTACCTGCGCTGGTTAATTGCTCTTCTACCTGTGACTGAATGATTTTGTCTGTTGTCCTGAAGCTCTCAAAAACTCCCATTATTACCGTTAATAAGGATGTGACAGTAACGAGAATGAGAGTAGTTAGGATTAGCTTTCCCTTTAAACTTTTCATACAATAAAACCTCCGAAGGTATATTTAGTATCCATTGAAGTCATCTTTGGCGTTTTCTGTGCTATGAATTATATTTATATTGTGCAGGGAGAGAAAGCAAAACGATGTGCACTGTCAAGTGATATGACAAAACATACCATATTTCGACATAAAAATCAATATTTTTGTAGTGGCATGAGATTTTTTATGCAGAACGTGTGATTTAGCTGCAGCAGTAGGGCAATAAACTTGTTTAAAAGTAGTTCAAGAATTCCTGTGCGGCTTTTGATAAAGGTACCTGTTCGTTATAGGCAATGATAAGCTCCCTTTCCGGCAGTTCTTCTTTTGTCTCCACAATGAACAAATCCTGAAGATTATCCGTGATGCAGTAATCTGGTATAAATGCGATTCCCAGCCCGATACGTGCCAGATCTATGAGAAGGTCGTTACTGGTTAATTCAATTTCAGGAACAAGGTCCAGATGATGCTGCTGGAATAACCGGTGAAGGAATTCACTTGTTGTACTTTGCTTATCCAACATTAAAATGGGATATTGGGCAAGCTGTCCATAAGTGAGTTTTTTGTCCTTTAAGTCTTCAAAAGATTGATTGGCTATAAAAACATCCCGGAATGTTTTGATTTTTTTTATGGAAGACACGTTACTCAGGTAGTTGTTGGGATAGTTTGCCACAATCAGGTCTACCTGGCCAAGCTCCAGTAGTTCCACACACTTTATAGAGGTCTGGTTGATGACCTTAATATGTGCGTTTGGAAATGTCTTATGAAATCTTTCTAAATAGGGAACTAGAAAGTAACGGCAGATGGTGTCACTGGCTCCAATCCGGATTTGCCCGCCGGTGGAAGCTGCATCCAAAAGCTGGGCCTCTCCTCTGTGTATCAGGTGCATGGCCGGTTCAATATGACGCAGGAGTATTTCCCCTTCCGGCGTTAATTGGACCCGTTTTGTGCTGCGGATGAACAGCGTCTGGTCAAGCCTGCGTTCTAATGTTTTAATAGATTGGCTTACGGCTGACTGAGAAATGAAAAGCTGTTTGGATGCTTCCGAAAAGCTTAAGGCAGATGCCACATAATAAAACACTTTGTACAATTCATAATTGATATCCACTATTAGACCTCCTAATAAATATTGTTTGTATTATAAGTCGGATTGAGGTGAATTACAACCTATATTATGTTAAAATAAGAAAGGTTATCATGGCAAGTACGCGCGGGTACACTTGAAATAATGTGAATAGGAGACGTCAGGATGAAAAAAGTAGTACATTGGATATTAGGAGTTATTTTGTCATTTGCTGTAATCATGGTTCTTTTGATTTCCAGTTTTCAGGCTGCAATGTATATGGATTTTAGTTTTTATGAGAAAGAGTATGAAAAGTATGATGTACTTTCTGATTTGAATATGAAGATGGAAGATGTGATGTATGTTACTCACGAAATGATGGATTATTTGAAAGGCGACCGGGAAAACTTAGAGGTGATTACAACAGTAGAGGGGAAAGAGCAGGATTTTTTCAATGAGCAGGACAAACTGCATATGGCAGATGTACAGGGACTGTTTATAGGCGGCCTCAATCTTAGGATGGGAAGTCTCATTGTTTTGATTGTCTGCCTGGTTCTTCTGATATTGACAAAGGGAAACTGGAAATATATCATTCCGAGAGCATTTCAGATTGCTTTGGGCATAAGCGGGGCAGCCGCGGCAATACTGGCATTTCTGTTCTCCAGGGACTTTACGGCTGCTTTTACAAAATTTCATGAGATTTTCTTTACAAATGATTTATGGATATTCGATCCGGCCACGGATTATATGATTCGGATGCTGCCAGAAGGTCTGTTCTTTGATTTTGTCATAAGGATAGGAGGGATTTTTGCGGCAGGTTTGATTCTTCTGTTGATTTGCAGTGTGATATGGAGAAAAAATACAAAGATTAACAATGCTAATGAGTGAGTTTAATTATATTAATTATACTTATGAAAAAAAGTATGCTAGGATAGTAAGAAGAGTACTGCGGCAGCAAAATGCAAAGGAGATTGTTTATGAGTGACGTAAAACGTGTGTATGTGGAGAAGAAGCCTGAGTTTGCCGTTGCGGCAAAGGAATTGAGACATGAAATTAAGCATTATCTGGGAATTGGGACGGTGACGGGAATCCGTGTCCTGATTCGTTATGATGTAGAAAATATTTCTGACACAACATTTGAAAAAGCATGCAGCGGTGTCTTTGCAGAACCTCCCGTTGATATGTTGTATCATGAGCATTTTCCGGTAGAAGAAGGAAGGCGCTGCTTTTCTGTGGAATACCTTCCGGGACAGTTCGACCAGAGGGCGGATTCTGCGGAGCAGTGTGTGCAGTTTATAAAAGAAGAAGAAAAACCGGTCATCCGGACCGCTGTGACATATATAATTGAAGGGACCGTGACAGAAGCGGAGTTCGAGGCGATAAAGAATCACTGTATTAACCCTGTGGATTCCAGAGAAACGGGTATGGAAAAACCGGAGACACTGGTAACTGTCTCTCCGGAGCCGGAAGATGTTAAGATACTGGATGGTTTCCGTGATATGTATAGTCCGGAATTGAAAAGCCTGTATGATTCTCTTGGACTGGCAATGACATTTAAGGATTTTCTTCATATACAAAACTATTACAGAAATGAAGAGGACCGGGACCCTACAATGACGGAAATCCGGGTGCTTGATACCTATTGGTCGGACCACTGCCGCCATACTACATTTTCTACTGAGCTGAAAGATATCACTTTTGGGGAAGGAGATTATAAGGAGCCTATCGTCCGTACCTATCATCAATACTTGAAGGATCACAGTGAGATATTTGCGGGCAGAGAGGATAAATTTATTTGTTTGATGGATTTGGCATTGATGGCAATGCGTAAGTTAAAGAAGGAAGGAAAGCTTCAGGACCAGGAGGAATCTGAGGAAATCAATGCATGCAGCATTGTAGTTCCGGTAAAAGTGAATGGAATAGAAGAGGAATGGCTGATTAATTTTAAAAATGAAACTCATAACCATCCTACGGAAATTGAGCCTTTCGGAGGGGCGGCCACTTGTCTTGGCGGTGCAATCCGTGACCCTCTTTCCGGCCGGACTTATGTGTATCAGGCTATGCGGGTAACCGGGGCAGCAGATCCTACGGTTCCTGTTCAGGATACGGTAAAGGGTAAGCTCCCACAGAAAAAACTGGTGCGCGGTGCAGCCCGGGGCTACAGTTCTTACGGAAATCAGATTGGCCTTGCTACAGGGGCTGTAAAGGAGATTTATCATCCTGATTATGTGGCAAAACGTATGGAAATCGGAGCGGTGCTGGGTGCGGCACCGAGACGGGCAGTAATTCGGGAGACGTCTGATCCTGGGGATATCATCATTTTACTGGGCGGACGTACCGGACGTGATGGCTGCGGCGGAGCAACCGGATCTTCCAAAGTTCATACGGAGGAATCCATTGAGACCTGCGGTGCGGAAGTCCAGAAGGGAAATCCACCTACAGAGCGCAAGATTCAGCGTTTGTTCCGAAGAGAAGAGGTAAGTAAATTAATCAAAAAATGTAATGACTTTGGCGCCGGAGGAGTTTCCGTTGCCATTGGGGAACTGGCAGACGGGCTTCGTGTAGATTTGGATAAAGTACCGAAGAAGTATGCCGGACTGGACGGAACGGAGATTGCAATTTCCGAATCCCAGGAGAGGATGGCAGTTGTAGTAGATCCGAAAGATGCAAACCAGTTCCTGGCTTTTGCAAAGGAAGAAAATCTGGAAGCTGTAGAGGTGGCTGTGGTTACAGAATCTCCAAGACTGGTGCTGATATGGAGAGGAAAAGAAATTGTAAACGTTTCCCGTGCATTTCTGGATACCAACGGCGCTCATCAGGAGACATCTGTAGAAGTCGAGATTCCGGGCAAGGAAGGAAATCTTTTTGTAAAAGAAGAGTTGGAAGATGTAAAAGAAAAATGGCTAAGAGTGCTGAGAGATTTGAACGTATGCTCCCAAAAGGGCCTTGTTGAAATGTTTGACGGGTCCATTGGGGCAGGCTCTGTGTTTATGCCTCATGGCGGAAAATATCAGATGACAGAGACACAGGCGATGGTAGCTAAGGTGCCCGTTTTAACTGGAAAGACTGATAGTGTTTCTATGATGAGCTTTGGGTTTGATCCTTACCTCTCCAGTTGGAGTCCTTATCATGGAGCCATTTATGCGGTGGTAGAATCTGTAGCAAAGATTGTGGCATCCGGGGGCGACTACAAGAAAATACGTTTTACATTCCAGGAATATTTCCGCAGGATGACAGAGGAGCCAAAGAGATGGAGCCAGCCTTTTGCAGCTCTGCTTGGCGCCTACGATGCACAGCTTGGATTTGGTCTGCCTTCTATCGGCGGAAAAGATAGTATGTCCGGAACATTCCAGGATATAGATGTGCCTCCTACACTGGTCTCTTTTGCAGTGGCTATGGCAACGGACAGGGAAATTATTACTCCGGAATTAAAACAGGCCGGAAATAAACTTGTATGGATGAGAATTGAGAAAGACAACTATGATCTTCCGGTATACAGCCAGTTAATGGAACAGTACAGCAAATTTGCAGATGATATCCACAGCGGCAGAATCGTATCAGCTTATGCACCAGACCGCCATGGAGTGATTCCGGCTGTCAGCAAAATGGCGTTTGGCAATGGATTTGGCCTGAAAATAGAACATAATATGGATGCAGGAGATTTATTTGCTCCCGCATTTGGGGACCTTATTGCTGAAGTTCCCAGGGACCAGGTTGGAAAACTCGGTATTACCTACACTGTAATCGGTGAGGCAACGAATGATCAGACATTCCGTTATGGAAACATTGCAATCAGCTTGGAAGAAGCTATGGGTGCATGGACAGAAACTCTGGAAAAAGTTTTTGCTACAAAATCTACAGCAGACAGTGATGAGGTGCTGGAAGAAAAGCTTTATGATACAAAGGACGTTCATATCTGCAGTCATAAAATAGGACAGCCGTCTGTATTTATACCGGTATTTCCTGGGACAAATTGTGAATATGACAGCCGGAAGGCTTTTGAGCGCGCAGGGGCAGCAGTAACTACAAAAGTTTTCAGAAATATGGATGCATCAGATATCCGTAATTCAGTGGAGGAGTTTGAGAAAGAAATTTCTCAGGCACAGATTATTATGTTCCCCGGTGGATTTAGTGCAGGTGATGAGCCTGATGGTTCTGCCAAATTCTTCGCTACAGCGTTTCAAAATGCAAAGATAAAAGAAGCAGTAGAAAAGCTGCTTCAGGAAAGAGATGGGCTTGTTTTAGGGATTTGCAATGGATTCCAGGCCCTCATCAAGCTGGGACTTGTTCCTCATGGCAGGATTATAGGACAGACAGAAAATTCACCTACATTAACTTATAATACAATCGGGCGCCACGTTTCTAAAATGGTTTATACAAAGGTGGTTACGAATAAATCTCCATGGCTTCAGGAAGCACAGCTTGGAGGAGTATATACGAATCCTGCATCCCACGGAGAAGGAAGATTTGTTGCCAGTGAGGAATGGCTGGATAAGCTGTTCGCAAATGGGCAGGTTGCAACTCAGTATTGTGACCCGGATGGCGTTACCAGTATGAAAGAAGAGTGGAATGTAAATGGTTCTTATAGAGCGATTGAAGGTATCACCAGCCCTGATGGCCGTGTGCTTGGGAAAATGGCTCATTCTGAGAGACGGGATGATTCAGTAGCAATCAATATCTATGGAGAGCAGGATTTGAAAATATTTGAATCCGGGGTGAAATACTTTAAGTAGGATTTAGGTAAAATTTCGGCAAAAGAACGGTTTCCAACGACATAGAAGGAAAGACTTTTGCCGGAAAAACCTGAAAAGCTAAAAAAGTTGAAAAAACAGGAAAAAAGTGTTGACATTTGATGAAAGTTGATAGTATAATAGCAAAGCAGGTTGCGGGTGAGACAAACCAAAACCGGTAAAGATATGGGGTCTTAGCTCAGCTGGGAGAGCATCTGCCTTACAAGCAGAGGGTCATAGGTTCGAGCCCTATAGGCCCCATACAATTTCAAATATTGCACATGGCGGAATAGCTCAGTTGGCTAGAGCACACGGTTCATACCCGTGGTGTCGCTGGTTCAAATCCAGTTTCCGCTACTTGATTTAAAGCCCGTTTTACGGGCTTTTTTCATGTTCACTCAATCATTTATCATAATGAAAATCATCTCATAGAAGGGTGCCTGTCTTGGGACATATTTAAGTCGTCAGAGCATTTGTTGTCAAACCCATGTTGAAATAAAAAGATTTTTAGGAACAGATTAAGAGTGTTAAGGACACTTCGTTATTAGTTTTACTAATTTCGATGTGTCTTTTTACATGAGAAATTCCTTGTATGTAAAGTATTTTTCCAGTACAGTTAAAAATAAAAAATGTTAATATTTTACAATGAAATAATTTATTTTATTCTTGATTCATGAAATGTTATACTTTAACCAATTAAAGAAGAAAAAAACTACGAGCCGGTAACTGTTATAATAACGAAATAGGAAAGAGAAGGTGGATATCATGTACAGTATTGATTTGAACAGTGATATGGGAGAAAGCTTTGGGGATTACAAGCTCGGGGGTGATGAGGAAATCATCAAGTATGTAACGACCGCCAATGTAGCCTGTGGATGGCATGCGGGAGACCCCATGGTAATGGACAAAGTCGTTCGTATGGCAAAGGAAAGAAATGTCATGGTTGGTGCACATCCGGGGTATCCGGATCTTATGGGATTTGGACGCAGAAAGATGGTACTTTCTCATGATGAAGTAAAGAATTATGTCAGATATCAGATTGGAGCTTTGGCTGCATTTACACAAAGCTATGGCATGAAGCTGCAGCATGTAGCGCCTCACGGTGCGATGGGAAATGCCTGCCAGTATGATGAGGATATTTCGACAGCAATTTGTGAAGCGATTTGTGAGTATGATAAAGATTTGATCGTGTATTACTGTGCTGGTGCGGTTCTTGGTAAGATTGCGGAAAGCAAAGGATTACGAATCGCTTCTGAAATCTTTGCGGACAGGGCGTACATGGATGATCTTTCACTGGTTCCAAGGAAGATGGAAGGTTCCATGATTACAGACGAAGAAATTGCAATCCAGAGATGCGTGAGAATGATTAAAGAAGGAAAAGTCACATCTATCAATGGAAAAGAGCTGGACATCAAAGGGGATACACTTTGTGTACACGGGGACGGTCCGAAAGCGCTGGCTTTTGTTCAAAGAATCCGTGAGAAATTTACAGAAGAGGGAATCGAAATTAAACATTTGTAAACCGAGAAAAAGAAAATAGACAGGAAGCCTAAAAAAGATAGAAAATGGAATAATGCATATTCCATAGTATAGGAGATGCTGGACAAATCAATGAGGATTTAGCGCAAGGAATAATTGCGTAGATTTGTCTGGTATTTTTTATGTATTAGGAAACTCCCGCCTGTGGGTGATGAGTGATAGATTATTTTCTAAAAAAGGTAAAGGAAGGATGAAAAAAATGAGTAAAGAGAGAAAGAAGAACTCGGTAGTAAAAAACATGATGATTGCGCTGGTAAGCGGTCTGATTGTCGGTATTGCATTCCTGTTGTTGAGAGAGCAGCTGGTCAATGCAGGTCGAGAAGATGTGTGGGGGGTAATTAATAAATTACTCTTCCAGGACATTATGGCGAAAGATGGTGTCGGCGCTCTGGGTCTGTTCTATATCGTTGGGCAGTTGTTCATGAGGGGGCTGCAGATGGCAATCGTACCATTGGTGCTGGTATCTCTGAGCCTTGCTATGTGCAGTATCTCCAGTTCATCAAAGCTGGGAAGAATTGCGGGACGTACCGTGCTCGGATTTGTATCGTTTTATATGGTAGGTGCATTTTTTGGCGGCGTGGTGGCATTCGGAATGAAAACGGCTGGGTTCTTTGATGTTACACTTCCAAGTGAAGCAGTTACAGATGCGGCTACGATTGATGTTTTCAACCCTCTGTCAGTGCTTGTTGAGGCGGTGCCTTCTAATATCACGTTCGTGTTCAGCAACAATAACAGCATTCTTGCGGTTGTAGTTGTGGCAATCATAATGGGATTGTGCATGAATATGCTGGGTGAAAAAACAGATCCGCTGAAGAAAGTTCTGGAAAGCGGAAGTGAAGTAATTAATCTCTATTTGACTTTCTTGATCAATAGAGTTGGTCCAATTGCAATCTTTTGCCTGATTTCCCGTACATTTGCAATTTATGGAATCGAGTATCTGGCACCGGCAGCGGCCTATATTGTTGGCGCAATGATTACATTGTTTATCCTTGTAGTAACGATTTATCCAATCGGTATTTGGATTACTACGAAATTAAATCCAATTCAGTTTATTAAGAAGATTGCAAAGGTTGGAGTGCTTGGATTTTCTACAAACTCCTCTGCTGCATGTCTGCCACTGAACATAAGAACCAACCAGAATGAACTGGGTTGCAGTGAAGAGATTACTAGTTTTGTACTTCCTACAGGAATGACCATTAATATGAATGGTACGACAGTTATGCATATGTTTGCAGCTACCTTTATAGCAACAAGTGCAGGGATTAATGTAACACCTTCACAACTGGTTGTTGTAGCATTTTTGTCTATCGCTGCAGCAATGGGATGCCCGGCAATTCCGATTGCGGGAACAACGCTGATTGTAACTCTCCTTTCTGGAATGGGATGGACATCAGATGCATGTATGATTGCTTATGCACTGGTTGTAGCAATTAACCGCCCGGTAGAGATGGCGCTTCTGCCGTTGAATGTTATTGGCGATGCAACTGTTAATGTCATTGTAAATCAGAAAGAGAAAGAATTAGATTTGGATGTTTATAATAGCTAAATATAGAAAATGTTAATATTATACATATAAATTATTAAGTTGCTTTCCTATTATTCCAATGATATCATTTTTTGAGAATAATATTAATAGTTTTGGAGGATTTCATATGGAATACAAAGTAGCGAAAAGAATGGAAAGTCTTCCTTTTTCAGGCATTCGTGCGGTAATGGAGAAGGCGACGAAGATGCAGCAGGCAGGGGAGAAAGTTATTCATCTGGAAATCGGCCGGCCGGATTTCGACACACCGGAGAAAATCAAAGAAGCTGCATATGAGAGTCTGAAAGCGGGGCATGTATTTTATACATCAAATTATGGAACACCGGCACTCAGAAAAGAAATCGCAGAATGGGAAACGAAGAATCATGATGTGGAATATGAAGCTGAGGAAGTTCTTGTAACAGTGGGGGTGGGAGAAGCAACCTATGCATCCATGGCGGCATTCCTTCAGGACGGGGATGAGGTTCTGGTTCCTAATCCGGTATGGCTGAATTATATTCATGTTCCGGCTTCTCTGGGAGCGGCGCCTGTGACGTACAGCCTGCGGGAAGAGAACAATTATCAGATTGATTTTGTTGAGTTGGAATCCAAGGTGACGGATAAGACTAAGATGATTGTAGTTGTCAACCCAAGCAATCCTACGGGTGGTGTATTTTCAAGAGAGACAATGGAAAAATTAAGTGAGATTGCCGTGAAACATGACCTGCTTGTGGTTGCAGATGAAATTTACAGTCAGCTGGTGTATGACGGGACAAAGCATATAAGCATTGCATCCCTTCCAGGAATGAAAGAACGAACAATCACATTGGGCGGTTTCTCAAAAGCCTATTCCATGACGGGATGGCGTCTCGGGTATATGTGCGCACCAAAGGAGATTATCCAGGCTTGCGTAAGAATGCATCAGTATACAATTACCTGCGCTTCTTCCTTTGTACAGGAGGCGGCAGTCACAGCACTGCGTGACTGTGCAGAGGACGTGGAGGCTATGAGGCGGGAATACCAGAAACGAAAAGATTATATGGTGAAGGCTCTCAATGAGATTGATGGCATTAGCTGTAATAATCCAGAGGGTGCATTTTATATCTTTGTGAACATCAAGAGCCTGGGAATGTCCTCTATGGAAGTGGCAGAGTATCTTTTGGAACATGCAAAGATAGCGCTCGTTCCGGGATCTGCATTTGGATCAGAGGGTGAGGGGTATCTCAGGATATCATATGCCTGTAGTTATGAGGAACTTCAGGAGGCTTGTGCACGAATCAAGGAAGCAGTAGCAGGGCTGAGAAAATAGTATACCTGAGGAATAAATAGCATATCTTCTTGAACATTAGTAGTTTGATAAGTATAAGAAAATGACAGCCGCTGGAAAGTGACAAATGGCCGGTGAATGAAAGTGTCCGAGTATATAGGACATTCATTCACCGGCCATTTGTCTGCAGCTACTGTTTTGTTGGGCCCAGTACCTGACCTGTGGGGAGGGTGGGCGAAGGGTTTTTTAAAAACTGTTCCAGAGTATCTTCAAAAAACTCAACAGCCCATTTGCTGGTGGTTTTAGGATAGCGGTGTGTAATCTTATAGCAGACCCTGTTTGGTGGTGGATTCTTCAATTGGCTGATATAGAGGGGGCGGTAATGCACCAGTTCCCGAATTACAGAAACTGGTGCAATCATCCAGTTTCCCGGGTTTTTCCACAAACGATCCAGCAGTGTGATAGTATCGGCTGCAATATGAGGCCGGGAGACGGCGGACAGCCATCGGTCATGCCAGATTTGGAAGTTATCATCCCAGCTGAGAAAAAGCTCCAGGGAGGAATTCAGCTCATCTGTATGTACTTTGGGAGACCGGATAGCAGGCGGGTCAGACTGAACGAGATAAAGCGTTTCTTCAAAAATCTTTTCAGTGATAATATTCTTGTAATGCAATTTATGGTATACAAATCCAATGTCTATACTGTGATCCCCCAGCAAACCGTACAGTTCTGAGGAATGGTGTGACTGAATACTAAGGTCGATGTGGGAGTGCTCGTGAGAGATTTTACTGTAAAGGGGGGCGAATACGGCTATATTCAGGCTGTCGGGACAGCCTATGGTCAAGAGAAGGGTCTCCTGGTTGCGCTGGAGTTCCATGGTCTCTTTCCACAGAGACATCCAGCGTTCTGCAAGCACGATGAAATCCATACCCTTTGGGGTAAGTTCCACCTGCTTATGTCCCTTGCTTCGTATCACAAGCGGAAATCCTAATTCATTTTCCAGTGAACGCAGCCTGTGGCTGACGGTCGGCTGGGATAAATACAGCAGCTCTGCCGTTCGGGTAATGCTTTTCGTATTTACAATGGTTAGAAAGGTTTCAATTTCTGACAGGTTCATATTCTACTCCTCCAAATTTTGATTTCCATATATAGAATCTATTTATATTATACAGAGAAATTATTCGTTTTTCAATTATTAACTTGTATGATAGCATAAAGACAGATTAAAAGAAAAGAGGTTTTTATATGTCAGCAGGATGTAGGATCAGGAAAAGTTTTGAAAGACCGTCGAAAGAATTAGTGGAAGCTTTCCGCGGCATTCCGGTAGCCAATATAGACGATAATTGTGGGAGGATTGCAGCTGTTGATGCAAGCATTTATCCGCTGAATCCCAAAGCTCGTCTTCTGGGAACCGCTTTCACAGTAAATGCCCCGGCGGGAGACAATCTTTTGTTTCACAAAGCATTGGATATGGCACAACCGGGAGATGTCATCGTCCTTGCCAATAAGGGTAGTATGAGCAGAGCGCTCTGCGGAGAAATCATGAGCAGCTATGCACAGTCAAGAGGACTTGCAGGTATTATCATTGACGGTTGTGTCCGGGACAGCGATACCTTGAGTGAGATGGATTTTCCCGTGTATGCAAAGGGTGTTACACCGAACGGCCCATACAAGAACGGTCCCGGAGAAATGAACTTCCCAGTTTCCTTTGCAGGAATCATCATCAACCCAGGAGATATCATTGTAGGAGATTCAGACGGACTGATCGCAGTAAAACCGGAGCATGCTAAAGAACTGGCAGAACTCGCAAAGGCTTATCATGCAGCAGAAGAGAAGCAGATGAAAGGAATTCTGAATCGCGGAGAATGGCCGCGTTCTTGGGTAGATTCCAAATTAGAGGAAGTAGGATTTGAATTTGTAGACTAGGAAAAGAAATACTTAACACTCATTATAGTTGGAAAATGAAAGAAGGAAATCAAAATGGAGCCAAAGAGTTATAATCCTTATGAAAATATGATTGCTGTACTTGAGCAGGCCGCCGGCAAGTTGGGACTGGAGTCGAATGAGTATGAGACCTTAAAATATCCGGAACGAGAACTGACGGTATCCATTCCTATCAAAATGGACAATGGAGAGTTGAGAGTATTTGAGGGATATCGTGTACAGCATAATAGTGCAAGAGGTCCTTATAAAGGCGGAATCCGTTATCACCAGAATGCCAATCCGGATGAGGTGAAGGCTCTGGCAGCGTGGATGTCATTCAAATGTGCTATTGTTAATATTCCTTATGGTGGGGCGAAAGGCGGAATCAAGGTGGATCCCAGAGAATTATCAAAGGATGAATTGATTAGGCTGACAAGAAGATATACGACCAGAATTCTTCCTTTGATTGGACCAGACCAGGATATTCCTGCGCCGGATGTGAATACAAACGGGGAAGTAATGGGCTGGATTATGGATACTTACAGTATATTCAAGGGACACAGTGTTCCGGGCGTTGTTACTGGAAAACCCATTGAAATCGGCGGGTCCATTGGGAGGGCAGAGGCGACAGGACGCGGTGTCACAATCATTGCGGAAAAATGCCTGACAGATTTGGGACTAAAACCGGAAGAACTGAGTTATGCAATCCAGGGTATGGGAAATGTAGGCGGGACGGCAGCGGGCATTTTGTATGGACAAGGAAAGCGTATCGTTGCAGTTAGTGACTGGTCCGGTGGCGTGCAGAATCCGGATGGATTGAATATTCCGGAGATTGTGGAATTCCTTTCTGACAGAAGTAAGTGTCTGAAAGAATATGCAGGCGAGGGCGTGGAGCATATCACAAATGATGAGTTATTGACCTATGGGTGTGACGTATTAATTCCGGCTGCTTTGGAAAACCAGATTACAGCAGACAATGCATCCAGGATTCAGGCAAAGGTGATTGTCGAGGCAGCGAATGGTCCCACCAGCGTGGAGGCAGATGAGATTCTTGCAAAAAGAAACATTCTGGTAGTGCCGGATGTACTTGCAAACGCCGGTGGAGTCGTTGTATCCTATTTTGAGTGGGTTCAGAATATTCAGAGCATGGCATGGGAGCTGGACGAAGTAAATCAGACGTTGAAAAAAATAATGATGAAAGCCTACCAGGACGTAAGAAGGATGAGTCAGGAAAAACACAGCACCATGCGTATGGGAGCATATATGGTAGCGATTGACAGAATTTGTACGGCAGGCAGGCTAAGAGGTGGTCCGATTTCCATGGCATAGAAATCAGAAGGCAGAGGTACTATTTATGGATGTGAAATTTCTTATAGCAGGGGACAGAGCGGTATCCGTTGAATTCGGTAAAGAAATCTGTCTTGAAATTAATGAAAAAGTCCGCATGTTGGAAGAAGAGTTGAAAGATAATCCGATAGACGGCGTGATAGAAGTTGTACCGACTTATTGTGCCTTGATTGTACATTACCATCCTGAGGTGGTGCGTTACAACAATCTGGTTGAAGCATTGAAAGTAAGGCTGGGCAGCATGCGTTCTTTGGAGACAAAGAAAAAAATTGTCAAGGAGGTTCCGATTTTCTACGGCGGAGAAACAGGACCGGATTTGGAGTACTGCGCACAGCTGGAACAGGTTTCTGTGGAGGAGCTTATCCGCAGACATTCAGAACATGAGTATTATGTGTATATGCTTGGGTTTGCGCCGGGGCACCCATATATGGCAAGATTTGAGGAACCGTTCAGCTTCAAGAGAAGAGAGGAGCCCAGGGTAAAGATTCCGGCCAGATCAGTGGTTGTTCAGCAGAATCTGTCGGATTTGATTCCGTTCGAACAGCCCTGCGGATGGAACATCATCGGAAGCACACCGCTGGATATCTGCAACTATGACAAGGAGGAGCCATTCCTTTTGAATGCAGGCGAATGGGTGAAACATGTTCCAATCACAAAAGCGGAATATGATCAGATCCGAAGGGATGTAGAGAAAGGAACATATCAGGTGAAAACTTATAGTCTGGAGAAAACTGCCGGAGAACGGAGGGGATGATATGGGGATTATAGTAGAAAACGGCGGAATTCTGACAACGGTTCAGGATGAAGGAAGATTTGGATATCAGGCATACGGGGTATCTACTTCAGGTGCTATGGACAGCCACTCTTTCCACATTGCAAATCTCCTTGTAGGAAATCCGATGACAGAAGGGGCGCTTGAGATGACGTTTATCGGGCCGAAACTTCGATTTACCTGTGACAACATCATTGCGGTTACCGGCGGAGACCTGACACCAATGCTGGATGGCGAGACATTGCCGATGTATCAGGCCGTTCTTGTAAAGGCGGGGCAGAAGCTGTCTTTTGCGGGAGCGAGAAACGGATGCCGGGGATACATCGCATTTTCCGGAGGACTGGACATACCGGAGGTGATGGGCAGTAAATCCACGCTTTTGAGAAACAAGCTTGGAGGGCTGGAGGGACGCAAGCTGGAAAAGGGAGATGAAATTGCATTTTTGGCTCCTAAAACAGAACTGACCAGGATGCGGGAACGGAAAGTGCCTGCAAATGTATATCCTCAGAAAGAAGTTGTCCTTCGTGTCGTACTTGGTCCACAGGATGATGAATTTACGGAGAAAGGAATCCGCAGTTTCTTTTGGAACAGCGGGGTAATTACCAATGAATTTGACCGGATGGGCTGCAGAATCGAGAGAGATCCGGTGGAGCATCGGGGAGACGGAAACATAAACACAGATGGAATCTCCCTTGGTTCTATTCAGGTACCGCCTAACGGCAAACCTATTATTATGCTGGCAGACCGGCAGAGTACAGGGGGATATGCAAAGATTGGAACAGTGATTTCAGTGGATCTGCCCCAAATTGCCCAGAGTCAGCCGGGACAGAAGATTCGGTTTATTGAGGTGAGCCTGGAGCTGGCACAGAGTTTGTATATCCGAGAGCTGAATCAGATGAAAGAGTTGGACGAAAAGCTGAATGCATAGCAGGCTGTACATAAAAACAGGAGAAGAAAGGTGAGAAGTGGTATGAAAATAGTAGTTTTAGACGGATATACAGAGAATCCGGGCGATTTGAGCTGGGATGCGCTGAAAGAACTGGGTGAGGTGACTGTTTATGATCGAACCGCCTATGAGGAATCACCACTGATCGCAGAGCGTATCGGTGATGCAGAAATCGTTGTAATGAACAAGACACCGATATCAAAGGAAACGATTGACAAGTGCAAAAACATTAGGCTGATTGCGGTGCTTGCAACAGGATATAATGTAGTAGATTATGGATATGCAAAAGAAAAGGGGATTCCGGTTGTGAATGTGCCGACTTACGGAACTCAGATTGTAGGCCAATATGCATTGGGACTGCTTTTGGAAATCTGCTCTCACTACGGGTATCATGATGAGACTGTAAAAGCTGGAAAATGGGAGAACAATGAGGACTGGTGCTACTGGGATTATCCAATGATTGAGTTGTATGGCAAGACCGCCGGCATCATCGGACTTGGAAAAATTGGCCAGGCTACGGCAAAGCTGTTGAATGCACTGGACATGAAAGTTATAGCCTATGATGCTTATGAAAGTGAAGCAGGAAGACAGCTGGCGGAGTATGTGTCCCTGGATGAGCTGTTTGCACGTTCTGATGTTATTTTCCTGCACTGTCCGCTTTTCCCAGAGACAGAAGGAATCATCAATAAAGAAAATATCGCAAAAATGAAAGATAAAGTGATTCTGATTAACAACAGCCGCGGACAGCTTGTAGTGGAGCAGGATTTGGCGGACGCATTGAACCAAGGCAAGGTATATGCGGCAGGCCTTGACGTTGTTTCTTCAGAACCGATCAAGGGCGACAATCCGCTGTTGAAAGCCAGAAACTGCATAATTACGCCACATATTTCCTGGGCGGCTCAGGCATCGCGGCAGAGAATCATGGACATAACCGTAGAAAATATTCGGGCATTCCTTGCCGGAAATACGGTGAATCAGGTAAATGGGTAGGAAATACCAGCTTGTTTCACGCTCCAGGTATTCATCCCCGATATAGGGGAAATACAAAGAAGTATTTGGACTCTTGAAGTTTGAGTACTTCTTTTTGGCATATTTATCAGCTGATAAATATCAATAATGTGTAACCATAATGTGATATTGATTCAGAAACAATGATGAGACTGTTCTCCTCGAAGAATTCGAGAGTAAAAATCAGTTTTCGGAAGCCATCATTGTCTGAATGCCCTATAGCTACAAAATTAATTAAAGAGGAAAGGAAGGTATAATTATTACTTCTGAATAATTATGCAGGGACAAGATGGGTAATAGTGAAAAAACAAAGGCAATAAGTCGAATTGAAAGCCTGCTGGATGCCGGTAGTTTCATTGAAATTGGAAAAGAAATTACAGCCCGTGCAACAGATTTCAATTTAAAAGAGGTAGAAACACCAGGGGACGGAGTGATTACCGGATATGGTGTGATTGATCAAAACCTGGTTTACGTGTACAGTCAGGATGCTGCAGTACTTGGTGGATCTATTGGCGAGATGCATGCCAGAAAAATCACTGCTATTTATGATATGGCGATGAAGATGGGTGCTCCGGTTATCGCATTTCTAGACAGTGCAGGGCTTCGCCTGCAGGAAGCAGCGGATGCATTGGAAGCTTTTGGAAGTATTTTTAAGAAACAGACAATGGCATGTGGAGTTGTACCCCAAATTAGTGCTGTCTTTGGCAGCTGTGGAGGTGGACTGGCAGTTTCTTCAGCTTTGGCGGATTTTACATTTATGGAGTCTCAGGGAAAGTTATTTATAAACTCACCTAACGCGATTGCAGGAAATGCAAAATCAATATGCGATACATCGTCAGCAGAATTTCAGGCAAGGGAGTCGGGAGCTGTTGATTACATTGGTAGTGAAGCGGAGATTATTGGACGGATCAGACAGCTAGTATCAATATTGCCGGGGAATAACAAAGATAGTGGTCCATGCAGTGAGAATGTGGATGATTTAAACCGATTGACACCAGCTATTTCAGGCGCATATGAAGATACTGCCGTACTGTTGACTCAGCTTTCAGATGGCGGTCAGTTCATTGAAACAAAGAGAGATTTTGCCAAAGACATGGTAACTGGATTTATCAAACTAAATGGTTATACGGTGGGTGCGGTGGCAAACCGCAGTAAAATTTACGCTGCCCAGGGAGAAGCAGAACCGGTATCCGATGGTTCTTTAAGTGCATCGGCAGCGGGTAAAGCAGCAGACTTTATACGTTTCTGTGATGCATTTTCTATTCCTCTATTGACTCTGACAAATATCAATGGTTTTGCAGCAACCAAGGATAATGAGAGAAACCTGAGCAGAGAAGCTGCACGTCTTGTGTACGCTTTTGCTGATGCTGAGGTTGCAAAAGTAAACGTAATCATCGGAAAGGCATATGGTACGGCTTATCAAATAATGAATAGTAAATCTTTGGGTGCAGATATAGTTTATGCATGGCCGGATGTACAAATTGGCATGATGGAAGCTGGAATGGCCGCAAAAATCATTTATGCCGAGGCAGATGTGCAAACTATAAAAGAAAAGACTGCTGAGTATCAAGAGCTGCAGACAAGCCCTCTGGCAGCAGCGAGACGTGGTTTTGTCGATTCTATTATTGCTCCGGAAGAAACCAGGAAGTATTTGATTGGAGCTTTTGAAATGTTATATACGAAAAGGGAAGGCCGTCCGGCCAAAAAACATGGGGCAGTATAGTGAGGTGAATCAATGATAAAGAAGGCTAGCATATTGTTAAGTATGATTGCAGTCATTGTGTTTCTTACAGGGTGTGCAGCGACAAAAGAGAGCAGTCATTCATATGACGATGAGTTATTGAAGCAGACAAGTGAAGTGATTATTACCCAGGTTTTATCAAATGTAACAGAAGAATCACTTACACAGGTGCAGAAAATGGATGATTTTGCATTTCAAAGCCAACTTTATAATTTTGGTATTCCGATGACCCCGCAGGTCTACCTGGAATCTGCAAATGGGTGGATACAGGCACAGGAAGAGTGTGGTGCATATATAGATCATGGAGATTACAGCATCGAAGTGGAGAAAAACACCGTCAAGTTGACAACAGCTGCCCAGTTCAAGAACAGGAGCGCTGACATCACATTTACTTATGATGATAAGTCGTATTTACAAAGCATGACGATTAGTGCGGATTATTCCATGGGTGAAATTCTCAAAAAGGCGGGGTTAAACACACTGCTTGGCATGAGCACAGTGTTTGTGGTTTTGATTTTTATCTCCATAATAATTTCATTGCTAAAATATGTGCCTGCTTTGTTAGCTGGGAAAAGAGAAACCCAGGAGCAAAAAGCGGAACAGATTGAACAGGGGGTGGTGGATATGTCAGAAAACAGCGGGCAAACTGCTGTTATTGCAGAAAAGACAGAAGATATGGATGACACTATATTGGTTGCCGTAATCGCAGCAGCGATCGCAAGTGCCGAAGGGATAAGTTCGCAGAGCTTTGTGGTTAGGAGTATTAAAAGAAGACCGGAAAACAGATGGTAAAGGAGAAGGCGGAAAATGAAAAATTATACAATTACAGTAAATGGAAAGACATATGATGTAGCAGTGGAAGAAAAAGTGGGGGGAGTAACAGCACCGGTTGCAGCAGCAGCGCCGATAACTCCGTCAGTACCAGTGCAGGCAGCCCCGGCAAAGAATGTGGAGACAGCCGGAGCTATTGAAGTGAAAGCCGGAGCTGCAGGAAAAGTTTTTAAGTTAGAAGCAGCGGTTGGACAGGCAGTAAAGAAAGGTGATGCTGTCATCATTATCGAAGCGATGAAAATGGAAATACCAATTGTTGCTCCGGAAGATGGAACGGTAGCTGATATTAATGTGGCAGTGGGAGATACAGTAGAGGCTGGAGCTGTATTGGCCACCTTGAACTAGGATAACTAGTTGGAGGAAAAACTATGGAGTATATACAAAATACACTAGGGAATCTTGTGCAGCAGACGGCCTTCCTAAATATTACTTTTGGGAATGTTCTGATGATTGCCGTTGCCTGTGTGTTCTTGTTTTTAGCAATTAATAAAGGCTTTGAGCCACTTTTGCTAGTACCGATTGCTTTCGGTATGCTGTTGGTGAATATTTTCCCGGATATCATGATTTCAGCAGAAGAAGCGGCGAATAACACGCCAGGATTGCTTCATGTTTTCTATATTCTTGATGAATGGGCAGTGCTTCCGTCCTTGATATTTATGGGGGTTGGGGCAATGACAGATTTTGGTCCGTTGATTGCCAATCCCAAAAGTTTTCTTCTGGGAGCAGCAGCGCAGTTCGGAATCTTTGCAGCCTATCTCGGTGCAATGGCCATGGGCTTTTCGGATAAGGCAGCAGCAGCGGTTTCGATTATCGGAGGTGCAGATGGGCCTACATCCATCTTTCTGGCTGGTAAGCTGGGGCAGACCGATATTCTGGGTCCGATTGCTGTAGCGGCATATTCATATATGGCATTGGTGCCGATTATTCAACCGCCAATTATGAGACTGCTGACAACCGAAAAAGAACGAAAAATTAAAATGGAGCAGTTAAGACATGTTACGAAGTTAGAAAGGATCCTGTTTCCCATTATTGTTACTATTGTTGTATGTATGATTCTTCCCACGACAGCACCGTTGGTGGGAATGCTGATGTTAGGTAATCTGTTCAGGGAATCAGGAGTAGTACGCCAATTGACAGAAACAGCCTCAAATGCATTGATGTATATCGTGGTTATTCTGCTGGGAACCTCGGTCGGGGCAACCACAAGTGCGGAAGCATTTCTAAACGTGACAACATTAAAAATAGTCTTTTTAGGCTTAATTGCATTTGCCTTTGGCACTGCAGCTGGTGTCCTGTTTGGTAAGTTGATGTGCCTGGCAACTGGAGGAAAGGTAAATCCACTGATTGGCTCAGCAGGGGTATCTGCAGTGCCTATGGCGGCAAGAGTATCACAAAAGGTTGGTGCTGAAGCTGATTCAACAAACTTTCTGCTGATGCATGCTATGGGACCTAACGTGGCGGGTGTTATCGGTACTGCCGTGGTAGCAGGAGTGTTTATGTCAATTTTCGGCGTGTAACTAGAGAAGACTATAAATCAAAATGGAGGAATAATAAATGGCAGAAATAGTAAAAAAGCCAGTTAAAATAACAGAAACAATATTGCGTGATGCACATCAATCATTGATTGCCACCCGGATGACCACGGATGAGATGCTGCCGATTATAGAGAAGATGGATAAAGTCGGATATAACGCTGTGGAATGTTGGGGAGGAGCAACTTTTGACGCTTCCTTGCGATTTCTGAAAGAAGATCCATGGGAACGGCTGCGCAAATTTAAGGATGGATTTAAGAATACAAAGCTACAAATGCTTTTCAGGGGACAAAATATTTTGGGATACCGCCCCTATGCCGATGATGTAGTGGAATATTTCGTTCAGAAATCTGCTGCAAACGGTATTGATATCATCCGTATTTTTGATTGTATGAATGACTTGCGAAACCTGCAGACAGCAGTAACTGCGGCAAATAAGGAAAAAGCAGAAGCACAAGTGGCAATGTCATACACTATAGGGGATGCGTATACACAGGAGTATTGGATTGAACTGGCAACACGTATTGAGGCGATGGGAGCAAGTTCAATCTGCATCAAGGATATGGCAGGATTGCTGCTTCCATATGAAGCAACCGATTTAGTAACTGCATTAAAAGAAAAGGTAAACATCCCAATTGAGATGCATACTCATTATACGTCAGGTGTGGGTTCTATGACTTACCTGAAAGCGGTGGAAGCGGGAGCGGATATCATTGATACTGCAATGTCACCGTTTGCCCTTGGCACTTCACAACCGGCGACAGAAGTAATGGTAGAAACTTTCAAGGGAACTCTGTATGATAGTGGATTGGATCAGAGCCTGCTGGCGGAGGTTGCCGATTATTTCCGGCCTCTTCGTGATAAAGCACTAGATACTGGATTGCTCAATCCAAAGAATATGGGAGTAAATATAAAGACATTATTGTATCAGGTACCCGGTGGTATGTTGTCAAATCTAACTTCCCAATTAAAAGAACAGAGAGCAGAGGATAAGTATTATGAAGTACTGGAAGAAGTTCCGAGAGTGCGGGAAGATTTGGGACAGTGTCCGCTAGTTACTCCTTCGTCACAGATTGTAGGTACTCAGGCAGTGTTCAATGTTCTGATTGGTGAGCGGTACAAGATGGCAACGAAAGAAACCAAAGATGTGTTGAGTGGCAGATATGGGGAAACCATTAGACCATTCAATCCGGAAGTGCAGAAGAAAGTTCTGGGAGAAAACCCAGATATTATTACCTGCCGGCCCGCAGACTTAATTCCAGACGAGATGGGTACACTCAGAAAAGAATGTGAACGCTGGATTCAGCAGGATGAGGACGTGCTTACTTATGCACTGTTTCCCCAGGTGGCAGTTGACTTCTTTAAGTATCGCGAAGCCCAACAGACAAAAGTGGATCAAAATGTGGCAGATAAAGAGAGTGGCAGTTATCCAGTATAGGCAGCAAGGAATCAGCTGCCAATTCCTGTTTAAATAAGGTAAAGGCAGCTGATCTTATATCTATCTTACAATAGAATAGAAGGACATACATTTCTTGTGCTATTGAGGCCACTTGAAATTGCCTAAAAGTTTTATTACATCTCTCGGATTGGTAGTATTTTTATGCTGCGGAATAATAAATAGTTCCAGTAGATGCTGTAATTGTTCCTAACGTAGTGTTTTCCACTACAAAGGTTTCTTCATTTGCTGCAGGGATAGTCCCTGGGTCTGTTACTACAAACGTATAGTTCTCTTCAGTTGTACCATCAGATAAAACAATATAATAATAAGCATTTGTCCCTGTGGCACAGGGAACAGCTGCTGTATTGGTTACTACAATGGAAAGCACTGAATTCGGACTGTCGACACTAAACGGAGTACCAGCTGTTACAGTAATATTTACATCAGTCATTAAAATCACTCCTTACGGTCTTATAAAATTTAAGGAAATCTCTTTCCACTTTTATTATATTCGCAAGGAAGACTTATGTGCTTAATAAGGTATACTTATTGAACTACTAATGTTCAATAAGATATAACACAAAGTCAAAGAAATTTTCATATAGTATATGGGTGATGTAAAATGGGTTTATTAGATTTGAACAGTAAAGAATCAATCAGTTTAAAGCATGGCACAAGATGTCCGCTTTATGACAATAAAATATATTGGGGATATCCATTTCAGACGTATTTGTTTTTTGAAATTTCTCAAGTGTCTTATTTCACGCCCTTGCTGGAAGCAAAGCTAATCTTGTATAAAATTCCCAACTGTTGTGAGAGAAACGCTGATTTACAGGAAAAAGCGTATCAGATTTCTCCGCTGTTGGATTTTTTCAGTATTTATAATGATTGGTATGAATCTCCAAAAGTGGATGATAATTATCGCGTGGAATATACGAATCAGCCTTGTGTCAGCTACAGTGAAATTGACATTACGAATATTGTAATGTCTTGGACTAATGGAACAATTGAAAATAAAGGGCTGCTGCTGACAGGCAGCCCTTATGTGGAATATTTGATTTATGCATCGAATCATTATGAAATTAAAGGGATGCGCCCAATGCTTCGCTTGACATATGAGGGAGCATCTCCTTCATTCAGCAAAGCAGATTGCACTGTAGAAGTGCGGTAAACACTGTTATTTGTTGGATATACTTTTAGCAGTGCATTCCATTTGGCTTTGAATGCACTGCTGTTTAAAAAAGTCTGTTTCAAGGATTTTAAGCCTTTATCGGAATCTGGATCTTGGTCAGGTAATGATCTGGATTTTTTTCTACAAACTGGTCGATGATATTAAAATGTAGGGACCAGTCCTCAAGTTCCAGATTTCTGTATTCATCTCTTAGTGCAAGGACATGTTGCCAAATCTCTGTGTATCCGCCTCTATGCAATGCACATAAATATTTTCCCGCTCTTATTTCCTTCACATTGGTCACAGGTGGTTTTAAATCTTTTTCTGTCCCTAAATACGCTCCAAACTTTCGCTCACTGTTTTGATAAAATACGATGGTAGGATTCAAATAAAAAGACTTGTCCCTATAAAGAATCTCTTCTGCCCCAATAGGCAGATAGTAACGGGGTCCAAATTCCTGTATCGAAGTTTTCATGAAATCTGCATGGGACAGCTCAGCCTTTATAAAGTCTGTTTTTCTTTTTAAGATATTTTTGGTGTTTTTTAAATGCTCGATTTCCTGATTAATGTAATTCAGACGGTTCTGCATCTCCTCCAAAGAGGTTTCCACATTTCTATTATCCATAATCTCCGCAATTGTCTTTAACGGATAGCCAAGCTGCCTCATATGGCAAATAGCCGCCAGCTTATAACACTGCTCAAATTTATATTTCCGATAATTGTTTTCTTCTCTGTATTCCGGCTCAAACAATCCGATTTTATCGTAGTAGCGCAGCGTTTGCACGCTTAAATCAAACAATTTACTTATTTCACCTATTGTATAAGTTTTATAATCCATCCCACATCACCTCAGAGCAATTTTATTTAAGTCTCAGTCCTGCTGCGCCTTTTGAGTATGTTTTATTACTACTTGCAT
Organism: Faecalicatena contorta; assembly: GCF_003149105.1. Lineage (GTDB taxonomy): Bacteria > Bacillota > Clostridia > Lachnospirales > Lachnospiraceae > Muricomes > Muricomes contortus_C. The sequence goes on along the minus strand of NZ_QGDS01000003.1, from coordinate 164,784 downwards.
AATTGGCCCTGTAATTACAACAGAGACAATCGTACCGGCACCCCAGGCAGCTCCCAGAAGTATTCCTGCTGCCGTGAGCACAATATCCACACCCCATCGGCAAACCGTAAAAGGAATCCCGAACTTTTTGTTCAGAGCCACAGACATTCCGTCAATTGCTCCGATTCCAAAGTTCACACCGACATAGTAGCCCAGCCCAACGGCCGTAATTACTCCTCCCAGAAACAGAATCACTGCTTTTAGAGCAGCCGGTATGGTATCTACATAAAAGGGCTGTATCAGAAACACTCCTACATCAATAAAAATCCCCATAAAAAAGGTCGCCAAAACAGTTCCGATACTGATTAGCTTTCGATCCAAAAATACCAGAATAACAAGAAAAAATACATTGACTAAAATTCCGGCGACTCCATAGCTCATATGAAATGCCACATGGACTCCATCACCGATGGTTGCCGCCGGAGCACTGCCCCAGTTAACCAGATACATCATGGCAGTCCCGATTCCTGTAATAAATAAACCAATGCATATTTTCAGTGTTTTCATCAACAGTGATTTCATACCTGCTTCTTTTATATTCGTTGTCTTTTCCATTATCTATTCTCCTGATTTAGAATGCGTTACAACAGTTGCGAAGTACATCCGTACAAACCTGTTCTCCTTCATGTGAAAGCTTTTCTTCATCAATTCCTACAAGTCTGCCCTCTCGAGAAACTACATTTCCGCCTACCATAGTGAGCCAGGTCGGACCTGTTACTCCGCCTCTGGCAAGCAGGTTCGCAGGATCATGCCAGGTTCCAGTCAGTTCTAAGTTCGTTGTATCAATCATGAATAAATCTGCGGCTTTTCCAATTTCCAGAGATCCGATATCGTCTCTTCCAAGGGTTTTTGCTCCATTGATGGTTGCAATCTTCAGTAATTCATATGGTGTGATACATCCCCCACGCTGTTTGCTGTGAAATGCCTGCATTAAATATGCCATTCTCAAAGAATCCAAAAGATTGGAGCTGTCATTGGTTGCAGAGCCATCGCATCCGAGACTTAACAGAACACCTTTTTCTTTGAAGGTATTGAAATCCAGAATTGGGAATCCGCCCAGTACAGCAGGGGCCGGACAATGAGAAACTCCTGTTTTGTATTTTGCCAATCTGTCCAGTTCCTCATTGGTCATCTCCCATCCGTGTGCAAACCAGACATCTTCACCTATAAAATCTATTTCCTCGCACCAATTTAAACTTCTCATACCCCAGCGCCGCAGGATAACTTCATTTTCTCCTTCCCCGAGATGTGTATGCAAATGGACATTATGGCTTCTTGCCAGTTTTACAGATTCCACAAAAGTATCTTTGTAGCAGTTTAGCGGCTGGCAGGGAGCAACTACGATCTGACTTTTTGAAAAAGAATTCGGATCGTGGTATTTTTCAATTAATCTTTGACAGTCATTAATAAATGCATCTGTAGTCTCAAGCATTTCTTCCGGCATGGTACTGCCTTCACTTCTGGGCAGAGTGTTGGTTCCGCGTCCGGCAGTATAGCGGATTCCAAGTAATTGGGCGGCCTCCATCTGTCTGTCAACAGGTTCAATTCCCGTTTTTTTTGTATAACAGTATTGATGATCAAAAGCAGTAGTGCAGCCATGTTTTAAAAGATCTGCCATAGCTGTCAGCGAAGAATAATAAATCACATCATTATTAACCAGCTTAAAGACCGGATAGATTTTATCCAGCCATTCGGGTACAGTCATATTAGGATAATCTACTTTGATGGTATTTCGAATAAAGGTCTGGAAAAAATGATGATGGGTATTAACAAGTCCCGGATAGATAAACTTATTTTTACCGTCTATGATCTCATTCACACCTTCAGAGGATAGGTTTTCACCGATTTCAATGATTTTCTGATCTTCAATTAACAGATCGGAATCTTTATAAACAGTATCTTTTTCATCACAACTTACAATTGCCTGAGCGTTTCTTATTAACTTTCTCATATTCATTGTCCTTTCGCCTCTATTGATAGTTTCATTTTACAAGCCGCAGCCAGCTGTACTGCAGCTTCTTTCATACGCGTTTGAAAGAGCAGGTTTGTTAACGCCTTTAAACAGAGTATAGAAGCTATAGTAACTATAGGGTCAATGGAAACATTGTATAAAATTGAAGAATATTCTTGTGCAGGTTTCACAATCGGTGCAGACATCCTTCGACTCCTGGAGAAGTGTTTTCCGCATAGCAGCATAAGTCTTATTATTAATTAGATTGGGTGATTTGACAACCGGCTTTATCTATCAACAGCCGGTAATTATGGCTATTGTTTCATTAATAGCTTCAGTCCTGATATGTGGTCGGTCGATCGGATCGGCGGGTTATGTGGAACAACTCACGATTAGTTTAAGAATTGCATTTACTGTTGTATTTACTGTGTTCTGTGTCTTGAGAGTATCCGCTTCTCTCGCCAGAGGCAAGGTTGTCAGAGCAGGCGAAGAAAGGTAAAGGATTCACTGGAATTTTACTCATATTATGCATGAGCTATCTTTCTATATTTAATTGATAAATTCCGCTTTCTTCTAACCCGGCTATAAATACAGAGGATTGCTCTAGAGCAATCCTCTGATAATAGTACATACCAACTTATATTTTAAGCGACCCGTTCAACGGATAAGGTTGCACCTCTACCTGCAATCGGAAAAGTGAAATCACCCGCTACAGAAGAGCTCATTTGAATCGTTAACTGCTCTCCTGCAGTAAGATCGTAATAGTCAATCAGACTGAAGGTAATGGGTTCTCCGGCAAGTACCTCCATTGCCTGCCTCATAACTCCTTGTGGAATGCTATTAAGGCCCAAGCTAAAGATAACGGTTGCATTCTCACTAAAGGAACCAAGTGCAGTGATATCAATGCGATAGGTTCCATCTTCCGTGATTGTAATGTTATTCGCTGTTGTAAAATCAAGACCGGCCGAGGCAGTACTTTGATTGGGCATCGGCACTTCAGCGTCTATAGTCGTTAACGCGAGGGTCCCTACTGCTGAGGACAAGCCTCCAAAGGCACTGATCATACCTCCTGTTGCTCCGGTGGGACCAGTTGCGCCATCAGCGCCAGTGGGACCAGTTGC
>NZ_QGDS01000003.1:160017-160541 GCF_003149105.1 Faecalicatena contorta | reverse complement strand
GGACCAGTAGGACCAGTTGCACCGTCAGCACCGGTAGGACCAGTTGCGCCGTCAGCTCCTGTCGGGCCGGTAGGACCTGTTGCACCAGTGGGACCACCTGTAGTATCTTCTATCGTAACAATTGCAGATCCCTGTGTTACTGTAATGTCCAGTGTAGAGGACTGGAATGTTAAGTTTTCATCCAAACCTAATACTGCTGAACCAGTTACACCATTTACATTAAAGAGTGGTGTTCCAGGTGCTAAAATACCAGTAGGACCAGTTGCGCCAGTCGGGCCAGTAGGACCAGTTGCGCCAGTAGGACCAGTTGCGCCAGTAGGACCAGTTACCCCATCTACGCCAGTTGCGCCAGTAGGACCAGTCGCGCCGCTTGCACCAGTAGGACCAGTTGCGCCAGTAGGACCAGTCGCGCCGTCTGCACCAGTAGGACCAGTTGCGCCAGCAGGACCAGTCGCGCCGTCTGCGCCAGTTGCGCCAGCAGGACCAGTTGCGCCAGTAGGACCAGTTACCCCATCTGCGCCAGT
>NZ_QGDS01000003.1:94178-160007 GCF_003149105.1 Faecalicatena contorta | reverse complement strand
CGCCAGTTGCGCCAGTAGGACCAGTCGCGCCGTCTGCTCCAGTAGGACCAGTTGCACCAGTAGGACCAGTTGCGCCGTCTGTGCCGGTAGGACCAGTTGCACCATCTGCGCCGGTAGGGCCAGTAGGACCAGTTGCGCCATCTGCACCAGTTGCCCCATCTGCACCAGTTGCCCCAGTAGGGCCAGTTGCGCCGGTAGGGCCTGTTACGCCATCTGCACCGGTAGGACCTATTGTACCAGCCGGGCCAGTAGGACCGGTAGCACCGTATATAATAGGAAACTACAAAACAGCCCACTATAAGGGCAAAAAAATAAAATATTGGCTATCACATTACACAGGATACCGCCCATGAGGACAAAGGGGCGGTATTTCTGTTTTAGATAGCCACTTCGGGTCAACTTGGCCCGAAGCAGAAAGGAGGGATTAAAAATATCCCGTTGGGTCTGATTGAAAAGTCAGGCCCTTTTTTCATGCCATTAAATATTAGAACAGGAGGTAAACGCATGGCAAAAAACAGGAAAAACAAGCCGGACGATGTAAAAATCATACCGGAAAATGAAGCCCCCACACAAGAGCAAACTGCCCCCATTGAAGCGGCAGAAATTGCCGACAGTACCCCACCCCCGGAAATGACAGCCGAGGAAATAGTGGTATTGGAGCATGAGGGCGAAGCGGCCTTACATGAAGTTGGAAACGATGGACTGGAACCGCCTACCTCTCTTGACATTCCCGTCCCCGGTGACGAAGTTGTTTCAGAGGAACAGAAAACGGAAGAAGTTTCCGACAGTATACTGTCCCCGGAGGTGACAACCGAGGAAACGGCAGCATTGGAGCATAAGGAAGAAATCGTTTCTGATGAAATCGGCAACGATAGAACGGAATCGCCTGCCCTTGATATTCCCACTCCCACCGATAAAATTGTTTCAGAAGAACAGGAACCCGCTCCCCATGAAATCAATGACAATGGAATGGAGCCGCCTATCACTTTTAATGTTCCTGCTCCCGGTGATATAGTTGTTTCCTTTGATAAAATCAATGAGATTATTTCGGAGAAAAAGACAACAGAGGAAGTGGAACAAAACGCTTTGGAAAAGGATTCTCTTACCGAGGGTGAAGTGAGTCCTGAAAAATCAGGGAAGGAAGTTGAGAATACCCCGTCAGATATATCAGCCGAAAAATCAGGCAAGAAAACCACTCGTTCAGATAAACAGGAGAAAGGCTCTAAGACTGAAAAACCTACAAAAGATGAACTTTCTGCTCGTGGTCAAAAGGGCGCACAAATCCGCAAAGGACGTAAACAGAATGTGATTGATTTTTTGGATGGAAAAAGTCCAACACCATTTCCCGGCGAAAAAACAACGCCATCATCTCTCCCGGAGCAACCAAAAGAGTCAGAAGAAGCCCCTCATGCTACCGAACCGGAACAGCCGCAGGAGCCGAAAGAAGCCCCACGTTCTACCGAGCCGGAGCAGATTGTCTATCTAAAACTATCAGAACTTTACGCTTTCAAAGACCACCCATTTCAAGTTAGAAATGATGATGAAATGGCAGCTATGGTGGAAAGTGTTAAGGACAAGGGCGTTACCCAACCCGCCATTGTCCGCCCCCGTGAGGACGGCGGCTATGAAATGGTATCGGGCCACCGACGCCAGAAAGCCAGTGAACTAGCCGGATTTGAGGATATGCCTTGTATTATCCGTAATCTGACTGATGAACAGGCCATCACGCAGATGGTTGAGGATAATACCAATCAGCGTGAAAATATCCTGCCCAGTGAGAGAGCCAAAGCCCTGCAAATGCAGTTGGAAGCTATTAAACAACAGGGGGTGCGTACTGGCAACGGACAACGCTCCAATGAGGTTGTTGCCGAGCGTAATAAAATGACGGTCAAGCAGGTTCAGCGATACATCAAACTCAATGAACTTGTACCCGACCTTTTGAAAATGGTGGACGAGAAAAAAATTGCGTTCACTCCTGCTGTGGAACTGGCTTTTATCAAGCCTAAAAATCAGAAGTATATCGCTATCGCCATTGAGGGTCAGCAGTCGGCTCCCTCTCTCTCACAGGCGCAGCGTATGCGTGACCTTGACCAAAAGAAGCTGTTAAACCCTGATATGATCGACGGTATCATGCTCGAAGAAAAAAAGGAGGTAGACAAAGTGATTTTATCCAGTCAAGAATTGGGTCAGTATTTCGGAAAGGAAAAAACGCCCCGTGAAATGAAAGATACCATTATGAAACTGCTTGAGGAAAACAAGGATAAACTGAAAGATATTTCAGCCCCGGAAAAGAAATCCGAGCAAGAGAAGTAAAGACACTTCGGGTCAACTTGGCCCGAAGTCCGTTATGCGGGGCGCTGCCCCGCACCCCGAAGCTCTAAGGATATAATATATTCCCCGTTGCCAATCATGGAGTAGCATAACCGGGAAAGTCAGTCAAGGGCTTGCCGCCATAGGCGGTGCTTCGCACCCTTGACTGGCTTCTCCCTGTTATGCTTTAAGGAGTCAAGCGACGGGGATATATATTCCTTTGAGCCGCTCCCTTTCCAAAGAGTGGAAAGGGCGGGGGGATAGGTTGACCAATTAACGCAACATGAACGGAGGTGCTTATAAAATGAAACGACCTTTAGCATATATTACTGCCGCATGGAGCGGCGATTATAACGCTGATATGCAACAGGCGGTGCAGTATTGCAGGGCGGCTTATGAAGCTGGTTTTTCCCCGCTCTGCCCTTGTCTGTATCTCTCGCTGTTTTTGAATACTGCAATCCCGGAAGAACACAAAAGCGGTATTGATATGGGGCGTGACCTGCTTCGCCGCTCTCATGTGCTTGTTGTATGCGGGGAGGCGGTGGACGAAGCTGTAAAAAACGATATTGCCATTGCAGGACGGCTGAATATTACGGCAACTACCCTCAATGGGATTTTAACCGTGAAAACGCAGGGACGTGAAAATTCCCATGATTGAAGCCTATATTACCAATCTCGGCAGATACAACGAAAACTATTTAATCAGCGAACCTCTAAAATTTCCTACCACCACCGAGGAAGTGCAGGCTCTTTTGAAACGAATTGGCATTGACGGAGTACGTTATGAGGAAATTTTTATTGCCAGTTATGAAACGGACATTCCGGGCCTATGTAAATGTTTGGGTGAATACGAAAGTATTGATGAACTGAATTACTTGGCTTCTCTGCTGGACGATATGCAGGAGTGGGAACTAGAGAAGTTTACCGCCGTCGTGGACTTCGGAGAGTATAACAGCGTTAAGGATTTAATCAATCTTGCTCAAAATCTGGATTGTTTTGAACTTTATCCGGGCATTGAGGACGAGGAAGATTTGGGCCGGTATTACATTGAGGAAATGTGTACTATGGAAGTGCCGGAGCATTTAAAAAATTACATTGATTACGAAGCCTATGGTCGGGATATGGACATGGACGAGGACGGGCGTTTTGTTGATGGGGGTTATGTGGTACGAACTGGTGACAGCCATACAGATTATTACTGTGGCCGGGATGATTTGCCGGAGGAATACCGTGTTTTCGCTTATCCCGAACCAGAAAAATCCATTAAGAAAACATTGGAAAGCTATCAACAGACAATGAGCAAAAGCACCCATACCGCCCATGAACGCCCCCATCCTGCCAGTGCGGAGCGTTAAAATCACTTCGGGTCAACTTGGCCCGAAGTCTGGAAAGGAGGAAACCCAATGGCAAAAAAGAACTCTACTAATGAACCCATTGCAGAAAACAAATACGTCAAGGAACTTCTGGCAATCCTGCGGGAAAACAATGCCCCATCTGCAAAGGATTTTCTTGCTGTGCTTCAGCAAGTGGGTGCAATGGAACGTCAGCTTGACACCGCCGTGAAAGAACTTGCCGCCATGCGCCAGGAACTTCAAGCGGCGCAGGAACAGAACCACCCTGTAAAATCCACCATGCAAAAGGCGGTTATCTCCATGCAGGGGCAGGTACTCGACCTGCGGGAACGGCTTGCTGGGCTAAAGCAGAATATCATAGACGGATGTAAAAATGCCCTTGCTGCCTTTAAGGAAAAGGGCATTTCCGCATTGGATAATGTAGCCCGGTTTTTCAAGGTACGCCCCATGTTGGAATCTATGCGGGAGAACTTGGACAGCAATATCCGTTCCCATGATAAGGCTATTGCCAAAATAGAAGCCATCAGCACCGAATACCATGAAGCCGGGCGGCATTTAAAAAATATGGGCCGGGCCATGCTTGGAAAGGAATCCATACAGAAAGCACAACCAACGGGTAAGGTGGCGGCTGCCATATCATCTCCATACCGGGCCGAGCGTTCCCACCTTGCTGATATGAAAAAGAGTGTGGAAAAAGCCATCGGCGCAATGATCCGGCTTGAAGAACGGGCGGCAGAGAAAAAACCGTCTATCCGGGAAGCCCTCAATACCCATAGTCAAAAGGTGGAAAAGGAAACAAAAGACGCTCCTACCGCAGAGCGGCCCCGCCCTGCCAGTGCGGAGAGGTAAATCACTTCGGGTCAACTTGGCCCGAAGTCCTCCCGCTTGTGTGATTGCTATGTTTGGCAGGAAAGGAGGTTTTCATGCAAGAAGATATAGAACGCAGGACGGTTGCCCTATCGGTCAATGCCTCAAAGCTGACGGGCCGGGCATTAGCAAAAGTTTTGGCGTCAACACTTCAGCAAATGCAGAAAGGGTATCAAAAACGACAGACACCACAAGGCAAACAAAGTGTAAAGAAGCTGATGAACCACGGAGTTTCTACAAATAGCCTTGACCTTTCGGGGGATACCCGTCTGTTTGACAGAGTGGCCCGGAAATATAACGTAGATTATGCGTTTCATAAAACCGGGCCGAATAAATACCTACTATTTTTCAAGGCCGGGCAGGCTGACGCTATTACAGCCTGTTTTGGCGAATATACAAAACTGGTAATGAGCCGGGGCAAACACAAACGCCCCTCTATCCTGCAACAGCTTAAACAATTTGCAGATAAAGAGCGTACAAAGCCCCGCCAACAGGAACGAAAAAGGGAGGCGGTGCGGAATGAACGATAAAATCAGAAAGTACCTTATCCCTAATTTTCCCTACCTGTTTGTGCTTTGGTTCTTTCTGAAACTTGGCACAGCCTACCGCATGGCCCCCGGTGCGGACTTTGGCAATAAGCTGATAGGAATGGTCAAAACTATAGGCCCGGCGTTTGAATCCATAGCGCCGGGTCCTATACTGTCCGATTGGCTTGTTGGCCTTGCCGGGGCGGTCATTATCCGGCTAATAGTATGGAACAAGGTAAAAAAGGCAAAAAAATTCAGAAAGGATGTGGAATATGGCTCGGCCCGGTGGGGAACGGAAAAGGACATAAAGCCCTTTATCGACCCGAAATTCGGGAACAACGTCATACTGACCGGCACGGAGTTTCTTACCATGAACACCCGGCCCAAAAACCCCGCCAACGCCCGAAATCTTAATTGCTGTGTTATAGGCTCCAGTGGAAGCGGAAAAACCCGCTTTTGGCTGACCCCTAACCTGCTTCAAGCCCATAGTAGTTATGTTGTGGTAGATCCAAAAGGCGGAATCTTGGGGCAGGTAGGCGCTTTTCTTTCGGCAAAGGCACAGGGTTATAAAATAAAGGTGTTCAATAGCGTGGACTTTTCAAAGTCTATGCACTACAATCCACTTTCCTACATCAAAACGGAAAGCGATATTTTGAAGTTTGTAAACGCTCTGATTGAAAATACAAAAGGCGATGGTAAGGAGGGCGACCCCTTTTGGACAAAGGCGGAAACCCTCCTTTACTGCGCCCTAATCGGCTATATCGTCTTTGAGGGGCCGGAGGAAGAACGCAATATCAATACTCTTGTGGATATGCTCAACAGCATGGAAACAAGGGAAGATGATGAAAATTTCAAAAATGCCGTGGACTATATGTTTATTGGCTTGGAGAAGCGCAATCCCAACCACTTTGCTGTCCGTCAGTACAAAAAATACAAACTTGCCAGTGGAAAAACTTCAAAGAGTATCCTTATTTCCTGCGGGGCCAGACTGGCCCCGTTTGATATTGGACAGCTTCGGGAGATTATGAGTTATGATGAAATGGAACTTGACCGCATGGGCGACAGGAAAACCGCAACTTTTTTTATCATCAGCGATACGGACACCACCTACAATTTCATCGTAGCCCTTGCCTTTTCGCAGATGTTCAATCTTTTGTGTGAACGGGCAGACACGGTACATGGGGGCAGATTGCCCCATCATGTGCGGGTACTATGGGACGAGGCTGCCAACACGGGGCAGGTTCCACAACTTGAAAAACTTTGTGCAGTCATTCGCTCACGGGAAATCTCCTTGTGCCTGTTTTTACAAGCGCAGAGCCAGTTGAAAGCCCTATATAAAGACCATGCGGAAACCATCATGGGCAATATGGATTCGGTTGTATTTCTCGGCGGGCGGGAACACTCCACTATTAAGGAACTTTCGGAGATATTGGGAAAAGAAACAATCTCCATGCAGACGGAAAGCCGGACACGGGGCCAGTCAGAAAGCTACGGACAGAATATGCAACGGCTTGGTAAGGAACTAATGACAATGGACGAATTGACTACCATGCCGGGCGATAAGTGTATCTTACAGCTTCGGGGCCTGCGTCCTTTCCTCTCTCCTAAATATGACCTTAAAAAGCACCCCAATTATAGGTTTACCGCCGAAGCTGATAAGCGTAAAACGTTTGACGCTTCAAAACTGGTAAATCGTCGTATAAAAAGGCTCAATCCCAATGAGCAATATACCGTTTACGAAGTAGACGCTACTGAGGAAACCACCGTCTTGGACGAGAACGAGGACATTCTCAACTATGATGATGTGGACGACCCGGAAGCGTTTGCATAACTTCGGGTCAACTTGGCCCGAAGTAGGAATTACCCGCCAGGTTTATATCTGGCGGGTAATTATAAGCAAACTGCGAAATTCAATAGCATCTTCAAAGAAAGCTAATCAATAACGGAACTTTTCTTAGTAAGATAGAGATTATGCGCACTTGAATATATGCTAACCGTTGATTGCACCCCACTTTTTTAATGGTTTGGCGCACAGTTGATGCAAAACCCATTTCCACCATCATTTTCAAAATTTATTTTATGTCCACAATCTGGGCAGGTATTATAGGCACCCTCTAAGTATTCATCGTCATCTTCCTCAAATAGAGGTTGATACGCCGTCTCTTTAAGATTGCCAGTAAGAATGGTGGCTTTTTCAAATCCATTATCGGCTTCAAAATCAAGGTACATATCAGCTTCTCGTATCACTTCCACACTAATTTTGCCTTCAAAAGTATGAGAACCCGCAGGGCCTAAAAGAATTTCCTTTGTGTCATCATCACGCCCCCAATAGTCAAAAGATGTGGCATCCGCTTCTACCCAAAATGTGAAAACATACGTGATGGTGTCTTGACCTCTTTGTACCTGTTCAGCCGATATAAATTCTTGTTCGGTTATTTCAAGTTCATCAATCCCATTTGTTCCAATATGAGCCGATGGTTCAATATAATCTTCTCCTGAAAGCGACAAGGTATCACTAATACTGTCGAAAACCGCTTCGTTTACTCTCTCAAAGTAGTCTGAATCAGTCATTTGTAATGCGATTCCAACTGCATCTGTTTGTGAAATGTTATAGCAAGCGGATACATCGGCAAAGAAGTCAAGTGAAGTCAACGGAACAATTTCCATTCCTGTTTCACTTTTAAATTCATGCAACAGATAGGGATGAAAGTTTTTCTGAACGCCATTTTCAACCCACCAATCGCTTTTAACATCATCCGTTACAAATATTACATTTACAGCATTATCCTTTGCGTAACGAATAATTTCTTTCCACATAATTAAGTCACTATACTTTCTAACGCCGTCCTTGCTTTTTGAATCTTTGAATCCGGGAGGAATTTGCGGCTCTGCCTTATACCGCCGTTCACCTTCCTCGCAAATTTGATAAATTTCCTCTTGAGTTACCGCTATCATAGCGTGGGAATCATTTATGATTTTTTCTACCAAGTCGTAGACTAAATTATTTCCACCCCACGGATTAGCAATAAAATCAAGGATTGTTCTATCTTCAAAAAATACTTCTGGAATAGTAAGCAACTCGTCAAATTTATTTGATAAATCATGTCGCAGCTCTGCTACGTCTGGATATTGTAGTGCTTGAAGATTATCGCACATTTTCAGAACCTTGCGTGCGGCAATACTTATTTGGCTCTTTGCGTCGTCGCCTACACGTCGAACACGCTTTTCCATATCACCAAAATAAGCACGATAGTGTTTAAGGAATTCGTACCTGACAGTAGATGGAATTATTATTGATGAGTAAATTGTCTGCATACAGCGCAACGCAAAATCGGAAAATTCCGGTGAATACCGATATATATGTAAAAATATATTTGTGTCGCAGATAATGATATGATTTTGTTCAATTAATTTCTTTATATCAACTTGCAATTTAACCCCTCCCTCTTGCGCATAATATGGCGCTATGTTCAGTCTATTATCACATGCCAACCAAGTGCTATTGCTAAACTATAATCTCTCAATTTTATATGTAATAATTACTAATATTCAACAACCACTTGTTATGTAAGCGGTTGCTTTCATTATAAAGCAAAATTCCCCACAAAACAACGAGAAAGAAGGTGATTTTTATGGTTCGTGCGCCCCCTTAACCCTTGATAAAACTAAATATGGAACTTCGGGCCAAGTTGTCCCGAAGTGGAGCCGCCAGAAATGGCGGTTTTTTTGTACCCAAAAACAAAATGAAAATATGGAGGTATTTGATTATGCAATTTTTCACGAGTGCAGTTTCTACATTACAGACCCTTGTTGTTGCTCTTGGTGCGGGCCTTGCCGTATGGGGCGTTATCAATCTGCTTGAGGGCTACGGGTCAGATAACCCTGCGGCTAAGTCACAAGGGATTAAACAGTTGATGGCCGGGGGCGGTGTTATCCTGCTTGGAACCACTCTCGTTCCCCTGCTGTCTACTCTGTTTTAAGGTAAACGCCTATGGATTTTCTCACCGACTGGATTAACGAATGGGTAAAAAATCTTCTGGTTGACGGTATCATGGGCAACCTAGAGGGGGTTTTTCTTGATGTAAACAACCGGGTCGGAGAGATTGCGACACAAGTGGGAACCACCCCGGCGGCATGGCACGCCGGGGTGTTCTCCATGATACGTCAGCTTTCCGAAACGGTTGTATTACCGATTGCGGGTATCGTCTTAACCTTTGTCATGTGCTATGAACTGATTCAGATGATAATTGACCGCAATAACCTACATGACATTGATACATGGATATTTTTCAAATGGATTTTCAAGACCTTTATTGCTGTAACCATACTTTCCAATACGTTCAACATCGTCATGGCAGTATTTGATGTGGCGCAGAGCGTAGTGAGTAACGCCGGAGGCTTGATACAAGGCAGTACCAATGTAAGTGACGATATGATGAACAGTCTTGAAACAACTTTGCAGGGCATGGAAATCGGCCCCCTGCTTGGCTTGTGGCTTCAAACTATCATTCTTGGATTTACCATGAAAGCTATAGGCATTGTTATTTTTGTAATTGTGTATGGGCGTATGTTGGAAATTTATATGCTTTCCAGTCTGGCCCCTCTCCCAATGGCAACGGTAGTAAACCGGGAAATCGGCAGCATGGGACAGAACTATTTTAAGTCCTTGTTGGCAGTTGGCTTTCAAGGCTTTTTGATTTTGGTATGTGTAGCGATCTATGCGGTGCTGATTCAAAGTGTTGCCACCAGTGGCGATCCTATCGGTGCGGTGTGGCAGGTCATGGGTTATACGGTACTGTTATGTTTTACTTTGTTCAAAACCGGAAGTCTTGCAAAATCCGTCTTTGGAGCGCATTAAGGACTTCGGGCCAATTTGACCCGAAGTGAGAAAGGAGTTATTTCAATATGAACGATGATAAAACCAATATCCCGCAGGAAACGGAACAGGTGGCAATGCCGATGAAACTTGACGTTACTGCCCGGCCCATCGAGCCAAAGGGAAACCTTGTAGGGTTTGCCAACTTAAAAATCAATGACAGTTTTGTGATTGAAGATTTTAAGATATTACAGAGTGACAAGGGCTTGTTTATAGGTATGCCGAGCAAACCGGATAAAAACAGCCCTACCGGCTATCGTGATACCGCAAAGCCTATCACAAAGGAATTTCGTGCGGAGCTGACCGGGGCTGTGGTTGCGGCCTATCATGCAGAGATAGAGAAGTTAAAGGCCCGTGCCGCCGCTGTCCCCGAAAAACAGTCTATCCCGGAACAGCTTGCCGAAGGAAAAAAACAGGCGGCAAAGGACAACGCTGAACGTTCGGCTCCTGCAAAGGCCGACAAAGCAAAAAATGCAGAACGCTAACTTCGGGCCATGTTGACCCGAAGTGGAAAGGAGGATTGTTCATGTACCAACAGCCGGAAAAATCGCCCTGGGGCGAAGTTGAAACCTGTGATGTTCTCTGCCCCGGTGTATTCCTTGTAAGTACCGCCAGTCATGGCGGTACGCTTGTTTCCAACGAGGTGTCCACTATGCTTTCCCCTGCCGCTCAAAAATGCGGTTTTCGGCATGGTGGATACCTTTGCTTTGAGGAGGATTCGCAGGAAAGTATTGTGTTGCGGGAACTTCTGGACAAAAAATTATGGAGTGTACCTGACCGCATAAAAAATAAGGCTGCCTTTGAAGAAAACATCAATAACTCTATTCGGGAATACAACCCGGACTATTGGCGGGTCAGACAGGCCGGAATGGAGAAAGTTTCCGCCCGGCAGGCTGTCCCGGCCCACAATGCTGAACGCTGACACTTCGGGCCAACTTGGCCCGAAGTCAGAAAGGAGGATTTTACCCATTGGCTTATGTAAGTGTACCAAATGACCTATCGAAAATAAAAACTAAAGTGGCGTTCAATCTCACGAAGCGCCAGCTTCTATGTTTCGGAGCGGCGGGGGTTATTGGCATACCCGCCTATCTGTTTGCCCGCTCCGCCATCGGCAGCACTGGGGCTATGTTTTTGATGATTGCCCTTATGCTCCCATGCTTTTTGATTGCCATGTACGAGCGTGACGGACTGCCTTTTGAAAAGGTAGTGAGGAATATTGTCCGCTCCAAATTCCTATGGCCCGGCACAAGGCCATATCAGACCCAAAATATCTATGCTTATTTAAGCAACCCCGGAAAGGAGGTACAGCAGATTGACACAAACAAGAAAAAGCCCGTCCGCTCCCGCCAAAAGCGGAAAGCGTAAACAGCGTGGGCCGCAGTCGGCACAACAGACAATCCCCTATAAAGAAATGCTCCGGGACGGTATTTGCAAGGTGCGGGAGGGTTACTATACTAAAACACTTTCCTATGAGGACATCAATTATTCCGTAGCTTCATCAGATGACCAAAGTACTATTTTTGATGGCTACTGTTCGTTCCTCAACTATTTTGACAGTGCCTTGCCCTTTCAGCTTTCTTTTATCAACCATCGCTCCCGGCCCGAAAACCAGTACACGGTAAACATTCCCCCGCAGGACGATGAATTTAATAATATTCGCAGAGAATTTACCGATATGCTGACCGGGCAAATTGTCAAAAGCAATAACGGTATTGTCCGCTCCAAATATATCACGTTTGGGATTCATGCGGACGGGATCGGAACGGCCCGGCCACGCTTGGAGCGTATCGAATCTGACATTGTGGGAAACTTTAAGAAACTTGGTGTGCAATCGGCTTCCCTCTCCGGGCGGGAACGTCTGGAAGTGATACACAGCCAGTTGCACCCCGGCGGTAGAGAACCATTCCGTTTTTCATGGGATATGATACCGAAAACCGGCATGGGGACAAAAGATTTTATCGCTCCGACCTCATTTGATTTTCGGCAAAGCCGCTTTTTCCGTGTCGGGCAGACTTGGGGAGCCGCTATGTATATACAGATTATGGCTTCTGAACTTTCTGACAAGCTGTTAGCTGAACTACTGGAAGTGGACGCAGAAATGACCATTACTATGCACGTTCAGACGGTAGACCAGACAAAGGCAGTAAAAACGGTAAAGGCAAAATTAAGTGACATTGACCGAATGAAAATGGACGAGCAAAAAAAGGCGGCACGTTCCGGGTATGACATTGATATTTTACCGCCCGATTTGATGACATACAGCAAGGACGCAGCGGCTCTCTTGGCTGATTTACAAAATCGCAATGAAAGAATGTTCCTGCTTACCTTTCTTGTGGTAAACACCGCACCTACAAGGCAACAGCTTGAAAACGATATTTTCACGGTGTCCGGCATTACACAAAAGTACAACTGTTTTCTGAAACGTCTGGATTTTCAGCAGGAACAAGGCTTTATGAGTAGCCTGCCGCTTGGGTATAACGGTATCGAGATACAACGGGGAATGACAACGAGCAGTACCGCCATCTTCGTACCCTTTATGACGCAGGAACTCCGCATGGGCGGTCAGGCTCTTTACTATGGCATGAACGCCCTTTCCCACAATGTTATTATGGCAGACCGCAAAAAATTGAAATCTGCCAACGGCTTATATCTCGGTTCTACTGGTTCGGGAAAATCTTTTGCGGCAAAGAGGGAACTTATTAACGTATTCCTTACCACAAAAGACCGAATTATCATTGTAGACCCGATGGGCGAATATGCGCCACTGGTAAAAAGGCTTGGTGGAGAGGTTATCGACATTTCCCCCGACAGTCAAAACCACATCAATCCAATGGACTTAAAACTGAATATGCTTGGAGAGGACAGTCCGCTTTCAATGAAAGCGGATTTTTTATTGTCCTTGTGTGAACTTATCATTGGTGGCAAAGAGGGCTTACAGCCTATCGAAAAGACTGTGATTGACCGTTGTGTGCGCCTTGTGTACCGTGAACTCGCTCTCGGTATCGCCAACAGTAAAATGCCCCTCTTGCAAGACCTGTATGAAACTCTGTGCCAACAGCCGGAGCCGGAAGCAAAGCGGGTGGCAACCGCTCTGGAACTTTACTGCACCGGCTCCCTCAATATGTTCAATCATGCTACTAACGTACAAACAGGTCGCCGCATTACCTGTATCGTGCTGAAAAGCATGGGCGAAAACCTACGCAAGATTGCCATGCACATCACGAATGAACTTGTGACGCAGGCCGTTGACGAAAACTTTTCGGCGGGCCTTGCTACATGGTGCTATTACGACGAATTTCATATTCTCCTGCAAGACGCCCTTAGTGCCAGTTATTTCGTCCGCACTTGGAAAATGCTGAGGAAGAAGTTTTGCGTTCCATCGGCCTTGACCCAAAATGTGAAAGACCTGCTTGCCAGTCGTGAAGTAGAAAATATTTTTGACAACAGTGATTTTATGATTCTATTGGCACAGGCACAAGCTGACCGGGTTATCCTCGCCCGGCAACTCGGCATTTCCGAACATCAGCTATCCTATATCGCCCATAGCAATTCCGGGGAGGGGCTTTTGTTCTTTGGAAATACGACGATTCCGTTTGTTGACCGTTTCCCGAAAAACACGGAGATATACCGCTTACTTACTACTCGCCCGGAGGATATAGCAAAGGAGGCCGCCAATGCGTGATAACAGCCGGGGTGGCCCATCGGGCCGCTTGCGGTTTGAGCATGAGGAAGCGGCGGCAACTTCGGGTCAAGTTGGCCCGAAGTCAAAGCCGGTTGTAAAGGGCGGCAAACGATTTGTAAAAACCAATGCTGACCTCAACAAATCCCCGCCGATCCCGGAGGAAACGGATACTTCTACGCCAGTAGAGGATAGCCCTATCACTTCGGGCCATGTTGGCCCGAAGTCGGGTAAATTCCGTCAGGACAGCAAAAGGCCCCGCCCCTCTGACCGCCTGCGGCAAGAGGGGGAACCCTCACCCGATAAAACCGCTCCCCATGATGGTCCCGCCGATAAAAAATCAAGGAAAGATGGCAAGCGCATGGAGAAATCCAAACTCCGTATGGAAAAGAGCGGCGATAAATTGGAGAAAGCCCGTGATAAACTGGAAAATCAGAAGCCCACGAAGCGCCCCGGCCCGATAAAGACCATAGGGCGGGCGGTTGGTTATCAGACCCGTCTGTATGTGCATGGTAAAATCCGTGAGGTGGAGCGTGAAAATGTAGGCATAGAGGCCGCCCACAAAACGGAACTTGCCGGGGAGCATACCGTCCGGGGCAGTACACGTTTTGTTCAAAAGCGTATCCGTACCCGCCCTGCCCGGCAGGTTCGCAAGTGGGAGAAAAAGACCATCAATTCAAAAGCCGATTATGCCTACCGTCAGCTTGTGCAGGAAAATCCCTCTTTACAAAGCAACCCCGTTTCCCGGTATTTGCAAAAACAGCGGTTGAAAAAGCAATACCGCAAGCAGGCAAAAGAAACCGCAAAAGCGGCAAAGAAAACAGCAGTTACAGCAAAAAATATAGCCGGAGCCGCATGGAACTATGTGCGGAGCAATCCCAAAGTTATGCTGATAATCGCTTGTGCGTTCCTGCTGATTATCGTCATGCAGTCCTGCATGGCGGGGGTTACTTCTATCGGAAACGGTTTGCTTGGTGCGGTGGACGGTACTTCCTACGTTTCATCGGACAGCGATATGCAGACGGTGGAATCAGACTATACCATACTGGAAAGCGGCCTGCGGGAAGAACTGGCTCATATTGAAAGGGATTATCCCGGCTATGACGAGTACCGCTATTCGGTAGATGAAATCGGGCATGACCCTTTTGAACTGGCTTCTTATCTGACCGCAAGATTCGATGGATATAACTCGGCAAAGGTAAGGACAGAATTACAATTCCTTTTGGAACAGCAGTATAAACTTACCATCACGGAAACTGTGGAAGTACGCTACCGTACAGAAACCCGGACAGATACATGGACAGAAACAGACCCCGAAACCGGGGAAACCACAACCCACTCTGACACTTACACGGTGGAGGTTCCCTATGACTACTATATCCTCAATGTAGCCCTACGCAATAGGTCATTGGGGGCTGTGGCTCTTGCCAATCTCGACCCGGAGCAGACAGAACGCTATCTTGTCTATCAAAAGACCAAAGGCAACCGCCCTAATCTTTTTGAGGGCAATATCTACACCGCCGGAGAATACACCGATTATGACATACCGCCCGAAGCCTTAAACGATACGAGGTTTGCCGCCATGATTGCTGAAGCTGAAAAATATCTTGGTTTTCCCTATGTTTGGGGCGGTTCCACTCCCTCAACGTCCTTTGACTGTTCCGGCTTTGTGTGTTGGGTTATCAACAAATCTGGTGTTGGCAGCGTGGGAAGAACAACAGCACAAGGTATTTTCAACCTGTGTGCAAAAATCCCCCCCGGCGAAGCAAAGCCCGGCGACATTATCTTTTTCACTGGAACCTATGACAGTTCCGGGCCAGTGTCGCACGTTGGGATTTATGTAGGCAATGGCATGATGATTCACTGTGGCAATCCTATCAGCTACGCTTCCACCAATAGCCGGTATTGGACGGAACACTTTTACGCCTTTGGACGGTTGAATTAACAGAAACGGAGGGATATTTTGAACGCAAAAATTGAACGTGTGAAAAAGGAAATCGACAAGACCAAAGAAAAAATCAGCGAATTTCAAGCTAAACTGCGGGAATTGGAAAAGCAGAAAACCGAGTTTGAAAATATGGAAATTGTAGAGGCGGTGCGTGGCATGGATATTTCCCTTGCGGATCTCGCCACCCTGCTAAAAACCGCAAAGACTGGCGGTGCTACTTCGGGCCAACTTGGCCCGAAGTCAACCAATCAAGAACAGGAGGAAACCGAAGAATGAAAAAATATCGTATGATGGCGGCGCTATGCGTCGCCTTTTTGCTGACAATCTCTTTTAGTACCGTGGCCTATGCCGGAGGTGAGGAACCGACCCCGGAGCCAACGGAAACCCCGGCCCCGGAGCCGATAGCCGCTCCCAATCCCTTTACCCCTGCCGGAACGGGAACGGTGGTTGATAATGCTACCGATGAAGATGGAAAAGAGTTCTTTACCATTATGACCCCAAACGAAAACGTATTTTATCTTGTAATTGACCGCCAAAGGGAGCAGGAAAATGTGTACTTCCTTAATGCGGTAACAGAAAAAGACCTTCTGGCTCTTGCGGAGCAATCCGAGGAGCCAGAAGAAGTGGCCCCAACACCCCCTGTCACTACTGAGCCGACACCGGAGCCAATCCCCGAACCAACCCCGGAACCGGAAAAAGGCGGCAATATGGGTATGATGATTTTTGTTGCCCTTGCGGTGTTGGTTGGTGGCGGAGCCGGGTACTACTTCAAGATTTACCGCCCGAAGCAGGAGCAGGCCGTTTCCGCAGATGATGATTACAACGAATATGAGGACGACCCTTATGGTGAGCAGGAGGACGATACCCCGCCGTGGGATACAGACGAAAGCACCGGGGAGGACGAGGAATGAACTTTACCAACAGCCCCTACGAAAAAATGATGAAGCAGAAGCCCCGTCCCTCACGCCAGAAATCGCCGAAACCGCCGAAAGGCTCCCCCTGCCGGGAGTGCAATTATTGGAATGGCATTTCCTGTGTGGGTGTTTGCTACCGGGATTTGATTATTTCGCGGAGGGAGGCAGCTTCGGGCCAACATGGCCCGAAGTAACCGCCTATGGAAGTAGACAGAGCATTGCCCCGTGAACTGACCCGCCATGAAAGAGCAACGATCCGCAGGCTTGTGGTTGGTATGTGCGCTAACTATGACGGAGAACATTGTTGTTTGCCACTGGATTATGGCAGGTGCTATATGCTTGATAAGTGGTGGACGGGTTCCTACTGCAAGTATTTTGAAAAGTCTGTTCTTCCTCTGAACCCGGTTTTGGAATCTACACTGACAGGCCAATCCTATCTTTCCAGAAAAGTCTGCCCCGTCTGTGGTAATGTATTTCTTCCAGTTACAAGCCAGGCATATTGTTCCGAGCGTTGCCGGGACGAGGGCAACCGCCGCAGAAGCCGGGAACGTATGAGGAAGAAGCGGCAAAAATCAAGGGTATAGTGTTACGATGTTCACTGAAAAAAGCCACGGTTTCCGTGGCTTTCCGGCTCCTGTTTTTTGGGGGGAGGGATAAATGTCCGCTATCCCTTAAAATAGGGCTAACTTCGTAACATTGCGAAACAAACAATAGCACTTCGGGCCAACTTGACCCGAAGTTATGAAAGGAGCGATTTTCTATGCAGGAAAAAGACAACTATTTGAAAAATGCAGAACTCTCCACTGAGCAAAATTATAACATGATTGATGGGATTCCCAATAATGCCCCTCTACCTGTGCCGCAGGCCCGCCCGGAAGAAAGACCAAAAGACCGGGTAAAGGAACCGCCCTCAAAGCGAAGAAGCCGGGAACGGGAGGACAGATGAGCCAACGAAAGCGCAGGCGGGGCGTTCCTCTCTATGTATGGGTGAGTGAAGAAGAATACACCGCTATTCAGCAGCGCATGGAAGAAGCGGGAACACAAAATTTAAGTGCCTATATCCGCAAAATGGCGCTCAATGGGTATGTGCTGAATGTTGACCTTGCGCCTGTGCGTGAACTAGTTTCTCTACAACGCAGATGCGCAAATAACCTCAATCAGATTGCTATACACGCTAATACCTATGGCATATACCCGTCTGAAATATCGGCTTTGCAAAAAGACTATGCTGAACTGTGGAGCCGGGTTTCCGATGTTCTCAAAGAACTGGCGACGGTTACAGCTTTATAAAAAATGGGGAGCGGCGGCATACTCTACCATCGCTCCCCTATTTTTATTAGAATATTATTGTTTTGTCATATCTGCTATGTAGGCAATTACTTCTTCGGGAGTTGGTTTCTCTCCTTTATGGGGAATGGTTTTCCAAAATGACTGTGCCTGTGGTTCAGGACTTTTCATGCCCTCTGCTATGGCAACTTCGATTTCACGGCGCACCTCGCCCTCACTGATACCTTTCTGCTTGGCAAGGTTTTTGATTGCTCTTTTTGCTTTTCCAATATCCATTGTTTTCTCTCCTTTTCATCAGCATGTGCAACAAGTCTAATTAGACTTGTTAGAACTTACTTTCCTATTCTACTTAGTACATACTGTATATGTCAACCATGTGGAGAATTTACATGAAGAGGAGGGCTTTAATGGAATACGGAACAATTAGAATCAAACTGGATGAATTGATTGAACAAAGAGGTTTCAGTAAAAACAAATTAAGCCATAAAGCTGAAATGCAGCGTACTCAACTTAACAATTACTGCAATAACACGATAAGCAGGTTGGATATTGATGTTCTGGCTCGGTTATGTACGGTGCTTGATTGTGAAATTGGCGACTTGCTGGAATTTGTACCATCAGACAATAAGAATACAGAGCAGAAATAAAGTAGATGCGATGGCCTCACAAGGGCAATCGCATCTACTTTATTTCTGCCACTTCGGGCCATGTTGGCCCGAAGTCTAAAGACGAGATTTCTGTCTCCTCGACAACATTGTTGTACCCTTTGGGACATGGTAAAATATAGGTAGGAATAAACTTTACAATCCTACCTTGAAAGGAGCCTTTATTATGAATATAATAGGAAAAATAATAGCAATACCGTTTGCAATCGTGCTGACACTGTTCGGTGCAATCATACGCTTTCTGTTCTGCTTTGCGTCAAGCGTTCTTACCGTTCTGTCGGGGATTTTAGGCTTGCTCTCGATTGCCATGTTTGTCACGGGCTGTACGCTCAATAACTGTATATGGGTCATGGTGTTTGCTTTCCTGCTTTCTCCTTTTGGAATACAGGCGATTGCGGAATGGCTGATAGATGGCATAGAGAGATTAAGCAACCGGCTTCAGCTTTATATTATGGGATAAAGATAAAAACAGAATGGTCAAGGCAACTTCGGGTCAATTTGGCCCGAAGTTATTTTTTGCAGGAAAGGAGGTATGCTCTTGGCAACCACACGCCTTATGACCCGCCATATTGGGAGTGGAAAAACCATTATGGAAACTTTGAAAGATGGATTTGACTATGGAAAAAATCCTGATAAGACCCGTAACGGCGATTTGATACTTGCCTATGAATGTGATCCCGCCACAGCCGACGCAGAATTTTTGCTTTCCAAAGCAAAGTATAAGGTGATTACTGGACGGGAGCAGAAAAGTGAAAATGATGTTTTATATTATCAGCTTCGGCAGGCGTTCCCGCCCGGAGAGATAGACGCAGAAACAGCCCTCAAAATCAGTTATGACGTTGCTATGCGATGGACAAAAGGCAAACATGCCTTTTTCGTGGTATCCCATATTGACCGCCCCCACCCGCATTGCCATATTTACTATAATTCAACTTCACTGGACTGCACCCGAAAGTTTCGGGATTTTATCGGTTCGGCACGGGCATTTCGCCGCTTGTCTGACCGGGTATGCCTTGAATACAATTTATCCGTTATCACAAATCCGAAACTTCATAGCCAGGGCAAATTCAAACATTATGGCGAATGGCAAGGCCGGGATAAACTCCCCTCTTTTCAAGAGCGGTTAAAGGCACAAATTGATGTTTGCCTTGCACAGAAGCCAACGGATATGGACAGCTTTTTACAACTAATGTTGGCGGCAGGTTACAAGATAAAACATGGGCGTGGCGGTACAATCAGTTTTGGGGTAGAGGGGCAGGAACGCTTTACCCGGTTACGGGCTTCTACACTTGGCAAGGGTTACGGTGTAGAGGATATACAGGCCATCATTGAGGGGCGTACTTCTATGCCGGAAAGCCGAGCCGGGGCCTCCCGAAAAGTCAATCTGATTATAGATATTCAATCACGCATGAGAACAGGAAAAGGCCCTGCCTATGAGCGGTGGGCTAAAATCTTCAACCTAAAGCAAATGGCTGCAACACTCCAATATTTGCAGGAAAATGACCTGTTGGAATATGAACAGTTAGAGCAAAAAGCCGCTGAGGTTACAGACCGTTTTCATACACTTTCGGACAGCATAAAATCCGCTGAATCTGCTATACGCACCAATGTGGAATTAAAAGCGGCGGTGGTTGATTACGCAAAAACCCGTTCCGTATTTGAGGGATACAAAGCTACAAAGTACAGTCGCAAATATCTTGCGGAGCATGAAGCCGATATTGTAACCTACCGGGCGGCAAGGGCTACAATGGATAGGATTTTGAACGGGGCAAAACTTCCAAAGATGGATACCCTTAAAGCAGAATATCAGACACTATCGGCAAAGAAAAAGGCCGCCTACGGAGAATACCGGGCGACCAAAAAAGATATGCAGGAACTTATCACGGCAAAGGCCAATATTGACCGTCTGTTCAGCTTGACAGACACAATGAAAAATAAGGAAATGGAGCGGTAACGGTATGAGAAAAAAACAAGCGGAGCGCAACAGCTTCGGGCCAAGTTGGCCCGAAGTAGCCGGGTCTGGGGCGGCTTGCCCCAACAAGCAATTTTTGAGATTTGACCGAAAGGGAAAATCTTAAAAATGTGCAAGTGTCAATACACTTGCCCTGCTTGCCGTTTAGCGAACTTCTTATTTGGCTTCCTATTGTTCTTTTGTGATTAATCATTTAACTGAGTATTTTTGAAGTCCAGCCTACAAAAAAATTTCCATTCGGCAGTTTTGCTTCTTGTTTAAAATAACTAATTTATTGTTACAAGTGCGATAATGTCACGGCATCATTTCAACATGGTTGAGAAGATACTCAATAAAATACTTGCTTGCAATCGGTAAACTGCTCTTGTCTTTATATCCAATTGCAAGCGTTCTGTTAATAGGAGGATTAATTGGCAATAGAGCGATATTGTAATTTGTGCGACGTAGCACTAATTCCGCTAAAATGCTGATGCCCAATCCCGCTTCCACCATTGTCATGATAGCATAATCATCATGAATACGAAATTTTATATTTGGCTCCAAATTACAAGCATGAAACGCTTCCATTGGTTCACTAAAATGCCCTTCCTCCAGCAGAATAAATGGCTCGTTTGCGATTTCCTCCAAACTGACAGCACTATTGGAAGCTAATTTGTGATTTTCCGGCAGAACCGCTAACATTCTTCCTTCTTTGATGTAAACCGTTTCTATTCCGGTTACGGCGGCAGGCGTAGTAAAGCCGAAGTCTACGGCTCCAACTTTTATCCATTCCTGTATCGAACTATAATCTCCCTGATGAAGAATGAATTCTACATTTGGATATAGTATCTGAAACTCTTTTATCAACTGTGGCATCCAGTGACAGGAAATGCTCGCTAATGTACCAATACGGATTACTCCTGTTTCCAATCCTTTTATCTCATTAGCCTTTTCCATCGTAGCCCGATATTGAAGGATAGTCCTTTCAATAAACGGGTATAAATCCACACCCTCTAATGTCAGCTTTACGCCTAAACGGGAACGATTTAACAACTTGATTGACAATTCGTCCTCCAAAGATGAAATCATCTGACTGATTGAGGACTGTGTATAGCCAAGGGCCTCCGCTGCCTTGGTGAAGCTTCCAAACTCAATAATTTTTTGAAGTGCAATAAATCGGTTCATAATCCACAAATCGTCCTTTCTAATGATTGCATTAGATATATTTGTTTTACTTATCCTAAGGAGAAGTATATAATAAATCCAAAAGAAAGGCAAGGAAGAGGTGAATTTAATGGACTTTTCCCAAACGAATAGCAAGCTATATGAAAGAGTTTCCAAGAACTTTGAAAAGCAGAGTTTTTTATCTCTTATCGGGGCAAAGATTGAAAACGTTGAAAAGGGAAAGGTGTCTATTTCTTGTGAAAGCAAGGATATTTTGCTTCAACAGCAAGGACTGTTACATGGTGGGGTCATTACTACCTTAGCAGATGTAGCGGGTGGATATGCCGCTTTAACTACAATGCCGGAAAATTCCGAGGTTTTGACAGTTGAACTAAAAATAAACTTAATGCGCCCGGCTACTACAAAAAAAGTAATAGCCATTGGCGAAGTGATAAAGGTCGGAAAAATACTGGTTGTTGTTGAAGCAACAGTTACAGATGAAGCTAATAAAATACTTGCAAAAATGATGTCTACCATGTTTGCAACTAGTGAAAAAGTATAGGAGGTCACTACAATGTCTTATGAAAAAGTAAAAGAATATTTTGACGGTGTTGGCTTGGGTGAGCGCGTTGTACTCAGGGAACACATCGGGGATACAGTAGAACACGCCGCAGAAGCCATTGGGTGTGAGCCAGCACGGATTGCGAAAACAATGTCTTTCATTCAAGATGGAGAACCTGCTTTGGTTGTAATGGCTGGCGACGCTAAAGTAAACAACACCAAATATAAAGCCTGCTTTCATCAAAAAGCAGTGATGATACCCGGCGATCAGGTGGAAGTTCTTATAGGCCATGCGCCGGGTGCGGTCTGCCCTTTTGCGATTCATGAAGGCGTCAAGGTTTATTTGGACGTATCTCTCAAACGATTTGATATTGTTTATACTGCCGGTGGCAATGCAAACAGTACAATTGAACTTTCGCTGGAGGAATTGGAGCAACATGCATATCATTCTGGCTGGGTAGATGTATGCAAGGGCTGGTATGTAAACGAATAATCTCATAGGGAATAAAAAGGACAGGTGACAAAAAGTATGAAAACAACTGATAACATTCTCGGCAAAGCCTATTCCGCCGATAAATTTAGAAAAGACGCTCAACAAGTAACTGATATTATTGCTGAGCATTTACAGGCATCCCAATCCAAACAATCGGGTAAAACAATTGAATGGGCTTCCCCCGAAGAACAACTGCGGTTTTGGCAGGAGGACTTTGTATCCTCCGACTCAGTAGACTTACCAGGTCTTTGTAAAAACGTATTTTCCCATTCCATCAATTTTCACAGCAAAGGGTATATGGGGCATCAGGTTGCAACAACACTGCCGGTAACCGCTTTAACCTCTGCAATCATAGGTTACCTGAATAACTGCACAACGGTATATGAATTAGGAATGGCTGGAAATTCCATGGAAAAAGTCATAATCGGGCATCTTGCAGAAAAATTCGGATACGACAGGGGCTCCACCGGGTTTGTAACCTCCGGTGGCTCTCTTGGCAATCTGACCGCCCTCGTTACGGCCCGTACATCTTCGGGCATAGCGGAGAAGGATTATCATAATCTGGCCATCATGGTATCAGAAGAAGCCCATTACAGCGTGGAGCGGGCCGCAAAAATAATGGGTATCAAAACCGAAAACATAATAAAGGTTCCGGTTGACGATCACTTTAGTATTCGGCCAGAACTACTGGAAAGTGCCTACCGGCAAGCAGTATCAGATGGCAAGCTTGTTTTTTGCGTTGTAGGTTGTGCCTGCACCACCTCTGTTGGGGCTTATGACGACTTGACAGCAGTTGCAGGCTTTGCACAAAAACACCATTTATGGTTCCATGTGGACGGTGCCCATGGTGGTGCTGTGATTTTCTCTGATAAATACAAACATCTGTTAAATGGTATAGAGAAATCCGATTCACTCATTTTGGATTTCCATAAAATGATGCTTGTGCCACCGCTTTCCACTGCTATCATATACAATTCCAGAAACAGAAAGGCAAACGAGTTTTCGCCCAAAGCTGCTTATTTATGGCAGGACCAGCAGGCAGAAGAATGGTACAATTCTGCCAGACACACGCTAGAATGTACAAAGCCAATCACCGTTCTCCACACATATGCTATCATGCGCTTGTATGGCGATGAGATATACCGTCAGAATGTTGATACACTTTACGATTTGGGCAGGCAATTTGCCGAAATAGTAAAAGAGCAGAAGAATATGGAACTAGCGCTTGAGCCGGTCAGCAATATTGTCTGTTTCCGCTATTTGTCGGAGAGGACAAACCATGATGAATTGAATAAAAAGGTGCTTGATGAACTTCTTAGGGATGGAACCTTTTACGTTGTAAGCACAACAGTCAGAGGTAAATTTTATCTGCGCATTACTCTCATGAATCCACTTACAGACAGGCAGGATTTAGAGGCTTTGCTTGCAAAGATTCAAAAAATTGCCGAAGAATCAGCTTGTGCATAAAAAATAAAATCAGGAGGATTCATTATGGTAACCAAAAAAGAAGCAGCGAAAAAGAGGGTATTTAAGGGGGTTTCACTTGATTCCCTCGCAGTCGGTGAAAAGTCGATGGTGTGCAAGATGAATTATGTGGAAGGCAATTTTGCAACGCTCCATCAACACCCCCATGAACAAAGTGGTTATGTGATTTCTGGAAAGTATTTAATGACTGTTGACGGGCAGGAGTATGAGTTAAATCCCGGCGACAGCTATGCGGTTCCGGGAAATGTTCCTCATTCGTTCAAAGTGATTGAGGGTGGAGAGGTAATTGATGTATTTACTCCGATAAGGGAAGATTATCTATAATTGCATTGGTTCTTGGATAAGCAAAGAATTATGTAAGTCTATCAGTTGTATGCCTTGTTTTATCCCATGGAAGGGAGTAATTATGGAAAAAAGCATAAAAAAATTGTTTCTACGTGCGATTGTGTCCTTGTTTTTATTTGCGGTAATCTTACTTGTAATCGCTTTGTTTGTAGAAGTGGACAGCATTTACAGCACTATTTTATTTGTTATTTCGCTGATTCCTTGCACATTTTATATAGTCAACGGAGTCAAGTTACTTAAAGCATTAGAGATAGACAAATTTTATTCTAAATTTTTATGATAACGGAATGATAGTGCGCTAAGGTTCAGGGCATACAGAAATTTATATAATAAAAATTCACCATGCCTCACGGCATAATAAAAAAACCGTTGGTTTGGTGAATATATTGCTATGCTTAATGCAAACGGCGGTTTTGAAATAATCAAAGCCGCCGTTTCACGTTCTAAATAGTGGGCTTGTGGGGGGGCATAATTTTATTCTTAGCAAAGGCGGCTTGAGTATAGGAGGTTCATTTTATGTACATTAAGCCGCTATCTTCTATCCATGAGGAGCCGCCACATTACTGTGACGGCTGGATGTAGCAGAAATCCTAATCCTACATAGCTTCAAAAAATTACAGAAAATTATGAGCGGGTACTCCGCTCATTTTTTATTCGACATCTTTCGGGAATTTCTCCGTAAAGGTGTTTTTTTATACCTTTTTTTGACGGGAAACCACTCTAAACAGACAGCTTTCGGGGACAAGCTTATTGGTCGCTTCGGGCCAACTTGGCCCGAAGTCCGACCCCGCTGTCGCTCTCCGCCTTACTCCATTTCGATTTGCAAATCCCTAAAAAATCGAAATGGAGGAACGCCATATGGCAAAAATCAATCTGCGGGATTTTTACCCGTTTTATAATACTGACTTTTTTATTGAGATACCCGATGAAGTGGAAGCCGCCCTTTTGGAAGCGGAGCGAGTGGAACAGAACTACATTCGCCGCCGTTTTTACAATAAGGCTCACTACTCTCTGGACGCAGGCGATGGAATTGAAAATGAAATTCTGTTCGTTTCGCTTACTCCCTGCGAACTCTATGAACGCAAAATGACAGCAGAACAATTACAGGCGGCTATGGCCTCTTTGCCGGACAAGCAGGGGAAACGGATTTACGCTCATTACATACTTGGCATAAGCAAATCAGATATTGCACGAGCCGAGGGCGTAGATGAAAAGGCTGTCAGAGTTTCTATTGAACGAGGACTTCGGAACATGGAAAAATATTTGAAAAACTTATAATTACCTGTTCCGAATTTGTCCTCTAAATCACATGGCTATTAGAAAGAATTTCTTTTCTTTCTAATGCCCTTTGACAACTGAATACCGATGATTCGGATACTTTCAATCTAGGAGGAGCCGAGCCGCAGGGTACGCCATGACCGTCCGCTGAAAGGGGGAAAGACCTAAACGGGGTGTGAGCGAAAAATACCAACTGCGACAGGGTGGAAATGGCAAGTCGCCCGGCGATAATCTCTGGATTGGTACATTGATACTTGCGGTTTGAACGCTTCACAGCATTGACCGCCACGCCATAAGCATGGGGTGAGGTGAAATTCCTATGAGGGTGGTTGCCGCCGCCCGTCCGAATCATCGTTTATATATATAGGGCGTACCGTTCCGGGTTTTTCTGTCTAATGACAGCCCGATTATTTCCGGCACAGTACGCCCCCTATTTTAACAATAGGAAAATCGAAATGGAAAGCAACAAGGTTTTCAATATGCGTAGCGTAGAGAAAGCGAAACAACACTATTAAACAGTCCCATTGACTTCGGGACAACTTGGCCCGAAGTATGAGGAAAAATTAAAGGCTACCACTTTTATGATAAAAGGTGGTGGCCTTTTGTGTTTCCTCATAGGACAAACTGGGAAACGCATATATTGAATCATGCAGAACAGGAGGTGCATGATGATGATTACGCCGAAAATGGTAGATGATTTTATGAGCGTAAATATAGAAACGGTAGAGGTAGGGAAACTGGCTGATATAAGTATGTTGGAACTTGATAATTCCCTGCCTAAAGAGAAACGGCTGACCTATGTTTTGGAGAAGCTGAAAAATCCCTTATGCTTTCGTTATGGGGATATGGGTATCAAACTTGAATTTGACGACAATGCACCGTCAGCTCAAGAGGTACTTGAAAACTTCCTCATACGCAAGAAAAGTGGCTTATAATGCGACTTTGCGCCTCCGACAACATTGTTCGCATTACGCCAAAATGGTATAATATAGGTGTAATGTGATAGAGAGGAGGACACATGGCACGAGTAGCCGACAGGCAGACCATTACAAAATCAGCACCAAAAAACAAGGTATGGTATGTTGCATTTTATATTCGTTTATCCCGTGAGGATAAACGCGGGAAAGATGAATCCGAGAGCATTACCAATCAAAGACTTATCCTAACCGATTTTCTTGAACAGCAGGACGATGGCGACGAATACATTTTCGTTGGGGAATATGTTGACGATGGTGTAAGCGGTACAACAGATGAAGAACGTGAGAATTTCCAAAGACTTTTGTCCGATATTCAAAAAAGTAAAGTCAACTGCGTGGTTGTTAAGAACCTTGCAAGAAGTTTTCGTAACAATGGCGACCAAAGCTATTATCTTGGCGACTGGTTTCCACGAAATGATGTGCGGTTTATCTCTCTTTACCAACAGCCCATAGATACCTATAAAGACCCCCAAAACGCTCAAAATATCGCTGTTCCGGTTCAAGGTGTTTTGAACGAAGAACACGCAAGAGGTACATCAGAAAGCATTCGGAGAACTTTTGATAAGAAGCGGGAAAAAGGGTTACATATCGGTTCTTTTGCGGCTTACGGTTATATGAAAGACCCGGAGGATAAAAATGCCCTTGTTATTGATGGAGAAGCGGCTGAAAATGTGAAAAGCATATTCGCATGGTTTTTAGAGGGCATGAGCAAAAATGCGATTGTACGAAAACTCAATAATAGTGGTATTTTATGTCCAGCGGCTTACAAGAAAAGTAAGGGTATGAAATATCAAAATCCTAATGCTACAGAGGGCAAATCTCTATGGGCGGCAATCAGTATAACCGGCATTTTGAAAAACCGTATTTATGTTGGCGATATGGTACAAGGGCGTTACCGCATAAAAAGTTATAAAATCCATGTGCAGGAAACTGTCCCGGAAGATGAATGGTACATTGTTGAAAATACCCATGAACCGATTATCAGCCGGGAGGATTTTGCAAAGGTACAAGACCTTATGAAAAAGGACACCCGTACCGCACCACAAGAAAAGGGATTGTATTTGTTCAGCGGTTTTCTGCGTTGTGCCGATTGTGGTAAGGCTATGACACGAAGCAAAGTAAGAGCAAATGTCTATTACTATTGCCGCACCTATAAAGATCAGTCAAAAACAGCTTGCACAAAACATACAATACGCCATAATCACTTGGAACAAGGTGTACTGTATGCCATTCGCCAACAGGTTTATGTTGCGGTAGCATTTTCTGAAATTGTTTCCCGTATCAATACTGCCCCCTTGCAGAAAAGCCAGTCTATAAAACTGAATGAACTCATAGCGGCAAAGGAAAAAGAACTTTCCAAAATTACACGTTATCAACAAAGTATCTATCAAGATTGGAAAGACGGAGAGATTTCTCATAAGCAGTACCGCCATATGCAAGAAGATTACGAGCGACAAATTGAAGCACTTAACGAAGTTATTGACAATCTGCATGAAGAAAAGGAAGAACTTGAAAATGGGATTGATACAGAAAACCCATTCTTAGCTACCTTTAGAAAATATGAAAATATCGACAAACTGACAAGAGAGGTCTTAATTGAACTCGTAGAGCAAATCAAGGTGTACGAAAATGGCAATATAAGCGTTAGCTTAAAATTCGCTAATGAGTACCGCCGAATAGCTGAATACATCGAGGTCAATACCCATCAGAACGCGGTTTAATGGAACCGCATTTTTACAGGTAGTTTGTTTTCCTATTATATACGCCCCTGTTGCCCCCGTTGGGCCGGTTGCACCAGTAGGACCAGTAGGCCCTCCTGCGGGACCAGTCGGACCTGTGGGACCGGTAGGACCTGTTGGACATACGGGTCGTGGAGGGCAGGGGCACCGACCGCATCTACAAGGATTGCAGCTCGGCCAATTATTACAGCTTTGTTGTTCCATGTTTTGTTGTTCTATATTTTCATTGTTTTTCATGATTTTGGCTCCTTTTACTAAAACTAATTTTGTTCTAATATAGTATATACATCACATATACTATTGGTTATGTTTATAGTTTTTGACTCTGGATTCACATATAAGTCCCGTGATAAAAATGGTTTCAGAAGACTAAAGGATAAAACTGATAAAAAGCTTTTTCTGAAAATCTAGTTTTCAAACATATTTGTATATTCCCTATTTGAAAATGGCATCCGTACTTCACAAACATCCCTGATATGAGTATGGTATATTTTATCTACGAAGTGTGTCATAAGTATGAGGAATTTACTAAATAATGTTTTTAGAAGATAAAGCAAAATGCACACAAGACACACCGTGAAAGCGCGTGCATAAGTCGTGGTGAAACTGCTATAAAACGGACTTGAAATTTTATGAACAACACAAAAGCAAGAAAAATGACAAAAAATATTGCATGTAAATAGCGTGCATGTTACCATAAAACACAAGGTATAGGAATAAATACACGCACTTAAAGGCAGAAAAAAGAAAACGAAATAGATACAATAAGTGATAATAGGTATTAGGATCCAAAATAAGGTAACTTTGCAAATAATAGAAGTAAGAAAAGATTGATGTCTTCTGGAAGTTTTGCTGGTCGGACTTAGTCTTCTCTATGATTAGTGTTGAACCAGATTAAAAAAAATGATAAGTTAATGGAAAAGAACGTATTTTACGCAATAGAGAATATGAGGTGAATATGAGTAGAAGGATTACAAGTGGAATCTTGATCCTGGCATTGCTGCTGGTACTTTGTGGCTGCAAGAGTACGCAGGCAGAAGCAACTCCCCCGGAGTTGATTATTGGGGTGGTAGCAAAGAGCGACGCTACGGAATACTGGATGTCGGTGCGTTCCGGGATGGAGGCGGCTGCTAAAAGAAATGGCTGCAGGATATTATTTTTTGCTCCGGATGCGGAGGAAAGTGCGGAGGCTCAGGAGAAGCTGGCATCGGCTCTGATTAGGCGCCGTGTTGATGTGTTGGCTGTTTCTCCTATTGATGCTGTTAATGAGCCGGCTTATTTAAAAGAAGCCCGGAAACTGGGGATTCCGGTAATCAGCTATGATTCGGCCTTTGAAAGTGGAGAGATTGCCTATATAGGTATTGACAATCATCTGGCTGGTTATCAGATGGCGGCTAACCTGGCTAAACGTTTAGAATATCAGGGCGAAATAGGTATTGTCTCCGGAGAGCTGAATCAGATGTGTCATCGAGAGCGGGTCGAAGGGGTCAAAGAATATATTAAAACCGTGCCGGAGATGAAGATTACTTATATCGAAAGTGGTTATTCCGGTGCTAAAATGTCTGGGGAGAAGTTGGCGCAGTTAAGACGTGAACATCCAGAAGTTAAAGGCCTGGTGGTAACCAGTGCGGTGACGGCATTAGGAATTATTGAGAGCTTTGAGGCGGTGGGGCTTAGCATTGTCACCATTGATGTCCAGGAGGACGTTCTCTATGCTCTAAAAAATAAACATATTGTGGGGCTGGTAGCCCAATCCGGCTATGATATAGGTTACGAAACGATAAACTATGCAAGAGAACTTAAAGCCGGACGGGAAAAGGAAAAAAACATAATTATTGAGGCAGAATTTCTAACGGCCGAAAATGTGGAGGATTATCTTGAGAAGCATACGCAGTAAGGTGTTGATTTCTATTTTATTAATTACAGTCATAACGGCCACGGCTATTACCGGAATTTTTTATGTAAAATCCGCAGCGACAATTGAAGAAAATTATATTTCGTCAAACCAACAGCAGAACCGTCAGATTATTGAAAGCTTGGACCAGACAACCCAGGAAGTTTATCAGGTGCTGGTTGAAGCCTCTTGCGATGCGGTGATTAAGGCAAAAATCAAGGAATATACAGCGGAAAAGAAAGATAAAACTCTAATAGAGATAGTCAGCCTGTTACAAAATTATAATCAGCGGGATACCGCAATTTCTTCCTTTCATCTGATTATCCCGGACGAACAGGTGCTGGTAACCTCTGAGGCATATCCGAAGTTTAAAAAGGTCATTGAGCGGCGCAGTATCGAGGCTCTAATTAAGGAAACCAAAGATCAGGCCGGCCCCCTTTTACTGAATAACCTGATTAGCGGCCGGCGTCCCCACCTGGCTTTTGCGGAGCCAATTAACGATAATGGCATCGTAGGGTATCTTTGCGCAAATATTGAGGAACGCTATCTTTATTATAACTATGTTTCGGAGATGCAGAATGACACCATTAAAGAGGTGATGCTCCTGGACCAGAACAACGAAGTGATAACTGCCGGCGATGACCGCCAGGAAGAGGCTTTGGCGAGAACCGTAAAAGTGATGAAGGAAAAATTTAAAGCTTCTGATGCGAGCTTACAAGATGTTCGTATTGATGAGGAGACGATTTACTTTTATAGCCGTGCTCCATTTTCCGGTTGTGCATTATATATTTCAGTGGATCGGGAGATGGTTCTGGGAGATTTGGCAAAGCTCAGGCTTTATTATTTAGGAATTTTAATGATTTTCTTAATTATTGCCGGGATTTTAGCCAGTTATCTGGCTAGGCTGATCTATAAACCAGTGCAGAATCTGACGAGAACCGTTAAGCGGGTTTCAGAAGGAGAGCTTTCCACCAGGGCTCAGATTACTTCCCAGGATGAGATGGGAGATTTGGCGATGGAGTTTAACCAGATGCTTAACCAGATTGAAATCCTGATCAAACAGTTAATCGAGAAAGAGCAGCTAAAAAAGGATGCGGAACTAGAGGCACTGCAGTATCAAGTGACGCCTCATTTTATGTATAATACCTTAAATTCCATCAAGTATGCAGCTCTCATTAAGGGGGAGAAGGAACTGGCGGATTTAATCGAGAACTTTGTTGAACTGCTGCAGGCCAGCATCAGCAAAAAGGGGGTGTTTCTGACGGTCTCAGAGGAAGTACACATTTTGCAGAACTATGTACGCTTACAGGAATTTAGGAGCAATACCGCGATAAAGGTCATCTATGAAATTGAGCCTGCTGCAAGTAATTGCCTGATTCCCCGGCTGATTTTACAGCCTATTGTAGAAAACGCCATATTACATGGGATTGACATCAAAAAAGGGGATAGTTTAATTCTGATTTCTGCTGTTGTTTCGGGGGAAAAGCTTGAAATTGAAATTAAGGATAATGGACGGGGGATGAGCGAGGAGCAGATCAGGACGCTTTTAAACAGTCAGGTAAAAAAGACCAAGGGTTTTACCGCCGTGGGAATTCCGAACGTGCGGGACCGGCTGTCATTATACTACGGTGAAAAATCCCGGTTACGCTATGTCAGCAGTGACCAGGGGACGACGGTGATGATTTATTTACCAGCAACTTATGACGAAAAGGAGTAATGTAAAGGGATGTTAAAGACATTATTGGTTGACGATGATTATCTGGTACGGAGTTATTTGAAAATCTTGCCGGCCTGGGAAGAGGCTGGGTTTGAAATTGCAGCCGACGTAAGAGACGGTGAAGAGGCTCTTAAGGTGCTGGAAGAAATAGAGATAGACCTGATCGTAACGGATATTACAATGCCTTTGATGGATGGCATTGAATTGATTCGCAAGATTCGCCGCAAAGATAAAAACACATATATTATCGTACTTAGCTGTCACGATGATTTTGAATATGTCAAAGAGGCAATGAAATTAGGTGCCGATGAATACGTTCTTAAAAATATGCTGGAGGATAATACTTTAAGACCTGTTTTATTTCAGGCTAAGGAGAAGATTTGCCATCAGCAAAAGGAGATAATAGAAACTTCGGGAGATCAGAGGTCAGTACTTTTAAATGACAATTCAGAGTTTCTCTTTTTTAATAAAGCACTGTCGGGGGGGGCTGGTGACAAGGAGACCGAGGAATTACGGCAAAATGTGGGGATTCCTTTTTCTTTTCATAATTGTGCGGTAGTCAGTATAGTAATCGAAGGTGCAGGTGAGCATGAGGAGCAGTGGTTTGACCTGGAAATGGAACAGTATTTCCAGAAGTTTCGCAACCGGCTTTATGAGGCTTTGACAAAGTCTCAGGGGATGGCCGATTTTTCCGGCGAAATTGTCTATCTGGGGATGGGAACCTTTTGCTGCTTTTTAGACTTATCAGAAGAATGTAAAAATAGTGTTATGAGGCAGCGGCTCATCCAGACTGCTACCTCATGCTTTCACTTTTGCCGTAATGAGCCCTACTCCTTTAGTCTGGGAGCCAGCAGCGTCTGCCTGGGAGCTAAAGCTCTGAGGCAGGCCTACCAACAATCTCGGGAGGCGCTTAAAGCCGGGTTTTACGAAGAAAAGCAGATTCTTTATTATGACAGCGAACAAAAGGTTTCTAAAGAATTGCCGGAGAAGGCCAGAAAGCTTTTGAGGCAGGCGGAGAGCCTAATGTATAAAGGGGGAAAAGAAACCTTTATCAGTGCATGTCTCGACGTTTGTAAAGTCTTTGAGGAAGAGCGGACTGCAGGGAAATTGGTAGTACAGTGGCTGCAGACTTTGGAGGAGCTGCTGGGCAGGGACAAGCATGATTACCGTCCCATCCGGAAGCTGCAGCATGTATATGAAGTCTTAAACCAACTGATGGAAGAAGAGTCAGAGGATAACCATGCAGTGATTCCGGCACAGGTTAACGAAGCAATACGAGTGGCGGCCGAGTTTGCCCGGCGCCATTACCATGAGCATATAGGGCTCAGTGAGGCAGCTGAGGCAGCGGGGGTAAATGCCTCGTATTTAAGCTATCTCTTCTCTCAGGAAATAGGTGTGGGCTTTTCAGCCTTTTTACTGAATCAACGAATCAGCCAGGCAAAAAAGCTTCTGGTAAAGACCGGTCTTAGTATTAAAGAAGTTGCCGTCAAGACGGGATTTAATGATTGTCAATATTTTTCCAAAACTTTTAAAAAACAGACTGGGCTCAGTCCAGTACGTTATAGGCAAAATGCCCAGAAAAATTAATGGAAGTTTAAAAGAGGACATGTACTCAGGTAGATGTTCTTTTTTTGCGTGGAAGAAACGAGACAAGTGGAAGCTTGCTTACATTTGGAGACTGCGCGCGAACCATGAGAAACTCGTGTAGCGTGTTTCTCATGGTTGTCTAAAAATATTACCTAAAAATAAGACAAGGATTTTGGCTTGCACGAAATAATCCAAAGAATATACCTGCAAATCAAAAAAAATCCGAGTATAAAAAGGATAATTATCTTGTTATATTGAAAACAACATAAGGAAAAGGAGGAACGGAATGAAAAAGATTCGAATTGGTTCAATTGGTCTGGGGCGGTTGGGCTATGAGCATGCTGTGAATATTGCCACCAGAGTTCCAGGTGCCGAGCTTAAAGCGTTGTGCGATGTAGACAAAGAGAAGCTAAGAGACGTAGCCGGGCAGTTGGGAGTTGAACAAACCTATGAGGATTACGAACAGATGTGTAAAAACCCTGAACTTGATGCTATCTGTATTGTTTCACCCTCAGCTATGCACACGGAGCACATCCAAATCGCGCTTAAGAACGGGAAGCATGTTTTCTGTGAAAAACCCCTTGATACAACAGTAGATAAGTGCAGGGAGGCAGAGCGGATTGTGGCAGACTATCCGGAGCAGGTATTTATGCTGGGCTTTATGCGGCGTTATGATTATTCCTACCGCAAAGCTAAGGAAAAGATTGAACGGGGTGACATTGGCAGAATCATTTTGATACGGGCTTATACTCAGGATCCCATAGCAACTATCGAAAGCACCCTTAAATTTGCTCCCCATAGTGGAGGACAGTTTTTGGATATGTGCGTTCACGACATTGATTTATGCAACTGGTTCACAGGTGGTCAAAAACCTAAGGAATTATGGGCGGTTGGCGGTTGTTTTGCTTATCCCCAGTACCGGGAATGGAACGATGGAGATAACGTAAGCTGTCTGATTCAATACGAAGATGAAACTATGGCTTTCTTATTTGCCGGACGGGCAGCTGCCCATGGCTGCAATGTGGAGACAGAAATTATTGGGACCAAAGGCACTCTTAGGATTGGCTCAGTGGGAACGGATAGTATGCTGGAGGTGTTAAGTGAAAACGGCGTATGCCGGGAATGCCATCCTGATTTTATGTACCGCTGGCATGATGCTTATATCGCTGAAATGGAAGAGTTTGTTAGTTGTATTAGAGAAGGCCGCAAACCGGGTGTTACCGTTTTTGATGGTACATTGGCCTCGGAAACCGCTTACCGGTGCAAGGAGTCATTTGAAACAGGAAAGAAACTGTCATTTAGAGAAGTTTAAAGGGAGAAGAATATGAAAAAAAGAATTTTAGCAGTTTTAATGGTAATGGTGATGAGTTCGGCGTTAGCAGCATGCGGTGGCGGTGATAAAAAGAGCGATGCCGGTGACGGCGGAAGCAGTACTGACGGGAATAATGAACAGACCCAAAGTGACGGGGATTTAGCCGTTAACGTTATATTAAAGACTACTGCCTCCGAATACTGGGGCTATGTGGTGGCTGGATGTGAAGCCTATGGAAAAGATCATCCGGATGTTAAGGTAAATATTCAGGGAGCCTCTTCGGAGACTGCTTATGATGAACAGTTAAATATTATTGAAACCAATCTGGCATCAGGTCAATATGACGGTTATGTTATTGCACCGCTGCAAGCTGATATGGTGGTAAAACAAATTGCAGGTGAGCAAAAGCCGATTATTGCCGTTGACACTGATATTGATGCACCGGAAGTCCTTTCGTTTGTTGGAACTGGTAATGAGACTGCTGCATATGAAGGTGGGAAAGTAGCGGTAGAGATGGCAAAAGAAGCTGGATGGAAAGAGCTTAAGGCAATTTCTATTTCCGGAGTTGAAGGTGACTCTACAGCAACGGCAAGACTTACAGGCTATGAAAAAGGGATAACAGAAGCCGGTGGTGAATTCCTTAAAGATGAAATCCAGTATGCCGACGCTGTTGCGGACAAAGCCTATGCCAGCATGGAGGCTGTTATACAAAATCACCCGGAAGGGATTGCAATGGTTGTATGTAATAATGATGATATGGCTATCGCCGCTGCCAGAGCTGCTGCAGGAAATAAAGCCTATGAAAACACCATTTTTGTTGGATTTGACGGTATTCAGTCTGCCTGCAAAGCGATTTTGGACGGTGAAGAGACGATGTCAATCGCTCAGAATGCTTATGAGATGGGATACAAAGCCGTTGAAGCTTGTGTAGAAGCCATTAATGGTGGGAAAGTTGATGAGTTTATTGATTCCGGAAGTATAATCGTTAACAAAGATAATGCGCAGGAACAGCTGGACAACTTAAAGTCTTATCTGGGACAATAAGGAAACCAACAGGATGTGCTTTACCACTAGGTTCGGAAGAACACACCACAAGGGTGAACTTTCTCACTAGGCTCGTAAAAACCTTGCCAAGTGTTCAATGTTTCACCAAGTGGTATAAGCAGGAGGAAAAGAATGAGTAATTATGTAGTAGAACTAAAAAATGTCACTAAGCGCTTTCCGGGAGTAGTAGCCCTTAAAGATATGGGAATCCAGATTAAGCCGGGGGAAATCCACGG
The DNA here is from genome assembly GCF_003149105.1 of Faecalicatena contorta. GTDB lineage: Bacteria > Bacillota > Clostridia > Lachnospirales > Lachnospiraceae > Muricomes > Muricomes contortus_C. Next base: position 123,799 of record NZ_QGDS01000003.1, on the reverse strand, counting down.
GTTAATCGGAGAAAATGGAGCGGGAAAATCTACTCTGATTAAGGTCTTAACCGGGGTGCATCAGGCGGAAGAAGGACAAATTTTTATCAGCGGAAAGGAAGAAAAGTTTCGCAGTCCCAACGATTCCGCAGCGGCCGGAGTGGCTTGTGTGTATCAGGAGCTTAATATTGAGAAGCTGTTAAGCATTACCGATAATATCTTTATGAATAAATGGATCAAAAAAAAGTCCGGTTTGCTGGATTATGGAACAATGAACAAAAAAGCCAAAGAAGTAATGGCGTCTTTAGGGGTCGATGTTGACCCCTCAAAGGCAGCCGGCAGTTTCGGGATGGGTGTTCAGCAGATGATTGAGATTGCCAAAGCGATTTTAATTGATGCCAAGATGATTATCATGGACGAACCGACATCTTCTCTGGGCGAAAAGGAAGTCGATCTGCTGATGACAATTTGCCGTAAATTGAAAAGTCAGGATATCGCCATTTTATTTGTTTCTCACAAGCTGGAAGAATTATTTGAACTCTGTGACAGGGTAACGGTAATGCGGGACGGTGAGCATATCTGGACCAAGGAAATCAGTGAAACCAATAACGATGATCTGATTACCGGTATGGTAGGGCGTTCCATGGAGCAGTTATTTGTAAAAGACCCGACTACGCGGGGAGAATGCGCCTTGAAAGTGGAGCACCTGGAAGAAGGCGGTGTCTTTCACGATGTCAGTTTTGAAGCTTATAATGGTCAGATTCTGGGCTTCGCCGGGTTAGTTGGAGCCGGGCGCACTGAATTAATGCGGGCCATTTTTGGAGCAGACCCCATTGATGGGGGAAAGATTTATATTAAAGGAAAAGAAGTGAAAATTAAGAATCCCCGTCAGGCAATCAGAAATGGTATAGCCTTTTTAACGGAAGACCGTAAAGGACAGGGGTTGATTCTGGGAAATACTGTTCAAACCAATTTGATTTTGGCAAATTTAAAAGGCTATTGTAAAGGTCTTTTTATCAATGATAAAAAAGTGGAAGAAGTGGGAGCTGAAAATCTTAAGTCGCTGCGGATTAAGACTCCTTCCCAGCAGGAAATCGTGGGTCAGTTATCCGGCGGAAATCAGCAGAAGGTGGTTATCGGAAAATGGATAAACTGTGATGCCGATATCTATATTTTTGATGAACCAACCAGGGGGATTGACGTCGGCGCCAAGGTGGAAGTCTACAATGTAATGAATAATCTGGTAAAATCCGGAAAATGTGTAATTATGATTTCCTCAGAAATGCCGGAAATACTAGGCATGTCCGATCGTGTTATCGTCATGCGGGGAGGACGCATCATGGCCACAATTACTCAGGAAAGTGAAACATTCAATCAGGAGGATATTATGAAAGCTGCTTGGGGAGGAAAAATCGATGAATAAAGTAAAATTAAAGTCAAAAAGTAAATTTGCAGACCGGTTGGGGACCTTAGGAGCGCTGTTGGTACTATGTATCATCCTGTCATTTGCCTCAAACAACTTTTTAACCCAGTCAAATATCATGAATATTTTTAAGCAAACTTCGGTAAATGCTTTGATTTCTACCGGGATGCTGGTATGTCTGATTACTGCCGGGATTGATTTGTCAGTAGGAGCTAATGCCATCTTCTGTACCTGTATGATGGGAATGCTGCTGCAAAAGGGAGTTACCAATCCTTTTATTATGATTTTGGTAGGAATCCTTTCGGGGGTACTAGTGGGATTTGTCAACGGAACGCTGTTAACGAGACTGCATTTGCCTCATCCCTTTGTTTCGACACTGGGTATGAAAAATGTGCTGTGGGGACTCGCCCTGTTAGTGGTAAATTCCCAGATTGTTTCAGGATTTCCTACTCAGGTGACTTGGCTGGGTTCTGCAGTCCTGCCAGCCGGGATTCCGGTATTGGGGGGATTTCCTATTAGCTTTATTTTAGTAATCGTAATCTTTGTACTTATGGATGTATTCTTATCCAGAACAACTTTGGGACGTTCTATTTACTGTGTCGGCGGAAATCCGGAAGCGGCCCGGCTTTCAGGAATTCAATCGGCCAATGTCCTGACCTTTTGTTATATGTTATCCGGTCTTATGTCAGCTCTGGCGGCCATCGTTTTAATCGGACGGGGCGGTATTGCCAACGGAGCAAATGCGATTCAGCCCTATGATACGGATGCCATTGCAGCCTGCATTATTGGAGGAGCTTCCTTTATGGGCGGTAAAGGAACCATGAGCGGGACCTTGATTGGTGCGCTGATTATCACCGTAATCCGTAATGGCCTGCAGCTTCTGAGTGTATCTACAGCAGTACAGAACATTGTGATAGGCCTGGTAATCATCCTGGCAGTGCTGCTTGATGTTACCCGGGAGAGAATGGATGCAAAAGCCCGTAGATTAGCAACTCAATAAGGAGGAAAAGAAATGCTTAAAATTGGTATGATTGGCTGCGGAGCCATTGGAAAGGAACATATGCGCCGATTCCAGTACCTGATTCCACAGTCAGAAGTAGTAGCCTGCGCCGATTATTTTGTTGAAGCAGCGAAGAAAGCTTCAGAGCTTTATGGTGTAGCCAAGGTCTATGAAACCGGGGAGGAGCTGATTCAGGCGGCGGAAGTAGAAGCAGTAGTGATTACCTCTTCTGATGATTCTCATGCAAAATATGTGCTGGAGGCAGTAAAGCTGGGTAAGCAGGTCTTTTGTGAGAAGCCGTTAGCGATTACCGCTGCTGATTGTGAAGCTATTATGGCAGAAGAGCAGAAACATAATAAGAAGCTGGTACAGGTAGGCTTTATGCGCCGCTATGATCCCGGATATGCTGAAATCAAACGAGTGATTGATTCCGGCGAGCTGGGAGCACCGCTTATGATTCATGCCTGCCACCGTAATGTGGCTCAGGGACCGGGCTTTAAAACCGAAATGGGTATCACCAATGTAGCGATTCACGAGTTGGATATTTGCCGCTGGCTCTTAGGCGCAGAATATAAGAATGCTCAGGTATTGAAAGTAAAACAGTCTTCATGTTCAGAAGGCTATGATAATCCTCAGATTGTGCTCTTAGAGACCGAGGATGGGGGCAGAATAGATGTTGAAGTCCAGGTTGCCGATGGCTATGGTTATGATATTCAGTGCCAGGTAGTGTGTGAAAAGGGAACACTTAACCTGCCCGACCCGATGTCGGTTGTTAAAAGAGCAGCAGCAACTTGCTCGACTGAGCTTCTGACCGACTGGGCAGACCGCTTTATTGAAGCTTATGATATTGAGCTGGCTGACTGGGTAGAAAAAGTGATAAACGGCGGACCTGCCGGACCTTCTTCCTGGGATGGCTATGCAGCTTGTGTAGCGGCTGATGTATTAAACAGGTCCCGGGGTACCGGAAGTTTTTTGCCGGTTAAAATGATTGACAAACCAGAACTATATAAGTAACCAAAAGGAGATTGAGGCGGATGCTGGATAAAAATAAAATTAAACTGGGGATTGCCCCGATAGCCTGGACCAATGATGATTTGCCAGAACTGGGTGCAGAAAATACTTTTGAGCAGTGCATAAGCGAGATGGCGCTGGCCGGGTTTACCGGTTCAGAAATCGGTAATAAGTACCCTAAGGATCCGGAAGTGTTAAAAAAAGCTCTGGATTTGCGGGGAATGCAGATTTGCAACTGCTGGTTTTCCACCTTTTTTACTACCAGGCCGGAAGAAGAAACCATCGAGGCCTTTAAAAAGCAATTGGATTTCCTCGATCAGATGGGAGCAAAAGTGATTGGCTGCTCCGAGCAGGGCAGCAGTATCCAGGGAAAAGCAGTGCCCATTTTTGGTGATCAAAAGCCAGTTTTTACTGACGAAGAATGGAATAAATTCTTGACTGGAATGAATAAGCTGGGCGCCATTGCCAAAGAAAAAGGGATGAAGTGTGGTTTCCACCATCATATGGGAACCGGAGTACAGACCCCGGCGGAAATCGACCGGTTTATGAATGGCACCAGTGAGGATGTCTACTTGTTATTTGACTCCGGCCATATCTATTTTTCTGAAGGAACCCAGGAAGCGGTGGATATTCTGATTGATAAATATATCAAGCGGATTGCCCACGTTCATCTTAAAGATGTTCGTGGTGAAAAGCGTCAGGAGTGTTTGGCTAAAAAGATGTCTTTTCTTGATGCTGTCAAAAATGGTACCTTTACTGTTCCAGGTGATGGTAACATATCCTTTGACCATATCTTTAAGGTCCTGGCTGAAAATGACTATACCGGGTGGATGTTAGTGGAGGCAGAGCAGGATCCTGCTAAAGCTAATCCTCTGGAATACGCTGTAAAAGCCAGAGAGTTTATCCGGGAGAAGACAGGATTGTAAATTTAAGAATAAATGACCATATCAGAGTAGAAATACTCCGGTGTGGTCTTTTTATTTTGGCAATATGAAAAGGTTTTATTGGTGACATATACATAGGCATATATTACACTTATGGTAATGGTAAAAGAAAAAATGATATAATATAAGTTATTGGAATAGCAGACGTACGAGAAAGGGGAAGCATAATGAATGATATTTTGACATTTTCAGATAGAACAGCATTTCGGACATGGCTGGAAAAAAATGGTACAAGCAGTAATGGAGTATGGCTGCGTTTCGGCAAAAAAGACGGGCCGGTGACACTCACAGCCGGTGAAGCTTTGGAAGAAGCCCTGTGTTTTGGCTGGATTGACGGAAAAATGCAGAGCATAGACGATAAAACGTATAAAAAATATTTCTCTATCCGCCGGGCAAACAGCAAATGGTCAGAAAAAAACAAGGAATTAGTAAAACAGCTTGAACAACAGGGAAGAATGACCGATTATGGCATGAGAAAAATCGAGGAAGCCAAGAAGAATGGCCAGTGGGACGCCCCAAAGTCTCCGGTAATAACAGAGGAACAAATCACATTCTTGTCAACATTGTTAAAGGGGCACGAACCTGCCTATACTAATTTTGAAGCAATGTCTTTATCTGTAAAAAAGACCTACACACGGGCATATCTTGATGCAAAAACAGATGCAGGCAGGGAAAAACGCTTAACATGGATGATAGAACGACTGAATAAAAACTTGAAGCCAATGTAACTTATTTTACATATTCTTGACTAGCCATCGTGTCAGTGAATTGGTATAATAAAAAAACAATTATTAAAAAGGGTGAACAAATGAAAAAGAGGAATATTAAGAGAAAAATCCAGGGTTATGTATTTGGGGTTGCGGCTGTCATAGGCGCATTAATTACCGCAGTTATGGCCATAAGCAGTTTTGTGCTTACTGATCACGTAATATTGGATACAAGCAAACAAATGGTGAAAGCCTCTTCCCAGAATGTGGCTTCGAATCTTCATCTGCTGGTGGACCGGATTATTACAATCTCCCTGACAGAAGAGAAACTTAGTGGGAGCGGGCCTCTGAAAGAGAAGGAAGAGATCCTTGCCGGAAAGAAAGAGACGATAGAATTTGTCTGGCTGGCTGTTTATGGGGGTGATGGGAACAAATTATACGGAGACAGCAAAGCTCCTGAGTCAATAGCAGGCGAGAAATATTATTCCTACCTTACAGCAACAAACAGTACGGTAATAGGAGAGCCATATCAAGAAGATGGCATATATCAGCTGACGGTTAGTACCGTACTTAAGAATCCGGACGGAATGTATGGATATTTGGTAGGAAGTTACAAATATGATATGTTAAATGATGTTCTGAGCAGTATTAATTTAGGCACCCACGGAGGTGCATATGTCATAAATGAAGAAGGATTGGTGGTTGCCGACAGAACGGTCGAAAATATAGGGGCCGGACAAAATGCCTATGAATTGTATGGAAGTGGAAGCAATGCCAAAATTTTTAATCAGATTGTCGATGGACAGACTGGGTCTACATCGACCGTACTTCAAAAAGAGGGAAAAAGTGCAAAATATTATATGGCGTATTCACCGGTTCCGGGAACGAACTGGTCGCTGGTAATTGACGCGCCAAAGAGTGATTTCACAGGAGTGGTTTACATTGCATTAATGATTTCTCTGTTCATTTTTTTGTTCCTGATGCTGTTGAGCCAGATTATTATTTCAAAGCTGTCCGAGAGAATTTCTTCGCCCTTGAACACAGCTATGAAGCGTCTTGAGGAACTGGCCCAGGGAGATATGAAGGGTGAGGTTGTCATAACAAAAACCGGAGACGAGGTTGAGGGACTGACAAATGCTTTACATGATATGGTAGAGAGTCTGGATCATTACATAACAGATATAAAAGCTTCCTTGGCAGCATTTTCGGAAGGCAATTATGCATATGAGGTACCTGACCGTTTCCGGGGAGATTTCCAAACCCTTCAGTGGGCCTTAATGAAAATCTCCACTTCGCTGAATCAGATGATGAAGCAGGTTAATATTGCAGCAGTCAGAATAAATGGCAATTCCAACGAAATCTCTGAATTGGCGGGAGAACTCTCTGCAGGATCCGCAGAGCAGATGGCTGCCCTTGACAGGCTCAGGGAGAGTGTGGATGCCATCACGAAAAAGTCCGATCAGATAGACGGTGATTCAAAGCAGGTAGCAGAGCAGGCCGGAAGAGCCAGCGAAAAGACAGAGTTAGGAAACTGCCGGATGGAATCCATGCTGGATACGATGCGTGATATTGACGGCAATATGATGGAGATCAGAAAGATCAGCAAAATGATTGAGGAGATAGCGTCACAGACAAGCCTTTTAGCTTTGAATGCCGCAATTGAGGCGGCTAGGGCCGGAGTGCATGGAAAAGGATTTGCTATAGTGGCGGGCGAAATTGGCAGCCTGTCCGACCAGACGGCCGAAGCGTTAAGCCAGACAGGGGAGATCATAAACCAGTCTGAGATTGCAATCCGAAAAGGATTAAGTGATGCAACAGAAACGGCCTCTATATTGGAGGAGGTTAACCAGGCAGCCCTCCAATTTACGGGCATATCGGAAGGATTGACCCAGTTGGTGGCCCAGCAAAAGCAAATCATGGTGCAGGTAAATGATGAAATTACCGCAGTTCATAAAATTGCATCAGAAAACAGCTATATAGCGGATCAGACCAACAAAAAAACCGAGCAGTTCTTGAGCCAGGCCAACCAATTAAAAGAATTTGTATCCCGGGTTATTCTAAAGGAGGACGATTGATGAAAATAACAAGAAAAATTGCGGTATTGCTTTTTTTCACAGTGTTCGTACTGCAAGCCACAGCCTGTGGAGCTGACAATAAGATGAAGGATGGCTATTATACGGCCGAAATGGGTACTTATTCCCATGGCTGGAAAGAATACGTCTGCATTATGGTAAAGGATAACCAAATCATTTCTGCGGAATACAATGCAAAAAATGAAAGTGGTTTTATAAAAGCATGGGACAATGAGTATATGAAAAATATGAATTCGGTCACCGGAACGTATCCAAATGACTATACAAGAAGATATGTGAGCCAGCTTATAGAGGATCAGAGTGCCGGCCATATAGATATAATCAGCGGTGCTACCTCTTCAGGCGGCCAGTTCCGTCTTTTGGCTGAGGCTGTAATTTTGCAGGCTATGGAGGGAAATCCTGAAAAGGTGATTATTGAATCTGCGGAAGAGGAGAGCTAAGAGTGAAATCGTGGTTTGAAAGCGGTAATCAGCGATGCTGCCTCCAAGTGATATTTTTAATGTGAAAATAGATGATAGAAGAGTAAAGCTGTAATATATAGCTGTGATATATATTAGGAGGAGCCTGCAGAAGCTCCTTCTTTTTATATGCAGGAATCAGAACTATTTGATAATTTAGTAATATATGTACAAGAACTAAAAGAGATTGCTGTCATGAACACAAGAGACAAAATATTAGACGGTGCTCAGAAACTTTTCTGGGAATATAGATAGATATAGGAAAAGGGGAAAAGGATATCATCACTAAAGCGGAGTATCAAAGATGTATTGTCCATCAGGTCAGAAACACCTTAAAATATGTAGCAGATAAAGACAAGAAGGAGCTTGCAGGAGACTTAAAGGATGTTTTACAGGTTCATGTCTTTCAAACGCTCCTTAAAATAAATTTCTAACTGGGAATGATACACTGCTGTACCTCTGTTTTTGGGAATACGGGTTTGATTGTTTGTGAAAAATCCGAAAGCCCATCCACACACGCAATCAGAATGTCTTCCACTCCCCGGTTTCTGAGTCCATTCATTATAGAAAGCCAAAACTTGGGGCTTTCATGTTCACCTACATACATGCCGAGCGCATCTTTCCGACCATCCTTGCCGATAACAATTACTTTATATACGGCATGTTTTACAATCCGGTATTCATTACAAACATGGTAATGAATGGCATCTACATTAAGTACGCGGATTTCATTTCCGTCCGTCCCTATTTTGGTATCATATATATGCATATCACATAGATTGAAGGGTATCTTTAATAATCTTGTATGCGTTGGCTAGGTCTGGCCCATAGGTGATTTAGGTGGTAACATTGTCATAGCTTAATGAGTTTTTGGCGGTTACGCTCCATACGGCGGTGAAATTTTAAATACTGCCTTGGCTGCGGTAAGGGAGTGTCAAAGAGTCCATACCATTAAAATATTGTTTTATAATAAAACAAATCTTCCTGATGTGAAGTATAACATTCAAAATAGAATTGATAATTGTATGTATATATATTTTTTTAAAACATAATTATTTTATGAAAAATACATTTTGTTATGCAAAGGAATAGTTATGAAGAAAATTATTGACGAAAATTATTATGATTTTATTGTTGACAGCAACTCGGCGACCTTGGATAATCCTGATTATTTTACACGATTCACTCAACGGTATTCTTTACTCCACACAATATCAGGTGATGTCGATATGTGTGATCTTGGGCGGCAGCCGTATCATAGGTTCCCTACATTATATACGTTATCCTCTCAGTTGAGCCTTGACAGTTCTGGTATACCCCAAATACAGCAAAACTCCGCGCTGGCTTTATTTGGATTTGGTGTTATCGTGGCTGTCATTGATACGGGAATTGATTACCGACACCCTGCTTTTCGATATAATGACGGTACTTCCCGTATTCTATCTATTTGGGATCAGACAATACAGGAAGGTACCCCCCCGGAAGGCTTTGAATTTGGTACTGAATATGGTAAAGAAATAATAGACATTGCATTACAGACGGAAGAACCTATGTCTATAGTTCCCACTATCGATACAAATGGACACGGCACAGCAATTGCCAGTATTGCTGCTGGTAGTCGTGATAGTGAAAGATCTTTCTCCGGTGTTGCTCCCCAATCTGAATTTGTGATAGTGAAACTAAAGGAGGCTAAGCAAAATCTGCGCAAGATATTCTGTGTTCCTGAAGATTCTATCTGTTATCAGGAAACAGATGTTATATTCGGCATGAGGTATGTACTTGAAATAGCTACAAAACTGAATCGGCCTCTTATCGTCTGCATTGCCCTTAGTTCTAGCCTGGGCGGTCATGAGGCTCTTGGTGCGGTAAGTGTTTATGTTGATTATCTCACTCAACTTTCGCATATTGCTGTTTCTGTTGCTGCTGGAAATGAGGGGAATAAAAAGAGACATTATTATGGAAATGTCCTGTCACCTCCATTTGTAAATGAATTTGAATTAAAGGTTTCTAAAAAAGATTCTTGTTTTTCTTTCGAATTATGGACTGATTTTTTAGCACGATTAACCATACAAATTGTTGCGCCGAGCGGCGAAAAATCTCCCATTGTATATCCATCCATTAAGGATTGCAATCACTATCAATTTATATTTGGAAAAGAAAATGTTTGGATCAATAACATTCTAATTGAAAAGGAAAATGCCACTCAATTGATATTGGTGCGTATTAATAATGCAACGGAGGGAATTTGGCGTATACATGTTGGAAATATTGGCAAAGCTCCTTTTTCGTTTGACTGCTGGCTACCCAGTGGAGAATTGATTTCGAATGAAACTTTTTTTATGCTTTCTGACCCCAATACGACCATAACATGTCCCGGTAATACAGTTCCTGCTCTCACTACAACTGCTTATGATCAGTTTAGCAATAGCATCATAGCTGAAGCCAGCCGTGGATATACCAGGATAGGCAGAGTGAAGCCTGATGTGGCAGCACCGGGAAGCCGCATTCCATGTGCCGTTCCCCAAGATAAATACTCAATTTTGACAGGGACCGGTGCAGCTGCGGCTCATGCGGCAGGTGTCATTGCTATGGCATTGGAATGGGCAGTTGTGCGGGGCAATTATACTTCCATTACAGGAAATGATATCAGCAGTTTGATTATTCAAAGTGCTGATAGAAATCCTACATATGTTTATCCGAATAACGTATGGGGATATGGCAGTTTAAATATTAATGCATTTTTTGAATTTTTGACCTATATAGGGAAATGATTTTGTATGTATAAATGGGGAAGCAGTTACTATGTCAATCCATATGTGTGCCTTCAAAATACTTTGTAATTTTGGCTTTTGGAGGCCTTTTTTTCCTGATACATCAGCATGTCAATCTCTTTTAAAAAGTTTTCTGCATTCCTGTGTGAGCGGGAGCTATACACAGCATAGCCCATACTGAGTCCAAGATAGTAAGGATGGGAATCACACTGATTATAGTTGTCAAGACATTTGTTAATTCTACAGACCAGGGATTGTAGTTCTTTTTTGTCTGATATATCTAAAATAAGACAGAATTCATCTCCGCCAAACCGGGCTATAAAGTCGTTTACTTCAAGGCAGTCTTTCAGCAGCCTTGCCGTAGCTTCCAATGCCTTATCGCCCATGCTGTGCCCATATGTATCATTAATATGTTTAAAGTTATTTATATCCACTAAAATAGCTGAAAATGCCTTTCCGGCAGCGCTTGCGTTAATTTTCTTCTTTAAATACACATCAAGCTTTTTTCGGTTATTTATTTTTGTGAGATGATCTGTATATATATCATGATTTTGGAAGTTTAAAAATAGCACAAGCAGGGAAAGAACAATACTGTTGAGCATTAGCGACATTCCATAAAATTTTATCTGCAGAAAGATGCTGGCTATTGGGGGAAGCGCAAAAAACATAAGTGATAAAAAACTCTTCTTATCCAATCTTCTGCGGTTCAATAAAATGGTTGCAAAAGCTACGGATAATAATATGAAGTCAATAAAAACAGGGAGTGCAAAGTATGGACCCCTGTGGTATATGTTATTTGAGTCGATATAATAAAACCAGTCGAAAAATTGAGAAAATATCAGAAGAGTAAAGTTGGTTACATTAATGGCACATAAAAGAAAAACCAGCCGTCTGATTTTTCTATCTTTATGAAAGATCTGTAAATAAACGTAAACCACCCAAAGGGATGGCAAAATCGGGTTTATAAGAAAAATTAGAAAATTCCCTATATTATTTAGAACGGGATAGATTGGCAGGGCCTTACCGTCGAATCTGCTTAGTATATCTATTACCAACATCAAAATGGTGATGTTCAGCATCGACATATAAAGCTTGTCCCGTAAAGAATTTTTTTCTAAACACCTTAGTGCCTGAAAATATATAATAATTATTACCATAATAGAATATATATTTAAAATTGCATTGCTTTTTAAACTCATTTGTATTCACTCCATTATATAGTATTTACAATTATACACGTAATGTGGTTATTTGTTAATCATTATTGATAACTTTATAATAAATTTTTTCAAAACATGCCAGGAGTTTTTGATGTCTGATTGTGATAATACTTATTGTATCATTGTATCTCAACAGAAATATAAAATTTTAGGAATATGTCCCCGGAAGCCCGCATATACTTCAATAGATTGTTTTACTATGCAAAAATTTGACGATAGGAGAGAGGTATTATGGCGAGACGAAGGAAATCATTGGATGAACAGATTCATAGTTTGGACGGGCAGATAGACAAGCAGCAGAGCAAATTAGATATGCTGCTGCAGCAGAAGAAGGAGCTTATCAGCAAAAAGCAGGAAGAGGAGATAGGCGAGCTTTTTAGATTTATGAAAGATAATAATATGTCTGCCCAGGATATATATAATTTAGTTGAGCAGAATAAAGAAACAGAGCAATAAGATGACTGTATGAGCAGTGTACATTTATCTTTGGTGCTTCGGGCCGGCCTGGCCCGAAGTTATTCTTATTAGATGGCAGCAACACATCTGTCACTCCACGCTTTTCAGGGAAGATACCATTCTTTTAAGCCGATAACTGTGAGCAATCTCACATGTTATCGGCTTTGTTATTCGCGTTTTTTATTTGCACTTCGGACAAATAAATTATTCAAAATAAAATAAGTCTTCAAATTTTTTGTCTAGTGCGATGCAGAGAATGAGTGCCAGTTTGGCAGTAGGATTGAACTGGCCAGTTTCAATAGAACTAATCGTATTTCTTGAGATACCAACCATTTCAGCTAACTGATTTTGAGACATCTTTTGATCTGTTCGTACTTCTTTCAGTCGATTGCGCAAAACTAATCCATCTTTTTTTGCCATTGTACATTACCTGCTTATTACATATCTAAATAAATATGCAGCAATTAAACCTAAAAATGCAGCAGCAAATAATAACGCCGCAATTAAGTTGTATTTATTTTTAATCTTATTAAAGGTGTAAAAATGAGTTGCTGCACTATATGCGGATAAAATAGCTGCAAATTTGTGAGTTTTTCATGTCTGATTGTGGCAATACTTATCTAATTATGGTAGAATCAAAAAATGAGAACTAAATGGAGGATAAGAAGATGAACGAAAGATCCAGATTTGTATTGAGAATTGTAGCGGGGGTGTACCTCGCTTATTTAGGCGTCAAGATGATTCAGGGATTGATAGTAGACAAACCTGAGAATATGATGTTTATGTTTGCGATGGCAGTAATTTTTGTCATTGTAGGTGTTCTATTTATTTTGTCTTCAGTAAAAAACATGAGGTCATCCAGGAATGCAGAAACTCCGCAGGAAGAAACAAATGCGGATTATATTGAGGATTCCCCGGTGCTGGAGAATAAGGCAGCAGAAACTGCAGAAGATAAGGAAGAAGCGGATGAAGTGCCGGAGGCAGGTGAGGAAGAATCCGGAGGAGAAGCGGATTTGGAAGTGTCAGGTGAGGAAACATCCGACGGGGACGCAGATTTAGAAGCAGCAGATGAGGAAGACAGATATAAGGAGTAATAGATTATGCGTGTAGGAATGGGATATGATGTCCATAAACTTACAGAAGGAAGAAAGCTGATTATTGGCGGCGTGGAGATACCTTATGAAAAAGGACTACTAGGACATTCGGATGCGGATGTACTGGTACATGCGATTATGGATGCTTTGCTGGGGGCAGCGGCCTTTGGGGATATTGGAAAACATTTTCCGGATACGGACCCTCAATATAAAGGAGTTTCAAGCATTGAGCTGTTAAAACGTGTAGCGGGGCTTCTTGATGAAGGCGGGTATATTGTAGAGAACATCGATGCTACAATTATAGCCCAGAAGCCTAAGATGCTTCCTTATATTGAGCAGATGAGAAGCAATGTGGCAGATACTCTGGGGTTACTTATTGACCAGGTGAATATTAAAGCGACAACGGAAGAGGGACTGGGATTTACCGGAAACGAGGAAGGGATTTCTTCCCAGGCAATTTGTGCACTGGAGAAAATTACAAATTACAGCAGCTATGATGTCGTTCAAAATCCGGGAGGATGTGAGGGGTGTAGAGGCTGCCATAGACAATAGCAGGAAAGGAGACAAAAGGATGCGGCTCCGAAAACTTGACAGCAGTGAACACGGCCTGACAAGAGGATTGTGGGAAAAAGTATTTTCAGACGATAGTAAAAAGTTTCTGGATTACTATTATTTTATTAAAACCAGAGATAACCAGATTTATATGATAGAGGAGGATGGAGCAATCCGTTCCATGCTTCACTTGAATCCCTATGTGCTTCAGGTAGAAGAAGGACAGTTCCGGTGCCATTATATTATTGCTGTGGCTACAGAGGCAAAATACCGGAAACGCGGATATATGGGAGAACTGTTAAGAGCATCCATGATGGATATGTATGCCCGGAAAGAACCTTTTACATTTCTGATGCCTGCGGCAGAGGCAATTTATACTCCTTATGATTTTCGGTTCATTTATAAGCAGAACCAGGAGGAGATACTCGGGAAAGAAGGAAGTCCCGGTGTGGAATTAAAAGACGCAGAGATAGGGGATGCTGCTGAAATGGCAGAATTTTTCCGGAAATATTTTGCTCCTGCATATCAGGTTTATGCCATACGGGATGAAAATTATTATCAGACTATGATATTTGAACAGATGAGCGAAAATGGCGGGGTAAAACTGATGAAGCAGGATGGACGCATCGTCGGGATGTTTGCTTACGCCAGAGAGAAGCGCGTTGAAATCAGAGAGCCCCTATACCTGCCGGAATATGAAGAGGAATTTCAAAAGGCAGTTTATGTACTTCGGGCAGGAGAAGACAGTCCGGTAAAAATACTTGCAGCATGCGGGAAAGAAGAAACAACGAAGGTTCCCATGATTATGGTAAGGATACTTCATTTACAAACCCTGCTGGAATCCATGTCTGTAAAGGCAGGGGAGAATCTGGATTGTTCCTTTGCAGTATTAGATACGATCATAACAGCGAACAGCCGGGTATGGAAGCTCCAGGTTGGTGGAGACAATCCGGCAATACAAGTACAGGAAACAGAAGATTCCCAGGGAGTACTGACAATCAGTGCGCTGGCAAGTTTATTGTTTGGTTATAAGACACTGGAAGAAATTTGTGAGGAAGAGGATGTAATTGTTTCCGAGGAACTGGCATGTGAATTGCGGAAAATCCAGCCGCTGGAACGAGTATACCTGAATGAAATAGTCTGAATAGTCTGAAAACGAACTGCAAGGGGGACAGTCCCTTTTGAAAAGGGACTGTCCCCCTTGCCTTCCTTTTGCAGTCTATTTACAAAATTGGTTGACAAATTCCTTAAATTTGCATAATATATACCTATATAAATATAGATTGAAAAGCGATGAACGGAAAGAGTAACTGATTTTGAACTTTCAGAGAGAGACTGTCACCGGCTGAGAGCAGTCTTAAGGGATAAATTTGTGAAGTGCATCCGGGAGCTGATTCTGCGAAAGGGACAGGAATGAGTAGCAGGATACGGGGAGCATACGTTACATGTGATGAGTGAAAGAAGCAATTCTTTTAATAGAGTGGAACCGCGGACATGACTTCGTCTCTAACAAGAGACGGGGTCATTTTTTATGTAATAGGAAAGAGCTTTTCCTATTACATAAAAGATGCGCACCACGCGCATAAGGAAAATGGCCGCTAAAGCGACCGCGCTTCGGCGCGAGAGTCTGGCCTGTCAGACTCTATGTTCTTATGAGAAGGGATGGTAGGAAATTTTATGGGAATTATATCTTATATCAAAAATGAAATTCAGGTAATCAGAGAACGTGACCCTGCGATAAAATCAAATATGGAGGTATTGCTTTACCCGAGTTTTAAAGTTATACTTAGGTATAGGGTTGCTCACAAATTGTATCTGAGACAGCATTATTTTTGGGCCCGCTGGATTTCCCAGAGGGCAGCAAGAAAGACGGGCATTGAAATACATCCTGGTGCAGTAATCGGAAAAGGATTGTTTATTGACCATGGAAGCGGTGTAATTATCGGGGAGACAGCTATAATCGGAGATAATGTGACACTTTACCAGGGCGTTACTCTGGGTGGTACAGGAAAAGAGCAGGGAAAGAGACATCCTACATTGGAGGATAACGTAATGGTCAGTGCGGGAGCAAAGATTTTGGGCTCCTTTACAATTGGCGAAAATTCAAAAATAGGGGCAGGCTCTGTTGTTTTGGAGGAGGTTCCGCCTAACTGTACAGTAGTTGGTGTTCCGGGACGTATAGTGCGTATGGGTGACCAGAAAGTACCAAGATCAGATATGGATCAGATTCATCTGCCGGACCCGGTTCTCAACGACATAAAAGAATTGCAGAATGCCAACATCCGCCTTTACAATCAGCTCAAGGAAATGGAAAAACATATGAAGTGTATACTTGATGGAGATTGCGGGCTGGAGGATGAAAAAGAAAAAATAGAGAAAGAAGAGAAAGAAAAGAAAGAAGTGCAAGAGGAGAAGAAGGATGAAATTATATAATACATTATCAAAAAGAAAAGAGGAATTTTTACCTTTGGAAGAGGGAAAGGTAAAAATGTACGTCTGCGGACCTACCGTTTATAACTATATTCATATTGGAAATGCCAGACCTATGATCGTGTTTGATACGGTGAGGAGGTATTTCGAATATAAAGGATACGAGGTTAATTTTGTATCCAACTTTACAGATGTGGATGACAAGATTATTAAAAAGGCTATTGAGGAAGGTGTGACGGCATCAGAGATTTCCCAGCGTTATATCGAAGAGTGCAAAAAAGATATGAAAGACATGAATGTGAAGCCGGCCACGAAACATCCTCTGGCTACAGAAGAAATCTGCGGTATGGTAGACATGATTGGAACGCTGATAGATAAGGGTTATGCGTATGAGAAAAATGGAACGGTCTATTACCGTACAAGAAAATTTAAGGAGTATGGTAAACTATCTCACAAGAATCTGGATGATTTACAGTCCGGCGGACGTTCCCTTTTAGTATCGGGGGAAGATGAGAAAGAGGATTCTTTAGATTTCGTTTTATGGAAACCGAAAAAAGAAGGAGAGCCAGCATGGGAGTCTCCGTGGAGTGACGGACGCCCGGGATGGCATATCGAATGCTCAGAGATGTCTAAGAAATATTTGGGAGAACAGATTGATATTCATGCAGGCGGCGAAGACCTGGTGTTTCCTCACCACGAGAATGAAATCGCCCAGAGTGAGTCTGCAAATGGCAAGGAATTTGCAAAATATTGGATGCATAATGCATTTTTGAATATTGACAACAGAAAAATGTCAAAATCTCTCGGAAACTTCTTTACGGTCAGAGAAGTTGGCGAGAAATATGACTTACAGGTTCTGCGTTTCTTTATGCTCAGTGCACATTACAGGAGTCCGCTGAATTTCAGTGCGGAACTAATGGATGCTGCAAAGACCGGATTGGATAGAATTGTAACCGCAGCAGAAAATCTGAAATTCCTGAAAAATAACGCAAAGGTACAGGATATGACCGATGCGGATAAAGAGGCATTTGAAAAGACTCAGGAATATGTAGATGGATTTGAAAAGGCAATGGATGATGACTTCAATACTGCAGATGCAATTTCTTCTGTTTTTGAGCTGGTAAAATATATCAATACTACAGCAAAGGTCGAAAGTTCCGCAGAATATCTGCAGAGCCTGTTGGATTTGCTTGTGAAGCTGACAGATGTTCTGGGGATTATTGTTGAAAAGGATGAAGAGATTCTGGCGGAGGATATTGAGGCCCTGATTGCACAGCGTCAGGAGGCCAGAAAGAGTAAAAACTTTGCAAGAGCCGATGAAATCCGCGATGAACTGCTGGCAAAAGGAATTATTCTGGAAGATACTCGAGAAGGAGTAAAATGGAAAAAGGCATAGAATTTGAGTTTCATGATTATATACACGAAGTATTGAGTCTTCAAGAGGTGGATATCGCAAGCTATTCACCTCTTGTTCTGGCATATATCGGTGACAGTATTTATGATTTAATTATCAAGACTATGGTTGTCAATAAAGGAAATAAGCAGGTGCATAAGCTGCATGATGAGACAAGCGGGTTTGTACAGGCTTCCACCCAGTCTCTGATGATGCGGACAATGCAGCAATATCTGACAGAGGAAGAACATGCAATTTACAGGCGGGGGAGGAATGCGAAGTCCGTTTCGCCTGCCAAGAACCAGTCAATCACAGACTACAGAAGAGCCACGGGATTCGAGGCTCTTTTGGGATATCTTTACCTGAAAGAGGACTACAAAAGGCTGATGGATTTAGTCAAAATCGGGCTGGACAGCCTAAACCCGGAGCAGGCAGCAGAATAGCATGGCATAGAGTTAAACGGCACAGCGGATTGAAAATACCCGCTTTACATGAATAAGAAAATGAGGAATAAGATGCAGGAAAAAGAAAAAAATAAAGTGGAAAATAAAGAGAATACACTGATAATTGAAGGCAGAAATGCAGTGTTGGAGGCCTTCCGTTCAGGAAAGACCATTGATAAAATATTTATTTTAGACGGCTGTCAGGACGGCCCTGTCAGAACAATTGTGAGAGAGGCCAAAAAACATGATACTATTTTGAACTTTGTGGCAAAAGAAAGACTTTCACAGCTTTCTGAGACTGGAAAACACCAGGGTGTAATTGCGTATTCGGCAGCTTATGATTATTCTGATATAGAGGACATGTTCCGGCTGGCAGAAGAGAGGGGAGAGGAACCCTTCCTTATTTTGCTGGATAATATTGAGGATCCGCATAATTTAGGAGCTATCATCCGGACTGCTAATCTGGCAGGGGCACATGGTGTTATTATACCAAAACGAAGAGCAGTGGGCCTTACTGCCACTGTTGCAAAGACCTCAGCAGGAGCGCTGAACTATACCCCCGTTGCAAAAGTGACAAACATCGCAAAAACGATAGAGGAACTGAAAGAAAAAGGTGTCTGGTTTGTTTGTGCAGATATGGGCGGAGAATCTATGTACCGTTTGAATCTGACAGGACCTATCGGCATGGTTATTGGAAATGAAGGTGAAGGCGTAGGGCGCCTGGTAAAAGAGAAATGTGATTTTATTGCAAGCATTCCCGTGAAGGGAGAAATTGACTCCCTGAATGCATCTGTTGCAGCGGGAGTGCTGGCATATGAGATTGTCCGCCAGAGAATGAAATAATCTGAGTGACTGTTCAGTACAGATACTAATCCGGGTTATATAAGGATATGCAGGACAAGAAAGGGCTGGACTGATGAGTAAGTATGATGCAATAACGGACGAGCTGTTGATTTCCGATTTTCGGAATGGTAATTCAGAAATAATGGATTATATCATGGTAAAATACAAGTCAATGGTCCGCAAAAAAGCAAGGGCGATGTATCTGATAGGAGGAGAAAATGAAGATCTGATACAGGAGGGCATGATAGGGCTTATCAAGGCCGTCCGAGATTATAATCCTTCCCAGGGAACTGCCTTTGCCAGTTTTGCGGAACTTTGTGTATCCAGACAGATGTATACTGCAATTGAAGCTTCAAAAAGAAAAAAACACATCCCGCTTAATTCCTATATATCTTTATACGAGGAGGGGGGCAATGCAGATGAGGAAAAAACCCTTCCTTTAATTGATACCATTGAACCTGCCGTAGAAAATAACCCGGAGGCATTGTATTTTGGAAAAAAATTTACAGAAGCTTTTGTGGAGGAATTGAAACAAAGCCTGAGTGCCTTGGAGAATAGGGTGCTATATCTCCATCTTCTGGGAACAGATTATAAGACAATTGCGGAACTGCTTGGCAAAAGCCCTAAAGCGATAGACAATGCCCTTCAGAGAATAAGGGCAAAAGCGGAAAAACTGCTTCCGGGGTAAAAAGGTGAATATCATGGGAATCAGTAATATGGAGGATGGTAAAATGGCTGTTGAAGAACAATATTTATCAGACGTTGAGGCAATATTATCTCACAGATATGATAACGGTGCAGATTTATGGGCTACACCAGATAAACGCCTGTTAAAAGGCTCCCCGTTTTCAACCTTTGACAGTGTTTTGTATTTGTTAGAATTGGGCATGTCTCCGGATGAAGCGGTTTTGAAAGATGCTGCAGATTTAATTTTTAGTGTGTGGCAGGAAGACGGACGCTTTAAAATATATCCAAAAGGCAGCATTTATCCCTGTCAAACAGCGATTGCTGCTAATGTGCTGTGTCATATGGGATATGCTTCAGACATCAGGCTGCAAAAGACTTTCCGGCACTTTCTGGATACCCAGTATTCAGACGGAGGCTGGCGCTGTAATAAATTTTCGTTTGGTCATGGGGAAGAAACAGAATACTCAAATCCCCATCCAACGCTCAATGCTCTAAATGCTTTCCGTTTTAGTGATTTCTTAAATAAAGAACCTGCACTTGACAGAGCTGTAGATTTTTTACTTGAACATTGGGTTATCCGGAAACCTATCGGCCCATGTCATTATGGAATGGGAACCTTGTTTATGCAGATTGAGTACCCCTTTCGCAATTATAATCTGTTTCAGTATGTATATGTCCTGTCATTCTATAAACGAGTAAAAGAAGACAGCCGTTTTCTCGAAGCATTTGAAGCATTAAAATCAAAAACCGTTGACGGTCAGGTTGTGGTGGAGCGCGTTGTCCCCAAATTGGCAAAATTATCTTTTTGCAGAAAGGGCGCGCCAAGTAGATTAGCAACAAAACGGTATCATGAAATTTTAGAAAACCTTGAAAGATAATTATTCTGATTTTGTCCGTTTATAAAAAAACATTCCAATCGCGTTTCCTGCCAATGCAATGATTCCATATCCAGGAACGTAAACCCATGCACTTGCGTTATAAAAAATGAGAATTGCCGGCACAAAGAGAATGGCTACAACTGCGACATAAACCAAATCAATGGAATTTTTAATGCCATACAGGATAGAACAAATAAAACAAATGGCGGGAATAACCACAAGCAGCATAGTCATAGCCGCTCCCGTATCTTTCATCACCAATGGAGACAAATAAAAACTCAGCATAATAATGATTAAATAAGGCAGCATTTTTTTAAATTTATTCATTGTGACCTCCTATTCTACTTAATACCTATCAACTATTACAAATAGTAGTATAGATAATGTCAGCAGGTTCCTATAATATATCTATATCATACCCCGCCTTAATAAGCAAGGCTTAATGATTTTGCAGATAGGCTAAAGCCGCTGAGTGGATTTGCACCACCTTCCGTCTTTGGCGAAATCATACAATCCACGCAAATATGAAAGACTAGATTTTAAATAAAAAGAGAGACTTTCAAAGGATAAAACCTTTGAAAGTCTCTCTAAAAGCAGCTGTTGAGCGGATTTGAACCGCCGACCTCCGCCTTACCAAGGCGACGCTCTACCGACTGAGCCACAACAGCATAATACTGTGCATAAATCATACGCAACATTGTTAATATACACTAAAATCACTAGCATTGTCAATAGGATTTATTAAAAACTTTGTTACAGCTCAACTATGCAGATTATGCTAGATCAGGATGGAGAGAAATAGAATCAAATTTATGTCTGAACTGTAACAGGTGTAAGCATTGAAGGTAAAATTGTTTAGAGTTGTTCGGAATCCAGTATTATTGTAAATGGTCCGTCGTTGACCAGACTGACCTTCATCTCGGCTCCAAAGCTTCCGGTCTGAACAACGGGGACGGCTTCTTTACTCTTTTCAATGATATATTCGTAGAGGGAATTTGCCATATCCGGCTGCCCTGCCTCAATGAAGCTGGGGCGGTTACCCTTTTTACAGTTCGCATAAAGCGTGAATTGGGATATAAGAAGAAGGCTGCCGTCTACATCAGACAGGGAAAGATTCGTCTTTCCATTCTCATCCTCAAAGATTCTAAGGCCAGTCATTTTTCGGATGAGCTTGTCTGCAATTTCTGTTGTATCACTGTCCGAAATTCCAATCAGGACAAGGAACCCCTTTTCTATTTTACCAATAGTCTCTCCTTCTGTGGTTACCGATGCTTCTGTCACCCTCTGTATAACAAATTTCATGTTGCCCTCCTTATATGTTGCAGTCTATACATTGTTTATTTTATACTGTTGTTGAAATAAAGTCCAGTCTCCTTTTAAGGGGAAAAAATAACCACTTGATTTGCTTTTTTTACCACATACGCCTTCTATATTTACAAGGCGGGGAATATGTGATTAGATAAAGGCGTGGAGAGGGAAGCGACATGAAAATACGAATTGAGATTGACGAGAACTTAATAGAGGAAGAGGTCATTGTAAGAGGCAGCAGCCTAAATGAACAGGTGCAGCAGATTCAAAGAGCGTTGAGTGAGATTTCCAAACAGGAGCAGAGAATTGTGTTTCATAAAGATGAGACAGAATATTACCTGCCTCTTACGGAAATTCTGTTTTTTGAAACTGACGGCAAGGCTATCCATGCACACACTGCAGGTGATATCTACTTGATTAAGCACCGTTTGTATGAGCTGGAGGAAATCCTTCCGGGGTATTTTATGAGGGTGTCTAAATCTACCATACTGAATGTCCGGTGCATTTATTCGATTAACCGTTCCGTATCCACTTCCTGTGTTGTACAGTTTAAAGATACACATAAGCAGGTATATGTTTCCAGATATTATTATAAGCCGCTTCGCAACCGGCTGGAAGAAAAGAGGTAATGACGATGAAAAAGGAAAGATTGTTTTGGGGAATATTTTTTATCTTTGGGGCGGTACTGCTGGTTATCAGCAAGATGGGATTTTTAAATACGGAAATCAGCATAGGGATGCTGCTTTTATCTGTAATATTTGCTGCAACGCTGATTAAGAGTGTCTTACACAAAAATGTTCCGGGGGTTTTGTTCTCAGCAGCATTTTTATGTATTATTTATGCGGAGCCCCTTGGAATTACAGCACTGACCCCGTGGACAGTTTTGTGTGCAGCCTTGTTGGGAAGTATAGGGATTTCATTTATGTACCATCCTAAACATAAATGGTATTCGTCACACTTTAATGACAGATTTGAGGAGATTGAGACGATGGATGGGAACGAGTTGAAAATGGAAACCAGTTTTGGTTCCAGTATTAAGTATATTGACTCTGAGGATTTTAAAGCTGCCAGTCTGAAATGTTCTTTTGGCGCTATGAAGGTATACTTCGACCATGCGGTTGTACCGGGAGGTGAGGCAGTGGTTCATCTGGAAAATTCTTTTGGAGGCGTAGAATTATATGTCCCAAGAAACTGGAAAGTGATAAACCAGTTGAATGCTTCTTTTGGCGGAGTGGATGAAAAGGGGCGCTATGAACAGGGCGGATCAGTAACTCTAATTTTAACTGGAACAGTAAGCTTTGCGGGTGTTACGATTATTTATGTCTAGGTGAAACACAGTTTTGGCAATTAAAAAGGAGTAAACAGGGCGATATCCGGCGGATAATAGGTGAAAATCAAAAAGCATACCCCCAGGACCAGTACACAGATGAAATAAACGAAAGTATATCGTTTACGTTTTGAAGACAATAAAGAACGGTATCGGACATAAAAAGCAAAAATCGAACTGATAATGAAAGTCAGGATGTCCAGCAGTAAAATATTCTTCCCAAGAAAGCCGGTATAAGTGTAGAATAGAACCGGGATTAGTAAAGTACCTGCCAATATACCCGCCAAATCGGCACGAAGGAGATAAGAATAAGGCTTGAATAGGAAGAGGTATTCTATTATGAAAAAAAGCAATATAGGAAAGTATACCATCTTCATGTGCTCCCAAACAGACTCATTTACAGGAGCAATTAACCCTACAATAAAGTGGTCATGACTCCAATGATAAACAAAGTGGAGCAGTGTCCCCAAAGCACAGACAAAAAGAACACCAATCAGTGTACTGATGTATAGCTTTTTAAATTTTCGGGAAAAAGGTTTCATTATAGCAGCCTCCAAAGAAATACTTTATCATAAAATTTTCAAATATATCCTAGTATGCACATTATATTCTAAGATATTCACAAATATTTTTAAGAAATTAAAAAAAATGAGGACTGGCAACAATTTGTCGAATTTTGTAATAAGATAATGCAAAACAATGTGATTTACATGAGCTTGTGGTATAATACAGAAATATTAAGGTGGTTTTCCGGTACAGGCTGAGGGGGTTATCATGAAAAGCCTGGAAAGAGAAGAATTTGTTCCACTCAGAAAATGTTTAGAGGAATTACTGGAATTTATACAAGGATTGCAGGTAGAGGAAATTCCGTATTTTTACAAATCTGTCGAAAATATGAAGCACAACCTGGAAATTTGCCTTCTTGTCAAGTATGAGGGATGGGAGCAGATGGAACAGATTTTAAAAAGAGATTGGAGATGTGCAAATCATATGCTGTTGGGAATTCCAGGGTTTAATATTCAGGCTGGCAGCCCCAAGGAGAAGGCGGAACTGGACTGCAGGTTCCTCCAACTGATTGCTAATATAGAAGATTATCTGAGGCTGGAACAGACGGTGTAGTTCAATAAGTATGCCTTCCTGGACTATTAATGTTCAAGAAGTATAGTTTCTTGTCGAAGAAAACAAGGGGACGTCTTAAACGCACAAGTGTTTAAAACGTCCCCTTGAGTTTTGTGCCCGGCGATTAGAGGACTGAAAATATTGCAGACACAGTTCTTGTCGTAGTATGTGTTTTGTGGTAAGATAATGGGCAGAATGCTAGTATTTGAGGAGGAAACAATGGAAAACGAAACAATTTCAAAGAATTTTATTGAACAGGAAATAGATAAAGACCTGGCAGAGGGAGTGTACGATCATGTGAGCACGAGGTTCCCGCCTGAGCCGAATGGATATCTTCATATTGGACATGCCAAGTCGATTCTTTTGAATTATGGTCTGGCACAGAAATATAACGGGACGTTCCATATGCGTTTTGATGATACGAACCCTACAAAAGAAAAGGTGGAGTTTGTAGATTCTATCAAAGATGACATTCAGTGGCTGGGAGCTGACTGGAAGGACCATTTGTATTTTGCATCTGATTATTTTGAGCAAATGTATGAATTTGCATTGAAGTTAATAAAAAAAGGAAAGGCTTATGTGTGTGATCTTTCACCGGAAGAAATCCGTGAGTACAGGGGAACCCTGACCGAGGTGGGAAAGGACAGCCCATACAGGAACCGTTCTGTTGAAGAAAACCTGGAGCTGTTTCAGGCTATGAAGGACGGAAAATATAAGGATGGAGAAAAAGTTCTGCGGGCAAAGATTGATATGGCATCACCCAATATTAATATGAGAGATCCGATTATTTACCGTGTTGCCCATATATCACATCATAACACAGGGGATAAGTGGTGCATTTATCCCATGTATGATTATGCTCATCCATTGGAAGATGCAATTGAAGGAATCACACATTCTATCTGTACCCTGGAATTTGAAGATCACAGGCCTTTATATGACTGGGTTGTGAAAGAGTGTGAATTTGAACAGCCGCCGAGACAGATTGAGTTTGCAAAGCTGTACCTGACAAATGTGGTGACTGGAAAGCGTTACATTAAAAAATTAGTGGAAGATAACATCGTAGACGGCTGGGATGACCCGCGTCTTGTATCTATTGCAGCACTGCGGAGGAGAGGATTTACTCCCGAATCTATTAAGATGTTTATTGATTTGTGTGGCGTATCTAAAAGTCAGAGTTCCGTGGATTATGCAATGCTGGAATACTGCATCCGTGAGGACCTGAAGATGAAGAAAGCCCGTATGATGGCGGTATTGGACCCTATTAAACTGGTGATTGATAATTATCCGGAAGGACAGGTTGAGTATCTGGATGTAGCGAATAACCTGGAAAATGAAGAGCTGGGCAGCAGGAAAGTACCGTTTTGCCGGGAGCTTTATATAGAAAGAGAAGATTTTATGGAGGAGCCCCCTAAAAAATATTTCCGCCTTTTCCCGGGAAATGAAGTGCGGCTGATGCATGCATATTTTGTGAAGTGCGAAAGCTTCGTAAAGGATGAAAACGGGAACGTAACAGAGGTCCACTGTACCTATGACCCGGAGACGAAATGTGGCGGAGGTTTTACAGGAAGAAAAGTGAAGGGAACCATTCACTGGGTACCGGCTCCCTATGCAGTGAAGGCGGAGGTACGCCTTTATGAGAACTTAGTGGATGAGGAGAAGGGCGTATACAATAAAGAAGACGGCTCTCTGAATTTAAATCCTAACTCCCTGACAGTTCTGAAGGACTGTTATGTGGAGCCAAGTTTTGATGGGGCTGAACCTACTGACAGTTTTCAGTTTGTGAGAAATGGGTACTTCTGTATTGATGCAAAGGATTCCAGTCCGGATGCACTTGTATTTAACCGGATTGTTTCTCTCAAGAGTTCTTTTAAATTACCTAAGTAAACAAGCAATAGGCAGGCCTTGTCAAGAAGCCTGCCTTTTGTGTAAAAGGAAACATCTGTACCTTCTTGAACATTAGTAATTCAAGAAGTGTAAGTTAAGCGCATAAGTATGGAGTGCATAAAATGAATGAATTGACGATAAACCTTCAACCAGGCTCAAAAATTCCTTTGTATGAACAGATTTATAATTATATTAAAAAGGATATCCAAAGCAAAAGACTCCAAAGTGGAGAGAAGCTGCCCTCCACCCGAGCTCTGAGCAGGTATTTGGAAGTCAGCAGAAGTACGGTGGAGCTGGCATATGAGCAGCTTTTGTCCGAAGGATATGTGGAGGCGGAGCCATACCGGGGATATTTTGTGGCACAGATAGAAGAACTCTATCAGTTAAACCGTATTTTTAAACCGGTTCAGGAACAGCCTGTTAAAGCTGAGAAGCAGTATGAATATGACTTTACACCTAATGGAGTAGATTTAAAAAGCTTCCCTTATAATGTATGGCGCAGACTTTCAAAAGACTGCCTTTTGGACGATAAGGCCGAGATGTTCCGCCTGGGTGAGCCGCAGGGAGAGTATGGGCTTCGAAATGCCATCTGCCATTATCTGCATCAGGCCAGAGGTGTCAATTGCGGGCCTGAGCAGATTATTGTAGGTGCGGGAAATGACTATCTGCTGATGCTGCTGACGACAGTTATTGGACAGAACCATAAGGTTGCCCTGGAAAATCCCACATATAAACAGGCGTACAGGCTTTTTAAAAACCTTTCTTATGAGGTTTGTACTGTGGACATGGATTCCAAAGGGATGGAAATCAATAAGCTTACGGAGTCACAGGCCGACATTGCGTTTGTGATGCCTTCCCACCAGTATCCGCTGGGGATTGTCATGCCGATTAAAAGACGTCTGGCACTTTTAAAGTGGGCAAATGAGAAAGAATTCCGCTACATTATAGAGGATGATTACGACAGTGAATTCCGCTATAAAGGAAAACCAATCCCGGCACTTCAGGGCTACGATAACCATGACAAAGTAATTTATATGGGAACATTTTCGAAATCCATTGCACCGGCAATCAGAATGAGCTACATGGTGCTTCCAAAGCCGCTGCTTTCTTTATATCAGGAAAGAAGCAGTTTTTTGAATTCTACTGTCTCAAAAGTGGATCAGATGATCTTGAAGAAGTTCATAGAAGAAGGATATTATGAGCGCCACCTGAATAAAACAAGAGCTTTGTACAAAAGCAGACACGACGTGCTGCTTAACTGTCTGAAGAATATGCAGGACCTCTGCCAGGTATCGGGAGAAAATGCAGGGGTGCATCTGCTGCTTCGTTTCCAAAATGGAATGTCAGAAGATGAGCTGACAGAAAGAGCGGAAGCGAGGGGAGTAAAGGTTTATGGATTGACGGAATATTTTGTAGAGCCTCAGAAAAAAAGACAGGCAACTATACTGCTTGGATATGCCAATATGAATGAAGAGAAAATAAAGGAAGCAGTGACAATTCTGGAAGAGGCATGGAGATAGACAAACAGGACCAAAGGCTGCCGCCTGGTCCTGTGAGAATAATCAAGTTACTATTTGCTTTCACCAGAAGGCTCTTCTTTAGCCTTTTCTTCTGAAGCCTCTTCTGTGCTGCTATCCGAAGCGGCGTCAGATGTTTTGTTCAGCGGGACATACTCCCTGTCAGGAACAGGCTGTAAATCGCTGTCCAAGTCAAAATCCTCATCTTCTGTAAGGTCCTGGCTGTCATCACAGCAACTGCTGCTGCATCTTCCTTTACAGAAATAAGCTATGATAAGGCCAATTGCAGAACCAATGGCTGCAAGACTTATGAACCATTTTAAATACTTTTTCAATGTATAAGTCTCCTTTCTGTGGGATAGTAGTTGAACCTAGCTTCTATTGTAATACTTTTTGGACATAATTACAACAATGTAAAAAAATTATGTGATATTTATTAAGCTATACTTCTTGAAGATTAGTAATCTTTAAGAAGTATACTAAGAAAAATGAAATAATATTTTACATAATGAGAAAAGTATAGTATAATTCATAAGGCGGTTTATTTATAAGAAACGCTAATGCAGTTTTAAAAGCGACAATATACGCAGGAGGGTTCGAAATGGTAAAAGCAGTAGTAGGTGCTAACTGGGGCGATGAGGGAAAAGGTAAGATTACAGATATGCTTGGGAAAGAAGCTGATATCATCGTTCGTTTTCAGGGGGGAGCAAATGCAGGCCATACAATCATCAATGATTATGGAAAATTTGCACTGCATACACTGCCATCCGGAGTGTTTTATGACCATACAACCAGTATTATTGGTAATGGTGTAGCATTGGATATTCCTGTTTTATTTAAAGAAATCCAGTCAATTGTTGATCAGGGTGTTCCAGAACCAAAAATTTTGGTATCTGACAGAGCACAGATAGTAATGTCGTATCACAAAAGTTTTGATGCATATGAGGAAGAAAGATTGGCCGGAAAATCCTTTGGTTCTACAAAGTCCGGAATTGCACCATTTTATTCTGATAAATATGCAAAAATAGGTTTTCAGGTCAGCGAATTGTTTGACGATGAGGTGCTGAAGGAAAAAGTAGTACGCATAGCAGAACAGAAAAATGTAATGCTGGAACATTTATACCACAAGCCATTGATTCATCCTGACGATTTATATAAAGAGCTGAAAGAATATAAAGAAATGGTAGCGCCTTATGTGTGTGATGTTTCTCTGTATTTGCATAATGCACTGAAGGAAGGCAAGAATGTTTTGCTGGAGGGACAGCTTGGATCTCTTAAGGACCCGGACCACGGTATTTATCCCATGGTTACATCTTCCTCTACATTGGCTGCTTATGGTGCAATCGGAGCGGGAATTCCTCCTTATGAAATCAAAGAGATTATTACAGTGTGTAAAGCATATTCCAGTGCAGTCGGAGCGGGCGCATTTGTAAGTGAGATTTTTGGCGGGGAAGCAGACGAGCTAAGACGCCGCGGCGGTGACGGCGGAGAGTACGGTGCAACAACCGGACGTCCGAGGCGTATGGGATGGTTCGACTGTGTTGCATCCAAATATGGCTGCAGAATGCAGGGAACAACAGACGTAGCCTTTACAGTCCTTGATGTATTGGGGTATCTGGATGAGATTCCGGTATGTGTTGGATATGAAATTAACGGGGAAGTGACAACTGAATTCCCGGTTACGCACCTGCTTGAGAAGGCAAAACCAGTGTTAAAGACACTTCCAGGCTGGAAATGCGATATCCGCGGAATTAAGAAATATGATGACTTACCGGAAAATTGCAGAAAATATATTGAGTTTGTAGAACAGGAAATTGGATATCCGATTACTCTGATTAGCAATGGTCCCGGACGAGAAGATATCGTTTACCGGAATAAATAAATAGAATAAAGTGCGGCCTGTAAGGCCGCGTGTTCGCTGCACAGTCTCTTAAATAAGAGGATGTGCAGCATTTTTTTGTATCATACAATAAAGGAGGATACTCCATAAGTCATGAGATGACTTGAGGGGCATCCTCCTTTTGTAAATGAATATAGAACGATTACCAAGTTGTTCTGAGTGTTAAAAAGGTACACCTTTT
>NZ_QGDS01000003.1:44439-93958 GCF_003149105.1 Faecalicatena contorta | reverse complement strand
AAAAGGTGTACCTTTTTGCTAAAAAGGTTGATTACACTTTATCACATAATTTTTAAGTATCTTCATGCACCGCAGGGAGGCGGAAACATCCGGCGAACAGGCAGACCTGCCTCAATACGGAGGGCACCAAACAGAAGGAGAACGATGCTATGAACCTTAAAAAAATGAAACTGGCTACCAAAACATCTTTGGCATTAGCAGCCATACTGACAATTTGTCTTATCATACTTATTACTGTATCAGTTTTGTCGGTCAGCAAGGAGATGACAGAGACGGTTAACAGTGAATTCTTGGGATTTGCCACCCAAAATGGAAATACTGTGCAGGGCATAATTGATGATGCTACATTTGTCGCTCAAAACTTCCAGGACTATCTGGAGGATGCCTACGAGACCTATGATCAGATGCTTGCAGTCCAAGCTGTAGACGAAACTGGAAATAAAGTACCTTTTCCCACAAAAAGGAGTGCGGTTTACAATGAGGATATCATAGAACTCAACTATGAAGTGGAAAACTATATTCTGCACAATGCATGGTCCACTGTCAAAAATAATCCGGATATTATAGGTGTAGGGGTATTTTTTGAACCATATGCTTATGACGATGCTATTAAAGATTACACGATTTATGTGAATGATGAGGATGCAGACAACAAAACAGTACAGTCCTATGGTACATACGAGGAGTACAGCAAGAACGAGTATTACTCCGTGGCAGCGACAACACAAAAAAGCTACTTTACCAAGCCTTTTGTAGACAATGGCATTACAATGATAACGGCAGCATTTCCTATTGTATCAGGCGGGAAAACCCAGGGTGTTGTCATGGTTGACATTAATGTGGATAATTTTGCGAAGGTAAAGTCCAGTGACGAAAAATATCCCACCATGTTTACAGACATTCTCACTCAGGACGGTATTATTGTCTATGACAGTGATTCCTCTGAGTATGTTGGTCAGAGTCTTGAGGTAATATTAGGAAGCGAAACCTTCGGGAAATTTAGCAAAAAGGCAGAGGCGGGCTCTGTATTTCAGCTTGATGCAGAGTTTGAAGGAGGATCTTTGACAGAATATTATTATCCAATCAAAGCGGGAGAGGAAATATGGTGGTCCTCTACCGCATTGGAAAAATCAGATCTGAACAAGACTGTTGTCAGCCTCAGCATTCTGATGATCGGCATTGCACTTTTCATTCTTGGGCTGATTATCGTAGCAGTGATTTTCCTTTTGAGAAGGATGTTAAAGCCCATCAACGGTGTTGTAACAGCAGCGGAAAGTATCCTCAGGGGCGAGTTGGATATTAATGTAACTGCGCGGTCTGAGGATGAAATCGGCATTCTCTCCAGGGTATTTGCCGCTATGTCGGATAACCTGCAAGTTATCATTTCGGAAGTGGGTTATTTACTGGGCGAGATGGCAAAGGGTAACTTCCGTCTGGCAACCCAGCATGAAGATAAGTATGTCGGAGAATATCGCAATATTTTGCTGGCTATGCGCGGTATTAACCGTAATCTGAGCAGCACATTGACTGAGATTGACACTGCGTCAAATCAAGTGTCGGTGGGTTCTGAACAAGTGTCGGGCAGTGCCCAATCACTCAGCCAGGGAGCTGCGGAACAGGCCAGTTCGGTGGAGGAACTGTCGGCTACTCTGATCGAAATCTCTCAGAGAATTGGAGAAAATGCAGAAAATGCAACTCTGGCCAGCCGGCTTTCTGATGAAGCTGGTGCGGGTATAAAAGAAAGTAATGTGCATATGGATGAGTTGATGTCAGCCATGCATGAAATTTCC
Source organism: Faecalicatena contorta (assembly GCF_003149105.1). GTDB lineage: Bacteria > Bacillota > Clostridia > Lachnospirales > Lachnospiraceae > Muricomes > Muricomes contortus_C. Next base: position 92,168 of record NZ_QGDS01000003.1, on the reverse strand, counting down.
GGCGCATCCAGCGAAATAGGAAAGATTATTAAAACCATTAATGATATTGCGTTCCAGACCAACATTCTTTCACTGAATGCGGCGGTAGAAGCTGCACGTGCAGGCTCTGCCGGAAAGGGCTTTGCTGTGGTGGCGGATGAGGTGCGAAATCTTGCCAGCAAGTGTGCTGAGGCGGCAAAGAATACTACAGTGCTGATTGAAGGTGCTATCCGCGCAGTTGAAAGTGGTACGAAGCATACAGAAGAAACTGCGGAGTCTCTAAGATCGGTTGTGACGAAAACGGAAACAGTGGATGCAACTATCCGGCAGATTGCCCAGGCATCTGAGGAGCAGTCCCTTGCAATTACGCAGCTTACAGCAGGTGTTGAGCAAATCTCTGCAGTGGTGCAGACCAACTCCGCTACTGCGGAGGAAAGTGCAGCAGCCAGCGAAGAACTGAGCGGACAGGCACAGATGCTCAAGGATCTGGTGGGGCAGTTTCAACTGAGGGAGGATGAATTCTCCTCTGAGGTTATCCATTATGGCAAGGAAGACGAGAGCGAAGAAACAGAATTTTATCCGTCCTCTGAGACGGGGTTCGGGAAATATTGATTGAGTATGAAGAATGGGGAAAGCCTTAAAAGGTTTTCCCTTGTTCCATTTAAAAATCTGTCATATATAAAGGTAATTACTCATATAATAATAAGGCTGAGGCTAATTAAAAAGGAGGTACTTTTATGCGTCAGAACAACAATAGAACAACTCAAGAAATAATGTCAATGGAAGAATACCTGGAGAGAAGACAACAGAAAAGAAGAACAGAAATACTGAAAGAACCGGCAAGAAAAATGAGAGCGGCAGAGTGGAGCGCCGCTATGGAACTTGTGCAATTATATGTATAAGAAATACTTTGTTGAACATTAGTAGTTCAATAAGCATGAAGTATTGTACTTAAATATCCTCATCCGAATCATCTGGTTTTTTGTTTTGAGATAAACGATAGATTAATCCATAAGCATACAGCAGAACAGGCAATAAAATTGTGGCCGCCACAGAAATCTTCAGCAAATCAGCAGAAGCAGAGCGGTCAAAGAAAGCAAAAAACAATGTGCTGCCATATAAGCAAATAAGCAGTATGGCACCAGCCAAAGCAAAAACACGTTTAGATTTCCTCATAATAATCTGAATCCTTTCTATCATAACATAGTGAAAGACAACTTCATTATAATTGAAACAAGGAAGTATTTCAACTTCGAATTTAAAGAGAAAACGCGCCCTCTTTTATCCAGCCTCTGCAAGCCGTATATCATGAAATTCGTATTTACTATCTTGAAAGTTTGTTATATAATGGGGACATGAGCGAAATTTAGAAAAAGGAGTTATATACCATGAGTGAAAAATGTTTATTAGACCAATGGAGAGACGTGGCCTATGACAAAGAACTGACAAGAGAGCAACTGGAAAAGTTCTGGGGAGCGTATTTTAATATTGAGAAAGAGATTTACGAGCAGCTTCTGGATGCACCAGATGCGGAAGTAAAGGGGACTGTGAAGGAACTGGCTGAGAAATACGGGCAGGATGTTCTGACAATGGTAGGATTCCTGGATGGTATTAATGACAGTTTAAAAGTGCCTAATCCGATCGAGACAATGACAGAGGAAACAGAAGTGAGCCTGGCATTTGATAAAGAGAATTTATATAAAAACATGGTGGATGCAAAGGCAGACTGGCTTTATGAACTGCCCCAGTGGGACAAGATTTTTGATGAGGAGACAAAGAAGCATCTTTACCTCGAACAAAAGCAATCAGGAACCATACGCAAAGAAAAGAAAGTGGGAAGAAATGATTCTTGTCCGTGCGGAAGCGGTAAAAAATACAAAAAGTGCTGCGGAAGAAATGCATAATTAAAAAAGATCCTCCGGTTCTTGTGCCCGGAGGATCTTTAGATTTTAGCCCTGCAGTCTGAGAGGAAGTAATGAGAATATATTTTGAAGTTACGGGAATAGTATGTTTGTTATATTATATTATAATTAGTTTTTACACGAGAAAATGGAATTCCACTTTTGCGTTGTTCTGGCCGGTATTCGGAGGAATACATATCTTATTGGGAATCCTGCCAATCAAAGGGAAATGGAATATTTTGCTGCTGGCAGCGGTGTTCATTTTCTGGGTTGTTTTTTTCGTAGTAGAAATACAAGTTTGTGCTGCAATGCTGAAACAGGCGGATAATAATTTGCAGTACATTATAGTCCTTGGTGCACAGGTGCGGAAAACGAAAATAACAAACTCCTTAATGAGGAGGCTGGATGCTGCCCTTCTCTATCTGAATGAAAATCCAGATACCCGTGTAATTGTCTCAGGCGGACAGGGAAAGGGAGAGGACATCAGCGAGGCGGCTGCTATGTGGGAATATCTGTGCAAACATGGGATTGACGGAAGACGGATTATTTTAGAAGATACGTCCACATCCACATGGGAGAATTTAAGAAATAGCAGTAAAATAATAGGAGATTTGGAGCATCCGGTAGGAATTGTGACGAATAGTTTTCATATGTACCGGGCATTGCAGATTGGCAGACGAGTTGGTTTTACAGAGCTCCAGGGAATTGCTGCTAGCTCGAATCCTGTCCTGCAGGTAAATTATTTATTTCGGGAATTTTTTGCTGTAATTTGGATGAAAATCAGTTGACAAAAATATCAGCAATGTTATAATAGGTCTAGATTCAGAACAGATAACACAATGACGAGACGAGTAGAATGTGGAAGAATACAGAGAAGGAAGCCAAAGGCTGGAAGCTTCCGATTGCGGAAACATTTGAAGACTACCTCTGAGTGGCTGAAAACAGTCCGTTGATTCCGTTATAATCAAGATGAAGTGGTTCTGGTATCATTTTACCAGCTCAATTAGGGTGGAACCGCGAGATTATTGTAAACTCGTCCCTTTCTGCAGTTTTCTGCGGGAAGGGATTTTTTTGTATAATAAGAAACTGCGTTTCCTATTATACAAAAACCCTCCGGGGGATCGCACTGCGGCGTACAATGTGAATGTCGCGAGGCGACCGCCGCAGGCGCAAGAGTTTGCGAAGCAAACTCTTTGTTCTATAATTGTATAAATGGAGAGGAGCTGGAAGATGAAAAGTATTTATGATTGTTATACGTTGAATAATGGTGTGAAGATTCCGTGCGTAGCATTTGGAACTTTTAAAGCAGCACAAGAGAATAATAAAAAAGTAATAGCCACTGCGATTGAAACAGGATACCGGTACTTTGATACGGCTTCCTACTATGGTACAGAGACTTACCTTGGTGAAGCAATCAGGGACAGTGGTATTCCCAGGGAAGAATTCTTTCTGACTTCTAAAATGTGGAAGGATGAAATGGGATATGAAAATACGAAAAGAGCGTTCGAACTATCTTTGAAAACGCTGGGAACGGATTACTTGGATCTGTATCTGATACACTGGCCTCTTCCTTCTCCTGATTTTCAGGAATGGAAGCAGCTTGACCTGGAGACCTGGCGTGCACTGGAGGAACTTTATGAGGGAGGCAGAGTCAGAGCAATTGGGTTGAGCAATTTTTTGCCTCATCATATAGAAAATATTCTTGAGCACTGTAAAGTGAGGCCCATGGTGAATCAGATTGAATTCCACCCGGGGTATTCTCAAGAAGCTGCTGTCAGGTATTGTCAGGAGCGGGGAATACAGGTGCAGGCATGGAGCCCTCTGGGCAGAATGAGAATATCAGAAGAGCCCCTGATTTTAGAACTTGCTGAGAAATACAAGGTGTCTGCATCGCAAGTATGTCTCAGGTATGCTATTGAGAGAGATGTGATTCCCCTGCCGAAGTCATCTTCCCCGGAGCGGATGAGACAAAATCAGGATTTGTTTAATTTTAAAATTTCCAAAGCGGATATGTACAGGTTGGAGACACTGCCTCAGATTGGGTGGTCTGGAGAACATCCTGACAGAGAAAGAGTTTATTTCGACAACAAAAGAGCAGATAAAAAATAGAAAAGAGAGGGAAAGAAAATGAAGATTACTTTAAAAGATGGATCAAGCAAAGAATATGCAGAAAGTAAATCAGTGATTGAAATTGCAGAAGATATAAGCGAAGGACTTGCCAGAATGGCAACAGCCGGAGAAGTGAATGGAGAGGTCGTAGACTTAAGGACAGTTGTAGATAAAGACTGTGATTTAAATATTTTAACTTTTCAGGATGAAAAAGGAAAAGGTGCATTCCGCCATACAGCATCTCACATTCTGGCGCAGGCTGTTAAAAGACTGTACCCGGAAACAAAACTGGCAATTGGACCTTCTGTAGCAGAGGGTTTCTACTATGATGTAGACAGAGACATACCACTTACAGCTGAAGATTTGGAAAAAATTGAAGCAGAAATGAAAAAAATTGTAAAGGAAGCACTTCCTATTGAGCAATTTACAAAACCGAGAGCAGAAGCAATCGCATATTTTGAGGAAAAAGGCGAACCATATAAAGTAGAACTGATTGAAGATTTGCCTGAGGATTCTGTCATCAGTTTTTATTCCCAGGGTGAATTTACAGATTTGTGTGCGGGCCCTCATCTGATGACTACGAAGCCTGTAAAAGCCTTGAAGCTTACAAGTCTGGCTGGTGCTTACTGGCGAGGCAGTGAGAAAAATAAAATGTTGCAGAGAATTTACGGTACGGCATTTCCTAAGAAGGCGGAATTGGATGATTATCTGACAATGCTGGAAGAGGCAAAGAAGCGTGACCATAGAAAGCTGGGCAAAGAGCTGGGTCTCTTTATGATGCGTGATGAAGGGCCTGGATTCCCCTTCTTCCTTCCAAAGGGAATGGTTTTGAAAAATGAACTTTTGGATTACTGGCGTGACATACACAATAAAAATGGATATGTGGAGATTTCTACTCCGGTTATGCTTAGCCGCCATCTTTGGGAGACATCAGGGCACTGGGGACATTACCAGGATAATATGTATACAACGGTTATTGATGAAGAAGATTTTGCGGTTAAGCCGATGAACTGTCCGGGAGGTATTCTGGTGTATCAGTCAGAGCCCCGGTCTTACCGTGATCTGCCGCTGCGTATGGGAGAGCTTGGTCTGGTTCACCGCCACGAAAAATCCGGGCAGCTCCATGGTCTCATGCGTGTGCGCTGTTTTACTCAGGACGATGCTCATATCTTCCTGACACCAGAGCAGATTCGTGGAGAAATTAAAAGCGTTGCAAAATTGATTGATGAAGTGTACAGTCTTTTTGGGTTTAAGTACCATGTAGAACTTTCTACCAGGCCGGAAAACAGTATGGGAAGTGACGAGGATTGGAATATGGCCATAGATGCACTGCGCAGTGCATTGGATGATTTGGGTCTGCCTTATGTTGTAAACGAAGGTGACGGAGCATTTTATGGACCGAAAATCGATTTCCATTTGGAAGATTCTATTGGAAGAACATGGCAGTGCGGTACAATCCAGCTTGATTTTCAGCTTCCTCTTCGTTTTGGACTGGAATATACAGGAGCAGACGGGGAAAAACACAGACCGATTATGATTCACCGTGTGGCATTTGGCTCCATTGAGCGTTTTATTGGTATTTTGATTGAACATTTTGCGGGTGCATTTCCAACTTGGCTGGCACCGGTTCAGGTGAAAATTTTACCTATTTCGGATAAATATATGATATATGGGAAAAAGGTCCTTGAGGAATTGAAAGATGCTGGTATCCGTGCAGAAATTGATACTCGCGCGGAAAAAATAGGGTATAAAATCCGTGAAGCGCAGATGCATAAGATTCCTTACATGCTTGTAGTTGGTGCAAAGGAAGAGGAGGATGGACTTGTATCTGTCAGAAGCAGAGTTGCCGGAGATGAAGGGCAGAAAAATTTGGAAGAATTTATTACATTTATTAAAAAAGAAATTGCAGAAAAGTCTGTCCGCGAAGCAGAAGCACAAGAATAATCTGGGTGCCGCCGGGGCATAATGATACTGATTTTATTATAAAAAGGAGGTATGATCATGCCAGAATTAAAATGTACGGTGCAGACTTGTGTGCACAATAAGCAGTTTTTATGTGATCTTGATAAGATCCAGGTAGGTGGAAGCGAAGCAAAGACAGCAAGAGAAACATGCTGTGACAGTTTCCGGGAAAGAACAACTAACGGCTATTCAAACAGTTATTCAGGAAGTTCTATGAATAGTTCATCAAGCAGTTATTCGGGAAGTTCCATGAATAGTTTATCAAGCAGTTATTCAGGAAGTTCTATGAATAGTTCCGCAAACGGTTATTCTAATAGTCACGGTGATATAACAGGGAGAGCATCTGACCGCAGCGGCATTGACTGTAAGGCAGTAGAATGTATGTATAACAATAATTATGCCTGTCATGCAGGGAAAATCAGTGTGGAAGGCAGCAATGCCAAACAGAGTGAAGGAACAGAATGTGCTACATTTAAATACAAAAGCTGAAACGATTAAATATATCCAGGGGTATATCATAATGCATACCCTCAGGGTAGTCATGCAGGCGGAAACTGTATGATAAAGCAAGTGCAGAGAGCAGGGAATGTTGCGACATTCTCTGCTTTACTTTTGGTTGACGGGCATACATAAAACGGGTTATAATCAATGTATCTGCATAAAATTGGGAAGGAACTGTATAGTGAATGAATGATAAGACACAGGATAAAGTGAAGAAGGAAGAAAATACAGGATATTATACCAACAGGCCATCTTTTGGAAATTATGGACCGTCAAAATTAAGACAGAAATTCAGCAGAGGAATGACTATTTTTGTGGTAATTGCTGCCTGCATTCTTTTTTATTTTGCGCTGCTTAAACTTCCTGTTCTTTCAGGCATCATAAAAGAACTGTTCCGGGTTCTGAAACCGATTGTTTACGGACTGGCTATTGCATATCTTCTGAATCCCATTGTTAAGTTTGTAGAATCGCGTTTGAAGCCGGTTTTGGAAAAGAAAATTTCCAGTCAGAGGAAAGTACATGGAATGGCCAGAGGTACGGGTATTTTTACAGCCATTGTAATACTTCTTTTTGTGATAGTGGCTTTGTTTAATATGATGATTCCGGAGTTATACGGAAGCATCAGAAGCATGGTAATTACTGTGCCAAGCCAGTTGAACCTGCTGGCAGGCCGAATTGCCGAAATGAATTCTCAGAATACGACTTTAAGCCTGCTCTTAACTAATATATTAAAAGAGGGTACGGAATATATACAGACCTGGATGCGCAGCGACTTGCTCGGCCGGATTAATGTTGTGATGTCTAATCTCACAGTTGGGGTCATTAACATTGTCAGTGAACTGCTGAATGCTGTTATTGGTATTATCGTATCCATCTATGTATTGTTTAGTAAGGAAAAGTTTGCAAGCCAATGTAAAAAGATTGTATATGCAATTTTCCGGCCGTCACAGGCCAATATGATTCTCCATCTGACAGTTAAGAGCAATGAGATGTTCGGGGGATTTATTATAGGGAAGATTATAGATTCCGTTATTATAGGCATCCTGTGTTTTGTTGGTCTCTCGCTGCTGAAGATGCCGTATACTATGCTGGTCAGCGTGATAGTAGGTGTAACGAATGTAATTCCTTTCTTTGGACCTTACATCGGTGCTATACCAAGTGCCATTCTGATTTTGCTGACGGACCCAAAGATGGGGATTTATTTCATTATATTTATTTTTGTGCTGCAGCAGTTCGATGGGAATATACTGGGACCAAAGATTTTGGGGGACACTACAGGGCTTTCTGCGTTTTGGGTGATATTTGCCATTCTGTTGGGAGGAGGCCTGTTCGGAATTATTGGGATGATATTGGGTGTGCCTACATTTGCAGTCATTTATTATATTATTAACATGCTGATTAATCACATGCTGGAGAAGAAAAAACTGCCTGTCGATACTACAGCTTACGGGGTGACAAGCTATGTGGATTCCGGCGGGGCATATGTGTATTCAGAGGAAAAAAATCTTATAAAAGAAAAGGGGAATGAAAATGCCAATAAGAGTACAGAATGATTTACCGGTAAAAGAAATATTGGAACAGGAGAATATATTTGTGATGGATGAATACCGTGCCACCCATCAGGATATCCGTCCTATCAGTATCGGACTTTTAAATCTGATGCCTCTCAAGGAGGCTACGGAACTTCAGATTCTTCGTTCACTGTCCAACACACCTTTGCAGGTAGATGTGACCTTTGTGCGGGTCAGCAGCCATGTGTCTAAAAATACATCTACCAGCCATATTTTAAAATTTTATGAGACATTTGAAAGCATTAAAAACCGGAAGTTTGACGGTTTTATTATTACAGGGGCGCCAATTGAACAGATGCCTTTTGAAGATGTAGATTATTGGGATGAACTGAAAGAAATTATGGAGTGGACTACAACAAATGTTACTTCTACTCTGCATCTCTGCTGGGGGGCACAGGCAGGTTTGTATTATCATTATGGAATTAACAAGGAGCAGCTCCCGGAAAAAATGTTCGGTATATTCCGCCACAAAGTGGAAAACCGTAAGATTCCGCTTGTCAGAGGGTTCGATGATGTTTTTTATGCTCCCCATTCCAGGCATACTACAGTGCCCAGGGAACTTCTGCAGAAGGATGAGAGAATCACGATACTGGCAGATTCCCCGGAGGCGGGTGTTTTTCTGTGCATGGCAAAAGAGGGAAGACAAGTCTTTGTCATGGGCCATCCGGAATATGACAGAGTAACACTGGATTCAGAGTATAAGAGAGACACAGGAAAGGGGTTGGATATAAAGGTTCCGGTTAATTATTACTCGGATGATAACCCTGAGAATAAACCAGACTTAATTTGGCGTGCACATGCGAATATTTTATATACCAACTGGCTGAATTACTATGTATATCAGGTAACACCTTATGATCTTATTGGAACACCAGACTTTGGAAGTTTCTAACCCCTTGTAAACAGAGGGGGGGGCTGAGAGAATTTGATGTTTTATAGCAGATCCACATATATATCAAAAAATTGAATAAACAATATTTACGCAGTAGGGCACATCAGAAAGAAAATCTGAAGGTGCCTTTTTGCATTCATTTTTAGAAAAGGAAAAATGAAATTCTATATAGTAAATATGATATTAAAGCTCGTGTTTGTAGGCTGCAATCCAGTATTTGCGGTATCCGCCAGGAGTTGTTCCGACAATTTTAGAAAAGGCAGAATGAAAATGATTAGAGTTTTTGTAACCAACCATTAAAGCAATTTCCGTGACAGGCAATGAAGTATTGATAAGTAGTGACTGTGCTTCACCTATTCGGCGTTTTATAACATATTGCATAGGAGAAATCCCGGTCATTTTTTTGAAAATATGAGCGATATAGTATTGACTTAAGTGATTTGCTTCGGCTATGCTGCCAAGATTAATGTTTTCCTCCATATAGTAAGTATCAATATAGTTTTTTATCTTACGACCTAAAATAATATCTTCGCTCTCTTCCAATAATGGAATATCTTCCGTAAGAGCTATGATTTTCAACAGTAGAATACGTATCAAATAATTATTTATTTCACCATTAGCAGGAGACTGGGCAATAGTTGTTTGATGAATCATTTCAAAAAGATGGTGAAAACTATCATACAGATCGCCAGTGGCAAAAACTGCTTCTTTATCTAAAGCCGTTAAATGGTTAGACGGCAGATTCTTAAGATGTAAATTCTTAATCGCAACACAATAAACATCAAGGCTTTCATCGGGAAAGCTGTTTTCATCATGTAGAACGCCTTGATTGTAAATTAGTAAATCTCCCTTTTTTGTATAGTATTTTTGGTCACCAATTAGATGAATACCTTTTCCGGCTACGATAAATACAATTTCTAACTTATCAGGATGCATATGTAGCACTCGTGGTAAATCATTATGATGGGCTTCGACCTTACAGGAATATACTAGTTGCGGTATGTTATCGTCAGGAAAGGTAGAAGAGAACGCATTTTGATTAAATATTTGAATCATAAGATATCCTCCATATGTTAAGTGTTAGTTATTATTTTATATCAGAGAGAGTTGTCAGACAAGTATTAAGAATGACAAATTAATAACGAAAAGCAAGAATATATACTTTTGGAAAAAGGCATTATGTACAAAACGTATAGGTTGGCTTGTTTGTATGGAAAAAAATACACAAGAATTGAAAGGTGAAAAAGAGCTACACTTGGTATAATATACCTAATAAATCGAACTTGCAAGGCGTTTATTACAACAATATGTATAACAGGAGGGAGAAGCAATGGCAATGAAAATTACCGGTGCTCCATGTTGCTGGGGGGTTGATGATCCCAATAATCCCTATTTGCCTCCATGGCAAAAAGTACTAGAAGAAGCCAGTGAGGCAGGATATCACGGAATTGAGCTGGGACCATATGGATATATTCCGATTGATATTGAGGTGGTTCAGGCTGAGCTGGAAAAGAATAAGTTATTTATTGTAGCGGGGACAATTTTTGATGATTTGGTTAGTGAAAGTAATTATGCAAATTTACAGAAGCAAGTCCATGATATTTGCTCGTTGATAACAAAACTTCCCAAGCCGCCTAAGGAGGATGGGCAGGTATATTCGGCTCCATATCTTGTAATTATTGACTGGGGGCATGAAGAAAGGGATTATGCAGCTGGGCATCCTGATAAAGCACATCGTCTTTCTGAAATGGAGTGGAAAGAGATGGTTAGTCATATTAAAGGTTTGGCTAAGATTGCACTTGAAGAATATGGTGTTCGTTCTGTCATCCATCCACATGCTGGAGGATATATTGAGTTTGCTGATGAAATTGATCAGATTGCTATGGATATTCCGAGCGACTTGGCTGGTCTTTGTTTAGATACTGGTCACTTATATTACTCGAAAATGGATCCTTTAGTATGGTTAGAAAAGTATAAAGAGCGATGTGAATATCTACATTTTAAAGATATTGATACAAGAATCTATGAAGATACTATGAAGCAGCACATCAAATTTTTTGATGCTTGTGGGAATGGTGTGATGTGTCCAATCGGTGAAGGCATTATACCGTATAAAGAAATTTTAGATTTGTTAGAAAAAAATAGCTACAGTGGGTATATAACTATTGAGCAGGAAAGAGATCCACGTAATGCTGATACAAGCTTACAGGATGTTAAAAAAAGCCTGAATTATTTACGCAGCATTGGCTATTGAGGTGGAGGTAAAAAAATGATTTTCGGAAATAAAGTAATTGAAAAACCATTAAGATGGGCTATGGTCGGAGGTGGCTATGGCAGTCAAATTGGATATATACATCGCTCAGCAGCCTTGCGGGACTTCAATTTTGAGCTATTAGCAGGAGCCTTTGATGTTGATCCTCAGAAAGGGAAAGAGTTTGGTGTACAAATGCATGTGGATTCAGACAGGTGTTATCCGGATTATAAGACAATGTTTGCCGAAGATGTAAAACGTCCTGACGGAATCCAGGCCGTGTCGATTGCGACTCCTAATGGGACACATTATGAGATATGTAAGGCTGCGTTAGAAGCCGGACTTCATGTGGTTTGTGAAAAACCGTTATGTTTTACTTCAACAGAAGCAGAGGAGCTGGCGGCACTGGCAGACAAGAATAACAAAGTTATAGGGATTACATACGGTTATTCGGGGCATCAAATGATTGAGCAGGCAAGAGAAATGGTTGCAGATGGAGCTTTGGGCGAGATTCGAATCATTAATATGCAGTTTGCTCATGGCTTTCATAATGTTGCGGTAGAAGCAAATACAGCTAGTACGAAGTGGCGTGTAGATCCCAAAATAGCTGGACCGAGCTATGTATTAGGAGATATTGGAACACATCCGTTATATTTGTCCGAAGTAATCGCCCCCAATTTAAAGATTAAGCGTTTGATGTGTAGCCGTCAAAGTTTTGTTAAGTCTAGAGCACCATTAGAAGATAATGCATATACAATAATGGAATATGACACCGGTGCGGTAGGAACCGTATGGTCCTGTGCCGTGGATGCTGGTTCTATGCATGGGCAAAAAATTAGAATTATTGGCGAAAAGGCAAGCTTAGAGTGGTGGGATGAGCACCCGAACCAATTGCGCTATGAAGTTCAAAATAAACCTGCTCAAGTATTAGAACGAGGAATGGGTTATTTAGCCCCTCAAGCGATAGCAGAAGATCGCATTGGTGCTGGTCACCCGGAAGGTCTTTTTGAAGCATGGGCAAATCTATATCGCCGTTTTGCCATGGCAATGGTAGCAAAGGATAATAAACAAGAGACTGATTTCTGGTATCCGGATGTTAAAGCCGGAATGGAAGGTGTACGTTGGGTTGAAAATTGTGTTCGCTCAGCTGACGATGGCGGAATTTGGATTGATTACAAGTAAAAAAAATTTATTGCTGTTTGCAAGAAAGGTTAAAGGGGATTTATATGAAAAAGAGAATACTTAGTTTACTGATGGTCATAATTGTAACATTTGCAATTATTGGTTGTGGTGGTGAAAGTAGTGGTAATAGTAGTGATACCACTGAAAAAGAGGGAATAACCATTGGTTATGCCTGCAAAGATGTTAATGATACATTCCAGACATATTTGATTGAAGCTGCTCAAGAATATGCTGATAACAATGAGATTACACTCAATGTGGTTGATGCGCAAAACGATGTAGTGAAACAGCAAGATCAAGTTAAAGACTTTATTACTCAAGGAGTAGATGCTATTTTAGTTTTGATTATTGATACAAGCTCTGCAGCACCGATTACAGCAGCGGCCCAGGAAGCGGGAATTCCTTTGGTTTACGTAAATACAAATCCTTATCCGGACGGTGATGTGCCGGAGGGTGTATATTATGTAGGTTCTATTGAAAAAGAGGCTGGCGAATTACAAGCAGAGTATATTGGTGAACTTTTAGGGGGGGAAGGAAATGCTTGTGTACTTCAAGGAAGTCTGGTTCACGAAGGAGCGGTTCAAAGAACGGAAGGTGTGGAGGATAAGTTGAGTGAACTGTATCCGGATATAGAGATATTGGCGAAACAGCCGGCTGATTGGCAGAAAGATGAAGCAATGAACGTTATGGAGAACTGGCTTACCACCTATAATAATGATATTCAGGCTGTATTTGCAAATAATGACGAAATGGCATTGGGTGTTGTAAATGCACTGCAGGCAAATGGATTAACAGATACTAAGGTTATTGGAATAGACGGAACAACGGCTGCCTTAGAAGCAATTAAAGAGGGTACTTTGGCCGGAAGTGTATATCAAGATGCAACCGGTCAAGCTCAAGGAGCGATGGAAATAGCGAAAACAGTTGTTACCGGAGAAACTGTAGCTGAACAAGTTAAATGGGTACCATTTATCTTGATTACCCCGGAAAACGTGGATGAATTCATGTAAATAAAAACTAACCGTATGCAAAGGATGGGTTATTTAAACCCATCCTCATACGATAAGTAAAAGAGGAGGAAGAAGATGTCTCCGGAATATCTATTAGAAATGCGGGATATAACAAAAAAATTCCCTGGTGTTCAAGCTTTAAAAGGCGTTCAATTGAAAGTTAAACCAGGTGAAATACATGCTCTGGTTGGAGAAAATGGAGCAGGAAAATCTACTATTATGAAATGTCTGATGGGGATATATAAACCTACATCAGGGAAAATCGTTTTTGATGGTCAAGAACGTGAAAATTATAATGTAAAAGAAGCGCTTGAATTTGGTGTAGCTATGATTCATCAAGAATTGAGTCCAGTATTACACCGTTCTATTGCTTGTAATATGTTTTTAGGACGAGAACCCAAAAATAAAGCAGGTAATATTGCTTGGAAAAAAATGAATGAGGAGAGTAAGCAATGGTTAGAGGCAGTTGAGTTAGATGCAGACCCAAGAACCTTGATGAAGGATTTAACCGTTGCTCAAATGCAGATGGTTGAAATTGCCCGTGCAATATCCTGCAATGCTAAACTGATTATTATGGACGAACCTACCTCGGCACTTACAAATAGGGAAGTCGATCATTTGTTTAGCATCATGAGGAAATTAAAAGGAGAAGGAAAAAGCATAATTTATATTTCTCATAAACTAGATGAAATTTTCGAAATATGTGATGTCATTTCGGTTTTTCGCGATGGTGCCTATATTGGGACAGAAGAGAGCGGTAAGTTAGCAATGGAGAAAATGATTCAAATGATGGTTGGCCGGGAAGTTTCAAATATGTTCCCCAAAATTCCGTGCGACATTGGAGAACCATATCTGGAAGTGAAAAATTTAAGCCACAGTCACTATTTTAAGAATGTTACTTTTAATGTTCGGCGTGGTGAGATATTGGGTATAGCAGGTTTGGTAGGTGCAGGGAGAACTGAAGTAATCGAGACAATATTCGGAATAAGGTCTAAAGTCGGAGGAGAGATTAGAATTGGCGGTAAACCAGTCGAAATTAAAAACAGCGAGGAAGCAATTGCAGCAGGAATTGCTTTGTTGACAGAAGAACGACGCCAAAATGGGATTTTCCCTATTCTTGATATTAAATTCAATACTAGTATTGCGAACATAAAGGGATACATAAATAAGCTTGGGTTTATTAAGAAAAAAGCTATATTAAAAGATTGTCAGGAATATATCGATAAGTTGGAAATAAAGACACCATCAACCGGTCAATGGATTCAGTATCTAAGTGGTGGAAATCAACAGAAAGTACTGATAGCGAGGTGGCTATTAACGAAGCCGGATATAATTATGCTTGATGAACCAACCCGGGGGATTGATGTTGGTGCCAAAGCAGAAATCCACAAGCTGATTTCGAAACTTGCCGGTGAAGGGAAATGTGTAATTATGATTTCCTCCGAGTTACCAGAAGTTATGGGAATGAGTGACCGTATTATGATTATGCATGAAGGAAAGGTAACGGGATTTCTGAAAAACGATGAATATATTAATCAGGAATTACTGATGCAATATGCGTCAGGAATTCGGGATGACTATTTAACAGATGAGAAAAAGAAGTATTAAATAGGGGGAGAAGAAATGCAAGAGGTAAAAGAAAGTAGTGTAAAACGCTTAAATCTAAAAGAAGTACTTTCCACATATGGAATTGTATTTGTTTTAGTCATCATGGTAATTCTTATCAGTATCATCAAACCACAATTTTTATCACGCAGTAATTTATTAAACGTATTAACGCAAAGTTGTATCTTTGGGATCATGGCATTGGGGGTAACCCCAGTAATCATTGCGAAAGGAATTGACCTATCATTAGGGTCGATTGTAGCATTTTCCGGCTTGGTTCTGGCAAGTTTGTCTCAGATTGCAACTGCTGGAGATAAGATGTTTGAAGGTTTACCTCAATTGCCAATTATTGTTCCTATTATTGCATGTTTGCTGGTAGGCATGCTCTGTTGTGGTTTTAGTGGGTTTCTGGTAGCAAAAACAGGTATTCCGGCTTTTATTGCAACATTAGGAATGACTACAATTGTGCGAGGGGCTTGTTTGATTTATTCGGGAGGCAAACCACTAACAAACTTTCAACCGGCTTTAATAAAATTGGGCGGTACAGTGGGAGGATTTCCAGTTCCGGTAATCATATACATTATCTGTATTATAGTTACGTTTATTTTACTAAACCATACCCGTTTTGGAACTGATGCATATGCTATAGGTGGAAATATTAATGCGGCTGAAGTTTCTGGAATTAATATTAGTAAGGCTATAATCAGTGTGTTTGCTTTTTGTGGAATTATGTGTGGTGTTGCTGCAGTTGTATTTGCGGGCCGAGTTCAGAGTGTGCATCCTGGGGCTGCCAAAGGTTATGAACTAACTGCTATTGCAGCCACAACTATAGGTGGAACTAGCCAGTCCGGCGGAATTGGAACTATTTGGGGCGCTGTTGTAGGTGCATTAGTATTAGGTGTTTTGCGCAATGGTATGACTTTACTGGGATTAGATGCTTATTGGCAAGAAATTGTTGAGGGAGCAATCATTATCGGAGCAGTTATTATAGATATGCGTAAAAATGCCGTGAAGAAATAAAGAAGGGGGCGTTCGTATGAAAATAGCATTTGATGTTGATGTATTAACTAAACAAATGGATATTAACCGGATGGTTCATCAGGTAGCTGATTGGGGATATAAATACATTGAACAATCGCCCCATCCAAGGATTAACCCATTTTACAAACATCCGCTCTTTTCTAGAGAGTGTGAGCAGGAATATCGAAAAGCGTTAAAAGAAACAGGTGTGGAAATATCGTCTTTGATTTGTGTTTATCGCTGGTCAGGACCAACTGAAGAGCAAAGGAGATTTGCAGTTAAAAATTGGAAGAGGCTGATAGAGATTGCGGTAGATTTAGGGGTTCGGGTCATCAACACAGAGCTTGCAGGTGATCCAAATCAGCAAGAAATCAGTAACGGTATGTGGTTCCGTTCGGTGGAAGAACTTTTGCCAATTATTGAGCGCGAGGAAATTCGTGTGGAAGTGCAATCTCATCCTTATGATTTTTGTGAGCTAAATAATGAATGTTGTGATATGGTAAAATCATTCCGCTCAGACTATTTAAAATATGTATATGCCAGTGCGCATGGATTCTTCTATGATACAGGGAAAGGAGATGTTCGTAATATGCTGGAATATGCTGGCGAGGATTTGTCTCATGTATTATTTGCAGATACGTTTAACCAGGAAATGGATTGCCGTTATATCGTAAATCCGCCGTGGTTAAATAATCGTGGCAGTGCTGACGTTACAGTTCACCAGCATCTTGCAATGGGTGAAGGGGATGTGAATTTTGCAGAGATATTCAGTACTCTGCGAGATATGGATTTTGCTAACCGTGACTTTAGAATAGGTGGAGAATCAATAGCTTGCGTATCGTACTTTGGTTTTCCTGAGAAAATGGATAGACAAGCACCGGAAGCGAGAGAGAGAATAGAAAAAGAATTGTTAGGTAAATGATACCATTGAACTCTGAACTCCTAAAAAATCTAAGTGCTCCCGGTTTGGCTATAAAAAATTCTGGACTTTGGTTTTCGTCATATTTATAGAAATGTGTGGTATAACTGTGGTATTATAAAACGACAGAAAAACCGATTGTGCTACGTCCCGGAATACAGGGCCTTTGCAAGAAAGGAATGTTGTGTGAAACAAATTTTGCTTTGTATAACCGCAGATACGGAAATTTCTGGTAAAGAGCTGTTTTTGAAAAATGCAAGATAGTTTATATGACAGGAGGGAGAAAAATGGAGTACCGGATAGAACATGACACAATAGGAGAAATAAAGGTCCCGGCAAATCATTGCTGGGGAGCGCAGACACAACGCAGTTATCAAAATTTTGCAATTGGGAATGAATGTATGCCGGAAGAAATTATAAAAGCGCTTGTCATATTAAAAAGTGCAGCGGCGGAAGTAAATTATGACCGGAAAAAGCTGACGGAGGAACAAAAGACTGCTATTTTGGAAGTCTGCAAGGAGATTGCGGAAGGAAAGTATACCGAGGAGTTTCCGTTGAAAGTTTGGCAAACAGGAAGCGGGACTCAGAGTAATATGAATGTTAACGAAGTGGTTGCGCATATAGCAAATCGGAATTATCAGAACCTGAACCTGCATCCAAATGACCATATCAATATGTCACAGAGTTCTAATGATACATTTCCTACGGCGATGAATATTGCGGCAGTAATGGAAATTCAAGAGCGGTTGATTCCTGCAGCAAACAACATGATTGATACGCTGAGACGGCTGGAAAAAGAAAATCAAGATGTTATAAAGATTGGCCGGACTCATCTTCAGGATGCAGTACCAATCCGTTTTTCGCAGGAAATCAGTGGCTGGAGAGGCATGCTGGAAGAGAATAGAATAATGATTCAGAAAGCAGTGCAGCATTTACGGTATTTGGCAATAGGAGGAACGGCAGTCGGTACAGGCCTGAATTGCCCGGAGGGGTTTGATAAAGATTGTACTCGTGTAATCTCAGAAGTTACAGGTGAATCTTTCTTTCCTGCGGAAAATAAGTTCCATGCACTGACTTCCAAGGATGCATATGTTTTTGTGCATGGTGCTCTAAAGGCTCTTGCGGCAAATCTTATGAAAATTGCAAATGATATCCGGTGGCTGGCAAGTGGACCGCGATGCGGAATAAATGAGATTCGTATTCCGGAAAATGAACCTGGAAGCTCGATTATGCCTGGAAAAGTGAATCCTACTCAGTGTGAGGCAATTACAATGATTGCTGTGCAGGTGATGGGAAATGATGCGGCGGTAGGTTTTGCTGCATCACAAGGGAATTTTCAGTTAAATGTATTTATGCCTGTACTGGCATATAATATGCTTCAGTCAATACGGCTGTTGTCAGATGGAATCTATTCCTTTGAGAAACATTGTCTGAATGGTCTTGAAGCAAATTGTGGAAAAATGAACGATAATTTGAAACGTTCATTAATGTTAGTTACTTGCCTGACACCGGAAATCGGTTATGAGAAAGCGGCAGCTGCTGCAAAGAAAGCGTTTAAAGAAAGCACAACATTACGAGATTCTGTAATAGCACTGGGCTACATGACAGGGGAAGAATATGACGAAAAAGTAAAACCGGAAATAATGGTATAGAGGATGACGTGATAATAAAAAAGTATAACTATTTAACCAAAGATGCTGCACAAATAAGAATGGATGTATAAAAGTTTAGACAGTATAAGTATTGCAAAAAGGTAAAAGTATTTTTAGGAATATGGTTTATAAAGGAAAACATGGAGATACCGTGTTTTCCTTTTTGTTTATAATGGTTTTTAGCGTAAACAAATAATTGGATATAACTCTGAAAATGGAAAAGTTTAACATATATTCTGTTTTAAGCGAAAATATTGAAAAAATATAGGTTTTATAGGAATGATAAGGACTTTTGATGAATAATAAGATAAAATATTAACAAACCATAGATATAACAAGTGGAAAAAAATATATAAAATAAACAAAATGATATTGACGGAAAAAGATTCATGTGCTAATATTAAAAACGAAAAAAGTTAATTATATAAATTTATTACCAACTTCAAAAAGATATAAGCAAGAGCAGAGGAGAACAACTATGAAAAGTGCAGTATTTTATGGAAGACATGATATTCGCGTAGTTGAACGTGAAATTCCAGAATTAGAAGCTGAAGAAGTTTTGATTCAGGTTATGGCCTGTGGAGTATGTGGGTCGGACCTTCATATTTATGAAGGCGACCAAGGCTCTACAACAACAATTCCACCACAGGTACAGGGGCATGAGTTTTCTGGAATTATTACAAAAACAGGAAGTGCGGTAACGAATTGTAAAGTGGGAGACAGGGTTTGTGTTGACCCTGCAGATAATTGTGGAGAATGCTTCTATTGTGCATCGGGGATGATGAGCCATTGTGACCACATGAGGGCCATCGGGACGAATGTAGATGGTGGGTTTTCTCAGTATTGCAAGGTTAAGAGCAGACTGATTCATCATCTGGAAAATAATACTACATATATCGAAGGTGCGATGGCAGAACCTCTGGCATGCTGCATTAATGGTATTGACCGCAGCAATATTAAGCCAGGTGACAACGTTGCTATCTACGGCGGCGGAATGATTGGTCTGCTGATGCTTCAACTGGCAAAGTTAAAAGGAGCCTCGAAAGTTGCATTGATAGAGCCGGTAGATGAACGCAGAGAAATGGCCCTTAAACTGGGTGCGGATGTAGTAATCAATCCACTTGAGCAAAAAGTAAAAGAAGTATTGCAAAAAAATAAGATGGTACATATTAGAGTGGCGATTGAGTGCTGTGGACTGAGAAGCACATCAGAAGAAGCAATTGAAATCGTTGATAAACAGGGAACAGTTGTGTTGTTTGCAGTTACGGCTCTTGATGCGGCTATGGATTTGAAGACTTATACAGTATTTCAAAAAGAAATTACAGTGTGCGGGTCTTACTGCAGCCCTTATACGATGGCGCGGGCCGTAGAACTCATTAACACACACCGGATTGATGTCACATCTATGCTGGGAGGCTTTGAACCCTTAGAAGGAGTGGCGGAAGTATTAGGGGATGCCCAAAAACGGGCAAAAGGAAAATTTGTGATTCTTCCAAATGGGAATCTGGATTAACAACCTGGCAGTATGTTACAGCAAAGGCTGTCAACATAAAGAAAAAATGAAAATTTAGGAGGTAATGGTATGAAAAAGAAAGTGCTGGCAATGTTGTTGACAATGGCTATGGCAGTCGCAATGGCAGGCTGCGGACAGGGAGGCAGTTCAAAGGAAGAACCTTCCGATGCAAAAACAGAACAAAATGGAGAAAGTGAAGGAGACGCAGAAAGCGGCGTGAAAATCGGACTGGCGATACAAACTCTTGGCAACCAGGTGTGGGCACAGCAGATGGACGCAATCCAGAAAGCAGCAGAAGAAGACGGAAACTCTGTGGTTGTTGTAGAAAGTAATGAGAATGCCAATACACAAATTAATCAGATTGAAAACTTTATAACCTCTGATTGTGACATTATCGTAGTTAATCCTGTTGACCCGGATGCAATAGAAGCCGCATGCCAAAAAGCCCGGGATGCCGGAATTAAGGTAATCGCATGGGATGAAGAAATGGAAAATACAGATGTGAACTGGATTATCAAAAACTATGATTTAGGTTATGCAATTGGAGAACAGGCAGCTGAGTTTATCAATGAAAAGTTTAGTGATGAAGAATGTGAAGTGGCAGTTTTAGGGTATCCTCAGACGCCCATTCTTTTGGAAAGAGAAAATGGTATTTTGGATGCATTAAAAAAATCCGCGCCGAATGCAAAGGTTGTTGCCAATCAGCCGGCGATTGATCCCACAGAGGGACTTAATGCTATGGAAACTATTTTACAGGCATCTCCAAATGTAAAAGTTGTATGCTGTATCGGCGGTGGCGGAGCTGCTGGAGCAAACGAAGCGTTTAAGGGGCTTTATGGAAGCGAAGTACCTGATAATGTGGGAATCTTTTCAACAGATTTAACGGATGAAACGGTAGCATCCATGGAAAATGGAGAATTTAACCGTGTATGTGTTGCAATTACAGGAAATCCAACAGTGTGTGGTGAAACAGTATATGATATTGCAATCAGATTAGCAAACGGCGAAGAAATGGATCAAAATGTTTATAGAGACCTTATTCCGGTAAACGTTGATAATTTAAAAGAAATGGTTGGAAAGTAATCATACATATTTATAAGAAAGAAAAATAGAAATGAAGATGCGCGCTTTGCACTGTCTTAGTGCGCATCTTTTCGATAATAACCAGAAAGGGACAGAATATGAATGCGATTGACAATATACTGGAAATGAAGCACATATCTAAATTTTATCCCGGCGTTGTTGCATTAAAGGATGTATCACTTCAGATACGCAGAGGAGAAGTCCATGCTTTAGTAGGAGAAAATGGAGCTGGTAAATCAACACTTATAAAAACCTGCAGTGGTGCAATTGAACCATCAGAAGGGGAAATTGTTATTAATGGAGAAGTGTTCCGGAGTATGACACCGAAGCTTTCCGAGCAAAACGGTGTAGGTGTCATTTACCAGGAGTTCAACCTGGTTGGAGATTTATCGGTTGCTGAGAACATTTTTCTTGGAAGGGCAATTCGGAAAGGAATTGTTGTGGACCAAAAAGCAATGGAGAGAGAATCAAAGAAAATCCTGGACTCTCTGCATATAAATATTAATCCCCATACTTTAGTAAAAAAATTAAGTGTAGGGTATCAGCAGATGGTAGAAATTGCAAAAGCAGTTTCTCAAAATGCTCAGATTCTGATTATGGATGAACCATCAGCGCCATTAACTAACGCAGAAGTAGAAAGTATGTTTACAATTGTTGACCAGCTGAAAGAAAATGGTGTAACAATTATTTACATATCTCACAGGTTGGATGAAATTTTCCGGCTGTCTGACCAGGTAACGATTCTGAGGGACGGGCAGTATGTGGCTACCTTAAATACAAAAGAAACCAATAAAGATGAGCTGGTAAAATACATGGTGGGGCGTGAATTGACAGAGATTTATCCGCAGAGAAGCTCAAAGTGTATTAAAGACGAAGTGGTGCTTGAGGCAATAGATGTCTGTGGAAATGGAGACCGGAATATTTCTTTTAAACTGCATAAAGGTGAGGTCCTGGGACTTGGGGGATTGGTAGGAGCAGGCCGGACAGAACTTTCAGAACTGATTTTCGGGATGGAAAAAAAGACCTCGGGAACGTTTATATTTAATGGAAAAGAAATATCTCCGCGCAATCCCAAAGAGGCAATCAATTATGGAATCGGATTAGTACCAGAGGACAGGAAAGCAAAAGGTGCATTATTAGGGCTTAGCATTCAAAATAATATTAATATGCCTATTTATCCTCGGATATCAAAAATGAGTGTCATAGATATAAAGAAAGAGTATGAAATTGCAGATAAATATAAGAATGAGATATCCATTAAAACTCCTCACTTAAATCAACTTGTAAAAAACTTAAGCGGCGGAAATCAGCAAAAAGTGATATTAGCCAAGTGGCTGGCTGCAGATGTAGACTTATTGATATTCGATGAACCAACAAGGGGGATTGATGTAGGTGCAAAGCAGGAAATTTATATGCTTATAAATAGTTTGGTAGAACAGGGCAAAGCTGTTCTGATGATATCTTCGGAAATGGAAGAGCTGATGGGAATGTCTGATAGAATTTTAATCCTTTCTGAAGGGTGTATAACAGGAGAACTGAAAAAAGATGAATATGATCAAGAAACAATTATGCGCTTAGCATCAATGGAGAGGAAGGATTGAATTTATGAATAAAGCGATCGATATAATAAGAAGCAGAGCAATTTATGCCTTTCTGATAATAATGGTTATTTTCTTTACGATAATGAATGGCAATTTCATGACGGCGAATAACCTTTTAAATGTGGTAAAACAGGTATCTATTTATGGTATTGCCTCTGTGGGGATGACCTATGTAATTCTTCTGGGTGGTATTGATTTATCAATAGGTTCGTTAATTTCATTTGTGAATATTGCGGCAGCATATTTTATGGTAAATATGAACTGGAATCCAGCATTGGCAATTATTAGTGCATTAATTATCAGTACTCTGATTGGGTTTGCAAATGGGTGGATTATTGCAGAGATTAAAATGCCTCCTTTGATTGTAACATTTGCTTCTCAGACAATTTTCGCCGGTTTAGCATATATCATTTGTAATGGCCGTCCGATTTCCCGCTTTGACACATCATTTTTGAAAATTGGACAGGGCTATATAGGAGTGGTTCCGATTCCAATTGTTATTATGATAGTTTGCTTTGCAGTGGGAGCATTCATTCTTACGAAAACATATTTTGGACGGTATTTTTATGCTTTGGGGGGGAATGAAGAAGCAGCAGCCTTATCAGGTATTAATATAAAAAGAGTGAAATATCTCGTATACGCATTGTCAGGGCTATTTGCCGGAATTGCGGGCATTGTTATGCTGTCACGGGCTAACACGGGTCAGCCGAATGCGGGACTGGGATATGAATTTGATGTTATCACATGTGTTGTATTGGGCGGAGTCAGTGTAAATGGAGGCTCGGGAAAAATTTCAAATGTAATAGCAGGAGTTCTGATTATTGGAGTTTTGAGCAATGGTATGATCCTTATGGACGTCAGTTCTTATATGCAGATGGTTATTAAAGGAATTATTTTACTATTGGCAGTAGGCTCAGATTGTATTCAGCAGGCGGGATTACTGAAAGCAAAATCAGCCGCATAGCAAATAAGAAAAAGTATAAACTTGGAAAGGTAAGGAATCATGGAAAATAAAATGAGAGTTGCGGTTATGACCGGCGTAGCGAAGATTGAATTAACGGAAAGAGAGATTCCGATTCCAAAAGCAGATGAAGTCTTGGTGAAAATTGAGTATGTGGGCGTATGTGGTTCCGACCTTCATTATTATGAAGCAGGAGGAATTGGCGAGAATATTGTAAAGCCGCCATTTGTTCTTGGACACGAAGCAGGAGGCGTGGTAGCAGCGGTTGGAGAAGAGGTAACGAACCTGAAAATAGGGGACAAAGTGGCTCTCGAACCAGGAAAAACTTGCGGCAAATGCGAGTTTTGTAAAACGGGTAAATATAATTTGTGCCCAGATGTAATTTTCTTTGCCACACCTCCGGTAGATGGTGTGTTTCAGGATTATGTAACTCATCCGGCGGAGCTGTGCTTTAAAATTCCAGATAATATGGACACGATGGAAGCGGCGCTGATTGAACCGTTAGCGGTAGGATTCCATGCAGCCAGACAGGGCGGTGCCCAGGCTGGGCAAACAGCAGTTGTGACAGGGGCCGGATGTATCGGCTTTGTTTCCATGCTGGCACTTAAGGCAATGGGGGTAACAAAGATAATTGTAGTTGATATTATGCCAAAGCGGCTTGAAAAAGCTATAGAATTAGGCGCAGCGGCAGTAATCAATGGGAAAGAGCAGGATGTTCCAGAAGAAATCATGAAATTGACCGGCGGACAGGGAGCAGATTTAATGATTGAGACAGCAGGCTCGGAGATTACCACACGACAGGCCATTCATTTTACTAAAAAAGGAGGAACAATTGTTTTAGTTGGATATTCACCCACTGGCGAGGAAACTTTGCCCATCGGCCTGGCTATTGATAAAGAGCTTACATTTAAGACTGTATTCCGTTACCGACATATTTATCCAATGGCAATTGAGGCGGTTGCTTCGGGTAAAATCAACTTAAAAGGGATTGTAACAGACATCTTTTCCCTTGACGAAATACAGGAAGCGATGGATCAAAGTGTGAAGAATAAAGCGGATATTGTAAAATCAGTCATTAAAGTGATGGCAGATTAATTGAAATGATGACGGAGGAAAATCGATGAACATGACAGAATTGCAAAAAGCAGCCAACGAAGTCCGAAAGGGAATTCTTACAGCGGTGCATAGTGCAGGAAGCGGACATCCGGGCGGCTCACTTTCGGCGGCAGATTTGTTTACCTATGTTTATTTTGCAGAAATGAATATTGATCCGCAAAATCCGGAGATGGAAGAAAGAGACCGCTTTGTTTTATCGAAAGGGCATACGGCACCAGGCTTGTATTCTGCATTAGCGCACCGGGGATACTTTCCGGTTGAAGAATTAACAACACTGCGCCATGTTGGAGCGTGCCTGCAGGGGCATCCATGTATGCAGGAAACTCCCGGTGTAGATATTTCTACGGGTTCCCTGGGCCAGGGACTTTCGGCGGCAGTTGGTATGGCTTTAGCGGCAAAAATGGACAATAAGGATTTTAGAACCTACTGCTTGTGCGGTGACGGTGAAATTCAGGAGGGGCAGATATGGGAAGCGCTTATGTTTGCCGGACATCGTAAATTAGACAACCTGGTGGTTATTATAGATAATAATGATCTGCAAATTGATGGATGTATTGGCGAGATATGCTCCCCTTATCCAATTGATAAAAAGCTGGAAGCCTTTGGACTGCATGTGATTAATATAGATGGTAATGATATAAGTCAGATTGCATCTGCGATGCAGGAGGCACGGAGGGCGAAAGGGATGCCTACAGCTATTGTTATGAAAACAATAAAAGGAAAAGGCGTATCTTTCATGGAAAATCAGGCGGGATGGCATGGGAAAGCTCCCAATGACCAGGAGTATAAAGCTGCGATGACTGAACTGGAAAAAATTGATAATGAATTGGAAGGAGCAAAGTGATGGCGGATCAGAGTATGAAGAACACATTCAGACAGATTGCAACGAGAGAGAGTTATGGCAGGGCACTGGCAGAACTGGGGGAAAAGTATCCGCAATTGGTTGTTCTGGACGCGGATTTGGCCTGTGCTACCAAGACGGCAATGTTTCAGAAGGTGTTTCCTGAACGCCATATTGATTGCGGCATAGCAGAGTGCAATATGACTGGCATTGCAGCCGGACTGGCTACTTGCGGAAAGATTCCGTTTATTAGTTCATTTGCTATGTTTGTGGCAGGACGCAATTTTGAACAGATAAGAAATTCCATTGCTTATCCCCATTTAAATGTAAAGATTGGTGCCACTCATGCGGGAATTACGGTGGGTGAAGATGGTGCCACCCATCAATGCAATGAAGATATTGCATTAATGAGAACTATTCCGGGAATGACCATTATTGTACCCTCTGATGATATCGAGGCGAAGGCAGCAGTGGAAGCTGCCATAAAGCATAAAGGTCCGGTATATCTCCGGTTTGGACGGGGAGAAGTCCCTGTAATTAATGAACAGGATGATTACAATTTTCAGATTGGCAAAGGTGTAGTGCTGAGAGAAGGCAGTGACGTGACGATTGCTGCCACCGGTGGATGCGTATCGGCAAGTCTTGAGGCAGCCGAAAAACTGGCAGCAGATAATATTCGTGCGGAAGTCATTAATATACATACCATAAAGCCCCTGGATGAGGAGCTTCTAATATCTTCTGCTCAAAAAACGGGTATGGTAATAACAGCAGAGGAACATTCAGTGATTGGCGGTCTGGGAAGCGCGGTATGTGATGTCCTTTCTGAAAAATTACCGGTTAAAGTCATAAGGATTGGAATGAACGATGTGTTTGGTGAATCAGGACCGGCAAAGGAATTACTGAAAAAATATGAATTAGACAGCGAAGGTATTTATAAAAAGATAATTGCAAATATTTCATGATAAGGAAGAAAGAATGGAAGATAAATATACAATTGGTCTTGATTATGGAACATTGTCAGGGCGTGGTGTGTTAGTTCGGTGCAGAGATGGAGAAGTTATTTTTAGTGCGGAAAAAGAGTATACTCACGGAGTAATGGACAATTATCTTCCCGATAAGAAGACAATACTGCCTTCTGAATGGTGCCTTGAGCATCCAAATGACTATCTGGAAGTTCTGGAGTATGTTATAATAAAATTATTGAAGAACAGCGGTATTAACAAAGAGGATATCATCGGAATAGGTGTGGATTTTACAGCAAGTACTGTTTTACCGATAGATGCAAAAGGAGTACCTCTGTGTATGAAAGAAGAGTTTGCCGGCAGGCGAAACGCTTATGTGAAATTATGGAAGCATCATAGTGCCCAGAAGCAGGCCGACCATATTAATACCCTCCTTAAAGAGTTGGGGCAGGAGGATAACCCAAGGTTTGGGGGAACAGTGTCACCAGAATTGATGGTTCCTAAAGTACTGGAAATGGTGCAGGAAGATCCGCAAGTTTATGACAGTGCTTCCGAAATTTTAGAGGCTGGTGACTGGATTACAAGAGTTCTGACAGGGTCACCCGGCAGAAGCTGTTCAATGGCAGGATATAAGGCATGGTGGAACCAGAGAGAAGGGTATCCGGACCGGGATTTTTTTGCTGCGGTAAATCCTCGGATGGAAAGCTTTGCAGAAGAGAAGCTGCCCGGGAAGATATGCAGTGTAGGAGAAGCGGTTGGTACGTTGTC
Organism: Faecalicatena contorta; assembly: GCF_003149105.1. GTDB lineage: Bacteria > Bacillota > Clostridia > Lachnospirales > Lachnospiraceae > Muricomes > Muricomes contortus_C. The sequence continues at coordinate 64,769 of NZ_QGDS01000003.1, read as the reverse complement.
CTATGAATGGGCAGAACGTCTCGGGTTAAAAGAAGGAATTCCGGTAGCGCCGGCGATTATTGATTCTCATGCAGGAGTACCGGGAAGCGGCGTCAGCCATGAAGGGCAGGCGATGCTGGTGCTTGGCACTTCCAGTGTTATGCTTGCGTTAAATGATAAACCTTACTCGCAAAAAGGGGTATATGGAGGCGTCCGGGATGGTGTTGTACCGGGATACTACGCATTGGAATCCGGCCTGGCGGCAGTGGGAGATTTGTTTGCCTGGTTTGTTGATAACCTTGTTCCGGTGAGCTGTTATAAAGAAGCTGCTGAACAGGGGGCAGATATTTATACCTTATTAAATTCAAAAGCTGAAAAACTTAAAGCAGGGGAAAGCGGCCTTTTGGTGCTGGACTGGTGGAATGGCAATAAAACACCTTTTGTCAACGGGAATCTGACCGGATCTATTACCGGGCTGACTTTAAATACAAAACCAGAGCAAATATATCAGGCGCTGATTGAGGCAACCGCTTTTGGAACCAGACAGATATTAGAGCTGTATCAAGAGGGCGGAGTCCGAATAGAAGAAATCATAGCGAGTGGCGGAATTGCGTCTAAAAACCCAATGCTTATGCAGATATACGCCGATGTGCTGGGAGTGGATATGAAAATTGCAGCAAGCGATCAGGCTGCTGCGTTAGGCTCGGCAATTTATGCCGCCCTGGCAGCAGGCTTAAAAAGAGGCGGATATGACTCTTATCAGGAAGCTGTTGAAAATATGAGCAGAGTCAAAGAAAAAGTATATTTATTTGATGCAGACAGTAAGAAAAAGTATGATAAATTATATCAAATATATCGGAATTACAGTACTGTTATGGGCCAGAAAGAAAAAGGTATTCTTAAAGGATTGCATGCTATAAAAAATGAATAGAAATAGTATATAGCACGTTAGGGAGCTGTTGCGGAAGTGGGAGATAATCTACAAAAGTAACAGCTCTGTTTTAACATTGAATCAGGACTTTTTAGGATGAGAAATAGACATAGTGGCATATATGCTTTAAAATAGAAATTGTGAAATTGTTTGAGGGACTTGGTATGGAGGCAAAAAGGATGAAACTAGGAAGAAATATACAGGATATTCAAAGAAAGAATCGCTGTGTTGTCTTGCAGACGATGTTAGAACAAAAGGAGATATCCCGCATCGATTTGTCACGGATCACAGAACTTAATAAAGCGACGATTACGAACATTACCCGGGATTTTATTAATCGCGGTGTGGTTGAAGAGATCGGTGCGATAGAAGCAAGTAACGGGAGGAGAACAGCCGGGCTTTCTCTTAAGATGGACGAGGTGGTGACAATTACGCTGCGGGTCTATCAGAATGAAGTGCAGGCAGCAGTCTGCAATATTCATGGTAAACTGGAAGAGTATCAGAAAGTAGGCTGTATTACGAATGGTGACGGACAGATTATCCTGGCTGAACTGGAAAAGCATACAAAGCGATTATTAGCCTTCTGTCAAAAGAATAATAAGAAAATTCTGGGGATAGCGATAGCGACGCTGGGCTGGGTTTTCAGCGGTAAGAGCACCAATTATTCACAGTATGTGTATGCAGACTGCTTTCCGGAACTGGCTGTTATTGATATTCAAAAAGAGATGGAAAAACGTTTCCCAGGTCATCGGGTGATTGTGGATCATGATGCCAATATGAGTGCTCTGGCAGAATGGAAGGAGTTGATCATAGCCGATGAACAAATCAATTCCATACTCAATATTGTCTGTGGAATCGGTTTTGGCGGTGGTATCGTTATCAATGGAGAACTGTTCCGCGGCAAGAATGGAGTGGCCGGAGAAGTTGGACACATGGGTATTAACTGCAATGCGATGGCTTATGGGGGGGACAGTGTAAAAAGAGGCTATCACAGTATTTTTGAAGATTATGCATCGCCGCTGGCGCTGCGGGAAAGCATCAAAGAGCGCTTGTATGAGTATCCGGACACAATACTCACGGAAAACTCAAAATTTGAGGAAATATATGAATGTTATGAGCGTGATGATGAGCTGGCAGTCTGGGCTGTCAACCGTCAGGCGCGTTATCTGGCCTATGGTATTACCGGGTTGATTTTTGTGCTCAATCCTGATGTGATTATACTCGGAGATGAAATTATTCATAGTCAGAAATTCTTACAAAAGCTCAGAGGATTTATGGAGGAATACCTGCCTAAAGTATTTCATGACGAGCTGGATATACGGATGTCAACCTTGAAACAGAATAGTATTTTAAAGGGAGCCGGAATCAGCATGACTAAAAGCTATTTTGAAAATTATGAAATCGTGGACTTTATTTCTGAGTATTACCCCAATCCTGCTGAGAAATAATTACATTACTTTTATTATCTGGGATATACTGGGGCAGAAGCCCCAGAGCCAATATTATATCAGTTGAATATGAAATGCTGTTGTTTGTGGTGGAATACTAGCCGTTTGGAAATTTGCATGAGTGATTCTAACCATTTGACCAGGATGAAGGGCGCTAAATCTAATTGGAGCGCCAAAACGGTTTCTGATAGAGGTAGTATTAGTAATTATGAATTTGGTTTGATTGTTTCTATTGTTTGGATCTTGTGTAATAAGAAAATTATTGTCAAAATCAATCAAGACAATCCGGCCTGTAGTAACTGAAGAGGAGGGGCGGGGGCTTCTCCGAACCACAACCAAAAGCGCATTGGACTGAGGCGGTATGCTCATTGTCATTCGTGCTGAGAATACGACATTTACCCACATACCCTCTTGTATGCAGCATGGGCATATATTTTGTCCAAAAGAATTTAATACAGTAGTACCTCTGTTAAGATTTAATCTAATAGTCTGTATAGAATTAGTATTATTTCTTCCAGGTACAGAGTAAGAAACCAGCATATGTCCATTAGAATTATTAAAACAAGTAACATCTTCTACAAAAGCATTATCTATTCGCATAATGTTACCTTGTTGAACCATGGTTCCGCGGGGATCATTATTCATATAAATATTACCACCAGTAGTTTTATTATATTGTATGGAAATCATGTCAAAACGTGAGTTTGTCAAAATGTAAGTATAATTGGCGCCCTATGATTTATATGGACGCCGCTATTTTAACAGATTTACAGGGGTTTTAGAGTACGGCGGTATCAGAGAAGATACCGCCTTTTAAAAATTTATTTCCGGACTAAAAAACCATGTCCGAAAATGGCCGGACATTTTGAGGGAATGTGATATAATGAAACTAAATTAGAAAGGGGGCGAAAAGATGACAGATAACAAAAATGCTTTATATGCGGCGTTCAGGGCGAAAGACACACGTTTTGACGGACGTTTCTTTGTTGGCATATCGTCCACAGGAATATACTGCCGTCCGGTGTGCCGGGCCAGGAAGCCCAAACCTGAAAATTGTACTTTTTATCATTCAGCAGCGGAAGCAGAGCAGGCTGGATACCGCCCCTGCCTTTTATGCAGGCCGGAGATTGCCCCCGGTAATTCTATCACAGACTCTGCCGCTAATTTGGTTTACCGGGCGGCAAGAATGTTAGAAAAGAACTGCGGAAACGGACAGAGTTTAGAGGAGATAGCCGGACGCCTGGGGTGCACCAGCCGGCATTTACGGCGTGTGTTTACAGCAGAATACAATGTGTCACCGGTTCAATATATGCAAACATGCAGATTGCTCCTTGCCAAAAATTTGCTCACAGACACAGATTTACCGGTTCTGGAAGTGGCGATGGCGGCAGGTTTTGGCAGCCTGCGCCGCTTTAATGATCTTTTCAAAAAGCAGTACAAACTTTCACCTACAGCTTTGCGGAAGGGGAGTTCGGAAGGGAAAAAACAGAATGATAGCATTACATTAGCGCTGGGCTACCGCCCTCCCTATCATTGGGAAGAAATGTTGAACTTCCTTGCAGGACGTGCAATAATAGGTGTCGAGGTTGTAAAAAACGGTGAATACATGCGTACCGTGCATTTGGAAAATACGGAAGGGAAACATGTGTATGGCTGGATACGGGTAGGGCATAAGCCTAAAAAGAATGCACTGAATGTTACTGTGAGTGGAACTTTACTGACTGTATTACCACAAGTATTAGCGCGGATACGACATTTGTTTGACTTGTCTTGTGACCCGGACGCGGTGTATGAAACTCTTCAGGTAATGAACGATATTCGCCCCGGCATTTGTGTTTTGGGAACCCGTGTGCCCGGGTGTTTCAATGATTTTGAAATGGCAGTTCGGGCGGTGCTTGGACAGCAAATCACCGTGAAAGCAGCAAGCACATTAGCGGCGAGACTTGCCCAAACTTACGGTACACCAATACAAAACGGGATTGAAGGATTGACTCATATTTTTCCCTCACCCGGAGACATTTTTACTTTGGCGGGACCGATTGAAAATCATCTTTGTCCGTTAGGAGTGATTGCAGCGCGGGCAAAAACGATTTATGAGCTGTCACGGGTGTTTGTACAGGGTGAAATTGATTTTGACCTCCCGGCCCAGCCGGAGGAAGAGATGAAAAAACTGATGTCTATTCGCGGTATTGGGAACTGGACAGCACAGTATATTGCGATGCGTTCTATGGAATGGCCTGATGCTTTTCTGGAAACAGATGCGGGTGTAAAAAAGGCATTGCAGCCCTATACATCAAAAGAACTATTGCAAATGGCAGAAGCGTGGCGGCCGTGGCGCAGCTATGCTACCTTCAATCTTTGGAACACGCTATAGGGAGGTATAAAATGTATTATTCAACAACATATTCATCGCCCGTAGGAAGCATTACCCTTGCATGTGACGGAGACAGCCTTGTTGGCTTATGGATTGAGGGCCAAAAGTATCACGGAAATACAATACCCGAAGATATGATAGAAAATAACGATATACCGGTGTTTGACGCTGCAAAAAGATGGCTGGACAGATATTTTGAGGGCCAAAAGCCTCACATTTCAGAATTGCCGCTGGCTCCCATTGGCAGTGGATTCCGTCAGGAAATATGGAATATTTTATGTGAAATACCATACGGCCAGGTTGTCACTTACGGGGACATCGCAAAAAAAATGGCAGTAAAGATGAATAAGGAAAGCATGTCGAGCCAGGCTGTAGGCGGGGCTGTTGGGCATAATCCTATATCTATCATAATTCCTTGTCACCGGGTTGTAGGAGCCAATGGCAGCCTGACCGGGTATGCCGGGGGAATTCATACGAAAATAAAGCTGCTTGAATTGGAAGGCGCTGATATGTCACGGCTTTTTATACCGGCGAAAGGAACAGCGCTTTAAATGTGAGCTGCTATGTTATAATGGAAATCTAAGGGAAATTAAAATTTAACTTGACAAATAAAAAAGTATTTTGTTAAAATAAGTAGGAAAGCTACGTAGTGATTCTACCTAATTTGAGGTACAGTTATGATAAAAAGCGAAGGAAGAGTGTTTGGTTCTTGTTTTGGAAGTATCTCTCATCTTTTATATTATATGAGCGATCAGAGACTGAAGCAGTTAGGAATTACACATCAGCAGGGACGGCTATTAGGATTTATATATGACAATATAAAAGCCCATCATGTCATAAGCAGGCATTTCCTGGAGGAGACCATGGATTTGCGAGGTCCTACGGTTACCAGCCTTCTGAGATGTCTGGAAGAAAAGGGATATATTATCAGAACCATCAGTGAGGAAGACCGGCGTGCCATGAAACTGATCATTACTCCCGAGGGAGAAAAGCTGGTGTCAGATATCAGGGAAATTTTTAATAGCATGGAAGAAAAAGTCTTACAAAACATGACAGATGAAGAAATCCAAACATTAAAGACACTGTTATTTAAAGTTTATGATAATCTTTTAAAATCATAAATATTAGGAAATACGTTTTTGAAAAATTCAGCAGGCGGTAAGCCTGCTTTCCAATACATTATTAGGTAGAGAATCTACCTAATATGATTGGGTATTTGTTAAAGAAGTGCACAGATGAGTGCAAATAAAAGAAAGGATGAGTTTATGAGATGGTATGAAAAAAATGAAAATGAAGTATTAGAACAATTAGAAAGCAACATGGAAACGGGGCTTTCTTCAGAAAAGGTAAAAGAAAAACAGAGTCAACATGGTAAAAATGAATTTTCAAAAGGTGAAAAACCAAGTCTTATCAGAACTATTCTTCACCATCTAAAAGATGTCTCAACAATAGTTCTTATCATAGCAGCAATTCTTTCCTTTTTGCTGGCATTGAAGCATGGGGAAGGTTTCATAGAACCGCTGGTAATATCCTTAATTATTGTTATGAATTTAACCTTAGCCATTACCCAGGAAGGGAAGGCTGAGAAAGCATTGGAATCTCTGGCTGATCTTAACAGCCCGTCTTGCTTTGTGATAAGAGATGGGTTACGGCAGGAGATTGATACGGCAGAGCTTGTACCGGGGGATATAATCCTGGTGGAAACAGGCTCTTTGATTCCGGCAGATGCAAGAGTTTTAGAAAGCAACAACCTTATGGTTGATGAATCATCTCTGACAGGGGAAAGTGAGCCGTTGGAGAAGAATATGTTGGTATTGCCCCAAAATAAGATTCCTATTGCGGAACAGAGCAACATGATATTTTCCGGGTGTCTCGTTACAGCAGGAAATGCGTCCGCTATTGTCACAGAAACCGGTATGAACACTGAGATGGGAAAAATCGCCGGATTTTTAGGAAATACAGTAAAAGGGAAAACTCCGCTGCAGCAAAGGCTGGACCGGGTTGGAAAAAATATCAGCACAGTTGCTGTCATATCTGCAGTTATTTTATTTTTTATCGGTATGAGACAGGGATCAGATCTCTGGAGCATGATTATGCTGGCAGTTACTTTAGCAGTGGCGGCAGTTCCGGAAACCTTATCCTTGATTGTAACCTTAGCCTTATCTCATGGTGTTAAGAATATGGTTAGCAAAAATGCACTAATCAGGAAACTTCCTGCTGTAGAGACATTAGGGAACACATCTGTAATCTGCTCTGATAAAACAGGTACACTTACACAGAACCGGATGGCTGTCAAGCGGCTGTGCCTGAATGGAGGAAAGCCGGTGAAAGATATCGATGAGTTTTCAGAAGATCAGACCACATTCCTGAAGATGCTTGCCAGTGCCAGCAATGCTGTGGTGCAGACAGATGAAGAGGGAAATACCCAATATATAGGGGATGCAACAGAAACAGCAATCATGAGGCTTTTTAATGAAAAAGGCCTGGATAAAGATGCGGTGGAAGCGGAGTACCCAAGAGTTGCTGAAATCCCTTTTTCCTCTGAAAGAAAAATGATGACTGTTTTACTAAAGGATCCGAAAGGCGGATTTATTGTGCTGACGAAAGGTGCCTTAGATCGAATTCCATTCAGCCGAGGGAATGAGGAGGAAATAGCAAACATCCACAAATTGCACGATACCTTTGCAGGGGATGCGTTGAGAGTTATAGCACTGGGAATAAAGCGTATTGATGCGCTGCCTGGTGAAGAAGAGTTGGAATCTGTGGAAAAGGATCTTACATTCGTCGGAATTGTAGGGCTTATAGATCCTCCCAGACCAGAGGCCGCGCTGGCGATACAAAGAGCTAAAAGGGCAGGCGTCCGCACCATTATGATAACCGGAGATCATGCGGCTACAGCCGGAGCCATTGCGAAAGAACTGGATATTCTATCTGAGGATCAAAAGGTTGTTACAGGGGCGGAGCTGGAAGAAATGACGGATGAAGAACTGTCAGCTTCCATAGAAGATTACTCTGTTTATGCAAGAGTAGCGCCTTCTGATAAAATACGTATCGTGGAAGCATGGCAGAAAAAAGGTGAAGTGGTAGCAATGACCGGAGATGGAGTTAACGATGCTCCGGCCCTGAAGGCAGCAGATGTCGGCGTTGCTATGGGGAAAGCAGGAACGGAAGTGGCAAAAAGCGCTTCTGACATGATATTGACCGATGATAATTTTGCAACCATCGTGGAAGCTGTGCATGAAGGACGGAAGGTTTATTCTAATATAAGAAAGACAATTTATTTTCTGCTGGTCTGCAACCTTTCTGAGATTGCTGTCATGATGTTTGCGCAGATCGTAGGATGGGGCGTCTTAGTTACTCCTGTAATGCTTCTTTTGATCAATGTTTTAGGCGATGGTATTCCGGGTCTTCAGTTGGCGAAGGAAGATTCTGCGTCTCTCATTATGGAAAGCAAGCCAGTAAAGCGTACGGAAAGTTTATTTGGCGGCGGTCTGCTAAATGTGATTATCCAGCAGACAATCATCTGTTCACTGGTTGTGTTGGCAGCCTTTTATGTGGGGGCATATGTCCCGGCTGGTATGGGGAATCCGTCCCCAGAGGCAGGCCAGACATTGGCATTCCTGGTATTAGGATGGACTTCGATTCTTCATATATTCACTGTGAGAAGCAGGGAATCCATATTCAAGCGCTCCCTGCTGGATAATCCTCTGCTGGTAGCCAGTGCGGCAAGCATGCTCCTGGCATTGGTTGTTCTATGTACTGTTCCTGCAATTGGAGCACACTTAGGATTGACTGTAATTGAGCGTTCCCACTGGTTTGCGGCTGTTGGTCTTAGTTTGATACCTACTATAACCGCAGAGATAAGAAAGTTTTTTGATAACCGTATGGATTATAATGAATATACAGAGGTTGAGCATTCCGCCAGATAAAACATCTCTGGCAGGGAATGTACCTTTTATTGGTAACCAATGAATTTGCTGCGCATAAATTATAGGTAAAAGCAGTCTTTGGAGCAAACATTGGTTACTATAAGTTTATGCATGATTGTAAAAAATGAAGAAAGTGTTTTGGAAAGATGTTTAGATTCTGTAAATGAGTTGGTTGATGAAATTATTATTGTGGATACCGGGTCAACGGACAAAACCAAACAAATAGCAGAAAAGTTTACTGATAAAGTATTTGATTTCATCTGGATTGATGATTTTTCGGCAGCCCGCAATTTTGCCTTTGAAAAGGCAACCATGGATTATATATTGTGGATGGATGCGGACGATATTATTCTGCCGGAGGATAAAGTAAAATTTATGGCATTAAAGGAAGAACTTGATCCCATGACCGATGCTGTAATGATGCGTTACAATATAGGGTTTGATGAAAAAGGACGAGTTACATTTTCCTATTTTAGGGAGAGATTGGTAAAAAGAAGCCGTAATTTTAAATGGTTTGAACCGGTCCATGAGTATCTGCAATTCAATGGGCAAATCATTCATTCCGATATTGGAATTACCCACGCGAAATTAGAACAAAGTAAAAGTAACAGAAATATTCAAATATACGAGAATTTACTGGCAAATGGAAAGAAGCTTTCTACAAGAGGAACATACTACTATGCCCGGGAGTTAAAGGACAATAAACGATATAAAGAGGCTATTAAGATGTTTTCAGAATTTCTTGATTCCGGCCATGGATGGGTTGAAGATAACATTATGGCATGCAGCGAAATCGCGAAGTGCTATCAGTTTACAGGAGAACCGGAAAAGGCACTGCAAAGTATGATGAGAAGTTTTCAGTATGATACGCCCAGAGGGGAACTTTGCTGTCAAATTGGAACTTACTTTAAAGAACAAAAAAAATACCGGCAGGCTGTATTTTGGTTTGAGCTTGTATTTAGGCTTCAAAAGCCACAGGATTCCTGGGGATTCCATCAGGAAGATTTCTGGGGGTTTATTCCCAGCCTGGAATGCTGTGTTTGTTATGATAAATTAGGAGAATATGAAAAGGCGGAGCTTTATAATAATTTCGCCGGAAACTTTAAGCCTGATTCAGCTGCGGTGCAATATAATAAAAAGTATTTTGAGGAGAGAAAGAAAGGCTCTAAATAAGGCGTTAAGGTTAGCCTGCGGCAGCTCTTTTATTGAACATGGACAGCATCTGCGGATGCTGTCCATGCTGTCGTTGCAGATGTTTTTCAGCCTCCATACGCCATTGCCGAATATACTCTGTTATGGTGCAATTATTCACTCCCTTCATAAAATACTTTAGCAGCAATACCATTACCTCTATAGTTTTTAATTTCTGTAAGCAGCTTAGACATCTCATGGAAATCTGTTGCCTTTCCGATATGACGAAAAGCCTCTTGAGGGCTTGTATATTCGTCAGGATATATCAACAGTTGAACAGGATGTATTTCTGTTTGATGATACCATCCGTGAAGATATTCGTCATGCCAGGCCCAATGCAACAAATGAAGAAATTGAAGATGACTGTGCTTTTCCAGACAAGATAAAACCTCGTTTCAAACTTCGGCTGATTAAACGATTTAAGTCTATTTCATAGGAGTGTATATTCTCCTGTATTTGCTATATAAGTAAAAAAATACTATGTTTTTTGAAATAATACGATATATGCTTCTATTTCTTGAAGCATATAAAATGACATGGTAAAATAAGGAAAAGGGAGATTAAGAAATAGGCTATTTAACTATAAGGGAAATCTGTGGCTAATCCCTGCAGATACTCCAAAACCAGATGATACACCGAAAAAGTCATCAAAAAATAAAACGCCGTATTTATGCTTTATAGATATGCATGTTCTCCCCCTTGAAATTGGAGGAAATGAGATGCAAAAAAGACCTGACAAATATAAGTATTATTTCTCGAATAGGCTGAAAAGCCAATTGAACCAAGTTTCAGACTATCCCCTAACGATTGTTGAGGCTCCATCCGGATTTGGAAAAACGACAGCTGTAAGAGAGTATTTAAAAAGTATGCTTCCCTATGCTGCCTGCGAATATTGGTACACCTGTTTAGGAGAACCTGCTTCCATGACATGGGTCGGAGTTTCTGAGTTGTTTTCAAATATAAATGTGAAAGTAGCAGATGAGCTGAAGAATCTTAAAATGCCTACTGTGGACACAGTATTTTATATGACAGCAATTTTGAGAAATTTAAATTGCCAAAAAGAGACCTATATAGTAATAGACAATGGACAGCTTATTAACTGTGATATTTCGCATGAGTTAATAAATGTGTTTTCTATGCATGGAGATCCTAAACTGCATATAATATTTATCACGCAGCAACTGGACTCGAGGAAGCTGCTCTCCATACATAACGATAACATTTATACAATTGAAACATCTGATTTCTTCTTTGACAAGGAGGGGATATCCAGCTTGTTTCACATGGAAGACCTGTGCTTCACAGAAGACGAGTTGAATGAGATATATACCAGTACAGAAGGGTGGATATCTGCAATTCGTCTCCAGATAATCAATTTTAAAGAAACAGGTTCCTTTATTTATTCAGCCGGTATCGAACAATTGGTGGAAACCGCCATCTGGAACAGGCTGAATCCTTTAGAGCAAGATTTTTTGCTGAAAGTATCAGTTTTTGATAGCTTTACAGCACGTCAGGCAGCAGAAATGCTGGAATATGATGTGACGCCGGATAAAATCGAGAGGGGCTTATGGACCAGCGATTTTATCCGGTATTTCCCTGATAAACGTTCATTCATCATACACAGCATTTTATTGGACTATCTGCGGAACCGGTTTTATCATTCTCAGACTGAAGAGTATCAAAACAAGGTAATCCATATGGCTGGAGTATCTTGTGCTGCTATGAAGCGGTATTGCCTTGCAGCGGAATTTTTCTATAAAGTCAAAGATTTTGATGCTATCCTGTCTCTGCCCTTTACACGGAGATATTTAGATGAACAAAAAGAAAAATGCGAGGGAAAATTTCTGGAAGAAATCTTTACGAAATGTCCAGAGGACACTTTATGCAAATATCCGCTTACAATGCTTACATTTGGGCATTATGCACTTTTAATTGGAAAGTACGACTTATATAATAAACTGTGCCGGCTAATTGACTGTGCAGCACAAAGAGAAACCAATTTTAAAGAGGCGGAAATTCGAAAAATTAGAGGTGAATATATCCTTTTAAAGTCGTTGGGGGAATTTAATGATATTACCAAGATGCACGAGGGACTTAAAGCTGTCTGGGAAATTTTTAAAGGATCTTCTGATTTGATTGAAGATAGCACACCTTGGTTGTCTGTCTTCCCTACTGCCTTTGGGATGTTCTGGCGTGAATCCGGTGGTTTGGACCAGACACTCAAGATAATGGAGGAAATGAAACCCCTGTATCGTAAATTTAGCCGGGGGCAGGCGGCCGGCCTGAACTACATTACACGTTCAGAGGTTATGCTTGCACGGGGAGAGGATAACGAAGCTGAAATTCTTAGCCATAAGGCTATTTATGAGGCCCGTAGTTATAAACAAGACAACATCTGCCTTTATGCAGAATTAAACCTTGCCAGAATTTTTATACTGCGGGGAGATACAGAGAGTTTTTTTACCGCAATTAAAAATATTAAGGAGTATGCAAAGGAAAGTTCAGATATTTCCATACACCGAATGGTAGATTTGTGTATTTCCATCATAAGTCTTATACTGGGCATGAAAGACGATGTTGCACCTTGGCTTTATGACATAGAGGGAATAAAAAAATCGCTGTATGCTCCTGTGGTTCCTTTTGCGCAGATCTTGTATTTAAGGATTCTGCTCATAGAAAAGCGGTATAATGAACTTTATGCTATTAGTCAAATTGCTTTAGATACAATTGATAACCCAGAAGGAAATATGAGGTATTTGATGCCTAAAACATATTTTCTCATTTTTCTTGCAGTTGCAGAGTATAACAATGGAAACATAATGGAAGCAATGGGATATCTAAAGGAAGCGGTTACCATAGCACTGCCTGATCAAATCTATCTTCCGTTCGCTGATCATATATGTATGGCGGAGCTTCTTGCCGGGCTGAGCCTTCACTCTTTTAATAGTACCATAAGCCTGGCTAAAAAATCCGCTATGATGGATAGCAGCTTTTCTGATTTGATAAATTTATGCAAGCGTCAAACAAATGGCGTAAGCATTATAAGAAAAGCCATGCAGCAGAGTAAGTCACCTTTAACGCCGCGGGAAAGAGAAGTAGCGCAGCTTGCAAGAGATAGACTGACTGCCAAGGAGATTTCTGCTAAGCTTCATATTGCCGAAACAACTGTCAGAACAATCATGAGGAGCATATATGAAAAGCTAGATATTCATTCAAAGCGAGAACTTGTCTCAAAGGAATTTTAACAAGAAATACTACAAAGTTGAGTATGAAGAAAAAGGTAAACTGCTGTATCCTAGGATATAGCAGTTTGCCTTTTTTACATAAGAAAGGCTTCGTTAAATCAATACTATGCAATGAACCTAATAGAACTTGGAGAGTTATTGGAAAAGCTGGAATTTATCAAGCAGGAAATATTGAAAGGATTTCTGCAGATCATTGCTTTTAAATAATGGAAAGGATGGAGAATATGAGTGCAAATGAAATTATAAATATCCTGAACACACCGCTTTTTGGAATTGGATATTTAAAGCTGATTGAGAATAGCTCTAACGGTATTAAGGACTATTTGATGTTGGACATAAACACTGCTTTTGAAGAATTGACCGGATGGGGCAGGGATCACATATTAAATAAAAGGGCATCCGAGATTTTTGATAATATAAATTCTGGAGTATTTTCCTGGCTTTCATATTTTGAAAATGTAGCTCGTTCAGAAAAGGTGCAGGAAACAGTCCAATGGACGGAGACTTTTAAGAAATATTTAAAAATTACTGTCATTCCATCAGACAGAGTTTTTCTTATGATTGTCATTCAGCAGGCTTCCGGGGAATCGGCCATGCTTTATCAGAAAAATACAGACCTATTACCGGAGGATGTGGATGCTGTTTTTAATAATACACACGATGCCATCAGTTTAGTGGAGTACAGCAAGGATGGATTCCGATACATTCGTAATAATACTGTTCATCAGCGTCTTACCGGATTCAGCGACATCAAAGGACTGTCCCCGGTCCAGCTTGTTGGTGAAGAAGTGAGCGGTAAACTCATTAAATATTATGAACAATGTATGAATACCGGTCAACCGGTCAGCTATGAGCAGGAATTTAACTTTGCACCGGGAAGGAGGGTTTGGCAGACGGAGGTAATACCAATTTTTGATAACGGGATAATACGTTATCTTCTATGTTCCAGCAAGGATATCTCAGAACTTAAAGATATTCAGGAAGAGCATGGAATTTTGACAAGCCGGCTGTGGGCTATGTTCGAACAGCATAGTGCCCTCAAGGTAGCCTTCGATGCTGCAACTGGAGAGATTGTGGATGTAAATCCTGCCATACTAAAATATTTCGGGTATGCAAAGGAGGAAGTTTTGGGAAAGAGAGTCCAGGAATTCAATCTCTTACCCTCAGAAATACAGGATGAAAAATTTCAGAGTGAATTAAACGGAGAGATTCTGTTTTCCGCCGCTCCCCACCGTTTGAAAAGCGGAGAAACCAGGTTTTTGGATGTCTACGCCTCGGCGATTCTGGATGGAAGGCGCAGATTACTCTATGCCATTCTCTTTGATGTAACAGACCGGGAGCGCTTCCGGGAAGAGCTGCTGAAGGAAAAGGAACTACTTCAAACGACACTGGAATCAATAGGAGATGGTGTAGTTACAACGGACAATGACGGCTTAATCACCGGGCTGAACCTTGTGGCACAGGAATTGACGGGTTGGAATAACAATGCAGCTGTTGGCAGGTTTTTTACCGAAGTATTTATCCTGCAAAATGAAGATACGAAGCAGATCGTGGAAAATCCAATACAAAAGGTACTTAAAACGGGCCGGATTGTTGGTCTTGCAAATCACACGGAGTTAGTAAACCGTTGTGGCCAGTGCATTCCGATTTCTGACAGCGCTGCACCCATTAAATCCGAAGATGGGCAGATTCTTGGTACCGTGATGGTATTCCGTGATGTAAGTTCTGAAAAGGAGCATAGCAGGCAAATTGAATTTTTAAGCTATCATGACCATTTAACAGGCCTTTACAACAGGCGCTACATAGAGAGCATCATGAGCTGTCTGGATGCTCCTGAAAACCTGCCGATTACCATCGTCATGGGAGATGTTAATGGCCTAAAACTTATCAATGATGTCTTTGGTCATGAAGCTGGAGATACTCTGCTTAAGCATGTGGCCTCTCTACTTATGGATAACTGCCGCAAGAGTGACTTTATTGCACGCTGGGGCGGCGACGAATTTGTTGTTTTAATGCCCCGGACAAGCCTGAAGGTGGCAGAAACCGTCATACAAAGATTTAAAGACATTCATATTCCGATAGATGAGGGCAGTCTAACCCTTAGCCTGTCCATTGGATGTGCGAGCAAGGATGCGGCGGGAAGCAGCATAAAAACTCTCATGCGTGAAGCGGAAGAATATATGTACAGGCAGAAACTTTTACACGGTAAGAGTTACCGGAATGCAATTATCAGCACACTGCTTGCGACTCTTTATGAAAAGAGCAGTGAGACCGAGGAACATTCAAAACGGATAGAGAAATACTGTCATGCGATAGGAAGACGGCTTCAACTTTCTTCAAAGGAAATGGATGCACTTTCTCTGCTTGCCCTCCTTCACGATATTGGTAAGGTCAGCATTAATCCGAATATCCTGCAAAAGCCTGGTTCTCTTACCCCCGAAGAATGGGAGGAAATGAAAAAGCACTCTGAAATAGGATACCGTATTGCGCGGGCAACACCCGAGCTGGCAGCTATAGCGGATCTGATATTGTCCCATCACGAGCGCTGGGATGGGAAAGGATATCCACGGGGGCTGAAGGGCGAAGAAATTCCTCTGGCCTGCCGCATCCTTGCGGTGGTGGATGCACTTGATGCGATGACGAATGACCGTGTATACAGAAGTGCTATGACCATCGGTGAAGCAATTCTTGAACTTGAAAAAAATACCGGCAAGCAGTTTGATCCACAGACTGCAAATCTTTTAATTGGAATAATTGTAAGCGAAGAAAATGAAGTCTTACCTTGACGAAATCTAAGAATAAAGTTGAATGGAGGATAAGTAATTTTCTATCACATCATAGAACGTGTCATGGAAAGCGAGGTGAAAATTTATGGACTCCGTTGCAGAGCACTTACTGAATTATGTGAAGAACGCTATATATGGGCCGGAACAGGCCGAATTGGATTTACGGAAGATGCCGGATGAATTTCAGGATTTTGGAAAAGTGCTGATTCATTTTATAGAATGTATTGCAGAAAATGCTGAATTGGCTAAGGCTATGTCAAAAGGGAATTTGGACGTAAAACTACCTCCGCCGGAGAATGGGATGGCAGCTCCCCTTAAAGATCTTCATGCCTCTTTAAAACATTTGACGTGGCAGGCACAGCAGGTGGCAAAAGGCGATTATCAACAGCGTGTGGATTTTATGGGAGATTTTGCAGAGGCGTTTAATACTATGGTGAAGCACCTTGACCAACAGCGCCTGACATTGCTGGATGAAATTAGTAACCTTATGCAGAACAAGAGCTTATATGAAACTCTGGCAGGACAAATAGCGCAATGGATCATTGTAACAGATGCCGGGACGGGGGAAAGACTGTTTATCAGCCGTGAGATAGAGGACGCTCTGCTTGGTAAAGACTGTGAAGCGGAGCTATATCAGTGGCTGAAGAAACAGGCGAAGGTGATGAAAGGAAGAGATGAAGTCTATATAACGGAGCTTGAGCTTTCCGGCAATGACGGTATGCAGTATTATTATTCCGTATCAATCCACCATTTGCATTGGAATCATCATAAAGCCTTTGCATTTGTGCTTACGGATATCAGTCTAGAAAGGGAGCAGCTAAGAAAACTTCAAGATATTGCTGATTTGGACACTCTGACTCAGTGTTATAACCGGCGGCGGGGTATGGAAATCCTGGATTGCTGGCTTGCAGAAAACAAAAACTTTATTCTATGTTTTGCGGATATCGACAATCTTAAATACGTCAATGACCGATTTGGCCACATGGAAGGAGACAAATATATTATCCATGTTTCAAATAAAATGAGTGAGTTTTCCCCGGATGCGGTAATATGCCGCATCGGAGGAGATGAATTCATGCTTCTGGCAGAAAATTGGAGAGCAGATACAGCAAAGGAACGGCTGGAAGTTCTTAGGAGTCAGATGAACGGCCGTAACGGCGGTACCAACACCTTCTATGAGTATGAGCGAAGCATAAGTTATGGAGTCATTCAGGTAGAGCCAGATAATACATTACAAGCGGGCGAGCTGTTAAGTGCTGCGGATGAGAAGATGTATGAATACAAAGCGGCGTGCTCTTGAATTCTATGCTACGCTTAAATATATTCCATTAGATACCGGGCCTCCAGGCTCATTTAATTATTCCATAATCGCTCATATAAAAGATTTTTTGTTTATATAGCGGCAAAAAAGTTTCTGGAAAGGCTGCAGGAGGAAATAGAAAACTATCTGTAAGAGGGGCTATTGCAAAAGCAGGTTGAAAAATCTGCCGGAGGAATAGTTCTTCTTTTGTATAAAGAAAAGTAATGCTGTTGATTAGAAAAACTTAATTTACATCTTATTTTGGAAACATTTCAAAGGTATTAGTAAAACTGAAGACTTCCATTAATAAGACTGTATGTTGTTAAGCTAAAAACTACCTTATTATATACATATATGACAAATATTTGTCAAAGAAATCTTAGAAAAAGTCAGGAGGTAAAGGTAATGGGAAAAGAATTTTGGAACGGAACAGAGGCAGCGCACCGCCGGGTAATGATGAAGGCAGCAGGGTATTCGGATGAGGATATCAGAAGGAAACCGCATATAGGGGTTCCCAATTCTTATATGGCAGGATCTCCGGGATCAGCACATCTGCGCCAAATTGCAGAAGCGGTAAAAGAAGGCATTTGGGCAGCCGGGGGCATACCGGTTGAATTTGGCATACCGGCAACTTGTGGCAATGTAGCAAATGGGGCTGAAGAATTAAAGTATGAGCAGGTGGGAAGAGACATTGTAGCCATGTCGGTAGAATTTGTAACCCGGGTACATAATTTTGACGGATTAGCAATGGTTGCATCCTGTGACAATATTATTGCAGGTTGTTACCTGGCAGCAATGCGTCTGGATGTTCCTTCCATGGTTATAACTGGTGGGGCAATGCAGGCAGGCCAGCACTGTGGTAAAACTGTAGTCGAAGCAGATTTGGATGCAGCCCGTTTTTCCGGTGCATCAGAAGAGGAACTGATGGAAATGGAAGATAATGTATGTCCGTCGTTTGGGGCATGTCCATCTATGGGAACTGCAAATACCATGCAGATGCTTGGGGAGGTATTGAACTTAGTAATTCCCGGAACTGCAACGATTCCGGCATCCGATAATGCAAAGCTTAGAAAAGCGAGAGAAGCTGGCGCATATGCAGTAGAATTGGCAAAAGCAGGCCGTAAACCCTCTGATATTATTACAAAAGAAATATTGATGAATTCCATCATGTTTGATATGGCAGTGGCAGGCTCTACAAACGCAGTTCTGCATATCTTATCTTATGCGTATGAACTGGGGATTAAACTTACGCTGGAAGACTTTGAAACTTATGCAAAAGAAATTCCATGTATTAATGCAGTTGTGCCAAGCGGTCCGTATACTGTAGTCGATTTCCATTATGCAGGCGGAGTGATGAATGTTATGAAGATGCTGGAGAGCAAGCTGTTTACAAATGCACCAACTATTTATGGCAATACATGGGCTGAAGTACTGGAACAGGTTACACCACAGGAAAATGAAGTAATCCATTCACTGGAAAGGCCGCTTTTCAATGAACCGGGGCTGAAGATTTTGCGTGGAAATATTTCACCGAACGGAGCAATTGTCCGGCCTACCGCAGTGTATGATGAAGTGAAATATATGAAGGGAAAAGCAAAGGTATTTGAAGGTGACCGGGATGCCTTTGATGCAATTGTTGCAGGAAACATTGTTCCGGGAGATATTATCGTTATCCGATACGAAGGGTGTAAAGGTGCTCCCGGTATGAAAGAACTGATGCTCAGTATTGATGCTCTGATCGGACTGGGATTGCATAAAAGTGTGGGGCTGATTAGTGATGCAAGATTTTCTGGATTCAACTACGGGGCTATCATTGGGCATGTTTCTCCAGAAGCATATGACGGAGGAACGATTGCGTTAGTGGAAAACGGTGATGAAATTGTAATTGATATTCCGAACGGTGAAGTATCCCTGCTTGTTTCAGATCAGGAATTAAAAGAAAGAAAAGAAAAATGGGTTTGTCCTCCCCTTAAAGAAGAAAAAGGCTGCCTAAACATTTACGCAAAAATGTGCCGCCCGGCAGAGGAAGGCGGAGCAATGCAGCCCTGGGGATTAGATGCAAAGTTTAAGAAGTAGAAGTGTAATGAAAGAAAAGCAAAAAGGAGAGTTAAAAATGCTATTATTATAATAGAGCTTCAAAGGCGGGTATAGATAGTGTTTGGCAATGGTTTTAATAGGATGTCAGCTTTGAATAAAATGATTAGGGTAACCAACATTATATGTGTTGTATATACTATATTAGAACAAAATTATAGTAAAAGGAGCAAAAAGCATGAAAAAAAATGAAAATAATATAGAACAACAAAGCTGTTTTCCGGGACAAAACTGCAATATTTGCGGTTGTCGTCAGTGCCGCTGTCATCCAAGACCTGTATGCCCCACCGGTCCCACCGGGCCAACTGGTCCGACAGGTCCGGCGGGAGGCCCTACAGGCCCTACAGGCCCGACAGGCCCTACAGGTGCAACCGGCGCAACCGGTGCAACAGGTCCAACGGGAGCAACCGGCCCAATCGGAGCAACCGGCCCAACTGGCGCTAATGGAATAACTGGACCGACAGGTCCGGCGGGTGCTAATGGAGCAACCGGTCCTACTGGTCCTGTAGGTCCTACAGGTGCTGGCGGAGCAACCGGAGCAACTGGTCTAACCGGAGCAACTGGCCCAAGCGGAGCAACGGGAGCAACAGGAGCCGATGGAGCAACAGGTCCAATCGGAGCAACAGGTCCAACCGGAGCAACCGGAGCAACAGGAGCAACTGGCCCGACAGGAGCGACCGGTCCTACTGGTCCTACAGGTGTTGTAGAACCGGGAACAGGACTCTTTAATGTGATTGGTCCAATTGGTTCGGCAACAGTAGGATTAGGTGAGAACTTAACATTCCAGTCCTCTACACTGGACATTGTGGTAACACCGGGGTCTGCAACTGTTACAATAGAGGATACAACTCCAAGCGGTCCCACCGGAGCAACGGGAGCAACGGGAGCAACGGGAGCAACCGGCGCAACGGGAGCAACGGGAGCAGATGGAGCAACCGGCCCGACAGGAGCCGACGGAGCAACCGGCCCGACAGGAGCAACGGGAGCAGATGGAGCAACCGGCCCGACAGGAGCAGACGGAGCAAGCGGAGCAACGGGAGCAACAGGAGCCGA
>NZ_QGDS01000003.1:42764-44389 GCF_003149105.1 Faecalicatena contorta | reverse complement strand
GACGGAGCAACCGGCCCAACGGGAGCAACAGGAGCAGACGGAGCAACCGGCCCGACGGGAGCAGACGGAGCAACTGGCCCAACCGGTCCAACGGGAGCAACAGGAGCCGATGGAGCAACCGGTCCAACGGGAGCAACAGGAGCCGATGGAGCAACCGGGGCAACAGGAGCAACCGGCCCAACGGGAGCAACCGGGGTAACAGGAGCAACCGGTGCAGGAGCAATTATCCCATTTGCTTCCGGTTTACCCATTGCACCTACCTCTGTTGCACTGGGGCTTGCTGGTTTACCTGGCATTGTCGCTTTTGGCAACAGTACTACCCTGCCAACCGTTCTGGGAGCTACGATTGATCTGACCGGCGCGGCTGGATTACTGGCAAATATGGCGTTTTCTGTACCAAGAGATGGAACAATTACAGACATCGCGGCATATTTCAGTGTTGTATTGGGACTCAGCTTAGTGGGGACAGATCTGACCGTTAGCGCCCAGCTTTACGAATCAACTACCCCTGACAATATTTTTTCACCTGTCGCAGGAACTGAAGTCACCCTCGCACCAGATTTTACTGGAATCATCAATATTGGAGATATCGCCTCTGGAACTCTCACTGGCTTAAATATTCCGGTAACGGCAGGAACAAGACTTCTGCTGGTATTTACTTTGACTGCTGAGGGACTTTCACTCCTCAATACACTTACAGGTTACGCCAGTGCGGGAATCAACATTGTTTAATTAAAAACACTTCTGCAAAATTATGTAGGGCTGTTTTGGCAGTGAGTAAGAACCCTCCACTTAGTGGGGGGTTCTTATGGTATAAAGATATTAATACTTACTCTTTGCATGGATACTTAGAAATAAGAGCAACTCAGAGGGTATTCCGATTCTTTGTTTATACTTATGCTATGTATATTCCCAGTCTATATAAAGCTTTTTTGGTGCGGATAAATTTTATTTTAATCTTGAAGGTTCCTAATCCGTTATAAACACATACAATAAATAGGGCAGTAATTGTCAATTACAGTTATAAATGAAGGAGGAAATAATATGGGACAAAATGCTCTCCAAATAACATTGAATTCATCCACTCCAATAGACTCAGGAGCAAAAGTGTTTTTTAATACAACAGCATACATTTCTGGAAATATTGATTATAGCAGCATTACAGGTGAAATTACTATATTTGAGACAGGAAGATATATTATAAATTGGTGGATAGCAACACAATCTTCCGTATCTACAGTCGGTACAGTTTTTGCACTGTCCCCTTCACAAGGTAATTTATTAGAGGGGAATTCCCCGTTAAAAACCGGGGAAGTGTATGGCATAGGCATCATTGATGTGTCAAGTGTTCCGTTCACATTATCATTGGTGAATATCAGCACGGGAACTATATATCTAGCAAGTCAGGTTCCCTTGCAGGGAACTTTAGTAGTTATACAAGACAATTTAAATGGTGGAACAGGCCCCACGGGACCGACAGGCCCCACAGGACCGACAGGCCCCACAGGAGCAGATGGCCCGACTGGCCCTACTGGCCCTACTGGCGCGACCGGAGCAGACGGTGCAACTGGGGCAGACGGAGCAACGGGTGCAACAGGAGCAGACGGAGCAACTGGTCCTACTGG
>NZ_QGDS01000003.1:39086-42407 GCF_003149105.1 Faecalicatena contorta | reverse complement strand
GGTCCAACAGGAGCAGACGGAGCAACGGGTCCAACAGGGGCAGACGGAGCGACCGGTCCAACCGGTCCAACAGGATCTTCAGGCCCTGGATTCTTAATTCCTTTTGCCACTGGTTATGTAAATGCTACTCCTGCAACAAATGCCAGTGGCGTATCAACCGTCATAGCCACAACTGGTTTTGGTGAATCTGCGACTACAATAGCCTTAAGCAGCCCAACAACCTTTTCCATCAATGTGGCAGATGGTTATTATACCTTTACAATGCCTACAGATGGAACACTAACGGCTATCTATGCCAATTTTGCTACCGTGGCAGCATTTACACCTACTAGTACAATAACATTATATGTAGCTATTGCAACTGCTCCTTCCGGTAGTATTGATTATGTGATTGATACTAGTTCTATTACGCAGGCATCACAACCATTTTTGCAGGGAATTGCCTATCCTATTTATACACCAAGATCGGGATCCTCAACAGGACTGAATATAGCATTATCTGCCGGAGATCAGGTCTCTATTGTATTAGGATTTACAACCAGCGGCGGTACTCAGGCTCAAAGCTTACCATTTTTTTATTCAGGAGGACTATTAATAAATTAATACTGCGAAAATCTTATTCCATGGGGATAAGGAAATACCAAAATAAAATATAAGCGGTCACATTACACGGGATACTGCCCGCGAGGCCAAAAGGGCGGTACTTCTGTGTATAAAAGGTGCTTGAGAATTAGATGTGTTACCAAGCTGAATTCAATCAAAAAACTTTGTTTTTTGCCATAACAGCCTAAATCTAGTTTTTGTATGGCTTTCATGCAGGCAATATAAAAGTCTTCGGTCTAGTTGTATTTTATAGAGCTCCTTGAAGGCATCAGGGCGATTACGTGATTAAATTCCAGCCCTTTCAACATGTGTATAGAAGTAATAATGATGCATACTTGAAATTCACTGCGTCAAAAGTTCAATAGGAATTAGTTTTTGGTTTTTAAATTTTTCTATTAAGTATTATATTGCTGAACTATATTGGGTCAGGGCGTTGTTGCGAATGCGGTAAAGGAAGTATTTGATTATGCGTTATTGAAAAAAACTTATTTTGTAATATAATCATAATTAGAGAGTAAATTTAAATACAAGTTTTTGAGCAGTGAGCGGCACGAATTGATGATTTAGAAAAACAAAAAGGGGTATAGGGACCATGTTAAACTTGAATAATTTTATGAATAGTGGAATCAAAAATATTTCGGATACTGCCGGACGATTTTATTTTGGAAATGGGCGGGGGCAGTCATTTATGTTGCATATGGTCTCTGCTTTGCGCAAAAGTGCAAAGATAAGAGCACGGCATGA
Organism: Faecalicatena contorta; assembly: GCF_003149105.1. Classification (GTDB taxonomy): domain Bacteria; phylum Bacillota; class Clostridia; order Lachnospirales; family Lachnospiraceae; genus Muricomes; species Muricomes contortus_C. Next base: position 41,060 of record NZ_QGDS01000003.1, on the reverse strand, counting down.
GCAGAATGGTACGCATATCCCGCCTTTTTTGATTGCGAGCATAGCAACAGATTGTAATTTGCGGTGCGCAGGTTGCTACGCATGGGCTAATGGCGGCTGCGGTGGTGAACGGGTGCAGGAACAGCTGACTGCCGGCGATTGGCGTCGGGTATTTCAAGAGGCGTCTGACCTTGGAATATCGTTTATTCTTATAGCTGGCGGAGAACCGCTTTTGCGGCATAACGTTATTCAATTGGCAGCCGAGTTTGAACATATCATTTTCCCGATATTTACAAACGGAACTATGATAGACGAGTATTATCTCAATCTTTTTGATAAGCACCGCAATCTTATCCCGGTAATTAGTATTGAAGGTAATGCTGAAAAAACAGATGCCAGGCGAGGTGCAGGTGTGTCAAAAAAGATAGGACAAGCCGCTGAATGTCTCAAAGAACGTAATATCCTTTTTGGAGTTTCCATAACTGTGACAACGAAAAATCAAAATGATGTAACAGAACCGAGCTTTGTTGAAACCCTGCGGGGAAATGGGTGCGGCCTTGTTTTCTATATTGAATATGTCCCAGTGGAAAAAAATACAGATCATCTGATTTTAGATGAAAATAACTTGTGTATCCTTAAAGCGCAGATTGATAGTCTTCGCCGGAATAAGAAAAACAAAGATATAATCATTCGGTCTTTCCCTGGTGATGAGGAAGCAATGGGTGGATGTTTGGCTGCCGGACGTGGTTTTTTTCACATTAATGCCATAGGTGGAGCCGAGCCTTGTCCATTTTCCCCTTATTCGGAGATGAACTTGAAGGAGCAGTCGCTTTTGAACGTATTGCAATCTTCATTTTTTGAAAAGATACGCGAAATAAGCGCAGCAGAAGCCTTAAACCATAAAGGCGGCTGTACATTATTTCAGCATGAAAATGCGGTGAAAGAAGCAATTGTATAAAACTCTTTTACTTAGTTACATACAAAATAGTAATTTGAATGTTTAAAACTCAATAATTTACATTTGAAAACAAGTGCAGTTTGCACTTGTTTTTTTCGGAATCTTTCCTTCTGAAACTCAGAACAAAAACTTAAAAATAACCAATAGTGTATACGCTGTATATATTATATTAGAATAAGATTAGTTTTAATGGAAGGAGTCATAAGAATGAAAAATAATGAAAATATATCACAACAAAGTTGCCATAATGGACCCAATTGCAATTTTTGTGGGTGCAATCCATGTTGTTGTCGTCCGAAACCCATATGTCCAACAGGGCCGACAGGACCAACAGGGCCAGCAGGAGGACCGACAGGGCCAACAGGCCCAACAGGCCCAACAGGCCCAACGGGAGCAACAGGAGCAAATGGTGTCACAGGTCCAACAGGTCCAACTGGAGTGACTGGAGCAATTGGCCCCACTGGCCCAACCGGGGCAGATGGAGTAACAGGACCCATTGGCCCAACAGGAGCAAATGGTGTCACAGGTCCCACTGGCCCCACAGGAGCAAATGGTGTCACAGGTCCAACAGGTCCCACCGGCCCGACAGGAGCAAATGGTGTCACAGGTCCCACCGGCCCGACAGGAGCAGCTGGTGCCACAGGTCCAACAGGTCCAACCGGAGCAGCTGGCCCCACAGGTCCAACCGGGGCGGATGGAACAACTGGCCCCACCGGCCCGACGGGTCCTACAGGTGTCGTAGAGCCTGGAACAACACTTTTTAATGTAAATGGTCCAGTTGGATCGGCAACAGTAGGGTTAGGTGAGAATCTAACATTCCAGTCCTCTACACTGGACATTGCAGTAACATCAGGATCTGCAATTGTTACAATAGAGGATACTACTCCAGCTGGTCCCACTGGTGCAACCGGTCCAACAGGCGCAACAGGAGCAGACGGAGCAACCGGCCCAACCGGTCCGACAGGAGCAGATGGAGCAGACGGAGCAACCGGCCCAACAGGTCCAACGGGGGCAGACGGAGCAACCGGTCCGACAGG
>NZ_QGDS01000003.1:0-38650 GCF_003149105.1 Faecalicatena contorta | reverse complement strand
CAACGGGGGCAGATGGAGCAACCGGCCCGACAGGAGCAACGGGAGCAGACGGAGCAACCGGTCCAACGGGAGCAGATGGAGCAACGGGCCCAACAGGTCCAACGGGAGCAGACGGAGCAACAGGTCCAACAGGAGCAGATGGAGCAACAGGTCCAACGGGAGCAGATGGAGCAACGGGCCCAACAGGTACAATTATTGATCCTGTCATAGGATTTGCCCAAAATAATGCGGGTGATAGCATAGCCATTGTTTTGGATCCGCCTACAGTTATTCCACTACCGGATCAACAAACATTGTCTCCAGAAATTACAGTTGATGGTTCCAATACCGTATTTACAGTTAATGAGGCAGGTCTATACCGTATTGCATATTATGTCAATATCGTTACTGCAGACAGTTTTGCAAGTGAAATTCTCATTAATGGCACAGTAAATCTTGCATCTATTGTTGACGTGGGTGGCGATATTAATAGTACCTCAACAGAATTCTTTGTTACACTGGCAGCAGGGGATACTATTTCATTAGCTGTCCTTGGTGAACCAGCAACTTTAGAATTAAGTAGTGGGTCTGGTGCCGTTCTAGTTATACAGCAAATAGGTTTGACCTAAAATGAAAAACAATAATGAACTAAAGAGGGCATTGCTTCGGCACTGCCCTCTACATAAGTCAGAGGAATATGGTGCAACAAATCTGAAGAGTTTAATCTCTGTGCAATGTTGTCTTTTTCATATAATTTAAGAAGTACTTAACTATCGCATTAAATAATGGAACTCCAACGACATTTGATACAGTCGGCCTTGTTTCTCACGGCATTACGATTAATGTTTCGACAGAGGACTGTATGTAAAATACAGAGGCAAAAGTCTAGAAATAACCAATAGTATATGCAGCGTATATACTATACTAGAACAACATTAGTTTTAGTAAAAGGAGTAAAATCATGAATAAAAATGAAGATATATTACAACAAAGTTGTAACAATGAGTGCAACTGCAATTTTTGTGGATGTAATCCATGCTGTTGCCGTCCAAAACCCATATGTCCGACTGGTCCAACAGGTCCAACAGGTCCAACAGGTCCCGCAGGTGGGCCTACAGGACCTACCGGCCCCACGGGAGCGACTGGAGCAACCGGCTCCACGGGAGCAACGGGAGTGACAGGAGCAACCGGTCCGGCAGGTGTAACGGGAGTGACAGGAGCAACTGGCCCCACGGGAGCAACGGGAGTGACAGGAGCAACCGGCCCGGCAGGTGTAACGGGGGTGACAGGGGCAACAGGCCCCACGGGAGCAGATGGAGCAATCGGTCCTACAGGCCCGACAGGAGCAACGGGAGCAGATGGAACAACTGGTCCTACTGGTGCAACCGGCCCGACAGGTCCCACCGGAGCAACAGGTGTTGTAGAACCAGGAACAACACTTTTTAATGTAGTTGGTCCAATTGGCTCGGCAACAGTAGGGTTAGGTGATAACTTAACATTTCAGTCCTCTACACTGGACATTGTGGTAACACCAGGATCTGCAATTGTTACAATAGAGGATACTACTCCAGGCGGCCCGACAGGCCCGACAGGTCCAGCTGGAGTAACTGGCCCAACGGGTGCAACAGGAGCAGTTGGAGCCACAGGAGCAGATGGAGCAACCGGTGCAACAGGAGCAGCTGGAGCCACAGGCGCAACAGGAGCAGATGGAGCAACCGGTCCAACAGGAGCAGATGGAGTGACAGGTCCAACCGGAGCCACAGGCGCAACAGGAGCAGCTGGAGCCACAGGCGCAACGGGAGCAGATGGAGCAACCGGCCCAACGGGAGCAGATGGAGCAACCGGCCCAACGGGAGCAGATGGAGTGACAGGTCCTACAGGAGCCACAGGCGCAACAGGAGCAGATGGGGCAACCGGGCCGACAGGTCCTACAGGAGCCACAGGAGCAGATGGAGTGACAGGTCCGACCGGAGCAACCGGCCCAACAGGAGCAGATGGGGCAACCGGGCCGACAGGTCCTACAGGAGCCACAGGCGCAACAGGAGCAGCTGGAGTGACAGGTTCGACCGGAGCAACCGGCCCAACGGGAGCAGATGGAGCAACCGGCCCAACGGGAGCAGATGGAGCAACCGGCGCAACAGGAGCAGATGGAGCAACCGGCCCGACAGGGGCAACAGGACCCACCGGACCAATCGGAGACAGCGTAGCCCTCTCAGGGCTGCAGGTGCAGCTTCAGGGTAGCAGCAGCGGTACGGTTAACAACAATAGTAATATTCTGTTTGATACTACGATTAATTCCCCTTCCCCTGATGTCCTTTATAATGCAGGGATCGGAACCTTCTTTATCAATAGAGCGGGAAATTATTATGTTTCCTGGTGGGTCAATGCAGATGGTGCACAAGCAGAGACTTCCGTTGTTTTCGGAATAAGAATCATTTCGGGAGGTTCAGGTACTTTTTTATCCTCATCACCTGAACCAATAGTAACACTGCAATTAAATGGAAGTGCTTTGATTACAGTGACTAATACACCAACTACGTTTAGTCTTTTCAATAATACTGGCGCGCCTGTTAATTACGGTGAATCAGCTATTCAGGCAAACCTGACTATTATTCAGGTTTCTTAAAATAGAAATGATAATAACGAAGCGTTGAGTGACAATTTATGTTAATATAAATTAGAAGATAGGGAAGAGTAATTCTGCAGGGAAGGCGGAGCCGTTTATATACCCCTACAGAATCGTTCTTCCCCTATCGATTTTGTTGAAGAGTTATTCTTTTATATTTTGAATTTTAAGCATAATATTCTGATAAATCTTATCTTCTTTTAAATCAATTTTTTTAGATCTGTTGATGTAATCAGAAAAAAAGTCAGGCGTTTCATTAAAGAACCTTTCCTGAGCCTCCTCGGGCAACCCGGCAATATACATATCGTAAAATTCGAAATCATCCATAAAAATAAAGTCCCAAAACCTTTTTTGTTGCTCTAAATTCATATTTGGCTTCATATTGAATCACTCCCTAAAGATATTATAGTCGTTAAATAGACTATAGTCAACCCAGAGAGTGGATAATATCCTATTAAAAGGGAGGGTGCATATGATTGATTATAGTCCTTTTTGGATAACACTACAGAATTCGGATGAGTCAACTTACACACTAATTAAGAAGTACCGCATATCAAGTTCGACCATCAACAGGCTAAGAAAAAATAGTCCAATCAGTACGGTGACTATCAATGATTTGTGCAACATTCTAAATTGTAATATACAGGATATTGCTCAATACATTCCATGTGAGAGTGATCAGAAGATAGAGGCAGAAGAGTAAGTTTTGATAATTAATCTTTTGCTCTATATTGACAATTTATTGGTATTAATATATAATACCAATTAGAAGAGGATTGTCGCGGTGAACAGAAAGAGGAAACTATTATGAAGATTTTTCAAAAGGGCTTTAATTATTCCCAGGATGGCTTTGGAAACCGCTTGGTTTACCACCTTCAGGGTTGTAATATGAAATGTCCCTGGTGTTCCAATCCGGAGGGAATGAAGGCGGAAGGGGTGCTGGTAACAGATAAGCAGTGGCTTTTAGAGGAAGTCTGTCCTTATCATGCGATTCGCGATGGAAAGCTGGACCGGGATGTATGCCGGCTTTGCAAAGGCCGCGAGTGTATCACAAAGCACCGGACGAAAGGAATCCGCCTTTCTTATGAGGAAATGGATACAGATACACTGGTAAAAGAAGTGCTTTCCAATCGCCTTATGTTCTATGATGGAGGGGGTGTCACCTTTACGGGAGGTGAGGCTACGGTACAGTTTACAGAACTTTTAGAGGTGCTCAAAAGGCTGCGGGCAGAGGGAATACACACGGCCTTAGAGACAAATGGAACACATCCCCGTCTGCCGGAATGTTTTCCATATATAAGTCAGCTGATCATGGACTGTAAATCGTGTGATGAGGAGAAACACCGCCAGGTAACAGGAGTTTCAAATGAATGGGTTATGGAGAACATACGAAAAGCCGCCGAAACCCATCCCTGTGTACATATTCGAGTACCTCTGATAGGGGGTGTCAATGACAGTGCGGGGGATCAAAAAGAATTTCTGGAATTTTTCAGGTCTATAAATGGAGAAAACGTAACCTTTGAGATATTGCAGTATCATGAATTTGGAAAAGAAAAATGGAATCAGTGCGGATGGGAGTACAAAATGACAGAGAAGGCCCATGTAAGTGATGAGACGGTAAAGCAGTTCAGAGAGGCAATTGCGGAGGGTGGGCTGAAATATATGCGTACTTAGCATATATTTCCTGAATAATAGTAGTTCAAGAAAACATGTGCCAGCAGATACTGAAAGTAACTTATTATGAATGTAGAAAAAGAAAGAATTAAAAAGATGGAGGGAAAAAGATGTTGAAAAATGAATTATCAGCCCAAAAGATTACGGATTTGGCGAAGAAGAGATTTCAGGAGGAAAGAAGTATTGACCACTTGGAAGGATGGTTTCTGGCGAAGGAGACCATGAGACGGTGCGATGAGGAGTTTAAGAATGAACCTGACTCCATCCGTATCGCTAAGACACTGAGAGAAGTTGCAAGAGAACTGCCCCTGTGGATCAGCGATTACCATATGTTTGCCGGTACACAGGACGATGCATTTGCACGGTCTTATGCATTGATTAACCCAGCTTTTACTGTAGATTCTTTCAGCGGATATTGTGACCCGGTGGCAGTATTTGGGGACATTGATCCTATAGGAGACATCACCCAGGAGAGAATTGACAGCCTGAAGGAGTATAATAATCAAACACAGTTTGCTGACACACTGCGCAAAGCTTATGATATAGCGGGAGACAGTACAAGCGAGGCTATCTTTTTTATTGAACAGGTAACGGGACACCTAATTCCAGATGTGCGTCCTTTATTAAAATACGGAGTACAGGGTGTAAAAGATGTGATACGCCGGAATAAGGAAAAGGAAACGGATGAGGAAAAAAAGGTTTACTTCCAGGCAATGGATATTGCCTTAGATACAGTGCTGATTTTGGCAGAAAGATATGCAGAGCTGGCACAGGAAAAATATGAGAAAGCGGCCCCCCAGGAAAAGCCCCGGTATTCTCTGATGGCGGAAACACTAAGAAAAGTTCCGAAAGAAGGCGCAAAGAACTTGTATGAGTCCATCCAGTCTTTCCTTTTAATCTGGCAGACGATGTGCCTGGAGCAGGCTCCGAACCCATTTGCATTCTCAGTTGGAAATGCAGACAGGATTTTTGAACCATACCGTGCAATGGAGCAGACAGACAGAGAGACGGCTGCGGCATTGTTTAAGCATCTGCTTGTATTTTTCAATGTGGCGGACAGGAGCTGGGCAATTTCCCAGAATCTGATCATCGGAGGAAAAACAAATACAGGAGAAGATATGACAAGTTTATCTTCCTATGCTCTTTTGGATGCATATTATGACATGAATCTTCCACAGCCTATACTTTCTGTAAAGCTGCATAAGAATACACCTCAGGAATTATATGAGAGCCTGGGCAGATTTTTCTTTACACCCGGCTGCCTGACCCCTTCGCTCTTTAATGATGATGCTGTTTTCCCTGTACTTCAGAATGTAAGCGGGGTAAGCCCGGAAGATTTGGAAGACTATTCCGTGGCAGGCTGCCAGGAGCCTCTGATTATGGGGAAAGACAACGGCAATACAACAAATAGCTGGCTGAATCTGGGGAAAATACTGGAGCTGTCTTTAAACGGAGGCGTATCCACCATTACCGGCAAAAAATTTGGCAAGAGCGATGAAGAGCTGGGATATACAGACAAAAAAGCAGTGCTTGAGAATATCAGAGAGATATTTTACCATAATTTAGAGGAATACGTGGATAAAATGGCTGCCTCCGCAAACGCCGCATCTGAGGCAATTGGACTTCTCCAGGTTCCATTTTTATCAACCATGATGGGCGGCGTGGAAAGCGGCATTGATACCAGGGATACAAAGAAACAGGGGACCAAATATAATGGAAGCGGATGTTTGATTCATGGATTGTCCGTACTTGCAGATTCTTTTGCAGCAATTGATACTTTACTGAAAGAGCGCCCCCAGGACGCTGAGCGGCTGATAGAAGCATTGCGGACAAATTTTGAAAATGATGCTGAAATGCAGCAATACCTTCTGACTGCTCCTAAGTTTGGCAATCATATAGCGGAAGTGGATAATGAGGCAGCAGAGATTGCAAACCGGGTCAGTGACATGGTTGCATCCAGAAAGAACTATTTAGGCAACCCATTCCGGGCAGACTGGGCTACCCCATCTACCCATCTTCTGTATGGATATTGGGTGGGAGCTACACCAGACGGAAGAAAAGCCAGAGAGCAGTTAGGCTACGGTGTGGACCCGCTGTATGGGGAAGCGCATCAGGGATTGGGCTTCAGGATACTGTCTAATATGAGGCTTCCTTTTGAAAAGATGAACGGAGGCTATGCGTCTCATTTGGGAATCAATCCAAATTATTTCAAGACAACCGATTTTGAAGGCAAGGGACTTGAGTTCCGTGATAAAATTATAAATCCGCTGTTTTATAATCCGCAGAAAGAAGGCATATCTCCATTCTATCTGTATGTGAATGTGACAACACCTGGAATGCTCAGAAAAGTACTGGCAAATCAAAAGAAATATGCACCGAGCGGAGTGTATATTATGAGGATACATGGAACATTTGTAAATTTCCTGGATTTATCACCAGATATTCAGGAAGACATTATCAAACGGCTGGATTTAGAATCTACAAGTATGTAGAGACAAGGGGGAAAAGATGCACTATTATATGGGAATAGACTTGGGGACTTCCAGCGTGAAATCTCTATTAATGAAAGAAGACGGGGAGATTTTAGGAACCGCACAGGAAGGGTACGATATTATAAAACCAGAGCAGCAATATGCCCAGCAGGACATGAACCTGCTCTGGCAGGCTACCTGTAAAACAATCCAAAGGCTTCTTGGGAATTATCCGGAGGCCAGGGATTCTATCAAAGGAATTGGATACTCCGGACAGATGCATGGCCTGGTAATGCTTGACAAAAACGGAAATCTTCTTGGAGATGCAATTATATGGGCTGATCAGCGCAGCGGAGAAGAAATCCGGGACATTTATTCTGTGATACCAGAGGAAGAATATAAACAAACATCTCTGAATTCAGTGAGCACCGGTTTTTTGATTAGTTCTCTGATGTGGGTAAAAAAGCATGAACCAAAAACCTACGCAAATATTTCTAAAGTGATGCTTCCAAAGGATTATCTCCGCTATAAAATGTGTCAAGAGTTGGGGACCGATGTGTCTGATGCTTCAGGCACAGCTATTTTTGATACGAAAAACAGACAATGGGCATGGGAGTTCATTGACAGGCTTGGGCTGGAAAGAGAGTTCTTCCTTCCATGTCATGAGGCTTATGAGATTGCAGGTGAGGTGACCCCTGCGGGAGAGAAGGAAACAGGGCTGCGTGCCGGAACAAAGCTTGTATACGGAGGCGGTGATACTTTTATGCAGGCCGTGGGAAATGGCATCGTATCTCCAGGAACACTTTCTTCCAATATCGGGACTGCCAGCCAGCTTTCCTGCTCTCTTTCAGAGCCTTTATATGACCAGAAATACCGGACAAATACATTCTGTCATATACGGGAGGACAGATGGCTTTTGATGGGCGCTAATTTAAGCGGCGGAGTAGCACTGAAATGGCTGATGAACAATATCCTGGATATGCAGTCTTATGATGAAATGACTGCTTTGGCGCAAACCTCTCCTGTGGGAAGCGGCGGCCTTCTTTTCCTGCCTTATCTCAGCGGAGAGCGAACCCCCTATAATGATCCGGATGCCCGGGGAATTTATATGGGACTTACTTTAAAACATACAAAAGCAGATTTGATTAGAAGTACGATGGAGGGAATTATCTTCGGATTGAAAAACTCTCTGGAGATTTTTCGGGATATGGGTGTAGAGTACCAGCGTATTCTTGCATCGGGAGGTGGTGCAAGAGGACTTTTGTTCCGCCAGATCCAGGCAGATATGTTTGGAAGGGAAATCTATACAAGTACCGGAAAAGAACAGGCGTGTGTTGGGGCAGCTATCACGGCAGCGGTAGGAACAAAAGGGTATTCCTCCTATGAGGAAGCCTGCAGTAAAATTATCCGCCTCAGTGAGGATGTAGTAATACCTAATACAGAGAATCAAAAAATATATGAGGAAAGATATCAGGTTTATAAAGAACTGTATCCAAGAAATAAAGAGTTGTTTGTTTGCAAAAATCATTCCTAGAGGCTATAATGATTTGTATGAGTGAAGAAAATTTATATATTAATGTAAAAAACAGGATATGCGATGCTATTTTCAATGGCATATACCAGGAGGGCGAAAGAATACCTGCAGAGCGCATTCTGGCGGAGGAGCTGGATGTAAGCAGGGTTACTCTGCGCAAATCACTGGAGCTTTTGGAACAGGATAATCTGGTTATAAGAGAAGTGGGCAGCGGCACGAGAATTTGTTTCCACAACTATGGAACTGCCAGCAACATGGATATGATTGTGCTCATTGCCCCGGCAAAGAATCCGTTTTTCTCAGAATTTATTGCACATTTTCAGATGTATGCGGAGCAGGAAGGTTCCATGCTCCTTTATGTGGAAAAGCCTCACAGAGAATCCCTGGAGAACTGTCTGTACAGGCTGTACAAAAGAGGGCTTCAAAATGTGGCGGTGTGGCTGGAGGATCTTCCGGTGGACGTAGAAAAGCTGAAAAGGCTCCGGGCTCTTGGAATGAACATGGTTTTTTTCGATACAGACAAAGGAATTCCTTATGCGGACTGTGTGGCACTGGATAATGACAAGGCCATTCAAGTTATTTATCATACACTGAAGGAATTGGGATATTCTGATATCGGATATGCGGGATGGGACCGGAAAGATATTTATAGTATTTCCAGGCGGGAGAAGGCTTATCTGAAAGAGTCCGGGGGGCAGAAGGTGTTTCTGCATCTTCCCTGGAAGTACCAGAAGACAGGCAGCCGGTTTATTCTGGATTATATGAAATCCTGCGGGGACAAAATTCCCCAGGCTGTCATCTGCGGTGACAGAGAAAATGGGGCGGCGGTATCGGATGCGGTACGCCGCCTAAAGCTGCGCGTTCAGGTAGCCGCGGTGGATGATTTTCCAGAGGCCGGAAGACGGCATGTAATTACTTATGCTCAAAATCTAAAAGAAAGTGTAAGGCAGATTTACAATTGTCTCCAGGCGCAGAATCAGAAGGGGATGGAGTGGGCAGCGGATATGTATCTGGTAGATGGCACTCTGGCAGGAGTGCCCAAAATTTAGATTAAAGGTGAATCAAGGTGGGATGATCTGGAAATGGCGGTAATACGCCCATTGTTTTTATAGAACAAAATTTCCTTAGAAAAAACCCCCTTTTTTTGTGAAAGTTTCTGTATTGACTCTGTATGCTGTAAAGTGGTAGTATTATTTGTACCGATACATTATATAGTTTGTTGCAAGAGCGGCAAACACTAAATATAGAAAAATAGCAACTAGAAGGGAGAGTCAGCCATGTTAAGGATTATAAAAAAGGATGGGACAAAAGAGGATTTTAATGTACAGAAGGTAGTGGTAGCAGTAAATAAGTCAGCTTACCGCGCTTTAATCAGATTTACAGACCAGGAGCTGGATTATATCTGCCAGTTTGTAGAGGAAAAAGCAAACTCTATGAATATTGCAGATATCCCTATTGCAGAGATGCACAATATAGTGGAGGGCGCTCTGGAAAAAGTGAATCCGGTTGTAGCGAAAAGTTACAGGGATTACCGGAACTACAAGCAGGATTTCGTACAGATGTTAGACGAGGTGTATAAAAAGAGCCAGTCTATCATGTATATAGGGGATAAAGAGAACAGCAATACAGACAGTGCCCTTGTATCTACAAAGAGAAGCCTGATTTTTAATGAACTGAACAAGGAATTATACAAGAAGTTTTTCCTTACGGTAGAGGAGATACAGGCAATTCGTGAAGGTTATATTTATATTCATGATATGTCTGCCAGAAGAGATACAATGAACTGCTGTCTTTTTGACGTAAAAAGTGTATTAAGCGGTGGATTTGAGATGGGAAACCTGTGGTATAACGAACCTAAGACGCTGGATACAGCCTTTGACGTTATCGGAGATATTGTTTTAAGTGCAGCAAGCCAGCAGTATGGAGGTTTTACTGTACCAAGTGTGGATGAGATTCTGGAGCCATATGCGGAAAGATCTCATCAGCGCCTGCTTGAAAAATACAGTGGCCTGGGGCTTTCACAGGAAAAAGCGGAAGAGATTGCATGGAAAGATTTGGAGCGGGAGATGGAGCAGGGATTCCAGGGATGGGAATACAAGTTCAATTCTGTTTCTTCCAGCCGCGGGGACTATCCGTTTATTACAGTAACAGCCGGGACACGCACTAGTATATATGGCAAGCTGGCAACCTTTAAAATGCTGGAAGTGCGCCGAAAAGGGCAGGGCAAGGAAGGACATAAAAAGCCGGTTCTTTTTCCAAAAATCGTATTTTTATACGATGAGAACCTTCATGGTCCGGGAAAACCGTTGGAAGATTTGTTTGAAGCAGGAATTGAATGCTCCAGAAGGACCATGTATCCTGACTGGCTCAGTCTGAGCGGAGAGGGATATGTGCCAAGCATATATAAAAAATACGGCAAGATTATCAGTCCTATGGGCTGCAGGGCATTTTTGTCCCCGTGGTATGAAAGAGGGGGCATGGAGCCGGCAGATGAGAAGGATGAGCCGGTATTTGTGGGCAGATTTAACATCGGGGCCATCAGCCTGAACCTGCCTATGATATATGCAAAAGCCCAGCAGGAGAGCAAGCCGTTTTTTGAGGTTCTGGACTATTATCTGAACCTGATCCGAAAGCTTCACCAGAGAACTTATGCTTATTTGGGAGAATTAAAGGCGTCCACCAATCCTCTGGCATATTGTGAGGGTGGTTTCTATGGAGGAAATTTAGGGCTATATGATAAGATAAAGCCTCTCCTCAAAGCAGCAACAGCATCTTTTGGTATTACGGCTTTAAACGAGCTGCAGCAGCTTCACAACCAAAAATCCCTGGCGGAGGACGGAGCCTTCGCACTGGATACGCTGACTTTCATTAATGATAGAATCAATGCATTTAAGAAGGAAGACGGACATCTGTATGCCATCTACGGTACACCTGCTGAAAATCTCTGCGGGGTGCAGGTGCAGCAGTTCCGTAAAAAATATGGAATTATAGAAAATGTATCTGACAGAGAATACGTAAGCAACAGCTTCCATTGCCATGTAAGTGAGGATCTTACACCAATTGAGAAGCAGGATTTGGAAGGACGGTTCTGGAATCTGAGCAACGGCGGCAAGATTCAATATGTTAAGTATCCTATTAATTATAATATAGAAGCTGTGAAATCCCTTGTCAGACGGGCTATGGCAAAAGGATATTATGAAGGGGTAAACCTTTCTCTTTCCTATTGTGATGACTGCGGTCATCAAGAACTGGATATGGATATATGTCCGCAGTGCGGCAGTAAAAATCTGACAAAGATAGACAGAATGAACGGGTATTTATCTTATTCCCGCGTAAAAGGAGACACAAGGCTTAATGACGCCAAGATGGCGGAAATCGCAGAAAGGAAAAGTATGTAGCATGCAGTATCACAACATTACAAAAGACGATATGCTCAACGGTGATGGACTGCGGGTCGTTCTCTGGGTAGCAGGCTGCTCCCATGGATGCAGGGAATGTCATAATCCTGTCACATGGGACCCTGACGGAGGACTTATATTTGATCAGAAAGCGAAAAAAGAATTATTTGAGCAGCTTGAAAAAGACTATATAAGTGGCATAACATACAGCGGAGGAGATCCGCTGTTTGTTTCCAACAGAGCCTGTATTACAAAACTGTCAAAGGAAATCTCGGAAAGGTTTCCGGATAAAACCCAGTGGCTTTACACAGGATATGAGTGGGATGAAATCAAAGACCTGTCTGTTATGAAATATCTGGATGTAGTAGTAGACGGAAAGTTTGAAATTGACCAGAAAGATACAAAGCTTCACTGGAAAGGCAGTGGGAACCAAAAAGTAATTAATGTACAGGACAGCCTTGGCAATCAGAAAATCGTGCTGCACGATTCTTAAAAATAAAAGAGGCTGCAGAGAAGACTGAGAAATTTCATTAGGAGAGAGACACCATGCAGAGAATCGCAAAATTTCATAAAGTAAGTCTTGAACAATTTAAAAAGGATTGGATAGATACATTCGGGCCGGAAGACGAGGCGGAAATCCAGAAAATATATGAGGATATTAAGCTCCCGAAAAGGGCAACCTCCGGTTCCGCGGGCTATGATTTTTATACCCCGGTCCGTCTGGTATTACAGCCCGGCGAGACAATCAAGGTACCTACCGGAATCCGTGCAGAAATGGAAGAAGCCTGGGTACTGAAATGCTATCCGAGAAGCGGACTTGGGTTCAAGTATAGATTGCAGTTAAACAACACAGTGGGAATCATAGACAGTGATTATTTTTACTCTGACAATGAAGGCCATATGTTCTCCAAAATAACCAATGACACCAAAGAAGAAAAAACCGTGGATATTGGTAAAGGAGAAGGCTTCATGCAGGGCATATTCGTAGAATATGGAATTACAGTAGATGACGATGCTGTGGCAGTCAGAAACGGCGGCTTCGGAAGCACCACTCAGGCTGGAAGATAAAAATGACAGGCCATACGGCCTTATTAACCGAATACTCCTCTTTTCAAAATATGCTTATAATTTGGCAGGCTTTGGGTATTATATCCATAAGCAAGCAGCATAGCGGATTGCGAATGTCCGCTTTACAAGGGGGTATTTATTTATGATTGAGAAAAGTACGAAAAAGGTTGGCAGTTCTTTTCAGGCAAATATTGAATATATGAATCAGACCCTGCCGGTGCAGGAAAGTTTTGATGTAATCCAAAGAGATATGATAGTTGGCGGGAAGTCAGCATCCTTTTATTTTATTGACGGATTCATGAAGGATGAGACTATGCTGAAGATTATGACTACATTCTTCGCTATAAAAGATAAGGATATGCCAAAGGATGCAACTTCATTTTCGCAGAAATATATTCCCTACGTTGAGGTGGACATTATTTCCAGCTTTGACCAGGTAGTGCGAAATGTTCTGTCTGGAATCACCTGTCTGTTTATCGAAGGGTATGAGGTATGTATTGCCATTGACTGCCGGACCTATCCGGCAAGAAGTGTGACGGAACCGGACAAGGACAAATCCCTCCGCGGCTCAAGAGACGGGTTTGTTGAGACGATTGTATTTAATACAGCACTGATGCGAAGACGTATCAGGGATCCCCACCTGATTATGGAGATGACAGAAGCAGGGCAGACGACCAGAACGGATATTGCACTTTGCTATATGTCTGACAGGGTAGATCAGGAGCTGCTGAAAAATGTCCGGAACCGTATCAACCAGCTTCAGGTAGATGATTTGCGGATGAACCAGCAGACATTGGCAGAGGCAATGTTTAAAAGAAAGTGGTTTAACCCTTTCCCCAAATTTAAGTTTACAGAAAGACCTGATACGGCTGCCGCATGTCTGTTGGAGGGAAAGGTTGTAATTATGGTGGATAATTCACCGTCTGCAATGATCTTACCCACATCTATCCTGGATATGATTGAAGAAGCCAATGATTATTATTTCCCTTCAATGACAGGGATTTATTTAAAAATAACCAGAGTGTTAGTTACTCTTCTTACTGTATTTTTAACGCCTGTGTTTCTATTTTTTATGCAAAATCCTCAATGGCTTCCAGATATATTTTCTTTTGTAGCAGTTAAAGATACAGTTAATATTCCTTTGATTTTTCAATTACTGATACTAGAGTTATCCATAGATGGGCTGCGGCTTGCTGCACTAAGTACACCGACTATGCTCAGTATGCCTCTAAGTGTGATTGCAGGTCTTGTTATGGGCGAGTTTTCCGTAAAATCAGGATGGTTTAACGCAGAAATCATGCTATATATGGCCTTTGTGGCGGTTGCAAATTATACACAGCCTAACTTTGAACTGGGATATGCATTAAAATTCATGCGCCTTCAGCTTTTGATATTGACAGCATGTTTTAACGGAATAGGATTCATCATCGGCTGTATTATAGTAATCTGTTTCCTTGCTTTTAATAAAACTTTATCGGGAAGAAACTTTTTAAACGTAAAATTACAGTAATGAGAATTTATCAGGATGCTCCCTGGAGGGAGCTCCTTTTTTGCACAAAAGAAGTCCGTATCCCATTGCCAGTAAAGCAGCGGTAAACTGTATGGCGTGAATCAGGAGGCTGTCTCCTGTGTAAAAGAGCTGATACAGCCAGGTGCCCCACAGATTAAACAGTATATGGTACGCTATGGACAGGTATATGCTTTGCCCCGCATGAAAAATATATCCACAGAAAAGTCCTACCAGAAATGCATAAATCCCCTGTATCAGATTCATATGGTACAGCCCGAAAAGAAGCGACTGAAAAAGGTTGGCAGCCCAGAAGGGAAATACCTTTTGTGCGTAATGCAGTGTAACACCCCGGAAAATCAATTCTTCACAGACGGGCGCAACAATCAGGGAGTAAAGAGCAAGAAGTATTGTGATATCATTCATTCCCGCACTTTCCATCAGGCTGTCATAAGCAGAATACCAGGAAGGTTTCAATATGGAAATAAAACTAATAAAATAAGAAATAATGGACTGCAGGGCCGGAACCAGCAAAATAATGCCGATGATTGTTTTTACATGGAAAATCTGGCCCGGTCTGCGTTTAGGCGTATGGCGGGGAACGGCTGATATAAAATACCATATTCCCATCAAAAGGGCAGCTGTTATCCCGTAAGAAAACATAACAAGTGTATTAAAATGGCTGGTCATCAGGCTGTCCATGTAATTTTGAAGCTGGAACCCGGGGGAATCAAAATACATAAAAACAGCCTGGAATAGCATACAGATAAAACTTAGAATATATTGCAGTATGATTCCTGCGATAAAAGGAAGCAGACAAAGTAAGATGCCTCCGGTCTTATTGAGTATTTTTTTCATAAAGAGATAGCCTCACTTTCTTAAAATAAGATATTTTCAAAATATCCTACTAGAAATATATCATTTTCTGTGAATGATTGCAATTCGGGGGCATTAAATTGGAATTGTCTACTCTTCTGAGACTAAAAAATTTTTGCCTAAAAGGGAAAAAGATGGTATGATAAGGAAAATGGAATACAGGAGGACGGGTATGAGAGAATTTGTAATTTCAGTAAACAGTACCGTTGATTTACCGAAAGAGTGGTTAGAGGAGAGGGATGTACAGGTTATTCCTTTAAAATATACAATTGACGGGGAAACCTATACAGATATGCAGGGACTTACCGGCAAAGAATTTTTTGCAAAGCTGAGAGAAGGGCATATGTCAGTCACATCCCAAGTGAATCCTGAGGAAGCAAAGGAAATTTTAGAGCCATTTTTGAAGGAAGGCAAAGACATTCTTCATCTGGGCTTTTCTTCCAGCCTGAGCGGTACTTTTAACAGTATGAGAATTGCAGGGGAAGAACTTGCGGAAGAATATCCTGAGGCAAAGATTATTATTATTGATACGCTGTGTGCGTGTCTGGGGGAAGGCCTTCTCCTTTACAAAGTGCTTGAGCTGAAAGAAGAAGGAAAGAACATTGACGAAATCTCCCGGTGGGTGGAAGAGAACAAACTTCATATCTGCCATAATGTCACTGTAGATGACCTGAATCACCTGCACCGCGGGGGAAGGGTGTCAAAGGCTACTGCAATTGTAGGGACTATGGTGCAGATCAAGCCCATTATTCATGTGGATAACGAAGGTAAGTTACAGGTAATTGCGAAAGAACGGGGAAGAAAGAAATCCCTGAATAAGATAGTAGATATGGCAGCAGCCCAATCAAAAGGCTGGGAAAACGAGATAGTCATGATTACACATGGTGACTGTATCGAAGATGCCGAGTACGTAGCAGGCCTTGCAAAGGAAAAGCTGGGGGCAAAAGAAGTTTTGATTAACAATATAGGCACAGTAATCGGAAGCCATACAGGTCCTGGTGTTGTAGCGATTTTCTTCATGGGAAATGAGCGTTAAGAACCGGCAGACAATAAAACCTGGGCGGGGAGGCGGATATAAGGTCCGGCACCTGCCCGGCAGTGCTTTTATTAAGCGGCAGAATTTAAATTTATAATAGACGTTATTAAATATTACCGGAAAATATGTTGACATTTATCGGAAAATATGATAACTTATATTTTGCGTGAAGCAAAAACAAAGCAGAGTATCCACTCTCACCATAGCACAATTGGGTGACTATTGGTTTGATATTGAAGCGTTCACATAGTTTTCCAGTGGGAAAGTATGTATGCCAAGATACGAGTGGAGAGTGTTCACTCTTTTTTTTATGTAATGAGGATTCTTTCCTGTTTTCAGGAAAGTCCTGGGGAAGTTTTTGATTCTTTCGCAGAAGGAAGCTAGAGGAAATTCATTTAACGGAGGTATACGACAATTAGCGATTTAATGATTAATGAGCAGATCAGAGACAAGGAAGTCCGTTTGGTCAGTGAGGATGGGGAACAATTAGGAATCATGTCATCCAAGGATGCCTTGAAGATGGCTATGGATGCAGAGCTTGATTTGGTGAAGATTGCACCGATGGCGAAACCACCGGTCTGCAAGATTATTGATTATGGCAAGTACAAATATGAGCAGACACGCAAGGATAAAGAAGCCAAGAAAAAGCAGAAGACTGTCGAATTGAAGGAAGTACGTCTATCACCGAATATTGATACCAATGACTTGACTACGAAAGTGAACAATGCCAAGAAGTTTATTACAAAAGGCAATAAAGTAAAAGTAACCTTGCGTTTCCGCGGAAGAGAGATGGCGCATATACATCAGAGTAAGCACATTCTAGACGATTTTGCCGCTTTGCTGGAAGACGTTGCGTCTGTAGAAAAACCAGCAAAATTAGAAGGCAGAAATATGAGCATGGTTTTAACTGAAAAACGTTAAAAATAAATCTACGGGTGTTTTGGCACCCAAGTCAAGCGCACAATGAAGGAGGAAATTATCATGCCAAAAATCAAAACAAATAGAGCGGCAGCAAAACGCTTTAAAGTAACAGGTACAGGAAAACTGAAAAGAAGCAAAGCATATAAAAGCCATATCTTAACCAAGAAGTCTGCCAAGAGAAAAAGAAATCTTAGACAGCCGGCTATCACAGATGCTACAAATGTAAAAAACATGAAGAAAGTATTACCATATCTTTAAGATTTGGAAGTGGATGAAGGAGGATTAAGAAATGGCAAGAATTAAAGGCGGAATGAACGCTAAGAAAAAACATAACAGGACTTTAAAATTAGCAAAAGGATATAGAGGCGCACGCTCCAAACAGTACAGAGTTGCAAAACAGTCTGTTATGAGAGCACTCACATCTTCTTATGCAGGAAGAAAACAGCGTAAACGTCAGATGAGACAATTATGGATTGCACGTATCAATGCGGCTGCAAGAATGAACGGTCTGTCCTACAGCAAGTTTATGCATGGGCTGAAGCTGGCTGATGTTGATATGAACAGAAAAATGCTGGCAGAGCTGGCAGTAAGCGACAAAGAAGGATTCGCTACACTGGCTGATGTTGCAAAAGCAAAGATTGCATAATAAAAATTATATAAAAGCTCGTATAATGAAGTCAACAATTTTATACTATAAGAGATATCAATAAATTATAGTATAAAACTGTTGACATTTTTAATTTACCATGCTAAAGTCTTTTTAAACCTATGAGGAAGAGCAAGTACCTTTTATACTTACCAAACAGAGAGCTGCAGGCGGTGGGATTGCGGCAGGAGAAGATATTTGGGAATGGGCTTCTGAGGGCGAACTGAAGGATTCAGTAGGTGAGCCGGAGAGAGTACTCCGTTAATAAAGTCGGCATATGCCAGTATGCATGAGAGGATGCACAGGATGCATCAAGCTGGGTGGCACCGCAGGAGTTTTGATGATTCATACTCTTGTCCCTGCAATAGTTTATTGTGAGGGATAAGGGTATTTTTTTATGTAACAGGAAATTATAATCTACTTATCCCGGTAAAAGAGAAAGGAGATTTTTATATGAGTGAGAACAAGATTCCCTATAAAATTTATCTGGAAGAAAGTGAAATGCCAAGAGAATGGTACAATGTACGTGCCGACATGAAGAATAAGCCTGCCCCCCTTTTGAATCCGGGGACATTACAGCCGATGACAGAAGAAGAGCTGAGCGTTGTATTCTGTGAGGAGCTTGTAAAACAGGAGCTGGATAATGACAACAGTTTAATAGAGATTCCTGAGAAAATACGTGATTTTTATAAAATGTACCGTCCGGCGCCGCTGGTGAGGGCGTACTGCCTGGAGGAGAAATTACAGACTCCGGCAAAGATTTATTACAAGTTTGAGGGGAATAATACGAGTGGAAGCCATAAGCTGAATTCTGCCATTGCTCAGGCTTATTACGCAAAGGAACAGGGCCTGAAAGGCGTGACTACAGAGACCGGAGCGGGACAGTGGGGAACAGCATTATCCATGGCATGTTCCTATTTAGAACTGGACTGTAAGGTATATATGGTAAAATGCTCTTATGAGCAGAAGCCATTCCGCAGAGAGGTGATGCGCACATATGGGGCAAGTGTTACCCCGTCACCATCAGAGTCAACAGAGGTCGGAAAGAAAATCCTGGCGGAGCATCCTGGAACCACAGGAAGTCTGGGCTGTGCCATTTCTGAGGCGGTGGAAGTGGCAACAAAAACGGAAGGCTACAGATATGTATTGGGAAGTGTTTTGAATCAGGTGCTTCTGCATCAGTCTGTAATCGGTGTGGAAGCCAAAGCTGCAATGGATAAATATGGAATCAAGCCTGATATCATCATTGGATGTGCAGGAGGCGGTTCTAATCTTGGAGGCTTGATTTCACCGTTTATGGGTGAAAAACTCAGAGGCGAAGCAGATTACCAGTTTATTGCTGTAGAACCGGCATCCTGCCCAAGCCTGACACGCGGTGTTTACGCATATGATTTCTGCGACACAGGAATGGTATGCCCGCTGGCAAAAATGTATACTCTGGGAAGTGGATTTATTCCATCCGCAAACCATGCAGGTGGTCTCCGGTATCACGGAATGAGCTCAACCTTATCACAGCTCTACCATGACGGATACATGGAAGCACGTTCTGTAGAACAGACATCCGTATTCGAGGCGGCAGAGCAATTTGCCAGAGTAGAAGGAATACTGCCTGCACCAGAAAGCAGCCATGCAATTAAGGTGGCAATTGACGAAGCTTTGAAATGTAAAGAAACAGGAGAAGAGAAAACTATACTCTTTGGACTCACAGGAACCGGGTATTTTGATATGGTAGCATATGAAAAATTCCATGACGGTGTCATGGAAGACTATGTGCCCACAGATGCTGACTTGAAGGCTGGATTTGATGGAATCCCGAGATTTCCGGGAAATATGAAATAGGAAAAAGCTTTAGAAATAAAACAAAAATCCTCAGGATGAACAGAAGAGTCATCCTGGGGTTTTTAGCTTTGTATTACATCCATTCTCCATACCGGTGCACATAAATTCTCTTGACAAATTGTACGCATAGGAGATAACCTGCTGATATTAGCGCTAACCATGGGATAAATGAAACTGGAAGCCGCATCATATCGAGGCCAACTGCAAAGTTGCTAAAGCTTATTATAAGCGCTGCCGCTGCAACAATAAATGTAGATAAGAAAAGGGGTGTGGATGGCATGCTTTGCAGAAAAGGAACTTTAGCAGTGCGGATCATATGGATGACCAACACTTGTGATACAGTCCCAAATACAAACCATCCGCATTGAAACAATGGGGATAAATCCACTGTATTTGCTTTAATTACCCACCACATTACAGCAAAGCATAAAATATCAAAGACAGAGCTGACTGGCCCTAAGAATGCCATAAAGGATTTAATCGATTTTGTTTCCCATTTACGGGGCTTCTGGATATATTCTTTATCTACACTGTCGAAGGGCATTCCCATTTGTGAAAAATCACACAGGAGGTTCTGCGTTAGTATTTGCACTGGCAGCATCGGCAGAAACGGAAGGAAGATGCTGGACGCGATGACCGAAATCATATTGCCCAAATTTCCGCTTGCTGCCATTTTGATATACTTTATGATGTTGCCGAAGGTGCGGCGGCCTTCAATGACGCCTTCTTCAAGTACCATAAGATCCTTTTTGAGCAGGATGATATCTGCGGTTTCCTTGGCGATATCTACGGCACTGTCAACAGAGATACCCACGTCAGCCTGATGCAGGGGCGGTGCATCATTAATACCGTCACCCATATAGCCAACCGTATGCCCTGCTGTTTGGAAGGCTTTTACCACCCGTTCTTTTTGAGAAGGGGACAGCTTGGCGAACAAATCACAATTCTTTACCGCATCCAGAAGTGCGGTGTCATCCATTTGCTCAATGTCGTGTCCCGTAAAAAGACGGGAAGCGTTCACACCTACTTTGCCGCAAACTTTTACAGCCACTCCTTCGCTGTCTCCGGTGAGGACAACCGTTCTTACACCGTGTTCCCGAAGTGCGGTGATTGCAGTTTTAGCACTTTCTTTTGGTGGGTCAAGAAAACCTACAAAACCAATCAAAACCATATCTCTTTCGTCCGCCACTCCGAAAGAACCACTGCCTGGAACCTCATTTTTCTGCGCTACGGCCAGCATCCTTAATCCTTCGGTGTTGTACTTTTCGTAGGTATCCAGTGCCATTTGCCGTGTCTCCCCGTCCATTGGCAGGACACGTCCGTTGATTTCCACGAAGGAAGAAATCGCCAGAATCTCTTCTACGGCTCCTTTTGTGATAAGCTGCCGTTTTTCGTTTTTATCGGTTAAAACCACACTCATCCTGCGGCGCGAAAAGTCAAAAGGGATTTCGTCTACGCGGCTGTAAGCATCCAGGATATTAGAAAGCCCGTTCTGACCGGCCCGGTTAATGATGGCAATATCGATCAGATTTTTAAGTCCGGTTTGGAAATAGCTGTTCAGATAGGCATGACGCAGGATACGGGTGTCATCCTCACCGTGAAGGTTCATATACTTTTCCAGTATAATCTTATCCTCAGTCAATGTCCCGGTTTTGTCGGTGCACAGCACATCCATTTCACCAAACGTCTGAATTGCACCAAGAGTGCGTACAATCACCTTGTGCCTGGACATAGAAACTGCCCCCTTTGCCAGCGTTGAGGTCATGATAACAGGCAGCATTTCCGGGGTAAGTCCCACAGCGATACTGACAGCAAAAAAAAATGCATTTGGCCAGTCACCCTTCGACAGGCCGTTAATCAGAAATACTACGGGCACCATCACCAGCATCATGCGGACCAATAATTTACTGACCGAATCCACACCGCGCTCAAAGCTGGTTTTTGCCCGGTCACCAGACAAGGACTTGGCCATTGAACCAAAATACGTATTGTTTCCGGTGGCTAGTACAATAGCTGTGGCACTTCCGCTTATAATGTTGGATCCCATGAAACCGATATTGTGTAAATCAGTTAATGCGTCATCCTCTTTGCTGCATATACTGCTGAACTTTTCCACTGGATTGGACTCTCCGGTCAGCGCCGCCTGGGCAACAAAAGTATCTTTTGTGGTTAAAAAACGCACATCTGCAGGGATCATATCGCCTGCGGAAAGCCGCACAATATCTCCGGGGACTACCTCATCCATAGGAATGTCGGCCAGCGTTTCATCCCGCCAGACATCCGCTTTGTTGGAGATCATTTGAGATAGTTTTTCAGCCGCCGCATTGGAACGCTGGCTTTGCACAAAGGCAACAAAACTTGACAGAAATACCAGCGACAAAATAATAATGACAGTGAGATAGTCAGGTTTTTTAGATGCTACGACATCCGTGAAATACGTAACAACAGCAACAAGAAGTAAAATGACGTTGAAGGGATTGATGACTGCTTCCCTCAACCTATGAAGCAATGTGTTTTTATTACCTATGGTAATAACATTCCTTCCGAATTCTTCCTGCCTGTTTTCAGCTTCACTATTTGTGAGGCCGGATTGCGGGGCTGATAGAAGACTAAATAAATCTTCCGGTGCCAAGAAAGCGCAGGAGCGGAGTTTGGTCTCTGAGTCATGCTTGTTTTTCTGAATCTGTCTGGGAGGTTTTTTTCTTTTTATGAAGTTCACTGAAACCATTCCTTTCATTGTCCATTGTCTTATTCTCTTATTATGAAATGTTATGGGTATAACTATCCATTTTATTTTGAATAAAAGGCGAACAAAGGTTTTGCGGCGGCATCGGGTTGACATGACTTTTGATATATGTTACCCTTTTACCAGAGCATAAAAAACTCAGTGAATTAATTTTTGCTGAATTTCCAAAAGGAAAACGGGGGAACCATTTTCTGGGGTGAATTGGTTTGCGCAGCAAACCATAGGGAAGTTTCTAACCGAACCCGACAGCTAACCTCGTAAGCGTGTGAAACAGAATTATAACTAACTATTCTTTCAAGTAAATAAATCCTTGATTTATTTACTCAGACTTAAATTAATACGTTTGTTTTTCTTTTGGGCCTTACAGCCCTGTTTGTATTATTAAAATCCAACTAAATAAAATTGAATAAGTGCTGTAAGCGTTTTTTAATAATGCTCTTAACTATATTTTTAGCATATTTAATTTGGTTTATCTATGCAGAGATATCAGAAAGGAGAGATGTTATGGGTACTTTTTACTCAAAAACAAAAAACGTAAGAAAAATTTGTCTCATGTTGCTGGCAGTAAGCATGGTTGGGTTCTCTTTTACTGGCTGTGGGGATTCTGGGGATCAAAATGGCACATCCAATAGCAAGGCAGGTGAAACTACACTTGAAAAAGCAAAGAGAGAAGGCTATGTAACGATTGGCTTTGCCAATGAAAAACCATATGCTTATCAGACCGTGGAAGGAGAGCTGACAGGGGAAGCTGTTGAGGTTGCCCGTACGGTTCTTGAAAATCTGGGTATTGGTGAGATGAGAGGTGTGCTGACAGAGTTCGGTTCTTTGATTCCCGGACTGCAGGCAAAGCGGTTTGATATGGTTACTGCGGGCATGTTTATTACCCCAGAGCGGGCAGCCGACGTGAGCTTTGCAAACCCTGAGTACAGTATAGGGGAAGCGATTGCCGTGAAGAAGGGAAATCCTCTGGATTTACACAGCTATGAGGATATAGCAGAACATGAAACTGCTACTGTTGCCATACCGGGCGGGGCAATCGAATATGATTATCTGGTTGCTGTTGGTGTACCGGAAGACAGACTTGTAACAGTGCCGGACATGCCATCTGCTCTTGCAGCCCTGCAGGCAGGACGTGTGGATGTTATTACAGCAACAGGACCGTCCTTGCAGGAGACACTGGATACAGCAGGAGATTCGGATATTGAGCGTGTGATTGATTTTACACAGCCTGTTATAGACGGGAAGAGTGTCAGGGGATATGGAGCTACCGCTTTCAGAAAAGACGACACAGACTTTGTTGAAGCATTTAATAAAGAGCTTAAAAGATTACAGGATTCTGGAGAATTACTTGAAATTATTCAACCCTTTGGATTTACAGAAGAAGAACTTCCAGGAGATATAACGGTGGAGGACGTGATTAAGTAATGAATATTCGGGAAAGAAGGGAGTGGAATGTTTGAGTACATATGAAATATTTGTTTCTCTGGCTAAGGTTGGCTTAAAGGTTACCCTCCAGGTCACATTTTCAGCAGCTGTTCTGGCACTTGTATTGGGAGTTATATCAGGGTTAGCACGAATGTCCAAACATAAAATGGTTCGTTTCATTTCAAGTGTATATATAGAGATTTTCCGCGGGACGTCCCTGTTGGTTCAGTTATTCTGGATGTATTTTGTACTTCCCATGATCGGCATAAGACTTTCGGCACTTACAGCCGGGATTCTGGCTATAGGATTGAACTTTGGCGCATATTGCTCTGAAATTGTCCGAAGTGCCATACAAGCTGTGCCGAGTGGCCAGACAGAAGCATGTATTGCTCTGAACATGACTAAAACTCAGCGGATGAGAAGAGTCATCATACCTCAGGCATTTGTAATGATGATTCCTAACTTGGGCAATCAGCTTATAGAGCTGCTAAAAAGTACTTCTTTGGTTTCAATGATTACACTAACCGATTTGACTTACCAGGCCAACATTCTGAATGCTACCACCTTTGAGACTACTAAAGTCTACAGTATGCTTTTGATTCTATATTTCATAATTGGACTGCCACTGTCCAAAGGAATGAAATTATTAGAGCAAAAAGTTTCAGAAGGGAGAGTTTAATATGTGGAACTGGGATTACGCGTTTTCTATACTCCCTCAAATACTGGCAGCTTTAAAAATTACGGTAAGTGCAACATTTTTCGGGTTTTTACTTGCCTTATTTTTGGGATTGATTTTATCCATTTTAATCCGGGCGGACATAAAGGCTGTATCCCTTGTCGTAAAAGGAATTGTACAGTTTATAAGAAATACACCTCTTTTGGTACAACTTTACTTTATTTTTTACGTGTTTCCTCAGTTTGGGGTAACTTTTAAACCTTTTACAGCCGGTATTCTGGGATTGGGGATTCATTACAGCACTTACTTATCAGAGGTGTTCAGGAGTGGAATTGAGGCTGTTCCCGCGGGCCAGTGGGAAGTTGTAAAGGCTCTGAATTTTTCACAGCCTCAGGCATGGACAAAAATAATTTTGCCTCAGGTTATACCCCCTATTATTCCGGTGATAGGCAACTATCTGATTACAATGTTCAAGGAAACTCCCCTGTTGTCCGCCATAACTCTGGTTGAAATATTACAGACAGCTAAAATAATCGGGGCTGGTTCTTTCAGATATCTGGAGGGATTTACCATTGTAGGAGCTGTATTTTTCCTGTTAAGTTATCCCTCTTCGCAGCTGATTAAGAAACTGGAAGTCCGGCTGGGGAAAAGTAGTTGATTAACTATGGAAAGGAGCAGATTATGACACCAATTGTCAGTTATAAAAATATTACAAAGGCATATGGAGAACTGGAAGTATTAAAAGACATAGATTTTGATATTTATCCAGGAGAGAAGGTGGCCTTAATAGGCCCCAGCGGTTCAGGAAAAACAACGTTGGCAAGGTTGTTGATGACATTGGAAGAACCAAATTCCGGAACCATAGAAGTGGAAGGCAAAGGCTTATGGCATGAAGAAGTAAATGGAAAGCTTGTGAAAGCAAATGGAAAACATCTTAGAGAGATGAGAAAAAGTATTGGCATGGTCTTTCAGCACTTTTATTTGTTTCCCCATATGACAGTTTTGAAAAATGTGATGGAGGCTCCGGTGACAGTGCTTGGACTTTCAAAAAAGGAAGCAAGGCTTCAGGCGGAAGAAATGCTGGAAAAGGTTGGATTGGGGGATAAACTGGATGTTTATCCGGCTCAGTTGTCCGGCGGGCAGAAGCAGAGAGTTGCCATTGCCAGGGCACTTGTCATGAAACCTAATATTATGTTATTTGATGAGCCCACTTCCGCCTTGGATCCGGAGCTTGTAGGTGAGGTTTTAGAAGTAATCAAAGAAATAGCTCTTGAAAGTGACATGACAATGCTGCTGATTACTCATGAAATGGATTTTGCGAAAGAAATTGCAGACCGGGTGGCCTTTTTTAATGAAGGAACCATAACAGAGCAGGGGACTCCGGAAGAGATTTTTAATCATCCTAAAACACCGAGACTTCAGACATTTTTGTCAAGGTTTAATCCTTAGAAAGATGTTAGGGCGATATAAAATTATCTGAAAAATAGATATAAGAAATTTACAGAAATATATAATAAATTTATCAAAACCTGTTGACATTTGGGAAAATAAATAGTAAGATATCATTCGTGGCGTGTGAATGATAAATATCTTACACCGCCATGAAATGCGGAAGTGTCGGAACTGGCAGACGAGCAAGACTAAGGATCTTGTGAGCAATGCGCTCGTGAGGGTTCAAGTCCCTTCTTCCGCAGTTGTCTTGGATAGCGGGAAACATTGTATTTGCGATGTTTTCCGCTATTTTTTGTGTATATTCATTGAGTACATTTTAAGTTTTTTGAATACAGTTCTTATTTTACCCGGTTTCCTCCATGATTTTGTTTATTTTTTTAGGCTGTCAGATTTTCGTGTTGTCGAGTATGTATAGGATTTGTAAATCGTCTTTAATTCCTTGTGTCCGGTCTGTTTCATCCGCCATTTCATCGCAGAAATAACGTATGCTTCATCATTTGCAACAGCCATACCTTTGTAATCAAATATAGTGTTATACCCCTTGATATTTAAGCCTTCAATTTCCACTAAAAATATATTCATGTTTTGCTCCTCTTCCTCCCCCACGAGGCATATGTGCGGTAATTCTGTTGTGCCAGTTGTACGACGCCGTAAATTATCACGTATATATTAGTTGCTGCAAAAAACTAATGAGTTAGTGTGATTGACAATGTCGGGGTTTGTTGATACTTTAGAATTAAGCTTAAACTAAGGTACGATTAGGAGAGGGATGAGGTACAGATGATAGGAACGATAAAGAGAGGGGTTCGGGAATTCAGAGGCAGTGTCTGGTACCAGATTGGCTTTTGGTTTTGTATACTGTTCATCGGTATGGTAGTATTGTTCCAGGTGTTCTTGAAAAATGAGTACTATAGCTATCTTTTGGAGCAGAATATCTCTTTACGGTCTGTTCTGCTTAACACCCTGCAGTACGATATCAGTGATGAGTTGAATGGTGAGAAGTCGGTTGCTTCGGGGATAGTTATTCAGGAGGAAATGTACTACGCAACAAAGGATATTGCCAAAGAGGAGATTGAGATGTCCAGGAAGTTGGAATTTCAAAGGCTGTTACAACGTTATAGTCGCTACTCCGGTACGATACTAAATCTTGCAATTGTGGGAGAAAATCGCGAAATATATCAGTATGACAAATACGAGAAGCAATCAAAGCAAATGTGGAATGATTCGAATGAAGCGGTTCTTTATGGGGCTTACGATGAATTGATGAAAAATCTGAATAAGGGAGGTGAGCCTCGCTACGTGGTAACGACTGAAGAGAATATTCATCCGTTTCGTGAGGACGAGGTGGTGTTTCATATTCTCTATCCGATTATCGGAACCAAGAAAAACTTCAGTTATGCTTCAGAGGCTTTGTGCGTTACATACTCGATGAAACTTTTTGATCCTTTCCTGAAAATGATTAATCGTGATGATAAGCAGCATGTCAGTGCCTATGTGATTGATGAGAATAATCGGGTTATCTACCATGAGGAAAAGGGCATAATTGGCAAAACTGAAGAAGAGTATCTTAGTACCAGTGAGTTTATTACTGACCGGGCACCGATCAGGGGCAGTTCCTGGCAGTTGGCGGTGGCCATTGATAAGGAACAGATGAAAGCTTCAGTGGGTGAAATTTTCCACCGCGGGGTGGGGGTCTACATTGCTGCGATTTTACTCTTTAGTATATTTTTGTTCTTGCTTTTGAGGAAGTTGTTGTCACCCCTTAAAATTGTTAAGTCGGAGATGGATAATATTTCTCGAGGCCGCGAGCAACAGAGCATCGAAGTAAAGGGCAATACTGAAATCTGGGAATTGGCGAAGCATTTTAATGTCATGTTGGTATCGCTGGAGAATAAAGAGAAGGAAGTTAAGTATTATCATCAAGAGGAGATACGGGCTCTGGAACGGCAGCGTGAAGCCGAAATCGAAGCCTTGGAATCTCATATTAACGCCCATTTCATCTCGAATACCCTGGGTGCAATCTCTTATGAAGCGATTGAGGGGGGGAATGACCACCTGGCACTGATGATTAAGAAGTTATCCAACATATTGCGTTACACCTTTAATCAGTCAGCCCAGACTGTTGACCTGTATAAAGAGATTGAGTGGACAGAACAATATCTGTATCTACAGAAGGAACGCCTTCAGGATGTGTTTGACTATAGCATTGAATTTGATCAGTTCTTCAAGCAGGAAAAATGCTGTAAGCTAATGATGCAGCCTTTCGTGGAAAATGCCATTGTTCACGGCTTTCATGGTTATGAGGAAGGTGGTTGTATTATTATTAAAGTAACAGCGACTACGGAGGGCTGGATGATGTGGATTGAGGACAATGGCCGGGGTATGACAGCGGAGCAGGAAGCCAGCATTCAGGCGGTGCTGAAAGGAGATTATAATGTCAAGGTGCCCAGCACAGGCGGCACGGGAGTGGGGATCTTAAATGCGGTATCGCGGATTAAGAAGTTTTACAGCGGGGCCATCACTATGGAGTTGAAAACCGAGCCAGGCCAGGGAACTATATTCCGTTTTTATATAAGGAGGAAACATGAGAATTTTAATAGCAGAGGATGAGAAACGGGCCAGGAAAGGCCTTAGTAGTTTAATAGCTTCACTTTCAGAGGATTATGAAATCATTGCTGAAACCGCCAACGGGCGAGATGCACTGGAGATGATTAAGACTTTGAAGCCGAATTTGGCCTTTATGGATGTAAAGATGCCTTTTATGAATGGGATTGAAGCCATTGAAGCGGCGACGGCTGCCGGGTGTGAGACAAAGTTCGTCATCCTGACTGCTTATGAGGAGTTTGACATTGCCCGGCGGGCGATTGGGTGCGGGGTTCTAGGGTATCTGGTGAAGCCAATTGTCCGGGAGGAGATTGTGGAGATCATGAAGAAAGTGACACCACAATCTCAGAAAAAGATCAGCAATGAAAGCCTGTCTGCAAAATATCCGGAGATCCATCCCCTGATCAGGCGTGCCCTCAAGGAAATCGAAACCAATTACGCTATGGTCATTAACCAGGGGGACCTGGCAAAGGAACTGGGGGTTAGTCAGGAGTATTTCAGTAACCTGTTTTCTAAGGATATCGGGATACCATTTTCGAAGTTCTTAAAGGAGTATCGAATCGAGATGGCGAAGGCGCTATTGCTCTACGGGGCTACAGATACCAGGGAAATACCTTATGCGGTAGGCTTTTCCGACGAAAAGTATTTTAACCGGGTATTTAAGCAAGTAGTAGGGGTAAGTGTCAGAACATTTGTGAATGAAAATAAGATTTTCTTAAAATAAAACAAAAATCTTAAAATGTTATCTTAAAATAGTGCAATTATCAAAAAACTGTCAGTTGTTAGAATGGCGGTTTTTTTATAAACTTAACCCAACTATTAACGTACATCTAACGTACAGTTTACAGGAGGTAAAGGTTATGAGAAAGAGAGGCAGAAGAATTTTGGCTATGGCGGCATTGACTATGGCAGGTGCGATGGCACTTACTGCTTGCGGTCAAAAGGCGGACACGACCACTACGAAGGAGGAAAAGCCTGAAACCAGTACTAGCGGAGAAGGGGGACTGAGTGGGGAGATTACCATCTGGCACTATCATCACACTCTGGAGCACGAGATTTTGGTAAAGACCATCAAAGAGTACCAGGAAATCAATCCCGATGTAACCATTAACGAAACCTTTGTATCGCGCGAAGAATTGATGAACCAGTATAACATCGGAGCTGTGTCAGGGGAACTTCCGGATATCGGAATGGTCGATTCACCGGATATGTCCGCCTATATTTCACTGGGTGTGTATGATGACATTACAGCAGAGTTGGAAGAGTGGGGCGAGCTTGACAACTTTTATGAAGGTCCGCTTAACAGCTGCCGGGATGGTGATGGCAATCTCTATGGTCTGCCAACTACTTCAAACTGTATCGCATTAGTTTGCAATATGGATATGTTGAAGGAAGCAGGTTTTGATAAAGCGCCCACTACCTGGGATGAATTCTACCAGATTGCAAAAGCTTGTACCAATGAGGCAGAAGGTGTATACGGTTACGCAATGTCAGCAATTGCTACCGAAGAAGGTACTCATCAGTTTATTCCCTGGCTCTACTCGACGGGCGAGACCGTTGCCTCTCTGGATTCTGAGGGCGGGCGAAAAGCCATGGGATTCCTGGCGAAATTGACAGATGAGGGGATTATGAGTAAGGAGACAACCAACTGGACACAGCATGAGGCCTTTCGAAGCTTCTGCTCTGGCAAAGCCGCTATGGCAACAGTCGGCACCTGGCATCTAGCTCAGGTGGATGAGGGTGAGATTGAGACAGATGTTAACATGGAATTTGCACCTTTGCCGAAAGATAAGCAGCACTCTTCCAGCCTCGGAGGGGAGAACTTAGGCGTATGTGCAGGCTCTGAGAACCGTGAAGTCGCTATTGATTTTTTAAAGTTTGTCATGACCAAAGAGAAGAACACTGAGTGGTGTAATGCCGTAACGAGCCAGCCAGTACGGAAAGATTCAGTTGAATTAGACGGGGTCTGGAAAGAAGATGAACGGTTTGCCCTCTTCACCGAGGTGATGAATTATGCCGTGGCACGAGGCCCCCATCCAGAATGGCCAACCATCTCTGAAGCGATCTATCGTAACGAACAGGCGGCATTGTTAGGAGATAAGACAGCGGATCAGGCAATTGACGATGCAGCAGGGATTATTAATCCCATTCTTAAGGAAACGCCAATTAACCTCGACTAAAATAGGAGATAGCAGATGGAAAAGCGCAGAAGATATGAGGGATATTTCTTCATCCTGCCGGGACTCCTATACGTGTTATTGGTACTTGGATACCCGCTGGTTTACAACTTTGTTCTTAGTTTAAAGAATATTAATGTTAAAAATTTTAATGCAGGTACCGCCACTTTTGTAGGCCTGCAGAATTACCAGGAACTATTTAGCCATGACGTATTTCTATTGGTTATGAAAAACACGTTTGTGTTTACCATTTTCAGCTTAATCTTTCAATTTATCATTGGTTTTTTATTTGCGATGTATTTTCAGAAGAAATCAACACTATCAGGACCGATGCGTGGGTTGATATTAATCAGTTATATGATTCCTACCTCGGTAGCCGGTCTGCTGGGTAAGAATATATTCGCGATCGATGGCGGAGTGGTAAATGACCTGCTGCTGAAGGTTGGGTTAATTGATAAACCGATTGACTGGTTGATTAGCTCCGGGACTGCGATGTTCGCCGTGATAGCCATTAACTGCTGGATCGGTATTCCCTACAACATGCTGCTGATGACCTCAGGACTATCGAACATCTCGGCCGATGTCTATGAAAGTGCTTCGATCGACGGTGCTAATGTTTTTCAGAAGTTTTTCTTTATCACTTTACCACTGGTGAAACCAGCCATGCTGGCGGTACTGATGCTAGGTTTTATCTACACCTTTAAAGCCTTCGACCTGATGTTTATTATGACCAAGGGAGGGCCTATGAATGCTACGGATACCATGGGAACGTATGCTTATCAGCTATCTTTTCAGAAGTTTGAATTCTCTAAGGGGGCAGCGGCGGCAATTATCCTGTTTCTATGTTTGTTTATTGTCGGCGTATTCTATCTTAGACTGATTTCTAAAGAGGAGGACTAGGATGAATAAAGAGAAGAGAAGTAATATTATTAATAGCATTATCGCCGTATTAATTGCGTTGCTCTTTTTATTTCCTATTTATTGGCTTTTGACAATGTCGTTTAAATCGGATGAAGAGATTTTTGGCAAGATTTTGACGTATTATCCCCATGATTTTACGGTGGCACCATGGATAGATAACTTCCGGGATCCGGCATTCCTAAGATCACTGAAAAACAGTGTCATCATCTCTATCTTAACCATGTGCCTGGCGCTGATTTTTGGTGTTCCTACGGCTTACGGAATGGGAAAATATAAGATGAAGGGCTCCCGGGCCTTTCTCCTTACATTCCTGGTTACGCAGATGCTGCCGGCGTCTTTGATGCTGACGCCGATGTATCTGATCTTCAACAAAGTGGGGCTTCTGGGAACGTATCTGGGGCCGGCCATAGCCATTGCTTCAGGGTCGGTGCCTTTTATAGTAGTTACTCTGCGTCCTTATTTTAAAGGGGTGCCGGTGGCACTTGATGATGCCGCGAGAATTGATGGCTGTGGAGTGCTGAAATCTTTTTTCATGGTCATGATCCCTGCAATTAAGACGGGAATTATTACTGTAACGGTACTATCATTCTTAAGTGGCTGGAATGATCTTGTCTATTCGATGACTTTTAACGTCAAAACGGAGATGCGGCCACTGACGGCGAATATCTATAAGTTCCAAACGAAGTATGGGATGAAGTGGAATAGCATTATGGCATACGGGGCAATCCTGGTTTTGCCGATTGTGCTAATCTTCGTCTTTCTTCAGAAGTATATCGTTGGTGGGATGACGGCCGGAGCAGTCAAAGAGTAAATAGGAGGATGGAGGAAGATGCTAAAAGAAATAGGCTTAGAAAAGGTAACAGTAAAGAGTGAGTTTTGGAATTACTATATCAGGAATATTAAGGAGAAGAGCATTCCCTTTCAGTACAAAGTACTTGATAATGATGCATCTGTAAAAATTGAAAATGAAAATAAAATCGGAACTTTTGATGATGAAAGGAGTAATGCGCTGGAAAACCTGCGGATTGCCGCCGGAATCAGTGAAGGCGAGCGGTATGGTACGATTTTTCAGGATAGTGATGTTTATAAGTGGCTGGAGGCGGTTGCATATAGTCTCTATACAGCCCCTGATAAAGAACTGCAGGCTCTGGCTGAAAGTCTTGTAGACTTGATTGAAAAAGCGCAGGATGAGGATGGATATATCGATACTTATTTTCAGGTGCAAGAGCCGAAACTGCGATATCGGATGATTTATTACAGCCATGAGATGTATTGCATGGGTCACCTGTTAGAAGCGGCGGTGGCCTACCATCAGGTGACGGGCAATCAAAAGATTTTAAAGGTTGCAGATAAAATCCTCGATAATCTGGATCAGAATTTTGGTTATGAAGATGGTAAGATAAAGGGAGCCGATGGCCATCAGGAAGTAGAGATCGGACTCTTGAAATATTATGAGCTAACGGGGAGCAAGAAGGCACTGTCGCTGGTGGAGTTCTTACTCGATATCCGGGGACAAGATCCGGACTTCTATAAAAAGGAACTGGAGCGCAATGAACGGGAAGGGCTGCCAATCAAATATAGTAAGGTGCCGTCCGATCTCTATTATATGCAGGCCTATGCCCAGCCCAAGAATCAGCGTACGGCTCAGGGTCACGCTGTCCGTATGCTGTATATGGCAGCAGCAATGGCGCGGCTGGTAGTGCATAATCAGGACAGGGAAATCTACGAGGCGTGTAAAGCGATTTGGCGAAATATCGTCGATAGGAAGTTGTATGTTACCGCCGGGGTGGGCTCCACCGTTCACGGCGAGGCTTTCTCCGGAGACTATGATTTGCCCAACGACACGATGTACTGCGAGACGTGTGCCTCTATTGCGTTGGTATATTTTGCCTATGAAATGTACAAATTTGAACCTAAGGTCGAGTATATAGATGTAATCGAGCGGGCCCTATATAACGGAATCCTGTCAGGAGCTTCCATTGATGGAACTCACTTTTTCTATGTTAATCCCACGGAGGTTCATGGGGCCATCTGTGATACCAACCCCGGCCAGGGGCATGTGTTGTACAATCGGCCGCAGTGGTATAGCTGTGCCTGCTGTCCGCCGAATTTTGCCCGGACCATCGGTTCGGTACAACGTTATTTTTATACTGTAGATGAGGCAGCACAGGTGGTGTACGGTAATCTATTTGCAGCCAGTGAGATAACCTGCTTTGATGATCAGCTGTCCATTGTTCAGCAGACATCATTTCCTAAGCAGAATGAAGTGAGTTATGAAGTAAAGGGCAATGGTAAGGAGTACGAACTAAGAATCAGGATTCCCTATTGGGCCTCTAACGTTAAGTTAGAACTTAATCAGAAAGTGATTCATGTGCCTGCGGAAGATGGCTATGTGAGTTTTAAGCGAGAATGGCAGGAGGACCGCTTGACCCTTACCTTTGATACTGCCGTAATGTCGATTCGGGCAAATGCCAGGGTAATCGCCGATGCCAATCGGCTGACAGTGCAAAAAGGGCCCTTCGTATACTGTGCGGAAGGTGTCGATAATCCCTATCCGTTGACTGCTTACCGAATATCGGCAGCAGCTGTTAAAGCAGCGAAAACCATCGGTACCACCAAAGATTTATCGGCCGTGAAAGAGTTGGGTATCAAAGCTTTGCGAATCCCAGCAAAGGTGGAAGAAGGAGGAGAGGGTGCACTTTATCAATTCGATACAACTGTCACCTTCAAAGAGGAGGAACTCACTCTGATACCTTACTATGCCTGGGCCAATAGGGGAACTAAGGACATGATGGTTTGGTTTCATCAGTATAGTTGAACAGGAGGCGGCAATG
The DNA here is from genome assembly GCF_003149105.1 of Faecalicatena contorta. Lineage (GTDB taxonomy): Bacteria > Bacillota > Clostridia > Lachnospirales > Lachnospiraceae > Muricomes > Muricomes contortus_C. The sequence continues at coordinate 4,240 of NZ_QGDS01000003.1, read as the reverse complement.
ATTAAAAAAGAAGACCGGGCATTTATCAGAAGGTATGATGCCGAGACCTTGAGAATCGAAAGCTGGGGAGCTAATTCCTTGCGTATCAGAGCTACCCACAACGGGGAATTTCTACCCGTTAACAGTGTGCTAAGCGCCTTGACTGAAGTGATTTCTGACACAGACCTGATCATAGAAGAAGGTGAGGATTATCATAAGCTTATACAAGGAAAGCTGACCTGTATGGTGGGAGCGAATGGGAAACTGACATTTTACCACAGCGGGACAGGTAAGAAGCTGCTAGAGGAGTACGACCGCAACGAGTTCAATACCTATTATTCGAATAAGAAGACATTTAACAGTTCACTGGCAATTCCTTCGCGAAGCTACAGTCCGATTCGCGGAACCTCTTATTATAAGATTGTGAATCGCTTTGAAGGTGACGAAGAGGAGCGGTTATTCGGGATGGGCCAATATCAGCAAAGCATCTTAAATCTTAATGGAGCAAAGCTAGAGCTGAGCCATCGGAATTCCCAGGCCAGTGTACCGTTCTTGTTATCTGATAAGGGTTACGGGATGCTGTGGAATAACCCCGGAGTGGGCGAAGTATTCTTCGGGAAAAACCGGGTAGAATGGATTGCGTCCTCAACCCGCCAAATTGACTATTGGATTACGGCCGGTGACATGCCGGCAGAAATAGAAGAAGCATATGCCAAAGTAGTAGGAAAAGCCCCGCTGATGCCGGATTACGGCTTGGGCCTCTGGCAGTGTAAGCTGCGTTACCGTACTCAGGAGGAGCTGATGAGCGTGGCGCGGGAATACCGGCAAAGAGGACTGCCTTTAGATGTAATCGTAGCGGATTATTTCCACTGGCCCAATCAAGGAGACTTTCGATTCGATGAAGTGCTTTGGCCTGACGTGGAAGGAATGACTAAAGAGCTAGAGGAAATGGGCACAAAGCTAATTGTATCTGTATGGCCTACGGTGGAAAAAAATAGTGAGAATTATGAGGTGATGAAGGAGTTAGGGTATTTGACCCGCAACGACTCAGGGGATCGACAAATCCAACTGGGAGATGCGGCTACGATTGATTTTACCAATCCTGAGGCGCGGGCATATGTCTGGGACCTCTTAAAGAAAAATTACTTGGATAAGGGTGTCCATGACTTCTGGCTTGATGAAGCAGAACCGGAGTTTAATGACTATGATTATATGAACTACCGTTACCAGGCTGGTGCCGATATGGAAGTAGGCAACATCTACCCCCGTGAATATATTAAGATGGCTTATGAGGGCATGAAGGAGGCAGGGCATAACGATCAGATACACTTAATCCGCTGTGTCTGGCTGGGCTCTCAGAAGTATGGGGCATTGTTATGGTCAGGAGATATTGATTCTTCCTTCCGGGCGTTAAGGGAGCAGGTCTATGCCGGGCTTAACGTGGGTATCGCCGGGATTCCATGGTGGACTACGGATATCGGTGGATTTGAAGGTGCCGATATACGCGATGAGAGTTTTAAAGAGTGTCTGGTTCGCTGGTTTCAATTTGCAACATTTTGTCCTGTGCTGCGGATGCACGGCTTTCGGAAGCCGGTCGCAGACCCCATCGGTGACACCGGTGGTGCCAGGCGGTTAAGCGGTGCACCGAATGAGTTGTGGAGCTACGGGGAGGAAGTCTACCAGATATTGAAACACTATCTTAAACTGCGGTTAGAGATGAAGTCTTATCTGCAGGAAGTTATGACAGCGGCACATGAAAAGGGAACGCCGCCGATGCGTCCGATGTTCTATGAGTTCCCGTCAGATAAGCGATGCTGGGATTTGAAGGACCAGTATATGTTTGGGCCGGACTATCTGGTGGCACCTATATTAGAAGAGGGGATGAGGAGCCGCCAGGTTTATTTGCCCGCAGGAAAATGGCGAAGAGTTGGCAGTGATGAGGAATACGATGGCGGCAAGGTTTATGAAGTGGAGGCACCACTGGCCGATATGCCTGTATTTAAACGACAAAGCTAAGGAAAAGGATGTTAGATGGAAAGAGTAAATCATGGCTTATGGAAGGTATTTGATATTTTTTTAATGGGGGTCTTATGGTTGATCGGCTCACTGCCGTTGATTACCTTTATGGCATCTTGTAGTGCACTATATGATACGGTGCATAAATGTATTCTGGAGGATAAGGGGTATGTCTCCGAGACTTTTCTAAAATCTTATAGGGGAAATTTAAAGCGGGGTGTACCGCTCACTGTATTATTTTTTGCGATACAAGCAGTACTGCTGATTAATATGGGTATCTTATCTGTTCACGGGCAGGGTAATATCGGAGCAGCAGGCATGATGTTCTATGGAATTATGACAGGTTTGCTGCTAATTATCCAGACTTATGCAACCCTCTTGCTGTCGCGCTTCGAGATGACCATTGCCTGGTACCTGAAGGCTGCCGTCTATATGTTGTTTGGCCATTTGCCCTATTCGGTACTGGTGATGGCGCTGGTAGCAGGGAGTATTCTACTAATTAGAATGACACCCCTGGCTTTAATAGTGGTACCTATGCTATTGGCAATTGTATTGCATAAAATAATAGAACCTTTATTAAAAACATATTATCCTAAACAACACAAGAATAAATGATGGGAAGAGAGGACTGCTGAGGTGGTTCTTTTTTCCTGTCAGTTTTGATGTAAATGTTGAAACAAATCTTTATCAAAGATAAAAGCGCCCGTTCAATTTTTTCAAAATAGATGAGATTAACTGTCTCTACTGTTAGACTCGTTCTGGGATTTCCCGATATGCCTCTAGCCTCTTCAACAACCGCTCTATAAGTATTCCAGTTTCACCGGGAACTCTTTTTGCTTTCAACCATAAAAATAATGCTGCTGTTAAGTTCTCCAATGCTTGGATTAACAAAATATTTTTCATGTACCTCCCCTGTTATGCTAATACCGGTTTCCTGATAAACTTTCACTGCTGCTGTATTCCAATATCTCCAACGATAGCATTTGTATAATATTGGGGGTCAAGTCCAAAAAATAAAATTTAATAACTTTCTGTTTCCATAATTCACCATTGATACATTTTTAATATAATGTTTGTGCTCGGAGCTCGTGATTCATCTGGAGAATACTGAATTCTTTCTTTATGCGGTAAATCGTGGTATTATAAATCAAACAAGAATTTATCGGAGTAAACAAATGGCTAAAATACATGATGAAAATACGATATTATTACAATCACTAAAATCAGACTGTTCGAAATGTAGTGGATTGTGTTGTACAGCACTATTTTTTTCAAAAATAGATGGATTTCCAGAAGATAAATCGGAAGGAAAACCTTGTATTCATCTTCAAAAGGATTTTCGATGTAAAGTTCATAGAGAACTTGAAAAAAGTAAAATGAAAGGCTGCATTGGATATGATTGTTTTGGCGCAGGTCAGCAGGTAACCCAATTCATTTATTTCGGGCAAACATGGCAGGATGTGCCAACCCAGGCAAAAGAAATGTTTGATGTATTTATAGTGGTGTTTCAACTATATCAAATACGTTACTTTTTACTAGAGGCCATGGCAATTCTTCCAGCAAAGATGTTGAAAAATGATATCAAAACCCTAATAGAAGAAAATGAAATGATATGTAATTCCAAACCTCAAAATATTATAATGTTTGATATAGAAAATTACAGAGACAGGGTAAATATTCTTTTAAAACAGGTTTGCAGTTTACTGCAGAAGAGCTTGGGCTGCGAAAATAAGAAATGTCCATCTGATTTCCTTGGGAAAAATTTTAAGAATAAAGATATGAGCGGATTGGATTTGAGCACAAAATTGTTAATTGCTGCAAATTTCAATAATTGTGTGTTTGAGGGGACAATTTTTTTAGGGGCTGATACGCGGGATACAGATTTTAGTAATGCGGATTTAAGAGATGCAGTTTTTTTATCACAAGGACAAATAAATTCTGCAAAAGGTAATCGAAACACCAAACTGCCCCAATATTTAGACTATCCGGTTACATGGAGATAATCTATTGGATAAAACATATTAAAGCTACATTTTTCTTGGTAATAAGCCAATGAAAATGTAGCCTTTTATTTTGTTCTAATAAAATTTTCTGACAGGGACATACTGCTATTAATGAGTGCCGATATAACATGGCACAAAGGCAACTTGAATAAGGAGACCAACTATGAATAGTCAATAGGAAATTAAAAAGTTTTTAATAAAGTTTTGAACTAAAAAAGTGTATAGGAAATAAAGCATCATAT
>NZ_QGDS01000002.1 GCF_003149105.1 Faecalicatena contorta | reverse complement strand
CATAGCTCCCGCTACGGACTTATTTGTAAATACTGTATAGGCATCTGCTTCTATATTTGGACATGGATATAGCTGAGGAAATGCTCCCATTCCCTTTGCAGCAATACTATGCCCGTGGGAAGCATATGCCCCCTGGTCTGAGAAACATTCCATCTTGCGGGCCGCAAAGCTTCCGTCAGGCCGTACATAAGATATAATGTGGGTGCGAATTGCATGGCGCACCCGGTTTGAAACAAAAGTCTCTTCTCTGGATACATCCAGTTTCACAAGCCTGCCGCCAACTACGGTACTCAAATATGCACAGAGCGGTTCATAGAGAATATCCTGTTTATTCCCAAAGCCGCCTCCGATATAGGGCTTTATCACTCTCACTTCTCCCCATGGGATTCCCAGAGCCTGCCCTACAACCCTCCGGCAGATGTGCGGAATCTGGGTGGAGGATACCACCACAATTCTTCCCTGCTCCATGTAGGAATAGCAGATAAAGTTTTCAATATGACAGTGCTGTACTGTCGGAGTATCATACCAGCCCTCTACTTTAATCAGCCCTTCTTCTTTCCGCGCTTCTTCGTAATTTCCATTCCGTATGGAGGTATGCTTCAATATATTGCCGGGATAGTTCTCATGAATGAGGGGAGCATCTGCCTCCATTGCCTTCTGAGCATCCAGCACAAAAGGAAGTTCTTCATACTCTACTTTGATTGCCTGTACCGCCTGAGCCGCCGCCACTTCATTCTCGGCTACCACTGCCGCTACATCATCTCCGTAAAATTTTACATGGTCTGTCAGCAGCAGACGGTCCGCCACATCCTGGTGCTCCGGATCTGTTGACCACGGATGCCCTGCCGTAGGAAAATAACGCTTAGGAACATCAAAGCATGTCACCACTTTTACTACTCCTGGAATACGCTCTGCTTCTTTTGTATCTATTGATTTCACAATGCCGTGGGCAACCGTCGAGTGCAGGATTTTTGCTATGTAAGCACCTTTATCGCACAAATCATCGGTATATTTTGCCCGCCCTGTTACCTTGTCAAAGGCATCCACACGTTTTACACTTTTCCCTATCACATGTTTCCTTTCATTCATAGTTCCGCCTCCATATCCTAATATTCTATTGTAAAGCAGGGTAACTGTTCATGGTTCTGAACAGATACAAAGCAGGTATCCACAATCTGCTGCATTGTCTGGTCCTTACCGGATTTAGAACAGCCTGTTCCCTTTTACATATTTTGCAAAGACTTCCCGGTCATCTGAAAAATAAATCAGCCGCTCCAGACGCTTCTTTACGTCCAAAGGCTGTGGATGCTCCAGCCTTGAATCATCCAGAATCACCGCATCCAGCTCATATCCCGGCTCAAAGCTTCCCACCTTTCCGAAAAACTCACCGCCGCCTTTTGTAGCCATATAAAACACTTCTTCCACTGCCAGGGGTTTCAAAGAATCGTCCAGAAGCCTCCAGCGCAGCTTAGATGCCTGGATGGCATGTGACATTGCTGCAAATATATTCTCCGTAGAACCTCCTGCCACGTCACTTCCCATTCCCACATGAAGCCCTTCCTCAAGAAACCTTCTAACCGGAGCCACGCCAGATGCAATATTCATATTAGATTCCGGGCAATGGGCAATAAATACACCATTTTCCTTTATCCTCGCAATCTCTTCTTCACCGGAATAAACACAGTGTGCCATAACTGTAGGACAGTCCATGCCAAACAGACCGAACTTATCATAGGCATCTCCATAAAATGCAGACCACGGACATAATTCTTTTACCCAGGCAATCTCCCCCGGATTCTCAGATAAATGAGACTGCAGCGGCAAATCATAACGCATCTGCACCATCTTCAGCTTCTCCATAAGCTCATCCGTACAGCTTGGGGTGAACCGTGGGGTCAGAATTGGTCTGGTGTGTTCATACTTTTTATGCACCACATCCTTAATCCATTCCACTGTATCTTCTGCAGATTCCTCAGCAGAAGACTCCCTGATATAATCTGGGCAGTTTCTATCCATATTCACCTTGCCTACCATAGTACTCAGCCCGGTTTCCTCCAGCATATCCATTAATAAAAGGGTTGCTCTCCTATGCACTGTGGCAAAAATACAAGCTCTGGTGGTTGCGCTTTTTCTTAGATTGTCTGTGAAAACTCTGTAGGATTGCCGGGCATAGTCCAAATCCCGAAATTTTGATTCCTCTGGAAATGTATTTGTCTCCAGCCATTCTAAAAGCTCCATATCCATTCCCAGCCCCCGGTAAGAATACTGAGGCGCATGTACATGCAAGTCTACCAGCCCGGGGATAATCAGCCGGTCCTCATAATCTGTAACCGGAATTCCTCCGAACTCAAAGGGCAGGGTCTGATACACCCCTCTGACCTCCCCATTTTCACAAACCAGATATCCATGTTCACATATCTCCAATTCACTGGCACTTTTACTGTATATAATATTTCCTTTTAAAATAAAAATAGATTCATACATCGGCTGTTCCTCCCTTTCGCATCTTCGCGGTATATAAGTAACTGCAGAGATACCTCCGCAGATACTTATAGTCAACTATTCCGGTAGTTGGTAGAGACGTCCATCCAATTATGAACCTATATAAGTATTATTCAATTTTTGTATTCTTTATCTATGTATTATCCTAACATCTTCAAATTTTACTGTCAATATTTAATTCAATTCAGACAAAGTAAAATCCAACTCAAAACTGAACTGCAATTTATCGTTCCTCAAGGATAATCTTCACTTTGTCCCCCGGCTGTTTTCCAATTTTGGCACGAATATCCTTTCGAAGACCTATGATATAACAGATACTTCCATCGTTATTCTTAACTCCCATATTTACAATGCTTCCGTCATATCCCACTCCGTCAAATGTGGCGTGAACTTTCACTCTGCCTTTTCCAAACTCTTTCCGCAAATCAAATGGCATTTCCACATATGCTCCATCCATATCAGGAACCTTCTTAATTTCCGCTTCAAATTCATATACTTTATTCATCTCATTGATTTTCCTCATTGTATCAAACTTTTGGTGACTGCATGGAATCGCCAAGCATATACAGAACTGAATCAAATCAGAATATGTAATCACATTGGCACCCTCCTTCCTTTCGTCCAGAGGGTAAGCATGCAATATTAATTATGCTTTTCCAAATCCACAATTGGGGAATGTACACTGTGGACATGACAGGCATAGTCCCCCTTCTCCCAACACTGTAAAGTCTTCTTCCTTCAGTCTTTCTCCCGCAGCTAACCTTGGCAGCATTAGATCAAATATGGTCCGTTTTGAATACATCACACAGCCCGGAAGCCCCATAATCGGAACCTCACCGGAATAGGCAAGCATGAACATGGCGCCTGGAAGAACCGGAGCCCCATAGGTGATAACCTCATCTGAAGACATGCGGATAGAAAGGGGAGTCCTGTCATCCGGGTCTACGCTCATCCCTCCGGTGCACAGTACCATATCGGCCCCCTGTTCCAGCCAATCCTGAATGGCTCCTGTGACCATTTCAGAATCATCATTACAGAGTGTATTCCCAAGGACTTCAATTCCATATTCTTCAAGTTTATTTACCACCACCGGCGTAAATTTGTCCTGGATTCTTCCATAGTATACTTCACTTCCAGTAGTCACAATTCCTGCTTTCATTTTCCGGAAAGGCAGTATTTGAAAAATCGGCTTGTCTCCACAGACCTGAGTAACCCAGTTCATCTTCTCCTCTTCAATCACAAGAGGAACCACTCTCATGCCTGCAATTTTATCTCCCTTTTTCACGGAAAAATTTCCATGCCTGGAAGCAATCACAATCTGCCCCATAGCATTGACCCGGTTTAGTTTCTTCTTGTCTACCTTCAGTAATCCGTCACAGGATGCCGTCAGCTCTATTTTCCCTTCTTTGACTTCCGAAGGTTCCATATAATCCCCCTGGCACACCTGGCGGAGCACTTCGGCAGCATCATTCTCGTGAAGCATCCCCTCCTGATTTTCCCACACATATAGATGTTCTTTTCCCACTGATAACAGCACAGGTATATCCTCTTTCCTTACGATATGCCCTTTTCTGAATACTGCATCTTTTGTTACTCCCGGAATGATTTGTGTGACGTCATGACACAAAACACAACCTTCCGCCTCTTCTGTCCTAATCAGCTTCATCTAAAAACCTCCCATACTTCTATACATTTTATAACGAAGTCCCTTTCGCTAAGCTCGATAATACCTTGCTAATCTCAAGGAACGGCCTCGTGCCAGGCTCGTGCAGTACCTCGCCAATCACTTTTTTAAGGAAGTCCCTTTCGCTAAGCTCGATAATACCTTGCTAATCTCAAGGAACGGCCTCGTGCTAGGCTCGTGCAGTACCTCGCCAATCACTTTCGGCCAGTTCTTTCATCCATGAGCCTACGCAGGCATCGCTTGGCATTCTCCAGTCCCCTCTGGGCGAAAGCGCTACTGTACCCACTTTAGGTCCATCCGGCAGGCAGGAACGTTTAAACTGCTGGGAGAAGAACCTGCGGAGGAACGTTTGCAGCCATTTCAAAATGGTAGCGGAATCATAACTATCCTCGAAAGTTTCCAGTGCCAGCCGGTAAATTTTACTCGGCTCATAACCAAACCGTACCATGTAATACAGGTAGAAATCATGGAGCTCATAAGGCCCGACCAAATCCTCTGTTTTCTGTGCAATATTCCCGTCTTTCGGGGGAAGCAGCTCAGGACTGACTGGTGTATCCAGTACATCATACAGTACTGTCTTCAGATTTTCATCTTTCGTTGCATCTGCCGCATACTTCACAAGGTGGCGGACCAGTGTTTTAGGCACAGATGCGTTGACTCCATACATAGACATGTGATCACCGTTATAAGTTGCCCAGCCCAGTGCTAACTCAGACATGTCGCCGGTTCCTATTACCATTCCGTTGGTTTCATTGGCGATATCCATCAACACCTGAGTCCGCTCCCTCGCCTGGGCATTTTCATAGGTCACACTATGATCTTCAGGGTCATGCCCGATGTCCCGGAAATGAACCCGGACTGCTTCGGCAATCTGCACTTCACGAAGCTGTGCCCCCAATTGTACTGTCATTTTACAAGCATTCTGATAAGTCCGGTCTGTAGTGCCAAAACAAGGCATTGTCACCGCTATGATTCTCTTCTTATCCCATCCCAGCATATCAAATGCTCTCGCCGTCACCAACAGGGCTAACGTGGAGTCTAAGCCCCCGGAAATTCCCACAACTGCACTCTTTGCCTGGGTATGTGCCAAACGTTTTTTCAGACCCATTGCCTGAATTGTAAAAATTTCTTCACACCTTCTCTCCCTCTCGCTCTCGTTGGCCGGAACAAAAGGATGTTTCGGAAACTGTCTGCTCAATGTTGTTTTCTCTATTTCCACATGAAAAGAAACCCTTATAAGACAACGTTCATCTAATATTTTGAATGTTGTATTCTTGCGTCTTTCTCCAAGAAGCTTGTATATATCTATTTCAGAATAAATAATATCGTTTCTGAACCTTTCCGCTTCCTTCAAAACAGCCCCATTTTCCGTAATCAGGTTATGTCCGCCGAATACAAGGTCTGTGGTAGATTCCCCTTCTCCTGCATTGGCATATACATATCCTGCTATCAGACGTGCAGACTGTCCCTGAATCAGTTCTCTGCGGTAGTGGTCTTTTCCAATCGTCTCATCACTGGCAGAGCAGTTCACTATAATTACTGCTCCCTCCATAGCTGATCGGATACTAGGCGGAATAGGGGACCATACATCCTCACAGATTTCAGCAGATACAACCAGCTCCTCCATTCCAGCCGCCTGAAACAAAATCTGCGGTCCAAAAGGAATGCGGTTTCCTTCAAACAAAATCTCCCTTGCCGTCTTTGGCCCTGGGGTGAACTGACGCATCTCATAAAACTCACCATAATTCGGCAGGAAAGTTTTCGTTGTCAGACCAAGCACCTCTCCCCGGTTCAGCGCCGCAGCTACATTGTACAATTCCCCATCCACACTGATTGGGACCCCCACAAATACCAGAATATCTTTATCCTCTGTAAAAGCAGCAATCCGGTAAAGCGCTGTTCTTGCCTCTTTTAACAGTACTTCCTGAGTAAACAAATCGCCGCAGGTATACCCGGTAATACATAATTCAGGAAATACTACGATTTTTGCCTGCTCTGATACCGCTGCCGCAATCCCCTCGCAGATTTTTTCTGTATTATACTCCACATCTGCGACCCGTATATCTGGTGTGGCCGCCGCAACCTTTATAAATCCCTGTTTCATATCCGCCCTCCTACTTACCTGCTCCTTTTTAAAAGCTCCTTTAATTCGTCTACACTATACTGATACGCGGTATTACAAAAATGGCACTTCACTTCAATATCCTCTCCATCATCAATCATAGACTGGATATCTTTCTTCCCAATGCTGATTATTACTTTCTCAATACGATCTTTGGAACAGTTGCAGGAAAATTGTACAGGAAATGTATCAACAACCTCTACATCCAGCCCTTCTAAAACCTGTCCAAGCATTTCTTCCGCACTATGACCATTATCCAGCATGGCAGTCACAGACTGGATTTTCTGAATATTATCCTCCAGCTTATCCAGCACCTCATCTTCAATAAAAGGCATAACCTGTACAATAAAGCCGCCCGCACATCTGACCGTATTATTTTTCTCCATCAGGACTCCAAGCCCTACTGAAGAAGGCACCTGCTCAGATGTAGCAAAATAGTATGTGAGATCCTCGGCAATCTCTCCTGTCTGCAAAATTGTCTGCCCGGAGTAAGGCTCTTTCAGTCCCATGTCTTTTATAACATTTAAAAAGCCCGGACCAAGGGCGCCGCCCACATCCAGCTTTCCATTTTTCGGAGGAAGGATGACATTCGGATTATTTACATATCCCTTTACATTTCCCTGACTGTCGGAAGTTACCGTCAAGCCTCCAATAGGCCCCCCGCACTTCACCTGCAGTGTCAGACAATCCTGGGGATTCTTCATCATGCTGCCCATCATTACTCCTCCAGTCAGCAACCGGCCCAACGCCGCTGTAGCCACCGGACTTGTTTCATGGTGCTGTCTCGCCTGCTCCACAAGCTCCGTTGTTATCGCCGCAAATGCACGAATCTGTGTATTCGCCGCCGTTGCTCTTACAATATAATCTGCCATAATTATTCTCCTTTTCCCGCTATCACATAGATTCTTTCACTCGTATCAGAAGGTTCTTCCCTGGTAAATGCATCATACGCCGCAAAAAAGCGCATTCCTGCCGACTGTACCAGTTCCTTCATTTCTGCAAGAGTATATCCCCGCTGGAAATGCGTCTCCTGATATTTCCGATATATTTCCCCGCCGTCACAAGCCAACTTTTCATCTTTTATAAAAAGACTCAGCTCATACTCGTTAATCCGCTCTTCTTCATAGTAATAATTATCCCAGATAAAACTGCAATCTTCCCTGTTTTCGGCAATGGTACGGTCTCCCAGAATCTCCCGGTACTTATATTCTGTGTTAAAATCAAAAATAAAAACCCCGTCCATATCTAAATAATTATTTACCCAATGAAACACCTGCTGCAGCTCTTCCGGCTCTGTAATATAATTCAGGGAGTCACAGATACTGACAATTGCCCGTACTGTCCCATATAGTTCAAACTCTCTCATATCCTGCTGCAGATATAAAATATCATACCCGGACTTTTCTTTTTTCTCTAAAGCAATCTCCAGCATATCCCCGGAGCTGTCCACTCCAATCATATCATATCCCAGAGAAGCCAGTAATTCCGTCATGGAGCCTGTCCCACAGCCCAAATCCAAAACCAGGCCATCTTCAATACCATATTCTTTTAAAAGCCCATGCAGATATACTCCCCATTTTCCATAGGGAATATTATCCATGAATGTATCATACACAGCCGCGAAACTGCCATATGCATTGGATTCCTTATAATCTTTCATCCTTTATAAACCTCAGTTATTTCTATTTTACTGCCGTTTTACTGAAAAACCCCGGCATTCTTATATTTATTTACACAGCATACAGTATACCACAGTCTAGCACAGGAAAACAACTGTTCTTATCACCTTACTTAGGCTCTCAATTCAATATTTAAATGGGGATTTACCGCTTATATTAATGGGCGATTTTAATACACTCTCTGAAAACCTATTTTTAAAAAAAGAAAACAGCGGCTTTGATTATCAATCTGATTTCAAAACCGCCATTTTGCCCGTTATATTATCTTTTGGCGCATAGCTGCCCAGCCGTCGCAACAACGTTTTTTATTTACCGTTGGGTGTATCGTCAATTTTATCTAACTTTTGTACTGGTCTGATATACTTAAAATACTGTTCGGGATTATAATAAAAGTACATTATTCTACCAGGGGAAGTATCAAGACAGTAACCATTGCCAGAGTAATCAAAAGCTGCCATTGCCGTTTCAATTTTTTCTTCTACGCTACAATTTTCCTGTTCATAATCAAATGTTCCATGTTCAAAAACAATGTACTGGGTTTCAGGAATATCAACTATAAGCATTTGCGGCGGCACTTCCCCGTCATAATCGAAAGGAAGCCGTACACCCCAACATTCTGTGCGAGGAATACCCCAATCACAAAGTCTACCGTTCGGGTCATTCATATATGCCATAATCTGACCACTTCCGCAATTAGCTTCGTTTCCGCCGTCATCGTCCAATTTGCCCTTGATACTGTCAAGCAAACCGCAAATTGTTTCTTGGTCTTGCCCTGGAATAAGGTTTTGCTTTTGCCAAAAATCCCAATATCCGTTACTCTCATAGTTTTTAATGTGTAAAAATTTGTGTGCAGGTATGGTTACAAAATAATTTTTTACACCGTCTGTAGATTTAATCATACCAATCTCTCCCAATCCTAAAAAGTAGCGGTCAAAAGGGCTGATTTTTGTACGGAGAACGACAGGTTTAGGATTTTTCCGATACTCACTTGGCGTTACGCCATATGTCCCTTTGAAAGCCCTGGTAAAAGCCTCATGTGACGAAAAGCCATAATCAAAAGCAATGTCCAAAAGACTCTTATCACTATCCCTAACCTCTTTTAATGCAAAAGCTAACTTTCTATGCCGCAAATAATCTCTAAACTGCATACCCGATATTTCTTTGAATTTTCTTGTTGTATGAAATTCAGAGTAACCCAGCTTGTGGGAAAGAAAGCGAAGCGTCAAGGCTTCATCATTGTAATTTATAATACATCTGTCAATCTCATCAACGATTACCTGAATTTGTTTGTGCCACTCGTACATTCGTCCGTTCACCCCGTTTCAACCACCCTACATTTATTATAAAGAAATAGCGAAATCACTGCTTGATTTTACTTGCTGTCATTTGATTAGTCAGGAGGCACACTGCTTGCAGCAACTGCAAAAGGGGTTACGACGCTGCACTTTCTTCATCCTCACATTTAGACTACCTTTGAGAGCAGGTTTATTTTTTCATTTAGGTGGGTCTATTCCTATACTTGAATCAAATTTTATAGGCCTTTACTTGCAAGGATTTTCTCAAATTTCTTTTCTGATAGTATTTCATGGGTTATAAACTCACCATTATAAAACAGAGAAAATGTTGTAAATGGAGTGGGTACATTTTGGGCTTGTTCTCTTGTTTGAATATGAACTGCATGAAAATCAACATTTCTTTCTTTTGCCATTTTTTCAAGAAGCGGTACATACTTTGCCGTAAAAGGGCACTGACTGGTAAAGTATAATGTAAAGCTGTCCTGCATATCCCGGTGGGCTGTTTCTTTCACAGAATATTTGAAGCAGGGTTTCACGGCATTTTTTTCAAATGGCAGATACATTAGCTCAAAATACGGGCTTGCCATATCAACAGTTTCAAAACCTTTATATTTCATATATTTAAAATCTGAAAGAAATCCCATTTTCTTTTTTGAAGATAAGATAACAAGTCCTTTTTTACCTTTGGCTCTGCTGTCTTTTATACATTCGTCCAGCAAAAGATTTGAGTAGCCATGCCCTTTGAATTGTCCGGATACCCACAAACAGTTAATATACATATATCCATTTGCTTCAATCGGTATCCAAGCGTGTTCGGCGGGGACATACTCAATAAAACATTTCCCTCGCACATTACATTTTAAGAATACAAGGCCTTCATCAAACCTTTCTTTTAACCAGGCTTTTTTAGACATTACTTGACTATCTTTATTGTTTGCTATAGCACAACAGATATGCTCCTGTTCAAGATTATTATGTGTTATTCTTATAAGCTCCATTATGCTATCGCCTCCGTAAATTCTTATTTGTCCGGATTCCCAATTTAATTTCATCTTTTCTTACAATAAGTGTCAGGTGCTATAAGTATGAATACTATTTATATAAAATAAATCAGAAGTTACTGCGCAAAGGTTAGAAGCCACCGCCAATTGTATAACAAAAAGGTTCCTAAAACTGATAAAACTAAATATACTAATGGTTCATCTTTAAGAACATTAATGTCCTTTGGCTTTGATTTAAATAATTTATTAAATATTAACCAAATACTAAAGCCAAGTATCGTTCCCAAGACATTCATCAACACATCATCAATTTCTGTTGACCGGCGATTAAACAGTTGCCCTAGTTCTATTGACAATGAAAAAAAGAAACCTGCTATTATGGTTTTTAATATTGTCCTATACTTCTTCCAGATTAACGGCAATAAAAAGCCCAGAGGCATAAGCATAATAATATTTAATATATATGTCAAAAAACCTTCTGATTGAAAAGGAATGAGCTTGATTTCTTCCACCCGTATAATTGACTCATATTTCCCAATTTCCCAAATGCTTCCCATTCCAACAACATCCATAACCATATAAATATAGAAGATTAAAATATACCGCCATACAAGATTTCCTTTAATGATTTTTTCATATTTAGTTCCTTTTCTATACAAAAACACCTGATAAATAATACATGGAACAAAGACACATAAAACCGGATAAATATACATTATAATACTAATTAGTGAGTTCATAATATCTAAATTCATCCCTTTCATTAAATAATCCTGGCAGGATATCCTACTATTCTAAGAATACATAATACTTCTTAAGGAATTTATAGAGATTTCTTTAAGTATGTCTTAATTCATAATTACTACTTATTATTTCAATTTATCAGATTATATCATAAATATATAAAACAGTATAGAAGTGAGTATTTATCCCCATAAAAAGTACTGTTTACAAGGGACTACACAGGGTAACGTCTGACGGGCGATGTATTGCCCGTCAGATTTTCCATGTAATGTTCATCTTCTCACTGGTGGCTTCCACGGTAGTAACCAGCAAACCCAATCCCCGCCGCTTATCGTCAAAGCTGACGGTTTCCTATGTGTCCAAGGACCCGGAAATCTGCTGTACCTGTTCCGGGCTGATGGTATCAACCGTCAAATCCGCAATCTTTTTGACAAGGGCTTGCTTGCGGCTGTCCAATTCCGCTATCTTCACATTCACATAGGAGAGCAGGACATTGTTTGCCCCGGTTAGGCTGTCCACCAGATTTTCAATTTCGCTGTCTACCTGCGCAAGCTCCACCTGCAAAGCGGTGATTTTCGGATTACCGCAAGCCCACAGACAGGGCAGCACCAGCGCACCGGAAACCAATTTTGTGCAGGAGCTAAAACAGGATTTAGAGTTTGTTTCCAGCATTGAAGGGAGCGCACAGAAGAAACAGGTTGCCCTGTATTGTCGGCGGCTGGGAATTGATTATACCAAGCTGACCGACGTGGAGTTTGAGATAATGATGAGGGTGCTTCAAAAATCCCGGCAAGAAGCAGGGCAGAAAAAAACGGAAATGACAGGGCAGGGTTTATGTGGTAAAATAAATGGTAATACGTTTTAGGAATAGAAGGTGCGCTTAGGTTGTTTATCTTATGAATAGGAGATGATTAGAATGAATACAATTAGACCTCCTTGCTAAAATTCAAATCAAATCAGAAATCGAGGTCCTCCAAATAAGCCTGGACAATTCATTATTGATAGAACAATGATAAAATTTGGAGGAATAATCTATGTTGGAATTAAGAATGCTATGTGACAATGATGTATTATTAGTAGAAACATGGTTAAATCGGGCCCATGTGAAAAGATGGTTTGAAGTACCGGGTGTTTGCTCAATTGATGACTGGATGTCAGAAATCAATGGGCGCAATGAAGAATTTCAATGGTTAACACACCTTATTGTAATGTGGCAAGGAAACCCGATTGGATTTTGTATATACTACAAATGTGTTGATAGTAATGAAGATTTTGGAGATTTATCATTATCAGGCGCTTACGGTATTGGTTATCTTATAGGAGAACAGTCTCTTATTGGCAAAGGATTGGGTAAGAAAATCATCAATTTACTTGTGACTAAAATTTTCTCATTTCCAGATGCAACTAGAGTTATTGCCGATCCTGATAAAAACAACAAGGCTTCGGAAAAGGCATTGCTATCAAATGATTTTATATTATTTGATACAGTACGTAACCTTTATATCAGAGAGAGAACGAAAAATTTCCATTAAGAATAATTCTTTTAGGCCCTGCAATCGACAACACTAATTAACGGCGGTGTGGTACTGTAGTTGCATAAGCCGAAGCCCAAACTAAACAGCTCGGTGCATCAAAGACGGAGGAAAAGGATTATGTTTAGAGAAATGCGTAGGACTGACAGACAGCTAACAGAAGAGGAAACAATGCAAATTTTGCAGGACAATCAATATGGAGTATTATCTACTGTAAGTATGGATGGTTATCCATATGGAGTTCCAATGAGTTACGCTTATGCAAACGGAAAAATCTACTTTCATGGTACAAATGCCAATGGGCTTAAGAAAGAAAATATTGAGCATAATTCAAAGGCGTGCTTCACCGTAGTTGGAAATACAGAAGTTCTCCCTTCAAAATTTTCAACAAAATATGAAAGTGTAATTGCTTTTGGACAAATAAAAATCTCTGAAGATACACAAGATGTACTTAGAAAATTAATTCAAAAATATAGTCCTGAGTATTTGGAAAATGGAGAAAAATATATTTCTACTACTATGAAAAATGTAACAGTCTATGAATTTGAGATTGAATCTGTAACTGGGAAAGCAAGAAAAAATGGATAAGTCAATTTAAATAAACTTGACGGAAAGAAAGAGCCAGGATAAAGAGATTTCTTCCGCCTGCTCCCGTAGGTTGGGGCGGCTTCTCGGTTGTGCAAGGTGTACTGGCGTGATATAATGAACGATATGAAACAAGTTATTTTGTTAAGTCTTATGATAGAAAGGGATAATGTCTTATGTATTTATTCAATTCATTTACAGTAAAAAATATGACGCTGCGCAACCGGATTGTTATGCCTCCCATGTGTATGTACAGTGCCGAAACTGACGGTATGCCAAATGAATTCCATTTTACGCATTATACTTCCCGTGCAGTTGGAGGAGTGGGGCTGATTATTATGGAGGCTACCGGTGTCTTGCCGTGGGGCCGCATTTCGGATCATTGCCTGGGGCTTTGGAATGATGAACAGGCAAAAGCTCTCGCGCCAATCGTTACCGCCTGCCAGAAGCAGGGAGCGAAAATAGCGATTCAGCTCAATCATGCAGGCCGCAAGTGCGAGGCACAGGAAAAAACAATTTATGCACCCAGCGCCATTCCATTTGACGAGGATTCGCCCATGCCCCATAAGATGACAGAAGATGATATTCACGATGCAGTAAATGCGTTTCGGAGTTCTGCTGCGCGTGCGGCTGAAATCGGTTTTGATTCAATTGAAATTCATGGTGCCCATGGTTATCTGATCAGTGAATTCTTATCGCCATTAACTAATCACCGCACAGACAGTTATGGTGGCTCAACGGAAAATCGCTGCCGTATATTGGTTGAAGTACTGCAGGCGGTACATGAGGTCTGGCCTGCTGAAAAACCTGTTTTACTGCGTGTATCTGCCGAGGATTACGAACCGGAGGGTATGCATCCGGAGGAAATGGCTAAAATTATTGAACTGGTGAAGCCCTATATTGATGTGCTGGATGTGAGTACAGGCGGGGTTGTGCCAACGCCTCCGTCAACCATTTATCCAGGTTATCAGGTAAAAATTGCTGAAGGGTTAAAGGAGGTCTCTGGCCTTCCTACAGTAACAGTTGGTTTGATTACTGAACCGCATCAAGCGGAAGAAATACTGGGTGGAGAACGGGCAGATTTGGTTGCGTTGGGCCGGGAACTTCTGCGTGATCCTTATTGGGTACTGCACACAGCCCGTAATTTGGATGTTGAGTATCCATGGCCAAAGCAATATTTGCGCGGGTTCAATGCAAGAAAATAGTATCCAGGAACAGATAAGTTATTTCACTAATCAAAGCTGGGACAAAAATATAGCACGGTATATTTATTTTCTAAATATACCGTGCTACACAATATAATCCAACTTTATCTGCAGTTTTTACTATACTTATTCAACTACTTTTATCCAGCCTTTCGGAGCCTCGATATGCCCCATTTGAATACCGGTCAGTGTATCATACAGTTTCTGGGTAACCGGACCCATTTTCTCCATACCGCTGGGGAAGCAGATTTCATTTTCATGGTCCACAACTTTACCTACCGGAGAAATCACTGCTGCGGTTCCACAGATTCCACATTCCGCAAAGTCTTTTATTTCATCAAGGTATACCGTTCTCTCTTCGACCTTCAGCCCCAGGTAATGCTCTGCTACATAGACAAGGGAACGCCTGGTAATAGATGGAAGAATAGTATCAGAGCTTGGTGTAACAACGGTGTTGTCTTTTGTAATGAAAATAAAGTTTGCACCGCCTGTCTCTTCTACTTTTGTTCTGGTCTCAGAATCCAGGTACATGTTTTCATCAAAGCCATTTTTATGGGCTGTTATAATGGCATGAAGGCTCATTGCATAATTAAGCCCTGCCTTAATGCCCCCTGTTCCCCTCGGTGCCGCACGGTCGAAATCAGATACACACAAGGTAAGAGGCTTTGCACCGCCTTTAAAATAAGGTCCTACAGGGGTAGTAAATACACGGAACTGATATTCATCTGCGGGTTTTACACCGATTACCGGATTAATTCCAAACATATACGGTCTGACATATAAAGTTGCACCGGAGCCATACGGAGGAACATAGGCGGCATTTGCCCTTATTGTTTCCTCAACAGCCTTCACAAAACGCTCCTTGGGAAATACAGGCATCTCCAATCTCTTGGCGGAATCCTCTAAACGCTGGGCATTCAAGTCCGGGCGGAATGTTACAATTTTTCCATCCTTTGTAATATAAGCCTTCAAGCCTTCAAAGATTGTCTGTGCATACTGAAGTACTCCGGCACATTCACTCATCGTAATGTTGGGATCATCAATCAGAGCACCTTCCTCCCATTCCCCATTTTTGAAATTGGCTACGTATCTTTTATCGGTCTCTATATAACTAAACCCCAGATTCGCCCAATCAATGTTTTTCTTATCCATCTATCTTTCCTCCGTTCCTCTGCATTCATTCAGTCCCGCCCTCACTCCCCTCAGAAGCAAGGGAACCTCTTTTGTAAAATTATAATACTTCCCGAATCAAAATTCAAGAGCACACTCTGTTTTTTTAATCATACTACTCAAACATTAGAAATTCAATTCGTATGCCTTGTTACCATTTTGCCATCTGCGGCTTTATTACCGCTCCATCATACTGATAGACTCGATACCTACGCTTCCGCCCCGTACCACCTCAATGTTTTTAAATTCTTCTTTCATAAGCTTAATGACAGCATCATTTTTTGTGGCAGTCTGTACAAACTCCAAAAGCAGACAATCCCTTCCATAATCAATGACTCTCGCTTTAAAGGTATCCGCAATCTGAAATAATTCTACTTTATCTTCCTGAGTGCATTTTCCTACCTTCACATATAATATTTCTTTCATCCGCACAAAAATATCGGTAAAGTCAATGACCTTAATCACTTCTACCAGACGGTTCAACTGTTTTTTAATCTGCTCAAATGTCTCATCGTCACTAACTGTGGCAATGGTCATCCTGGAGATGGTCGGATCTTCTGTGGTCCCCACTGTCAGACTGTCCAGATTGTAGGATTTACCGGAAAATAAACCCGATATTTTTGACAGGACTCCTACCTGATTCTCTACATATAATGAAATCCATCGCTTCTTTCTATTATTATTTTCCATACTTTTCTCTCCTTCCGGCTCTAACAGTCCATGATCATCTCTTCCAATGTGCCGCCCGGCTGAATCATCGGATATACCATTTCTTCCTGGTCAATTACAAACTCAATCAATGTAGGGGTCTTTGTATTCTTTTTGGCTTCCTCAAAAGCAGCCGCTATCTCCGCCGTTTCTGTAACCCGGATTCCTTTCGCACCATAGCTCTCAGCAAGCTTCACAAAATCAGGAGTGTACTCGGGCATTTCTTTTCCGTCCGTTCTGCGGAATAATGCACCGGAACGCAGGTTCGTCATTCCATATCTTTTGCCATAAAATAGTTTCTGCCACTGACGTACCATTCCAAGATAAGCGTTATTAAACACGCAGACAATAACCGGCAGTTCCTCCAGAACCGCAGTGGCAAATTCCTGAATGTTCATCTGCATGCCGCCATCCCCTGATATCGCAATTACCGGAGTATCCGGGTTGCCCAGTTTTGCTCCGATTGCTCCCGGAAATCCATACCCCATAGTCCCAAGTCCGCCGGACATAATGATTCTCTTCTTAGCCGTAATCTCTGTGTATTGGGCAGCAAACATCTGATGCTGGCCTACATCTGTTACGACAATTGCCTCATCAAACTGCCGGTTAAGCTCATCAAGGATATCCTTTGGTCCCATTTCTGCACGAGGCTTCATATCCAGTGGATGCTCAGCTTTCCATGCGTTGATTTTATCCAGCCACTTCTTTGTATCACATGGCTCTACATATTCATTCATTTTCCCAATTGCTTCACTGGCATCCGCTACAATTGGAATATCCACGGAGATATTTCTGGAAATTGCCGATGTATCAATATCAATGTGTACAATCTGAGCCGATGGAGCAAACGCATGGAGCTTGCCGGTAATACGGTCGTTAAATCTGGTTCCTATAGAAAACAGCAGGTCGCATTCACTGACCGCCTTGTTCGCTGCATATGCCCCGTGCATCCCAAGATTCCCTACAAATAGAGGATGATTCGTGGGAATGGCACCCCGGCCCATTACCGTTGTGACTACTGGTATATTAGTCTTTTCTGCCACTTCTGTAAAAATACCGTTTGCGTTGGCGATATTCACACCTCCCCCTGCCAAAAACAGAGGATTTTTCGCTTTTTGGAGCATTTTGATTGCCTTTTTAAGCTGTCCGATATGGACATTTGTATTCGGCTTATAGCCGCGTATATTTACCTCAGAAGGATATTCCGGGCTGCCCAGCTCTGCCATTATATCTTTGGGCAAATCAATCAGCACTGGTCCCGGTTTTCCTGTACTTGCTATATAGAAGGCCTCTTTGACAATCCGTCCCAAATCTTCTCTGTTTCGGACTGTCACTCCATACTTTGTAATACTTCTTGTAATTCCTACAATATCGACTTCCTGAAATGCATCATTTCCAATCAGATGCCTGGCTACCTGTCCTGTAAAACAAACAAGAGGAACGCTGTCATAATTAGCCGTTGCAAGTCCTGTCACCAAATTGGTTGCACCTGGTCCGCTTGTTACCAGACAAACACCAACCTTTCCAGTTGTCCTCGCATAAGCATCTGCTTCATGTACAAGAGCCTGTTCATGTCTCGGAAGAATGACCCGTATATCATCCTGTTTATACAGCTCATCGCTGATGTCGATGGTACAGGCTCCCGGATATCCGAATACGGTATCCACCCCTTCCTCTCTCAACGCTTTCACCAATAATTTGTTTCCTGAAATTTTTCTCATACATATACCTCCCTTATTTATACTTCTCGAATTGCTAATGTATAGAAAAAGCCCTAAGCTATTATTAGCTTAGGGCGAATTTGCAATCCGTGTTACCACCTAACTTCAAAGAGTATTCTCTTTGCACTCTGCCAGTACGGGAACTTCATCCGATACTGTTTCCCTGTAACGTGGGAATTACGTTGAACCCTACTGAGGCTTCTGCCTGTTCGTTCCACTGCTCAAAGGCTACTTCCGTAATCTCTTCATGAAGACTTACACCAGCCGTCTCCTCTCTTGGCATCCGATGATTACGTACTCCTCCTTGTCTCTGCATTTTACAAGTTTTACTTTGTGTAGAAATTATACTCATTATAGTGTGTAGTTTTAGCTTTGTCAACGTGGACTTCTTGATATTTTTTATCTTAATCCATCAGCCAAATCACCAGGCCCTGCCTATTTTCCGGATAAGAAGCTTCTGTTTTTTACCACACCAATCATTGTATATAATATAAGTGCTCCCAAATTTACAACCACTACACTGGCTCCTGCAGGGGTAGCCCATACATAAGAAATCGTAATTCCAATAAACAAACAAATGACAGATGTCACCGCAGAGTTTACAATGACGCTTTTGAATGTCTTACATATCCGCATAGAGATCAATGCCGGGAAAATAATAAGACTGGAAATCAGCAATGCTCCCATCATACGCATCCCCAACACAATCGTAACCGCGGTCAGAACGGCAATCAATGTATTATAAAGATTCACCTTCACTCCCGTTGCCAGTGCAAAAGTCTCATCAAATGTGATGGCGAATATCTTCTGATAAAACAGAATATATAAAACCAGCACTGCTGCCGAAAGCACAATACTCATCTTCACATCACCTGTACTCATAGCCAAAATGCTGCCGAACATGTAATTATAAACATCTGTATTCATTCCGGTGGTCATGGATATGACCATAACGCCAATTGCCAGGGCGCTGGTTGAAATCAGGGCGATTGCCGCATCCCCTTTTATTTTACTGTTTCCGCTGATACGCAGAAGAAGTACCGCCGCTAAAATAACGATAGGAATGGCAAATGTCAAGGGAGCCGCATTTACAGCCGCAGCGATTGCAAGGGCGCCAAAGCCCACATGGGACAGTCCGTCACCAATCATAGAATAGCGCTTCAGCACAAGGCTGACCCCCAGCAGTGCGGAGCATAAAGAGACCATAACGCCTACCAAAATTGCTCTTACCATAAATGGGTAGGAAAACATCTCAATCAGTTTTTCAAACATGTGCCCCACCTCCCAGGAATGCTTTTCCAACTTCACTTGCTTTATAATCCCTTGCAGTACCAAAGAACAATGCTGTTTCCTGAAGATGCAGGACATGGCTGGCGTACTCTACCACCGCCTCAATATCATGGGACACCATAACTACGGCTATCCCGGACGTTTTATTTATCTCATGAATCAATTGGTAGAACTCCTGGGTTACGATCGGGTCCAGTCCGGTCACAGGCTCATCGAGCAAAAGCAGCTTTTGGGTAGCGCACAGTGCCCTTGCGAGAAGTACTCTTTGCTTCTGTCCACCCGACAGGTCTCGGAAACAATGCCTTTCCAGATCATGGATACCAAGGAGCTCCATATTTTCTCTCACCTTGCTTTTATCTGTCCCTGTATAAAATGGCCGGAATCCCCTGCTGTTTAACCGTCCTGACAAAACAACCTCGTAGACGCTGGCTGGAAAATCCTTATGCACATCTTTCTGTTGGGGGAGATAACCTATCTCATTAGCCTTTAGCCCATCTCCCAGCTCAATCCTGCCCTTTGCCGGGGCCTTCAGTCCGAGCAGGCTTTTCACAAGTGTGCTTTTCCCGGAACCATTTTCTCCTACAATGCAGATATAGTCATTCTGTCCAATCTGAAAAGACAAATCATGCACTACTGTCTGACCTTCATATGCAATCGAAATATTTTCGCATTTAATTAGCGCCATCCGCCAGTGCCTCCTTTAACGTCTCTGCGTTTCTCTCCATCATACTCAAATAAGTCTCACCGTTTTGAAACTGCTGTGCCGTAACATTATGGCAGCTATAAAAGACTCCGACCTTAGTCCCGGTTGCCTCTGCAATAGCTTCCGCAATATGGTCACTGCTTAATTCCATTTTTAAGACCAGAGGAATGTTTTCATCCCTCACTTTATTAATAAGATAGGCCATTGTTGCAGCACTGGGTTCCGTATCAGACGCACAGCCCGGAAATGCAGCATAATATGTCAGGCCATAGGCATCTGCAAAGTAACGGAATGGGAATCGGTCTCCAAATAAGAGGGTATGCCGGGCAGAATGATCTGCCACATCCCGAAGCTCTTCATCCAGCTTCTTCAGCTTTCCATCATAAGACTTTGCATTCTGCCTGTAAACCTCCGCATTAGAAGGGTCTATTTGGCACAGAAGTGCTGTAATATCGCCTACAATCTTTATAACATTTGAGGGAGAGGTCCACACGTGTTCATCGTACTCACCTTCGGCTTCCTCATGCTCATGGCGCTCTTCCTTCATCCCCTCAATATGCTCCTCCTCTACCGTATCCACACAATCTACCAGGCGAAGTGTTTCCATCTTTCCCATATCCAGAGAGGATAGAATATCCTCAATCCATTCATCATTTTCCCCTCCCACATACAAAAATAAATCACAATTCTGAATGGAAAGGATATCCTGAGGGGTTGGCTCATAAGAGTGGCTCTCCTCTCCCGGCTTCAAAAGCATTTTCAATTCTACCTTATCGCCTGCAATCTGGCGCACAAAATCATACTGGGGAAAGATAGTCGTCACTACTTTGATTTTCCCGTCTGACTTATCAGAGCTGCTCTGCTCCGGCACTGATTTGCAGCCTGCCGCTGCACACCCCAAAATCAGAATCAGGCATAGGAACAGTACCTGTTTCCATCTTCTTTCTGCTCTTTCTCCTGGCACAATCCATTTCACGAGTCTTCACTTACCTTCCCTGTCTGAGCTCTTACTTCCGTTTATAGGTTGTAAATATATATTCCAAATCAAAGCAAGTCTGCTCTTCACTTGCCTCTGTCATTTCCCAATCTTCCAGGTCATCCAGATTTGGGAAATAGGTATCTGCCTGAAAAGCATGGTCAATCTTTGTGACATAAGCCTTGTCACAATATGGAAGAAGCTGACGGTAGACACTTTCTCCTCCAATTATATAAATATCTTCCGGAGAATACTTTTTTAATTCTTCCAGCAGCCCTTCTAAAGTATGAACAACAACTGCTCCTTTTACACTGTATCCTTTGTTAGCTGTCAGTACGATATTAGTTCTGCCTTTCAGCGGAATTCCGTTCGGGAAGCTTTCCAGCGTTTTACGTCCCATGACAATTACTTTTCCCATTGTGGTCTGACGGAAAAACTTCATATCAGACGGTATACTGACTAGTAATTTGTTCTTATATCCAATAGCCCAATTTTTATCTGCTGCCACAATTAAATTCATATATACCCCTCCGGTCTCATATCTTCTTTCACTCTGCATAGTGCCTAACGGAAGCCATTTCCTGTAAAATTATATGGCAACCGGTATATTTTTTATCTGCGGGTGTGTCTCATAGTCAATTAACTGCACATCCTCCCTGGTAAATTCATAGAAATCCTTCACCTCCGGGTTCAGCCAGAACTTCGGCGCAGGAAGAGGTTCCCTGGAAATCAGCTTCTCAACAAGAGGAATGTGCCTGTCATAGATATGTGCATCTGCAATCACATGGACAAACTCTCCCACATTCATATCACATACCTGCGCCAGCATGTGAAGAAGCACAGAATACTGACACACATTCCAGTTATTTGCCGTCAGCACATCCTGGGAACGCTGGTTCAGAATCCCGTTCAGGGTCAGCCTGTCACTATCCTTTTCCTTTGTTACATTAAAAGTCATGCTATATGCACACGGATACAGATTCATCTCATGTAAATCCCGATGTACATATATATTGGTCATAATTCTCCGGCTGTACGGATTGTTTTTCAGATCATAAATTACCCGGTCCACCTGATCCATCATACCTTCTCTATAGGAATGCTTCACTCCCATCTGATAGCCGTAAGCCTTCCCAATCGAGCCATCCTCATCTGCCCAGCTGTCCCAGATATGACTGTTCAGTTCATGGATATTATTAGACTTCTTCTGCCAGATCCACAACAGCTCATCCACACAGCTCTTAATTCCGGTCCGTCTGAGCGTCAGTGCCGGAAATTCCTTCCGTAAATCATAACGGTTCACAACACCAAACTTCTTAATCGTATAAGCGGGCGTCTGGTCCTCCCATACAGGACGTACCTTCTCCCCCTCCGTACTTGTGCCGTTCTCAATAATATCCCTGCACATCTCAATAAACATCTTATCTGCATAACTCATATTATAATTGACTCCTTTCTTAGGGGTCTGACCCTTTTGATTGGGGACTGTCCCTTTTGCTCTCCATTTTCTGTCAATTCTGACAATTCACCTTATGGATCTGCTATATTATAAAGCAGCTTTTCCAGCCCTCTGGTGAGAGCTGCTATTTCCCTTTTCGTCATACCCCGGGTCATCTGCCTATCCATCTTTTTGCGGTCAGCCTCCATCCGTCTCTGGATGTCGTAGGCCTTTTCCGTCAGATAAATATTCTTCCTGCGTTTGTCATTGGTATTTGGAACACAGAGTACAAAGCCTTTTTCATCCAGCCTTTTTAAGAGTCCTGTCACAGTCGGATTTTTCAGGCTCAGGTGACGCTCGACATCCCGCTGATTCACTTCTTCCTTATTTGTGTGAAACAGGTAATCCAGCACCGCACATTGAGACGCTGTTATTCCAATCGTTTTCAGCTTTTCATTTAAATCTTTTTCAAATACATTATTAATCTGCTTCACTGTAAATCCGATTGGCTGGTTTCTTCGCTCCATGTCTTCTCCTTCCTGTAAATAAGTTTTATATATAGCTTGCTATGCACTTACTATACTCTGTTATATCATGATAAAGGGGGTGTGTCAACTCCACACACCCCCTTTACATTCACCACGATTTCCGTGACCTACAGACATTCCCTGTTTCTTGGTACAGGGCTTTAGTATTCCCTGATAACACTGCTGATTTCCTGGATGCTGTCCTTTTCTTTTAATTCCTTAAGTGAATCTTTTAAATGGTATTCTTTTACCTTTTCTGTCACAATAACTAACTCTGCCTGGTCATCATGTACGCGTTTCTGCACAACCCTGGCAATGCTGACCTTGTGGTCTGCAAATACCTTAGCAATACATGCCAGTACCCCCGGCTGATTTTTCACCTGCATTCTGATGAAAAACTTATTCTTTACATCATCAAAATCTTTGATAGGAAGCTTCTTATAGCAAGTACAGCTAATCCGTCCTGTACATTCATACTGCAAATCTCTTGCCACATCAATAATGTCACCCATTACTGCACTTGCAGTAGGCAGCTCGCCCGCTCCTCTTCCATAAAACATAGCATCATCTACTGCATCCCCATGCACGAAAACTGCATTGAAAGAATCCCGCACAGAAGCCAGTGGATGCTCCTTGTTTAAGAGCATGGGATAAACCCCTACCTCAATTCCGCCTTCCGTATTACGAGCCACTCCCAACAGTTTTATGACACTGTCAAATTCCTTTGCATATAGGATATCTTCCGCTGTAATCTTCGTAATTCCTTCTGTATAAACATCTCCAAATACAACCCTGGAGTGAAATGCGATGGAAGCCATGATTGCTACTTTTCTTCCCGCATCCAAGCCCTCCACATCAGCCGTAGGATCTGCCTCCGCATAGCCCAGCTCAGTTGCCTTTGCCAGAGCCTCCCCAAAACTCACATTCTCCTCAAACATCTTGGTCAGAATATAATTGGTTGTCCCATTTACAATGCCCATAACCTCAGAAACGTCATTCCCGGCCAGACACTGCTTCAAAGGCCGTATAATTGGGATTCCGCCTGCCACTGCTGCTTCAAATAAGAAGTCGCATTTATTCTCTTCAGCAGCATCCAAGAGCTCTTTTCCGTACTCCGCCACCAGATCCTTATTTGCCGTAACAACATTCTTGCCTGCACACAGGGCCTCCAGAATCATGGTCTTAGCCGGTTCAATGCCGCCCACAACCTCTATGACAATCTGAATGTCCTTATCCTGCAAAATATCCTGCCAGTTATCCGTTAAAAGGGAGGTATCCACACCCTCTCTCGCTTTATTTATATTGTGTACCAAAATCTTGGAGAGCTCCAGTTCTGCTCCTATGGTATGCTCCATTACATCGGCACGTCTCTGTATTAATTTATAAACCCCTGTTCCCACAGTACCCAGGCCAAGCAACGCTATTTTAATTTTCTTTCTTTCCATCCTTACACCTCATATCTTACCGCAAATTTTTCATGGGTCATATTATAGCATAAAATGGGGGATAACACTAGCGTTAGTTCTTTCACAAGTCGGGCCTGCAAATCGGGCTCAGACTGTACTTCACATAAATTTAAAAATATTGGAAAAAGTTGTTGACAATGCAACCCCCATGTAGTATAGTAATTATTGTTCCGGTCAGGAAACATACAACATACGCGATAGTGGCTCAGTTGGTAGAGTACGACCTTGCCAAGGTCGGGGTCGCGGGTTCGAATCCCGTCTATCGCTCTTAGTTTAAAGATGTCTAAAGCTTTATTATATAAAGTTTTAGACATTTTTTATATCTCTTTGTAAACATTCGTTCTGTTTGCGCTGCTTGGGTAAACAACTGTTTATTTGATTGAGTACAGGCATAGATAGGTATAATTTTACCTTCTAGCTTAGTCTTGACTTCTAACAAAAGACACACTCTCTCTTTCCAGCATAATATGAAACATCATTTTCTCTGTTTAATTTAAACCAGACACCCTATTCCGGCCACTTCTTTTTGCTTTGTACATAGCATTATCCGCGTCCCTCTGTATATCTGAAACCGATTCATAGTCTTCTTTATTTGAGGCAATACCAATACTAACAGTAGTTTTTAAAGTATGTTCCCCAACTTTAATACTTAACTGTTCAATATTTTTTCGAAGCTTTTCTGCAAGGATAAACGCATGCTTATAATCAGTTTCGGGCAGAAAGACAGAAAATTCTTCTCCACCTACCCGACCAATCAAATCACTATCCCGACAGATATCTTTTATGCATTTTCCAACACACGCAAGAACAATGTTTCCGGCACTATGGCTATAGGTATCATTAATTTTCTTGAAATGATCTAAGTCCAAAAACAGAACCGAAAAAGAGGCTTGAGTGCGCTGTGCTAACAAAAATATTTTTTCTGCTGCTTCATAATAAGCACGCGCATTTAAAACATCTGTTAAAGCATCATAACTTGACAAATAACAAAGCTGTCTGTTTGTTTCTTTCAGTTTTTCTTCCAATTCTTTTGTTTTTGTAATATCCGTTAATACAACCATCTCAGCAACAGCATATCCACTATGGTTTCGAAGTGGACGAACTGAAACCAAAAATGTTTTGTTACCAATAACCACTTCATGGTCTGGAATTGATTCATTTGCATCAAACGCAAGAAAATCACGAGAGATATTTTCTCCACTTACCTTGCTCATCTCTGCAACTTTTCTACCCACAAGACTTTCACTTTGCAAACCACTGATTGAAGCAAGGGTCTGATTCAAGACAATATGCTCTCCATTGCGGTCTACTAATACCATTGCAACCGGCATTGATTCAAATAATTCTTCAATTGAAATTACTGTATCCATAATTATGAACTCTTTCATAAAGCAAATCCTTTCATATTATACTTATATCTGTTTTATTTCCTCTAAAGTTTTTCTAAGATTTATAAGTAATTCTGTATCCTCGTTTATTTTAGCTTGTCCAAATACGTCTTCTTTTTTAGACATTTTGATTTCACTCCTTTACAATTTATCTATTTTCACTTAACCTCTTATTCGTAATAAATTGTCAGCTCACAGAAGAAAACCGGATTTCATTTCATTAAATTTGTAAATTTAATATTTTTCAATGCACCACAGACATCTTGTGAAATTCCAGACGTTTCTACTGACCATAACACAATCCTATCTAACGGCATAGTTGTGCTCCAATGTTTCATAATTCTCTCTTTGATTTTTTTGTTAAGATCATAATTAGCCTTTCCATTTTGTATGTAAATCTCTCAACTCTTATCTTTGGCTTGGCACTGGATGGAAATTTGAATAACATACTTTTCTGGATCGCTGACTGCCAAATAGTTTAGCATATCGTATTCATATGCGTTGCCGCAGATCTCCATCTGTTGATCAGACAAATATTGTACCATCTTGCAGTAGGATTGTGGAAGTGCACTGTAATCACCTTGATGAAACATAACCACATACATTCCCCGCGGTTTGCAGTGCATTTTTTCACTATGGTAGGGCTGGTCCACCTGCCTGCAGTAATAATCCGGCTCCGTATATTCCTCTCGTACTAGTTTTTCCTTTCCAACGATTCCACCCAGCGATAAATCGCAGTTGTAAGACTGCTTTTCACAATACTTAAAATAATCAGCAACAGCTTTCAATAGCATACGCTCATCTCGTTCCTTTGGTACTTCCATTACCATAAAATACTCTTCTTCACAAAACTCCAGCCGAGGCACACCATATTTCTCACACATTGCTGTCGTTGTAGTTCGGATTGTATTAAGCAGCAGTTGCTGCATTCGGTCAATTTTTCTTTTTTCCTGTTCCAAATACGCTTCTTTTTCCTTTAAAAGGTTTACAAAATGTTTCGGATTTTGATTCTTAATAAACTCCTTAATTTCTTTCAAGGGTGTTCCTGCCCGCTTTAAAATGGTAATCATATCAAACTGATAAAACTGTTTTACGGTATAATAACGGTATCCATTCTTCCCAATGTGCTGCGGGCAAAACAGACCAATCTCATCATAATGAAACAAGGTGTGCTTTGTTACTCCGCAAATCCGGGCAAATTCACTGGTGGTAAAGTATTGAACATTTAGATTTGGCATTTTAAAACTCTCCTATTGACATTCGGGTAACACTATAGTTTATAATAGCACAGAAATATTTTATAGGCAAGAGGGGCCATAGGATAGCCTTTATTACCTTAATCAGGAGAGGCAACCAAGTTCAATACTCAACTTAAACAAGCTGCATTAAGAAGATTCAATTTTATTGCCTTCTTTGCTTTGTTGTGCAGCAGAAAGGTTCGGTCATAAACATGAAGCAATTGTATTCTTTTCTTCGTCCCCATCGGGGCAATTTTTTACTGGCACTGCTCTGTTTGCTGTTCCAGAGTGCAGGTGTTTTGTACCTGCCCAGCTTGGTGGCAGACATCATTAATATTGGTGTTGCCAACAGTGATTTGAATTATATCTACAAAACCGGCATTCTTATGCTTATCGTCGTTGTTATTTCTGGTGTTGGAGCTGTTTTATCTACTTTTTATTCAGCACAGGTCATGTCACGCTTATGCGGCGATATGCGTGAAGCAGTTTTCTTAAAAGCGATGAGCTATTCACGCAGCGACTTTCAGAAAATTGGTACAGCTTCCATGATTACCCGCTGTACGTCGGATATTACCATTATTCAGCGCACCGGGGGATTATTCCTTCGCATCATGCTTCCGGTCCCCATTATGATGGTGGTTGGTTTTTCGCTTTCCTTTAGTACAAATGCTCGGCTGGCCTGGATGCTGCTCTGTTTTATCGCCTTTTTTTTATTGGCAGCAATACTAATTGGCAGAAAAGCGATTCCAATGTTTGAAACACTTCAAGTGAAAATGGATAGGCTGACCTACATATTACGAGAAAAAATTACAGGTACACGGGTCATACGTGCCTTTAACCGCCAGAACTTTGAGCAGGAGCGGTTTTATGGCTCTTGCCGGGATTTTAGGGATATCGCGGTGCAGATTAACCGTATTTTTGCTATTTTAATTCCTGTACTGTTTTTACTGCTCGATATGTGTGTGGTATTCATTTTGTGGTTCGGCGGAATAGAAGTCACAAAGGGCACCTTACAGATTGGCAGTATATTTGCACTAATTGAATACATGACAATCATTCTATTCAGCGGTGTTATGGGGGCATTGGTATTCATGGAAATCCCCCGCGCGATGGCCTGCTTACACCGCATCAATGCTGTACTGAATTTAGAGTCATCGCTTTCTGATACAGACCACATTCCAGAAATACAAACACGCGGCAGCCTGGAATTTCGCAATGTATCGTTCCGTTATCCCGGTGCAGAGGAGCCGGTTCTCAATAATATTTCATTTACTGCCCACTCGGGTCAGATTACGGCTGTCATTGGCAGCACAGGTTCCGGCAAATCTACTCTTGCAAACCTGATTCCACGCTTTTATGGAATACAGGAAGGAGAAATTTTATTGGACGGGGTAAATATTGAACAATACCCTCAAAAAGTTTTGCGTGATAAAATCGGATTTATACCCCAAAAGGGGTTTTTGTTTCGGGGTACAATTGAGGATAATATTCGCTTTGGAAAGCCCGATGCCAGCATGGAGGAAGTACGGCATGCAGCAGAAATCGCTCAGGCTCACAGCTTTATTTCTGAACTGGAAGGAGGTTATGAAGCCTATGTAGCGCAAGGTGGTACCAACCTTTCCGGAGGCCAGCGGCAAAGAGTTGCCATTGCACGTGCACTGGTAAAAAGGCCCGAAGTGCATGTATTCGACGACAGCTTCTCAGCTCTGGATTTTCAGACTGATGCCATGCTTCGCCATGCATTAAAAAAAGAAGTTCAAAATTCTATATTGGTCATTGTTGCCCAGAGAATCAGCACTATTATGGATGCTGACCAGATTATTGTACTGGAAGAAGGAAAAATGGCTGGAATTGGCACCCACAGTGAGCTGATGGAAAACTGCGCCATCTATCGGCAAATTGCAGTTTCACAATTAAGTGAGGAAGAACTTAGACAGGAGGGGGTTTTATGAAAAATCAAAAAAAACATGTAGTACGCCGTCTGTTCAAATTTTTTAAAGGTCAGCGGTTAAAAATGCTCATGGTATTTTTGGGGGCAGTCGTTAGTTCTGCCGCTTTTATAGTAACCCCTATTTATATCGGTCATGGAATCGATCAAATTGTAGACATCATGAAAGGCACAGTTTCGGGCACCGGAAATTCAATGGATTTAACTCCTCTTCTGCCCATTATTGCTATCCTGACTTCGCTTAATATTTTGAGTTTTGCTGCCTCTTATCTACAGGAATATCTGGTTGCTGAAGTTGCAGAAACGGTTTCCCTGAACATGCGTGGTGCGATGAGTAAAAAACTGCACCGCCTGCCGCTGCGCTTTTATGATTCCACTGAAAAGGGTGAGATTTTAAGCCGCACCACCAGTGATATTGAAAAGATTGCAGAAAGTCTGCGCCAAGGAGTCAGTCAATTAATCTCTTCATTTGTCCGCGTTATCTTTTCTATATCAATGCTGCTAATCATCAGTCCCAGACTGAGCCTGGTAGTGTTTTTGACCATTGGTCTTGCAACAGTGGGTACTATTTTTATCACACAACGTTCCCGCAAATCATTTTTGAAAAACCAAGCCACTTTAGGCCGCCTAAACGGCAATATTGAAGAGATTTTTACTGGTCATCTGGTAATTAAAGCCTTTAACCATGAAAAAGAAGCCTTTTACAACTTTAAAAAAATAAACGACCAGCTTTGTAAGGATAGCCGCAACGCAGAAATCCTGCAGTATCTTGTAGCACCCGCCGTACGCATTACAAACAGCCTGGGGTACATCATCATTGCGGTAATGAGCTCCTTTTCATTAATGCAGGGACGAATGAGCCTTGGAACTGTACAAATGTTTATTCAATATACCGATAAAGCTTCGGAACCTATTATACAAGCCGCTAATATTATCAATATGATGCAGTCTGCTCTTGCGGCTGCACAGCGCTTTTTTGAAATTCTGGATGAACCTGAAGAAACCCCGGATACTCAATCCTCTGTTTCCATCCACAAGCCTCAGGGCCGTGTTGAACTGGATCATGTACAATTTGGGTATGATCCCAATATACTGCTCATGAGAGACATTTGCCTTCATGTTAACCCTGGAGAGAAAGTAGCTATCGTAGGACACACTGGAGCCGGCAAAACAACCCTTGTCAATCTTTTGATGCGTTTTTATGATATTCAAAGCGGTAGTATTCTGATTGACGGAATAGAAACGAATCGCATGACTCGCGCAGATCTGCGGAGCCTGTTTGGTATGGTGCTGCAGGATACGTGGCTGTTTAGCGGCAGCATTGGTGATAATATTGCTTATGGAAAGCCGGATGCAACCGATACCGAAATTATAGCAGCGGCAAAATCCGCCCGTGCAGATTATTTCATCCGCACCCTGCCTGACGGTTATCAGACGATACTGGAAGAAGACGGTTCAAACGTATCCCAGGGACAGCGCCAGCTATTGACCATTGCCCGTGCGATTTTAGCGGACCCTGCTATTTTAATTTTGGATGAAGCCACCTCCAGTGTGGACACACGGACCGAAAAGGAAATTCAAAAAGCTATGAATAATTTGATGAAGGGACGTACAAGCTTTATCATCGCACATAAGCTTTCTACCATTCAGGACGCCGATTTAATATTAGTCATGGAACAAGGTAATATTATTGAACAAGGTACCCATGACCAGCTTTTGGCATCAAAGGGCGCTTATTCTCAGCTTTACCAAAGTCAATTTGCGTAAAACAACAAAAAACTGCGGCAAATAGATCAAACTTTATACATTGGGCAAAACCTTCTCAAAACGGACCACTTGACGATGGAATAACAAAATTGTTGACTGATTTTACATCAGCCCTGTTAGAATAAAAAATACACTTCTGTTTTATAGCAGCAGTTCTAAAATTACCATCTAATAGCCCTGGCACTAAAATAAGCCCATAATCAATTAGATTTAATAACTGATTATGGGCTTATGCTAATGTTCAATTGTCTGCTTAATATTTATTTAAACTACTAACAGATACATCCTCTTCTATTACTTTTATTTTTCTTTTATAATAAGTACATCATCTCCGGCTAAAATATCCATTCCAGAGATACCTTCCACCGACGCGTAATCCCCGGTATTGCAAACCACCATCAGCGTAACTGAATCGTATCCGTTTCTTTTCACTTTTTCCAAATCCACGCTCAGCAGAGATGCTCCTTTTTTTATCCGGTCACCTGCCTTCACATAGCTCTTAAAGCCATCTCCTTTTAGCTGTACTGTATCAATCCCTACATGAATTAAAATCTCTGCACCATCTCCGGTTGTCATACTTAGTGCATGCAAGGTATCAAAAACCATGTCTATTTTTCCATCTGCCGGTGCATAAATCTGTCCATCCATCGGAATTATTCCAATACCCTTTCCCAGCAGCTCTTCACGGAATATGGGATCATTCACCTCCTGAAACGGTACCGCCTTTCCTTTGACCGGAGCTCCAATCACATGCTCTTTTTTGCTTTTTAATAATTTAGCCATACTAATCTCCATGTATTTTCTGTTTAGATACATTTTTTTACAAACCCTTTTGCTTTACAGAGTTTCTGTTCTGCTTCTTCTCGTGATGCTCCTGTCAGGAGCATTACAATTGCTGTCTTTATTGATTGATCTGCCTGCTGCAATGCCAAAACTGCTTGATTTTCTGAACACTGCGTACTTTCCATTATAATCCGCTTTGCACGGTCTTCCAGCTTATGATTGGTAGCCTTCATATCCACCATGTGATTACCATATACTTTGCCAATCCCCACCATCGCTGTAGTTGATATCATATTCAAAACCAATTTTTGGCAGGTTCCCGCTTTGAGTCTGGTAGAACCGGTTAACACTTCTGGTCCTGCATCTACTTCTATTGCAATATCTGCATAATCAGAAATAGCGGCATGATAATTGCATGCAAGACTGATACAAGCTGCTCCTTTTTCTTTAGCCGCCTTCAGCGCTCCAATACAATAGGGTGTTCTACCGGAGGCTGCAATAGCCAAAACCACATCCTCTTTTTTTAATCTTACGTTTTCCAGGTCTTTTGCGGCTAGTTCCTCGGAATCTTCTGCTCCTTCATTTGCACGGGCAAAGGCCTTTTCTCCACCTGCCATAATTGCAATCACTTCATCTGTTGTAGAAAAGGTAGGAATACATTCTACCGCATCCATTACCCCTATTCTTCCGCTCGTTCCTGCGCCCACATAAATTAGTCTTCCTCCGTTTTCGAGTGCATAAATAACTTGTTTCACCGCTTGTTCGATTGTCGGGATCGCTTTCCTGACTGTTTTTATTACATTTTCATCTTCCTGATTCATTAAAACCAACAATTCATGAATTTCCATTATATCCATTTCTTTTGATTTTGGATTGGATATCTCCGTACTTAACCGATGCAATTGTTCTTTTTCCATTTTAATCCTTTCCTCTGAGTACAGATTCTATTCCTCCTGTTTTTTTGGTATATACGTTTTCTTCACTTGTATAGCAGCTTCTTCAAAATGCCGGTTTAAATATGCTGTATATAAAATATCCACAACATTTAATTGCGAAATTCGGGAAGACATTGCCCCGCTTCGAATCAGGAATTCAGAAGCTGCCACATAGAGCTTATAATCCGCTACGCGTGCCAGCTTTGAATCCGCAACCCTGGTAATTGCAATTACAGAAGCCCCTCTTTCTTTTGCAATTTGTGCACATGTCACCATTTCTTCCATAAGACCTGAATAGCTAATGACAATAGCCAAATCTTTTGAGGTCATATTTTTAGCATAAAGCTGCTGCACGTGCCAATCATTATGAATAAAACATACCTTATCTACTCTCAAAAATTTCATATAGGCATCCTGTGCCACCAAAAGAGAAGAACCGATACCAAAAAAACAAATGTTCCGACATTGTTCTAACAAAACCACACACTGTTCCAGCACAGCTTCGTCCATCAATTTTCTGGTTTTTTCCAGGGATGTGATGTTCTTATAGGTAATCTTTGCAATAAGTTCTTCCAGCCGGTCTTCCCTTTGGATTTCTTCACTGTAGGCGTTATCACTTTCTTCACGGATAATCAGTTCCGCAATCAGTGCTTTTTGAAATTCTTTATATCCTGAAAATCCTGTTTTTTTACATAGTCTTACGATTGTTGAGGCAGATGAGAAAGAAGCAGCGGCCAACTGATGTATAGTATAGGAAGAAGATTCTTTTGGGTATTCTAAAATAAACCGGACCACTATTCTCTCTGCACTGCTTGCTTTCTCTTGATATTCTTGAAATCTAATAAGTACACTTTTCATCTTATTTATTCTTCTTCCGGATCAGCAAACCCTAATAGCATACAGAATAGAAAACCTGCTGCGTATGAGATTGCAATACCAATTAAATATTTAAGAGGACTAGTTGTTATCAGTGAAAGCTGCAGCCCTGATAACTCCGGAATTTTTGCTGCCACATGCATTATTGCCACAGCGCTGCCACCTACTGCACCGCCCAGGCAAGAAGCAAGAAATGGTTTTCCTAATGGAACCGTCACACCCCACATCAAAGGTTCTCCAATTCCCAGCATCCCAACCGGCAATGCATTCTTGCACACCTTTTTAAGACGTTTGTTTTTGGTTTTTAAAAGCACATAAAAAGATGCTCCTACCTGACCTGCACCTGCCATACATGTAACCGGAAGCAAATATGTTACACCAAAATCAGTAATTAACTGTGCATTAACAGCAATCAGACCGTGATGCATACCTGTCATAACCAGCGGCAGATAAACCAGGGTTGCCAAACCAGCTAACGCCGGAACATTATAAATAATATATTGTACAAAATTTCCTACAGTATCTGATACAAGTCCTGCAAGAGGCTGGAAAATAATAAGGCCTAAAAACGTCATGATAAAAATCGTGAAAAGCGGTGTTAAGAATGTATCCAATATTTCCGGCATTCTTTTCCGAATTATTCTCTCTAGTTTTGCTCCAATTGCAGCAACAATCAAGATAGAAATAACGCCACCCCGGCCAGCTGCACATTCAATCCCCATGATATGAATTCCGGTAATGCTGGCAGTATTTAAAATTGCTGCCAATACTGCCCCCAAAATTGGAGAACCGCCAAATTCCTTTGCGGTATTATAGCCCACGATAATTGGCAAAAGACTAAACACGGAATATGCAATGGCTGATAAGATCTTACCAAAGTCAGTTTCCTCCAATCCCGGAAAAAACACATAGCCCGCTTCATAAATTGCTACCATCAATCCACATGCAATAAATGCAGGTAGAATTGGAATAAATACACTAGCAACCTTCTTTAGTACTCTTTTAAACGGTGTATTATTCTTCTCCCGGTTCTCTTCCTTTCGGACTGCTGCTTCATCAACCTCGCTGCTTTTAATTCCTGTAATTTCGGAAATTTCTGCTGCAATTTTACTGCTTTTACCCGGTCCTACAACGAGCTGCACATTATTTCCCTGTACTGTAGTTCCTAAAATATACTCTAACTTTTTCAGTTGCTCAACCTCACATTTTTCAACATCTTTTACATTGATACGTACACGTGTCATACAATTTTCTACAGAAAGTAAGTTTTCCTTGGTTCCTAGTAATTCAATAATGTCTAATGTGATTTTTTGATTACTCATAAAGCTTCCTCCTCATTCCTGAATCCAACATCAAACTATAGTTCCTTTTTGTAAGAAATAAATGTTCTAAATACCTCCAGACCATGCCGTTCATAGTATCTTCTTCCCGGTTCGTCTGTTGTTACGAAATACATTCTGTATATTCCCTTTTTAGACATTTCGCAGCATTGAATATCCAGAAGAATCCCTCCAATACCAGCATTTCTTTCAGATTGCGCTACTCCAATCGGACCGAACCTCATAGGATTTCCATCAATCGCCCTCATACAAAAACCACAAATTTTGTTTTCACAATTTAGTACAAGCAGGATCAAATCTTCTGCAATTTCTTTTTGCATTGCAATCAATGCATTACGTTTCCAGCCGCCACCGAATTCTATCTGCAGAAATTCCAGCAGCTCCAAGGTATATTCATATCGGAATTTCAGAAATTGGTAGCCTTTTTCTTCTGCCTCTTTTTGTTTTTGAATTGTTCTCTCCGGAATCTGATAACCGTGAAGATTTTTTCCCATTGAATAGTGCTCTTCCTGAGGAATGTATCCCATTTTTTCAAAAAAGCGGATTGCCATTGGATAATTCCCTGAATCTACCCCAGGAAAGAAGTAATTGGGCGAATATGCACCCAGAGTAATATTTTTGCAGCCAGCTTCTTTTAGAGCATTTTCACAATTTGTAAGCAGTTGAGTTCCAATTCCACAGTGCTGATATTCTTTGTCTACAAACAGAACATTGACCCAGCCGCGTTCCGGTTCCAATCCCCGCTCCAGATATGGAAACTTTCGTTTTGTTCCGTAAATAAAGCCGATGATTATTCCTTTGTCCAATGCAACCCAGCTTAAATCCGCATCGAAATTCTCATCCAGTATTGCCTGCCTCCGAAACTTTTTAACATCAAGCGCATCAAATGTACAGGTTCGATTCCATAAATCAACAACCTCTGTTTCATCCTTTTGGATATAGTGTCTAATTTCCATCCTTTTTCTCCTTCCAAGAATCATATTCGAACCGGCCTTATAACTACATATTATCAGTTGAAATGTTTTTGTCAATTAACTTGAATATAAATGAAATTTTATTTCAACTTTAGGATATATTGTGTTATATTTGTCTATTTCTTGAAATTTTTTATACGTATGTAACTAATATCAACGGGTTACAAAACAATTTAAAAATGCGGTGTATTACGCTTTTTACAAGCCATAATACGCCGCATCTTCTTTTATTTGACAGTCACCCAGTATTATTCCTGCTTCAGAACTACATTCGCATTTACCAACGTCACTTTATAATGTGGAACCCGCACATAATGTCCTTCCAGTTCCGGAACCATATCCGAAGGATTTTTCCCTTCGATACAGGCACCTCCGATGGTTAATATCACCTCTGCCTGTCTTTTTGCATCATTTTTTACGGTACCGTATATCTCCCCTTTAGATATTGACTCCAAACAGTCTTTCGTTCCGTCAATACCCAGAACAATCGGACCGTTTTTTAACATATTCTTTTCACGCAGGGCCTGCACTGCCCCAAGAGCCATTTCGTCATTGTTGGCCACCACTACTTCAATTGCATCACCATACTCTTCCAGCCATTTCAGCATTGCTTCATAGGATGGCGAACGCATCCAGTTACACATCTCACTCCCTAGCTTATCCATCTCAATTCCCGCCTGAAGGACCGACTTCACTGAAAACTCTGTGCGTATCAATGCATCCTGATGCACCTGTTCGCCTTCCAGCATCACATACTGAAGCTTTCCATCCCTATTCTTATCTATGCTCTGGGGATTTCTTTCATAGGCGCTGACAAGAAGCTCCCCTTGCAGAATTCCTGCTTCTTCTGCATCTGTACCGACATAATATTCTTTATTCCAGATCTGCATGTCCTCTTCCACCGGTTCCCTGTTAAAAAATATAATCGGAATACCGGCTTCCTTTGTTTTATCTGCAATCACTGCCGCTGCTGTCCTGTCAACCATATTTACGCAGATAATATCATATCCCTTATTAATAAAGTTATCTACCTGGTCATTTTGGCTTCCCTGATTATTCTTGGCATCTGCAAGGTTTACGATTACCTTGCGCCCCAACTTCACCTCAAGAGCTTTCGCTTCACTTGTCAGATGGCCGCTCAGAGAAGATATAAACGCATCATCCCCCCTGTAGATAGCAACTCCTATTTTAATCGGACTATTTTCCTGTTCAGGCATATTCTTGCCGGCGCATCCCGAACATAACATAATCCCTATAATTAGAATTATTATCCCTGTCCTTTTCCATAATATTTTCAATGCCTGCTTCATGCTCATTCCCCTATCCTGCCCTCCAAAACTTATATAGAAACCCGTACCGTTCTCAATCATTACCATCCAGAACCGGCTACTGTACAAATGGAAATAGAAGACGCTGATTTTCTTTCTTGTATATTTGGCTGGCGTCAATGATGGAATATTTGATCTGATTCTTCTCTATTTCTTCTTCGTTCAGTTTCATGACTGCATTTCTGACACTTAAATACCCAATGCTGTACTCATTCGATACACCAATCACTTGGATAGTGCCGCTTTCCAGATAGTTGATGATCTGATTCGTATTTCCGGTTCCATAGATAGAAATATCCTTAAAATCGGGATTTTCCTGCTTGGCTTTTCCCAGGGCTTCCAGCTCCGGGCTGCTGAAAGCAACAATATGACGTGTGCTCTGGTTTGCCATTAGGTTCGTAAACATTAATGCACGTGACACCTCATCAGTACCTGCATCAACCTCCTCAACCGGAACCGCTGAAACATCCATAATCTCCTTCACTCCCAGATACCGCTCTGCCACATCTGAATACTCTGTCCCGCTCTTTACCAGAATCACGCCCTCTTCAGGCCCCAGCCGTTTCAAAATCGATTTTCCTAATTCCTGCCCGATTACATAGTCATCTGCATGGATCTGGATTATCTTATTATCTTTCCCGTCCCCGGTACGGGATTTCACCTCAACAACCGGTATCACTGCATTAATCTTTTCCAGCTCAGCCCTGACCCCATCGTCGTCTATACCCTCTATAAGAATCGCATCTGCCCCATTCTCCACTTCTTTTTCCAACAGCGCCTTCTGCCCATTGGCATCAGCCCGATTCCCAGAATTGACTGCCGTAAGCTCTACATTAAATGCATTGGATGCCTGCTCCATCCCCTGTAAGATTACCTGTTGTGACTCTTCCGGTATCTCGCCGCGATGGATATAGGATATCTGATACACTTCCTCTCCCTTTATTTGCTGGGGATTTGTGCTGAAAATCACGATTCCTGCTACCCCGCATGCGCTCAATACCAGGATTATAATCTTTTTTTTCAGTGTCACAGTCTGCCCTCCCCTCTTTTTTCTGCCTCTTCCACTGATATGAGAGGCAGGCGTGCACGCACAACAGTACCCTCATCCGGCTCGCTTTCTACCTCCAATCCGTATTCATCCCCAAAGCAGAGCTGAATCCGTTCCTCCACATTATGAAAGCCAATACCAGAACCCCGTTTGCGGTTCTTCTGTCCAGCTCCACTTACTAGTACCTCTACCTGTTCTTCTGTCATTCCAGGACCATTATCTTCAACTTCGATAATCAGGCTGTCCTGCCTTTGATATGCACGGATATTGATTTCTCCATCCCCATCCATAAACTCAAGACCATGATAGATGGAATTCTCCACCAGAGGCTGGATGCTCAGCTTAATCACTGCACATTGCAGCACACCATCTTCCGCTTCGATTTCATAAACAAACTTGTTCTTATACCTTACCTTCTGGATGATCAGATAATTCTCTACATGCTGCAGCTCCTGCTCAACCGTGATGATGTTCTTCCCTTTACTTAAGCTAATGCGAAACAGCCTGGCCAGAGCTGTGACCATCGTAATTGCGCCGTCATAACGCTCATTCTCAATCATCCACACAATCGAATCCAGTGTATTATACAGGAAATGTGGATTTATCTGTGACTGCAGCGCATCCATCTCACTCTTTCTTTTACTCTCCTGCTCCACTACAATATCATCCATCAGCCCGCGCATGTTATCAGCCATGGACTGGAGTGTTTTAGCCAAATGCCGGATTTCATAGGTCCCGTTCTGTGGAATCGTGGCATACAGGTTATTACGCTCCAGTTCCCTGACAGAGCGTTCCAGCTGTTTAATCGGATTGGCAACTCTGGATGACACAAATGCATTCACGGCAATCAAGGTCAGTATGGCGAAGATTGCAACAAACCACAGAAACTGGCTGTTCTGCGTATAGACAGAAGTAATATCCTCTGTCGGTGACACACCGATCAGCTTCCATCCGGTATATCCAACTGTTTTTACTGTAATCTGCCGCTCCTGCCCCTCAAATACCTCTATATGGCTGCCCTCAGAATAAGATGACGCCTTTTTATGGTTTTCACGGATTACCCCTGCGTATATCATCTGCTGGTTTGGATGATAAATCAGCTCACCGCTCTGATCCACGAGATATACATAGCCTGATTTCCCCAGATCCACATTCTTACATATCTGCTCTATGCCCGTAAAATTCATATTTACCAGCACAACTCCGTGGATGATTGTCCCGTCCTTTGTCATCTCTACAGAGCGGCTTAAGGAGACTACCCAATGATAAATATTATCTGAATTTACAAACAGATTTTCCACATGGGGCGTTGAAAAATGCAGATTCTCAATCTTTTGATTTGCACGGATAAACCATTCTTCCGAGGACGGTTCTGCATTTAACTTCAGCCTGCTCAGCGGCTGGGCTGCTATGATTTTTCCATCATCATTGAAAATCGCAATGCTGACCAGCGAAGAGATATTTGCATCATATAAAAGCTTCATCTGGTCTGCCACCTTCTGGATGCCGTCCTTTTCGATATCTGTATTCTTGATGATACTATAATACATGGTATTTGAAATACTCATCATATTATGCAGATAGTTGTTCAGGTTCTGGTTCA
This sequence comes from Faecalicatena contorta, assembly GCF_003149105.1. Lineage (GTDB taxonomy): Bacteria > Bacillota > Clostridia > Lachnospirales > Lachnospiraceae > Muricomes > Muricomes contortus_C. Next base: position 510,260 of record NZ_QGDS01000002.1, on the reverse strand, counting down.
TTTGGTTCAGTACATTCTTGTTGTTGTTTATTGCCATCTTTTCAGCCGAATCTACAAAGCGTCTGGAATATCCCATCGCTACCACGATAACGACAGCTACGGAGACAGCTGTAAATGTAAGCGACAGCGTAAACTGCAGGCTCCTGCGCCGCAATGATTTTTTTACTTTTTCCCACAGTCTCATTTCTTATCTCTCCTGCTGCTTTCTGTACCTGGATGGAGCTACTCCATACTTTTTCTTGAACACATAACTAAAATAATTCGGTTCTGCATACCCTGCCTTTGCCGCAATCACATATGTTTTGTCCGAAGTCGTATCCAGCAGGCGGACCGCTTCATTCAGGCGCACCTCTGTAAGATAAGACACAAAGCTTTTCCCCGTTTCCTTCTTAAATACAGTTGAAAAGTATGCAGGGCTTACATGAAGTTCCTCGCATAGCCGCTCAACTGACAGGGAAGCATCCGGGAAATGCTCCTCCACAAATGCTTTTGCTCTAAATGTCAATGACTTGCCGGAGTCCATCCGCTCTTTCTGAATCATCCCTCCCAGCTTCAGGAAACCACGCATGAACCACTCCTCAATCTGCCCAAGTGAATGCAGCCCGAACAGCGTAGAAATATAATTCGCCTCTCCTCCAAATGCTCCTTTTAAATCCAGCTGATATGCATTTGACAGCCTCATCGCCAGGGTAAACAATTCAAATATATGTGCCTGATAACGGTGGTAGGGAAGTTTGGACTGCTCCAGTTTGGAGAAAAAACCAGAGGTCAGCTTCCGGATCTTTTCTACATTCCCTGCTTTTATTGCTGTGAGGAAGGCACGCTCCTCCGTCTCGGAAAACTGCAGCCTTCCGGATAAGTCCTCGGGCTCCACATCCTTAATATATACACACCGTCCGCCTTCTGAACGCCCTTTAAGCATGCTGTATTCCACTGCATTCCCAGCCTCTCTGTAGGAATAGCTAATCTCCCCCAGGCTCTCCACTATACCGCCTATTCCGGCAGCTATTTCCATGCCCGTGACCTTCCTGCCTTCCCTGCAGATTTCATTCACTTCATTGATTAGGATGGAAATCTGGCTTTCATAGTTCAACTGTACAACCCCAATGACAAAATCCCCGTGAAGAAGGCAGTCAGCTTTATGAAACCTGCCCAGCACCGCTTCCATAATCTGACGTATGGCAAGTGGGATCAGCTCTTCCTTTCCTGCAAATGCAGAAGTCTGCCCCTTCACCTCAACGATAGGCTCCCTGTCTACTGCCACCAGCACCACTGCCCGGTATCCCTTTCCTGAATCCACCTGATACTGTCTGGCTTTCTGGAGAATCTGCTGTTGCGGGACGGTCCTTTCCAATATGCCGGAAATCAGCTGCTCTCTCATAACCGGATAACTCTCTATATAACTTTTCCTAAGCCTGTCAATGTCACTGCGTTCCTCCAGCTCCTTGTCCATTTTTTTCTTTAAATTTATCAAAGACTCTGTCATCTGGGCTGATGAAATAGGTTTCAGAAGATATTCCTCCACATTCAGACGGATTGCTTTCTGTGCATATTCAAAATCATCAAATCCTGAAAACACAATGATTTTAACTGTAGGGAGTATCTCTACAGCCTTCTCTATAAACTCAAGGCCATCCATAAACGGCATCTTTATATCCGTCATAATAACATCCGGCTTAGCCTGCTCCAGAAGTTCAAGGGCCTCCACACCATTCTCAGCGGAAGCCGCAACCTCAAACCCCAGTACATTCCAATCCAGTTTTTGTATCATTCCGTCTCGAATCTCGGCCTCGTCATCCGCTATCAAAATCTTATAATACCCCATAAAGGACCTCCATTTCAGATGCTGCTTTTCCAATAGAATACAAGTAGGAAATGCCATAACAGACATAAATCCATTATAGCATTTCCGGTGCTTTCCCTCCATATACAATTCTATTTTTTTCTGTACTTTGACAAATCAATCGCAACCGCCACTGCAATGATGATACCTTTAATTACCTGCTGCCACATCGGGCTGACTGCTATGAACTGTAGGCCGTACTGAATGACAGTAAAGATAAGCACACCGCTGACGATGCCGCTGACTTTTCCAATACCTCCGTTTAGAGATACGCCGCCCACAACGCAGGCAGCAATGGCATCCAGCTCATAGCCGTTCCCATAGTTGTTCGTTGCTCCTGCAGTCCTTGCTGCTTCCAGCACACCTGCAATTCCGTAAAGCACGGACGCGAGAATGAAGATTCCCATGATTGTCTTGAATACATTCACGCCGGATACGACTGCCGCTTCCCTGTTTCCGCCGATTGCATATACATTTTTACCAAACACTGTTTTATTGAGAATAAACCATATCAATATAACAAAGAAGATTGCAATAGGGACAAGTACGGAAATCCCTGGAAATACTCCGTCTATGACCAGAATCTTTTTCTGTCCCAGTGCCACAAAATCCGGACGTACACCGCCGATAGGCTGGGATTTGTTTGGCTCCATGTCAAAATACAGGGAGTTTACACCATATACAATAACCTGCACAGCCAGTGTTGCAATAAATGGGTGCATCTCATACTTTGCCACAAGAAAGCCGTTAAGCAGACCGAATACAGCACATGCAAGCACAGAAAGTATGATAGGTATAATCACTGCCATGTGCGGAAGGTCCGGGAAGAACCTGTTGGCATAATCCGCCGTCTGCAGCATGGATGTAGAAATAACCGCCGCCAGACCTACCATACGTCCGGCTGACAGGTCAGTACCTGCAATCAGAAGCGTAAAACTAATTCCAAGAGCCACAGTCATCCTTGTGGAAGACTGAGTCAGGATATCCAGCATTACCTGAAGTTTCATAAAACGCGGTTCCATAATCATAATTACAATTACCATGACAAGCAATGCAAGCATAATCGCATTATTTGTCAAGAACCGCTTTGCTGTAGATGCTGAAATTTCTACATCAATCCCCTTGTACTGCCGTGCCGTAAGATGCCTGAGACCATACAGCCCAAATGCCGCCCCTACCAGAGCCACATATAGCCCTAAATCATAAAAGACTGCCGGATCCAGAAAATAGAACAGGACCCATCCTAAAATAAATACCGCAGCACCGGTTATTGCGAAAGTCATGCTATATTTTTTTCGGGCAATTATTTTCCCTGTTTTCTGCATATGTATTACCTCACTTTCCTCTCATTTCCTACTGCATAAACTTGGTAGCATAATTCATAACCTGCACAGAATCTGCTTCCTTGGCATTTAAAAATCCTGTAACACGCCCCTCACACATTACCATGATTCTATCCGACATTCCCAGAAGCTCCGGCATCTCGGAAGAAATCATGATAATGGATTTTCCGGCCTGCACCAGCTTATGCATGATTGTATATATCTCATATTTGGCGCCGACATCAATTCCCCTTGTAGGTTCATCCAGAATCAGGATATCCGGGTCTGTCAGAAGCCATCTTGCCAGAAGTACCTTCTGCTGGTTCCCTCCTGACAGATTTTCAATCAGTTCATCCATATTCGGGGTTTTTGTCCTCAGCTCCGCATTTGATTTCTCTGCTGCGCCAATCCGCTTTCTGTTATTCAGCACTCCTGCAGACGCATACTTTTTCTGGCTCGCTATGACTGTGTTGTCGAGAACTGAAAGGATTCCGAATATTCCGGTAGCACGGCGCTCTTCTGTGAGGAGTGCGATATTTTCCCGGATTGCATCTCTCGGAGATTTAATCTTAAAGGTCTTTCCGTCTTTGAAGATTGTTCCTTCCATAATTTCACGAAGCCCAAAGATGGCTTCCACCAACTCCGTCCGCTGAGCCCCTACCAGTCCGCCTATTCCAAGGATTTCTCCTTTTTTTAATTCAAAGCTGACATTCTGGAAAGATTTTGGCAGCGGAGAAGAAAGCTCTTCTACTTTCAGCACTGCCTCATCCGATGGGGTATATGCTTTCGGAGGGAAACGGTTGGTCATATCCCTTCCTACCATCCTGCTGATAATCAAATCTGTAGTCAAATCCTTTGCGTCCCAGGTCCCGACATATTGTCCGTCCCGCATAATCGTGACCTCATCAGCTATTTTCAGAATCTCTTCCATTTTATGTGATATGTAGATAATCGCGCATCCTTTTTCCTGCAGCTGCCGGATAATCTTAAACAGATGCTGCGTTTCATTCTCCGTCAGAGATGAGGTAGGCTCATCCATAATAATGACCTTGGAATTATAGCTGACTGCCTTTGCAATCTCCACAAGCTGAAGATTCGACGCAGACAGGGCTCCCGCCAGCACTTCCGGGTCTATATCCAAATCTACTTCCTGAAACAACTTTTTTGTTTTTTTAATCATTTCCTTTTTATCAACTGCTATTGCCTTCATTGGGAATCTGCCGAGCCATATATTTTCCATGACCGGCCGAAAACGGATTGGATGAAGCTCCTGATGAATCATAGAGACACCAAGATCAAGCGCCTGCTTTGATGTCATGATCTTTTCCGGTTTCCCATCCAGGATAATTTCCCCGTCATCCTCATGATAGATACCGAACAGACACTTCATTAAAGTGGACTTTCCGGCCCCGTTTTCTCCCATCAGAGCATGAACAGTACCAGCCCGGACTTTCAGGCTGACATCATCAAGTGCTTTTACACCTGGAAAAATCTTAGTTATGTGGTTCATTTCCAGTATATATTCGCCCATGTCCTCATTCCTCCTTCATGGCCGGGAGGTAAAATCCCCCGGCCTATTTTTCATTCCAGTGTCCTATTCCATATAATCCTGATAATTTTCGTCTGTTACCTTCACATAGTCAATCCAGATGTATTTGCCGTCTGTGATTGGATATCCAACATTCTCTTCATTGATTTCTTTTCCGGCTACTGCTGCTGTAGCTACACTGATTGTTGCCTTGCCCTGGTTTTCTGCATCATTCAGGACTGTCCCCAGCAAGGAACCATCTTTCATGGCTTCCAGAGCCGGCGCTGTGGCATCAACTCCCACTACAGGAATATATTTTGCAAGATCATCTTTATTTTTGTTATACCCTTCTGCTTTCAATGCTTCTATTGCGCCCAGAGCCATATCGTCATTGTTACAAAGCACTGCCTCTATTTTGTCCAGCCCCTGTCCTGTGATGAAGGCCTTCATCAAGTCTGTCGCTTTTGCCTTATCCCACATTGCTGTATCTGCTGCCAGCTGTTCCGTCTTGAAGCCTGCCTCTTCCAGTGCTTTCACAGAATATTCCGTACGCAGTGTTGCATCCTGATGCCCCGGTTCTCCCTGGATCATAATATACTGGATGACGCCATCCCCATTTTTATCTGCTTCCGGATGCTCTGTAAAAAAGTCTGCAATAATCTCACCGGAAAGGGTTCCTGACTGCTCTGCTTTTGCACCTACATACCACACTTTGTCATAGCTCTGCATGTCATTTTCCTCGGGCTCACGGTTCAGGAATACAATCGGCAGTTCAGCAGCCTTTGCTTTTTCAATGATTGGAGCTGCTGCTGTACGGTCCACCGCATTGATTGCCAGCGCATTTACGCCTTTGGTGATAAATGTATCAACCTGCTCGTTCTGCGTAGCCTGTTTATTCTGGGAATCCACCAGTTCCAGCTCAGCACCTTTTGCCTTCGCCTGCTCTGTCATCGCTGTACGCACACCGGTCATGAATGTGTCATCAAATTTGTAGATCGCAGAACCAATCATCACGCTTTCTGTCTTTGCACTGTCACCACTATCTTTTGTGTCACCCGTACTGCCGCCACCTCTTCTGCACCCGGTCACCATTCCCGCTGCCATGACTGCTGCCAGACTTAACGCCATTAATCTTGCTGCTTTCTTGCTTCTCATAACTTCATCCTCCTGAATCTGATTATTTGTTCTGTAAGTTACTGTTCATTTAACATGGACTCAGTATAGGTATTTTTTCTAATGAAGTACATACGAATTTCTTTGGGGTTGCTTTGATTTTTTGAGATTATTGTATGATATATACATAATTCAAAATGATTTTTTGTATATTTTGCCCAAATAATTTAAAAATACGGTGTATTACGCTTTTTAACAAACCGTAATATACCGCATCTTCTTTTATCTTATAGCCATCTAGTTATTATTTTCCTGTTTCCTGGTTTTCAGTATATTTTTCCAAACCCAATTCTTTAAGCTGTTTATCATCTACTGCACTGGGCGCTTCTGTCATCAGACAGGAAGCATCTTTTATTTTCGGAAATGCCATAACATCACGAATGCTATCTTCCTGAGCCATCAGCATTACCATGCGGTCCAGGCCGTAAGCCAGACCAGCGTGAGGCGGAACTCCATATCTGAAGGCATCCAGGAGGAAGCCAAACTGGTCATGAGCCTGCTCTTTTGTGAAACCAAGGACCTCAAACATTTTTTCCTGTATATCATTCTGGAAGATACGGACACTTCCTCCGCCGATTTCATTTCCATTGAGTACAATATCATATGCTTTCGCACGGACTCTGCCCGGATCAGAATCTATATACTGTAAATCTTCCTCCAAAGGCATCGTAAATGGATGATGCATAGCCGTAAAGCGGTTCTGCTCCTCGCTCCATTCAAGCAGCGGGAATTCTGTTACCCAGAGGAACTTATATTCATCTTTATCCAGGATTTCTGTCTGCCTTGCGATTTCCAGACGGAGATTTCCCAACACATCCCAGACTACTTTATTCCTGTCAGCCGCAAGCAGAAGTAAATCACCCGGCTCGCCTTCCATGGCCTGAATCAGCTTCTGCATTCCTTCTTCCGTCATAAACTTTGCAAAAGAGGATTTTACAGTGCCGTCTTCCTGAAGTGCAACATAAGCAAGCCCTTTTGCACCGAAGTCCTTCGCAAAATCAACCAGCTTATCGATCTTTTTACGTGGCATAGCTCCCTGTCCCTTTGCATTAATTCCCCGGACAGTTCCGCCATTTTCTATAGCACCTTTGAATACCACAAATTCACAGTCCTTTACCGCTTCCGTTACATTAACCAATTCCATTCCAAAACGGGTATCCGGCTTGTCAGAGCCATAGCGGTCCATCGCCTCCTGCCATGTCATTCTTGGAATCGGGAGCGCTACTTCTATATTCATAACCTCTTTAAATAACTTTGCAAGAAGTCTTTCATTTACATCAATAACATCGTCTACATCTACAAAAGAAAGTTCTATATCAATCTGGGTAAACTCCGGCTGCCTGTCCGCACGCAGATCCTCATCACGGAAACATTTTGCAATCTGGAAATAACGGTCATACCCGGAGCACATCAAAAGCTGCTTAAACAACTGGGGAGACTGAGGCAGGCCATAAAAACTGCCTGGGTGGATACGGCTTGGAACCAAATAATCCCTTGCGCCCTCCGGTGTACTCTTCCCAAGAATCGGAGTCTCTATTTCCAGAAATCCTTCATCAGACAGAAATTGACGGGTCAGAGTCGCAACCTGGCTTCTCATCATCAGATTCCTCTGTAAATCTGGCCTTCTCAAATCCAGATAACGGTATTTCAGACGGAGTTCCTCCTTCGTCTTGCTGTTTTCCTCTATTGGGAAAGGGGGTGTCTCAGACTCTGAGAGAACCCTGAGTTCCTCTGCCCTGATTTCAATCGCACCCGTTGCCAGATTTTCATTTACTGCACCGCTTCTTGCTTCCACTTTACCCACAATTGCAACAACAAACTCACTGCGCAGCTTTGCAGCTTTCTCAATCAGCGCTTCCTTTTCTTCCCCTTCAAATACAATCTGCAGGATACCAGAACGGTCTCTTAAATCCACAAATACGATTCCGCCCTTATTACGGTTCTTCTGTACCCATCCCATCACAGTTACGGTTTCACCGATATTTGCGGCCGATAATTCACCGCATCGGTGTGTTCTTTTTAATCCCTTCATTGACTCTGCCATGTCCATCATCCTCTTTCTTTTCAAAAGGGTCAGACCCCATTCAAAAGGGTCAGACCCCGTTCACACATTTTTCACATTTATAGTTCTTCTACGGAGTCCCGGTAACATTCTGTAATATCTGTATATCCTTCTGCCGCCAATTGTTCTTTTTGGAACTTCTTATTTTTTTTCATATTCGCTATCATAACCTGTTTTCCTGCCGCCCGTTCTTCTTTGGCAAGATTCAGCACTTTCAGCATTCCCTCCTGAGGCATGTCCTTCTCAATCAGAAATACTTTCTTATTTCTGCTGGCCGGCACTTTATAGCCTCTTTCCAACAACAGCATAACGATTCGCTCAAATCCAATGGAAAAGCCTACTGCTGGTGTGTTCTGCCCGGTGAATTTGCCTATCATTTCATCATAGCGTCCGCCGCCGCCTACAGAGCCACCGAATTCGTCCATGGAAATCTCAAATATGGTTCCGGTGTAATAGGACATTCCACGCACCAGGGTAGGGTCGAAACTGATGCTGAATTTTGCTTCTTTTGCACTCTCTACACTGGTAACAATCATTTCGAGTGAAGCCGCTGCGTCATCCGCAAGAAAGCCTTCCAGTTTCTCTTTACAATACCGTATCCCTTCCACATCATTCGTAATCTCTTGGAATAACCTGAGATATTTCTCCACTGATTCTTTTTCATAGCCATATTCCCCTAACTCCGCTGCCACACCATCCATGCCGATTTTGTCCATCTTGTCCAGTATGATAAATACATTTTCATAGTCTTCTTCTTTGAAGCCACTGTATGCCGCCATTGCTTTTAAAACTCTTCTGTCATTGATACGGATGGTAAAGTTCTGAAAATCAAGCTTTCCAAGCAATGTGGAAGTTGCAAGTATAAGTTCAATTTCCGCCAGGTTTCCGGCCTCTCCTAAAATGTCAATATCACACTGCATAAACTGACGGAAGCGTCCTCTCTGGGGTCTGTCGGCACGCCATACGTTTCCCATCTGGAGCGCTTTAAAAGGAGACGGCAGATCATTGGCATTATTGGAATAATACCTGGATAAGGGTACCGTCAAATCATAGCGCAGTCCTCCATCCACCAAATCACTTTCTGACTGCGCGGTGTCAATTTTCAGCTTTTCTCCGCGCTTGAGAATTTTAAAAATCAGCTTCTCATTCTCTCCGCCCTGCTTGCTGCACAAATTCTCTATGTGTTCAACACAGGGAGTCTCTATGGATGAAAATCCAAAGGATTTATAGGTGTCTTTAATCAGACTGATGACATAATCCCTGATTTCCATCTCTCCGGGCATCATGTCCTTCATTCCGGTAACCGGTTTTTTCTTTAACGCCATAACCATTCTCCTTTTCTTTCTATCATTTCATCAATACGCTCAATATATGAGCGAATGTCCTTCACATTCTCAATTCTTACCAGATTGCTCTGTCTGCCGTTCTCTAACCCGATTTTCTCAGGAAGGACAATTTTGGTGGAGGCACCTGCACCTGCTGCAAGAATTGTCTGTTTTTCTTCCATAATTAGTATATTGTATATTCCGGCTTTGTCAACCTTTGCATAGCCAACATTTTCAAAATTTCCTGCCATATTTTTCTGCCGGTATAAATAATAAGGTTCAAGTCCCATCTTTTTAGAAGCTTTGGCACTATCCTCTACCATTTGTGTAATTTCAGAATGCAGTTCAACCTTCCGGCCCTCCTGACCATACCTGGCAGCACGCTTGATGGCAAGCACATGAACTGTCAGGCTATCCGGTCCCAGCTCCTCAATCTGTCTCAGTGTATCCTGCATATCCTCTGCATCCTCACCGGGCAGACCTGCAATCAAATCCATATTAATATTGTCAAATCCAAGCTCCCTGGCAAGATAAAAAACTGTCTTCACATCTTCCACCCGGTGCCTGCGCCCCACTGCATCCAATGTTTTCTGCTGCATAGTCTGGGGATTGACAGAAATCCTTGTTACCGGATGTCCCGCAAGAACCTCCAGCTTTTCCCTTGTAATACTGTCCGGCCTCCCTGCCTCTACTGTAAACTCCTTTAAATCCGCGTAGGAAAAGATAGAGTCCAAAAGTCTCAGAAGTCTTTCCAGCTGTTGCGCACTGAGTGTAGTAGGGGTTCCGCCTCCTATATAGATGGTATTTAATTTTCTTCCCCGGGCCGCCTGCCCTATAGCTGTAATTTCTTTACAAAGGGCATCCAGATATAACTCTGTCCCGCCAGGCCATTTATCCAGGGGGGAGGAACCAAAGGAACAGTAGGAGCAGATACTGGGACAAAAAGGGATTCCAATATACAGGCTGTATCCCTGATCCGCATCCAGCTTTTGAAGCAGTTCTTGTTCCCGCCGGGCAATTTCACATCCCAGCGCTGCCTTCTCAGAGCTAACACTATAAACACTCCTTAGAAACTTTACTATATCTTTTTCACTCACTCCTGTTTCTAGTTTTTGCATAATTAACTTCGTGGGACGCACCCCGGTCAGCATTCCCCAGGACAGGCTTGTGCCAGTCATTTCACTTAGATAGTCATAGATTAACTTTGTGACATACTGCTTTGCCTCCCGCTTGTCCGGATATTGTAATATGCTATCTGCCGGAATGGAAAAGCAAGAGCCTCCTTCCAACTCCAGTCTTATCAGAGGTTCTTGCCCTTCATCCACCTTCTGCCTGATTTCCCCGTTCGGGAAAAAAGCTTTTGCAATATGATATGCATTATACATATAGAAGGTATCTTTACTGCTAATATCTATCATCATTCACCCCGGAGCCTGCCTTTCACCTAAAAGAATGGATTGTGTGTCTGTTCAAAAGCAATTGACGTCTCATCCATATGCCCCGGATAAACTTTTGTTTCTCCAGGCAGGCATAGTAATTTGTCCTGAATGGAATGAATAAGCTGACTGCTGCTCCCGGTGGGAAAATCGGTTCTGCCAATAGAAGCATGGAACAATGTGTCCCCGCTGAACAGAACTCCTTCCGACGGAATATAGTAACAGCATCCTCCGGCAGTATGTCCCGGTGTATGGAGCACTCCAATCTCCATCCCTGCCAGCGTCAGTTTCTGTCCATCTTTCAGATATATGGCATCAGAAAATGTATACCCCGGACCATAAGTGGATGAAGCATTCAAAGAAGCATCCTCCAGCAGTTCCTTCTCCGCCTCATGGGCATAAACAGGGACAGGAAACTCCTTTAAAAACCCACCAATTCCCATAATGTGATCAAAATGCCCATGTGTCAGCAGGATTCCTTTTAACTCCAGCCCTTTGGTTTTGATATGCCCTGACAGCTCTGCCGGACACGCTGCCGGATCTACCAGGAAACATTCTTTTGACTCTTCATTTTGCACAAGATAGCAGTTTGTGCTTATAATACCGATTACAAATCTTTCTATCTTCATCTCTTCCTAACCTGCCGTTCTCTCAATATCTATTACACCCTCTACCTGGCGGAGCTTCTCAATAATTCTGTTCAGCTCTTGCCTGCCATGCACAATAAATCCCAGGTCCAGTGTAGCGGTTCCTTTTTTACTTGTCCGTATATTCATAGACTTCACATCAATCTTAGACTCTGTAAATACTCTGGTAAGCTCCAGCAAAAGCCCCTGCTTGTCATGAGCAAACACCTTCAGCTCTGCCAGGTACTGGCCTCCATTTTCTTCCGCTGTTGTCCCTTCCCACTCTGCATCAAGGAGACGTTCCCTCTCCGGACCTGACAAGTGCAGTATGTTGACGCAGTCAGTTCTGTGAATGGACATTCCCCGTCCCCGGGTCACAAATCCTACAATCTCATCCCCCGGAACCGGATTACAGCATTTAGAGAAACGCACTGCAATATCATCAATGCCCTTCACTACAATTCCGCTTTTAGATTTCGCAATGTGAACCTTTTGGTGATTGGCTTCAGATATTCTTTCCAGAATCGTTTCATCGGTGATTTCCTTCTTGTGTTCTTTTTCATATTCTTCCACAAGCCGGTTTACGATCTGACCTTCCTTCACTCCACCGTGTCCCAGCGCCGCAAGCACTGCATCCCAATTGCGGAATCCATATTTCTGCTGTACGATCTGCTGATATTTAGGTTTCATGACATCCGGCAGATTGATGGCCTTTGCCTTACAGTAGGAGGCAATCAGCTCTTTTCCACGAATGATGTTATCTTCCTTAAATTCTCTCTTAAACCATTGATTAATCTTGTTTTTTGCCTGGGTACTCTTTACAATATTCAGCCAGTCCCGGCTTGGCCCCCTGGAGTTCTGAGAAGTTAGAATCTCAATCCTGTCACCATTTTGAATCTTATAGTCTATATTTACCAGTCTTCCGTTAACTCTGGCACCTACCATTTTATTTCCTACCGCACTGTGGATAATATAGGCAAAATCCACAGGTGTGGAACCATTGGGAAGATTTTTTACATCTCCGTCAGGCGTGAAACAATACACGTCTTCCACAAACAAGTCCAGGTCACCCTTTAGGAGGCTTAAAAATTCACGGTTATCAGACATGTCTCTCTGCCACTCCAGAATCTGGCGCAGCCAGCTTAACTTCTCTTCTTCCTGGGCCTCCACGCTCTTGCCGGCACCGCCCTCCTTATATTTCCAATGGGCAGCAATACCGTACTCGGCGGTCTTATGCATTTCTTCCGTACGAATCTGTATCTCAAAAGGCTGTCCGGAAGGTCCCATCAATGTTGTGTGGAGAGACTGGTACATGTTTGCCTTTGGCATAGCAATATAATCCTTAAAGCGTCCGGGTATAGGGGTATACATCTCATGAATCACCCCAAGAGCCGCATAGCAGTCTTTGACAGAACTTACGATAATCCGCACTGCAAACAAATCATAAACCTGGTCAATCGTCTTATTTTGGTTAACCATCTTTTTGTAGATACTAAAAAAGTGTTTCACACGTCCGTAGACCTTAGTCTCGATACTGGAATTTTTCATATGGGCAGAAACTTCCGCCACAATCTGCTGTACAAAATCCTCCCGTTCTGTCTTGCGCTCATTTAAATCTCTTACAAGATTATTATAAACCTCGGGCTGGTAATATTTCAGAGATAAGTCGTCCAGCTCTGTCTTAATCTTAGAAATACCAAGCCGGTGCGCAATAGGAGCATAAATATCCATGGTTTCCCTGGCTTTTTCCTTTTGCTTTGCAGGAGTCATAAACTCCAGCGTTCTCATATTGTGCAGACGGTCTGCCAGTTTGATGATGATGACACGGATATCCTTTGCCATCGCCAAAAACATCTTCCTTAGATTCTCTGCCTGCACTTCCAATTTATCCTGAGAATAAGACAACTGTCCCAGTTTAGTGACACCGTCCACCAGAAGCGCAACCTCCGCACTAAATTCCCGGGTCACTTCCTCCAGTGTCATATCGGTATCCTCCACTGCATCGTGGAGCATTCCCGCTACAATCGTCTCCTTATCCATCTCCAGATCCGCCAGGATAATCCCCACCCACAGAGGATGAATAATATAAGGTTCCCCTGATTTGCGTGCCTGGTCCTTATGTGCATTCTTCCCTATAAAATATGCTTTCTCTATCATAGTCGTATCCGCGGACGGATGATACTTTTTAATTCGGGCTATCAAAGACTGATATAACTGTTCAGGGTCTTGATAATCTTCTGGCGCTTTCACCGCATGTCCATCTACAATTTCCAAGTTTTTATTAAGTAATTCATATTCCGGAGTGCCTGCCATATCAATTCCCCCTTTCTTCTATCGTAACTTTCACAGGTTTAAGTATAACATTATTTTTATAATTTTAAAACTATTTTTACCACAAATCGTGTACTTGTTGTTACAGTTCAGCCATGCAAATGTCCTCTGCCAAAGCGAGATGCAGCGAAGCGTAACCGAGCTTATGGCTGAACTGTAACAACTTATTGATAGTTAACTACTGTAATCTGGAGCGTTCTGACTCCCATATATTCATTTATGGACGGATAGAATGTAAATGAGAGCTTTGGCTTTTGTTTTATATATTCCAGGCATGCATTTACATCCCCAAAGTAGACCGCCTCCATTTGATTTCCATTCATATCCTGCACCTGAAATTTCAAGACATTCTGATTCTTACCTATGATTCTGGGATTAAGAACCTTCAAATCCTTTTCCGCAAACAATGGTTTTGTGTTTCCCTTCCCAAAGGGTTCTAAAAGCTCCAGTTCTTCTACAAGAGGCTCTGTTACATAGGATAGAGGAAGCTGCATATCTATGGATACCTTTGGAAGAAGGTCCTCATCGGATAGCTCTGCAAACTTATTTATAGTCTCCCTGAACCTGTCCACATTATCCTCTTCCAGAGAAAGTCCTGCCGCAAGCTTGTGCCCGCCGAATTTGGTAAACAAAGCCCGGCACCTGCACATTTCTTCAAACATATTGTAAGCGGGGATGGAGCGGCCCGAGCCTTTTACCCCCTCCGCCCCCTGGGTGAGCACAAAGGCAGGACGGTAATACTTCTCTTTAATTCTTCCCGCAATAATCCCGGCTATACTTTCATGACAGTCAGGAAGATAAATTACCAGAACTTTATCCTCTTTTAAGGAAGTCTCCTCAATCTGCCTCACTGCCTGTTCTACCCCTTTTTCTGTCATTTCTTTCCGGCTGTCATTCAGCGCCTTCAAATCCTCGGCCAGCATCACCGCATCTCTGCGGCTTGAAGCCTTCAAAAGCTCCAGTGCCCGTTTCGCCGTATCCAGGCGCCCGCTGGCATTGATACAGGGACCCAGTACAAACCCAATATGATAAGCAGACAATCTTTCTGACGGAACTTTCGTACATTCCATCAAAGCTTTCAACCCCTGATTTTGGGTACGTTTGAGCATCTCCAGTCCCTGCTTTACAAAAATCCGGTTTTCTCCGGTCAGGTCCATCACATCCCCTACCGTAGCTATGGCTACATTTTCCATCAGATAGTCAATATCATCTATATCCCTCTGCATCACTTCGTACAGCGCCTCTACCAGTTTATAGGAAACCGCTGCTCCGCACAGCCCTTTAAAGGGATATTCGCAGTCCGGTCTGTGAGGATCCACTACCGCATCTGCCCGGGGCATAATATATTCCTTCACTCCGTCAGCCTCTATGTATGGAACTTCATGATGGTCCGTTACAATAATCGTAAGCCCCTGCTGCCTGCCATATTCAATCTCCTCTGCAGCGGCAATCCCATTATCACAAGTGATAATCGTATCAACACCATCCTCCAGCGCCCGGTCAATCAAAATCCTGTTCAGCCCGTACCCGTCTTTCATCCGGTCGGGAATATCCGTATCTACATCCCCGCCCAGCTTTGAAATTCCTTCCTGCAGTACATAGGTGGCATTTACCCCATCAATATCATAATCCCCAATCACCCGGATGGCCTTTCCTTCATGAATCTTCTCAGAAAGAATCTCCACGGCCTTATCCATGTCTTTCATTAACATTCCGTCATGCAAATCAGCAATTGTGCCATTTAGATAAAGATCAATCTCCTCATCTCCGGTCATATCCCGGTTCCGTATCAGTCTTGCAAGAATCGGAGAGATATGGTACTTCCGGGCGATCTGGTCGAAATCAGCCTTCTTCATTGCTACAAACCACTTTTCCACTTCTTATCCTCCTTGTGAATATATCCATATTTCTTACAAACCTAAAGACCGGCAGCCTGCAGGTTTGAGAAAGAGGACAAACTGCGGACATTGTACAAGTTTCAGCACCTGTGCAAAAGCTGACCCGGCAATGAGAACCCCTCAGGCATTCTCACAAATGTCAGCACTATCCGTCAATTTGTCCTCTTCTTTCCTATGGGAAAACTGTTATAGTCCTACGTTTCTTCTCGTTTCTTCACAATGTCCCGCTTCACTCTGCTCTCATACCATAAGGGTGCTGTAATACACATAGAGGAGTAAATCACACAAATAACTCCCACCATCAAAAGCAGCGAAATTGCTTTCATAGAATCGGCGCCCAGTATATACAAGGCCGCCATTGTAATGAGTATTACAATGGATGTGTAGAAATTACGCCCCACTGTTCCGGCAATGCATCGGTTTACCAACACAAGAAATTTTTCTCCTTCTCTCCTTGCCTTCATTTCTTCACGAATCCGCTCAAAGATGATGATTGCCGCATTGATTGAGCAGCCTGCAATTATCAGCATACATGCAATGAACATGCTGTCCGCTGATATACGGGAAACGGCACAAAATGCCAGCACCAACAGAATATTATGCAGTAATGTCAGGCCCGTACAGATTACAAATCGGATATCCCTAAGCCTGAACCAGACATACAGAAGCATACATGCCGTAAAGATGAGAACTGTAATTACCACATTATGCCTTATTTCTGAACTTGTTACCGGGCTGATATTTTCTGATGTTATCTGATCTTCCTTCACTTGAAAATTATCAGCCATCGCTTTATTAAACGCTTTTCGTTCATCCAGGGTCAACAGCTTTGTCCGGAAAACAACCCGCTTTGTGTCCTCTGTCTTTTGCACATGCACATTGTTGTCTCCGGTTATATTTTCTATCAGAGGCACAATATTCTTGCCAATTTCCTCAAAGCTATAATTCTTATCAAAGGTTACAGCCGTGCAGGTTCCCCCTCTGAATTCAACACCGTAATTTAAGGCATCCGCTCCATGGCTTCCATTTATCCCCATAATTACAAAGCCGATTAGAGCCAGTGTAATAGGAATACCAAAAAGCACTCTCTTCTTTCCAAGGAAATTAAATGATTTACGCTGCACCTTTATCCGCCCATAGAATTTCTTATCTTGAAAACCAATTACGTAGAGCGCATATACCACCCGGCGTGTGATTACCAATGTTGTAAATAGAGAAATTATAATACTGATAACCAGGACTTGGGCAAATGCCTTTACAGTATCACCGCCTTTTAACCATAGAACTGCCGCAGCAATAAATATTACAATATTCCTATCTAAAAGCGCAGGCCTTGCTCTTTGGAAACCGCTGCTTAGAGCTTCTATTATAGGCTTTCCTTCTGCCCGTTCCTGTTTTATTCCGGCAAAAACCATCACATTTGCATCTGCCGACATACCCATGCCCAGAATGATGCCTGCAATCCCAGGAAGTGTCAATACAACGCCGAAAGTATTAATAAGGATAAATGTCAGTCCTGTGTAGGCTAAAATTGAAATGCCAGACGCCAGCCCCTGCAGACGGAATACTAAGCACATAAATAAGATAACGATTGCCAGTCCGGCAGCACCTGCTTTCAGGCCCATACTTATGGCATCCTCACCAATTTGCCTTCCAAAGGAGTGAAAACTCAGTTCCTCCAGCTCCAAACCCGAAATGCTGCCCCGGATAGAGGCTGCCAGCTCTTCGGTCTGTTTCCAGGTAAGATTTCCGGCAATTTGAGCTTCGCCCCTCTTAACCTCAGCATTTACACTTGGCACGCTGATTAATTCACCGTCATAATAAATGGCAACTGTTTCCTTAGCTTCATATGCCGCCTTCGTAACCTGTCTGAGCGTTTCTGCACCTTCTTCAGTAAAGAAAAGCCGTACAGTGTTATTAACATCGCCAGAATCCAGCTCTATTGCAATCGCCTGGGCATCTGCAATCTGACCGGCAGTCAGGAAAATAGAGCCATCTTCCTGTAATTCCTTCACAGTTTTGTTAAGCTCATATTTTTCAGAAGCATTCAGACTGTAGTTCTCCCTGCCCTCACTGTCCTTTTCCCGTATAAAATACAGAGCACCCGGCTGTATCACTTTCGCCGCAGCTTCACCGGCATCCTCTATGCCAGGAATTTCAATACAGATTCTGTTATTACCATCCTGATAGACAGACGCTTCTGCATTATATTCCCTTGCACGCCTTTGCAGTCTGACGATTGTATCTTTCATATCTTCCCGGGATAATTTCTCTCCCTTTACCTGATATGTAATGCTGACGCCGCCCTTCAAATCCAAACCAAGATTCATGTTTTTTACTGCGCCTAAATCTGATTTTCCAAATCCAGCTGCTGCTGCAAATCCCAGAAGAGCTATCAGGATAGTGATCACAATCAGGCTGATTATGCCTCCACTCTTCTTCATGACCTTTATTTCCCTTCTTCATCCGCCAGAGCTGCCTTTATCATGATTGCACATTCCACACGTTTGCGTTCCATCTCACAGCTCACATCATAAGTATCGTGGATGGTATTATGAAATTTATGAGAGTTTGCCATACAGCCTCCACTGCAATAAAATCTTGCGAAGCAATCCCGGCACTTCTCTTTAGAATACACACTGCAGCCTCTGAATTCGTCTGCAATCTCCGGTTTTACAATTCCTTCATCCACATTTCCCATCAGAAATTCTTCATTTCCTACAAACTGGTGACACGGATATAAATCCCCCCACGGGGTAACAGCCAGATATTCCGTTCCTGAACCACAGCCGGACAGCCTCTTAGCCACACATGGTCCGCCTTCCAGATCCAGCATAAAATGAAAGAACGTAAATCCTTTGCCGCTGCGCTCCCTTTCTACCATAGTCTTTGCAAGAATGTCATATTCCCTGAAAATCTGAGGCAGGTCACTCTCTCTGATTGCGTATGGGTCTGTATCCTCCCCAACCACAGGCTCAACCGAAACCTGTTTAAATCCCAGTTCTGCAAAATGCATCACATCCTTTGAAAAATCCAGGTTCTCCCTGGTAAAAGTTCCGCGGATGTAATACCGGTCCTGATTTCTGCTGTCTGCCAGTTTGCAAAACTTAGGCACAATCAAATCATAACTGCCCCTTCCATTTCTGAATGGGCGCATCTTATCGTTTACTTCCGGCCTGCCGTCCAGACTCAAAACAACGTTGTCCATCTCACGGTTTACAAATTCCTGGACCTCATCATTTAGAAGAACTCCATTTGTAGTCAGCGTAAAACGAAAATGCTTATCGTATTTCTGTTCCTGCTCTCTTCCATATGCCACCAGGTCTTTGACCACCTGCCAGTTCATCAGCGGCTCTCCGCCGAAAAAATCCACCTCCAGATTTCTCCTGCTCCCTGAATTGGCAATCAGAAAATCCAGTGCCTTTTTTCCTACTTCATAGGACATCAGGGCACGCCTTCCATGGTATTCCCCTTCTTCCGCAAAACAATATCTGCAGGCCAGATTACAGTCATGGGCAACGTGAAGGCACAGTGCCTTTACCACAGTCTTTCTCTGCTTTACCTCTCCAATATAATCTTCATAGGTATCTTTTGTAAAAAGCTGTCCTGCTTCTGTTAATTCAATAACTGCCTCTAAAACTTCCTTTAATTCTTCCTCGCTGCAGGTTCCTCCAAATTGCTCCAGGAGATACTTGTAAGTCCTCTCCTTTCCCAGAGTCTCCGGGGTATGAAAAGAATTCATAACCTCTAAGGAACCAATCACGTCATATGCTATCTTGTCCACAACATGAACCGCCCCGCTGTTCACGTCAAGGACAATGTTATATCCATTATTCTGGTACTGATGTATCACAACAGATACCCCTCTTTCATCTTAAATTCCAACACTGCCCAAATATCTTCCCGGCAACGAATATAAGGCAGCGGCCGAAACCGCTGCCTGCAGAGCCGCTATTGACCCGGCTCTTATTGTATGTAACTTATTTCTTGTGCTCGCATGTCTGATTTCCAACGGTACAGGATGTCTTGCATGCTGACTGGCAGGATGTCTGGCATTCTCCGCAGCCGCCCTTTTTTACTGTATGATTCAATGTCTGTGTATTCAGTGTTTTAATGTGTTTCATACCTTCTCCTCCTACGATTTGTACTTATTAACCTCAAAATATTATAGCACACCGTTTCTTCTTTTTAAAGTACTTTTTACAGTAATATCAGGACACCATACCTCCCAGCATACCGCCCCCTGCGCATAGTAAAAAGGTAGTCAGCACGCTTGCTCCGCTCCCTTGTACAGCACGGTAAACTCCCAGGGAAATCAGCATTAAAAGAGCAAAATACAGAATCCCGATGGTCAGCCCCCATACAAACTTCCGGACTTTCAAAAGCTTCCCTGCAATAAAACCGCCCACGAAAGTAGACACTACATAAATTGCAGTAATGCCTGCTGTTACTTTGCCTTCATCCAGATTTAATTTATAAAGCAACAGTGTCAGCAAAAGCAACAAAATACCAGTTACCACATAAGCACATAAAAGCGCCTTTAAAATCCAGACTGCTTTAATCTCACTTCCTCGCTCATTTTTTGGCCTTTTCTCCATCCTCTTCCTCCTAGTCCAACCATTCACTAATACAGCATATGATTTTCTCCATAAAAATATGACACACCAGTATCTTCTGAAAAATTCTAATACGTTTCAGTAGATACTGGTGTGCCATAAACCTCTTTTTTCTATTGGTACTGCTCTGCTAATTATTCCATCTGGCGGCCAAGAAATCCGGCGGCACTCATAGCAACCTTCTGTTCCAACTCCCCAAATTTCCTCTTCTCATCCTTATTTAAAAATACAACCGCTCCAATCGCATCCCCCTCGCAAAGAATCGGACAAATTGCTTCTTCCTTAAACTCTTTTTCATCCGGGATGATGCTGGCATATTTTGAACTGTCCGACGTGGCAAGCAATTGCTCTCTTGCCTGAATTACCTTCTCCAGTTCTTTACTGATAAATTTGTCCTGCAAATCTTTCTTTCCGCTGCCCGATGCAGCTACAACCTGGTCATTGTCTGTAATGCACACTGTACACCCCATTGTCTGAGCCAGGCTTTCCGAATACTGTTTAGCCAAGGTTCCCAGTTCTCCAATGGGAGAATATTTCTTAAGTATGACTTCTCCTTCTCTGTCTGTAAATATTTCCAGCGGATCACCTTCCCGAATCCGCAGGGTTCTCCGTATTTCTTTCGGAATAACAACCCTTCCCAGGTCATCAATCCGCCTTACTATTCCTGTAGCTTTCATAAAGAAATTCCTCCATTTAACATCATAGTAATGATTAGCACTGCTACTAGTATTTGTCAAATAGAGGAAAATATTCGTGCTCTGATTAGTTTTCCATTTCTGTGTATTGTCCTGCAATATTTTTTACATGGTCCCCAATTCTTTCAAAATCTGTCAAAATTTCTGTAAATATAACACCAGTCTGTGGTTTGCACTTGCCCTTTTTCAAACGCTGCAGCTGCTTTTTAAAATACTTGTCTTTTGTATCATCTATTTTCTGCTCTATGGCTGCTGCTCTCTCATATACCTCTGCTGCATGTCCATTCACCGGCTTGTTTATCATATGCAACGCTTCCAGACACTGCTTTTTCATAACCTCCAGCTCTTCTTTGCTCGTGTCAGAAAAATCAATATCCCAACCTTTCAAATCACTCGCATATCCTGCCAGATTCATGGCGTGGTCTCCAATACGTTCCAAATTGCTGGTGATAACGTAATAGCCATTAATCTTATAGGAATCCGGCGTTGACATCTCATTTGACATTAAGGAAACAATGTAGCTTGAGATTTCATTGTTTAGATAATCCACATAAACTTCCCGCTGTTTTATCTTTTTCAGTGTCTTTTCGTCGAATTTTAATAAAACATCGTAGGCCTGGGAAATATTTTTTTCCACAAGACCCAGCATTCTGCCTACTTCATTTTCCACCTGGGAGATTGCCAATGCTCCCTGCCCGATTGCATACGGCTGAGTAAACTTTGAAATATATTCCAGATGGAACTCCTCTTCCTCTTCTTCCTGCCTGCCCGGAAGTATCCGTGTGGCAATGACTGCCATATACGTCCCAAATGGCAGCAGAATCAAGGTTGTTACAATATTAAAGGTCGTATGGACATTTGCTATCTGAGATACAGGACTTCCAGGTGTCAGTGCCTCCATCCAGGAAACAAAAGGAGTCACCATACAGATAATGGTAAACAGTATGGAACCAAATATATTAAACATCAGATGAATGACTGTCGTACGCTTCGCACTTACTTTCATACCTATAGATGCCAGAACAGCCGTAATACAAGTCCCTATATTCTGCCCAAACAAAATATAAACTGCACTGGAAAGAGGAATCATCCCCGTGGCAGCCAGTGCCTGTAATATTCCTACCGAGGCAGAGGATGACTGAATAACTGCGGTGAACGCCGCTCCGATCAAAATTCCCACCAGCGGATTTTTAAAGGTGGTCATAAAATGGATAAATGCTTCGGAATTTTGCAGCGGCTCCATTGCACCGCCCATCATTTCCATTCCCATGAATAATACACCAAGACCAGTAACTATACTGCTGATATGATGCACTTTTTCACTTTTGACAAACATCATCACTGCCACTCCAAGGAATGCAAATACCGGAGCTATTGCACCAATATCCAGCGCAATCAGCTGCCCGGTTATCGTGGTTCCTATATTGGCTCCCATAATTACCCATACAGCCTGCTTCAATGTCATCAATCCAGAGTTCACGAACCCGACCAACATTACAGTTGTAGCAGATGAAGACTGGATAACAGCAGTAATTCCTGCTCCTACCAAAACACCCTTTACCCGGTTGGATGTCAGCTTTTCCAAAATGGCCTTCATTTTATTTCCGGCGGCAGCCTCCAGGCCGTTGCTCATCATTTGCATTCCATATAAAAATAGTGCCAGCCCTCCTAATAGTGCCAGTATGTCCTTTATTCCCATTTCCTATATTTCTCCTTTGTACCACAATTTTTTATTTTTTGAAAATCCGAAAAAATCCCTCTAGATTTTATCATGAATCAAATCATATGACAATAATTTTTATTATTTTTTATCAAGACTTTATCATACTCCTAACATACCGGCCAAAAAGTAAAATTTATTTCAAAAAAAGAGAATTCACCTTAAAATTTAACCCGATATTGAAAAACTCACTTTATTCTGTTAAAATCTAAAGAATGCAAATATAAGCTGGAGGTATTGAAGATGAGTAAGATTGAAGAAGTAAGAAGTGCAATGGTAGCAGCTATGAAGGCAGGGGATAAGGAAAGAAAAGCAGCACTTTCTTTCTTGTTGTCCGCACTCAAGAATAAGGCCATCGATAAACGTGCAGATTTGACTGAAGATGAAGAGAATCAGATTGTCTTAAGAGAGATTAAACAGACAAAAGAAACTTTGGAAATGACTCCCGAAGACCGTACCGACATTATCGAAGAATGCGAAAAACGCCTGTCCGTATTGGAGGAATATGCTCCCAAAATGATGGGAGAAGAGGAAATTTCAGAAATAATTAAGGAAGTATTAACTGATCTGGGAATCGAAACCCTGACAGCAAAAGACAAAGGAAAACTCATGAAAGAGCTTATGCCTAAGGTAAAAGGAAAGGCCGACGGGAAATTAGTCAGTAAAATTGTAGAATCTTTCATGAACTAGAGGCCGGATATATGTTTGTACTAATTTTTAATCAATTGTTAAAAATGCTGATCATTCTGTTATTGGCATTTGCCTGCTATAAACTGAAGATTGTGAGTCAGGAAGGAAATAGGACCGTATCCAATCTGTTGCTGCTGCTTGTAAATCCATGCCTGATTGTTACGGCTTATCAAATCGATTATGATACCCGCCTTGTGAAGGGATTTCTCATTTCGTTTGCAGCTGCCTGCGCGGCGCATGTTATTGGAATTGTTATTGCACGGTTCCTGATACCGGTGAAAAATAATCCTGAGTATTATCTGGACCGCTTTGGGTCTATTTATTCTAATTGTGGCTTTATCGGTATTCCGCTGGTATATAGTATACTGGGAAATGAGGGAGTATTTTATCTTACTGCCTATATGGCTGTATTTAACTTATTCTCCTGGACACATGGACTCAGCCTTATAAGAAACAGCTTTTCCTTGAGACAACTCAAGGAAGGGCTTCTTTCTCCTACTATTCTTGCAACTTTAATAGCAATGTTTCTGTTTTTTATGCGGCTGCGTATTCCCTCTACCATTCTGGATTCTATGAATTACATTGCAAATATGAACACGCCCCTTGCCATGATGGTTGCAGGCTTTTCTGTTGCCCAGGCTGATTTCAGAAAAATCTTTACCAATCTTCATCTTTATTGGGTGAGCTTTCTAAAGCTTCTGGGAGTGCCTTTAGCAGTGACTCTCTTTTTGTTCTTAACCGGAGTAGAGCATGATCTCGCCTATGTAACATTAATTGCCGTTGCATGTCCTGCGGCTGCTACCATGACAATGATGTCAATTCGTTATCATAAAAACTATACATATGCTTCCGAAATTTTTGCATTTACAACAGTACTTTCTATGATTACAATTCCTGCTGTAACATTCATTGCCGGATTTCTTATAAAGTAGTGATTCGTTTTTTGTCTTAAGAGAGAATCTTGCTTGCAAGATTCTCCGCCTGGGGCGGGTTGCGATAGCAGCACCTTCCTTACCAACCCAGTGCGGTCTCCCTGAGGTTTTATGTAGCAGGAAACATGATTTCCTACTACATAAAGAATCCGCCGGCTTCCAAAACGGAAGTTGACGGATTCTTTTATTTACAGATTGTATATGTCCAGAACAGTTACCGCAGATTTCAGAATTTAACGGGTGATACAGAAGGTCTCAATTCCCGGATATACTGCAGCATATCCCAGCTCCTCTTCAATACGCAGCAATTGGTTGTATTTTGCCACACGCTCACTTCTGCTCGGCGCACCGGTTTTAATCTGTCCGGTGTTCAGTGCCACTGCCAGGTCCGCTATTGTGGTGTCCTCGGTCTCTCCCGAACGATGGGAGCTAACTGCAGTGTAACCTGCTTTATGAGCCATTTTAATTGCCTCCAGCGTTTCAGACACAGTGCCTATCTGGTTTAATTTGATCAGGATAGAATTACCGCAGCCCTGGTTGATTCCTTTTTCCAGTCTTTCGGTATTTGTTACAAACAAATCATCACCTACCAGTTGGACTTTTCCGCCCAGCTTGTCTGTCATCATCTTCCATCCTTCCCAATCCTCTTCGTCCAGGCCGTCCTCAATGGAGTATATTGGATACTTGTCACAAAGAGCC
The DNA here is from genome assembly GCF_003149105.1 of Faecalicatena contorta. GTDB lineage: Bacteria > Bacillota > Clostridia > Lachnospirales > Lachnospiraceae > Muricomes > Muricomes contortus_C. Next base: position 485,364 of record NZ_QGDS01000002.1, on the reverse strand, counting down.
TCCCAATGTGCCACCAATTCTTCTGAAGTAAACTTCTTGCCTGACTTGGGCAGTAAATACTCGCCTTTTGTACCACTCTTCCACTCACTGGATGCAGCATCCATTGCAAGTACAAAGTCCTTTTCCGGCTCATATCCGGCTCTTTTTACAGCTTCAAGGATACACTCAATAGCCTCCTCATCACTTCCAAGGTCCGGCGCAAACCCGCCCTCATCTCCAACTGAGGTTGTCAGCTTCCTCTCTTTTAAGAGTGCGGCTAATGTGTGGAATACTTCCGTACACCAGCGCAGCCCTTCTCCAAAGCTTTCCGCTCCTACAGGCATGATCATAAATTCCTGCACATCCACTGTATTTGCAGCATGTGCACCGCCATTTAAAATATTCATCATTGGAACCGGCAGCCTGTTTGCATTTACACCACCTAAGAAGCGGTATAACGGCAGATTCAGAGCATTAGCCGCTGCCCTTGCACTGGCTATAGATACTGCCAGAATTGCGTTTGCACCAATCTTTGATTTATCTTTTGTCCCGTCTGCCTGAATCATAACTCTGTCTACCGCATAAGTATCTGCAGCATTCATACCTTTTAATGTCTCAGAAAGAATTGTATTGATGTTTGAAACAGCTTTGGAAACTCCCTTTCCGCCAAATCTTGCCTTATCACCGTCTCTTAGTTCCAGTGCTTCAAATTCTCCTGTAGATGCGCCGCTTGGAGCTGTTCCCCTTCCTATGGTGCCGTCTGTCAGATAAACTTCCGCTTCCACTGTTGGATTACCTCTGGAGTCAATAATTTCTCTTCCTATTACCTTTTCAATCTCTAAATATTTCATATTCCCATCCTTTCCTATGGAATGTCTCTGCTTCCATATATTGAATCCATTACATTTATTTTGCACCATCATTCTGCAGTTACCTTCCCAAACAGTTTTTACATGGGATGTACCCTTCTGACTCAAGCTCTCTTAGGACCTTCTTTGTTCTCTTTTTATTTTCAGAAGCTATTTTCTTTGTACTGTCACAGGAGGGCCGATGAATCTTCTTTGTATTTTCATTCAGGATATATGTTATATTCTTTGCCGGTTCTGGGGTACTTTTCCCTGTTCCCTTTGGCTCTCCTGCTTTCCAGCTCTCATCGGGGGACATATTCCAGGTAATCTTTTTCCCGTCAGAAACGGCAACTATAGTCCCTTGCTCATCTGTACGAAATACCTTTATCCCCTTCTTTCGCAGCAGATTCAGGACTTCTCCATGAGGATGACCATAGGAGTTGTCCTCCCCGCAGCTAATCACAGCATACTCCGGATTCACCGCTTCAAGAAATTCTTCTGAGGTTCCTGTTTTACTTCCATGATGACTGACTTTATACACATCAGCACTAAGATTCTGTCCGCTCTTTAACATTGCCTGTTCAGCTTCTGCTTCCGCATCTCCTACAAACAGGAAATGATTCCTGCCATATTCCAGACGTACTGCAACAGAATAATCGTTGGCACTGTCAAACTTTTTACCGGCAGGTGACACAACAGTAAAGAAGGCCTCCCCAAGCAGATATTTGTCTCCTGCATCAGGATGAACTGCTTTGTAATTTTTTATTTTTAAAGTGTCCTCCACCTCCTCATAAGTTTTCGTGTCCTTCCTGTAATCCGGTAGAAGCACCTCTCCACAATCAAATTTATAAATGACAACATCTAAACCACCGATATGATCGGCATCAGGATGGGTACCTATTACATAATCCAGCTTTTTTACACCTTGTTTCTGCAAATAATTCTGTACTGCGGTACCCTTACTGTTATTTCCCGCATCAATCAGCATGGCATGTCCGTCTGACAGAATCAGAGTCGCATCTCCCTGCCCAACATCTATATAATGTACCTCCACCCTGCCGCGCTCTTGCCTGGTACCTGCGGCATCTGCAGGCTGATACACCGTCCACCAGGATATCAGCATAACTGCAGATAAAATAAGCGCAATCAGCCGGTTCCCTGTAGTTCCCTTTTTCACAACATTTATCCTCTTACTCTTTGCTTAGTTCCCTGAAAAGCTGTTCTTTCATATAGTATCCCTTGGAAAACACATCCCTGGACAGGGGCTTGCTGAAATAGTACCCCTGAATATAGTCCACTCCCATCTTATCCAAAAGTTCCGCCTGAGCTCTTTCTTCAACACCTTCCGCTACAACCTTATTTCCCATACCATGGAAAAGTTCAATCAATGTTCTGACCATCACCTTTGAATCCGGATTTTCCGGAAACCCTGTTAAAAGGCTTTTATCCAGCTTCACACACTCAAACGGAAACTCCAAAATACTAACCAGGTTAGAATAACCTGTCCCAAAATCATCCAGGTAAAAGCCTATTCCCGCCCTGTCCATCTTGTTCATCATTTTTTTCATGTACTCCATGTCATGCAGAAGTACTCTCTCAGTCACTTCCATTTTAAGCCTGCCCGGAGTTAAGTGGTGTCTGTTCACACAATCCAGTATTTTCTCCGATATCCTGGCATCGGCAAATTGCTGCATGGATAAATTAACCGATATATTCTCTATATTATTGTGTTCTTCTTGTTCCAGGAAAGAACACACTTCCTCCAAAACAATCCAGCTCAACTCATCAATCAGGCCTGATGCCTCCGCGACTGGTATAAACTCAGAAGGATGGACCGGATTGCCGTCATAATCATTGAGTCTTAACAAAGCCTCTGCGGACCAGCTCCCGCTTTTCAGATGATATACGGGCTGGTACCAGACCTCAAACCGCTTCTGTTCAACCGAACGCTGTATCACGTCTAAAATTCTTTTTTCATCTTCATACTTTTTCAGCATGGTTTCGTTAAAGCTTACATTGTGTCCCTGAATTTCTTTTGCTTTTCTAATGCCATATTCCAAATAAGTCATCATTTCAGACGCAGTGTAAGTTTGTTCGATATGTTCCATGTGCATAAAAACGGCCCGTATATGAGTATGTACTTCTCCTACACTCCAGCTCCCGCGAAACCTTCTCTGTAAAATGCCAAGATTCTGCTGGGCCTCCTGTTTAGAATGCCATGGAAGAATCATTGCAAACTCTACATTTCCAAACCGGTACACCTTCCCGCCGGGAATGATCCGCCCCAGTTCGGACGCTACCGCATAAAGAATTTCATCTCCTTTTTGATGTCCATAATTCTGATTTATAACGTCAAACTGACGCAAAGCCAGAACAATGACCTGGAACTTTTGTTTTCCAGCAAGTCTGAGTGACAGATTTTCATAAAAATTTTCCCTGTTTCCCGCAAGGGTTAAAAAGTCCCGTTTTAGGGCACCGTTTTGAAAACTCATGAAAAGCACCATATTCGCAATTGCCAATGCCATTTCATTTACTATAATTTCCCTGTAAATCACTTGAAATATACCTAAAAGAACAATAAGCGGGGGAATTGTGATAATTGTCCGCACAATAGATTTACTTACACTTGGCCGGTGTTTCCAGCAGCAGTAATATATCATCAGAATTTCCACTGCTACAATGTAATATCCCAGTACATTCAGTTCTCCCCTCCGGTAATTGCCTGCGCTGTCAAAATAAAACAAGATACCCGACTTCACATTCCACAGTACCAGACCCATAAATGTCACATTCATTAAAGCCAGTGCCATAAATGCACGTTTCATACTCTCCTTATCATAGACATGTTCCAGTATTATGAGCAATAAATACGCAGCTATCATAGAACTGACAACGATAATCAGCAGAAAGTACACACTGTTGAGAAACATATTCAGCCAGTATGGACTGTGCCCGGGATAGTCCAGCAATAAGATACACAGCACATTCAGTCCTATACAAAGGAGAGAAAACAATAAACATAAACCATAGAATCTTTCCCTGGTGCTGATTACAACACGCTTTTCATGAAAATATAACATCAATGTAATGAGGACTATAAAAGCCATAAATTCCCCTGCAAGCGACCACCGTATCATATAAGTACCTCAGTAATTTATCGTTAAGTAGGATAATATTATATCACGAATGCACAGGATTTTACACCATTAATAGCAGTAAAATTTATGTTTTTATATCTTGTAATAGGGAAATCAAAATGCTAGAATATATAGACACATCTGATATCTTGAACATCATAGATTCGGGAGTGCAAATTCATCACTATAATGGGGGGAGACTATTATGTTATTTTTAAATTCTTTAAACGAGCGGCAAAAGCAGCGTTTATACAGTACGGGCAACGTGACACTCGGTACGCTTATGTTTGCTTTAGGGCTAAATGTATTTATCATACCTCTCTCATTATACAATGGAGGGTTTATGGGTATAGCCCAGTTAATCCGTACTTTTATTATGAAGGTTCTGCCTTTTTCTTTTGGGCAGACTGATATTGCAGGTATTATCTATCTGCTGCTTAACCTGCCTTTAGTTTATCTGGCATGGAACAAGATGGGAAAGACATTTTTCACCCGTTCTGTTCTGACCATTATTCTTCAGACAGTCTCTCTCACCCTGATCCCAATTCCGTCATCCCCAGTGATTGAAGATTATCTTACTGCCTGTATTCTTGGCGGCATTATTACCGGAACTGGTTCAGGTATGGTTCTTAGAGGCGGAAGCTCCGGCGGAGGACAGGATATCCTTGGTATTTACTTTTCCAAAAAGTTTCCAGGATTCAGTGTAGGAAAAGTATCCATTATCATTAACTTTTTTATATATAGTATCTGCCTCATGTTATTTAATATAGAAATCGCAATTTACTCTCTCATTTATGGTGTGGTTTTTTCCATCGCCTGTGACCGGGTACATATTCAAAATATCAACATGAGTGTTATGATTTTCACAAAGAAACTGGGCATCTCCCGGGCTATCATAGAACAGACCGGGCGTGGAGTTACTAACTGGGACGGTGCCGGAGCCTATACTAATGAGACTTCGTACATCCTGCTTGTGGTGATTTCAAAATATGAAGTCAGCCAGCTAAAGCGGATTGTCAAGAGCATTGACCCAAATGCATTTATGATATTTACAGAAGGGTGCTCTGTAGCAGGGAACTTCGAAAAGAGGCTGTAACCTTAACAGGTTACAGCCTCCTTTTTCATACCCAGACCTGATTTCTATTATCATCTAATTAATGTCTGAAGCCTTCTGCAAACTTCATCCACTACAGCCGGCTCCGATGCATAACAGATGCGGAACCATCCCGGTTCTTTTGATGCAAAAATTTGTCCCGGTGAAATATTGACCTTTAATTCTCCAAATATCTTTTGCCATAATTCCATCTCGCCTGCAAACGTCCTCTCCCTCATAAAACGGGAGAAATCAGCAAAAATGAAAATCCCGCCTTGGGCCGGTAAAGTTTGAACTCCAATCTCACCCAGCGCTTCTACCATTTTCTTGTAACCTTTTTGCAGTTCTTCCCTGTTTCTTTGCAATAGCTCCGGTAATTCCGGCGCTTTTAAAAGCTCGGTTAACACCAGTTGTGTATGTGTTGATACTCCTGAATAATATGACAGATTTTGCATGGCTGCAATCACCGCCGGATTAAAAGAAATTGCAAATCCGGTGCGAAAGCCTGAAAGGGCAAAATCTTTTGCAAAGCTGCTGGTGACATGTACTCTATGCAGATATTCATCCGGAACCAGACGCAGGGTACTGCACCATTTTGATTGTGGGTCATGAATTGTCTCGGCATAAATTTCATCCGAAATAATTTCCAAATCATGCTTCATACAGAATCCTATTACATGCTGCATGTATTCCGGTTTGTATACAGTGCCAACCGGATTGTTCGGTGAAGAATACAGCACGCCAACAACCTTTTTCCCCGCGGCAACCTGCGCTTCATATGCTTCTTCAAATGCTGCCTTCGTCAGTTCCGGGCCGCAATGCACCGGAACTAATTCTATTTTCGCTCTCTCAGACATATCGTCCCCAAATCCCGAGTAATAAGGAGCCGGTACCAATAATACGTCCCCAGGATCTCCCAATACAGTTCCCAGCATTTCTAACGCCAGCGAACATCCTGACCCTATGACAATATTTTCTTTTGTAATCTTTCTCCCTGATTCGTCTCCAAATATCAGGTGCTGCCAGTGACGTGCAATTGCTTCTCTAAAATCATTACTGCCATAAAAATAATCGTAATGGATATTTTTCGGCGCAATCGTCATACGTGACTGAATTTTCTCCAACAGCTCAATTACTTCTTTATTAATTAACTGGCTCTCTGCTGTTCCCATGTTAATATGGCCATTCGGCCTTGTTTCCGGATCATAACGCATTTCCCGCGTGCTAAAGTCAGCATTCATAAGCGGTGACATTTCCTTTGCCCAACTTTGCCCTCTTTTAGAAAGAAATTTTTTCACTTTGAGCCCCTCCCTTTCGTTTAATGCTTCAGTCCATATTCTGTCTGAATACCAGGACGGGATCCAAGACCCAGGGTCGCGTCAATGCTTGCTCCATGAAGTACGGTGGACTCATCGTGTAACAATTGCTCTAACCAATAAGAGATTTCTTCCGGTTGAATTAAACGCTTTTTGGCCTGTGCCAAATCAAATGCTTCTCTTTCTTCCGGCGACATCTGATTCAGTGTACTAGCCTTAAACATTTGTGTCTCGGTTGCACCCGGGCAAACTACAAATACATCAATTAAGGTATGAGTATTTTCTGCTGCCAGTTGTTTTCCCAGAAAACTCACTGCACATTTGCTCATTCCATCGCTTAATGTAAAGAACGGGAAAGCCGCTATTCCACCGCCTACGGATGAAATAAAAATTAATTTCGTTTTCTCTGTTCTTTTTAAAAGATTGTCTTTTACCTTCTTATAAATCCAAAGTGGCCCCAATGCATTTACCCGCATCATTGCATCATCAGTTTCAAAAGCCAGTTCATCTGAACCAGCCTGATATACCTTTGCTGTAGCTGAACCAAGTGCTGCATTAAAGATAATACCATCCCAGGAGTGCTCATTTAAGAAGTCCGCCTTTTTTATCGCTTCCGGATCCCCTTGATCCAATTTGTAAGCATATACTATGCCCGGATATTTCTGGCAAAACTCTTCTGCTTTTTTTGCTGAGCTTCGATATGTAATATGCACCTCATACCCCTTTTCTACCAATAGCTGCAGCGTTGTTTCGCCAATCCCCTGTGTTCCACCTGTGAGTAAAACTTTTTTACGTCTGTTTGCCATAACCTTTTCCTCCATTTTTTTATTTATTTTAAAACCTATTGGTTTTTTCACGCTTCCTGTCTGTGATTCCAAGAAGGAACATACACAGCACGCCTGCAAGTACGGTCACACCCATAACCATAGAAGCCACCTTCCAGCTGCCGGATGCTGAAGCAATTTTTGCAACCACTGCTGCGCCTGTTGTTACTCCGAGATAATAGAATAAATACACCACTGCAAAGGTTTGTCCGATTAATTCCTTTCGCTTTACTGTTCTTGGTACCGAAATAGAAATACTTGATGAAAACAAGCTGATGGCTGCTCCCAGCAGTGCCACTTGTACAATTGCCATAGAAGAGGGCGCAAACACTATCATAAAACATCCCAATGCCATCAAAAGCCCAGTAACAACACCCAGGTAAGGTGCTTTTACTTTAAATTTATCAACAATAATCCCGGCAACTAAGCCAAACGGCACGCCCACCAGACCGAAGAATCCAGACTGTGCGTTTGCCCCTTCTTTTGATAATCCAAAGATTTCTGTTAAAATTCTTGGGTAATATGCAATAAACGTATAAAGTACAAATGTCATTGTAAACATTGCAATAGCCAATAACCATGTATTACCTTGTGCAAATACTTCCTTGTATGTGCTTTTTTCTTCCTTCGTTTCTTCCTCTCTGGCATCATCCAGCAAGAAGATAAAACCAAGCAATGCAATGGCTGCTAATATAGCTGTTACAATCCAAACAGACCGCAGCCCAAATCTTGTAAAAACCGGCAGATAAAAATTATAGCCAAACATCGAGGCAAGTGCTGAAAAAGTTCCGAAAATTCCAATTGCAACCCCTGAAGAACCTTCCTTGAACCACTCTCCGATAAATACCATTGCCATCATATTAATCATGGAGAAGGAAACTCCTTCAATAATCCGGCTAATTAAAAGTAAGGTGTAATTCATCACCTCGGCTCCGTTAACACTGGCAGCCCCTAACATATTTCCTAAAACCAGACAAGCCAGAACAATGACTCCAACCTTTTTCGCACCATACTTACTGATCATTGTTCCACCCGGCAGGGCCAGAAACAGTGCTGACAAGGTAAAGACCGACATAAGCCATCCAAATTTCTCTAAACTCAAATTCATTTCCATCTGAATCGGAGATATTTTAAGCTGACTTAAAGCCAATGCTGTTGCACTCAAATACACAACCAGAAATTTTAACCATTTGCCTTTTAACATAAACTTATCTTCCTCCTATTTTCTCGTAAATAGTATAGATAAATAGTATGCTCTCTTCTTTCTATTGTAAATAGCGCACAATAAATTCAATAAAATACAAAAATATTATTTCATTTTGCCTAATAATTATAAGGCACACTTTATGTTGACCTTAATAAAATTAGGTGTTAATATTTAAAAAAAGATGATATTGGGAGGTTTTATGGATACAATAGATAAAGATATTTTGCGAGTTCTTCAAAAAAATGCCAGAGCTTCGCTCAAAGAAATCAGTCAGCAAGTAAACCTGTCTCAGCCTTCCACAAGTGAACGGCTGCGTAAATTAGAATATGCCGGATATATCACAGGCTATACCGTTCTATTAGACAATCACAAGTTAGGAAAGGCACTCACCTGTTTTTGTATGGTGGTTTTAAAAGAGCCGCCGCGGAATTCACAAACGAAGTTCCGCACGCTTATTAAGGAGATGCCCGAAATCATAGAATGTCACTGTATCACCGGTGATTATGAGTATATTCTTAAGGTTGTAACGGACTCGACCCGAACCCTTGAGGCTTTGCTTGAAAGATTACGTAATGAATGCGGTGTTGTAAAAACTTATACATATACCGTATTATGTACGATTACAAATAAGCCCGGTGTGTGTATATAACTCTTTCACTAAACATACATACATTTTTGAAGTTACCTCTGCAAATCATAATATATATAGCACGCTATGATTTTTGTTAGCAAAACAATGTTGGTGGTCTTGTTTATATTACACAAAAAGAAGGAATCCCTACAGTCAGTTTCTGACTTTTGGGATTCCTTTTCTGCTTAATAAAGGAGCTTTCTATAACACTCCTATCCTCCATCCAAAGCATTGCCCCGGATACTCAATGCATCGGGCGAATGAATCCTGGAGGAAGTGTAATCTCCTGCCAGGATTTATTTTACAGATAATATTTTCCTGTAATTTCGTTAACTGCAATTTTTATAACCGCAGTGCCTCTGACCATATTTTCAGGCAATGTCTTATCAGCCAGATGGGGAGTATATTTTCCCACAATTTTATCTAATACTTTGGCTTTCGCTTTATAGTCTTCTAATAAAACAGCCTTTCCATCAATAATTGCGCTTTGATATTTCGTATTTGTATCACATGGATTATGCCTGGCATCAAGTAACAGCCCATCCATATTATATACAGTCATGCTCACAAAGGGATTCATTTTAATGTTTTCTATTTTTTTACCCTTAGGCAGACCATGTATATAAATGGCGCGGTCCAGATAAACAAAATGTACGGGAATGACATAAGGTGTACCGTCGCAGTTTACGGTTGCCAGGCATCCTGTTTGTATTTCATTTAGAAGTTTGTCAATCTCATCTCTGTCCAGCATATGTGTTTTCATTCTATATTGCATCACTTAACCTCCTGTTTTTCAAATAATAGCCTTGAGCAAATTTTCTCACATTCAAGATTTATGCCGGGTTTTCCGCATAATTACATCTGCCTTTTCCTTATTAATTTCAATACCAAAATACGTTTTACATAATAAGATAAACTCTTCATTCGTTTCAATGTTTCTCTTCACTAATATCTTGTTTTTTTTAGATATGGTGAACTCCCGGCCGGCCATCGTAATATGCTGATCAATAGGGCATATTGACATATGGGGAGCATCAATAAACGGTGAATCAGGATGAGTCTCGCAATAGTAATTAGGTAATAGAAAATCAATCTCTGATTGGGGGCTTTCATCAAAGCCAAAGATTTTGGACCATTCTTTTCCAGTTCTTTTCTGCCACATAATGTATCCGTAATATTCATCCTGTGTAAACTTATATTCTGAAATTCCATCTGTCTGCACTTTACCGCAAATAAATCTCAATGCAGTTCGGGGATACTCATTCCGGAAACTTACATCTGTTATGTAGGATATGCCATCAATTTCAACCCGCATTATTCTATGCCGTCTCATCTGAACGCCTTTGTTTTCAGAAATAAACCTGACATTATATACAGTGACTTTATATCCCAATGCTTTCAATAGAAATGTATATAAACCATTTACTTCAAAACAATATCCCCCTCTATTGTTTGATATGATTTTTATAAATAAATCTTTTCCATTTAATGAAATTGGCTCACCCAGTAATATCGAAAGGTTTTCATAGGGAATTTTTGAAATATGTATTGTCTGCAAATATTTCAAATTTTCTTCTGATGGTATAAGCCTATTTTTATCCTGCTTATAATCAAGCCCTAACCGTTGTAGATATTGTTCCACTTGACTTGCCGATAATATAAAATTTTCATCAATCATACCTGTCACCTGCCTGTAATTCTCTCTGGTCATTTTTGATTACCCCTGTTAAATAATGCTGTGGGCAACCATTGTTTACATTGCTATGGCCATATTGTATAATGAAATTGGACTTATTATAACCACCAATTTTCACATATTTAATAGCTCCAATTTCTTCAGGAGGATTACATGATAAATCTTAACCGAGCATCTCGCCATGCATTATATGAACAATTATATTTGCAGATAAAAAATGACATAACAGCCGGGATGATAGCTCCGGACAGCAGGCTTCCCGCTACCCGTACATTGGCTGATGAGTTGGGAATCAGCAGAAATACTGTAACAGCGGCTTATTACCAGCTTGAGCTTGAAGGTTATCTTCACGCCATTAAGGGCTCTGGCTTCTATGTAAATTCTTTACTGAACCTTGATTTGATTAAGAATACAAGTTTAGAAAATCCATCATTTCCCCCTGTTCATGAGGATAATGACCCCAAAAAATGTAAATATGATTTTCAATATGGGAATATAGATGGGGATATCTTTCCAACAAATCCCTGGCGTAAATGCATCATTTCTTCATTTGACAGCATAGCGGACCAGACTTATTTATCTTATACAGATAAACAAGGAGAATTTAGATTAAGGACAGCTATTTCAAATTATTTATATCAGACAAGAGGTGTCCGGTGTACACCAAAACAAATCCTAATTACAAGTGGACACCAGCATTCTTTACAACTCTTAACAAAATTGCTTCCTAAAGAGGAGTATTCCGTATCCCTGGAAGAACCAGGCTATGATGGCACAAGGGCCATATTTGAAATGAATAAATACGATATGAATACTGTTCATCTCGAAGATGACGGTATTTCCATAGATGACATATTCAGATTAAAAAACACATTATTATATGTAACTCCCTCACATCAATTTCCTACAGGATGTGTGTGTTCAATTTCAAAACGTTTAGAAATTCTAAACTGGGCAAGTAAACATAACAGCTATATCATAGAGGACGATTACGATAGTGAGCTTAGATACCATATGCTGCCGGTCCCCTCTTTGCAATCATTAGATCAGAGTGAAAGAACCATATATTTAGGAACCTTTTCTAAATCCTTATCCCCCGATTTAAGGATAGCATACGTCGTATTGCCTGAGCTTGTATTAAAGAACTATAATGAGACTTTTAAGCTCATAAACTGTACTGTTCCGAAACACCTGCAAATTGCATTAGCTGAATTTTTTGAGAACGGCAGTTACGAAAGACATATTAACATGTTAAAAACACATTATAAAAAGAAATATGACTTAATATGCAGTTGTATCAAAAAAACATTTGGCAAAAAAGCAGCCATACAAGGCAGCAGCGCCGGTTTGCATTTACTGCTTAGCATCAATAGTCCATATAGGCAGCATCAGATTATAAAAAGAGCATTGGATTGTGATGTTCAAGTATATCCTACGGATATTTACTGGAAAAATAAAAAGGATTGCCCTCAGAATCAGATTTTATTAGGTTTCAGCAGTATTCATATTCATGATATAGCCACTGCAATAGAAAGACTGCATCAGGCAGTTTACAAATAGCAAATTATTCTAGAAGTGTTAAATTTCAAAAAATAAGAAATATAATAAGCAGTGCCAGTAAGTTATTTTTCAACTTAGTGACACTGCTTCCGCTATAATTTCTTTATCCTACCCGTATTTGAAACTTATAAGTTTCCAGGTCTGCCTCCAGCACTGCCCGGACTGTTCCATTGTCCCGTATAATACGTAATTGACTGCCATTGCTCTCACACAGACAATCCCCGTCAAATGCAGGACATTCATTACGGAATTTCATCAAATCCCTCAGTTTTCTCACAACAGGACGCTGGAAGTTCTCATCAATCTCCTGCAATGTATAATAATGCCGGTTAATATTCCGTCCCTCTTTGGTCTGTTCCAAAAGTTCCAGATCATTCTCTCCGGCCAGCATCCCTACATAATAGACTTGCGGGATTCCCGGTGCAAAAAACTGGATTGCCCGGGCCAGTAAATAAGCATCATCATCATTTCCCAGAGCAGAGTAAAAACTGCAGTTAATCTGGTAGATATCCAAATTGTTGTATTCCTCGCTGCTGTATTTCTTCTTTACATTTGCACCTTTGGAGTAAAGCAATTCTTTTGTCTCTTCAATTTCCTCCGGGGATAACAAATCAACTACATCTACCACACCAATCCCATCATGGGTATCCAAAGTTGTCATTTGCTTCCGGGGACAAATATCCAGCCAGTGTTTCAGCCTGTCTCCTCTATGGGTATACAGTGCATGAAGCACCAGCATGGGCAGTGCAAAATCATAAACCCAAAATTCTTTCTCCGCAATCTTCATCTGAATTGAATAATGCTCATGAATTTCCGGCAAAATCTCTGCTCCATATTTTTCCGCTGTCTTTTCAATATCATACAGCAGATCCCACATTTCAGGCTCTACGAAAAAGCAGCTTGTATCCGCTTTCTTCACCGCATATGCAAACGCATCCAACCGGATAATGGATGCCCCGTGGCTGCACATAAACTCGATTGTATCCTCTATAAATTTTTTTACCGACGGGCTGGTTACATCCAAATCAATTTGTTCTTCACTAAAGGTACACCAGATTTTTTCTGTTGTTCCATCTGCAAATGTAAGATCAACATAGGGAGCCTTGGGTTTTCTCTTATAAATCTTATCCACCTGCTCCTCTGTCGGCTCACCATTTTCCCAGAATTCGCTATAACGGATAAACATATCTTTGTATGCCGATGCATCCTTTTTCTCTTTAAAATCCAGATAATAGGGGGAATGTGCCGAAATATGATTTACCATAAAATCATACATCAGCTCATACTTTTCCCCAATCCGCTTCAAGTCTTCAAAGCTTCCGAACTTTTCGTCTGCTTTGTCGTACTGCATAGGTGCAAATCCGCGGTCTGCTGAGGAAGGAAAAAACGGCAGGATATGAATACTTCCTACGGCTCCCTGATAATGTTTTTCAAGGACCGACTCCATTTCATTGAAATTTTTACCCAGGCTGTCCCCATAAGTAATCAACATAATCTGATTTTTCATGTATTCCTCCTCTATGCCCAACACTGTGCTGCCGTTGTAATCTCCTGGTTCGGATGTGCCAGCGCCTCGTCCATAACCAGGCAAATATACATATCTTGCAATGCATCTCTCAGACTGTAAAACTCTGTTCCTGTCTTTAAATATTCATCCATCTTCTTCATGCAGGTTGCAACTGCGATTTCATCGTCATTGAGCCTTGCATTTCCAAATGGATTTTTATATAAGAATTCTTCTCCAAGCATAATTCCATAGTGAGACCAGTCCTGATTATTGTAAACACCCAAATCAATGCGGTTTAAATTTTGTGTCACAGGTACATTTTCCTCCGTGAGGTAGCGGACTGTCAGATCATCAATTTCTCCTCTTACGCCCTGAACTGTCAACTGCCTTGTACGGATAAAGGAATGATATTGAGCCGGGTCGGAAAAATCAAAATATGCAATCTTTCCATTTTCAAATTCCATGGTCAGACGATCACGTGAACATTTGAACACTTCCCCGTTAAAGTCCATTCCTTCTCTGCCATAAGTCTCCGTCACATCAAACCAGAATCGCTTGCCGTAAATTTTTACATTCTCAAAGCCCGCGTTCAGATACTGCCGGATGATACTTGCCCCATGGTATCCATGAAGGGCAGAGATATTAATATTTTGTATCTCGCCCAATTTCCCGGAACGAATCACTTTGTCCCATGCTGCATACAACGGCTGTGCAAAATATTGTTCCGCTATCTGAATCTTCCCATTATATTTTTGGCAATTTTCCCATACACTCTTTAAGGCTTCAAGGTCCTCTCCCGGAGGAGTCTCACAAAGTACCGGAATCTGTTTCTCAAACAGCGTTGTAAGATAACCTGAGATAATTCCCCTCTTTATAGCTAACACAACATAGTCGGGATTCCCTTTTTCCAGTTCCTCTACTGTCTGTACAACAGGAACCTGATGTATTTTCCTAAACTGTTCTCCCTTTTCCTTTTCCCTTATTAATACCCCAATGAGTTCAAACTGTTCCGGCAGCGCCTTCGCAATACGGATATAGAATTCTGCTCTCCATCCGGAACCGATGACTCCAAATCGAATTTTCCCCATTTTACTCCTCCTATGGTACGTTATAGCCTCTGGATGCTTCCAATATCAGATACCATTCATCATAACTAAGCTGTATATCCAAGGCTTCTACTGCTGACTTCACTCTGGCGGTGTTCATAGTTCCCGTAATGGCTGCAATACGAACCGGGTGCACAAACAGCCATGCGTACATGATAACGTCCATGGACGTATGGTGCGCATCTGCAATTTCCTGGAGTGTGCTGCGTAAACGCACAGACTGCTGTTCTTCTCCCGCAAATACACTTCCGCCGCCAAGAGGAGACCATGCCATTAAAGGCATTCTTCTTGTAAATGCATCATCGGTCACACCATTAAAGAAGTTCTCCGTTGTTTTTACAGACAGCTCCATCTGATTTATCACAATAGGATTTTTCAGATAACTCTGGAGCATCTCAATCTGAGACGGCATAAAATTTGACACACCGATATTCAGGACTTTTCCTTCCTTTACAAGAGTATCCAGCGCATCTGCCGTTTCTTCCGGGTTTGCCAGTGGGTCAGGACGGTGCACAAGAAGCAGGTCTACATAATCTGTTCCGAGATTCTGCAAAGAAGCTTCCATTTCCCTCTTGATTTCTGCCTTGGAGGAGTCATAATATATTGTCTTATTTCCATTTTTGCCTGGAAGGACAATCCCGGTTTTAGTTACAAGCTGCATTTTATTCCTCAGTGCAGGATTCTTACGGATTACTCCGTCTCTAAACAATTTCTCACAGGTATATCCGCCATAGACTGGAGCATGGTCAAATGTAGTTACCCCCATGTCAATACATTCTTCTGCGAATTTCAGAAATGCATCTCCCTCCATCCCGGAATCTGCCGCACGCATACAGCCTGCCGCTACCTGTGATATCATACAGGTTTCATTTATTTTAATTTGTTTCATTCTTTTTCTCCTTCTCTCGTTCATCAAGTGAACCTTTATTCTTTCACTCCACCGGCAGTCAGCCCGGCAATGATTTTCTTCTGGAAAATCAGTACCATAATAATCAACGGTACTGTCACAATGACAGAACCTGCTGCCATATCTCCCCAAGGCATCTCATAATTACTGGGGAACATTGCGATTCCAACGGGAACCGTACGCATAAGGTCATTGGTCATGAAGGTAAGCGCATAAATGTACTCATTCCATGCATTAATAAATACAATCAATGCAACAGAAAAGATTGCCGGTTTAATCAGCGGGAGCATAATCTTAAAAAATATACCAGCTCTGGAACATCCATCAATGGCTGCTGCTTCTTCAAATCCCTTGGGAAGCTGTGAAAAGAAATTCGTCAGCAGCCAGATAGATAATGGAAGGGCAAAGGTGATATAAGGAATCACAAGACCCGCATAAGTGTTTAATAAGCGAAACTGCTTTAACAGTAAATAGATTGGACTCAAAGTCGCAATGGTAGGAAACATAGAAATACTTAAAATTGCCATAAGCATAATCTTCTTTCCTTTAAACCTCAGACGTGCCAGTGCATATGCTGCAGATGCCCCGATGAGGATGCTCAGGATTGTGGTGGTGACTGCCACAATAAAACTATTTAATAAGTATCTTGCAAATGGATGCTTTTCAAATACATTGAAGTAAAACTGGATATTAATCTCGCTTGGAATCCATTTTGCCGGAATTGCAGATATTTCCGACATGGGTTTGATTGATGTGAGAAACTGCCATATAAAGGGCAGGACAATCAAGCCTACAAAGAGAATAACAAAAGCATAGAACAATACCTGTCTGATGATATGTGATGTTTTTTTACTCATCTTTCGCCTCTCTTTCTTACATATCCGTAATCTGATTACCCAACACTCTCATGTACAAGAGACTAATGATGAACACGATAATGAATATCAGCACCGCCATAGCCGAGCCATACCCAAAGTCTAAAAATTTCATCAGATTATTGTATGCATAAATTGATACACTTTCTGTTCCATTTGCGCCGCCTGTCATAACTGCAACCAAATCAAATACACGGAATGCATCCAATGTACGGAAAAGAAGTGCCACAAGCACAGTACTCTTAACACTTGGAAGTGTCACATAACGGAACCTCTGGAACACATTTGCCCCGTCAATTTTTGCAGCTTCATATAAGTCTTCTGATACCATTTGAAGTCCTGCCAATATCAGCAGTGCCATGTAAGGAGCTGTCTTCCATACATCAGTGATAACCAGTGCCATAAACGCCCCGTCGGCAGTACTCAGCCATGCCTTATAACTGTCGATGATTCCAAATTTATATAAAATATCATTGAACAGTCCATACTGGTCGTTATAAATAAATTTCCACATCAAAGCAGATACAGATGTAGGAATTGCCCATGGAATTAGAATTGCCGCCCTCACAAGACCTTTTCCCCTGAACGCTTTATTCATAATCAATGCCGCCGTAAATCCAATCAAAAGTTCTAGGGATACGGTGGTAATTGTAAATTTCAAAGTAAATATAATAGATGTTAATGCTCTTTTATCACTGAATATTTTCACATAATTTTCAAGTCCAATAAATGGATAACCAGTCCCGGGGTCTGTCAGGACCATCTCATGAAGGCTCAGCCAAAACGTCCTGAGGATCGGGTACACTGCAACTAACAGCAATACTGTGATGGCAGGCACCATCATAATCCAGGCATCTCTGCTTTCTGTCTTTTCGAGAGAGCCATTTCTTTTCTTTTTACCTGTCATGATTGCCTCCTTACTTCTTAAAAAAGAGATGTTGCAAAATTGTTCTCCCTTACAAGGCATACACTGGATTTTAGGATTGTGAATAATGCAATCCTAAAATCCAGTGCCCTTCTTCAAGATATTTGCATTTTACGTATCTGTTCAGAACAGTTACTATTTTACAACATCTCTCGGCCTACATTACTTGCTTAATTCTTCTACTTCCGTCTGCAATTTATCAAGTGCCTCCTGCACTTCCATTTCACCCGTCAATGCCTGATGGATGTTTCTCTGGATTGCATCTGAAACCTTTGCATACTGTGGTGACTGAGGTCTGGATTTTCCGCCCTGGATTACACCGTAAAAGTTTTCATAGAATGGAATTTCTTCCAGAATTTCCGTATCTGTATATACAGACTTTACAACAGGCGGCTGTGAAGAAATCAAGGTCATTTCTTTCTGTGTATCAGCACTTACCATGTACTTAATGAACTCCACTGCCGCTTCCTTCTGTGTATCACTGATTGCATTATTTACAACCAGGTCAAGTCCGCCCAGGCAAGAGTGTGGCTCCTCACCCTTTGGTCCAATCGGCAGTGTTGTCGCACCAATCAGTCCTGTTACTTTAGAACCTTCGTCCTGTCCGCTTGACCAAAAGCCTGACCAGTCGCGGATAAACAGGCACTTGCCTTCTTTAAATACTTGCTCACTCTCTGTCTCTGTATAAGTGGTTATACCTGATGGGGCATACTTATCAACCAGAGTTTTCATAATATTTGTTGCTTCCACATTGTTATCCGTATTGATGACCGGAGCTCCGTCTTTATCCAGGATTTCTCCGCCGTTATTCCATACATACTCTACCCAGTTGCACACCAGCGCCTCAGACTGAGCTGCCTGAAAATCTGCACCATATTCTACACCATTAATGCCAACAGCTTTGTCCGCAAGCTCCATCCATCCTTCATAAGTATCAGGAACTTCCGCTCCCAGCTGGTCTAACACATCCTGGCGGTAGAACAGCACACTTGAATTAGTGAACCATGGTGCTGCCACTAATTTCCCATCATAAGTAGCTCCTGCCACTGTTCCTTCC
The DNA here is from genome assembly GCF_003149105.1 of Faecalicatena contorta. Lineage (GTDB taxonomy): Bacteria > Bacillota > Clostridia > Lachnospirales > Lachnospiraceae > Muricomes > Muricomes contortus_C. The sequence goes on along the minus strand of NZ_QGDS01000002.1, from coordinate 466,696 downwards.
AGCATTGTATCTGTAATGGAAGAATCAAGTGCATCGCTCAAATCCATCAGCCAGCCTGCAGATGCAAACTCCGCAATATATACAACATCCAGTCCCATAATATCAACACTGGTATCTTCGGATGCCAATTTATTCACAAAATCATCATGAACCTGATTTGCATCCTGAGGAAGGAGAACAGTCTCAACTGTAATCTTATCCTGACTCTTATTAAAGTTGTCTACGATTTTCTGTGTCGGCTCTCCAACACCCTGATCAAACGAAAATTTCAAGGTAATCTTCTCGTCTGATGAATCTGAACCACCGGAAGACTGGCTTTTCCCGGAGCATCCTGCCAATGATGCCATCATCAATGCTGCCATAGTGCCTGCAATGACTTGTTTCATTCTTTTCTTCATACTACTTTTCCTCCTTTAGGATGTATAATTTATCGCATTCCCCTTACGGGTGAAAGCACATTGTAATTCAGGAAATCGTTTTCCTGAATGTTATTAAAAATAACGAATATCCTCTTTAAAATGTATATATTTCCCAGCCTGGAAAATATAATACGTGAGTTCTTCGTTTATTTAGATAGGAAAACTTTTTCCCGTGTTGATTTTTGAAAGAGCTGATTTATATCAGCTCCTATATAACTGCTTTGAAAAGCTTTCTGCTTATTTGCTTTTTGCTCTGGTCGTGCCCCTTCGGATAATCTTATGGGGTACATAGTGTGTCGCTGCTTTCTCCTTGCTTCCTGTCATGAACTTAATCAATTCTTTTGCAGCTTTCTCACCTTCAGCAAAATAAGGAATTCTGACAGTAGAAAGCTCCGGCCTTAAACATGTAGCAAAATCCAAATCATCAAATCCGATAATGGATATCTCATCAGGAACGCTCACACCTACACTATTTAAAAACTGAATACCGCCAATGGCAATCAAATCACTTCCTGCCACTACAGCAGTCGGAAGAATACTATTTTCCTCGTATAACCGTTTCATTCCTTCATAACCGGACTGGAAAGAAAATTCTCCCTGCTCAATATAGGAATCAGGAACTGTAATCCCGGCTTCTTCCAGTGCCATACGGTACCCTTTCAAGCGCTTCTTTCCTGAAGAAAAGTCATGTTTCGGCCCGCCCAGATAGGCGATTCTTTCATGTCCATTATCCAGCAGAAACTTTGTTGCATCATACACAGCCCGAACATTATCATGTGTCACAGTATCTATCACATTCTCTTCTACTGCTGACTCTTGAGTGACTAATACAACCGGATACTGTTTCTTAAGCATCGCATCAACAAGTACCTGGTTTATGTCAACGCCTGCAAACAAAACACCATCTGTCTGCTTGTCCTCCAGTACATCCAAAAGCTTCATTTCCTGCTCCTGTTCACCACCGGATTCGCATACCATAATTGTATATCCTTTTTTTGTACAGACGCTGTTGATTCCTTTTGTCAAAGCCCCAAATACTGGGTTCGAAATATCTGGAATTACCACTCCGACTATATTGGTTTTCTTGGTAATCAGCCCCTGGGCCAACGCATTAGGTTTAAAATGGTTCTTTTCAATAATCTCGTATACCCGTTCTCTTAATTCAGGACTTACCGGCTTCGTATTATTCATGACTCTGGAAACAGTAGAAATAGACACTCCTGCCTCCCTTGCGATATCTGCTATCGTAATCGCCATATAAGCCTCCTTATTCCATTTTAAGGAAAACTATAGGAAAAGGTTTTCCTCTTTGAGAACATATTAACATCAACGAATCGGCATCGTCAATCCCCTTTTTATCCCAGCCGTATATTTTGTTAATCCTAGACAAAATTCTTCTTCTGTTTTTGTCTATATTTTAATCTATTTTCCGTCATTGCATTTCCCGCATTGTTCTTTGGCCTACAATTAATATTTTCCGTCCAAATCTGTTGTAATAACTTTTAATCTCTGCCCCAAACGGCACAAAAGTTCATTTGTTATACTTCCAGAATTGTCAGCAACAACTGGTGCGGCAATTTCATCTTTGCCAATTAGTGTTGCTTCCATGCCAATTGCAATATTAGGAATATCGGTAACATCAACTGCAAGCTGATCCATACAAATTTTACCAACAACAGGTGCCTGATGTCCATTGATAAGTACATGGCTCTTTTGGCAGGATAAGTTTCTTGGAAAACCATCTGCATATCCAATTGGTAATATGGCAATTAAACGATTCTTGTCAGCAATAAATGCTCTGCCATAGCCAACACTTTCACCCTTTTTAATTACTCTTAATAAAACCACCTTTGATTTCAGGGAAAGCACAGGCCGCAAATCAAGATGCAGCTTTGTTTTATCATTAGGAGAACTTAATACACCATACAGCAAAACACCTGTCCTCACATAATCACATTTCAGCTCCGGATAATTCAAAAGCCCATAACTGCTTTGAATATGTGTTTTAGGCAGTTCTATGTGTTTTTTCTTCAACTTCTCAAGGAGTTCATAGAAACTATCAATTTGTATGTTAGTAAAACGGATGTCCTCCTTATCAAGGCTGTCAGAAACACATAAATGAGTGTAGATGCCACATATTTCAATATGCTTCATTCCAAAAACACTGGTGATTTTTTCCGTATCAGCTTTATCAAATCCAAGTCTGTGCATCCCCGTATCCACTTTAATGTGAGCTTTAATATTGTAGTTTTGTTTATTCAGAAGCAGAGCATAATCATAATCTATTAGTGTTTGTGTAAGCTCATATTTCTGAAGTTCCCCTGCCCGTGCAGGACTTGTGTATCCAAGAATCAGTATTTCACCTAAAATATCATAACGGCGTAATTGGATGCCTTCATCAATAGTCGCCACTGCGAATGTTTTTACTCCAATCTGATTCATATATGCTGCTATCTGGTACATTCCGTGACCATAGGCTTCCGCTTTTACAACAGCCATCAACTCACAATTTGAGTGCATTGCGTTTCTTAATATTTTTACATTATGTTTTAAATTATTCAAATCAATTTCTATCCAGGCCCTCTCATCATCTGTGATATAAGGTTTTGCCTTGCTGCTTTTCATTTTTTGTCCCCCCATAGCGTCACGATAAAGCCATCCGTATTGTTTCCTGACACTTGATAGACTGTTTTTTCTGGTAATGTAATTGTTGTTATTCCCGTTGCTTCTGCTGCAGCATAAAATACTTCGATACTTTTTCCATTCCTGTGCATTTTCAGATGGTTGCTTTTCCACAGAAATTGTTTTATAAACTCAATGTATTCCTCTAATGTAAAGTTGTTTTCGGTCATAATTTCGGAATGTGGATAGCCCACATAGCGAAAGTGCCACGGCTCGTGGGCAATTCCTGTTATTTGCTCTTTTCCATTTGGATAACGCTCTATAAATCCATATCCGGGAGCAGACTTACGAAATTCATCACAAACGCCATCATACGGAAACTCCGGACAAATAAAATCTATAACCTCTTTTTTCAGAGCCAAATCGATAGCAAGCCCTGTCTGGTGTTCACTCTGATCTGGAAGTGCTACGAATTTCCGTGTAAAATCCTCACCACTATCTCGTAGTGATGTTTTATATATATCCATTTGTTCTCTCGCCGAACGGTATCCACTTACAGGAATAATCTTATTCGAATAGCTGCTTTTTTCAAAAATCATTTTCAGAATATTTCCAGCTTCACGCTTCAAAAGGACATCAGGGAACTTTGCCATTACGGGCATTAGTTCGTTTTCATTCATAACTTGCATTGGGAACTTCGCATTTACAAGAAGCAAATTACCAAAATGGACTTTTTCTTTTGACAGTGTGATATTCTTCATCATTACAAGTACAACCCTATCAGCTTGTCCAACATTTCTTCAAAGGACAATCCAATGCCTTTCATCATATTAGGATACCGGCTATGTGAAGTAAATCCAGGGATTGTATTTACCTCGTTAAATACGATTTCTCCAGATGGAGTTAAAAACATATCTACTCTGGCAAAACCAGAACACCCCAGTGTCTGATAGATTGCCATTGCTGTCTCTCGTATCTGCTTCTCACACATGGCATCAATTCTGGCTGGCATATAAATCTTAGAATTTTTCAATGTGTACTTTTCTGTATAATCAAAAAAGCCATCAGTCAGTTCTATTTCATCCACTCTGCCCACAATTAAGTTCTCTTTTCCCTGGACTGCACAACCGACCTCAAAACCATCAATGTTTTCTTCAATAAGGACTCTGTCATCGTGTTCAAACGCAAGTTCAACTGCTGCCTGCAATTCAGCTTCCCTGTAGATTTTGGTAATACCAAATGATGAGCCTGCCCGGACCGGTTTTATAAAAAGGGGATACGTCAGGCCTTTTGATAAATGAAACAATTCTGCTCTCATTGATTGACCAAGCATAATTGACTTTGGAACAGAAATCCCTGCTGTACGAACGACTCTGTGTGCCATATCTTTATCCATACACAAAGCGGACGATAATGTATTACACCCAATAATCTGTATACCTGCTAATTCAAATAGCCCCTGAACCGTACCATCTTCACCATTTTTCCCATGCAATACAGGAAAAACCAAATCTATCGTTGTTACTTTATTCTCCTTTTTACAAAACTCTATAATTCCGCCTGATTCCCGGCTTTGAGAAACGGCAATAGGAATAAGATTTCGGGAATCATTACTCCACGTGTTGTCTTTGATATTATTACAATTGCCGTTGTAACGATACCAATCACCTTGTCTTGTTATACCAATAGGAACAATATCATATTTTGAAGTATCTAAACTTTTAAGAACAGAGAACGCCGACTCTAATGATACTTTGTATTCAGTCGAACAACCTCCAAAGATTACAGCTATTCTTTTCTTTTGCATTTTTAGTCTCCTTTGCTTCTACATATAAAAAACACTCTTGCTCTGACACAAAAATTGTATCAAAACTCAAGAGTGCTTTTTTTCGTTCGCGCTAACTATTTTCTTATATTTTTGTCCGTAAATTCTTACGATTTTCCTACGGAGACGGGATTGTCACATCAAATTCAATAACTTCATTTTTACTTTTTGCCGCAATAGTTCCATTGTGAAGATTTACAATCTCTTTTGCAATGGCCAATCCGAGACCCGCGCCGCCATTGTTAGAGCCGCGGGATGTGTCAAGACGATAGAATTGTTCAAAAATCCGTTCAAGTTTTTCCTTAGGAATTGTATTGCCGTGATTTATAAACTTAATCGTTGTTTTGTTCTCATCCTGTATAACATTAATTTCAATGGTACTATTTTCAAAACTGTAAAATACGGCATTGCGCAAAAGATTATCCAACACACGCTGCATTTTGTCCACATCACATACCAACATCAAATTATGTTCTGAGCTGAGATTACATTTCAAGTCTTTATCTAATAACATTGGTTTGAACTCAAATACAAGTTGTTCAAGCAGGCGGGTTAAATTTACCTTGCTATATTGAAGTGTGATGTCTGAAAGATTAAATCTTGTAATTTCAAAAAACTCATTTATTAAATCCTCAAGCCGCTCTGCTTTATCTAATGAAATACCCAAATACTTTTGCCTAAGTTCTTCTGATATTTTGTCTTCATCACGCAGCAGAGTTAAATAGCCTATGATTGATGTCAATGGAGTTTTTAAGTCGTGGGCAAGATACACAACAAGATCGTTTTTCCGTTTCTCCGCTAACTGTGTGTCAATTTTTCGTTTTTCAAGAGTGTGTTTAATCGTATTTATCTTTTTTTCTGTGGCTGCCAACTCCGGCGACAGACTTATTTCATCAGTATTCTCTTTAATTAGTGCATCAATTCCCTTGTTGATTTCTCCGAAATACCCGGTAAACCATTTTAAATAGAAATGGAATATTAAAAAGAACATCATTGCTATTGCAATAAAGAAAACAATCTCCATATAGTTACGAAAGGTCTGCCGATATAAATTCAGAGCGTTGATGTAATCCATACGAAATACATGTTGAAATAATGCAACCATCCAGTTTGCAAAATTTCCGCGCAGTATAACCGTATAAAGAAACCAAATTGTCACAATGGAACCGAACACCATGCTGATTGTCCGGGCAAATAGTTTTGTTTGCAACTGTCGATAATCACCGTTGCCTTTTGGTATTTTACTTTTCAATTGTATATCCAACTCCCCATACCGTTTTAATAAATTTAGGTTTTTTTGCAGGTTCATTCATTTTTTCACGCAGCCGTCCAATATGAGCCATAACAGTATTATTGTTATCAAGATATTTTTCGCCCCATACTGCTTCAAACAGTTCTTCTGAAGAAACGACACTGCCTTGATGTTCACATAAATACCAAAGAATGGAGAACTCAATCGGAGTGAGTTTAAGTTCTTTTCCGAACAAAGTGCATTTATGCGTATCCTTATTTATAATCAAGCCTTTCAAATCATACTCTTTGATGGATACAGCAGCTTCTTCATTATTCCCGTTATATTTCATGTAACGCCGCAGCTGAGTTTTTACCCTTGCCACAACCTCCAATGGATTAAACGGTTTTGTTATATAATCGTCAGCCCCAATAGTAAGCCCCATAATCTTGTCCGCATCCTCAACCTTTGCAGTCAGCATAATAATAGGGAAAAAATACTTTTCACGAATTTTCTGGCAGATATGAAACCCGTCAATATCCGGAAGCATAACATCTAAAATTGCCATATCAAGTTTTGTAGACTCAATACATTTTAGTGCTTCAACGCCATTATAGAGCTTATATACAGTATAACCATCATTTTTCAAATAAACTTCAATTAAATCGGCTATTTCTTTTTCATCATCTACGATTAAAATACTTTCATTCATATCAGATTTTCACCATCCTTACTGCATTTTCACCCATTGTTCTTTCGTCATACAGGTCACATGCTCCGTTCTGATATCATCCATCAGCTCCCAGTGAATATTTTCATTGGTATGATGATACACAAATCCGCATTTTTCCTGCACCCTTTTAGATTTTGTATTTCCATCAAAATAGCCGCACCAGATTTTCTCCAAATGCAAATCTTCAAAGCCGTGCCGCAGCATTTCTCCTACTGCCTCGGGGATCAGTCCCTGTCCCCAGAATGGAACGCCAATCCAATAACCAATTTCCCCCTCTTCATCGGGTATGTCAAGATTACTGGCGGAGCCAGTCATCAGGCCGATGCTGCCGACAGCTTTCTGTTCCTCTTTCAAAACAACCGCATAAGTTTCCTCCGCTGACAGCACCTCCTTTATAATCTCACGGCTGTTTTCCACACTGGTATGCGGCGGCCACCCTGCAATCGGGCCTACCTGCGGGTCCTTCGCATATTCATATAAATCCCCGGCATCCTCTTCCTGCCAGGATCGAAGGATTAGTCTTTCTGTTTCCAATCTCATGTTTTATCTCCTCTCTTTTTCGGAGCAGGCAAATCATACCTTCTTCAACATTAGAAGTTCAAGAAGTACACTCTATAATATTATTTATTTTCTTCCTCAAAATAGGATTCATTTTTGCTAATATGCTCACGCATTAATTTCATCGCTAATGATGCTTCTCCATTTTCTATAGCACCCAAAATCTTTTCATGGTAGTAAATTCCCGGCTCAAATCCCATCTTCCTGATAACATCATCCATTGATTCCTCAAGAATATCCCGGAGAATTGAATTTGTCTTAATAATTAAAGGATTCTTCGTCATTTCACCAATTTTAATGTGAAATGCTAAATCTGACTTTGCATAACCTTTATTATCTTCATTCTTCTGCGCTCTTTTCATTTCGCCCACCAAAGCTCTAAGCTCTTCGATATCCTCTTTTTCTGCTCTCTTAGCCGCAAGCCGCGCGCTCTCAGAATCAATGATTTCACGAAATTCAATTACCTGAGACTGAGACTGCCCGCCTAAATACATTGTGGGAATCAGTTCATTTAAACTCCGCTCTACCTCAATCTCTTTGACAAACGAACCTTCTCCAAGTCTTGTTTCAACCAAATCTAATGCACTTAATTTCTGCAAAGCCTGCCTGATTGTAATACGGCTGACATTAAACAAATCCGCAAGTTCATTTTCTGAAGGAAGCTTATCTCCTGGCTTCCATTCACCGGTTATCAGTTGCTTTTTCATCTGTTGAAAGACTTGTTCACCCACATTTACTTTTTGTATTGGTTGTATTTTCATTGCTCACTTCTCCCTGCAGCAGATGTCGGTAGTACACCTCATCCTATTTACTTTGATATTATAACATGCCCCAAAATTAATGTCGACTGCAACTGTTGTTTCCATACATAGGAAGGAATTTTTGCTTCTTTTCTCAAAAGAAGAACCTGTTAAAAACAGGTCCTTCTCCACATGCTTACTATGCATTTTCCCGGAAAACTTTAAGCGTTTTAGAAGCACTCAAGGCAAAATTCTCACAGTATGCCTCACAGCTGATTCTTTCATTGTATTCTATCTCCCTCAGTGCGGCAAAAAATGCTTGGTAGTCTGCTTCTACCATACTCTCCGGGTATACCCTGCCATTAGGGTTTGCAAAGTGTACATGCCGCAGAAATTGTTTGCCATTTTCTAAAATATTTGTAAGAGGTTCCTTTTCTTCTGACAGGTGATAAAAGTCAACCAGTACTTTTACACATTCATGATTTACGTCCGCAGCCAATCCGCAGCCTTCTTTAAATGTATTGATTAAATTGCATTCAGCCTTTCGGAGCGGCTCGATTACAATGGTGATGCCTCTGTTTCGGGCAATTTCTCCCACTTGTTTCAGTAAATTTACCACTTGCTGATATCCATTCTCTAAAGAGTAGCCTTCAGGCACATTTTTAGCTGGTCCGCTTCCAAACACTACATATCTAACACCCAGTTCATGCGCCCTGTCCAGTGCTTTTTCTGCATATGTCAAAATCATATCCATATGTACTTCTTCTCCGGTCAATCGCATCGTCTTTGGGAAAAAGTTGTTACATACCTCACATGCAATTCCGGAATCCTGCACACGTTTTTTTAGATTATTGAATTTCTCTTCAGAAAGCATCATCATCTCCGCCAATGGAAGTTCTGCATATTCATATCCCAGCTCTGCCAGTTTTTCTATGTGTTCAATCCCTGTTCCATCCGTATAAGATGCGACCATATTCAAACAACAGCCAAATCTCATATAGTCCTCCTTTTTATGGTTCAATTATAATTTTGATATATTCATCTGGCTTCTGATGAAGGTCCTCCATCGCCTGCATTGTTTCCTCCAATGGTATGACTTTAGAAATCAATTTTTCCGCGTTCAATTTCCCAGCCCCAATAATCTCTGCCACTTCGCCAAATTCCTGATGGGTATAATTAAAGGAACCTAATATCTTTCTTGCAAAACATACAATATCCTGCATATTAATCTGCATCTCTTTTTGGGACATTCCGACCCAAACTGCCGCACCGCCTATCCTAAGGCATTTAATAGACTGATTTGCAGTTGCCTGTACACCAACAGCTTCAATAGACACATCTATCATATGGCCATCCGTATAATTTTCAATTGCTGTCATAGCATCTTCAATACCTGGATTGACAACTTCATCTGCTCCAAATTCTTTTGCCGCATCCAGCCTTGAATTACTTAGATCAGATACTATAATTTTTGCAGGATTTTTTAACTTTACTAATTGCAAAATACAAAGTCCGATTGTACCTGCTCCGATTATCAAAACATTCTTTCCTGCCAGATCGCCGCTCTTTTTTACCGCACCATAAGCCACAGCATAAGGCTCTGTCAGAGCTCCTATTTTATATGAAATATTATCAGGCAATTTATAAAGAAGCTTCTCTGGAACAGCTACGTATTCTGCCATTGCGCCATCCACATCTAAAACCCCAAAAAATTTCTTGTTCAGGCACATGTTCGTAAGACCTTGCTTACAATTTTCACATTCTCCGCAAAAGTTGATGGGTTGTGGAATTACACCGTCACCAACTTTAAATTTGGTAACACCTTCTCCCAGCGCTTCTACCTCTGCCGCAAATTCGTGTCCCATTGTCATGGGGGGCAGTCTTCTTCCGGTCAGGCCCAGATACCCGTGAACATCACTGCCGCAGATTCCACATGCTTTCACCCGCAGCAATACCTCGCCCTTTTGCGGAACAGGTTTTTCCACTTCCTGTATCTCAAGTTGTCTTTCCCCTAAATATCGTAATGCTTTCATCTTTTTCACCTGCTTCCCTTTCATTTAAGCCATTGGTAATATTACTGCACCTGCCAGAGCGATTAAGAAAATAAAAACTGCTGATATAAATGACGCAAGTGTATACGTTTTCAAGCCTCCGGTTACACTCAATCCCGAAAGATTTGTTGCAACCCAGAATCCGCTGTCATTTACATGCCCTACGCTGTTCCCGCCTGACAGACACGCCATAGCAATATAGACCGGATGAAGTGCTACAGTTCCCGAAATTGTTGCCATAATCGTCATTGATGTAATACCTGCAACCGTTCCTGATCCTTGTGCAACACGGAAGATAAATCCAATGAAAAATGCCAGGAACAATATAGCAATTTTAGAGCTGTTGTCAATTCCTAATTTGTCTACTAATACCGTTCCAATATCCGTTGCCTTGATTACAGTTCCAAAAGAACCGCCCGCCCCTGTGATTAAAAGTACCACACCTGCTGCCTTTAACGCTTCGCCGCAAGAGTCCTCGATTTTTTCTTTTCCAATATATTTATATCCTACGATATAGGCCGCAAGCGCTCCTGTCAATAAGGCTACTATTTTTGTCCCTAAAACCTGGCAGATTAATGGAACATTCTCTTCTCCTACCACCGCGCTCGCTACTGTTCCTGACAGAATACATATGATTGGAAAGAAAATCGGAATCAGAGATACCCAAAATCCAGGCCGTTGTTCATCATTTTTTGCCGCAGCTGCTTCCAGCTCTTCTACAACAGTTGAAGAATGGTTAATATCTTTTTCATTATTCCAAATTCCCCTGTCATGGATTTTGGTATAAATGAATACGGTTCCCAGAACTGTAATGATTCCAAATATAAGTCCTGCAATTACCATTTCTCCCAGATCAAATCCGAGAATATCCGGAGCCGCTAACGGATTGGGCGTCGGTGGAACAATACAATGTGCAGTCGTTGCACCTGCGGTCAAAACACCGGTTATGTATGCCATTGGTTTATTAATCTGTCTGGCAATGGCGATGCCGATTGGTATCAGAATGATAAAAGTCACGTCAAAGAATACTGGGATTGAAAGTATAAACCCCGTAAAAGCCAGTGCATAAAGCGATTTTTCTGCCGGAAACTTTCGGACAATCGTTTCAGCAATTACATTTGCCCCTCCACTATCTGAAAGTAATTGTCCAAGAATAACCCCCAATCCTATTGGCAGTCCCATACTGGCCATCATACTGCCGAACCCATCGCCAATCAATGTGATGGTTTCCAATACTTCAATCCCGGACGCAACGCCCATATATATACTGGCCAGAATCAAAGCAATGGTTGCATTGACTTTAAACAGCATGATACATACTAAAATTATGGCAATGGCTATTACCAGGTTAATAATCAATTTTGTCCCTAAATCCATACACTACCTCCCTGCTCCTCAGCTTATGAGTTTTACTTTCTAATTTCAGCATCTGCTACTTTTTCATAATATTTTGCAATTGCACTGTGATCTTTATCTCCCAGACCATCTGCTTTTAAGGTTTGAAGCATTTCCATAACCTGAGATGCCAGTGGCAAAGGAGCGCCTACATTGTGTCCGGTTTCAAGCGCATTATTAAGATCTTTGATATGAAGATTGATTTTGAAACCTGGTTCAAAGTTGCCTTCTGTAATCATTGGTACTTTTGCGTTCATAACCGTAGAACCTGCAAGACCCCCTTTGATTGCATCAAATACTTTTATCGGATTCACCCCTGCTTTTGTGCTGAGCATAAATGCTTCTGACACCGCCGCTATATTTAAAGCAACTATAATTTGATTTGCCAGCTTTGTTGTATTTCCGGCTCCGATGTCTCCACAATGGACCGCACTGCCTCCCATTACCATCAATATATCGTACACTTCTTTAAATACCTCTTCATCGCCGCCCACCATAATGGATAAGGTTCCATCAACTGCTTTCGGTTCGCCGCCGGAAACCGGAGCGTCAATCATCTTTATCCCCTTTTCCCCGCAAGCTTTGCAGATTTCCTGGGATGCCTGTGGTGCAATGGAACTCATATCAACAAGTATAGTCCCAGGCTGTGCTCCGTCGAGCACTCCGTTTTCTCCCATAACTACACTTTTGACATGGGGAGAATTTGGCAGCATAGTAATTACAAGCTTACACTGCTCTGCAACTTCTTTCGAAGAATTCGCCGGATTTGCTCCCTCAGCTACCGCCTGATCCACGTTCGATTGAATCACATCATATACAATGACCTCATGCCCCGCTTTCAAAAGGTTTTTCACCATTGGTTTTCCCATAATTCCAAGTCCGATAAATCCTAGCTTCATTTTTCCTTCCTCCTGATTTTAGATTATTTGTTCAATTGCCTCCACAATGTGCTCTGTCGTTAAACCATGACATTTTAAAACATCCTTATAAGAGTGTGCGCTGCATCCGAATGTGTCATTTACTCCTACAAATTCAATTGGTCTTGTATCCCGCCTGAGTACTTCTGCCACGGCACTGCCTAATCCGCCCACAATACTATGTTCCTCTGCTGTCACAATAGCTTTACAGTCTCCGATTGCTTTTTTCAGTGCCTCTTCATCCAGTGGTTTTATCGTAGCAACATTAATTACTTTTACAGAAATCCTCCCCTCTAATTTTTCTGCTGCTTCCAGTGCAAGTCCTGTCATATAACCTGTTGCGCAAACCGCTGCATCACTTCCCTCTCTAAGTACCGAAGGTTTACCTATTTCAAATGTCTTTCCTTCTTCTGTAACATTTTCATAATCATTCCGGTTTAGTCTTATGTAACATGGGCCATGCACCTTTACCATTGCTTTTACTGCCTCTGCCGTTTCATTTGCATCTGCCGGACACAAGACTGTCATGTTAGGAATAGCCCTCATAATTGCAATATCTTCTATTGCCTGATGCGTTGCCCCATCTCCAAAATCAGACATACCTGAAGATGAACCGCATATCTTTACATTCAACTTTCCAATCGCAATTGTTTGCCGTATCTGGTCATAAGCTCTTCCGCCTGAAAACACAGCAAAAGAATTTGTAAAGGGAATCTTCCCTGTTTGTGCAAGCCCTGCTGCCATAGAAGTCATATTTGCTTCTGCTATACCCGCTTCAAAATGGCGCTCGGGGAACTCTGCTTCAAACATTTTCCCCATTGTAGAACCTCCCAGATCTGCATCCAACACTACGATTTCTTTGTTTTCTTTTCCCAATTCTACTAATGTATTGCCATAAGCGATCCTTTGATTTGTATAACCCATTTTTCATTCCTCCATTTAGATTAATTCCTGTAATGCCTGCTGATACTGCTCTTCTGTCAGAGGACTGTTATGGAAACTAACTACGTTTTCTGCAAAACTTACCCCCTGCCCTTTCACCGTATCCGCAATAATCACAGTGGGTTTTCCTTTCATCTCATCTGCCTCATCCAAGGCTTGCAGAATTTCCTCCATGTTATGACCATTAATATTGATAACTTCCCATCCAAAGCTCTTCCACTTCTCTTCTAAGCAGGCTGAATTCATACGGTCTTCGGTCTTTCCATTTGCCTGAAGGCCATTACGGTCTACAATTGCTATCAAATTATCTGCTTTGTAGTGACTCGCGGCCAATGCGGCTTCCCATATCTGTCCTTCTCCAGTCTCTCCGTCACCAATAAGTACATATACCTTACGATTAATTTTATCTAACTTCATTCCCAAAGCCATTCCCAGACCGATTGATAATCCCTGGCCCAGTGAACCGGTTCCTGCTTCAATTCCGGGCGTTTTCAATACATCCGGATGCCCCTGCAGATGGGAGCCAATATCCTTAGTCGTTTTTAAGTCCTCAACCGGGAAAAAACCAGCTTCAGCTAATGCTGCATATTGAAGAATTGCCACATGCCCTTTGCTTAACAAAAACCTGTCTCTGTCTTCCATTTTCGGATTAGCCGGATCATATTTCATTTTATAGAAATACAGGGCTGCTACAATATCAGCCGAGGAATTTGATCCTCCAATATGACCGGCCACACCAACTCCCATACTTACGATTACATCTTTCCGCAGTGCTTTCGCCTTATTCTCAAGCTCCTGCACCAGTTCTTTACTATACTTCATTTTACGCCTCCATTTTCTTACTTGTTGATGATATCACAATCCTGAGCTTTTCCCGGGAAACCCACTTGATTGCTGTCAGCTGTCAGCTGTATTACAACCTTGCTCACATTATGCTCTTCTCTAACATAATTGTCAATTGTTTATTGCGTTTTTCTCCCAGCAAACCTAATTTTTGTATATTATTTGTAATAAACGCTCTTATTTTTTGTGCATAAGTTACAACAGACAATATCATCAAATTATGGTGCGGACGAAGAATGATTCCTGTTGTTCGCTAACGGCATGAAATTTCCGTGTACCATTATTGCTGTGCCAGAATCCAATATTTTCAAAATCATCCTTTTCCATCTCATGGCAGGCAACCAAATCAGCCATTGCAATTACAACTCCCCTTGAATAATCCAGTTGATTATCTGCCCCGAGAATTGAGGTAATAGTGCCGGACATTTGATATGGCACATTTTTAGGTCCACTGGCTGCTGCATGAATCGCCATTGGTCCGCGATATTTTGCAGCCCATGACCTTGTTTCATATTCTATTACACGACAGGCCAGTAAAGATGCCCACGGCTGCCATAGTGTTATTGCTTTCATTTCTACACACCTCTATATATTAATAAATGAAGCTAATCCCGCATTTTTAGCATTAAGCCAGAAAAGTTCATATGCAGGTGTATTTAATAGATGAAGAAATAAAATAAGATAAGGGATTCCTTTTCGTTTTTTACTCACACCCTCACCTTCTTAAATTTAGTGAAAATTCCGTTTACTCTTCTTTTCATTATAAGCCTTTTTTACATCAGTAACAATTCTGTATATAAAAAATAAGCACATCATTATTTCTAATGATGCGCTTATCATATTGTACTCAATCAAGGTCGATAAACACTTTATAGGGATATTTCACCGTTGATTTCTATCTAACATATTGTCGCCAGTCTTTCAATACACAACTGCCTACTCAAAGCTAAGCAATAATTGAAAGGAAAGAAAACTCTTATTTACTCTTGATAGCTGCCTGTGCTGCTGCCAGTCTTGCAATCGGAACACGGAATGGTGAGCAGGATACATAATCCAGTCCAAGTGCGTTGCAGAATTCTACAGAACTTGGGTCTCCACCATGCTCGCCGCAAATACCTACGTGCAGTTCAGGATTAGCTGGTTTTCCTAAGCTGACTGCCATTTTCATCAGCTTGCCTACCCCTACCTGGTCAAGTTTTGCAAATGGGTCATTTTCAAAAATCTTAGTATCATAGTATGCATCTAAGAACTTACCAGCATCATCACGTGAGAATCCGAATGTCATCTGTGTCAAATCGTTTGTTCCGAAGCAGAAGAAATCAGCTTCTTTTGCAATCTCATCAGCTGTAAGTGCTGCTCTTGGGATTTCAATCATTGTTCCCACTTCATACTTAATGCTGCTTCCTGCTGCTGCGATTTCAGCATCTGCTGTCTCAACAACAATATTCTTTACAAACTTGAACTCTTTGATATCACCAATCAACGGAATCATGATTTCCGGGCAAACATTCCAGTCAGCGTGTGCATTCTTTACGTTGATAGCTGCACGGATAATAGCTCTTGTCTGCATTTTTGCAATCTCCGGATATGTTACAGCCAGACGGCATCCACGATGTCCCATCATTGGGTTGAATTCATGAAGAGAATCAATGATTGCTTTAATCTGCTCTACAGTTTTGCCCTGAGCATCAGCCAGTTTCTTGATGTCAGCTTCTTCTGTAGGAACAAACTCATGAAGCGGTGGGTCTAAGAAACGGATTGTTACCGGGTTTCCTTCCAGAGCTTCATACAACGCTTCGAAATCTCCCTGCTGTACCGGAAGAATCTTCTCCAGTGCTGCTTCTCTTTCTTCTACTGTATCTGAACAAATCATTTCACGGAATGCATCGATTCTGTGGCCTTCGAAGAACATATGCTCTGTACGGCAAAGACCGATACCTTCTGCTCCCAGCTCACGTGCTTTTTTAGCATCTTCCGGTGTATCTGCATTTGTACGAACCTTCATTGTTCTGTACTTGTCAGCCCAACCCATGATTCTTTCAAATTCACCAGCAATCTCAGCATCTACTGTCGGAATTAATCCGTCATAGATATTACCTGTGGAACCATCAAGAGAAATTGAGTCTCCTTCATGATATTCTTTTCCGCCAAGTGTGAACTTCTTATTCGCTTCATCCATTACAATGTCGCCGCATCCGGATACACAGCATTTACCCATTCCACGAGCAACAACGGCAGCGTGTGATGTCATACCGCCACGTACTGTCAGAATACCCTGAGCAGCTTTCATGCCTTCGATATCTTCCGGAGATGTCTCAAGACGTGTAAGGATAACCTTCTCACCTTTTGCCGCCCATGCTTTTGCATCTTCAGCTGTGAATACCACTTTACCGCATGCTGCTCCCGGTGAAGCACCGAGTGCCTTTCCAATTGGTGCAGTAGCTTTCAGTGCAGCTGTATCAAACTGAGGGTGAAGTAATGTGTCCAAGTTTCTAGGATCAATCATAGAAACAGCTTTCTCTTCTGTAATCATTCCCTCGTCTACTAAATCACAAGCAATTTTCAGAGCAGCCTGAGCTGTTCTCTTACCATTACGTGTCTGCAGCATATACAGTTTCTTGTCCTCAATTGTGAACTCCATGTCCTGCATATCTCTGTAATGATTTTCAAGTGTATCACAGATGCCGATGAACTGTTCGTAAACTTCCGGCATGATTTCTTTTAACTGAGCAATCTTGTTCGGTGTACGAACACCAGCAACTACGTCCTCACCCTGTGCATTGATAAGGAATTCTCCCATAAGTGCCTTCTCACCTGTAGCTGGATCACGTGTAAACGCAACACCTGTACCGGATGTATCACCCATGTTACCATATGCCATTTCCTGTACGTTTACAGCTGTTCCCCATGAATATGGGATATCATTATCACGGCGATATACATTCGCTCTTGGGTTGTCCCATGAACGGAATACTGCTTTTACAGCTCCCATCAACTGTTCCTTCGGATCTGACGGGAAGTCGCTGCCGATTTTTCCTTTGTATTCTTCTTTGAACTGTCCGGCAAGAGCTTTCAGATCGTCTGCTGTCAAAGCAGTATCCTCTGTAATACCTTTTTCCTCTTTCATCTTGTCGATAAGTTCTTCGAAGTATTTTTTACCAACCTCCATAACAACATCAGAATACATCTGGATAAATCTTCTATAACAGTCCCAAGCCCAACGTGGATTGCCTGATTTCTCAGCCAGTACGTTGACAACGTCTTCATTCAGACCAAGGTTCAGGATTGTATCCATCATACCTGGCATAGAAGCTCTGGAACCTGAACGTACAGAAACAAGGAGCGGATTCTCTTTGTCACCAAATTTCTTTCCGGTAACTTCCTCCATTTTAACGATAGCTTCCATGATCTGTTCCATGATTTCATCATTAATCTTCTCGCCATCCTCATAATACTGGGTACAAGCTTCCGTTGTGATTGTGAATCCCTGTGGTACTGGAAGACCCAGATTTGTCATCTCAGCAAGGTTAGCACCTTTACCGCCAAGAAGATTTCTCATGGTTGCGTTACCTTCCGTAAACATATAAGCCCATTTTGCCATGTCTTAATGACCTCCTAATAAATTTTTCAAATAAAATTGCACTAAGTCGCATATAATATTCTACTGGTTTTGTTTGACCCCGTCAAGCACTTTGTCCGTAAATTTACATTTCCCCCTTATTATGTAAAGAAAAATCAAGAAAACAGGCAGACTTCCTTATTTTTATGTAGGTCTGCCTGCCTTTCTCTATGCCTTTTGTCGTTTATAACGCTCCTAATTATCTAATCCCATTTCACTTCTTACTTCTTTAAAACATTTTACAATGAAATCAATATCTTCCTTTGTATGGCTTGCGCATACCTGAGTACGGATTCTTGCTTTTCCTTTCGGAACTACCGGATAAGAGAATGCTACCACATATACACCTTTATCCATCATGCGTTTTGCAAACTCTGCTGCCGTCTTTTCGTCATAAATCATTACCGGCACACATGGATGGGTCCCCTGGATGATATCAAATCCATTGTCGACCAGTTCTTTGCGGTAGTAAGCAGTTACTTCTTCCAGGTGGTCACGCAGTTCTGTACTTTCATCCAGCATATCGAACAATTCCAGACTTGCACCTGCAATTGCAGGAGCCACTGAGTTGGAGAACAGATACGGGCGGCTTCTCTGACGAAGAAGGTCAATAATTTCCTTACGCCCTGAAGTATATCCGCCGGATGCCCCCCCAAGAGCTTTTCCAAGGGTTCCGGTGATGATGTCCACACGTTCCTGTACACCGCAGTATTCCGGAGTTCCACGTCCCGTCTTTCCAATGAATCCTACTGCGTGGCTGTCATCCACCATGACCAGAGCATTGTATTTGTCGGCAAGGCCGCACACTCCTTTTAAGTTGCAGATAATGCCATCCATTGAGAATACTCCGTCTGTGGCGATCAATTTTACCCTTGCACCAGCCTCATCTGCCTCTTTTAACCTTGCCTCCAGGTCGTCCATATTATTATTCTTGTAACGGAAACGTTTTGCCTTGCAAAGACGTACTCCGTCAATGATAGATGCGTGGTTTAGCTCGTCACTGATTACAGCATCCTCTTCCGTAAGAATCGTCTCAAAAAGGCCCCCGTTTGCATCAAAGCAGGAAGAATACAGGATTGTGTCATCCGTTCCAAGAAAATCAGATATCCTCTTTTCCAGTTTTTTGTGAATGTCTTGTGTTCCGCAGATGAAACGTACAGATGCGACTCCGTATCCTTTTTCATCATAAGTTCTTTTTGCCGCCTCAATCAGGCGCGGATTGTCCCCCAGCCCCAGATAGTTATTTGCACACATGCAGAGAAGTTCCCTGCCATCTTCCATTTTCACCCTTGCTCCCTGTGGGGAAACGAAAGGTGTTTCTCCTTTAAATAGTCCTGCTTCTTTGATGTCTTCTACTTCTTTTGCATAAATATTTAAAATGTCGTTCTTACGTGCCATTGATGTTTCTCCTTCTTTCTTTATATTCTAATGCTGTGCCGTCATTAATCATTTACATGTAACCAATCTAATATGACTTTTCCAGATTGCCCCGAAATCATTGCCTCAAACCCTTTCTCATAATCCCTGATATCAAAATGGTGTGTGATAATCGGGGAAATATCCAGACCGGACTGCAGCATTGTGGACATCTTATACCATGTATCCCACACTTTTCTTCCATAAATACCACGCAGATTCAGCCCATTGAAAATTACGGTTTCAAGATCCACGGCAGCATCCTTACTCTGTAATCCAAGAAGGGCAATTTTTCCGCCATGCTTCATATTATGAATCATATCAGAAAGACCTGCCTGCACTCCGGACATCTCAAGACCTACGTCAAATCCTTCTGTCATTCCGATTTCCTTCATAACATCAGTCAGTTTCTCATTCTTCAGATTCACCGTCCTGGTGGCCCCCAGCTTCCTTGCAAGGTCCAGACGGTAATCATTCAAATCTGTTACGACAACATGCCTTGCACCTGAAAATTTTACGATAGCTGCCGCCATACATCCAATCGGGCCAGCACCGGTAATCAATACATCCTCCCCAAGAGAATCATAAGATAGTGCTGTGTGGGCCGCATTTCCAAATGGATCAAAAATTGCATACATCTCTTCCGGAATCGCAGAATTACATGGCCATACATTAGAAGATGGAATCACCAGATACTCTGCAAACGCACCGCTTCTGTTAACACCTACCCCTTTTGCCTCCTTGCAGTTCTCTTTGTGGCCTTCCAGGCAGTTCCTGCATTTTCCACAGGTAATATGCCCCTCGCCGGATACAAGGTCCCCAATTTTAAATCCCTGTACGCCTCCTCCCACTTCTGCAACTTCCCCAACATACTCATGGCCTACCGTCATACCAATCGGTATCGTGTTCTGTGCCCATTCATTCCACTGATAGATATGCACATCTGTCCCGCATATTGCGGTCTTGTGGATTTTAATCTTGACGTCATTCGGCCCTACTTCCGGAATGGGAACTCTCTTCTTCCACAAACCTTCTTCCGGTTTCTCCTTTACGAGGGCCCACATCAACCTGTCATTCTTCGTTTTTTCCATGACATAAACCTCCAATTTTTTATCATCTTCCCCAGATGATTATTCGCCCCAATTATAACACCCGTACTTTGCATATACAACAATGGATTATAGTTTTTTTATATAATTTGCTGCTCTTTTTGTAATACAGCATCACAAATAATGTTATTATCCACAAAAATGTATTGTTAAATTATTATTAATATGGCATTATCAACAATTTTATGAGATAATGACTACATGTTGGGGAAAACAAAACTAATAAGAAAGAGAGGTAAGCAGATATATACGTGTCAGTATGTCTGCAAATGAAGTAATGAAAAACTTTTTAAACAGCATTATTAGCATCGTTAACAAGTGGAACAGCATCAGCCTGATTAAGCGGATTATTTGTGGTTTGATCATCGGTATCATTCTTGCGCTGGTTGTTCCTCAGGCATCAGCAATCTCGATTTTGGGCAGTCTCTTTGTTGGGGCATTGCGGGGAGTTGCCCCTATTCTGGTATTTTTCCTGGTCATGAGTGCATTATGTCAAATGTCAAAAGGACAGAAGACCAATATGACATTCATCGCCGTACTCTACATGCTGGGCAACCTGCTGGCAGCACTTTGTGCCGTGTTAGCAAGTTATGTATTCCCAGTTGCACTTACCTTTTCAAAAAGTACAAATACCGGCGATATTGCACCTCCAAGCGGTGTCACTGAAGTGTTGACAAATCTTCTGATGAATTTAGTTGCTAATCCGGTAGATGCTCTTGTGAATGCAAACTATATCGGTATTCTTGCATGGGCTATTATTTTCGGACTCGCCCTCAAAAAAGCCAGTGACGGCACCAAGCGCGCCCTGGACAATATATCCGATGCTGTTGCACAGGCTGTTCAATGGATTATCAACTGTGCACCTTTCGGTATTATGGGCCTGATTTTCACTACGATTTCCGAGCAGGGGCTGGACGTTTTATTGGGATACGGAAGACTGATTCTCGTTCTGGTGGGAACTATGTTCTTCGTGGCACTGATCGTAAATCCTATCGTTACCTTTCTCTGCACCAGAAAGAATCCGTTTCCACTGGTGTTTACCTGCCTGAAAGACAGCGGTATCACTGCATTTTTTACCCGCAGTTCTGCTGCCAATATTCCGGTTAACATGGGACTGTGTAAAAAACTGGGATTAAATGAAGATACTTATTCTATCTCTATTCCTCTCGGCGCTACTGTAAACATGGCTGGAGCCGCAGTTACTATCTCCACCATGGCTCTGGCAGCTGCTTATACGCTGGATATTCGTGTAGACTTTCTGACTGCCATTATCCTCTGTGTACTGTCTGCGCTGAGTGCTGCCGGTGCATCTGGAGTAGCGGGAGGTTCTCTGCTTCTGATTCCTCTTGCCTGCAGCCTGTTTGGTATTCCAAATGAAATTGCAATGCAAGTGGTAGGTGTAGGCTTTATCGTAGGTGTGATTCAGGATTCCTGCGAAACTGCCCTGAACTCTTCTACAGACGTTCTTTATACAGCCTGTGCAGAATTCAGAGACAGGCGCAAACATCCTGAATTATATAAAAATATCGTAAAATAGAAAAATAACTATATTGAATGACACAAAAATTAAATCTTTGCAGGCGGCTAACTATTGGGGGTTAGCCGTCCCCCCTGCATCACCCGGCATTTCTTCCAGTATCAAATCACTCTTATGCTTCCTTTAAAAATGCAAGATAGCCTTTAAGAGCTTCATAAATGTCAGCCTTGCTGGACACTTCCCAGGGTGCATGCATACTCAGAACCGGTATGCCGCAATCAATAACATCCATGCCGTAATCCGCCATCAGATAGGCAATAGTGCCTCCTCCCCCTTTGTCCACAGCTCCCAGTTCTGCTGTCTGGATAATTACCTTATGTTTCTCCATCATCTGCCTAAGTTCTGCCATATACTCAGCATTGGCATCATTTCCGCCGGATTTCCCTCCGCTTCCTGAATATTTGTTAAACACAAGTCCATTTGCCAGATATGCTGAGTTTTTCCTTTCATAGTACTCGTCAAACATGGGATCATAAGCTGCACTTACATCGGAAGACAGCATCTTGGAATTAGACAGTGCCCGGCGAACTTTCAACTCCGAATAATCCTGGCACAGCTCCATCAATTCCGCCACAGTATTTTCAAAAAATTTTGAACGCATCCCCGTGGCACCTGTACTTCCAACTTCTTCCTTGTCAACCAACAGGCAGCAAGACGTCCGCTTCGCCATTTTCAATTCCAAAAGTGCAAGCAGTGACGTAAAAGCGCAGCTCCGGTCATCCTGCCCATATCCCAGTATCATGCTTCTGTCCAGACCACAGTCCCGGGCTTTACCTGCCGGTACAACTTCCAGCTCTGCTGAAATAAAATCTTCTTCCTTAATCTGATACTGTTCTCTGAGCAATTTTAAAATTGTCATTTTTACCTTTTCAGTTTCTTCTGACACTTCTCCGTTCGCAAATTCGGAATCCTTCTTTCCCAGATTTTTTTTAACTTCTTCCGGTTCTGCAGGAAGATTCCCAATCAGAAGGTCCATTTTTTCAGCATTAATAAAGTCTTTTACTTTCTTTTCGCCCAGTTCCCTTCCAAGGTGGGGAAGCAAATCTGTAATGACAAACACCGGATCTTTTTCCTTTTCCCCTAGTTTTATCTCGACTTTTGTACCATCTTTCCTGACAACAACTCCATGAATTGCCAGAGGCAGAGCCAGCCATTGGTACTTTTTCACTCCGCCATAATAGTGTGTATCCAAATAAGCATGTCCTTGTTCCTCATATAATGGAATCTGTTTTATATCAATTCTCGGAGAATCAATATGTGCTCCCAAAATATTTATTCCTTTTTCAAAGGGTTCCGTACCAATTTGAAATAATGCTACTGTCTTGTCCATCTGGCAGGCATACACTTTGTCGCCGGGTCTCAGTGGTTCTTTTGCTTCCTTTATTGTTTCCAGATTTCTATATCCCCGGGACCTCGCTAATTTAATTGCAGCAGCTGCACACTCCCGCTCTGTTTTGCTGCAGTCCAGGAAATGGCAGTATGCGCGGCTGATATCTTCCACACGTTTTCTTTCCTCCGGACTATAATAATTCCAGGCATTTTTTCTTTTCATAATCTCTTCCTTTCCGTCCGCATTTCTTTGTAGTCATTTTATTCACTACAGTAGTATGGATGATTCTTCCAAGATTATTCCAAGAAAAGCCTGTCCCGGCTTCTTTGTTAAAATAGAGAGTCTGGCTTTCCAGACTCTCGCTCCGAAGCGCGGTCGCTTTTGCGTCCATTTCCCTTATGCGCGTAGTGCGGTCCCCCGGAGGGTTATATATAAAGGATGCCTTCTGATAATTTTTATTATCAGAAGGCATCCTTTATATAATCTCTTATGTAATACGTTCAATTTTATTAATGCTCCCGCACTACCTCATATCCTTTAAGAATGCGCAGTACCCACGGTATGCCTCATAAACATCGGCCTTACTGGAAACTTCCCAGGGTGCATGCATGCACAGGACTGCCACCCCGCCATCGATAACTTCCATTCCAAATTGTGCTAGTATGTATGCGATGGTGCCACCGCCTCCCACGTCAATTTTTCCCATTTCCGTCATCTGAAAAGCAACCTTATTGTCATCAAATACTTTTCTCAGTTTTGCGATATATTCCGCATTTGCATCGCTAGAACCACTCTTTCCTCTTGAGCCGGTGTGTTTCTTGATAACCAGGCCGTTCCCAAAGAAAGAGGAAGACTTCTTATCATAAACATCTGCATACATCGGGTCAAATGCCGCACCCACATCAGATGAAATCATAGTAGAATTAGCAAGTGCATGACGCAGTCTCAGCTCGGAGAAATATCCCATTTTATCCATCAGGTCTGCTGCCGCGTTTTCAAAAAACCGGGAATGCATGCCTGTGGCTCCAAAACTTCCTATCTCTTCCTTATCTACAAGGATACAGCAGGATGTACGCTTCACGTCCTTCACTTCCAGCATCGCAGCCAAAGAAGTATAAGAGCACACCCGGTCATCCTGTCCATACCCCATAATCATACTTCTGTCCAGACCACAGTCCCGGGCTTTCCCTGCCGGTACAACTTCCAGCTCTGCTGACATCAAATCTTCTTTTTCTATATCATAAGTTTCTTTCAGCAATTTCAAAATCTGTGCCGCAGCCGCATCTTTTTCCGCTCCAGCCAGCGGCCTGCTTCCAATCAGGATATCCAGATTTTCTCCCTCTACTACTGTAGCTGCCTTTTTTTCCATCTGTTTGCCGGACAGATGGATCAACAGGTCAGTCACAACAAAAACAGGATCATCCTCTTTCTCCCCAATTGATATCTCCACTTTGGTTCCATCCTTACGTACGATTACACCATGGATTGCCAAAGGCAGCGTCACCCATTGATATTTCTTAATTCCACCATAATAATGAGTATCAAAATATGCAAAACCACTTTCTTCATATAAAGGATTCTGTTTCAAATCCAGCCTCGGAGAATCAATATGTGCCCCAAGTATATTCATGCCCTTTTCCAAGTCATCCTCACCGATGTTAAAAAGTGCAATGGACTTCCCCATCCATGCAGCATATACTTTGTCGCCGGTATTGAGCTTTTCTGCAGAGGAAAGCTCCCTGTAACCTGCGGCTTCGGCCTGTCTGATGATTTCTGTGACGCACTCCCGCTCCGTCTTTCCCTGATCCAGAAATCCCTTATAATCCTCATTCAGAGAATTTAATTCATTCAATTGCTCATCTGTATATATTTCCCATAAATTCTTATCAGCCATAATATTATCTCCTTTAAATACACACTTTTTAAAGTTTGCCATATTCCCCAGAGGGGGGTATTTAATAGGAATACACTTCCCTATTAAATAAAACAATTTAGGACGCAGCCTTCCTCAAAAAGGTTACGTCCTAACTATATTAAAACCTCATCTTTTCTTCGAAGTAAGCTTTTAAGTCTTCTATTTTTACCCTTTCCTGCTCCATCGTATCCCTGTCACGTACAGTCACTGCGTGGTCCTCCTGGGAGTCGAAATCGTAGGTTACACAGAAAGGTGTCCCAATCTCGTCCTGACGGCGGTAGCGCTTTCCAATATTTCCACGGTCATCAAATTCGCAGTTATACAACTTTGATAACTCTGTATATACTTTCTCTGCACCTTCATTTAGCTTCTTGGACAGCGGCAGAACACCTATTTTTACCGGTGCAAGTGCCGGATGGAAACGCAATACGGTACGCATATCCCCGCCTTCCAGTTCTTCTTCGTCATAGGCGCTGCAAAGGAATGCAAGTACCATACGGTCTGCGCCCAAAGATGGCTCAATTACATAAGGAATATATTTTTCCTTCTTCTCATCATCAAAATAGGACATATCCTGTTTGGATACTTCCTGATGCTGTGACAAATCATAATCTGTTCTGTCAGCAATACCCCACAATTCTCCCCAGCCAAATGGGAACAGGAATTCTACGTCTGTCGTTGCTTTACTGTAGAAGGAAAGTTCCTCCTGGTCATGGTCACGGTATCTTACTTCATCAGACTTCAGCCCTAAAGAGCTCAGCCAGTCAAGACAAAATTGCTTCCAATATGCAAACCACTCTAAATCTGTACCCGGTTCACAGAAAAACTCTAACTCCATCTGCTCAAACTCTCTGGTACGGAAGGTAAAGTTTCCCGGAGTAATTTCATTTCTGAATGACTTTCCAATCTGTGCAATACCAAATGGAATTTTCTTCCTGGATGTTCTTTGAACGTTCTTAAAGTTTACGAAAATTCCCTGAGCAGTTTCCGGCCTTAAATAAACGGTATTCTTTGCATCTTCCGTAACTCCCTGGAAGGTTTTGAACATCAGATTAAACTGACGGATATCTGTGAAATTATGTTTGCCGCAGGTTGGGCAGGAAATCTGATTCTCCTCAATAAATGCTGCCATCTGCTCCTGTGACCATGCATCTACAGCACCTTCGATAACGGTGCCATGTTCCGCACAATAGTCTTCAATTAATTTATCCGCGCGGAAACGCTCGTGACATTCACGGCAGTCCATCAGAGGATCTGAAAATCCACCCAAATGCCCTGACGCTACCCATGTCTGGGGATTCATCAGAATCGCACAATCTACACCTACATTATAAGGGGACTCCTGGACAAATTTCTGCCACCATGCCCTCTTTACATTATTTTTCAGCTCAACTCCGAGGTTTCCATAATCCCAGGTGTTAGCAAGTCCGCCGTATATTTCAGACCCCGGGTAAACAAATCCTCTTGATTTTGCAAGAGCCACAATCTTATCCATCGTTTTTTCAGCCATAATATGCTCCTCACATTCTATTTCATCTCAATTGGTAACTATTATAACGGCTCTACCCTTTTTTTTCAAGCTGTTTGAAGCATCTTCCCGCCTCTACAGCAATGTCTCGAGTATTTCCAAAGATTTGAAACTTTTTTCCACATAAACTTCCCGGTACCGGTCCAGTACCTTTGCCAGTTGCTCCATCACTTTGTCCGTCACTGTAAATGTATATAACTTCTCTATCTTACTGCTTTCTATATATTGCATGCTATATAATGTAGACTGTTCCAGACGGACACCGTCTATCACATCCCCGCAGCACTCACAGCAGACAAGACCTCCCTTTTTCACGCTGAAAACGGACGGCCTTTCTTTATCCCCACAAACCACACACTGGAAAACGTCGGGACCTTCTCCATTAATGCAGTATGCTTTTAACTCAAATATGTAACGAATCAGCCTGTCGGGAATATGCTTATTTGACAGGGCCTTCAATGTCTGATACAAAAGTTTCAGCATTTCTCTCTCATCGTTAAATTCTTTTGTATAATAATTCGTAAATTCGAGAAAATAAAAACCATAGTATGCGCCAATCATATCTTCCCTTAATTCAGGGAAATAATTTAAGATATTCGCAGACTGTATTGTATAAGAGGAGCGCCCTTCGTACATGGTAAACTCCCCAAACGTAAACGGATTAACCGCGCCCGCCAAAGGGCTGTTGGGACGCCTTGAACCTTTGGCAAACGCAGCAATCTTCCCTTGTTCTTTTGTCAGAATGACGACTCTTCTGTCATATTCCCCAACGGGCGCCGTAGACAGCACCATTCCTGTCATTACAATCTGATTCACGACTGCTTACTCCCATACTTCTTTCTTCCTTCTGTCCAGAGTATTCTGCGGACCCCGCCATTCTATAGGACAGATAGTCTTTCACACTTCCAGTTTCTACAAATTTATCCCAGTATCTCTGCTCCATCGGATCACCTCTTCTTATGTGATATTATTATTTTCTCCGATTCGAGCCATGCTATACCTCGTAAAATATACCAGTACGTTTTTCGAAAAATGCCTTGACAGCTTCATTTTGTACTTATGTTTCTTCATCTCTGTAGCCAAAATTTTTCATCAGAAAATCGCTGTCACGCCAGTTTTTCTGCACCTTTACCCATAATTTCAGATTCACCTTGCAGTCCAGAAGCCGCTCAATTTCATAGCGTGCGGTGCTGCCAATTTTCTTCAGCATACTTCCCTGCTTTCCGATAATAATTCCTTTATGTGAATCCCGTTCACAGATAATTGTAGCATCAATGTGCATAACCTTTTTCTGCATTTTCATACTGTCTATTGCAACTGCTATTCCATGAGGAATCTCCTCCTGGAGGCCGTGCAGGGCCTTTTCCCGGATCAGCTCTGCCACAATTTGACGTTCCGGCTGGTCCGTAATTGTATCCTCGTCATAAAACTGAGGTCCATAGGGAAGATACTGTAATATCACCTTTACTAACTCTTCCGTATTATCCCCATTTCTCGCGGACACAGGCACAATTGCTTTGAAATCATATGCTTTACTGTAAGCATCTATAAAAGTCAGGACCTCTTCTTTTTTCACCATATCAATCTTATTTATCACAAGGATAACCGGAGTCTGGACCTTTTGAAGCCTCTCTATAATATGCTGTTCCCCTGCTCCTATAAATGTAGATGGCTCTACCAGCCATAAAACCACATCTACTTCATTCAGCGTCCGCTCTGCCACATTCACCATGTATTCACCAAGTTTATTTTTCGCCTTATGAATTCCCGGTGTATCCACAAACACAATCTGGCCTTCCTCTGTTGTCAGAATTGTCTGGATACGGTTTCTTGTGGTCTGGGGTTTATTTGATGTAATCGCGATTTTCTGTCCAATCAGATGATTCATCAATGTAGACTTTCCCACATTTGGACGCCCTATCAGGGTGACAAAGCCTGACTTAAAATTCTCCTTCATTCGTTCTCCTCCGTTTTGATACGCCTTTCTTTTTAACTTCATGTATTGCTTACCTCAATTTAGGACGTAACAACTAAAAGTTACGTCCTAAATAAATTAAAACAATATCTTCACTTCTCCAAACATGTCTTTCTGTTCTTCTATCTTTTCTTCACTTCCTATTACACAAAGCTGATCTGCCTTCAGGACTGCGGATACTACATCGGCCAGTGCACGGATATCTTCCTGCTGCGCCTTTAATATTTCCAGACGCTCCTTCCGAATCATATCTTCCGAAACATGATTCATATAGAGGTTCATGGAACGGTCACCTTTAGAGGAAGGGGTCATCGGCCTGTCAATATTGCTGAAGGTTCCGATGATATACTTTGTCATATCTCTTTCATCAACCGTGAAATCCTTAAGATAATCCACAATTCCTTCGTAGGTTTCCATTGTTTTCTTTAAATTAGGGTCCCGGTAGGATATGAAATATCCCTCTCCTACCCGGTTAAAACTGCTCATACAGCCATATGCGCCGCCTTTTACCCGAACGTTCTGCCACAAGTAATCATAGCTCAAAATAACCTTCAATATCTGTAATGCTCCGCTGTATGGCACACCCCTGTCAATAAAGTTTCCGACTCTTGCAACATACTGGACCTTGGAAGATGTTTTCAATCCTTCATTTCGTTTCTTACAGTGTATAATACAGGGTGTTTCGACTACTCTTTCTCCCTCATGCAGGTTTGCTTTTATCTTTTTAATTTCTTCACATGCAGGCTCAAGCCCCTTCTCCTCAGAAGTGTAGCTGACCATCATGTTATCTGCACGGAAGATGCTGGCTGCAATATCCTTCAAATTGGATATCAGTTCTTCTTTCTTTTCTTCAAAATTCTCTTCTATTTCTTTTACTACCTGATAATAACCAATTCCATCTGTATCATCTTTGAACTTAGCCAGCGGTGAATCATAGGACAGTGCACGCAGGGCTGCCGTGGTGTGCCCGGATGACTGGAAGCTCATTTGAAGTCTGGACTTCAGCATGGATAAGATCTCTTTCAGACGTTTCTCGTCCTCCAGCTTTGTTTCCATCAGAACTTCCCGCATCATGGAAAAAAGTACGTCCATTTTAGAATACAGAGCTTTTCCTTTAATTTCAAATGTGGCACGGAAATCTTTGTCCCTGACCTTTGTTACATCCGCATACAACTCCAGAGAAGTACCAATTCCTCCTGTATGAATATTAATCTCATTGAATAATTCTCCATACTCATAATTCGTTGTGTCAATCAGACCCATCACTGCCTGCAGGAGCCCTGCATATGCAAGCTTTTCCTCCGGAATACCTGACAGGTCAAACATCAATGTAGCATACCCGATACCATTCGTATCTATATTGTGGTATACCATTTTTATACCGTCTATTTCTTTTTCCTCATTATATATTGGCTCAATTTCCTTTGAAATATCTTCCCGGCTGAGAACAGGTATTTTCTCCAAATCCTCTTTTGATGATTCTGACTCCTGATATTCACGCAGTGCTTCCATATCTTTTACTATTTTGTTGATTTCCGATTCACTCAGACTATCTTTATATTTCTGCAGTGCTTCTTCCAGTTCTCTGTCCAAACGTGCAGTCCGGCCTTTCTCAGGCTTGACGATAACGATGGAAGCATGAGTATTGTCCAGGAGATACGTCTGGATCAATGACTCAAAATACCCTGTTTCAATCTGCGTTTTCAAAAATTCAAGTGTAGGAATTGCCTCCATGTGAAGAAATGGCTTTTCCTCATCGTACAGCCAACTGTCAAACATCTGCAGCCCATACATAAGCCCTTTGGGATAGTTTCCAAAATCCGCTTCCCTAAACCGGAATTCGTGGTAGTTAATACCAGCCTCCAGGGCTTTTTTATTTATCCCGTTATCCACAATATTTTGCAGTGTGTCTTTTATCACCCCAAGGAAGTTTTCCTTTTGTTCCAGGTTGGCATTCTTCGCAACTACGGAGAAAATAGGCTGATAAATCCCGTTATCATAAGAACCCATAATATCCTTGCCAATCCCTGCATCCACAAGGGCTTTCTTCAGTGGTGCCCCAGGTGCCGACAGAAGAGCATAATCCAGTATCTGGAATGCAAGATACAACTTCTCATCAAGACTTGTCCCGATTACCTTATTGTAAGAAAGATAAGTATTATCCAGTTCTGTTTCCTCGCTTGAAATAGAATATGTCATTTCAATTTCTTTCACCTTATCAAAAGGCTTCTGAAACTGAATCTCCGAATCCACTTCAATCTTATCAAATTTACTCAGGTAGTTTTCATCCAGCCAATTTAGTTTTTCCTTCATATTCATGCTTCCATAGAGATAAATATAGCTATTGGAAGGATGATAATACTTTCTATGAAAATCTAAAAACTGCTCATATGTCAATTCAGGAATAAAATCCGGGTCTCCTCCCGACTCATTTGCATAAGAAGTATCCGGGAACAAAGAGTTCAGAATCATACGATCCAGCACACCCTCCGGAGATGAGAATGCCCCCTTCATCTCATTGTAAACAACCCCATTATATTCCAGACTGTCATCCGGTGATTCCAGTTTATAACTCCAGCCTTCCTGACGGAAGATTTCTTCATACTGATATATATTGGGATAAAACACAGCATCCATATATACATGCATTAAGTTCTGGAAATCGATATCATTACAGCTTGCCACCGGATATACCGTTTTATCAGGATAAGTCATTGCATTTAAAAAAGTATTCAGGGAACCCTTTACCAATTCTACAAATGGGTCTTTAACCGGAAAGTCCTTTGAACCACATAACACAGAATGTTCCATAATATGAGGCACCCCGGTACTGTCAGATGGAGGAGTACGGAAACCAATTGAAAATACTTTATTGTTATCATCATTCTCCATCAGCAGAACCCGCGCACCGCTCTTTTTATGTCTCAAAAGATAACCTTTCGATTTTAAATCAGATAAATCCGCTTCCTGCATCATTTCATATGCATCCAAACCCAAAATCGTCATATTGCACCTCTTCTCTTTTTTCGATTTTATTATTATATCACATCTTACCGGACATTAGTAGTACAATAAACATGAACGCCAAGCCTGTGAGAAACTCGTGAAAGACTCACCGGGTGCGAGCATTATACCACCTTCACAAACATAAGAAAAGGGGCAGCTTTTTTTGCTGCCCAAAATATTATCCCTTGTAATTTACTTTTATCATTCCATCCTGTTATGATTTTATTCCTTAAATAATTTTTTCACTGCCGGATAGAATTCCTTGAACTTCTGGTATTTCTGCTCATATTTTTTCACAAGCCCGGCATCAGGTTTTACCGTATCAACAACCCTGACCAGCTGCTTCACAGCATCTTCCACATCTGCAAATGCTTCACATCCGACTGCTGCCAGGATTGCTCCGCCATATCCCGGCCCTTCTTCTGTTTCTATTATATCCACTTCCATATTCATAATATTTGCCGTCATTTCTTTCCAAAGTGAACTTTTCGCACCTCCACCACAGATTTTAGTACGTGCAATAGAAATTCCCAGTTTTCTTGCAACTTCCAAAGAATCCCGCAGCCCAAATATAACGCCTTCCATAACCGCCTGAGTCATGTCCTCCCGGGTTGTATCCATGCTCATACCCACAAACATAGCCCTTGCATCCGGGTCATTATGAGGTGAGCGCTCTCCCATAAGGTAAGGCAGAAAGAATACATTATTTTCTCCTAGTTTCCGTATATTGTCCTGCTCCTTTTGATATTCCTTCGTCTTTAAAATCTCATCCATCCACCATTTATTGCAGGATGCTGCACTTAACATACACCCCATCAAATGATAATATCCATCTGCATGATCAAAGGAATGAAGTGCATTATTCTCATCTACACCGAAGCTTTTGCTGGAAATAAAAATGGTTCCGCTTGTTCCAAGAGAAATGTTGCACTGGCCTTCCCCCACCGTTCCTGTACCAACTGCAGCTGCGGCATTATCCCCGGCACCTGCAACAATTTTTACATTTTGGGGTATTCCAAGTACTTCTGCCATTTCTCCTTTTATCGTTCCCACAACCTCATAACTCTCGAACAAATCCGGCAGCTGTTCTCTCTTAACACCACAAATATCCAGCATTTCGCTTGACCAGCATTTGTTCTTTACATCCAGAAGCAGCATCCCCGACGCATCTGAATAGTCCGTACAGAAAGTTCCGGAAAGTTTATACGTAATATAATCCTTTGGCAGCATAATCTTTGCTGTTTTTTCAAAATTCTCCGGTTCATTTTCTTTCATCCACAATATTTTAGGGGCGGTGAAACCGGCAAATGCAATATTAGCTGTGTATACTGATAATTTCTTTTTACCAATCACTTCATTTAAATATTCCGTTTGTTTCCCGGTACGTCCATCATTCCACAGGATAGCCGGACGTACGACCTGATCCTTCGAATCCAAAGTTACCAGACCATGCATCTGTCCGCCTACTCCAATCCCGGCTATTTCAGACGCATCTACAGCTTCAGCCAGTTCCTTCAAGCCCTGGATTGTCTGCTCATACCAGTCCTCCGGATTCTGTTCCGACCAGCCCGGATATGGAAAATACAATGGGTATTCTTTTGTTACCACCTTTTGTATGATACCGTTCTCATCCATAGCCAGCAGTTTTACAGCAGAAGTTCCTAAATCAATTCCTATATATATCATTCTATTTCACCTTAATAACCGCTTTCACAAGGTCTGTCTTGTTATTCACAGCTTCCTCATAAGCCTCCTGAATGTGCTCCAGCTCAAATTCATGGGTTACAATACTCTTAATATCAATAGCCCCCCCTGCCACTGCTGCAATTGCTTTCGGGAAAATATTCTTATAGCGGAATACGGACTTAATAGTTGCCTCTTTATCCATAATCTGGGCAAAGTTATACGAAATTTCTTCCTGTGAGGAAATTCCCACCAGCGTAATTGTTCCTCCGCGTCTTACAAAAAATGGTGTCTGTGCAATTGTAACCGCAGAACCAGCGGTTTCAAATACTACATCAAAGCCCCTTGTTCCCGCCAGTTCCTTTACCTTCTCAAAAACATCTTCTTTTCCACTGTTGATTACAGCTGTAGCACCTAACTCCAATGCCTTCTCCAAACGGGCATCCACTAAATCGGCTACAACAATTTGTGAGGCGCCCCGTGCCTTGCATGCCAGAAGCGTCACAAGCCCGATGCATCCTGCCCCCAGTATTATAACTGTATCCCCTGAGCTTACGGCCCCCTGCTCCGCAGCATAAAATCCAACCGATAGAGGTTCAATCAATGCTCCTTCCTTTGTCGAAACATTATCTGGAAGTTTAAAACACATATCCTCCGGAAATACAATAAATTCCTCATTACATCCCTGTACCGGAGGTGTCGCAAGAAAAACCACATCCGGGCAGAGGTTATAATGCCCTGATTTGCAGGCTTCACATTTTCCACAGGTAATTCCTGGTTCTAATGCCACCTTGTCACCAACTTTTAAATGCTCCACTTCTTCTCCAATTTCAACCACTGTACCTGCACATTCATGCCCCAGCATAAAGTCTTCTGACAAATCCACTTTGTAGGCTCCGCAATTACCATTATGGAAGTAGTGAACGTCAGAACCACAGATACCGACATACTCGAGGGAAACCAGCACCTGCTTCTTCCCTGCTTCCGGAACTGGAATTTCTTTTACAATCATGTTGTCCGTCCCCCGCATAAATGCGCCCTTTTGCATTTTCATTTTAAAAATCCCCTTTCCTGCTCTTGTTTTCTTTGCAAATCAGACATCTGCAATCCGCTGCTCTATTTGCCAAAAGGCGCACGGCATGGTTCGCATGCCACCATACATCCGTGCGCCTCGTAGTCTTGTTTAATTATTCACTGAACCATCCTCGGTAATTTCGCCATTCTCAATATACATCTGGATATATTCCTGAACATTATCTTTATTAATCTCAGGAGCATCTACAAAGTCTCTGATTTCTGTCACTTTCATCTCACCTTTTACTACCTTGTCTGCATACTCCATGTTCTTCTTTGCCAGATCCGCTGCTGACTGCAGGGCAGTGGATGTAAGCAGTCCTTCTTCTATGAGCAGGCATCCCTGTGCAGTACCGTCTACACCATATGCAAGGAAGTTCGGTGTGCCATCTTCTCCTACGTAATCCTTATCCTCCCGGATAGCCTCAATTGCACCTGCTGCCATATTATCATTCATGGAAATAATCGCATCAATGTGTGTACCTGACTGTACCCAGGATTCCATAAGCTTCAGAGCTTCATCACTGTTCCAGTTTGCATAGTCTTCATAGAGAATCTCAACGTCTGGTCTTTTATCAAAGAAATATTCCGTCCACGCTATTCTTCTATTATCTGCATGATAGTTTCCTGATGGTCCGTTCAGAACAACAACTTTTGCATTCTGGGGGACTTCTTTTACAGCTCTGTCCGCACCTACCTTTGCCTGTTCCATTGGATCCGCATCTACTGTGCCGGTTCCTTCCATCACAGAGTCATCATCGCTGCCATCCAAATCGCTTTGATGGGTCGTTGGGTTTGTTGTAATGACCGGTATGCCTGCATCAACCAACTGCTTCACATAGGGAGCCTGAGCTGCATTATTATTAGATTGGACGATAACAAGGTCATACTTCTTTGTTATACAGTCCTCCAACAATCCATTCTCTTTATTGTCATCTCCTTCTCCGCTGACAGTGGTCAACTCAATGTTGTCATACTTTTCGGCCTCTTTTTTCATTTCTGAGGTGAGCCATGCCGCAAATGTGTCTGCACTCGCACGTGCTACAAAGCAGACTCTTTTTTTATCTGAACTTGCCTCTGAAGAACTACTGGAAGAACTGTCAGATGTTCCCTCCTTTCCACCTCCACCACAGGCTGCCAGTGTTACCACCATAGCTGCTGACAACAATAACGCACAAATTTTCTTTGCTTTCATAAAACACTTCCTCCTTGAAATTTTTATTTACTTATCCATCTGCTGGTTACACAGATGGAATGTGTAACATATTATTTAGAAGCCGCTGCTTCCTTTACAATAATTACTTTACGGGATTTCCTGGACTTACTCACTACATCAAATGCAACCGCAAGAACAATAATCGCCCCTTTAATAATCTGCTGGATATAAGAATTCACGCCCAGCAAGTTCATAACATTTTCCAAAAATCCAATGATAAATGCACCAGCTATAGTACCACTCACTGTACCTATTCCACCTGTAAAAGAAGTTCCGCCGACGATAGCCGCAGTAAGCCCTGTCATTTCATATCCAACCGCTCCATTTGGAAGTCCTGCATTATTACGTGCCATAAAAATCATTCCAGCCAAACCTACCATGATTCCATTCAGAATATAAGATATGTAAATACTTCTCTTCGCATTGATACCGCTTGCTTCTGCGGCCGGGCGATTGCCGCCTATAGCATACAGGCTCCGCCCATACCTTGTATTGTTCACCAGGTACCATACGACAACAGTAATGCCTATTACAATAATCACAGGTATGGGAATCGGTCCAATCATGCCCTGCCCAATTTTTACAAATTTCCCTAACTGCAGGATATTCTGTCCGCCCGTGAAATACAGTGCCAGCCCTCTGGCCGCCTGCTGCATACCAAGGGTAGCAATGAAGGCTGGTACGTTGAAATGTCCTACAAAGACAGCATTAATGATATTACAGACAATCCCTGTAAGCAGTGCAGCTATCAGTGCAAGCTCCATAGATCCCGTTGATTTAAACACGGAAACAGAAAAGACTCCTGCAAGCGCCAACACAGACCCCACCGACAAATCCAGAAAGCCACTGATGATTAACAACATTTCACCATAAGCTATCAAAATTCCCACGCACAACTGTCTGGCTACATTAATTAAGTTGCTATATTGCAGAAAATATGGACTAATGAGACTACAGATAATAAATAAGACAACTAATACAATAAAAATACTAAACTTTTGCAAATACTGCGATGTTTTCAATTTCATCTTTACGTTCCTCCCTATGGCTCCCTGTTCACTAATCCAGCTGCATGTTTCATAATAGTTTCCTGTGAAAACGCATCTCTTGATATACAGCCGCTGATTCTTCCCTGACACATAACATAGATTCTGTCACACATGCCGATTAATTCCGGTAGTTCCGAGGAAACCATGATGACCGCTTTATTTTCTTTAACAATATCTGTAATCAGTCTGTAAATTTCAAATTTGGCACCAACATCAATACCACGCGTCGGCTCATCCAGAATCATAATATCCGGATTACAAAGCATCCATCTGGATAGCAGAACTTTCTGCTGATTTCCTCCCGATAATGCTGAGATAGGCGTATCCAGGGTGGGCGTCTTTACACTCATTTTATCAAAGCTTGTCTTTACCTCTGAGCGTTCCTTAGCCCTGTGTGCGAACCCACCATAAATGAACTTCTTCAGATTTCCAAGACTGGCATTTTCCATGACACTTCTTACCGGAATAATTCCGTCATCCCGCCTGCTTTCAGAGAGCATAACCAACTTATTCCTGATGCTGTCCCCAGGACTTTTAATCTGTGTTTCTTTTCCGTCAATCTTGATAACGCCTGAATCATGGGGATCTAACCCAAAAATTGCACGCATGGTTTCCGTTCTGCCTGCCCCCACAAGACCTGCAAATCCTACAATTTCTCCTCTTCTGGCATAGAAACTGATATCCTCAAATAAATCTTCCCGGGTGAAATGTTCTACTTCCAGTGCTTTTTCTCCAACCTTCACTTTTTCTTTTGGATATACATTGTCAAGCTTTCTGCCCACCATCCGGGCAATAACAGTGTCCAGGTCAAGATTTTCCGCTTTATCTGTAGATACTACCGCTCCGTCCCTCAGGATCGTAATCTCATCGGCAATTCTGAAGACCTCTTCCATTTTGTGGGATATGTAAACTATGGACACTCCTTGAGCCTTTAACATTTCTATTTTAGCAAAAAGCTGTTCCACCTCTTTATGCGTGATGGACGAAGTAGGTTCATCCATAATAATAACCTGTGCATTATTTGTAACAGCCTTGATGATTTCCAACATCTGAATGTCAGATACCGTCAATGTTTTCAATTTCTGGTCAGGAGTATATGGAAGCCCCTCCTCCTCCAAGAATCTCTGCGCCTCTCTTCTTACCCTTTTCCAGTCCACCTTTCCAGCTTTATTTACCGGAAGGCGGCCTAAAAAGAGATTCTCTTCTACGGACAGTTCAGGAACATAGTTCAACTCTTGTGCTATCATGGAAATGCCCAATTCCCTGGCCTGAATCGGATTTTTAATCTCTACCGGTTTCTCGTCCAAAAAAATCTGGCCTTTATCCTGCTGATACAATCCCATAATAATTTTCATAAGGGTAGATTTTCCAGCTCCATTTTCCCCACAAAGTGCATGTACAGTTCCTTTTCGCACCGCAAAATCAATACCACTTAATGCTTTCACACCAGGGAAAGATTTTTCAACCCCGCTGACGCGCATTTTGATATTGTCCATCTCTTCACCCACTCTCTTTCAGAACTTTTTCTTTGTTTTCTAAAGTATAATCTTATGCATTTCTTTTGTCAATATTTTTATTTAAGTTTGTGATTAATATATTATATTACACCTTTCATTTTGTACAATATTCACTAATTTTTTATTTAAATACATTATTTGATATATTTTTAACGATTAGTAATATAAAATTCTTTTCTTATCTTTTGATTCCTTGACCTACTTTTAAAAATAAGTTATCATAAGTAATAAAATATATTATATGTAAGGGGGCATTATATGGAAGACAATTTTTCTAATTCAAAAAGCCTTGGTGATATTTATAGAATCATATATCAGAATAAAGAATGTTCCAGACAAGAGATTGCGAAACTACTAGATATCAGTCTGCCTACTGTGACCCAGAATCTGAATAAGCTGCGTGACCTGGGTTTTATTTACAATGCTGGCTCCTTTGAGTCCACAGGAGGAAGGAAGCCTACTATTCTGCGCTGTGTTCCCAGTGCCAGATTCGCTATGGGAATAGACATTACACAAAATCATCTCTCCATCGTACTGATTGACCTGGATTTGAATATCATCGCCAGCGACAGGATACGTGTAACTTATGAGGAGACAGAAGACTATTTCAATATAATCAAGTCCGTAGTGGAAGACGTTATACATGATAATATTCCAGACCGCTCGAAGCTTTTGGGCGTAGGGATTTCCATGCCCATCCTGATTGGTCCGGACCAAAAATCCATTACTTATGCTACTGTTATACACGTGTCCCCCAATATTTACGAGAAGCTTTCCCAATATATTGACGCACCTATCCTACTATTCAACGACGCTAATTCCGCAGGCCTTGCAGAAAGCTGGAGAGCGCACTACACAGAACCTATGGTCTATCTTTCCTTAAGCAGCAGTGTGGGAGGTGCAAATATGAACAATCAAAATATTTATACCGGGGTAAACTGGCGGGGATGTGAATTCGGACATATGACAATCATTCCGCACGGAAAACGATGTTATTGCGGACAATACGGCTGCCTGGATGCCTATTGTTCTTCCAACGTACTATCGGACTTTGCCGGCGGTGACCTGAAGAAATTTTTTACAGAATTGGAGTTAGGACGGAACAGGGGGCTAATGAACGTATTTCATGATTATATGGACCACCTTGCCGTTGCTGTAAATAACCTGAGAATGTGTTATGATTGTAATGTTGTACTGGGGGGATATGTAGGAGCATATATGTCAGAATATATTGATATTTTCCGAAAAAAAGCCATCTCTCTGAATCCATTTGAGCAGGATGGTTCTTTTATCCGTGTCTGCCATTACCGTACCGAGGCTTCTGCGGTAGGCGCTGCAGTTTACTATATTAATGAATTTTTACAAACTTTCTAAGAACACGGGATATACATTAAGAAGAATCAGGGAGGAGGGATTAATTGCTAATCCTCCTCTCTCGCCCATTCATAAGAATATCTTACAGCCCTATTCCACCCTTTGATCATCTTGGCCCTTACTGCCATATCAATCTCCGGCTCGAATATTCTGTCTACGGCCCAGTTTTTTATAACCTCTTCTTTATTTTCCCAATATCCCACAGCAATTCCTGCCAGATATGCCGCTCCCATAGCTGTTGTCTCTACACATTGGGGGCGTTTCACCGGAACATTGCTTAAATCCGCCTGGGTCTGCATCAGGAAGTTATTAGCACTTGCACCGCCGTCCACCTTTAATACAGAAATCTCTTTCCCCGAATCTGCCCTCATGGCATCCAGTACATCGTTCACCTGGTAGGCCAGAGATTCCAGGGTTGCACGTATGATATGGTATTTATTTACCCCACGGGTCAGACCAAGTATAGTTCCTC
The DNA here is from genome assembly GCF_003149105.1 of Faecalicatena contorta. Lineage (GTDB taxonomy): Bacteria > Bacillota > Clostridia > Lachnospirales > Lachnospiraceae > Muricomes > Muricomes contortus_C. Next base: position 426,600 of record NZ_QGDS01000002.1, on the reverse strand, counting down.
TTGCATATTGGTCCCAATGGGGTGCGCCGAGCCCCGTAAAAGCAGGAACTACATAACATCCATTCGTATCTTTTACTTTTTGCGCCATGTATTCCGATACCTGAGAAGAATCAATCAGCTTCAGCTCATCCCTGAGCCACTGGATAGCAGCACCTGCCACAAAAACAGAGCCTTCCAGCGCATAGTTCACCTTTCCGTCTATTCCCCACGCAATAGTGGTTACAAGCCCGTTTTCAGAAAACACTGGTTTCTCCCCTGTATTCATCAAAAGAAAACACCCTGTTCCATATGTGTTCTTCGCTTCTCCCTCTTGAAAACAGGTTTGTCCAAACAAGGCTGCCTGCTGGTCACCCGCTGCTCCCGCAATGGGAATCGGCGCACCAAAAAACCTTACGTCCGCTTCCCCGTAAATATAGCTGGATGGCTTTGCCTCAGGCAGCATACAAGCAGGGATATTCAGTTCCTGTAAGATTTCCTCATCCCATTCAAGTGTATTGATATTGAACATCATCGTCCTGGAGGCATTCGAATAATCCGTCACATGGACAGCACCTTTGGTCAGCTTCCAAATCAGCCAGGTCTCTATCGTTCCAAACAAAAGCTCTCCGCGCTGGGCACATTCTCTGGCCCCTGCAACATGGTCCAGTATCCACTTTACTTTTGTTCCGGAAAAGTACGCATCAAGAACCAGTCCTGTTTTTTGACGGAATTTATCTGTCAGCCCTTTTGACTTTAAATCATCGCAATATCCGGATGTGCGCCTGCACTGCCACACGATTGCACGGTAAACAGGCCTGCCGGAATTCTTATCCCATACAACAGCCGTCTCCCTCTGGTTTGTAATCCCAATAGCTGCAATATCCACAGCTGTGGCATTGACGTTTGCCATCGCCTGCCATGCAACCTCCAGCTGGCTGGACCAGATTTCCTCCGCATCATGTTCCACCCAGCCCGGTTTCGGAAAATACTGAGTGAACTCTTTCTGTGCCATGCTGCACATCTCACCTTTTTCATTAAAAAGAATACACCTGCTGCTGGTCGTCCCGCAATCCAGTGCCATTACATATTTTGCCATATAAAATTCCTCCTAAGTATTTAGGTATTTATCCCAGCGGACTTAAAAATATCTTATTGAACATTAGCAGTTCAATAAGCATGTCCTCTTGAATGTTAGTAATTCAAGAAGTATACCTTATCAGGTGCGAACATTATACCACATTTTACGGAACTTATCCCAATTTTTCTTTCAAATACAGCCTTAGATTCGGATTCTGGACTTGCTTCACAAATTCATCTGACCATCTTGTATACCGATTTGCTATCTCTTCCATCAGGAACCTGTCATGTATTTTATTCTCTGATTTCTCCGCCAGCTCAGCCGATTGTAAACAGAACGTTTCAGATAACTCTATTTCGAAATAATTCAGTTCCAAAGAGTTGACAATATAATTGATCCTCTCAAAATCCTCACATGACATTTTTTTAATACCCAGTATTTTTTCAGCATCTTCTGCGGGACATATAGACAAGTAGAATATCTTTTCTATCTCCCTAATCTTATTTCGCAAATAATACATATACGTATCCCCATTTCTCTGTACTATTATAGCCGCATTCCCGGCAATGTGCAATTGGATTATCTTTTCTATAATAAATTTAATGGGCTGAAAGGAGTGATTGTTATCATAAGTTATGCTCCACTGTGGAGAACCTTGAAAAGTATGGGTATCACACAGTACAAATTGATCAATGAGTACCACGTTTCTACCGGAACTTTAGATTCCCTGAGGAAAAATAAGAGCGTCACTTTGAACACACTTCAAGATATTTGCAAAATTTTGAAATGTGACATCTCTGATGTTGTGGAATTCACAGACATAAAAGACGAATAATAAAACTTTGCAAGCTTCTTAAAGTCATTTTAACAAAACTTGATAAGCGTGTCTAGCAAGTCAAAACAGACTTTTAGATGTGAACAGCGTATTTGAACTGATTTGGTAAAATGTCAGGCACCACACCAGCTCAAATACGCTGTTTTTTAGACAAAATAAATAGAAAAGGACTTTTTTATATATGGTAACATATTTTTTAAACGGCGGGCTAACCCCTATGTCAAAGTCAGATACGTTTCCAGAAGATTCCGGAACAATTACAATCCTCTCCTCCTCAGAATATGAGGAATATTTTCAGGAAACAAGTCACTACCGGGTGCTAAAGGCAAGTCTCTCCCACATCCACTACTGCAAAGCGGACATTATGGGCAGCTTCATAACCGGCACATTCTCTATCCCGTTCAGGGAAACCCAGCCGGAAGGGGGTTCCTCTTTTGCATTTTGTATGACGGATTCAGAATTAATTTTTATTGATAACCAGGGCTTTACCGCTTCTGTTCTAAAGCAGATGGAAGAATATCCTTTCCCAGATACACGGTCAGTTATCCACTTTTTTCTTGCTTTCCTGGAATATCTGATTAAGGATGAAGCCCTTTTTCTTCAGCATTTCGAAGAAACCTTAACAGAGCTGGAAGAGAAAATTTTGCTAAAAAATGACTCTTCTTTCAACCGCAAAATTTTGCAGATACGCAAAAAACTGGCCTCCCTGAGTTCTTACTATGAGCAGCTTCAGGATATGGGTGAGTCCTTACAACAGAATCCTTTTATTAAAAGAGATGAAGCCGACAAACCCTTGTTTGGGCTGTTTGCAGACAGGGCAGGACGGCTTTATTCCAATGTGCATATGCTCAAGGAATATTCCATGCAGCTAAGGGAGATGCATCAGACCCAGATAGATATCCATCAAAACCAGATTATGAAATTTCTAACTATCGTTACTACAATCTTCATGCCGCTGACCTTGATCACCGGATGGTATGGCATGAACTTTTCCCATATGCCGGAGTTAAAATCTCCCTATGGTTATATTATCATTTGTGTTCTCAGCCTTCTAATTATATTGGTTGAAATCTGGCTGTTTAAAATCAAAAACTGGTTTGACTAGGGCGATGCAGCCGCGCTGCCGAAAGAATCCTTTAGAGTCAAAAGCGGTATCCCTTGTACAAGGGATACCGCTTTTGTTAAGTCTTTTCCTTCTCAAAAGAAACTACTATTTTTTATTCTTCTCCGTAAAGAGTAACTAACTTCTTAAGATGAGCATATTTCTCCATTGCTTCCATCTCATTCCGCGTGAACAGTCTTTCAGCCTTTTCCGGATTTGCTCTCTTAAGAGCATTGTAACGAACTTCTCCGTTAAGGAAATCCTGATATTTATCTGCATTAGGTTCTTTACTGTCAAGGAAGAACTTGTTGCCTTCTGCATCTGGGTTGAAGCGGAAGTTGTTCCAATATCCACATTCCACTGCTAATTCTTCTTCTGTCTGAGCTTTGCTCATACCCAGCTTAATACCATGATTGATACATGGAGCGTAAGCAATAATTACAGATGGTCCCGGATAAGCCTCTGCCTCTGTAATTGCTTTTACAGTCTGGTTATAATCAGCACCCATAGCAATCTGTGCAACATATACATAACCATAGCTCATAGCAATTGCTGCAAGATCTTTCTTTCTTGTTTCTTTTCCGCCTGCAGCAAACTGTGCTGTAGCACCAGTCTTGGTAGCCTTAGAAGATTGTCCTCCTGTATTGGAGTAAACTTCTGTATCGAATACCATAATATTGATGTCTTCTCCACTTGCAATTACATGGTCAAGACCACCAAATCCAATGTCATAAGCCCATCCGTCACCACCGAATATCCACTGTGATTTTTTCGCAAGGAAGTCTTTTCCTTTCAGTACTTCTGCTTTATCTGCAGAGTCACAATCACATGCTTCCAGTGCTGCTACCAGCTTATCTACAGCTGTTCCGTTTAAAGCTCCTGATGTGAATGTGTTCATATATTCCAGTGCAGCAGTCTTCACATCTGCATTTTCTGAATTCTCAGCAAGCTTCTCAACATGACCTTTCAGTCTGTCTCTTATGGTGTTCTGAGCAAGCAGCATGCCATATCCGAACTCTGCGTTATCTTCAAACAGTGAATTAGACCATGCAGGTCCTTTTCCCTGTGCAGTTACTGTATAAGGTGTGGACGGTGAGGAGTTACCCCAGATGGAGGAGCATCCTGTAGCGTTAGCAATATACATTCTGTCACCGTACAACTGTGTGATTAATCTTGCATAAGGAGTCTCGCCGCATCCTGCACATGCTCCTGAGAATTCAAGCAATGGCTGTTTGAACTGGCTTCCTTTTACAGTAGTGATTTTAAATTTAGAAACAACTTCTGGTTTTTCAGGCAGCTGTCTTGCATAATCAAAGTATTTCTGGATACCCACATTTGCTTCCATGTTCTCCAGAACAAGAGCTTTTTCACCCTTCTTTCCAGGACATACATTTGCGCAAGAACCACATCCTGTACAATCATATGCGGAAACTACGATAGAAAACTTCAGGTCAGGCATACCGATCATATTAATTGCGCTCATTCCTTCCGGCATCTGAGCAACTTCTTCTTCTGTCAGAGCAACAGGACGGATAACAGCATGAGGACACACGTATGCACAGCGGTTACACTGGATACAGTTCTCTTCTTTCCATATCGGAATATCTACTGCAATACCACGTTTCTCATATGCAGAAGAACCTGATGGTGTGGAACCATCCACATATTCAGTAAATGCAGATACAGGAAGCGTATCACCCTGCTGAGCGTTTACTTTTGCCTGAATATTCTTAACGAAATCTACAACATCTTTCTTTCCGTTTTCATCAACGTGAGGTGTTGCCAAACCTTCATCATCAGCATTTTTCCAGCTATCCGGAACAACGATTTCTACAACCTGCTTAGCTCCTGCATCGATTGCATCGTAGTTCATCTGTACAATCTTGTCACCTTTTCTTCCGTAGGTAGCCTTTGCAGCAGATTTCATAAGAGCAATTGCTTCCTCTTCCGGAATGATGGATGCAAGTTTGAAGAATGCAGACTGAAGAACTGTGTTGATACGTCCGCCAAGTCCGATTTCTTTACCAATCTTGATACCGTCGATTGTGTAGAATTTAATTCCATGGTTAGCAATGAAAGCTTTTACCTGTCCCGGTAAATGTTTCTCAAGACCTTCCATATCCCATGAGCAGTTCAAAAGGAATGTTCCTCCGTCAACCAGCTCCTGAACCATGTTATATTTGTCAACATAAGATGGATTGTGGCATGCTACAAAGTTAGCCTGCTTAATCAGGTATGTGGATTTGATTGGCTCTTTTCCAAAACGTAAGTGAGACAATGTGATACCGCCTGACTTCTTTGAGTCATAGTCAAAATAAGCCTGTGCATACATATCCGTATTGTCACCGATAATCTTAATAGAGTTCTTGTTAGCACCAACAGTACCGTCTGCTCCAAGACCCCAGAACTTACAGTTGATTGTTCCTTCCGGAGTTGTAACAAGAGGTGCACCAGCATCCAGTGACAGATTTGTTACATCATCTACGATACCGATTGTGAATCTTTCTTTTTCTGTGTTATTAAATACAGCTACAATCTGAGCTGGTGTTGTATCTTTGGAGCCTAAACCATAACGTCCTGAGAATACAGGTACAGCGTCAAATTTTGTTCCTTTTAATGAAGCAACAACATCCAGGTATAACGGCTCGCCGAATGCTCCCGGCTCTTTTGTTCTGTCAAGTACATTGATTGTCTTTACTGTGTCAGGAATTGCATTGATAAGAGCTTCCGCACAGAATGGTCTGTAAAGACGTACTTTCACAACACCTACTTTTTCACCTGCTGCAAGCAGATAGTCAATTGTCTCTTCAATTGTCTCGCAAGCAGAACCCATAGCAATGATAACACGCTCTGCGTCCGGTGCTCCGTAGTAGTTAAATAATTTATAATCTGTACCAATCTTTTCATTCACCTTGTCCATGTAATCCTGAACAATTCCCGGAAGAGCATCATAATATGGATTACAAGCTTCTCTTGCCTGGAAGAAAATATCCGGATTCTGAGCAGAACCTCTGTGGCATGGAGTGTTTGGATTGAGTGCATGTGCGCGGAATGCATCAATCGCATCCATGTTCACTAAATCTTTCAAATCCGCATAATCCCATGTTTCAATTTTCTGAATCTCATGAGAAGTTCTGAATCCATCAAAGAAGTTAATAAATGGAATTTTACCTTCCAATGCCGCACAATGTGCAACCGGTGCTAAGTCCATAACTTCCTGTACACTAGACTCGCAGAGCATAGCTGCACCTGTCTGACGGCAAGCATAAACGTCAGAGTGATCACCAAAAATTGACAGTGCATGACTTGCAAGTGCACGTGCAGATACGTGGAATACGCCTGGCAGTTGTTCTCCTGCTACTTTATATAAATTAGGAATCATCAGAAGCAGTCCCTGAGATGCCGAAAATGTTGTTGTTAAAGCCCCTGCTGCCAGAGAACCATGTACAGCCCCTGCTGCTCCCGCCTCAGACTGCATTTCTGTTACTTTAACAGTTTGTCCAAAAATATTCTCCCTGCCCTCTGTTGCCCATTCATCAACATGTTCCGGCATAACAGATGACGGGGTAATCGGGTAAATTGCAGCAACTTCAGTATACGCATAGGAAACGTGAGCCGCAGCCTGGTTACCATCCATGGTCTTCATTTTTCTTGCCATTTCTTGTTCCTCCTTAATATTACATTGTACAGTTAATTTTTCACATGTTTCTTTATTATATCCCCAAAAAATACAAAAGTCTATAGAATGCATGGCTTTTCTTGTTTATTTTGGGGTACAAAACCCAGGTACGCCCCGGCAGGCTTGCTGCGGGGCGTACAGGTATGTAATAATCGTTTTTTATTGTCAGAATATGTGGAACTTTACAACCAAAGCTGCAAATACTATGGAAACCATAGACAACAACTTTATTAAAATGTTAATGGATGGTCCGGATGTATCTTTAAAGGGATCTCCTACTGTATCTCCCACAACAGCAGCCTTATGTGCCTCGCTGCCTTTTCCGCCATGATTTCCACTTTCAATGTATTTCTTAGAATTATCCCATGCTCCGCCTGCATTAGCCATAAAAATAGCCATTACGAATCCTGAGGCTGTTGCACCGCCCAACAGGCCAATTACACCATTATAACCAAGAATCAGCCCTGTTATAATTGGTGTAACAATCGCAAGAGCTGTGGGCAGAATCATTTCCCGCAGGCTAGCCTTTGTACAAATATCAACACAGGTTTTATAGTCCGGTTCTGCTTTTCCTTCCATAAGCCCCTTGATTTCACGGAACTGCCGTCTAACCTCCACAACGATACTCTGCGCTGCCTTTCCTACAGAGGACATTGTTAATGCTGCAAATACAAAGGGCAGACATGTGCCGATGAAAATCCCTATGAGAACGGTGGGATTCATAATACTCATATCCAGCTCCACCGAAGCACCTCCCACCTGCTGTACCTTTTCCACATAGGAAGCAATCAGTGCCAGAGCTGTCAGTGCTGCTGAGCCAATGGCAAAGCCTTTTCCAGTAGCGGCAGTCGTATTTCCCAGCGAATCCAAAGCATCCGTGCGTTTGCGCACTTCCGGGTCGAGCCCCGCCATCTCTGCAATTCCACCCGCATTATCCGCGATCGGTCCATATGCATCTGTTGCCAGGGTAATGCCAAGTGTTGACAACATACCTACAGCAGCAAGAGCAATGCCATAAAGTCCCCTTGTGGAATCAATAAATCCTCCTGAAAATTGATAAGCAGCCATAACACATATGGCTATGATGATAACCGGTACTGCTGTGGACAGCATTCCCAGACTCAGACCGCCTATAATAAGTGTACCGGAACCTGTAAGAGACTGCTTTGCTAAATGCTGTGTCGGTTTGTATGTATCAGATGTGAAATATTCCGTAAAGAATCCAATCAATACCCCTGCCAAAAGTCCTGACAAAATGGCAAGGTAAATTCCAATAAACTCTTTCCCTAAAACACTCACCACCAAAGGAAGCGACACTATAGCAATCAGAACTGCACTGGTATTCGTTCCTCTCCGCAAAGCCTTCAGTAATGTACTCTGATTAGTGCTTTCCCCTGTCCTTACGAGCATAGAACCTAAAATAGATGCCAGCACACCTACAGCAGCCAGAACCATCGGTATCACAACCGCATTCACCCGGTCAACAGATTCAATTTTATTGAATGCAATGACGCCAAGTGCACATGCTGAAACAATAGCACCCACATAAGATTCATACAAATCTGCTCCCATTCCTGCCACATCACCTACATTATCTCCTACATTATCAGCGATAACTGCGGGATTTCTCGGGTCATCCTCGGGAATACCAGCTTCTACTTTTCCAACCAGGTCTGCTCCTACATCTGCGGCTTTTGTATAAATGCCTCCGCCTACCCGGGCAAACAGAGCCATCGAAGACGCACCCATACCAAAGGTCAGCATTGCGCTGGTGATATCTTCGACAGGAAGCTTAAATACCACGCTCAAAAGCAAGTACCAGATAGAAATGTCCAGAAGCCCTAAACCTACGACTGTAAACCCCATAACGGAGCCTGCGGAAAACGCTACCTTCAGACCATTATTCAAGCCGGTCTGGCAAGCTGCCGCAGTTCTTGCATTTGCCTTTGTAGCAATCTGCATTCCTACAAATCCCGACAGGCCGGAAAAGAATCCGCCGGTAATGAATGCGAATGGTACAAACCAGGTCAGAAACCCTGTTGCTGCCATAAGAAGCAATACAACAAACATTCCTACAAAAAAGGGAATCAAAACATGATACTGGCGTTTCAAATAGGCCATAGCACCCACATGAATAGAATCTGAAATTTTTCCCATAAGCTCATTTCCTACAGGAAAACTCACCACTTTTCTGGCCCTGGTAAAAGCAAAAATGAGTGCTATCACCGAACCAAACAACGTTAACATTGCCAACATACTACTTATAATAATCACCCTCCTTAATATTATATTGCTAAAGCGGATAACACCTTCACCCGCTCTATGCGCACTTACTTAAAAAGCCGGTCTTTCGCTTTCGGACGTTTCTTCCCGGACAACTTCTCCGGCATCGGCTCATATTTCTTATCTGATTTTATGAAAGGTGCCTTTTTATGATTCTTTCTGAGAAAGACCAGCATTCCCCCGGCAACAACCACAATTATTCCAGCCAGCAGCTGGGAAACCGGGAATCCAAGCCCTGGAATCAGCAATTGGTCTGTCCTCAATCCTTCTATCCAAACTCTTCCCAATCCGTATCCGAACAGATAAATCAGGAATAATTCGCCTTCATATTTTTTGTGTTTTCTATAGAGAAACAGAAAAATAAGTAATATACAACACCACAGCGATTCATATAAAAATGTGGGATGTACCTGAATATAGTCTATTCCGTCCAGCACCTTTATATGTTCCTGCATTGTTTTTGTCATATCACCGGTCCTGACTACATCAAAAGGAATCTGCATTGCAAACAGGCTATCTGTATACCCGCCAAACGCTTCACGGTTGAAAAAGTTTCCCCACCGTCCCAGCATCTGCCCATTCAGAAGAGCCATAGCTACGGTATCAAATATCTGAGGAGCATTTAAACGCTTTGCCCGGGCGTATACAAGCACTGTAATTACCGCTCCAATCACGCCGCCATAAATCGCGAGCCCTCCTTCACGCAGGTTCAGAATATCCAGGAGATTATCTTTATACATGTCCCATGAAAAAGCAACATAATAAATTCTAGCCCCTGCGATTCCGCAAATGACCCCAATCATTCCCATATCCAGATAATTCTCCGGATTCTGCCTGGTTCTCTTTGCTTCTGCTGTGGCAATCAGAAATCCAATCAAAATTGCACATCCGATAATTATCCCATAATATGCAATTTCAAATCCAAATACGGTGACAGATTTTCCTACATGTTCCAAGTGGATTCCCAAATGAGGAAAGTTAATATTATCATGCATATTCTATGCTCCCTTTACACATTAAACCTAAATAAAATGATGTCTCCATCCTGTACTACATAATCTTTGCCTTCCAGTCTGACAAGTCCTTTCTCTTTTGCAGCGGCGTGTGTACCGCATGCCATCAAATCATCATAACTCACAATCTCCGCACGTATAAATCCACGTTCAAAATCTGAATGGATTTTTCCTGCTGCCTGAGGAGCCTTTGTTCCAATCTTGATTGTCCATGCCCGAACCTCCGGTTCGCCTGCTGTCAGATAACTGATTAGCCCTAAAAGATGGTAGCTTGCTTTAATAAGCTTTTCCAATCCAGACTCTTCTAAACCTAAATCCTCCAGAAACATTTTCTTTTCTTCATCATCCAGCTCCGCAATTTCCTGCTCAATCTGGGCACATACTACAAAAACCTCACAGCCTTCCTGTTTTGCATATTGGCGCACCGCCTGCACCTCTGTATTGGAACCGCCATCATCTCCCAAATCATCTTCTGTCACATTTGCCGCAAAGATAACCGGCTTTGCAGTCAGAAGATTATAATCTGCCAGCCATGCCTGCTCTTCCTCATCATCTGTGGTGAAGCTCTTCGCCATTTTATTTTCTTCCAGGTGAGCCTTGATGCGTTCTAAAAGCTCCAGTTCTTTTGCTGCACTTTTATCATTTCTCGCAACCTTTGTTGTCTTGGAAATTCTTCTCTCCAAAATTTCCAAATCCGAAAAAATTAACTCTAAATTAATTGTCTCAATATCACGCAGAGGATCAATATTGCCATCCACATGGACAATATTACTATCTTCGAAGCATCTGACCACATGCACAATTGCGTCAACCTCACGGATATTTGCTAAAAACTGATTTCCCAGACCTTCCCCCTTAGAGGCTCCCTTTACCAACCCTGCAATATCAACAAATTCAATTACAGCGGGAACAATTTTCTTTGTATGGTACATCTCACCCAAAACGTCCAGACGTTTATCGGGCACAGTCACAACCCCTACATTCGGATCGATGGTACAGAATGGGTAATTTGCAGACTCTGCTCCTGCCTTCGTCAGTGAGTTAAATAACGTACTTTTCCCAACATTGGGTAATCCTACAATTCCTAATTTCATTGTTCTCTATTCTCCTTGTATTTACTACACTTTTAAATTTCTTGTATTACTTCTATTCAACTTCTTAATAATCTTTAATATGGCACGATTATGAGTAAAACTTTTTTCCGCCAAGTACTTTTCATTATAAAACACTAAGCCTGTAAAAGCAATAAATCCAAGTAAAAAAGGTTGAGGGTAAAAACTCTCAACCTTTTTCCACTTATTTTCCGCCTTATATCCTTAATGTATACTTATTGAACTACTAATGTTCAATAAGATATATTCTAGTCTCTGGTTTCCATCAAAATAACCACACCGAAAGGAAAAGAAATTTCCACCTCATCTTCTTTAATCTGATTGCTGACGCACAGGCTGTCATACGCCGTTAGTACATGATGGTTCAAAGGATATTTTGCACCTTTGAGATTAAAATCTTTCACATCACCGCCTAAAGGAAAAACAGAAAAATACGGGCCGTAAGCCTCTTCCTTTTTCAGCACAAAACTGTTCTTCAAAAGGCGTATCTGATTATGTGTGTCCACAATCCTTGCATCTGCACCAGCATCCACGGCAAGCTTCAGGGCCTGGACATTCGCCCAGACATGATCCATTCTTGTACCAGTCCCCCCAAGAATCAATATATTTTGTCTGCGTAAATCCAAACACAAGCGCAGCGCTATTTCCGTATCAGACGCATCTTTTATGGGATTAAACTCTCTGACAGGAACTTTTGTCTCTTCTTTGTAATATGTGATGATTTCCTCAGGAACACTATCAAAGTCCCCAACGATATAATCGGGAAGGATGCTATGCTTATAAAGAAACTCAAGTCCCCGGTCCACCCCGACAATCAACTCTGTCTCTTCGTTTTTTAAAATGCTGACAGCGAATTCTTCTTCTAAAAGACCTCCGCTGACAATTACTGTGCGCTTACTCATTTTCTTTTAGAATCTCCATAAATCCCTTGACATTTTCTTCTATATTCCCATTAAATACCGCAGAGCCTGCCACAATTACATTTGCCCCGGCAGCCAGAACTTCCTTTACATTGGTGAGGTAAATTCCCCCGTCCACTTCAATATCAGCATCCAGCTTTCTTTCATCCAATAATGCCCTGAGGTTCTTAATTTTATCCAGAGATTCCGGAATAAATGCCTGACCTCCAAAACCTGGTTCTACGCTCATAATGAGGAACATCTCCGCCTGGTCCAAAACCGGAATCAAAGCCTCCACTGGTGTAGCAGGTTTTATGGATATCCCTGCTTTCATACCGCAGCCATGAATTTTATCCAGCACTGCCTGTATATCCTCACATGCTTCTAAATGCACAGTCACAATATCTGCTCCTGCCGCCTGAAATGCCTCTACATAACGGATTGGGTCTGTTACCATCAGATGAGCATCCATCACCTGCCCGCTCACGCCCTGTATGGACTTAAGTACAGGCATACCGAAAGAAATACTTGGTACAAACATTCCGTCCATTACATCAAAATGAAGATATTCCGCTCCGTTGTCTGCTGTTACACGAATCTGTTCACCTAAAACTTTAAAATCAGCCGATAATATGGATGGTGCCAATACATTTTTCATCATTTTAATACCTCTTCTTTCCCTGTAATTCCTGGTACATTTCCAAATAATCTTCATATCGTACGGGATGGATTTTCCCGCTGTCCACTGCCTCTTTTACCGAACATCCGGGCTCATGCACATGATCGCAGCCATTAAACCTGCAACTTCCTTCATACGCGGCAAAGTCCCTGAAATAATATTTCAGTTCCTCTTTTTCAAACTCATTGACATATAAAGAACTAAAACCAGGCGTATCCATGATATAGGATTTTTCATCTATCGTTATCAGCTCCGAATGCCTGGTTGTATGCTTACCTCTGGCAATCTTCTTACTGATACTGCCTGTTTCCATCTGAACTTCTGACTGAAGGAGATTAATCAGGGAAGATTTACCTACCCCTGACGGTCCGGCAATGACCGTAGTCTTTTCCTCCAGTATTCTTCTTAAAGCTTCTACATTTTCCTGTTCCAGTGCGCTGGTAAAGATAACCTGATATCCACATGCCTGATAGATTTCCTGGAGGTTTGCAAGTTCAGGCTGTGTAGCAATATCCTTTTTATTAAAGCACAACACTACGGGAATGTCTTTGCTCTCCATCATGACCAAAAATCTGTCCAGCAAGTTAAAATGAGGCTCCGGCTTCGTTACCGCAAACACAACCAGTGCCTGGTCAATATTTGCTACAGCCGGCCGGATCAGTTCATTCCGCCTTGGCAGAATTTCTACAATATTTCCTTCCTTCCCGGCCTCATCAAGAACCTCAATGTTCACGTCATCCCCTACCAGAGGTTTTATCTTCTCTTTTCTGAACACACCTTTTGCTTTACATTCATAAACACCGGATTCTACTACATGAACGTAGTAGAATCCGGCAATTCCTTTTATAATCTTTCCCCGCATAAGCTTACTGGCCTTCTATTCCGTCTTCTTCACCTGAGCCATTATCCGGCGGGGAAGGCTGGTCCGGTCCAAGACTTACTACAAAGTCAACAGCTGTTCCTTTTTCCAACTGGCTTCCTGGGGATGCAGACTGAGTAATGACATAACCTTGTGTCACACTGCTGTTTTCATAAGTTATATTTCCTACGGAAAGGCCTGCATCTGTTAATGCCTGTATCGCCCCATCTTCCGTCTTATTGGTCAAAGGCGGAACATTTACCATCTCAATCTTAGGTCCCTTGCTGACAACATAATCAATTGGGGTGTCTTTCGCTACCTTTTTATCCACTTTCGTCTTTTGGGATATTACAATGCCTGCATCATACTCATCACTATATTCTTCACTGACATTTCCTGTCCTCAGCCCTGCACCGGCCAGTGTCGCATCCGCATCCGCTGCCGCCATTCCGACCAGATCCGGAACTGTAGCTTTCTCTGCTCCCAGGCTGACTACCATCGTAACCCTGGAACCTTCCTTCACCTCTGCTCCGGCAGACGGATTGGTGGAAATCACCTTTCCTTCTTCTATATCGTCACTGTATTTTGCTTCAGAATCAGCCACAACAAGCCCCTCATTCTCAAGCATCTTCTGTGCTTCTGCCTCGTCCTGTCCTATAACATTGGGAACCTGCACCTTTTTTTCTTCTTTTCCCGTGCTGACAACAACGTTAATCTGTGTGTTCTTCTCTACTTTTTTCTTTGCAGCGGTTTCCTGCCTGATAACGACACCCTTATCATACTTATCAGATGTCTCTCTTCCCGATACATAATATCCAAGCTCTTTCTTATCAAGGGCCGCCTTCGCCTCTTCTTCCGTCAGGCCCACCAGATCCGGTACTGTTACCTTACTTTCTGTCTCCGTCTGGCCAATCCCAGGCCCTGTTTTAAAGAGTCCTGCTGCTTTTCCCACAAAAAAGACCAGAGCAAGTGCGATAACAACGGCTGCCACAATCATGAGTATTTTCATGATTCTCTTCATATTCGGATCTACATCGCCCTTCCTTCTTTCATCAGGGCCGTAGTCATCATCATCTTCGCTGTCATACCTGTCACTGTCATACTCATAGTCATCATCATAATCATCATAGTCGTCGTCATCGTAATCGTCATCATCACTGGTATCATAGTCACGATTCTGTATACGCTCCATTTCTTCTGTGGGCATCACAATCGTGGCATCCGTATCTGATGCATAAGGTGACATATTAACAAAATCGCCCTCCGGGTTTACCATAGAGCGCTTCAAATCAAGAATCAGAGACTGGCAGTTAAGATATCTGCGCTCCGGATTCTTCTGGGTACACTTCATAATGATACATTCAAGACTGTACGGAATATCCGGCACTTCCTCCGCCGGTGAAATGATTTCCTCCTGCAAATGTTTGAGAGCTACGGTGACTGTGGAATCTCCGTCAAAGGGTACATGTCCTGTTATCATCTCATACATCGTAACCCCGGCAGAATAAATATCACTTTTTGCATCTACAACACCGCCTCTGGCCTGCTCCGGCGATGTATAATGCACAGAGCCCATGACATTTGTACTAATGGTACTGGTGGACGTGGTTGCCCTCGCAATCCCAAAATCTGTCACTTTCACTTTTCCTTCTTTGGAAATAATGATATTCTGAGGTTTGATATCCCTATGAACAATGTGCTGATTGTGAGCAGCCTGAATACCTGTCACCATCTGTATAGATATGCTGATTGTCTCTTTTGGGGTGAGCCTGCCCTTTTTTTCAATATATTCCTTTAATGTGATTCCCTCAACCAGCTCCATGACCATATAATACAGTCCGCGGTCCTGACCCACATCATAGACATTTACTACATTCGGATGCATCAGGCCTGCTGCTGCCTGAGCTTCACTCAAAAACTTCTGAATAAAAATCTCATCGGTACGGAAATCACTTTTCAGTACCTTAATTGCCACATACCGGTTCAGCTTATGGTCTTTTCCCTTGTAAACATCTGCCATCCCGCCTGAACCAATACGGCTCAATATTTCATAACGCTTCCCTAAAAATACTCCTTCTTTTAACATATACTCACCTCATCCGCAAACGGCTCTACCAGAACAATCCCTATATTGTCCGTACCGCCGTTTTCTTTTGCTGTTTCTGCCAGGGACTCTGCGGCTTCTACAATGTCCCTGCCCCCCTGCACGATATGGAAAAGCTCTTCATCTTCTACCATATTGCTTAACCCGTCTGTACACATCAAAATGATGTCTCCCTTTTTCAGACGGTGTTCATAAAAATCTACCTCAACATTTTCTTTTGCACCAATTGCCCTTGTGATAATGTTCTTATCCGGATGGTGCTTTGCTTCTTCCGGCTTAATTCCTCCCAGGCGCACCATCTCCTCAACCAGAGAGTGGTCTTTTGTAAGCTGCACGATTCCCTGATTAATAAGATAAAGCCTGCTGTCTCCCACATTCGCAAAATACATCATTTGGTTCACAATGGTAGCTGCTACCACAGTGGTTCCCATCCCTTTTAAATGGGAATCCTGGGAGGCCGCTTTAATAATCTCCCGGTTCGCAGTCTTTATTGAGGAGACAAGGGCCTTTTCTATGTCACCCTCATCACTTTGTTTCAATTCTCTTTTTAAAATCTCTACTGTATATTTTGAAGCATAATCGCCCGCCTGATGTCCACCCATACCGTCAGCTACTACAAACAAGTTTGGGAGAGGTCCTAACGGCTGATTTGTCATATAGACATAATCTTGATTCACTTGTCTTACCATGCCAACATCGGTAATAGAAAAGGTCTTCATAGTATATCTCCTTTATTCTTTGTTTGTCTGCACAAACGTGCGTCTGAGTTGTCCACAGGCTCCATCGATATCTGCACCCATTTCCCTTCTTATAGTAACATTTATTCCACGTTTTTCAAGTTTATTTTTAAAATTCAACGCATTTTTCCTGCTCGGCCTGTCAAAAGAACGCTCTTTTATGGGATTCACCGGTATCAGATTCAGGTGACAATTTCTTGGCCTTAATATCTTTATCAGCTCCTGTGCATCCTCATCCGTATCATTTACTCCGCTTACCAGACTGTACTCAAAGGTCACCCGTCTTCCTGTTTTCCGGAAATATTCATCACACGCATGAAGCACCTCATCCAGCTCATATTGATCAGCTACAGGCATAAGGCTTCTGCGCTTTTCCTGGTTTGCCCCGTGAAGAGAAAGGGCAAGGGTTATCTGTAGATTTTCCTCTGCAAGCTCCAGCATACGAGGGACAATTCCACAGGTTGAAACGGTCACATTCCTCTGACCGATATGAAGTCCATGGTCATCCGTCAGCAGACGGATGAAACGCAAAAAATTCTCATAATTATCCAAAGGCTCCCCTGTTCCCATGACGACCACATTAGAAATGCGCTCCCCTATCATCTTTTGAATCTGGTATATCTGCCCCAGCATCTCCGAAGCCGAAAGATTTCTTGCAAGACCGCCGATGGTAGACGCACAGAACCGGCATCCCATGCGGCATCCTACTTGGGAGGAAATGCAGACTGAGTTCCCATGTTTGTAACGCATAAGAACACTTTCCACCACATTCCCATCGTAAAGCTGAAACAAAAACTTATTCGTGCCGTCCAGTGCGGACTCTTGTCTTTCCAGCATCGAGACCGGAAGAATCATATACTCGGCATCCAGCTTTTCCCTCAGAGCTTTGGATAGATTTGTCATTTCCTCAAAGCTGCCGGCAAACCTTATATGCAGCCATTCGTATACCTGTTTTGCCCGAAACTTCTTTTCACCCAGTATCTCCAGTTCTCTTTGCAATTGTTCATATGTATATGCGCGAATATCCTTCTTCATTATCTTGCGTCTTTCCTTCCAGCTTTTTTAAAGAGATGAACTGTAACTGTTCAGAACCATGAACAGTTACGATGAACTCCCCTTTTTCATAAATCTTGCAATGAAAAAACCATCACTGTCATTCACTCCCGGCAGGAGCTGCAGACAGCCCTCTTCCTGTACAGACCCCTGCAATTCCCGGCACACTCTGTCTTGTATAGAATTCAAAGCATATTCCGGATGTGTCTCTAAAAACCAATGTACATTATCTATATTCTCAGCCCGGTTTATAGTACACGTACTGTAAACCAAGGTTCCTCCCGGTTTTACATAACGGTACACTGTATCCAGAATTTCCTTCTGAAGAGCAGCAAGTTCATCTGTCTGTATCTTTGTAACCTTATATTTCAAATCTGTTTTTCGGCCCAGCACCCCAAGTCCCGAACAGGGCAGGTCTGCAATTACCATATCCGCTTTTTCAACCGACGCTTCGTGCAATACCGTGGCATCCTGCAATACGGCTGAAATATTTTCCATCCTCATTCTGTCAATGTTTTCCTGAATCATTCCTGTTTTATATTCTGTCAGATCCCGTGCTTCCACATGCCCTGTTCCTCTCAGCTTATCTGCAAGATGAACAGACTTTCCTCCGGGAGCAGCACATACATCAATGATATAATCGCCTTCTTTTGGCGAAGCGATTTCTCCGGCCAGCATAGAACTGATATCTTGTACTGCAAACAATCCTTCCTGAAAACTGGAGAGTTCCCCAAGATAATCATACCCGGTGATAGAAAAAGCATAAGGCAGATAGGGATGAGCCATAACTGTGACCCCTTCCGATCTCAGCCTTTCCTCCAGCTCCTTCGGGGTGATATAGCTTGTATTGCAACGAATTGTTACTGGCTTTTCCTTTTGAAAATCTGCCAGTATCTTTTCCACCGTGTCTATATTGTATTCCTGAAGCCATTTTCCCAAAATCCACTCTGGCATGGAATACCTGACGGACAGCCCTTTCACAGCCTCTTTTGGATATTCAACCTTATCAAGACCCCGGGCCGTACTGCGGAGTACTCCATTTACAAATCCTTTTAAAGGACCAAAGCCCTTCTTCACCGCCAGCTTCACAGCTTCATTGCACACAGCAGAATCTGGAACTGTATCCATGTATTTCAACTGGTACACAGCACTTCTCAGGATATTACGGATAACCGGCTTCATCTTCCTGGTCTTCACTTTAGAAAACTGGTCCAGAATATAATCAATCTCTATCATATGTTCCAGCGTGCCCTCGGTCACTCTCGTGATGAAGGCACGCTCTTTTTTATCCAGATACTGGTATTTACTCAGCACATTACCCAGTGCAATATGGCTGTACACATCATGCTCCGTTACATCCATCAAAATTCCCAGCACGATTTCCCGTTCATTTAACGGCTTTGTCATTCTATATCCTCCTGCTTATACCACTTGGTGAGGTCCTTTCGAACCTAGTGGTAAAGTACAACCTGCTGGCTTAGTGAGGTTCTTTCGAACTTAGCAGCATGATTGTTTCCCTGCTTATACCACTTGGTGAGGTCCTTTCGAACCTAGTGGTAAAGTACATCCTGTTGACTTAGGCGGGGTCCTTTCACGTCTTAATGACATGGATGTTTCTCCGCTAATTGCGCCTGCGTCCGCTGATAAGCAGCAGCCTCAATAGCTGCAATATCATGGATGCTGCACTTGCCACATAAGTCAGGGCGGCTGCACCCAGCACATCTTTCGTAGCTTCCACTTCCTCAGGATAAAGCATCCCGGTTGTCTCCAGTGCCTTTACTGCCCGTTTTGATGCATTCAATTCCACCGGAAGTGTCACAAGCTGAAACAAAACTGCGGCTGAAAACAGGAAAATCCCCAGATTAATCAGAATCAAAGACGCATTTCCGTTGATGAACAGGCCAATGATAATCAGCGGCCAGGCTGCCATAGAGCCAAAGTTTGCAACAGGAACCAATGCACCTCTTATTTTCAGCGGCGCATACCCTACATTGTGCTGTACCGCATGGCCGCACTCGTGGGCCGCCACACCAATAGCAGCTACGGAAGCAGATTGATAGGTGGCATCTGACAATCTCAAAGTCTTATTTCTTGGATCATAATGATCAGTCAGGTTCCCAGACACATGCTGAACCTGCACATCATAAATGCCGTTTGCCTTTAGAATCCTTTCCGCCGCTTCCCGCCCCGTTATACCGGAATGGCTGCGCACCTGTGAATACTTATTGAACACTCTGTTCACCCGGCTGGAAGCCAGAATACAAATGACTGCTCCGATTAAAACCAATATATAAGTTGGGTCGTAATAATAATACATGAAACTTCCTCCAATCATCAGGTATAGGTATCTGTTCAGAATCATGAACAGATACGCCGCAAGCCCATGAAAATCGCCTTTGGCGATGAGGCTTGCTATTGCATGTTCAATGTTTTCACAGGTCCTGTGCAGTAAATGCACAGTCCTGTACTGAACAATTACAAATATAGCACTTTCTTTCACACCTATGCTTCATAATCCCTGTGGGTATTATGAATTACAAGTGAATATCGTGCCAGACTCCAGTGTATATCCCCTCAGAAATGCACCTGCCTCCATTCTCTTTTTCCCCGGAATCTGAAGCTCGCTGACACGAAGCTGTCCGTCACCGGTCTGTACAGTAAAGCTCTCTCTGCCCACTTCCAATACAGTTCCTGGCTTTGCCCCCTGCTGCGGTCCCGCTGCAGGTTCAGCCTTTGCCTTCCAAATCTTTAGCACCTTATTCCCCCAGTGGGTATAAGCGCTGGGCCAGGAATTCAGTCCCCGCACCAGTCTTTCAATCTCTATCGCTGAACTTTCCCAGTCAATATTTCCCATCTTCTTATCTAACATTTTAGCATAAGGAGTAGGGCTTTCACCCTGATGCTCCAATACAGCAGTTCCACTTTCCAATGCCGCCAAAGTCTCCGCACAAAGGCTGGCACCTGCTGCCGCCAGTTTATCATGGAGACTTTCTCCTGTCTCATCTTCTGTAATAGGCACCTCGGTTTTTAGAATCATATCGCCGGTATCCAGCCCTTCATCCATCTGCATAGTTGTAACTCCCGTCACATCTTCTCCAGAGATAATAGCCCACTGAATGGGTGCCGCCCCCCTGTACTTTGGCAGCAGGGAAGCATGAACATTGATACATCCGTAGGGAGTCATCTCCAGAATATCCCTGGGCAGTATCTGTCCAAACGCTACTACTACAATGACATCCGCCTGATATTTCCTGAGCTCCTCCACACATTCCGGCTTTCTGACCCTGACAGGCTGGTAAACCGGTATTTTATGTCTTATTGCCGCTTCCTTCACAGGAGGAAACTGCATTTCCTTCCCCCTGCCCTTTGGCTTATCCGGCTGTGTCACCGCCAGACATACGTCATGACCTGCCTGAATCAGTTTTTCCAGTGTTCCTACCGCAAAATCAGGAGTTCCCATAAATATTACTCTCATTTTACTCTTCATCCTCCTCGTACTGCACGTCATGCAGCCCGTCTTCCACTTTGTCTACATACAAATTCCCCGACAGATGGTCGATTTCATGGCAGAGTGCTCTTGCCATCAATTCCTCACCTTCTATCTCAAATTCTTCCATGTTTTCATCCAAAGCACGTACCTTTACATAATTGGGCCTTGTTACAATTCCCCATTTTCCCGGTACGCTCAAACACCCTTCTTCCCCGGTCTGTTCTCCCGATGTTTCCAGAATTACAGGGTTAATCAATACAACAGGCCCCTCACCTACATCAATCACGACAATGCTTTTGAGCACTCCTACCTGGGGCGCCGCCAGCCCTACCCCCATCTTTTCGTACATTGTATCCAGCATATCATCAATCAAGATTTTTGTGCGAAGCGTTATTTTTGAAACATCTTTGCTCTTCTTTGTTAAAATCTCGTCCCCAATCTCTCTGACTTCCCTGATTGCCATAATTTCCTCCATATATTATCTTAATTTTATTTACCTGCTTGTCAAAGCGGATACTCGCAATCCGCTTTGCTGCTTGTTCGTAACCTCATTGTTGCTACGCAACATTTCAGTGGGAGCTTGACTCCCGCTAAAACAGGCAAATCACACCCCCGCAGAAGCGGGGAGCTTACCTGAAGAGGTTAAAATACCTGCATCGGATTAAAATCAAACTGTATCCTTATTTTCTGAAATCCGCTGTTTACTTCAATGTATTGTTCCAGGTAGTTTTTCATCTTTATTAGTGTATCATATCTTTCTGCTTTCAGATAGAGAACTTTCCGATATACATCGTTTACTTTTCCAATCCCGGGACTTGCCGGTCCGATGATATCCATATCTTCATCTCTGCGGACACGCAGAGCATATTCTTTCAAATATCTGCACCCCTTTTCCAGGAGCTGTTCGTCCTCACAGCTAGCCAGTACAGCCAGCAGGTTCTCTGCCGGAGGATAGCCCATCAACTTCCGGTAACTGATCTCCTCCTCATAGAAAACCTCATAATCCTGGGCCGCCGCTGTCACAATTCCATAATGCTCCGGACTGTAGGTTTGAATGACAGCTTCACCGCCCTTATATCCTCTCCCGGCTCTTCCTACTGCCTGGGTCAGAAGCTGGAACGTCCTTTCTCCTGCCCGGTAATCATCTGTATAAAGGGACATGTCTGCCGCTAGTACGCCCACCAGAGTCACATTGGGAAAATCGTGCCCCTTTACAATCATCTGTGTTCCAACCAGGATGTCAGCCTCTTCATTGGCAAACGCTGCCAATATTTTCTCATGTCCATCCTTCTGACGGGTGGTATCCATATCCATACGAAGTACCCTCGCCCCGGGAAACTGTTTTTTTACAGTCTCTTCTATCTGCTGGGTCCCGGCCCGGAACTCTCCAATATGCCGGGAACCACATGCAGGGCAGGCAGCCTCTTTCGGCTTTTCATACCCGCAGTAATGGCAGACCATTCTTCCTCCTCTGTGGGAGGAAAGAGAGACATCACAGTGGGGACATTTTGCCACATGTCCGCACTCCCGGCAGGAAATAAAACCGGCATATCCCCGGCGGTTCAAAAACAGCATAATCTGTTCTTTTTTCTCCAGCCTGTCAGCAATCAGCTCCTGCAGTTTTCTGCTTAATATGGAGCGGTTTCCCTCTTTCAGCTCTTCCCGAAGGTCTACTGTATATACCTGTGCCATATCCTGCATCCCTGAACGGTTTTTTAACTCTAAAAGGGTATACTCCCCATTCTTTGCACGATACATAGCTTCCAAAGAAGGTGTGGCAGACCCGAGGACTACACTAGCTCCTTCCATTTCTGCCCTCGCTTCTGCTGTTTCCCGGGCATGATATCTGGGAACCTGCTCACTTTTATAAGTAGTCTCATGCTCTTCATCTATTACAATCAGTCCAAGGTTTGGGAAAGGCGTAAATAGTGCGGAACGAGGCCCTATCATTACATCAATCCCGCCTTCCTTTGCCCGCAGCATCTGGTCATAGCGTTCCCCGGCAGACAGGCGGGAATTCATAATGGAAACCCGGTCACCAAAATTCCGGTAAAACCGCATCACCGTCTGATAAGTCAGAGCAATTTCAGGAATCAAAACAATGGCCTGTTTCCCTTGTGCCGCCACACGGCGTATCATTTCAATATACACCTCTGTTTTACCGCTTCCTGTGACTCCATATATCAAATATGTGCCCCGCTTTTCCTTTTTATAGTCTTCCCAAAAAGTGGAAATAACATGCTTCTGTTCATCTGTAAGCAAAATATTGCTTTCCGCCTGCTCTCCCTTCACCGGATTCCGGTAAACTTGCTCGGACTCCAGAACAAGAATCCCCTGTTCTTCCAGGGCACGTATCACAGTTAACGTAATATTCAGCTTTTTTGCTGCCAGGCCGTAATCTAAAACAGAATCATCCAGCAATGCCGCCATCAGTCTGGCCCGGGCTTTCTGATTCTTCTCCAGATAATGGTCCAGTTTCTGCTTTCCCTCTTTCTCATCTAAAAGCAGCCGTATCCACTTCTTTACCCTGGCATTCTCCTTCTGCTTGATAGGAAGAACCGTCTTTAGGGCCTGAATCATGGTTCCGCCGTACTGTTCCTTCATCCACGCCGCCAGTGCCGCCAGCTTTCCTTCAATGGCCACACTGTTTCTGGAAATATCCTGAATTTCTTTTACCTTGGATTCGTCATACACACAGGTATCCGATATCCCTGTCACATACCCTTTTGTCTCACGGTTTCCCCTTCCAAAAGGGACCAGCACTTCCATCCCCACAGAAAGTTCTCCCTCCAGATGGGGGGGGATTCTATATTGGAATGTTTTATCTAATTTTTCATGTGTAATGTCTACAATAATATTCGCATACATGAAATGTATTCACCTACTTTAATGCCCTGATAAGATTTCCTGAATCAGTACACGCTCATCCATGGGATATTTTACTCCTTTGATTTCCTGATAGTCCTCATGGCCTTTCCCTGCCAGTACAATTACATCCCCAGGCAGCCCATGCTCTATAGCATACCGGATGGCCTCTTTTCTGTCACAGATTTCTACATATTTACCCTCTGTCGGTTCAATCCCGACCTTAATATCATTTATAATATCCTGAGGCTCTTCAAACCTCGGATTATCAGATGTAATAATTGTCAGGTCCGCAAGCCGCCCTGACACCTCGCCCATCTCATAGCGCCTCTCTTTTGAGCGGTTGCCCCCGCATCCAAACAGACACACCAAACGCGTAGGATTGTATTCCTTGAGGGTCGTCAGAAGGCTCTCCAGACTCATCGCATTGTGTGCATAGTCAATCATCAGGGTAAAATCATCGGACACCCGGATCATTTCAATCCTGCCTTTAACCTTGGCTGCCCCCAGGGCCTCCTGGATTTTTTCTGCCGGTACCTGAAAATGCCTGCATACCGCTATTGCTGTTAAGGAATTATAAACACTGAATTTCCCCGGGATATCAATTTCCACATCAAAATCCATCAGGCCAGTGACATGGTAAGCAATCCCAAGATAACCCGGCCTGGATACCAGGTGGGTATCGACTGCCCTCAGATCGGCCTTTTCCGAAAATCCAAAAGTCTCTGTCTCACAGGTTGCACCAGAGAATACATCCTCAAAATACACATCATCCACATTCGCGATTCCCTGTCTGCACTGCTGGAAAAGAAGCCCCTTGCACCTTTTATAATCCTCAAAATCCTTATGCTCATTTGGCCCGATGTGATCTCTTCCCAGATTGGTGAAAATTCCAATATCAAAGAGAATCCCCGCCGTCCTGTGCAGCATCAGCCCCTGGGAGGACACTTCCATCACCACACTGTCACACCCCGCTTCTGCCATCTTCGCAAAATACTGGTGAATCGTATATGACTCAGGCGTGGTATTGGCCGCCGGTATCTTCTCATCCCCGATAATTGTCTCTATCGTTCCTATCAGACCTACTTTATGCCCCACTTCCTCTAAAATAGACTTAATCATATATGTAGTTGTTGTCTTTCCCTTAGTTCCGGTAATTCCAATGATTTTCATTTTCTCTGCCGGATAGCCAAAATAAGAAGCCGACATCAGAGCCAGTGCATATCTTGTGTCAGGCACCCGGATTACCGTCACATCTTTGGGTGCTTCTACTTCTTTTTCTACGATTACCGCAATCGCACCCTTTCCGGCTACATCGGAGATAAACTCATGTCCGTCCACCACTGCACCGGAAATACATACAAATACGGAACCACTTTCTATTTTGCGGGAGTCATTGACCAGCGTAGTAACCTGGATTTCATCGCTCCCCTGTACTACCTCATATTTTAAACGTTCTAATAGCTGATTCAGCTTCATGTACATTCCTCCTAATTCAAGTACGCCTTATGTTATATAGAATAACACAATCGGCTTTCTGTTGCAAAATTTCTCTGATGAATTCTTGTAACTGTTCAGTACAGATACGAATTCTTTATGAAATATATGTTCCAAAGGGCAGTCTTCTGATTAGATAGACGCACACAAAAGATATACCAAGGATTCCTATTGTAAGTCCCGGCACTGCAATCCATGCTGAAACCTGGTCCGGCTCCACATATTTTTTATAGTGGTCCAGAAAAAGAATATGAATCAGATAAATCCCAAAGGAGCATCCGCACCATATATCTATCCATTTTTTTGTCTGCTCTTTCAAACGCACTTCCCCATTCCCTGCCTGCATCATCAGACAAAAAAAGGATATCCCGCTTATCATGACCAGCGGAGACCCATATTCCAGGAACCGCTCGTAATGGTCCCCAATCCTGTATGTCACCCACACTGTTATCACTATATTCAATGCTGTACTCCCCAGAAAAATTCCCAAAAGCGAATGAGCGTGCCCCTTCAATTTCTCTTTGTATTTACTGAGAATATATCCAAGGAAAAAATAGACAGCGTACACTCTGTCCCCGATAATCGGTATGTCATAGTAAGGCTCTGCATGCAGAAAAGATGAAAAATACGTAAACATAGATGCCGCTGCCCCGACAACAAGGAAAGCCTTATCCATATTTGAATTCATTCCCCTGCACATAACCTGAAAAAATGGCAGCACCAGATAAATAGGAACCACTGCATAGAGATACCAAAGATGGGATTCCACAGGAACATAAAACAAATCCCGCAAATCATAAGACGTACCCATATAATAAACATTAAAGAAGTAATATACTATGCTCCAGAATACCAATACAATCAAAAACCGCAGCAGCCGTTTTGCATTTTTGTAAAGAGGCTCTGTTCTCCCCAGCAGCAGGACACCGCTGAGCATGAAAAAGCAGGGGACGCTGACTCTGGACACGGTGTCCAGAATAACAGAAAACAAATATTCGCCTCTGCTAATGTCAACATATGCCCTGCAAAAATAATTAGTCACATGTATGATTACAACCATCACAAAGGAAACAGTTCTGATAAGTTCCAAATTATAATTTTTATTCATTCTCTTCACCTGCCTCTCCCCTCTCCGCGCCTTCCTTTTTTAGTTCCATCTTTTTTGAACTGTTCTTCCCTGTCTTCATAAGACTTGCCTTCACTACCGAGCTGCTTCCATATTTTCCTCGTATTTCATTCACCGCTTCGTGCAGTCTCCTATGCTTTTCGTCAGTCGGTCCAGGTAATTCTATGTCAAAAATAGAAAGCTGTACAGGCTCCGAAGAATCCACTAGTTTCGCAGTACGGATTCCGAGCAGCCTGACAGGCTCCCCGTCCCACGTCTCATCAAACAACTGACAGGCTGCCTCATAAAGTACGCAATCGTCATCTGTTGGCTTTGTGAGCTGTTTCTGATGTGAAATGTTCTGGAAATCATGATATCTGATTTCCATACTCACCATATATGCCTTCTGCCCAGCTTTTTTAAGCCTTCTTCCCACTCTTTTAGAGAGAACCTGAAATACCTGCTTTGCTTCCTCTGCAGTCACAGCATCCTCGGACAATGTAGTAGAGTTTCCAATTCCTTTTGCCTCCACCTGACCGGACTGGACCATAGAGTTGTCAAACCCATTTGCAAACTCCCAAAGCTTTTTTCCGTGGCTCTTCATATGCAGGAAAATCAAATCCGGGTCTGCCTGCGCCAGATCCCCTATGGTATGAATCTCCAGTTTTTTCAAAATCTCCACACTGGAACGACCTGCCATATATAACTCTCTCAAAGGAAGTGGCCACATTTTTATTTGAATTTCTTCCGGGAATAGTGTGTGTACCCTGTTCGGCTTTTCAAAGTCCGAGGCCATTTTCGCCAGCAGCTTATTAGATGAAATTCCAATATTGACTGTAAAGCCAAACTGCTCTTTAATCCCATCCTTTATAACTAGCGCTGCTTCTATCGGAGATGGGTACTTCCATGCAATTTCTGTAAAATCCATATAACACTCATCTACACTAACCTGCTCAATCTCATCAGTAAAGCCTTTTAGATATCCCATCAGAAGTGCACTTTTTTCCCGGTACATTTCATGATCAGGCGGCTCCACAATCAAATCCGGACACTTGCGAAAGGCATTCGCAACAGGTTCCCCCGTACGAATGCCATATTTCTTAGCAGGCATAGATTTGGCAAGTACCACACCCCGGCGCTGTTTCTGGTCACCGCCGATGATGGATGGTATTTCCCTTATATCCTGCCTGGCACCTTTTTTTAATTGCTCTACCGCTGTCCAGCTCAAATATGCAGAGTTGACATCAATATGGAAAATAATCGGCATCATGAAATCAATTGTCCTTTCACCTTCACTTTTGCTTCCAATTGCCCGTCAACAACATCAATTAAAATAATATCTTCTCTTCCAACGTTTCCTGCAAGGATCAGTTTTGCTGCAAGGGTTTCCACATTCTTCTGCAAATACCTTTTCAAAGGTCTTGCACCGTACATCGGGTCGTATCCGCCTTCTACAATAAATTCTCTGGCAGGTACTGTCAGCTCAATGGAAAGTTCTTTGTCAGCAAGCCGTTTGTTGACGTCTGCTGCTAATAAATCAATAATTGCATAAATATCATTTTTCGTCAACGGTTTAAACATAATGATTTCGTCCAGACGATTCAAAAATTCTGGTCTGAACCGGGCACGCAGTTCATTCATCACCATATCCTGGCTTGTTTCATCAAGCGTACCATCCTCTCTGATTCCCTCCAGAAGATAACCGGCTCCAAGGTTGGATGTCATGATAAGAATGGTGTTTTTAAAGTCTACGGTGCGTCCCTGAGAATCTGTAATCCGCCCGTCATCCAGCACCTGTAACAGTACATTGAATACATCCGGATGAGCTTTTTCAATCTCGTCAAACAATACTACAGAATATGGCTTTCTTCTGACTGCCTCTGTTAACTGGCCGCCCTCATCATAGCCCACATATCCGGGAGGTGCTCCGATAAGTCTGGATACAGAGAATTTTTCCATATACTCACTCATATCAATACGGACCATATTGTTCTCATCGTCAAACAGGCTTTCAGCCAGTGCTTTTGCCAGCTCTGTCTTTCCTACCCCTGTAGGTCCTAAAAACAGGAAGGAGCCGATGGGTTTGGATGGGTCTTTGATACCGGCCTTAGAACGGATAATCGCTTCTGTTACAAGGTCTACACCTTCTTCCTGGCCAATCACACGTTTATGAAGCTCTGCGCCCAGGTGAAGAGTCTTACTCCGCTCACTTTCATTGAGTTTTACCACGGGTATTCCCGTCCATCTGGAAATGATTCTGGCGATTTCTTCCTCTGTAACAGCCTCATGTACCAGAGACATTTCCTTTTCCTTTAATTTATTTTCTTCCTCCTCCAACTGTTTCTGCAGCTGAGGAAGACGTCCATACTGTAACTCGGCAGCCCTGTTCAGGTCATATTCCCTTTGGGCTTTCTGAATGTCATTATTTACCTGCTCAATTTCTTCCCGGACCTTCTGCACTCTTTCCACAGAAGTTTTTTCATTGTCCCACTGTGCTTTTTTGCCAGAATATTCCTCACGAAGCTCCGCCAACTCTTCCTGTAAATGTTCCAGACGTTCCCTGCTCAGCCGGTCTTCTTCCTTTTTCAATGCCTCTTCTTCGATTTCCAGCTGCATAATACGGCGGCGCAGCTCATCCAGCTCTGTGGGCATAGAGTCCAATTCTGTCTTAATCAAGGCACACGCTTCATCCACAAGGTCAATTGCCTTGTCAGGGAGAAATCTGTCAGAAATATAGCGGTTGGAAAGTATTGCAGCTGCAACCAAAGCACTGTCTGTAATCTTAACGCCATGAAATACTTCATACCGCTCTTTCAGACCGCGCAGAATGGAAATTGCATCTTCTACCGTAGGTTCCTCCACCATAACCGGCTGGAACCGCCGCTCCAGGGCTGCATCCTTCTCAATATACTTGCGGTATTCATCCAGTGTGGTAGCACCGATACAGTGCAGCTCTCCCCTGGCCAGCATTGGTTTCAACATATTGCCTGCATCCATGGCACCGTCCGTCTTGCCTGCTCCTACAATTGTGTGCAATTCATCAATAAACAGGATAATACTACCGTCACTGTTCTTCACTTCTTCCAGAACTGCTTTCAGACGTTCCTCGAACTCTCCTCTATATTTGGCACCTGCAACCAGGGCACCCATGTCCAGAGAAAAGATGGTCTTATCCTTCAGACCTTCTGGGACATCCCCTCTTACAATACGCTGT
This sequence comes from Faecalicatena contorta, assembly GCF_003149105.1. Lineage (GTDB taxonomy): Bacteria > Bacillota > Clostridia > Lachnospirales > Lachnospiraceae > Muricomes > Muricomes contortus_C. The sequence goes on along the minus strand of NZ_QGDS01000002.1, from coordinate 397,017 downwards.
GCAAGCCCTTCTACCACTGCTGTTTTACCTACCCCCGGCTCACCGATAAGTACGGGATTATTTTTCGTCTTCCGGGAAAGGATTCTGACTACATTACGGATTTCTTCATCTCTTCCGATTACCGGATCGAGCTTCTGATCCCTTGCGCGCTCTACCAAATCCTGTCCATACTTATTTAACGTATCATAAGTAGCTTCCGGATTATCACTGGTTACTCTTTGATTTCCACGGACTGTGGACAATGCCTGCAGGAAGCTGTTCCGGTTAATGCCAAACTCTTTGTACAGCCCTTTTAGTTCCCGGCTTGCATATTTTAAAAGTGCCAGGAAAAGATGCTCCACGGAGACATATTCATCTCCCATCTGCTTTGCCTCATCCTCTGCGTGAATCAGTACATTATTCAGATCCTGTCCTACAAACACCTGTCCGCCCTGTACCTTAGGCCTCCTGGAAAGTGCTTCCTCCACACGGTTCACTAACAAGGTTCCCTGAATATTCATTTTCTCAAGTAATTTCAAAATCAAACTGTCATCCTGGGTCACAAGCGCATATAGCAGATGTTCCTGCGCAATCTCCTGATTGCCGTAATCATAAGCAATCTTCTCACAGCCCTGCACTGCCTGAACTGAATTCTGCGTAAATTTATTTATATTCATAAATAGACCCCCTTTGTTATTTCATGCTATTTGTTCTATTAACAATATAACATTATCACTCCCTGTTAGCAGAGTCAATAGTCGAGTGCTAATTAAATCATTAAAAATTTGTAAAGTTATTGCATATAGAATATTCCTTTTTTCGGCACACCTATAAAATGTTACAGCCGCTCCTCCTCCAATAATTTCAGCTTCTTTTTTAATTCTTCATTTTCTCTTTCTTTTTCCTGTAATTTTATACTTTCCTCCTGTAACTTTCTATCCTTTTCCTGAGATTTTCTTTTCCATTGCTCTGCCTGCTCTCTTTGTTCCTCCAACTGCTTTTGCTGTTCTTCCAGTTTCTTCTGTTTCTCCACCACCTCTTTCTGTTTCTCCACCACCTCTTTCTGTTTCTCCGCCACCTCTTTCTGTTTCTCCGCCAGGTTCTTTTTCTGCTCTTCAATCATATACTGCACCGTATTCCGGTCCAGCTCCCGTAATTCCTTTGAGAACATACCCATCACCCTTTCCATGTTCAAACACATCTGATACACTTCTTCATACATTTCTTTGAATTCCGGATAATTTTCTATTAGCTCTATCATCTTTTCCGGTTCATCAAAGCTAATAAATGTAAGCCATGCATCCAATTCATTTTTTATGCCTTTATTGTGCGTGTTCTCCTTAAAAATGTCAAGTGGGATGAGGATATACTCCTGCAGAGTATTTACTCCAAGCCCCGTATCAAATCTTTGTTTTCCTCTATGTATATACTGGTTTTTCACAGCATGGAATTCCTCTGTGCTCTTCTCAAACAATACAATGGTATACACTGTTTTTATATCCCTGTATGTAAACTTATCTTTTCTTCTCGCACGCACCCTTTTATACTGTCTCAGCAGTAAATCGGACGAATAACACGCCATGCGTTCGCCAGGAAATGCATACCCAATTTTTTGGATTTCAATATTCCCCAGACTTCCATCCTCCAGCTCTACGACAATATCAGTAACCAGCAGGGTACACTCATCTGCTATCCGGACGGAATCATTCGGCAGTATCTGTGCAATCCTCACTTTTTTGTCTAATAAGAGAGAAAGAAATCTCTCAATGCGCTCCGGGTGATATTCCGGGCTGAATAGTTCTTTGAAAAAGCTGTCATAAAGGACCTTCACTCCTCTTGCTCCCGTACAGAAATTCAAAAATTCTTCCTGACGCTCCTCGCTCCACTCCTCGAATATAGCCAGCAGTTCTTCACGCCCTTCAATCTCGTCCAGCACCTCCTGACCTGTCCGAATCATTGGAAAATAATCCTGTAGTTTTTTTGCCATAGGCATACTCCTTCCTTGATGCAATTGTAAAATTTTTCATGTGGTAATAAAAATGTTCATTCACGGATTGTGCTTCGACATGGAAGCGCCGAAATGAGTTTTCACGGCTTGAATGTGGCATGAACGCCTGCCGATTGATATAAATATTACAATAGCATAATTAGTTTCTTTTAACAAGTGGAAAGCGCCAAAAAAGTCGCCATCTGTTTCAATGGCGACTTTTAATCTTTTTAATTTATTACTATTCGTCTTGTGCAAGCACATTGTTAACCGCTTCAATAGAATCTGCTAAATATGATTCATCTTCGTATCCGCCGCCTTCATCAATGATTGATTCATAATGCACTTTACCCAGTAATCCAGACTCTTACTCGTCTGCATGTTGATTGTAATAATCAATAGCACTCTTCAAATATCTCCAAAATCTCCTCATGGGTCATAATTTTATAACCGCCTGTTGCAATATTGCAGCTATAGGCAATTTCTGTGAGCATTGATTTGTCTGTAACGCCCAACTCCCTAATTGTTGTGGGAAGACCAATTTCCCTGATAAAATCCGCCAATGCTTCCACTCCTGAAAGGGCTAACTCTTCCTCAGATTTTCCTGCTTCTGAAATTCCCCATACATTTACGGCAAATCTTGCAAACTTACTGATTCCATTTTTATAAATGTGGCGGTAATATACCGGATGCAGTACTGCAAGTCCGCACCCGTGGCTGCAGTCAGTATAAGCACCGATCTGATGTTCCATCTGATGACATTCAAAATCCAGCTTTTTACCCAGTTTAATAATTCGGATTTCCGCCATTGCGGCATCCCACATTAAATTACTGCGGGCTATATAATCTTCCGGATTCTGAATGGCCCTGCGCAGGTTCCGTATTACATTTTTCATCAATGCTTCGGAAATATCATCAGACACATTGTCCTCATCCGGCCCACTAAAATAAATTTCCATAATATGAGAGAGAATATCAAAACTGCCTGCCACCATATGTAATTTGGGCACGCTATAAGTATAGACCGGATCAAGCAATGCAAATTTGGGATTGCATTTTACATAATCCCTTCCAGTTTTAACTTTCAGCTCTTCATTAGTAATCACTGCATCCCCATTACACTCACTGCCTGTACCGGAAGCAGTAACAATCACCCCAAGAGGAAGAGGTTCAAAATTTACCTCACCAACATTCTCCCAATAATCCTTCCAGAGGTCTCCCTCATAAGCTGCTGCCATGGAAACAGCTTTGCTGCAATCCATAACGGAACCGCCGCCTGCGGCAAGAATCAGGCTTACATTATTCTCTTTTGCAATCCGCTTCCCTTCCAGAACTTTTTCATAGGTTGGATTGGCCATAATGTCCGCAAATTCCACAACATTTTTTCCTGCTTCCTTTAAAATTGCAAGAACCTCTTCATAAACCCCATTCTTCTTAATGGAGCCGCCGCCATAGGAAAGCATCACCGTATCTCCATATTCATTGAGCAAAGAATTCAGATGTTCCCTCACACATCCCTCTCCAAAGTAAATCTTTGTGGAATTTTCAAAAACAAATTGATTCATTATCTTTTGTCTCCTCCCTCTCAAGTGCACCCTGGCGCTATTGTTCATTCTCTATACACACCATATGCCTATTCCAAAGTCCCATATTTTGATATAGATTTGACATCAGTCTATCAGTTTTTATTATTCCTGTCAAAAACTTCTAATACCTTCTTTCTTATTTCAGCCGTGTTTTGTATCTGAATGTAAATTTAGCGGATAACTGTGTGATTTTTGTGTAAATATATATATAACTTTTTTCCCTGTCTCAGACAGAAAGTGTTATAATAATCAAAGCGAAATAGTAAAGGAGAGATGTCATTTGAGAGCTTATGAAAGACTTTTAAAGTACGCTGCCATACGTACACCCAGTGATGAGAATAGTGAAACTATTCCATCTTCCTCATGCCAGTTTGACCTTGCACATTTATTGGTGCAGGAATTAAAAGATCTGGGGGTATCCGATGCACAGGTAAATGAGCAATGTTATGTGTATGCACATATTCCTGCCTCGCCGGGTTACGAAGACAGAACAAAATTAGGGTTCATCGCACACATGGATACTGTGGCTGATTTCTGTGACCACGATATCGTGCCTGTAGTAACTAAGAACTATGATGGGAAAGATTTTGCATTGGGGACAAGCGGACGCACCATCAGTGTCAGCACATTCAAGCATCTGCCGGACTTAAAAGGCCGTACATTAATTACCAGCGATGGAACTACTATTTTAGGTGCAGATGACAAAGCTGGAATTGCAGAAATTATGACGATGATTCAGCGCCTGAATACGGAGAATATTCCACACGGACCGCTGTCTGTCGCTTTTACTCCCGATGAAGAGATTGGAACAGGAGCTTCCCATTTCAACGTGGAAGAGTTCGGAGCAGATTACGCCTATACATTGGATGGGGACACAGAAGGCGAAATCCAGTTTGAAAACTTCCATGCATGTAAAGCTGATTTTATAATAGAGGGTGTCAACGTACATCCTGGCTCCAGTAAAGACACAATGGTAAACGCCAGCCTGGTTGCCATGGAAATCAACGCCATGCTCCCGTCCGGCGACACACCGCGGGATACAGAAGATTACGAAGGTTTCTATCACCTGGTCAGCATGTCAGGAGAAGTAGGACACGCCGAACTTCATTATATCATTCGCGACCATGATGGAGCAACATTCCAGGTCCGTCAGCAGATGCTGCGCCACATCGAAAAATTAATAAACGAGAAATGGGGAAAGGGAACCGTTACATTAACAATTACCCAGCAGTACAGCAACATGTCCGAGATTATAAAAGGATGTATGCACCTCATTGAGAATGCTGAAAAAGCTTGCAAAAATGTTGGTGTAACTCCGCTGATACAACCAATCCGGGGAGGCACGGATGGTTCCTGGCTCAGTTTTAAAGGATTACCCTGTCCAAATCTGGGCACAGGCGGTCATGGTTATCATGGCCCGTATGAGCATATTACTGCTGAAGGAATGGATGCTGCTGCTGAAGTAGCACTTGAATTAGTAAAGATATACGCAGACAGAGTAGGGGTATAACCCTACTCTGCCTTAAAGCCCTCACCTACAACTTCATTGGATTCCATAATCACAGTAAATGCAGACGGATCCACCTGCTTCACCATTTTCCGGATTGCATACATCTGCTTATTGTTGCAGGCACACATCACCACTTCTTTTTCTATCCCTGAATAACTCCCCCGGCCTTTCAGCAGTGTAGAGCCTCTGCCGGAATATTTATCTATTTTATCGGCCACTTCCTGCCCTTTCTCGGTTACAATTAAAGTCATCTTCCCAGAATCAATACCATACATAATTTTATCAATCACAACAGTCAGCAGGTAGGTAATAATAAAACCATAGATTGTTCCGTCTATATCCCTGAAAATCAATCCACCAATCGCCACAATAACGGCATCTGTTATAAACACGATTTTCCCCAGAGTCATATGCGGACGTTTCACCTTAATTGACACTGTAATAAAATCCATGCCTCCGGTGGAGGAATTGTTCATGAAAATCAGAGCATATCCCAGTCCCGAAAATATACCCGTACAAAGAGCCGCCAGCATTCTGTCACCTGAATAGACAGGAAACAGCGGCACGACATAGTCAATAATCAGGGATGTAATAATCACCGACCTGATAGAACGGATGAAAAACTCCTTTCCCAACGTCTTGTAGCACCCAATTGCTATAGGAACATTTAAAAGCATTGTTATCCATCCAATAGGCATATTAAATAAGTGATAGAATATCAGTGCAATACCAGATATTCCTGCCAGCGGAAATGCTGCGTTTGCCGCAAAATTGTAAATACCAATACCGATCAGAATTCCTCCTACAACATCAATCATGATGTCATATGTCAGTTTTTTTAAATTTAATTTTTTCATCTGCATCACCTCTCTCAATAGCTTTCCCCATTTACGCAAAAAAAGAACACCACAAATTATGTCCAAAAAGATATAATCCGCGTGTGCTCTTCTCTATACTTTAGTCTAATTCAACGTTTTATTTTTGTCAACACTTATTCTACAGCCGTTCACTGTTGTTTGCCATAAATTTATACTCTGCCACTGACCGGTCAAAACTTTTAATGTGACCATACAGCCATTCAATCACATTCTTATTCACCTGCTCCACGAAAGCATTGGATGGACCTTCCTCTTCCTCCAGCATCTCATACAGCTCTTTTACCACTGTTCTCAGCTTTTCATGCTCTTTTTTGTGTTCTCCTATACCTGGATATTCAATGTCGGCCTGAAGCTTTTCTTCTTCAGAAAAATGAAATTCTGTGTAGTCCGCAAGATAATCCAATGTCTTAACTGCCACCAATTTATCGTTGCCTACTTCACAGCTATCCAACAGCTTATTGATTTTATCAAGCAGCTCCTTATGCTGGGAATCAATCATTTCGTTTCCAGTTACCAAACTTTCATCAAATACAGCTCTCATGTCGTTGTCCTCCTATATTTCGCCATTTTTAAATTTCATAATCATCTCATTCGTCAGGCTGTCTCTTGACGGTACAACCGGTATGTCTCCTCTGTCAAACCACTCTGCTAATGCCAATTCTTCTTCATCCAATGTAATGGAATCTTCCCCGTCCAAATCGCAGTAAAAGCCCATCAGTAATGTATCGCTGAAAGACCAGGGCTGGCTTTTATAATATCTGACATTCTTAACCTTAAGTCCTACTTCTTCCATCACTTCTCTTTTTACTGTCTCTTCGACCATCTCACCTATCTCAACAAAGCCTGCAAGCAATGCATAGTTTTTATATATCCTTCCGGCATATTTTGACATTAATATCCGGTTGCCGTCCAGCACTCCGATTATAACAGCCGGACTAAGCTTAGGAAACACTATGTTGCGGCATTCCCCACAGTACAGCATCCGCTCCTTTTTATCCTTCTGCATTGAACAGCCGCAGCGGCCACAATACTTGTTATCCTTATACCAGTTATAAAGCTGGTATCCCGTTATTCCGGCAAATGCCCGGTACTGAGGATCTGCTGCGCGGAAAATTTCTGTATTTTCTAATGTAAAGGAGGACAGCCTGTCCTTATTGATTTCTTCTATCAGGTAGTAACGCTCTCCGTCTATGGAAAACAAATATGTATAGTCCTCGTAAATCTCTTCGTTTAAATATCCCAGTTCCTCAAACCTGGGGAACTCAATTCCCTCTGCCGTCTTCTTCAATAGTAAGGCATGATCTTCATAATATAAAGCAATGCTGTCCTTATCAGGCGGCATGGGGGTATATTCATTCCTATATTTATGTGGTTCTATTTCCTGAATCATGGTTTATCCCCGCTTTTCTTTCCGTTTTTTCTATCATATCATATTTTCCCTGATACTGCATCCTTGATATTAACTTCTCTTCTTAAATCATTTCTTCTTAGAAGGGAACAGAGAGGAGAGCATCATAAAAATGCTTCCCGCCATGATAAAAAAGTCACCAAGATTATAGGTGATTTCCGATGCTTTCTTCCATTTCGTCTGAATTCCCACATAATCAATGACATATCCCCGAAACCATCTGTCGAAGGTATTGCTCCAGGCTCCGGCCGTCATCAGAGACAGACCTGCCTTTTTCAGGCAGTTCCCTCTCCTTAACAATGTAATTAGCTGATAAATAGTAATCAGAATAGTCACAAACGCCGATAATATCTTCACAAGTCCCGGTTTCTCATCAAACAGATTCAGGAACATACCTTTATTGTATACTTTCCGCAACTTTACCTTTCCCTTGCATATCGTACGCTCCTCACCCTTTGCCATAAAGCCCTCTACATATGACTTCAATACGATATCCACCAATGTCAGGCAAAGAGTAAGGCTCATTAAAACTAAAATAACCACAGACTTCCTCCTAATCTTCTGTTCCTTTTACCTTTTCCTTAATGACGTCTGCTGCATCTGCTATTTTCTCCTTTACAATGTCAGCCGCATCTGAAACCCTTTCTCTCACTGTATCTGCAGAGGCTTCTGTTTTCTCCTTTATTACATCTGCTGCATCATCCATTCTTTCTTTTACAACGTCTGCTGTATCCTCAGTTCTATCCTTTACAGCATCCGCGGCCGCACCAGCTTTTTTCTTTACCTCATCTGCTGCAGTTTCTGCCTTTTCTTTCGCTTTTTCGGCCATATCTACAACATGGTCTTTTGCCATTTCAGCATAATCCGTCTCTGTCTCTTTATAATCTTCAGGAGACTTTGAGCCGCAATGTGGGCAGAAGGCCATTTCTTTTGCTACTGACTTGCCGCAGCTATCACATTGCACATCGCCTTTGACTTTAGAAATCTGCTGCTCATATTTCTTGATACTCTCTTCCCGGTTCTGGATTGCTTCACAGACCCCGATTGCTTCCGAATCTACAACCTCGCCGTCTTTGTAATGCTCGTATACCATTTTGCCTAAATCCACATAATCACTTTCATTGCCTCGTTCCAGTACTCTAATCTGATTTTTGAGTCTTTGTACCTCAACTGCTTCCCCTGCTTTATTAGTGACTGTCTCGGCTGTTTCGCCTATCTTTTTCCCTAAATCTTCAAAAAATGTTCTCATATCTGTCTACCTCCTTATTTACATATTATACCCCAATAAATGACAACTTCAACCATCTTTCAAAAAATATATATTATAATCTGCAAGGTATACCTTCTTGAACATTAGCAGTTCAAGAAGTATAAATTGCCCGCGGTATGGATTACCCGCGAGATAGACTGCCTGGGGTATAAATCCCATATATTCTGTATATACATATTATAAAAATAATGTGGACGTTTTATATGGAGCAAAGTATATGCAAAGAACGTATCTTATCTGAAGACTACCATGATTTCATTATCTCCGAAACACGCCCTTTTCCAATCCCCAATGTTGTGTCCGAACAATTTTGTGCGCAATATGCCAACTACGGCTACCGCTGTGTTTATCTGTCCAGGATTTTAACAGAGCCTATAAATATGAGTAAATATGATTATACTTCCATCCCCAAATGCTACTCCCCTTTAAGTATGGAAGCACTAAATCAGTCCGGCATTCTTCAAATTCAGAATTATCCCACCTTGCAGCTAAGGGGGCAAAACATCATGATAGGATTTATAGATACAGGCATTGATTACACAAATTCGGTTTTCCGGAATCTGGACGGCACCACCCGTATTGCTGCAATATGGGACCAGACAATCCAGACCGGGACACCTCCCCAGGACCTTATATATGGATCAGAATACACCCGTGAAATGATAAACGAAGCATTGCTTTCGGATGATCCCAGAAGCATTGTTCCCACAGAAGATGAAATTGGACATGGAACTTTTGTCGCCAGTGTGGCCGCAGGTTCTGGAGATCCTTCCGAAAATTTTCTTGGAGCGGCCCCTGAATCTACGATTGCCGTTGTCAAGCTAAAGCAGGCCAAACAATACCTGCGTGATTTCTATTATATCCCTGATAGTGCCGTCTGTTTTCAGGAAACCGACCTTATGCTGGGCCTGAAATACTTAAGCGCACTTGCACAAAGCATGGATATACCGCTGGTCATGTGTCTGGCGATTGGTACAAATATGGGCGGGCATATCGATGTCGTTCCTCTTTCCAAAGTCCTGGAACATTATGGCGCGGCTGTTAATCAAATTCCCGTTGTCGGAGGGGGGAATGAAGCGGACAAAAGACATCATTATTCCCATACGATACGCAGCGATGACACTCCCGATGTAGTAGAAATCCGTGTTGGTGAAAATGTGGCGGGATTCACCATGGAACTGTGGACAGATATCCCAAATGTGTTTTCTGTTGCCCTTGTTTCCCCTTCGGGAGAGTCTACAGCTACAATCCCTATACAGACTGACACCTCCACTATATTTAATTTTGTTTTCGAAAGAACGCAGGTATCGGTAGATTATAGTATTATTGTAGAGCGGACTATCTCCGAATTAATCTTCTTGCGCTTCAGCGCCCCTACCCCCGGCATCTGGAGCCTGATTGTGACGCCTGTACGGGCCATCAGTGGATTATTTCACATCTGGCTGCCTATGACAGAATTTTTAAGTGGTGAAGTATATTTTCTAAATTCAGACCCTTACTACACGCTGACAAATCCAGGCAATGCAAGGGGCGTGGTTGTAGTTTCTTTTTATGACGGTGATAATAACAGCATTGCACTCAGTTCAGGAAGGGGATATACCCGGGACGAATTGATTAATCCACATGTCGCTGCTCCAGGCCTCAATATAACAGGAGCTCTTCCAGGCGGACGCTTTGCAGTCCGGTCAGGCTCCAGCACCGCAACAGGCATTACTGCCGGGGCTGTTGCACTTCTCCTGGAATGGATGCTCAAAGATCTTGGCTATACAGGTGTCGATGCATATGAACTTAGAAGTCTACTAATTCTGGGAGCTATACGTCCGGCATCCATGCTTTTCCCTAACAGGGAGTGGGGGTACGGAAAACTCAATCTGTATAATACCCTTGAGGAAATGCGGAATATCTGATAGAGAGGATTTTTAATCGTTGGACATGTGAATATAAAAAATACGGAAAAAGTGCGTTTCCCGAATATGGGATTGCACTTTTTTCCATTAGAAACTTTCAGTCTCTTTTTAAAATACGAAGAAGTGTTCATCGTGAAGGCAGAAAAGGAAATTCCTATGACACTGCTCTCATGGAATCGTTTTATAGAACCATAGCATAAGTATTAATCCATTTCCCTCAACAAATCAAACCTATCAAAAACCATCTGCTTCAAATTTTCTGAATTGACCTCCATTAAATCAATTTTCTCATAAGTTACTTTTTTCAACCCCCAATGTCTGCTCGAATATTTTTCATTTTTGGGTATTCCAATCCAATAATCGTCCTGCTGAGCAAAATCTACATTGTTTTTATCTCGCAGCGGCCACCAAAACACCCAATGATTAGCAGGAGAACACCCCTCACTCCAACTATTCATATCGTTGTACTCAAACTTCGATAAATAGATACAAGGCAAACCTTTCTCATCAACCTTATCCCCTAAGTATATTTCCATAACATACACTGGAGCATCTTTCCAACCGTTCTTGCTTTCACAGTCCGGGTTGACGGTATCTTGGAATAGCAGAATAAAATCACTAACCAGCCAGCCGTGTGTTTCGTTATCCGACTTCCACCGTAATGCTTTAGGAGCTGCAAGTCTATAATTTGTCTTTTCCTGAGCAACTATCTTTGTATAATCCATCAGCTTTTGCACATTGTCATATGTCTTATATAAAACTTGTAAGGCATTGCGAATATTTTCACTTGAACTCATAATGGTAATCTCCTTCTACTTTTATTTGTGCAGTGTTTCCAAAAGAAAACTTGTTTTCCATCGGATAATCAAACCACTAATGTTCATCGCAGGACACAGAGCAGGGAATATCAAGTTCCATGTTTTGAAATTGGTCAAAGCCTTTTCGTGCAAGTAATGCAATCAAGTCTGAAATAATCAATGAGGAAAATGGATTGTCAAACTTAAGCTTGAGAAGCTCTCGTAAAAGCGACTGCCATGTTACATATCCGAATGTTACATCCGAGCTTAAAAACAATTTCCGTTTGGTAATGTTTGTATATATGTCGGCACAAGCCATTGCACTGCCGACAAGCAAAAGGATTTTAGCCTTATTGCCCGCTCTGCGAGTGATTATTCGGCTTTCTCTTTGCAGTTGGTTTCGGCTTTCCTCCTCTAATTCTCTTTCATCAGATAGCGAATAGTCAACATTATCGTCAGAGGAAAGACCACTTGTATATTTCACTTCAATGCCCATGGCAAGATGGTCAAATTCAATGTAAGCATCAAGCTCGCCCTCTTTATCATAAGGCCAAAATTCGATATTGTTATTCCAAAATCCAACATCAACATTATCAATTAAAGTGCCGATTTTAGAAGGAAATACAGCATTTTTCAGGATTGGCTTCAAACCTTCATTGAAGGGCCTGTACCTTAAATGACCGAAAAAGTTTCCTGTCAATTCGTCCTCTGATATTTCTGAAAGATTACTGTTATGTTTAGTTATCTTGCTATATATCTCGGCAATCACGTTATCACCAACTTTCTGAAGGGAATTGTCTCTGTTGTTTATCCAGTATAACCCTAAAAGTCTGGAGATGATAAAACTTTTTAAGATTGTTCAAAGTTAGTAACTTCAAAACGATTGATACAATGTCTTAACCACGGAAGACAGTCACTCATTTCTTAAATTAAATCAAAATTCTCCAAATCTGTTGTTTTATACTTTGAATGATATCCAGAGTATTGTTCATATTAAAAGTTTCTTTTTATAAGGAATCACTTGATTTTATTATAGACGCCTTTAGGGCTTGTTTTGAATAGTGTTTTCCAAATCCAGCAAATTCGTAGCACACCCTATCACTTTCGTAGTCATTTATGCCTCAATCCCTGTTCCTTATTCAGAATTTGACCTGTCTTTTCTTCCATTATTGATGTTTCATAGTATCCATAAACATCTGCTTCAATCAGGCTTTTTTTAGTTCCTTCCAGTATCTGAAATTCCCCCTCATTAAAATCGATATCAGCCACATAATAGCAGGACAACTCTTCCATAGAGCATCCCGAAATCAATAAAGACATACTTTGTTGATCAGCAGTCAAAGGATAGCTTTCCCCAGTATCGATAATGGAAAGGTTCCCCTCATCATTTATATAGATGATGGCAGAATAGATAGTACCCTTTATAAATTTATCGTTCTTCCAAAGACCACTTTTCCTGATATTGCCACATCTAAACTGATCTCGATTCATAATATTTGTTTTTTCATTACCTTTACCGTTTCTTTTAGATTCTACAAAATCGCCGTCATATTCTCTAGTATATCGATATCCGGTAAATAATCCAGTTGTACTTGAACCTTTACATAACAATTTCCTATCGATATCATAAGCCTCCTGCCACTCTCCATCATCTACAAATACAATATTTCCATCTACAGTCTTAGCGGAGCAATGCTGTAACTCTTCATCTCCTGAAACAGCGTTATAGAGTGTTATAAACTCCTTACAAAGAACCTGTTCTGTCGAAAGTGATGTCATATATTTGCCAAATTCAAGATATAGCGGTTCGAAATACTCATCAGCAATTTCTTCAGCAAATTCCCATCCACAATGATCATTATTACCCAATGTGCTCAATTTCATCTTCTGCAATAACCGTATCAGCTGAATGTACTGTGAATCTGTCATATATTCTTTCAATGTTTCGGCCAGGGCAAAATTGGCATCTGTAACTACAATAAAATCTTCCTGCAAGTCAGTCCAATCTGTAAACCGCCTTTTCTGAGTATAATTATGAATCCTTTTTATTCCTTCCAGCAATATTTTTGCCAAATCCTGGCGTGCAGACATAATATTCGGGCGCCCACCATGTAGTTGTTTACTTTCTTTGAGAATACTAATCGTTGTAGCAATATTGCTAATGATTCTATTCCTGGCTTCTGCTTTCTTTTCCTCCTGCAAAGAGTATCCTGTCATTCGCTGATGATTGATATCAAAAGGTAAATCCTCCACATTTCCATAATCCTTGTTATACAGAAGTATAATCTTATCCCACTCACTATTTATAATTGTTACGTCGGCCACAAAAATATCAGCCTTATCAATTTTCATATAGATAGTATCTCCGTTGTCAGGTGCACCAGCAATCCCCTCTGTATCCCTGTCAACCTCAACAACTACTATGTCCCTCAGTTTTTTATTCAATTGTTTCAGGCAATCGGATAAAAAATTCTTACTTTCTTTTATATCGGACTGCCATGAGTAGAAAATATTACAACGTTCCATATATGTATACTCCTGGAATATTATTTCAATAATGCTCTATTTAAAAGTTTACCAATAATCTTCATCCATCATCTTGCTTCAAATATATACTTATATAAGTATCCCTATAATTATCTTTAATCTGTAATATTAAAGCAATAATTATAATTACTAATTCCTTTCTGAATGTCTGCCCTCTAGAAGACATCCTAATTATACCATATCATAACGGCATATTAGCAAAGGTTTTTTCATAAATATCATGGTACTTGCATTCTGTGAGTATTAAATATTTCTACTTGCAAAATGCAATTGGACTTCTCTTCATTTTCATGAGTCTCCCCTGCTACTTAATCCGTTACTATCTGTTAATCTATAATTCCAAGATAGTGTCAATAGTCTTTCGCAAATTTAATTTTCTACCGTTTGGCAGTCGTTAGCTAACCAGCTATGTCATCAGACAGCAGATCATTACCAGGATTGATAAGATGATCCATATTCATATAGCGGAGGATTCCCCACCTCGTTCAGGCTACATGACGCAGTCTGGCACATACAAGCATGAGTGCGCTCTGACCATCAGGAAATGCACCGATAGCTTTCGTACGACGTTTGATTTCACGGTTGAGCCGTTCGATTGTATTGTTGGTACGAATCCGGGTCCAATGCTGCGTTGGAAACTCCATATAAGTCAAGGTTTCCTCAATGCCAGCTTCCAACTTTTCAGCGGCCTTGGCAAGCTTCATTTCCCGGAATTTTAAAGCTACTTGTGCTGCTTTCTCCCGGGCAGCATCTTTGTTCTCTTGGGCATGAATAGCCTTTAGCATCATGGAAACTGCTTTCATTTTCTTACGTGGTGTCACTGAGAAAATGTTCCGATAAAAATGAACCGTACAACGCTGATAACGGGCATCCGAAAATACTTCCGGAATCGTTTCAAACATGCCCAGGTTACGGTCACCAATTATCAATTGTACGCCACAAAGCCCACGCTCTTTCATGCTTACAAAGAAGGAACGCCAGCTCTCCTTATCCTCTTTCATACCTTCGGCAGCACCGATAATTTCACGGCATCCGTCTTTGCCGACACCGATAGCAATCAGGATGGAGACGTTTTGAATTTCACCGCCCCAGCTGCGTTTTAGAAAAACACCATCCACGTAAACGTAGGGGTATTCACCCGTTAATGGACGGGTACGCCATGTTTCGATGTGCTCATAAGCTTTTTTGTTCAGGTTGCTGATAGTACCGGGGGAGACTTTGGTTCCCCAAAGTGCCTCCGTAATATCTTCCACACGTCGAACGAAAACTCCTGCCAGATACATCTCAATCAGAGCTTCCTCAACAGAAGATTACCTACGACGATACCGCTCAATGATAGCAGTTTCAAAAGAAACTCCTTTCAGCTTTGGGACCTTCAGTTCTACCTCACCAGATGTAGTATGAAAGTTTCGCTTGTAATGACCGGAACGATACCCCTGACGCTCAGGAGAACGCTCATATTTCTGAGCATTCACTAAATCATCAGCTTCTTTATCAAGCAGGGCATTGAGTGTTTCTTCCACACTGCTGCGCACAAGATCCTTTAAATCGTTCTTTATTAAGTCTTCGTTAATTGTATAATGGTATCAGACATGGTTCTATAACCTCCTTGGGATAATTTTGTGTGGTAACTTAATTCTACCAAACGGCTATAGACCATGTCTATTTTTATGAAATTAAAAGTGCGAAATTAATTATACGTTATCAAGCCACATCCTTCATATCCGGCTCGGCTGCTTTGGGATCCACAGAGGCTTCCGCCTCATCAAAAATAGACATCTGCCCCTCGATACCAAGGGATGATGTCTGTTCAGAAGAACTGCCAAAGAGTTTATGGGTCAGGTAATCAACCTTTTCCTGAAGGATCCGGTTCTGGTTTTCCAATTCTTTAATTCGTCCCTGAAACTGGGTCACCTGATTAT
This sequence comes from Faecalicatena contorta, assembly GCF_003149105.1. Lineage (GTDB taxonomy): Bacteria > Bacillota > Clostridia > Lachnospirales > Lachnospiraceae > Muricomes > Muricomes contortus_C. Next base: position 381,226 of record NZ_QGDS01000002.1, on the reverse strand, counting down.
CTGAGTTCATTTTTAAGCAGTTCCTTTGTGTTTTTACTGCTCTTATTATACCACAAAAGTGCCAATGAATCCAGTAAATATAGGAATTCACGGCACTTTATAATGCAGTTTTTGGATGGATTTTCTGTACGGCTTTGGGTTGGTCTATTGCCAGTCCTTCCAGCAGCCAACGGAACTCCTGTTCCGAGATACTGCGCACTTCCGCCTGGTTCCTGGGCCATTGGAAACGGGAGCTTTCTAACCGTTTATACAGGAGGACGAATAAATCTCCCTCCCAATAGAGGGCTTTCAGCCGGTTGGCTTTACGTCCGCAGAAAAGGAACAGGCTGTTTGAGAATGGGTCCAGCTTAAAGTTCTGCTGTACGATTGCCGCCAAGCCATCAATCGCCTTTCTCATATCGGTATGGCCACAGGCAAGATAAATATGGTCGGCCTGGGAGATGTCACCTAACATAGTTTTCGGATGGCATGCAGCGTATGTTCGACGGTCTGGTCATCCGCACCGTTTTGGATTTCCAGAAGTAAGCCGCTGACGTGGATCCTGACCGCACAGGAATCTGCCCTTGGTTTTTCTATAAGAGTCACTTCTGCAAAAGAAGCATCCCGCTTTTGTGTCAGGACTTTAGACTTGCGTTCTGCTGGCAATGCCTCAAAAGCTTCGGATTTGATCTTGCGCATCCAATAATAGTAAGACTTGATGGAAATATCATTCTCAGAACACCAGTCGGCAACTGTTTGGTTACTGCTTCTGCATTTATGGATCCGGCTGGTCCACAACTGCATCTTATGGTTGTGGGATGCGATAGTTAATTGATTCATATATTCCCCTTGTATAATGTACACACATTATACTTTTCCTTTCTTTTTGATTTTGTATAATGTACTCAGATGCTATGGATTAGTGTGTTCTCCTATCGCTTTGACGATTTCTTTGAAAGGCTCTAACCATAGCTGTTTGTTTATTTGTTAATTAGTTAGATAACGCATGACGTTTTATTTAGAACAAGGCTACATTCAACAAACAAGTCTGTGGAGCATAGTATCTAAATCTATTTTGAAAGGTGGTTATTCCATGTTTTACGTTGGTATCGATGTTGCAAAGGATAAACATGATTGCTTCATCACAAACTCAGATGGCGAAGTTTTAGCAGATGCTTTTACTTTCCCGAATACTCTTGATGGCTTCAATTCTTTCTTTTCTATGCTTATCTCTGTAGCTCTTTCTACGGATAATATAAAAGTAGGACTTGAAGCAACCGGTCATTACAGCAATAACATCCTTGAGTTCCTCCTCGCAAAAGGTCTCCTTACATTTCTGTTAAATCCTCTTGCTACCAATCTCTATCGTAAAGGTCGCAGCCTTAGGAAAACTAAAACAGATAAGTCAGATGCTCGTTTTATTACAATGATGCTGATGACGGAAGACTTAAAGCCCTACGTACCAGTATCTTACCACATCCAAGAACTCAAGTCTCTTTCCAGACATCGTTTTCGGTTAGTTCATGAACGTTCAAAGTTCAAAGTCTCTTACTCTAGACTTCTTCATATTATCTTTCCCGAACTTTCTGCTCATGTTTGGTCTGCCTCCCAGAATTCTATGCTTTACACGTTACTGGAATTGCCCAGCGCCGTAGCGATTGCTTCTTGTCATTTAACAAAACTTACCCATTTGATTCAGAAATATTCAAAAGGTAAATATTCGAAGGATAAGGCAATTGAATTGCGAGAAGCTGCAAAAGATTCTATTGGATCCACATCTCCTGCTCAAGCATTTGAACTGCAACAAACCATCCGTATGATTCTCTTTCTACAAACTGAAATTGATTTATTGGATAAGCAGATAAAATCTTCTGTTGAGCAGCTGAATTCTCCCATTATGAGCATACCTGGTATTTCATACATTTCTGCTGCAATCATTCTGGCAGAAATCGGTGATATTTCTCTGTTTAACAATTCTGCTAAGTTACTTGCCTTTGCAGGATTGGAACCGTCCACCTACCAATCCGGAAAGTTCACTGCAAGCCATGCCATTATGGTGAAACGTGGCTCTAAATATCTTCGTTGGGCGCTTCTTAATGCAACTAGACTCGTTTGTATGAGGAACCCATCTTTTAATGAATATAAGCACAAAAAGCTCGCAGAAGGTAAACACTACTTCGTTGCACTTAGCCATACTAGTAAAAAGTTAGTTCGTGTAATATATCACTTACTAAAAACAGGTAACACCTACCATCCTAAATAGTTAAAACTCCTTTCTATGAGCAGCCAACGGGGTGCTCTTTTTGTCATGCAATTTTCGAAGTACAAAATACCTGTTGAAAGTTTCTAACTTTTTTCGCCTTTTTGTATTGACTTCATATAGTTAGTCTTTCCCTTAAGTACCCTAAGTTATTTAAGGCACTTTAGATATAGGGGTATTATCTCACAAGAAACCTAAAAGAGAAATCCACTATCTTATTTGACGGTTACTAAGTTACCACCCAAAATTATCCCAAGGAGATTATAGAACCATGTCTGATACCATTATATAATTGAACGTCTCAACCGTGAAATCAAGCGCCGTACGAAAGCTATCGGTGCATTTCCTGATGGTCAGAGCGCACTCATGCTTGTATGTGCCAGACTGCGTCATGTGTTACTGATGGCTTGAATTGTCCAAAAACATTCGGTTGGTTTCGTCCAGCTTTCTCCTGCATTCCTGTCCATCAGGACATTGTTGGATACATACTCCTGATGGACGAAAAGTTATAATTCCTTCAGATGGCACAAAGCATAAGCTACAGTGATTGCATCTGCCTCTTTCAGCTGTTTCGATAATCGTTCCCGGTTCCAAAATACATCCGAATAGTCGGAAAGCTCACAGCCCACATCATGATTTGGAATGCAGATATAATTTCCATACCGGTGTTTCCCGATGATTGCATGAAGATAAGTCCCCCGTCCAGTGATCTCCACTTCATAGCCCTGAGCATTGGAGCATAGGAGCTTCATCTCTCCACCCCACTTCTGCATTTGTTTCCCCCATGGATCAGCGCACTGATATTTCATAAGCACCTCCTATGTGAACTCGCATTCCAGCACAAGCCTGGCTGCATGGTCATCGACCAGGCGCAGACGGGACTGGCTTGCATATAGAAGAAGGCTGGTGCAGACTTTATCAATCATCCGGGCGGTTCCAGCAGTATGCTGGTGGATCTCATCTATGGCTGCTTCTGTGAAAATGTCATTTTGGGTACCAGCAAAGTTCAGCTGCGTCTTTATGTATGCCCCGGTCTGTGAGCGGTCATAGTGGTTCAAGATGCTGATGACATCAATCCGCTGGCGGATTGCCGCATAGGACTGCAGCTTAAGCTTGTTCCACAGCTCTGTCTGCCCCACAAGGATCAGGCCCAGAGGGCTTATGGAATCCAGGTGCGTATTTAAAAGAAACCGGATCTCTTCCAGCATTTCTCTGTTCATGAGGTGCGCTTCATCACATACACATACCGGCTGAATGCCGTGTACTGCTTTGAGTATCTCGATTTCTTCGTGAAGCTGACGTTTTGCATCCCCACGATTGTACTTGGGGGTAAAGCCCATCTGCTCTAAAAGAAGACGGTAAAAGTTTCTTGGTGTCAGCTTGGAATCCGACAGATATAGAAACTTGTACCGGTTTCTATCCAGAGAGTCCTTGAAACTGCGCACAATCGTAGTCTTTCCTGTCCCACAATCACCGGTGACTACGGCAAAGAGCCGGCGTTTTGCCACATAAGACAATCTATTTGATACTTCCATCAGTTCTGGCGGCATATACAAAGCACTACTAGGGATTCCACGGGTAAATGGTGTGGCTGACATTTCATAAAAAGTCTCGAACATCACAGACCACCTTCTTTCTTCATTGTATCTATTCCAGTGAAAGAAATGGCAGTATGCCGGGTGCTCTGGTGAAGCTCATTCTTTTTGGAGGCAGCGTCCAAAAGCCGTGAGCTTTGTGGCTCCATCTTTTCCAGATGTTCTGGGAGTTTCACCTTGGGTGAAGTATTGTGCCCGATGATAAGAGGCTTTGCAGTACAGGAGGGAAACCCTTCACATTCGATACTTACCCTTGAGATATCCGCAGGGTCATAAACCACATCTACGTCTTTGTGGATCATGGAGAGCCCCAGTTCCACTTCATATTTTTGACCACAGAAGCTGATACATCCACACTTATCAATCTTGGGTTTCTCACAGGAAAGAAATGCATCTGCAACCGTTTCCGGAGCAAGCATCCTCAGCTCATGGGAGTCCCTCTGATATGCTTCGTAGGGGGATTTCCCTTCCAGTGCACTATGCCCTTTATGAAGATAGCACTCCTCCATCCATACGCGGTACAGATGATTCAATGCAGCCAGGTCTTTCGGCTTCGCAAGCTGTGCTTCCCGAAGAAAAGAATCTACCGTTTGGTTGTATCTTTCCTGTTTTCCTTTTCCCTCTGGGCTGTATGGCCGTGCATAGAGCAGGCGAATTCCCAGCTTTCCACAGGCCCGTTTCATCCAATGGGTACGGAATTGTGCCCCATTGTCAAAATACACACTGTCGGGAGCACCCTGTTTGAGCAGGGCTTTCCGAAAGCAGTCCTGTACGATCTTCTGGTCCAGGGTAGAATAGAATTGTGAATGCATGATATTGCGTGTGCAGTCATCCAGAAAGCAGACCATGTAGGTTGGCTGGCCACCTACATAAATACCATATTTAATATCCGACTGCCAAAGATAATTGCGCCAGGGTTTCTGATATCGTCTTGCAGATGTACCAGTGGCAGCATAGGTCTGCATCTGACGGCTGGAATACCCGTGATAGGACAGCTGATCCTGCAGTGTGCTGCGTTTCAATGTGCCAGGTTCCACTTTTCCTTCCCATTCAAGTATCCGGATCAGTTCATTGATGCTGCGCTTAGGGACTTCGCGGCGCAGTGCACTCGCTTCCAGCAGGACCTCTTGGGGGATACATGAATTCCCTCCTCTGCCTGGTACCTGGGGCTTGAGGCCGTCAAATCCTTTTTCCGCATAAAGATTCAGGTAGCGGCGGATCGTACGCTCAGACAGACCGGACTGGATACATATTTTCTCTTTGAGCATCTGCCGCTTATCCTTATCTAATACGGGATCGGTTAATGGTGCAATCAATTTCAGACGATTGACAGCGATTTCTTCGATTCTTTGTTTTTCCATTATGGAATACCTCCTTTGTATTTGCCGTTTACCGACTTCCTGGAAGTATTCTAACAAAGGCTGGACATGGGTTCTACGCAGAACGGGTCTGTGGCCATCGGCCGGAATTTACAAGTTTCCGGACAAGAGCTGCCAGCCAGCCGTCAGCCTGACGCTCCAGAGGATACAACGGGAGCAGCAAGAGGCTTTTTAAATGATACAGTTCTTTTAAGGCATACAAGGTACCTTCTATGTAGTCACAGAGCAGGAAGAGCCAAAGTTTCAGACGCAGGGCTGTACTTAGTTCACCGGGAAAGTCCTGCAGGTTGTCAGCATCCCGGGTAAGAATGCCTGCTATCGTTTCTGAGTCATACCGTTTATAAGGAATGATGATGTCCGGGAGCTCATGGTGGATGCACCCGCAGTTCATGCATTGCAGCCTTCGGATTATCAACTTTGTTACGGAAGCATCTTTCCGGTAGAGCATCCTTGGACGGCTGCCAATGGCTTTCGTGGAACCCTCGCAATAAGGACAAGGAATCTTTTCTCTGCTCCTTACATAAAAAAATCAGAATCAGTCTTGTTTTCAAGGGAATAATCCGTTATAATAATCATGTTTAATAGTTGAGGAGCATTCCTGATATCATGGGTCAACATGATATCGTAAAGGGGATGCTCTTTTTCTTTCTGTAGTATTATAGTCATTATATACGGTAATTCCTGGACAGGCAATGTCGGTAGCTTTTGGTAAAAAGAATTCGGCTTTAACAGATGAATCTATCTAAGCGGATGCAGCAAGCTAAGGTATGTCCTTATTTTCTTCGTAATGCTGTCATAGACGTTCCAAATCAGGCTTGGTCTATTGACATTACATATATTCCGATCAGACACGGATTTCTATATCTGACTGCTGTAATCGACTGGCACAGCCGCTGTATCGTTGGCTGGGAGGTCGATGATACACTTTGTATACCAGAATGGTTATTAATGCCCTTAAAAAGGCATTCAAGGTTGCTAAACCACAGATTCTCAATTCTGATCAAGGCTGTCAGTTTGCGAGTCAGCAGTATATTGATTTCGTAAAAGAAAATGGAATCCGACAAAGTATGGATGGCAAAAGCCACTGGGCTGATAACATCATGATTGAACGCTGGTTCCGCAGCTTCAAATATGAAGAAGCTTATCTAACACAGTATAACAATATCAAAGAAGCCAGAGCTGCTATTGTACAATATATCCATACTTACAACTTTGAACGATGTCACTCTGCGCTTGATTACCAAACACCAGCTGAATGCTACTACCCGGCAATGCTCTTGCCATATGTGGCTTAATGCATAAATGGATCTGGGGAGTGTTCCACTATCCTCCCTCTGCTCCTGGTCACTTGTCAACCATATCAGTTCATTATAAAAATCTTAGATTTTTGTTTTGACAACTAAGCCACTATAATCTGCCCTCTACAAAAATGAAAGATGCCGAATTGGCAAAACTGACACCTTGGGATAAAGCCGTTATTGCAGCTTGCTCTGGTGCAATGTAGAGTAAAATGCTTGCATCTAGCAAATATAAATGGAGTAAAACGCTTGCAATTCTTACAATCATTGTATAGGAATTGCAAGATTTTTGGTATCCGCTATTTTATTGAGCGCTTACTCTATTCCAATACTAATCAGCATCATTGCTGGAACTATCCATCTAAACTTCTGTAAAGGTTTGCACAGAATTGGAAGGAGTATTCCCATCGGTAGGAAAATAATTATATTCTCTATTTCATATGCTCTGCTTTGAATGGTTGTTCCAAATGTGCTGAATGGTATAAGATCAGTTGTTGTCCTGCTACCTGGTTCCCTTGAGAGTAACGCCACCTGCACCAGCACAATCAAATAGGTCAAAATAACCATCCATTTCAAAGAAAATCTCCAATCCCACTTCGATGTCCAACATAACCTCAACATTGTAACAACCACAGTAACAGATAATGATATTATCAACGCATATTTCAAATACGAAAAGGGTTCTTGCATGTTCTGTAAAATAATTTCAAACATCAAATCACCACACTTTTCTTACTTATACAGAATTGTCCGATTTTATTTTCTAATTATTTTCTTGATTCCTTCTTTAACGTTTGGCGGAATCATCATTTTTATTCTTTGTTTCAATCTAGGCTTACCATATTTCTTGATAACGAAATCAGCGCCATTAGTATTATACTCATCCCAAAGTCTATCTGTTCCTTCAGGTCTTTCAGTTGGTGCATTCAGATTATGCTGATACTTAATATATGCATCTGTTTCACTCAATACACAACTCTTTCCTTCCATAATCTTATTCATGAGTTTACTGCCCTTAGAACTGTTTACAATAATTTCGCTTATTCCTTTTTTCTGTACAAAAGTGCCAGCATCAATTTCATTTTTTAATATTGTCTCTGCTCCCCAGTAATCTCCTATTGTCAAATCTCCTGGTCGATTCATGTTAGCATATTGACAGGAATAACAACTCTCCCGAAGTGCTTTATGTGTAAAGAACAGATTGGTAAACACCTGAGTATACTGATCATATACAAGTTCTTTACCATTCTCAAATTTCGCCATTGCAGGATATCCTCTCCATCCGGCAGCTTTATATCTAAAAGAAAATTCTTTCATCTTGCCAAATTTCTTTTCCATCCAACTAACATAATTTTTCCATAAACCTGGACTTGGAGTACCATGGCAAATAATATCAACCAAAAAGAGATTTTCATCATTAATATTCTTTTTAGAGACATATGATCGAACAGCTGCAATCTGACAAGGTGTACCCGTGTATAAAACAGCTTTTCCATCTTTCAAATTCGTTTCGACTTGCTTAAAACAATCATTCATATTGGACTGAACATATTTACTTGTACAAAAAGCATTACAATCAGTTCTTTCAGATGCTGATTTATGCATGATGTTCATTTCAGAATCTATAATTGTACCATAGACAGTAATATTATCTCCATCCATGCTATAAATTGCATCGACAATTGCGGAAAAAGCACCTCCTGATGAAGAACGGTTCAATTCATCAATATTATTATTTGTAAATGCATAGCAGGCTTGTTTATCTTCCACTTTTTCTGCACCATTTTTATAAGCACATACCTTATTACACATTCCACACTGAACACATTTATCATCATCGATTTCAGGATAGAGAAAACCTCTATCATCTTGTTTCATGCTGATTGCACCTTTCGGGCATATATTAAAACAGGCTCCGCACCCGCAACAATCTTTTTTATCATTAAAAAGTATAATCTTTGGCACTCTCTATTCCTCCCATGACTTGAATACAAATAATTATATCATATCAACTGCAATTAAGTATATTGGTTTTTCTGACGATAATTGTACAAAGTATGCAAACTTCCTCATATATACAGTAAGCGCTACATAATCTACCGTAGTGTCATTTGATCTTCCTTGATGTAAGATCAGGATAGTTGGAGTACATTACTCTAAGTTCTAATCTTGAACGACAAAAGTTGTAGCATTTCACTGCTATTTATTTCAAACTTTTGAATCATATTACTCCAAATATTTTTTTGGAGGATTTAGCCAATGACAAAAGCTCAAAAAGATGAATACTGGATGGACTGCATTCAGCAATGCCGCGTTAGCGGCTTATCTGATTATGCATGGTGTCATCAGAATGGCGTATCTACCAGCTCTTTTTATTACAACATCAAAAGGCTGCGTATGAAGGCATCTGCTGTACCAGCATCAGTTCCAAGAGTTGTAGAAAAGCAGGAAGTTGTACCAGTTCACTACAATGAATTGTCTGAAACAAAAGTAGTCAGTCCTAAAAATCCAACGGATTCTATCGCAATCCTTCTTGAATATCATGGCGTCGTTATAATGGTCCAGACATTGATGGACAGCTCAGCCTGTTCGATCAGCTTGGAATTGATGAACCAGTCCAGGTACCTGAAACAATCAGCGTAACTTCTCACCAGAAGAAGAAATCCCGTGCCACACATGAAGAACTAGCAAAGTATGTTCCAATCAGAATGATTGATCTTGAACTGGAAGGTGATGCGCTGAACTGCCCTTACTGTAATACTCCAATAGAGGATATCGGTTCCAAGGTGGTTCGTGAAGAGATCCGCATTACACCTGCGAAGGTCGAGCGTGTTCAGTATGTACAGCACAGCTATGCCTGTCCTACATGTCGTGATGACGGTGAATCAACAATCGAGAAAGCTCCGGTTCCAGTTCCTCTGATCAGTCATAGCAGAGCATCTGCTTCTGCAGTTGCTTTTATCATGTATCAGAAGTGCATCAACTGCCAGCCATTCTATCGTCAGGAAAAAGACTGGGAACAGCTTGGCGTCAAGCTAAACCGAGGTACTATGGCCAGCTGGTTCAATACCTGTGCTGAGGAATATCTTGAACCTGTTTATGATAAACTTCACGAGTATCTTCTTAAGCAGTCTGTAATTCATGCAGATGAGACTACATGTCATGTACTTCATGAGGATGATAAGACTCCAGAATCAAAGTCTTACATATGGCTGTACACCAGTGGCGCTTTTGAGGAACACCGAATTCTGATCTATGAGTATCAGCCATCAAGAGGCGGTTATCATGCAGCAAAGTTCCTCGCTGACTTCCATGGCTTCGTTCATACGGATGGATTCAGCGGGTACAACCGATTGACTGATATCATCCGATGCGGATGCTGGGCACATCTTCGAAGATATATGTTCGAAGCAATCCCTAAGAAAAAGGGGGTAAATGCAAAATCCTCACCGGCATACATCGGGTATGCTTACTGCGAACAGCTCTTTCAGATTGAAAAGACTCTGAAAGATTTACAACCAGAAGAACGCCAGAAACAGCGTCTTGAGCTGGAACGACTAGTACTGGGTGCATTCTGAAAGTGGATAAATGGGACGAATGCCCTTGGCGGATCAAAGCTTGCCAAGGCAATTAATTATGCCAAAAACCAACGTGCCTTTATGGGGAACTATCTTCAGGATGGAAGATGCTCCATAAGTAATAACACAGCTGAACGAGCTGTGAAATCTTATGTTATGGGAAGAAAGAACTTCCTACTTTCATGACACTGTAAAAGGTGCCAGAGCAAGTGCTGTAGTATATACACTTGCCGAAACAGTAAAAGCGAATGGCTTAAACATCCGTCTCTACCTGGAAACAGTACTGAACAAGATGCTGGACTACAAAAATGAGCCCGATAGCATCTTAGAAGAACTGATGCCATGGTCAGAAACAATGAAGCAATTCTGTCGCTTGGATAATGGTAATGTCTAATTTTTTCAAAGGGATGAAAAATCAGAAAAAGCAATACGCTATTTTATATAGCGCTTACAACACATGCCGCAAGACCATCAGAAATATCTGGAATGGAACGGCGACCGTTTCCGCAAATGGGCAGAACGGATTGGTAACAATACGTACCTGGTAGTGGATGCAATCCTGGATCGTATTGTACATGACGCATATATGATTAACATCCAAAGCATTGATGTATCAAAAGATGTATCAATGCGTGAGATATATGGCTTAGATAAAAGCTTACGCGAGTAAACTCGCATTAGGTGGTTCCCATGTTCCGGACTATCGGTTCCCGATTTTCCGGAACGGCGGTTTCACCGTACAAGAATATTTGAATATTCTTGTACAAAGAAATCACCAAACCGCTTAAATGAAAATCGGTAATCTGGATGCCAGAAATCATCCTTATTCTGCATAATTTCCAATCTTCCTATTTGAGGAGAGTTGTCAAGCCCTTGTCGCCGCAGGCGATGCGTTAGCAGGCTTGAAAATGCTTCTCGAATAGGATACTGTTACAGGGCAGAATTAATTGCTTTCCCAAGACCGGAATCATGATTTCCAATAACCGGACAGACGATGGATTTCATCCCGGAATACTCAATATTCACCCCATTGCTATGATTTACAATGAGGATAACGTAAGCGCAAAATAATTCGACGGATTGTTTTGCCCCAAAATCCAGTTCATAATTATTGTTAGAGAATGCAAGCATTTCACTTCATTTTCTTTTGATAGAAATGATAGATGCGAGTATTTTACTCTAATTATGTTATGGAGGAATTGCTCATGAAAAGTACCAGAACACCTGCACAGGAACAATACCGATTAATTATGGAATGTCGCCAAAGTGGTCTCACGGATCATCAGTGGTGTGTACAACACAATATCAAGCCGGGGACATTTTACAACTGGGTAAAAAGACTTCGCCAAAAAGGATGCGCCGATTTGCCATCCGTGACTGGTCGTAGTTATGACGCATCTGAAAAACAGGAAGTTGTAAAAGTTGATTTTAAAAATCCCGATATATGCAGTCAATCTGAACTTGCACTTGATACTGCATCTAACAGCAGTGTGCCGGTACTGGATATGCCGGCCATGAAACTTTCAGTTGGTAGATGTATCCTGTCTATTCCAAACGGAACAGATCCACTTCTTTTGTCTCAGACACTCCGTGCAATGAAGGAGCTCGAATGTTAGGTGATATCACAGCCGCCGATGAAATCTTTATAGTAACCGGACGAACGGATATGCGGAAATCTATTGACGGTCTGTGCGCAATCGTGGAACAGCAGTTGCATATGGATCCGAGACGGAGCGCACTTTATCTTTTCTGCGGCAAACGCTGTGATAGAGTCAAAGCGCTTCTTTGGGAATCTGACGGATTTGTACTTCTGTATAAGAGGATGGAAGTTCAGGGAAGATTCCGCTGGCCAAGAAACCAGCTGGAGGTAAGACGGCTAACCTGGCAGCAATTCGACTGGCTCATGTCGGGTCTTGAAATTGAACAGCCAAAAGCATTCAAGCCTACGGATTAACTGTGGAAAAAGTCCACATCTTTTTATCGAAAAGTGGATACTTTCCCACATCCCCAAAGAGGACTGAACCCCCTGTAAATACTGGATTTTGTGCTTCTTTTTCTATGCTTTTTATGGTAAAATAAAAGCATAGAAAAAGGAGCAGAAAACCTATGGCTGGCAATTCAAAAGATTCAAAAATCCTCGAATATAAGGATACGATCAGTCAACTGAATATAACCCTTACCACACAGACAGAGCTGATCAAGTCTTTGCAAAAGACCTTAGAAGCAGACCGCCTTGAGAAGGAAAATCTTCGTCAGCAGATTGAATATCTTACGAAGAAACTCTTTGGTACTTCCAGCGAAAAACGTAAGGAAGTCGATGGACAGCTGAATCTTTTCGACGAAGCTGAACAGGAAGCTGACAGTAGCTGGAATCTTGAACTGCCAGATGATATCACTGTTCCAGCCCATAAACGTAAAGCGAAACGTACTCATGCAGAACTCTTTAAAAATGTACCATCCTGTGATGAAATCATTTCTTTACCAGAGGAAGAAAGAAACTGTCCCTCCTGTGGTACGCAGATAGAATGTATAGGCAAAGAATTCGTTCGTCATGAATTCCGTTTCATACCTGCAAAGGGTAAAGTTGTAAATATTTATCGTGAAACATACAAATGTCCAGAGTGCGCTGTATCAGAGGAAAACCCTGATGAACAGATCTTTGTGAAAGCCCCTGTTACGGATGCACTGATTCCTGGGAGCTATGCATCTGAATCTGTAGTTGCCTGGGTTATGAACCAGAAATATCAGAATGGTATGCCGCTGAAAAGGCAAGAGCCGGATTGGTCACAGCTTGGTGTTGCCCTAAATCGTGGGATACTTGCTAACTGGGTTATTTATTGTGCGGAACACTATTTCAGTCCTGTTTATGATTACTTCCATCGTCAGCTGCGGGGGAGGCAGTATCTTATGGCAGATGAAACACGGGTCCAAGTATTAAAAGAACCGAAACGTAATCCGGAAACCGATTCCTGGATGTGGCTGTTTCGCAGTGGAGAGGATGGCCTCCCACCGATTGTGCTCTACCATTATACAGAGACACGAGCCAAGTACAATGCAGAAAGCTTTCTGGGTGGCTTTTCTGGATATCTGGAGACTGATGGTTATCAGGGATATAACAATCTCCCTGGCATCAAACGATGCTCATGCTGGTCGCACACCAGGCGTTATTTCATAGCTGCTGTGCCAAAAGGTAAGGAGTATGATTACAGCATACCAGCAGTACAGGGGGTTCAGTTCTGTTCCAAGCTTTTTGAATGCGAACGGTACTCAAAAGCCAAAAATCATTCTGCTGACCAAAGAAAGGAATTCCGCCTCACGAAAGAAAAAGCTGTTCTTGAAGCATTCTGGAACTGGTTGGATCAGCAGAAACCAGTCAAAGGCACCCGCTTTGATAAAGCGGTGAACTATGCCCAAAATCGGAAAGACACACTTATGACCTATCTTGAAGACGGTCACTGCAGTTTTTCCAATAATCTTAGTGAAAATGCCATCAGACCATTTACTGTAGGTAGGAAAAACTGGCTATTCAGTGCTAGTCCCAAAGGAGCAACCGCCAGTGCTATGGTATACACCATGGTTGAAATGGCTAAAGCGAATGATTTGAACACCTATAAATATCTAACGTATCTATTGACACAACGGCCAAACGAAGGCATGTCAGATGAGTTGCTAGAGCAACTTACACCCTGGAGCGAAGCTGCCAAAGCTAGCTGTCAAAACTAAAATAGAGTAAAACGCTTGCATCTATCTTTGGTGTAAGCGATATTTTGTCAATAGCGTAGGATTATTTTGTTCTTACAGGATAACTACTACCTGTTATGTTTTAGTGAAAAGCACCAGGCAACCTGCACCTACCGGATTGACCGCATGGATCAAGTTGCTACCGAAGATACTACAGTCTGTCCGAAAGCTATTGTTGACCATGAAGATATTACCAGTTACACTGAACAGGTCTTTAAAATGTATGGTGGCAAAACTGAAGATGTTGTGCTGCAATTTGATGATTCCCTTATTGGTGTTGTTCATGACAAATTTGGAGAAGACACTCCTATGATTCGTATGAACGAAAACACCTGTATTGCTACTGTAAAAGTGCAGGTCAGTCCTACATTCTGGGGATGGTTGTTTCAATTTTCTGATAAAATGAAGTTATTAACACCTCAACTACTTAAAAAAATATATATAAATATGTCAAACTTTATTTCTTAACTGTTTTATATAGTGATACAATTCTATTTTTATCATAATATACCAATAATCCTAATAATCCAATCATTACAATTCGAATAATCAGATGATTTTTCAAAACAGCAAATAGGCATCCTATTAGAATAAAAACAAATGAAATCAATACTATGTATTTTACTTCATATATTTTTTCATTATTAGCATATTTTTTCACAACATTATTCATAAAAATATAATGAAGAATTGCGATAAACATATATGAAATAAGAGTAGTATATGCAGCTGCTTGATAACCAAATTTCTGAATAAAGATATAATTCAATACTAAATTTAAGAACGCTCCCGCGGTCGATGCAATCATCACTGCTCTTGTTTTCGCATAGTACATTTCCACATCTACAAATATATTATAAATAAATGCGAAGAAAATTCCCATTGTAATTGGAGGAATAACATCTATCGCCCCTTGATACGCTTCAGGTGCAAATATTCTAACAATCTCTGGAGCAAATGCAATTAAAATCAAATTACTAATTGCAACTAAAATTAAAGCTCCTATCGATACCGTTTGAATTTTATTACTCTCTCCAGCCTTTATTTTTTGAAATACCCATGGTCTCAAACTGTTTTCAATTGATGTGTTCAGCATACTTAAAATCGCTGCAATACTATATGCCAAACTATAAATACCTGCTTCACTAACACCAACCATCTGATTGATCATAAGTCGATCAGAATGATTTAAAATAAACTGCGACAAAAAATGAGGAACAAGTGGTATATTAAAAACTAAAGCGTACTTCCAGTATTCTTTATTATAGAAAGTCTTACCTTTAATCATTATTTTAACATACAAGAAAATATATATTACGAATTGAATAATTGCTAAAGATATTATTCTGGCATCTGCTTTGCTTCCTTTCATCATTAAGACTGCAACCACACCTATCGAAGGATTTAATATTGCTACAGCCAAAGTTAGTTTAACCAAATTTTTATATCTAAATAAATTTCTCTCTCTCGTAGCCCAAAAATCAAAGGCACTGACTGAAAGCATAATAGCAAACATGCACATCATAAGCACAGTTGATAACCCAAAAATTCCATTCCAAAAAGATCTAAATGGGTAATAAATAAGAAAAAACAAGCCAATCCAACACGTGGTTAATCCCAGCAAACTTGATGAGAATCTATCTTGATCCTCAGAATATTTAACTAATCCTTTCACATACACACCATAGCAGAAACGTAATGTAGCAATGATGGTAATGATTTCAAGCCATGAATTAAAAACACTATATATACCATAATCTGTAGTATCCAATATCCTGGTAAATATTGGGGTCGTAATGGTTGAAATACCTCTCTGGACGAAACCACATATTACAAACCAGAGAGATGCCTTAGCCGCAGCAGGCATTTTTTTATATTTATTTATAAAACTATTAAATACATTCATTCAACTACCTCAATCTAAGTTTTTTCTTTAATGCCCGTACAACAATTCTCGCATTTGTCTCTAGTTTAGATGGTGCATTTAAAACTACAGCTTTACTGAATGAACATTTTTCATTATTTATCATTTCATAGAATTTTAAACTTTTTTTATTTTTTTTTGCTGATAGACAAAACAGCGGATGTTCTTTATCGAGACGACTCATATTTACTAGTTCTGAAACAATATTTCCTTCCTGTTTCATCTTATCAATAAAGGCCAATCCTTTTTCTGATTGTGGAATAACAATGCTTGCACCTATATGATCATTTTTTTCTCTACAAATAGCATCAATATCCCAGAAATCACCAACTGTAAGATCACTGCTTCTAGGAAATGCTTTTAAAGAACATGAATAGCATGATGGGCGCAAAAACAAACCTTCTGTGTAACTTTTTAAATACATATCTTTCGATTTTTCTCCCAAATACCTAGAACCATCATCATATTTTATACTCATTGAATAATCTTGCCAAGAATTGCTTTTATCTCGCATATTAATGTAAGATATCATTTGATCTTCTTTTTTCATTTCATTAAGATATTTTTCCCATGCATTTGGTGATTGTATTCCATAGCATAATAAATCGACACAAAATAATTTTTTGTATTCTTTTTGAAGAAATGATTTTAAACCATGGACCTGACATGGTGTTCCACAAAACATAACTGTATTATCATCATCCAATAATTTTTTTATTTTCACAAAGCTATCTTCCAAATCACTTTCCGAATACTTTGATCCGAGTAACTGTGGCAATAAGTCCTTTTCAGAAATAATTGAATGGCAAACTTTAAAATTATTATTATATTTTGCAGCACAAACGTACCCTTGTTTCTCAAGAATATACTCTGCAATTGTACCAAATATTCCTCCAGATGAACTAGCTTTCCTAATTTCATCATCCGTGCACATCGCAAAATATGCTTCACGGAATGAGTGAAGGATGTTTTTTTCTTCTTTGTTTGGACACACTTTATTACATAATCCACAATTGATGCAGGCATCCATATTGTCTATAACTGGGTAATGAAAACCATCCTCTTGTCTTAATATCATTTTTATGCAACCTTTTGGGCATATTGACGCACAAGCAGAGCATCCACAACAATTTATATCTTCCGGTACAGTAAAACCCTTCTTCTTTTTTACTTTTTTAATATCACTAAATGCATTCTCTAAATATGTATCTGTATTAATTCTTAATGCGTTTAATTTATTATATACTTCTTGATAATCATTTTCATTTAAATAAGATGTATTATCTTGTTCTAAATCAACAATTAACCGTTTTTCCAATCCCAGTTGTTCTAAAAGCGAATATATTCTCGAATTTGTTGAATTGGATTCTATCGATGCAAATCTCTCAAATGTATAAAACTGTTTCTTAAAAAGGACAGAAAAGACACTTGCATGAAATGAGTCAGTACACACATAAGATGCATCTCTAATTAATCGAAGGAAATCACATGGTGTAACATCATAGAATTGATAATCAGATAATGCATCATCAGCTTCATTATATTCGATAAAATGTGGCAAAGTAACTATTTTTAATTTGTTTTTTTCAGCTAACCTTTTCACATATTCTCGATGTTTTCGATTTGAACCCAAGAAATAACAAAAAATATACTTTTCATTAGTAAGCTTCCTACCTGTACTCGCCAATTCTTCCCATATTTTTTTTTCAACTGATAGAGTAGGGTCTAATATAACAGGTACTTCTTTATCAATCAACTTTTTAATAATATCTTGACCTTGTTTTTCTCTTATTGAAATAAAATCCATAGCATTCAAAAATTTTATATACTCTTTTTCTGTATTTAGTGGAACATTATTCACTCCAAAACTAGGTGCGAACGCTATACGCTTACACCCCTTTGAGGCAAACTCCAACGTGACGGTTGGATTATATACATTAGAGGGAAGCCAAATTTGATCACTTCCACATACTACAGCACTATATTCTTTTGCCACCTTCACTAGTCCACTAAACCCTTTGATTGTTTTAGTAACGTTATAATGCGTCGAATCAAAACTATTGATTGCATCTAGCCTTTTTACTATACCTTGCTTGTATTTTTCATTTTCGATTTGCTTAAGATTTCTTTTCTGTAATTTGTTATGAACAAATTCAGAATTAAAATACCTGTGAACTAATTTATTAGGACGTAAATCACTTCTCCGTACAAAATTTATTATTTCCACCTCAAAACCAAGGCTCTCAATTTTTTTTTGAACTGCATAAGCCTGAAGTTTAGTTCCATAATTCAATATTTTATAAGGTGTACATAACCCGACTTTCATTTTTTTTATATTCCCTTCTGTAACTTTTTTCAATACTAACTAAATACGACTTTTTCCCGTTTGATAAAATATTGTCTCCTAAAATCAAAACTGGAAAAATTATACTACTTCCTAAAAGCAAAGATTCTGAAAATCCCATAATGAAAATAATCATCATCATGAAAACCACTATATCAATTCTGTTATCTTGACATTTTTTTCTTTTTCTATCAATGTATACAAAAGCTATAATTAATAGAGCAATACAAATAATTCCTCCAAGTAAAAGAAAATTCAATAATAGGTTGTGTGCATGTGTTATTCTAAACCCTAGTGCAAAAGCATCCGAATTTATTCTACCGCCCCCAAACAACCAGTGTTTACTAATTTGTTTAATTGCAGATTTCCAAATAGCTGTACGTCCTGTTAGCGTCAAGGATTTTTGCAAAACACCTGTTATGATATTTCCTAACTTTTCAAGCAATGTTCCATCAATTAAAAAAATATTTAGTATCATATAAACAACAAAAGAGTTCGTAATTCCAAGCCATTTAGGGAACTTATTCATTGTGATTAAAATAACTCCTATAATAAAAACAAGAATACAAATCAAGCCCGTTGTAGAAAAAGAAGCTATCATAGATAGTAGTGAAACTACAATTAATAGGTATACCTTCCAGTCTATTTTCTCCTTTTTTTCAATATACGATAAAAAGAGAATTGTTAACGCCGGAATTATTTGAATAACAAAAATATTTTTATATCCTAATAACCAGTTTTCTTGATACACAGATGATGCATATAAACCATTAGGGAAAAGAATCATACTCAAGAAATTTCCATAAATTAGAAGTTTCATCAAATCTAAATATACCTTATAAAAAACCATACGTATCTCTGGCGTATATGTAAGATAAAAAAAGATCCATAATAAAGCTAATCCAGTAAAATTTGACATTATAAAAATCCCATGACATAGACCACTAATAATAACTGAGCCATAAAACATTGTAAGTATAATTGGAAACACTGCAATCTTTTTGCTAAAAATCATTCTATATATCGCCCAAATTCCCGCCATTATCTTCCAAATCTGAACTACTGAACCAATAGTTTCATTTCTTGTAAATATATCTGGTAAGATAAAAGGCAAAATTAACAATGAAACCATTATTGCCTTTTTATTTATTTTTAAAGATAACACCATTAATTTTACCTTTCCATCAAAGATTGATACAACGTTTTAAAATCATTTATTTGCTTTCCTAATTCGTAGAAGTTAATATTCTTTAATATGGTATCAAAATATATAGAATACTCCTTACGGTTAGAAAACCTTGTAAAAGCTTCAATCAATTCATTTTCATTGCTAGGTTCGTATAAAATTCCACCTTCAATTCTGTCCATTATTTCAGGTATTCCTCCACAATTACTTGCTATAACTGGCAATGCGTTTGCATTGCCCTCAATAACAACCATTCCAAAGGGTTCAGGCCACTCCGATGGAACAATCATAACATCTGCTTCTTGGTACACCTTATATAACTCCTCATTATTCAGTTTCCCATGATATATAATTCTTGAATCCCTTTCTGCACAGGTGGTAACAAACTGAGATAATTCTCCAGAACCACAAATATGTAACTCTGCTTGCAGATCAGCATGTAAAAAAGCATTAATCAGGCTCTTAATTCCCTTAAAATATACCAAACGACCTGCAAATACAAATTTAATAATATTGCTCTCTCTTCGTTTCTTTTCTGCTATTAATTTTTTTAGATATTCCAAGTCAATATCAATTGCATTACTTATTTCTTCTGTTATATTTGCATTTGCGAAACAACCTGCTTTTAATGAGGTTTCTAATGTATAGCATGATGGAGCTGTTACTGCTTGAACATATGAAGAATAATAATTCATATACATTTTGTGAAATGTACGTATTAGTACACTTGCCTTATGTCCGTACTGAACTGGACTAACCGGCGCCAAATCATGAATTGTATGAACCACTGGAATATTCAACTTATATGCGCATTTCCATATTGCTGGTACAATACCATACAATGTGTGTGTGTGTATTATATCTGGTCTAAATTCATCACATACTGTCAGAAAATCATTTTTTACTTTTCGGTTATAATAGCAAAGTAATTTCTGATGTAATTTTTCTATTTTCCCTATATTTTTTTTATCGTAACTAAATTTAAACAAATGAAAATCATGTGCAGAGCATCTATATATTTTTATGCCATTATAATAATCAATTCTTGTCTCATTTTCAGAAGAATCAACACAGTATATAGCAATGCAATTTTCTTCACAAACCAATGATTCTGCTAAACGCTTCACCACTTGTTCAACCCCACCTTGCATATTTGGATAATAAAATGTTGTAACAAACAACAGTCTCATCTTTTTACCTCTTCTTTCAGTAAAATCATTATCACCCTAATATTGCCTTTCGCAAATAGTTCGCCGATTCAGTTCTCTTGTTTATTATAATTGAATCAACATTATTCCAGTCAATCTTTGAAAGAGAATCAATATCATCAAAATCCATATCATCTGAGATAATTCTATTTGAAATACATAACGATTTTTGCAAATCTATAATTCTATTTGATTGAGCAACTCCAATTTTAGGAAACGAATAAAAATTCCTATGATATAAGCAGCTAAAGACCATACAATGAAATGAATCTGTAAAAACACATTCTGAATATCGTATCATACTAATGAAATCTGCCGGCGATGCTTCCCATATTTTTTCATCTCCAAATTTGTAATCATAAATTTCTATATGCTCTGTATCTAAAAATGGCATTGTCATTATTTTCATTTTATTTCTTTTAGCATATTCTTCGATAAATTTTCTTTGTTTTTTTGTTCCACGTAGCAAATATACAAATATATATGGTTCTGAAGTCTTACGCTTTGAACATACAGAATCCCAAAGTCTTCTTTCTACTAATAGTGTTGGATCTAGTACTGTTATACACTTATTATCTTCTAACAATTTGTTCAAAACAACTGTTCCACTATCTTCTCTACATGAAATAGATTCAAATTTTCTTAAGTTATCCTTCACCACTTCCATATCATCATCAGAGAATTTTTCAACACCTACACTAGGAGCATAGGCAATCCGTTTTTTGTTATCATTAACAAATTGTAGCCAATACATACTTTTTACACTTGTAAGTGCTGGATTCCATATTTGATCGCTTCCGCAAATAAAGCAATCAAATTCATCATTGGCATACTGAATTGTTTCCTCATTATACTGGTTCTTAGATATGATTAAATGATTATCGACAAACTCCTGTATTGACTTATTTCGTTCTCTTAATCCCTTAAGACCAAATTTCCAATAAGCTCTCTTAAGTGAAGGAATAATGCCTATATTTTTAAATTTATCTATCACATTATCCACAGAAGCGATTTTTTTTCCATACTGGCACAAAATTTTATAATCCACCCCTTCAATTGTACCTAAATACTCTTGAAGTGCGTATGCTTGCAATATTGAACCATAATTATTTCGCCACCAAGTTAAACCTGCTATTTTCATTATATTTCCTCAACACATTTCATATATAAGTTTTCTAACTGCTCTGAAAGACTTATAATATCATACTTTCTAATCCTTTGTTTATTATTCTCGATAAAGTTACCACGCTGACTCTCACTTAAACAACAATTTAATATCACGTCACTCCATTTATCTAACGAATCCTCATTCAATGACATGGAGTAAAATTCATTACTAATACACGCTGCTTGAGGCACCACGTCAGATACCACACAAGGCAATCCATTAATTTGAGCTTCTAATAATGCTATTCCTAATCCCTCAAATAGTGACGGAAACACAAAACAATCCATTGCTGACATAATGCCTTCAACATCAGTTGATTCACCATAGAATATTACATTTTCTGTAATGTTTAAACCATCCACTAGGTTTTCCATCTCTCTTTTTTTGTATCCACCGCCAATTAATAATAATTTTGAATCAGGATTTTTCTCTAATACTTTTCCAAAGACTTTTATCAAAAACTTATGATTTTTTTGTTCATTAAAAAAGCCTACATGACCAATTACAAACTGATTTCCAATATGCAATTCATTTCTATAAAAGTTTCTCTTGTTTGTCGAGTAAATAAACTTTTGAGTGTTAAATCCATTTTCTATTATTTCAAATTTTCTATCACCAAACATCCACTGCCCAGCGATTTCACTGCAAGTAAAACCATGTGTGTATAATTTATTAAAAATTGGACTTAATAGTCTATGAATCTTTACATTGTTACATGTACTATTATGTGAATGAGCAATTCTAACTGGAATTCTATTTATCCATCCTAAAAACAATTCAGCTGATATAGTAGCACTGTTTCCATGAACATGCACAATATCATAACTACCATTTTTCATTATCTGATTTAATTTTTGATAATAATCTTTTGATTCTTTTTTTCTAGATGGCAATATATATAATTTACCATCTTTCTCTTTAATTTCTTTTTGATATTTTTCATCTGCCGGTTCACCCACTGCTATATCCATCTGAACAATTTGAGGATTTATATAATTATAGTAATTCATAATTACATTAGAAATCCCATGCAATCTCAAATCATTAGAAATAACAAGTACCTTTATCATCTTATATTCACCCATCTTCATACTTATTAGCACATACTGCAATATTACTTTGTAAAACACTCTGGTATATCCACATATATTACTTCATAAGGTTGTTGACTATTTCTTCCAATTGAGCGTTAAAAGCCAAATTATTACTGTTCATTTTTGTTGGCATTGCTTCTATCATTGTATCATAATTGATAATAATGGATTTCAAATCATCTATGTTATAAACTGGAATAATTGTGCCCATACATTCTGCTACGGCCTTTGCAAACTCTACTTGATGATTATTAACATGCTCATCAAACTCATACTGTCTTGGAACAACAATCGGTATTTTACCTACTTGCAATGGCATAATAAATGATGCAGGTCCCCCATGCGTAATAACAATTCGTGCATTTTTAACATTTTCGACCATTGTTTTATATGGCAATAGTTTCTCACACACACAATATTTGGGGGTATATGTACTAAACCCTGATTGTATAATAACCTCCTCAACAATAATTTTATTTTCAACCAATTCGTCAATTTTTTTTATTAATCGATTGAATGGTTGCTCATGTGTTCCAACCGTAACAAATATCATACTATTCTCTCCTTAAAAAATACTACCTAAATTAATAGCTTTGGGATAAACCTGTTTTTGCTCTTCCCACTGTACAATAAATTTATCAACAATTGGATAAACAATTTTTCCAGACATAGTAGGTTTATCTATTCTATCGAAAACTTCTATGTAAATTAACTTTGCTCCAAATAACTTTCCTAGATAAAAAAAAGGAACTGAAACTGCTGCGCCTGACGATATGATTATATCCGGTTTTTCTTTTCTTAGCACTCTCCACGCTACAAACGTGTTACAAATTAGATTTTTTATGTTTCTATTGGTTGGGAAATAACACGGATATATCTTCTCTCCTTCTAGAATACTCCGTGCATCTTCTTTATCAAAAGTGACCCAAAACCGCTCTTTTTGATTCCAAAATGGTTTTAACATATATAAATGAGTAAGATGTCCTCCACTTGATCCAACTAAACATATTTTCATTTCATAACTACCTTTCTCTATTTGCACTTTTGTTCATTTTCTCGGGTAAGAAACAAGAAAGAAACCTAGAGCCTATCAGCCTTTGACCTCCTTGTTCCTATTATGCCAAATCCTTATTATGCCCTATTCATAATATGCCCTGTCCATATTGTACCATAAGCAAATATAACTTTTCCGACAGCTCTTTTCCCTCATAATAATCTACTAATTCATAGTCATCGCTCTTCGAAATTCTCTCTCCAACCTGCGTATTCTCACCTTATGCAATGAATATAGTGCCTGAACTATCCTGGCTGCGATTCTTATAAATATACTTTTCTACATTCTAACTATCGCAAGCTAATAAGTTGAAATTCTTTATCAACATCAGTTTAGAATTATTCAAATACTTATAAATAGTAACACTCATTTTGTTCTCATTCATGAACACCAAGATTGACATGTATTCATCCATTCAACTTATCATAAATCATCTAACCTCTTGCGAAATCAATATCTTCCAAAGTTATCCCTACCATAGCTTTAGCACTAGTGATACAATTCATTTTGTTTTATTTGCCATCTATTTCTTTTCCCCTATTATAAATTCCCATTTCTAAGACTTGCCTAACTACATAAAGCCTGTAATAGACCTTAATCTACTCGCAGGCTTAATCTTTATTTTGTATCAACTTCTTGCTGTCCTTTTAACATCATGTTGGTGCACTGCTTTTCTATAATGGCTTCTATTGCCTCCTTATAAAAAAAGTTACGCTTGTATCCAAGCATCGTAATTTTAAAATAATCTTTACTTTCTAACATGAATTACATCCCTCTCATTTCACTCTCCATATCATTCAAAACCACCACTTAGGCAGCTCCTTCCTGCCCCAACACTATTAACACCGTCCTCCCAATAATCTTTAAATCCAATCCAAGTGTCCATTCCGCTATGTATTTGGCATCCAGCGTCACGACTTCTTCAAAATCCACAATATTGCTCCTCCCACTCACTTGCCACATCCCAGTCAATCCAGGTCTCATAGCAAGTCTCTTTCTATGCCGGAGTTCATATTGTTCGTATTCATCAACTGTAGGAGGCCTGGTTCCTACCAGACTCATGTCTCCCTTCAATACATTCCAAAACTGTGGGAATTCATCAATGCTGCTCTTTCTCAAAAAGTGTCCTATTGGTATGATTCGCGGATCATTGTCCATTTTGAACATTAATCCATTCATCTTATTCTGCGCCATCAATTCTTTCTTCCGCTCTTCAGCATCAGGATACATGGTGCGGAACTTATATATTTTAAAATGTCTCCCATTTCTCCCAACCCTTTCCTGAGAAAAAAACACAGGTCCCGGGGACTGTTTTTTTATAATCGGAGCAAATATAAGAAAGGCAATTCCAGTTGCAGCGAGCCCAACCAATGCTCCGCAAATATCCAGAAAACGCTTGCAAAATAACTGCCGCGGTGTGGCGAACTTCATCCCGGAGGAAAGAACCATAAACCCGGCAAATCTTTGTATCATCTTATTCTCGGCACTTGGGGTAAACCGTGCCAGATTAACATGTGCAATCAATCCCATGCCCACAAAGACTCCCATCAATCTCTCAGCCTGTTTTTCGTATTCAGGCAAATCAATAAATACCTCATCAATGATATTGTCCTGAATATACTGAATCATGTGCTCTTTATCTGCCACAACCGGCACGTATTTGATTTCCGTGCCAACCTTATCAGATGTATCATAAAGAATGCATGCATTTAGCTGGTAATCTCTGTAGGGCTGCAGAAGCCCTTCAATGGTATCTTCTATCCTTCCCTCGGTAGATATAATCAGAACTCGCCGCATTTTCTTCTTGCCGCGTATCCTCATACGTATAACGCGCTTCCAAAACAACCGAACCACCAGCACGATAAATACACTAACCGGATACATGCCCAACACAACAAGCCGTGAATATGAACTGGACTCCTTAAAGCTGAACATCCATACAATCAAGCCCAGGGTTACAAACCCACAGTGAGATAATGTCCGTTTTATCTCGACCATATATCCCCGTCGGATAATATCTTCATAGCTGTTCATGAAAAATACAGCCAGAATATTTGCCACTATTATCGCCCAAATCATGTACTGATAATGTGTGGAAAGCCCATTTTCCAGACTTCCGTTTCTTATAATATAGGATATAAGAAACGCTCCTTCCAGACATAGAATGTCCAATATCATAAAGTCTAAATGCTTTGTCCAACCCTTTACAATATTCTGATACATAGCTCTCCCCCATTCTGGCGTAACTTTCAGATATTAGTTACCCGCTATTATCTGTTTCATCTTCTCCGAAATCTCCTGCAGAGATGTCTCATTTGGGTTCATTACATACAGTATCTCATCTCCGGAAGAAAAACAAGGCTGATTATCGCCTGTCCCTGTTGCTGCCACAGACTCAATGGTCCAGGAAGATCCAGCGGAAAGCTGCATATTGATGAATTTGCTTATCTCTTCCTGAGTCATGTTTGTTTCTAAGCTATCACCTACACTTGCAATAATCTGACTTGCTTTTGTCAGAATTGCGGGTGACATACCTTTATGTAAAATTGCGGTAAGAACAGCCTCCTGGTTTTTCCCCCGCTGATTATCTCCTTCTTCAAAGCTGTATCTTTCTCTTGCGAATCCCAGTGCTGTTGGACCGTCCATGTGATTTATACCCTGTTGAATTTCATATCCTCCGTGTGTGGTTGTAAATGTATAATCAGAATTCACATCAACTCCGCCTAAAGCATCTACAATACTTATCAGGGAGGTGAAGTTTGCCCTCGCATAATACGTAATATCTATTCCATAGATACTCTCCAGTGTATTCATGGAAACATCCACTCCATAAATGCCTGCATGGGTCAGCTTGTCCTTCTGTTCTCCGGAGACGCCTGGAATTGTTACATAATAATCCCTGGGTGTTGTTGTCAGCAGGATTTTCTTTGTATTTGGATTTACAGTCATGATAATATTAACATCACTTCTGCTATTTGTTGTAATTGGGCCATCTACATCAATTCCACTGA
Source organism: Faecalicatena contorta (assembly GCF_003149105.1). Taxonomy (GTDB): domain Bacteria; phylum Bacillota; class Clostridia; order Lachnospirales; family Lachnospiraceae; genus Muricomes; species Muricomes contortus_C. Next base: position 354,407 of record NZ_QGDS01000002.1, on the reverse strand, counting down.
TGTAAATATTAAATGGCTCTTCAATATTTTTTTCTTCCTGTTCCAGTTCTGTATCAATTCCATATTGATACAATATTCTTACCTGATCTGAATATCCTTCCACTGCATCTTCTATAATCCCTGAAAACGCTTCATTATAGATGGCTGCTTCAACTCTTCCTTTTAGAAGTGCTTCTGCCTCTTCCGCCAATGTGGAATATTCTTCTACCTTAATTTCTTTTCCTATAGCTCTTTCTATATCCTTCTGCATCAGTTTGTTATTTTCCTGATCTACTGCTGTCTGTATCCCAAAACGGTAGCCCTTGGCATCCAGCAGATTTGCTGCAGGGCTGTCCTTTTTTACTACTACAATCATATTATCGGTCTTATAGGTAGCACCGCCAACATCCTTCATGAGCTTATCCGCTTTTAGCATATAAACAATTCCTACTGCCATGCCTGCACTGATAATAATGCTCAATACAATACCCAGGATATATACTTTATTATTTAAATACTGCAGCCCAAAAGTAACTCCGAATAACAATAGCATTACAACAGACAGTATCACGATATACTTCATCGGCAGTACGCCGCTGTTCCAGGTAACTACCAGAAGACCTGCTGAAAGAACCAGCTGCAATAGAGTCAATAGCTTCCCGCCCATATGAAGGGTTTTCTTTCTTGTATTCATGTAAGTATCTTCTCCTTCTTATTGTATGGTCAGGGTAAGTGTCATCACTTCTGATGTATTTCCATCACTATCTGTTACATAGTAGCTCAAATTATAGTCACCGGGTGTATAGATATCATACTCACCTTCCACAGAAATTTGCTGTGATAATGTGTCTGCGCCATCTACTGTATCGGCAACATCTTGTACAGCACTTAAAGGATCAAATTCACTTCCTGCCGCAATAGTAACATGATCCGTATTCAATGCAATGACAGGTGCCTCTCCTTCCGGTGTCAGCCTCTTTTCGTCAGAAGCTGTTTCCTGCTTCTTATTTTCTTCAGATGGCTGTGTCTCGTTTTCCGTATCATCATCCGATGCATCCACATCTTCATTCTTATCTGCCTGGGCATCCATCATATATGTAATAATCCGGGTGGCAGTTCCTACATTTTTATTACTATCTATAACACCATAGTATACAACTGCTTTTCCACTTTCTGTAGGGATAATGCGGTCTACAAAAACCTTATCGCTTAAATCGCCGTCCCGGTTATCTTTAGCTTTGATACCTTTCATTAAGACATCATAGTTATCACCCTCACGATATGTAATGTTCATTTCCTCCAAACTAATCTCAGGAGGTCGTTTGTCCTGGCCCACATACAAGAAAAATCCGATGACACCCAAAACGATGCAGACCATCAACAACATAACTGTAAGTAACCGCTGTTTCATATTGTGTGTCTCCTATTTTTTCCCGTATTCTCCGTAATATTTCCCATAATACTTGCCGTAATACTTGTTCTGTTTCATATCAACCTTATTCATCACAACACCCAGAATCGGGCAATCTGATTTTTCCAGCTGTTCTTTTACCACTTTTGCAAATTTGTGGCTGATTGTGTTCGCTGCAATCACCATAATAGCCGCATCACACTGCTTTGCGATAATTGCACTGTCAATAACACTTCCTAAAGGAGGAGCATCTATAATGATGTAGTCATAGACCTTTCTTGCGCTGTCAATCAGAGATTCGAACCGGTTCTGTCCCAAAAGCTCTGCCGGATTTGGCGGAACAACCCCCGCAAATACAACAACAAGTCCCGGTTCCTGTGTTTTATACACAATATCACCAACCGGAGCCTGACCTGCAAGAAAATGGGACAAGCCTTTAATTGTCCCTCCTACTTTGTGACGCCCGATTAATACAGACTTTCTCAAATCGGCATCTATAAATAACACTTGTTTCCCTGCCTCTGCCAAAGAAGAGGCTAATGCCAGGGATACTGTACTTTTCCCTTCATTTGGAGTACAGCTTGTGAGTACAATTACTTTGTTATCCGCTCCGGAAAACTCAATATTGGTACGAAGGGTTTTGTACGCCTCATTGCTCCTGTAATCTTTTTTCATTCCTTTTAAAACAATTTCCTGCATCTCAAGTCTCTCCTCACTCTACCTCTTCATGCTCTTCGCAAATTGCTTTGCGGACAGTCCTTTTACTTTTTTGGACCTCTTGACACCTTCCTGGATGGGAATTGATGTCAGCACATTCATTCCAAGGTAATGCTCTACATCTTCTGGTGTCTTGATTGTATCATCCAAAATATAAATCAATACGATAATTCCAATTGTAATCAAGACGCCCAGCATGCCGCCGATTATCATATTTTTTAATACGCTCGGAGATGAAGGGTCTGTGGGAAGATTTCCAATCTCAACAGTATTCACTGAATCTGCATCCATAATTTCTGTAATCTGTATGCTGACAGACTCTCTCACCGCATCGGCAATCTCTTTTGCCGTTTTAGGATTCTCATTTCCAACAGATATTCTAAGAATACGAGTATCCTGGGGCGTATCTACTGTAATGGCATCTGCAAGTTCTTCTGATTTCATATCCAAATTTAATATGGCAATAACTTGTTCCAGCACCGGACGGCTCTTAACAAGCTCCATGTAGTCCTTTGTCAGGGAAGTTCCTGTCTGGAGGTCGCTGTATGTAAGACTTGCATTTGCATCCTGCTTAGACAGCACATAAACCTTGGTAACTGAAGTATACATAGGTGTAACAAATAACTTTGTTCCGATAAATGCGACCATTGCCACGGCAATTCCTGCTAATATTACTAAATGTAATTTCCGCCATATTACCATAAATAACTCAGTAAGGTCTATTGTTATTTCATCATTATCAATTTCGGGATTCATCATTGTGTTCTGGCTCATTCTCTCTTCTTTTTCTCAGCAAGGTTGCTGCATTGCTGAAAAAAATCCTCCTCATATAATCTTCTCCATACTTTTTCTTCACATAGGCCGCCGCCTTTCTCATTCGTGGAGCGCGGCTGTTGGGGCTGTGGGCATCAGTCCCTATTCCGAATACCATATCCTGCTCCATCAGTTCTTTTACAAACTGTTTTACTTTCCTTCCGCTTTCTCCTATTATGCTTCCTGCATTTATCTGGATATGAACTCCCATATCCCAGATATACCTGGCCAACTCAACGTCTTCTGTGAGACAATAATATCTTTCGGCATGGGCAAGAATCACCTGATATCCTGACATCTGTATCTGCTGAAGACTCTGCCGTATATAGTTAAAACTATCTGATGGGGAAAACTCAACGAGAACATAATCGCGCTTATTCATCGTTAAAACACTGCCCCTTTTCAACTTATCCACAATGTCCTGTCCAAAATAAATTTCTGTACCCAGGTAAATGCGGAACTTCTCATCAATTTGCTGCGCTATCTTACGTACAAGAATCAGCCTTTTTTTCAACACCTCAGGATGCTCACGTCCTCTGCGAGGGTGGTGATGCGGAGTCGCAATCATACAGCGTATTCCTTCATCGTATGCAATCTGCAGCATCTCCTCTGTTTCTTTAACACTGGCAGCTCCGTCATCCACTCCAGGAAGTATATGGCAATGCATGTCAATATATCTTTCCATCTGGTTAATCCTCTAATATTCTTAAATTATATATTTTATTTATAATAACAAATATAAAACTAATCTTAAATAATCTATATTTACAGTTTATCCCTATACATCAGTCTTGTCAACAAAACAGGACTAAATCGGCAATTTTATCCTGGTTTTTGGCATTTATTTTACAGTTTTTTAAAATTTCACATCAGTTTTCGGCATTTATTTCGCAAGTCCAATTCAAAACCTGAGATTTGACGGCGGCATTCCCGTGAGATGGCCTTATAAAGGAGACATTCTTTTGTTTTTTATGATTTGATTTTACCTTTAATTTCAAGTATAATTAAATAAATACAAATTAAATTCTGAAATTAGGGGAAAATATCAGGAAATGCCGAAACATGGCTGGCTTACTCGATTTTTTCCAGCCAATCGAAAAAAGGAAGGGAGATGAGCATATGTGGCAATGTCCAAAGTGCAAACGAGAATTTAAGAATATGAACCAGGATCACTTCTGTGGGGAAGCCCCAAAAACCATTGACGAGTACATCAAAGCACATCCAGAACAAGTGCGCCCGATTCTTGCAAAAGTACGTGAAACTATCCGCACTGCTGCGCCGGATGCTGTAGAAAAGATTTCCTGGAGTATGCCAACTTTCTGGCAAGAGGAAAACCTTATTCATTTTGCTGCCTTTAAGAAACATCTCGGTATTTATCCTGGTGATCTGTCGCTTAATCCCTTTGAAGAGCGCCTTGCCGGATATCACAGGACAAAAGGTGCAATACACTTTCCGTATGATAAGCCTGTTGACTACGAACTTATTGCCGACATTACACGTTGGCGCGTATCACATGTTAAAGGAAGTGGAAAACAGATTGATAGTAAGAAGAAATCAAATGCTGATATTAACACGGAGAAAATGACGAGACAAATCTATGATATTCCAAACTTTGTTATTACCGCCCTTGATGCGAACGGATTATGGGAGCGCTACCGGCTCAGGCCGTCTTATCAGCGGAATGATTACATTGGATGGATAATCCATGCAAAACGTGAGGAAACCCGGCAAAGAAGGCTTGCCCAGATGTTAGAGGAATTGCAGAGCGGTGATACTTACATGGGCACACCTTACAACGCGAAATTACCAGGTTAATCAATGAAATGAGGAACACACAAAATGCTGTGCTGTGTTGATCAAAACCCTAATGCCCCATAGTCTTTTTGTGTAAAGCGGTGATACGTAATGTGTCCGCCCTCAAACTTAACACAGTAACGATAAGTATCGGGGACACCATCTTCGAAGTACAGCAGGTAATCAAACTCCCCGTTATCCAGCTTTTCACACTTCACATGTTCTGAATAATGAGAAAAAATCTTTAAAATATCTTCAATAGTACAATTATGGCACTGGATTCCTTCAATAAATTCTCTTAGGAATCCAGTGTCTTTTATTTTTTCATGTACATATTCCACACCCTCTGCAGGAATCAGGATACAAAAACGGATGTTATCCCGGGAATAAGATGCCTTCCCCAGCCTGGCTTCTGCAAATTCGCAAAATCCCTGCAGCGCTTTTTCCATATCCGCGGAGGACAACTCTGAATCTAAAAGGCGGTTCAGCGATTCCAAGGGATAATAAAACCCCATGGAACTTTTTGTATATCCAAGTTTAATATGAGACTCTGCAATTACATCTATCAAGTTCTTTTCCAAAGATTCAAAATCCAAATTCTGCTTCATGCTGTCCGCCCCTTTCCAAGCTTATCTTCCAGTGTGATTACCCCGTTACTTCCCTTTCAATGTACCAGGGCGCTCTTATCCCCTTTTAATGTAACAACGGAATCTCCTGACCTCTCAACTGTATAACCGGTCCTCCGGTTCCTTCAATATATTCTCTGGTGATGGTTACCTGTCCGATGCTGTCATCTTTTGGTATTTCGTACATAATATCCAGCATAAATTCTTCTATAATCGCCCGCAGTGCCCTGGCTCCGGTATCTTTCTTCATGGCCTTCTCTGCTATAGCTCCCAACGCCCCGTCATCAAACTCAAGATTTACTTCATCAAGGGCAAGAAGCTTTTTATATTGTTTTAAAATTGCATTCCTTGGCTCTTTCAATATCTGAATGAGCATCTCTTTATTCAGCCCTTTGAGTGTGAAGATAATAGGCAGACGGCCGATAAACTCCGGTATCATTCCAAACGTTCTCAAATCCTCTACTGTCACCTTGGACAAAATTTCTTTATCTTTCTGATATTTATCTTTCAGTTCTGCATTGAATCCCATAGTAGTTTTACGGGACAGCCTTTCCCTGATTACCTCTTCTAAATCCGGGAATGCACCTCCACAGATAAAGAGAATGTTCTTTGTATTCACCGTAGTCAGCGGAACCATGGCATTCTTGCTGTTTGCTCCCACCGGAACTTCCACTTCACTTCCTTCCAGCAGCTTCAACATTCCCTGCTGTACGGACTCTCCGCTTACATCTCTTTGAGTAGAATTCTTTTTCTTTGCAATCTTGTCAATCTCATCAATAAAAATAATTCCCTGCTGGGCACGCTCTACATCATTATCAGCAGCAGCCAGCAATTTGGATACAACACTCTCAATATCATCACCTATGTATCCTGCCTCTGTCAGGGAAGTAGCATCTGTAATTGCCAAAGGCACATCTAAAAGCTTCGCCAGGGTCTTCACCAGATAAGTTTTCCCGCTTCCGGTGGGTCCTATCATCAGCATATTGGATTTTTCAATCTCAATGTCATCCATTGTATCTGTGGCAACACGTTTATAATGGTTATATACCGCTACGGACATTGCTTTCTTTGCATATTCCTGACCTACTACATATTCATCCAATTGGGCTTTGATTTTATGGGGTGCAGGAATCTCTTTAATATCCAATGTACGGAACGACTTCGGCTTTTCTTTTTTCTTCTTTATCTTCTGGCTCTTAGGTACCGAATTTTCCAAGTCTGACAAATTCAAAAATTGTACACCGGGCATATTCATCAGCTTACTATAATCAACAGAACCGTTGGTCATTGCATCAAAACTTTTCTGCATACAATCGGAACAAACTGTGATATGGTTAGGCAAATCAACCATCTTGCCGGCAGAGCTTTCCGGACGATGACAAATAAGGCAGTATTTTTCATAACCATCCTCCTCATCATCACTATGAGCAGTAACCTCTGCCTTCTTTTTGTTTGTATAATCATCTTCTTCTACAAGGTCTCCGATTATATCTTTTTTTTCTTCTTTATTTTCTGCTTCCTCTATTATTATAAAATCTTTATCTGACATAGTTCTCCCTTCTTTCCGTATGATATACAAGTTACAGCTCCGTCATAAGCCTTCTTTCGTAAGGCAGAACTATAACTCATAGTAACTGTTCATGCTTCTGAATAGATACAACTCATATTATAATATAGTTGGGTTTTAGATACAAATGAACTTTTTCTAAAGCATTTCCCATTTTTCTCCCTTATTCCAACATTTTCAAGAAATCCTCTTCCGATATAATTGGAATGTTCAAGTCCCTCGCCTTTTTATTTTTCGAGGAAGCAGACTGCACATCATTATTAATTAAATAATTGGTTTTAGAGGTTACGGAGCCTGTCACTTTGCCTCCCCGTGCCTCGATAACCTCTTTCACTTCATTCCGGTTGGAAAAATGTTCCACACTTCCAGTTATAACAAAATTTATATCTTTAAATATTTGTTCTTCTTTTTGAGTTTCTTCTTGCGGGATATGAACCTCTTTTAAAAGCTGCTTAAACTGCTCTCTGTGTTCATTATCTGCAAAATAATCCACAAACTTCTGGGCAATCACACCGCCTACACCCGAAATCTCATTTAACTCTTCCACGGTGGCAGAAAGCAGCCTGTCAGGCTTATAATCCAATGCTTTACAAATGACCTTTGCATTGGCAAGTCCAATATTTGCAATTCCAAGGCTGTATACTAGTTTTGGAAGTGTGGTATCCCTGGCATGCTCCACACTTTTAATCAGGTTTTCATAGGACTTCTGGCCAAAGCCTTCCATAGTCCTGATTTCCTCTGCATATCTGTCTAAATGAAAAATATCCGAAAAATCTTTTATAAACCCTCTGATAATGAACTTTTCCAGTGTAGCTTCTGAAAGCCCTTCTATGTTCAGGGCATCTCTGCTGACGAAGAGAGCAAAGGATTTCATCTGTTTTGCCTGGCACCCTGGATTTGCACAATATAGGGTTTTCGTATTATTTTCCATAGAAATTCTCGTATCACCTCCGCATACCGGACAAGAGCAGGGAATATCCTGCACTCCGCTGCGGGTCAGGTTTTCCGCAATCTGAGGAATAATCATGTTTGCTTTGTAAACCCGGATTTCATCACCCACTCCCAACTCCAGGTCCTCCATAATACTAATATTATGAACACTGGCACGACTGACCGTTGTCCCTTCCAGCTCAACAGGCTCAAAAACCGCTATGGGATTAATCAGGCCGGTACGTGACGGGCTCCACTCGATTTTCAGGAGCTTTGTTTCTTTTATTTCATCCGCCCATTTGTAGGCAAAGGAATCCCTTGGAAATTTTGATGTGCTTCCCAGAGATTGTCCATAGGCAATATCATCATAAACCAGAACCAGCCCGTCTGACGGAAAATCATTTTCTGTAATTTTCCCGGCAAACCATGCGACTTCTTCTTCTATATTTTCTATGGTTGCAAGATGATGTTCCACCACTTCAAAGCCCTGCTCTTCCAGCCATTCCAACTGCTCATATCTGGAATTGTGAAAGTCAATTCCAGGTCCGTTTACCAGCGTAAAGGCAAAAAAACGGACATTCCTTTTCGCTGTGATTTCATTGTTTAACTGACGCACAGAACCGCTGCACAGGTTTCGTGGATTCTTATACTTTGCATCCACATCTTCTATTTCTTCGTTAATCTTTTTAAAATCCTGATATCCAATAACGGCCTCGCCCCTCAGAACCAGCTCCCCCTTGTATGGTATATGAAACGGCAGATTTTTGAATACTCTGGCATTATTTGTGATGACCTCTCCTACTTCACCGCTTCCTCTGGTGACTGCCTTTTGCAGTTTTCCTTCCCTGTAAGTCAGTACAATTGTAAGTCCATCCAGCTTCCAGGAGATTACCGCCTTCTGCCTCCCAAGAAATTCTTTGAGCCGCTCCACATCTTTCGTTTTATCCAGGGAAAGCATAGGACGCTCATGACGCTCTTTCGGCAGCTCGCTTAGCACCTCATACCCCACATGAATGGTAGGACTGGAGGCAAGAGTTGTTCCCAATTCCTGTTCCAGTCCCAAAAGTTCATCATATAATTTATCATATTCGTAATTACTCATAATCTCCGTGTCTTCCTGCTCGTAAGCGCGGCGTGCACGGTTCAGGAGTTCCACCAGCTCCTGCATTCTTTTTTTCTTATCTGCCATATATACTCCCCTGCCTGTCCTTGATTTGTTCATAGAGGCCGTCCAGTTCCCTGTCTGTCAGTTTTCTGTATTCCCCTTCTTTTATTCTTCCCAATTCGATATTCATAATTCTAGTTCTAACCAAATCTTTTACCTGATATCCCAGTGCCTCACACATTCTGCGTATCTGCCGGTTCAGCCCCTGGGTCAATATAATAGAAAAAGTATATTTTCCAAGCTTCTTCACATCGCAAGGTCTTGTTACTGTGTCCAGTATTGGAACCCCTGAAGACATTTTCTCCAGAAAATCTGGTGTTATCGCTTTATCAACCGTCACTTTATACTCTTTTTCATGCTGGTTCCTTGCACGCATCATTTTATTGATGATATCCCCATTATTCGTCATAAGAAGCAGCCCCCTGGAATCTTTATCCAGGCGGCCTGCATAAGTAACTCTGATGGGATAGTTTAAAAAACGTACAATACTGTTACGTTCCCTTCGTTCCTCCGTACAGACAATTCCGGCAGGCTTATTTACTGCCAGCACCACCATTTCATCACCCCGGGACACGCGTTTGTTCCCTACTTTCACGACCTGTCCCGGAGATACTCTCATCCCTGTCATAGCCTGTCTGCCGTCAACTGTCACTTTTCCGCTTTCAATCAGGCGGTCAGCTTCCCGCCGGGAGCATATCCCTGATTCACTTAAAAACTTATTCAGCCTGACAGGCTCCTTTTTTTGCTCAAATTCCCGTTTTATACGATTACTCACTGCTCAATACTCCATTTATATTATTATCTTGAAAAAACGAGTTGCCACTATATAAAAACAAAACATCCGTAATCTGATATGTCTCCATGATGTCCTGAACCGTTCCTGAATAATACCTTGGATCAACCAGAACAATTTCCTGAAAATAAGGTGTCAGAAAAGGTACAAAACAATTGGCATAAGAATCTCTCACTATCAACAGTTTTTTCCGGCTCTCGGCCATTGTCTTAATATCAACCACAGACGTATTTCCACTGAGAAAGACACCATACTTGTCCCGGGTGTGAAGCATTTCCAAGTCGTACAGGGAAGTAGTCTTTTTCTGCTCATCTACATAGTTGACAACAACATCATTGTCTGTGTCCTTTGGGACATAAATAGAAATTTCCTCTTTTACATTCATCTCACATCCGCTTCTTGAAGCCAATGCCCCATTAAAATCTGTTGTGATAGGATAAGATGCATAACCGCTAGAAAAATCTGTTGTGATTCCCAGGATGCCGGCTGCCTCCTCAAAAACATAAAATGCCCCCAGCGATGTCCAGTGAGGATCTGTCTTATAGTATATCCTCTCATTTTTATGCTCATTCAGCGCCTGAACCCCATCTATCCACTGCACAGAATTTCCCAGTTCCTTTTTAAGCTGGGCGATACTCACATTTTGGTCCGCCACCTCAGCCAGAGAAGGGAGGCTGCTGCGGATTACATTTGCTGCATCAGGCACTAAAAGAACACTGACAGGTATATCAGAATAATTTTCAGCAAATTCTTTCATTGCTGTCACGCTGCTTTCCAGCGCCTCACGGTCAGGAACTGCAATATCTTCCAGAAGCTGCCCCTTTTTCCCGATGAATACGCCGTTCTCCTCCCGGCTTCCTCCCAAACGGTTCAGAGTCACCTTCAGCTTCCTCCATCCGCCTCTTCCCAGGAACTGGTCGGACTGATACCTTTCGAATTGCTGCATATAACTCCCTGATATCAAACTACTAAATGTCAGTTTCGGTTTAGGCGCAAGCATTCGGTTTTCTTCTTCAGATTTTTTCTGATTAGGGACCAAAAAATTCCCTATAGTAAACACCAGCAGGCAGATGATAAAAACCTTACCAATAAAACTTTCTACCCACCGCTTTTTTCTATTCTTTCTCATATCTCCACCTAATATCTAAAGTATAAAAACGGATGAAAGGATTCTGTTACCAGATAGGCAATGGAAATTAAAAATATACCAATATATACGACTGCTGCCGCTGCCTTTCTTGCCCGAATATTATTAAAACCACCCGCAATGCGCCGGATTATCCTGTATCCTGCACAGGAAGTCCCCAGTACGGCAGCCAGATACAAAAGCCAATGTGTTGTGACATAGAAAATTGCCTGTTTATCCGCAAATGTACTGGCGCCCGGACCAAACATTGCTCCCAGATAATCCTGAGCATACCTGAGATTTGGACTGAAAAAGAATGTCCACCCAATCAAAACAAGTATCATTGTATAAATATGTCTCACTACTGCCGGAAGCTTCTCCAAAACTCTGCCCCATACAAATCTTTCCAATATAAGCAGAATTCCGTAATACAATCCCCAAATCAAAAAATTCCAGGAAGCGCCGTACCAAAGCCCGATCAGCACCCACATAATCAAAATATTCAGCATTTGCCTTGATTGTCCGCGGCGGCTTCCGCCCAGCGGAATATAAACATATTCTTTGAACCAGGTGCTCAAAGAAATAAACCATCTTCTCCAAAATTCAGTGATACTGGTGGATATGTAAGGATAGTCAAAGTTTTTCCCAAGTTCAAATCCAAACATCTTCCCCAGACCAATTGCCATATCTGAATAGCCGCTGAAATCAAAATAAATACGAAAAGCATAGGAAATACAGCCAACCCATGCGGTGAGCACTGAAAAACTCCCCATCTGCAGTCCCGATATCTGGTCAAAAATCTGTCCTGCCGAGCCCGCCAATATCACCTTTTTCCCCAGGCCAATTATGAAGTATTCAGCCCCCTGTCCAAACTTGCGCATAGACACCTTCCGGCCCTTCAATTGATCTTCAATATCAATATAGCGAACAATGGGACCAGCTATTAACTGAGGAAACATAGAAATGTATAATGCGAGATGCAGAAGATTCTCCTGAGGCTTTACCTGTTTTCTATAGACATCAATGATATAGGATATAGCCTGAAACATATAAAATGAGATTCCAATAGGCAGCGGAAGTTCCCTGTATGGAATATCCCCGGGAAGAACTGCATTCAGACTGTCCAGGAGAAAACCATAATATTTAAAAAATCCCAGCAGGCATACATTTGCTGCCACAGCAAAAATAAGGCTTCTTCTCGCCTTGCGGGGATTCTCCCGCTTCGATTCGATATCCAGTCCGCAGATATAATTCAAAAGAATAGAGAGAAGCATTAATACAACATAAAGCGGCTCTCCCCACGCATAAAAAATCAAACTGGCTGCCAGCATAACAATATTGCGGAACCTTTCCGGAACAATATAGTACAACGCCAATGTAACCGGCAGAAATATAAACAAAAATGTGACACTGCTAAATAACATCTTTTAGCTTCCTCTCACTGTAACATATTTTGTAACTGTTCATGGTTCTGAACAGATACCATATTTTTATAGACTTTTCATAAAAGCATCTTTATAACTTTCTGCCTTAGGAGCTACAGCCATGAACAGATACTTCCCGCGGACAGAAACCTGTGCCTGACTAAGCAACTGCACCTGTTCAGGGGCATAGCCTTCAAAATCGTTTTTCCTGCTCTCAATTCTCTCCTCGGCAGCTTCTTTTACCTGCTGCATCTGTCCGTCATCTTTTACCTTAATCAAAAGTATCTCTTCCGTAGATATGCTGCTTTCTGAAATATACAGCATCACGCCGTCATAATCTGCACTGTTCAGTCCGTAATATCGCTTCAGCCCCTGTACGTCTGCTTTCTTCACATTCTCCATATCCACCGAAGCCTCCACCGCTTTCTCAATCTCCTCAAAGGGTTTTGTACTTCCGCTGGTAAATACCATAAGAAAAGAAATGTAAGCAACCATAGCTGCTAAAATAAGATACTTCAAAACCTCCGCAAGTCCCGGCTTTCTTGTCCTTCCGGCCGGCCTTCTATAGTAACCGCCTCTGGAATCACTGCCTGCACCGGAATCATTTATACCAGAATTTCTATCCATCATAAAGACGCCACCTCCGCCATCCGGTCCATCCAGTGTGGATAGAATGCTGCTTTAAAATGCACACCATCCTCTTCATAATAACGGTCTGACACCAATTCCGTATTATCAATAAAGGCAATCTGCTTTTTGTCGCACAGGGTGCGCAGCGCCTCATTATAATCCTCCAATTTTTCATAAACAAGTTCTTTTTCTATCTTCTGCTCCTGTACCGGGAAAATAGAATTCACAAAAATCTTTGTATCAGGGAGCTCTTTCTGAATTTCCTGGATTAAAGCGTCATATTTCTTAACAAACAAATCCACATCTCCGTCTGTGGCAGCAATATCGCCTGTCCCATAAGCCAGAAAAATCACTTGTGGATTGATTTGCTTCACACTTGCCACCTGTTCACCCAGACTGTCAAGCTCTGCACCTATCTTTGCCACAACGCTGGACGCATTAAGAAGATCATATTTTATAAACGCCTCTGATATTGAATCCCCCATCACCACAGAATCTGCAAATATGGCTTTGTAATTCCTGCTTGTATCTGTCTTAGCATTCTTCTGCTCTTCCTGCGCCTTTTCCGCCAGCTTTTCCATCTTCTCTTCAATCTTCTTTATGTCCGCAGATTCAGCTTCTTTCAGAATCTTCACTCCTTCGGATGTATCCACTTTTTTGCTCGTCAGGGCACTCACAACTTCTGCCATCAAAATACCTGCAAGAAGTATAATAATTGCGGCACAACAATATATGATTAATCGTCGTTTTCTTTTTTTCATCATTCGTTTTTGCAGTCCTTTTTATTTATATCTCTGTATCCGAAGCAAATCGCTGTATGTATAACTTATAATACTTTTTTTATCTATAAAAGTCAATCTTCCAGGGAGATTCAGCTTGTTTGAATTTGATATTGAAATGTAAAGAGAAATTTTATAATTTGATGGCTATTTAGAAGGCACCGGAGCATGATATACTGTATTTCGGAACAACCGATACAGGGTGGCAGCCTCCCGGAACTTCACGGAAGAAGGGAGGCGGTGTATATGGATATATCAGATGCGATATCTTTGATGTTGACATTTGGGATTTTCCTTATTGCGCTGTTTACCTACATAGATAGGAATAATAAGCGAAAATAAAAATGCCTACCCTGTCTAGCACACAGGATAGGCGGCTACGTAAGTAGCTAAAACCCTTTATGAGGCTAACCACTTTGTGGGCGGTTGTTCTCTTTATGTCTACAATATAACATATCTTCTGAAATTATGCAATACTCAGCCCATGTACCAACCGGCTATTGATTAATCGTACTAGTAATATACTGTACTGTTTTACTCACATTTTCTACTGCATCCAAACTATGTTCAATCACACTTGCAACACCATTATTTTGAACATAAGCTTCTCCAAATGTGGCAACAAATGCCTTTCTTAAGTCAGAGCCATAATTTACCTTCAGCATACCATGCTGCTTTATTTCACGGATAATCTCGAAGGGGATACCGGACCCTCCGTGCATAACCAATGGTGCCGGGCTAAGAGGTGCCAGTTTTTTTAGCAGAGGAATGTCAATTCTCGGTTCAATGTCAAGTCCATGTACATTACCAATAGAAACTGCAAGAAGATCACAGCCTGTCCGGGTCACGAAATCATGTACAAGCTCCGGATCCGTTTTACAGTCCGCTTCATTTACGATGTCTTCTTCTTTTCCTTTTAAAGCGCCAAGTTCCGCTTCCACTGGTATTCCGTAAAAATGACAGTAATCCACTACTTTTTTTGTCGCTTCAATATTCTCTTCATAGGAAAGATGAGACGCATCAATCATAATAGATGTAAACCCTGCATCCACACATTTTTTTACATCTTCATAAGATTTACCATGATCCAGATGCAGTGCAATCGGCACATCCGAGTTCTTGATTGCCTCTTTCGTTATTGCAACAATCGTTTCCGGACTGGATAACCTCAGATTATTTGATGATATCTGTATGTAGCCGGGCAGCTTTACTTTATTAAGTCCTTTGGCAATGGCACAGGTCATTTCCAAATTCGTAGTATTAAATGCCGGCAGCAGATACTTATGCTTTTTCCCATATTCCATTAAATCATATCCATTTACAATTTTCATTTTTATATCTCCTCCAAAACCTGTTAATTTTCATTTTTAACCGCAAAGTTCCGAAGGATATCCTTTATCTCCTTAATGCTAGTATAACTAGGCGATAATGATATTCGCACCCATTTTTTTCATTTTCTTTATGATATCTTCTGAAAGTCCCGGGTCTGATATCACCCCATCAAAATCACTTAATTTTGCATAATGGAGAAATTGTGAACATCCAAATTTACTTGAGTCTACTAACAAATAATTCTCCTTTGCGATATTCATTACAGTATTCTTTATTCCAAGTTCCGTTGAATTTCCAATATATACATATCCATCATCACCAACTCCATTTGCACCCAAAAATGCAATATCCACCCTGAATTTGTTCAGTTGTTCTTCCGCCAGAGGTCCGCAGCTGGAAATTGTATTTCTCCGCAAGTCTCCGCCAATCATAATTACAGATACATTCTGGCGGTTCAGCAATTCCGGTGCAAGATTTACCCCTGTGGTTAAAATAGTGTTTCTCTTATCGTTTCCAATATTCTGAGCCATGTAATAAGTTGTTGAACCAGAGTCAAAGAACAACGTCTGTCTATGTTTAATCAAGGATAATGCCTTCATTGCGATTCGTTTCTTCTCGTCCCCCTGGGACCCAATTCTCCGCTCATAAGGGAGTTCTATACTCTGCTGGATATCTGAAAGCATTGCACCGCCATGGGTACGCACTATGTCATACGCAGCAGCCAAATTGTCCAAATCCCGCCTGATTGTCATTTCTGTTACATCAAACATCTTCCTCAGGACACTAATCTCTACCTGACCATCACGTTTTAACAACTCCAGAATTTGTTGTCTTCTTTTATCCTTCAGCATATACATACCCCACTTTATCATTTATTTTATGTACATCATATCATAAAACAAACCGGATTGCAGTCTTGTGTTAATGATTAAAAGTCCGGCCATCAGAAAATCTTTTGGATAGCATTATGTATTCTCAGATACTGTTCATATTTGCGCTGGTATCGTTCTACATTAAGCCGCCTTGGGTCAAAATGATTCCGGGTACTGACCTCCGTTCCTGTTCCAGGGCTTATTTCATGGTTCCCTTTCAGCGCATTTTTTGCCAAAACTGCTGCTCCGTAAGAAACCCCTTCGTTCCCATCCAGCTGAACTATCCGTACATTTAATACATCCGCCATAATCTGCATCCAAACCTTACTATTAGCTCCTCCTCCAGTAACCATCAACTCTTCCAAAGTTTCTGTGGACAGCCCCATTTCCTGAATTAATTGCTTTACAGCAAAGCAAACTCCTTCCATAACCGCAACCGCCAAATCTTCCTTTAAGTCATTCATCTCCAGTCCGATAAAGGCACCCCGCAGAGAGGAATCTGCATAAATGGTCTTATCCCCAGTCAAATGAGGATAAAACAAGAGTTGCTTATTTCCCAGTTCCGAAACATCCACATCTGCCATCAGGCTGTTAAAGTCGCTGATACCGAGAATCTTCCTTACATACCATTCATAGCTCCCTCCAGCAGACTGCACCACTCCCTGAGTCATGCAAATGATATCCTTTCCATCTAAGGAAAACAGGATTTCCTTCCCTTTTGAGTCCGCTTTTTCCTTCCCTCTTGGCAGGATTAAAACTCCCGAAGTACCAATTGACAGTACAGGATAACCATACTGCAAGCTCCCTGTAGATATAGCCGCGGCAGAATTGTCCCCTGTTCCGGCAATTACTTTTACATCCGGCGAAAGTCCAAGTTCTTCTTGTATTTCCTTTCGCAGATTCCCTACGATCTCCTGACTTCCTTTAATCGGCGGATACATTTCCTCTGAAAGTCCGATTAATTTCATCATTGTCTCAGACCAGGAGCAGTCTTCGGTATTATATAGAGAAGATGTGGACGCCTGACAGTAATCCGTACTGTAACACCCCGTTAAGTAATACACCAGATAATCAGGACCGATTAGAAACTTTCCAAGCTTTTTAAATGCCTCCTCTTCATGTTCTTTCAGCCAGAGCAGATTAACCGCAGGGCTTCCTGTAGAAATTATTTTAGAAATTGCTTTGGTATCTTCTTGCTTCAGAGCTGTTTTAAGTTCCGGGAAATATTCTTTTGTCCGAACATCATTCCACATGATAGCCGGCCGTATGGGAATTCCTGAATAATCCAGAAATACTGTGGTATGCATTTGCCCTGACACTCCAATCGCCTTAACATGACTTCGCTCGATACCTGAGAGCAGCTCTGCCATACCTGCTTTCACCGCTTTTACCCATACCTCCGGCCATATTTCCTTCCAGCCGTGTTTTGGCTGAGAATATTGGTATTCCTGTTCACAGCAATTCACCACTATTCCCTCTTCATTAATGACTATTATCTTTGCTGTCGAAGTTCCAATATCTATACCCAAATAATATTCCATTGCGCCTCTCCAAATATAACTGTTTTATTTTCATTTCTCCTATATAAAATCGTGCATTTTGTGATATAGCCTTTTATATCTTTCATATTTTAACTGGTAGTATTCCTTCCATTCTTCTCTGGGTCTGTAGGTCCGCAAAATCTTTACCGTACGTTTCACCCCCTCTTCAAATCTGGAATAATGCCCCATTGCCGTCGCGGCCGCAATCATACACCCCAGTGTTCCAGCCTCTTTATTTTTCAGTGAAACTGTTTTCACCCCAAATACATCAGAGCGGATTTGCATAGTAAGTTCGGAAACCGCTCCACCGCCTGTTATTGTAATTTGCTTCACATCTATATTTAAGAAACCCGCATATTCATAAGCCATCTTCATTTGAAAGGCCAGAGATTCTTTCACCGCCAGATATATTTCTTCGGGCTTTGTGTGAATGGTCAATCCCCATACCATCCCTTTCATGTCGTAATTAATATCCGGGTGGCCTGATGAGCCAAACTGCGGTAATACCAAAAGTCCGGTTTTTAGTTCTGTAGCTTTCCGGTCCATATATGCAAAAAAATCCTCACCTTTTTCCCTGCATCTTCTGTGAATTCCCTCAAAGATGCAGTCCCGGCTCCAATTCATCAGTATTCCACAAGTGGTAATTTCCAGATTTGTCATATAGGTTCCTGGTATCATTCCCGGTATACAAGCCAGGTCTGTTTCCATCATAGAACTGTTTCTTAAGGGCTCGTTCAGCATTAGGTTCAGCACCTCGCAAGTGCCATGTCCGTCCTCTCCGATTCCTGGTGTAACCACTCCTGCCCCCAGTGCCGCACATTCCTGGTCATGTCCCCCTGCAACAACCTGCATCCCCGCAGATAATCCCAGTTCCTCTGCAACCTCAGGAAGTACCCTCCCCACAATCGTCCCTGCACTGACCGGAAGAGACATCTGTTTTTCCGAGATCCCTGCTAACTCCAATAATTTGGAAGACCATACTTTTTTTTCAATATCAAGGGCCATTGTACGGGATGCCGATGAGTAACTGATTTTTCTGTTTCCGGTAAGATAGAACCCGATATAATCCTCGTAGGTAAAAATGTATTTGGCTTTCCTAAGTATATTAGTATGCTTGTTCATCCACAGCAGCTTGGGCAATGAATACATTTCACTTGCAGGGATTCCTGTTATTGCCATGATCTCTTCCTTACCGACTTTTTGCAGAATTTCTTCCACCTCGGGAATCCCCCGCTTATCACCAGTCACCATGGATTTCCCCAGAGCCATCCCATCTCCGTCAACGCAGACAACCGACTCTCCCAGCGTACCTACAGCCAACGCCTCTATAGGCTCATCCAGTTGTTTGGAAACATTCTTTATACACGCTTTCACCCCTGAAAGAACTGTTGCCGGATCTATTTCTCTATAGCCGTCAGTCCCCTCTTCTTTATACCCATGGCTGCAGGCTGCTTTCACATTTCCTTCTAAATCATAAACTACAATTTTACATCCGCTGGTACCAATATCCAATCCTGCAACTGACATGGTTCTCCTCTATCCTTTCAACATTCTCTTCTTCTTAATAATATCAATATAAACTGCGATTAACACAATGATTCCCTTCACAATATTAGATACAAAGGAATTCACATTCAACAGATTCAGGCCATTGCTGATGACTCCTATAATCAGTGCCCCAATCATAGTACCGCCTACTTTTCCCATTCCTCCGGTCATAGATACACCTCCCAGTACGCAGGCTGCGATGGCATCCATTTCTGCTCCCTGCTGTACAGATGGCTGTCCTGAAAACATCCTTGCGGCCAGAACCACCCCTGCAAATCCTGACAGAAACCCAGATAGGGTATACACAATTATCTCAATTTTTACCGTTGGAATTCCAGAAAACTTTGCTGCCTCACGATTCCCGCCCAAAGCATATACATATGTACCAAATTTTGCTCTTGATAAAAGCAGCCATACAATAAGTATCAGCGCAGCCAGATATATAATGGGCAGCGGGACAGGTCCTAAATATCCGGTTCCCAATACGGCAAAATCGTCCCGGGTACAGCGCAGGGGAAGACCGCCGCTGTACAAATATGCAATTCCCCGGCCAATATTCATAGTCGACATTGTTACGATAAATGGGGCCATCCCTGTTTTTGCAATGATCACTCCATTCAGAAACCCAACAAGCACGCCAATCCCCACACAGAGTATAACTGAAACAGGCACCGGCATTCCCTGGTTGATAAAACCAACGCACAGAGTACCTGTCAGGGCTACAACTGCACCAACTGAAAGGTCAATGCCACCTGTAATAATCACCATTGCCATCCCCAGCGTTAAGACAGCATTTGTAGATATCTGCCTGCCTACACTTAACGCATTATCCACACTTAAAAAGACAGGGGACATAATCGCCACAATAACAGAGATTACAATCAATGCGGCTATAATACCAAGATTTTCACTGAAAAATTTCAAAACCGGATTATTTGTTCTTTCAGCTATTTTAACACGATTTTCTTTAGACATTCCTTATTTTCCTCCTGTTGCATGATACATGATTTTCTCTTGATCGAACTCTTCCCGCTGCAGTTCACCGGTAACCTGCCCCTGAGATACTACATAAATCCGGTCACACATATTAATTATTTCTTGTAATTCCGAAGAAATTAAAATCACTGCCATTCCATCCCGTGCCAACTGGTCAATAATTGTATAAATCTCTGATTTTGCTCCAACATCAACACCTCTTGTCGGCTCATCCAGAATTAACACCTTTGGATTTGTGGCCAGCCATTTGGACAACACAATTTTCTGCTGATTCCCCCCTGACAGATTGTTTACCAGCTGTTCCGGTGATGGTGTCTTTATGGAAAAAGCCTTAATGTATCTGTCAATAATTCCATCCCGCTTTTTCCGGTTAATATGAACAAATTTCTTATACTGGTCCTGTACTGTCAAGGTGATATTGTATCCAACTGTATTTTTCAGAACAAGGCCCTGCTTCTTTCTGTCTTCCGGTATCAAGGCTATCCCATGTTCAATGGCATCCTGGACACTTTTAAACTGCACCTTTTTCCCGTCAATAAATATCTCGCCGGAATCAATTGAGGATACTCCGAATATAGCCTGCATAATTTCACTTCTTCCGGCTCCCACCAGTCCTGCAAATCCTACAATTTCTCCCTTCTTAATATGAAAAGATACATTGTCAAACACTCCTTTTTGTGCCAGTTCTTTTACCTCAAAAGCAACCCCGCCAATAGAATGTTCACCTCTGGAATAATATTCTGTAAGATTCCGGCCCACCATCATTTTAATCAGCTCATCTATTGTTGTAGATTTCGTTTCTTTCGTGTCCACATATTTCCCATCTCTCAAAACGGTAATCCGGTCTGTAATTGTAAACAACTCATTTAGCTTGTGAGAAATATAAATAATACTTACTCCCTGTTGTTTTAATTTGTTGATGACCCCAAATAAATACTCTACTTCCCGTTCTGCAAGAGAGGATGTTGGTTCATCCATTACAATAATTTTGGAGTTAAAAGATACCGCCTTAACAATCTCCACTAACTGCTGCTGTGCAATGGTAAGATGATAGACATCTCTTTTTACATCAATATCCAGGCCTAATTGTTTTACCAGTTCTCCTGCTTCCCTAAACATCTTCCTCTTATCCTTAAGCCCCGCTTTGGTCACAGGCTCTCTTCCGAGAAAAATATTTTCCGCAACACTAATATGGGGGACAAGTACAATTTCCTGATGTACAATATTGATTCCATAAGCCTGTGCATCTTTGACAGATTGAATCGCAGCCTCTTTTCCCTCTATCATAATCTGCCCTGCATCTGCCTTATATATCCCGCCTAATACCTTAATTAATGTGGACTTACCTGCCCCATTTTCTCCGAGAAGCGCATGCACCTCTCCTTTTTCCAGCTGCAGATGAACCCCTTCCAGTGCATATACGTTTGCAAATTTTTTCTCTATGCCTTTCATTTCTAAAACATAATTACGCACGTTTTTCCTCACTTCCTATTGAAAAAGAATGGAGGGCAGCTCCCTCCACTCAGCATTTCACCTGTTATGTAGAATTAGAAATATATTAATTTACTGCCATCCATCTACTCCATATTCACTAACATTATCCTTATCAATTTTAAATGTCTCTACTTTAATATCCTTCTCAATCGTTCCTCCGTCCAAAACCTTCAGCATATTATCATATGAAGTCTTAGCAATACCAACTGGTGACTGTGCTGCAGTTACTTGTAATGTTCCATTTTCAATCGCTGATTTTCCGTCCGGTGAACCATCAACCCCATAAATTTTAATACCTTCTAATTTATCCGCCGCCTGCAAAGCTGCAATGATTCCAAGGGCAGTAGGGTCATTAATTCCGTAAAATGCTTCAATGTCCGGATTTGCCTGAATCATATTATCAGCTATCGGCATTGCCTTTTCCAAAGATGCCTGAGCGTCCTGCTGGGCACATATCTCAAATTTGTCAGTCATACCGGCTTCTTCAAGTGCTGCCTTAAACCCTTCGAACCTGTCCACGCAAGCTACCATAGTAGGGGAATCAATGACTGCTATCTTTGCGCCATCCGGGAAATCTTTTATCATTGCCTCACCTACGATATGGCCTGCATTAAAATTATCAGATGCTACATTTGCTGCAACTAAACCTACATCTGTTACCGGATTATCAAGAGCAATTACCGGAATATCTTTGTCTTTCGCTGTCTGCAGTACATTCTTTACACCATCGGAATCCACAGGCAGCAGGAAAATTCCATCTACGCCCTGTGTAATAGCATCTTCAATCTGTGAGATCTGCTTCGCCTGGTCATATTGAGGATCATAAATTACCAGTTCATCACCATTTGCTTCACACGCTTCTTTCAATGCATCTCCAATCGTTGTCATAAATGGGTTATTCAGTGTCGATGTGCAGTACGCAAATTTCTTACCGCTTCCTTCTTTTTCAGTGCCAGCTGAATCTTCCTGCTTTGGTGCCGTCTCTGATTTTTCCTCTTTTGCTCCGCAGCCGGTTAATGCAGCTGTAGAAAATACTAATGACATACTAATTGCAAGTGCGAACCATTTGTTTCTCTTTTTCATGTTATCTCTCCTTTTAAAATTTTAGTTTTTGTTGCTTTATATGTGTTATATTATAACATTATCTAACTTTTTGCAACATTACATAATTGCTAAAAATGGACATCTTCAATTGTGCATTTCTAACAATTACAGCAAGTGAGGTTTTCTTTATATGTATTTTTGTCTGAGTAATCTTAAAAACTCAAACAAAATTACTTTCCAAAATACAGTTGTTTATAAATATTTTATTTTTTTCATACTTTTATTAGCACTCTCCCTAAAAGAGTGCTAACTTTTAGGTTGACTTTTCATTAGCAGTATATTAGAATAATTTTTAGACGGTAAAATGACCACCGTGACAGGTATTATTAATGAAAAGGAGTGTTATACATGGGAACAAAAAGAGGTAATTTATCCATTGACAGCGAGAATATATTTCCAATTATTAAGAAATGGGTATATTCTGACCACGATATCTTTTTCCGTGAGCTTGTATCCAATGGGTGTGATGCAATTACAAAGCTGAAAAAGCTGGATATGATGGGAGAATATGATTTACCGGATGGCTACAAAGCGAAAATTCAAGTGATTCTAAATCCGGAAGAAAAGACTCTGAAGTTTATTGATAATGGTGTCGGAATGACGGCGGAGGAAGTAGAGGAATACATTACACAGATTGCATTTTCTGGCGCTACACAGTTCCTCGAAAAATATAAAGACAAAACAAGTGAAGATGATATGATCGGGCATTTCGGGCTTGGCTTCTATTCTGCATTTATGGTTGCAGACGAGGTACACATAGATTCCTTGTCTTATCAGGAAGGGGCTGTCCCTGTGCATTGGGTAAGCGAAGGCGGTACCGAATATGAAATGCAGGACGGAAACAGGACAGAAGTTGGTACGGAAATCACATTGTATCTGAATGAAAACAGCCTTGAGTTTGCGAATGAGTACAGGGCAAAAGAAGTGCTGGAGAAATACTGCTCTTTCATGCCTGTTGAGATTTTCCTTTCCAAGGCAAATGCAGAGCCTGTTTATGAGACAATTGATGAAGAAGAGGTTCTGGATACGGATGAAGTAGTGGAACATATTACAGAGGAGCCAAAAAAAGGAGAAGACGGTGAACCGGAAGAACCAAAGAAGAAAGTAAAGATTGTAAAACGTCCGGTTTCCATCAGTGATATTCATCCCCTCTGGGCAAAGAATCCAAGCGAATGTACCAAGGAAGAATATTTAGATTTCTACCGCAGGGTATTTATGGATTATAAGGAACCATTGTTCTGGATTCACCTGAATATGGACTATCCATTCAACCTCAAAGGCATTTTGTACTTCCCTAAAATTAATACGGAATATGATTCCATCGATGGAACAATCAAGCTGTATAACAATCAGGTTTTCATCGCAGATAATATTAAAGAGGTAATTCCTGAGTTTCTGATGGTATTAAAGGGAATCATTGACTGCCCTGACCTGCCGCTGAATGTGTCCAGAAGTGCGCTGCAAAATGACGGTTTTGTAAATAAGGTTGCAGACTACATTTCCAAAAAGGTTGCAGATAAACTGAACGGAATGTTTAAGACAGATAAAGAAAACTATGAGAAGTATTGGGATGACATCAGTCCATTCATTAAGTTTGGCTGTCTGAAAGACGAAAAGTTTGGTGAGAAGGTCAAAGGTTCCATCCTTTTCAAGAACTTAGACCACAAATACCTGACATTGGAAGAGTGTATTGAGAAAAACGGTGGTTCTGTCGTAACACCGAAAGAGGAGAAACCTGAGGATACTGCTGAAAACAATGCAGAAAATGAAGTAGAAGAAATTAAAACAAATATCTACTATGTAACCAATGAACAGCAGCAAAGCCAATACATCAATATGTTCAAGGAGCAGGGACAGGATGCAATCCTGCTGACCCACAATATCGATACCTCTTTTATTACTTATCTGGAGCAGCGGAATCCAAAGGTAAGGTTCCAAAGGATTGATGCAGAGGTCCATGATTCTCTGAAAGATGAAGTATCAGAGGAAGAAAAGGAAAATTTCAAAAAGACTTCAGACAGTCTCATTGATATTTTCCGCAAGGAATTAAACAATGATAAGCTGGATGTGAAAGTTGAAAAATTAAAGGATGATAACGTTGCCTCCATGGCAGTTCTCCCAGAGCAGTCCAGACGTATGGAAGAAATGATGAAAATGTATGGAATGGGCGGAATGGATGCAAGTATGTTCGGAAGCCAGGCTACATTAATCCTGAATTCCAACCATCCACTGGTGCAGTTCATCGTAGAACATAAGCGCAGCAAAAGCGTACCGGTTATCTGCAGACAATTGTTCGACTTGGCAATGCTGGCACATAAACCGTTAAGTCCGGCAGAGATGACAGCATTTGTACAGAGAAGCAATGAAATCATGATGCTTCTGACAAAATAAAAATTATAAAATAAAGAAGCCTGGCCCTCTCACAAAAATATTTCTTGTGAGAGGGCCAGGTTATTCATTTAAGATATTTCTATTTCATAGGCAATTTCTTTCTGTGTAAAGAATTTCTGCACCATCTTATCCCACGCCTGTTCCAAAGATTTATCCATGGTGAAAGTTTTTAGTGAAGTTCCGGTCACACACTGGAGCTTACTGCCGTCATACCGGATGTTCAGGTACAATCCCTGTACTTGGTCCATCTGAAAATCCAGATGATTCTGCTCAATAAGGCGTTCTATATTTGCAGGGGCCAGGCTAAACACGAACTTGAAGCTTAAAGGTGTTTTTTTCCCTTTAATCAGTGACAGGCAATAGTCTCTAAGATTTTTCCAGGAAGAATATTCCGAAATGCTCTCCTCTTCCGAAAAAAATGCTTTCTGTATAAAACCGTCTATGGTAAAGGTATTGAAAGTGACAATCTGACCTTCGATGAAGAGAAAGTTATCAAATGTTTCTGATAATAATAAATGTGCCATATAGTCCTTGACACTGGTGAGATGCAGTGAAATCATGTCCATAACCTCCGCGATGAGAATCAACCCAAGTATGTCAGATATTGTACCACATCCAGCTGAACATGCATAGTTCAATCTTGATGATTTTGCCGGACAGAGGTATAATACCTTTATCTGTAAAGAGTTCCGGCAGGAACTGAAAAAAAATAACAAAGGAAGAGGCACATTATTATGACTGATATATTTCACACAGTTAGAGTAGAAACCGAGCAGCAAATAAATGAGGTTGCCCATTTGGCAGAAGCTATCTGGCATGAGCATTTTACCCCCATCATCGGAACCAGCCAGGTAAATTATATGATAGACAAATTTCAGTCCGTACCTGCATTGAAATTACAGTTAAAAGACGGTTATGAATACTATCAGATTTTTGACAGCGGAAATTTCTGCGGGTATTGCGGTGTTCACCCTGAAAATGAAAAGCTCTTCCTAAGCAAACTTTACATAAAAAGAGAATTCCGAGGGCGTCATCTGGCATCAAAGGCCTTTGATTTCTTAACAAATCTCTGTAAAGAGCGGGGTCTTGTTTCTATCTGGCTGACCTGCAATAAAGAGAACCATGGCAGTCTTGCTGTGTACCGTCATCTTGGTTTTAAAACTGTGGATACGCAGGTTGCAGATATTGGTAACGGATATGTAATGGATGATTACATCATGGAATATGCCATACTGCCTGAACATAAATAGTTCAAGTAATATGGCATAAAGCAAAATTCTATGTGCGCTGCTTTATTATCATTCCAAAAAGCAAAGCAATTCCTTATTAAATTTTTTCTGCTGATCATAGAAGAGGAAATGTCCGCAGGATTCAAAAGGAATCAGTTTTGCATCTGGAATACTTTCTTTTTGCGCTGTTGCCAAAGGATAAAGGCACACCAGGTCATTCAGACCATGAAGAATCAGGGTTGGAACACGAATTGTTTTTAAGTCTCTAAAAAGCCCCTCTTCCTCCAGCCAGGTATTAGCAATTGCTGCGGTAGCCCAGCTGGCAGCCTGAAGTCCCATGTCAAAAATCCAGTCTGAAAGAGCAGGCGTCACGTAATTGTGAAAAATCATATTGCCAAAGCCTCTCAGCATATCAGGCCTGTCTGTGTAAGTGTTTTGTATGATATCCAGAACCTCCTGTCTGGATAATCCATAAGGAAAATAAGAACGCTCAATTAAACTGGGTGCCGCGGCTGCAAATAAAGCAAGCTTGGAAACACCAAAAGCCTGATGTCTTGCCATATAGCGCACAGCAATCGCTCCTCCCGTGGAATGTCCCCCCAGAACAAAATTTTTCAGCCCCAGTGCTTCTACTACAGCCCGGACATCATCAGACAGACGGTTATAGTCGTATCCTCTCCATGGTCTGGCGGAGCGTCCAAATCCCCGCATGTCCAGCCCAACACACCGGTAGCCGTATTTGGGCAATTGATTATACTGATATTCAAACAAATTAAGGTTCCCAGGCCATCCATGAAGAAAAAGTATCGTCTTTCTGCCCCGTGGATTGATATCTTCCACATAAATGTACACATCTGGCTCTACGTTGATATAATACCCCATATGTTCCCTTACTTTATAAAATCCTCATTATAGAATATTCAAAGCAAACAAAAAAAATCACCGGACAATTGTCATTGACATCCTTTTGCAGATATCTTAGAATTTGTTCAGTGAATGAGTTACGGAGGCTGATTATGGAAAACAGAATATATTTTGACAACGGAAGTACTTCCTGGCCGAAAGCTCCGGGAGTTGCAGAGGCCATGTCGGAACTTCTGATGAGCGGTGCCTTTAACATCAACAGAGGAAATTACGAAGGAGCTTATGCAGTAGAAAGCTTGGTGCTGGATACACGGGAGCAGTTGGGAAGGCTCTTTCACATGCCTGATTCTAAACATGTAATTTTCACCCCGGGGATTACCTATTCTCTGAATTATTTTATCAAAGGATTTTTGAAATCCAGGGATCATGTAATTGTAACCGGGATGGAACATAATGCAGTGATGCGCCCGCTGAACCAGATGGTACAGGAGGGAATCACTTACGATACCGCACCCACAGATGCAGAGGGGAATGTGAGCCAAGAGGGATTAGAAGCATTGATCAGACCTCATACAAAGGCTGTGATTGTATCCCATGCCTCCAATGTATGCGGGACCATCACGCCTATTCAGGAGATTGGGGATATCTGTAAACGCAGACACCTGCTTTTTGCTGTAGATACAGCCCAGAGTGCAGGTACATTAGATATTGATATGGAAGCCTGGGGCATTGATTTCCTCGCATTTACTGGACATAAGGGACTTCTTGGCCCTCAGGGTATTGGAGGTTTTCTCATATCAGAAGCACTAAAAGAACGGTTAGATCCCTATATATCAGGAGGGACCGGAAGCCAGTCAGATTCTTTTGAAATGCCGGAGAATCTTCCGGACAAGTATGAAAGCGGGACCATGAATCTTCCAGGCATTATCGGACTTCATGCAGCACTCTCACACATAGAAAGACTGGGCCTTGCCCATATCCATGCTAAAAAAATGGATTTAACCCGGCATTTTCTGGAGGGAGTTAAAGAACTTCCCAACGTACGTATTGCGGGCCGTCAAGATCTTCAGAACCGTTTGGCGGTTGTATCACTGGATTTTCTGGCCCTGGATAATGCCATCGCAGCATTTGAGCTGGAACAGCGGTATGGCATTATGACAAGGGTGGGGCTTCACTGCTCTCCTCTTGCGCACAAATCTCTCGGCACATTTCCTCAGGGGACTGTAAGATTTTCCTTCAGTGCAAGTAATACGGCAGAAGAAATTGAACTTTGTATCTCAGGGTTGAAAGCTTTGTTATACTAAAAATCTTGTATAGGTTTTATCAATAACTAACCCTAATCATGGAAAAAATCAATAAGCCGTCCTGCTCCGTTTTATTGTTCTTAATGCCTCGAAATGATATGATAAATATTGTCGATTACTGAACGAAAAAACTAAGGAGGAAAAATTAAGATGGCTGATAATCAGAAGATGTGGGATGAATTGGGGATGAATCTGGAGCTTCACGATCAATTGTGTGAGGTTCTCCCCCAGGCATTTGGGGATGTCTTTTTATCTCAGGAAAACCGTCCGGAGAGTATGGATTACTACAACATGGTGGTAGCAGATATCCATGGTATCCGTCCGGCAGAATTAATTGACCACCAGAAAAAAGGCGGTAAAGTTTTTGGTACATTCTGTGTATTTGTTCCGGACGAAATCATATTTGCAGCAGATGCAATTGCAACAGGACTTTGCGGTGGCTCCCAGTTCTGGGTACCAGGAGGGGAGAAAGTACTTCCAACCAATACATGTCCACTCATCAAGGCATCTGTAGGGGCAAGACTTGACCGCACATGTCCATTTTTCAGAATCGCAGACATGTATATTGGGGAAACAACCTGCGACGGTAAAAAGAAGGCATGGGAAATATTAAGTGAAGATGTTCCGGTTCATGTGATGAATCTTCCGCAGATGAAACGTGCAAAAGATATCAAAGCATGGGCAGAGGAAATCGAGACATTCAAAGATGTGATTGAAGAATTTACCGGAAATAAAGTGACCGGAGAGAAACTTGGGGAAAGCATTCAATTAATCAATAACAAGAGAAAAGCACTGGAAAGATTATATAATTACCGTAAAAATGAGAAGCTCCCGATCAGCGGTACGGACGCACTGGTCATTTCCCAAATTGCATTTTATGATGACCCTGCAAGGTTTACACAAATGACGAATAAATTGTGTGATGAACTGGAACAGCGTGTGCAGGATGGCGTCAGTGTAGTCCCAGAAGGCACAAAACGAATTATGCTGACAGGAACTCCTCTTGCAATTCCGAACTGGAAATTACATAATATTATTGAAACCAGCGGCGCCGCTGTTGTCTGTGAAGAAATGTGTACAGGAACCCGCTATTTCGAAAATCAGGTGGATGAGACGAAAGAGACTGTAGAAGAACAAATCGAGGCACTGGCAGAGAGATACATGAAAATTAACTGTGCCTGTTTTACCCCAAATGAGGGAAGAATTGATGATATTCTCCGGCTTGCAAAGGAATATAAAGTTGATGGCATCATCGATGTAAACCTGAAATTCTGCAACCTTTATGATACTGAAGGATATTTTGTAGAACGGGCAATGAAGGACGCAGGTATTCCGGTTCTTGGAATAGAAACAGATTATACAGACAGTGATGCGCAGCAGCTCCGCACAAGAATCAGTGCGTTTGTGGAAATGTTAAATAACTAAGCGGCGTACTGCAAAAATGATGTAGAGAGGTAAGTATCATATGCAGATTGTACAGCATTATGTATTATTTCCCAATCACGATAACGGCATGCGTCTTTACAAAGAATTAAAGGCTCTGGGGGTTCGGGCAACCATAGCTCCTACCCCCAGAGTTGCAAGTAAATGCTGTGGGATTTCTTTAATGGTTGAAGCGGAGGATATTGATACAATCAATCAGTGCAGCAAGGAACACGGTATTGAAATTCTGAAGATAGCTTCTGTTGAAAGGGATGTAAATCCTCACAGGGATAAATATTGTTAAATGAGGTAAATTATTTTGAATTATGTAGGAATTGATATTGGCTCCACTGCGTCCAAGGTGGTAGCAAGAGGCAAAGATACTTTTCAGTTTGTGCTCCCTACGGGCTGGAGCAGTAAGGAAGCAACAACAATCATAAAGGAAAAACTTTTGGAAAATGGGATTGATGTGCTGTCAGACGAAACAAAGGTCGTAGCCACAGGATATGGACGGGCCGCAGTGGATTTTGCAGATTACACAATCACGGAAATCACCTGCCACGCACGTGGGGGACGGGAACTGGCCGGAGGAGACTGTTCTATTATTGATGTAGGAGGACAGGATACCAAGGTCATTCTACTGTCAAACGGTACGGTGCAGGATTTCCAGATGAATGACAAGTGTTCTGCGGGGACCGGTAAATTCCTTGAAATTATGGCAAACCGGCTTGGAGTTACCTTACAGGAATTATTTGAACTGGCGGAAAAAGGAACGGTGCTTCCAATCAGCTCTCTTTGTACGGTATTTGCAGAATCCGAGGTTATCAACTATATTGGTGAAGGCAGAAACCGGGAAGATATTGCAGCGGGAGTTGTAGATTCCGTGGCAGCAAAGGTGGCTCAGTTAGGCCAGAGAAAAAGGCTTTCCGAAAATTTAATTCTGACAGGTGGTTTAAGCCATAATGAATATTTCACGGAAATACTGTCAAAAAAAGTAGGGCAGAAAGTGGCTTCTGTAGAAAATGGGCGATATGCCGGAGCACTGGGCGCTGCGCTGCTGGCAGAAGAGAAGACAGTTGGAGCTGCCGGGAAAAAGAACTCCTAAAGAAGAGGGAAACCATA
Organism: Faecalicatena contorta; assembly: GCF_003149105.1. Taxonomy (GTDB): domain Bacteria; phylum Bacillota; class Clostridia; order Lachnospirales; family Lachnospiraceae; genus Muricomes; species Muricomes contortus_C. Next base: position 323,434 of record NZ_QGDS01000002.1, on the reverse strand, counting down.
TCCTAATAGTTAAACACAGTTTCTTTTTTGCGTTTTACTATTAGCGTATGTTTTCCCCTTTTAGATGTTTTCATTAATCTGAATTTCACATTATAACTTGTGAATTAAAATATTGCTCTTGAAAATGTGTTTGTTTTTCAATCTCCTCTTTAGAAAACATTTTACCTTCTGGTGCCACTACCCATTTTTCCTCAATATCTTCATTCCTGTGAATAATTGCAATCACTTTTCCGGTAAATTCTTTAACGGGTTCATTGATACCTAGAATATAGGCATCTTGTTCTTCTCCATCCGGTGCCATAATTCCCTTTATATGGCCATAATTAATTGGATAATACATATCTGGATATTCAGGGTGATATGTTCCCACTGCCCTATCAACAGTTACAGATACAATTTTCCCAATCATAGCATACCTCCACAAATTCTAATCTTCTAACTATACACAGTACAGTGAATTATTTCAGTGCCTCTTTCAGCATCTGATTCACCATTCCAGGATTCGCTTTTCCTTTCATGGCTTTCATTGACTGCCCTACAAGAAATGCAATGGCTTTTTCTTTCCCGCCTTTGTAATCTTCCACTGACTTGGGATTCTCTGCTATTACTTTTTCAATCACTGCTTTCAGGGCACTTTCATCATTTACGGTTTTTAGTCCATTCTCTTCTACATATTTTTCCGGGTCTATATCCTGGGAAAATATTTTTTCAAAGACTTCTTTTGCCACGGAACTGTTAATTGTTCCTGCTTCCGCCAGATTCACCAGTTTTGCAAGGTTTTCAGGAGAGAAACGAATATCCTCCGGCTCCATACTGTTCTCCTTGAGAAGACGGAGTGTCTCCACCATAAGCCAGTTGGATACTTTTTTGGGTTTTCCGCAGATTGCAGTGGCTGCCTCAAAGATATCCGCCATTTTTTTAGATCCTGTAAGAATCTCGGCATCATACTGTGGAATATCAAATTCCTTTTTATAACGTTCCAGCTTCTCAGACCGCAGCTCCGGCTGTCTGGATTTTATCTGGGTAATCCATTCATCACTGATGACAATGGGCACCAAATCCGGTTCTGGAAAATATCTGTAATCCTGTGCATCCTCTTTTGAACGCATAGCATAGGAACTTTCTTTATTGTCATCCCAGCGTCTTGTCTCCTGAATTACTGGTTTTCCTTCCTCCAGCAATTCTATCTGCCGCTCCCGCTCTGCTTCAATTGCTCTTGCTATGGCCTTGAAGGAGTTCAGATTTTTCATTTCTGTTCTCGTTCCTAACGTTTCGCTCCCCGCTTCCCGCACAGACAGGTTCACGTCCGCCCTCATGGAGCCTTCCTGCAGTTTGCAATCTGAGGCTCCCAAATACTGAATTATCAGGCGGAGCTTTTCCAGATAGCTGATAACCTCTTCTGCAGAACACATGTCCGGCTCTGATACGATTTCTACCAGAGGAACCCCGCTTCGGTTATAATCAACCAAAGTGGTATCGTCCCACTCATCATGAACCAGTTTTCCAGCATCTTCTTCCATGTGCATCTCGTGGATACGCACCTTTTTCTTTATTCTGCCGCTCTCTATCTCTACATACCCATCCCTCGCAATGGGCAGATAAAGCTGGGATATCTGATAATTCTGAGGATTATCGGGATAAAAGTAATTCTTACGGTCAAACTTACACGTCTGCGTTATCCTGCAGTTTGCAGCCAGTCCAATCGCCATTGCATATTCCACAACCTGCTTATTCAGCACCGGGAGGGAACCAGGCATCCCAGTACAAACCGGGCAGGTATGGGTATTGGGTGCTCCGCCAAATTCTGTACTGCACCCGCAGAAAATTTTTGTTTTTGTTGCTAACTCTACATGGACTTCCAGCCCAATGACCATCTCGTATTGTCTTGCCATTCCCTTATACCCCCTCTCCTATATTTGCCGGAACTACATACTGCTTGTTTGTGGCACATTCATAGGTGTAAGCAGTGCGGATTAAAGTTTTCTCCTGAAAACTGTTTCCAATGAGCTGCATTCCAATAGGCAAGCCTTTGCTGTCCCTGCCTGCCGGAACAGACATACCGGGCAGCCCTGCCAGATTTACCGCAACTGTATAGATATCTCCCAAATACATTTTCATGGGGTCAGTTAAACTTTTCCCAAGCTCAGGTGCCGTAGCTGGTGCGGCGGGACCAAGAATGACATCATATTTTTCAAACGCCCTGTCAAACGCCTGCTTAATCAATGCCTTAGTCCGCAGTGCTTTCAGGTAATACGCATCATAATAACCGGAACTTAGTACAAACGAGCCCAGCATAATTCTCCGCTTCACCTCCGCTCCAAAGCCTTCCGAACGGGTTTTTTTATACATATTGTGAAGCCCTTCGTAGTCTGGTGTACGATAACCATATTTTACACCGTCAAAACGCTCCAGGTTTGAACTGGCTTCGGCAGAAGCTATGACATAATATGCAGGGATTGCGTACTGTACAAGGCTGAGGTCGAACTCCTCCACCACAGCACCTCTTTCTTCCAGCACTTTGGCAGCTTTCCTGATTGCCTTCCTGATGTCTTCATCTAGTCCTTCTCCCAAATAATCTCTTGGAATACCGATTTTCAATCCTTTTACATTGTCAGTAAGCGCACTGGTAAAGTCATAGTCCTTTCTTTTTACCGAGGTACTGTCTTTCGTATCGTGGGAAGCAATGGTTTCCAGTATTGCCGCGCAGTCTGATACGTCTTTTGCCACAGGCCCAATCTGATCCAGAGATGAACCATATGCTATGAGTCCATAGCGAGATACAGTTCCATATGTGGGTTTCAGCCCGACTACACCGCAGAAAGCGCTGGGCTGCCGGATAGAGCCGCCAGTATCTGACCCCAGCGAATAATAGCATTCTTGGGCTGCTACAGCAGCACAGGAGCCTCCCGAAGAACCGCCTGGCACATGAGCCGTATTGTGGGGATTTTTCGTGGGACCATAATAAGAAGTCTCTGTAGTACTGCCCATGGCAAACTCATCCATATTCGTTTTTCCAATAATGACAGCCCCCGCCTTTTTCAGGTTCAGCACCGCTTCTGCCGTGTATACAGGCTTAAACCCAGACAGAATTTTGGAACTGCATGTGGTAAGCTGTCCCTCAATGCACAGGTTATCCTTCACTGCTGCAGGTACACCCGCCAAAGGCCCGGTGAGTGTCTTGTTATCTATTAGCTTCTGTATTTCCTCTGCCTGCTTTAGTGCCCCCTCCTCGTCCAGAGTTACATAACTGTTTATCTCCGGTTCTACTGCTTTTGCACGCTCAATAACTGCTTTCACGGCATCTAACACAGAAATCTTTTTTTCCTTTATCATTTTTCCCAGCTCAAGGGCTGTGAAGCTTAATATATCCATGTAAATTCCTCCTACGCTATCGTTTTTGGTACTTCAAATCTGTCATCTTTCCTGAGAGGTGCATTTGCCAGAATTTCTTCTTTCTTATCACCATTTGTAACAATATCCTCCCGGAATACATTGTTTACCGGAAATACATGGGACATAGGCTCAATTCCTTCTGTATCAAGCTCATTTAATGTGTCAATATAATCCAGCATCTTTTCCATATCTGTTTTTGCTGCTTCTTTTTCCTCTGCTGGTAATTCCAGCTTAGCAAGAATGCCCACATAATCAATTGTTTCATCTGATATTTTATGTTTCATAGTAACCACCTTCCTTGTCTTCTGATATACAAAAGGGGTGAACTTTTTTGCGCACTTCACCAAAAAAGCCACTCCCCATTGAGTCATACCTTTTAATCATTATTACTTTCCATTAATATCCTTGTTAATATCTGTAAATATCATAATAAGAATCATAATCTTCTGTTTCTATTATCTGGCTGGGAATCAGCATACCGTCTGCATCCTGGGCACATACGGCTGTTCCCGCAGGAAGGACAACGTTGCGGTATACAGAATCCAGGTCATTAGAAGATACCCATCCGGTTTGGTTCAGAAAGTTTAATTCCTCATCTTCATAATCCGTATAAAGAGGAATCCGGTATGAAATACTGGTCCAATCAGATATGGCCTGAAAATCATACACTCCCTCCGGGAAGTCTTCACCTGCAATAACAGTTTCACCTTTTCTGAGCAAAACTTCTTCTGTCAGCGGATTTTCAATGGTTGCCTGCATCCCGCTCTGAGCATTTTCTGTATAGAGACGAAGACGCACATCTCCTGATATTTCGAAGATGGAGCCCTGATAAAGCCTTACATCCCCCCATTCCAGAACTTCATCATATTCTTCCTCATCACCAAAGGACTGCCACATATAAATGGAATTTTCGTAGTCATCTACGGATGCACTTCCCACTCCTTCTTCCAAATAAACTACATATCTGCCTTCCGGGATATGAACACCGGTTTTATATTGTCCCGGTTCCAGTATAATCTCAAAAGTTTCTCCTTCATCCGATAATTCACGTGGCGCATATTCGTAAGGAACATAAGCCTCAGACTCTGTTGTTACCGTCTCATGTTTCTCTTTTGTGTAACTGCCAATAGCACCTAAAACTACCAAAATGATACTAATAATAAAACCCAGGGTGCCAAACCGTCTTTTGCCTCTCTTGGCAGGCACAGGAGTTTTTATTTGCGGAACCCTGACTTTTTCCTCTTTTTTAGGCTTTTGAACCTTCTGCACTTCCTTTTTGTCCTGCAAACTTTCAACTCTTGCACGATTCTTTATTCTTTTTTCCGTAGCGCTGTAGTTCAGACGGTAAGTTTTTTTATCAGTTTTTTTATCTCTTAACCCACAGTCTACGCACCGTCCGTCCGATACCTTACCTCCGCATAAATAACATCTCTTTTTAAACATTGGTCCCTCTCATTCTGCCCGGATGGCTCAATCACTATTTATACTTATTGAAATTGAACATTCATCCATCAATAAGTATGGCTTCTTATGGCTCCAGCCTGCTCAAATCTCTTGGGAATAACGTTGCCTCCCGCACATTATCTTCCCCTATTAACTTCATGGCCAGCCTCTCCAGCCCGATTCCCAGACCTCCGTGAGGCGGCATGCCATGCTTGAATGCACTCAGATACTGCTCCATGCCCTCTTCCGTCATTCCTCTTGTTTCCATCTTCTCCATCAACTTGTTATAATCGTGGATACGCTGGCCTCCCGTTGTAATTTCCATCCCTTGAAACAACAAGTCAAAGCTTAATGTATAAGTTGTATCTTCCGGATCATCCATTGCATAAAATGGACGTTTTTTTGATGGATAGTGGGTGACAAAAACAAAATCTGCATCCCATTCTTCTTTTGCATACTGGCCGATTAACAGTTCTTCCTCCGGCTCTAAATCAAATGGATTTTTAATTTTCCGTCCATATTTTTCAGATACCATTTTTTTAACCTCATCAAATCTCACAGCAGGTATCTCCTCTGCCTTAGGAAGTTCGATTCCAAGAATTTTCAGCTCTCTTGCGTAATCCTTTTGAAGAATTTTCATTGTATACTGGAGGAGTCCGGCTTCCATAGCCATAATATCCTCAAAACCGTCAATGTAACCCATCTCAAAGTCAAGGCTTGTATATTCATTCAAATGACGTTTTGTATTATGCTTCTCGGCCCGGAAAACCGGTGCTGTCTCAAACACCCGGTCAAATACTCCCACCATCATCTGTTTATAAAACTGAGGACTCTGCTGCAGGATTGCGGGTTTATGAAAATAATCCAGCTTGAACACATTCGCTCCGCCCTCCGCACTTTTTGCACCTATTTTCGGGGTATGAATCTCTGTAAAACCTTGTTCATACAAGAAATCCCTAAAGCCCCGGACAATGCCTTCCTGTATTTTAAACTTTGCCCTCTCCCTGATGTTGCGCAGTGAGATGGGACGATAATTCAGCCTTGCTTCCAGAGAAGTATCCAATTTCCATTTTGCAACGGGAAGAGGCAGGGGCTTTGCCGGCTCACTCAAAATCTGTATTTCTTCAATTCTGATTTCAACGCCTCCCGGTGCTTTTTCTGATGCTGCAAAAATTCCTGTTACTTCGACTGTATCAGCTTCCTTCAAATCTTTCAAGTCAAACTTTGAAACACCTTCCTCAAAAACGCACTGTACCAGACCCTCTCTTTTTCTTAGAATGATAAAAGCCACCGTCCCCATATCACGGATAGTATGAATTGCACCATTCACTTTCACACGGTTTCCAGCCACACCCTCTTCAAATAACTGACTTAATTCTAATGTGTCTTTTTGTTTTACTCCTGTTACATACTCCATGTTTTTTCTCCTTTCTGCTCCTTATCCGTGCATCCCGGATCTTAAAAACCAGAGGCTGTACAAAAGTTTCTGTAAACAGGAAAGAATCTTGCCTGCAAGATTCTCCGCCTGGGTTGGGTTGTGATAGCAACACCTTCTTTGCCAACCCAGTGCGATCCTCCGGAGGATTTTTGTATGATAGGAAACTACGTTTCCTATCATACAAAAAGTCCCGGGATGCATTTGCATCCCGGGACGGATTCAACATTCATAATCCGCGGTACCACCCGCATTGAACAAGCTATTCAGCACACTTGCTCCACTCTATGTGTGTAACGTACACAGCACGTACCGGCCTACTAAAATTCGACCTGTCAGCTCCCAAGTGTTCCCTTAATCTTCTCCCCTGTCCGGCGCTCTCAGTCGGTGACGCCTACTTCCTGTCAGTTTCTGAAAATCAGAGTCTTGTTCACAGCCTTTATCTTTTTAACATTTTATTTTGTTAAAACTGGTTACAATCATAGCACATGATTTTTCTCTTTGCAAGGTATTTTTGCAAGATTTCCATGGCAAAATTTCACTTTTATACAATCCTGCCCTATTTATTGCAATTCTTCTCCTATAATTTCCAGCGCCTTTTCCAACTGATTATCCGCTTTTTCGTCATCAGGATTGGCCTCATATTTCACTTCTACATCCGGTGAAACGCCCTTTTTGTGTATGCTTCTCCCGCTGGGCAGAAAATACTCTGCAATCGTTACTTTCAGGCAGGTTCCATCTCCCAGACTCACCAATTGCTGAACGATTCCCTTGCCATAAGTGGTAGTGCCCACAATATCACCCACCTTATAATCCTGAATGGCACCGGAAAATATTTCCGCCGCACTTGCACTGTACTGGTTCACCAACACAGTTAAAGGTTTTGTAAATTCATGGTCTTCCTGATTTTTGTATTCTTCTCTTCCGCCATTTTTATCCTCTGTATATACCACCATTCCTTTGGGAAGCAAGAGCTCCAGCATATCCACAACTGTATCAAGATCTCCTCCGGGATTAGACCTTAAATCAATCACAAGGCCCTTCATTCCCTGGTTCTCAAGGTCAGCCAGCGCAGTCTTAAACTGAGTATAGGTCACCCGGTCAAACTCTGTAATATGAATATAACCAACCTGATCCTCTTTCATTTCATAATTCACAGTCTGCACTTCAATATTCCGCCGGGTTACTGTGCAGGTAATCTGCTTCATATCCTCACCCCTGTACACATGCAGTGTGACCTCGGTTCCCTCTTCGCCTTTGATCCACGATACAATCTGGGTCAAATCCTCATCCCCGATAACATGTTCATCTACCTGATACAAAATATCTTCTGCCTTCAGGCCAGCTTCTTCAGCAGGGGAACCTTCATAGACATTTCCTATAACTACCGCATTTGTCTCTTTATCTTTCAATAATCCTGCACCGATACCGGAATATTCCCCGGAGGTCGTCTCAAGCAGTTCTTTCGTCTGCTCTTCGTTATAATAGACGGTGTATGGATCCCCGAGACCACTGACATATCCGGCATAAATACCGTCCTGCAGCGCCTGTTTATCCATATCCTCCGTATAGAGATAATAATGGTCTATCAGGCTGCCCAGAGATTTTAATTTTTTATCTGTCTTCTGCTGTGTGGTGACCTGGGCAGCGGCAGCACCGTCTCCCAGAATATTCTTTGAAACAACTCCCCACAATCCCAGACCTGCAATGGTAAGCAGTAGCATAACGAGGGCGCCATACAGCGCCCCCCGGATAAAACTTTTTTTATCGTTCATATTTGTTCCAACCTTTGAGATTATTCTCATCAACGTTCAATAAGATATGACTTACCTTATTTTCCCGACAGTAACAGATTTATAAATATCCCTGTGGGTCCACGGCTGCACCATTGATTTCTACCTGGAAATGCAGATGTGCGCCAAAAGAATTTCCTGTATTTCCCACATATCCAATCTGCTGCCCTTTCGCTACCACCTGTCCTTCACTGACACACAGGGCAGAATGGTGCATGTATTTTGTAGTCAGGCCATTGCCGTGATTGATTACAACCCAGTTACCTGCACTGTCACTCCATCCTGCGGTAATGACTGTACCGCCAGCCGCCGCGTATGTAGGTGTACCTTCTGCCGCCGCTAAATCCAGACCTTTATGGAAGGATGCATCAAAATCCCTGTATCCGAATGTACTGGATACGTATCCTCCCGGGCAGGGATTCGTAAACTGGCCGTTTCCGCTGACAACCGGAGTAGAATCCGGTTCCGCATAACTGCCCCCTCCGCCGGAAGCTGACCCATTATTCGCTGCTTGCTGCTGTGCGGCTTGTATTGCCGCCTGCTGCTGAAGCTGCTTCTGACGCTCTGCCTCCGCCTCTTTAACCAGCTTTTCCAGTGTGGCTGCATTATCTCCAATCTGATTTTCCAAATCTGCAATCTGAATCTTCTTACTGTCCAGTAATGACTGTACTTCATCTTGCTTTTTTATCAGTTCATCCTGCAGTCCTGAAAGCTCTGCATATTCCTTTTCCAGTGTGGCTTCTTTCTCTTCTACTTCTTTCACCACATTCTGGAACTCGGTAAGCATATTTCTATCATATGTAGAAATCTGGGAAAAATACTCCGCTTTATTCAAAAAGTCGCTGATGCTCTCACATTCTAGTAAAATTTCAAGGAATTGTGAGTTTCCGTTCTCATACATGAACCGGATACGCTTCTTCATACTTTCATACTGGTTGTTCTCATCTATCTTAGCTTCAACCAGTTCATTTTCTGCCGTCTGGATCTCTGTCTGCTTTTTTTCTAACTTTTCTTTTATAGTATTCATATCCGAGACAATAGTACTTAACTGTGATGCCAGGGAATTCTTCTCCTCTTCAGCAGACTTTTTCTTAGACTCCAGCTCATCCGCCTTTCTCTGCGCTTCTTCAACCGTTGTGGCATTTACATTCAGATTCAGGGCTGTACACAAAACCATTATCAAAACTGCACTTATAATGCTTTTCTTTCGTCTATTCATAAGTGCCACCTATACTTTCAGATGCTTGCGCACAGTGAAGTAACTTCCGATAAAACCGATTCCCACACCAAGCAGCAGCCCTACAGGGAGCAGATACTGATACACCTCTGCCACAGGCAGAAAGTCAATAATATTATTCAAAATCTTGAACTTGGTCAGCACATAATCCACTGCTTTTCCATAAAGCCCATACAGCAAAAGTAACGGTATAACCGCACCCAGAAGTCCCATAATCAGCCCTTCTATGACAAAGGGCGAACGGACCACAAAATCCTTGGCGCCGATATATTTCATAATGGCAATCTCTTCTTTACGGACGGTAATTCCCATCGTAACCGTATTGCTGATCAGGAAGATGGACACTGCAAACAAAATTGCAATAATTGCTACGGAAACATAACCAACCAGCACATTTATACTGGAAAGTGTATTTGCCACCACATCTGACTTATTCACTTTGCGGACTCCATCCAGACTCTTCGCAAACTTAACCAAATCCTGCTGCGTAGCTGCCAGTGACTTACTTCTGGCAGTCAGGCTTGCTCCGTCATTGTCCAGTGTCTTCATATACACTTCATAGTTGTCGGCTCCTGCCAGAGGATTGTCATTTTTAAATCCATCCGCCATATCCGCATTTTCCCCGAAGTAATCATCCTTAAACTTGTCCCACGCCTCATCTGCCGAAACGAAAACCACATCTGAGACATCCTCTCTGCTCTTGAGTTCATTCCCAATATTACTAATCTGGCTCTGGGTAGCATCCTCATCAAAAAAGACTGTAATTGCCACGCCTTCTTCCGCGGACTTCACTATGTACTGAAAATTCAGCAAGATAGAAAAGAACAGTCCAAACAGGAAAATACAAGCTGACATTGTTGCGATAGACGCAAGCGAAAACATCTTGTTTCTCCCAATATTCTTAATACCTTGTTTTCCTACGTATCCTAATGTACTAATTCTCATCGAAATACCTACCTTTTTGTTCATCACTGACGATAACGCCTTGTTTCATCGTTATAACGCGCTCGTTCATCTCATTTACGATTTCCTGGTTGTGAGTAACAACCAGCACTGTTGTCCCTCTCTCATTCGCTTCTTTCAACAGACTCATGATCTCCCATGAGTTGGTTGGATCCAGGTTACCAGTCGGCTCATCGGCCAACAAAATGGCAGGCTCATTCACAATTGCCCTGGCAATTGCAACACGCTGCTGTTCTCCCCCTGACAGCTCCTTTGGAAATGACTTATATTTCTGTGCCAATCCCACAAGGGAAAGTGCCGCAGGCACTTTCTTCTTGAGAACACGAAGTGGTGTCTCAGTTACACGCAGTGCAAAAGCAATATTTTCATAAATATTTCTGTCTTTTAAAAGACGGAAGTCCTGAAAAACAACTCCCAAGCCCCTTCTGTACTTCGCAATATGACGATGTCTCATTCTGTTCAGATTCTGGCCGTTGACAATGATGGTTCCATCTGTCGGTTCCAGCTCCTTCATAATCAGACGAATCAAAGTGGATTTTCCTGAACCGCTGTCCCCTACGATGAACACGAATTCTCCCTGTTCAATCTTTACGGATACACCGTTGAGAGCAGCATTCCTCTTTGAATACTCCTTCGTTACATTCTTTAGTTCAATCATATGCTCCTCCTAATTATTCATACTCCTTAGTATTCTAATGATTCCATATACTTCATGTATTTTACTACCATCAGAGCAATCTTGAATGTAATCGCATCTTCAAAGACACGCAAATCAAGTCCTGTGCTCTTCTGCAGCTTATCCAGCCGGTATACCAGAGTATTTCTGTGAATATATAACTGTCTGGACGTTTCTGATACATTCAGACTATTCTCAAAGAATTTGTTGATAGTCGTCAATGTCTCCTCATCAAAATCGTCCGGAGATTTCCCCTCAAATATCTCCTTAATAAACATCTTGCAAAGTGGAATCGGCAGCTGGTAAATCAAACGTCCGATACCAAGCGTACTGTATGCCACAATGTCTTTCTCGTCAAAGAAAATCTTACCTACATCCAATGCAAGCTTCGCCTCTTTGTAAGACTTGGAAACTTCTTTAATGTCATTTACCACAGTTCCATATGCAATATGGACATGTTCTTCTCCGCATTCTGACTTCAGTATATCCAGCATGTCCCTCGCCATTTTTTCGAGTTCTTTGCTGCCGTCCCGGTCAGAAAGTTCTTTGACTACAATGATATTCTTCTCATCAACGGCCGTAATAAAGTCCTTGGACTTCCCTCCGAGAAGAGTCCTTACATTGTCCAGCGCCACGCTATCTTTTTCATGAGATGTTTCAATAATAAAGATAACACGTTTTAACTCTGTGTCAATATGTAATTTCTTGGCTCTGTTATAAATATCCACCAACAGGAGGTTATCCAGCAGAAGATTTTTGATAAAATTATCTTTATCAAACCTCTCTTTATACGCTACCAGAAGGCTCTGAACCTGGAATGCGGCAATCTTTCCAACCATATAAACTTCTTCATTCTCGCCGCCGGCAAGCAGCACATACTCCAGCTGCTGCTCATCAAATATTTTAAAAAACTGGTATCCCTGAATTACCTGACTGTCAGCAGGAGACTCTACAAAGGACAAGACAGCACTTTCATAACCTTTCATATCATCAAATGTGGTTGCAAGTGCTTTTCCCTCTGTGTCCAGGACACAGAAATCAATTCTTGAAATGCCTTTCAGACCCTCAATTGTGTTTTGCAGTATCTGATTTGAAATCATACTTTATCTCCTCCGCTTCTCAGCTCATTTCCATGTGCATTTTTCACAAACATCTTTTTCAAAAAAATTGAAAATACACATCCACAAATTCTATATTAATGCATAAAGCCAAAAAAATAAAGAGGAAATACTGTTTTTTTATGCATTTCCTCATATATTTTACAAAAAATTCATATTTCCACATTTATACATAGTTCACAAAGACTATTCTACAGGGAAAAATCCTTCTCCCATAACCTCTCTGGCATCACTGACAATAATGAACGCATTCTCATCAATCTTACCAACCAATTCCTTTAAATGAACCAATTCTTTCTTTGTGACAACGCAGAAGAGCAGATAACGGTCTGTCCCTGTGTACATCCCCTTTGCATAAATCCCGGTCAGCCCCCTGTCCACCTTATGCATAATAGCATTCGACACCTCTTCGTACTTGTCAGTAATAATATAGGCAGCTTTTGCGAATTTAATACCTTCAATGATGGCATCCGCTATCCGGTTAACTACTACAATGGTAATAATTGCATAGAGCGCACGTTCTATACCAAACACATAGCCGCCGACAATCACAATGACGGCATCTATCACCATCATAATCCTAGCAACTGAAAATTGACGCAGGTAATTTTGTATGATCGCTCCAACCATGTCCGTACCGCCGGTAGTCGCTTTCGTTAAAAAAACCAGCCCCATACCCAGTCCCTGCAGTGCTCCGCCAAAAATAGCCGCCAGCAGGATATTATTTTCTATGAAGGAAACGGAGGGGATAATCCCCAGCCAGAAAGAGACCATAATAGTGGAAAATAAGGTCTTCCCTATAAAGTTTTTCCCCTTTACCTTCAATGCTGCCAGAAAAACCGGCAAGTTCAATGCAATGTTTGTAAACCACAGAGGAACTCCCCCTGGAACGATTCCTTCCGTAAGGCTTTTAATAATAATAGCCAGTCCTGAAAAACCACCCACAACCAAACTGTTTGGTTCATAAATACATTTAATCGCAAAGGAAACAATACCTGTTCCCACAACGATATATACGTACTTCATATATACCGGTCTTTCCCGATAACCACGCATGGCTTAATTCTCCTTCTTCTGTTTTTCTACCCGGTAACGGAACGCCTTTTTCATAAGAAACCTGCGCACACCGCCTCCGTTCTCCTCATTATAGTTCGCTGCCAGAACATTCCCGCATCCCAGCCAGACTCTGGCATTGAGCAAGGCACTGTTCCTGACAATGAAATCCTCCTGCTGAGGCGACGGCAGTACAGAAAGTATACAGTCTGTTTCAACTCCGTTTACATTGTTGATGACATCCTCTTCTGACTTACCTTCAGGATTTAATATACCATGTCCTGCTATGAAGATTCCCCTGTTGTATTTTCCCATGTCCTGTTCCAGACTGAGCAGTTCTTTTTCGGATGGGGCAATCAGAAATACCTTCTTCCGGTTTCTCCCTAAGTAACGCAGAAACATTCTCAGAAAAACCCTATTTGCCACATCCCGCAATAAGTTCCTGTCCTGTATTTCGGCAGCTTCTAATATCTCCCGCTCTCCCGGAAGTACCATATCAATTTCCTTCGTATTCTCTTTCCATACGGGATCATCTTTTCCCTGCATGAGCATATCCAGCGTGACAATCTCAATCGTATTAATTGATTCACTCTCCATGTACTGCACAACCGCCTGCATGGCCGCTTTTGCTGTGAGACCATCAATCTCCACATCAAAGATATTCATCTTTTCTTTCATCTTCACCACCTATGCTTCTTCTCCCCAGTCGTACAATTGTATCAAAAATCAGCGGATTTTTCAACTCTTTCGCTTTCTTTTTGTAATCAGACCTCCAATTCTTCCTGTTTCCTTGGATGAAAGGGAACGCCATCCCTCTGCCATCACTTTATCCAAAAGCCCCAGTTCCTCTGCAATCTCGTATTTTAGCTTTTCCTCAGGTTCCAGATTCTTTAAATCAATTGGTTTTAATTTTTTTTCAGCCATCTTGATATACCCTCCTTTTTTCTGAGAGTATTGCCGAAAAATCAGGAGGCATACAAAAAAGAAGACAAACATAAAGTGCCGGGGGACCTATGAGAACGGTCATCCCGCCTCTCTTCGAATCCCCCGGCACTTTTACAGTGAACCTTAATTTATGCCTCGTCAGGTATAATAATTGCAGCTATAAAATATGCCAGTATGCCTGTGCCTGTGCATGCTAAAAGAACTAACAGCAGGCGCACCAGCGTTGCATCTATGTTAAAATATTCTCCGATTCCTCCACATACGCCGCATATCATACGGTTGCTTTTTGAACGGTATAACTTTTTCGGTGTCATAATCATTCCTCCTTCCCTTAATTTATAAACCACTTTTTACATATCCTTTGCAAATGAAACCGCTACCCGGCCGATGCCACAATTGATGTCTATATCCTTTCCAGTGCCATTATCGATACTGCGGGTGCTGCCCAGACCTGCATAACTGTCATCTCCCACTACCAGTTCGCCAATTCCGCATTTCAGTTCATAATCATAGTCCTTCTGGCTGGCGTTCAGCACCATCTCTACATCACCTACACCACAGTCCACACTTGCCTCTTCCAGCACGGTTCCTGTCAGTGCTGCTTCACCGGCTCCACATTTTATATCCAGTTCTCCGGCTTCAAACTGTCTCACAACAGCCTGGCCTGCTCCCACGTCAATATCCAGTTCTTCTGCTCTAATATCTTCTATTTCCAGTCTGCCTGCACCTATTTTAAAAGAAGCTTCTTTCAGGCTGCTTCCCTGAGGAATCTGAATAACCAGATAACCAGTATCATTTCTTCCCACTCGTTTCCATATGCTATTGTTCTTCGTTTTAATTGTCAGACCATCTTCATCCGTCTCATAAAACAGGTTTTTTCTTAACTTGGAGCTTATCTGACTTGTATCTACTGTAATAGAATCCCCGTCGTACTGTCTGACTGCTACTTCCAGGTAAGACACTTCTACATGAAGTCCGTCTATATCGGTAAAACTTGATACATCCTCCTCATCTCCCTGAACATAATTATCACTGTCATAATAGTTAAAATCTTCTATAGAATCATCCCAGTCATACGGATTTAGTCTATAATATATTGAGTCTGTTCCATATAGTGTGCGGATTCCTGATATGGTAGCTCCCATCCCTGCTCCCACAATGCAAAATACTATTCCAATGCCTATAAGGCAGGCGCATACAACCCAAAAAACTTTCCATCTTGCTCTCATACTCTACTGCACCGCCTTTCTATGAAACGGCCAGCGGCAGATTGTTATAATTCCCCTGATCATTGCAGGATACATTACAATACAAAGCTTCACAGTTGCTACAGTGGCAATTAACCCCAGTACAAAGATAATCAATCCTGAACCACTGGTAAGAAGAGCAACAGGAAGTGCTGCCAGCAGCTTTGTCAGTCCTGCAATGAAAATAATGAGACCTGCTGCCATCAGGGCTACAGAACCAATTACCAGGCCTGCGAATAATCCAAATGCTGCGCATACAAGTCCTATAACCAGTGCCACACATCCAATCAGAAGTGGCCAGGCAAATGGAATTACGACCAGGGCAATTAAAATGACCAAAATAATCTTCAGCATCCGGCTTGTTCTCGGAGGTATGCTCCCTCTGTGATTGTCTCCATAGGATTGCTGTTGTTCTCCATCATAATAAGTATATCCACTATCCGTCTTTTTATATGCTCTTTCTCTGCGCGCCGGGCTTTCCTTTTTTTCAAATCTGGCATCACTGTAGCCATTTTCAGTAAACTCTCCTTCTTCCCGGCTTCCACTTTTCAAATCTTCCATAATTGTGGCAGCTACTTTTTCCGGGCTTCCCAGCTCACTGATTACCTGTGCTTCATTTTCCTCCCCGGCATCTTCAAAATAATTTTTATAATATTGCAGGGCTTCATCCCTTTCCTCTATTGAAATACGGGAAAGCAGCTTTTCAAGCCTTTCCATGAACTCCTTTTGATTCATACTGCTACACCTCCCTCAAATATCTCATGAATCTTTCTGGAATAATTCTTCCATTCAACTTTATATAGATTCAACTGTGCCATTCCTTTCTCTGTCACCTTATAATATCTCCTGTTCCTTCCATCAAACTGCCTGTCATATACTTCCAGACATTCATCCTTCTGCAGCCGCCTGAGTACAGGATACAGGGTTGATTCCGATACATCAATGACTCTGCGTACATCTTGGGTAATCTTGTAGCCATAAGTGCCTTCCTTATCCCGTGACACAACTGCCAGCACAATTGCGTCCAGCAATGCTGCTCCGGTGTTGAATACCATATTATCACTCCTTTAATATTATTTTCTTTTCTATATTATATTACGTATAATATAATCTGTCAATCATTATTATATATTTTTTTTACAGTAACAATTATTTTCCTTATGCATGTAATGTGTATGCCCCGGAGGGTTTTTATATAATCGGGAACATAGTTTCCGATTATATAAAAAAAAGTGGGTTTAACCCACTTTTTTATGAATTGTTTTATTATTTTAAACGAGAATCGCAAACATCCAGCAAAGCTGATATAAAATAAGATTTCTTAATGGGTTTGAATACAAAGGGAATTGAAGCTCCCAGAGACTTTACCATTTCAATTGTCTCATCATAAGCCAGTGAACTGATTATAATAAGCCCGGCCTTCGGGTAGCGTCTCAATAGCTGCCTGGAGGTTTCGATGCCATCCATTCCCGGCATAATGATATCCATAGTTATAATATCAGGTCTTTCTTTCCCATAGACTTCCAGGGCCTCTTCTCCACTCCGGTAGTGACTGATTACATTAAACTCCGTTCCTGCCAGCAGATTTTCGATTTCATTACGCGCCACAATAGAATCATCAACAATCATAACCCTCTTTTTCATAAGATATCTCTCCTTTTCTCTTAAGTTACCTCTCGGAGCCTACCTGCTTCCAATGATTATTTCGCCTTCACTGCTTCTGTAGATTCTGCCGCAGGAATGCTCTTCATTGACTAAAAGACTGGCATTACCTATCCGGATACGAACAACTGGGAGAAGCTGCCGGCACTGGATTAACCCAATCTGAGTTTTATCGTCTGTTCTTAATTCCTCTAAACGTATGTTTATTTCCTGTTCCCTCTTTTCCAGTGACTCTATTGCCTGCTTCAACTGCTCAAACATCTGCTCCTTATCTTCTCTGTGAGAAGTCTCAAGATAGAGGCTATTTTTCCTTAGCTCAGACACATTATGATGAAGTTGTTTTAATTCCTTCGTCAAAAGTTCCATTTCTTCCACACTTTTAGGGGTGTTGGCAATCGTCAGTTCTGTCATAAGCCTTCGTACTTTAGAACCGATCAGATTGGCATTAATGTTATTTGCAGCCAACAGAGTTCCTCCTATAATAGCACCTACACCAGAGGTCACTACAATATCCTGATCACTTTCTACCTTGGAATTAATAATACTTTCTGCGTATACATTTCCTTTGGCCGTTACAATACAATGCTCTAAATACCGGCATTTTATATGAGAATCGGAAGTCAGTACCCCCCGGCCGTTTCCTGACATGCCGCGGGCAATGCTGATAGGGCCGCCGGCCGTAATCCGGGCACCCTCTACAGAGCCGCGGATATCAACGCTTCCGCTGGCTTTCACTGAAAAACCATTTCTCACATCTCCGCCGATAAAAATGTCACCGTCATAGTTTAGATTTCCCGTGGTGTTGTCAACATTTCCGTTAACTTTCAAGATTGCTTCTATCTGGAATTTCCCGTTTGCAAATGTAACATGTCCTGTCTTTTGAGAAATCAATAATGTGCCGTCTTCATTTAACACAGTATTACGTCCGGCAGGAACAGTAGCTTCTGAACCCTTTTTCTCACATAGATATGGTTTCCCCATTACATTCGTACCATTGACTCCAGGCACTGCATGGGTAATTTCACAAATGACATCTCCTTTTTTTACAGATTGAATGTTATTCTGATGCTTATAATCAACTGAGCCTCTTTCATCTTCTTCAAACTCAAGTTGCAGAACCCTCTCAAAATTTTCCTTGACGAAGCCATCAATTCCATTGATAGCCAATATCCCTTTGGCAACCAAAACGGGCTGGTCGTAAATGTGCTCCCTGACGATTGTCTTGAGAGCATCCTCTAAAATCCCCGTTGTCACCCGGTTTTGCGAAAGAAAGGATATTAAATCCTCTTCACTTATATCTTTCCCATTATGAAAAGGGGGGATGACATAAATCCATGCAGCCATGCCATCCTTTGAAATATAAATCTGAGGCTTTGCAGCTACTGGCTCCGGCTCTTTCACATTGTCTTCCCGCGGGGCATCTGCCATACGTCTAAAAGCATCCGACAAGGATTGAGCTTTTAATGCAAACTGATCACGTTCAATATTTAATATGTCTTCATTAATACGGACAAGACGCGGGTCGTCAGATGGCTCCCATATAGGCGGAAGGGGAGGAATTTGTTCTGCTGACGGAGAAGATCCTTCCTGAGCTGCTGCATCAACTGCTTCATCTCCGGCGGTCTTTTCTGCTGTCTCCTCCAGTGAAACTGCAGAAGAATCCAAGGTTTCTTCCGGTGTATTACGGGAGTTCCTTGAATTTTGAAAAAAGCCGAACAATCCTTTTCTGTTTTTTTCTTTCATAAGTTTTCTCCTCTGAACATAATAAGGTATCTGCGTTTCTTTACTTTATGAACATATTCTATATTTATTATATCGACAGGATTCAGAAGAAATATAGACATTATTAAAATTGATTTCTTGTAACTATTCAAAAGGGCAGAAATATTTGCAAATTGACTGTTCACTTTAATGTACCCTAAAACTCCATCCCAAAACTATGACCTGGAAAATCAATATGCAGGGTACTCCTATTTTAAACAGCGCTTTCTGCGTTTTGTGATGAAAGACCCTCATCCCCAAAAGCGCTCCGGCACCTCCTCCCAGCAGCGCCAGAAGGAGCAAAGTTTTTTCAGGAATCCTCCACCCGCCTTTCCGTGCCCTTCTCTTGTCTTCTCCGTAAACGAAAAAGGTAATAAAATTCATAATCATTATGATGATATATAAATACCGCATTGCTCTTCCTTTCTGTGCCAACTATACCCCGGACTTCGCCGGAATCTGCCCCTATACCTGTATCTCCTCTCCCAAAGTAAAGGAGTAGATAATTTTTTCTTTTACCTTTTTCCCCAGAAGCTGTTCCAATGCCTTTGCATAATAGTCCAGCTGGGCATGATACTTTTCTTTCAGCTCCAGACCCGATTTCACTTTGTCTGTCTTATAATCCAGCACAACAAGTTCGCCGTTTTCCTCGAAATACGCATCAATGATTCCCTGCACCAAGATTATCTCTGTGCTTTCTTCCCCGGGATAAATTTCAGCCGCATCTACTCCAAGCACAAAGGGCTGTTCTTTTTTCAGAAGATTCTTTTGCGCCGCCTGATGCATGCGCCTTCCACCTGTACAATGTAAGAACTTAAGTATGTCCAGAACAGATATACTCTCCGCCATATCTTTCGAGAGCTTTCCCTGAGTTTCCAGCCGGACCGTCTCCTCTTCCAGTGTCTCCTCATTGTATTCCCGGGCAAAATCCAGAAGTTCTAACAGTTTATGATAAGCGCTTCCCCGGGATGCCCCGGTCAGTTTTGTTTCTTCCTTCAAAAATCTGGGCAAAAGCGGTATTACCTCTGGCTCTTCATATAATTCTTCTCCCGCTTCCTCCGACAAATAGGTGTGTTTTTTCAATTCGGATACGGTAAATTTCATCTTCAGTCTTCCTTCCTCTTCATAAGGATAGGAATACTCCAGCTGCTCCTTTAATTTGCTATGAAGCTGAGGATGATAAATGGCATCCGTATTCCAATGCTCCAGCACATCCCTGGCAAGACTCTCCGTCTGAGTTTCCACGCAGTCCGACACAGCCACATTCCAGCAGTCTGCTACATGCACCTGAAAGGGAACTTCCCCCGAGAGCTTTGGAATAACAGGCAAAATCCAGTCCAGATAGGAACGCGCACCTGCCAGCACATAATAAGGTAAAGGAGATCCTTTTTCTCCATGATTTTGTGTCTGGTACTGCTCAAGCACCTCAGCAGCATCAGACAGTTCACCTGTTATAATCAACTTCTCCTTCGCCCGCGTCAATGCCACATATAATACTCTCAGTTCTTCCCCCAGGCTTTCCCGCATAATTTCTTCCTGGATAACCTTTTTCAAAATGGTTGGGATTTTTGTTCTTTTTTCCAAATCAATAGCATCAATGCCCACGCCCCATTTCGGATGGATTACGATACTGCTCTTAACGTCCTGGGTGTTAAACTGTTTTCCCATACCACATACAAATACAATGGGAAATTCCAGTCCCTTACTCTTATGAATTGTCATTATACGGACCGTATCCGACTGCTCATCCGCAATATTCGCTTCTCCATAATCCACATCGTACTTTTTTAACTGTCCGATATATCGTACAAAATTAAACAGTCCTTTATAACTTGTTCCCTCGAACGCAGCCGCCTTTTCCACCAGCATTTCCACATTCGCCGTACGCTGTGCGCCTCCTGGCATTGCCGCAATAAACGTTCCATATCCGGTATCTTCAATGATATGCCATAATAAATCATGAATAGCAGTATAAGGAACCATTTCCCGAAAATGATTCAGAGTCTCCAAAAATTCTTTCAGAACGTCCTGCAAATGCCCTTCATATGACTCTCCAGAAGCATATTCCAGTACTGCCTCATGAAAGGCCATATCCGGATAAGCATTCCGGATAGCTGCAAGCTGTTCTGCCTCCAGCCCCACAAATGGAGAGGTTAAAATAGCCGTCAATGGCAGTTCCTGCATAAAGTTATCCAATATCTTCAAATAATCCAGCAGAACACTTACCTCATAGGTTTCAAAATATCCCTCCCGGCTGCCTGCATATGCAGGAATCCCTTCTTCACCTAATACTGCTGCGAACACATCCGCCCAGCCCTTTATACTTCTGGTTAGAATTACTATATCTCCATATTTAGGGGCACGGTATGCCCCGGATGCCTTGTCCAGCACCCTTCCACTTTGCAGAAGCTCCTTGATGCGGCGTGCCACAGCCCGTGCTTCCATCTCCCGGCGGATTCCCCCCTTCTGCTTTCTCTCTTCCGGTTCTGCATCTGCCGCCTCTTTGATTTCCGGTTCCGAAGTGTCAACCAAAAGGAGCTCCGTCTGGTAAATGCTTTCTCCCGCCCCGTCCGTCTGTGGCTCATAGGATGCACCGGGGCAAAGTGCGGCTTCCTCGTCGTAAAGGATTCCGCCTAACTCTTTTCGCATAATCTGCTCAAAAATAAAATTTACACTGGTTAAAACCTCTTCCCTGCTCCGGAAGTTTTTATGCAGGTCAATTCTCTGCCTGCTGCCCTCCTCCTGGCTGTATGTATCATATTTCTCCATAAACAGTTCAGGCCTGGAGAGACGAAAACGGTAGATACTCTGTTTTACGTCCCCCACCATAAATATATTATTTTCCCCTTTGCTGACCGTAGACACACTGGTTAAAATTGCTTCCTGAATCAGGTTGCTGTCCTGGTATTCATCAATCATGACCTCTACAAACCGCTCTTGATATTCTTTTGCTGCCGGTGATGGAACCAGTCCGTCTTCCCCCTCTTCAGTCAGGATTTGCATTGCAAACTGCTCCATATCACTGAAGTCAATCATATTTTTACTCTGCTTCTTTTCCGAAAATGCGGCTGCGAACTCTTTCACAAGTCCAGTGATAACCCGCATAGTATCCGCAGATTCTTCCATATCAAGGAAAATTTCTTCTGGTTCTTCGTAAAAATACGTTTCTGTAATATCCTTTGCCATCTTCTTAACTTTTTCACGCAGCGCCTTCACCCGTTCTCTTTTAGACCTATCCACCGTTTCGTCTTTCTTCGTGGAGAGCCGCTTCCAGCTAATTCCCTGAATCCTCTGGTACATAGCTTCAAAGTTTTCTGCCTTTAACAGATTGGAAAAAATCAGTTTATCAGATTCCAGCATCTCGCCATACATATAAGGACCGTCCGGCATGTCACATACCCGGAGCCCCTCATCCAAAATATACAGCATATCCTCCGACTTTTGCCTCACCAGTTCTTCTACACGCTCTATGCAGGAAGAGTTTTCAGCCTCCGTTTCGTAGCTTTTTGCACAGCTCTCCAGCCATACATCCGGCTGGGGATAACTTCTGGAATACTCATAAAGCTTTAAGATAACTTCTTCTATTTTCTTATCATTGCGCCCTGTACTGAATTTCTCCACAAACTCCAGAAAGTCTGTCCCGGCGTCTATATAGCGTTCTTCCAGTAATTCGTCCAGGACATCCTGTTTCAGCAGCTTTAATTCCCCTTCCTCTCCAATCCGGAAACCCGGGTCAATATCCAGCACATGAAAATGATCCCGTATTACAGAAAGACAGAAGCTATGTATCGTTGTAATTTGTGCGCTGTGTATCAGAGTAGCCTGCCGCTGCAGGTGGACATTCCCGGGGTGTTCTTCCAATTTCTTTTCAACTGCCTCCCGGATACGTTCCTTCATTTCTGCTGCTGCAGCCTCTGTAAATGTCACAATCAAAAGCTTATCCACATTTACTGGATTATCCTCATCTGTCAACATCTGAATAATCCGCTCTACAAGCACTGCAGTCTTCCCGGAACCGGCTGCCGCCGAAACCAAAATATTACGGTTTCTCAAGTCAATGACCTTCTGCTGTTCACTGGTCCATTTCACGCCCATCGTCCTGCTCCTCTCCCATTTGTTTCATTTTTTCCACAATCTCCTGCCTTCCAAGCTTCTCCATACTTTGATATTCATAGCCCGTAAGCCGGGGATCGAATCCGCAGATATCTCTGTATGCACAGTAATCACACCCCGTCTCAGTTCCCAGCTCATAAGGCTGGGCGGCAGTTTCCCCGCTTAGAATTCTATCCTTTAACGCCTGCTCTTTTCTCTTCGTGTAATCTAGAAGTATTCCAAATTCTTCTGGAGAAAGTACCTTGGAATAACGGCTCAGGCTGCCGTCTTTATTCTTCCCCACGGGTATCAGATTGGAATTTCCGCTCAGATCCCGTTCTAAATGTCTGATAACCGTATCATCCGCGTTCACAAGTCCATCCAGCTTCAGTTCTTTCAGCAGCTTTTCTTCCAAAAGGGATTCATTTTTCTCTTTTTCCACAATTGGGTCTTTCATTCTGTAATAGAAGACCCCTGCCGGAAGTATCTCTTGCTCCGGGTGCTTTTTCCGCTCCATATCCAAAGCCGCATTCAGATACACGGGAAGCTGCATCTGCAGGCCGTGGTAAAATGCAGTAATATCAAAATTCTTGGAGCCGGTCTTGTAATCTGTAACCTTTACATATATTTTATTTTCATCTTCGCAAGTGTCAATTCTGTCAATTTTACCACTGCCGAACTTCATTTCATAACCACTGGGAACAAAATCTCCTTTTTTCAACTGCTCGGTCAGAGCCCACACAGAACGGTGAATCAGCTTTTTAATCCGTGTTATCATATATTCGTTGCGTGCAGTGCTGTAAAGAACTGTATTCCCATAATCTGCAATACTTTCTTCCACACTTTCCTCAATCAATTGACTGCGCAGCTCTTCCTCCATCCCGGTCCATGCTGTCTGACTTGCATCTGCCTTTTTGGAAAAACGTTCCATAGACTGATGAGCAATATTCCCCAGGTCCATAGCCTCAAACTGATACTGCTCCCGGTCTGAAAGGCGCAGCCCATATGTAAGAAAATGGGCGTAAGCACAGGAAGCAAAACGCTCCAGCCGGGTCACACTAAACCGGGAAGCATCCCCATAGATCTGTTCTGCCACCCCTTGCCCCAGCCTGCCCGGCTCTTTTTTGAAAAATGCTGCATCCAGTATCCTATCTACAGAGTTCTTCTTCGCATACCAGGTATAAAGTTCCCTCCATTCTTCTGAAAGTCCCGCTCTTCTGTCACGAAGCCCCTGCACCAGGCAGGCCTCTGCAGTCTTCCATGTCAGCTCTGTCTCAGCCAGGCTTTTCTTATCCTCATCTATGATTTTCAGTGAGGGATAGAGCCTTAGAATATCCTGTATCAAATAGGCAGGGCGCAGGGTTTTTCCTTCCGCCGAAACCTTGGAAAAGGAAAGTGACAGGTATTCTGTAGGCTTCGTCAGATTCATATATAAATAAAACTTTTGTATGTAGGTCTTTTCCTTTGCTCCGGGAGAAAGACTGATTTTCTGTTCCGCAAAGTGCTCCCGGTCCCGCTCAGACAGCAGTCCCCCCTGTCCCAGGTTTCCCGGAAGCAGGGTATCATTTGCCCCAATAAAAAACAGCGCTTTCACATCCTTTAGACGTGTCCGCTCCACATCTCCAATAACCACCTGGTCCAGACTGGGAGGAATCACGCCAACTTTGGCTTCCGTAAGTCCTGCATCCAGCAGCTCACAATATTCTTTTAAAGAAATCCGCTCTTCCCCTAGAAGCTCCACAAACTTGTCAAACAATTCAATGGTAATCCGGTATATCTGTGCATATTCTTTTGCTAATGCCAGCTCCCCCTGCTCCTGAAACTTATTTTCCATCTCTTTTAACCGGACCTGGATCTGCTGCCCGGCTAAAAACTCATACACTGCCGCCGTAACATCCCCTACAGTTTTATTCCGCTGTTTCAGCACGTACACCAGTGAATCTATCTGTTCCACAAAACGGACCCGCAGCCCATTTAAGGCCGCCAGTACGTCTCCATCCATACCGGAAGTACGTCTCACCCATGCCGCCTGCCATTTTTTATATCCCTTCAATCCTAATGCCAGTACATAGTTTTCCATCATATCCACTTCCCGGCGGCTGAATCCGCTCATACCGGTACGCAGAAAGCGAAATACACTTTCATAGGAAAAATTCTGTTCTGCCATAGCAAGAAGGCTCCTCAAATATTCCACAAAGGCATTCAGTAGAATACTTTTTTTATGATCCATGAATACTGGGATTTCATAAATATCACAAGCCTTTTCCATATGTACGGCATAGGTATTCAAATCACCTGCTATGACCGCAATATCCCTGTAGCGTAAACTCTCCGCTCTCACCAGACGCCGGATCTGGGATGCTACATATTCCGCCTCCTGCCTGGGATTTCTTGCCGCATGGACTGTGAGGGCATCCTGCTTCTTTTCGTATTGCTTTTTTGAGTACCGGAACAGCTCAGATTCCAGGAACCCCAATGTCTCATTATTCCGAAAACGGTACACCGGTTTGTGATACAGGCGGACTTCCTCCTCTATCTCAACCCGGCGTTCCCTTGCAATCTGCACCAACCCTGTCACCATTTGTTTACTCAGTGCAAATAACTGGTAAGGGTGCCGGTACATATACGGATCTTCACGTCCATCCATCAGTACCGTGACCATGACTTTCTCACAAGTTTTCATCAGTTCCCCTAAAAGCTTATTCTGAACCGGCGTAAACCCGGTAAATCCATCCAGCACTATCACACTTTTCTGCAAAAGTGCAGACTTAGGCACCGCCTCACTGAGTACATCCAGCAATTCTTCTTTTGTAATATATTTATCAGCAAGGTAGTTTTCAAAACCTTCGTAGACCTTCCTGATATCCTCAAGCTTATAATAAAGATGGCTGTCTTGTCCCAGATCCTCTATAAATTCGTCCAGCTTTTCCGGCCCGATTCCATACTGGGTAAACTCCGAAATCACGGACTTCACCTCACTGATATATCCCTGCTTCTTCAGGTTTCCGCGCAAAACCCTCAGCTCATCCTCATAATCACCTGCAATTTTACGCAGAATTAAGTTTTTTCCCTCATCATCCAGAACTTGTTTCACATCCCCGCCAATCTCTTCAAAAACACGGTGGGCAAGCCTGCCGAAACTTAAAACATCGATATTCATAATCCCATGACGGGGATGCATCACACACAAATCTTTCTGGGTCTGCATCGTAAACTGCTCCGGCACCAAAACAAGATAATTCTTGTCCGGATTCTTCATAGATTCCTCAATAACTTTTTGATATAAATAATAGGATTTCCCTGCACCGGAATTTCCAAAAATAAACTGTAATGACATGCAGAACCTCCTCTAATAAAAATAATAAATAATTATTTTATTGTAACATATTTCTGCAAACCGGTGAGTATTATTGTTTTATTTTTAATTTCAATATATCCTGAGGCGCTATACAATAATCCGATGAATTTTTCCGTCATCCTCCAACAAAACTCTGTTCCCCTGAATCAACCTGTCATCCACAGTAACTGCTTCTGTTGTCAGCCTTCCCTTGCTTCTGCTTTCAACGCTAATCTCGTAGAGAGACCCCCCGTACTTATATTCAATGGAGAACTCTCCGAAACTTGCAGGAGTCGCCGGATCAATAATCAGCTCATTCCCCTCTTTCCGAATACCCAGAAACCAGCTTAACAGCCCCTGATACATCCAGCCTGCGGAACCCGTGTACCAGCTCCAGCCCCCTCTTCCGGTATAGGGCGGGCTGAGGGATATATCCGCTGTCATTACATATGGTTCTTTCTCGTATCTGAGCACATCTTTCCTGTCTTGCGTAACGTGAATAGGGTTCAGTATAGTGAACAGAGTTTGAGCCATCTGATAGTCCTGCTGCATGGATGCGGCAATGGCCAGCCAAGCCGCCGCATGGGTATACTGGCCTCCGTTTTCCCGTATGCCGGGGATATAATTTTTGATATAGCCTGGATTTTTGTTTGTCTTATTAAAGGGCGGCGCCAAAAGCAGGGAAAGGGCTTCCTCCTCCTTTACCAGATAGCGCCATGCCGACTGCATTGCTGTTTTCGCCCTCTCCTCTTTTGCCCCCTTTGATATCACGCTCCAGGACTGGCTGATGGAATCTATTCTGCACTCATCGTTTTCATTTGAACCGAGCTTTGTGCCGTCATCGTAAAAGGCACGGAGATACCACTCTCCATCCCAGGCGTGTTCTTCAATGTTTTGAAGCAGCGCTTCCCGTTTCTCCTCCAGTTCCCTGCCGTAGGCCCCATCGTCTTCCTGATTGCACAAAGGAATGAAGTCACCCAATACGGTATACAAAAACCAGGCTAGCCAGACACTCTCTCCCTTCCCCAGCATTCCCACCTCATTCATACCGTCATTCCAGTCCCCTCCACCCATAAGGGGAAGTCCATGTTCTCCGAAACAGGTCCGGTCGATAGCTTTTTTACAATGATTATAAACATTATCGGAACACTGAGATATCTCAGGGATAAACATAGCCTCCTGCTGTTCTTCCTTAAGCATTGGACCCTTAATGTAAGGTACCGTTTCTTTTAAAATTGTGGCATCTCCGGTGCTTCGGATATAGGCAGCGGTGCAATAAGGCAGCCATAGTAAGTCATCGGTTATTCTCGTTCTTACCCCGGTCCCCATTGGAGGATGCCACCAATGCTGGACATCCCCTTCCTCAAACTGCCTGCTGCAGGCAATTAAAATTTGCCTGCGCAGAAAACTTGAATCTGTAAAGAGAAGGGAAAGGGCATCCTGAAGCTGGTCACGGTACCCATAAGCTCCTCCGCATTGATAAAAGCCTGCCCTCGCCTGAATACGGCAGGACACCGTCTGATAGAGCAGCCAGCCGTTAACCAGGATATCCACTGTCCTGTCCTTCGTTTTTACCTGCACTGTCCCTAATAATCCGTCCCAATAGGCTCTCACCCGGTCAAGCTCCTTATCAGCGGCGGCTGCCTCCCTGTACTTGTCTTTCATTTTGTATATTTCGCCAAAACTGCTGCTCTGCCCCAGCCCAAATAATACCGTCTTACTCTCCTGGGGCTGTATCGCTATGGATACCTGAATTGCTCCGCAAGGATCATAGCATACCCCCGTATTGCAGGACAGCTTGACTTCCGCTCCCCGGGGTTCCCTGATGCTGCCCCTCCTCCCCAAAAACTCCTGTCTGTCGCCGGTATAACCGGCAATTGTTTCACTGGAAAACAGGTAGGAATAGTTGTTTTGAAAATTCATAGTATAAATGTTCTTGGCATATAAACATTCATGCTCATTGTCATAGGTGGTCAGAATATAGGGATTGGTGTGCTCCCTTTGGGTGCCTATAACCCATTCCACATAATAGGTCAGACTTAAATATTTCACTTTATCGGAACGATTCGTCAGCTTAAGGCTCCATAGCTTCAATGACTCATCCAAAGGGGTAAAAACCGTCAGCTCCTGGTCAATGAGTGCTTCCTCATGAAGGAACCTGCTATATCCAAAGCCATGTCTTACCCGGTAAATGCCCCTGTCAGACCTTCCCAGAGACATGGGAGTCATTACCTCACCGGTTATTTCATCCATAATATAGATTGCCTCGGAAGCGCTGTCACTTACCGGGTCGTTGGACCAGGGCGTAAGCTTATTTTCTCTGCTGTTTGTACTCCAGGTAAAGCCCCCGCCCGACTCCGATATCTGGAATCCAAAACTCTTGTTTGAGACAACATTAATCCAGGGTGCAGGCGGTCTGTTATCGCCCTCCAGCAAAATTTCATATTCCCTGCCCTCACAGGTAAATGCCCCGAAGCCATTAAAAAACTCATAATCTTCCGTTTCCTTCTCCTGTGTTGTTGGTGCATATGCTGTGTCCAAAGCCTCTTCCTCCTTAAAACTTAATATTCCTCGAGTAACTCATGCAGATTTTCTTTTCTATTGGTAAAATAAATCCCAGTCTTCTCTGAAAATACAACCCGAGCCACCGTATACAGCAAGTCAATCTCTGCCGGTTTCATCTCATACGTGTGCAGTGTAAAAAAGCTGGGTTTTTCTCTGCCGGAATCATAAATCCGAAGAGAGCTTGTCATATCCCTGATTAATTCATCCACAGCCTGAAGATAACCATGTTTTGAATCAATCAGGATAACCAGATCCACCATAACACGGTTGATTCTCAGATATTCGTAAGCCTTTAATACATCCTTCACAATTCTTTCCTCTCTTATGGACCGTACCATTAAAAGTAATATGGGATTATCGCCGGATATGCCAAACTTCCATAAGAAACTCTGATTCATAAAGTTCCGTCTTATATTTTCATCCGGCCCACGGTAAATGCCCGCAGGATAAAAGACCGGGCTGATTAAATCCTGAAATGCATTCAGCTGGGTTCTGGTAATCTCCAGATACTTTAACTCCAGGTTTGTTTGGAGCCTGAATTTCTCCAGAACATCATCAATACGGTAACTTACATCCAATTCCGCCGCGATTTTTATTGCTTCCTCTTTACTGCTGCACACTCCGGTAATGAAAGAAATGCAGGCAGTTTCACCTGCTTCTATGCACAGCTGTGCCCGCAGACTCATAATAGGATCATTACAAAAACCTGAATTATTGAAAAAAGAAATACTGTTAACTACAGAATCCGGATTTTCCAAGGTATTATTTCTTCCGATAAAGCGTTTTCGATCATTTTCGTATTCTAATTTTTTACACAGCTTCGCTCCTGTCTTTACCATATGCATTACATATGGATTATCAGTCTCCCTTTTCCTCCGCCTTTTTGAAAGGAAGATTTCCTGCTCTTCCAGATACTCACTTTCCAGAAATAACTTATTAAATGCAGGGTGGCTTAACTCTGCCAGATGGGTATCATCTACCACTTCCAGATAGCTGGTAACTTCCAGCTGCTTCTCCTCATTCCCGTGATTGGTAAATATAACCTTGCGTATCTCAAAGTTATGGTCCGCATCCAGGCTGACAATCATGTGTGTTGAAATATCCCCGTCCCTGCGTTTAAATTCCGCCTGGTGAGGGTAGAAGACTACATGGTAATCCTCGGGTGTCCTTCTTGTAGGATGATAAGTGGTACTCCAAAACTTCCCTTGCTTTATATCTTTGATATAGATATAATTGCCTGTATTTGCGTAAATATCCGATTTCCAGCGGTAAAGCATCCGGTCCTTATATTTACTGAGGCCATCCCCATCAGTCGTTATCATCAATGAATATTTGCCATTTGACAGATAATTTACAACCGGCGGATTCACGCCTGCACGATTGACATATCGGTTACTGTAAATGTTTTCCTTAAAAAGGGGCTTTCCGATTTTTATTGTATATCCCTGTTTGGCAATGGAAACCAAGTAGGAGTCGCGTTTCTCTTCCAGCAAGACTTCTGATGTTTTTATCATCATTTCCGCATGAAACCTCTCCCGAAGTATGCCCTCATTCAGATAATTATTAATGGCAGCCAGATTCATCCCCTGATGATGCGCCATGTATGATTTTACAATGCAATAAGGTGTTAGTTCCACAGAATTTGGCACGTTAAAATCAACAGACTCATAAAAACCATAAACTCCGAAAGCGCCTAATTCCTTCAGCTTTTTTAAATTTTGCATACATTCCTCTTCTGCGACATCCAGCGCCAGCATCGTTGCATAAGGAGCAACTACCAGGGAATCCTTACGGACCGGCTGGAGCCTGAGCTTTGGTACACCGAAGGCTTTGTACTGGTAATTGGAGTTTAAATCAAAACGATAATACTGAGATTCTGATATCCCCCAGGGTATTTCTGCCTCCTTTGCATACTTCATATGCTGGAGTACCGCTGCCCTGGAAGTCTCCGCGTAGACGGACCCTTCATATTCCTTAAATACAAGATTTGGCATCAGATATTCAAACATTGTACCGCTCCATGATACGAAGCACGGAATGCCCTTGACAACGGTCAGAGGTCTTCCCAGCTTGTACCAGTGTTTTAACGGCACTTCACCCAAGGCTATGGCAAGAAGACTTGTAAGTGCCGATTCCGATGCCATCAGGTCATAACAGCCGTCATCCAGCGTGTGGGAGGATACATGATATCCAATATGAAACAGCATTCTGTTTTCGTTAAATAAAAATTGGAAATCAACTTCTTCTAAAATACTGTCAATTTTATTACTGAGTGCTTTAATCCGGTCAATCATGCTGTTGGCAAATTTATTGACCTCCAGCCCAGTATGGCTGAGCGCAGGGTACGAAGAAAAGCTCTCTTCCTTCAGTTCCAGAGCCGCAGCCTCATGGACGATACTGTCAATGTGATTCATTAACTGTCTGGTCCAGGGGTAATCTACAGGCGGTTTAAGATCCCTCTCGTTTAAGTTTTCCCAGATATCCGCAAGATCTTCTATCAGGTCACCTATCCGTTGATATTCCTCCCTGAGCCCATCTGCGGCGGGCTTGCCTGTTCTTATCTGTAGTTCCTCATTGCAGTTTTCTACCGCAATCCTAAGCTCAGACAGAAACTTATCGGGGTAAACCGCTTTGTCAATCTGTTCTAAAAGTCCGTTTTTTAAGGCGACTAAATGTCCCAGGAAATTACCGCTGTCTACGGTTGATATATAGGCAGGGTCCAGCACCTCCAGCGTTTGAATATGATACCAGTTATAAAGATGTCCTTTCCATTTCGGCATTTTTTGAACCGTTTCCATCAGGTTTTCCACGGCTTCAACTGTAGAGCTGAGAGTTTCAAACCCCAAATCCCTGGCTGACAGAATTGCCAGAAACTGAAGTCCCACATTGGTGGGCGATGTTTTATCGCTGATCTTTTCAACCACTGAAATCTGGTAATTATCCGGACAGAGCCAGTTATTTTCCTTTGTGGACAGTTCTTTAAAAAACTGCCAGGTTCTGCGTGCAGTATCCAGGAGCAGCTCACTGTCCTGTTTTTTATCCCTCGAATGAAGCTTCTCCTCCGGCCGGCTAATCTGGTATGCAATCTCAAAGGCGAGGCTCCAGACGGCAATTAGGATTGCTGTCAGAACCATTCCTGCCGGGTTCAGATATCCCATAAATAAAATGATAATAAGCACAGCCGCCGGAAGAAGAGAACTCCACATGGTAAGAAAATACCCTTTTCTCGTATTAACAATAGAGGCATCTACCGCTTCTGCCGTATTCCAGTGAAGCAGATTTTTTTTGCTGATAAATATCCGGTACATAGTTCTGACAATTGCATCGGATGCTATATAAGCACGGTAGGGCGTGATGACAAACTCCAGGAATGCTCTTTCCAGCTTCGCAGCAAGTTCCTTTAAGAAACCTTTATAAACAAAGGCCAGCTGCGGCCGGGCGAGTTTCTGGGTAATCACTGTAAACAACAAAATCACCAGGGTAAATATATCATTAAAGAAAATAAAGGGCAGCCAAAGATAATATGCTTTGGGCATCCATGCCAGATTCAGCAATACAAACAGAGTCTTACTCAGGGGCACCAGGCTTCTTCTCATATTGTCAAAGATTTTCCATTTTGACAATGCACCTAACTTTCTTCCGTCCGAGGTCTTCAGAAACAGCCAGGGCAGCAGCTGCCAGTCCCCGCGCAGCCACCGGTGTTCCCTTTTAAGAAAGGATAAAACACTGTTTGGGAAATTATCCATAATCTTGGCTGTGCTGGAAAAAGCCGTCCGTGCATAGCAGCTCTCAAAAAGGTCATGGCTGAGAATCCGGTTTTCAGGTATTTTATTATGAAGCACCTTGTGAAAGGTTTTAATATCATAGATGCCTTTCCCAATATAGATTCCTTCGTCGAAAATATCCTGGTAGCTGTCTGATATTGCGGCTCCATAATGGGCAAGCCCGGATTCTCCTCCGAATATTTTCGTAAACCTGCTGCCGTCCTTATCTACAATATGATTTCTTACCGAAGGCTGAATGATGACATAACCCTCCGTTACTTTCTGACATGCAGTATCCAGAATTGGCCTATTTAAAGGATGATCGATCAGTCCCACCAGTTTTGAGGCGTTGTCACGGAGCAGATTTGTATCTGCATCCAGTGTAATCGCATACCGGAAGGTAGTAAGAAGTTTTTCGTCGCAATAAATAGAAGAAAAGGTGGTATTTTCCTTTCTTGTGCCATTTAAAAGACTATTAAATTCTTCCAGCTTTCCTCTCTTACGCTCCCATCCCATATAACAGTTCTCGGCTTCATTCCATTTCCGGCAGCGGAAGAACAAGGAAAAACGCTGGTGCTCCGACGGGTGGAGCTCATTGAGTTCCTTCATACGTGCAGCAAGAGTGTCTTCAATCACTTTGTCCTTCTCCATGAACTCGTCCGGGGAATCTTCAAAATCAAGGAGCAGCGCAAAGTAAAGGTTAGGCTGCCGGTTTGCCAGATAATGCTTGTGCAGACGTTCTATATACTCCATGCCCTGTTCCTTCGAGGAAACAATAACAGGCATGACCACAAAGGTTCTTGCGTCCGGGCCTATTTCTTCCAGATAGTTCAGGGAAGGAATCTTCTTAACCATAATTCTTTTGGTAAATATAAAATTTGTAATCTCTATAGAAATACCTATCAACAGCGGCATTGCTGCCAAAAGGGTGATGACCTGCCTGCTGGTATTCTGCATCCCTCCCAGGATTTGGAAAGCATAGAACAGGCAGGCACTCAGCCCTGAAATAATAAGGAAAAGAGCAATGAAATAAAGGAGGCCCTTTACGTTCATTCTTTTTTTAATGCTTTTGGGAATCGGTTTTCCTAATGCTTTTGCTTTCAGAATCGGATAACCCTTACCCAAAAGATAGGCTCCTACATGATGAGAACAATGCAGGTCCTCCCTGCCCTGAACTGCCAGCTCCAGGCAGTCCTTCGCTATCTTTTCCTCCATCAGCCGATAGCGGAGCGATAATTTAACAATGACCCCACGGTACATACCCCTGGATTCCACATCCATCTTTGAATAGACACCATCCGGGTCCTGTGATAAAATCTGCTCCAGACAAGAATATTCTTCAAAGAATTTTTCCTCATCCAATTCATTGATATCCCTCAGGCTGACAATTAAGGTCCTGATATTTGTCTCAAGAAATGATTCAATTTTTCCCTCCTCCTGGATTATGCCGGAGGACTTCACCTGTCTTTTCATAGAACCAAAATGATATCCCAGATATCTTTCAATGGCAGCCTCATCAAAAGACATATTTTTCAGAAGATATATTACATGGGCATGGAACGAGTAGTTCCGCCTTAAGTCCTCATCTATTTTGCAAAGCAGTGCTGATATATCGGCTGCTCCCTGCTCATCTGTCAGCTTTTCCTGAAGAAATTTTTCTGCTTTCGACTTTACATCAATTATGTGAAGAATTTCATCTGCAATTACAATGATTTCTTCAAGAAGGCAAAAGCCCAGTACTTCCGGCAAAGCCCAGATTTCCTTGTCTGTAAGCGATATCTTCTGTTGATAAGCTTTCAGCATCAGATCAATATTTTCTTCACTCAGGTGTCCGCCGGAAAGAGCCACCATCCTTTTTGCCACAATATAAATACGGGGAAAGTTACGGTATTCTTTTCCCTTCAGAACCGGTAATACGGCATAGCTGGTTCCCGAGGTACGTACTTTTTTAATTTCCCGGTACAGCATCTGGAAATTGTCAAAGAACCAGCGCGCTGCCGGAATCAGGGAAATGATATCGTTGGATACGGCAGAGATACTGTCTCCTATTTTATTCAGTTTCTTATAGGCTGCCTGATTATAATCATTAAGAACCAAACTATGTCCATTCAGTCTGATCTCACTGTGGCTTTCCGCTAAATCAAGCATCTCCTTTTCCCACTCGCTCGGACCCGGTTTATCTCCTTCTTCCGGGAAACAAGCAGGAAAATGCACTTTTTTCAAAAAGTGGTTAAACCGGTAATACAGCATTAATAGAACAAAACAGAACAATGCAATTAGTATCAAGAAAATAACCAGCAAAAGCGGTGAATTTATATAAAAGTTAATTCTTCCCAACAAGCTCTGCAATTGAAGCTCCTCCTTATTTAAGAAATCATTCAGACATAACAAAATTTTTTATAGATAGTTTGTCTGTTTTCCCATAAAATAGCGCAGTACTATATTATGGCAATTTTTATGTTTTTTATTAATTTCCTGTCATATTTATAAAATTTATATGAACCTTGTACTACAAGGGAGAGAGTATTATCGGCAGCACTTTGCCTTTCACACCCATAGTATTGATTTGCTTACACCGTCCTTCAGACTCACAGCCACCCGCCGCATGCAAAAAAAGAATTGCCACTATACTAATCACTTAGTATAGTGGCAATTTTTTAATGTGAATCTAATATTGGTTTTACTACATCAAGGGGCATCTTTTCTCCAGTCCAGATTTCAAAACTCCGCGCGCCCTGATACATCAGCATATTCTTACCGTTCATAATCTTACAACCATGTGCTTCGGCCGTTTCCAGCAATTTGGATTTCTCCGGATTATAAATAACATCCATAACCGCCAGATCTGCACGAAAAACACTTTCGTCCTTGATCGGGCTCATCCCAACCATCTTTCCCATTCCAACCGGAGTTGCATTTGCCAGAATTGAGCTTTCAAAAATATGCTGCCTCAGCGCTTCTTCTTCCGAAAGTTCAGTTACTGTTACTTTACAGTTCGTCTCACTGTTGATGCGCTCAGCCAGCTTTAACCCGCTTTCAAAGGTTGGATCCTTAATACCAAAGACAGTAATTTCTTTCATCCCGTCCAGAGCTGCCTGGGTACAGATCGAGGAGCTTGCTCCACCAGTTCCGATTAGTGTCATTTTAGCACCTTCAACCACTACCTGGTTTTCACGCAGAGTTTCCATGAAACCAAAACCATCGGTGTTATAACCAATCAGCTTTCCATCCTTATTCAACACGCAGTTGACCGCTCCGCACAGAGCAGCTTCCCGGCTTAATTCATCCAGATATTCGGAAACAACCTGCTTATTTGGCATTGTTACACTGAATCCCAGGGCACCAAGTGCTCTCATACCTTCAATCGCAGCTTTCAGTGTATCCTGAGCCACATCATATGCCAGATACACACAATCCAGTCCCAGTGCTTCAAAGGCAGCATTATGTATCGCAGGTGAGTTACTGTGTGAAATAGGACTCCCCAGTACAGCCAGCATTTTTGTTTTTCCCGTTATTTTACTCATAAATATTCCTCACCTTCTTTATTGTTAATAATAGATTACATTTCTTTTACGGTAAAATCAATAGAAGATCCTGAATATTTTTATGACATTTCAGCTATAAATCAATATCTTGGAATGAAAAGCAGGGATGCTGCCAATAGATTTCTCATCTATTTTGCAGCATCCCTATTCTTACTAAATTCTTTCGTTTATAAAAAGAGCATCAACGAAGCAGACTTTCCTGCTACCAATTAATTGTAACTACTGGCTTAATTAAATCTCTCGGCTTATCCTTCATAAGCATTAATGCTTCTTCCACTTTGTCAAATCCTTCAAACCGATGAGTAATGAGTCTGCTTGGATCAATACGGCCTGCCATTACCATAGCCGCCAATTTTTCCATACGCAGTCTTCCCCCTGGCATCAAACCACCGGCAATTGTCTTGTGGCCCATACCAACGCCCCATTCAGCACGTGGAATCTTAACAAATTCGCCCTCACCAAGATAGTTGATATTACCAATCACACCACCTGGTTTCAGCATTTTAATTGCCTCATCAAAGGTATCACAGTCGCCGCCGGCAATAATCACCCGGTCCACACCCTTGCCATTGGTCTTATCCATAACCTGTTCAAGAATGCTGCCATCCTTATAATTAATAATATCAGTAGCACCATACTCTTTCGCAATTTCAATGCAATTGGGGCGGGAGCCAACAGCATAGATATCTGCCGCGCCTCTCAGAACTGCTCCGCGTACTCCCATCAAACCTACAGGGCCAATACCGATGACACAAACCTTATCACCGTATTGTACATTTGCCAGCTCTGAACCGTGCAGACCGGTAGGTACCATGTCACTTAACATAGCAGCTGTCTCCGGGGCCAGTCCCTCGGGCAGCAGTGCAAGATTGCCATCTGCGTCATTTACATGGATAAATTCGCCAAATACACCATCTTTTACATTTGAAAACTTCCAACCTCCCAGCATGCCGCCGGAATGCATAGAAAAACCTGCCTGTGCCTCAAGTGAATTCCAGTCAGGAGTAATCGCCGGCATAATCACTTTATCACCTGGTTTAAAATCCTTCACCAGATTACCAACCTCTACAACTTCACCAACACCTTCGTGTCCTAAGATTAAGTTGTGCCGGTCTCCTACAGCACCTTCCCAAACAGTATGTACATCAGATGTACAAGGTGCCAGCGCTATAGGGCGCAAAATTGCATCCATAGGTCCACAAGCAGGTCTCTCTTTTTCAATCCAACCTGTATTCCCAATCCCTAACATTGCAAATGCTTTCATAGCTACCTCCTTCTTTCTGAATAATAGTGGTTAAATTGTTATTTTTTTAACAATATCTTGTTGATTTAGAGTTTATCATACACTTACAAAATAGTCAACTCTCTAAGAGAATAAAATATCTGCTGGGGTTGACTTTTCCTTATGTGTCTGCTACGATGGCAATAGTTTACAAAGACAGGAGATGAAAAAATGAAGATGTTTTCTTGCTAATTTTATTCGTAAATGCATACCAAAACAAGCCGGCAAAGAAATTTGTCTCTTTTTGTTATGCATCAGCAGGAAAGTTCATTCATTTTCTTCTTTGACATACCATCCGTATTTGAAAGCAGTGATTTTACCCTTACAAGCAAGTAAAATCCTAATGCTGGCAGTAAAAATTTTATGTCTGTTGAACAACTAACGTTCAATAAGATATGTTTCATCTTTGCTCCAGCATAAATGCTTTCGGAATCATTTTATATCAGGGTATAGAATCAAGAAGCTGCAGGAATTGACTTTTCTGCAGCTTCTTTTATATTCTAAACAAAATTGGAGGTATGTCTTATGTCAAGAATTCAAGTATCAAATTTAACCTTTGCTTATGACAGTAGTTACGATAATATATTTGAAAATGTATCTTTCCAGATCGATACTGACTGGAAATTAGGTTTTATCGGAAGGAACGGGCGCGGTAAGACCACATTTTTAAATCTTCTGCTTGGAAAATATGATTACAGCGGAACCATCTCAGCCAGTGTTGACTTTGATTATTTTCCTTATATTGTTGAAAATATGGATGATATGACTTTATCCATTGTGGAATCTATAAATCCATCAGCAGAAAGCTGGCAGATATTCAGAGAATTAAACCTGCTGGATGCAGACCCGGAAATTCTCTACCGGCCTTTTTCTACCCTCAGCAACGGAGAACGCACGAAGGTTTTACTGGCAGCACTGTTCCTAAAAGAGAATGCATTTTTGCTCATCGATGAACCCACCAACCATCTGGATAGCCAGGCCCGGGAAAAAGTTGCCCAGTATTTGAATTCCAAGAAAGGATTTATACTGGTTTCCCATGACCGCGTTTTTTTAGACCGCTGTATTAACCATGTACTTTCCATAAATAAAACTAATATTGAAGTACAAAAAGGAAACTTTTCATCCTGGTATGCAAACAAAGAGGCGCAGGATAGACTGGAACTGGAACAAAATGCCCGGCTCATGCAGGATATCCGCCGTTTGGAAGACTCAGCCAGACAAAGCAGCAGATGGTCAGAGAAAATTGAAAAAACGAAAACAGGAACCAGAGTTGGCGGACTGCGTCCTGACAGAGGATACATCGGCCATCAGGCAGCCAAGATGATGAAACGCTCTAAGTCCATACAAAACCGGCAGCAGAATGCTATTTCAGAGAAAGAAAAATTGCTGAAAAATATAGATACGGCCGATGATTTGAAGCTGAATCCCCTTGCCTACCATACAGATGTACTGCTGTCTATGGAGAACGTCAGTATTTCCTATGGGGATACGGATGTGTGCCATAATATCAGTTTTTCAATACGCCGGGGAAGCCGTACCTGCCTGAAAGGAAAAAACGGCTGCGGAAAGACCAGTCTGATTAAATTAATTCTGGGGGAACCCATTTCCTATACCGGCAGTTTCCAACTAGGCTCTGGGATAAAAATATCCTATATTTCCCAGGATACCTCCTGGCTCAGAGGGGGGCTTACCGAGTTTGCGCGGTCAAACCAGTTGGATGAAAGCATTTTCAAGGCACTATTAAGAAAACTAGGTTTTGATAGAATTCAGTTTGAGAAAAACATGGAACATTTCAGTGAAGGACAGAAGAAAAAGGTTCTTCTTGCAAAAAGCTTATGCGAACCGGCACATTTATTTATCTGGGATGAACCACTGAATTTTATTGATGTCCTCTCACGTATGCAAATAGAAGACTTGCTTATGGAATATGAACCGACAATGCTGTTTGTCGAGCATGATGAAGCATTTCAGAGGAAAGTATCTACACAAATCATAGATTTTGGGGAAGGATTCGGGGACTAAACTCCCCTGAATCTCTCCCGTCTATATCTCTTTAAGTGCAAGCTCCGTAAGAATAGACTGAATTCCTCCAAAGTCTAATTTTAATTCTCCATTATATATTCTGACAGGGACCAGCCTGTCATTCCATTTACATACTCTGTTTTAAAATAGCCTTAACATCCTGCTCTGTAAGCACTTTATACCCACCGTTCAGGATAAACGTGGCTTTTGCAATACCCGGAATCATCTCCTGGGTCACTCCAAGTTCTGACAGATTCATGGCAACACCAATTTCCTTCATATAGTCTTTCATTCTATCCAGACCTTCCTCAGCCACCTCTCTCACCGTCTTTCCTTCCGGATTCACCTTCCACACATTCATCGCAAATCTTCTGAATTTCTGTAATCCATCCTGCATAATGTAACGGTAATATGGCAGGGATACGGCTGATAGTGTCATCCCGTGGGTGGCATCGGTATACGCTCCCACAGCCTGCCCAATCATATGCACCATCCAGTCTGTAGATTTCCCTTTTGCCACCAGTGTATTCAATGCCCAGGTTGCAGTCCACATGATGTTGCTCCGCGCCTCATAATCATTGGGATTACTTACTGCAATCCTTGTGCTGTGAATCAATGATTGTAGCAATCCTTCCATAATATAGTCAGAAGTATTATCGTCCCCGCCCGAAAAATACTGTTCCAAAATATGGCTCATAATATCAAAGAAACCTGCAGTCATCTGATACTTGGGAAGTGTATAGGTAAACTTTGGATTTAGTATTGCAAATTTAGGGAAAACATTTTCTCCAAAGACATGTCCAATTTTTAATTTAGATTCCGGATTGGTGATAACTGCTCCTCCGTTCATTTCCGAACCGGTTCCTACCATAGTAAGAACCACCCCCACCGGGATTATCTGATTGTCTACATCCTCCATGCGGAGATAGTATTTCTCCCATGGGTCCTCTTCGCAATATGCGGAAACAGAAACGGCTTTTGCATAATCTGCTGTAGAACCTCCTCCTACAGCAAGAATCAGATTCACGTCATTTGACCTTGCAATTTTGCATCCTTCATACAGTTTTTCTACTGTAGGGTTTGGCATTACGCCCGGATCTTCAAACACATTCTTGCCATTTGCTCTCAAAATTTCTATGACCTGGTCATAAATGCCATTTTTTTTAATGGAGCCTCCCCCATAGGCAAGCATAACGTTCTTTCCATACTTTGGAAGCTCCTCATTTAAATAGTCCAATGAATTTTCGCCAAAATACAATTTTGTTGGGTTTGAATAACTAAAATTTCCTAACATGTTCTTAACCTCCTATTATAATGTTTACTTTAAGTTAACAATAAAAAATCCTCTAGTTTATCAAATAGTATCTTATTTAATTATATTCCTTAGTCAAAAGCATATAAAATACTTATATTTAATATTTAATTATGCTTGAAAGGCATTATTCTTTGTGATAAATTATACAAAACTAAATCATATATAAAAGGAAGGAAAAACTCATGAATATAAGAGTGTTACGTTATTTTCTATCGGTTGCCAGAGAGGAAAATATCTCAAATGCTGCGAAAACCCTTCATGTGACACAGCCAACGCTTTCGCGTCAGCTCATGGAATTGGAAGCAGATTTGGGAGTAAAGCTGTTTTTACGCAGCAGCGGGAATAGATCCATTACATTAACCGAAGAGGGAATGCTGCTCCGCAAACGGGCAGAAGAAATATTAGACTTGGTAGAAAAGACAGAATTGGAGCTTGCAGCGCCGGGAGAGCGCATCAGCGGCAACATACACATCGGCAGTGGCGAAACCCCTGTAATCGGCCTGCTGTCTAAGGAAATCAAACACATCCGTGATGAGCATCCCAATATACACTTTCACTTTTTCAGCGGAAATGCAGATAGCGTAACGGAGCGGCTGGACAACGGCCTGATTGATTTTGGTGTTTTAGCCGAGTCGCCTAACATTGCAAAATATGACTCAATTGCTCTGCCCGCCGCTGATACTTGGGGGCTTCTCATGCGTAAAGATCATCCTCTGTCCAAGAAGGATTTCATTCAGGCCGGCGATTTAACTAATATTCCTCTTATCAACTCAAGTCAGCGAATGACCAGCCATGCTTTTTCAAAATGGCTCAAAGATGACTACGAAAAATTAAACCTTGTAGCCACTTACACACTCCTTTATAACGCATCACTTTTGGTAAAAGACAATATCGGCTGTGCTCTGTGCCTGGATAAGATTATCAGCACCCCGGAAGACAGTGAGCTTTGTTTCCGGCCCCTGAAGCCAAAGCTAGAAGCCCGTTGGTATATCGTATGGAAAAAATATCAGGTCTTTTCAAAGGCAGCAGATATTTTTTTAAAGAGACTGCAGGAGAAATTTGCCGGATAGTTTAAGACCAAAAATGATGCCTTATAGGCATAAAATAATATTTAATATAAGTATTTTATATAATAATGTGAGTTCCATATAATAAAAGCATAGGAAATAGCACCTTGCTGTTGCCTAACATCGAAAAGTGAGGACAAATACCATGGAGTTAAAAGATTTTTTAGATCATCTGAATCGCGGACTTCCAGTCATTGGAGGCTCAGAAGTTCATCTTTTTATGCATAAGGTAAGTAATGAGGCTATGCGGCTTACGGCAGAATTAAATAACACTTATCATACACCGGAAGAAATCCGCAGCTTGATGTCAGAGCTGATTGGAAAACCTGTGGATGAGTCCTTCGCAATGTTTCCCCCTTTTAATACAGACTGCGGTAAAAATATCAACATAGGCAAAAATGTATTTATCAATGCGGGATGCAAGTTCCAGGACCAGGGAGGTATTACCATTGGTGACGGCTCCTTGATTGGACACAATGTGGTCATGGCTACGCTCAATCATGACCTTGCACCCGAAAAAAGAGGTACTATGCACCCGGCACCCATTATAGTTGGAGAAAATGTATGGGTTGGTTCTAATGCAACTATTCTGGCTGGTGTAACCATTGGAGACGGAGCCATCGTTGCCGCGGGCGCGGTAGTGACAAAGGATGTTCCGGCCAACACCATTGTGGGCGGTGTCCCAGCCAAATTCATTAAAGAAGTGGATAGCGGTAAGGAATTGGAAAAAACTCTTTAAGCTGGAAAAGAACAGATAAGAAAAATGAAGATTATTTCACTATTTTGTTTGATATCAGACATAACATCGTGAATGCTACAAAACTTTCCAATTTTAAACACTTTTCACCCATTTTCTGCATTAACCATTGAGTTTTCTAACAAACTCACTCATAGCCTCAGAAATTTAATCTGCTGAGGACAGATACTCTCACAGCTCTGACAGCCGATGCAGGCTCCGGGCTGTTTTTCAGAAGGGAGTGCCATTAGTGTCATCGGTGCAATAAATCCGTCTCCAGTAAAAGAATGCTTTCATCTGGACGAAGCTCCTTTAACTTTTCGGTGTTTTCCGCTGACAGAGCTGACAGCTTTCCGCCACGCAATGGCTCCTAAACCAAGGGCAGATAGTTTATGTCTTGAAACTCTTTATAAATCATATATTCATCCTCTTTATGTTTAACATGACGGTTAAAAGTCATCATACACGAATATAAACCAGCACAAATTGTTTTAACAGTTTTACAATGTTCATGCGAAGAAACTCATAATTTTATTTTTGAAATGTTACTTCAACGCTGCCGCTTCCAAGAGCATCCTGAAGTCCGGTGATATCTTCAATGTATCCAACCGGAACGTAGCTGTAAGAGTTTGAGAATGTGGTATAAAACAGCACCAGATTGTTGCCCGACCAAAGATACATATCTCCGGCGTTAATTGCCGCAGGGGTTTCCGTCACCGCGGAGGGTAAATCAAAGGTCAGCTCAGCCACCTTTTCCTGGGACGCATAATCATTCATCTCTAAGGTAAAGGGCATTTCTTGGAAAATCGCCTGTGCTGATTCATTGTCATACATAATTGCCGTAAAGTTCTTGTTGCCAACCTGAATGTTTACAGTTGACATAGTATCATCTTCTTGAAATTCCTCCGGCGCTTGCGATTCTGCCGGATCGGAAGAAGGGGTTGGAGTCGGTGGAGGAGTAGAGGACGTTTCACCGGTACTCACAGAAGACTCAGACGGGGAGGAATTACCCGAACAGCCAGCCAAAGCAATCACACATATTATAGAGATTAGCATAGATATTTTTTTTATTTTCATTTAAACACTCCTTTCCGGTTAAAGTGCCCTTCCTAATTCGCAGGCTTCCTGAAGGGCAGGATTCCCCTCAATATCTCCTGCATCTTTCAGGTTTTTCACCAGACATTCATTAGTTATTCCTAGTTTAATCATCATTCTGCCTCCTCCGTTAATTATTATATGTTGAAACAAATCCAATATCAAATACTTATAAAGAATACTCTCCTATAGTTTTCAGGAATACTAAGAAAAGCTATTATAAGCTGAAGCTAGCCGAAACTCGTTTCTACCCCCTCTGACTATAGTTATTTCGTTGTCAAGACAAATTAATATGTTGTATTTTTATGGAAAAAGATTATAGCTTA
Source organism: Faecalicatena contorta (assembly GCF_003149105.1). Classification (GTDB taxonomy): domain Bacteria; phylum Bacillota; class Clostridia; order Lachnospirales; family Lachnospiraceae; genus Muricomes; species Muricomes contortus_C. The sequence goes on along the minus strand of NZ_QGDS01000002.1, from coordinate 279,562 downwards.
TGGTATAAGTATAATAGATTCAAAATAAAAACAATTCTACTTATAAAAGAACGGGGAATATCAGAGAATTTCCTGGTAAAGTATATATTTTTAAAATGATAAGGAGATGAATTTATATGAAAAATAAGTTTAATAAAATAGTGGTTTTGGAACAGATTGTAATAACAAAAGAAGGCATGGAACAATTAAAGAATTATTGTAATGAGCTTATAATTTATTATAATACTCCAGCTGATGAAAATGAATATATAAAAAGAATTGGTGATGCCGACTGCATTTTAGTATCATACCCGGCCAGAATCACAAGGGAAATTATTGAAAGCAGCCCTAATTTAAAATACATAGGCATGGGTTGTTCCTTATATGATGAAAAGTATTCAAATATTGATTTACAGGCCTGCAGAGATAATAATGTAGTAGTTTTACCATTAAAAGACTATGGGGATGAAGGCACTATTGAATATGTTGTAGCTGAATTATTAAATTTATTACACGGATTAAAAGGCAACAGATGGAAAGAAAAAGTATATGAATTAAACAGCTTAAAAGTAGGAATCATTGGGCTTGGCACAATAGGAAGAATGACGGCCAGAGCTTTAAAATGTTTTGGTGCAGATATATATTATTATAGCAGAACCAGAAAGCCTGAACTTGAAAAAGAAAATATAAAATACCTTCCATTAAATGAATTGTTACAGAAGTCAGATGCAATTGCAATTAGTGTAAATAGAGATTCTTTAGTAATGGATAAACAGTCTTTTCAAGAGTTTGGAAATGGCAAAATCATAATTAACACTTCCCTTGGCACTTGTTATGATATCGAAGCTTTAGAAGAATGGATAAAGGATAAAAGCAATTATTATATTTGTGATAATTCAAGTACGACTGAAAAAACAAAACATATTATAAACAATGACAATGTAATCCATAATAATTTGCATGCAGGCCATTCCATGCAGACAGATATGCGGGCTGCTGAGCAAACAATAAATAATATAAAAAAATACTTAAATGGAGATGTATAAAATATATGGATGAGATTGTTGGTATGAAGATTTAGCCAGGTAGTTTAACAGCATTGAACAAGTACTATTCATGCTCATAATGTATTTACGTTATCATATGTTTATTGTAAAACCTGCGCCAATTTCACATATGGGAATACGGCGATTTATTTCCGCTTTAACTTTAAAAGAAACACAATGGCATGGATACAGATCACTAATATTGTTTTCAGCAAAGTATTGAATAGTACTTTTTAATCTTGTATCAACATCAAATAGATGAGATTTTTACTTATACAAGTGGGAGTTCTTGAATAGGACAAAGTACAAATCCCATTTACTATTTCTTCCGTTAAATTGGAGCCTATATATTCTTCAAATTGAATTACTGAAACAGCATCCATGGATTTTTGAGTTTGACAAACTTTCTATTGTGACAAACTCTGCTGAGGTCAATAAAGCACTTGAAAATAGATCCCACAAAAAGCAATTATCATGCGGCCATCAAATATTTGATATGATTGATGTTTCAAAGTTTAGAGCTGGTTTGAATATTGACAAATGCAAACAGTTTATTTTTTGGTCTAATATAGGTTTTACCAATCAAATACTGGATGATATTAGAAATTCACAAAGCTCAAGCCTGGATGATAAACATATCATTGCAGCACTTGACGAATACTTTGGCGAACTTAGGAAAATTTTCTATATATCAAGTAATGAATAGGGAGAATGAGATGAGTAAAGTGCATGAACCAATAATTGTGAAGTTTCCTTTGAGGGGAGAATGGCTTTCTCCCAACACTCCGGGAACAAAAGTTCCCAGCCATGGCACAGATCGCTTCGGAACAAGATATGCTTATGATTTTATACAAGTGGATTGGGACAGAAAGGGCTGGCCCGCCTATCGTGTCAGTTTGCCCCAATATCTACTTTTTGGGGTTCCCTTAAATGAATATTATTGTTGGGGCCAAAAGATATATGCACCTTGCAGCGGGACCGTTATTCAAGCACAAGATTGTTATGAAGAACGAACGCGGACGAACTTGCTTTCAGATATGTTTAACTCTTATAAAAATGCTCACTATTTTGCCCCGGGTAAAGATGATGTACAATCAGTCGCCGGAAACTATATCATTATAGAATGCGGCAGCAATGTATATGCGGCGCTGGTCCATCTTCAGACAGGGTCTGTCCATGTATCAGTTGGCCAGAGTGTAAAAAAGGGTGAAATTATTGGCAGAGTAGGCCATTCAGGCAATTCTTTTGGTCCTCACCTGCATTTTCAGCTTATGGATAGCAGCGACATATCTACTGCAAACGAATTACCTTGTGCTTTTGAACAATATGAAGTATTCCAGAACGGTGAGTGGCAAAAAGTAGTTAATGGTATTCCCACAAATAAGGATAGAATAAGATTTGGTTCCTGCCCCATCTGAATATCTGGTTAAGCAGAGTAATGAAAAACCTTTGCCGCCTTCAAAAACTTATGAAGGCAAGGGCAAAGGTTAAATTTCAGATAATGTATTTAATTTGGTCTCTAGTCAAACATGGAGAGTACAGCTTTCTTAGGTTTTGCTCCCATATCTTTTTTAGTTACCTGGCCATCTTTGAATACAATAAATGTAGGAATACTCATAACCCCGTATTTTTGAGCAATTTCCATCTCTTCATCAATATTCAGCTTGCATACCTTGGCATCTGTCTTTTCCTTTGAAATCTCTTCTACGATTGGAGACATTGTTTTACATGGTCCACACCAGTCCGCATAGAAGTCAACCAGTACCGGCTTATCTGACTGCATAACCTCCTGCTCAAAATTTTGTGCTGTAAGTTTAATTACTGACATTTTTGTTTCCTCCTTTTATTTATATTTAGAAATTATCTTTTTCAATTATAATTAAGTATAACACAATTTCCAGATTCTTCTGTGACAAAATCACAAAACAAGCTTTACTATACTTTACCCAGATTTGCGGCATCTAATACTTCAATACGTCCACGGGTAAGCTTCACATGTCCATCTATCTGAAATTGTTTTAAAAGTCTGGTTACGACTTCCCTCGCGGTTCCTATATCTCTCGCCAGAACATCGTGGGTAATCGCCAGAATATCTGAGCCAGCCAGTGCTCTATGTTCCAAAATCGTATCTGCCAGCCTGGATGCAACGTTGGAAAATACATATTGGTTAAACAGCCACATGATGTCTGAGAATTTTTCAGATATCATTTCCAAAGTATAATCCTTTACTTTTGTATTTTGGTCACTAATGTCCTTATACAGCACTTTTGGTATGGTATAGATGATTGAATCCTCTTCTATCTCCATATCCAGCTCAATATCCAGTCCTTTCATCATGCAGGCGGCGCTTAAAATACTTACATCTCCCTCCAGCAGCCTGAACAGGGTTATTTCTCCGCCCCCGGGAGAAGTCACGAATACTCTTGCCTGTCCGGACTTAATAATCTGCACACCGGCACACTCCCTGCCTCCATAATGAAGTACATTTCCCTTTTCATATGAACTTTTTACCACTCCCTGTGCAAGGGTATTCTGTTCATTTCGCGTTAAATCCTCCCAAAAAGGAAGCGTCTGTTTTAACAATTCTTTCATGAATAATCGTCCACCTACATTTTCTTAATTTCAGAACCTTTCCGGGGTACCGCAATGTTTACAATTGTCCTAATAAGATTTTAACATAATTTCCCTGACTTCTCAATCAGTATGCCTATATTTCTCATGTGACTATTCAGCAGGGGGTACTGTTCAGACCGTGCCGTGCACTCCGCTGCACGGCATCGGAGCCATTAAAGCAACGGCTTCAGGGCACCAGCCCCTCGCCGCAGGCGGCTTAAATGTGCTGGATGTCGTTACAGTGCGCACCCCCCGGGTGTGAACTGTAGCTTTTTCATGTATCTACTGCTCGTAAGCCGCCACAATTTCACGCACTTTTTCTGTTACATAGGTGCTTCCACCCTTCCCTTTTACATCTTCTACCATTCCTGTTATGACAATAGGTTTTGCAATATCTTCTGTAGTTTCGCAGACAAACCAGCCCCGCTCCACGCCATCTGCATCGTCCTGAGTCTCTTTAATTTCCGCTGTTCCGGTCTTGCCCAGCATAAGAACACCGTCAATTTTTGCCTTGGCTCCGGTCCCCGATGGGTTTTCGATAACCTGTATTAAATCATTTTTAACCAGCTCTGCTGCCTCCAGGGAAATAACCTGCTGCTTCCAGATCTCTCCTTTCGCATTTTCCTGGTAGAGGATTGTGGGCTGAATCATATTCCCTTCGTTTACAAACATTGTATACATGGATATCATATGCAGAGGGTTTACGAGAAGCTGTCCCTGCCCATATCCAGTATCAGCCAGCTGTATATCGGAATCAATTTTGCCGTCATCATCATACGTGGAGTTTGAAAGACTGAGCTCAAAAGGTATCTCCTCATCAAACCCCAGTACTTCGAAGTTCTCAATCATCGTGTCGGCGCCAATCTCCAGTGCTGCCCTTGCAAAATAAATATTATCTGAATAAACAAGTGCATTTTCCAGATTTACTTCTGCGCCGTAATCTGTCAATGTAGTTACATAATAATCTCCCCAGCTTCCATCTTTCTGCCATTTCAGGCCAACATATCCCATATTTAAGTCCGGCTGGATTTTTCCTGTGTCCACACCAATTGCAGCAGTAATTGCTTTAAATGTGGAGCCTGGAACCCAGGAGGTATTAAAACGGTTCATCAGCGGCTTGTTTTCATCCTCATTTAGCTCATTCCAACGTCTGTTGGACATTCCCATAATAAATTCATTAGGGTCATAAGACGGAGTACTTACTAATGCCAGAACTTCTCCAGTCTTCGGATTCATGGCTGCCGCAGTGCCCGGGTCTGAAGCAAATTGCTCATAGGCTTTCTTCTGCATTTCTGCATCCACGGTCACCTTTACATCCTTTCCGTCCTGAGCCGGTTTAAAAGCTACAGTCTCAATCACTGCACCTTCTGCATCTACAACATCAATACTGCTGCCGTCACTGGCTCTAAGTTCCTCCTCAAAAGCCCTCTCCAGCCCTGATTTGCCTATGACACTGTTTTCATGATATCCTTTGTCTTTCAATTCTTCCAGTTCTTCCGCCGTTACAGCTTGTATATACCCTGTCAGTTGGCCCGCTGCAGCGCCCAAAGGATATACCCGCTCCTCTTTATCCTGAATTAAAATGCCGGAAACCTTCAGCAGCTCCGTCTCCGATGCAATATCTGCTTTTGAAATTTTCTTCAGGGGAACAAAGGAGTCTTCCTGTACATAAGAGGCACTCAATTTCTGATTAATTTCATCTTCTGTCATATCCAGTATTTCACCAATTTTGCGGATAGCTTCCTCTTTATTATCCCCTAGTTTCCCAGGTACAATTCCTACCTCTGAGACTGTTCCCTGACCTGCAAGCATTTGCCCGTTTCTGTCTATAATAGAACCCCGGGTTGCAGTTTTTGTATTAATCTGAACTTTATAATCGTCCTTCAGGAACGGGAAAATCAAAGTGGAATCCCAGGCAATAAAATAAGAATTATCTTCTTTTATTAGCTGCATTTTATTATCAAATGTCACTTCATCTGCGGAAGTGTCCATTACAGTAGAATAAGACACCGCTGCTTGTTTTTTACCATCTTTATACTCAGGCTCCCCTTTCAGGGCAATCTTGATATTCCGGGCAGCTATCCCTTCATAAATATTCTGATTCCTGCTGATAAAGTCTTCCTCTGACACATTTTCTCTTGTCTCTTTACTCAGCAGCCCATACATCTCTTCGTATTTCCCTTTATTTAAGAGTGCAAAATACTTCTCCGCAGTTTTCTGGGGCGTGGATTTTATCCCAAGCATCTTCCAGGCCAGAATCCCACCTGCTGCGGCCAGTAAAATAACTACGGCTGCTGCAGCAATAACAGGCCCTTTCCTTCTTCCCTGTACCTTATTTCTTCTCTTCTCCTTGTATTCTTTTCTTGTCGCCAAATCAATCCCCGCCTTTCTAAAATAGAACCTGGTTGCCGTACCCGAAACTGCAAAAGCCGATAATGATTGTCTCCAACATCACCGGCTTTTTCCTGCAAACTCATATTTTCCGAATCTTTTTAACCCATACTTATTAAACTGATAATGTTTAATATGGCATACTTATTGAACTACTAACGTTCAATAAGGTATGCTTGTTAAACTACTAATATTCAATAAGCATCTGCCTCATCAATGGCTTTGCCAATGTCCCGGCGCATATATTTATTTTCAAACTGCACCCACTCTGCCGCAGCATAAGCATTCGCTCTGGCTTCTTTCAAATCCTTACCTTTAGCTGTAATACCCAGCACACGGCCTCCGTTTGTTACAATCCTGTCTCCGTCAAATCTGGTCCCTGCATGGAAACAATAATATCCTTCATATTTCTGAAACTCATCTAACCCGGTAATCTCAAATCCTTTCTCATATTTCACAGGGTACCCTTCGGAAGCAAGTACCACGCAGACTGCCGCATTGTCTTCAAACTGCAGATCAACCTGGTCCAAAGTCCCGTCTATACAAGCCTCAACTACCTCAATCAAATCATTTTTCATACGGGGCAGTACAACCTGTGCCTCTGGGTCGCCAAAGCGTGCATTATATTCCAGAACCTTGGGGCCTTCCTCTGTAAGCATCAGCCCAAAGAAAATAACACCCTTGAACGCTCTTCCCTCGGCAGCCATTGCATCCACTGTGGCCTGATAAATATACTGATTACAGAATTCTTCCACCTCTTTCGTGTAAAAAGGACTTGGGGAAAATGTTCCCATACCGCCTGTATTCAAACCTGTGTCCCCATCTCCCGCACGCTTGTGGTCCTGGGCAGAGGTCATGGTCTTGATTGTCTTGCCATCCACAAAGGAAAGTACAGACACTTCCCTTCCTGTCATAAATTCTTCAACTACCATTTCATTCCCTGCGGAACCGAATTTCTTATCCAGCATGATATCCTTCACGCCTTCTTTCGCTTCCTCCAGTGTACTGCAAATCAACACTCCTTTTCCAAGTGCCAGTCCGTCGGCCTTTAAAACAAGGGGAAACCTTGCAGTTTCCAGATAATCCAGGGCTTTATCTGCATCCGTAAAATTTTCATAGCCTGCTGTAGGTATCTTGTATTTCTTCATCAAGTTCTTGGAAAATGCCTTGGAGCCTTCCAGGATCGCCGCGTTTTTGCGAGGACCGAATGTACGGATTCCCGCTCTTTCCATCTCGTCCACAAGACCGCCTACCAGGGGATCATCCATACCTACAATTACAAGATCAATCAATGTCTCTCTGGCAAAAGCAACCAGTTTATCAAATTCCATAGCACTAATATCTACACACTGGGCATATTCTGAAATCCCTGCATTTCCCGGTGCACAATATATCTTCTCTACCTTGCTGCTCTTTGCCGCGCTTTCCGCAATTGCATGTTCCCTGCCGCCGCTGCCTACAATCAATACCTTCATAACTCCCACCTCATTTTTAATGGGTGCGGTTAGTCCTCCGCCTTATCCCAAGATAACTGTTCTTCCATCTGTCACTGTAACCTTACCACGCGCAATCAAATCGATGGCTGCGGGAAGTATTTCCCATTCTGCCTGCTTCATCACCCTTTGCTGCAGAACGTCAGGGGTATCCCCCTGCTTAATTTCTACCGCCTTCTGTAATAGAATGGGACCTGTATCCGTCCCTTCATCCACAAAGTGAACCGTTGCACCGGTTACTTTTACTCCCCGTTCCAGGGCTGCTTCATGGACACCCAGCCCGTAATATCCCTTCCCGCAGAACGCCGGAATTAGTGACGGGTGTATATTTATGATACGGTTTCTGTATTTTTCTATCATGATGGCTGGAATTACAACCAAAAATCCAGCCAGTACAATCAAATCCGGCCTGCAGGCATCCACTGCCTCTAAAAGCTTCCGGTTAAACACCTCTCTGGATTCATAGTCTTTTGGAGAAATGCAGAAATTCGCAATTCCGTTTTCCCCGGCACGTTCCAGTGCACGTACATTTTTGTTGTTGCTGATAACACCTGTAATTTCCGTATTTGAAATTGTACCATCCTTTATGCCGTCAATAATAGCCTGCAGATTGGTCCCGCCTCCGGAAACCAGAACAACGATCCTTAGCATAAGGTAACTCCTTTTTCTCCTGCTTCTATCTGTCCTACCACATACGCCGTCTCACCGGCAGCGTTCACTGCTTCCATTGTCCTGTCCACATCGGCTTTATCTACTGCAAGAATCATCCCCAGGCCCATGTTAAAGGTATTATACATTACCTTTTCCTCAATATCACCATCCACAGACAGCATGTTGAAAACCGGAGGTATGGGATAACTGTCCTTGCGGATAACCGCATGAGTACCCTCTTTTAACATACGGGGTATATTCTCATAAAACCCGCCGCCTGTAATATGGCTGCACGCCTTTATTACAACACCTGCTTCCTTTACACCGCGCAGAGCCTTCACATAAATCTTTGTAGGTGCTAAAAGTGTCTCTCCCAGCGTAGCCTGAAGGCTGTCGTAATATGTATCCAATGCCTCCCTCTTCATGCTGAACACATTTCTCACCAGAGAGAAACCGTTGCTGTGCACGCCCGATGATGCCATACCAATCAGCACATCTCCTGGTTTCAAATCTTTTCCTGTAATCAAGTCCTTTTCGTCTACAACTCCTACTGCAAACCCTGCAAGGTCATACTCCTCTATAGGATAAAATCCAGGCATCTCCGCTGTTTCTCCGCCTATCAATGCGGCACCAGCCTGTTTACATCCTTCTGCCACACCGCTGACAATTGCAGCAATCTTTTCAGGTTCATTCCTGCCGCATGCAATGTAATCCAGGAAAAATAACGGTTCTCCGCCTGCACATGCAATATCATTCACACACATTGCAACACAATCAATCCCGATTGTATCATGCTTGTCCAAGAGAAATGCCAGCTTTAATTTGGTGCCTACACCATCTGTACCAGATACCAGCGTGGGCTTTTCCATATCTTTGAACTTCTCCATAGAAAATGCGCCTGAAAATCCACCCAGATTTGTCAGAACTTCCGGCCTCATTGTCTCCTGCACATGCTTTTTCATCAACTCTACTGATTTGTAGCCTGCTTCGATATCAACACCTGCGTTTTTATAATCCATATAATTTCTCCATTCTATGTGATAGAAAATTTCGTATCTGTTCAGTAAATGCACAGTCCTGTACTGAACAGTTACAAATTTTCTACATATTCAGATAAGCTTCGTATCCTATTTCTTCCAGTTTTGCAGCTTTTCCCTGAACTGTCTCTTTCATTTCCACAGAATATGCCTTCAGCTTGTCTAAAAGTTCTGCATCTGACACAGCCAGAATCTTGGCTGCCAGAATCGCCGCATTCATTCCGCCGTCAATTGCAACCGTAGCCACCGGAATTCCGGGAGGCATCTGTACAATAGAAAACAATGCATCTTCTCCAGCCAGATTCTTCCCTGACATCGGAACTCCTACAACAGGCATGGGAAACAGTGCCGCGCACATTCCCGGCAGATGTGCAGCCATACCTGCCCCTGCAATGATTACTTTGATTCCCTTACCCTCGGCTGCCTTTGCCCACTCAAAAAACACATCTGGCTCACGGTGTGCGGAGATAATTGTCATCTCATAATCGACTCCCAGCTTTTCCAGCATACTTGCTGCTTTACTCATAACCTTTAAGTCAGAGTCGCTTCCCATTACTATTCCTACTTTTGGCATATCCTGTCTCCTTCCAAGTATACGTTTTCTTTCTATGGAAGTTCTTTTCGCTAAGCTCGACAATACACACCACAAGGGTGAACTTTCTCACTAGACTCGTGGAAAACCTCGTCAAGTGTTCAATGTTTCGCTAAGCTCAAAGAACGGCCTACGTGCTAAGCTCGAAAGAACCTCGCTAATCACTATCGGCCAGTGGCTCATTAAGGGCTTCTGTTCCTTTAAGCGCAAACCTTCCGTCTTTCAATAGTATAATCTTTTTGCCTTCTTTTGTCACTACACTTATTTCTTCTAACTCTTCATAAGGTATGGTTATATCTGTATGGCAATGGAAGTATGCTTTGGCAGTATCCTCTCTCCTGAGGGCAGATACAGTATTTTCTTTTGCTACGATTTCTTTTCCATTCTGGTTATAGGTGCGGACATCCTCGCTCCAGCTATAACAGGTATCGCCAACGGCAAAGTGAGGTCCCATCTTCTCCGCAATCAGAATGGGCATTTTATCTTCGATTCCATACTTTTTCGCCACCACATAAGCTGTCGTGTTTGTTCCGATTGCAAACTCTCCCAAAGGCAGAGTTTTGTGGTTGTGGAGTATATTTTCATAGATATATTTTTTATTGTCCTCTTCATTCTCGAAGTTGGTACATGTATAATCTGTAATCATTCCATCCTGAAAGTCAATTTTCAGGTTTTTATATTGGAGCTCATAGAGATACACTTTGCTGACATGAAGTGTGCCCTGTGTACCTTCCAATACCGGTGATGTAAACACTTCACCAACCGGGATATTTACGTCAGCAACGCAGTTTTCAAAAATAGTTTCCTTTTCCGGATTTTCCAAGTGATGTAACTGTACCTTCAAATCCGTCTGATTTCCGTCCTTTCCGAGAATGTGCACATATTCTCCCTGGTCCAGAACGTCAATCATGGTCTGCTGCACTTTTTCATAAAGCTTATAATCCAGGGTGTTAATGCGAATCACTTCATCAAAAATTTCCGGATATTCACTGCCAATCTCCGGCACCGGATAGGCAACAATCGTAAAGCCTCTTTCTTCCCCTTTGATATACTGGTTCGTAATCTGCCCGGACCTGCTGTCATAAAGCAGAGACAGGGAGCGCTGTGCTTCTGTATAGGACGCCGCCTCTGGCTTTACATCCGGAGAAAACGGCTTTTCTCCAAAAATCTCTATCACTGCCGGGCCCGCAAATTGTGCTGCCAGCTCTTTATTTTTTTCATATACATTCTTTAAAACATCCAGCTTACGCTCAATGTAACGTTTATCCATAAACAATGCCTGGTCTGACCTGTGGTCATATTCATATTGCTTATTTGGAATAGCCCCGTAATATCCGACTTTTATCTGTTCTTTCTTTGTAATAACACTAGACGCCGCCCTGAATATAACAGGCTTTAGTCCCATTTTTTCAAAATTCTCTATGGCAAGTTTTATCACCTTTTCAAATCCAAGACAATAACGTATATTTACAACAGACTTCTTTGATAAGTCCTTTCCGGTGTTGATGAAGCCTATCCGGTAGCCTTCTGTATATACGTCCGCCATCTTCCGAATGGTTTCTTCAGGCAGGCTTCTCAGGTGCCTGGCTGTACCCAGTTCATTTTGTGTAATGTACTCTCCAAAACGGTAGAGATATCTGTCGTCATCCAAATCCATACCTGTAATAATATCCGCCGCAAAAGTATACTCCGGATTTACCTGTTCCTCAATTCTGGCTTCTAAAAAGACGTCACAATAGTCGCTGGCATACCAATACACAATATTCTTGAGGGCTTTGTACTCAGGTGTTTCTTCCGCTTCAAAACAGTTATAGATTTCAATGAACAGCTCACCTAAAATAGTGAGATAATCCACCCGGTTCTCAAATGCATAGGGAATGCCTCCTCTCACCTCTGCATAAAGCAGACCCAGAAGCTGCCCGTATTCCTGTCCCAGCATTTTTACTGCATAAGAAGGATTTGCGTAACTGGTCGCATACTGCACCCCTAAAATATCTGCATACAGGGCTTGGTTCAGCTCCTGCATCTCTTCCATGGTAAATGTTTCCCATTCGCCGCCCTCTACTTTTCCGCGCATAGTCTCAAGCAGAAGTAAGAATTCTGCTGTTTTCCGGAAAAATGGACAAAAGGCTGCGCCTACAGCCTCTTCTGCAGCAATCAGCCTTATTCTTTCTATTGCAAGCTCATGTCTTTCCCTGCATTGTTCATTTTTCTCTGTCTGCCATTCCTTCCATCCCATTTACAAAAGCCCTCCTAAAAATATCAATATTAAACCCAACAGAATCACAATATTACCTGCCAGTCCCGCTTTACAGGTAATGTAACGCTTTTCTCTCTCCCGCATTCCTTTTATAGAAGCCCGGATTCCAATCACTGCCAATACAATAGAGAGGATTCCAACACCTCCCACAAGTCCGAAAGTATTTCCACGCATAACAAATGCAATCAGAATACAGGTAAGAAGGATCGCAAACGAAATCGCCGCGTAGACACAGGAATATATCCCCATACGGGAATGCTTTAACTTTGCCTGTCCGTACTTCCGGGATCCTTTTTTCTGTACCTTGTCCCTTTGCCTGCTCTTAGCGTCTCTTTTTTCCGTACCCATAATGTCTTCTCCTTATCCTATTGCAAATTAAGAACAAAATATACCCCAGCACTCCTCCCAGTGTGTTCAGCAGAAGATCATCTACATCAAAACTGCCTACCCTTGTAAGTATCTGGAATGTTTCCACACATAAGCTCAGGCCAAAACTGTAAAACAAGGTCATAAAAAAACCTCTGCTCCTGCTTGCCATAGAAATAAAGAACCCATAGGGCATAAATATTAAAATATTACCGAACAAATTAGTAAATACCGCGAAGGCCCCTAATTCTTCCCGGTATTCAATGAATCGTTTTATCTCTTTAAAAAGTACTAAATTATACCGGTATTCTCTCGAAATATCGGTTCTTCCATACCAGTCTGAAAAAATCAGAAAATACAGGAGAAAGAACATGTAGAGGACAAACAGAACTCTCCCCAGGATACGAAATCTTTTTACTTGTTTCTGATTCAAAATTTTTTACCCCTTATTTAAAACGTAATCTCATTTTTATGTTTCAGCAGGCGTGCCCCGTTGACTACTGTAATAATCCCTGCTGTTATCCCTGTCACAATCATGATAATTCCCAGGGCAATACTGCCGGCCCCCGCTGTCTGCATGGTTTTATACGCTCTTTCCATATTATTATTACCTCCTGATTTAATGAAGTTCTTTTCCCCCAAGGGTACCGTCCTTGCTAAGCAACCAAAATACGATTGCTAACCAACGACATGTCGCTAAGCTCGTGGGATACCTCGCCAATCACTATCGGCCTACGCCATATTGTTCGTAGTATGCATCAATTGCTCCCTTTAGTACATCGTCAATTATGATTTTTCCTTTGTAAGGTTTATTGTGCAGATGTTCTACAACCTCTGCCATCGTAACAATTGCGGTTGTCTCCAGGCCATAAGTCTCCTGTATTTCATCCAGTGCACTCTTGCTTCCCTGGCCCCGCTCCATGCGGTCAACGGAAACTACAAGTCCCACAGGAGACACCTCTCCCTGTGCCTTAATAATCGGCAGTGTCTCTGAGATGGAAGTTCCCGCTGTAGTTACATCCTCAATAATAACAATCCTGTCACCGTCCTGAATCGGGCTTCCCAAAAGGATTCCTGTGTCCCCATGGTCTTTTACTTCTTTTCTATTAGAGCAGTATCTGATATCTTTTCCATAGAATTCACTGATTGCCATGGTAGCAGCCACTGTAAGAGGAATTCCTTTATAGGCAGGTCCGAATAAAACATCAAAATCAAATCCGAATTTCTGCTCAATTGCCTTTGCATAGTATTCTCCCAGCTTTCTAAGCTGGGTGCCTGTACGATAGAACCCCGTATTTACAAAAAACGGAGTGTTTCTCCCACTTTTTGTAACGAAGTCTCCAAATTTCAAAACTTCACAGTCAATCATAAATTCAATAAACTCTTGTTTATATTGTTCCATAAACATCCTCCCTTAATGCGTACTTATTTGTATCTGTTCAGAACCGTAACCAGATACGCCGCAAGCCCATGAAAATCGCCTTTGGCGATGGGGCTTGCTATTACATGTTCAATGTTTTTACAGGTCCTGTGCAGTAAATGCACAGTCCTGTACTGAACAGCTACACTTATTTTACTATTCCAACCATATCTCTGATATTTTCAAAATGATACTTTTCCATATATTTCTCAATTCCGTCTGCAATTTCCACGGTAGCCGCAGGGTTATAGAAATTCGCTGTTCCCACCGATACTGCTGTTGCTCCGGCTAAAATAAATTCAATGGCATCTTCATATGTGGAAATTCCTCCCATTCCTATAACGGGAAGTTTCACTGCATTTGCGACCTGATAAACCATGCGCACAGCAATGGGTTTTATTGCGGGGCCCGATACACCCCCTGTTTTATTTGCCAGCGCAAATGCCTGTCTGTGAATATCAATCTTCATACCTGTCAGCGTATTAATCAGAGACAATACATCTGCCCCGCCTGCCTCCGCAGCCTTGGCTGTTTCTGTAATATCCGTTACATTGGGACTCAGCTTCATAATTACTGGCTGCTTGGCATACCGCTTTATTTCTTTTGTAATGGCCTCTGCTGCTTTTGGATTCTGTCCAAATGCAATGCCGCCCTCCTTTACATTTGGGCAGGAGATATTGATTTCCAGCATATCCACCGGCTCATCTGCCAGGCGCTCTACAACCTCACAATAATCCTCCGTGGATTTTCCGCATACATTCACGATAATCCGGGTGTCAAACTGTTTTAAAAATGGAATGTCACGCTGACAGAACACCTCCATTCCCGGATTCTGAAGTCCTATGGCATTCATCATCCCGCCATAAGTCTCTGCAATTCTGGGGGTAGGGTTTCCTGTCCATGGCACATTTGCCACTCCTTTTGTCACTACTGCACCCAATCGGTTTAAGTCTACAAACTCACTATATTCCTCCCCGGAGCCAAATGTACCTGAGGCCGTCATCACCGGATTTTTCAATTCAACGCCGGCCAGATTCACTGTTGTATTCATTAAATTTCCACCTCCGTAGATAAAAATACGGGACCGTCCTTGCAGACACGCTTATTATGCACATGGCTGTGCCCGTCCACTTCTTTGGACTGGCATACACATGCGAGACAGGCGCCGATTCCGCATGCCATCTTCTCCTCCATGGATACATAGCATACAATCTTCTTTTCTTCCGCATACCGCTTGATGGCCCGCAGCATAGGGGATGGCCCGCAGGCATATATGATATCCGCAGATAATTCATTTGCAGCAATAGCATCCATCACATTTCCTTTGGTTCCGGCACTGCCGTCCTCCGTGGCAATAAAAAGACTGCCCTGCTGCTCAAACTCCTCTTTCAAAAACTGGCCGTCCCGGTACCCCATAACCAGCGTCTTCTCTCCATCCAATTGCTTTGCCAGCTCCAGCATCGGTGGCACACCGATTCCGCCGCCAATCAGCATTGCCCGGCTGCCATTTGCCGTATCTAATGGAAAACCGTTTCCCAATGGCCCTAATATATCTATAGTATCCCCGGCCTTCATCCGGGAAAATTGCTCTGTTCCTGTCCCGGCACCTGTCACCCGGTACACAACACGAATTTGTCCTTTTTGACTCTCTGCTTCACATAAACTAATAGGACGGGGAAGCAGCTTGCTTCCATCCTTTGTATACATAGAAATAAACTGTCCCGGTACTGCCCCGGCAGCAATCTTCTCTGTCTGAATCCACATACTGTAGATATCCGGAGCAATACACTCCTGAGACAGGATAACAGCAGATTCCTTTCCTTTGTTAGACATAATCCTCTCCTCCTGCACTTATCTTTCTGCCAGAGCCCGGCTTATATCCGTAACCATATCCTCCACGGCTGCTCTGGAAGCCTCGCCGAAGTTCTCCGCTCCATATCTGGCATAAGCCTCCTGCTTATACGCCGCAATGATACCTCTGGAAGAGTTTACAATTGCTCCCAGACCATCCTCATTAAAGAAGTGTACCAGGTCCTTTCCCTGACCGCCCTGGGCACCATAACCTGGAACCAGGATATAAGACTTAGGCATTACTCTCCTGAGTGTCTTTCCCATCTCAGGATATGTAGCCCCTACTACAGCACCTACATAGCTGTAATCATCTCCCATACACTGCTCACCCCATTGGGCAACCTTCTCACCTACTAACTCATAAAGGGGTCTTCCGTCAACCAATTGGTCCTGAAACTCCCCGCTGGAAGGATTAGAAGTCTTCACCAGAATAAACAATCCCTTCTTCTCTTCTCTGCACACATCCAAAAACGGATTCACACCATCGGAGCCAAGATATGGATTAATTGTCATAAAATCCTCATCAAAAGGAGCATATTCCTTACTGCCTACCTTTACTTTACCCAAATGTGCCACTGCATAAGCGGCTGACGTAGAACCAATGTCTCCGCGCTTCACATCTCCAATCACAACCAGACCCTTTTCCTTACAATAATCCACCGTCTTTTTAAAGGCTGCCAGTCCAGGCACACCGAACTGCTCATACATGGCAATCTGCGGTTTCACAGCAGGAATCAAATCATAAGTCTTGTCCACAATCTCTTTATTAAACTGCCAGATAGCCTCTGCAGCTCCCTCCAAAGTCTCACCGAACTCTCCAAAAGCCTTCTTCTGGACATGCTCCGGGATATACCCCATCATAGGGTCCAATCCAACAACAATGGGAGCGTTTGTTTTTTTAATCTTTTCTATCAATTTTTGAATCATAAAAGCCTCCTGAATTATCTGAATATTCTGAAAACGGCCCGCAAAAGGGTCAGTCCCTTTTCAAAAGGGTCAGTCCCCAAAAATAATGTTCCCGTTTACTATTGTATACCGCACTTCCCCTTTTACCGGGTATCCGTCGAAAGGTGTGTTTTTGCCTTTGGACAGAAATGTATTTTTATCAATTTTGTATTCTGGGACAGGATCAAAAATGACCAGATCTGCTATTTTCCCGGGTGATACGGATCCTTTGTCTTCCAGCCCCAGGATTCTGGCCGGATGATAGCTCATCTTTTCCGCCATCTGCATGGGGGTGAGCACACCTTTCTCCACCAATCCGGTATAAGTCAGACATGCAGATGTCTCCAGTCCAACAATTCCAAAAGCAGCTTTTTCCATAGGAACATTTTTTTCCTCCACGGAATGAGGCGCATGGTCGGTAGCTATAACGTCTATAATGCCGTTCTTCAGCCCTTCTCTTAGCGCCTCCACATCTTCTGGGGAACGCAGCGGCGGGTTCATCTTATACCGTCCATTATTTTCTGCGATATCTTCATCAGATAAAATAAAATGATGAGGGCATACTTCTCCTGTAACCGGGAGTCCGGCCTTCTTGGCAGCCTCAATCATCTTTACGCTGTCTGCGGTAGAGCAGTGGCACAAATGCAGGCGGACTCCTGTCTCTTTTGCCAACAGGATATCTCTTGCCGCAATTACATCCTCCACACTGTTGGTGATGCCTTTTACTCCAAGTTCTTCGGCCTTTCTGCCGGCATTCATCACTCCGCCTTCTACCATAGTGATATCCTCACAATGTGCAAAGACGGAGATGCCACACTCTTTTGCTATCCGCATGGCCTTTCTGTACAGGGAAGCATTCATCAATGACTTGCCGTCCTCACTTATCCCATGACACCCGGCTTCTGCCATCCCCTGTATATCTGCCAGTTCTTCTCCGGCTTCCCCTTTTGTAATGGCGCCAAGCTGAATCACATGTACCGGGCATTCTGTTTCTGCCCTTCTGTGCAATTCCTCTACCATTTCTTTTGTATCTGTAACAGGCTTCGTGTTCGGCATGGCACACATGGTCGTAACTCCTCCGCGTGCAGCCGCTCTGCCTCCTGTCTCCAGGGTTTCTTTATAAGCGAATCCAGGATCACGCAAATGTACATGCATATCTATAAATCCCGGCATAACATAACAGCCGGAGGCATCGATTACCCTTCCGCCAGCTGCAGAAAGATTCTTTTCTACTTTCTGTATCCTGTTATCCTCCACCAGAACATCACAAATGCCGTCCAGCCCCGTTAAGGGGTCCAAAACATGTCCATTTTGAATCAATAATTTCATATGGTCTTGTCCTTCCTCTAAATAAAGCATTATATATTTCATTTATAATACCACAAACAGCATCAGTAATACAATCTAGAATCTCTTTTCACCGTTTTCCTGCATATACCGGATAATATCTTTCACCTGCACCAGCTTCCGTACATCTTTCATAGGAATTTCCGCATCAAATCTTTCTTCAAATGCACAAATCAGATTTGCCACATCCATAGAATTCAAGGCCAGATCCTTTACGAAATCTGTGTCCATAGTCAGTCTCTCCACTCCGGTTACCTCTCTGATTATATCTTCCACTAACCGAAACATTCCTTCCTCTGTCATACAATCACTTCTCTCCTTCGAACCTTCTGCATAGAAGTCTTTTTGAACTCTGATTCCGACAATTTTACAGACTGAATTCTTTTATACACAGGCAGCCTGCTATTGAGTGCATCTATATCCTCCTGAATACTTTCCAGTATTTTATATTTATCCGTTTCCTCTGTTTTTTCCGAATCCATACAGACCAGCGCAGAGAGCTTCACCTCATCCAGGGCACTGCCGGTACTTGCTCCATATACCATAACTTCCTTTACAAGAGGTATTTTCTGAATATATGCTTCCAGTTCCTCAGGCACTACCTTTTTCCCATTATTAAATACGATAAGATTCTTCTTTCTTCCGCATATATAAAGGAATCCCTTCCTGTCTATATATCCGATATCTCCTGTATGAAACCAGTCCTTAGTAAAGCTTTCTTCTGTTGCTCCAGGATTTTTGTAATATTCTTTGAATACACTGGGGCCTCTGACTAAAAGCTCTCCTCCGCTCACCTTTACCTCAATTCCAGGAAGAAGACGGCCCACGGAATTAAGCCTTTTCTGTCCCCGGATACTGCCGCTGATTAATGGACTGCACTCTGTAAGCCCATACCCCTGCAGTACATCCAGTCCATATGCAGTAAATTCTTCTGCTGCCTTCTCATTCAGATGCGCACCTCCACAGCATATGGTTTTCAGCCGGCTTCCCAGTATTTCCTTCATCCCGTTTTCCAACACCGGCTTTTTAAATAATATACTTTTTTTGTACCTCTCCACAGCCTGTTCTGTCTGCTGGCGGATACCTATTTTTTCCTGAATGCGGTGTATTTCTTTCAGCATGTTTTCCATAACAAGAGGCACCGCCATAACAGTATCCGGACTGTACAGCTTTAAATCACGGAACAAGGTTTTCAAATTCCCGTTTATACAGAGATTCTGCCCATGAGTAAGTGTATTTAGAACGCCGCACCCCAGGGAATATGCATGGTAAAGGGGGAGGGGATTAAACATTCTTCCCTCCAGTTCTACAGAAGCCTGGGAGCAGCAGGCATTATACATCATATTATAATGGCTGAGAACCACTGCTTTGGATACACTGGTAGTCCCGGATGTATATATAATGGCAAGAGGGGTGTCGGCCTGCGGAGGAGCGCAGAAATCAAAATTCTGTATTCCTTTCTCTTCCAGTTCCTTTCTGCCCTGTGCAATCATTTGCCCCAGCTCTGTGTCCAGGGAAAGGACGCTGCCCCTCTCCCATTCTTCAAATGCAGGCAGAAATTCCTTCTGAACCATCACACAGGAAACATCTGCAAATTCTGTCAGAGTGATAATCTCCTCTTCGGGCTGTTCAATATCAATGGGAACTCCAACGGAACCAATACATCCGGAGGCACAAAAAGCAACAATCCATTCATAAGAATTCTCTCCCACAATCCCAATATGTTTTCCTGCCATTTTCTTCTGAAACATCCCATACGCCGCGCCCTGTACATCCTTCACAAATTCCCTGTATGTTACATCTCTTCTGAGTCCCGCTCTGTCAAATACAGTAATCGCAGGACTGTCCGCGTAAAGATCTTTCACTTCTTCCAGGCACTCTGGTAATGTTGAGTAAAGTTTTATATGTTTATAAATGTTCTTCTGCTCCATTTTTTAACTTCTTCCTCTATTTTCATCATAAGTCCACTGTAGGTCTATGCAAATATCATCACAATGATCCAGTACCTTTAGAAAGTGCTCTACAAGACTGCCGTCAAACTGAGTATTCTTCCCTTCCTCCAACTGCCGCACTGCTTCTTCAAAAGACAATTTTTTTCTGTAGTGCCTGTCGGACATCATGGCGTCAAAAGCATCGGCTATTGTTATCATTCTTGCCTCAAGAGGGATTTCCTCACCTTTAAGCCCTCTTGGATACCCGGTGCCGTCATAGCGCTCATGATGAGCCAGAACAATGTCTCCCATATTATTGAACATATCCATACAGGAAAGAATATCTGCGCCTATTTCCGGATGCCTTTTTATTTCTGCAAATTCTTCCTCATTCAGCCGATCCGGTTTGCTCAGAACTGCATCTGGAATCCCGATTTTCCCCACATCATGCAGAAGACCTGCCACCCGTACCCGGTTAATAAACTGCTGGTCACTGCTTACACTTTTGGCAAGCTCCACTGCATAGCAGGAAACCCGGTCAGAATGGCCCCTTGTATATAAATCCTTGGCATCCACCAGGAGGCGGAGCGCCTCCACCGTCTGCATATAACTATTTATCAGGCGCTGATTCATACCAGACAAACGCTTATTATTGGTATCCAGAAGGGTTTTAAGCAGTGTATTATGCAGCGCAGTCGAAACCTGTTCTGCATATACGGACAGCAGAGCCTCCAGTGTGATATCCGGAGCTTTTTTTACTCTTACTCCCAGCACTCCCAGAATGCTGTTCTGCTTTCCTGACAAAGGTACAAGCAGAATATCCTCCTGATAGCTCATTTTCTGATTATCCATACTCTTCACAATACTGAAGCCGTTTTCTTTTTCAAATATAGAAAAGGGCTTATCAAAATATCCGGCTCCTCTGTATATGTCTGGAAGCAAATCAGAAGATCTTACATCCATAAGCATATAATCTGGCTTCACCCAGACAAATCCATCCTCAGTCTCTGACAGTACCTGTAATTCCTCAAGTATTTCATTCAGGCACTGTTCAACCGACAACATCTGATTCAGATGGGATGTGGATTCCAGAATACTCGACAGTCCCCCCTGATACTGGTAAATTGTATGTATATGCCGGATGGATTTCACACAGCTTTCCACAAGAAGCTCCAGCTGGTCAAGCCGGTTGCTCTTTTCACAGTATCCCTGTATTTCCAGCTCTCTGATTGTATTCAGAGGCGGAGCCAGTTCTTTGTGTCCGGTCAGCAAAATGACATAAATCTTTGTATCAAATTTTCTCAGCCGTGCAACGACCTCATCTCCGCAGATAGGTGACATAATAAAATCCAATATCAGAATATCATAATGCCCGGCGCTAAGCTGTTCCAGCGCTTCAATAGGATCGTCCTGAGTCACCACCTCATAACCTTTTGTACGGAAATTAGCCTCTAAGGCATCCAGGATGTTTCTGTCATCATCCAATATGAACATCTTAAAACCGTTTTTTTCTTTTCCAGCTCTGTTCTTCCGCATCTCTTTTGTCCTCTTCCTCCATTGGGAGCTCAACATAAAAGGAGGCGCCGCCTTCTTCGTTATTCTCCCCCCAAATCCTTCCTCCAAATCTTGCCCGTATAATTTCTGCCGAGCTGTATAGTCCCAACCCTGTTCCTTTTGTCCCTTTAGTGGTGCACATAGAACGGAAAAGCTTCTCCTGTATATCACGGGATATTCCTCCGCCCTGATCCTTCACCACAATATAAACACTGCTCCTTTCCCTGTAAGCTTTCATTACAATGCCGCCGCCTTTGCCTTCCATTGCATCACAGGCGTTATCCAGCAAATTATTTATTACCTGTACCATATTATTTACATCTCCGCAAAGCGTTGTACCTTCCGGAAGCTCATTGAGAATCTTCAGCCCGCACCCGTTCTTAATCAGCTTGGTCCTGAGAAACATCTCCACTCTTTTAAACACCTCATCAATGGTAAACTCTCCTTCCGATGGGATGCTCAGGTTGGCCGCCATTCCTTTCACTGTTGTAATGATATCGGACATATAGGCACATCCTTCTTTTATCCGTAAAAGCCACCCCTGCATCTCCTGCGCAATTTCCCGGTGGTCCTCAACAGTGACCTCCTCATCTCCCACACTTTCTTCGTACTCTCTTACCAGGTCTTCCAGCAATGTGACACCTCCTGATATTGCCATAATCGGCGTCTTCAGGTTATGGGAAATGCTGCCTATCATCTGCCCCAGAGAAATCAGTCTCTCCCGCTCCATGGCCCGGCTCAGGTTCTGCTGCTTTTTCTGCATTTCCTCCTTCAGCTTTGTCACATCCCGGAACATTACCAGAACGCCTGCCATACTGTGTCTTACAAATATAGGAGTCAGCTCAACAGAATAGTATATTTTTCCATCTTCACACAGAATAGCCTGTTCATAAGAAATTACGTTCACAGACTGCTTGCAGACATCGAAAAAATTCAGCAGATTATAAATTACATCTTTTTTCCGCTCCTCCAGCTCTTCCACCACTTTGTGAAGGTAACTGTCTATTCTCATTTTATAATGCTTCCCAAAGATTTCATCAAATGCGTTATTGGAATATACAATGCACCGGTCCGATGAAAGAAGCATATATCCTTCTGAAATATTATCCACCATACTTTCAAGTGCTATGGGTTTAATATTTAAAAAGTTCAGATAGTAAACTGCAACCCCATGAGTAAAAATAGTTACAAGAAAGGCCAGGGGAGTAGCAGATATGGGAAGTTTTATAATTTTCAGGGTAGCCAGAAGATTTGTAATAAGCGGAACAAGCAGCCCGCCCGTAAACAGGCTTACCTGCCCCCATATTCTTCTGGTTTTACTTACAGTCCCATATCGGAACATAATTATCAGTACAGCAACAGAATTTATATAATACTGCAGCCCGGAAATAAGAAACAGGGGACCAAACTGTACTTCCGATGCATAGATAGAGAACCTCCTGTAAAATAAGTGGTGCAGCGGATTTGTAAACACAACCAGCGATGACAGAACCGGCAGTATATACAGCAGCCAGTAATACCAGGGCACCTGAACCAAATTTTGGGTGACTACCAGAGACATCAGCAAGATAGTCACAATCAGCAGTGCCGAGCATGCACATGTAATTGCATCCAGAACCTGAAGGGTTGTTCTGTTTTCAGTATAATCCATTCCTATAACTGCCAGCAGCCATATCAGCAGAAAGGCTGCTGAGGAAAGATAAAGCTTCTGTGCCTTTGACAGCCTGCCCTTCAGCACACAGCTGACAATAAAATATGCCAGTATGGCAACAGAAATATCCAGCACATGTCCTATTATCATCACTCCTGTTCTTCTCTCCTCTCTTCCAAAAAGCATTGGCTCAGTCTGGCTATATCTGCCTGAGGCCACCAGAAATCCAGCGATGCCAGTTTGTCCATAGTCCTTTTGGCACTAATTCTGATCGGAGCATCCTGTTCCTTTTCAGAAAACCAGGTCTGCATCAACGCCTGAATGTATGGAGAATCTGACTGTGAGCTTTGCTCCTGCAGAGCACGTTCGAATGTCTGAACGTCCACCTTCTTCACAGCTGCACAGGCCTCCGCCAGTCTGCCTATTTCCACCTCATGGGGACTGTAGATGTGATACGCAGCGTTTGTGGTATTACTCAGCCTTATTACAGCTTCTGCAGCCAGGTTCACCGGAGTAACTTCCAAACTCCGGACATACAGCACCTCTGGAAGCATTCCCAGTTCCAGTATCCCCTTTATGAGGCGGTAATACGCATTAGATTCCGGATGTCTCTGAAAAATTCCTTTATAAGAATCCCCAACCAGCCGTCCAATCCGGAATATATTGGCGCAAACCCCTTCTTTCACAGCATCATCTACCAGCTTTTCTGCCAGTATCTTGCTTTTAACATAAGGATTATCCCACCAGTTCTGTCCGATATTCAAGTCCTCTTCCTCAAATACCATTTTCCTTTCAGTATTATGGAGCCTGTCTCCCGCAACACTGACTGTCGAAATATGCATCAGAGCCGCTTTGGATGCTTTTACAAAACGCAGGATTTCCCGGGTTCCTTCTACATTCGTCTGGTAAAGCTCTGATTCCGGAGCATAGTGCCTGACATCTGCCGCACAGTGGAACACTCTGGTTACTTTCTGTGTCATTTCTGTATACACGGCTGGTCCGGCCTGGAACTGCTCTTGTGTAAGCTCGCCTAGAATAATATGAAGCCTGGACCGGTATTTCTCATAATAACCCTCTCCAAAATAGAAATCCATGCTTTCCTTCAGGCGCCCGGCTTCCTTACGGATAAGGCAATAGATTTCTTCATTTCCATATTCCAGCAGCTTCTTCAGTATATAGCTGCCCAGATACCCCGTTGCCCCCGTCAGAAATACAGCTCCGGTCCTGCACGGCTTCTCCTCCTGAATTGTCAGCTTTTCCGGGAGTTCAGGCTGTTCTGGTTCGATTTTCTCCCCTTCTGCCACCGAAGCACCCTGCAGAGGTTTAATGCCCAATATGCCCTCCTGCTCTTTTAATGTAGGGTAATGATAAAAATCATTAATATTAAACGTATATTGTTTCTGGCGGTACTGGTTCAAAAGAACAATAGCCATAAGAGAAGTCCCTCCCTGTTCAAAAAAAGAAACCTCCCTCAGAGGCTCCCTTCCCAGTACCTCTTTCCATAACTCTCCAATTGTATCCGCCTCGCCCTGTGTACTTTCGTTCCCCGCCGCCGTCACCGCGAGCTTCTTCATATCCGTCTTGCCGCTGACTGTCCGGGGAAGCTCCTCCAGGATTAAAATTTCCGACGGCAGCATATACTCCGGCAGCTTTTTTTTCATATAAGCTCTTAAAGCTTCTTCGCTGTACTCTGGGGTCTTCACCACTGCCCCTCTCAAAAATGAGGGGATTTCGTTCTTCATAACCGGAACAACAGCAGCTTCTTTCACCAGCCCGGATGCAAGCATAACTTCTGCAATCTCCAAAGGCTCTATTCTGTGCCCATTTAACTTTATTTGTGTATCTACACGGCCCAGACACTGCCAGTTTCCGTCTGCCCGGAGTCTTCCCAAATCTCCGGTTTTATACATTTTTTCTCCCTTGAAATAACAGTCAGGCAGGAAAACCTCATCTGTAAGCTCCTTCTGATTTGTATATCCCCGGGACAAACATTCTCCTGCAATATATATTTCTCCCACTGCGGTAGGCGGCACTTGCCGGCCCTCCTTATCCAGCAGATAATACCGGCAGTTCCCAATGGGCTTTCCGATATGTATACTCTTTTCCTCCGTAATATCTCCCTGGCAGTTATGTACGGATGTTTCTGTAGGGCCATAAATATTAAATATTCTTGCATCAGTCAGGCTGTTCAGTCTATCTTTCAGCTCCATGCTCCAGGATTCACCCAGCAGGATAATCCGGTGTATCTGGCGAAGGGCCTGCCTGAATGCTTCATCTCCCAGGCACATCTGAATCCGGGATGGCGTCAGCTGCAGAATCGTAACCTTGTCTCTTTGGATTCGCTCCGCCATCTTCCAGGGCAATACCATTTCTTCCTCATCTGCTATACTGATACCATATCCTTTTCCAAGTGACAAAATCGTCTCTGTAGTGAATACATCGAATACACAATTTGACGCACATAATATAATTTCCTTTGTGCTTCCCAGCAGGGGTTCCAGGTGGTCAGAAAGGTTTGACAAAGACTTGTGGAGCATCACCACCCCTTTCGGGTTCCCTGTAGTTCCGGAGGTGTAAATGACATTCGCTGCATCCTCTGGACCATGTCCGTTTACCACCTGCACAGAACCGTCCCCGTGTTCCCCGCTCCATATCATCTCCTCGCAGGACAGGCCGCCCAGAACCAGTTCCTGCTGCCCATAAAGTACCAGCCTGACTTCCGCCTGCTGCAGCATATAAAGAATCCGTTCGCTTGGGAGTTCCGGGTCCACCGGAACATACGCGGCACCCGCTTTTAAAATTCCAAACATAAAAACAGGAAGAATTCCTGTACGCCTGGTCAAAAATGCCACCTTATCTCCCTGCTCCACCCCCGCATTTTGCAGGGCTGCCGCAAGAGCATCCGATTTTACCTTCAGCTCCCCGAATGTATAACTATCATTTTCTCCCCATTGCACCGCTATTCTCTCAGGCTCTGAAAAGGCATAATAATCTGCTGCCTGATCTACGGTTGTTCCGTCATAAGGTGTACGCAGATGCCTGGGCTTTTCCAGAAGCCGGATTCTGTCGGCAGCATCAAGCATGGCAATGTCGTGAATCCGGATAGCTGAACCAGACAACACCTGCTGCAGTCCCTGCAGATAACACCTGCTGTAAAATGCAATGGTCACCTCATCAAACAGGCTTCCGGCATACTCAAACTGGAAATAATATCTGCCGTTTTTGCAGGTCACCTCCAGATTTAAGTCCATTTTTACTGCATGGGTATCACTGGGTACATAATTCAGTTCTGCGTTTCCAATTGAAACTTTGTCGCTTTTGAGAGGTGTCATCGTAAACATTACACTGAACAGCGGATTTTTCGCTCTGTTTCGCTCAACTCCTGCCATCTTGGCAAGTTCCTCCAGAGTAATTTCCTGATTATCCAGCATCGCCATTACAGTGTTTTTCACAGATTCCAGATATTGCGCAAAGGTGTCCTCTGGATCCGCCTGCATAAAAACCGGCAGGGTATTTACAAATACTCCTGTCATCTCCTCCATGTGCTGCCGGTGCCGTCCCGAAAAAGGAGTTCCAATCACGACTTCTTTTTTCCCGGAATATCTGCTCAGCAGGATACCATAAACGGACAGCAGCAGTACAAACACCGTTACATGCTCTTCTCCGCACACTCTCTGAAGCTCTCCTTCGAGAGAAGAAGGCAGTTCAAAGGAGTACCTGGCGCCTCTGCCTTCAAATACGGTTGGCCGGGGCCTGTCAAGCGGAAATTCTGATTCCGGCAGGGAATCCGGCAGATTCTTTTCCCAAAATTCTTTGCTGGAATTTCCCGTTCCTTCCATCCTCTCACTGAGCCACCATGCATAGTCTGTATAATCAAATTCCGGCAGGGAAACAAGCAGGCCCTGATAATACCGGTTCAGTCTGTCCAGTAAAATCTGGCTGCTGAGGCCGTCGGAAATGATATGATGCATATCCAGAAGTACACCGGCTTTATCTTCAGGCAGCTTCAACACAGCTACTCTGATAAGGGGGCCTTCCTCCAGATTGAATGGCTGTACAAAACGCTCCATTGCTTCTTTTACATTGCTGCACTCCATGTACTGCATATGAAACTCCGGCTCAGAACTTATCTTTGCTGTCACTCTGCCGTTTTCAATATGAAACGTCGTACGCAGTACGGAATCCTCTTGTATCATTTGATCCACTGCATTCTCCAGGCGTGAAAAGTCCAGACTTTCACTAAGTAAAAAGGCCGTTGGCATATTATAGCTGATTTTTGTCTCATCCAGTTGGTGCATAACATAAAAGCCTGCCTGGGAGGGAGTCACAGGATACCAGTCCCGGACTGCCGCTTTCCTGATACACGCTCCTCTAAGCTGCCCCTGTACTTCTCTGCCGCGGATAAGATTTCCAAGCCGTCTTAATGTGGAGCCTGCGTAAAATTCCTGCACAGAAATTGTGCGGGAAAACTGTTTTTCTACCTCTACCAGCATAAGAACTGCGTTCAGGGAATCCCCTCCCGACAAAAAATAATCGGAATTAACTCCCAGTTCTTCTCTTCCTAATACCTTTTTCCAAATGTGAAGAAGCTGCTGCTCCACCTCATCTGCCGGCTTCTCCTGTATATCAGGCAAAACAGGCCTGGGCATTGCCTGGAAATCGATTTTCCCGTTGCCGGTGAGAGGAAAATCCTTCACCCGCATAAGTACACCGGGAAGAAGATAACGAGGAAGGTAATTGGCTGCAAATGTGAGTATTTCCCTTTCCTCCACGTCCCCGCTGCCTACATAATAAGCAATCAGCTGTTCTTCCCACACAGTAACAGCAGAAACATCTACTCCAGGGTGGCGCATCAGTACTGATTCAATCTCTGAAAGTTCAATTCTATGTCCAAGCAGCTTTATCTGGCTGTCTTTCCTTCCCAGATAGAAGATTCTTCCATCCTCAGACCATTTTCCATAATCCCCTGTACGGTACATTCTGCCTCCATCTGAGAAGGGATCCGGGAGAAAACACTCTTCTGTCAGTTCTTTCCTGTTGTGATATCCTCTTGCCAGACATGTCCCGCTGATATAAATTTCTCCCGCAGAACCAGGCGGCAGGGGATTCAGGAATTCATCCAGAATATACATCCTGCAGTTATACAAAGGCCGGCCTATACTAACTGGTTCCCTTCCATTCACCGCAGCATGACTTACAGCCACAGTAGCCTCCGAAGGTCCATACTGATTATAAAGCGTTCCCCCGGTATGCTCACTAAGCTTTTTATACAATTCGGGAGGCAGACTTTCCCCGCCGCAGATAATCGTTTCTAAATGCCAGAGCGACTCACAAAACCCCGGTTCTTTTAAATATGCAGATAGCCGGGATGGAGTCAGCGCCAGAAAGCCCGCGTCAAAGCTCTGGATCAGCTGTCCGATTTTCTGCGGATGGTTCATTTCATCCTCAGCAGCAAATACAATCGTCCTTCCATCCAAGAGCGCAATCACACTTTCCAGCAAAAAAGCATCAAATCCCACATTACAAATAGACAGTACTGCTCCCTTTGGATATAATGGGTGCATCGAAACTGCCAGATTCAGAACGCTATGCTGCTCCACTTCCACCCCTTTCGGAGTTCCTGTACTTCCAGAGGTATAAACCAGATATGCCAGATCATCCGGACCTGCTGCCCTGCACTTTATATCCTCTTCCGGTTCGGCCAGTTCATCAAATGAGACAAAAGAAGTACTGCCTGTATATATTTCTTCCCTGCTGTCACAAATACACAGAACTGCACCGCTGTCATTCAGTATTTCCTCTTTCCGCTGAAGTGGAAGCCCGGTATCAATAAACAGCCAGCTATTTCCCGAAAATATGATTCCCCAGAGAGCTATAAAAATCTTTTCTGACCGCTCCAAATGAATGGCAACCGTACCCTGCTCTCTGTTCATTTTTCTGGTAATCCGGCGGGCTGCATTTTCTCCGGCTTCACCAAGCTGCTTGTATGATATCCGCCTTCCCCTGAATATAACTGCTGTCCTGTCCGGGTGCAGCTCCACTGTCTCTTTCAGCTTTTTTGCAATCCCCTCATCTTTCTCATACCAGGCATCCGTCTGATTGAAATCATAGATAACCTTTTCTTCCATCTCCTCACTTAAAATAGAAAGGCTGTGTATGGGAGTATCAGGATTCTGCAGAGCTTCCTTTAAAATGCGGCACAGGCTTTCGTGCAGCCTGTCAATTTCCTCTCCGGAAAAAATCTGAGTCAGATAATCATAATCTACCATAAACTGATTTTCTTTATCTCTGCTGCTCAAGTGAATACACAGCGACTCACATTGATAACCGCTGTACAGCCAGCGTCCCTCCAGAGAAACCCGGGCTCCTCTCAGGTGGTCAAGTTTACCGTTTTGATAGGAAAGCACAATATCAAACAACCCTTGGGGCAGGTGTTTTTCATTTGTGCTGGCTATTTTTTTAATAAATTCATAGGGAATTCTCTGATGATACAATAGAGCAAACCAGTCCCGCTGAAGCTTTTCATTAAACTGATTCAAACTAATAGAAATATCAAACTCATTTACAAAAGGAAGCGTATTTACAAACATGCCGCCCGTCTGTTTTTCTTTAAAATTAAGTCTGTTCATTGTAGGGACTCCAATACAGAATCTGGCCTGCCCCTTCACACGCCTCAGATAAATAGCCAGTCCTATATAAAACACAGCAAAGGGAGAAACCCCTGCTTTTTCGCAGAATCCTCCCATCAGACGGTTCAGACGGTTAGACAGCCGGTATGACTTTCGAAGGCCCACCGGACTTACTACCGCGCACTGGTGTTCTTTTGCTGCACCCGGCGAAATCCCCCAAAGTGCCTCATTCCAATACTTTTTATCCTTTTCAAAAGCTTTGGACTTCAAATATTTTTGTTCCTTCAGAATGTGTTCTTCATAGGAGGGTGTAACCGTACAGTCCGGTGCGTTATTTTGAAGTAATTGAAAATAATTATGTATAATATGATTTGTTAATAATCCATGAGACCAGGCATCTGCAGCAATATGATGCACTCTGGTTAAAATTCCTCCGCTGTCCTCAGATGTTTTAAAAACCAGCATCTGGCAAAGAGGAGCGTCACACAAGGTAAAGTGTTCTCTGGCAACAGACTGAAACCAGTTTCCCACCCCCTGCTCATTTGTCTCTGTAAAATCGAAAATTGCTGTTCTGGCAGGTATTTCGCCGGACACATACTGACAGGGGACTCCATCCCTTACAGTAATCCTTGTCCTGAGTGACGGAAATGCCTGATAAGAAAGTTCAATGCAGGTCTGAAGATATTCCAGATTCAGATTTCCTTCTATCCTTAATGCTGTACATATATTATTAATTGGGAGTCCCGGATGCGCCATTTCCAAATTCCAGATGTTCATCTGGCTGCAGGATAATGGCAGGTATTCCATATCTGTCACTTTATCTTCTGTGTACATTCCATTCTCCTTCCTGTCCGCTCTGGAGTATCCTATTTTCTATTTCCAGATACATGTATTATTATACTTTTTTGTACGTCCGTGGTCAATCTACTAAATCATGACACATACTAAATTATAACAGGTATAAAAAGGCATTCCTCAAATTTTATAAAGTTGATTCGTACTCACTATACATGAAACTTTTTATGCATTTCTTCTCTGAACTCTTTTCCTTTAAATATAACCAGAGCCGCCAAAAATAAGAAGCATATGACTACACATACTACGGAAATAATGGGCAGCTTTATTACACCCGTCAGCAGTAATATCAAAGGCAGTATAGCCCCATATCCTCCTGCCATGACAAAATAAATCATATATTCCCTGGCCGTATGTCTCTGGACCTTTGTAATAATCCACATAGAAAGCAGTATACTCATACAGACAATGGGGAGTACAAAATCTACCGACCATCCATGCCAGCCGGTAAAAACATCCCATAAAATACACCCCACCGACACAATAATCAACTGCCACATGGCATTTTTCATCAAGTTATACCGTTTTATAAATCCAATCCAGGAAGCCAGCCACATACTGCCTATTCCTGCTGCAGTAAACAGGGGCCACTGTATCTCAGGATGAAAGGTGAAATCCGCCGCCACAAAAGCCACTATTGCTGCCAAACATAAAAAAGAATAGAAACGGAACACCTTGATTTCCAGCTCCCCCGGCACATCCGGTTCGGGATATTCAGGCTGGACCTGCTCCACATTGATTCCCTGTTCCTTTAAAATCCGGTAGAAATTCCGCTGAATATTTATCGTATCATATCTGGAGGTAAATCCCAGTGAAAGCTTGTCCCCAAAGGAGCACACACAAAGCTCCATCTTAGGGGTACTGGTGAAAACTCCAAACCGGTCAATATATGGGACATATTCCTGAGGCATATGGACTGCACTCATATTAGAAAGGATAGCCGTCACATCCTTTTCTGCATAACGTGCCCCTGCTTTGATGCACAGATTCTTTAGCTCCAGCGGTGCAAGCCGGAGAATGGGGTGCATCTCCAGTGCAATCAGTTCATTCATATGCTTAGCAATCTGCTCCGTTGTCAGTTCCTTTTCAAAATATGCCTTCACATGGCCCAGCACCTTTTCAAAGTCCCCTCCATCTCTGCCGAAATGATATCCGGGTTCAATCCAATTAAAGAAATTCAGCATAGAGTCTGAAGGAAAAAACTTTCTAAGGTTTACAGGTATCATAAGCACAACAGGGTGCTTCTCCTGCTGCTTTGTCATCTCCCGGTGGATTGCCATGAGATATATGGTTGTCAGAAATACCGTCATAGAAACTCCCAGCTCTCTGGAACGCGCAATTAAATCCTTCACGGAAAGCACCGCCTCATTCACCTGAAGCATTCCCACTTCTTTACGGGGTTTCTTCAACTGGAAAGCTCTTGGCTTCTTTTCCTTTTTCTTCTTCACTTCCGAATAATATTTAGAAAAGCTGTCATTTTCCTGGTCCTGAACCGTCACATTTTCATCCAGCAGCGGCACGTCCGGCAAGCCCTCTTCTTTATGGCTGATATATAAATAGTTTTTCACCAGCTCCCGCAGAAATTCTGTAGCTCCCGTTCCGTCAGTCAAAGCGTGGAATACTTCAAAATTAATCCGTTTCCCATAATAGGTCACTTCAAATAAGAGGGACTTTTTGTCTCTTATATACAGGTTGCTGCAAGGCTCCTTATATTCCTTTCTTACCACCGGCCTAAGCTGACTTTTCTCCAGATAATGCCAGAATAACCCTTTCCTCATAACCGACAAAAACACAGGATAAGTCACCAGCGTTTTCTCCAGAGCGTCCTGCAGCTTTCCCTGGCTCACCTCTTCCTTCAAAACACAATAAAACCGGAATACCCGGGTATCCTTTTTATTGCTTGTAGCCGAAAATAATTTTGCCGCATTATCCAGTTTTCTCCAATATGCCCTCTTCTGCTGCACGCCTTATCCCTCCCCCGTCAGTTTATTCCCTAAGAAACGGTTCATATAATCAAAACTCTCTTTCACATAAAAATGCTTAATCCCCAACGCAAAGTAACCATGCAGTGCCTCTGGTATCCTTATGACCTCTACATAATTTCCTGCTTCCTTCAATCTCTTTCCATACGCTTCCCCTTCATCTCTGAGCGGGTCAAATTCCGCCGTAAGAATCAGTGTATCCGGCTGATTTGACAAATCTTCTGCAAGTATAGGGGCAAAATATGGATTTTGTTTATCCTCCTCGCTGCCTGCATACAGTTCTACGTAGTCCCGCATCTTTCCTGCCGTCAGCAAATAATCCGTACCATTCTCCCGTACCGATTCAAAAGGAGAATTCTCTGAATAATCATTATAAACAGCAGGATAAATCAAAATCTGCCGTCTGGGCATAAACTCTCCTCTGTCCCGTGCCATCAAAGACAAGGCAGCAGCCAGATTTCCCCCCGCACTGTCTCCAATCAACGTAATATCCTCAGGATTCACGTTCAGAATAAACCGGTTCGTAAAGATTGCCTTTGCCGCCGCATAGCAGTCCTCCAGGCCGATGGGGAACTTATTTTCCGGTGCCAGCCTGTAATCCACTGAGACCACGACCTGTTCCGTAGCATTTGCAAGACGGGCACAGATACGCTCATAATTGTCCACACTTTCCGTTACCCAGCCACCGCCGTGAATAAAAAGCATCACCTTGTGCAGATTCGGTCCGGTGTTCTCAAAGGCCCTCTCATGGGGAAAAAAGATCCTTGTGGGTACTTCAAATTCCCCGTTATAAATCTTGTAATCTATCTTTTTATAAAAAATTTTCATGGGATCCAGCCTCTTCAAATCCGCCAGATTCCGGGAAGCTTCCACTTCAATTCCATCAAAAGAAAGAGCCTTTAAAATCCTTCTTGCCGTTTGACTCATAGCCATTTAAATCCCCCCACTTCTGCTAATCCGGAAACCATTTCCTATGATAACTCGAAGGCTCCGGTATACAATTGGTAGTATCTGCCTTGTTTCTCAATCAGTTCTTCGTGACTTCCCCGCTCAATAATCTGTCCAAGCTCCAATACCATAATCACATCCGAATTCCGGACCGTAGAAAGCCTGTGCGCAATTACAAATACAGTTCTCCCCTTCATCAGGGCATCCATACCTCTTTGCACAATAGTTTCTGTTCTTGTATCAATGGAGGAGGTTGCTTCGTCCAGTATCATTACTGGAGGGTCTGCTACTGCTGCCCGGGCGATAGATATCAACTGGCGCTGTCCCTGAGACAGGCCGCTTCCGTCTCCTGATAAAACGGTGTCATATCCCTCTGGCAGCATACGGATAAATCCGTCTGCATTGGCGCGTCTTGCGGCAGCAATACATTCTTCATCTGCAGCATCCAGCTTTCCGTATCTCAGGTTTTCCATGACTGTACCAGTAAACAAATTAACGTCTTGTAGCACCATTCCGATGGAACGGCGGAGATCTTCTTTCTTAATCTTATTAATGTTGATACCATCGTAACGGATTTTTCCGTCCGCAATATCATAGAAACGGTTAAGCAGGTTTGTTATGGTTGTTTTTCCTGCTCCCGTCGCGCCTACAAATGCCACCTTTTGTCCGGGCTTTGCATATAAAGTAATGTTATGGAGTACTACTTTATTTTCCTCATAACCAAAATCCACATCATATATCCGTACTTCGCCCTTCAGCTCAGTATAAGTCAGAGTGCCGTCCTCGTGGGGATGTTTCCATGCCCACATTCCAGTGCGCTCCGGTGCTTCCGTCAGCACATTGTCTTTATATTCGGCATTCACCAGTGTTACGTAACCATCGTCCGTTTCACTTTCTTCGTCAATAAGCTGGAGAATACGTTTCGCTCCTGCCAATGCCATAACAATAGCACTTAACTGCTGTGAAACCTGACCCAGGGGCTGGATGAAGCCTCTGGACAGCTGCAGAAAGGACGCGATCATTCCAAGAGTAATCACATTCACGCCTGTAAAGCTAATATTTGTCACTTTGACGATTCCCAGAATTCCCCCCGCAACTGCAATCAGGACATACAGTACATATCCCAGGTTATTCATAACCGGCATCAGAATGTTTGCATAGGTATTCGCCTGAGCAGCTTCCCTGAATAGTTTCTCATTTTTTTCATTGAACATTTCTTTTGCCTTTTCTTCATGGCAAAACACTTTTACAACCTTCTGGCCATTAATCATCTCTTCGATATAGCCATTCACATCACCAATAGACTCCTGCTGCCTGATAAAATATATTCCGCTGTTTCCGGCAATCCTTTTTACCACCTGGAGAATAATTACTACAAATACCAGGACAAATAAAGTCAGCCATAAACTAATGGAAAGCATGGCAAACAAAACAGCGACTACAGTTATAACAGATGAAAAAAGCTGCGGTACACTTTGAGACATCATCTGACGCAGTGTATCGGTATCATTGGTATAATGGCTCATCACATCACCGTGAGAATGTGTATCAAAATATTTTACCGGAAGTGTCTGCATATGGGAAAACATTTCGTCTCTGATGTCCTTCAATATTCTCTGGGATATCACGGCCATCATCCTGTTGTAGAAAAGGGTGGCAAGCACACCGATGATATACACGCCGCCCAATATAATAATTACACGGAGCAGTCCGCTGAAATCGGGTACAGCCTGCACCAAAAGCGGAGTAATATAATCATCAATCAATACCTGTAAAAACAAGGATGCAAGCACACCTGTCCCTGCACTTATGAAAATACAGAGCAAAACAAAAAGGAATCTCGTCTTATACTGTTTCAGATAGGAAAGGAGACGTTTCAATGTCTGCACATCTAACTGCTGTTGTTTCTTATTCATCCTCATTGCCCCCCTTCTGCTGGGATTCATAAACTTCCCGGTAAATCACATTATTTTTCAGGAGCTCTTTGTGGGTACCAAAGCCATCTATTTTCCCGTCATCAAGTACGATAATCTTATCCGCATCCTCCACGGAAGAAATTCTCTGGGCAATGATAATCTTTGTAGTCTCCGGGATTTCCTCCCGGAATGCCTTTCGAATCATAGAATCCGTCCTTGTATCTACAGCACTGGTAGAATCATCCAAAATCAAAATCTTAGGCCTTTTCAGAAGTGCCCTTGCAATACAAAGACGCTGCTTCTGACCTCCTGATACATTAGCACCTCCCTGCTCAATGTGGGTATCATACCCATCTGGGAAACTTTGGACAAAATCATCAGCCTGAGCCAGCTGACAGACGCGTATCAGCTCTTCATCCGATGCCTGGGCATTTCCCCAGCGAAGGTTCTCTTTGATGGTACCAGAGAACAGTTCATTCTTCTGCAGCACCATCGCAACCTGATTGCGCAGTACCTCAATTTCATAATCGCGGACGTCCACACCACCCACTCTCAGAGTACCAGCCGTCACATCATAAAGCCTTGGTATAAGCTGCACCAATGTAGATTTAGAAGATCCAGTTCCTCCTATAATACCAATGGTTTCACCGGAAGCAATTTTCAGATTTACTCCGGTCAGACATTTCTTGTTCGCTTTTTTCGAATAACAGAAGGAAACGTTCTCATACTCGACAGAACCATCCTTCACTTCTTTTACAGTATGCTCCCCATTTTTTAAATCACTTTCCTCTACAAGAATTTCCGTAATTCTCTCCGCAGAGGCTTTGGATATGATAAGCATAACAAAAACCATAGAAAGCATCATCAGACTCATCAATATCTGCATAGCATACGTAATCAGACTCATCAGTTCTCCGGTACTTAATCCTGCTGCTGGATTTCCCCCGCTGGCAACAATTGCTCTTGCCCCAAACCAGGAGAAAATGAGCATACAGACATACATGCAAAGCTGCATTAACGGCATATTAAAAGCAATCATTTTCTCCGCTTTAGAGAAATCTTTGTAGATTGTTCCGGAAATATCCTGAAACTTCTCATTTTCATAGTCTTCCCTGACAAAAGACTTCACAACACGGATACCCCGTACGTTTTCCTGAACGATGTGATTCAGCTTATCATAGGTCTTGAACACCTTTTTGAAAATAGGGTGTACCCTCCCTATAATCATATACAGTCCGACTCCAAGAACCGGGATGCAAATCAAGAATACCATAGATAATCCCGCATCTACCCTAAATGCACAAACCAAAGAAAAAAGCAGCATTACCGGCGCACGCATAGCCATGCGTATCATCATCTGATAGGCATTCTGTACGTTCGTCACATCCGTTGTCAATCTCGTTACAATACTGGATGTAGAAAACCTGTCTATATTAGAAAACGAAAATTTCTGTACATTGTAATACATATCCTTTCTCAGGTTTTTTGCCAGCCCTGCCGATGCATAGGCAGCAGTTTTGCCCGCAGCCGCCCCTAAAAACAAAGAGATAAAAGCTGCAAGTAAAAGAAAAGCCCCTATCTTCCATATATATATCATATCACCTTTATCAATTCCGAAATCAATCAACCTTGCCATCAACAGCGGAATAATGACTTCCAAAATGACCTCTAATGAGACTAATATAGGGGTCAGAATGGAATCTCTTTTGTATTCTCTTACACTTTTCGCCAATGTCTTTATCATATCAAATCCCTCCCAGCGCTAAATTACCAGACATCAAACAATATTAGGAAGGTCTGCTATTTCATATTCAGTAAATCCGCAAGCAGCCTGTTTTCATAAAAATACTCTTCTGTTACCCCGCATTCTCCCAATTCCCGGGGATTTGCCACGCCCTTCTTCCCGTCCGCATGATAATCCGAACCGCCGGACATAATTTCCACTTTATCTCCATAGCTCTCACGGATATATCTCTCCGCCTCTTCATTGCTCATCCTTCCCTCATAACTGGTTTTGTCATAAGTATAGCATGCCTCAATTCCATCCATCCCGGCTTCTATAAGCTCTTCTATATATTCTTCCCTGGACATACTGTGTCCGTTTACCTCAACTTGTTCAGCAATCAACAGCGGGTGTGCCAGTATGGCAATCCCCCCTGCCCGGTGGACTTCCCGGATCACCTCTTTTGGATCTGGTTTTTGGCGCTGTATCCGGTACCTTTCCGTATTCCTTATCATGAGCTTTGCATCGCTCCAGCTCTTTGAAAATCCCTTCCGCGCCAGCAATTCAAATATCATTTTTTTCGAAACATACTCTTCCTCTACCGGATGTCCCCAATTATCAAGCACTTCCTCCCAGGTAATCTCTATTCCATCTTCCTGCAGATATGAAACCAGCTTTCGATATCCGACAATTCGGGATTCCGAGACTGTCCGTTCCATCGCTTTAAACCACAAATGTGACCAGTCACATCCCAGACAGACCACATGTACATCCTCCACTTCTGTCTCACAGGAAACTTCCATTCCAGGCAGCAGCTTTACATTGACAGAACCCCCATACTCCCTGAGATTTATCTTTTCTCCATTTTCTTCTGTCCAGAATTCCTCTGGCACAATATCATGGTCGGTTATGGCAAGAATCCTGACTCCTCTCAGGGCCGCCCGGGAAATAACTTCCTTCGGGGTATCTGCCCCGTCTGAGCGCGTAGTATGCGTGTGAAGGTCGCAAGCATAGACTGACTGTATCATATGTCTCCTCCTTTTTCTTCTCAAATGCCTCCGTGGAAAAAGCAGGGATTTACACCCCCGCCCGTCACCTCTCCCTGTATTCTTTCGGACTCATCCCATACTTTTCTTTAAACTTTCTATAGAAATAACTTGTGTTATCATAGCCAACTGATTCTATAATATCGGAAACAGGCAAAGTACTGCTGGTCAGCAGATAAGAGGCCTGACTCATGCGCCTTACCTGAAGAAGTTCCTTATAAGTTCTGCCTGTCCTCTTCTTAATCTCACGGCTCAGCCAATATACATCGTATCCCAGCATTTCTGCCAGTTCTGACAGGCTGCCATTTTTATAGTGTTCTTCCACATAGCTTAAAACAGCTCCGGTCAAATCTTTATCAAACTGGCTGCTGCCAGTTTCCATCTTATCCATGTAGTTTAACAGCTGCAATAGCAAGAGTCCCATGGTAACCTGGTTCATACGGCGCTTATTAGACAAATCATAAAAAATAGTCCATACCATGTTCTCCACAAGATTCTGGATTGGAAGTACATCTGCCACATGAAAATACAGGTAGGGAGTCGTTTCGTTCTTTCCGCACAGAGTACCTACCAGAAATTCCTTCAGCATATTCTCTTCCGCCCCCATCATAGAAAATGCCACATTAAAAAATTCCGGCAGAATAATAAAATTTACCGCAATATCCTCTTCCTGCGCCGGAAGAATCTCCTGCACCACATTCTGGTTCAGAAACAGTAAATCTCCCTCTTCCAGGACAACTTTATTCCCATCTAAAATATGAGTTGTTGAGCCGCAGCACATATAAATCACTTCTACATAATTGTGCCGGTGTTTTGGAAAATGCACAAAACGGGTATGAGGCCGGACTTGAATCAACTTGCCTTTTTTAAGCAGTTTTTCACAATCTACAATCCATTCTTTCTTTTCGGTGTAGATGTGCTGGTCAATCCCATCTCTCCCGTCCAATATCCTGCGTTCTTCCTCTGTGATTACAGACAGCTCTTTTAATAATCCTAAGTCCATATACTCACCTGTTTTCGTTCTACTTTTCTATCCCTCGATTTCTTTTGCCAGTTCCATATATTCTGCTGCGCTTCTGCTGCTTTTCTTATAAGCCATAACCGGCGCATTATTATCCTGTGCCCATTCAATACCACTATCCACACGGACGTATGTATCAAAAACCTTTACGCCGTCCAATTGTTTCAGTGTTTCCAGAGTCTGCTTAAAATAACTCTTCCGGGTATCCACTTTGGTAATTACAATTCCGCCCATCCTTAAGTCCGGGGCAATCTGTTTCACCTGTTCCAGAAATTCAAACATGTTCCCAAGCCCGAATAACCCCCAGGGGGTGGATTCCACTGGTATAATCACTTCATCAGAAGCGCACAAAATATTCATAACCCATCCGCCTAAAGTAGGAGGCGCGTCAATAAGAATATAGTCGTAAATACCTGCTTCCCTGATCTTTTCCAGACATTTCTTCAAAATATATTCTCTCTGCCATTTTGTAAACAATTCGTATTCGATGGAACTCATTAAAGTGGAAGAAGGAATCAAATCAAGCCCCTCGTAGGGAGAATGGATAATATATCCCGTCAGGTCCTCCTGCTTTTTGACTCCTTCGTATAAGTTTTTTTCTCCCCTGGCAAATTCCAGGACCTGCTCTTCATCAAAAAAAGACAATGATAGGTTCAGCTGCATATCCCCGTCAATCAGGAGTACCTTCCTGCCAAGCTGCACCAGTCCGTACCCTACATTAGAGCAGGTCGTAGACTTTCCGCTTCCGCCTTTGTTATTTGCAAAGCATATTACTTTTGTTTTTTTCATTTTTGCCTCCGTGCCTGACTATATTTTATCCCGCTTCCTCCTGTATCCCAGTATATCACGGTTCACTGTCCGGTAAAATTCCGTTTTCATCTCTTCGTAGCCCATTTGAGGCCTTTCCATCAGCCACATTGCCTTTGTAATAGCAGCCTCCAGTGTCATATCATAGGTCTCAAGCAGATCCAGATCCTGCTTTACTTTTTTCCCCACTTCATACACCATCATATCGCTGCCTTCCTTCACAACCTGGGTGGCCATAATCGCCAGTTTCCCCTGGTCTCTGCAATTTTTCATAACCTCATAGAACTTATGAACCAGATACTCCGGAACACCGCCCACACCATAGCTTTCAATCACAACACATTGATATTTCCCAAACAGATAGGTCAGAATTTCCGGGTCCAGTCCCGGTATCAGTTTCAGCACATAAATACTGCTGCTCATTTTGTGAAAGAACTGTACCTCCTGGGTATATTCCTCCGCGGGTATATAACGCAGTATTTCCTGCTCTCTGATGACTGCCGGATAAGGAAAATTAATGCTGGAAAATGCATTGTAACTCTTTGCCCGTTCCTTTTTTGCCCGGGTTCCCACGATTACTTTTCCATCAAATACAATATGGACGCCATTGGAATCCTCATCGGCAGCATAGATAAAACTATCCAGCAGATTTGTCCTGGCATCCGTATTTTCATCATTAATCGGCTTTTGCGCTCCTGTTATCACAACGGGTTTTCCCGGGTTCTGTATCATATAAGACAAAGCCGCAGCAGTGTAAGACAGCGTATCAGTTCCGTGGCAGACTACGAACCCATCATACTTCTTATAGTTTTCTTCAACCGCATGGCTGATCATACTCCAGTGACGCGGCATCACATTGGTGCTGTCCATATTACAAACCTGCAGAGTGTGCACATCACATACCTTCTGGACCTCCGGAATGTACCGAACCAGTTCTTCTGTAGTAATAGCGGGTGTCAAACCGTCTTCCGTACGTTTGCATGCAATTGTCCCGCCGGTTCCTATCATTAAAATTCGCTTTTTCATGTCTCCCCCAGATTTATTTACCACTCCAGGGAAGCCGGTTCCTTGCCGAAATTCTTTTCCACCAGAGTGCAATATTCTTCATAAACCGGAACCCCCTTAAATTCCGTTCCGAGAGAATCCCTGATTCCCTTGTAGTACCAGCCAATAGCTGCTTTACTGTTCATACGGAATCTTTTCCACAATTCTTCTCCCAAAATAGGGTAGTCCCTATCAATATCCCTCATATTTGACAGTTTATCCGCCAGGGCTATCATTTTCACTTCCATCGGAGCCTCTCGCAAATGCTGGATTGTGGCTCCTTTTCTTTCTTCCCATGTTTTGGATTTGTCTTCACTTTCCTGTGCAACCAAAGATGCTACATGCTTTCCGAACTTTTCTTCCAGCATTTCCTTCGTCACATCTGCACAATCTTCAATAGTATCGTGAAGAAGCGCTGCACATATGACCTCCTCATCCTTTGTCATCGTTCTCACGATATCCGCAACCTCCATAGGGTGAACGATATAAGGTCTTTTTGTCCCTTTCCTGAATTGCCCCTCATGTGCTTTTGATGCAAATTCTATTGCTTCATCAATCATTTTTCCGGCTCCTCCTCCATCCCTTCCCGTAACTCAGTTTCTGTCATTCTCTTTTGTATCCCGCCTGCCGGCATGAAACTTAACAGTAAAAAATAAAGACCTTTCAAAAATCCTTGATTTATAAAGAAATCATATCATAAGCAACCTGGAATCACAACAAAAAACAGTAACTGAGGGTGTACAGATTCCTATTCTGTTACAGTTCACAGGCGACCTGTAAACTGTAACCTTATTCTTCAAACATACTCCTTGAAGTACTAATGTTCAATAAGGTATACTTATTGGACTACTAATGTTCAATAAGATATAATATCAGGAGAATATTTGAAAAGAGGTTTTTATATATGGATAAGAAATGTGTGCTGATAACTGGTGCATCCAAAGGTATTGGAAGAGCCTGTGCATTTACTTTTGCCCGTGCAGGTTATCATGTATTTATAAATTGCAGGAATTCCGTAAAGGAACTGGAGCAGGTTCAGGAACAGATTTTGTCAGAAGGCGGTTCTTGCCAGGCACTTCCCGGCGATATGGGTAATTCCGGCGATGTGTCCCGTATTTTTCAGCAGATTGAAGCCTCTGCTAAAGGGCTGGATGTTCTGGTAAACAATGCCGGAATGGCTTACATCGGACTGCTCACAGATATGAGCGATTCTGACTGGGAGAGGATACTCCACACAAATCTCTCCTCCGTCTTCTATTGCTCCCGCGCCGCAATCCCTTATATGGTTTCTCAAAAGTCTGGGAAAATCATTAGTATTTCTTCCATGTGGGGAACCTGCGGTGCTTCCTGCGAAGCTGCCTATTCCGCAACGAAAGCCGGAGTCAACGGTCTCACAAAGGCATTGGCAAAAGAACTGGCGCCGTCCAATGTCCAGGTGAACGCCATTGCCTGCGGTGTCATTGATACCGGCATGAATGCCCAATTATCCGAACAGGAACGTCACACACTGATGGATGAGGTTCCTGCCGGACGGTTCGGCTCTCCCATGGAGGTTGCCGACTTGGTTCTTGACCTTTCCGAAAGCCATGCCTACCTGACGGGACAAATTATTGGATTAGATGGAGGGTTCCTATAATTTTTTTGACTGTTAGACAGTACAGGAACCCAGAATCTTCATTTTGTTCAATTCTTTGTAGGCAAATACAATTGCAATCGCTGCTGCCGCGGCGTCTGCTATAGGACCTGCATACATAACTCCATCAATTCCCATAAACAACGGGAAAATTAAAATCAGCGGAAGTAAAAACAGAACCTGCCTTGTCAGCGACATTACAATCCCCAGTCTTGCCTTTCCGATGGACGTGAAAAATCCGGAGGACATTGGCTGAATACCATTTATAAAGGTCATGAACATAAATATCCGTAAGTATCTCTCTGCAAAATGAAAGTATTCTTCACTTCCCGTTCCAAATATACTCACAATCTGACGGGGGAATATCTGGAAACACAGGAAGAAAATTGTGGCGACTGCGGTACACAGAATCGCCGCTTTTTTATATGTCTCCCTGACCCTGCCGTAATTTCCTGCCCCATAATTGAATCCCCATATGGGCTGGCATCCCTGGGAAATTCCGATGCAGATAGCCATGAATACGCTGATGACTTTAGAAATCACCCCTGCACATGCAAGAGGAATATCACTTCCGTACATAGAAGATGCTCCATAATGGCGGAGAGTATTATTCATCCCAATCTGTACTACGGCCATAGCAATCTGATTGATACATGCTGCCATTCCCAGAGCGATGATATTTTTCAGATACACAGCCTTTGGGCGCAGTGATGCTGCACTCAGATGCATTTTTCTGAAT
This sequence comes from Faecalicatena contorta, assembly GCF_003149105.1. Classification (GTDB taxonomy): domain Bacteria; phylum Bacillota; class Clostridia; order Lachnospirales; family Lachnospiraceae; genus Muricomes; species Muricomes contortus_C. Next base: position 236,092 of record NZ_QGDS01000002.1, on the reverse strand, counting down.
TTTACAAAGTATAACACAACAAGAAATCCCGATACAGCCTGCCCTATGACAGTGGCAATTGCCCCTCCTTTAATTCCCCAGTGAAATCCAAAGATAAAGATGGGGTCCAGTATTGTATTAAGTACCGCACCTGTCAGCATACACACCATAGAGTATATGGGACTTCTGTCTGCTCTGATTATATGGTTGCCTCCGGTTGTCAGTACAAAAAAAGGAATTCCCAATGCTGTAATTGACGTGTAATCTACGGCATACGGAAGAACCTCCTCCGTAGTCCCGAAAGCGTGTAAAATGGGCTGTAAAAAAACGAGTACTACAGCAGCAATTATCAGTCCGCTTATCATAAGCCATGCCAGACCTGTCCCCGCTATCTCGCAAGCCCTCTCATTCTTTCCTGCCCCTGTTTCAAGATTATAATTCGTAGCACTCCCGATTCCCAGCAGAAGTGCCACCGCTGTTGCTATAATCGTAACCGGAAAGGCAACGTTGGTCGCAGCGTTTCCCAACATTCCAACACCCTGTCCGATGAATATCTGATCCACAATATTATACAAAGAACCTACCAGCATACTAATTACTGCCGGTACTGCAAACTTTCCAATTAATTTCCCCACCGGCTCTGTAGCCAGCGGATTACTTACTTCTCTCATTTTGTGCCTTTCAAATCTTACCGTATATTTCCTTAGTGACATAACCTTTTACAAAAATGCCTTCCGCAACATACTCTTCCTCTAAGAGCTGTCCATACTTGCGGATAAGCTGAATTTTTCCTGCATCACTGAAGGGATAAAGCCTTTCTATATAAATCTGCTCTCTGCGTATAATTTCCAGAAGCACTTCCTTTAACTCTTCCAGCCCTTGTCCGGTCTTCGCCGATGACAAAATAGAATAGTCCGCCTGAAAGTCCCGGAAACTGCCGTCTCCCTCCAGCCTGTCCTGCTTATTAAACAAAGTAATAACCGGCTTTCCTTCCACGCCCAACTGCCGCAGTGTTTCATAGACTACATACATCTGAGTGTCCATCTGCGGATTCGAAGCATCCACGACGTGAATGATAATATCAGCATACCGTGCTTCCTCAAGAGTACTTTTAAACGCCTCAATCAAGTGATGGGGCAGTTTTCTGATAAATCCTACCGTATCCGTCAGCAGAATTTCCTGCTTCCCGTCCAGCTCCAATGCCCGGGTGGTTGTATCCAATGTAGAAAACAGCATTGCATCTTCCAGGATTCCCGCACCTGTCAGTGCGTTCTCAATACTGCTCTTCCCTGCCGAGGTATAACCGACCAGCGCAGCCACCTTCAAATGCGAACTCTTCCTCTGAGTCCGGATAAGTGTCCGGTGCTGCTCCACCTCTTTTAATTCTCCCTTTAATCTGCTGATTCTTTCCCGGATCAGACGACGGTCCATCTCCAGCTTTTTCTCTCCGGGTCCTCTTGTGCCGATTCCTCCGCCTAAACGCGACAGAGAATCCCGCAATCCTACCAAACGGGCTGCACGATATTTCAACTGTGCCAGTTCTACCTGTATTTTCCCTTCACTGCTGAGTGCACGGGCAGCAAAAATATCCAGGATCAAAAGAGTTCTGTCAATCACCTTACACTCCAGTTCCCGTTCCAGGTTGTGAAGCTGTATGGAAGAAAGTTCATCATCACATACAATGCCGCTTGCCTCCGTCTCCCACAGCAATTCCTTTATCTCCAGCAGTTTTCCTTTTCCCACATAAGTCACAGGATGAATTGCCTCCCTGTTCTGTATCACCCGGCCTGCCACTCCCGCTTTCGCAGTTTCCACAAGCTCAGCCAGCTCATCCAGAGACTCTTCCGTCTTCTCATTCTCATTCAGTTGTACACCGACAAGAATCATACATTCCTTTTGTTCTTCCATTTCATATACAGACATGCATCACCTCAAAAAAAGGGACTGACCCTTTTGCTTTCCTTTTTCAGAATATTCTTATTTTATAATTTATATATACAATTTATCTTTACCCGCTAATTTTATATTATAAAACTTTTTTCAGGATATTTCACCATTTTTATTGACTAAAAATCACTGTGACATTTCATATCTTCTTAAACATTAGTAGTTCAAGAAGTATGCCTTCTTGCAAATATTTACGGAGTCTGCTAAAAAATCTCTTAAATCAATATTCCCCGGGCACTTTCTCACAAGTGTATTATACTCCCGTCTGATGAAATCAACAAGAATAAGATAAATCATAACAAGAAATTGACAAACTGTCAGTTAATATTGTACACTATCATTAGTAGAGGAAAATATATAGTGAATTCCTCTATGAATTTATTATACAAGGTGATAGTATGCGAGATGTAAAAGAGCCGGAAGTCCGCAAGGCTGAAATTATGGAAGCGGCGTTGCGCCTGTTTATTGAAAAAGGGTATTTGAAAACAACAACACAGGATATTATTGATGAAGTTAAAATATCCCGCGGCCTGTTGTATTATCATTTCAAAGACAAAGAGGACATACTTTATTGTTTGGTAGAGCGGTATTCAGAACCAATGTTACAGCGGTTATTTGAGATTACTTATAGTGAAAAATCCGCGATAGAAAAGATTCGGTTTTTTATTGAAGCCACTTTAATCCCCCCAGATTCAATTACTACTAACACGATTGCATTGCAAAAAACCGTGGATCTGGAGCAAAACCGCTACGTTATGGATCGTTTTGCCCATAAAGTTTCCAGTAAAATAACAACCTATTTTACCCATATCATTGAGCAGGGAATTGCAGAGGGGGTATTTCATGTATCCTATCCACTGGAAACAGCTTCTTTTTTGATGAGGGGTTACGTCTTTGTTTCTATTGATTTAAGTGCTTTGTCCAATGACGAAAAGAAAAACTATGTTGTGGCGTACAAAAACTTATTAGAATGCGTATTAGGCGCAAAAACAACTATTTTTACCAGCTAAGAAAGCCAATGGCATTTTCCATTGGTTATTCTTAGCTCACCAACCGACAAACTGTCAGTAATGGAGAATTTATTTATGTCTATCTTGGAAATTAAAAACTTTACAAAAATCTATAACGGCAAAAAGAAAGCAGTTGACAGCTTGACTTTTTCTATTGAGGCAGGCGATATTTTCGGATTCATTGGGGCAAAAGGAACCGGGAAAACAACAACACTCAAAGCAGCAGCAGGCATCCATGATTTTGATGAAGGTGAAATCAGCATCGGCGGTCATTCCATCAAGAGAGACCCCATAGCCTGTAAATCCATGCTTGCATATATTCCGGATAATCCTGATTTATATGAGCATTTAACAGGTTATCAATATATTAACTTTATTGCAGATCTATATAATATTCCAACTTCCCAGCGAACACAGGCTATTAAAAAATATAGCGATTTATTTGAAATTTATTGAAACAGGTAATGCAGGAATGTGTATCAAATGGCGCTGCAATTTTCTTTTCCACTCACGTTCTTGATGTTGCTGAAAAACTTTGCAACAAAGTTGCCATTATTAAAGCTGGCAGTAAACTTGACTTTACACGCTTTTGGCTACTTTCTGGCTGTGTTTGCCCTTGTGGCACGCCTAAGTATGAATCCATTCCAAATATTGAGTATGCTGCTTATTCCTATAGCCTACTCAGTATTCACTGCTGTACTTGGGGCATCCTCAATAAAAAATATCCCAATTACGCATGGGAAAATGAGATGTTGGTCGTAAAACAAAGTTTCCCTGTCATTGTATCAAATATAATCAGCATAGCGGCAGTTGCTCTGCCTGTTTTGCTTCATTGGACCCTGTCCTTTCCGCTTATGCCCGCATTATGGGGTGTAGCAGCGGCAGCTATTACCGCAGCAAGCATTATGTATCAAAAAACCTGTAAATCAAAATTCATATAAATAAAAAAGGAGAGATAACATGAGAAACCGTTTTGTAAAAGATATAATTGCGGAGAAGATCGGGATTAAGATACTAAATGGAAGCTATCCACCGGGAAGCAAACTCCCTTCTATCCGGGAGGTGGCAGGGCGGGAAAACCTTAGCACAACTACGGTACAACGAACTTTTTATGAGTTAGAGAGACGAGGGTTAATTTATAAAAACCAGACATCAGGCTATTTTGTTATCCATAACCGGCAGCTGCTCATTCAGCTAAAAATGGAAGAATGTAATCACCTGACCCGCAGCCTATATACATCTCTTGAAAAGTTGGGATATTCGGAGCAGGAAGTTACATCCCTGTTAGAAAAACACATCCCCGCCGAAGATCGGCAGAATTGAGATGGACTATTATTACTTTAACCGGATGATAAAGACCGGAATGGGCGGATCATTTTTTCTATTATGAAAGCTGTTCACAATTACCAGCCAACGTTTTGAGTCTAATTCTTTCAAATATGAGAGTATTGCTTCTTTTTCCTCGTATCCTGAATCTTGCCCGCTGTAGATGCACAGGCTCATTACTCCGTCAATTTTCAGCAATTTCATGCCTTCCTGTATGGCTTCCAGGCTGCTCGCCGGCTGGGTGGATATCCGGTGATCTCCGCCTGGCAGATATCCAAAATTAAAAACGATGGCAGATACGCTTTCCTTTACGTACTCTCCCATCTTTTCATGCCCATCCTGTATCAGGCGGACCTGGGATTCAAAGCCCAGCTTTCTTATCCGTTCCTTTGTGCACTCTATTGCCTGGGGCTGTATATCAAATGCATACACCTGCCCGCTTTCCCCGGTCATTCTGCATAAAAACTCTGTGTCGTTTCCATTCCCGGCAGTGGCGTCCACACAGATATCACCAGATTCTATATACATTTCAAGGAAACGGTGACAATATTCTGTAATCTGATAGCTGTATTTCATCCTTCTCTCCTGTTCCGCTGCCTTTTCTTTCAGGCAGCCCTATCTGAGATGTCCGGCTTTTTAAAAACACCTATCTGGTGCTTAAAAAAGCCGCTTCTTTCTGTGCTTCCTTATCATCAGGATAAGTGCTGATATACTCGGCTATTTTTTCCTTAGCACTCTTCCAGTCTAACAGCCTTTCATAACACACAATTTCATTAAATTTCATTTCCTGAACAGTACCTGCATCCTTCTGTCCGTCCGTATCCCCGTTTTCTCCGTCTGCCAGAGCAAGGCCCTGGGAAAAGGCATCCAAGGCACCCTGATAATCTTCCAGATGCATAGAACAGACTCCAAGCAAATTGTAGAGTACGGGTGTGGCTTCTCCATTATTAGCCAGCACCTGCTGGAAAGCCTCTTTGGCTGACTGATAGTCCTGCTGCTCATAATAAGCCATTCCCAATCCCCTGTACGCCTCTGCTGTGTCCTTTTTCTTCTCCAGCGCCTTCTCAAAGGAACCGACAGCCTCCGTATACTGCTGTTCCTCCAATTGTTTCGTTCCTTCTTTTATCTCGTTTTGGCATCCTGTCAGCAACAGGACCGTCAAAACTGCACACACCATTACTTTCTTCACAACAACTCCCCTATCCCGGATATTTTAATACCCAAAAAGAATTTAATACATTAATCATCATCACTGCTATATCCGCAATAATTGCATTCTGCATCGTCATATATCCAAAGACCGCCATAAATAAAAGGATGGCCTTCATTCCTATTGCAAAAACCAGATTCTGTTTCACGGCCCGGATGGTACCCTTTGATATCTTAATGGCATTGACAATCCTGGATGGCTCATCCTTCATCAAGATCACATCAGCAGCTTCCAAAGCAGCATCTGCTCCAAGTCCCCCCATAGCGATTCCAATATCCGCCAATGCCAGTACAGGTGCATCATTTATTCCGTCTCCAACAACAGCAACCTTCTCCTCTTCCTGCTGGCTATCCATAAACTCACGAACCTGCTCTACCTTTTCCTCAGGCATCAGATTCGCATAAACATAACTTATGCCAAGCTGTTTCGCCACACTTTCCGCCACATCCCGATTATCCCCAGTGAGCATAACTACCTCAAGCTGATGCTTCTGCATCCAACGGAGCATCCATTTCACATCAGGGCGGATGATATCGGTAATTAATATATATCCCTCATACTGTCCGTCCACAGCCACATGTACTGCTGTACCAACTCCATGCACCGGCTGGTAAAAGAGACCCTGCTGATTCATAAACTTAGAATTCCCTATACATACCTGCCTGCCGTCAATCTGGGCACACACACCAAAGCCGGAATATTCTTTGATAGATTCCACTCTGCCTGCATTGATTCCTTTTCCATATGCCTCACGAAGTGATACCGCAATGGGATGGTTACAGTAAGCCTCCCCATATGCCGTCAATTCCAGAAATTCACTTTTCTCCATGTGTTTAGGGTAAATACCTTTTACACGAAATACCCCTTCCGTTAATGTTCCCGTCTTATCAAATACAAACGTCTCGGTTTTAGAAAGAGCTTCAAGGAAATAACTGCCCTTTACCAGCACACCCTGACGGGATGCAGCACCAATTCCACCCAAAAACGCTAGTGGTACGGAAACAAGGAGTCCGCAGGGACAGGCCGCAACGAGGAAAACCAGCCCTCTATACAACCACTCCTGCTGGTTATCCCCCGACATCATCATAGGGGGAAGAATCATAACAAGAAGCCCCAAAAGGGTCACTGCCGGAGTATAATATTTCGTGAATTTATCTACAAAGTTTTCGCTTTGTGCTTTGTTATTGTTGGCATTTTCCACCAGGTCCATAATCCTGGAAGCTGTTGAGTCATCATACATCCTGGCGACTCTTGCCTCAAGCACCCCGCTTATATTAATGCTCCCGCTGTAGAGCCTGTCTCCGATTTTCACTTCTCCCGGTTCCGCTTCCCCAGTCAGTGCCTTCATATCTACCAGACTGCTTCCCTGGGTGACAACCGCATCCACCGGAATCTTCTCACCCGGTTTAATAATAATAATATGACGCAGCTCCAATTCTCTTGGATGTACCCGCTGCTCACTGCCCTGTACCTTACGGTTCGCATATTCCGGGCGGATATCAATAAATTTGGCAATCGACTTTCTGCTCCGGATCAGGGAAACCACCTCCACTGCCTTTCCCAACTGGAAAAACAAGATGGCCCCTACGGCCTCCGTATACCTGCCTATTGCAAATGCGCCGACTGTGGCAATTATAATCAATAGATTCTCATTGAAAATATATAGTTTTTTTAGTTCTTTCAGCATATCCCAGAATATTCCCAGTGTCAGTATAAGATACGGCAGCAAAAACAGCAGCATCTGTGTTCTCCCGGAAATTTCCCAGTGCCTGACCGAAAATAATGCATTAATGTATAAAAGTGTTCCTATTCCAATTTCAATGCATTTTCTCTTTACTTCCTTTGCCATTACGGCCCCCTCTTTTAATTGGTTCTCATGCAAAACTTCTATTCTCTGATATGTTCCATTCCCTGGTTCATTATAGTTTTTATATGACTGTCAGCAAGAGAATAGAACACGGTCTTTCCCTCACGCCGGTTCGTAACCAGCTTCATCTGCTTCAAAACTCTAAGCTGGTGTGATATTGCCGACTGGCTCATATTCAAGGCCTGTGCCAAATCGCATACACACATTTCTGACTGCCAAAGAACGTACAATATTTTTATCCTGGTAGAATCCCCAAACACCTTAAAAAAATCTGCCAAATCCCGAAGTTCTCCCGCTTCTGGCATATGATCCTGAACCTTCTTCACAATCTCCTCATGTACATGCATGAAATCACATTGTTCCACCTCTACTTTTTTCATATACCGGGTCTCCTTTCCTGTGAACAGCCGTTCTGACTTTATTATACGAAAAATCCCTTCCAGGGTCAAGCCACGGCCGGCCTGGGAATTCCCTGAATTTGCCATTCTATATGAGTATTTTCATATAAAAGAGATGCATTCATGGCTATCTGCATCTCTTTCTTAATATTTCTTTAATTTTACTGTACATATAATTTCTCATATGTTAATTACTCTTATATGTTAATTCCTCTTATAAAGCACTCTCACAGAATTGAGGATACACAGCATTGCAACCCCTGTATCCGCAAATACAGCCATCCACATATTCGCCAGTCCTGCCAATCCTAAAATCATAACTAAGAACTTTATTACAAGAGCAAATGCTACATTTTGCTTTGCAATTTTCCCTGTCATCCGGGCAATCCGCAATGACTGGGGTATCGCTTCCATAGAAGAAGTCATAAATACCACATCTGCTGCTTCAATTGCGGCATCCGCACCGCTGCCCATAGCGGCTCCCACATCCGCTCCCGCAAGAACAGGGGCATCATTAATCCCATCTCCTACAAACATAACACTGCCGTGATTCGAACGTATTTTCTTCAATTCATTTACCTTGTCGTCCGGCAGAAGCTTTGCATGCACTTCATCAATTCCAGTTTCAGCTGCTACACTGTCAGCACTTTCTTTTGCATCTCCGGTGAGCATTGCCGTAAGAATACCCATCCTCTTCAACGCTGCTACAGCCGGCTTTGCTTCCTTCTTGATGGTATCTGCAATAACCAGCCTGCCCGCATATACTCCATTTAAAGCAAGCAGTACTTCTGTGCCATATGCCCCATCCTCATCTCCCGGCAAAGAAATCTGATATTCTTCCATTAACTTCCGGTTTCCACAAAGTACTGTCCCGGCCTCCAATTCTGCTTTAATTCCCTTTCCAGAAATCTCTTCTACAGATACCGGCTGTTTCAATAGAATATTCTTTTCTTTTGCAGCAGTCACAATACTGTTAGCAATGGGATGGGTAGATGTCATCTCACAACCGCCTGCCAAAGCCAGGAGCTGGTCTTTGTCTATTCCCGGTCCGGGCAGCACATCCTGAACGATAAAGTTTCCCTCTGTGATAGTTCCGGTTTTATCCATAACAATCGCTTTCACGCCCTGTAAAGCCTCAATGGCAACTCCGCCCTTAAACAAAATTCCCCTTTTAGACCCGGCACCGATACCGGAAAAGAATGCAAGAGGAACACTTAGTACAAGCGCACATGGGCAACTGATAACAAGGAAAGTCAAAGCTGTATACACCCAATAATTCCAGTCACCTGTTATTAGTGACGGAATGATAGCTGTGGCTGCCGCTAAAACAACTACAAAAGGGGTATAGACTCTGGAAAATCTAGTAATAAAACGATCGATCTTAGGTTTACCCGCTGCTGCATTTTCCACAGAATCCAAAATTCTTGTAACCATAGAATCTTCCAAAACTTTTTCTACCTGGATTTTCAAAAGCCCCGATGTATTAACACAGCCGGAAATCACAGTATCCCCTGCTTTTGCCGCAACTGGAACCGGCTCTCCCGTCACCGGAGAAGTATCAATTCTGCTTTCCCCTTCCACAACAACACCATCCAGCGGTATCCGGTCACCAGGCCTTACCAGCAGCAAATCTCCCACTGCGGCATCCTCGGCAGGAATCACTGTAACATTTTCCCCGGTTATTTGGTTGACTACCTCCGGGCGCATGTCAATTGCATCCATAATCTGGCTCCGGCTTCTGGAAACTGCAATCTCTTCAAAAAGCTCTCCCACCCGGTAAAACAGCATGACTCCAACCGCTTCCGGATATTCTCCTATGATAAATGCTCCCAAAGTAGCAATACTCATAAGGAAGTTCTCATCGAACACATGCCCTTTACCCAGATTTTTTGCTGCTGCAAGAAGAACTTCTCTACCCAGCATCAGATATCCAATCACAAACAATGCAAAGGAAAGATATCCGTTTACAGATTCAGTTAAAACACCTCCTGCAAGAAAAACAGCGCCAATTCCTATATCCTGTAAATCTCTTTTATTTTCACTGAATCTCCCTTTGCGCTTTTCTGTCTGTCTGGCAGGCTTCTTATCCTTCTTGGAAACAACAACCTCATTTTCAATAGAGGAACATATCTCCTGAAATACAGGAAGCAGCTCCGCTTCCGTATTCGCCACTACCTGAAGCTGCTTTGTGGCAAAGGTAATGCTTGCAAAATCAACCTGGGGCAGTCGCTGTATCTTTCTCTCCATCTTAGCGGCACAATTAGCACAGCCAAGGTTTTCTAATACATATACCTGCTTCTGTACATGGTCAAAAGCATGGTTTGTCTTATCACGCTCTTCCGGCTCATGTATATGTCCTTCACAGCTATGGCCTTCATGAGTATACCCTTCACAGCTATGGCCTTCATGAGTATGCCCTTCACAGCTATGGCCTTCATGAGTATGCCCTTCACAGCTATGGCCTTCATGAGTATGCTGTTCATGATTGTGATCGCTATGAATATGTTCCTGAAATGCTTTTTTATTTAATGTCTGTTGTGCCATAATATAACCTCCGATGCATAATAACATATGAATGATTGTTCATATGTTCATTTAATCACAACTGCATCGTTTTGTCAATAGGAATATTAATAAAGAGTCCGGCTTTAGCGGCCATCTTCCTTATGCTCGCAGTGCGCATCCCCGGTGGGTTTAATATAACGGGAAAATGCATTTCCCGTTATATTAAAAAAAACACCTTCGGAAGATAATCAAACTCCGAAGGTGCCTCTTTATTTACTATTCTTTTACCAGTCCTGCGCTTTTTGGTATACGCCTCCCGCCAATCACATTTTCTGCCACATCATCCAGTCTGTTTTTATCACTGTATTCTGCCTCTTCCTCTACAATACATGCTTGTATTGCTTCATTGAGTAATAGCATCTTGTCATCCAGCTCTGCAACCATCTGCGCACATTCCTTAAGCTCTCCGCTGATATAATCCGGTGCATTACCCTCAAATTTGTAATAAATCTTATGCTCCAGGCTTGCCCAAAAATCCATCGCAATAGTTCTGATCTGAATCTCAACCTTTGTGTCCACCACACTGTCAGAAAGAAAAATAGGAACCGAAACAAGCATATGATAACTCTTATAGCCGCTCTCTTTCGGATTCTTTATGTAATCTTTGATTGAAAGAACCTTTAAATCACTCTGATTCCCTATCATCTCACCCAACCTGTAAATATCGGAGGTAAAAGAGCAAATCAGTCTTACTCCTGCAATATCATTAATGTATTTTACCATATTCTCTATGGATGTCTCGTACCCGTATCTTTTCAGCTTTTTAACAATACTTTCCGGTGTCTTAATGCGGGTTTTAATATGTTCTATTGGGTTGTACTGATGAACGTGCTGAAACTCATCATTTAGAATCTCCAGCTTTGTCCCAACCTCTTTTAGTGCAGCATTATATAAAAAAATAACTGTCTTCCAGCTATCTACGTCTTCGTAATTCTTGATAGCATCGTGCATCTGCAGTTCTCCTCTCAATTTGGAAAATCCCCCTTTCCCAATCTCTTATAGTATAGCATAAAATACACGTAATGTCAGCCAGTTCATCCTTTTTTTAGAAATGCAAAAGGATGCCCGGAAGGCATCCTCATAAGATTAAGAATTCTCTTTTTCTATAAATCTAACTTCATATCACCAGGCTTTATCCACTTTCTTTTTCTCATAAATTCTGAAATTCCCAATGTCACTACTGCCGGAAGCAGAACCTGGATAACCAGTATCTTTATCAAAACTATTGTTCCCGGCTCCGTCTGAGTCATCACCTGCCAGGTCATAAGAGGTCCTACCAGGCCGGCAGTTCCCATACCGGAACCTGTGGCATTACTGGTCATATGCAGAATCATTGTACCTACAGGACCCAAAATTGCACTGGACAATATGGCTGGCAGCCAAATAATTGGCTTTTTTATGATATTTGGCATCTGAAGCATAGAGGTTCCAATACCTTGAGCTAAAAGGCCGCCTATTCTATTTTCCCGAAAGCTTGCCACAGCAAAACCAACCATGTTGCAACAGCATCCGATTGTAGCTGCACCGGCCGCCAGACCTGAAAGATTCAGAATTACTCCCAGAGCTGCCGAACTGATTGGCAAAGTCAAAATTATTCCCATCAATACGGATACGATAATTCCCATCAAAAATGGCTGCTGCTCTGTTCCCCAGTTTATCAGAGAGCCCAGCCAGCTCATAAATTGGGATATTGTAGGCCCAATAAGTAAACCTACGGAAGCTCCTGCTCCAATAGATACCAGTGGAGTGAGAATAATATCCAGCTTTGTCTTCCCCGAAATGAGAAGGCCCACCTCAATAGCTATATATGCTGCAATAAACGCCCCCAGAGGCTCTCCGGGCCCGGTAAAAACCATTGCCCCCTCCTGAATCACCTGGCCTGCCAGTAATTTACCCGCAAAAGCGCCTGTCATACCTGCCGTAGCAGCCGATACTACTACAAGCTGGCTCCCCTCCAGCTTGCGAGCCACACCCACACCGATTCCGGCACCGGTGAGCGCCGCTGCCACCCTTCCTACTGAATAAATCAAATCTCCCACAGAACCACCCATAAACGTACCAATCTGCTGTATAATCGTACCAATAATCAGCGTGGCAAACAGACCTTGTGCCATCCCTCCCAGTCCGTCTATGAAAATTCTGTCCAGTAATTTCTTCATTCTCCCATTCCTCCATGCATTTACACTTGTCTTGTCACTATTCAGTATTCTATCATAACTTCTTCTTTTGGACCAGCTTTTTCTTAATATTAAATAAAGATCTGTTTCCTATACACAAGAAATAATTTTGCCTGCAAGATTCTCCGCCTGGGTTGGATCGCGATAGCAACACTTTCTTTGCCAGCCCACTGCATTCCCCTGTGGGGTTTTTATATAGTTAGGAAACACAGTTTCCTAACTATATGAAAAAGGTGTTCAAAAGGGGCAGACCCCTTTGAACACCTTACTTCTTATTCTTCTGCTGCAAACATGTCTTTTCCAGCTCCACAGAGCGGGCACATCCAATCTTCCGGTAAATCTTCAAATGCTGTTCCCGGAGCAATTCCGCCATCCGGATCGCCTACTTCCGGGTCATACACGTAACCACATGGTTCACAAACGTATTTTTTCATCTTAAATTCCTCCTATTCTATATTATTGCAGTGTAAGTATCTTACTTATTAAATTCTTAAACAAGTGTTTTCTTACGTAGCTGCTTTTATACTACTATAACTCATCTGCCCCTAAAAATAAACCTAATTTTATCAAAATATGAACATTTACATCCTTTTTACGTAATGCTATACTATATCTTATTGAACATTAGCAGTTCAATAGACCTTGGATATTTAAAAAGAAGGGGGTTATCACATGTTCCGTCTATGGGGAAAAATAATTAAGGATAATAAACTGCTTCGTGATACGGTCATCTGTGATGAAACGGATGATACCCGTACACATAAAATTTTTAACGCGCTGGATGCTATCTGCTATGAGTTTGACCTGAGCAAACCTCTCTGGCTGGATTCTACGATTGCAGAATTTAAAAAACATGCCAAAACCAGGTTCTATCAGGATAATTTCGTAGATTCTATTGACTTTGATTATCTGGAAATTCACATCATTGAAGAGGGGGATTAAGGGGTTCTCTATTGACATTTCCCCCATCCGCAGCTTTTACAAACAGTACAGCCGCCCTCAAATACCAAAGGTTCTCCACAGTCTGGGCAGGGTGTTTTCTCTCCGTGTTCCAAATTTTCTCCTAAATCAACTGATTTTGGCTCATTTTCTGTGTTTAATATTCCTGTCCGCTTACATCCATCCCGAAAGATGGTAATTCCTTTCAGTCCATTATCATAGGCATACATGTATAATTTTTCTGTTTCTTCCACTGTAAACTGATTTGGCACGTTCACTGTGGAACTGATGGATGCATCAATATGCTGCTGCCATACCCCCTGTATATGGATTCTCTGGTGATAATCCAAAGTCATTGCTGTCACAAAATATTCCGGAAGTTCACTACTGTCCCTGAGCTTGTTCTGCTTCATATAGAAATCCACAATCTTTGTATATACTTTGTAATAAACATCTGCGCCGTGCAGTGATTCTGTCTTTCTCTCATAATAATTGGCATAAACCGGCTCTATTCCCCCTGATATTCCAAGCATTGTTGACAGTGTGCCAGTAGGAGCAACTGTAAGAAGCTGTGAATTCCGCAAGCCATATTTTTTTACAAGCTCTGCAGTATCTTTCGTTGTATTTGCCTGAAAATAGGGCGTCTCAGTTATCTCCCGGGCACAGCATTTGGGATATGCACCTTTTTCCTTAGCAAGAAGAGCTGACGCTGCAATTGCAGTATCTGCCATCTCAAATCCTATCTTATCACATAATTTGACTGCCCCGTCTGCTCCGTAAACTATCCCAAGCTTAATCAGCATGTCTGCCAGCCCCATAATCCCAAGTCCTATCTGTCTCCAATCCGATACGCTTTCCTTCTGTTCCTGGAGCGGGTGCAGTTCCAGCCCTTCTTCCAGCACCTCATTAAGTGCTTTTACACATACTTTAATGCAATTCTTGAATCCTTCAAAATCAAATACGGCTTCTGTGGTAAAAGGATTTTTTACAAACTCAGATAAATTTATACTCCCCAGCAGGCAGCTTCCTCCCGCCGGTAAAGGTTCCTCTGCACAGGGATTCACCCCCGCATATTTAAACCCTTTTGTATTGCTCAGCAGATTCCAGTCTTCAATCCGGTCCCAGAATAAAGCTCCAGGCTCCGCATAATCCCAATTCGCCTCTGCAATACGGCGGAAAAGTTCTCTTGCCTTTACCTCATTTTCAATTAGCTCTCCCGTGGCTTCTCTGAGATATCTCAACGTAAACATCCCATCTTCCTTTACTGCATCCATAAACTTTTTACTAATGCGTACGGAAAGATTTGCCTTTGTAATCTTGTCCAAATCTGTTTTCAGATCAATAAACCGTTCTACATCCGGATGGGAACAATCGAGAGAAACCATCAAGGCCCCACGGCGTCCATTCTGTCCGATCAAACCTGTCACCAAGGAATATAATTCTATAAAGGATACTGCGCCTGTAGTCTCTTTTGCCGCATTATTAATCTTCGCTCCTTTTGGGCTTAATCCGGAAATATCAACTCCGCACCCTCCACCATAGCTATATGTCCTCGCCAGTTTTTTCGCACATTCAAAAATCTCTTCAATACTATCTTCGGGTGGAGTGATGACATAACAGTTAGACAAGCTGACTTTCCGTCCCATATTTTCCAATCCCCTGTTAGATAAAATGCGTCCTCCAAATAAAAATTTTTTCTCAAGAATCAATTGTTTAACATCCTGATCCCCTCCGCTGACTCTATCCACCCAGCACTCAAAAGATTCTCCCTCATTACGGTATTTATTATTCCAGATATCATTTCCAAGCTGATTGTCCTGCCCCAGCCATTCTTCTACATTCATACTTTCCACTTCCATTCATCATTATATAGTGTATTTCCATTATTTTATCACAATATATAGTTGCGCGCAATGTATTTCTAAGTATACCCGGGCGTGCTTTTTCCAGGTATATACCTATGTGGTTTTTGAAATCAAAGCACCGCCAGGATAAAACATTGTTAAAAATATGATACTCTCCGTTAAAATTCAAGTATTAAGTTTCATTTTATCTTGTTATTATTATGTCAGTATATATTAATAAACAAAAGGAGGCATTTTATGAGTCAAAATTTCATGGAGAGAATCCAGTATTTAAAAAATCGTGTTGTAAATACCAGACCGGAAATGGATTTGGAAAATGCAGTAATCTTAACAAGAAGCTTTCAGGAGACAGCCGGGGAGCCTTTTGCAATACAAAAAGCGAAAGCATTTCGCAAACAATGTATGGAGAAAACTGTAGAGATATGGGATAAAGAATTAATTGTAGGCTGTTCCGGCAGTAAAATGCGTGGTGGCATTTTATGTGCAGATACATGCTGGTCTATATTAGATGATGAATTGGAAACTATAAGCACCAGAAAGTATGACCCCTTTTATTTGAAAGCAGAAGACAAAGAAGCTTTCTTAAAAGAAGTAAAACCATTCTGGCAGGGTCGTTCCAGCTACGAAGCATGGCTTGCCCAAATACCGGAGGATACAAAGGAACTCCGTGATAACGGCGTGGTATACATCAACCGGAAAGCGGTGAGAGGCTGGGGAGAAACTACCGCAGGTTACCAGCAGGTCATCAATGAGGGAATAGAAGGTATCTGTAATACAATAAAGGAACGGCGTCAAAGACTGGATATTACAGTTCCCGGTGACTATGAAAAAGACAAATACCTGGAGGCGATGCTGATATCTGCAGAAGGTATTATGGCTTTGGCCGAACGGTATGCAAAGGAAGCGGAAAGACTGGCAGAACTGGAAACGGATGAAATAAGGAAAGAGGAATTAAAAGAAATCGCAGAAATCTGCTGCCGTGTGCCAAGATACCCGGCACGCTCATTCCGGGAAGCACTGCAATCTCTGTATCTTTACCAGATTTGTATTTTTATGGAGCAAAATGCAGCCAGCTATAATCCAGGAAGAATGGACCAATACTTATATCCTTTCTATAAAGCAGATTTGGAGAACGGTGTCTTAACTCAGGATGAGGCCCAGGAATTGTTAGACTGCTTATGGGTAAAATTCAGTGAGCCCTGCCTGTTCCAGGATGCAGTTACCGCAGAGTTTGCGGCAGGCTACCCAATGTTCCAGAATGTTTGTGTAGGAGGCGTGGACAAAAATGGACAGGATGCAGTAAATCCTTTATCATACCTGATTTTGCAGGCAACCATGGATGTCCAGCTATACCAGCCTTCTTTATCTGTCAGATATAGTCTGGCTAAAAATCCAAATACATTTTTAAGAAAAGTAGTTGAACTTATTAAACTAGGAACAGGATTCCCTGCCTTTCACAATGATGATATCGGAATCCGTATGCTTATGAATAAAGGTGTCCCTCTGAAAGAGGCATTCGACTGGAATCCCTGCGGATGTGTGGAGACAAATCTGGAAGGGCGCATGAGACAGTATACCGCACTTGCCGACATCAACCTGGGAAGTATCATTGAGTTCTCACTGTTGAATGGGAAAAATAGAAAAAGCGGCCTGACAATCTCAACACAGACAGGAAATCCAGCCACTTTTGAGCGTTACGAAGATTTCGAAGAAGCTGTAAAAGAACAGATACGGTATTCAGTAGCAGCAGTTGTAAAAGGAAGCCATGTGATTGACGAGGTGTGCATGGACCGATTCGTACCGGCCCTGTCCCTTACCTTTAAGGAATGTATTGAGAATTGCCTTGATTACGCCCGGGGCGGAGCAAAGTACAACTGTGGAAATGGAATCATACTCATCGGAGTGGCAGATCTTATTAACAGCATTGCTGCCATAAAACATCTGATATATGACACAAAACAAGTTTCCATTGAAGATATGGTGGCTGCTTTGGACGCTGACTTCAAAGGATATGAAGAAATTCAGGAATTGTGCAAAAATGCTCCTAAATATGGAAATGATGATGAATCTGTGGATCAGATTGTAGGAACCATGTTTACCTTTATTGCAGATGAAATTGAAAAATACCGAAGCAAATTCGGAACTATGACTCCAGGCATCCTCCCTGTTTCAGGAAATACACCGTTTGGATTAGAGGTCGGTGCCCTTCCGTCAGGCAGAAATGCATGGAAACCTCTGGCTGACGGAGTAAGTCCAAACGGAGGAACAGATTTTAACGGTCCGGGCGCCGTATTAAAGTCAGTATCTAAAATTCCACATGACCGTTTTGTACAGGGAACCCTTCTTAATATGAAAGTAGAGCCAGAAATGTTGAATACAGATTTCGGGATTAACCAGATGATGGCTCTGTTAAAGAGCATGTGCAGCTTAGGCGTATTCCACGTGCAATTTAATGTCATTGACAGAGATATACTTATAAAGGCACAAAAAGAACCGGATAAATATAAGGGACTTTTAATCCGCGTAGCCGGATATACCGCTTACTTTGTTGAGCTGGGAAAAGACGTACAGGATGAAATCATTGGGCGGACGGTCCAAAAAGGGATTATGGCAGGTTAATATGATGGGAAAAGTTTTAAGAATTGAAAAAACATCCATCTATGATGGAGAAGGTATGAGAACCGTTGTCTTTCTCCTGGGATGCCCTCTCCAATGTAAATGGTGTTCTACTCCCGAATCACAAAATTCGGCCTGCCAGAATTTGTACGGTAAAGAAATGAGCGCCGAAGAGATTGTTGATGAAGTTTCAAAGGATGAAATATTTTTCTTTCATTCTAACGGCGGCCTGACTCTCAGTGGAGGGGAAATTCTGCAGCAGCCCGACTTTTGTATGGAAATACTAAAAGAATGCAGATACCGTGGAATCAGCACAGCAATAGAAACCAGCTTTTACGGAAAATATGATTACATACAAAGCCTTCTTCCTTTTCTTGATGAACTATATTTAGACATCAAAGTAATGGACCGGAAAAAACATAAGTCATATACCGGAGTTTATAACGACCTTATATTGGATAATATACTGAAACTCCAAAAAGAAAGCTGGCATGGAAACATACACATTCGGATTCCATGTATTCCAACAGTAAATATGGATGAAGAGAATATAAAAGATACGGCTTTATTTTGTAAGGATATCCCTGGATTGGTGGATATAGAGCTCTTACCCTATCACCGCCTGGGTTTAGAAACCTATAGAAAGTTAAATTTGGAGTACGCTCTTAAAGACATAAAAGCACCGGATGCAGAGGAGCTTAAGACCGTTGCTGCACTCCTGCGCAAAATCTTACCGCAGACGACAATCAAAATCAAAGGAGAACTATATCATCCATAAATCCTGTGAAGAAGGATAATCATTATACACTGGTCATAACCACCGGTTCATTCGGTGGTTATGACTTTTTGCTGATGCTTTTTTTGCCAATCGTTTTAGACCATTTTCCCTATTTAGCTGCCAGATATTTTTATAAAGGCTTTGAATTTCTTAACATTTGTGTTAATAATTAGCTCCTTTTCAAATTCTATTTGCTTCAATAATTTACGCGCCTCAGTAAATCTTCCTACATAGCTTGGATCATGCGCATCTGAATTCACAATGATTGGCACATGATAATCCTGACACAACCTGAGCATAGTCTTATAGTTTTCCACGCAATTTAAACGCTTATCCTGTTTCAGCAAGGAACTGTTATTCACTTCCAAAGCAACATGATATTTTTTTGCAGCTAATACCAACTTTTCATAATCTAATACCGTATGATCATCATCTGGATGGGATACAAAGCACACTTTTTCATTTTTCATACACGAAATTAAATTTTCCGTATTCTTACTTACTCCTACATCCTGATAACATTGCTTATGAATTCCCACGATTGCATAATCTAGTTTATCAATATATTTTTGTTCCAGTGAAAGTGTGCCATCATTCAACACATTGATTTCACACCCATGAACTATCTCTACTCCGTATAGCCGTTTAGGAATTACACTCAAATTCATAAAATAAATAGGATCACAAGTTCCCGGTATTCCCGGACCATGTTCACTAATCCCTAAAAGTTCCAATCCTTTTTTTCTTGCTGCCCGTGCCATTTCACGGATTGTACCATATGCATGCCCGCTCGCACAAGTATGTGTATGGATATCCAGCAAAAAAGGATACTTATCAGCTACACCCTTTGATTTGTTTTTCTTACCTGCCAATTTTCTTCATCTCTTTCTTTAAAGTCTGTATAACATTGAATAGCTAAGGTTCCAATACATTTATTTTACTGTTTATTCGTTCTATATTCTCCAGGAGTTTTTCCAATTCTATTCTTAAAATGCTGAATGTAATTACTAAGGTAGTTAAACCCAACCATCCCTGCAATTACAGTGACCGAATGATTTGTATTATTCAGAAGGCCGATGCTTTTATCAATTCTATAGTTGCATAAATATTCTGAAGGAGTAACATGCAGCAGGCTTTTAAAACAGCGGCAGCACTCTCCGCTGCTAATATGGGCAGATAGTGCAATATCCCCCAGTGTAATATTCTCGTGATAATGCTCATGGATATAATTAAGCAGCATCTGCATTCTCTGCTGCTTACGGATGAAGTTCTTGGGTGTCTGAATCACAGAACTTGAAAGATTTTTTGTCAATATATACCACATACTATTGGTTTTTAATGATATAAGATATTCCCACCCGAAGACGCTCCGATCCTGCATCAACGCTTCTAATTCCCACAAATATTCCAGAACCTCCTTATGCCATCCCACATCTTTATGGAGAGTAGTAACAGGAAGGGTAAAGTTCGTCGTAAATGGCAGAACATAAGACTGCTCCATTCTGCTGCCTGCAAAAAAAGAAAGCAGTTTATCAGGAAAGTTAAAACTAACATACTCCCCATTATCAGAAATATAATCCGTGATATGCAGCAGGCCAGAGTTAATAAAAATTGCCTCCCCTGCAGAGAGATGATACATATCTCCATTCACCTGAATTGATACATCTCCGCGGGTAACCAGGGTAAACTGAAGCTCCTCATGCCAATGCAGGTCTCTGTAACCTCTGCCGGGCGGGGTAATCCCGTCCCGGTTTATCCGGTACATCTGATATGGAAACAGTCCATCTGTATATTCATTTTCTTCATGCAAGTTATTTGGTTCTTTCATAATAAAATGTCCTTTTTAATCAAAGCTGCCTCATAGCCCCTTGTAAAACTCTTTTAACTCCTGCTTTGTTTCTTCTGCAAGCTGAGTATACCTTATATTTTCTATAGCACCCTGTATTCCATAAAGCATATGCAGGCAGGCACCGCTGTCAGCCAGCAGCCTGATACGGATAAAAACCTCCTCGCTCCCCATCTGCACAAGCTGTTCCTTAGTGTAGATGCCTATCTTGTTCAGGTTCTTTTCTAAAACTTTTCCTATATTAGGTAAAGAAGACAAACTTTCCATACAAACACCTACTCAAAATATTCTTTCCATGCCGGAAGTTTTTTCATACTGTTTTCAGCCATTTGAGCTGCCGCCGTTTTATCAAAGCCCTGTGTTTTTATTATAAAGTTAATCATACCAGCCTTCTTTTCTTCGAACGACTGCATAGACCCATCAGGCCGGGCACAGTGAACGCAATACTCCTTATTTGTGTCACCTCCCGCAAATTCAGAAACTTCTTTCATTGGCATACCACAAGCAATACATTTTTTCATTGTAACGCCTCCTATTTATTCTTTTATTAATTTTAAAAAAACTGCTGTAAGCTCCGGACCAAACCTTTCTAAAAGCGGCGCATCCGGGGAAAAGAAATCTTTGTTCAGCAAATAGTAATGTATCAATCCCATCCATGTGTTAAATATCAAGTGTATCGGGATATTTTTAATTTTCTGAACCTTTCTCTTCCGCTCAACTACCTGGCTAAAATGATAGGCGGTGATTGATCCGATATTGGCAAATGTTAACTGTGAATCTTCCGGCAGTGAACTTCTTTCAGCTATAAGCCGGATATAAAATTTTTCGTATCGGGCCAAAACATTCAGATATGCTCTCAAGAACTCTTCAATATCGCTGCTAGTCTCTGCTAAACGGTGTATCTCTAATCCCAGGTCATCTCCAAACTCCTCTATCAGTGAGCAAAGCAAATTCTCCACCGATGGGAAATGCACGAAGACAGTTCCATGTGATATACCTGCCTCCCTTGCAATAATTGCTGTTGTGGCAGAAAAACCTTGTTCAGAGTAAACCGCATATGCGGTTTCAATAATTTTCCTTCGTGTATTTTCCTTTTGTAATTGTCTTTTTGATTTCATATAATGAGTCCCCATTCAATGAGTATACACTCATTATATTTTAGGTTTTATTTAAAGTCAAGATAAAAACGCTATCTAACAAGTTTTTCTGCCTTGTAGATAGCGTTTGATGGATTACCTATTCATTTCGTATCGCCGCCAGCGGACTTAGCCGCATAGCACGTAGTGCCGGAAAGTACCCTGCTGCCATGCCTACAAATACAGCAAATGCCATAGAGGCAAGTACCAGCCAGGATGGAATATAAGAAATATTTCCATCTAATCCCATAGCACTGCCATTTCCTGTCAGCAGATTGATAATAAAGGATAAACCAAAGCTAAGTATATTTCCAGCGACACCTCCAATGAATCCAATGAATGCCGCTTCTAAAAGAAACATCTGCTTAATATTTTTCAGCCCGCATCCAAGAACCTTTATGACACCGATTTCTTTCGTCCGCTCATAAATGGACATCATCATTGTATTTGCAATACCAATAGCAGCAACAAACAGGGAAACGGCTCCGATTCCTCCAAGAACTGCCTGAACCATTGCAAACTGCTTCTTCATGCTTTCCATGTATTCAGCATTCGTTGTCACCTGGAATCCCATATTTCTAATTGTAGCTGACAGCTCATCTACATCATTAATATCTTCTGCCTGTACAGAGGCGGAGGTATAAACAAACTGTCTGTATGGCTTACCCGATTTTGTACTGGGCTGTCCGGGAATTACCCGGCCCCGGAATTCTTTCTTCAGCATATCCGCCAGCTTGTTTATATCACAATAAACGTAGTAATAATTGGCATTATAAGATTCCACATCACCGTCAACAACACCGCTGGCTTTCACCACATATTTTTTTGCAGTACGGGACGCCCCCTGGGAACTGTCCCCTCCGGTATCTCCCATTGCTGCCCCGGAGCCTGCGCTCTGACTCTGAAAGTAACTATCTTGATCCAGTATCAGGAACATCTGATCATTTAACAAATCAATATCGGGGAGTTCTCCGGTGTCCCAATATCCCCTGTTAGTGGACTTCTCATAGAATGAAGTCAGTACGCCATTTCCAAAAACCAGTTCCAGATTCGCGCTGTCAGGGTTCGGCAGTTTTCCGCCCGGTGCCAGCTTCATATTTTGCCGCTCCATAGCTTCCGGAGTCACACCTTTTAGCTGAAGATAACCAATATACTTTCCTTTCAGTGCTATAACACTGGCCTCCAAAACAGGATCAGCACTTTTCACATGCTCAAGCTGCTGAAGCTGTTTTATCACATCATCCGTAATATATTTATCAGACTCCTCCTGGTCAGTATATCCACCCATACTATAGTACATTCCGCCTTCAGTTTGTTTACCCATAACTGTGAGGCTTGTCATTCCGCCTGACTGCTCCACTTCCCGATACATGGATTCCTGCATACCCAGACCTAAAGATATCATGACAACTATGGAGGCAGTTCCGATAACAACACCCAGAATAGTCAGAAAGGTTCTAAGTTTTCTGCGTTTGAGGTTGCCGCTACTCATCCTCAGTAAATCGATCCACCTCATCTAACAAGTCCTCCTCTTCTACAGACTCTATTCTTTTCTTTTTCCTCCGAATCATGAAAACTGTAACAACAACTGCTGCAACAACTATCAAACCAATGATAATCGGAATTACAGGCAATCCTTTTTCAGCAGGTACATCCGTCATCTGTGACATATCCATCGGAAGCTGCTCCGGTGTAATCTGCATTGTAAACTCTTTTTCTGCATTGGAAACCTTTCCTGATTCATCTTCATAGGTCACAACCATTTTAAACTTCTGGTCGCCTGCACTCTCCTGTGTTGCAGTTACAATTCCATCAATAGAGCCTGTAGCTCCTGAATCTACATTTCCTAAAAATACTTCTTTCGAATCAATTCCTTCTCCCTGGAATTTCACCTTCACATTATACAATTTGATACGTCCGGTATTGTAAAGGCTGCATGTAATGTTCGCTTCCTCTCCCACTGCTACCGCTTCGGGGGCAATTTCCAAATCACTAAATTCAAATCTGGCAGACTGTTTTACAGGAATGGCAAGGCTGGAGGAACTTTCATACTGGATTGCATTGTTGTCTTCATATCTCATGGACATTGCAATGCTGTATGGCTTCTGTACCAAGTCCGCCCTTGCATTCAAATCTATCGAAATGTCCCTGGTTCCTCCGGCTGGAATACTGTCCAGATAAATCGAACTGGAACCGGAGGACGGCAGAAATGCAGGTGCCTCGGCCGCTGCCTCCGTCCCGGATGAGGGCGCTTGTAAGTCAAACAGCATATTTGAAACGGCCGTCTTTGAAGAAGTATTCTTTAAATGTACAATTAATTTAAAATCTCCGCCCGCATTCACGGCACCAGGGTCTGTACTAAATCCGGTCACAATAACACGAGGTACAGAAGCATTTCCCGATTCTCCGCCTCCTGCAACAACAGGCTCATTGTTGGAAATACCGCCGTCATAAGAACCTCCATCACCTGGATCAGGCTGTGGGGACGGCTCCGGCTCAGGAGCTGGTTCTGGTGCTGGCTTTGCCGTTGTCTTCACATAAATGGATATCTCAATCGGATTATCTCCATTCTCACAGCTTATAAGAAAATCTAGCCTATAAGGCTTTGTTTCCACATCAGAACGAACCTTGAGCCCTTCCCACTTCGCTGTTTTTTCCACACTTTGCCCCGCTGGGATATCCCCCAATGGAACCGCATTGTTTATCTTATCTATCTCAAAAGGCCAGTCAAGTGCATTTTTAATAATTGGCGTGACTATTACATTCTTTGCATCCCCGTTCCCCTGATTCTCTATCTCTACATTGAATTCTAAAAGCTGTTCAACATCCTCTGCCTTATATCCTGGTGTTGACTGTTCTTTTCCTATCGATAATACCTTCATTTTAGGTGTCAATGTTTCATCCGCAGCCTGTACTCCCATAGGCAGTATCATAATTACCGCTAAAGCAAGACTTATTACTACTCCCACACTCTTCTTAAACAATTTCATGTTTCTTTTCCTCCCTCTTTTTACGGTTATCTTCTATTTTCACAATTTTTCCATCCGTAATATGGAATACTCTGTCTGCGTATGAGGCTAAATGATTATCATGGGTAACCATAACTAATGTCTTTTTCTGCTCCCACACTACCTGCTGCATTAGTTTCATCACTTCTTCAGATGTATGGGAATCCAGATTTCCCGTTGGTTCGTCTGCAAATATAATCCTTGGGTTTACTACCAGTGCTCTCGCCACGCCAACACGCTGCTGCTGCCCGCCTGACATCTGATTGGGCAGGTGCTTCTTATGCTTTTTCAAATTCACCAAATTCAACATCTCATCAGCCTTCTTTAAGCGGCTGCTTTTAGCCTCTCCCCGGAAAGTCAGCGGCAGAGCAACATTTTCCAGTGCATTCATCGTTCCAATCAAATGAAACGACTGGAAAATAAAACCTACATTCTCACGCCTGAACTTAACCAGCCCGTCTTCTTTCAAGCCCTCCATGTGCTGTCCGCTTATAATAACTTCTCCTTTTGTGGGCTTTTCCAATCCGGCAAGCATATTTAAAAGAGTAGATTTTCCAGAGCCTGATGTGCCCACAATTGCACAAAATTCCCCTTCATTTATCTCAAAATCTACTCCATTGAGCGCCCGCACCACTGAATCACCCACCCGGTACAGCTTATATAAATTTCTCACTTCAATAACCCTGTTCACAAAGCCCCTCCTTCGTCCAATAAATTATCTATATGATACTTCTAAAAACCAAATATTTTCCAGCATAATTTGTTAAATTTTCCTTAATTTTTAGTAACCCAGACATGAAATGATTTAGTACTTTCCCTTTGAAGCAAGTCACACATGTGTCCAACGTATGCACCAATCACTTCACACCCAGTTTATTTATCAGAATGCTTGTTCATACTCCATTAATTTCTTTCTTGCTTCAGGGTTTAACTTTTTCGGAACCTGAATCTGCACTGTTACATATTGGTCTCCGCGCACCTCTGAGTTTTTCATTGAGACGATTCCTTTTCCCCTCAGGCGTATTTTACTCCCGGACTGTGTCCCTTCACGAATTTTGCAGCTTACATTTCCATATAAAGTGTGGACTATTGCCTCCCCGCCAAATACGGCAGTGGTATACGGGATATTAACTGTTGTATACACATCCAGACCTTTCCGTTCATATCCTGGTTTTGTTCCAACTCTGGCTTTCAAAAATAAGTCTCCGGGTTCTCCTCCCCCAATTCCTGGCATACCCTTTCCCCGAAGGCGAATGCTCTGACCAGTGTCAATACCGGCCGGAATGTGTACGCTAAGCGACTGTCTTCCTCCGGGAACTTCCGAATCCTGCAGAGTAATTATCTTGTCGCATCCAAATACTGCTTCATCAAAGCTAACGGAAATCTCTGCCCTCAAGTCCTCACCCTTTCCTGTGTATCCTCCCGAAAACCCTCCGTCAAATCCATCGCCATAGAAACCGCTCCTGTGAAAGCTCCGGGTCCTGGGGCCCTGCTTTCTATTTTCATGGAACATGTCCCCAAACAAATCTCCAAACATGTCATCCATATCGCCACCCTGGAAATGATATTCTCTCCAGCCGCTTCCTCCGTCGGTATGTGCTTTTTTGCTATAGGTATTCCCAGTGTAAGCGTTACCTGCATCGGCTCCCGCTTCAAAAGCCGCATGCCCGAACTGGTCATACATGCTTTTCTTCTCAGGGTCACTTAGCACAGCATATGCCTCGCTGACTTCCTTAAATTTCCGCTCAGCCTCGGCATTTCCCTCATTTGTATCCGGGTGATATTTCTTAGCCAGCTTTCTATATGCTTTCTTGATTTCACCGGCATCGGCATTTTTCTCTATTCCCAGTATATCATAATAATCTCTTTTTGCCGTCATAACTTTCACCTCCACTACTGACAAATGTTAAAAAAGAGAGACCACTGCCAAAATCATTAGCTGCGTCTCTCATTGCATAGGAACTCTATTTATACGGGTTCGATTTGTCTTCGATTTTTTCTTGCCCAGGATCCTGCTGTCCCTTGTGGCAGAATCCCGGCTTATTGCAAGAAACTTTATCAAATTATCCCTCAATGGAGATCCATTTTGATTCTTCCACTTTTGGTTTCTCTTTCTTCGGGATATCCAGTTTCAGGGTACCATTCTCAAACCTTGCCTTGATATCTTCCTGGGTTACGTTCTCACCTACATAGAAACTTCTGCTGCAGGTACCACTATATCTTTCTCTTCTGATATATTTACCATTTTTATCTTTTTCATCGTTATTCGTGTTGGTATTTGCGGTGATAGTCAGGTATCCATTTTTCAGCTCAGCCTTTACATCTTCTTTCTTAAATCCCGGAAGATCCATAGTTACTTCATAACCATCATCTGTTTCCGCAACATCAGTCTGCATCATTCTGTTTGTGTTAAAACTTCTTCCAAAATACCTTTCTGGAAATCCAAAGAAATCATCCATAAAGTTTTCTCCAAAAATACTAGGCATCAACATAAGTCATCTCTCCTTTCAAATTTACCATCCGGTATTTCCGAATGGACATTGATGTCAAAATTGTTACCCAGAACCGGTGACTGGAGGTTCTTTTTCTTCCGTCCCTTTGTTCTATTTGTAATATAACATATGTTTTATCACTCGTCAAGTATGAGTGCTGACATTTATTGTGAAAATTTTATGAACTTTTCAATTAATTTTATGTTTCCTCACATCTCACTCTTGTATAGCTGTAAGTATTTGGAGTGGTTTTTATATACTAGGAAACTGCGCGTTTCCTAGTATATAAAAAAGCGCCCCACTTGATCAGTGCAGCGCCATTTGGCAATATATATTTGCTGGAACCGCCAGATATGGACTAGCTTTTCGGCTCCCCTGTTAAGTATGTAACAGTAGATACTATAAATTGTATCAATCTTTCTTCTTGTCCTTGTTTATCTTTTTTTCTTTATCCTCGTGTTTATCTTTCTTTTTATTCTTATGGTCACTTTTATCCTTCTTCTTACCTGCATGACCATCTTTTTTCTTATGTTTCTTTTCTTCTTTGGAATTCTTACCTTCCAATTTCTCAAAATATTTTCTTCCCCTGCTGCATTTCAGTTTTTCCCGGGGACAATGATTTCCACATATCGGGCAATTTTTTTCTTTTTCCTTTTCTTTTCCCATAGCTTTCCCTCAAAGGGTTACAGTTCATCCATAAACCCGATTACAGTTCGCCTTATACTTAAACTGCAGCCTTAACTTCTAATCTATTTGCCAGTCCACAGGTTCTATTCCATTTTGTTTCAAGAATTCATTTGTCTGGCTAAAGGGCTTGCTGCCGAAAAACCCCCGGTATGCCGACAGCGGACTGGGATGAGGCGCCTGCAGTATCAGGTGCCTGGGGTTATTTAACATAGCTTTCTTACGCTGTGCAGGACTCCCCCATAAAATAAACACAATAGGCTTATCCTGGCTGTTCAGAGCCAGGATGGCTGCATCGGTAAACTCTTCCCAGCCAATTCCGCGAAGAGAGTTTGCCTGGTGTGCCCGTACTGTAAGCACTGTATTCAGCATTAATACACCCTGCTCTGCCCATTTTGTCAGACAGCCATGGTTTGGAATTGTACATCCCAGGTCATCACGCAGTTCCTGATAAATATTAACCAGGGAAGGGGGAACGTCCACTCCTTTTTTCACAGAAAAACAGAGTCCATGGGCCTGCCCGTCATTATGATAAGGGTCTTGTCCTAAAATTACCACTTTCACATCCTTCAGCGGTGTTAAATGGAATGCATTAAAAACATCATTTGCCGGAGGAAAAATCTTGTGCGTACGGTACTCCTCATTTACCCGGTCAAATAATTTTTTATAATAAGGCTTTTTAAACTCATCTTTTAAAGCTTCATACCAATCACCACTTAATCCTGACATATGTATACACTCCTATCTTCGCTTATGCAACTTATTCCTACTGAACCATTCGTATTACATAAGGTGGTCTGATTCCTTTCAGTACCCTTCCATATTTACATCCTTACAGAAATGCCTTCTTTTCTCAGGTATTCTTTTACTTCCCTGATTTCCAGCTCCTTATAATGGAAAAGTGAAGCAGCTAGTGCCGCATCTGCTTTACCGTCTGTCAGCGCTTCTTTAAAGTGCTCCAGTGTTCCCGCACCGCCTGATGCAATGACTGGTATAGATACGCTTTCTGCTATAGTACGGGTCAGCTCCAGGTCATACCCAGCTTTTGTACCGTCACAGTCCATGCTTGTAAGCAGAATTTCTCCCGCCCCCAGACTTTCTACCTTCTTCGCCCACTCTACTGCATCTATACCTACATCAATCCTGCCGCCATTTTTATAAATATTCCAGCCGCTTCCGTCTGCCCTTTTCTTTGCATCAATTGCCACTACTACGCACTGGCTGCCAAATTTCCCGGCGGCATCTTGTATCAGATTCGGGGTGTTGATTGCGGAAGAATTGATAGATATTTTATCCGCGCCTTCTCTAAGCAGAGCTTTGAAATCGTCCACTGTCCGGATTCCTCCGCCAACCGTAAACGGGATGAAGACACATTGTGCTACCTTCCTCACCATGTCCACCACGGTCTCCCTTGCATCAGAAGAGGCAGTTATATCCAGAAACACCAGCTCATCCGCGCCGGCTTTATCATATGCCTTCGCTATCTCCACCGGATCACCGGCATCCCGCAAGTCCACAAAATTAACACCCTTCACAACCCTGCCTGCATTTACATCCAGGCAGGGGATAATCCTTTTCGTAAACATCACATTTCCTCCTGATTCAGTTCCACAAAATTCCTCAGTATCTGCATTCCAACATCACTGCTCTTCTCCGGATGGAACTGGCAGGCAAACACATTCCCCTTTTCCACAGAAGCGTGTATATGAGTGCTGTATTCTGTAGAGGCTTTTACAATATTTTCCTCTTTTGCCTTTAAATAATAGGAATGTACAAAGTAAACATATGACTGCTGTGTAACTCCCGCAAACAGCTTTCCGTCATTCTCCAGGCAGAGAGAATTCCAGCCCATATGAGGAATTTTAAGACCATCCTGCATGGGAATCCTCAGAATCTCTCCTTCCAGAATCCCCAGCCCCGGAATACCCGGTGCCTCATCACTTCTTTCAAACAGAAGCTGCAGCCCAAGGCAAATTCCCATAAACGGGGTGCCTTTGGCAACCACCTGATGAATCACCTCATCAAGCCCATATTTCCTCAGATTTTCCATTGCATCTCCAAAGGCTCCCACACCGGGAAGAATGACTTTATCCGCCTTTAAAATCTCTTCCTTTTCCCCAGTGATTACAACCTCCTGCCCTAAAAAGAGCAGTGCCTTCTCTACGCTTTTTATATTCCCTGCATCATAGTCAATAATTGCTATCATATGTAACTCCTTTATTTTTTCAATCTTTCTTTCCCCGTCCGGTCTTGATGACAGGTACCGGAGTTTCATCTACAGCATCCAGGTTATTGATATATTTTTTCGTCTCCTTCACAATAACCGGTGACAAAAGCAATACCGCAATCAAGTTCGGTATGGCCATCAGTGCATTCAGCGTGTCCGCTATAAGCCAAACCAAATCCAGTGCCAGAACCGGTGCAATCGCAGCTACAATCACATAAAGAGCACGGTAAGGAATAAGCCCTTTCTTTCCTGCAAAATACTCTACACAGCGCTCTCCATAATATGCCCAGCCTAAAACTGTGGAATAAGCAAATGAAATAATACCTACAACCAGGATAACAGGCCCTAAATAAGGAATCTGTGCAAATGCCATTGAAGTCAGTATTCCGCCGTTGGCTATTTCGTCTGCATTGATTGCCGGGTTTTTCATAATCGTTGAAACAAGTACCAGACCAGTCATCAGGCATACTACAACCGTATCCCAAAACGTACCTGTGGAAGATACCAGAGCCTGACGTACCGGGTTTCTTGTCTGAGCTGCTGCTGCCGCAATCGGTGCAGAACCCATACCTGATTCATTGGAAAACAGCCCTCTTGCCACTCCATACCTCATTGCCAGACGGATTCCTCCTCCGACCAGCCCTCCTGCTGCGGCTCCCGGTGTAAATGCAAGCTTACAGATTGTTACAATCGCAGGCACAATAAAATCATAATTAATTATCAAAATAATCAAACAACCCAAAACATAGAATACCGCCATAAATGGAACCAGCATTTCACACACTCTTGCAATACTCTTAATACCTCCAAATATGACTACTGCAGTTAAAAGTGCAATTACTACCCCTACAA
This sequence comes from Faecalicatena contorta, assembly GCF_003149105.1. GTDB lineage: Bacteria > Bacillota > Clostridia > Lachnospirales > Lachnospiraceae > Muricomes > Muricomes contortus_C. Next base: position 205,170 of record NZ_QGDS01000002.1, on the reverse strand, counting down.
TCCAAGGCGGAATCCCCAGATTCTCCTGGCAAACTGCAGCTATTGCATTTACCTGGGTCGCACAGCCGATTCCAAAAGAAGCAAATCCTGCAAAAACTGCAAAAATCATTCCCAGCCAGCGCATATTCAGACCGCGTTCCAATGCATACATTGCACCGCCCTGCATTCTTCCGTCTTCCGTCTTAACTCTGTATTTTACGGCAATCAGGGATTCTGCATATTTTGTAGCAATCCCAAATACGCCGGTCAACCAGCACCAAAGTACGGCTCCCGGTCCTCCCATTGCAACCGCAGTCCCTACTCCGATAATGTTCCCTGTACCGATGGTAGATGCAAGCGCCGTAGTCAATGCCCCAAACTGACTAACCTCGCCTTCTGCCCCCTCATCTTTCGTAACAGATAGTTTGATTCCTTTCGAAATTGCTTTGTTCTGGATAAACCCTGTACGGATTGTGAGAAATATATGGGTTCCAAACAATAAAACTATCATTCCCCATCCCCACACTACACCATTTACTGACTCTACTACCGCATTCACTTTGTCGAACATATTATTCTCCTCTCTCTTTCCTCCCAATGACTGTCAGAAACGAAACAGAAATACCAAAAATAAGGCACACATGATACCGACCGTTGCCAGTTGGCACATTGTATGCCTTATTAATAGTATTTTATCCTACTTTTAAGTGTTTTTCAAGATATTTTAGGTGCCAGGCAACAGCATTTCCCTTGTACCTTTTTCTTCTGCGGCTTCCCTGTCCAGCTCAAACCAAAACTCCACTCCATTTTCAAAACTTTTCACACCGTATCCCTGATGGAAGGATTCCATAATTGCCTTTACAATAGACAGTCCGATTCCGTTTCCGCCGTACTCTCTTGTATGGGCCTTGTCTACCTTATAAAACTTATCCCAAAGTTTATCCATATCCTCTTCCGGTATGGGTTTTCCACTGTTAAACACCGTAATCCTCACAGTTTTTTCTTTGGAGATTACACGAATTTCAATCCGCTTTTCATTCTCCGCATGATGAATTGCATTCGTCAGGTAGTTGCGTATTACCTGCTCTGTCTTAAACTCATCTGCCCACACATAAACCTTTTCATCGGCAACAAAATCCACAGACGCTTCCGCCTGCTGGATAAGAATTTCACAGCTTGCCAGCACGCCGCATATCATTCCCACGATGTCGAAACGCTTAAACTCCAGCTCCTGGGCTCCAAATTCTAACTGGTTCAGTATCAGCAGGTTCCTCACCATCTGGTTCATTTTATTTGCCTCATCCATAATGACATCACAGTAAAACTCACGGCTCTCCGGGTCATCATTGACCCCTTCTTTCAATCCCTCTGCATAGCCCTGAATCAGCGCAATAGGGGTCTTTAATTCATGGGATACGTTACCCAGGAACTCATTGCGCATATTCTCAAGCCTTTCCTTCTGTTCAATATCCGCCTGCAGCTGGTTATTCGCACTTTTCAGCTCTGAGATTGTCTTTTCCAGGCGAGATGACATTGCATTAAAATTCCGTCCTAAAACTCCGATCTCATGATCTCCTCCACTGGTATACATGGCTTCAAAGTCGAGATTTGCCATGCGCTGGGATAACACTGCCAATTCCTTAATAGGCTCTGTAATCCTCCTGGAAAAATAACTCACTAAAATACCTCCCAGAACAATTGCAAGCGCTCCCATGTATACAAGAAACTTATTAGCCAGGCCCGCACTCTCCCGGATACTCTCAAGAGGGCTTCGCATTACAAAAATGGAGTTATCTGAAAGCACTCCCCACATTTCCAGGTATTCTGTCTGCGTCATAAAGTCTCTTGTTTTATAAATCTGATAGGAATCTGCAGTTCTCAGTATTCTTCCCGTGTCCTTGTTTTTATTGAACATATAGGCCAGCAGCTTCAGATAAAGGGGGCTGCTTTCATCTTTCACTGTAGAAAATGTAATTGTTCCGTCAGTCTGCATAACAACCGCTGAAATATTCGCCTTTTCTGTCTGACGGGTCAGTTTTGCAATCACAGAATCCGTATCAATATTCTTGTCTGTAAGGGCCTTATCTATTGCATTGTAAGTATTGGTCAGGTCGGCCTGCTTGTGAATAATATAATACTCTTCCAGAAAACCGGAATTTACCGCAAATATCAATACAAATATGAAAACAATCAGTCCGACAAACACGACCATCATCTGCCGTCTTATGGAGTGTTTCATGACTCTACCTCAAATTTGTATCCCATCCCCCAAATTGTTTTGATATATTCCCCCTTATCTTCCAGTTTGCTTCTTAATTTCTTCACATGAGTATCAATTGTACGCGCATCACCAAAATAATCATAGTTCCACACGTTATTTAATATTTTCTCTCTGGATAGGGCAATCCCTTGATTTTCCACAAAATAAGTCAAAAGCTCAAACTCCTTATAACTTAAATCTATCGCCTTATCACCTATCTTCACAATATGAGCCGCTTTATCGATCACAATGCCACCGGCATCTATCACATCCTCCACGACTGCCCCCTGGGACCTTCGGAGAATGGCTCCCACTCTCGCCACCAGAATCTTGGGACTGAATGGTTTGGATATATATTCATCTACCCCCAGTTCAAATCCCTGAAGTTCATCCCTCTCCTCAGAGCGGGCTGTCAACATAATAACCGGCACCTTGGAGTTTTCACGTACCTCCCGGCAAACCTGCCAGCCATCCATATTAGGCATCATAACATCCAATATGATTAAAGAAATATCCTTATCTTTATAAAAAAGATCCATGGCCTCCATGCCATCTCCGGCTTCCAAAACCATATATCCTTCTCTTGTAAGAAAGTCTTTCACCAGCTTACGCATTCTGCTTTCATCATCAACAACTAAAATTTTCGCTTTCTCCATCCTAATCGTCTCCCATCTGTACTTAATCGAACTGCTAACATTCAATAGGGCATACTTCCTGACCTGCTAATGTTCAAGAAGGCACCCCTTCTTTAAAGGTATCATAGCAGGGAAGTATGTAAAAAATGTGAATACTGTGAGGAATTCCAATGTTTTTGCCTCTACTCCACACTTTTCAAAGATTCTACCATATCAATTCTCCTGAGTTTAAAGTACATCACTCCGTTTACAAAAAAGGAGAAGCCCATTGTAATTAAAAAGCTATAGACAAAACTGCTGAAATCAATATTTCTTCCAAACATGGTTGAATCAATTTCCACCGTTACAATGACAAACTGATGAAGGATTCTTCCCATCAAAATTCCGGCCAGGGAGCCCACTATAGTCAGTATGATATTCTCACGGTACACATATGCCGACACTTCATTATCATAGAATCCCAGAACCTTCAAAGTTGCCAGTTCCCGCTGACGCTCAGTGATATTAATATTATTTAAGTTATACAGCACCACAAAAGCAAGCATTCCCGCTGATATTACAAGAACTACCAGTACAATATTCAAACTGCCCAGCATATCATCTAATTGGGCCTGTATATCATTAGTATAGCTCACACTCAGAGCACCTTTTGACTCAAGAATAGACTCTCCCACTTTTTCCAGGTCATTCATCTTATCTGCTTTCATTTTATAGTATACCGAATTATACTCAGGTACTTTTTCATATAACTGTTCATAGTACTCTGCTGACATGTAAAGAGAGTGCCCCAAATAATTTTCACAGATGCTCTCCACCTTAACCTCAAGCTCTCCCTTGACATCATCCTTTATTGTAATGCTGTCGCCTTCCTTCACATCAAGCATTTTTGCCATCTTCTCAGTCAAAATAATACCGGAATCACTCAGTTCATAATGCTCTTTGGTTATACGGTTCTGGAACACAGTAAAATCAGAAAACGTCTTCACATTTTCCGGCACGTTCATATATACATCCTTTGTTGTCTTCCCGTGGGAAACCTCCACCTGCTGTAAAAGGTTCTTTGCAGTACTCTCCACTCTGTTATCAGAAGTCAGTTCATTGAATGACTCTTCTTTTTCCTCTTCTGAGGCGTCTTCATTGAGAATAATGTTACCGTCATATAACTGGATTTCACTATATTGCAGCAATGCGATATCAAATATGGAATCCTTTAATCCAAATCCCACCAAAAGCAATGCCATACATCCTCCGATGCCAAAGACTGTCATAAAGAACCGCTTCTTGTAACGGATCAGATTCCTCACCGTTGCTTTCCATATAAAGTTCAGTCTTTTCCAAAGAAATGGAATCCGCTCCATGAACACTCTTTTGCCCTGCTTTGGTGTGGGCGGGCGCATCAGCTCCGCAGCCTGCTGCCGCAGTTCATTAAAGCAGGAGAAAATTGTTGCAAGCAGAGTACATGCCAATGCCGCCAGTGTAGCTGCCAGCCCGTAATACAGATTATAGGGAATCAGCACAACATCCATATGCCGGTATAAAATTCCATACGCTGTAATTATAATATACGGCAGAATCTTCTCGCCAACCAACATTCCGAATATACTGCCGCCGACAGTTGCCAGACTTGCATACCCTATATATTTGGCTGCTATAGAATGACGTTCATAACCGAGAGCTTTCAAAGTTCCAATCTGTGTTCTGTGCTCTTCCACCATTCGGGTCATAGTTGTCAGGCTGATAAGTGCCGCAACCAGAAAAAACAGTGCAGGGAACACCTTCCCAATTGCTTTTATACGGTCTGCATTGTCTCCATAGCTTGTATATTCCGGCAAATGGCTTCTGTCCGAAATGTACCATTTTGCATGTTCTATCTTGCTGATATCATCCTCGGCGTCCCGGATTTTCTTTTCACCATCCGCAATCTTACTGTCCGCCTCCGCTTTTCCATCTTCATATTCTTTTTGGGCATCATTCAGTTCCTGCTCCTTTGATGCCAGTTTCGCCTCTCCGGATGCAAGCTCTGCCTGGGCCCGCTCCATCTGCCCCCAGCCGTCATTAATCTGCCTCTGTCCGTCATCCAACTGGCTTTTTGCTCCATCAAGCTGAGTGCGGGCAGCTTCAATCTGTGCTTCTCCCTCAGTTATCTGGGCATACATAAACTGCAGAGTCTGCTGGGTCTGTTCATCACTTAGACCGCTTGCCGCCAAAGCATCATATTGCTCCTTGGCCCGATTGAGCTCATTTATATTTTCATTCAATACATTCAACTGGGCATTTAATTCCTCATATCCTAAAGTCACCTCATCCTGCTTCTGAATCAGTTGATTCCTGGAATCCTCCAACCGTGCATACCCATTTGCAATTTCCGCCCTGGCGTCTTCTATCTGTTTCCTGCCATTCTCAAGCTGTACTCTGGCATCTTCTAACTTTTTATTTGCTTCGGCTTTGGAATCCGCCAGTTCTTTTTTCGCGTCATCCAGCTTATCCTCTGCCTCATCTACAATTTCCTGATACCGGGCTTCCTGTCTCTCTTTGCGGATTTCTTCAACCTTATCTATGATACCTTCCACTTTATCATCATAAGCATCCGTAAATGCCGTCAGTTCCTTTGCCCCGTCTACCGAAGCATACAGCTCTGTATACACCTCCATATCAAAGCTGTCTTCCGGTACACATACAAATCCGCTGACTACACCTGTTCCTATGGTACTGCTCCCCCTTTGAAAAGAGATGTAACCCGGACTGCTTGCTGCTCCTACAATCGTAAAGGTGTCTTTTTTCAGAGTGTCTTTTATATCCTCTTCAGTCCCTGAGAGAAAGGTAATCTTATCTCCGATTTTATATCCGCTGCCGGACAGAAAGTCCACATCCACCAGACACTCATCTGCTGCCTCCGGCATCCGTCCTTCCTCCACAGTTACTTTATTCATGGAGGGGAGAAGAGAGAAAATATGTACAACTTCCCTGCTGTCCTTCACGGTACAGAGCGCATCTACTGAGTATCCTGCTTCCACCTTCTCAATACCGTCTACCTTTTTCATGGCTTCCAGGTCATCTTCTGTCAGCCCCAATGTACTAACGACCTTAATATCCATTAAGTCCTTCGAATCAAAATAGGCATCCCCTGACAGCCGCATATCCGGCTCCGTCGAGCGAATACCAGAGAAAAACGCAACTCCGATTGCCACAATAAAGAAAATGGATAGGAAGCGTCCCAGGCTCCTTCGGATTTCCATATAAAAATCTTTTCTTAATGCTTTTTTGCTCATATACTGACCTACCATTCTATCTTGTCAATGGATACCGGATTCTTATTCACTTCCATACTTGACACCTTTCCATTCTTAATACGGATCAGACGGTCCGCCATAGGTGCCAGAACCGAATTGTGTGTAATGACGATAACTGTCATTCCTCTTTCCCGGCACATGTCCTGGAGCAGTTTTAAAATGGACCTTCCTGTATTATAATCCAGAGCACCGGTAGGCTCATCACAAAGCAAAAGCTTGGGATTCTTTGCAAGAGCACGTGCAATAGACACACGCTGCTGCTCTCCGCCGGAAAGCTGTGCCGGGAAATTATCCAGCCTGTTTCCCAGCCCTACATCCTCCAGCACCTCTCTGGCGTCCAGCGGATCTTTGCATATCTGAAGGGCAAGTTCCACATTCTCCAGAGCTGTCAGGTTAGGAACCAAATTATAGAATTGGAATACAAATCCAATGTCGTTTCTCCGGTAACCAGTCAGCTGCCTTGCATTGCAGCTTGCGATGTCAGCTCCGTCTACTGTAATTTTCCCGCTTGTAGCTGTATCCATCCCTCCCAGGATATTCAGGACAGTCGTCTTCCCTGCACCGCTGGGACCTACGATAATGACAAATTCACCCTTTTGAATTGCAAAATCAATCCCATCAACCGCACAGATTTCCACCTCCCCCATCTTGTAAGCCTTAGTTATTCCCTCTAATTTTACGAAATCCTCCATACTGCATCTCCTTAATGGTATATTCTTACTTCCTAAAGCGGCAGCTCTTCCCAGTGCTCCCCTGCCCCGAATGTCTCATGAAACCGTACCGGCAGTTCCGCATTCTGGAACAAAACCTTTTGAAATTTAATAATCAAGTCCACCGCCAATGGCACAGCCCCGGCATATAATTTTTTTAATAAAAGGCAATAGTTTTCACACTGAGGATTGGGCTGTTCATTCATTACCATCCCATGCATAGAGTTATATTGCCCTATCAGCTTCATGCCGCCAAATAACAACTTTCGTTTTCCCTGTCCGGGCGCTAAAAGCAGCTTATGATAAAATATCATAGAACTTAGTGCCTTCTTCACCGTCTCTGCCGGCAAATCTTCAAAAAATGGAGCAATTACCCGGGCATTGTCAAGGCTTGGGTGAATGTGCTTTGTAGCAAGATAAGTCATCGGATTGATGTGGTCCTCTGTCAAAAGATATCTGTCAAACTCTTTCTCAATCTCCGAATGGGTAATTCCACTGATATGAATCATCTTCTCAATATACTTATGGCATTCACTGTCCAGAGCAAAGTGGCAGATAAATCCATACATATACGCCCTGGCCGCTGCGACATTTTCCGCCTTCTCAATTACACCTGCCGCATGTCTGAAAAACTCGTCTGCCATCTTATCATGAAGTGCATATCCCTGTGCACTTACTGGATTCGGCATAAATGCTCTATAGTAAAATAAGATATCCGGTCCATGAAGACCAATATCAAATAATTCCCGGTTATTTTTCACCGCTTGCTCCAGCGGCCTTGGAAGGGCACCGATTACATCCTTTCCAAATCTGTAATGTGCATATGTTGTTGGCATAACAAAAACCTCTTTTCTTCTTATTTTTTATTACAAATCAGTTATGCAGCTGTAACTATTTTATATATCCCCCTCCAAAGAGAACCACATCCTCCGCTGCCGGAAGAATTCCACCCTCATCCTATGTATGAAAACAAAGGTTCCCAATCATTATATATTATCACAGAAATCAGATAAAGAAACCAGTATATAGAGGAAAAATTTGTTTATATTTTAAAATATATGTGAACTATACTGAATACCTTGACTTTGCAGTTTCTTTTATATAGAATAGCGTTATAGAAACATATAATGAATTGTGATATTCTATTTATGTTCTATAAACATTATTCAGGGGCTTGTACTGGTTTCGACAGGGATCTTGAAGATGGAGAAGCTATCCGCAGGAAGATGCGTCAAATCGCAAACTTAAAATTAAACGCTAACGATAATTTCGAATTAGCTGCAGCCTAAATGCTGCATGTCAGCCCCAGGGTACCCGCACCTTGGGAATCTGGCACCGACTATGCGGGAAACGATATTGGCAAAGCTTTGAACCAATAGGCGTATTATGAAGCTACTGAAACCGTAAGGGTGTTAGTTCCCGTACGGCAGAGGGAATGAAAAAGAACTGACTATGATAGTAGAAGTACATGGGATAGGTTTTTGGACGCGGGTTCGACTCCCGCCAGGTCCATCAAAAACAAAAGGCAAAAAAGATTTATTGCTTACAAAGCCAGTAAATCCAAGCCTTTCGAGGGCTTCCACGAAGAAAAGTGGAAGCCCTTTTCTCGTAGATTTATTAGGGTAAAAGCTTCACTCAGACAGGACTCAAACCTACAAGTAAAAACATTCATGAGTAGCGCCCTTTTTAGTACAGAGCGAAATGAAAAAGGGCGCTACTCAAAATACAATCAAATGAACAAGCTGAAACTAAAAAGGGCGCTGATTTTTAAGGCTGATTGAAAGCCGATAAAGTTAGCGCCCTTTTTATATATACCAAAATTAAATTAAAGTTGAAAGCATTGGAAAGCCGGAGAAGCGGAGTGCAGGAATGCACTTTCATTCTCCGGCTTTTTTTGTTTTCCGGAAAGGAAAAGTCATGCTGGTACGCTATAAGAGAAATAAGCAAACTGCCTGTTACGATTCAAACAGTCTCATCACCGTAGGCAGAATACCACCGGACGAACGGCCTCACGGTCCGTTCAAAAGCTGCGGCAACTGCCCATACCCGTCCCACGGTTTCATCTGCTATAGCTCTGAGGGCGATTGCCTCAGAACGGATATGCAAATAATTGCGAATCGTCGAAAAGCTGTTGCAAAGAACGAGGTGAAACATGGAAACAAATTTGACAAAGCGAATCAAGGCGCTGACCCATCATTACCGTCCAAAGCTGCATACCGAAAAGCGAACCGTCCGGTGGGCGGATGAGGTGTGGACACCCTCAGGGATCGTGGACAGCTTCCGCTTTGAGGATTATTGCGAGGATGAGGAATATCTCTGCAGGCTTCTGGATGCGGAACGGTTTTCCGAAAAGGACAACTGCCTGACGGCGCAGATGCACGAACCCGGAAGGTGTTTTCGGGATGGCGGCACGGAGAAGAATAATCAGAAATGCCACGGCTGTGTCCTGCGGTGCCATAACTGGCGCATCGGCATGATGGTCACCTGTTTCGAGGTCAAAATCACCTATCAGGATTTCAAAAGCAGGAACGGCCATAACTTTCATGGAAACGAAAATTACTACTGCGTGCCGAAAGCCCTTGCCGCCAGAATCGCCGGGGATATCCCCAACCACATTGGCATCCTCACATATTTTGAGGGAGAACGCCAATACGGGCTCCGGCAATTCAAACCGGCTGAATGGCAGGAGGTATCCGATCAAACCAAGGTACTGCTGCTGTATAACGCTATGAAAAAATGGTGCGACGGAGCGGCCTTTGTGTAGCCGTTTCATATTCAGCATTTTAACGAATCAAAAAAATGAACAGGAGGAATGACGCTTGGATAAAGAAAAAATCTTTGAAATAGAGCTCAGCCGCTGGAATCCTTCGGGTGCAAACCCCTTGGCAGGGATCACACTCCCCGCCACCCCCTATGAGCTGGCGGATACGTTGGAAAGAGCGGGAATCACCGGGGACACCGTTTATTCTGTTGAGGTTCTAAGCAGCCAGATGGACTATCTGCCGCAATTTATCCAGCCCGATATCAATCTTCATGAACTGAACCACCTCGCCCAGCGGCTGTCTTCCCTGAGCGAATGGGATTTAGACTGCTTCGAGGGAACGGTGATGATGGATGCCGTCCAGACCCAATACGCTCCCATTCCGGCGGAACGGCTCATCAACATGACACACAGCACTGACCAATGCCAGATTGCCTACGAAGCCTACGACGATCCGTCCCTCGGTAAATTTTACGCGGATAATGACTTTGTACCGGCGCTGGAAAAGGTGTCAGATGAAGTCTACGCATATCTGGACTTCGGTAAAATCGGCAAGGAGATGCGTGAGGGCGAGGGTGGTGTATTTATGTCCCATGGCTATGTGGTGCAGAACGGCGAAATTGCAGCGGACTACCACAGCGGCGATGCGGTTTCCCTTGAAAAGCCGGATTATGCCGTGCTTCTCCGAGTCACCAAAGGATATTTCAGCGGCCCTGCACAGGACAGTGAACCGGCTGTTTATCTGAAACTCCCTGCCACGGATGCAGCGCTTATAAACGCGATGGATGCTGTCGGAGCCGCCTCCCCGGAGGAATGTGCATTTTCGGCGGAGGACTGCATGGCGCCCTTTTTGACTGAAAAAATAAATGATGCCCTGTATGCCTCGGAGGGCGGCTGCTACGGTCTGGTCAATGAGCTGGCGGAACAGCTCCGGCAGCTTGAAACGGAAAACCGCCTGCCGACCTACAAGGCGATGCTGGAGGAAGCACCAGGCGATCTTTCTCTGGAGGAAGCCCTTGACCTTGCATCCATGACAGAGGAATTCAAGCTTTTGTCTGATTCGGTTTCTCCCGCAGAGTATGCGAAAAAGGAAATTCAGCGGATGCTGTCTTTGTCAGACGATAACGGACTGATCCTGTTCTGTAATCTGGATAACTACGGGCGGTATCTTTTGGAGCAGCGCGGCGCTGCCGAAACCGAATACGGACTGCTGGAGCCGCAGAACGGCATGACGGTGGAGCAATGCCTGAACCGTCCCGGCCAGAGCTTCGGTATGGAAATGAAATAGCAAATCTTTGTTGAGTTTTGGTATAGCTATTCTCATAAAGCTGTGGCATTGTGTTGTGCTGAAAGGAGGCGGTGAAATGGATGAGAAGCTCATGGACTTGCTGGATATGGCTCTGGCGGAGCGCTTTCAGCTTGCGTATTCCGCCATGAGGGAATCAGACCCTCAGTCGGAAGAACTGGCACGGGAACTGCTCGAACTCAGCGCGAGCATTCAGAACAGCGCTGAGATTACGCAGCACACAAAGGACAGGATCAACGATTACCTGACCGAAAATTCCGATATGGAGGTGAAGTTCCAGAAGCATCTGTACATTCAGGGCGCCAAGGACTGCGTGGCAGTGTTAAGAGAGCTTGGCATAATCAAGTAGCGCAGGCAAAGATGCCTGCGCTTTTTTAGACCCAACATCAAAACAGGGCCGTTTCCCCATACAGGAGGCGGCCCTGTTCTCTTTGCGCCCTTTTTGCCTTTCTTTCCGGGGAAACGGCCGGAAAGGAGGACCCATGCAGAAAGAACAGCTTGCAGAGCATCTGCGCCGGTATCACCACGGTGCGCAGCACGCCGTCTTAAGCAAAGAGCTGGAACGCAGCTTCGGCGTTTCGGGCAAGGAGCTGCGGGATCAGGTCAACGCCCTGCGCCGGGAGAGTGTTCCCATTGCCAGCGACCAGAACGGGTACTTTTATGCAAAAACCGAAGCCGAGGTACGCCTGACCATTCGGCATATGAGAAACCGCATCAGCGGAATCAGCGCCGCCATTACCGGTCTGCGGCGCTCCCTTGCGGCCTTTGACGATACGCAGCTGCGCCTGCCGCTGGAGAAAGGCGGTGATGAACCCTGAACAGCTTCATGTCCTGGATCGGCGGCAAGAAATCCCTGCGGGAGCTGATTGTCACCCTGTTTCCCCTCTATTACGAGCGGTACATCGAGGTGTTCGGCGGAGGCGGCTGGGTGCTGTTTCACAAGCTGCCCGGCAACGATTTTGAGGTCTACAACGACTTCAACGGTCTGCTGGTCAACCTCTACCGCTGCGTGAGGGAAAAACCGCAGGAGCTGATGGCAGCTCTTGCCTACTGTCTCAACTCCCGCGCGGATTTTGAGCTTATTAAAAATGCCCTCGCCCGTGACAGCCCCGCATCGGATGTGCAAAGGGCGGCGTGGTTTTACCAGCTCATCCGTTACAGCTATGCGTCGGGGCTGACCAGCTACGGCAGCCAGCCCCACGACATCCGCAGTAACTTTCCCCTCATAGAGCAGGCCCACCGGCGGCTTGCCAAGGTGGTCATCGAAAACAAGGATTTCGAGAAGCTCATCGGACAGTATGACCGCCCCGTCAGCTTTTTCTACTGTGATCCGCCATATTTTGAAACCGAAAGCTATTACAAAAATGTGGGCGAGGACGGCTTTACGGAAAAAGACCATATCCGTCTGCGGGATGCCCTGCTGCGGATTGACGGCAAATTTCTGCTGTCCTACAACGACTGTGAATTCATCCGCAGCCTCTATGATGCACCGGGCATCCAAATGGAAGCCTTTACTCGCATCAATAACATCAAGCAGCGGTATGACAACGGAGCGCAGTTCCCTGAAATCCTCATTGCCAATTACGATCTGCATGAGCGTGAGAAAAACGCTCCGTCACAGCTGAATCTGTTTGGAGAAGGAGGTTTTATGGAGTAGCAAAAACGCCATTTGGCACACCTTTACGTAAATAGCAAAATTAATATTTGATTGGAGGAACCCTGTTTATGAAAAAGAATCAACTGCCTCAAATCGGTCTCCCCGCCGACGCCTGCGAACAGTCCGGCTTTACCGACAAGGATACGCTGGAGCTTCATGCCGGACAGAACGCCCTTGTATTTCTGAAGGGCAAAATGACGGCCTTGGAGGTTGCTAACGCCATTCAGAGTCTCAGCGCCCTCGCCTCGGATTTGACCGTCGTCCTCGCCTCGGCCTGCGGTCTTTGCAGCAACTGCGGTGAGGGCTGTGAGGATGGTTGCCCCGCCGAATGGGTGGCCGGGTGCTCTCTCTGCCATGATCTGCTGGATGAAAGCCAAAGCATCCGCATCCCCGGCTATCTGCTGGAGGAATCGGGCATCCCTGCGGACGCCAAGCTGGAAGCCTATACGGACGAGGACAGCGGCGAAATCACGGTGGTGGAGGCGGATATCCAGCAGGACATTACCGATGTGCCGCCCGGTATTCTTACGATGCTGGCCCAAAGTGGTGTGTGCCTCGCGGAGCTGGATGAGCTGATTATGCTGGAGGAAATCATCTACGGCAAATAATCGGGCTTGGATTCCCAACACACATTCGGGAGGTGAGCATATGCCGGGAATCACCCTGAAAAACGGCCTCATTTCCTACTACGGAAACCCGGCCGGATATACAGAAAAAGAAAAAGCCGTGGTGGACAGCATCTTCCGAAATGACGAGCTGACCGAATGGCTGAAAAGCCGCAGCCTGACCCCGCAGTGGACGGACGGCGTAATGGAGCGCCTTGCCGCAGGGGAACGGATGGGCGGCATGGCTGAAGGCGCCGCACCGCTCAAAAATGTCCGCATCTGGCAGCTGAAACCGGATACGGATGTGTATATGAAATTTATCTCCTATGAAGAAACGGTGCGGCAGTTCGGGGAGCCGTCCCCGGAGCATTACCGTGTCGCCTATGACGGCCAGCTGGACACCAACGACCTCGAAGCCATCTACACAAGGTGCAATACGAATCACCCACTCGGCTACGATGGACACTCCCTGTCCATGTCCGATGTGGTGGAGCTTTATGACACAGAGGGCAGCGAATTTCACTTCTGTGACCGCTTCGGATTCCAGAAAATCAGCTTCGGGGAACCGGAGCAAACCCAAACCATGGGCATGAGTATGTAGGCAACCATCGGCTGTCTTTTCTTATGCCCACATCAATAGAACGGAGGAAAAATAGATGATTCAGCTTATGAAAAAGGCGAAAGCCGCAATTTCACACAAGGCCGTAGCGGTAAAAAATACCGCCGCAGGTATCGCATTCCGCAGCAGACACATCCTTTCCAGAAACGCCGGGGACGGCTACATTGACACCGCAATTAAAATCCTGATTGCCGTGGTGCTGGGTGCTTTGCTCCTTGCGGGGCTCTACGCACTGTTTGGCGAAACCGTGCTGCCGACACTGACCCAGCGCATCAAGGAGATGTTCAACTACGCCGGTTAATACAACCAGAAATCTTGTAACAGGAGGAAAAAACCATGCTTAACAATACGACACCGGCCGCCCCCAAGTACGATGTGAAAATCAATTCCATCCGTCCGGAGGGCAGCTGCAAGGCCACCGCCTCAGTCAATGTCTACGGTGATTTCGCCGTGCGGGGTATCAAAATCATGGAGGGCTCCAAGGGGCTGTTTATCTCCATGCCAAGCTATAGAGCCGGAAACGGCGAGTACAAGGATATCTGCTTTCCCTGCACCAAAGAGGCAAAGGCGGAGTTTGACAAGGCTGTCCTCGGCGCTTATCAGCAGGTGCTGACCCAGGGACAGACCGCCGCGCAGAAACAGGAATCTCCCGTCCAGCAGCAGGAGCAAGGCCAGCCTGTCATGGGCGGGATGTAGGAGGTGCCTATGAAAAAGAACATGAAAAAGCCGCTGGGTCTTGTCCTTGCCGTCTGCCTTTTGCTTTCCCTGTTTGCTGGCAGCGCCTACGCGGTAACCCGGTATTTTGAGGATGCCAAAGGCCATTGGGCGGAAGAAGCCATTCAAATCCTCACGGAAAAAGGCGTCATCAGCGGCTATCCCGACGGACTGGCGCACCCGGACGACATCATCACCAGAGGGGAATTCGCAGCGCTCGTTGCCCGGACCATGGAGCTGCCGGAACCGGAGGAAAGCGAGGTAACCCTGCACTTCACCGATATTGCCGGACACTGGTCGGAGCAGGATATTGAAGCGCTCATCATCGCGGGAATCATCCAAAAGGACGATTTCGGCACAGAATTTCAGCCGGACCAGCCCATCACGCGTATGGAAATGATCCGTATGCTGGTGCGGGCCATCGGCAAGGGGGAACATGACGCCTCCTGCCCCTGCGTTACCGGATTCTCCGATGACGGCACACTTTCCGAGGCGGATAAATCCAGTATCTGCACCGGCAAGGAATACGGCATTGTAGACGGCTACCCGGACGGTACGGTGAAGCCGGACGGCGAGGCCACCCGCGCCGAAGCCTTTGAAATGCTGGTGGATACGGAAAAGGCCAAGAAGCAGATTGAAAAGGAAGAACCGCCCAAGCCGACTGTTCCCGCCAAGTCCACGGATAAGCCCTCCGACGGGAATTCCGGCGGAAGCAGCTCCAACGGCGGCGGTAGCTCTGGTGGCGGCAGCTCCCATGTTCCCGCCCCGCAGTTTTCCTTTACACTACCCAAAACTGCTTACACCGCCGATGAAATTGAAATCAAGCCGGAAAGCCGCTATGTGAGCGGTGTGACATGGTCTGCCCTGAAAAACGGACTGCCTGCAGAGCTTTCCGAGCTGACAGACGATACCCTTGACAAAAACGGCGGCAAGGTGAAATTCACACAGACCGGCAGCATCACCCTGATTGCCACGGCCAAAAACAGCCGGGGCGTCACGGTGACCCATGAGCAGACCATCAGCATCTACCCAGTGGTGACGGCGGCGTTCTCGCTGCCCGAAACTACCCATACCGACAAATCCGTGGCGGTGGAGCTGACGACCGAAAATCTCGGTTCCAATGCGGTGGTATGGTCGCTCGAAAAGGACGGCGCTGCTGTGGATATCGAAACGGCTCTCACCGGAGCGTTGGAATCCACCGGTGGCACAGTGCTATTTAAGGAGAAAGGCATCTACAAACTAACCGCCTCCATCACAGACGAGTTGGGCAAGATTATCACCGCACAGAGCGGCATTACTGTCTACCCGGTGGCGGAGGTCAAGCTGACTCTCCCGGCCGTTTCTCATACGGACAAAACCATCACTCTACAGACAGAAACAAAAGAAGCGGACGGCCTTGCAGTAATCTACACCCTGACCCGCAACGGCGAGCCTGCCGAAACCGGCGCCTTTATTGAGGGTATGCTCTCCGACGGCAGTATTCGCTTTAAAGAAAAAGGCGTATATGCCCTGACTGCCTCTGTCACCGACGCCACCGGCCGAGTGTTTGCCGGTACCGCCAATATTACCGTCTACCCGGTAGGCTCCGCGGGCTTTTATCTGCCGGAAATCTTCCACACCGACAGCACCGTGACAGTGGAGGCAGTCTTCGGGGAAATCGGCAGTCATACCGCCAAATGGACACTGTTCCTCGACGGAAAGGAAGTATCCCTCACCGACATCGCCGAGGGCACGCTGGGCAACAGCGGCGGTGAGCTGAAGCTCCGCACCAAGGGAAGCTATGTCCTGAAAGCGGAATTCACCGACGACGGCGGCAGAACCTACCGTTATGAGCAGGGTTTCAAGGTGTATCCCGTGTCTGCCGTCCGCTACAGCCTGCCGGAGTATGTCCACACCGATACGGATGTCACGGTCAAAACCGAAACAGCCGATCTGGACGGTCTCACCATCGAATGGCTGGTAGACAACACCTACGGATTTCAGGATTGGCCGACCTATGTAGACGGAACGCTCTCAAACGACGGCGGCACAATCCGCTTCAAACGAGCCGGTGTCTATGAGCTGACAGCCAGAGTTACCGATGAAACCGGCCGTGTATTTCTGTACGAAAGCCATGACAAGTGCGAGGTTCTGCCTGTGCTGACCATCGGCTTTGAGCTTCCTGCCTTTGCCTACACCGACACCGCCATTGATCTCAGAACCCACGGCAACAATCAGGTTCTGCCGGTGGAGTGGTCCGTGACAAAGGGCGGCAAGAGCCTCCCGCTCTCGGAGGCGTTCAGTGGGGAACTCAACGCACAGGGCGGCAAAATCACCTTTAAGAATGACGGCGAGTATGTTCTCACCGCTGCCATGACCGATTACCTGAAACGCAGCTATTCCCACAGCGAGAGCATCCACATCCTCCCAGTGGTGCAGTACGCATTTACCATGCCGCAGACCGTTCACTACGGCACGGAATTTGAGGTTGCCGCAAAGGATGTGCAGCACCTCGGCAGCTATACCGTGGTTTGGACGCTGGAAAAGGACGGCAATCCCGCACAGTATCAAGGTACTCTTGGCAATGACGGCGGAAAAATCGCTATCCATGACACCGGCGCATTTACCCTGACCGCCTCCGTCACCGACAGCGAAGGGCGTGTCACCACCCATTCGGAGAACATCACGGTCACCAATACGGCGCCGAACGCTCCTGTGGTAGAGGCCGTTCCCACCCGTACCGCCAAGGACGGCAAATTCCTTGTGAATATCACCGCCAGTGCCACAGATCCCGATGGGGATGCGGTGACCTTGGAGTATGCGGATACTACGGCCGACAGCTACTATGCCGTGGGTACGCACACTGTTCGTGTTCGTGCAAAGGATATCGCCGGGGCGTATTCCCCATGGACGGGAAAGACCTTTACCGTGACCAATTCCGCACCAACCGTGACCCTGACCGCCGAGCCGACCCGCACTGTCAAGGACGACAAGTTCCTTGTGAACATTACCGCCAAAGCAGTTGATGCGGACGGCGACGCCACTACGCTGGAATGGGATAACAAGGCGGCCGACAATTACTATGCGCCCGGCACCCATACCGTGAAAGTCCGTGCCAAGGATATTGCCGGGGCGTATTCTCCGTGGACGGAAAAGACCTTTACCATTACCAGCTCCGCACCAACGGTAACCCTGACCGCGGCCCCCACCCGCACAGCGAAAAACGGCAAATTCCTTGTGAATATCACCGCCACAGCCGCGGATGCGGACGGCGATACCACCACGCTGGAATGGGATAGCAAGGCATCGGACGGTTACTATGCACCCGGCACTCACACCGTAAAGGTTCGCGCCAAGGATGCAACCGGTCTGTATTCGCAGTGGGTATCCAAGACCTTTACTGTGGCAAACTCTGCGCCGACAGCGCCGGTGATTGCCCGAACCCCAAACGGCAACAGCGTAGCGCCGGGAACGCCGGTCACCATCAAGGCCACCAGCTCCGACCCGGACGGCGACCCCGTCACCCTCGTTTGGGAGGGCAGAAACGCCGAAACGCAGACCTATCCCCGTGGAAAGAATGTGGTCCGTGTCAAAGCCGTGGATTCCGCAGGGGCTGAATCCCCATGGGTGGCCATCGTGTTCTTTGTGGCGGACTCCAACGGCGGCGGTGGCATGACCCTCACCGGCCCCGATTCCGTTATTTTGGAAAACGGCATTGAAGGCGCCACAATCACAGAATATACCTTTACGGTACCGCCTGTCAGCGGCCACAGCGGCGGTGACCACGGCAGGGTGCGCGGTTATAACAGGCTGACCGGCCAGTGGGACCAGCTGGACTACGGCACCACCTCCAACGGCATCACCTTCACCCGCACCCTCGGCGCAGGCGTATACACGCAGCTGGAATTTTATTACTACACCAATCACGACTGCATGTACAACAAATCCAACATCACCTACTCGGTGACGTACCATTTTGAATAAAGGGGGAACATTCATGAAGCATCTCATTTGCAAGCTGAAAACCAAGGCGGTCATGTCCGCCGCCAAAACCCGCCGCGTCCTTTCCGGGAGCCGCGGGGACGGCTACATTGACACCGCGATCAAAATCCTGATTGCCGTGGTGCTGGGCGCTCTGCTCCTCGCTGGGCTGTATGCCCTGTTCGGGGAAACGGTACTGCCCACCCTGACCGAGCGTATCAAGGAAATGTTCAACTATGGCGGCTGATAGCACCCTTCAGGCGGTGCTTTTTTTCTGTCTGCTGCTGGCGGCTTCTGTGTGGGATCTCCGCAAACGGATCATCCCGGACAGCATTTGTCTTTTCATTGCACTGACGGGGCTGATGGATTTCAGCCCCGTCAGGCTTTGGGGCATCCTTGCCGCACTGCCCCTGCTGATTGCCGCCCTGTACAAGCCGGAGGGCATCGGTGGCGGGGACATCAAGCTCACCGCCGCCGCAGGCATGGTGCTGGGCTTTGGGGGATGCACGGTCGGGCTGCTGCTCGGCCTGACGGCATCCCTCTTTTTTTATCTCATGAAACAGCTAATCAGACGGCTCCGCAAGCTGGAGCCGCAGAAGGCGTCACAGGCATCCCTGCCCATGGCGCCCTTTTTGTCCCTCGGCTTTCTTGCCGTAACCATTCTAAAAATTGGAGGAAGCATCCTATGAAAAGAATCCATATCACCAGAAAAAAGACCCTCATCGTTGCCGGTGTCGCCGCCGTTTCGCTGGCAGCCGCCGCCCTGATTCCCAAGGCCATAAAAGTTGTGAAATCCCGTAAATACAGCTCCGCCAGCTTCTAAATTACCATGAAATCAAGGAGGAAAAATCTATGAGCCTTTTCAAAAACCGCACGGTGGTCGGCGTGATCTGCATCCTTTTGTCCCTGCTCATCTGCTTCGGCGTGACGCCGCTGTTTAACCAGTCGGTCAGCCAGAAAACAGAAATCGTCCGCGTCGTCAAGGAAATCAAGGCAGGCGAGGAAATCACCAAAGAGATGGTGCAGACCGTGGAGGTGGGCGGCTACGGGCTGCCCGAAAATGTCCTGCGCCAGAGCGAAATCGTCATCGGCAAATATGCCACGGCCGATCTTTCCGTCGGGGACTATATCCTGAACACTAAGCTGTCCGATACCCCCGCTGCGGAAAATACCTATCTTTATAATCTGGATGGCACCAAGCAGGCCATGTCGGTAACCATCAAGAGCTTTGCGAACGGTCTTTCCGGCAAGCTCCAGAGCGGCGACATCGTATCGGTGATCGCCCCGGATTACAAAAAGCAGGGCTCCACCGTTATCCCGGCCGAGCTGAAATATGTGGAGGTTATCGCCGTCACCGCAGGCAGCGGCTATGACGCCAACCAGCGTGACGCTGGACCCAATTCGCCTTCGGCGTCTGATGAACGAGAACTTCCTGCAACCGTAACCCTGCTGGTGTCCCCCGAACAAAGCAAGGCGCTGGCGGAGCTGGAGTCTGACGGCAAGCTCCACCTGTCCCTCGTTTACCGCGGCACGCCTGCCAACAGCGCCAAATTTATCGAGGCGCAGGATCAGGTGATTGCCAGCCTGTACTCCGTTCCTGCCCCCTCGGAGAGCATGGGGGGCACGCGGGGGGAACGGGTTCCCGCCCGCGAGGCAGACAGTGAGCAAAGCGAACCAGCATCTTCCGCAGAAGATGCGTCTGCCAGGGAGGTGCAGTGATGCTGAACTTCAAGAAAAAGGGCATCTTCACCCGCCAAAATGCGGATAAGGATGCCCCGACGGAGCAGGAGCCGCAGGGCGGCATTCTTGCCGTTTGGGGCTCCCCCGGCAGCGGAAAAACTACCGTGGCGGTAAAGATCGCAAAGCACCTTGCCGACCGGAAGAAAAACGTGGTGCTGCTGCTCTGCGATATGACCGCGCCCATGCTGCCCTGTATCTGCCCGCCCTCCGAACTGGAGGGTGAGCATTCGCTGGGCAGTATTCTTGCCGCCGCCCATGTGACGGAGCCGCTCATCAAGCACAATCTGGTGACACTGAAAAAGCACAAATACCTCACCATCCTCGGCATGAAAAAGGGTGAAAACGAGTACACCTACCCGCCCTATGAGCAGACCCAAGCGCAGGAGCTTCTGGACAATCTGCGGAAAACCGCTCCCTTTGTTGTCGTAGACTGCGGCAGCTATATCGCCAATGACATTCTCTCCGCCGTGGCGCTCATGGAGGCCGACAGCGTCCTGCGCCTTGCGAACGCCGACCTGAAATCCGTGAGCTATCTCTCCAGCCAGCTCCCGCTGCTCCGGGATTCCAAGTGGGATGCGGAGAAGCAGTACAAGGTTGCCAGCAATGTAAAGCCCCGGCAGGCCGGGGAGCAGATCGGACAGGCGCTGGGCTCGGTGGCCTTTACCCTGACCCATTCGCCGGAGCTGGAGGAACAGTATCTTGCCGGGAATCTGCTGGCGGATTTATCCCTGAAGGACAGCCGTCAGTTTAGAAAAGAGATAGAAAAAATTACAAGGGAGGTATTCGGCGTATGAGTTTAGGTAAAAAGCGAAATGCCGCTGCGTTTTCGGGAAAGAAAAAGAAGCCGCAGGCTGCACAGGAACAGGCAAAAACGACACAAAATCAGCCAACACCAGCTGCCGCTTTGGGTAACACCGTGGAGCAAGAATCTGTAGTGAACCGCCCTGCGGAGTTGACCGGCACAAACCGCGCCCATGCGCTGTTTTTCACCCCTGAAGCCGGGGGAAAAGACTTTTCCACAGTGCTTGCCGAGGTGCAGGCGTACATCTCCGAGCATTACAGCACCCTGATCACCGAAGGCGGCGGGGACGCCAAGGCGCAGATGAAGCGGTACATCCAGAAATTCCTGCAGGATAACCGGGTGTCGGTCAACGGCATGAGCGGCAGCAGGCTGGCGGACGCCCTCTACACCGAAATGGCGGAGTTCGGGTTTCTGACCAAATACATCTTCGGCACCGGCATTGAGGAAATCGACATCAATTCGTGGCGGGACATTGAGGTGCAGTATTCCGACGGTCGCACGGTCAAGCTGGAGGAACGCTTTGAAAGTCCCCAGCACGCTGTGAATGTCATCCGCAGGATGCTGCATATCAGCGGCATGGTGCTGGATAATGCCAGCCCCATCGTGCTGGGGCATCTCTCCAAAAACATCCGTATTGCCGTTCTGAAAAGCCCCATTGTGGACGAGGATGTGGGCGTGGCGGCCTCCATCCGTATCGTCAACCCGCAGAGCATGAAAAAAGAGGATTTTGTGGGGAGCGGAACGGCAACCGACCCCATGCTGGACTTCTTATCTCTCTGCATTCGCTACGGGATTTCGGTCTGCGTGGCGGGCGCCACCAGCTCCGGCAAAACCACCGTGGCAGGCTGGGTACTGACCACGGTTCCGGATAACAAGCGCATCTATACCATTGAAAACGGCTCCCGTGAGCTGGCACTCGTCAGAGAAAAGGACGGAAAAGTGGTCAATTCGGTCATCCATACCCTGACCCGTGACAGTGATAATGACCGCCAGCGCATCGACCAGACGAACCTTTTAGACTATGCCCTCCGTTTTAACCCGGATATTATCGTGGTGGGCGAGATGCGCGGCGCGGAGGCAAATGCGGCGCAGGAGGCTGCCCGAACCGGCGTGGCGGTGCTGACCACCATCCATTCCAATTCCTGCGAAGCCACCTATCGCCGCATGGTGTCTCTGTGCAAGCGCGCCGTGGATATGTCCGATCAGACCCTCATGGACTATGTCACCGAAGCCTATCCCATTGTGGTGTTCTGCAAGCAGCTGGAAAACAAGCAGCGCCGCATGATGGAGATTCAGGAATGCGAAATTCTGCCCGACGGCACAAGGCATTTCCGCCCGCTGTATCAGTATGTCATTACGGAAAACCGCATGGAGGACGGCAAATTTATCATTGAAGGGCACCATGCGCAGGTCAATACCATCTCGGACAGCCTCGCCAAGCGGCTGCTGGAAAACGGCATGCCGCAGACGGTCATTGAACGCCTGCGGAAAAAGGAGGCGCAAACCGCATGACAACAATATTTTTAATGGCCTGCATCGGCATGATCGCAGGCTCTTTTCTTTTGCTCGGTCTCACTCCTATGGCATTTACGACCGCCATCTTCGGCAGGCTGACCGATCAGCCGAAAGCCCTCCGGGACGAAATCAATGAAACCACCCGCAGGAAAAAGAAATCCTATCTGCGCCGTGAAATTGCCGAGGTGCAGTCTATCCTCAAGGTCACCGGCCGGTCGGCACGCTTTCCCATGCTGTGCGCTTTGTCCCTGCTGTTCTTTGCCGTGGGTGCGTCGGCCGCCGTGATGCTCTCGAACTTTTTTCTGGTTCCTGTCATGGCGGCTGGCTGTATGCTCCTGCCGTTCTGGTGGGTAAAGCTCACTGCAAGCCACTTCAAAAAGGACATTGCGGCGGAGCTGGAAACGGCACTCTCCATCATCACCACGGCCTACCTTAGAAACGAGGACATTCTGACGGCGGTGGAGGAAAACCTCCCGTACCTGAATCCGCCGGTGCTGTCGGTGTTTCAGGGCTTTGTGTCCCGTGTACGGCTGGTGGACCCCGATGTGACGGCGGCGCTCCATGATGTGAAAACGAGGATTGATAACGCGGTGTTCCATGAGTGGTGCGACGCCCTCATTGCCTGCCAGCACGACCGCAGCCTCAAAACCACTCTGACCCCAATCGTCAGTAAGCTCAGTGATATGCGGGTGGTCAACGGCGAGCTGGAAACCATGGTGTTTGAGCCGAGAAAGGAATTCATCGTTATGGTGATTCTCGTCATCGGGAATATCCCGCTTCTGTATTTTTTGAATCAGGATTGGTACCACACCCTGATGCACACCCCGCTGGGGCAGATTATCCTGACCATCTGCGCCGCCGTAATTTTCGTTTCCACGGCGTTTGTCATCAAGCTCACCCAGCCCATTGAATATCGAAGATAGGAGGACGGACATGACAATCTATCTTGTTTTATTCGGAGTCCTCCTATCGGCAGGACTCTTTTTCCTTGCCGCCGATCTGCTGCATCTGCCCACTCTCGCCACCCAAAAGGCGATGCTGTCGGCAGGAAAGCAGACCAAAGCCAAGCCCAAAACCACCGATGCCCTGCTGCGAAATGCCGCTGTCCGGCTCTCCCGGTATCTGCGCATGGACGAATACAAGAAAATCCGGATGACAAATGTATTGTCGGCAGCGGGACTTTCCGACTCGCCGGAGCTGTTCATGGCAACGGCTATTGTCAAGGCGGCGGCCATCGGGCTGTGCATCATTCCCTGCCTGATTGTTCTGCCGCTGCTGGCGCCCATTGTGCTGTTTGCCGCTATACTGGTCTATTTCAAGGAAATCCGCAAGGCGGATGAGGCGCTGGCAGTCAAGCGCGAAAAAATCGAACAGGAGCTGCCCCGTTTCGTGGCGACCATCACCCAGGAGCTGAAGGCCAGCCGGGATGTGCTGTCCATGCTGGAAAATTTCAAGAAAAACGCGGGCGAGGACTTCGCCGCGGAGCTTGACATCCTCACGGCGGATATGCGCTCCTCCAGCTATGAAGCGGCGCTGACCCGTTTTGAGGCAAGGTTCAATTCGCCCATGCTTTCGGATATTACCAGAGGGCTGATCGGCGTACTGCGCGGGGACGACGGCGGGATGTATTTTCAGATGCTGGCTCACGACATGAAGCAGCTGGAGCTTCAGCGGCTGAAAGCGCAGGCGATGAAGATACCGCCGAAAATCCGGGTGTTTTCCTTTGCCATGCTCATGTGCTTTCTTATGACCTACATGGCGATTATTGTCTATGAAATCATTACATCCCTCGGCGGGATGTTCTAAGGGAGGTGTAAGCCAAATGACAGAACAGGAAATGATGACGCTTCTGCGCAAAAAGCTGGACAGCGGTATGGCGCGGTATCAAAAGGAGTGGCGGCAGAAACCGGCCTCCGAGCTGGTGGAGCTGGCGAGTGAGATTGCCGCTGCGCAGTTTGTGTACGGAGAATTATCCAGCGGCAGCTATTCCGCCGAATATATGGAGTATCTGCTCCGCTTCGAAAACCCGCTGGAGGTGGTAAAGGATCAGTGGATATCCGAACAGAATGTTGATTTCAGCGAGGAACTCACCCATGCCCTCTGGACGCTGTGGGACAAGGGCGAATCGGAATCAGAATATACCCTTGACCCGGAATATGCGCCTGTTTCCGCAGAGGAAGAAAGAGTCACCGTGCGGGAATTTATTGAAGCGCACCCTAATGCATCGTTTGACATGATGACGCCCGGCGGGTATGTGTACCTGACACCGGAAACCGCACAGCTTCTGCTGGCGGGACAGAGTGTGAAAGGAAATCCCAGCAGCGCTGAATTTGCCAGAGATGTTCCGGCGGAGGAGCTATTGGAGCAGGAAATCTGTACCGCTGAATTCAGTAAGGGCGCATGGCGTATTTTAAGTGACCACAACCCGGAACCACGGCGGGAGCAGGGGCCCTTTGAGCAGGGGGTGACCATGTGCTAAGAAAAATCCTGAGAAAGAAACGCGGTGAGGGCTACATTGACGTGGCTGTGCTGGTGCTGTGCGCTATGCTGGTCATTGCCCTCGCCGTAAAGGTGTTTCCCGTCTACATCCAAAAGCAGCAGCTGGACACCTTTGCCACGGAGCTGATCCGGGAGGCGGAAATTGCCGGACAGGTGGGCAGCGAAACCAGCCGCCGGGAACAGCTCCTGCGGGAAAAGACAGGGCTTTCTCCCAGCGTGGAATGGTCTGAAACCGGCAGAATCCAGCTGAACGAGGAAGTCACGGTAACGGTCACCTACCAGACCAATATCGGACTGTTCGGCGGCTTCGGCTCGTTCCCCATTACGCTGCGGGCGGACGCGGCGGGAAAGAGCGAGGTCTATTGGAAATGACGGATAAAATCAAGCAAATCCTAAGGGGAAAAGGCGGCGCGGGCTTTCCGCTGATCATCGCAATCACCCTGTCGCTGGTCATCATCTTCACTGGCATTTCTGAATATTTCCGGCTGATGATCATAGCGCAGGGTGTGCGGGATGCGGTGCAGGCAGCGGTCATCTCTACGGTGGTGGAGAATTACGATGACGTGTACCACGGTGTGCGGGAGGGCTATTCGGGCGCTTACCAACCCTATGCCGGGGATTTCGAGGAAAGTCTTGATTACGGCGATATCTATGACCGGTTGGACGGCATCCTTGGACTTGACTACAGCAGCGGATACCATGAAAAGCGCACGCCGGACGGCAAGCTGGAATTTAAGGTGTGGAATCTGGACGTGGACATCCGAAACGCCCCCCTTGCCTCCGGCGATCAAGCCTCCGCCCGCTTTGAAGCGGACAGCACCATCCTGCTGGAGGTTCCCGTATCCTTTGGCGGGAAGCTGCTGCAGCCCATGACCATCAAGGTCAAGGTCAGCGCCGGATACACCCCAAGGTTTTGACTGGTTTCAAAAGTTTTTCTATAATATAGATAGACTTTTTGAAAACTTCGTGGTAGGGTGTGAATTACAAGGAAAATCTCAAAATTTAACAAATAGGAGGAGAATACTCTTATGAAAAATATGAATCCCAAAATGAAGAAATGGCTGGCCGTCGCCGGTGGCCTCGCCCTCTGTGTGGTGCTGGTAGTGCTGATCGGGCAGCGGTTCCAGACGCCAGATCGGGTGGATGCGCCCCTCCCGTCCCAAAGCTCCGATGTAAGCGATGTGACGGTAGACCCGTCCGAGCCGGACAGCACAGAGAAAGAAAAAGAGGTCATCGTAACCCCGCCTGATACCAGCCAGCCGGTGAGTACCGACAACGGCGCGGTTTCCAGCGGCACCGAACAGACCATTCAGGGTAATGTGAGCAAGCCGGAATATACCGAGGAACAGCTCCAAGACCCTACGCAAAAGCCTAACGGCGAAAAGGTCGCCGAGCCTCCCACAGCTGTCGACCATGACAAGGTGGAACAGCCCAAGGAAACACCCAAAAGCGAGAGTCAGCCCCAGGGCGGCGAAACCAAGGATGGCAAGATTTATGTGCCGGGTTTTGGGTGGATCGATGATATTGGGGATGGACAAGGAACCACTGTGGATGGTGACGGCGATATCAACAAGCAGGTTGGCATTATGGACTAAATAAGAAAATACCCCATGGCACGGTTGAAAGATACCGTGCCTTTTTATTTTGTATAGGAGGTCAGGATGAAAAACCTACTTTTAAGAGTCCTGCCGCTGTTCCTCATCTTTTGTCTGCTCTGCCCGATGCCTGCTTTTGCCGACACCGGCGGCAGCGGAAACATTGACGGCGGAGGTGGTGGCATGGGGCAAGGAACCAGCACCAACTCATGGAACGGCGGCAACGAAGGTGTGCGTGTCACGGTGGTTCGCGCGAGCGATCATGTGGTAGTTACCACACCGATAGATTTTACAAATAAAACCCCCAGCAATGTTCGGCTACACTTTGGAGTGAAAAGTAAAATCAGTTATACGAATGGCCAGACACTTGTACCAAGTGTAGACCCGTATAAATTTATTAACCCTGGACAGACCATGCCCCGCATTATCAGCACGAACGGTAGCAATAACATCGAAGCTATCAAGAAATATTTCTGTTCCGAATATGTGGTCAAGCGCATTGCAGAGGTCACAGGCATGAATTACGATGTTCTCATCGGCGGTGAGTACAAGATACTTTTGGAGCCCATCGCCTACTACAAGTTTGAGGGCACCATGATTGCTACCACTGCCACCGAGGCAGCGCTCTATGATGAGCAGACCAGCGGCCTGTTAAGGCGACGCATGGTATCCCTCACCCACAAAAATCTGCCTCTCGCCATGTTTCTGGAGGTAAGTGACCTCGGCTATCCCGCGTGGGGAGGCAGCAAGACCAGCGCCGCGACCAACGCGGACATCAAGTCCAGCCTCGGGCTTGGCATCGTTCGTTTTGAGGAAAAGCCGGAGGCGCCGCAGATTGAAGCCTACGATTACGAGTACCGGGTCAACACCGACGTCATCACGGCGGTGCGGGTCAGCGGCGGTCAGTCCGACCCTGACAGCCCCACCCGTGTCAGCTTCAACATCGGCGGACAGACCTACAGCGTGGGCAATGTTTACTACCCCGATGGCGACAGCCAGCTTGCGTGGGTGAAATGGAGAACTCCCGATACCGAGCAGAACATGACCATTGAAGTGACAGTGTCCGGCCCCGGCAGCACGGCGAAAACGACCCTCAACGTGAAAATCGTTGACCTTGATAAGAACCCGCCGCCCAATCCCGTAGCGGATGATCGCAACGACAGCTTCTCCCGTGCTTCTGTCCCCAGCAGGGCGGTAAAAAGTACGGCAAACTGGAGCGTCTGGCGACCGTGGTGGCAGGAATATTGGGTGTGGCACAGCGGTGATGAGGACGATGATGGATATTGGTGTGACCACGGATGGTACGAATTTGATTTGGATCGCTACAGCGCCAGCCTGACCGCCGATATGAGCATCCAGTGCGACAGCAAAAATCCTACCGCCAGCGGAAGAACCATGAAATCAGGGTACGGCATCAACCAGACCGTCACCGGAAGTGTCAGTTCCAACCAAAGCGCAGCGGTGACCCAGCCGCAGAATGCTGTCAGCTATTTTCCCGAATTTGGCTACGAAACTTATTGGCGGCTCTTGGAGCGGATGGGTACAGGGCGGTTTGAGTTTCAGAAAAATCCCTATTCCACCTACAAAAATCGCACCCATTTCAGCCCGATCTGGATGCCGGACGGCGCCTATACTGTCAATACATGGCTCATAGACGCGTGGACGCCCGATGGGATGCTGTCCGCCAACCTGACCGACAGCCTGACCATAAAGGGCAATCTGTGGCAGGATTGGCATGCCGGTCCCCTCAAGCCGTAAGGGAGGGACGAAGATGGCATATGAACGGATTGAAGTTCCAAAAGGCAGCCTGTACCACTACAAGAAAAAGGAGCGGCTGGACGCAATTTTGCGAGATGGACGCATCCGGCGGTTCGGAGACCGGGAGTGCTGGTTCTACACCTCTCTTGTGGACACCCTGCGGCTTATGGAAATGACCGTCATGAAGGAGGGGCATCCTTACGTGGACACCCAGGGGCAGCTGCGAAAATACCCTGCTTTTGTACCGGAGGACTATGTCATCCTTCGGCTGGAACCGCGCTATCAAAATGGCGATTGGGTGCGCTGGAATCAGGAGCTGCCGCCCGGCTGTTCCGCTGAGCTCCTTGCGCAAGCGGAGGAATTCAGTGCTCTGAAAAAGGGATTCCGGGGCGACCAGAAGTTTTTCCGGAACCCCCAGGTGTTTGCGGTAGCTCCGCTTTTGGAGCAACAGACTCCGGGCATGGATATGACCATGCGTCTATAACACAGAAAAAGAACAAGGCGGCGGGAGCGATCCTGCGGCCTTGTTCCTCATTTCAGAAAGGTGGATTTTATGAAAAGATACAAAAAAATCGCACTGGCGCTCACGCTCGTTCTCATGGTAAGCCTGCTGTTCAGCACAACTGCGTTTGCGGCAAACGGCGATGTGGCTGGGGCAATCGAAGGAACGTGGAACGACGCCTCCAGCCAGATTAAAACCGTGGTCAACAAGGTGGTATTCCCCGCCATCGACCTGATTCTGGCGGTGTTTTTCTTTGCAAAATTGGGGACTGCATACTTCGACTATCGAAAGCACGGTCAGTTTGAGTGGGCGGCGCCCGCAATTCTGTTCGCCTGTTTGGTGTTCACCCTGACGGCGCCGACCTATATTTGGACTATTCTTGGCATGTAGACAAAGCAAGAGCCGTTGCGTCAAGTAAGATGCAACGGCTCAAATTCGTGATAAGTCAGATTTTATTGTGTAGGTGAAGTTAAACCACTAACAGAGGGTGTGCTCATACCCTTACACAATGTTTTCACCCAAAATAATTTTTGGCATAGTGGTTAAGCATCTGTTCCATCGCTTGTAAAAATGCTCTAACCCTAACTTTGACACCCTTGCGTGAGTTTCTTCATCTCTAACAGTCCAATGTAAAACATAAGTGACTTTGCCTACATTGCGTGTGAGGCGAACAGGCAATGCCCCTTCTTTAACGGCATTAAAATCTGTTTGGCGGTGGGTGCGTTTGATATATCTAACTTCAATAACACCATCCTGCTCCATATAAAAGGCGGCAACCTCTTTCATAAGTTGCTCAATTTCCTCTTGCTTTTCAATCTTTGCCTCATAGATACAAATTTCATTAAACATTTATTGCACCACCTCACACATTATATAAATTATATAAAACTTGCTCACCGAGCGTTAATTTCCCATGCTACCGTTTCACAAAAGTTTTACACGGCAGATATATAAAGTGAGTTTACCATAGTAAAGCGGAACTTTCAATTAAACAAATATGAACAATGGAAAGGACACAGATACTATGAAAAAGTCCGTTCGCCATCCTTTTGCAAGGATACTCTGGACGATTTTGGGGATGTAGACAAAGCAGGAGCCGTTGCATCAAGATAAAGATGCAACGGCTTAATTTCATAATCTAAAATAAGGGTAAAGCTTCTTAAGAAAAATACCATGGCTCACTGATAAATTTGATATATATTTTTTTGTTTGCAATCTCAATTAAGCCTTCGTCCTTCATTCGTTTCAGTTCCCTGAAAAGTGAGGGGCGTTGTACACCGAAGTAGTCAGCAAGCTGCTTTTTTGTGATAGGTAGCAAAACAGATTCCGATTTTTGCTGGGTAGAAAGTGCCAGAAGGTAATGAAGCAAAGTTTTTAGGTCCCAAGTTCATGGCCATTCGTTGGGCGCTCACTGTACTTGCCATAATCATCTTCTCATGGATTTCGGCAAAAATTATTCGGGATGAGGATCTACCGGGAGAAATGCTGGCTAAGCCCGGCCTCCATATTAACAAGGATGCCTGTATGGGCTGTACCCTTTGTGCAAAGAACTATCCCACACTGTTTATAATGCAAGGGAAAAAAGCTGTTGTCAAAGCATATGATAAACAGGCTCTTGATTATGAAAAACTCCAAAGTGTAATAAAGGCATGTCCGGTTCATGCAATAGAATATTCGGAACAATAAAGATAAGGAGTTATATCACAACGTGATGTAGCTCCTTATTTACTTTATTAAAAAGGTTGTAAGCCTATCTTTGTATCCAGGATTAATATCATCGAGAGGGGTTTAAGTGTAATTACCCTCAGGATTCAATCACCCTATTAATCCAATCGCATAAGATATATAAGGGTAATGCTATGCAATTTATAATTTTGTGATGTTACCTAAGCTGAAAAAGGAGGTGTTTTTTTGTGAGTCGATATAATGAAAACAGAAGGGGTTGCGGAAATCAGACCGTAGAGTCATGCCAACAAGACCATGGGCCTTATCCCTATGTTACCAACATTTCGCAAGCAACTGGGCGGAATCAGAACTATCGCACGACATTGTGGACTGGATGTCACCTGCAGTTAACTCTGATGAGTATTCCCGTATGCGGTGAAATTGGGTTAGAGATACATCCAGATACTGATCAGTTTTTGCGTATCGAACAAGGAAACGGTGTTGCTTTGATGGGAAACCGCAAAGAGCAATTGGATTTCCAGCAATGTATAGCAGCAGATGATGTTATTTTTGTCCCTGCCGGAACATGGCATAATGTTGTTAATAAAGGGCGATGCCCTTTAAAACTCTATTCAATTTATGCACCACCACATCATCCGCATGGCACAGTGCACAAAACTAAGGCAGATGCCGATAGATTGGGGGATTGAAACCACAATACATGTAAAAAAAGTAAGAGCCACGTGAGAATTCACGCAGCTCTTATTTTTATTGCATTGAACCATTTTTCAGTTTTTGTCGTTTTACCAGTTTCACTAACTCAAACCAAAACACTGCGATAAATGCAATAATAACAGCCTTTAATAACAGAGAAGCAGAAAGTGGTGCCAACTTTAATAAGCCATTGAGTGGCGAATACAAAATAATGCCAAGCATAGCCAGTGTACCAAGGTTAACTGCCCACATCACTTTGTCTTTCACAAGGCGCTTTACCGATTGAAAGGTAAAATCGTGATCAGAACTATTGACCTGTACAAGAAACAAGTTGGATAGCATGATAATTGCAAGCCCCATTGCCCGGGCAACTGGTGCATTATCAACATTTCCATCGAGGATTACGTAATACGTTCCAAAGGAGGCCGCAAAAATGATAAGTCCCTGCAAAATGCTTTTGGCTAGAGTTTTTGCGGTCAACAGTTTTTCCTTTGGATCTCGAGGGCTTCGCTCCATAATGTCTGCTTCGGCAGGCTGACGCTCTAGTACAATCGAGCAGGTAGGGTCAATGAGTAGCTCGAGCAGAACAACGTGGAGAGGAAGTAAAAGCAGTGCTGAGGGGGCAATGCCAAGGATTGGTGCAAGTAAGGAGGCAAAGGCAATGGGAATATGAATGGTGAACACATAGCCCACAGCCTTGCGAATGTTATCATAAATACGGCGACCGTCTTTTACCGTTTCTACAATAGTAGTAAAATTGTCGTCCATTAGAATGAGATCTGCTGCTTCACGGGAAACTTCACTGCCGCGTTTACCCATTGCAATGCCAATATCGGCATATTTGAGAGCGGGTGCATCATTCACGCCATCACCGGTCATCGCGACAATTTCACCGTTATCTTTGAATGCTTTTACAATACGCATTTTATGTTCAGGAATGACACGAGAAAAAATGCTGACATCCTTCACTTTTTCACGCAGTTCTTCATCGGTCATTTCGCTTAGCATATCGCCTGTAATGATATGGTCGCTGTTTTGCATACCGATTTTCTTTGCGATAGACGCGGCGGTGATGCCATTATCACCTGTAATCATAACAACACGAATACCCGCTTTATTGCAAACGGCGATGTCTGCTTTTACACCTTCACGGGGTGGGTCGGCAAGCCCGATCAGTCCGCAAAGCGTTAAATGGCAGTCTGTGATCTGTGCAGGAATTTCTGCTTCACTTTGTAGCTTTGCAGTGGCAACTGCAATTACACGCAAACCTTGTTTGGACATTTCGGTGATCTTCTGTTCTGCTGTTTGTTTTTCTAAATCTGTAAGCTTACAAATAGTTAAGATACGCTCAGGGGACCCTTTTGCGGCAACGGTAATTCCGTCATCTCTGCGCCAAATATGCCCCATCATCTTCAACTCATTTGTAAAGGCATATTCGCTGATTAGTTCTCCAGCAAAAAGATCTTCCTTTAAAATTCCAAGGGTTTCGCAATGCTTGAGCATTGCCTTTTCCATTGGGTCATAGGCATCGGTCTCGCAGCCCATACCCATTACTTCACAAAGTGCTATGGTGTTGCCATCAGTAGCCCACGTATCCTGCACGGTCATCTGATTCATCGTGATGGTACCTGTTTTATCTACGCATAGCACAGATACGGCGCCAAGCGTTTCCACTGAAGGCAACTTGCGCACCAGTGACTGCTTTTTGGCAAGTCGCCAAGCTCCCATTGATAAAAATACCGTGAGGATGACAGGAAACTCTTCTGGAATCATTGCCATGGCAAGGGTGATGCCCGACAAAATGCTTTCAATCAGCCTGTCGCCAAAGCTGTGGTCAGGAATATTTAGCCATGTGAATATTCCTACAAGGGCAAACAAGACTGCAGCAATTCCTGCGCATAGTTTAACAAGACTTCCGGTTTGCTTTTGTAGGGGTGTGGGTTCCTCTGGTGCAGATGCAACATTAGCACCGATTTTTCCATATTCGGTGCTGCCACCAATTTTATCTACCAGTACCGTTGCTGTGCCCTGTGTAACCAGCGTGCCAGCATAACAATAATCACGCCGCCAATAGTCGCTTGTTGAATCTGCACTCTCAGTGTTGATTTTCCACACACCTTCCGC
Organism: Faecalicatena contorta; assembly: GCF_003149105.1. Taxonomy (GTDB): domain Bacteria; phylum Bacillota; class Clostridia; order Lachnospirales; family Lachnospiraceae; genus Muricomes; species Muricomes contortus_C. Next base: position 171,760 of record NZ_QGDS01000002.1, on the reverse strand, counting down.
TTCGCCGGTCAACGAAGATTCATCGACACACAGGTCGTTACATTTTATTATAATGCCGTCTGCCGGGATTTTAACCCCCTCATAAATCATCATTAAGTCGCTGGGCACAAGGTCAGCACTTGCAATGGTTTGCTCCTTGCCATCACGAATAACAGTGACATGCGGGGCAGATAAATCTTTCAGGGCATTTAGGGCTTTATCGGTTTTCCATTCTTGAATTACATCAATGCTAATGATGCCCACCACAAAAATGAGCATAATCGCACCATCCCTGGATTCTCCCAGAATAAAATAAATGGTCGCAGCAACAATGAGCAGTAAGAACATTGGTTCGCAGATAATATGCAGGATTTTTTTGAAAAAGCTTTCTTTTTTCCGTGCGGTCAATTCATTCTTACCATATTGCTCCTGCAATCGTTTTGCTTCGGTGGCGGTTAAGCCAGCCATGTTTTGCTTTTTGTCTGTCATAAAAGTTACCTCCGTTTTAGCCTTTCGGCAGTCGTTTGATAGCTCTATGGCACTCCATTTCGGGGTCATGTGTTCCATCAGGGTATAAAAAATAGCACACCTATGGAACATACTACTGTCCCACAGATGTGCTCAAATTGCAATCTGTTGCCGCTCATTGGGCGGCCCGGCCCCATGACCTTTACAAAAAGGTTCATCGCCTGCTCAGTTTGTACTGTTGATCTCGCATTCATGCTGAATGTAATGCAGTGCAAAGAGATTCTATATATTATATGCAAGATTGCAATCATTGTCAACCAGAATATTATAGAAGATGTAAGGAGAATTAAAATGAAAACAAAAATCCGTTCACCGTCTTTATGCAAGGATTGTCTGGACTATTCTTGGCATGTAGTAATAATGAGTAGGTCCAGTTCTGCAAGGAGCTGGGTCTGCTCATTTAGGTTCTCATTATGCTCATAATAAGAAATTCTGGTTATTCCTAACTGTTCATTAATATGCCAACACCTCATAACCAGTTTCGGTTACTAACACCTGTTTTTCCCATTGCGCAGAAGGCTTCCCATCAGCAGTGCGAATAGTCCAATTATCACATTTATCTGTTACTATATTGGATTTTCCCATATTTATCATAGGCTCTACAGTAAAAACAAGTCCTGGGACTAAGAGCATTCCTGTTCCTTGCTTTGTCACATAACCGACCCAAGGATCTTCATGAAATTGTAGACCAATACCGTGGCCTCCGATTTCTCGAACGACAGAATATCCATTTTCCCTTGCATGGTCTTGAACAGCTTGCCCAACATCACCAAGAAATCCCCACGGTTTTACCTGTTCAATGCCCAGCTCCACACACTCTTTCGCAACATCAACCAGTTTTTGTTTCTCAGCGGAAACAGCACCAATGCAAAACATGCGTGAAGAATCTGAAAAAAATCCGTTATAAATTGTAGACACATCAATATTTACAATATCGCCGTTTCGCAGGAATATACGATCAGAGGGGATACCATGACATACAACATCATTAATTGAGATACACACGCTCTTAGGGTATCCGTCAAAATTGAGTGTTGCTGGAACGCCTCCCAGTTCCTTGGTTTTTTCGAAGATAAGCCGGTCAAGCTCTTCCGTGGTGATTCCATCAACCGCATAATTTGCAATGAAATCCAGTAAAGCGATGTTTCGTTTGCTGCTTTCCCGAATACCTTCAATCTGTTGTTTTGTTTTAAGCAATTTTCGATAAGGCACTTCATATCCCTTTAAGCGGTAGATTTCAATTTGCTCATCAATAGGGCCATGACATTTCTTATATTTTCGACCGCTGCCACACCAGCAGAGATCATTTCTTCCAAACTTGTCAGACATTTTATCTCCTCGCATTTACAAATTCGGAGGGAGCAATACGCCCTATAGACTAAGGTGAGCTAAGAGAAACACCGGAAGTTTTCCGATATTGGCGTGGCGAGCATTGAAACGCTTGTGAAAAAGCTCTTGCAAACGCTTCAGATGACGAGTACCCATATCGAAAAGCAATATCGGTTATTCTGTCATTGGTTATGCAAAGATCATTAGCAGCAGCTTTTAATTTACATTGGGCAAGAAATTGTTTATATGTCATACCCATGTGCTCCCGAAACTTTGTAGAGCAGTAATACGGTGAATAACCAACATATGATGACATATCTTGCAGGCTTGGGCTTTCTGTTATGTTATTTTCTACCCACTTTGCCATTGTTTCTATTGTTTGAACAGACATTTGCTTCACTCCTTTCTCCAGTATATCAATTCTCACAGACAATTACCTGATATAAGTTGCACATATGAGATAAAGTGCTTGCCGATAATCTCCGTAATTTGGCTGCAGCAGGAGTTTACGGATGCCTTTAATTACTGTACAGATTATAAATAATTAGCAATTCAAATACTTGTTAAAAGTTATCGTACCATATGTTGCCGCAAATTTCCACTGTCCTTATGCAAGTATTGACTGGCAGATACTTGGGATGTAATAAAATGGCCGGCAGGCGTCGAAGCGTCTGCCAGCCATTCCTATAACGATTCATTTTGGATGCGTTCCTTAAGGTTTAAAATTTTGTCTCTGATAAGAGATATGGTTTCCAGAAATATGACATCATCCATGCCGCTGGGGTCATCCAGCCCCCAATCCTCTCGGTGCTTGCAGGGCAGAAAAGGACACTCCACATTGCAGCCCATTGTAACAACAATGTCTACGGGCGGGATGTCGGACAGCAGTTTGGAATACTGCGCCTTTTCCATGTCAATTCCATAGCGTTCTTTTACGAGCCGCACAGCATCTTGGTTGATTTCTGGCTTTGTTTCCGTTCCGGCGGAATAACACTCGAACACATCGCCTGCGAAATGCTTGCAAAGGGCCTCTGCAATTTGAGATCGGCAGGAGTTATGCACACAGATAAATGCAACCTTTTTCATTTTCTTTCGTCCTCAAAGGGTGAGTAATTTTTCTCCCCGGATATCCTCGGCGCTCCAACGAATAACCGCAAAACAGCCGTGGGAAAGTTCATCCACCTTGTTGATCCATTCGACTTCATGGCTTGCTTTGGCTTTCAAAAGCTCATTGCTCGTTTCGGTGGCGTACAGGGAGGAATTGATCACCCACCATCTTGTTGCGATCTCCGCACGTTTCAAATCTTCCTCTAACCGCATGGCTTCAAAAACAGGCGTGGTTTCGGCAAGGGTCACGATAATAACCGCCGTTTCATCTGCATTGCGGAGCCGGGGCAGCAGCTTTTTAACCGCTTCCGGGATGTCCCCTTGTGTACGTTTAACCTCACGGTGGTAGCTCTGCGTGGAATCAAGCAGCAACAGCGTATGGCCGGTGGGTGCCGTATCAATGACGACAACCTCATTTTCAGCCCGATCAACAATTTCGGCAAAGGCGCGGAACACGGCGATTTCCTGTATGCAAGGAGAGCGCAAATCTTCCTCCACATAGGCAACATCATCTTCTGACATGGTTTCCCGCGCTTTTTTCAGCACTTCTTCCTGATAACGCCGAAGCTCTTCCTTTTCGTCAATATGGCTCATGGTAATGCCGCTCGCTTCGTCCATGACAAACTTTAGGTGGGCGGCGGGATCGGTGGTAGTCAGGTGTACCTTTTTTCCCTTGGCCGACAGGCCAAGGGCTATGGCGGCGGCAATCGTCGTTTTCCCAACACCGCCTTTGCCCATCGTGAAAATGACTTTTTTACCGCTTGCATCCAAATCGTCAATGACTTTGCGAAGCGTGGGAATATCGGTGGTATTTAAGGTATCACCGCTCATGGTAAGGCTGTCTTTTTGGAGCAGATTTCGAACGTTTTCCATGCCTGTGATGTTGTAGGCGCGCAGCGGCACAAAGTAGGCCGCAATGTCTTTTAACCCGGCAGGCATATCGGCAAGCGCCTTTTGTTGTTTGGCATACAGGCTTTCGGAAATGCTATCGTCAAAAGAAGAAAGTACGCCGTTGACAATCAAAAGTTGATTGTCAACGCCCAAGGCAGCAAGTTCACTTGAAGCCCGTTCCGCTTCTTTGAGGGGAGAGCTTTCGGGACGGGATACAAGGACAAGGGTTGTCAATTGACCGTTTGCTAAAGTAGCCACTGCTTGTTTATACATTTCCTTTTTATCTTCGAGGCCCGAAAGCTGCCCCAGGCAAGATGCCCCATGTGTGCTTTCGCTGATAAAATTACTCCATGCGCTCGGCAGTTGCAGCATCCGCAGGGTGTGGCCGGTGGGGGCGGTATCAAAAATAATATGGTCGTATTCCTCTGCGGCCGTTTCGTCCGTAATGAAGTTCGTAAACTCGTTGAAAGCGGCAATTTCCACCGTACAGGAGCCGGAAAGCTGTTCCTCCATGTTGACAATAACTGATTCCGGCAGCTTTTCACGATAGGGTGCGACAACACTTTCCCTATACTCCGCCGCAGCTTGTATCGGGTCAAGGTTGGCAACGAAAAGTCCCGGTACTTCCACAATCGGTACGCCTTTACCATCAAGCTCGGTGCTGAACACATCTTGCAAGTTAGAAGCAGGATCGGTACTGACAAGCAGCACCTTTTTCCCGTTGTCGGCAAGGGTCACGGCAGTGGCGCAGGCGATAGAGGTTTTCCCAACGCCGCCCTTGCCGGTATAGAACAGATATTTTGTGAGGTTAAGATGTTGCAAATCAAATTGTTTCATTAGCAGCAGCCCTCCGAACAGCAGCACCCGCCATCTGCTTTTTTCGTTTCAGTCGCCTCCAGATAGGAAACCGGGATTTCCAGCCATGCTGCGATTTCCGCATTGGTGGGGTACGCCTTCGTCTTGACAATTTTTCCGTCAACGACCGTGGCGGGTAAAGACTCCACGCCATCACCCATGATGAGCTTGTTGATGTCGGTGTTGTTGATGAATGCTTGCGGGGCGCTGTTCAAGTTGAAACGAGCGGCGGTAATGCCGTTCTTTTGCAGATTATTGAACACGGTGGAAATGCGAAGCAGTTCGGGATCGACTCCGATACCGCAGATGCCGGTTTCACAGCACATGGCCGGTTCGTAAATAGACATTGTTTTCATGGTAGCACTCTCCTTATAATGATTGAATATTTTTACTATATCGGGATAACAGCATACACCTTTGGGATTATTGACGGCGCAGTTGCTGTCTTTCATTGCGCCTGTCAGTTTGATAACTTCATCAACAGTTTTGGCGCCCTTGTTCTGAATGGCATTGATGATGTCATTCTCTGTAACGTGATTACAATAGCAAATGTACGCCTGCGATACTTCTGTTTTTTCATTATGCACTAAACTACTGTTTGACGGTGCATCACCACAGCAACAGGCGCTATCACAGCAACCGCTTTTCCCTGTAAAAAATCGTTCGAGATTGTCTGGCAGCGTATAGGCTTCTGTTACTTGAGGTTGCCCACCGTAGATGGCCTTTAAGATGCCGTCCACGATCATCGGTACGGGCGGCTGTTCGTAGTTTTGCCCCTCGTAGACGAACACCCGGCAGTCAACGTTATCACCGCAAAGATCACCACAATCTGCGCAGTTGCTTTCCACAAGTTCGCTGCAAATATCCACGCCGTTCACACGGATGGTTGGGGAGCTTATAAAGCGGTATTCTTTCGCAAGTTCCCTCGTTGAGATATTGAGGGTGTTGACCTTGACTTCGAACCCAAGCGTATCAAACACGCCTGATAGGACATGAAGCGCCTGTTTGAGCGTTTCATCCGTTGCCATGCACCGCTCACAGGTATTCAAATCGAGGTAGAGAAAATCAATGGCAAGCTGCTTCATGCTGTAAACCACCTTTTCGTGTTATTTGCAATCTTAACGAGGATTAGCATTACTGGCACTTCGGTCAGTACGCCGACAATGGTAGCCAATGCCACGGGAGACTGTGCGCCAAACAGGGCGATGGCAACCGCAACAGCAAGCTCAAAGAAGTTTGATGCACCGATCATTCCGGCAGGGGCGGCGATGTTATGCGGCAGCTTGAGCGCCTTGCTTGCCAAGTATGCGATAAAGAAAATTAGGAAGGTCTGAATAATTAGCGGCACGGCAATCAAGACGATGTGCAGCGGGTTTTCCAAAATGACATTACCCTGAAACGAGAAAATAAGGATCAGCGTCAAAAGTAGACCCGCAACAGTTATGTTGTTCCATTTCGGCAGGAATGTATGATTAAAGTAATCCTCGCCTTTGTGTTTGATAAGCTGTGTCCTCGTGATAATACCCGCCGCAAGGGGAACGACAACAAACAGCGCCACCGATAACAAAAGCGTATCCCACGGGATGGAAACGCCTCCTACGCCAAGCAGGAAAGCTACGATTGGCGCAAAGGCAGGTAGGATAATGAGGTCATTGGTTGCAACCTGTACCACCGTGTAAGCAGGATCGCCCTTTGTCAAATGGCTCCACACAAATACCATCGCCGTGCAGGGAGCAGCTCCAAGCAGGATGGCCCCGGCCAGATAGTCCTTTGCCAAGTCCGCAGGAATGAGCGTTTTGAATATCACAAAGAAAAATAGGCTTGCAATACCGAACATGGTAAAGGGCTTAATCAGCCAGTTTGTCACCCACGTTACAAAAAGTCCTTTTGGATTTTTCCCCACGTTCTTAATGCTCTTGAAATCCACCTTTAGCATCATGGGAAAAATCATCAGCCATATTAAAATGGCAATCGGAATGGACACCTGTGCATACTCAAACCGACCTAAGAGTGAGGGGACGGCGGGTAAAAACTTGCCGATTAGAATACCCACCGCCATGCAAAGTAGCACCCATACCGTTAGATACCTCTCAAAAAAGCCGATACCTTGATTTTGTTTATTTTTTCCCACAATTACACTCTCCTTCCTTACAAATGCAATCCTCTTTGTCGATGGTAATGGCACATAAAAAGTTTTTGAAGTCCTGCACTTTTTCGCTATTCAGTGAATAATACATCCATTTGCCCTCTTTACGTCCATTTACCAAACCGCAATCACAGAGTATTTTCATATGATGAGAAAGGGTTGGCTGCGTAATATGGAACTTCTCTAAAATCTTGCAGGCACAAAGCTCACCGCAGGATAGCATATCCACGATCATAAGCCGGTTCGTGTCTGCAAGGGCCTTGAACAGCCCGACATTTTCAGCATATTTATTGCTCAATTAAATCACCTCACATAGATAATGGTCTATGTGTATTATATGCCAACACATAGATGAATGTCAATGTGTTTTGGTGTTTTATTTCGAGAGTAAAAAAGACGGCAGAAAGCCGCCAGTTTTACCTTGCAATATATAAACAATCAATCGTGTATAGGAGGAGTTAACACATGAAAGAAAAAATACGTTCACCATCTTTATGCAAGAATACCCTGGACGATACTTGGTATGTAACGAAAGAGCAGGCCGATTTCTGTCTTGCAAAATCGGCCTGCTACTATACTCACATTGATTTAGATAGCCATATCGAAAACAATGCTGAAACCCATTCCGAGGTTTTGCGCTTGCTTTCAAAGGCGACATAGCCTTTATAGCTGTATAGATAATCAATCTTCCACTGGTTTTCCGCTATTTGTTTCTTCTGAAGGAGGTGTAACAACTCCGTACTATCTTCACTTGCGGTCAATCGCCTTTTCCCAATAATATAAGTTAAGTCTGTAAGTGAGAGCGCGTAACTTTGCGGAAACATGATATCTGTAATATGAGAGCTGATGGGCTTGCCATCTGATAACCTCTGAAACATTTTATGACGAAGCATATAGCCTGTCCCTTGTATCAAGAGCTTTTCCACGTTCTGATTTTCATGCTTAACGCACTCTGAATAGGTGGTAAGCGCTCGGACTGTTTTACCAATACCAATGTAACATGGCGTTTTTCCAAGGCATCCGCCATGTTTGCATACACCTTTATGAGGCCATGAAGTAGTTTGGTTACGTTCAAAAAGCTGATATTGTTCTATCCAGCTTAGAGCAGCTTGTGCTTCTTTACTCTCAGCAAGTCCAAGTCTGCAATAGGCTTCCAGCAGCATTGCGTTGTAGCAAGGGACAATTTCTTCAATTCCGCCTAAGCATGAAAATCCTTGCGCTGTCGCAATATTGCGGTTAATATAGTCTATCATCTTTTGTGTGTAAGGTAATCTTTCAATATGTGGGATTTCACTTAGGCCCATAATTCGAAATACAGCAAACAGGGGGTGATCCACAAAATCTGTTGTGAGCTTTCCGACTAATACCGATTCACTTAGCAAACTGGAGATTTCATTATTCTCTAAAAGTATCCATGGTACACCCCCTTAGTGTTTATTATTTATGGCATCTGTGTTACTGTACAAATCATTATATATAAAAGAATACCATATTTTTTAGTATCTTTCCACCAGCTATATACAAGCATTGACTGGACGATTTTGGGGATGTAGTGAAACGAACTGTTCCCCAAAAGAGAGGAAACGTCTGGCATACCAAAGAAATTTGCAGTAAAATATGCGCAGGAGGTGATGCGGTGAACAGCAATGATATACAAGGGAAAATTCATAACTCCATGTATCAGCAGCTCCAAAGGAGCGGCATAGCAGCGCCCGTGCAGGTGCTGATGGATTTGAGCATCCGCTCCAAAGAGGATTATGAGCGGTGGCGCTTCGGCAAGGTGGATTATTTGGAGCGTGTCTGCAAAGTGAACCTCTCCAAGCTGTCCCTTATCATGCGGGAAATCCGAGGCTATGCCGCAAAAAACAATCTCAAGGCTTCGTGGACTTTTTATAAGCAGTGGGGACTGAAAAGCCTTCCCCATGCAAAGAAGCTCCGGTTTTCCAAAAGCGGCGGCGAGGATATTGAAAAAGCCTATGCCACCCACTATATAGACCCTGTCAGGCTAAGCGAGCTGAAACAACAATCGCAAATATGCTCCAAGGCGCACCGTGAATGAACCTACGGTGCGTCTTTTTTATTTCCCCCAAAAGGCGTTTGCAGCAGCATAACAAGGAGGGCGGCAGAACCGCTCTCCTTGTCTTATGCAAACGTGATTTGTTATTTATCGTTGCCGTCAGGCTCGGAATCTCTTTTGAGCTCCAGCACAACACCGTCATCGCCGGAGATGAAAAGCTCCTCCGTCTTTTGCTGCGCACGCTGAAGCAGCGAAATGGCATCCGTCACATCGTTAAACAGCGAATCATACATTTTTTTGTAGTCTGCCACGCAATTGACCTCCTTTTCCTTATTTCGGCGGCCACCGTTGTGTGGTATTGAAGCTCTGAACGAGCGGATTGTCAAGTCGTTTTTGAAGTTTTCTAAATCTTCGCGCTCTATTTGAAATTCGTTCCACCAGATACGCAGGCACACCGCATTTTATTGCATGGTGTGCCTTTTTTTATTTCCACAGGAAAGAGGTGAGAATCCAATGTTCATCTGGGACTTTGTCCTTGGAACCGTGATGGATCAGATCATCGAATGGCTCTACGGACAGGTGGTCGGCTTTCTGGCCGACTTTTTTGCACAGATGGGAAACATGGGCGTGGAGCTGTTTGAGATGAGCTGGGTACAGTCCATCGTCCTGTTTTTTTCCTATCTGGCTTGGGCGCTGTACGGAACCGGGCTGGTAGTGTCAGCATTTGAAACCGGCATTGAGTACCAGCACGGCCGGGGCAGCATAAAGGACACCGCTTTAAACGCCATCAAGGGCTTTATGGCAGTGTCCCTTTTTACCATCGTGCCGGTGGAGCTGTTCAAGCTCTCGGTCAATCTCCAGAGCAGCCTCACGGCAGGCATCACCGGCTATGGAACCAGCTTCGGCGACCTTGCCGGGAATATCATTTCCGAGCTTGGCAGTTCGCCGGATATCGGCGGCGCCATGGGCTCCGGTGTATTCGGAGGGCTGTCTGTCATCACCAGCCCGATCCTGCTGCTCTTTATGATCATCATGATGGGCTACGCGGTGATTAAAGTGTTCTTTGCCAACCTGAAGCGCGGGGGCATTTTGCTGATTCAGATCGCCGTGGGCAGCCTGTATATGTTCTCCATTCCCCGCGGCTACATCGACGGCTTTACCCAGTGGTGCAAGCAGATCATCGGTCTGTGCCTCACCACATTTTTGCAGGCGACTATCCTCGCCGCAGGGCTTATGGTGCTGCGAACCCATGCCCTGCTGGGGCTTGGTCTGATGCTGGCCGCAGGAGAAGTACCGCGAATTGCCGGAGCCTTCGGGCTGGACACCAGCACAAAGGCCAATGTGATGAGCGCCGTGTATACCGCGCAGGCAGCCGTCAACACCACCCGCACCATCGTACAGGCGGTAGCGCCAAAATAATCATGAAAGGAAAAAGCCTATGAAACTAATCTATGTGGCGTCCCCCTACGCCGGGGACATCGAAAAGAATACCGAGTTTACCAAGAGAGCGTGCCGCCATGTGATGAACGAGGGGCACGCTTTTTTTGCACCTCATTTGCTCTACCCACAGTTCCTTGATGATTCCAATCCGAAGGAGCGTCAGGCGGGTCTGGACATGGGGCTTGCCATGCTTCCCCGCTGCGACGAGCTGTGGTGCTACGGCTACCGCATTTCCTTCGGAATGCACCTTGAAATAGAGGAAGCGGTCAGGCTCGGAATCCCGGTTCGCCGGGTGATGGAACAGGAAAACGGCTTTACCATCGGCAGAGCCAAATGCACCGCAGCGGCCAAAGCTCCCCAGCAGGCGATGAGGATGGTCTGATGATGACGATGGGGAGCCTCTTCGATGGGATTGGAGGTTTTCCATTGGCGGCTATCCGCAACGGTATCACTCCCGTATGGGCCAGTGAAATCGAAGCCTTTCCCATTGAAGTGACCAAAATCCGATTCCCCGAAATGCGCCATGTCGGGGATATTACAAAGCTGGATGGCGCAAAGCTGCCGCCTGTAGACGTCATTTGCGGCGGCTCACCCTGCCAAGATTTATCGGTCGCTGGCCAGAGGGCTGGTTTGGCTGGGGCACGCTCCGGCCTGTTTATGGAGCAGACCCGAATTGCGAAGGAGATGAGAAAATCCGATGAGCAGCGAAACGTACCAGCTCACCTTATTCGACCTCGATACCTCGTTTGGGAAAATGTCCCCGGAGCCTTCAGCTCCGCAGAGGGGGAGGATTTCAGGGCGGTCATCGAGGAGATCGTCCGGATTAAGTACAGTGCCTGTGATGTGCCTCGACCTGAGTCCGGGCGCTGGGAATCTGCTGGGGCTGTCCTTTTGGGAGATGAATTCAGCTTGGCTTGGAGAGTCATGGACGCTCAATTCTGGGGAGTCGCCCAGCGTCGCCGTCGCATCTTCCTTGTCGCAGATTTTGGAGGCACGACCGCACCCGAAATACTATTTAAGCAAGACAGCCTGTTTGGGGATATTACGCAGAGCGGAGGCCCGCGGCAAGGAGCTGCCGCCCCAGCTGAGGGATGCCTTGATGATACAGGCGGGGCTTGCCTGACCCCATGGGACGTCCAAAGCCGCCGCATTTTTGAAGAAACCGGGACATGGCCCGCCCTCTATGGCGGTGAGGGCGGCGGGCACGGATATATCCAGACAGAAGAAAAAACAGCAATAGCCTTTGCAGCCAACCAGCGTGACGAAGTGCGAGATTTGCACGATGTTGCAGGGGCAATACAGGCCCAGCCGGGGATGAAGCAGCAGACCTTTGTAGCGGATACCGAGAAAATCAGTGCCTTTCATGTCAACCAAAGGGATGAAGTAATTGATTTGGACGGAATATCTGGTGCACTGTTAGCAACCCGAAATATGCAGATGCAGACCTTTGTCACCCGACAGTCGCTGTTGTGCTTAAACGATCAGGGCGGCGAACGGATGGATGTCACCGAGGATGTGGCGTCCACATTGCGTGCCGATATGGGAGGTCATCCGCCACTTGTATCCCAGCCCAATTGTATGAATGGCTGGGATACCCAGCAAAGCCGTGTGTTCACGCCGGAGGGTGTGGCGCCGACCCTTGCCGCCAAAGGGGACCCCGGCGAATCGTCAGATTCGTTGGGGAGAGGAGGTGCAACGGAGCGTGTGGATTTCGGGTGCGAAGCACCCGAAGGAACTGAGCGAAGTTTGCAACGACGAGGCGGCGGTGGCAGGAACCCGGCAGGGCTGCTGTTTGCGGCAGGCGTTGTCAGCAAGGGGGACGGGGATTGTTTTCTGACCCCCGAAACGCACACCTCGCTAACTGGCGGTGGTGGGCAGGCCGGACAGGGTTACCCCTGTGTGCTAACCGCAGGCTTCTGCGGCAGCGCAAGTGCCGACGCCAGAGGAATCGGCTATCAGGCGGAGTGTTCCCCTACCATTAAAACCGGCACTGCGCCATCAGTTCTGTGCCTCAACGATCAGGGCGGCAGCCAGATGCACTGTACTGATGATATCACCGGTACGCTCCGTGCCCAAGAGCATGGACACCAGCCGCTGGTGTTTGACAACCATGCACAAGACTCTCGTTTTACCGGGCCGGTGGCGGTATCGCAAACGGTATCCGCAGGCTTTGGGCAGGGCGGGAACAACCAGCCGCTGGTCATGGCGACCCAGCAGGGCGGCGCTGAAATTGGCGAGGGTGTCTGCCCAACCATTACCTCCGCAGCAGGAACCTCCGGCAATAACCAGCCGGTGTTATTTGAAAATCACGGCATTGACAGCCGCTACACCGGCCCCCATGCAGTAGCGCCCACAATGTCCGCCCGTATGGGAACCGGGGGCAATAATGTTCCGCTGGTGGGAAGTCCCGCAATGCAGGAAACCATTTGCATTGCGGGCAACACCATCGACCGGGAACCGGAAAACGGCGGCAACGGCCTCGGCTGTCAGCCGGACATCAGCTACACCATTACGACCTCTGACCGGCACGCCGTGTGTGAACCATACCAAGAAGTAGTGGGCGCACTTTGCCGCGGGGATGAGAAAGGCATCGGCAGTCAGTATGTCAGTCAGAACAAATGCATCGTGGAAAGACGCAACCTCATCCGCAGGCTGACCCCGCTGGAATGCGAACGGCTCCAAGGCTTCCCCGATGGCTGGACGCTGATTCCCGGTGCATCGGACAGCGCCCGGTACAAGGCGCTGGGCAACAGCGTGGCGATACCCTGTGTGGACTTTGTTCTCCGTGGTATCGCCTATTTTTTGCAAAAAATCTACGAGGAGGAATTACCCCCATGTACATCTACCCCGACAACCTAAAATCCAAGGCTACCCTGTGGCTGTGGGAGCTGCGGGATATCGGAATCATCGGCATTGGCTGCCTGATTTCTGTCTTCGCTTTTTCCAGGCTGGGCTGGCTGCCACCCATTGTCCTGACAGCGGTCTATGCCTTTTTATCGATCCGCTTCGAGGATGTGAGCATCCTTGATTTTATCCGTTACGCCGCCGCTTTCTTTTTCGGAAAGCAGCAGACCTATGAATGGAGGGCGTGAATATGAACCGAAAAGAGAAACGGGAGGCCGGAGAAAAAGCCTCCACCCGCCAGCTCATGGGCATTGAGGGCATCACCGGCCACAGCCTTGCGACGCCTCACGGTGAGCTGGTGTTTTTTATGATTAAGCCCACCAATATCAGCGTTCTGTCTGATTCCAGCATCGGGGCAAGGATTTATGCCCTTATGAATGTGCTGAAAGGCATCTCGGATATCGAAATGCTGTGCTTAAACAGCCGTGAAAACTTTGAGGACAACAAGAGCTATCTGAAAGCCAGAATGGCCGCCGAGCAGAACCCTGTCATCCGAAAGCTGCTGGCACAGGATCAAACCGCCCTTGACCGTATGCAGGTGCAGATGGCGACGGCAAGGGAATTCTTAATCATCATCCGGCTGAAAAATGAAAAGGAAAGCGATGTTCAGCCCTATCTTTCCCGCATCGAAAAGAGCCTCAAGGATCAGGGCTTCATGGTGCGCAAGGCGGGTGAAAGCGACATCAAGCGCCTGCTGGGCGTCTATTATGAGCAGAATGTTACAACGGAGATGTATGAGGATTATGATGGGGAGCGCTGGGTGATTTTGAATGAATGAGCAGAAAAAGGGGAAGTCATATCTCATTGACTTCCCCCTTTTTCTATTTAGCAGTGATGAATGATATAATTTGCCACTTGCTCTGGAATTATTTCTGATACATCCACCTTAAAGGTATTCAGTTTTCCGTAAAGAGGGATTCGTTCCATGCTTCTGAGGACTACATCTTCCGTGCGAATACCGGCAGCAATGTCTTTTTCCAATCGGGTTCGCAGGGATTGTTCACTGCAAATCAGGGAAATAGAATGCACCTTACAGTTGACCGTATCCAGCCGTGAAAGGATATCGTCAATGATAGCCTGCTGGTGCATCACCCAGCAGAATATGATGTTTTCATAGGCAGAACACCGAATAAAGTTATTCAGAATATAGCAGATGTTTTCTAATACCATCTGCTTTGTTTCCTCTGTCACGTGAAAGGGATGCATATCCCAGCACCAATCACCATCCAGAAAAATGCTGTTGTTTAGTTTTTGTTTTAGAATTTGACAGGTAGCTGTTTTTCCTGCTCCCATCGTGCCACCTATTAGAAATAAGTTTTTCATGGCAGTACCTTTCTTTTAAAGGGTGTTAAGTGATGAAACCTGTGATGATTATGTATCCGCCGCATTAAATTTTTCTTTTTCGCCAGCTTTGAAGCTCAAGGATATTGCCTTCCGGGTCACAGGCATATACAAAAACCGCCTCCGTATTGTTCGGATATGCGGCAGTTACCACTTCTCCGACAGTGCTCCCGCCTGCACGAAGAATTTCAGACAGAGTATCTTCCACATCGTCAACTTCAAAAGCGATATGTGCAATGCCAGGGCGGTTAATTTCAGCTGGTAGATATTCTTTCATCTCATCATAAGAGAATATTTCAAGGGTTGGATGGTCTCCCTCATAGCCGGGCAAAAGCAGGTGTTCTCCACAAATATGGGCGTTGGTCAAACAGGTAAGATTATCTAACCATGCTCCGCTTAGATCGCGTGTTTCATTAATACTCTTGCAATGGAGAACTGTCTTATAAAAATCTATAAGCTTGCCCGCATTCTGGGCAATGATATTTGTATGAACGTATCTAAACACGATTAGTTGCTCCTTTTTTGTTATATTTTGAATAAATATTCTGCCTTTATTATACCTCAAATCCTTACCAAAGTGAACCATTTTACTTCAAGCCGTCACAAACGTGGCGGCTTTTCCTATACCCAAAATCAAAACCAGAAAGGAAGAAACGCCGATGGCAAGAAAAAGAAAGCCCCAATCCCCGCCGCAGGAGGATGTGAAAATCAAGGATTTCCTTGACATGATCGCTCCGGGCATCATCAAATTCAACACCGACCATTTCCTCTGCGGCAACACCTACCGCTGCGTGTGGGTGCTGCGGGAATATCCCACCGCCACCGAGGAACAGGCTATCCTGCGCCACCTTGGAGAAAAGGACGGTGTGACCCTGCGCATTTACACCCGTCAGGTAACGGCAGCCGAGGAAAAGAAGATCATCCACAATGCCGCCAACAAGAACCGCATGGATAAGAGCAGTACCAACGACCTCCAGCAGACGGTCACCGCCGAGAGCAATTTGCAGGATGTGGTCACGCTGGTGTCCTCCATGCACCGGAACCGGGAGCCGCTCCTGCACTGCGCCGTGTTTTTGGAGCTGACCGCCCATGATCTTGATGGACTGAAGCTCCTCCAGACCGATGTCCTGACCGAGCTGGTGCGCAGTAAGCTCAATGTGGATCGGCTCATGCTGCGCCAGCGGGAGGGCTTTCTCGCTGTAGGCCCTGCCGGATACAACGTGTTCGCCAGCCAGTTTGAACGGGTGCTGCCCGCCAGTTCCGTGGCGAACCTCTATCCCTTCAACTACAGCGGCAAGACCGATCCCCGCGGGTTTTACCTCGGCAGGGACAAGTTCGGCTCGAATATCATTGCGGATTTTGACAAGCGCGATGATGACAAAACCAATGCGAATGTGCTGATACTCGGCAACTCCGGCCAGGGCAAGAGCTATCTTCTTAAGCTCATTCTCTGCAACATCCTTGAATCGGGCAAGTCCGTTCTGTGTCTGGACCCCGAGCACGAATATGTGGAGCTAGCGGAAAACCTCGGCGGCTGTTTCATTGACCTTATGTCAGGCCGGTACCGGATCAACCCGCTGGAGCCGAAAACGTGGGATGAGGGCGGCAGCCCGGAGGATACCGACGCACCCCAGGCATTCCGCCAGTCCACCAAGCTCAGTCAGCACATCAGCTTTCTCAAGGATTTCTTCCGATGCTACAAAGATTTTTCCGACCGCCACATTGACGCCATTGAAATCATGCTGGGCAAGCTGTACGAACAGTTCGGCATCAGCGACCGCACCGATTTCAGAAAGCTGGCAGCCACGGACTATCCCATTCTGTCCGACTTATATGCCCTCATTGAAGCCGAATACAAAGGCTACGACAAGACCAAATACCAGCTCTATCCGCCGGAGCTGCTGCAGGAAATCCTGCTGGGGCTCCACTCCATGTGCATGGGCGCCGAGAGCCAGTTTTTCAACGGCCACACCAACGTGACCTCAGACCGCTTTATTGTGTTCGGCGTCAAAGGGCTCTTACAGGCTAGCCGGAACGTGAAAAATGCCTTGCTATTTAACGTGCTTTCCTTCATGAGCGATAAGCTGCTGACCGAGGGGAACACCGCCGCCGCCATTGACGAGCTGTACCTTTTCCTCACCAACCTGACGGCCATCGAATACATCCGCAATTTCATGAAGCGTGTCCGCAAGAAGGAGTCGGCGGTGATTCTGGCGTCGCAGAACTTGGAGGACTTCAACATTGAGCATATCCGGGAGCTGACAAAGCCCCTGTTTTCCATTCCGTCTCATGCGTTTCTGTTCAACGCCGGCAACATCGATAAGCGGTTCTATATCGACTCCCTGCAGCTCGAAGAAAGTGAATACAACCTCATCCGCTTTCCCCAGCGCGGCGTGTGCCTTTACAAATGCGGCATTGAGCGGTATAACCTTGCGGTCCACGCTCCGGCATATAAGGAGAGATTGTTCGGAACGGCAGGCGGCAGATAATGAAGAAGGGAGAAAAATCATGAGCAGACTGCAACAGCAGAAAGAAAACAAATCAGGACTCCTCGAAGATATGCTGTCCTTTATCCGCTACACCCCCAACCGGGAAGCGGATCTGTTGGCCTTTATGGAGAAGTACCAGAAAGCGGACTGTGACGAACGCCCTGCCATTTTGGAGCAGCTTCGCAACTGTATGGACGGCAAGGAATACCCTGACCCCTATGCTGGGAGCTACCACTATACCCCGGAGGATGTGTCTCTCATGGGCCGGATTCTGGATGATTATATTGACGATCTGATGGAAGCACAGGGCGATTCCGCCGCCGTTGACCAGTGTGTGCGGGATACGGTGCTAAAAATCAATGCGCTCAATGAGGAATGCGGACGCTATCTCATTGATACCTGGCGCAGGGAGCGGCTGTGCGGCTTCATCAATTCCGCGGCGGAGCTTGCGGGGCTATCTCAGGATAAAGACCTGACCCTGCAGCACAGGATGTGGTAAAGGCGGTGGGTAAATGGAGATACAGGGTCAGGATTTCGGGATTGAAATTGAAATGACCGGGCTTACCAGAAGCCGCGCCGCCGAGGTCATTGCCGAACATTTCGGCACCACCAGAGAGTATGAGGGCAGCTTCTACGACGCCTATTTTGCGAGGGATACCACCGGCCGCAAGTGGAAGGTCATGAGCGACGGCAGCCTGGACTGCCAGCGGAAGGAGGGGCGCAGGAGGGTCAGTGCCGACCGGAACTACAGCGTGGAGCTGGTCAGCCCCATCTGCCAGTATAGAGATATCGAAACAGTGCAGGAGCTGATCCGTAAGCTCCGGGAGGCCGGAGCGTTTGTGAATTCTTCATGTGGCATCCATATTCACGTTAACGCTGCACCCTTTGACGCGCCTCACCTCCGCAATCTGGTCAACATTATGGCGGCCAAGGAGGATATGATTTACAAGGCGCTGAAGGTTTCGCGTGGGCGGGAAAGCCACTACTGCCGGAAGATTGATCCCGCCTTTTTAGAGCGGCTCAATCGGCAGAAGCCCGCCACCCTCGACCGGCTGAAAAGCCTCTGGTACAACGGCAGGGACGGCAGCCGGGAGCATTATCACGACAGCCGTTACCACTGCCTGAATCTGCACAGCGTGTTTCAGAAAGGTACGGTGGAGTTCCGGGCGTTCAACGGAGATCTGCACGCCGGAAAAATCAAGGCGTACATCCAGTTCTGTCTGGCCATCACCGCGCAGGCGCTCAACCAGCGGTCGGCAAGCCCCGCCAAAACCCAGTCCAGCAACGAAAAATACACCTTTCGTGTCTGGCTTTTGCGCCTCGGCATGATCGGGGACGAGTTTAAAACAGCCCGCAAGCATCTGCTGGATCACTTGGAGGGCTGCATTGCGTGGAAAGATCCGGCACAAGCGGAAAGGCAAAAGGAACGGCTGCGGCAGAAGCGAGAGGCGGAGCGCTCACAAACGCAGGCACCGCCGGAGGAAGCGGTGCCGGAAATTGAAATGGAAGCGGAGGACGAGCAGTCCCCCGCTTTTACTATGTCAATGTAAAGGAGATCGTATGAAAAACAAACTGTATATTGCCTATGGCAGCAACCTCAATCTGCCGCAGATGGCTGGGAGATGCCCCACCGCCAAGGTGGTCGGGGCTTCCGAGATAAAGGATTATGCCCTTGTGTTCCGGGGTGGCCGAAACGGAGCCGTCGCCACCATTGAACCCTGCGAGGGCGCCTCCGTCCCTGTTCTGCTGTGGAAAATCACGCCGAAGGATGAAGCGGCACTGGATGTTTACGAGGGCTTTCCCCGGTTCTATGACAAGGAGCTTATGGAACTGCCGCTGGACGGACAGTCAGTGTCTGCCATGGTCTATGTGATGACGCCGGGGCATCGCTTGGGCTATCCCTCGGATTATTATTATAATACCATCCGTGAGGGCTACAAAACCGCAGGCTTTGATCCCGCTGTTCTGGAACAGGCGGTGGACTATACCGAGCTGCTCATGGAGAGTGAGCCGGAGCCGGAACAGCAGAGTCTGTTCGGCTTTGGCGAAATGAAATGGTGGTGACGGCATGGCAGATCCCGCAACCATCACAGCGGTTGCCAAGGCCGCCGCTGCCGCGCTTTCCGATGAACGCACTCGAAAGACCATCGGCTGGGTGATTGTCGCTGTTCTGTCCCCGCTGATTTTAGTCATCGTGCTGGTCTGTTCCTTGCTCTCCGGCACCACCAGCCACAACAACACCGCTGTGGAGCTGTGCTTTCACGGCGGTGTGATTCCGGCAAGTATGCCAGCGGAGTACCGGGAGTACATCGGGGATATGCGCCAAAGCTTCACCCTCATAGACAATGCCATCGCTGACGTAAATGCTGAGATGGAGGGCGGCGACAGCCTTGACGATTACCGGGTCAAGGCAATTTTTTATTCTCTGTTCTTCGGGCAGCGTGACGCTGCACCCATTTCGCGCCATGCGGCGCGGGAATTTGCAGATTGTTTCGTGACCTATGAAGAACGCACTCGCACCGTGCAAAATGAGGACGGCACCACCTCGGAGGAAACCTACACTGTGGCTGTTCCCATTGATTCTCTGCCCGCTGTTTACAACAACATCCGCACGCTGTTCGGCAGAGCCGTCACCTATGAGGATCAGGCTAACGCCAACGAAATCTATTACCGCGCCCGGTACGGCACCGGCGCACACTTGGAGGGGGACGGCTCCGGGCTGTGGGAGGACTGGACGCCGGATCAGATAGACGGCTTTTACTCCGATTTGCCTGTTGGAGAAGCAGGCGCGGAGGCTGTTCGGCTGGGGCTTTCCCGCCTTGGCGACCCCTATTCACAGGAGCTGCGCGGACAGGGCAGCTACACCGACTGCAGCTATCTTGTGCAGTGGGTGTACAAAAAGCTGGGTGTAAATCTCCCCGGCACGGCTGCGGCACAGGGCAAATACTGCGTGGACAACGGACTGACCATTCCCAAATCCAGCCTTGCCCCCGGCGATTTGGTGTTCTGGAGCCATGAGCCCAACGGCCGCTTCATGAACATTACCCACGTTGGCATCTATGCCGGGGACGGCAAGGTGGTGGACGCATCCTCCTCCAAAGGACAGGTCGTCTACCGGGATTTGTTTGATTCCGGCAAGCAGGTGCTGTACGCAAGACCCTATGCCGAAGCCCCGGAAAGCTCCGCCTCCGGTTTTGTTTCCCCGCTGGGGAAGAACTGGCGCTCCATGGTGACTTCTGAATTCGGCGGCAGGACGGACCCGCTCACCGGCCAGTGGGCGGGGCATTCCGGTATCGACCTCGGCGCATCAAAGGGCACCTCCATCCGCGCGGCACAGACGGGAACGGTGAAAACCGTGGTCTATGGCAGCACCGGCTACGGCTATTATCTGACCATTGACCACGGCGGCGGGCTGGTCACCTTATACGGACACTGCTCCCAAATCCTCGTCAGGGAGGGGCAGACCGTGAAAGCCGGGGAAACCGTTGCCAAGGTGGGCTCCACCGGGCGCAGCACC
This sequence comes from Faecalicatena contorta, assembly GCF_003149105.1. GTDB lineage: Bacteria > Bacillota > Clostridia > Lachnospirales > Lachnospiraceae > Muricomes > Muricomes contortus_C. Next base: position 151,217 of record NZ_QGDS01000002.1, on the reverse strand, counting down.
GGAAACCATCTGCACTTCGAGGTGCGGGTGAACGGCGTGAAGCAGAATCCGAGAAATTATCTGCCATGAAAACAAAGAAGGGATGATTTTATGAATGAAAATATGATTCGTGTATTGAAGATTGAGCCGGGGCAGGCTCCCGCGGTCAAGGAGATTCCAAATGACCTTAAAAGCCTGCAGGCGGAGGTGGATGGCCTGATTGAATGCATCCGCTTTCCAAACGGCTGTGTTGCCGTCTGCAATGAGGAAGGCAAATTAAACGGAATGCCGCCCAACAGGCGGCTGGGCGCAGACATTATCTGCGGCCCGTTTTTTGTCTGCGACACCACCCGTGATGGGAATTTCACCTCGCTCGGCAAGAGTAAAATCGCAGAATACAGTCAGCTTTTTGCTGACATTCCCGAATTCACCGGGCAGGAGCCGGAGCTGGAACCCGGCTTCACATTTATTGGATTTGAGTATTAAGGAGGGCACTTAGATGAAAAAAGAAAGCATTACCGTTCAAATGGACGGAGAAAAGCTCCGTGCGGTAAAACGCTACATGGAGAAAAAGGACGCGGATCTCACACAGGAACTCTGCGATTCCCTGCAAAAGTTGTATGAAAAATACGTTCCGTCTTCCGTCCGGGAATACATTGACGAGGGCTGCGAAGATGCTCCAGCCATCGCTCCGGCAAAAAAGCAGAAGGAAAAAGATAAGGCCGCTGCTGCCGCTGACGGCGCACAGGACAGGGCGGCGCATTAAGGCGCATGCCCGTCTCCCGGCGTTGCCCCCTGTTCGCCCCCGTGTGCCGCTTTGACAGGCGGGGGTGGCATCCATGCACCCATCCCGCCCCAAAACGCTGTGTGAGGGCTTTGGGACGAGCGTTTGGAAAAGGCGCTCTGCCCTCCAAATCTGGCAGCTCTCCACGGTCGAAAAAAGAGCAGGATAAAGGCGGGTGGTCGCAAGCGCCCTCCCGCCGCTCACTTCGCCCAGCAGTGCTGGGCGTTTTTCGCACTTCCCCATGAGGTGGTCGGATTGGGGAATTGTCACGGTCAGGGTGGTCGGGATTTTATAAAAGGCAAGGAAACAAAGGAATTTACACGGCCACCTCACAGGTGGACACCCATGAAAGGTCGGATTTCATATGAAAAATAATAAGGAACGGACAGCGGTCTGGCTGTATCCCGAAACCATGGAACGGCTGGACGGCTGGCTGAATCAGGACAACTGCAAAAGCCGCAGTGAGTTTATCGAAAAGGCGCTCTGTTTTTACATGGGCTACCTTGGAACGGAGGACACCTCCTCCTATCTTTCCAAGGCCCTGCTTTCTTCCATGGAGGGAACGCTACAGAAAACCGAGAACCGGGTGGCAAGCAATCTGTTTCGCCTCTCGGTGGAAATTAGTATGATGATGCATCTGCTGGCAACTACGCTGGAGGTTACCGATGAGGAACTGCACCGGCTTCGCGGCCGGTGCGTTGCCGAGGTGAAAAAGACCAAGGGCAAAATCCGGCTGGATGATGCGGTGGAGTTTCAGAACGGCATCGAGGCTGAAGAATAATGGCGCGGATCATTCTCAAGTGCCCCTATCTCAAGGGTGGCAAACAAACTGCCGCACATCTGAATAATCTTGTGAAATACATCGCAACCCGTGACGGCGTGGAAAAAATGGAGAGTGCACACCGGCTCTGGCACTCCACCAAAAAGCAAAAGGAACTGATCGCGCAGATACTCCGGGAGTTTCCTGATACCAGAGAATTATTTGAATACGAGGACTACTGTGAGAATCCCAACCGGGGAAACGCCTCGGAGTTTATCTCCATTGCGCTGGAACAGAACCTTGATCAAATCAGCGGCCGGGAAAAATATCTGGATTACATCGCAAACCGTCCCCGCGTCGAAAAGTTCGACAGTCATGGTCTGTTCACCGCCGGGGATGCGCCGCTGGTTTTGTCACAGGTTGCGGAGGAAGTGGCTGCCCACACCGGCAATGTTTGGACGCCGATTATTTCCCTGCGCCGGGAGGATGCGGGCAAATTTGGATTTGAAAATGCGGCGGCATGGAGAGCCCTGCTTTCCTCCAAGGCGATGGAACTGGCCGAGAGTTTGAAAATCCACCCTGACCACCTGAAATGGTACGCAGCATTTCATAATGAATCGCACCACCCGCATATACACATGATTTGCTACAGTACCAATTCGCAGGAGGGCTACCTTACCAAGCAGGGTATCCGCAAAATGAAGTCCGCTCTGGCGAATGAAATCTTCCGGCAGGAGCTGATTCCGCTGTACGGGGAAAAGACCCAGCGGCGGGCTGAGCTGAAGGAACAGGCCGCCGAAGCCATGGGGGAACTGATCCGGCAGATGAAGGGCGGCGTTTTGGTCAGTGAGCGCATGGAACAGCTCCTCACCCATCTGGCCAAACGTCTGCAAACGGTCAGCGGCAAAAAACAGTACGGCTACCTGAAAGCAGACCTGAAAAACGTGGTGGATGAAATTGTGGATGAGCTTGCCAAGGACAGCCGTATTGCAGAAGCCTACCGCCTGTGGTGGGAGGTCAGGGGCAGGATCGAAGCTATCTACACCGAAACGCCCTCCGAGCCGCCACCCCTTTCCCGCTGTGAGGACTTCAAACCCATCCGCAATAGGGTCATTCAGGAAGCCATGAACCTTGGCAGCGGTGTCATAACCTTTGAGGAACCGGCCTCTGTGGAAACCGCTCTGCCGGATGCCAACCCGGATGACGATGTACCTTCCATGGGGGCTGTGCCGGACAACACACCCGCCGAGCCGGAGGATGTGCCCGAACCGCCGTCCGTTCCGTCTTCCACCGGCAGGGAGAAATCCTCCGCTTCATGGTGGACGGAGGAATACAAGCTGGCAAAGCAACATCTGCATGGCGATGAGGATGCCGGAATCCCGCAGAATTTTGAAAAAGCCCGTGAACTTGTCCTCGCAGAAGCGGATAAAGAGAATCCCCTGGCACTCTATGATCTTGGTCGTATGACCGCCGACGGGCTTGGGTGCGAAGCGAACGCCGATGCAGCCTATGGCTGGTACGAAAAAGCCCTTGCGGTGTTTCATGCTGCCGAGGAAGAAAAGCCTTGGAAGTACACCGAGTACCGCATCGGCAAAATGGTCGCTGCAGGGCTTGGCACAGAGCAGGACTATTTACAAGCGGCGGACTGGCTCACTCTTTCTGCAAACGAGAAGTACAAATATGCGCAGTATTCCCTCGGCGGCCTGTACTACCACGGCAAGGGTGTGGAGCAGAATCATGAAACCGCCTTTGCCCTCTATACCCGCTCGGCGGATCAGGATTTTCCCTATGCCAACTTTGAGCTTGGTAAAATGCTGCGGGACGGCATCGGTTGCGAAAAAAACAGTGTGGAAGCTGACCGGCGTTTCAAGGAAGCCTTTCTCGGCTTTGTCTTTCTGGAGGAAAAAGGGCACGACGATAAGCTCCAGTACCGACTGGGCTGGATGCTCTTAAACAGCGTCGGCACAGAAAAGGATGAAGCCAAGGCTAAGGAATACTTTAAAAAGGCGGCGACAGTAGGAAATCCCTTTGCCTGCTACCAGCTCGCCAAGCTCATTCTTTCCGATGAAACAGCATCTACACCAGAGGTAGAAAAAGCTCTCGGCTATCTCAGGCAGGCAGTGGAGGCTGAAAATCCCTATGCCGCATATTTTCTCGGCAAGCTCTATGAAAAGGGGCAGCACGTTGCGCAGAACACAGCCGAGGCAGCACGGCTCTATACCCTGTCGGCAGAGCAGGACAACGACTTTGCCGCATACCGGCTCGGCAAGCTGTATCTTGGCGGTGAGGGCGTCCTCAAGGATGTGGAAGCGGCTATCCGCTGGCTGACCTTTGCCGCGGAGCGGAAGAATCAGTTTGCCGAATATGTCCTCGGCGTTCTTTATCTCAAGGGCGAGGATGTTCCGAAGGATGTGCCCAAGGCGCTGGGATACCTGAAACGGTCTGCCGGTCAGGGCAACCAATTCGCACAGTACCGGCTGGGCAAGGTTTACCTCATGGGAGAAGATGTGCAAAAGGACATTCCGGCTGCCCTGCAATTCCTGACGGCCGCCGCTGAACAGAGTAATCAATATGCGCAGTACACTCTCGGCAAGCTGTATCTCATGGGAAAAGATATTCCGAGGAATAAAGAATCTGCCGTCCGTTGGTTTACCCTATCGGCGGCGCAGGGCAATCTTTACGCGCAGTTTTTTCTCGACCATATGGACGAGTTCAAAGACCCCTCCGTCCTGCAGGCGGGAACACGGCTCCTGCATCACATGAGCCGTGTGTTTGCAGATAACGCTCCGCCTCTGAAACCGCCGGGGCAGCGCGCCGATCGCAAGCTCCTGCGCAGGCTTCGGGAGAAAAAGCAGGCGCAGGGTCATGCGCGGGACGATCACGAGCAGACCATGTCACTCTAAAAACGATGGGAGGAACATCATGAAAAAGCAGAAAAAGAAAACCGGGCAACTGCCCGTCCTAAAAAATCTATATCCCAAGCAATGCCGTCCTGTAAAAAGGGCGGCATTTTTTCATCGAATCGGCAATCGCCATCAATAGGAGGTGCGCCATGGGTGTGTATGTGCATTTTACAGATGAACAGAAATACCGTGCCAATAACGTGGATTTAGCGGACTTTCTCCAGCGGCGCGGCGAAAAGCTCCTGCCCAGCGGACGGGATAAGCGGCTGGCCTCTGACCACAGCATCACCGTCCGGGGGAATGAGTGGTACGATCACTCCGCAGAGAGTGGCGGGTATGCCATTGATTTTGTGCGGAAGTTTTACGGCTGCTCTTATCCTGAAGCCGTGACCCTGCTGTTGGGTGGTGAGCAGGGCGAGATCTACAGGCCATCCTCACAAAAGGAACCGGAGCCGAAAAAGCCCTTTGCGCTCCCACCGGCCCATACGGATATGCGCCGTGTCTATGCCTATCTGGTAAAAACCCGGCACATCGGCCGGGAGGTGGTCAGCTTCTTTGCAAAGCAGAAGCTCCTCTATGAAAGCTGTGAAAAATCTAAGGATGGCACGAAGGAATATCACAACGCGGTGTTTGTGGGATTGGATGAAAACGGAATTGCCCGCCACGCTCACAAGCGCGGGATTTACACCTTGGGGCAGGCGTTTAAAGGAAATGTGGATGGCTGCGATCCCCGGCACAGCTTTCACTGGATTGGAGAAAGCGGGAATTTATATGTTTTTGAGGCGCCGGTGGATCTACTATCGTTTATCACCCTGTATCCGCAGGACTGGCAGCGACACAGCTATGTGTCCCTCTGCGGTGTCGGCGGTCAGGCGATGGTGTGGATGCTGGAGCAGTATCCGCAGCTCCGGCAGGTCTCACTATGTTTGGATAACGATGCAGCCGGACACAAGGCTAGCGAGCGGCTGAACCAGCAGCTTGAGGAAAAAGGATATGAATCGGAGCAGCTCATGTCTCAGGGAAAGGATTGGAATGACGACTTAACGGAAGCGGCACAGCAAAGGCAGAGTGGCTTTGAAATGCGGATGGCATAAAAAACGGAGCGGCACTTAAGGTAGCCGCTCCGTTTCTCCGCACTGTTCTTCCCACAAATATTTCACGAGACCAAAATGATAGATTTCAATCTCACAGTCAAACCAATTCCCGCCCATCGTCATATCGCAGCCGAATTTTGCTTGGTTGTAACCGTAGGTTTCGTCAATGATGTCAATTACCATTTGATTGTTCCACATCTGTTTAGCAAAGTCCCGGATATCCCATTGCTTTCGGAGATTGTCTTTCCCAGTGCAATAAACCCGGCAGAAATCGAAATCTACTTTGGGAAACTGAATTTGAGCTTTCCCGGTTTGTTCCACTTGATCGTCCTGAATCGTGCGAATTCCGTCCTCTATTACAAAACAGATGGTATCGTCTGCTATTTCGATGTGATTAAGCCTGGCATCATGCAAACTTACCGGCAACATCATATTGGGCTTTTCATAATCAGGCATTCAGAGCACCTCTCTCGACCCTTATTATATATGATTATATTACCATAAAATCCTCTAAACCGAAAGGAGTTTTCCCCATGCAATCCCAAGTCTACATCCTAATAGCAGCGGCCGCCGTGATGTTTCTCGTCATCGGCGGCCTTTCTCTTTTGGCGCACTACTATACCTTAAACGGAATCAAGTCCCGCACGGTAGGCGACGGCCAACATGGTACCGCACGCTTTTCCACCAAAAAGGAAATCAGAAGCATCTACAAGCACATTCCCTTTCAGCCGGAGCTGTGGCGGAAGGGAGAAAACCGCCCTGCCGTTTCAGAGCAAGGCATTATCCTCGGCAGCATCGGCGCAAAGAACAAGGTCACAGCTCTGGTGGACACCGACGACGTCCACTGCCTTATGATCGGCGCATCCGGCGTGGGCAAGACGGCATTCTTCCTGTACCCCAATCTGGAATATGCCTGCGCCAGCGGCATGAGCTTTCTGACCACCGACACCAAAGGCGACCTCTACCGCAACTACGGCGCCATTGCCCGTGACTATTATGGCTACCATGTGGCGGTCATCGATCTTCGAAATCCTACCCGTTCGGACGGCAACAATATGCTCCAGCTGGTCAACACCTACATGGATGCGTATCTTGCCGACGAAAACAACCTTGTGGCAAAGGCCAAGGCAGAGAAATACGCCAAAATCATCTCCAAAACCATCATCAACGCCAGCGGTGAAAACTACGGGCAGAACCAGTTTTTCTATGATGCCGCCGAGGGGCTTCTGTCCTCCATCATTCTGCTGATAGCCGAATATCTGCCACCCACCAAAGTAGATGGGAAAAAGGTGGACTGCCGCCATATCATCAGTGTGTTTAAGCTGGTGCAGGATTTGCTGGCCCCCAGCAAGGTAAAGGGCAAAAGCCAGTTCCAGCTCCTCATGGAAAAGCTGCCGCCCGACCATAAGGCCCGCTGGTTTGCGGGAGCTGCCCTCAATTCCGCAGAGCAGGCCATGGCGTCGGTGCTGTCCACCGTGCTCTCCAGACTTAATTCCTTTTTGGATAGTGAAATGGAGCAGATTCTCTGCTTTGATACAGCCATTGACGCGGAGAAATTCTGCAATGAAAAATCTGCGCTGTTTATCGTGCTGCCCGAAGAAGATCTGACCAAATATTTTATGGTCAGCCTGATGATCCAGCAACTCTACCGTGAAATCCTTGCAGTAGCTGATGAAAACGGAGGCAAGCTGAAAAACCGGGTGATGTTTTACTGTGACGAGCTGGGTACGCTGCCTGCCATTGAATCGCTGGAGCTGATTTTTTCGGCCAGCCGATCCCGCCGTCTTTCCATGATCCCCATTATCCAGTCCTTTGGTCAGCTTGAAAAAAATTACGGCAAGGAGGGTTCGGAAATTATCGTGGACAACTGCCAGGATACCATCTTCGGCGGCTTCGCGCCAAACAGCCAGACTGCCGAGGTGCTGAGTAAGGCGCTGGGCAGCCGTACCGTTATGAGTGGCAGTATCAGCCGTGGAAAGAATGATCCCAGCCAGTCCTTACAGATGATGGAGCGTCCTCTCATGACGCCGGACGAACTGAAATCCATTCCCAAAGGAAACTTTGTCGTCATGAAAACCGGTACTCATCCCATGAGGACAAGACTGCGGCTGTTCCTTGATTGGGGCATTCGTTTCGGAAAACCTTATACTGTAGAGGAAAAGGCACACCGGAAGGTGGTCTATGCCGATAAGCAGACGCTGGAGGAAAACATTGTCCGCAAGCACACAGCCTGCCTGATGGTGGATGAGAAAACCGGGGAGATATTGGAACCGCCCACCGGCACCGGTGCGCTCCACACCCCCGTGACGGAGCATCCCGCGGAGCCACTAAAGCGGCGCAGCCATGTCAGAACGTAAAGGAGCCGATGAACCATGAGCTACTTTAACCACATTTATTCTGCCCCGCCCGATGAGCTCCCCCATCGGGCGAGGGCGGTTTATATTTACCTCCGTGACCGTGCGGGAAAAGGTTCGGATTGCTGGCCTGCGGTCAAGACCATAGCCGCCGACTTGCAGCTCTCCCGCAGCACCGTCAAGCGCGCCCTGAATGATTTGGTGAAGGAAGGGCTTATTGAAAAGGAATCTCGCTACCGGGAGAATGGCAGCAATACCAGCAACCGGCTGATTCTGAAAAAATAGCCCAACTGTAAAAAAGGCGAAAAGACGGATTTCCCGCCAAGGGGATACTCCGTCTGCGAGCTGAACCGAGGTGCGGTTCATGATGGACCCACCAGAACCTCTCACTCTAAGAATATTTATTACAGAAAAAGAACAAACTTATTGTAGGGTTATAGCATATATAAAAATATGCTATTGCTCGCTATTAAAAAAAACAACATCGGAGTAATATAATAACATATATTCTTGTAGTGTATTGCCCACGGTCGGAGGTGAGAAGATGGATCGAAAGGCACTTGGTATGCGATTGGCCGCCGTGAGAAAAGAGTCCGATTATACCTCGGAAAGACTGGCTCAGGAGTGCGATATCAGCGCCGTATATATCAGGCAGATTGAGGCTGGGAAATATCAGCCCAGCATTTCAACACTGATTAAATTCGGGAATGTCCTTCACCGCTCCCTTGATTATTTTGTGCAGGACAGCATAGAGTGGAATGAGCTGAATACACTGACTGGAATTGCTGAAAAGTGTAAGCACCTAAATCCTGAACAGATCAAAATGGTGGAGCGGATGATAGACGCAATGTATGAGCCTGAAAAGAAATCCTGACAAGGTAGAAAAAGAATCTCAGTGATGAGGTTCTTTTTTTCTGTTCGATGAAGTGTCGGTTCTTTCCCCTTGCTATTCGTAAGGTTGTAGAATATATTTGTATATGCTATATACCTACAAAAAGCAAGGAGAAGATGATCATGACAACAAAAGAAAAAACCAAGCTGATTAAACAGGCAGGAAAGCTCTATACCCTGGGATTGACCGTGGAAAAGCGCAGAGAAAAGCTGCGGCGGTTGGCAGAGAGAAACATACCCTACGATTCGCCGCAGATGGAAGCAGTTAGAACAGGAGCATTTAAAATACAGATCACAGTTTTATGAAAAAGGATGATGATCAATTAGTACATTCGCGGAGGTAAAAGGGACAAAGGCAATAGCAGCTTGAACAAAGTAAAGGCCTATGTCTATAGACAGAGCAGCTATATGCGCCCCGACAAAACTTGCTCAAAGACAGTGCTGCGATAATCCCGTTTTGCTGCGCCTATCCCGAAGCAAAACTTCTGGACAGATGGTGAAGATTCAAGGTTTATAAAAAATAACCAAATTTCAAATTATCATTGACAATTGAGTATTGACTCAATTATAATAAGAATATAGTTGAGTCAATACTCAATTAAGATTTCGAAGGGAGGGTTATTTATGTCTGTCAGAAGCGATGTTTGCGATTGTGATGTTATACATGAAGAAATCGTAAACGCAGTTAAAATAAAAATGCTTTCAGATGACACTTTTAATACTTTGACAAAATTTTTGAAAGTCGTGGGGGATAGCACAAGGGTTAGAATTTTATGGGCATTAGATGCCAATGAAATGTGTGTCTGTGACTTAGCTGTTTTGCTTGGCATGACAAAATCTGCTATATCACATCAGTTACGCACATTGAGAAGAGAAAATCTTGTAAAATTCAGGAAAGACGGCAAGATTGCTTATTATTCTCTCACAGATGATCATGTGAAAATCGTTTTGGAACAAAGCATAAGCCATGTAACAGAATAAAATTTAATTACAGGAGGAAAACTACGATGAAAAAGTCATTCAGATTGGAAGGGTTGGACTGCGCGAACTGCGCGGCGAAAATCGAAAAGGAAGTCAAGGCGTTGGACGGTGTAACGGACGTAACAGTAAACGCTATGACGGCTAAGATGGTTCTTGAGGCTGACGACGGGAAAATGGACGAAATTATTAAGACCGCCGAAAAAATCGTCAAGAAGCATGAACCTCATGTTGTCATGAAAAAGGCGTAACACTCACGACCAAGCATTTCCGGCTTTTGGCATAACGCAACGAGTCGTTATGCCAAAAGCAAAGGTATTTCAGAGAACTAAATTTTTTTGCATTAACAGTTGAGTGCATGCTCAAATCATGCTCGTCCCCTTATCTAAGGAGGAGAAAGGAGTTCAACATGAACAAGAAACTTGTAAAAATTATCATAGCCGCAGTCATTTTTGCAATCGGGCTGCTGGTTAAAACAGACATCCTTTGGCTTAAATCCGCTATCTTTATTGCCAGCTATATCGTAGTCGGAACCGATGTAGTGGTAAAGGCTATCAAGAATATCTTTCAAGGCCAGGTTTTTCAGGAAAGCTTTTTAATGACTGTAGCGACCGTTGGCGCGCTTATTATTGGGGAATATCCCGAAGCTGTTGCCGTTATGCTGTTTTATCAGGTTGGCGAGTATTTTCAAAGCTATGCCGTTGCTAAGTCCCGGAAGTCTATCGCAAGCCTGATGGATATACGCCCCGATTACGCAAATGTGAAAAAGGGCGACGAATTGATCAAGACCGACCCGGACGAGGTGGCGATTGGCGATACTATCGTTGTCCGCGCAGGTGAAAGAATCCCGTTGGATGGCAAAGTGCTGGACGGCAATTCAATGATCGACACCTCTGCGCTGACCGGAGAATCCGTTCCGCGCGAAGCCGGCGTCGGCTCGGATGTTTTAAGCGGCTGTATCAATGTGAACGGTGTTCTGACGATTGAGGTCACAAAAGAATTTGGCGAATCGACTGTCAGTAAAATACTTGACCTCGTTGAAAACGCCAGCAGCAAAAAGGCAAACACCGAAAACTTCATTACAAAATTTGCGCGGGTTTATACCCCAATCGTTATGGCTGCCGCGCTTCTAATTGCGATCATCCCGCCGCTGGTAATATCCGACGCTACCTTTGGCGACTGGATATACAGGGCATTGACATTCTTGGTTGTTTCCTGCCCATGCGCGTTGGTTGTTTCCATACCGCTCTCCTTCTTTGGCGGCATTGGCGGTGCGTCAAGGCGCGGTGTTCTTGTCAAAGGCAGTAACTATTTGGAAGCATTGGCGCAGACTGAAATCGTTGTGTTTGACAAAACAGGAACCCTTACAAAAGGTGTGTTCAAGGTTCAAAAGATAAACGCTGTCGGCATTTCCGAAGAAGAATTGCTGGAGCTTACCGCTTATGTTGAGAGTTATTCCAATCATCCCATTTCGCTCTCGTTGAAAGCGGCCTACGGGAAAGATATCGACAATGAAAAAATTATTGATGTTGAGGAAATCGCGGGCCACGGCGTCAGCGCAACGGTTCATGGCCGTAAAGTTTTTGCCGGTAACGTCAAGTTAATGCAAAAAATCGGTGTTGAATATTCGCGGGATGAGATTATAGGAACAACCGTACACGTTGCCATTGACGGTCAATATGCCGGATATATCGTAATTGCCGATGAGGTTAAGGAAGATGCGGCAGAAGCGATAAGGCTGCTCAAAAAAGCAAACATCCATCAGACTGTGATGCTGACGGGCGATGCGAAAAGCGTGGGTGAGAAGGTCGGCAAAGAATTAGGGCTGGATAAGGTCTACACAGAACTGCTTCCCGGAGATAAAGTGGAAAAGGTGGAGGAACTGCTGGCGCAGGCGAAAAAATCGGCAAATGGAAAGCTGGCTTTTGTAGGCGACGGCATTAACGACGCGCCTGTTTTAGCCCGTGCCGACATAGGCATTGCGATGGGCGGATTGGGTTCCGACGCGGCCATCGAAGCCGCCGACGTCGTAATTATGACCGACGAGCCGTCCAAGCTGGCAACAGCAATGAAGATATCTCAGAAGACGCTCCGAATCGCAAAGCAAAACATATGGCTTGCTTTGTCGATAAAATCCATTGTGCTTGTACTCAGCGCGGTTGGGATCGCTACTATGTGGGAAGCCGTGTTTGCGGATGTTGGCGTGACGATCATTGCAGTGCTGAACTCCTTCCGCGCGTTGAATACAAAGAATTTATAATCAGGACGAAAGCCTGTTAAATGGAGGGCGAGGACAAAACAAAACGGTTCGCTGTCACGCTGGACAGCAGACAACAACATACTTTCGCAGCATCCGGCGGGTATTCGTGCAGATGGTAGTGCGCTTGTAGGTGTTTCAGACGCTGATCGCCGAACATCAGTACCTGGCGATATTACTCCGGCAACAAAGCACTGACGGGCTAGCAGGACATCGGCAGTGAAACCAGCAAAAAACGGTATTACTTTGACGCAAACGCCGTGATGATATCCGGCAAGTGGCTTCTGAGCGAAGGTAAGTGGTATTAAATCGATAGTTATGAGGTGGATGAAAAAGGCGTAAGAACAACAAAGTAAGAACAACAAATAAATAAAGCCAAGGGCAAACCCGCTGAAAACCGGGGGCGCAAAGCCGAGGGTCTAAGACGTTTTGGAACGTTATGATAGCCTGGCTGCCAAAAACCGCGCAGGGCGTGCCCTCTCCAACAGAGGGCACGCCCTTGCTCCCTTTTACGGCTTTTGACGGATTATTTGGATATCGGGATACCGGCTTTCGCCTGCCACGGAAGAAAGAGGTATCTCTATGAGTAATAACAGCTACCCTCCCGCACGGAGGTGTAGATAAAGACGGCGCAATCTATCTATTCCTTACTCTACATACACAATTTCATAAGTCTACTTTAAAAAAGTCAGTATTTTGCCAAGGGCAATCTACTGACTTTTTTTATTCGACAAGAAAACCGCTACAGCGACGTGAATTTACAGAATTTAACAATCTGTTTTTATATATAACAGCTATCGTTCCACGCTGCCGTTCCCCTCCGCTTCTGACATTTTGACTCACCATCAAAATTTCAGAAAACGGAGGACAAGCCATATGGCAGAGAAAAAAGAGTATCGAATCAAGGTGCAGGGTCAGCTTGTACCGGTTAGTGAAGAAGTCTATTTTACCTATCACCGCATGAAGCGTCGTGAAACCTATCTGGAGGAAAGGGATACGGCAAACGGCGTCTTTTATTACAGTGCCATGGATACGGCGGAAACTACAGGTGAGGATGGGATTCCGGACCTTGTCTCTCCCCGTGTGGAGGATGTGGTCATGGACAAGCTCATAACGGAAGAGCTCCACAGGTGCCTCGCACAGCTTTCTAAGGAGGAACAGGCTTTAATCTTTGCCCTGTACTTTCAAGGAAAATCTCAGTCGGAATTGGAGCGGGAAACCGGTATCAAGCAACAAACTATCAGCTACCGTGAACGACAGATTCGGCTGAAGCTCAAAAAAATGATAGAAAAGTAAAAATATTTTTTGTAGACCCCCTCACGAAATCGGCTTAGTAGTGAGGGGGTTTTTCTATTCACCCTCATTGCTCTTTGAAAATTTCATATCCGACGACCTGAATACGTTAGCTGACGGACCCCAAAAGGGAAAGCGACTTCGGAGGATGCGCCAAGACCACCTGTAGGACGGCGATGAGAACATGAAAGCGACCATATTCCTTTTATTCTGTTCATGGTTTCTCATTTTCCAACCTATCAAAGACGGCCAAATAAGGTGCAGAGCGGTACCCATCCGACCGAAAAGCGGGCTGTGGCAGCCTGTCTCGCAATGATCCCGTCAGCCTATATTGATACTTCTGTCCAGTCACAGCCCCCCCTTGACCGGGGGACCACGCAATGAGGGCAGCCAGCGGAGATCCCGGTGGAGGTGAGATTCCTATGATGCGGTGAAGCCAGCCGCAGTTCAGGCCGTCGCCTTTTGAGTCCTGCGCAGCAGGATTCTGGTGCTTGGGGAGTAGTGTCAAATTAAGCACAGCAAGAAATCTTAATGTCAGAAGCAATGGGGATCGCCCTGCCTGCGGAGGCTCTCACAGCGAAGCAGATCATACAGGGCGGTCCCTATTTTTGTGCCATTAAGAAACCAAATAATGTCAAACAAGGGAGGTGCAAATTTGAACGCTAACATGCAAACCATCAGCCGAGGCGATATTTTTTATGCCGATTTAAGCCCCGTTATCGGCTCGGAACAAGGGGGCATCCGTCCCGTACTTATCCTGCAAAACGATGTAGGCAACCGCCATAGCCCCACCACCATCGTCTGCGCCATCACTGGCAAGCCCAAAAAGCCTCTGCCCACCCACACGGCCATCGCAGGAACAGGCGGATTATCCAGAGAGTCATTTGCACTTCTGGAGCAGATACGCACCATCGACCGGGTAAGGCTCAAGGAACGGATTGGCAGGCTGGATATGCGGGAAATGAAAAAAATTGACGAAGCACTGGCAATCAGCGTCGGACTTAAACCGGCGTTTTTTTATGAGGGAGGAATACACCATGACACATTCACAGGTATCCGATAATCTGATGTACGCTGCCGCCCTGCAGCAGCTCGCACGGCTTGCAGCCGTCAAGGGCATGACGGACAAGGAACTTGAACAGGTTAAAAAAGACTTGGAACGCAGGCTGCGCCCCACCATCATCGCGCTCTGCTGAGTCCCGGAATTGTTTTCTGAATATTATCAACTATTCAGTAGCTATATGCCCGGAGGTGTGGTAGTGTATGTCGTTGAAAGGAGGGAAAAAAGATGTATCAATCCAATTCAACATCGGCGGTAGCGCCGAAAATCACATTGATACAGGCGAGAAAGCCGGAAATTGCAAAGCTCCGTGTGGCGGCATACGCCCGTGTGAGCAGCGATTCAGAGGATCAGCAGAACTCCTACATCGCACAGGTGGATTATTACACCCGGCACATCGCCGCACAGGACAGCTGGGAGTTGGCGGACATTTATGCCGACGAGGGAATTTCCGGCCTTGTGGCAAGCAAGCGGGATGAATTCAACCGCATGATTCAGGATTGCCGGGACGGAAAGATCGACCGCGTCCTCGTCAAATCCATCTCCCGCTTCGCAAGAAACACCAAAGAATATATCCAGTATGTGCGGGAGCTTCTTCGGCTGGGCATCTCTATCCACTTTGAAAAGGAGAACATCGACACCGGCAAAATGACGTCGGAGCAGATCGCCACCATTTACGGCGCTTTTTCACAGATGGAGTCACAGAACCACTCAAACAATATGCGGATCAGCGTCCGCATCCGTATGGAAAAAGGCGACTACCTCTCGCCGTCCGAGCCTTACGGCTACAGGCTGGAGGGGCGCACCCTGATGATTATTCCCGAACAGGCCGAGGTGGTGCGCCGCATTTATGCCGCTTATCTCAGCGGTCAGGGAAAGGATGACATCGCAGACAAGCTGAACAAAGCAGGCATCCCCCGCACGAAAGGGCGAACCGTCTGGCACCCAAGCACAGTGGCATATATCCTCACCAACATCGCCTACACCGGAGATATGCTCTGGCAAAAGAGCTTCGCCACCAACGAAATCCCCTTCCGGCAAGTGCGCAACAAGGGCGAAAAGCCGAAATATTTTGTAGAGAACTGCCATGAGGCGATTATTTCCAAGGAGGACTTTCAGCGGGTACAGGCACTGATGGAAAGCCGACGGAGGCAGACAAACGGAACGGTTTCCTCCGCACTGCTGGCAAAGAAAATCCGCTGTGAAGGCTGTGGAACCCTGTTCCGCAGAAAAATCGTCAATAACAAGGTCTACTGGACTTGTCGGAGGCATGACCGTGACAAAGACCTTTGCCCCACCTCACAGATACCGGAGGAACAGATTGTCACGGCAATCCTCCGCATGTACCACAAGCTGAAACGGCATCGCGCGCAAATCCTGTCCCCAGTCTTATCTCAGCTGACCGAGCTTCGGGAAAAGGAGCTTCGCTCCAACCGCAGAATCAATGATATCGACAAGGAAATCGCCCAGCTCACCGAGCAGAATCTCGTTCTTGTTCGACTCAAGTCGAAGGGATACGTAGATTCTGCTCTTTATTTATCCCAAACCGGCGAAATTGACTTTAAGCTCCGGGAGCTGCGCCGTCAACGCCGCCGCATCATGGAGGCCAACGGCGAGGACAGTCAGATTAAAGCGACCCAAGCCATGCTGGATTATCTGGAGGACAGCCCCGAATATTTGGAGGCGCTCACGGAGGAAGTGTTTGAAACGCTGGTGGAGAGCATCTTCATCTCATCGGAAACAGCAATGAATATCAGCCTTCACAACGGTCTGATGCTGAAAGAAACCATGGAAAGGACGGTGCGGTAATATGGCATGGCAGAGAAAAATCCCCTTCGGGTACACCATGAAAAGGGGTGAGCTGCAGTGTTGTCCCACAGAATCAGCGGCGGTCAAAGAGATTTTCAGGCTTTATACTGACGGCATGGCCTACAGCAAAATTGCCGCCGAAATGATGCGCCGGGGGCTTCGCTACCACAGCCACACGGCCGAATGGAACAAGCACATGGTCAAGCGCATCCTCGAAAACGAACGCTATCTTGGGGAAAAGGAATATCCCCCCATCCTTGAGCCGGAAGCCTTTCTGCGTGCCCAGCTTATCAGGAGAGAAAAGAATGCCTATACACCCTGCCCGGACTATATCGGACCCATCCGTGAAAAAGCGGTCTGCGGCGTGTGCGGCGGCAGGATGCTCCGCGATACCAGAGCTGGGGGAAAGCCCCGCTGGTACTGCGAAAAGGAGGGCTGTACCAACCGCCGTTACATAGAGGACGAGGACATCCGCACAGCCCTATCCGATAGGCTGAATGTGCTGGCGCAGACCCCCAACCTCTTAGAATGGTTTCTGCCGCAAAATACAGAGGAGCCGACGCTGGAGGCGGTACGCATCCAGAACGAGGTCATCCGGGAGCTGAACAAAGCGGAGCCGGGACAGGAGTACACCAAAATGTTGATACTGGCCTGTGCCGCCGAGCAATACAGCGGACTGCCTGATTATATGCCTTACTATCAGATGCAGAGACTGAAGGAGAAAATCCTTACACAATCCATCAATGCGGAACTTCTCAGAGAGCTTTTCACAATCGCAGTGCAGGAAATCCAATTTACCGCCCACGGCAGTCTCCGCTTGCGACTCATCAACGGAAAAACCCTTGAAGCAGATGGAAAGGAGGATGCAAAGTGCCCGAAAGCGCAGTGAGAAAAGTCACGGTGATTCCCGCTGATCCCAAGCACAACCAAAAGGATATCCGCAAGCAGCGCCTGCGGGTAGCGCCTTACTGCCGCGTTTCCACCAGCTCCGAGGAACAGCTCGACAGCTATCAGGCGCAGATTGAATATTACACCGAAAAAATCGCCGCCCAGCAGGAGTGGACCATGGTGGATATGTTTGCGGACGAGGGCAAAACCGCAACCTCCACCAAAAAGCGCAAGGATTTCCTGCGGATGATCAAGGCCTGTGAAAAGGGCAAGGTGGATTTGATTATCACCAAATCGGTATCCCGGTTCTGCCGGAATACGCTGGACGGTCTGGATTATGTCCGCAGGCTCAAGCGGATGGGCGTGGGCGTCTTCTTTGAAAAGGAAAATGTCAACACCCTCTACATGGACAATGAAATGATTCTCACCTTTATGATGAGCCAGGCACAGGCCGAGAGCGAGTCCATGAGCGGCAACATCCGCTGGGGACACCGCAAAAATTTCAAGGACGGCAAGGTTTACTTTCACTATGCCGGATTTTTAGGCTATCGCCGGGGCGAGAACGATCTGCCTGAAATCGACCCGGAGGAAGCGGAAATCGTCCGCAGGATTTTTTCACGGTATCTGATTGGGCACAGCGTAGCCAAAATCATCGCAGACCTTGAGGCGGACGGCATCAAAACGGCGCGGGGGCATAAAAAGTGGAATGACGGCGTGATACGGGGGATGCTTCAAAACGAAAAATACATGGGGGACGCTCTGCTCCAGAAAACCTACATCGCAGACCTTTTTACTCGCCAGACTAAGAAGAACACCGGTGAGCTTCCCCAATACTACGTGGAGAACAGCCATCCCGCCATCATCGACCGGCTGACCTTTCAGCGGGTGCAGGAGGAAATGGCACGGCGATCCAGCCTGAAAAAAGTCAGTACCGCCGCCAAAACCGAGCTTGCCAAATACAGCGGCAAATATGTGCTGACCGAGCTGTTATCCTGCGGAAATTGCGGCAGTCCCTACCGCAGAGTGACATGGACCAGACCGGAGGGTAAAAAAATTGTCTGGCGGTGCATCAACCGTCTGGAGAATGGTAAGAAGTTCTGCAAGGACGCCCCCACGCTGGAGGAAAACAGGATTCACACTGCGGTGGTCAGTGCCATGAACGAAATGTTCAGCCAAAAGAGCTTGAAAGCAATTCTGCAGGACAGCATCCGAACAGCCCTTTTGCCGGGAAATGGCGAAACCAGCCTTGCAGCCATCGACAGCAGGCTTTCTCAACTGCGGGAACAGCAGTACCGGCTCCTTCAGCTTGCCGCCGCCGTGGGAGCGGATTCCACCCAATACGATGAGGACCTGAAGAAGGTCAGTATGGAATTCTCCGCACTGGTGGCAAAACGGAGCGAGCTGGAGAAAAATAAGCAGGATACCGAACAGGCGGACGAGCGTGCAGAGCAGCTTGCCGCCGAGCTGGAATCGGCGGACACCGGCATCACTGCCTTTGACGAGGTCACGGTGCGGCAGCTGATCAGCGCCATTACGGTACTCAGCGAAGAAAAACTGCTCATCCGTTTCAAGGACGGAACGGAGATTGAGCAGATCATATAAGGGCAACAGCAATCAGGTGCGGTGAAATATCCTGCACCTGATTTTCTATATCCCATAAGTAGCTGAACATAAATTCAAAGCATATCAGGAGGAATGAAAATGTTTTTCGATTACCAAAAAGCACAGCGGATGAAGGAGCGGTATCCCAGCGGAACCCGCATCCGACTCAATAGTATGGATGACCCCTATGCGCCCATTGCGCCGGGAACGGAAGGAACTGTAAATTTTGTAGATGACATCGGCACGCTTCACTGCACCTTTGACAATGGACGCACCCTCGGTGTCGTTCCCGGAGAGGACAGCTTCTCGGTGCTCTCGCGTCCAGCACCGTCTGAGCCGGAGGAAAGTCCCACTCCGCAGTTCGGCATGAGGATGGAATGAAAGGAGGATGCACCGTGAAACGGATTACGACAGATGAGCTTCGCACCATGACAGACCATGAGGGACTGATTCTTCAAGGCTTTGGCGGGGAGCTTTCAGAATGGGTAAACGGCATCAACGAGCTGCTGACACAGGAAAGAATTCTGCAAAACGGCGATACCTTCAAGGATGTTTTCGCTTTTGAGCATGACGGCTGCACCAATCTGCTGTTTTCTATGGAAAATGTGGATTTGCATATGGGAAAGCTCGCCATATGGCGTTTGCAGTCACACAGTGCTTTCGGCGGCACTTGGCTGAGTGATTATCTTCCCAACCGGCTGGGCGTTCATATGGATGAAGCAACTGCACAACAGGACGGCGGCCTTGAAATGAAACAAAGCTACTAACAATTCCAAGCATTTCACCGGCGGAGCTTGCTCTGCTGGGTACATAAAAAAACAGGCTCCCACGGAGCCGGAAAGGAGAAACCTATGAAAGCATTGAAAAAAAACAGTGCCCTGTATCTGGAACAGATTGCCTCTGCGGTAGCTGAATGCTATGAAAAAGATGAAAAGCCCTGCAATCGGGCACTGCTGGAGCTTTATACGAGGATCGGTCAATGTATCTGCCGTCAGGGAGAAAAAGCGTTTATTACGCATTTGTCTGAGATGCTCGCCGACCGGTTTCCATCGCTGAAAGGCTTCTCTCTTCGCAATCTCCGCAGGATGCGTGACTTTTACCGCACTTATGAAAACAGCCCGGCTCTTATGAGCAGGGCACAGTCCCTTGGCTGGACACAAAATGCCGTGATACTGGAGTGCTGTGAAACCGATGCGCAGCGTTCGTTTTATATTGACCTTGCGGTGGAACGGAACCTTTCCAAGCTGTCGCTCATGAATGCCATTCAGGAGGATGCCTTTGCCGAGACCCTCCATGCAGAAATTTGCTCCGAAAACGTGGAACCCAGCTGCGCCCCTGTAAGCGATAGCCGCATCGATGAAGCAGTAGACACCACCACATCAGTTGAAACGGCGTGTGAGCCGTTTGTGACAGCGTGTGAGCCTCCCCACCAAGGGGATACTCTGCTCCGAGGCACTGGCAGTGGCTACAGTGAAATTCTCACAATAATTCCAACCGGCAAAAGAATGAAAAATATGCGAAAACAGTCCATTTCATGCTGGCAGGCTTACCCGTTTCTGGAGCGCTCCGCTTCGCCAAAACCATTGGCGCAGAAACAAATCATCCATTTAAAGCCGCCGCCAGATATGGTTCAACCGAAGAAGCTCCCGCCGCCTTTCATCAGAAAACAGGGCAGGAATTATCAATGGCAAGTACATCGACCGAAAACAGCCGCATAATTATTTGAACACGGCCGTGAAGAGTCTGAGGATTTATGGCATCATAAAATTGGTCATTGCCTGCGGAGAATCTGATTTATTTTGAGAATTTGGCGCTCTCTTTGGAGAAAGATAAGAAATCTTTTTTCCACGGTGTCCACAGAAGTTTAGGTCAAAATAGAGGCACCTCGCTTTTTAATGAGAAAGCGGGGTGTTTTTTATTTTAGCTGGAATCAGTTGGGCTAACAAGTATATAAAGCCAATACCCCCTGAACTCTTCTTTTTCGACAGAGAAAACGTCGGTTTTGATTTTTAATTTTAAAACAGCGTCCTTGAAAATGCTAAGTTATTTGTTCTGTATTGTTCAATAAACTCATATTCTTCCGGCACGGCCTCATAAAAGAAGACTGCGCCGAGTGAATTTGACTGCTCCTGCAAACCGTGACAAATGTAACTACCTATTTTTTTATAATCCTTTTAAAATAATGTTATACTATAACATATCAGGAGGTAGATTATATGATAGCCACTATGGAAAATGTAGTCAAACGCTACGGCAACACGACTGCCCTTGACCACTTTAATTTAGACATATCCGAAGGCGAGATTCTCGGTCTGCTCGGTCCGAACGGGGCTGGGAAAACATCAGCGATCCGAATACTGTGCGGTCTGATTCCAGCGGACAGTGGCGGGGTGACTATGTTTGGCGAAACCCAAACTGTCACCAATTTGAGCACCAAGCGGCAAATGGGGCTTGTCACTCAAGAAATTACGGTGTTTACAGATTTAACCGCCATCGAAAACCTGCGCTATTTTGGCGGGCTGCACGGGCTTAAGGGGGCGGAGCTTTCCGCTAACGTAGAAGCCGTTTTGGATTTTGTGGGACTTACCGAATATGGCAAAAAGTATCCCGGCAAATTTTCCGGCGGAATGCAGCGGCGGCTGAATATAGCCTGCGCTTTGGTGCACAAACCTAAATTCCTTATTATGGATGAACCTACCGTTGGCATTGACCCTCAATCCCGCAATCATATATTAGAATCCGTAAAGAAAATAGCACGGCAAGGTACAACAGTGCTTTACACTTCGCACTATATGGAAGAAGTCCAAGCCATTTGCAGCCGTATATCCATTATGGATGCGGGGCGGGTAATAGCCGAAGGCACTTTGGATGAGCTTGTCAGCCGCATCCAGCACGAGGATAAAACCCTTTTCACCGCCGTAAGGTCGACCGAGACCTTGACGGAAGATTTACAGGCAATCGCCGGTATTAAGAGCGTAACGGTAAGGGGTAATGCCTATGAAATTATTTCATCGGCGGGCAGCGGCAGTCTGAATCGCATCATTGAAATCGCCCAGCGCCACGGCGGTGTAACGGATGTTTCCGTAGTAAAACCAACTTTGGAAGACGTGTTTTTAACGTTGACGGGCAAAAGCTTGCGTGATGGCGGCGAAAGCGGGGTGTTGTAAATGAAAGGTCTTATATTCAGGCACTATTTAATACGGTCTTTAACAGAGCCGGTAGGCATAGGGATTTTAACCGGGCTGCCTACATTGCTGATTATCATACTAAGTATGGTAATGACGGGGCAAATTCCGGATGATGTACCCTATATGTGGCAGGGTTACAATATGGTATCCACTCACATTGCGATTATGTTTATGGTCTCTTTCCAGTTCTTTGGCGGCAATGCGTTACTTGACTATATTCATGCGGATTTTAGGAGAGACATGCGCTGGCGCATGTTCTCCATGCCTGTCAAAACCAATGACTATGTGTTTGGAATATTGTCCGCCTGCTTCATCTATTGTATTGTGCAGGGTGCGCTGGTTATCGGTATAACCGCCATATTCCTGGATGTTTACTGGGGCAGCCCTTGGGTGCTGGTTGCCGTGCTGGCCGCCTGCGCGGGTATCTCGCAGCTTCTATATATGATGTTGTTTTTGCTGTTCCCCAAAAAGAGTACAGTGGAAGGCATCGCACAGGTGCTTGTATGGGTGATGATGTTCGCCAGTGGCTGGATTGGCTTCAACGCTGATGACCCCGGCAGCGGAACGGGGGCGGCATTCAATAATTTTATTACTCAATATGGTACACCAATTTCCCTTGCCAGAAACTCCATTACAAATTCCGGCTTTATCGGGGATAATATGAACAACGCTCTTTTGTGTTTAGGACTGCTTTATGCTCTCTTGTGTGTACTTGCTGTAGTAGTGGCTTTAATAGGCAAAAAGAAAGGCTTTTCCCCCACTGAAAATACCGCCTCTGTCTCAGCCGTTTCCGTTTCTGTAAAAGGGCTGAAAGAGGCAAAGACTAAAGCGAGTCCCAAAATCCATGACACCGCTGATATCACCAAGCAAAAGGATTTGATACTGGCTGCCCCATCCTCAGAGCACGGCGGACAGTTAACAGTTTTTAAATACGCTCTGCTTCGCTCCTTACGCAATCCATTATCACTGATACTAAACGCCGCTCTGCCGTTGGCGCTTATATTTATACCCGGCCTTTGGCAGGGTAAGGCGGCTATGGGTTTTTCTTTTATCGGCGTTGCTCTGATGTATGGCTCGTTTATGGCGGCGCGGGGTATCCTGAACGATAAACTGGACGGCACAATAACACGCATATTAACGTCCCCAATTACGTCGCTTCGGTATCTTTTACAAAACCTGCTGGCCGCCATGACGCCCCTGACGGTGCAGATTTTGGCAGTGGGGATTATCGGCGGCATGTTATATGAATGGGAAATCGGCTTTGCTTTATCGCTGATGCTGATCTATTTTCTTTTTGCCGCAGCTTCTGTGGCGTTCTCCTACGCCTGGAGTTGTCTTTTTAAGGAGAAGGAAATCAGTTATGCCATGTTTTCCGTGTTGATGTCCATTGTGGCAATGCTGGGCGGCTTCTTTATTCCTTTGGCAATCCTGCCTGATACGCTGCGCTTTATTGGAGCGTTGTTCCCGGCTTTTTGGGTGTCAAACGGCATACTTTACCTTCAGGAAGGTAACGCGATGGGAACCTACTGGATTTCCGTCGCTGCTATAGTGATGTTTTCTGTATTGTATATGATATTTGGCAGCAAAAGGAGAATCATATAGTGCAAACACCAAAAGTTCTGAATGTAATCTGTAAATTTATTGTTTTTGGCCTGTTGTTTGCAAGCTGGATAGAATCCGGCGAAGCAACAGGCTTTTTCCCTATTATGGTGCTGGCGATTATGACTGTACTTAGATATCGGTTTCCAAAATGGCGATACATAATCGTCATAGACTGCGTTTACTTAGGATTATTAGGACAATACCTTGCTTTAAGTATTTTTGTGGCATCGGAAATATTTTATAGAGCCTGGGAAGATGAACGGGCGCGGGGTCTGAAACTCCGGGATGTACAGGCCAACAGATTCTACGAACTGGAGCAATTACAAGGGGACTTGCTTACAGCAATGGCGCAGGTGGAACGAATGGCCGCGGTATCCGAACGGGCGCGAATCGCCGCTGAAATCCATGACAATGCCGGACATGAAATCATCGGAGCCTATATCTCGCTTCAAACGGTAAGAGAATTATTGTCTGAAAAAAATTCAGGGGATGTAAACGCGAACGCATTGGAACTGTATGATACGGCATTGAAACGATTGGACAACGGCGTAAACAAAATTCGGGAAGCCGTTCACAATTTGACCCCTGTAACTACATTAGGAGTTGAATCCTTACAGGAAACTTGCAGCCAATTCCCGATCTGTCAGGTGCAGTTTGCCACCTACGGTGATTTGTCTGCGATACCTATATATTGCTGGAACCTATTAGAAGCCTGCTTGAATGAAGCTCTTACCAATATAGTTCGTCATGCGGACGCAAAAAAGGTAAAAGTAGATTTAGACGCTACGCCGAATATTGTCCGGCTTTATATCGAGAACGACGGAGCAAAATCCAAGATCAGAGGAGTTGGAATCGGCCTGCGCAACCTGCGTCACCGAGCCTCCGCATTAGGCGGAAATATATCTGTCGACGCGGGTGACATTTTCAAAGTTATATGTGTGATACCCGTTCGCAATAATCGAGGAGAACTTTAATGAAATTATTGATTGTTGATGATGATAATTTAATATTGAAAAGTCTTTCGCTTGCGCTTTCTCGCGAGAATGACATTGAACTAGTCGGCTGTGCTGCTGACGGTGCGGAAGCCTTAAAAGTATGCGGAGAACAGACACCCGACATTGTGCTTATGGATATTCGTATGCCGGGCGTTGACGGTATTGCCGCCACGCGGTTGATAAAGCAGCGGTATCCAAATACGCGTGTGATGATGCTGACCACTTTCGACGACAAGCCAAATATACAACAGGCCTTATCTGCCGGTGCGGACAGCTATTTAATCAAGACTGATAGAATATCAGATATAGCGGGAAAACTGCGGACTATGATGGACGGCGCGGGCGTATTGAGTGCCAGCGCATTGAAAAAACTAACGCTGACGGAGAATCCTGCCCTCCGGCAGCTCACTCAAAGAGAGAAGGATATCGCACGCCTTGTAGCGCAGGGGCTTACCAATAAAGAAATCGCGGCACAGCTATTTCTTAGCGAAGGGACGGTGCGCAATAATATTGTCGTTATCATGGAAAAGTTGTGCGTAACGAACCGTACACAGTTGGGTATGGCGTATTATATGGAGAGATAACAGCGCTTTAACCGCTAAGGTGATGTTATGTCTTTCTTTGTATTTAAAAGCGTGATATAATTCATATAATATTATTATATTATAAATATTGAGAGTATAAATCTTTACTTGTGATGTGGAACACTTCTGAGCGGGGATGATAAAAATATGGATTTAAGAGTTGAAAAAATTGCAAAAAGCAATAGAAAAGAAATAAAGGATATTTATACAGCTTCTTTTCCTAAGGAAGATAGAATGCCTTTTGGTATGATGCTTATAATGTCTTATTTATGGAATACCGAATTTTTATCTTTTTATGACGAAGAAACATTATGTGGCTTTGTTTATATGGCAAAAATCAGAAAACTAACATTTATAATGTTTCTTGCAATTGCTGAAAATCTTCGCTCAAAAGGATATGGCAGCTGTATATTAAATAAAATTCAGTCAATGCATGCCAATAATAAAATAGTTATATCTATTGAACCATGCGATAAAGATGCAGATGATATCGAACAAAGATTAAGACGCAAAAAATTCTATACTGACAACGGATATGCAGAAACAGGATATTTTATCAAACTGGGAGGTAAAAAACAGGAGATAATTATAAAAAACGGGACGTTTGATAAACGAGAATTTATGCTATTCTTTATGCAATACAGTAATTTCACACTGATACCGAAAATATGGAAAATTTAGCCGCGAAGAAACATTTGCTGAACACAGAAACTGTGGATATTTATAAGCTTAATCTCCCTGCATCTATTTTGTATTAATTTCCCTAAATCATATGTTCCTGTGTAAACATTCATATTATTCTTTTTCTTCTTAATCTTCATATACATATTCTATATAAAAGTTTTTAATGGAGAATAGATAATGTGCACCTCAATAACAATGAAAACACTGCAAAATAAAAGTTTTTTGGGAAGAAATATGGATTTCTCTCATGATATTGATCCTCATCTTTTTATAGTACCACGGCAATATATATGGAAAAGCGCTGCAGATATGAGAAAAATAACAACAAGGTATAAATTTATTGGCATTGGGCAGCAGCTTGAGGGGCTTTTATCATTCTTTGACGGTGTAAATGAAACAGGTTTCGCTGCAGCCGCTCTTTATTTCAGCGGTTGTGCAAAATATGATTCACTTTACCAAGGCACACAAAAAATTCAGCTTGCCGCTTTTGATTTTCTGAAATATATACTTGGAAGATGTTCAACAGTGTCTGATGTAAAGCAAGCTGTTAAGGAAGTGAGCCTTATTGGTAAAGCCGATCCCGTAACTAAAACCTCCGCACCGCTTCATTGGATTGCGGCGGAAAAAAGTGGAAGATGCGTGGTTATTGAGAAAACCGAAAAGGGATTTAACGTTTTTGAAAATCAAATTGGAGTACTTGCAAATGCACCAGATTTTTCTTGGCACATGACAAATCTTAATAATTATACAAATGTCACTTCTATCCAATGTGAAAACACTCACTGGGGAGAAGTGAAGCTTTCTGCACCCAGCCAAGCCGGAGGAACCCTTGGACTTCCCGGAGGGTTTGCGTCACCTGAAAGATTTGTGCGCACAGCATTTATTAAAAAACACACATACACACCCCCAGATGATAATTCCGCCGTAGGGCTTTGTTTCCAGTGTCTTAAAAGCGTAAGTATACCTAAGGGTGTTATAATGACAGGGCGCGATACATCAGATTTCACATTGTACACGGCTTTTATGAACCAGGAAAAAGGGGACTATTTTGTGAATACCCATACAAACCAGCAAATTTATAAGGCATCCATCAATGATGGAAAATCTAATCAATGGAATCAAAAGCTTATCGATCTCGGCTCAATATTTAGGCCTGTAGAGTTTCTACCAATTTAACATTGAAATCTAACAGTCACCCCAAAAGGATAAGGTACCTGTATAATGAACACATATTCCAATATAAAAATTGCCTATTATTCCGGCACCGGTGGCACCGAGATGGCGGCCGAAAACTTCCATAGCTGCTTTGAATCCAGCGACTGTGTCTGCACTATTGAAAAAATCAACAATCAAATAAATATAGACCACTGTGACCATGACCTTCTTCTTTTACTGTTCCCGGTTCACGCTTTTAACGCACCGGCGGCAGTTTACAAGTGGATTGATGGCTTGGATACTGTAAATCAAGTCTCCGGAGCCGTAATCTCTGTTTCCGGAGCCGGTGATATTTGCCCCAACACAGCCTGTCGGGTCAGCAGTATTAAGCGGCTAACAAAAAAAGGCTATCGTGTAATATATGACAAAATGGTCGTCATGCCTTCTAATTGGGTCACTCCTGCCCCAAGTCCATTACCCCATCTGCTGATACAGGCATTACCGAGAGTAGTTGGTCAAATCACAAAGGATCTTCTGTCAGGCATATGCAAAAAAGCTAAACCCTTATGGATTGATAGAATATTCTCTGGGATAGGAAAGTTGGAAACATCAGGGGGACACTACTGGGGTAAACGGATAAAGGTGCTGGGGCACTGCACCAAATGTGGTTGGTGTGCCAGGCACTGCCCTGCCGGTAATATCACGATGCTGCATGAAAAACCGGCCTTTGGTAATCAATGTCATCTTTGCATGAAATGTATTTATGGATGCCCACGCAAGGCCTTACAGCCGGGAATCTGTAAATTTGTTGCTATAAAAGAGGGATACTGTTTACAGAATATCGCAGAACAGGTTCCGCAGACCCCTCAGATATCTGTTAAAGATTTAAAGGTGGGATTCCTTTGGTTGGGAGTCAAGAAATATTTAATGTCTGTAAGCGGCAATCAGAATGATTCGCCCTTTTAATATGGTTATGAACATTTATTGGGCGATCATCATGATTGCTCTTTTCTTTTGCCCTAAACTTAGAAAGGAAGCGGCTTTGCAGGACACGCCAAAACCATCTTCGTACAGGAAGGAGTTATCTCATGGAACACCATAAGTTTCCCTGTGGTTGATTTAATCACCGGAAATCAACTATAAATCCATTGAGGTTGATTTTGTTAGCCAGTATAATAATAGTGGAGGTGATGAACATGAAAGAAATCAATATTGCCAGAGCCATCATCAACAAGCGCAGAGAAAAAGGACTGACCCAAGATGACCTTGCAAGCTACATTGGAGTATCGAAGGCTTCAGTTTCTAAATGGGAAACAGGTCAGAGCTATCCTGACATTACTTTTCTCCCTCAGCTTGCGGCCTTTTTCAATATTAGCATTGATGAGCTCATGGGCTATGAGCCGCAAATGAGCAAAGAGGATATCCGTAAATTGTATCTGAGACTATCTGCCGATTTTGCTTCCAAACCATTCGATGAAGTATTGGAGCATTGCCGTGAAATTGCTAAAAAGTATTTCTCCTGCTTTCCATTGCTGTTCCAAATTGGTGCACTGCTCGTAAACAACAGCATGGAATCCGGTGACATGGATAAAGCCTTCTCTGTAATTGCCGAAGCCAAAGAGCTGTTTATCCGGGTGAAAAAAGAAAGTGAAGATGCGGAGCTTAAGCAGCTCGCATTAAATATGGAGGCCTTCTGCGCCTTGACGCTGGGCAATCCAAATGAGGTTATAGAGCTGCTTGAGGGAACAAGCCGGAAGATAATTTCTGCAGAAACACTGCTTGCGCCAGCCTACCAAATGATCGGCAAACCCCGGGAAGCAAAATCTACACTGCAAATCGGCATCTACCAGCATATGGCTTCTCTTTTTGGTGCCTTTCCCGATTATCTTATGCTTTGTACAGACGAGCAGGAACAGTTTGATGAAACATACAGGCGAGCGCTTGCCGTCGCTGAGGCTTTTGACTTAAAAAATCTTCACCCGTCGATACTCATAAAGTTCCACATCTTGGCTGCGCACGGATATATGCTGCTCGGAAATACAGACAGAGCCTTGGAAATCCTTGAAGAATACGTAGAGCTTGTCACAGGAGATATTTATCCGCTGCAATTAAAAGGAGATGATTACTTCAATCTGATAGATGAGTGGTTTGAAGAGTTTGATTTAGGAACCGCCCTGCCCCGGGATGAGAAAATCGTCCGCCAGAGCATGGCCGACGGGGTGGTAAATAATCCCGTGTTTACTGCATTAGCTGATGAGCCCCGCTTTCAGAGGATTTCAGAAAAACTAAAAAACAATTGTTAGGAGGATTGCATCATGGATTTAGCTATGTTGAAGGAATATTTGCCGTTTCTCATTCCGCTGGTTGCCGCGCAGGTTGCACTTGGTATTACCGCCCTTGTTCATGTGCTGCGGCATCCCCATTACCGTTTCGGGAATAAAGTAATCTGGGCTTTGATTGTCATGTTCGTCCAGATTATCGGCCCGGTTGTATACTTCGCCTTCGGCAGAGGGGAAGAATAATGGGTATTTTAGAGGTTAATCAGCTTTTCAAGCACTTTGGAAACTATGAAGTGCTCAGTGGATTGGACATGGATGTGCCGGAGCATTCTATATTTGGTTTTGTCGGGCAGAATGGCGCGGGTAAAACAACAACGATGAAAATTGTTCTCGGATTATTGAAGCCGGACAGCGGAAGTGTAACCGTATGCGGTGAAAAAGTCGCATATGGAGAAACAAAAACCAATCGGAACATAGGCTTCCTTCCCGATGTTCCGGAGTTCTATGGATATATGTGTCCGATGGAATATTTGAAACTATGCAGTGAAATAACAGGGCTTACAAAAGCAAAGAGCAAATTGAGAAGTGAGGAATTACTCTCCCTCGTGGGGCTAAAAGACGAGAAAAAGAAAATCAGCGGATTTTCCAGAGGAATGAAGCAGCGTCTTGGTATCGCACAGGCCTTACTGAACGAGCCCAAACTTCTTATCTGCGACGAACCGACATCGGCACTTGACCCAATCGGCAGAAAGGAACTACTAGATATCTTACTTGCAGTAAAAGGAAAAACAACAGTTGTGTTTTCCACCCATATCCTGTCAGACGTAGAAAGAGTATGTGACCGCATTGCGGTATTGCACAAAGGCAGGCTGACGCTGCATGGTACGCTTTCTGAAATAAAAGAGCGCCACAGGCATAACGGGTTTGTCCTTGAATTCGGCAGTGTAGAGGAAGCGTTTTTATTCGAGAACGCGGAGGAGTTGAGGCAGCCGGCAATCAGTTTATCGCGAAACAGAAACTCTGTGACCGCATTGGTTGCCGATCACAATGTGGGCGGACATTTTCTGCTGAGCGTGTTATCGCAAAAGCAGATTGTGCCGCTTAAGTTTGCAGCTATGGAACCAACGCTGGAAAGTCTGTTTATGGAGGCGGTGCAATGAGAAATTACACAGTTTTTTTGAAAAAAGAGATTTTTGAATACACAAAAACTTATAAGCTGCTCATTATGCTAATGGTCTTCGCGGTTTTTGGAATCACAAATCCCCTCATGGCAAAACTGCTGCCTGAAATACTTGGAAGTCTTATGGCGGACAGCATCTCCATGTCCTTGCCGGAGGCGACTGCTTTTGACGCCTGGACGCAGTTTTTCAAAAATGCAACGCAAATGGGACTGATTGTGACGGTGATTCTATTCAGTGGCGTTTTGTCCTCTGAGCTGTCTACGGGTACACTTATCAATATGCTGACAAAAGGATTATCCCGGACTGTAGTCATCCTTTCAAAATACACCTGTATGGTTCTGGTTTGGACGATTAGTATTGCACTGTGCTTTGGGCTAACCTATGGTTACACAGTATATCTTTTCCCTGGGGACAAAACAGCAAATCTTCTATTTTCAACGTTTTGCCTATGGCTGTTTGGCTTGTTTCTGCTGGCCATATTATTGCTCGCAGCAACCTTAACAAAAAGCAATTATGGATGTCTGCTCATCACAGGTGCGGCAGTGGTTATCTGTATGCTTGTAAATATCATGCCGGCGGCACATGAGTATAATCCAATTTCGCTGGTGACTGATAATTTGGGACTCATAACAAATTCCATAGAGGCAGCTTCGCTCTATGGCACTATCTTGATTTCCTGTCTGCTTTCGTTGCTTTTTGTGTTGTTATCGGTATTGATATTTCGAAAGAAACAACTGTAAGGCCGCTCAGCTGATAATTCAAGTTGATTTGGGCTTGAAATGCAGTGCATCTATTTTATACTAATGACACATAAAAGCTCTGTGTTTACAGGGCTTTTATTTTTTGTACTGCATTAATTAAAAGATAGCCCTTGTTCATATATTTCAATATATCCGCCATATCACGGTTTACCGGGGTGAACCGTTAAAACATCGTTGCATATAATAAAACACAGTTCGTGGAAGTTGAACTGACAGCTAATCAAGAATAAAAAGGAGGGGTTTGATGGATGCTTCTTTTCTTTGTGGATTAAGCGGTTCTATTGTCACACCTTGCGATGATTCTTATAACGAAGACAGACAAGGCTGGAACCATGCAGTTCAGCACTATCCACTTGTTATCAATTATTGCCGGACAGCAGAGGATGTCTCCAATGCGGTGATGTGGGCAAGACGAAACAATGTTGAACTGCGAATCCGGAGCGGCGGCCACAATTACGAAGGATACTCTAATGGAAATGGTGTTCTCGTAATTGATGTAAGCAGAATGAAAGATATAGAACTAAATCAGCAGTCCCATACTGTTTGTGTGCAGGGCGGTGTGACAAACCGTGAGCTATACGAATATATAGCATCTAAAGGGTATCCCTTTCCGGGCGGAACTTGCCCAACGGTAGGAGTCAGCGGATATGCGCTAGGTGGCGGATGGGGACTTTCCTGCCGCTGCTTCGGTTTGGGATGCGACAGCCTGGAAGAGATTACACTGGTTAATTATGAAGGTCAGATTATTAAAGCGAATAGCAGGTGCAATAAGGATTTATTCTGGGCTTCCCGTGGTGCGGGCGGAGGAAATTTTGGTGTGGTTATTTCTATGACGTTCAGACTCCCTCCTCCTATCCAAAATGTTACGCTGATTGAGATTGACTACCTTCATTCAGATATGCAGACACAGAAGCTATTTCTGGAAACATGGCAAACATGGCTGTGTCATGCGGATCAACGTCTCACTTTAATATCGAGAATATACAATTCCGATACAGACGGTCTATCCATGCTGGTAAGAGGAATTTTCTATGGTGAGCCGGAAGAGGCGGCTTGTTTGGTTCAAAGCTTTTTGGATTTGCAAGGAGCCGTCTCGAATATTCAGTATGTAACCTTCTTAGAAGCCGTAACCATACTTGGCAGCTCATATCCTGACTTTGAAAAATTCCAATCTGCCAGCCGGTTTGTTTACAGACAGTTTAGTCTGTGCGAAATCAGCGACATTGTAGAGCTGATTCAAAATCGTCCGGACGGCTCTGTTTATGCAGGACTGTCTATGTATGCGCTGGGTGGTAAGGTAGCCGAAATGGGCGTGAATGATACCGCATTTTTTCACCGCAATGCACATTATATTATTTGGATAGAGACCATTTGGGAGGACAGCCGTTTTGCTTGTGACAATTCCGAGTGGATCAATCAAAAGTTCCCGTTTCTGGTTCCACTCACGACAGGAGCTTATGTAAACTTTCCTTATGACGCGCTGTGCTGCTATAAGAGTGAATATTACGGATGTCATGTTGAATATCTAAAAGAAGTCAAACAAAAATATGATCCTTATAATATTTTTACGTTTCCACAAGGGTTGGAAAGCTGCGGCAAATATACTATAGACAACATAGGAGTACCGAAAGAGCAAACCCAGCGTCAGGCAGAAGCGATGCCTGTAAAATCGCCAGGAGGAAACTATCGTGGCTTCCGATATGTAAATTCCAGGGATTGATCCGTTCCTGTAACCCAAAATCTTTTTTGCACTATTACACCAGAAAGATGTAGCTTCCTGCCAAAGGAAGTTATGTCTTTTTATGTTAAATAATATGATATAATATTTTTTTAAGCGCAGTAATGGGAAAATATATGGCAGCTTAGAGAAAACAGACCTAATTTTGCAGGCAGTAAAGGAGAAAAGAAAACACTATGAAAAATAATCAAGGACTTAAGAAGAATTTAGGCGTTGCAACAGCCATGTCAATTGTCGTAGGCTGCGTTATCGGTGCAGGCGTATTTTTTAAGCCGTATGCCATTTATCAGGCCACGGGCGGCGCTCCCGGCATGGGTATGCTGGCATGGATTGCGGGCGGTTTTGCAAGCATAGTAGCTGCCCTCACCTTTGCGGAGGTGGCAATCCTTATTCCAAAGACAGGCGGCATGGTAGCTTATCTGGGTGAGGTTTACAACGAAAAAATCGGCTTCCTGGCCGGTTGGATGCAGACAGTGATTTTTTACCCCGCCTTTTTGGCAGGCTATGGCGTGAAGGTTGGTTCAGAGCTGGGTGCCTACTTAGGCATGCAGTACGCTCTGCCCATAGCTATGGCTGTAATCATCACCTTAGTTATCATGAATACACTGGGTTCTAAAACTGCCGGCGGCATCCAAGTAGTCTCTACCATATGCAAATTGATACCCCTGTTACTCTTAATGATCTTTGGCTTTATTTTCGGCAGCGGAAATAACCCTGTCTTTACCCCAATGGTTGCAGAGGGTAAAAACTCGGCAGCCGTTCTCGGCTCTACACTGCTGGCAGTACTCTTTGCCTTTGAGGGCTGGACTAATGTAGGAACTATCGCAGGCGAGATGAAAAATCCCAGCAGAGATCTTCCCCGGGCAATCGTTGGCGGTGTTTCTATCATCATGGCTGTATATTTCATTATCAACATAGCTTATTTGTGGGTAATACCGGCGGATCAGCTTATGAATTTGGAGTCTCCTGCTTCCGCAGTGGCTATGCAGATTTTTGGGCCAATAGGCGGCCTGCTGATTAAAATCGGCATTATCATTTCCGTTATCGGAGCTGCCAACGGGTTCCTGATGTCCGGCTCCCGCGTTGCCTACCTGCTGGCCCGCCAGAATACTTTGCCCGCAAGCAACCGCCTGGGCAGTTTGAATAAAAATCGGGTTCCGGCCAATTCTATCATCTTAGTGGGGTTTTTGGCTTGCCTTTATTCTTTAAGCGGCAAATTTGATATGCTGACTGATCTTGCGGTATTCTCCTGCTGGATTTTTTATACCTTGACCTTCGCTTGTGTAATGAAACTGCGCAGAACAAAACCTGACCTTCCACGTAAATACAAGGTACCTTTTTATCCCATCATACCTGTTTTAGCAATTTTAAGCGGCCTATATGTAATGGTAAGCCAGCTTTTCCTGTCAGGTTCTTTCGCCAGACTGCTGTCTATTGGCAGCATCGCCATCACCTTATTGGGCCTGCCGGTATATATTCTTGTAAAGCGGTATTATAGCAAATAAACTTAAAAAATCAAAAGACAGTTTTGAGATTCTATTTTAAAGGTTTACGGGTTTCTTTCAAAGTGGTAGAATAGAATTTAAAAAGTACATGCAACATTGGGTAAAATGAAATTAAAGGTCGCGTCAACAAAATCCGATATTGGATACAATTAATATTCTGCCCTTTGTATTGATTGGATTTTTATTCAGAAAAGACCATAGAGGAATACACGATTTAATTGCTAAAACAGTCGTTGTAGAAAGCGATACTGCTCGACAAAAATAAGAATAGAGGTGGAATATATGCTTTGGATAGTGATAGTTTTGATTGCACTGGCAATCATAGTGATTTACTTCGCAATACCCGGCGGCAGACTTTGGAAACAATATCTGACAGATGTAAAAGATTCTTTGACCGAAACAAATATGCAAAGAAGCATACATAGTATATTTACAGAAGATGATGTTGCTGAGCTGCCTGCTCTGCTCCGGCAGCACATCATCAACGGGGGCTATATAGGAAAGCCTCTTATGGATAACATGCTGATATATTTTCATAACACTAAGTTTCGTATGTCGGCAGGCAAAAAACCAATTAAAATTAAATTCATGCAGGTTAATTTTGTAGGCAGACCCGACC
The DNA here is from genome assembly GCF_003149105.1 of Faecalicatena contorta. GTDB lineage: Bacteria > Bacillota > Clostridia > Lachnospirales > Lachnospiraceae > Muricomes > Muricomes contortus_C. The sequence goes on along the minus strand of NZ_QGDS01000002.1, from coordinate 116,274 downwards.
GGCATGCTTTCTTGTCAGGACGAATTGCAGGGATTCCATTGCAGGCCAAAGATAGCATGTTGGATGGATTCGGCTCTATGACAGGTGTGCTTGCCAAGCAGTTCCGGCTTTTCTGCTCTACTGGGGCAGAAATGGACCAAGGTCAGTTGATAACGGCGTTGGCAGACGCAGTGTATATGCCGTCCTTGTTTTTACAGGAATATGTGTCCTGGACAGCCGTTGACGATTGCACCGTTGAAGGTAAGATTTCATTTAAGGGCGTTACTGCCAAAGGAAGATTTACCTTTGACAATAATGGCAATATTATACGTTTTGATACCGAGGACAGATACATGGACGAAAACGGGAAAGGCAGCTCGCTGGTGCCGTGGTATGTAACCTATTCTGATTACAAAGAACAGAATGGTTACTTTCAGCCGGGAAGCGTTAGTGTAAATTGGAAACTTCCGGGTGGTGACGACACATATTTTGTGAGCGACCACATTGAGGTTCAGTATTCAATAAACGAAGCAATTTTATAACTTAATTAAGTTTTATGAAATATACAATATCTGCATGGTTCCTAACTGCCGCGAAAGCTTTTCCCGTAAAAAGGATTCGGCCTCTGCACGGATATCGTTTCGATAGCAGTATTTTCCGCGCCCGCGTCCAGTCATGGTTTCTCTGTCGAAAAGCTGTACGGCATTTGGGAATGCGTCAGTATTAATGGCATTTTGTACGAAGCTGTATGTCATTAGTATAATTTCTATAAAGCCATTCTGCTTGACCTTGTCGCTCAGCTCGTCTGCCAGGCGCTGTATCAGTTCACCATACAGGCTCTTCCAGTCCGGAAGAAGGATTACGGGTGCAATCAACATTCCTACCGGATATCCCGCCTCCGCCATGTCGTTCAGCGCGCGGATTCTTGCTGGCAGCGGGGAGGTCCCCAGCTCTATGCGTCTTATTATTTCCTCCGGGTTCACACTCATACGAAATATAGTCTTCCCCTGGTGGTCAAGGTTAAGCAGCGGATTTACCATATCAAATTTTGTGGGAAACGTCAGGCTCCCGCGGCCTTCACGCGCAAAACGTTCGATTGTATAGGATAAATTATCCGTTATTGTGTTTTCCAGCAGAAGATCGCTGTTGCTTCCAATCTCAAAGGTCTGCGGTACAGGAGCCGCAGCGTCTTTTTTAAGCAGCCTGCCCAGCATTTGCTCGCGGTTGACAAACAGACGCAGATAGGCACATTTATTGTAATTGCATACCAGATAGCAGTATAGACACATTGCCCTGCAGCCTGAGGATGTATAAGGTACCAGCCAGTCCGAAACCTTATGGTTCGGCACATATCGATGTGTCTTTCTGACTCCGATAATCAGATGGTTTTTTAACTTTGGAAAGTCCCGGTTATCCGCCGCTGTCATTTCCGGTATGCGGTTGTGACTCTCTATCTGTATCCAGGGCAGGTTTGCGTATTTGCTCTGCAGCATCTGCCCCAGCTCATAATCAAGCGTACCTGGCTCATAATATACCGCATCAAAATTTATATTCATGCTGAACACCTCCTAACGGTTATAGTTTGCCAGAAATGATGAAAAATATTTCTCGTTGGAGGGCATAAATAAACAAAATCTTTTTTCTACGGTTGCTGCTTGCCTAAAAGTTCTCTTTCAATCCGTTCTCTTGCTTCGGGAGCCTGCTTTGCCATCTTTTCCGGAAAACCAAACATAGATACACAAGCTATATTATCGCCGCCCACTTTTGGCGCATCGTTTCTTAGCTGGCGGTTAACAAAATCCATTTCCCGCAATGTTTCAAAAACACCGTCAAAATCTACTTCGCCTTCACCCATAGCCAGATGCTGATGCACACATGCATCGATTTTACCTCTTTTATTTAGCCAGGGTGGATTTACAATATAGTGGCAATCTTTTGTATGGTTATAAGTATCGGCAAACAGCACATGGGTTAGTTCATCACCAGCATATTTCAGCATGTTTCTGACATCCCCTTTGCCTTCATCATAGAAAAATGTATGGGGCACTGAATAAACATAGCCAAGATGCTTTGAACGAAGTGATTTTACAAGATCACAAGTCTCATTATTAAATTCACTAAAGTCATATGGATGAGATTGAATCTCTACCCGAAGCCCTTCTTTTTCGATAATCGGAAGCAATTCTTCCATAGAACGGTACCACATACCATTACAGATTTCTGCCATATTGGGATCACCTGACAATTCTGTATTAATTACCCGCACACCCATATTAACTGCAATTTCAATAATTCTTTTCCAGTTTTTTACGGCCATCTGCCGCTCTTCCTCTGTAGGCCCGGACCAGCGGTATACTACGATAAACGAAGATATTTCCACCCCTGTTTCAGACAGTGCTTTTTTATACTCCTTTTCACATTCTGCTGAAAAGAGCGGATGTTTGTAAAAGGGATTGATTCTGGGATGAGGAGACTGCTCAATATACTTGTATCCCCAATCGGCTGCCTGGTGAACCATGCGGTTGATATCCATTTGTTTTGCTAACACATCTACATCAAATGCTATTTTCATAATTATATCTTTACCTCCATATTGATAAAAAGCGAACATTTTCGGTCTTCATATTAAGAATACTTGAATGTTCGCTTTATTATTTTTATTTGCTTATTGTTTGCTGCAATGCATCAATTGAAGTCAGAACCCCTGCCTCAACCGACATTGTTAAATCTTCCATCTCCAAAGATACATCACCGTCATAACCCATCATGCTGAGTACTGAGAAAAATTCCTTCCACCACTGAAGATCTTTACCACAGCCAACTGCAACATAATTCCATACCCGGTCAGCCGATTCAGTAACCGGCCTTGGCTCAAGGATACCATTCACATCTGCTAATCCCCGCTCAATTCGCGCATCTTTGCCATGCACATGGAAAATACATCCTTTTAATGCACGTGCAGCCGCAATTGGATCGGCTCCCAGAATCATCATATGGGAAGGGTCGAGGTTAATACCGATGATTGGGTCCGTGGCCTCTCTTAGCTTTAACATTGTCTCCACAGACCACACCATAGTTCCGGGGAATTCTTCGATAGCAATCTGTTCAATTCCTTTCTTTTTACAGTACGCAGAAAACTCTTTCCAGAATTCAATTGTAACTTTCCATTGATATTCATAGGCCGGGGCCATAAAGCCAGGCCATGAGACAGTGGACGTAATCCAGTTAGGTGTAGTATCTGCAGCATTACCTGCCGGAAGACCTGCCATTGCTACAATTTTCTTAACCTCAAGCTTTTCTGCCAGATCTGCACACGCATACATAGACTTTTTATACTCTTCGCCGGTATCAGACGGCCACAGCGGATTGCAGGATGTATTCAGCGTTGCAATTCTCATCTTCCTTTTGCTTAGCTCCTCTTTAAATTCAGCCAGTTTACTTTCATCCTCCAGCAGTTCTGCAGTGTTGCAATGTTTGCGGGCGCCCCAGCCCCCTGCTGTCATTTCTACTGCGTCAATTCCTAAAGACTTTACTTTGTCAAGCATATCTGTGTAAGACAAATCTGCAAATACATCTGTACATATTGCTAGTTTCATATTATTTCCTCCTGGTTATTTATTTCCTGGAAATCTACCCAAACACCGCCTTTATCGGCCGATTCTACACATTTGGTAACCCAGCGTATCCCCTCAATACCCGCATCTAAGTCAGGATACACAAGATTCTTTAATGTCTCTTCATCCCCATTATTTTTAGCTTCAATGGCAATTGCAAATTTAAGATAAATATTAGCCCAGCTCTCAATCAATCCTTCAGCATGTAATGCACCTAAACGTTCATCAGCATTGCATTCATCATACAGATAAGGCATTGAACGGATCATCTTACGGATTGGTTCTCCCTGCACCTGGTAAATCAGCTCATTTGGCTGATTATCTGAGAATTCAACAGAAGCTTTAGAACCGATGATACGGATACGATGACCGTCCATACATCCTGCATTCACAGCCGAAGTCCACAATCTGCCTACTGCTCCGTTTTCATATCTCATTAATACGTAAGCATTATCTTCCAATGGGTAACGGCTGCCAATAAAAGACTGACGGTCGCAAAGTATCTGTTTCAGCTTTAAATCCGGGCAAATCAATTCGGACATATAGAATGTATGTGTAGACAAATCTCCCAGTACAAAGGATGGGCCTGCTACCTTTGGATCTACTCTCCATTTTTGTCCTTCGCTCTTTACATCACCAGCCGCGTCACACCCGAATCCGTGGGTATATTGAAGTTCAACCATATGTATATCGCCAAGGTCTCCGTTTTTTACCATTTGACGCATCTGTAATAACAACTGACTTCCGGAAAAACCATATGTAACCCCAACAATTTTATTCATTTTTTCTGCTAAAGCTTTCATTTCAAGACCTTGTTCAACTTCAAAGAAGAGTGGCTTTTCGCAGATTACGTGAAGCCCGCTTTCTAATGCAGCTTTCGTAATTTCATAATGGGTTCCATTTGGTGTTGCAATTGTAACCACTTCTATTCCATCTTCCCGTTTCGCTTCTTCGGCAAACATTGTTTTGTAATCCGGATAACAGCGTTCTGAGGTTACACCAATATTCACCCCAAAATCTTTTCCACGCTCCGGATCAATATCAAAAGCTCCCGCCACAAGTTCAAATGCTGTATTATCGCGAAGCGCTCCCTGGCGATGTTTATATCCTACGTTAGCGGTCCGGCCGCCTCCAACCATGCCCCATCTCAGGGGACGTTTAATGACTCTTTCTCCGTTTATCATAGCAATACCTCCTAATGTTTTTATTTTAGATAATCTGCCACATTATCAATTGTTACCGGTTCAAAATCAACAATAACACGTTCTCCCGGATCTTCACCCTTTTGTAATTTCTGAATTGTTTCATAGCAATTTTTTGCTAATGCATCTGCTGACTGACGGATGGAAATTGCCATCTCTCCTGATTTAATTTTTTGCATAGCTTCATCAGTAGCGTCAACACCTGCAATTAAAACACCATCTAATCTGTCCGCAGCTTTAAGAGCCTCAACAGCACCCAGTGCCATCTGGTCATTTGCACAAACAATGGCATCAAACGCATCATATGACTGACACCAGTCTTCTACCACTTTCTGCGCCTTGTCCCGGGTATATTCGCCCGTCATTTCTGCGATTATTTCAACATCGGGACGCTTTTCTTTCATCGTTTCAAAGAAGCCATCGTGACGTTCTACAGAGTGATAAAGTCCCGGAGTTCCAGACAGGTAAAGTACTTTTGCATTATCAGGCAATTCTTCCGCCATATACTCCGCCTGCATTACTCCTGCATCTCTATTCTGACAGCCTACAAAGGTATACTCACCGCCTTCTGATTCAATACCCAGGCATATAACCGGAATATCAGCCTGGTTCGCATTTTGAACACCCGGGGTGATCCCGGAATAGTCAATGGGAACAGCAATAATCGCATCAACTTCCTGCATAATTGCATCGTCAATTTGATTTAACTGTTTTTGCGGATCCATATTGGCTTCAGAATTTACTACTTTAATTGTTGCATCATCACCAACCAAATCATTGAAAGTATCCTTCTTTAATTTGTCAAACACATCCGAATCACCTGAATTACAGTAAGCAACAGTAAATACGTCACCGCCGTCACTGCCATTATCCGAACTACTTGAACTGTCACTGCTGCCGCCGCAGCCCGCCAGACTTGTTACCATGAGCCCTGCTGCCAGAATCATTGCCAATCGTTTTTTCATAACTTCTTCCTAACCCTTTCCTTTCACTTTTTATATTTAGTTACTTTACATTGTCACTTCCTTGCTTTTTCTGCTGCACGCTTTGTAACTACGTCGAGAATAATAGCAAGCAAGATTACGACCCCTTTAATCACCTGCTGCCAATACGTATTGACATGAAGCAGGTTTTGCACATTGTTAATGATACCTACAATAATCGCACCAATGATTGTTCCGCTGACATTCCCGGAACCTCCGGCGATGGAAGTACCGCCCACAATTACGGCTGTGATTGCATCAAACTCATATGCCAGACCACCCGCCGGTGTTCCCGAAGCCTGCCGCGCCATAAATACCACCGCTGCAATACCGGTGATTGCTCCGTCTAACAAGAATGCCTTTTTAATTACTGTTTTCGATTTGATACCTGATGCGATGGCAGCATTTTCATTTCCGCCTACCGCGTATATATGCCGTCCGAATACAGTTTTATTAAGAAGTATCCAGGCAATCATAAATAAAACTAACATAATGGCTACCGAAGTAGGAATCGGCCCGATAAATCCTTGTCCCAGCCAGTTAAAAGCCGCATCCATCCCGGACACCGGAGTTCCATTTGTAATCAATAAGGCGCCTCCGCGGGCCATTGTCATGATAGCCAGAGTCATAATAAACGCCGGAATATTGAATTTCGTTATTATATAACCACTAAGCGCACCAATGGATAAACCGATTATAATTGCCGCAATTACAGTTATAATTGCCGCTAATACCGGGGGCATAATTTCCTGCAGCCTGATCATAAGCAGACAGGCGATACATCCTATAAATGCCAGCTCTGAACCATATCCAATATTTGTGTGCCCCAAAATAATGATAAACGTTGCACCAAATGCCAGCATAGCAACCACACCGTTCTGCAGCAGTATATTTGATAAGTTTCGCGGCTTAACGAAGTTTGGTACGAATACGGAAGCCAAGACTACAATGATAATCAGAATCATCAGTGTTCCCCACCTGCCGTAAAACTCGCCGAAATTAAACCTTTTTTCTTTATTATGCTTACTCATTTTCTTTTCCCCCTGTTGCATATTTCATAATGCGCTCCTGCGTCAAATCACAGCGGGCAAGAACTCCGCTGATTCGGCCTTCCTGCATTACCACGACCCTGTCTGACATTCCCAGGACCTCCGGCAACTCAGAAGAAATCATTATTACTGCCATACCCTGTCTGGCAAACTTACACATAAGTTTATGTATCTCACTTTTAGCTCCTACATCAATACCTCTGGTCGGCTCGTCCAAAATCATGATCTTTACATCACCGGCTAACCATTTCGCCAATACAACTTTCTGCTGGTTTCCACCGGACAGCGTCTCCGCTTTCACATCCAGACCGGCAATTTTAATATTAAGAAGATCAACCATTTCATCCGAGCGTTTCATAATTTCCTTGTCGTCGAGCAATAAGCCCTTTTTATAACTGTAAAGTGTCGCTAAAGATATATTGTCTTTTATGTTACGCCCCAATACCAGCCCATACCCCTTGCGGTCTTCAGATACCATTGCGATACCGGCCTTGATTGCATCAGCGGTATTATGGATATGAACAGGCTTTCCGTCAATCAGGACCTCTCCCGATGTATACTTATCAATTCCAAATATAGCTTTCATCACTTCACTTCGGCCTGCACCAACCAAACCTGCAAAACCTAAAATTTCACCTTTTCGAAGCTGGAAGCTGATATTCTGAAAGCGGCCTCCATCAGGCTTTTCCTGTGTCAGCTCTTTCACTTCCAGCACAACCTCCCCAATAGGAATATCTTCTTTAGGAAATATGTTTTTAATCTCCCGGCCGACCATACTGGCAACCAGTTTGTTTGCATCATATTCAGAAGCAGGTCCGCTTTCTATCCACTGACCATCACGAATAACTGTAATTTCATCAGCAATACGGAAGATTTCATCCATCTTATGGGTAATATACAGGATGGCTACCCCTTTTTCCTTTAGCATTGAGATTTGCCCAAATAGAATTTCTATTTCCGCATCAGCAATTGCCGAAGATGGTTCATCCATAATAATTACTTTCGCATTCATGGAAATTGCTTTGGCAATCTCCACCAGCTGATGTCCGGCAATAGACAGTTCTCTCATTTTTTGGTGTGCATTGAAAGAAATATTCAGCATATCCAGCAAGTTCTGAGTATCACTGTATATCTTGGTAAAATCTACAAACCCTCTCTTTTTCGGCTCCCTGCCCAAATAAATATTCTCAGCAATTGTCATATCCATAACCGGGTTAAGTTCTTGATAGATCATTGCTATACCCATTTGCATCGTGTCCTGCACACTGTGTTTTCCGATGACCTCACCTTCAAAGTACATTTCTCCCTCATCGGCTTCGTATGTTCCGTTAATCACTTTCATAAGCGTCGATTTTCCGGCACCATTTTCTCCGCAAATCACATGAACTTTTCCTGCCTGGACCTGGAGATTAACACCATCTAATGCCCGGACACCAGGGAATACCTTAACCACATTCCGCATTTCCAGCACCAGTGAATTTTGTGCATTTATCACATTTCCCCCTCCTTTCCGTCTCCCTATTTGTAACTAGTATACATATTTTTATACTTTTAACATATCGCCTCATTTACGCCAAAATTGTTTTATTTTATGCACTTTCTCGTTTTAATTAAAAAAAACACACCTCCAAATCGCTTGATATTTGTTTATCAATGATTTAGGGTGTATTTTTTTGTAAGTTGTGTTTTTTTACGATTTATTATATTGCTTTTCGGAAGACCGCCGGACTGCATCCTACCTTTTTCTTAAATACTTTGCAAAAATGCTGATAATCAGTGAATCCTGACAGCTCCGCAATACCTCTGACAGATTCATGTCTGCTCTGCTTTAATAACCACTGTGCCTGCTTTATTCTTACCTCCGTCAAATATTCCACAAAGCAGATTCCCATCTCTTTTTTAAATCTTGCACTCAAATACGTGGGTGTAAGACTAACATGTTCTGCAACTTCGTTCAATGAACAGCCGTCATTAAAATGCTCTTTAATATACTTCACTGCATTTTTAATCGAAAGCGAAACATTATCCGGAGTTTTGGAGGAACGATTCTCATACAGCAATAATATATATTCATTCATGTAGTCTTCTATCTGCTCTATTGATTCTAGTTGAGCATATTCTTTTTCCGGTCTTATGATTTCTCCGGCCATATCACATCTGCGTATCCAGTCACACACTATCTGAGGAAGAACCTTTTCTTCCTTAATTGCATTTACAGCATTTTCATACGATTTTTCCAGCGTAACCTCATCACCGAGGTTTATCAGATAGGGGAGGTCTGCTGCAAGCTTCTCGGCCTCCTTAGGACAAACATTTCTCATTTTTTTACTATCAGGATATCCCCAGGCGCCCCGCTCGTAAAACCCCAGCATAGAGGCATTTTCCGCCTGCCTTACAGCTCTTGCCAATGCGCCTTCCTTACTGCACACTTCACTGCTTCCCGTAGTCAGCTTAACCCCCAGATATTCCCACATATAGTCATGTACCACTTTCTGAAGCGTCATAAATATTTCGTACTGCTTTATTGTAGACGGGAACTCTGTTAAATCCACCAGAAACACACATACTCTTTCCCTCATCACAACCATGGCTGCATTATTACTTATGGATATTTGCTGGCACAATTCATAAAATGTATCTTTCTTTGCTCTTTGTTCTATCGGCAAACGGGCTAATACTACTGCACATTGACGAAAAGTTCCAGTTATATAGGCCGTTTCAAGAAGCATTTTTTGTTCATCCATTGAACATTCATTGTCTAATAATTTCTGCAGCACTTCCTTTCTAATCTCTATCATACCTTTTTGAGCAAATGTAACCAGTTCGTCCTGTTGGTTTATTTCATGAAGGCGCTTGTCCATATGCTTTTCTACAGTTTTCAGAACCTCAAGGAGCACTTCCTGATTTAAATGATTTTTTAAAATATACTCGTCTGCCCCTAATGCCATTGCTGTTTTTACATATTCAAAGTCCTCATGGCAGCTGAGCATAATAACCCCGCCCTGAAAACCTTCCTCTTTTATTCTTTTTAGAAAATCAATCCCATTCATAACAGGCATACTCACATCGGTAACCACTATATCCGGGTGAAACTCTTTGAATATCTTAAACCCTTCTTCACCATCCCTGGCATCTCCAATTATCCTGTATCCCTCATCCTCCCATGGAATAATTTGCCTGAGAAACATTCTTACCAATGCATCATCATCTATAATCAGAACTTTTTTCATTACCCGGCCCCCCTTTAATCAAGATATTCCTCAATATTTTCTTTCGTCATCAGTTCACAACTTATATATACATTGTTTTTTACTGCATTTGGGCCGTCCTCTAAACGCTCTGCCACAGTTTCAACAGCTGTCTGGCCCACTTCATATCCCGAATGAGCAATCAACCCGTAGATGTCTCCTCTTTGGACCGCCTTAATTGCATCATCCTGGGTGTCAATTGCCACGATACAAATATCCTTCCCCATTTCTTCTGCACTGGCGGCAGCCCCCAGCCCCATAACTGCACTGGCACAAAATAACCCCTTAACCCCATCATTTATTAACTCTTTCGTTACGTGCAGGGCATCGGTATAACTGCCGTGTTCTTTTGTTATTGTAATAGCATCTTTTTCAATACCACGTATATTCTTAAGTTCTTTTTGAAATGAATCAATTCTGTCAACCGTCTGGGCCTGTTTTCCTCCTCCTGCTATCATTGCCATCTTCGCACTATCCGGAAGGTTTTGGTCAAGACATTGGGCTGCCAGTTTTCCGACCTCCATATTGTCTACCCCTATATAGGGAATGTCACGATCCAGGGAGCGTGTGTCAACGGTAAATAATTCAATTCCTTTTTCTTTGGCCAGATCAACAATCCAGCCTGTGTTTGTAGAATTACAGGGGGCAATAATCAAAGCATCAATCTCTGATTCCATTATATCCCTTACAATAACCTCCTGTTCGTCTTCGGCCCACTCGTTACTGGGATAAAACAATGTAAGATTCACATTATTCTGCCTTGCAGCATTCTCCATTCCCGAGCGGATTCCCCGCCAATGCTCACTATCCATGGTTTTCAAAACCACTCCGATATTCCAGACTTCTTCTTCCTCAAGCATCGTTCCCGAGGCACACCCGCTTAAGCAAATCACAAGATAAAAAAGGCAGCCGGCGCAGGATACCATTCGCTTTATAATACTTCTTTTCATACGCCTTCCTCCATTTCCGTGCTGGCCGGAATTTCAATCATATATTTTGTGCCAGTTCCTATTTCCGTCTGAAGATTAAATTGTATTACCTCACCAAAGAACAAACGTAACCTTTCACTTGTATTAAAAACACCGATTCCATTAAATTGCCTTTTTGTGTCCCCCTCATGATGCAAAACTGCCCGTTTCTGCTCCTTAGTCATTCCCTTTCCATTGTCCTCAACTTCAATATGGAGCCTGTCTCCAATAACATCCGCATGTATTTTAATTACATTATCATTACGCTTAGTATCCATTCCATGCAGAATCGAATTTTCTACCAGCGGCTGAAGCATAAAGCGGGGCACAAAACATTTTTCGGCATCTTCCGAAATATCATATATCATGCTAAAGCAGCCCATGTAACGATACTTCTGCAGAGAAACATAGTCTTTCACAAGTTGTATTTCAAACCCCAGTGTACTGAAATCGCTTCCCTTGTTCAAACTCGCTTCAAGTAATTCTATAAATGCAGATAACTGTTTACCGACACGTTCATTCCCCTGCATAATTGCCATATACTTAATAGAGTTCAAAGTGTTATACATAAAATGCGGCTTAATCTGATATTGCAGCGCCCGCAGTTCCGATTGCCTTGCATTTTTTTGTTCATCTACTACCTGATTGATTAATCCATCAATCTGGGCAACCATCCCATTAAACTGATTACTGAGCTGATAAAATTCGTCTCCTTTATCAACCCTTGCCCGGGTACCAAAATCACCGCGTCCAACTCTTTCCATTGCATAAATAAGATTCTTTAAAGGCTTGTTCAACATATCTGCAATTTTGTTAGCCAGAATTAGAGCTAAAATAATGACTACAAATAACATCAAAGTAAATAACCATTGAGTTTGTTTCAAATCGGAAATAAGTGCCGCATGTTCAGAGATTCCAAGTAACGTAAATTCTGAAAAAGATGATTTCACTGTGGTATAAATACTTTTTCGCCCTTCATACTCACCAATTCCCATTTCTATTCTTTTCTTATCCAGAGAAATATCAATCAAATCGGAAATATGATTATTCAACCCTAATGACTGCCGCGCAGAGCAGATATTTCCCTCCCCGTCAAGCAAAAAATATTCTTCTGAAACTTTGCCTGAATCCAGTAATTTATAGTACATTGACCTTTCATTTATACTGACTCCGACTGTCCCAATATACTTGTCATCCTCTGCATAAATTGGTTTTGCATATAAATAAACTGTAGTCATTTTACTTCCGCCCATTCCGGTTGTAACTAACGGCTGAAGTCCTGTACCCTGATTAACAATCCACGGATACTGACTGCTGTCTTTTACTTCTATAATGTCTCTATACTCCTGTGAACTTATAATCTGCTCTGCTTCCGCTATGTACAAAAAAATTTCATCAATAAAGTCTGGGGAATCATTCTGAGATCTTAAGTACTCTGACACCTTTAAAGAACCTTCCACATTTTGACTTGTGTCTTTCATATATGCATTTATGACACTATTCAATTCATCCTGCACGCTTATAGCAATTGTTTTTTGATAAGCATCGCGCATATCTTCATCAATCTGCTCCATCCGCAGCTTCATTGAATTCGTCAGACTTTTTGCATAATTGTTCTCAACCAAATCTGTGGCAACATAATACGTAAAGAAAAAAAACGCGCTCAAGCCCGATATTGTAACTATTATTATAGACAACATAATTCTTAACCGAAATGTCATTTTTTCTCTCATTCCTCTTTCATTCCTTTACCATCCCGATTGATATCAGGATAATCCATTTTTACAAATAACAGACACGACGATATCAAGGACTACTCATCTGCCAATGTCCCTGATACCGTCGTCTATTGTCTTAATTATAAAAATTTGGTTTTGTTTGAGATTCAATCTTAACCACTCTTTGCTCATCTCTGGCTTTTAATGCCGCCCTGGCGCTTATCTGACCAACATATCCATCCCATGCATTAGGACCATCTACCCGTCCTTCTTTTATAGAATTAATCCATTCCTGAAGTTCAAAATTATATGCATCAATAAACCTGGCAGACTAATCGTTGTGAATTTATTGATTATTTTATGGTTGTATGATAATACATGTTGAGTACATTTGCAATCACTTTTTATTAACTCAAACATATTTATTTTAAACCAAGAGAAGGCCATGGCTTCTCTTGCATAAATCATTCGATTTTTCACATACTACTCTTTGGAGGTGAAAATCATGGATAATAAATATGAAATTGCAGATATTCCAGAGTCCTGTGTTTCTGAAATCAACGCTCTTCAGGAAAGGTTAAAACAAGATACAAATCGGGATATCGTACTGATTGCTTATCAATCTTCTAAGGCCGATGAATAGTATCGGCTTTTAGCAGCGTCTTTTAATAATCCGCGAATCATCATAGGAATTGTTATACAGCAGAAAAAGTATTTAAAAAACAGAAAATCTTCTGTCTTAAGTTATTGACATTAATTCTACAACAATCCTTTTTGATATATAAATGAAAAGAGGACTGGAACAGGATTACCATGAGCAGGTAAACATATCAATACGTCTTAATGAAATTCCAGTATAAGACCATCCAAAACGTCTATCCCATCGGAAACCTGCAACGCTGTCACCCCAGACCTGAACAGGGAAGAGCCAAAATTCATGTCCATTACTTAACCATACATAAGTAAATCTTCCAATGCAATTTCGAATAGAACCAGGACTGACTCTTTGTGTCCCTGCACGCGCTTGTGCGCTTCTTTGCGGTGTAACAGATGGCGGAGGACCCATAGGCATTGGACCGCCTGAATTTGGGCCATTAGGTGAAAATCGTGGCATATCTACACTTCCTTTATGAACAATGATAGTAATAGTATATGAACAATTATGAGAAGGTGTGATGTGGCTTTGGAACCCATATACCCTTTGCAGTCCTACTAAGGTACCGAATTGCATCGTTCTGTATTTTAAGCAATAAAAGAACCACTTTTTATGAACACTTAAATCGTTCAAGAAAAGTGGTTTACTCTTGATACCTTCAACAATGCAAATTGTGCTCTCTCTTTACAAGGTACGTTTTGTTCATTCGCTGTAAGCCTGTAAAATTATACCCCAAAACACACTTTTATATATGCTGATACATTTCATTGAAAATCTGGATATGACGTTCTTCATCCAATATAATGCGCTCCAATATAGCCACGATATTTCTGTCCCGGATGGAATCTGCCTGCTTACTGTATTTATAGATAGCTTCCTGCTCCGCTTTGATCGAACAGCTTATCAGGGGCCGCATTTCCCGTGGGTATTGGTTATAGGCAGGAGTCCACCAGTGTTTATGTGTCCGCCCGCTCCAGAGCCGGGGATCTGCCCCAAGCAGTAACGCAAGTTCTGCAAATATATTAAGGTGGTGCATTTCAACGATGCTTATATGATGGAAGCATTCCGCAATGGAATTATATTCCTGGCCAGTTACAACTGCATTGTAAAAATACCGGCTGACATCACTCATCTCAGAAACAACACCACCCACGTTGCTGAGCATTTCGCTGGCATAAACAGCATTTTGTCCATTCACACATATCGGTGGGTATGGCGCGTTTACCTTATAGTTGCACTGGCTGTTAGGGTTATTATTCATCTTCATGCCCTCTCCATTTATTATGATATAGTCTATTCATACAGAGGGAGGGCTATGACTGAACTGCTAAACTTTGATAATGAGGCACTGTAATCACGAATGTTTATTCGCTCACCATGTCCAGCTTGAACTTGCCAACCTGCTCACGCAGAGTCGCTGCCTGGGCGGACATCTCCTCGCTTGTTGCAGAATTCTCCTCTGCCGTAGCAGCATTCGTCTGCACAACAGAAGAAACCTGGGTAAGCCCGATGTTGATCTGCTCAATACCGGTTGTCTGCCGGGAAGAAGCCTGTTCAACTTTGGAAAAGCTCTCGGTAATTTGAAGGGCACTTTCTTCAACCTGATTTAGTATATCGGCTGTTTGTGTAGTGATTTCTGCCCCCTTGGAAATGGTGTTCACAGAACTGCCAATCAGCTCCGCGGTCTGTTTGGCGGCCTGCGCTGATTTAGCAGCAAGATTGCGAACCTCATCGGCGACTACGGCAAAGCCTTTCCCTGCACTGCCCGCACGAGCTGCTTCAATGGCGGCATTCAGGGCAAGGATATTTGTCTGGAATGCAATATCTTCAATAGCTCTGGTAATATTGACAATCTTGTCGGAAGCCTGGCCAATCTCCGTCATTGCCTGGGTAAGCTGCTGCATGTGCTCGTTACCGGTATGGATACCTTCGACTGCCTTCTCCACATGTTGTGTGGCAATTTTTACATTTACCGCGTTGTTCTGTGCCTGATCTGCCACCTCTGTAATCAAGCCATTCAATTCCTGAATAGAAGCCGCCTGCTCAGTGGATCCTGCTGCCAAAGCCTGAGCTCCGCTTGCTACTTGTTCAGCTCCCATACTGACCTGTTCCGTGGAAGAATTAATGGTCAAAAGCGTTCCCTTTAAGGAACTGGAAATATCCTGCAGTGCTTTTTGAATGGGGATAAATTCACCCTTGTATGTCACCGTACTGGTTACTGTAAAATCATTGTTAGCCATGCCAGACAGCATAGCGGAAATGTCCCCGATATAACTGTTCAGCTCAGTTACAGTCCCCCCAAGAGCTGTGGACAATCTCGCCAGTTCATCCTCACCTCTGACCTCCGGGATCTGTGCACTCAGATCTCCTTCAGCCAACAACTCAAGACGCTGTGTAGCCGCAACAATAGGTTTTGTAATGGAGCGGGCGAACCGCAGTGCAGCTATGATGCCAATCAATAGCAGAATGCCGGCAGCAGCCAGGCATAAGATTACTGTACGGTAAATACCGCTGGTAATTTGGCTGACAGGCACTGAAACGGCAATTGACCATCCCTCCGCAGTATCCACGGGAGTGAACGCATAGATTCGATTCTCTCCGTCAAAGTCCGCAAAGTCCACACTGCTCTCACCCTTCACCATCTTGTTGATTACACCAGCCAGAGATCGATAAGAGCTGTCCTCCTTGGCAGTTTCAATGAAGTTTGTCATTTCCGCCACCAATTCACTATCAGGATGTGCCACAATGGTGCCGGCTTTATCCACAACAAAAGCATATCCTCCGTTTCCTATGCGGATATCATTAATAACCTGACTGAAGGTATCATAAAGAATTCCACCATACAAAACTCCACGTTCCTTCCCACCATTGTTAATCGGCGTTGCCATCATGATAGTCACGCTGCCATCCACTTTATTTACAAGGGGACTGGACATAGAGGTTGAACCATTTAAAGCATTTTGGAAATATTCACGCTCATGAATATCGCTGTCTCTGGTCGTTATACCTTGACTGTCTGCCAGCGCAAAATATCCAAATCCGGCTGTCTCCGCAAGCTGTGCCAGCATAGCATCCCGTTCGGCAGGATTCTCATTTGTAATTCCGTCTAAGGAAGCGGCCATTTCCATTTCCTGTTGAAATCCTTGTATCTGCTGTTTAATTGTCAGACTGTATGCAGTGGCAAGCGCCTGAGTATCTTCTTCTAGTTGTGAGACCGTATTCTGATAAAAAATCCATAGACTAAGAACGGTTATCATAAGAGATGTGATAAAGATGAGTAAAATAATAAAAATGCTTATTTTCTTTTGTATAGACTTCATTTTCGTGTTCTCCTTTGTGATGGTCACTGGCCCGCTTTCTGATGCTGCCATTCTTTTGTGAAGAACCGGTGCAATTGTTCCATCATTTTAGACACAATTATACTTTAACTTCCAATAAATGACAAGGTTTGCAGTCAAACAATTAAACTTTTATAAAGATTCCACTGACCCATTTTATTTGAAGAACTCTTGTAAACATACAGTTCCTATAAACCGTTTAGTGTTTATAGTGAAATAAAAGAGCCCCCTCACTGATTATGGAGCTTTACCAGGAGCTTCGCTCTATGTTGCCAAAGAAAAGTGACGATGGTCCTGAGAAGCTGGGAGACAGCATAAGCATAAGGGTGAGGCCGGCACTGGCGGACATTAAGAACTCCAACTGCCTGAAAACAGCAGATTGGGGATGCGGCAATTATTCCTTGCACCTGGAGGATTTTGCGCTGCTCATGGAGATGGATGTTGAGAAAGTCCTGGCAAACGCCGCCTATCTCAATACAAAAGAGGAATAGAGAATGTATTTTATATCAGAGTGATGGTAACAATATCACTGTTCCAATTCATATATATATGAGACGTTCAGAAATGAGCGTCTTTTTCTTTGTTTCGAGCAGCAAAAGTGACTCTTTTTCAAAGCATTATATTCTTAAAACAAAATATCGAAAAATGAAGATTCCCATGTTATAATGAAACATGATTTTGCAAAAAAACGGCAGGCTGGAGTGGTGGAGTTTTTCAAAATATCCCCATTAAGCACAATATAATTGATAGAGGAGCTAAAATCGTATGGGACCAATAATCCAAGTTAAAAACTTCACAAAAAGATACGGCGATTTTGTTGCCGTAAATGATATATCTTTTGATGTGGAAGAAGGTAGTGTATTCGCTTTCCTGGGGCCGAATGGTGCCGGAAAGAGCACAACAATTAATACGTTGTGCACTATATTTGAAAAAACGTCAGGGGCACTTTTAATCGATGGAAAAGATGTTACCGAACAAAAAAGTGAGGTCAGGTCAACTATAGGGGTGGTGTTCCAGGATTCAACTCTGGATGCCAAAATGACCATTGAAGAAAATTTAAAAATGCACTGCGTTTTTTATAATATCCCTAACAGAGAAGTAGAAGAACGCATACAATTTGTTTTAAAGCTGGTGGATTTGGTGGCTGAAAGAAAAAAACTGGTTGCAGCCTTGTCCGGTGGAATGAAACGGCGTGTAGAAATTGCCCGCGGGTTAATTCACTATCCCAAAGTTTTATTTCTTGATGAGCCGACAACAGGGCTTGACCCCCAGACCAGAGCCCATATATGGGAGTATATTATTAAGCTTCAAAAGGAAAGAAATATTACAATTTTTCTTACAACACACTATATGGAAGAAGCAGAAATCTGCAATAAAGTTGCAATCATCGACGGCGGTGTTATCGTGGCTCATGATACACCCTACACTTTGAAGAAAAAGTACACAAGAGATAAGGCATATATTAGTACAAAAAATGATGCAGCGCTTGAATGTCTGCTGGCAGAATATGATTTAAATTATATAAAAAAAGACGGCTATTACAGAGTAGAGGCTGAAGACCTGGCCGGTCTATTGGAGGTTCTCAGTGTTCATAAAGAACACGTTACTAATATAGAGATTAAAAAAGGTACATTTAATGATGTTTTCTTGGAGATAACAGGCAAAAAGATAAGAGAGGATGCTTAAGATGAATACTGTGTTTGCATTGTGGAAGAGAGGCCTGAAAGCCTTTGTAAGAAATAAAACAGGGCTGGTTTTTTCCCTCATATTTCCTTTTTTCTTTGTTTATGTATTTGGTGCTATATTTAAAAATGATTTTATTGAAAACCCAATCGCCTATATGCTCTCCGGCGTTATCATAACCACGGTGTTTGAAAGTGCGCTAAATTTAGCATCATCGACCGTTGATGATATGGTCAGCGGGTTTATGAAAGAGGTGTTGGTCTCTCCTGCTAAAAGGATTGCTGTTGCAATGGGACAATTATTATCTGCCGCTACAGTCTCTACCTTACAAGGGGTATTGATATTGGTGGTAGGATTATTCGTCGGGATTAAGTTCACTTCTTGGACTACACCGTTATATATTCTCATGTCAATGATATTTATTGGTATTGCCTTTTCAGGTGCAGGGCTGTTTATGGCAACTAAGGTTCGTAACGGTCAAACCTTCCAGATCGTCAAGACCGCCGTAACAATGCCCCTTACATTCCTTTCCGGTGCCTATATTCCTTTATCGATGCTGCCTGATACCCTTAGGTTTGTTTCCTACTTGAATCCCATGACTTATGCTACCGCATTTTTTCGCATGATTGTTTTGGAAAAAACCAGTCTTTCCATTGCTGAACTTAAGAATGAAGGGCTGGTTGTTGATATTAACGGCTTTATAGTTACCCCATTTATGACTTTTATTGTTATTTTAACGATTGGATTGGTGTTTCTATTGTTATCCACCAGTTCATTCGTCAAAACAGATTTCTCACGCCTGAACAGAAGTGCGACCGATGCCAATGAGCTCTGGGGTTAGTTTATCTTTTTTATTTCAGGGTATAATAATAAAAATACTTTTTATGAAGGGAGGGTGATAATATGACTGACTCAAATAGTGTTCCTAATCATTTGGTGAATGAAAAGAGTCCTTATCTTTTACAGCACATGCACAATCCTGTGGATTGGTATCCCTGGGGCCCGGAGGCTTTTGCAAAAGCTATGGAAAAAGATAAGCCTGTTTTTCTTTCCATTGGATATTCTACTTGTCACTGGTGTCATGTGATGGCCCACGAATCTTTCGAGGACTCCGATGTAGCCGACCTGCTCAATTCCAACTATATCTGCATCAAAGTTGACCGTGAGGAGCGGCCTGATATTGATGCGGTATACATGGCCGCATGCCAAATGTTTACAGGCTCCGGCGGCTGGCCGCTTACTATCATTATGACTCCGGAACAAAAACCTTTTTGGGCCGGAACTTACCTGTCAAAAGTCACCGCATACGGCAGAATGGGACTTATGGAACTGCTCACAACCGTCACACAATTATGGGGAGGTAACCGTGATGCACTTCTTTCTAAGGGCGAGCAAGTCACCTCTTTATTAAAGAAACATCAGGAAACTCACCGTAAAACGGTGGAGCCTGAGAAAAAGCTTCTAACAAAAGCAGCCGGACAATTTAAAGACATGTATGACACCCAATGGGGAGGTTTTGGGGGAGCGCCTAAATTTCCCACACCACACAATCTATTATTTCTTTTACGGTATTCCCTGCTGGAAAAGGATACCTCTGCACTGCAAATGGTAAAGCACACCCTTACCCAAATGTTCCGGGGCGGCATATTTGACCATCTGGGCGGCGGATTTTCCCGTTATTCCACCGATGAAAAATGGCTTGTACCCCATTTCGAAAAAATGCTCTATGATAATGCCTTGCTTACCCTTGCCTATCTGGAAGCATACCATATCACAAGTGATACATTTTTCCAGATGACTGCAGAACGCACTTTAGATTATGTGCTGCGTGAACTGTGTGATGAAAATGGCGGCTTTTACTGCGGACAGGATGCAGACAGCGACGGTGTGGAAGGAAAATACTATGTATTTACAAAGCAGGAAGTTTACGATGTATTAGGTGAGCAGGATGGAACCATTTTTTGTGATTGGTTTGGGGTAACTGAACATGGGAATTTTGAAGGGAAGAATATTTTAAATCTGTCAGACAATTCCCGATATGCTGAAACAGAGCCCAATATAAAGGGTTTTTCTCATAAATTATACGCCTACCGGCAGAACCGTACTCTGCTGCATAAAGACGATAAGGTGCTCACCTCCTGGAATGCACTTATGATTGCGGCTTTGGCAAAGGCTGGCTGGATGCTTGACAAGCCAGTATATATCCAAAGCGCAAAGAAAGCCCAGCGTTTTTTACAAGAGAACCTGATGGGAAAAAATGGAGAACTGAAACTTCGCTGGCGTGAAGGTGAAACTGCACACGCAGGCCAGCTTGACGATTATGCATTTTATGCCTTTGCCTTATTAGAATTATACAAATCCACATACGAAATTGAATACCTGCAGCAGGCTATCAATACTTCGGAGCGGATGCTCAGTTATTTCTGGGATCAGGAACAAGGAGGCTTTTTCTTATATTCAAGGGACAGTGAGCAGCTTATCAGCCGCCCGAAGGAGACCTATGACGGCGCCATACCCTCGGGTAATTCAGTAGCAGCCGTTGTACTTGAACACCTTTCAAAACTGACAGGTGACACAAAATGGCAGCAAATAAGTTACCGTCAGCTCTGCTTTCTTGCCGGTGCGGTACAAGATTATCCGGCAGGACACAGCATGGCCTTACTTGCTGTCTCACAAGCAGTTTATCCTTCCCTCGAGCTTGTTTGTTCCACCGCAGAAAAAAATATTCCAGAGGAACTGCTCGATTATTTAACCAAGAACCCTTTACCAAACCTGACTGTGCTTATCAAAACCCATGAGAATCAAGCTGAACTGGAAAAAACAGTTCCTTTTACAGCAAGTTATCCTGTTCCTGAAAACGGAACTGTGTATTACCTGTGTCAGGGAGGTACTTGTTCCGCACCAATTTATAACATTTCATTATTATTTGACCAGTTACACTTATAAATGGAGGTAACGGAAATACCTCCCACTCTAACAGCTCTGTTTCCATCAGGATTCAGAGCTGTTTTCATGTCTGCCGCTCCTTTCCGTTTTTAGAGGGTTTGGGACATTTCCCAACAATCGATTTGCATGGAAAAATACGGAAGTGGGTACCCGCTTCCTATGCTTGCTATGAAACTTTCTCCTTAATACCTACAACAACGGACAAGTGCTTTTTGCAAACAAGGGTAAAAGAAAAACGCTGCAATCCTCAAAAGGCTGCAACGCTTCTCAATGTGTATTCTGTTTGTGCAGGACGTTATTCGTCCTCTGTTTCGACTTCCTTAATCTCTTTTGCTGTGGTGCAATCCCTTGTCGCTCATATCGTCAAGCAGACTGTCAAGCTGTCTGCGCTGCGTGGATTTGTCCGTTTCCCTGTCTGGAAAAAAGAATTGGTCTATCGATACGTCTAAAAGAGTTACAAGCTCATATTATTTCACCCAACTACATTTTACAGTTCACATATCTACTTTAGATATGATTATACACATCATATAATTAACTAAAATAAATCATATTAATTCTATCCAAACATTGTTATTATTCGGTTGTCCGTATATAATATAAGGTAATATTGTTTGCAAACGAAAGGACGGTCAAGTTATGGAATACATTTCTGCCCCGGAAGCCGCAAAAAATGGGGCATTTCAGAAGGGCGCGTACAAAAACTTTGCGAAGAAAACCGCATACCAGGCATCGTCCGTTTCAGTCGTTTATGGCTAATACCAAAGGACGCAAAAAAGCCGAAAGATAAAAGATGTAGAAAAGATTCTGCATTAGGAAATTCTTAATAAAATCTCATGCTGAAAATTATAAATAGCAAAGGCTGCCTTGATATAATGAAATACCTTAGGTATGTCTGAAAGGAGGAACCCGCCATGAGTGATAAAATTCTTGTTGTAGACGATGAACACGATATAGCGGATTTGATAGAAGTCTATCTGCAAAATGAAAACTACACCGTATTTAAGTTTTATTCCGCAAATGAAGCACTTGCTTGTATAGAAACCACAGCGCTTGACCTCGCTATTCTGGATATTATGATGCCCGAGGTAAACGGTTTTGCCCTTTGCCGTAAAATTCGGGAGAAATATACTTTTCCGGTAATTATGCTGACCGCCAAAGATGAAGAAACCAATAAAATCACGGGCTTAACCTTAGGGGCTGACGATTATGTCACAAAGCCATTTCGACCTCTTGAATTGATTGCCAGAGTAAAAGCGCAGCTGCGCCGGTATCAAAAATACAATTCTGCCAAAGAGGAAACAGAAACAAGAACAGTTTTGTCTTACTCGGGTTTAGAAATAAACACTGAAACATATGAATGCCTGTTAAATGAAAAGTCTATCTCTCTGAC
This sequence comes from Faecalicatena contorta, assembly GCF_003149105.1. Taxonomy (GTDB): domain Bacteria; phylum Bacillota; class Clostridia; order Lachnospirales; family Lachnospiraceae; genus Muricomes; species Muricomes contortus_C. The sequence continues at coordinate 93,498 of NZ_QGDS01000002.1, read as the reverse complement.
ACCAACGGAATTTTCTATACTTCGTATTCTGCTAGAAAACAAGGAGATTGTTGTAAGCTCCGAGAAGCTGTTCCATGAAATATGGCAGGATGAATACTACAATAAAAGCAATAACACCATTACCGTTCATATCCGGCATTTGCGTGAAAAAATAGGCGATACCGCAGATGAAGCCAAATACATCAAAACAGTATGGGGTGTGGGATATAAGATTTAACTGCCACATGCCATTTGGAAAGGAAAACTATGCTATAGAGAAAAATAGAAAACGCTTAAAGAAGTGTCAACTTAATACCCTTTTATTATTCTACTTCCACGGTCGAACAATTTCATATTAAGGAAGTCAGGGGTAAAAGATAAGGAAAAAATAGATACGGCAATTTCAGTTGTTGCAGGAATCGTTACAGTGTTATTCTTGGGACTGATGTCTGTATTACTGCTATCCAACTAAAAATACTGGGAAGATGGAGGTGATAACCTTGAAAAATAACGATATGGAAAAGAAATTGAGGATTAAGCTCTACATTACCTTAATTCTCTATACCTTAATTGGGTATATCTTGGCAATAATAGTTGACTATGGCTTTAGTCAGTTTTCAAATACATTTTTACCGTGGCTTTATCTTAGAATTGAGGTTCTCTATTTTTTATATTTGGTAGTTGGCTTTTGCTGTATCTTTCATCATTACTGGAAAAAGCCTTGGGGATATTTGCAGGAGGTCATGAATGCTACCAAAACCGTGTATCAGCCAGACGACAGCACCATTGAATTATCGGAACCGCTCAAAGATATGGAAAAACAGATGAACCAAATTAAAATGGCTGTCCTGATTAGCCAGCAAGCCGTAAAAGAAGCAGAAAGCAAAAAGAACGAATTGGTGATGTATCTTGCACATGATATTCGTACGCCCCTCGCCTCTGTAATCGGTTATTTGAGCTTACTTGACGAAGCACCGGATATGCCTATAGAACAGAAAGAAAAATATATCGGTATCGCTTTAAAAAAATCTATGCGGCTGGAAAAACTCATTAACGAATTTTTTGAAATTACACGGTACAACACACAGCAAATCAAGCTGACAAAAGCAAATGTTGACTTATACTATATGCTTGTGCAGCTCATTGATGAATTTTATCCTGTCTTATCCGCTAAGGGAAATTCCGCTGTACTTAACGCAGAGGAAAGCCTGACAGTCTATGCCGATTCCGAAAAACTGGCCAGAGTATTTAACAACATTCTCAAAAATGCGGTTGCATACAGCTACCCCAATACAGAAATTATGATTTCTGCGAAAGCGGATAAAGATACAATTACTATTACATTTGAAAACCACGGTCCAACTATTCCGTCTGATCAGCTATCCTCTATTTTTGATAAATTCAACCGTTTAGACGACGCACGTATATCAGATACCGGTGGTGCAGGGCTTGGGTTGTCGATCGCAGACGAAATTATCCGTTTACACGGTGGCGAAATTTTCGCTCAAAGTCAAAATTACACCATTACATTTACTATATCCCTGCCAGCTTTGTCTTAGGAAAACATCAATCGGATATTAGGATTTTCTTAGGAATTTATCCGGTTCATATTAAAGTTTGAAACGTCCTTGTTCAGTACAATAAAACTGAACAAGGACGTTTGTCGTTGTAATTTAGAAAAAGGAGAAGTGACATGGAACTGACAACTACAAACCTTAAGAAACAGTTTAAGGATAAAACCGCAGTTGATGATGTTTCCTTAAGCCTTACACCGGGCATATGGGGGCTGCTTGGAGCCAACGGAGCCGGTAAGACTACGCTCATGCGTATGATTGTGGACATTCTGCACCCAACCAGTGGAAAAATCCTTTATGACGGTAAGGACATTCATACGATGGGAGAAGCATACAGAAATCTGTTTGGTTTCTTACCCCAGGACTTTGGTTTCTTTCAAGACTTTACGGTGAAAGATTACCTGGAATATGTTGCCGCACTGAAAGCTGTTCCGGCAAGAGAAACAAGAAAAAAGATTGATAGCTTGCTCGATACCCTCACCCTTTCCAATGTGAAGAGCAAAAAAATTGTCAAGCTGTCCGGGGGAATGAAACGGAGGGTAGGGATTGCACAGGCAATGCTGAATGACCCTAAAATTCTGATTATGGACGAACCGACAGCCGGTCTTGACCCGGGAGAACGGGTGCGCTTTCGCAACTTCATTTCGGAATTTTCACATGATAGGATTGTACTCATTTCAACACACATCGTATCGGATATTGAGTATATTGCCACCCAAAACGCCATTATGAAGGCTGGGAAAATTCTTGATGTGGGAACAACCGATGAATTGGTAAAACAAGTCGTGGGAAAAGTTTGGACGTGCATGGTTCCTGCCGCAAAAATGCCTATGTATGAAATGCAGCTGCGGATTATCAATCAACGCAGTGAGGGGGATAATCAGGTATCTATCCGCTATCTGGCAGAGGAAGCAAAAACAAGCGATTCTGTCATGGCTCCTCCCCGTTTGGAGGATTTATATTTATGGTTGTTCCCGCAAGAGGAAACCAGTGAGGAGGAAAAGTAATCTATGCGTATTTATTTGCTTGAAGTAAAGCGTGTGCTTAAATCACGCCGCACGATTGTTCTATTGCTAATTGCACTGGTAATGTTCGCGGCAATGGCTTGGCTGCCCGTTATGTACGAGGACATCAATCAATATGACGAAAATGGTACTAAAATAGCGGAATTAAATGGTCTGGATGCAATTGCTTATAAAAAGTCGCTACGCTCTGCTAACAACGGAGAAGTTACCCCTGAAAAGCTCAAAGAGGCTTTAAACATCTATCAAAATGCCGTTCGGCCATATGGAGAGGATAGCATTTACAGCGGAGAATTTCCGACAAAGATTTACATGGAAAAGGTATTTCCGGTAGAAGCACTTTTAGGAAGATTGCCCGAAGCATTTTCTGACCCCAAAACTGGTCAGGGAACAAGTTTGATGAAGATTTCCCCTGATAAATTAGATGGTTTTTATGAACAAACGGTACAGCATTTGAAAGATATTATGCAGATGGAGCAAAAGGAACATCCGGCGGCACAAGAACAGGCACTTCAAAAATACACAGAGGTAAAAACGCCTTTTCAGTTTTATCCCGGATATTCAAGGGACGCCTTTGATTATATTGTGCTTTTTATTTTTCTTCTTGTCATTTTATGTACCGCTGCCGCCACACCCACGTTTTCCAATGAATATCAAACGGGTTCGGACAGTATTTTGCGTTGCACAAAGCATGGGCGCTCCCGATTGGCAACCATAAAAATAACGGCTGCACTAACCATTTTTACCGCAGCGTTTATCATATGTATTTCACTGCATTTGCACATTTCAAACCTTGCATTTGGAACAGGGTGCATGAAAACATCAATGCAGATGTTGTTTTCCATTATCAGTCTGCCTGCATTTAATTTAGGACAGCTTCAAATTGCCTTGGCAATCGGAGGACTTATTTCCTTGCTGGCAACGATTAGCTTCACACTATTTCTATCAGCTAAATTCAAGGATTCCATTTCTGTTATCCTGATTGCTATTGTAATGTGCCTGCTCCCAATATTCACCTATTCAGCGGGGGCTAATTGGCTTACCTTTATCTTACCGTCAGGGGGAATCGGTATTCAAAACAGTTTGCTTTATCAACTGACAGGCTTTGCTTATCTGCATATTGGTCAGGCAAGCGTATGGTCGCCTTATGTAATAATGGCAGCAGCTATAACTGAAATTCCTGTATTTCTGTTCCTTGCTGTACACACTTACTGTAAGCATCAAGTTGCCTAACTATTGGCTGACACTTCATAAAAATTGCCTAGCGGTAAACACAAAAACGTCGGTTGGCAATAGGTATGTTACGTCTAAACATATAGGATTTAGTTAAACGACGGTTTTGAAATATTTTATTCAATGCCGCCGTTTTACTCTTATGCGGAAGCTCCGCGACGAATGCGGCAATATCTACTACGGCATAGGCGAGGACATATGCGACCGCTTGCGGTCAAAGGTCATGGGGGCTGTCCTTTCATTCAAGGTTTGAATTGTTTTTTCACTTTAAGAAAAGCGTTGCAACCAATGTGTTCTGCAACGCTTTTTTAACCATCTTTTACGGTTTGCCCGGAAGCCTAAAATCGTAATTGAAGTATAGGATATATTTAGTATAATTATTTGCAGGAGGTGATTCGATGTTTAGAATTGGAGAATTTTCAAAATTAACACAGGTATCCATACGAATGTTAAGATATTATGATGAAGTAGGACTTTTCAAGCCTGCTGAAATTGATAAATGGACAGAACATCGTAAATATTCTGTTGAACAAATTCCTGTCCTCAACAGAATAATATTTCTACGTGACAGCGGATTTAATGTTTCTGAAATTGCAAAGATACTCGATAAAAAAGAAGATTTTTTTATAGAACAGCTTGATATGAAATATGCTGAAATAGAAAACGCAATACAGGCTGAACAAGAAAAATTACAAAAAATAGAGCTTGCAAAAAATGAAATTTTAAACAGTAAAAGCGAAATACACTATAATATTTCCATAAAATCTATTCCCAGCTATCAAGTGCTTTCTTTGCGTAGAAAAATTCCTAATTATTATGCAGAAGGAACTTTATGGCAAGAACTTTCAACGTTTGCAGAACAACATCAAATACAGATTTCAAGTAATACATTTTCCATTTACCATGATACTGAATATAAAGAAACAAATGTTGATGTTGAATTGTGTGCCCCTGTAAAAAAGAACGGAAATAATGCAGGAGAATTTTTATACCGAAATACAAAGCCAATACCTATTATGGCCTGTACAATGGTATATGGGGATTTTTCCAATATTGCAGGAGCATATATTGCATTTGCTGAATGGCTGCAAAAGAATAGCCAATACCAAATGACTGGAGAAACACGACAAATTGTACATCGAGGACCGTGGAATGAGTGTAATCCTGAAAAATATCTAATAGAGCTACAAATCCCGTTAGTGTATATATAATTACAACGTCTTACAAAATTTTAAGGCGCTTTTTCTTTTCCTCTTGTATCTCACATGGTGTGAGGGCTTATGCTGTACTTACACAAAATACAAGGAGGATAATAAAATGAGTAATTTTTCTGTACAGTCCATTGGAAAGGTTTGCAACAATGAAAACGGTACATTTATTGAAGTAGACAAAGAATATATTCCCGCTTTGCAGGCTTTAGAGGGTTATAGCCACATTAATGTGCTTTGGTGGTTTAGCGATTGTGATAACATCGGGTCACGTTCCGTATTGCAAACAGAACAGCCCTACAAAGGCGCACCAGAAGTAATGGGGACTTTTGCAACTCGTTCACCCGAACGTCCAAATCCTATTGCTTTGACTGCGGCGAGGATTATCCGTATTGACTTTGAAAAGGGTATTATTCAAGTTGCCTTCATCGACGCAAACGACAACACACCTTTACTCGACATTAAGCCGTATACGCCCAGTTTTGACAGAGTGGATACCCCCGGTGTTCCTGCATGGTGTAGTCATTGGCCGAAAAGCACAGAAGAATCCGGCTACTTTAATTGGGAAGAAGTTTTCAACTTCTAGGGGGGAACTTTATGGGTTTACAAGACTATGTCTATAAAAAACCTATTCTCGAAACGGAAAAGCTTATTTTACGGATGTTAAAGTCATCTGATGTTTCCGATTTAAAAAAATGGTTAAGCGATAATTCCCTATATCAATATTGGGGGAAACGCCCCGGAAAAAGTGACTTAAATCCAGAACTCCTATTTCAGAAAAAGGAGAAACCCACAAAAAGTTTTCATTGGGGCATTATTCACAAAGCGGATAATCAAGTGATTGGTGAGATATGGGTATATCTGATTGAAAATGACCGCATGGCAAAAGTGGCATTCCGGCTTTCATCAGATTATCAAGAAAACGGTTTTATGGCAGAAGCATTGGCACAAGTGGTTATTTTCTGCTTTGAAAAAACAGAGCTGCAACGGCTATGGTCTGATGTGCATATTCTCAATACCGCTTCTTATAGAACACTTGAAAAGACAGGTTTTAAGCGCGAGGGACATATTCGTGAGGGAAAAATGGTAAATACCTATTGTGATTACTATTTGTATGGTATGACAAATGCGGACTATATTGATATAACTGATAAAAAACTTCCACCTTACGGTAAATAAAAAAACCGTTGTTGTGGCGGCAGAGCTTATAGACGACATAAACAATGCGCCCGCCCCCCGAACCGTTTCAAAACGTCTGACCGCTTCTATCAAGCTGCGGAAACAGGAGCTTGAAAAGATTTGGAGAATCAGTACAGGGCTTTATGTGGATTGGAAAAACAGCGATATAATCCGCGAGGAATACCACCGCATGAAAAAAGAGTTTGAGAAAAAGAACAGCAGTTAAAGCAGGACATAGCCAACCTTGAAGAAGAAAATCAGGATATGGCACAGGGGGTAACTTCCGATAATCCTTACTTTGACATTTTCCACAAGCACAAGAACATATGCAGCCTTGGCCGCGGCATTGTGTGGTCAATAAACAGAATCAGTTAATCCCTCTCTGAACAAGGGAGTCTTCTTCTGTGCATTTACCGCAGCTTCCAATAGAAGTCACATTAACTTAGCATCCGGCATATAATGTAGTAATTGAGACTCTTTGCACTGCACCTCGGCGGGTTTTTCCGGTGAGGGTCAACAGTACAAACTGAACAGGCGCAAATCCCCGGGATTTGAGTGGCCGGGCCGCATTGCGGCAGCAGATGATTTTATAGCGCATCTGTGGGACAGTTGCTGTTCCGCTGATGCGTTTTTATGTGGTAAAAACTGCATTTCCTCTATGCCTGAACAGCGCTGCATGACAACTTGTGCATGGGATTTATCTTTCAAGGAGGTAGCACTTGTGAAAAACGAGTACACAATCAGCATGGGACTTACTACAGTGGAAGCAAGAAAACGCCATGACAGATTTGGTCCAAACGAACTTGTACCCCGGAAGAAGGAAAATTTCCTTTCCAAAATTCTGCATGTTCTTTCTGAACCTATGTTTCTTCTGTTAATGGCTGCCGCCGTTATCTATTTTGTTCTCGGCAAACCACGTGACGGACTGATTATGTTGGTTTTTGTTGTTGGGATTATTGGTATTGAAGTGGTACAGGAATGGAAAACTGACAAAACCCTAAACTCTCTTAAACAACTCTTTACTCCGCATGTCCGGGTTATAAGGGATGGTAAAGAAACCTCTATTTTAGCCTTAGAGCTGGTGCCCGGGGATGTAATGCTGATTCAGGAAGGAGTTAAAATTCCCGCAGATGGCATTGTGATACGGCAAAATGACCTTTGCGTGGATGAATCTTCCCTGACCGGCGAGGCCCAGGGCGTCTGGAAAACGGAGGAGGAGGAAACCACACTGTCTGACGATTATTGGCGCAAGGACTACTGCTATGCAGGAACCCTGGTAACCCAGGGTATGGCCGCAGTCTTGATTGATAAAATCGGAGCAGCCACGGAATATGGGAAAATAGGTGCTATGGTTGCAGAAGCGCCTAAGAAAACGACTCCGCTTCAAAAACAAACCCGCAGTCTTGTAAGAACCTGTGTGATTATAGCTGCCGCATTGTTTGTATTGGTTGGAATTGTGACATGGCGGAACATTCCCGGCCACACCTTTAGTGACAGGTTGACAGAAAGCATTCTTTCCGGTATTGCTCTTGCTATGGCTACCATACCAGAGGAGTTCCCCGTGATCCTCACTGTATTTTTGTCTATGGGAGCATGGCGGCTGGCGAAGAAAAAATCCCTTGTGCGCCATCTGCCAAGTGTGGAAACGCTGGGTGCAGTATCTGTATTATGTGTGGATAAAACCGGAACTATCACTATGAATCAAATGGTGGTACAGGAAGTTTGGGCGGCACATCATGATAAGAGCAGCCTTGTACATATGATGGGGCTTGCCTGTGAAACCGACGCGTATGACCCCATGGAAAAGGCGATGCTTAGTTACTGTGAAAAAGAAGGAATTCCGGAAACCCATCTGTTCAAAGGAGAGCTTCTGAACGAATATACCTTCACCAATGAGCTTAAAATGATGGGACACATCTGGTATCACGATAATGAAATTATAATTGCCGCCAAAGGTTCCCCTGAAAGTATACTTCCGCTCTGCAATCTAAGCAGCCCGGAGTTTTTGCAGGCAGAAAGCCGTGTTCAGGAGATGAGTGCTCAGGGGCTTCGTGTGATTGCAATTGCATCAGCAAAGCCAAAAGATAAATCCGGCATCCCGGACGTAATAACTGAATGTGAGCTTACACTTAACGGCTTTGTCGGGCTGGCCGATCCACCCCGGAAATCTGTTAAAAAAGATATTGAATCCTGCGCTGGAGCTGGAATCCGTACTGTAATGATTACAGGAGATAATGGAATTACGGCAGCAGCAATCGCAAAACAAATTGGTATGCAGAGCTATGATAGTATCATCACAGGAAATATGCTGGAAAACATGGACGATGCAGAACTGCGGGAAAAAGTCAAAACAGTGAGCATTTTCTCCAGGGTATTACCTGAACACAAAACACGTATTGTCAAAGCTTTTAAAGATAACGGAGAGATTGTGGCTATGACCGGTGACGGCGTAAATGACGCATCTGCTCTGAAATATGCAGACATTGGCATTTCTATGGGCGGGCGGGGATGTGAAGCTGCCCGGGAAGCAGCTGACTTGATTTTGATGGATGATAATTTTTCAACTATCGTAGATACGATAAAGGACGGACGGCGAATTTTTGATAACATCCGCAAGGCTGTAGGATATGTATTCGCCATTCATATTCCCATTGCCGCAGCATCCCTGCTGGCTCCCTTCCTCGGCATTGCACCAGGCTGCCTGTTGCTGCTGCCGCTTCATGTAGTACTGCTGGAGCTGATTATCGATCCCACCTGCTCCATTGTGCTGGAACGGCAGCCCCCAGAAAGTGATATTATGCGGCGGAAGCCAAGGAATCCCAAAAAGAAATTGTTGGATGCCGGGCTCATACTTAAAAGTATCCTGCAGGGCGGAGCCATTTTTGCCGCATCTTTTGGGGCATATTATACCACCTTGGCAGGCAGTCCAAATCATGCACCAGCCGGACGTTCCATGGGGCTTGCAGTAATCATGCTGGCAAATCTATTCTTAGTGCAGGTAAACAGTTCTGACCATGACTATATTTTTACCACTATCAAGAAGATTGCGAAGGATCATGTCATGTGGGCAGTCAATATCTTCACGCTCCTGGGGCTTATTATTATTTTATATTCTCCGCTTAACGAAATCTTAAAACTGGCTCCCTTGTCTGCACATCAGATACTAACTGCTTTTATGCTGTCCGCAGCATCAGTACTTTGGTATGAAGCAGTAAAACTCGTTTGGAAAGTGAAAATAAGGATGGAAAAATAAGCACTTTAAAACCGTGATTTGGAAAGATTTCCAACATCACGGTTTTCTTACTCTACTAACATAGAAGTACAATGGGGACACCTGGAAGCATCGACTGCAATCTCAGTTTTACAAAACGGACATGTCTTTGTTGTTATCTTTTCCTCTTCTTCCTGTTTTACCGCCATCCTGGATGCTGCTTTATTCACAGTTCTTATTATCAGGAAAAGCACAAAAGACATCAGCAGGAAGTTGATAATTGATGCAATAAATTTGCCATAGTTCAACGTTACTTCCCCAAATAATTTTACACTTATCTTATCCAGATTCATGCCGCCAAACAACCCCAGAACTGGATTAATAATATCTTCTACCAGGGATGATACAATACTGGTAAATGCACCGCCGATGATAATACCAACTGCCATATCCATTACATTTCCCCGGCTTATAAATGCTTTGAATTCTTCCATAAATTTTTTCATTTCTGCACCTCCCTGATTTTTTTCAGTATACCATATTGCAGAGACAAAAAGCAATCCTGCATTAGAATGCAGCAGCAAACCTGAATTGAAAGACTGACAAAGTTATCATAGCTTTTGCCTGTAGTTCATGTTAAAATATATACAACTTATGTAGCCCAAAAGAGGACGAGTATTATGAATTTATATCATCTAAGATATTTTGCAACTCTGGCTCATCTGGAACATTACACAAATGCCGCCGACATTCTGTCCATTACACAGCCAAGTCTGAGTCATGCCATCTCTTCACTGGAGAAAGAACTGGGTGTGAGATTATTTGAAAAAAGCGGACGTAACGTAGTATTGACCAAATGCGGCCAGGCCTTTTTAAACGATGTAGAACATGCACTTCAGGTGCTCGATTCTAGTGTTAACAAATTACAGAAGACCGCAACCGGGGAAGGCCTCATTGACATTGCATTACTGCGCACCTTAAGCACATCCGTTGTACCCAATCTTGTACGTGGATTTTTGGAAACAAAAACATCCAAACATATTGATTTTCAATTTCACAGTTCCACAGGGCTCACTCCCGATATTATAAAAGGTCTTAAAGACCGCCGCTATGATATTGCTTTCTGCTCAAAAGTCGCTCATGAATCCTCCATAGAATTTACTCCCGTGGCTAAGCAGAAGTTTGTACTTATTGTACCGGAAAACCATGTCCTCGCAGAACAATCAGCAATCTCTTTAGAAGAAACACTGGACTTTTCTCATATTGGATTTTCCACCCTCAGTGGTTTGCGTCCTATCATTGACCATTTGTACGAAAAATGCGGCCATATACCAGAATATGCCTATACATTGGAAGAGGACCATGCCGTAGCCGGGCTTGTTGGTGCAGGATTTGGAATTGCTGTTGTACCTGATATGGAAATTCTCAGCCATATGCCAGTTAAAATTATTGAAATTCTTCATCCTGTCTGGGAAAGAATCTTATATATGGCTGTATTAAAAGACGTATATCAGACACCGGCCGTAACCGATTTTAAAAATTATGTAGAAACTCATGCAGGTATTTAGCATTATAATCCCATACCAGATACACCTGTGGTTTCTTAATGACATAAAAGCCCGAGAATTGCTGCCGCAGCAGTAATCTTCGGGCCTTTGTAATTTCTATTTTTCTTTTCCCATATATAAATCTACTAACTCTTCTCCCGCCCGCTTTCGGATACTTTCATATACCGGCTTGCAGACATCCTGCATTTCTTTCCAGACTGAATCATCTAATTCAATGATTTCCATACCTTCCTTCTGCAGTTCCTTTTTACGTTGTTCACGACGGTCATTTGCTGATTGGCGGGCTTTATCCTGTGCATTTTGCGCAGCATCGCGTATAACTTTCTGCTGCTTTTCAGAAAGCCCCTGGTAAAATTCATCGCTGACAATCAGAGTTGTATAATCTGGTACTGCGTTCGTTTCTATGACATATTTTTGCTGCTCGTAAAGCTTTGCGCTTACCAACAGTTCATATGCATTCTCCTGAGCATCAATGGTTCCCTGCTGAAGCCCGATATACACCTCGCTAAACGTCATTGGTGTTGGATTCGCTCCCAGCGCTTTCCAAAACTGAATATGGAAAGGGTTTTCCATGGTACGTATTTTTTGGCTTTTAAAGCTGTCAAATCCTGTAAACAGCTTTTGAGAAGTCATAACACGGAAACACTGGTCCGCAGTTCCAAGGAGCTGGTACCCGGCATCCTTATAAATCCCCTTGATAATTTTCTGGAACTTCGGATTATCAACTGTATCTCTTGCTGTCTGAATATCCTGGAATACGCAGGGCATATCAAACACACATAACTGCGGCATAAAGCTTACCTGTGGTGCCGGTGACTGGAGTACAAAAGGTATGTCTCCGTCCTTACAGCTCTCCAAAAGTTCTCTGTCACCTCCAAGTGTACTCTGTGGATATACCTGAATTTTCATTTCGCCGTCACTTAATTGAGCTACCTCCTCAGCAAAAGTCTGTGCAAACACATGGGTAATTGTATCTTCTGTACTGCTTGTGGCAAGGGGCCACGCATACCTCTGCTCCCCGTCTTTTGCCCCTTTATTGTCAGATGCCGCCGAACCAAGACCTGCCACTGATATGCTGACAGCAAGAAGCGCTGCTACGATTATTATACTACTTATTTTCTTCATCACTGCATCCTCCCATTATAACAACATCAGGCTAAGCTGAGGTATAAACATAATCAGAATCAGCGCCACCAAAAAATATCCTATTAACGGCAATGCCCTCTTTGCAATCTGTACTACCGGGATGCCTGTCATGGAGCTTGCCACGAATAGATTGACACCGATTGGCGGAGTTACAAAGCCGATTGCCAGGTTTACTACCATTACAACGCCAAAATGAATCGGATCCACACCGACTCCTGTCATAATCGGCAGAAGAATCGGCGTCAGTATTAATATAGCCGGTGTAGTATCCATAATCATTCCTACCAGGAGCAGAAAAAGATTCACCACAAGCAGAATTACAATTTTGTTGGAAAAGTTATCCAGAATCCATGCACTAATGGTTTGCGGTACCTGCATTAATGTCAGTACTCTGGAAAATGCGATAGATGATGCCAAAATAAAGAGAATAGGTGCATATGTACGTACTGCCTCAGAGAAAATAGGATAAACTTCATTGAACTTTAGAGATTTGTATATTAGCAGGCTTACAATCAGAGAATACACTACGGAGATAACTGCCGCTTCCGTAGGCGATGCAATCCCAGAATAAATACATCCCAAAATGATGACTGGAGACAATAATGCAAAAAAACTGCTTCTAAATACTTTCCAAAGTCCTTTCTCGCGAAGCCCGTCTATCTCTTTATTAATCTTCTCTTTGTCTTCTCCATTTTTTTTACAGAAGTATATAGCATATACCATCAGCAAAGCACCAATCAGAATACCCGGAATGATTCCTGCAATAAAAATGTCACTAACGGATACCCCGGATGCCATTCCATACATGATAAACGGAATACTCGGTGGAATGATAACACCTAAACTTCCAGCTACTGCTACCAGAGCCGTGCAAAACTGCTTATCATACCCAAGGTTTACTAAAAGCGGAATCGTCATACTCCCTACCGCTGCTACCGTAGCAATACCAGAACCTGAAATAGCTCCATAAAACAGGCAGGTAACAACAACTGCGCAGGGAAGTCCTGCAGTTTTTTTCCCGATGAAATATGCAAAAAGATCAAATAGTCGTTTAGAAATACCTCCTCTTGCCATTATAATTCCGGACAAAATAAACATCGGAACTGCCAAAAGAGGGAAACTATCCAATCCTCCGAACATAGAACGTACAACATAAGAAGCACTTGCCGTAAAGGACGGGTCGAAAGCCCCCGGTAATACAGAAACAATTCCGAGGGAAATAGAAATCGGAATTGCTATTAATAAACAGATAAAAAATAAAATTAGTACAACTACTGATGACATTTTAATCCTCCCTGAGTTCCACTCTCTTTCCCGTAATAATCTGGACTCTTTCTATCCACTTCTGAATCAGCCTGATCACACACAGTGCAAAACTTATAACAGCTGCAGACTGAATCAGATACATAGGAATACCGCATGCCGGGCTTAGCTGTCCGCTTTTCACTCCCGACATCATGTATTCCCATGCAAACGGAATCAGATAGGAAAAAAATACTAACTCAATTGTATAACTGACCAGACGTAAAATATGGACTCCCTTGCCCGGCAGCAGCTGCACTAACTGATCAATCTTTACAGATGCGCTTTTTTTGACACAGAAACTGGCACTCAAAAATCCGGAACAAATAAATAAAAACCTTGTAATTTCCTCCGACCATGACAAAGAAGAAGAAAATACATACCTCGCTGTTATCTGAACACCCATAATGACTACCATTGCACACAACATTACTAAAAGAAGTACTTCCTCCAGGTGCTTGTCAAGCCACCTCACCATTTTCATATTAAAACCTCCCGATTCTATTACTTGACTATTAAAGAACACCCTTTCTGTTAATTATATAGATTCAAAATCCTTTCCATTTCTGCCCTAATTGGGTGGCAATACTTTCTCTCCGCGGGATAAAGCAGTATATCGTACATTCGTAATGCATGCCGCTGTAAGCCCCAAAAGGATTAAGAAGAAATTAAACCAGAAAATAGCACTGACACTGATCTCACTAAGAATCCCAGTAATATAAGGAGTTACCATAATCGAAACAGCGGCCGCTAATGAATAATAGCTTGTGTATTTTCCTTTATAAGTAGGGAACAGCTCCAACAGCAAAGCTAACCCCAACTGAAAGATTCCGCCTGCGGCAAAAATCCCAATACAAACAGCGGCAATAACCACCGTCACAAATCTTGGATGCAGCAGCATCAGTAACAGCGCACTTCCGGCAACAATAAGATAAAATATAATAAGCTTTGGAACATTGACACCTTTTTTTACAATCGTTGATGTTAAAAATACCGAAATAAACGAGCCTACACTGTAAATACTCACCAGCGTCAGGCTGCCTTCATAAGAAACAATATTCATTTGCTCAGCAAATTTAGGAATCCATATAATAAAAATATTAAAAATAGATACTGAAGCAAAAGAAAAGACTAACAGAACCAAACCATCAATTTTGAAGTTCCCGCGACTTTCTAACTTTTGTGTCATAACTTCATTTTCATCAGACTTCACAACATCTTTTCCAGTTCTTATCTCTGGAAAGGTTGCAAATATGATGTGAACTATATTTGCCAAAAGGCATACAGCACACATAATAAACGTCCATCCAAAAAATAATTCTTTTTCAATCAGAAAACGGGTCAAAAATGGTAAAACGAATTGTCCAAATGAAATAAATGCCTTATTTAATACACTTAATGCACTGTTTACTTTTTTGTCCGGATAAGCTTCAACGAAAGTAGGGTATGTACTGGTATCTAAAAATGCATTATTGAAACCTCCAAAAAGTCCAAAAAAGAACGCAACTAAATAATTCGGACTAAGCAGCAATCCAACGAAAAAAATCACATGGGAGAGCATGGCAAGGATAGATGTCTTTTTTCGTCCAAACCTATCGGAAAAGTAGCCTGAAAAAGAAAGCATGAGCAGACGCCCCAAACCAATCGCACTCATTACTAAAGTAATTTCCCTTGCTGTTGCGCCCCAATGAATTTGTAGCTGATTCATATTTTGTGACAGGATAATCGCAGCCATTCCTTGAAAAATATAATTGAAGTACAAGCCGCCAATCAGCGTTTTATAACTATTTTTTTGCATGACCACACCTCATTGTTATTCTTTGTTGTTTGACTATTAACAAACAATTTTTGTGTATTTTATTATTTATATCTGTCTGCAACTAGTTTTTATAAATCTGTATGGGTTTGCCCATACCGGGCAAACCCAACCTGTCATTTATTTAAGTTGTCTGCTTAGATAGTGGATTTTCACCAAACACCTTCTTGTACTGTCCGACAAGATAAGACATCATCAGCACTGCTGCCACTGCTGCAATCAAAAGCAATACCATCATAATGTAAACGGCCTGTGTCTGTCCGGCACTCTTTGTCATAGCAGATACGATGTATGGCAGGAAACAGCTTGCAAGTCCCATCCATGTATAGTAGATACCTGTATTTCTTCCCTTCGGTCCCGGACACAGAAGCTGGCGGACTCTAAGTCCAGTCTGAAGCGCACCGCCCGCTGCGAAGAAACCAATCAAAGCAATTGCAATATAAATTATGAACACCTGACGCACCAGAAGCACGATAATCAAAGCCAGCGCCGTAAATATGGAATCAATCAACACAACCTTCAGCGGATTCCATTTTAATTTACCCATCATAAATGCCCAGAAAATAACCGCAGCAATGGAACCAAATGTATAAATTGAAGTAAGTCCTGCCGACTGCATTTCTGTGAGTCCACAGTTATTCATTCCAAATGCTTTTGTGTACTGCTGTGCACCGTACATAATAAACATACAGAGGAATCCATAAAACATTGTAAAGAAATTTACGAGTCCGCTTGGTTTTACGAGCATTTTGGCTTTAATCTCATCAATCTCAGCCTGTGCTGCATTTTCTTTTTTACCATCTTCCCTGACAACCATTTCTTTCATCTGGTCATCATAAGCAAATGATGCAATAAGTGCCAGTACTGTACAAATAACAGACATTACAAGCGGAATCCATACACTTACTTTCCACTGTCCCATATCTGCCAGCCATACAACAATGAACGGATAGAAGAAGCTTGACAATGATACAAAGAATTTAATTCCGATTAAAGCTGTACCGGCATAATCCGGAGCTGCTTCCTGAACCGCAGGGTATCCGGCTGCATCCCAGAATCCTGATGTTGCCACACCTGCAAGAAATGCCATTGCACATGCCACAGTAAAGCTTGTAGTAAACAATAATCCTATAAAACACACAATATATAGCAATGAGCCTGCTATCATCATTTTCTTACGCCCAATACGGTCGGAAATCTCTCCTCCAATCCATACGGACAACATTTTACCAAAACCTGTTGCTGTAATTGCAAGTGACACTGCCGCTGCACCTGCAGTTGCATCAACATACCCCCACTGCGTGTAAAAGTTTGCCTGATTCTGTGAAAGAATCAGCGCTTGGATACCGTGTGTAAGATAGCACATATAAACAGTAGCCAGCGATAAGATATATTTTCTCGCTTTCATTCCCAATCTCCTTCTCCTAATATAGACACTATTGGTTTTCCGCCTGGAATCTCCGATACTCTTCCAAAGGCATCTTCTTACCTACAAACAATTCATAATTTACCGCACCCTGCTGTAAAAGCATGCCTTTACCGCCGATTGCTTTGCAGCCCGCTTTCTCTGCCTCCAATATCATCATTGTCTTCTCCGGATTGTAAACGGCATCTGCTACTACCAGGTCTTTTCTAAATAAAGACTTATCAATCAGAATCCTGTCATCCTGGGGTTTCATACCAATGATAGTCGCATTGACGACTATATCACAGTTATTGACCGCTTCCGCAAGCTTCTGGCTGTCACTTAAATCATGAACCGTTACAATACAGTCCGGGCACTTCTCCTGCAGTTTTGCTTTTGTATTCTCTGCCCTTTCATAAAATTCATCTTTCCTGTTAAAGATATGTACTTCCTCGGCACCTTCCAGTGCAAGCTGCACCTGGATTGCAGTTGCTGCGCCCCCTGCTCCCAGTACAACAACTTTTTTTCCTTTAACAGTTACATCATTTGACTCCATATTCTTAACGAACCCAATACCATCCGTGATATGTCCGGTAATGATGCCGTCATCGTTGACAAATACATTACAAGCTCCAATAATTTCTGCTGCCGGAGATAGTTTATCCACTAACTCAGCCGCAATATTTTTACAGGGCATTGTAAAGTTTCCGCCCCTCATCTTAAGGAGTCTGATTGTTTCAAATGTTTTTGGCATCTGCTCCACATTTACATCAAATGCAAGATATACATAATCCAGCCCATCATGTTGAAAACTAAAATTATACATTGCAGGGGAGCCGGAATGTCCCACTGGTGTCCCGAACAATCCCATCAAGCCTGTATGCCCTGAAATTCGCTTTTCCATGCCTCTTTCCTCCTGATTTGTTTTTCCTGCATTGATTAGACCTGCATTGCCGCCTTATAAGCTTCCTGGGTTGCATCCAATGCACGGCGGGCTCTGATTGCATCACCGATTACATATACTTCCTGTCCAAGCTCTTCTAATTGTTCCTCAAATGGATTGTAGTTCCTGAATCCCATAGAAAGAATGACAGAATCAAATCCTCTTACTTCATGTCTGCTTCCGTCCGGTGACTCATATTCCACACCATCTTCAAAAAACTTGCACACTTTTGCACTTGTAATTTCCTTTATTTTGTATTCTTCAAAATCTTTCATCAGGTATTTTCTATGCTCAGAAATAACATCTGCACCTACGGCATCCCTGAATTCGATGACCGTTACATCATGCTGCTGCTCTCCCAAAAAGGCTGCTGTTTCACCGCCAACCATACCGCCCCCTACTACAAGTACTTTCCTTCCGGCCTTCTTTTTACCTTCCAGTATATCAGAACCATGGATGATTGCCGGGTTATCAATTCCTTCAATGGGAAGAATCAACGTTTTTGCACCAGTTGCCACAAATACAGCATCAGGTTTTTCTGCCTTTACCATATCCAGCGTTACTTCTGTATTCATAACAAACTTAACGCCCGCTTTTTCACATTTTACAATATAGCTCCTGACCATATTTGTAATATCACCTTTTCCCGGAGGGTAAGCTGCCAGCCTCATATTTCCGCCAAGCTTTTCAGATGTTTCATATAATGTGACGTCATGTCCTCTCTCAGCACAGATGAATGCTGCACACAATCCACCGACACCGCCGCCGATAACCATGACCTTTTTCGCTTTTTCTGCCTTCGGATATCCCTTTGCTTCGTGTCCAAGGAATGGATTCACCAGACAGCATATAGGTTCTCCTTTAAACATGTTGACAACACAGCCCTGCAGACATGCGATACATGGAATCATATCTTCCAGTTTATCTTCCATTGCTTTTCTTGGCATATGTGGATCGGCCAGTGACTGACGTCCAAATGCCACCAGATCTGTGCGTTCCTCTTTTACAAGAAGTTCTGCAAACTGCGGCTCTGTAAAACGACCAACCGTGATGACCGGAATTGAAACTGCCTTTTTAATCTCTGTCACAATATCAGCAGAGAAACCGCCATGAATCGTTGTCGGTGCCCACATGTATTCATCCTTAATATGTACAGCCCGGGAAATGTGCAGACATTGTACTCCACATTCCTCCAAATAAGCGGCGATTGCTGCACTGTCATGCACATCCACGCCTCCCAGCACTTCGTCAGAACCGTTAATACGGGCAAGGATTGCCACTTTATCTCCAACTCTTCTTTTCACTTCTTCTACGATGAGACGCGGAAAGCGCATACGGTTTTCAAAGCTTCCGCCAAATTCATCTACCCGTTTGTTCATTCTTGGGGAGATAAATGAATTCACAAGATAACCATGTGCCATATGAATTTCTACGGCATCAACGCCTGCTTTCATCGCGCGCTCCGCCGCATCTCCGTACCCTTTCACCAACTCATATACCTGAGCGGTTGGTACTTCCTGGGGAATATCTTTTCCCAAAACAGAAGCAATTGACGTTGCCGCCTGAGTAGGCGCGCCTGCATTCTTCGCGTTTCCTTCCGGTCCCGCATTCTGAAGCTGAATAGACAATTTTGCTCCTTCTGCATGACAGGCTTCTGCGATTTCAGCAAGACTTGGAATACTGCTGTCATCATACAGACACGGCTTTTTCGGTCCGCCTTTTGCCCCATCATGTACAACCGTTGCCTCAATGGTAATCAATCCAAACTGGCCTTTTGCACGTTCCGCATAATAAGCAACAGACTGGTCGCTCCATGTTCCATCAGTATTGGCAAAGTTATTACCCATGGGGGGGACCACAAATCGGTTTTTCACAGTCATTGGTCCAATTTGTATCGGTGTAAACATATTCTTAAATTTCATTATTTTTCCTCGCTCTTAAACTTATATTTTGAAATCCAGGATTTTTTAATCTTCCAACAATTCAGGCCAGACCTCTTTTAATACTTTTACCGTATTTTCATATGTATAAGAAGCCGCTTCTTTTATGCCTCTTGCAACATAAGCATCTGAAATAACCTCGACACCAATCACTTTGGGATCTACTCCTGCTTCCTTTATCATTTTAACAAATCCAGCTGTATCCTTTGCGCCGGTACCGGGAGCAAGACGGTCATGCATGGACTCATCCCTCAAAATAGACGCGGCATATGGTCTCTCATAAGCATCATTAATTTGGATGGATGCCACTTTTGCCGCCTGTTCTTTCGTAAGGATGTCATACGGCTGGTCTGCCCTTACCCAGTGCCATGTATCCAGAATCAACATCGCATTGTCACACCCGGAAGCCTTTACAACCTCCCATGCCTTGTTCAAATCCGGAAGCCCACTGTACGGCATAGGCTCTACTCCTATAATGTTTTTTCCCGCCCTGTGGCATAATTCCTTCAGCTTCTGCGCCGTATGTTCCACGGAATAATTCTCCATCAGACCACAATTAATATGCCCCACACCAAAGAGTTCACACATATGGAAACACATCTGCTCTTTATACTTCTGCTCATAAGAACGATTGTTCTCCGCCCACTGTACGATGTACTCTACTTCTGTAACCTTCATGTTGTACTTTTCTAAAATCTTTAATATGTCCTCATCGTACAGACCTTCATTCAGAGCATCTACATATGTCTCTGCGCGAAGCCCGATTCCTTCATATCCGGCCTCCTTTGCAGCAGCAACACGGTCCTCAAACTTACATTGATCCCCTAATGTCCATGAGCTAATTGTGATTGGATATTTTTTTGACATAACCTTACTCCTTTCATTGTCAAAATTGAACATAATCAAGTATTATTTACAGACTTTTTTGTTCAACCTTGTGGTTTCTTACTATGAATACATTATATTTTATTGTTAAATTAAAAACAAATTGGAAATATAATACGAATCCATAGATTTTGTTTATGGTTTATGTCAAAGTATTCTTCAGGGCTGAGGCTGCATACTCAAGACTCTTTACAGGCTTTTATGAATCACTTCTAAGACAGTCCGCAGTTCCTCTACCCCGATCTGTCCCGGAGCCGATACTTTCCCTACCGCTCCAAATGTAAGCGCCGAGCCGAACACTTCTCCGCACAGACGGCTGATAACTCCGGTTCCTGCCATAGACATCGTTATGATTGGTACATCTGTATGTTTGGATGTCATTTCCTCCGTGGCCGCCAGAAGTGTGAGCACATCTTTTTTATTCTGTGGCATTACTGCAATTTTCGGGATATCTGCACCTAGCTCCTGCATCTTGCACAGACGGGCTACAATCTCCTCTTTATCTGGTGTTTTGTAGAAATCATGATTAGAAGCAATCACTTTTACACCACATTCATGAGCTGCCCTCACAATTCTCTCCACAGCTTCATCTCCTGTGAACACTTCCACGTCAACCAGATCCACATAGCCAGTACGGGCTGCCTTCTGATTCAACTCCACGTAGGCTTCTGTCTCAATTTCCTTTTCTCCGCCCTCTTTCGATGTACGGAACGTAAACAGCACCGGAATATTTCCAAGAGCTTCTCTAAGTTTTTTCAATGTTTCTTCCGTTTTGGCAAAGTCAAAGATATCTTCATACCAGTCAACGCGCCACTCTACTACATCAGCACCCAGGCGGCAGATATTTTCTGCCGCACTTAAAATCTCTTCCCTTGTTACACCCACAATCGGGACACAGATTTTAGGAATTCCTGTGCCTATCTCTACATTTCTAACCTTAACTGGGTTCATATTTTTCTCCCTTCCCATTTGGACCGAGTCATACCTTCTTGAACATTAGTAGTTCAAGAAGTATACCTTATTGATGATTCTTAATACTTAATATCCAGAATATCTTTCATATATTCTATAGGCATGGGCTGTCCGGTCCACAGTTCAAATGCTGCGGAACCTTGAAAAAGCATCATGCCAAGACCATTCATTGTCTTACATCCCACTTCCTTCGCCATCTTCAGAAGTGCCGTTTCTCTTGGGAAGTATACAACATCCACTACAATCAGCTCCGGTCTTAAAAAAGATTTGTCCGGGACATAAGTCTGACCTTCCAATGGCTTCATTCCCATCCCTGTGGCATTTGTAAACAGGAAGCTGTCTGCAATTTCCTCTTTTAATTTATCCAGATCGGCCAGATCATACAATACTGCTTTACAATCTGTTCTTTCATTAATTTTTTTCACAGTCTCCTCTGCATTTGCCCAGAATTTATCCTTTGCATTGAAAATGGACATCTCTTTTACACCATCCAAAGCCGCCTGTATCTCAATGGCCGTTGCCGCTCCTCCAGCTCCGACAATCGTCATTTTCTTTCCGATTACGTCAATGTCATTGTCCTTCAGTGCCTGCATATATCCAATTCCATCTGTAATATGTCCTGTCAGAACACCATCTTCATTTACAATAGTATTTACCGCACCGCATAATTCAGCCGCCGGTGAAAGTTTATCCAGATATTTATGTACCACTGTCTTATTTGGCATGGACACGTTAGAGCCTTTCATCTTTAATGCACGCAGTCCCTTGATTGCATCCTCCAGTGAATCATTATCTACTTCAAATGCAAGATACGCATAATCCAGTCCTAACTTGGCGAACGCCTCGTTATGCATAGCAGGTGAACTGGAGTGGCGGATGGGATATGCCATCAAACCAATCAATTCTGTATGCCCTGTAATTCTCTCTGCCATTTTTCTCTCCTTTTCTTCTTGAACAACATTACTTCTTGTTAATTATTAAACAACCTCTTAATCTTATTATAATTCACGGGAACCGATAGTTCTAATACAATTTTTATACTTTTTTGATAGCTTTTAGCTATGATTTGTAGTAAATTATATACAAACCAATTTTATAAAGGAGAGCTCTTTATGACATTAAATCAACTGCTCTATTTTCAAAGTATAGCCAAAAACCAACACTTCCGCCAGGCTGCTGCAGAGCTGAATATCTCCCAGCCCAGCCTGAGCCGGTCCATATCCTCACTGGAGGAGGAACTGGATATCCTTCTGTTTGAAAGGGCAGGGAGGAATATCCGGCTGACGAAATACGGAAAGATATTTCTGGAGCATGTGGACAGGATATTAAAGGAAGTGGACCTTGTGCAGGAGCGGATGAAGCAATTATCCGGAAATGAGGGGCATGTGGACCTGGCCTACGTGTTTCCTCTTGCAACCAGTTACATCCCTCGTATGGTCCGCCGTTTTTTGCAAAAGGAAAAAAACGAAAAAATTACTTTCAGTTTCTATCAGCGTCATACTGCCGACTTGATCGCAGGACTCAAAGCAGACAAATTTGATGTTATTCTGGGTTCTTATGTGGAAAATGAGCCTGACATCCAGTTTGTCCCGATTATTAATCAGAAAATGAGAGTCATCACTCCGCCCGGACATCCTCTGGCACAAAAGGGAAGCGCTGTCCTGGCTGATTTGGAGCAATACCCACTGATTGGATACGAGAGAACCTCAGGATTAGGCAATTTTACAAACCGGCTCTACCACTCTTATTCTCTGACACCGAATATTGTCTGCGAATCCCCCGATGAGCACTCTATCTCAGCGCTTGTTGCGGAGGACTTTGGCATCGCTCTGGTTGCGGATGTGGAACAAATACAGACAGGGAAAGTCTGCATTCTGCCCCTGGAAGACATTGACTTAAACCATACCGTCTACCTGGCTTACAAAAAAGACCGCTATGTGATTTCCGCTGTCAAGAACTTTATCCAGTTCATCAGAAAAGAAGGCACGCATTTATAGCTGCCTTCTTTTTACAAATTCTGTGAATCTTTTAACCATCGGTGTCTGATATCTATCTTTTATTCGAGCCATATAAATATATCTCCGCTGCTCTGGAGAACGGATGTCCAAAACATCCACATTCAACTGCTTTAGAACCGGAATATCGGGCATAACTGCAATCCCAAAATTCTGCGCTACAAGCCCTGCCATAGATCCATCTTCTTCAATTTCATAGGCAATCCTTGGCGTCAAATGCGCATTTTCAAACAGCCTGTCTACCACAGGACGCAAACCACTATTCTTTGTAAAATAAATCTGGGGGTATGCCGCTACCTGCTCTAAGTCCACAATCTTTTTATCTGCCAGTGAATGTCCCTTGGGAACAACCAGAACCAGTTTTTCCGTACCTACAGGGATAAACTCAATAGAAGGCTCCCCGTCCAGCATGGAGCAAAAGACAATATCATACTTTTCCTCCTTCAGCCCTTGAATCACTTCATAAGTGTTTCCCACCGTAAAGCGAAACTTTATCTTTAATTCTTCATATGTCCTCATAAAGTCTCCAGCTAACTGAGGTACAAACTCACTTCCCTGGGTGTAAATGTAAGCCAGTTCCACCAGACCTTCAGCCTGTCCGGTCATCTCACGGGTTTTCTGAACCCCCATCTCAAGCACTTGCAAAGCTTCCTCCACATACTGCAAAAAAAACTTGCCGTATTTGGTTAAAACAACATTCCGGCCCTGCTTTTCAAAAAACCGGGTTCCAACTTCCTTCTCCAGAGCATTCACCGCATGACTTAAGCTGGGCTGAGTAATCCCCAGCTCTTCAGATGCTTTCGTATAATGCTGCAGGCGTGCCAGTACTGCAAAATAATGTAGTTGATTTAAATTCATTCTTATCCTCCCGCAATTCCGAAAGACATATTACACATCTGTCCGTCTTGATTTGTCCACATCCAAAATCTTTTTTAACACTATATCACAATTCATAGTTTTTATCTATCATTTCGCCGGAAAATATGCATTTGTTTAATCGGTTGTTGTCCTCTATAATACGTCTTAGAAACAGATTGTTAATGTTATATCAACCTCTCTCTTATTTAGCAGCCTGTTAACATGTTTTTGACTTTGTTTAGGAGGTCTTAATCTATGAAACGCGATTACAAGCATATTTTTGAACCTCTCACCGTACGTCGAATGACGATGAAGAACCGCACGATGATGATGCCAATGGGAACAAATTATGGTGAGCAAAGTGGAGAAATGAGTTTTCTCCATATTAATTATTATGAGCAAAGAGCAAAAGGAGGTATCGGCCTTATCATGGTAGAAAATGCCAGTGTAGATTCCCCGGAAGGTTCCAATGGAACTACCCAGCTTCGGATTGACCATGATAATTATCTCCCAAGACTTTTCAAATTAACAGAAACTATACATAAACACGGAGCCTGCATTGGAATCCAGATTAACCATGCCGGTGCATCCGCAATGTCTTCACGTACGAATATGCAGCCTGTATCTTCTTCTAATATTCCATCCAAAGATGGAGGGGAAATTCCCCGTCCTCTGGAAAAGGAAGAAATTCTCCGGATTGTAAGAAAATTCGGCGAGGCAGCCAAACGTGCACAGACCGCCGGATTTGATGCCGTGGAAGTTCATGCCGGACATTCCTACTTAATCAGCCAGTTTCTATCTCCTATCTACAACGATAGAACAGATGAATTTGGCGGTTCTGCGGAAAACCGTGCCAGATTTGCACGAATGGTCATGGAAGAGGTCCGTGCCCAGGTGGGGCCGTTTTTTCCAATCTTCCTGCGCATCAGTGCTGATGAATTTATGGAAGGCGGCAATACACTGGAGGATACACTGGAGTCTCTGCAGTATTATCAGGAAGAGGCAGATGTGCTGGACGTATCCTGCGGATTAAATGGTTCTATCCAATATCAGATAGATGCCAACTATCTCCCGGATGGCTGGCGCTCCTATATGGCAAAGGCTGTTAAAGAAAGATATAAAAAGCCTTGTGTCACAATGGGAAATATCCGTGACCCACAAGTAGCCGAGGATATTCTTGCAAGAGGCGATGCCGACATCATTGGAATGGGCCGTGGTCTGATTGCAGACCCTGAATGGGTAAACAAAGTACAGTTCGGAGATATCAGGGACATCCGCAAATGTATCTCCTGTAATATCGGCTGTGCCGGCAACCGTATAGGCAGCAATCGTCCAATCCGCTGTACAATCAATCCTTCCGTGCATAACGGTGACATTCACAAAAAAAGTCACATCACTGGTTCCTGCAACGTTGTTGTCATCGGCGGCGGAACTGCCGGCATGGAGGCAGCCTGCACGGCAGCGGAAGTAGGGTGTACTACATTTTTAATAGAAAGAAAGCCCTACCTAGGAGGACTGGCAGCAGAAATCTCTAAAATACCGGACAAAAAGCGTCTTGCTGATTTTCCGAACTATATGATTCACCGGGCTTCCAAGTTAAAAAATTTATTTGTCTTTACAGAAACAGAAGCAACGATAAACCTTGTTAAGAGCCTGAATCCAAACATCATTGTAAATGCAACCGGCTCCTCTCCTCTCCTTCCGCCAATTCCAGGGCTGATGGAGAATATCGATAAGGAAGACGGAAAAGTATCTTCCATTCTGAAGATGATCAGCCAGGTTAACGATTATCCTGAAGATTTAACAGGTAAAAAGGTTGTTGTTATCGGTGGCGGAGCTGTAGGTCTGGACGTAGTTGAATTCTTCGCTCCAAGAGGTGCCGATGTCAGCATCGTAGAAATGATGTCTGCTTTGGGAAATGGTCTTGATCCGGTATCCAAAGCTGGAATCTTTGAATTGATGAAAAAATATCATGTACGCAAGATGACAAACACTGCCCTCAAAGACGTACGCCCCGACTCCTTCCTTGTTGAAACAAAAGAGGGACAGGAACAACTGGACTTTGATTATGGTTTTGTCTGTCTGGGAATGAAGTCAAATCAGCCTGTCCTTCAGGAAATCCAGGAGACCTTCGATGATGAAAGTGGCATAGAAGTCATCAACATAGGAGACAGCATCCGGGCCCGGAGAATTATAGAAGGAACCGAGGAAGGCCGAAATATACTGAGTACCTTAGAAAAACACGGATATCTGTAAAATCCAATATCCTCCAATAGAATTTCAGGTGAGAGATGGACTCTGTCCATCATCTCACCTGAAATTTTTTATATACATATCCCTTTGCCGGAAATAAAACATATTCTTAACCCAGATTACGTATTTTAAAGTCTCTCTGCGCCTCACGCTTCTGGTCCTTCTTTGCGATATCATCCCGCTTGTCATACAGTTTCTTACCTTTAGCCAGACCGATTTCTATCTTTACAAGGCTGCCGCTGAAATAGACACGCAGGGGCACAAGGGTATTTCCCTTTTCTTTCATTTTTCCGAACAGTTTATTAATCTCATTTTTATGAAGCAGAAGTTTTCTCACACGCAGAGGATCTTTGTTGAAAATATTCCCTTTTTCATATGGGCTGACATGCATTCCATGAAGGAACATCTCCCCGTTTTCAATACGGATAAACGCTTCCTTAATACTGCACTGCCCCATACGCAGCGATTTCACCTCTGTTCCGTGTAAAACAACTCCGGCTTCGTATTTTTCTAATATAAAGTAATCGTGGTATGCTTTTTTATTGTTGGCAATTAATTTGCCTTCCGTCTTAGCCATAGCACAAGCCCTCCTTAGTCATCATAATCCTGTTCCACATCACAAAATTCGAAATCAATCGTCCGCTGCAGGCGGTCCACACCCAGAACCCGGACCCGGACCTGCTGCCCCAGCTTGTATACATTGTGCGTGCGCTCACCCACCATCTCATACCGTTCTTCCAGGTAGTCATAGTGGTCATCTTTCATATTCGTCACATGCACAAGCCCTTCAATGGTATTTTGCAGTTCTACATAAGCGCCCCACTTTGTAAGCCCGGATATAACACCTTCGAATATATCACCGATATGTTCCTGCATATATTCTGTTTTTTTCAGCTTGACGGTCTCCCGCTCCGCTTCCTCCGCCCTGCGTTCTCTCATGCTGGACTGCATGGCAACTTCAGGAAGTATTTTCTCATAGTGGGCAATTCGTTCTCCTTCCATCCGTCCCCGGATGTTCTCTTTAATAATCCGGTGAATCTGCAGGTCGGGATACCGGCGGATTGGGGATGTAAAATGAGTATAATATTTCGCAGCCAACCCAAAATGTCCTGTATTCTCCGGGGTGTATCTTGCCTGCTTCATAGAGCGCAGCGCCAGACGGCTAATCAGTGCCTCCTGAGGGGTTCCCTCTACCTTTCCCAGCAGCTTCTGCACTTCCTTCGGCTTTACTTCACTGTTCCCTACATGGATATGAAATCCAAAATTATTGATAAATGTACTTAACTTTCTAATTTTCTCTTCATCAGGCTGTTCGTGAGTACGGTATAAAAACGGAAGCTCCCTCCAGAAATACTCTTCTGCAACAGTCTCGTTGGCCATCAGCATAAAATCCTCGATAATCTTCGTTGCAGCATTTCTATCATAAGGCTTAATATCCACTGGTTTTCCATTTTCATCCAATATAATCTTCGTTTCCGGAAAATCAAAATCAATAGAACCGCGGTTTTTCCGCTTCTCCCGCAGTATACCTGATAATTCTGCCATCAAAAGAAACATTGGAACCAGTGACTGATATTTCTCACTTTCCGGTTTTTGGGGCATTTCCTGTTCTTCCAATATCTTTGCCACGCTTGTATAGCTCATACGTTCATCTACCTGTATAACCGTTTCTGCAATCACATGATCTGTCACTTCACCCTTATCGCTGATTGTCATGATACAGCTAAGAGCAAGGCGGTTTTCTCCTGCATTGAGAGAACAAATACCGTTAGACAGCTTATGGGGCAGCATGGGAATTACCCGGTCTGCAAGATAGACACTAGTTCCCCTGTTCAATGCTTCCCTGTCTAAAGAGCTCTTTTCCTGCACATAGTTTGTCACATCTGCAATATGCACACCCAGCCGGTAATACTCTCCCTCTTTCGTCAAGGATATTGCATCGTCCAGGTCCTTTGCATCCTCCCCGTCAATAGTCACCATCTGCCATTCTCTTAAATCCATTCTGCCTGCCATATCCGCTTCGCTGACCTCTTTGCCCACACGTTCAGCTTGATTCATTACTCTCTCAGGAAACTCCACAGGAAGGTCATATCCTTTCACAATAGACATGATGTCCGTGCCGGGATCGTTAATATGTCCGATAATTTCTATTACCTTGCCTTCCGGCTTCGTATCCTCTCCGCCATAGGAAGTCAGCTCCACAACCACCTTATGCCCGGTCATAGCGCCCTTTTCCTTTCCGGAGGGAATATAAATATCATTTAAAACTCTCTGGTTGTCTGGACGTACAAAACCAAAACTTTTATATTTCTCATAGAGTCCTACTACCTTTGTTGTCCCATGGGAAAGAATACGGACAATTTTCCCCTCTTTCCGGTTTCCCCGTCCGTCCGCCTCCTTCGTAATCACGAACTCTACCTGGTCTCCCTGAAATGCACCGCCTATATTCTCCTCTGAAATGAAGATATCCTCAGCTTCTTCTTCCTGGATTACAAAGCCAAATCCCCGGGCATTTGCCTGGAATGTACCTGTCAGCCGCTTAGCCTGTCCTTTTGCATACTTTCCTTTCTTAGAGACAAAAACTTTCCCTTCCCCCTCCAAAGCGTCCAGCACTTCCTTAAGTTCATCCCGCTGTTCCTTTGGTATCTGCAAAATAATTGCAATCTCTTTAATCTTCATTGGTACATAGAAATCATCACAAATAAAGTCGTAAATTACTTTTTTTCTCTTTTCAAAAGTCTGGTCCATATTTTCACCTTCTTGCCTTTTCTTATATCTCATATTTCTTGAACTGCTAATGTTCAAGAAGGCTTATCTTATTGAACATTAGCAGTTCAATAAGCATACCTTATAGACAGTATCTCCCCCGGATATATATAAATATTCGCATCAGCCCAAATTGCGCAGATTCCACCCCGCCTCAGGGCAGCATTGCCCGGCGAACATTTTCTATAAAGGAATAAAGAGTTTGCAAAGCAAACTCTTGCGCCTGGGTTGGCCGCCTAGCGACATCTGCCTCTTACGCCGCAGTGCACCCCACGGAGGGTTTTTATATAATAGGAAATGCAGTTTCCTATTATATAAAAAAACACTCTATAACTGCCGCATAGAGTGTTTCATCATCTTATCAACTTAGTTAAATACACCCAGGTTCAAAACCAGTGCCAAAACCATAAATAAAATGGCCAGAAACTTTGTGGACTTTACAAGAGCTCCCTCCATGGAACGTCCCTTATTCTGCCCCCAGTAGCTATCAGCTGCTCCGCTGATAGTGCCAAGCCCTGCGGACTTACCTTCCTGTAGAAGAATAATCGCTGCCAGCGCAATACAATCTATTACAAATATAATCGTCAAAACAATTTTTAAAATATCCATTCGTCTACACCTCCTGCGGATAAACCATGATTATCTTACCACAGATGGAAGTATTTTGCAACTTTTTTCAGCTCATCCATCACTTTCCTTTTTGATAGGCAACGATTTTCTGATAGATCTCTTCATAACTGATTTTGCTGAAATCTGTCACATCAACCGGAATATCTAATCCCAGTTCAATATTGTATGCCTTATGGGAAATGGCAGCAGTGAACTCTTCAAATGTAGGTGCTATCCTGGATACTAAGTTAAGCAGTTCTGGATTGTATGTTTCTATATGATACTGGTTCAGCAGATGGCCGGGATGTCTGCCCTCCAATTGATCCCTGTCCGCACCTCTACGATATACCGTCTGCATATCTGAATAAAGGTAAATCGTGACTGCAGAATAACCAGCTTTCTGAATCAATTCCTCCAGTTTCGGTTTATGTATCTGATAAAACGGATACTCAATCAGTATTGTCTTATTTTCCCACATCCGTTTCTGAATCGTCAAGTAAAATTCTTCAAGACACCAGCAGTTCAGCCGAGCTTTCTGTGCTTCATTATCAAAGCCGAAAATATCCCAGTTCTTTTCCTTGATTTTGTCAAAACTGATCTTCACAATCTCATCATTATCCAGATATTTTAAAAATCGCTCTGCTGTCCCACTTTTTCCCGTCCCAGGACCTCCGGTAAAAATAATAAGTGTTCGTTTGTCTGGAAATTCTTTCTTCATAATCGTTCCTCTAAGCTTTAAAAGTTCCGTTTCTCATGGCCTGAACGTTTTCCGGACTAATCTTACCTTCCATTGGGCCAAATGCAGCTACATTCAGCGCACCGGCTGCTGCAGCAATCTCAGCACATTCTTTCATGTCTTTTTCTTCCAGAAGCGCACACAAGAAAGCCCCAATTGAAGTATCGCCTGCACCAGTTGGATCTACAGCTTCCACCTTGTATAATCCTTGTTCAATAACTTGTCCGTCTCTTGTATAGATTCTGGATCCATCAGAGCCTCTCTTCAGGAACAGAATTTCCAGATTTGAATTTTCAAAACATTTCTTTACAGCTTCTTCAACATCTTCAGTTCCTGTAAGAAGCTTTAATTCATCAATACCAGGAGCAAACACATTGGTCATTTCCAGAACAGCATTGATGATTTCAAAAGACTCTTTACTCTTATTTGAATTGGTCAGATGCTCCACACGTACATTGGGATCAAAGCTGATTTTTGTACCCTGCTCTTTCATTGCCCTTGCAGTATTCACGATCTCCCATCCATAACTCAGACGGGCAGTCAGTGCACATCCCATAATATGTAAAAATTTTGCATCCTTCAAGGATGGTTCCGTAACATCAGGCATTTTGGCTTTCGTTGCAGGAGTGTCATCCCAATGGAATATAAATTTACGTTCGCCCTCATCATCATAGGATACAAATGCACAAGCCGTGGAACCATCTGGATCTACCAGCACTTTAGAAGTATCTACACCATCTTTATTCAGACGGTCCAAAAGACACTCTCCAAACCCGTCTTTTCCAACACCCGAAATAATACCGCAGCTATGGCCCATTCTTGCTACAGTAGAAATCATGATTGAAGAAGACCCGGATGGAAACGGTCCTCTGAATAATGCAGTTTCATTTAAAGGTTTATTAACCTCCGTTCTCATAACCTCAACCAGAGCTTCACCCATTGTCCATATCTCAGCCAATCCCTTTCACCGCCTTCTCTTTTTCTTCTTCAGATTTAAATTTCTGAATAAATGCTTTTCAAAACATATGGTGCTTTTCCGGTGCAATTGAACAAATCACAATTCTTCGCGATTTCTGCAGAGATTGCATGACGTCCAGGCCCAACGACTTTACGAGGATCGTTTTCTTCTGGCTTAACTGCACTTTTCACCCCTTCTGAAAATACTTTCTTCAATCCGGTACCCACATTGATCTTGCTCATACCCATCGCAACACATTTCTTGAAATCTTCTTCCGGAACGCCAGTACCGCCGTGAAGAACAATTGCAACATCCGTTTGTTTGCGAATTTTTTCCAGAAGATCAAATCTGATCTCCGGATCTGCTTTATAGTAACCATGTGCAGTGCCAATAGAAACTGCAAGGGCATCAATTCCTGTTTTTTCAACAAATTCACGTACAAGTGAAGGGTCTGTGTAAGCCTTCCCAGATTCCTCTACATGAACTTCATCCTCGTGTCCTGCCAGCATGCCAAGTTCAGCTTCCACTGAGCATCCATCAACACCATATACACTGTGATTGTGTGCAAAATCAGCGATTTCTTTAGATTTTGCAATGTTCACTTCAAAAGATTCCTGAGAAGCATCGATCATAACATTCGTAAATCCAGCAACAACTGCGTGTTTAATCTGCTCAAGATCCGTTGCATGATCAAGATGGAGACAGATTGGAACTTCGGGATAAGCCATTGCCAGCCCCCTTGCTGTATCAGCGATCAATTCCAGAGAATTGTTATAATATTTAACAGCACCTAAAGAAGCCATCAGAATAACTGGTGAGTTTTTTTCTTTTGCGCCTTCTACGATACCAATCATCTCTTCAAGAGTACTAAAGTTAAAAGCTCCTACTGCATATCTTTCTTCTGGCTTTACATCTGTTGTAGCACGTTTAACAGAATCAGCCATAATCTGTTTCATTGTTAATAATGGCATGTCATTTCTCCTTTTTATCCTAAAAATTAATTATTCCTTATTTTCGCCGTATCCTACAGCCTTCCGTCCAATGCATTCTTCACCATAACGTATGCACCATAAGCTACTACCTTATCATTCAACTGTGAAATTCGTATTCTTTCTTCATCAAACTGGAAACAGGCATGTCTGCGAATCTCATTCATCATGGTATACCAGAAGTATTTATCAGCCTTGACCATTCCGCCGGCCAGAACAATAACATCTGGATCAAATAAATTCATCAAATTGGCTAAACCGACTCCAATATAGTAACCTTCCTGCTGCAGCATGCTAATCGCATAAAGATCACCTTTCTCTGCTGCATCACTTAAAATCTTCCCATTTACTTTTTCAGGATTATAATCAATAGATTCGAATGCCCTTGATTTGATACCACTCTTGATATCTCTCTTCATTCGGCTATTAACAGCAGAGCCGGATGCATAAAGTTCAAAACATCCGCTTCCGCCGCATCCACACTTTGGACCTGAAAAGTTTACGGAAACATGACCAAATTCTCCTGCAAATCCATTACGGCCGTGGTATATCTTCCCATCTATTGCAATACCACCGCCACAGCCTGTACTGATGGTCTGATATAAAACAACATTCTCCCCCCTGGCAACACCAACATTAGCTTCGGCAAGGGCACCAAGATTGCCGTCATTCTCTACATAGACAGGGACGCCGAATTCTTCTCTGAGACAATCGCCCAGCGGAAAGTTCTTCCATCCCATCATAGGAGCATCAATGATCAATCCTGTTCTATAATCAAGTGGACCGGGGGCAGCAACACCAATACCAGCAATATCTTTCCTGGTCTTCCCTGCTTCTTCCAAAACCTCATAAGCAAGCTCTATGGTGTTCTGGAAGACTGCATTTTCACCTTCGTAAGTTCTGGATTTTCTGACTTTAAAGTCTGTTATTGGCTTCCCCTGATCATTAAAAATAACTGCGGTAGTCTTTGTTCCGCCTATATCAATAATTAAAAAATTTTTCATATCCCCTACCATCATATTTATTTTCTATTCAGATTTTCCCTTCTGAGCCATATCAAGCATTACAGCCAGAATGATAATGGCGCCAATTACGACTTTCTGCCAATAAGCGGAGATTTCCATCAGGGTCATACCATTGTTGATAATTGCGATGATTGCACAGCCAAACATTGCTCTTGCTACAGATCCGGAACCACCAGACAGAGACGTTCCGCCAAGAACCGTTGCTGCGATGGCAAACATTTCGTAACCATCACCAGATGCAGGATGTCCGTTGTTAACCTTTGAAGCAGCAATTACTCCGGCAAGGCCGGCTGTGATGCCACAGATTGTATGGCTTTTCAGAGTAACCTTCTTTGTATCAATACCACACATATGAGCTACAGATGCATTGGAGCCAACTGCAAATACATGACGCCCAAATACTGTTTTTGTCAGGACTATGTGGAAAAAAACAACGACTATTATTGTGAAAATAACAATACATGGGATAATACCCATCTTAAAACTTTCTGTTTTAATCAGACGTCCTGCTCCAAGTAAAGAAAATCCGTTTGGAAGCCCATATACAGGGCCGCCGCCTGAGATGATGTAAGCCAGTCCACGGAAAGCCTGCATCAGAGAAAGAGTACAGATCATAGGTACCAGACGTCTGTATGCAACCAGCCATCCGATAAACAGACCGATGACTGCACCGCCTGCAATACCCACAACGATTTGAATTACAATAATTAGAGCTGTAGATTTTACATCAAGTGCCAGAACAGCCTGTGCTGCAAGAATACCAGTGATAGCCATCGCAGAACCAACGCTGATATCAATGCCGCCAAGAATAATTACATATGTAAGGCCTGTTGCCAGGATTGCATTCAGACACATCTGTCCAAATAAGTTAATAACATTCGCCGGTTTAAGGAATGTTGCGTTACCAATTGAAAAACCAATCACAAGCAGGATTAGTACCATAATAACAATATTATCAGTGGCCAACTGTTTAATATTAGCTTTTTTCATATTATTTTCCTCTCTTTATAAACGTATATTTGTAATGGCTTACTCTGATGTCAATTGGGGTCCGATTCTTCAGAAACAGGGCTTGCAAGAGAAATCAAATTCAGCTCGTTTATCTCCTGGCGATTTAACTCACCAGTCTGGCGGCCCTCTGACATAACATATACTCTGTCAGCTACCTTAATAATCTCCGGCATATCCGAAGACACCATAACGATACATCCGCCGTCTTCAACGAACTTATTCATCAAAGCATAAAATTCAGCTCTTGCATTAACATCAATGCCTTTTGTTGGTTCATCAAGAATCAACAATTTTACACCAGCCGCCAACCATTTAGAAAGGATAACTTTCTGCTGATTACCACCGGAAAGATTCCCACAAAGTGTCTTAATATTCGGTGCTTTAATTTTCAGTTTTTCCATGTACTCATCACTGATTTCCTTTTCCCATGGTACATTGACAAAACCTTTCTTTGCGTGGAATGGAAGATTTGGAAGAGCAATATTTTCCTGAATACTCTTTTTGAGAAGGAGGCCTGTACGACGGCGGTCTTCTGTAGCAAGCCCGACTTTTCTGCTAATAGCGTCTTCTGGGTTCTTAAAATGTACTTCTTCGCCATACAAAAACACTTTACCGGATGTAATTTTTGTTGCACCAAAGATTGCCTCCATGACTTCTGTACGTCCGGCTCCTACCAGTCCGGAGAATGCTACAATCTCACCGGCATTAGCATGGAAACTGATATTTTCAAATATGCCTTCCTGACAGAGACCCTCAACACGAAGAATTTCTTCCTTTGCGGTATGTTCAGGCTTAACATAAGCTCCCAATTCACGGCCAACCATGCTATTAACAATTGTCTGTTCACTTACTTCATTTACTTTATATTCTGCAACTTTTAAGCCATCTCGGAAAATAGAACATCTCTCACAGATGATTGGCAGCTCAGCCATACGGTGAGTCACGTAAATCATAGTTGTATCCGCGGCTTTCATCTTGCGGACCTGTTCAAAAAGAGATTCAATCTCTTTCTCAGAGAGTGATGATGTTGGTTCATCAAGTACTACTACTTTTGCATGCTTAGAAATGACCTTTGCGATTTCTACCATCTGCAGCTGAGCGGCTGTTAACCTGGCACAAAGTGTATGAGCGTCGATTTCAAGCCCCATTTCGTGCAGCACTTCCTGAGCATCGGACTCCATTTTTTTACGGTCGAGCATTCCGTTTGCTTTTTTAGGTTCACATCCAAGATACATATTCTCGGCTACACTGAGATGTGGTGCAATGGCTGTTTCCTGTGCGATAACCGCAATTCCTGCATCCAGAGCATCTTTGGGGTTTTTGAAATTACATACTTTTCCGTCCAGAAACACTTCACCCCTCGTAGGCTTGTAGATTGAAGCAATTATCTTGATCAAAGTAGATTTTCCGGCACCATTTTCACCAACCAGTGCATGGCATTCACCTGGATAAAAGTCAATACTGATATCCTCCAGCGCTTTTACACCCGGAAATTCTTTTGCAATATTCCTTACCTGTAAGAACGGTCTCATACCTGTTCCTCCATTTCATCTTTTTTGAATACGGAGTCTGGCTTGCCAGACTCTCGCGCCGAAGTGCGGCCGCTTTAGCGGCCATTTTTATTATGTGCGTAGTGCGCATCCCCGGTCGGGTTTTTTATACCCGGAAAGAAAACTTTCCTGGTATAAAAAGTGCCCAGTTCAATGGCCTGGGCACTTTGGACCTATATAATACTCCGTCTCTATGATTGTGGTAATTATTTGAGGTAATCCTTAACATTATCCTTTGTTACAAGGTTACACTCGATAAGGTCTTTCTTATCACCAGCTACAGCACCTGTCTGGAAATATTCAGCCATCTTACCAACGATACCAGCGCCGATTCCTTCCGGATCCTGAGCAACTTCTGCTACCCAAATCTTACCAACTTCTGGATCAGCGATGTATTCGCACGCTGTCTGGCCTGCATCAAAACCAACAATCTTTGTGTCTGAACCTGCAGACTGGATAGCAGAAAGTGCACCGTAACCTGTTGGATCACCTACTACGAATATGTAAGAAAGTTCATCACCATACTGTGTTACCCAGTTTTGCATAATATCAGCTGCTTTAGACTGATCATTATCAGCATCCATAGACTCAATCAGAGTAAGATCTTTCCCGCCATCGATAGCTGCCTGGATGGTTTCTTCAAAACCAGCCTGACGATCCTGGGTAGACTGTGCAGATGCGTATGTAATACATCCAACTTTGGATCCTTCCGGAGCATGCTCTGCAATGTATTCACCTGCTGTAACACCACCAGCTTTGTTATCAGATCCTACAAACGAGAGGTACTCATCAATATATTCATCATCAAGAGTACAGTCAAATGTAAAAATCTTTACGCCTGCTGCGTTAGCTGCCTGTAATGCAGGAACTGTACCTGCAGGGTCATTAGCAGAAAGAGCAATTGCATCGTAACCAGCTGCAACATAGTTGTTGATAAGGTCTGTACAGATAGATCCATCAAGCTGCTGGTCTCCCATTGTTGGAGAAGGAATTCCAAGCTTCTCACACTCTGCCTTGATACCAGCCTGTACACTCTGGTAGAAAGCATCATTTTCTGTACCAACGATGAAAGCGAGCTTCAAATCAGAAAGTTCCTTTGTCTCACCGGCTTCTTCTGTCTCCTCTGTCTTGGCAGTTTCCGTTGCTGAGTCCTTCTTTTCCGCAGTAGCTCCACTTCCACATGCGGTCAGAGATACAACCATCATTGCTGCAATTAATGCTGATAATACTTTTTTCTTCATTTTTTGTTCCTCCCTTTTTTAATTTATGCTAACGTGATTTATCACGTTGCTATCAATACTACATTGCATCCGGATACTCATTGCAGAGCAGTCTGTATGCCGGCTCATCTTCTTCTATTACAGGAAACCTTCCCAGTGGCTCTTTGAAAAAGTTATCTGTATTATCATCGTTTGTCATAGATACTTCACCAATCAGAGCCGGCCCGCCTTCAGGAATAACGAACTCATGTCCCAGATATGGATATAAAGTCATACTTTCACCTCTACGAAGAGTAACCTTGCTGCCTGCCGGCAAAGTATATTGTCTGCCGTCCTGGCAGATCAGAACATCTGTATCAAGGTATTCGCCTGTCTCCGGATTTGCATTGCAGAAAGTAAAAATAATATCATTTCCCCCGCGGTTGATGATGTCTTCCATTTTGTTCTTGTGATAATGCATTGGTGACACCTGACCAGAATCACACATCATGATCTTTTCAGCATACATCTTTTTATATTTTGGATTATGTATATTACCATTTCTGATTGTGATAAGCGCCAAGCCGAGTGTATCGAAATGTCCCTCTCCATAATCTGTCACATCCCAGCCAAGAAAATTGTCACGTATTTCATCATACTCATGCCCTTTGTCCGCCCACTCTTCCGGGGTAAAGCTCAAGAATGGCGGAAGAGCAAACTTATACTCATTCAGCAATGCCTCAAACTTTTTAATTACTGCATTGATTTCAGATCTTTTCATTATTAATTCTCCTTTTGTCTGTTTAAATTAGTAATTTTATTAATGACTTTTTCAATCTCTTCTTTACCATCGATCACAGAGAACTTCAATGTGTTCGTCTCTTTCTCAAATGGCTGGAGATAATGCACGCTGTTATTTTCAATATGATGAAGCTTGCCATATACACTAGAATTAGATGGTTCAAGTCCCAGAACATAA
Source organism: Faecalicatena contorta (assembly GCF_003149105.1). Taxonomy (GTDB): domain Bacteria; phylum Bacillota; class Clostridia; order Lachnospirales; family Lachnospiraceae; genus Muricomes; species Muricomes contortus_C. The sequence continues at coordinate 55,167 of NZ_QGDS01000002.1, read as the reverse complement.
TCTCCGGAAGCTATAGACTTCCATTCCATAAAATATGGAAGATTTTTTTGATTAAATTCGATTGTAAGTCCGATGTTCAGCCCGTGATTTACCACCAGTACGATAGTATCCAAATTTTCATCAGACTGTACATCGTGAATAAATACATATTCACGTTCATTGTCAATTGGTGTTTCCATCATGTTCCAGCGTTCTTCATGTTCTACAGAGAATTGTTCTCTGCCTGTTACCTTTTTGGTGGGAACATACAGCCGGCATTTTTCATTCAAGAATGGATAACCAATATTACAGTGATACAGCAGCATCAGAGGTTCCGGGCGAAATGCCTGATTTTCAATCTCGTCAGTTACAGTAATACTATTTTCACCCAGGACACTCTCAATTCTTCTGCGGAGTACCATGTTTTCACCGAACAGTTCGGCTTCTCTCATCTCTCCAGAAATAATCAGTTTACAGATATCGCCTTCACTTACCACATCCGTACTCACATGTTCTGCAGGAGTTGTACGCATTCTTCCATGCATTGGATAATCTTTTCCGTCTGCCGTACATGGTGCACAAATATTTTCCAGGCCACAGGTAAAGAACAGGCCTCCCATAATACTTCTGAGTGCTTCTTCTCCATTCGTATCATAGTGGTTTCTTCCTTCCAGTCCCGGTTTTGCCAGAAAAGTCATATTCATTCCCTTATAGGAAAAGTCTGTAATATCCAGTGCCTTGCCGGCTGCTGAGTGAAAAGAAATATCTCCACATTTTGCTTCTATTGCGTTCAGATGTTCAGCACGTCCTTCTTTATAACTGATTGGCCTCGCATAAACCAGCTGCTGAAAACTTCCGCAATATTTCATTAGATTCTTATTCATAACCATTCCCTTCCGTGCTTTGATTACTCAAGATTTGCATGATATTTCCAAAGGCTTTTCATGTCAATCTTACGTTCATCAATAATCATCTTTGCCACCGCATCCCCAAAAATCAGGAGACTCTGTTCAAAAAGAGAAGTCATAGGCTGTACAGAATCAATCTCATCATCCAGATAATTTTTCGTTCTTACCGGAATGCGCACCATGAATTCGCACAACTCTTTCATCTCACTGTTTGGGTTAGAGCCGATGTGAACAATTTTTGTACCAATGACCTGGGCTTTCTTAGCGATTCCCAGCGGAAACAGGGAGCCACCGCTTCCTGACCCAACCACCAGCAAATCGTTTCCTGTGATTGCAGGCTCTGTAATTTCTCCGACATAGTGTGTCTTAATGCCAAGATGTGCAAGCCTCTTGCATATTGCTTGGAGGGAAATGAGAACTCTTCCTACTCCTACGAAATATACCTGGTCAGCTTCCAGCACAGCTGCAACAAATTTTTCTACAGACTCCTGATCTACCGCACCAAGTGCCTTATCTATCTCTGCTAACACTTCCTTCACCGTGCCATTATAATTGTCATTATAATATCCCATGTTACTTGCCTCTTTTCCTTAATTTTTGCGAAGTCAACGAGCCAATTGAACATGTTTGCATGTACATTTGGCAACTGCCCGAGGGATCTTTGCCCCTTACTCTATCTGCTGTTAATCTGATCCTCCAGATCTTTCAGCTGTTTCATGCTTTCTGCCGGATTTTCTTTCTTAATGCATGTACTTCCGGCAACAAAAATATTTGCCTCTCCTGACATACCAAAAGTTTTGATATTTTCAGGCGAGATGCGCCCATCCAGAATCACTTTAGTGTCTAATCCTCTTACCTTAATCATCTCATGCAGCTCATGGATCTTTCTCGCAGAATATGGCGTCTGTTCTTCGCCTTTTACCTGGGCAAATCCCGGATTGATAAGCATTAACAGAACTGCATCACATTTATCAAGAATATATTCTAATTCACAAAGCGGGGTAGCAGGTTTCAAAGCTACACCGGCTCTGACACCTTTGCTGCGTATGTAATTCAGCATACCGTCCACATGATCGCAGGTTTCAATATGGAAAACAATTTGTGATGCACCTGCTTCAATCAGTTCGTCGACGAAGAACTGAGAATCCGTCACCATGACATGTGCCTCAAATTCCAAATTGGTTTTTTTCCGGAGCTGCTTCACGGTATCCAGTCCCAACGGCATGCTCGGACTAAAATGTCCGTCCAGTATATCTACATGAATCATCTCCAGTCCCGCTTCCTCTACCAGCTTGCACTGCTGTTCAAGATTGCACATATCGAGCGTGATCATAGATGGTGATATGTGACAGGCTTTTTCCCAAACATTTTCGTTCATATTATTTATTCTCCCGCAAAAATTTCTCTATTTTTTCTCTGGCAGGAAGAGATGCAATTGCACCTTTTTCTCTGACCGACAGAGAGCCGCTTACATTTCCGTATACTACGGCATTTTTCAGAAGCTCTGCATTCAACTGTTCTACAGATGCGATGCCCTGATTCAGTACATTGGAAAGGAACCCGCCCCAGAACGCATCTCCTGCACCTGTTGTGTCTGCAACCTTATCTGCTTTGAATCCAGGAATCACGTAAGACCGGCCATCATAAAACAGTTCGGAACCTTTGCTGCCCATTGTCAGAACAACAACTGCGATATCATACTCTTTCATAATATTCAATACATTTCCATGTCCGCCTACCATATCAATCTCTTCATCCGAAAGTTTTAAGAAATCGACATATTTCAAGATAGACAGAACTTTTTTGGTGCAAGCTTCTTTATTATCATTCCACATCAAATTGCGGTAGTTAATATCAAAACCAACCAGTTTACCAAGTTCATGTGCTTTTGCCATTGCATACTCGGTAGCTTCTACAGTTTTACCTGCTGATAAAGAACAAGAACCCGCCTGAACGATTCTACAGCTTATCAAATCATTTTCCTTAATCTCGTTCTTATCCAGCATCATGTCTGCACCTGGTTTTCTTGCGAAAGTAAAGCTTCTGTCATTTTGTTCATTTAATGAAACAAAAGCCATCGTTGTAGTTGCTTCATCTGTAAGTTCAGGTGCTAATGGCGTTACACCATTTTCCTGCAGTGTCTTAATCAGGAATTGACCAAAATCGTCATTTCCCAACTTGCAGTACATTCCGGCAGACAGACCATTTCTTGCACTTGCTATTGCTACATTTGCAGGTGCACCACCTGCGTTTCTGATATAACTTCCAGTTTCCTTCCCCGGAAGGAAATCGATTACCATTTCACCAATTGTAATAAAATCCATACATTTCTCCTGTATCCTTATCTTACTTGGGTTTTCTTCCAGAACACTGCTTCCATTCATTAACTCAGTTAATCCTTACACTAAGTATATTTATGCATCTCTATTTTGTCAATTATTTTTTATCTTTTCGTCGTTTTTAACTATTATAAATTATATTTTTTATACACTATGTATAATTTCATTCTTTCTATAATTAACTAATGACAAAATATGATATTTTAAAAAAAGAGCATAATAGGCTGATATACTGATAAAACCTTTAAATTTTGTAAGAATTGTCAAATCCACATATCACTTTTTGGTGAATATGCACAATTTCATTTTCATCGGAATTAACTTATAATAGAATTGATTAACAGAGTTACTGAATAAAATTAGGAGGTTTTTATGTCAAAAACCGGTAAGAACTTAACAGACTTATTAGATTTGAATCGCGCTCAGATTATGTACTACCTTGTAAAACATCCCGGCTGTTCCAGAGCAGAGTTAGGTGAATTTACCGGGTTAAGTCTTGCATCCATCACAAAAATTATTCATTCTCTCATGGAATGTGGTGCTATTTATGAGACTGGTTTTTCTGAAGGAAAAAAAGGGCGGCGATCCGTTGGACTTTCTTTCAATTATAAAAAATACAAAATTTTAGCCGTGAGATTATCTTGGAGTAGATTGGAAATACAGCCTTATGATTTCTTAGGAAACACATACGGCAAATTAATTTCTATTCCTTTTCTTAATGTCACTATAGATACTATGAAACATATAATTCAGGCTACGGCAGATGGTATCAAAAGCTTCTGTGCAGAATTCCCAGAGATTGCAGCCATCGGCATGGCTATTCCCGGTCCCTGTTACAGGGATACCGGAACACTCCTGCTCCCTCCTTATAATATAGACCCCGCAAAGCGCCATTATTATCCCTTAAAAAAGATATTGGCAGAACACACCCAACTTCCTATTTTTATAGAACATGAGTCTAATGTAGGTGCATTGGGTTATTGGTGGTTTGAATCACACAATGAAAAAGATGCTGTTATTATGAACATTCTCTCAGAAGACGGCGTTGGCATCGGTTTGGTGGACAACGGTAAAATCTTCACCGGAATCGGCAACTGCTCTTGGGAACTGGGACACATTTCCATAGATTACAATGGCAGAACCTGTCCTTCCTGCGGCGGCCGGGGCTGTATTAACGCCTATTGCAGTATGAGGGCACTGGAACAAATCACCAAAGAACTTTTACCAGAGCATCCGGATAGCATCCTGCAATCCTATTCTAATTTTTCCTGCCAGACCATTTTTCAGGCGGCCAAACAGCAGGATCCATTTGCTTCAAATCTGGTTTTTGAATGTGGTAAGCATTTGGGACACGGCATTCTTTCACTGCTTCACATATTCAATCCGGATATCATTGTCATCAGTGGTATGATCAGCCTTGGCGATGATTTATTGATGAACGGCATTCAGGATGTACTCACCAAAGGCCGTTCCGCTTACACTATTATTCCCAAAATCAAATTACTCCCTATAGACACTGAACTGACAATGCTGGGGGCTGCAACCTTCGCTATCGACCGTATGTTGAATGCACCAACACAATATCTTTCTCTGCCAACAAATAATTAACGACAACAGCCATAGGTCAATTCAGAATTGAACCTATGGCTGCCGTATTTTTATCATTCATTTCACCGTATTTTCACTACTCCTCTGGGCACATGTTCCAGCACGATATTCATGACCGCCGTAAAACGCTTTCCGTATGCCTGCTTGGGGATAATAATTGCCTGATTCTCATCATAATAATATCCAATGGTCTTTGGCGTTGCAACAACTTTTTGTATACTATCCCACTCATAAACCTTTGTTCTTTCATTCCGGATTGCTGTAATTCCGCTTTCACCGAAAAGATAGGTGCACACCTCCCTGTATTCCGGGTTTATTTTTAACTGTTTGCGTGCACGAAACTTCAGCTGAAGAGGAGTAAATCCAAGAAAAGCAATTCCGGCAACAATATAAAACACGAGCTGCCAAGCCGTATTTTTCCCCATGGCAAACATAATAATTCCCATAAATATAACTGCCATACCAAGAACATTCGTCAAAAAACCGGCAAGTTTTGAATAAGTATGAAACAGCATAAAGTCATATAGCATATTTTCTGTCATTTGAACCTGTATCTTTTCTTCCATAAACCTTCCTCTCTGCAAATTTATTTTATTCAGCTATGCAGTTTCCTTTTATAAGCAAAGTCCTCTTGCGCGTCACAATACAAGAGGACTTTATTTTCACTGAACCTATTATGTATTTTTATTGAATCGGTGCTTCTTCTCCGGTAACTTTGTATCGCGCCCATCCTCCTGGAGAATAGATACCCTTCTCTTTCTTCTGCATGTATTTATCGAAAGCCGCCACAATAAACGGGCAAAGGAACAACGTAATTACAGAAGCCGTCGCACACTGCGCTGTTGCCATATCCACGTACTGGGCCATGGACGGATCTGCCTGGCCGACTGCTGCCGGTGTTTGTGCAGAGTTTAATGCTGTTGTACCAATCGCAGCACCCATTGCATTTCTTTCCTTCTTAGGCAGAAGAATATTGAATATGAAAAAGAAGATTACTGCTGTTGCAGCAGAAGCCAGACCGAGAACAATTCCTGATGCCCCTGCTTTTACAAGAGTTGATACATCCGTTTTAGAGCCAATTGAAATCGTCATAAAGAAAGTCACAATCGGCTGTGCCGTCTGACATGCACGTCTGAATCCGGCATCTACATTTCCCCATATGAAACCAATCAGCAATGGCACTAATACAGCAACCATGCTCATAAACGGAATTGATGCAAGTCCTGTTGCCCCTAATGCAACCAGTGTAAAAAACGGACCGTCGTTTAATGACAAAATAGAAATAGCTCCTGTATCAGATGCATTACCAAACTGAGAAGACAGAGATATATAAAGTGACCCATTAGAGTTTGTAATTGCCGCGATGATAACGAACGGTGTCAGGCCAAGGAATCCACTCGGGCCGCAGATTTTTCCTACCAAGAGGCCCAGCAAAACACCAAGTATAAATTTTACAGCAGTCAGGGTTACACCCTTGTATAAAGGCATACCTACCTGCTTTACATTAATTGCAGAACCACATATGATAAGGAAAAGTCCCATCATTGCCGCATTTCCTTCATAGAACAGTGCCGTTACATATCCACCGATCTGAAATACCTGGGGAACAAATGTTGCCAAAATTACAGCAATCAACAACGGAATAATTACAAGCCCCCCCGGAAGCTTTTTCATCTTGTTAAGAAGGTCCAAATCCTTATGTTCTTTTTTTACTTCGTTCACATTTTCACTCATTTTCTACATTCCTCCATTTTAATGATCGATTCACCTTTACTTACGCATCGCTTCTTTAAATAATCTGTCTACAATATCACATGCCGTATTATCATTTCCTGTCAGTCCGCCTTTTCCTATGGCGGGCAGTCCATCATAATTTCCAATCAACCTTGTCACATCCGTCTGGGGGATTACGTAATCCAGCACCTCCAGACATTCTACACCCAATTGATAGCAGACATTTACCATCGTATCGCCGCCAGTTGTGTAAAGCCCCGCAATTTTCTCCCGTCCAACCTGTTCCAGAATCTGAGATACAATTGTACCCAGCCCTGCATTGATACGATCTGCACTCATACCACCGGGATAGTGGTGCTTCCGGTCCTCTTCATCCAGGTTCAGCAATTCTCCGTGAAGGGCGGTCTCCAACAAAATCGCTCTTGGCTGATTTTCCGACTTAATCAACTCCACTGCTTTATGTACTGCACGGAAGGCCTCATCCAGAGCTTCATCACCACCATTTATCAGCGGAAGCGGCTCAATACTGATACGCACATGCCTCGAATCCTGCGTCAATACTTCCATCTGCCTTTTTGTAACCGGCGTTGCACTTCCGGCTGCAATCAGAACTGTCTTGCCTGATTCATCTGGTGTTCCTTCCGGAATGTTTGCTTCCTCATTCTGTATCAGTCCTCTGTTGATGGCAAGCTTTGCTGTAAACGGGCCGGGATCTACAGAAAGAACATTCCATTGAAGCGAAATACAGGCTTTGGCAATTACATCCACATCTTCCAATGTTATTGCATCTAACACAATTATCTCATTTCCGGCATCTCTCGCTTCTCTAAGACTCTGTTCTACATCTTTCTCGCCCGCTAAAACCTTATCTAATGTAACCAATCCCACTTTTCTCCTGGTCTGTCCTTCCAGAAGCCTTGGGATGTAATTTTCTTTTACCGGTGTACGTACATCCTGGGCAACCGGTGTATTAATCAGAGCAACTCCATCTATGACAGAGTAACCACCGACCAGAATACGTCTGGACTGGGGCATAGCCGGTACTACAATTGCTACCGTATCCTCCAGTTGGTCCAGCATAGCATCAATTTCTACGCCAATTCCGCCACGGCATGTAGTATCAATTCTTTTCTGATAATACTGAACACCCATGCGCTTTAACGCTAATATTCCCAGCTTCACCTTCTTATAGGCCTCATCCGCCGGAAGAGCGCGGGAATTACTGCTTATCATAATAGCATCTAACTGTTCTATTCCTTCTCCTTTCTCAGCGGCTTCTTCATTAAAAAATACCGCTGTTCTTGCCTTCGACCTTGCGAGCAGCACCCCCGTTGTAGTTGCACCGGTCAAATCATCTGCAATCCCTCCGATTACTGGCATGATAATACCTCCCTTCCTGAAAAATATTGTTTACCGTTTCCTCTCGTGCTGCTTTGCCGCGTATTCCGCAACAACCTTTGTTGATTCAATCATGCTGACTGCTCCTGCAATTCCCTTTCCCGCAATATCAAACGCTGTTCCATGATCTACAGAACTTCTGATGAATGGGAGACCAAATGTTAAAGTAACAGATTTCTCAAAATCCAGTGTCTTACATGCAATATGTCCCTGGTCATGATACAGAGAAAGGATTGCATCATATTTTCCTGATTTCCCAATATGGAACACAGAATCTGCCGGACAGGGGCCTACTGCATTAATCCCCATTTCCTGAGCCTCCTTAACAGCAGGTTCCAGCTCTGTCTGTTCTTCCCTTCCAAATAGTCCGTTATCTCCGTTATGAGGGTTTAATCCCGCGACTGCGATCAGTGGATTCTCAATCCCCACTTTACGGAGTTCTTTGTCAATATTAATTACGTTCTGAAGTACAACATCTTTCGTAGCATAACGGCACGCATCTATCAATGACATGTGGCGGCTTACGAAAAAGACTCTGAGTTTGTGACAGGAAAACATAGTCAATGCATATTCCGAATTTGTCTGGTTCTGATAAATCTCTGTATGCCCCGGTTCCTTGACTCCAACCAGCTTGATTGCTCCTTTGTGAATAGGGGCCGTAGAAACTGCATCAATTTTCTTTGCCATACCCAGTTCAATAGACTTCAGAATAAAATCCATTGCCATCTGCCCGGCTAAAGCCTGTTCCTTTCCCCATTCCAGTGAATCTGTATCATAATCACCAGTTTCGATGATGTCAATCACTCCATATTCATACTTTGCTTCTTCAGGTTCCGAAATTTTATTAAATTTTAGTTCTTTTTCAAGGACCTTACCAGCCTTTTCCATGATTGCAATGCTTCCAATCATAAATGGACGGCATATCTCATGAATCTCTTTATCCAACATAGCTCCTACACAAATCTCTGGTCCAATGCCTGCCGGGTCCCCCATTGTCAATGCTGTTATCGGTCTGAATTTTCCGCTCATTCTTCTCTCCTTTTTATTTTCGAATTTTCTTTCATTTACTTTCGTTTTTTATTTTCATTTAATTTGTTTTGTAACTTGATATTACCCTATATTTTTTTTTTTTTCAAGGTTCATTTTTTTTTTTTTTTTTTTTTTTTTTTCCTTTTTTTTTTTTTTTTTTCAAGGTTCACTTTTGTTTTCATTGTATATTTGTCACATTAAATAAATATTATAATCAGTTTTTATGCAATATATTGCAAATACAGGTATTAATCTTTCGTTTAGTTTCGTTTTTTCGTTCGTTAATACTTTGTCAATCCAGACGGTCTCTCAAAAATCCTGATTTGGTAATTTTTATACGGAAAGTGCAATTTCCCGTTACATAAAAACAAGCCATCACCGTGAAAGGTGACAGCCTGTTTCTTAATATGCTTTCATTCTATACCCGAATTACTTTTTCAACTGCTCTTCTATTCTTAAGAGCTGATTATATTTTGCCACCCTCTCTGAACGGCAGGGTGCTCCGGTTTTTATCTGTCCCGTATTAAAAGCTACTGCGATATCTGCAATTGTAGTATCTTCTGTCTCCCCCGACCTGTGAGATATAATAGCATTATATCCTGCTCTCTGTGCCATTTCAATTGCAGCTATAGCTTCTGTCAGAGTTCCAATCTGGTTTACTTTCACTAAAATTGCATTTGCCACATGCTGTTCAATTCCTTTGCTCAGACGTTCTACATTTGTGACAAAGAGATCGTCCCCTACTAATTGAATATCATTTCCCAATCTTGTAGTCAGCAGTTCCCATCCATCCCAGTCTTCTTCATCCAGGGGGTCTTCAATGGAGCGGATTGGAAACTCCATTGCCAGGTCTTCATAATACTCAATCAATTCCTCCGCCGAACGTATAATTTTCTCCCCCCGCATTTTGCTCTCTCCAGGAAATACATACTTCTTAAAGTCCTTGTTGTATAATTCTGACGCCGCTACATCCAAAGCTATTGCAATATCCTTTTCCATCTCGTACCCTGCTGCTTCTACCGCTTGTTTTAAAAACCTCAGTGCTTCTTTTGCATCCGGCAGATCCGGTGCAAATCCGCCTTCATCTCCCACTGCTGTGTTTAATCCATTTTCTTTCAGAAGTTTTTTTAAGGTCTGATAGATTTCCGCACACATACGGAGTCCCTCTTTAAAGGTCTCCGCCCCTACAGGCATAATCATAAATTCCTGGATATCCAATGTATTATCTGCATGAGCGCCTCCGTTCAGGATGTTCATCATCGGAACAGGAAGTTTACATGCATTTACTCCTCCAAGGTACCGGTAGAGCGGCATTTTCAGCGCGTTTGCCGCTGTCTTTGACGCTGCCAGGGATACTCCCAGCAGGGCATTGGCGCCCAGGTTTTTCTTGTTCTTACTTCCGTCAGCTTTAATCAGCACTGCGTCCAGCGCAGCCTGGTCAAATACATTGACACCTATTACAGCTCTGGCGAGCTGGTCGTTGACATGTTCCACAGCCCGCTCCACTCCTTTGCCTCCGTAGCGCTCTTCATTGTCACGCAGCTCCACTGCCTCGTATTTTCCTGTAGACGCCCCAGAAGGTACCGCAGCGCGGCCCACGATGTCCTCTCCTGCCAGCACTTCTACTTCTATTGTAGGATTCCCTCTGGAATCTATAATTTCTCTTGCGTATACATCACGAATCGGTAAATACTGATACATATTTTATTTCCTCCTTATGGGAAAGTAGTATTTCCAAATATCTGCTCTTAATGCGTTGACTTTTGATATTCCCAGCGTTACAATTCGGATAGAATATGCATATATCAAATACATGATATATAAGATAGGAACTATACCCATGAAAGACAAAATAAAATATTTTCTTTTGTTGACATGCAGCACACTTGTTATGGCTGTAGGAACTTACTTTTTTAAATTTGCAAATAACTTTACTTTCGGCGGTATTACCGGACTTGCAGTACTGGTTGCCAAGACACGGGTTCTGTCTGCCGGTGACTTTACTTTTATCATGAATATGATATTGCTGGTCATTGGTTTCATTGTCTTAGGACGGAGGTTTGCTGCAAAGACTGCCTATTGCAGTATTTTACTTTCTGTGGCACTTTCCGGTCTGGAGCGTATTTATCCAATGTCCCGGCCTCTGACTGACCAGCCTATGCTTGAGTTGTGTTTTGCCATCGCTTTACCTTCTCTTGGTTCCGCCATTTTATTTAATATCGGTTCCTCCAGCGGCGGCACAGATATCATTGCTATGATTTTAAAAAAATATTCCAGCTTTGACATCGGACGCGCGCTGCTCGTTACAGATATTCTAATTGCCGTAGCAGGCTGTTTCGTGTTCGGGATTAAAACCGGCCTTTATTCTTTCCTCGGCCTTGCTATCCGTTCTTTCATGATTGATACATTTATTGAAAGTTTTAACTTATCCAAGTATTTTAATGTTGTTTGTGATGAGCCAGAATCCATCTGTAATTATATTGTAAATACGCTGCACCGCAGTGCCACAGTCTGTCATGCTCAGGGAGCCTTTTCTGGAAAGGATAAGTATATTATTTTCACTGCTCTTAACCGCCATCAGGCTATAAAACTTCGTAATTATATTAAAGCGACTCAGCCAGAAGCATTTATTTTAATTTCTAATACGAGTGAAATTATCGGAAAAGGATTTCATAGTATCTAAGGTTCCGGTAATGCTCCGTTTTTACAAGAAAAACCCAAATCAAAACAATATTTTTTATATATCGTTCAGATTTGGGTAAAACCTGTTACCAGTAATTTTCCGGTAAACTCTTATTCGCTTATTCTTAATGGAAGAAATGGTCTCCTATCTGAATTCCATAATCTCCATTTCCGAAGTACAGACAATCTCCGATTGGGTTAGCCCCTGCAAGTGCATCTGCTGCCGCCTGCATAGCAGTATCCGTATATCCTCCGCTTGCCAGTACACTATCCAGCCAGCCTGTCATTGCAGGTCCGAACTGTCCTGGCTGGTAGATAACCTCTGAAATACTGCCTGGGTAAACACCACTGTTCACACGGTTCATGATAACAGCTCCTACCGCTACCTGCCCGTCATAGGGCTGATTACCTGCCTCACAGAAAATGATAGCTGCCAGTAATTCCTGCTCTCCCGCCATTACCGGTACGCTAGCCGCTTCCGCCGCTGCCGCTTCCACCGCTGCTGCTTCTGCCTCTGCTGCTGCCTCTGCAGCTCTCTGTGCCTCTTCTGCAGCCAGCCTTGCTTCTTCCTCTTTCTTTTTCTGTTCTTCTATTTTTCTCTGCTCTTCTTTTTTCTGTTCTTCCTCATAAGCTGCCTTCGCTTCCTTTGCAGCCTTCTTCGTCTCGATTGTCCCTGTAGCAGGAATGCTTTCCGCTGTTTCAGCTAATATCGTATTTCTATTACCCTTGTCCAAGCTTTCAATTGTAACTGCCTCCGGCATCAAAGATGCCGCATGTGCGGTAAATCCAGCTGCGAACAGTGTGCATACCGTCACACTCGTCAATACCGCCATAAATTTTTTGCCTTGTAACATATACTTTAACCTCCTGATTATCGTAATATCTTCACGAGTTCGTAATAAGCCCGTAATAAACTATATGCTTAAGATTTCGAACTTATTACAGATATTACAAAATTGTTACAAGGATTATTCTAATACAAAATTATCATTCTGTCAACTTTTTTATTTCCCGCCCGTATTTTCCCGGGTTTTTCCGAAGTTTTAAAACAATTCTGAAAACGAGCTGCAAAAGGGTCAGTCCCTTTTCAAAAGGGACTGACCCTTTATTTATCCCCTTTATTTTCTTTGTTTTCCGCTGAATTCTTCTGCTGTTATTTTTATCACTGTCACTATGGATGCCATCTTTTCGTTAAACTCAAAATGTTTTCCTGTCTGACACTTCATCAGGATACTTAGCGCCTCCATTTTTTCCTCGGTTTCTTCTACAATCTCTGCCCGTCCCTTTCCTACAAGGCTGGCGTACCTGAATCCATATTGGCATGCTGTTTTATCCTCAACCAATTCATGATCACAGTCTAATTCAAATCCTACCTTTGGATTCGCTTTTAATAAGTCCAGCTTTTTTCCTTCCAGCGCAGCATGAACATAGAAAACCAATTTATCTTCTTCATATGTATATCCAAAGTTCAGAGGCAAAATATAAATCCCATCCTCATCATACATTCCTATACGCATTACCTTACAGGTATCCAATACATGCAGTATTTCCTCCTGTCCTTTCATTTCTCGGTCTTTTCTTCTAATTTGAGTCATGATTCTGCTCCCTTCTTTTTTCAATTTTCTAGATTATATCATATTTTTTTCCTTTTTGAGCGCTTTATCTTGAGAGGGCAGAGGATAATCAAAAAAACACCTTATGGTTCAGAAGACGATGGCTTTTAGCACTGCGTCATATCTTCTATACCATAAGGCATTTTTATCATAAACCATTTCAGGTTCTGTCACTGCATTTTTTGTCCAAACTCCTGAGGTCCTATCTCATCCTGAATACCGGACTGATTTTCTTATAAATCAGGAATACAACCAGGGATACCAGCACACCCTTTAATAAGTTAAATGGCGCTACTGCAAACAATACAAGAGTGGAAAGGCTTGTAATATTTGCATTTACAGCAGTTCCCATCTGTACCAGTGAATCTATAGGCATACCAAACGCTGCTGCATAAACCGGGAGCAAGACATACGCATTCAATACACATCCGAGCGCGGTCATACATATCGTGCCCACAGCCATTCCTGTAATTGCACCCTTTCTGGTCCGATTCTTTCTGTAAATCAGTCCCGCGGGAACACACAGTGAGCAGCCAATCAAAAAGTTAGCGATTTCTCCAACTCCCGCTGTAATCGTTCCATTTATAACAAAATTCAAAAGAATTTTCACAAATTCAATGACAACTCCTGCCAGCGGCCCCATCACAAAACAACCGACTAACACCGGGACCTCACTGAAATCAATCTCGTAAAATGCAGGTGCAAAGGGAAGTGGAATTTCAAATAACATTAGTATTACGGCAATCGCAGATAACATACTAATCTGCGCAATGGTACGGATTTTACTCCTGGATTGTGTTCTTGATACTACATTTGTTTCTGTACTCATTTTGCTTCTCTCCTTTAATTAAAAAATTTAAAATTGAAAAGAAAGAAAATCTTCTTGGAAATTATGCTGGCGATACAGTGCGATCTCCCAAAGGCTTTTATGTAATAGAAAACACAGTTTTCTATTACATAAAAAAATCCCCGAATTATATATCCGGGGATTAAATCATACTTGTACGCGTATGCCAAAATTTCTTCTCTCATCCAGACTTTACTGTCGGTACTGGAATTGCACCAGTTCAGCCGTTATTCCAAAATAACGGGTCGCGGACTATACCGCCGGTTGGGACTTGCACCCGACCCCGAAGAATTCATTCTATTCTATGGATTATTATAACTCGTTAGAATGGTGATTTCAAGAGCTTTTTTGTTTTTTTGTAAAATTCCCCACCGTACCAGGGGCTGATGAATCATTATGAATAATTCAGATTTATGATACCCCCTCTACATCTGCGCCACTTTATGCGGATTTAAAATATTCTTAGGATCAAATACTTTTTTGATTCCATTCATCAGGCTGATATTTTCATTTGGAAGAGACTCTCTTAAATACGGTTTCTTTGCATATCCGATGCCATGTTCTCCAGATACCTGCCCTTTCAGCTCATAAGCCTTCTGATAAATTTTTTCCATAGCTGCTTTCATCCGTTTTTCCCATTCCTCATCGCTTAAATCATCTTTCAGAATGTAAGCATGAAGGTTTCCGTCACCCGCATGGCCAAAACTCTTTATTCTGATATCCACTTCATTGTGGAGATTATGAAGGTATGTCACCATCTCATTCACACAGTTTCTGGGGACTACCATATCTACCTCATCCATATAGGTAGTGGAGCCTTTGATTGCCTCCAGGAAAGCACCTCTGGCTTTCCAGATGGACTCTTCCCTCTCCTCAGTATTTGAAATGAGCACGTCAAGGGCGCCCTGCTCCAGACAAAGCTTTGCTACTTTGTCATAAGCCTCTTCTACCTCCTCTGAAGAGTTTCCATCGAATTTCAGCAGAAGATATGCGTCCGATTGTTTATCCGGAAATGCCCTGCCCAGATATTCTTCTGCGTCCATAATAACCTCCCTCTGCATAAACTCTATCGCCGTAGGAATGGATTTTGATTTAATAATCAGCGGAACAGTATCAATGGCCTGCTTCAGTGTAGGGAACGGAATCAGAAGACTGATAACCTTTTTAGGAAGCGGCATTAGCTTAAGAATTGCCTTCGTGATGAAACCAAGTGTCCCTTCTGAACCAACAATCAAATCCTTTAAATCATATCCTGAACTGTTCTTTACTACTTTTCCCCCAAACTGTGTAATCTCACCATTAGGAAGGACTACCTCCAATCCCATCACATAATCCCGGGTAACTCCGTATTTTACAGCACGCATACCCCCTGCATTGGTACTGATATTCCCTCCGATTGTAGCTGATTTTTCACCTGGGTCCGGCGGATAAAAGAAATCATGTTCCTCCACATATGCGGCCAGCTCCATCAGCAGTACACCAGGCTCTACTGTGACCGTCAGATTCTCTTCGTCCAGTTCCAGAATCCCGTTCATCAGACTTGTATCAATCATGATTCCATGTTCCATTGCCACCGAAGATCCTACCAGCCCTGTCCCCGCACCTCTGGGCGTTACCGGAATGGTATGCTCATATGCATATTTCATAATCCGGGATATCTCCTCTGCCGATCCAGCCTTCACAACGATATCGGGATAACTGCTGGTGCCGCTCAGCTCATCATGGCTGTATTCCTCGTTGATGTTATCTCCTGCCAGAACACGTTCGTCATCCTTTATAATCTCTCTAATATATGTAATATCCTTTTCATCTATCCTCTTATAACCGTTCATAATTATGCTCCTTTCTTCTCTTCCACCTTTTTAATAAGCTGTGGAATCACTTCGTAAAGGTCCCCCACCATGCAATAATGGGCCGTCTTGAAAATAGGTGCTTTCCCATCTTTATTAATGGCAAATATATTTTCCGAATGATTCATACCGGCAGCAAACTGCACTGAGCCTGACACCCCGCAGGTGATAATGAGCTTTGGCCGTACCGTCCGCCCGCTCAGGCCAATCTGATACTTGGCATCCATCCATCCGGCTTCCACCATGGGTCTTGTGCACGCAAGCTGCCCGCCCAAAAGCTCTGCCAGCCGGTGAAGCATATCCAAATCTTCCTGTTTTTTCACTCCACGGCCTGCTACAACCAGTACATCTGAGTTCTCTATAAATTTTTCTTTTTCTTTCAGAACAATATCCAGAACCTCCACATTTGCCTTTAATTTTTCCCGGTCAATCGTACAATTCACGATCTCCCCCGACTTATGCTCCATACGTTTCGGTGCATTCATAATCTTATACCTGACTGTAGCCATCTGTGGACGGTGATGGGGCGTTTTGATATGTGCCATAATATTTCCCCCGAATGCCGGTCTTATCTGGGACAAATCTGTGTTCTCATTCATCTGAAGAACTGTGCAGTCTGCCGTCAGCCCGGTTCTCATTCTGGCCGCAACTCTGGGTGCAAGCTGGCGTCCCACTGTAGTTGCACCAACCAACACGGAGGATGGTTTTATACGATTAATAAAATCTTCAAAAACTGCTGTATAAGGCTCTATCTTGAAACGGTCCAGCTCCGGCTCGTCATAGACAAAAATTTTGTCTGCCCCATAGTGCTGAAGCTCCCTGCTCCTTTCTGATATATTCTTTCCCATAAAAAGAGCATACACTGGATGCCCTGTCACCGCTGCCAATTCTCTGGCTTTTCCAAGAAGTTCGTAGGTAACCGGGTGAATGACACCGTCCACATGGTCCACATAGACAGCAATCCCCTTCCACTCATCCTTATTTATCTCTTCTCTGACTTCATCCTCCACATACTCTACTGCACCCTGAGGTCCTTTCTTTACACAGAGCCGGCACATTTTACAGGCTGCATTGATTGTCACTTTACCTTCTTTTTCTTCCATGGCCCCGAAAGGGCACACCTCTATTAATTTCTGATTATCTGTAATCTTTTCCTGATGTACGATTAACTTTGCCATAATCTTAGCCTCCTATGCAAATTTCATTTCTACAATCTTGTCAAACAGCTTTTCTGCCAGTACTTCGCTGCTGCCTTCCCATACTTCTTTTTTGTCGTTAGCCTCCGGTGGAAATATCTTTTGTACCTGTGTAGGTGATCCATTTAATCCATAATGTGTCTCATCTTTATCTGTCATGTCATCCAGAGAAAGCACCTGGATCCTGCGCTCTTTTGTCTCTATCTTTTTTACATAAGAGGGAAGCCTTGGCTGAAAAATATCCTTATTCACAGCCAGCAGACAAGGAAACTGTACTTTTGCCACTTCCACTTCTCCCGGAAGATCCATGTTGACTGTAATTCCATCCTTTTCAATTTTACATATCTGTACTACATCTGCCACACTGGGGATATTCAGCCATTCTGATATTTCCGGTCCTACCTGGGCCGTGTCTCCGTCCGTTGTCTGTTTTCCGCAGAGAATTAAATCAAAATCTCCGCAGGATTTGATTCCCTGTGCCAGGGTATAGCTGGTGGCCAGGACATCCGCACCACCGAATCTTCTGTCTGATAGAAGTGTGCCTTCATCTGCCCCCATTGCAAATGCTTCTCGTATCACTTGCTCTGCCTGTGGCGGTCCCATGGTAATTACATGTATACTTCCTCCCACCTCTTCACGGATACGCAGCGCAGTCTCCAGATTATATAGGTCATAAGGGTTCATCTTTGATGCCGCTCCGTCTCTCTTGAGTACGCCTGTCACCGGATCCACTTCCACCTTATTACTCTCGGGTACCTGTTTAATACAAACAAAAATTTTCATACATCTTACCTTCCTTTCTTATATCAGCAAATTGCCTGCAAAGGCAACACAGCCTGCAATTATAATAAACAATGCACAGTACTTTATTACCGTGTTCAATATTTTACTTTCACTTCCCATCAGATTCGTAGCAGCAGCTCCGATGGCAATACTCTGAGGAGAAATCATTTTTCCAATAGTCGCTCCCACCGTATTGGATGCCGCAAGCCAGGCCTGGCTGATTCCCAGACTAGCTGCCGTCTCTGCCTGCAGGCTTCCGAACAATACATTGGCAGAAGTTCCGCTTCCTGTTATAAATGTTCCGATTGCTCCTACAAAAGGCGCCACAATCGGGTAGAAGCTTCCGGTAACCGCAACCAGCATTCCAGCGATAGCAGCAATCATTCCGCTGTAACTCATAATCTTTGCCATAGCCATAATTGAAACAATTGTTAGAATTGTTTTCCACATCTGCTTTATTGTATCCAGCAGAACTTTCCACATTTGTTTAAATCCTGCTCCCTGTATTTTTCCTCCGATGACTGCTGCGGCCAGTATCAGTACTCCCGGCGTTGCAAGCCATGTGAAGGTATAAGGCTCAGCACCTGCTCCTGAGTAGATAACAACTCCTGTCTTTACAGATGCAAGCACATCGTGCAGAGACGGTATCATTTTTGATGTAAGGAGCAGAAAAGCAAAGATTAAAATAAAGGGCATCCATGCTTTTCCTGCTTCTGTGACTGTAATGCGGCGTCCGCTCTCATGATTTTCTGCATCGATCTCATATTCCGGGTCCGCCTTTTTATACCACTTCTTCGCTATGACGATAGTCACTATCATGGAACAGATAGAACCAATAATAACCGGCAGCTCTGCTCCCAGGAATCTGGCAGCCAAAAGCTCCGTCACCGCAAAAGATACTCCCGATGCCAGAACGACAGGCCAGATATCTTTCAATGCTTTCACCGACTTTCCCACAATGATTACCATGATAAACGGTGTAATCAAAACCAAAGGCATAAGCTGAATCGCAGTATTCCATGTCACAGCTTCACTGGAAAGCCCGGTAATCTGAGCGAGGGTAACTGTTGGAATACCTACAGACCCAAAAGCAGTCGGGGTGGCATTGGCAACTAAACAAGCTGCTGTTGCCAGTATCGGGAAAAAACCCAGTCCGCACAGCATGCTTGCAGGAATGGCTACTGCTGTTCCAAATCCTGCCATTCCCTCCAGAAAACCACCAAACCCCCAGCCTATAATTAACAGCAGAATCCTCTTATCCTTTGATACTCCCGTTAGAATCTGTTTGATAACGTCCATACTTCCAGTTGCAATGCACAAATTATACGTAAATACCGCTGCAATAATTACCAGGCTAATTGGCCAGACTGCCAATGCAACACCTTCTATACCTCCTGTCACACAGTCTAAAACCGGCATCCTCCAATACAGCAGAGCCAAAATAACTGCAATTGCCAATGCTGCAGGACATGCCTTATATGCCGGCTTCTTCAGAATACTTAATGCCAGCATCAGCCACAATATCGGCACAAGTGCCAGCACAAATCCTATGATTTCCATATAAAATCCCTCCATACCCGCTATAAATTTTTATAGAATTGGTTGGACCAATTGCATCAAAAATATAACTTCAGCCACCGGCCTGCTGAAGTTACTTTTCAATTGGTTCTACCAATTATTTATGTATTTAGTATAGAATGATTATATTTCAATGTCAATATTTGTTTATTTTTTCACATCTTTATTTATTTTTTCACAATTATGTCTATTTTTTCACATTCATTTGTATAATTTCACCATTACATTTTCTTATCTAATATTTGATTTATCATGTCGAAGTGCCTTTTCAGGGCTTCCAGCCCCTTTTCCTCATCCTCTTCCCGCATTGCCGCCACAAGCTGCCTGTGACATTCATTCAACATTCCCTTCCGTTTCTCCGTACGCAGAATCTCATAGCGCATATCCTTGATGAAGTTATCAATTACCCCCGAACATGCTTCCAGAATATCAAAAAGCAATATATTTCCAGATGCCTCAGCAAGAGTATAATGTATCCTTTTATCCAGCTCTGCATTGACTTTATCGTCTGCGCTCTTATCCAGCTTATTAACATACTCCTCCATCCTGCGGATTTTTGTCTCATCTGCCTTTCCCAGGGCCAGGGAAAATGCCAGCATCTCCAACGAATATCGGACCTGGCTAATCTGTCTGTAGTCAATCTGATCCATAGCAAACATCATAGCCATAGTCTCCGTTATACTTTTTTGAAATTCACAGGTAATGTAATTTCCTGAGCCTTGCTGGGAAGATATTACCCCTGTCATGTCCATAATGCGTATGGCCTCACGGACTGAATGTCTGCTTACCCCAAGGGTATCTGCAATCTCTCTTTCCGGCGGCAGCTTCTCTCCTTGCCGAAGTTCTCCTGTCATAATTTTTTTTCTGAAATATTCAACAACACCTGCATAGGCTTTTCTCTGTTTTTCCATAATGCATTTCCCTTCCCTGTACTTTATAATTCCAGCTTTGGGCTCTCAGCCCCATAATATACGGAGTGCATATTCCTCCCTAGTTATACTGTCTTTTAATTTTGAACATCCTCTCTAATCAGTATAAATCTTTATATCCTTTGTCTTCTCGATGTCCGGGTGTGGCAGCTAAAGGCTAACAATCCCGCGGCAAACAGCAGCGCGATTCCCAATACTCCGTAACGGGAATGACCTGTCACCTGCGTAACGACACTTACCAGAAGCGTACCAAAAAAGGCAGCTCCTTTTCCAAATACATCAAATATACCAAAAAACTCATTGGCATTTTCTTTCGGAATAATGCGCGCAAAATAGGAACGTGAAAGTGCCTGTATACCTCCCTGAAATACAGCTACCCCCACAGCAAGCAGCCAAAATTCCCATGCTTGATCCAATTGAACAGCAAATAAAGCGATTGCAAAATATCCTAAAATAGACAGAGAAATCAATCTTTCTGTTTTAATCTTTTTACTCAATCTCGCAAACAGTATGGCACATGGAAAAGCTATCACCTGGGTGAGCAGCAGCGCCAGCAGCAGATTATTGTCAGAAATACCTACATCTTTTCCGTAAGATGTCGCCATTGTTATAATCGTATACACGCCATCAATATAGAGAAAAAAGGCAAACAGAAACGAGAAGATTTCTTTGTTTTCACGAACATGGGTAACAGTATGCCATAAACGTGATAAACTTTCATGTATTGGGCGGCCTCCACTTTCCACAGCATATATCTGACGATATCCATGAAGAATCGGAAGAGCACAAAAAAACCACCACAGAGCAGTTACAATAAAAGATAGCATAGTAGCAGTAGTTACGCCGATTCCTGTTACATCAGCGGTAAGGATTAATCCCAGACAGACTACAAACGGTATACAACTGCCGATATAACCCCAGGCATAACCGTGCGTGCTTATGATATCCGCACGTTTCTCATCCGTAATATCCGGCAGCATCGCGTCATAAAAAATCAGGCTTCCGGAAAATCCTGATTTAGCGATAACGAAAATGATGAGAAAGGCAAGCCAGCCGATGGGCAGAGCAAGACCCAGACATCCTATAATCCCTATAGACATGAAAGTAAGAAACAGTCTTTTCTTATATCCACGCAAATCGCCTACAGGGCCAAGTATCGGACCCAGAATGGCTATGATGATTGTTGCAATGCTGGTAGCATACCCCCAGTATGCGGTTGATACAGCGTTGCTGATTTCATCGGCTGATGCGATATTTTTAAAATAAATCGGTATAATTGTAGACACCAGCATAATAAACGCCGAATTACCCACATCGTAAAGTACCCAGCTTTTCTCCAACTTGTTCATACAGAACTTCTCCTTCATCATTTATCTTCTTATTCAGATTATATCAATATATTTTGAGCTTTTCACTAATAAGTTTCAAACTGATACTTTTATATAAAATTCAAAACCACCCTGCGCGTTAGCACAGGATGTGACTTTCATATGCCTCTATTTTTCATTTAATCTTCTAAGTAATTCTTTCCTGTTTTCTAAAAACAGCTTAGTTATAGTGAAACTGTCTGTCTCTTCATAAGCAATCGTTTCCAATTTTTGTTTGTCAAAAGTAAAAATCTGAGCATTATCCATCCCCAATAAAATAGGTGAATGTGTTGCAATTAAAAATTGTGAATTATCATTAACAAGTTCATTTATTCTTAATATTAGCGATAATTGTCTTTGCGGTGATAATGCTGCTTCTGGCTCATCCAAAATATAAAAACCATTTCCTCTAAAACGGTGCTGAATCAAGGACATAAAACTTTCACCATGTGAACACTCATGCAAATTTCCACCATACGATCGGATTAATTTGATTGGATCATCTCCATATATATCTTCAATGTAACTAGAAGTATTATAAAAGCTTTCGGCTCTCAAAAAATATCCATCCTTAGCTCTCATACCTTTTGTTAATAAAATAAAATCTGATAGACTAGAATGCGTATTCTTTGTTTGAAAACTGAAATTCAGGCTGCCCCCTTCAGGATTGAAACCATATGCAATTGCTATTGCCTCTAAAAGAGTTGATTTTCCAGAACCATTTTCTCCCACAAAAAAGGTAATCGGATAATTAAATTCCAAATCCGAAAAGTTCTTAATTACAGGTATACTATTATAATATTCGTTTTTAAAGGTACTCGTTTTTTTCAATTCGACCTTTTTTATGAATCCTGTATTCAATGTCTTGTGTCCCCCTCCCTGATATGGTAGCTATAACTATAGATATGTTTATAAAAAAAGGGCTTTTAAAACCCATATTAAAAAGCAATACCAAAGGCCAATTTCTCCTATCCTTATTTCTCCATTCATGTAATGTACAGGTTCAAAAATTTGTAGTAAAATGAAAGAAATACTAAGAAGGGAATCTATACAAATGAAATACCAAAACATTATTTTTGATTTTGGAAATGTACTTGTAAAATTTGATGCGCAGCAGGTTATCGGAAGGTTCTGCCCCGCCCCGGAGGACTTTTCCCTTATGAAAGGCGCTATTTTTCATAACTGGGAGGAATTAGACCGGGGCACAATTGATTATGGTGAATACATGGAACAGGCAGCTTCTCTGCTTCCCAAACGCCTGCATCCCTTCCTCCGGCAGATTTCTCTTGAATGGTGCCGGTACCTGTCTCCACTACAGAAGACATGGGATTTTATCAGAGAACTGAAAGAACAGGGATTTTCTCTTTATATTCTTTCAAACGCTTCCATATTTTTTGCAGAGCACATAGACTGTTATGAGATTACCAGGGAATTTGACGGCATCGTATTTTCGGGATACCCTCAGATGATGAAACCGGAGCCTGATATCTACCGCTATCTATTTGACAAATACCAGCTTAATCCCAAGAACTGTTTCTTCCTTGATGACAAGGCGGAGAATGTAAACGCCGGGCAGAAGCTGGGTATGGACGGTATCGTATTCACCGGAGATATCCAGGCAGTAAGGCAGGCCATCGGGTTCTAACTATACTGTGGCTGCATCCCTGCTGCCGTTTCTCTATCTTATCCCTTCCAGGGCAAGGTTTTATCCAGCCATCCCTGCTCTTTCCACCAGTTTTGATCTACGGGATTCCATGCAGACGCTTCTCCTTTTTGCATTTTCCTGAATAACTGGAACAAAAGTTTAGCACGAAGTGTCGTCCTGGGATGCCGGGATGCTTTACTCGCTTTTTGGGCAATCCGCCTTGCCTTCTTTTCTATTTCTCCCTTTTTAGCAGGAGACAGGTCTTTCACCCCCATAGCTTGGGAGATTAAGGGGAAACGGTATACTTTTGGAACACACATCCATTTTAATTTTTTAGCTAAGGATTTTAAAATTCCATTTGGAGGTGCTCCGGCGGAAGATGATACAACAATCCCTACCTTAGAAAACATACTTCCGTGAGGCCTGTGAGTTACCCAGCGGTATGCCAGATGGTCGAGGAGGTTCTTCATTGCACCACTCATATCCATAACATAGTTTGGCGTATCCAGTATAATAATATCTGCCCATTCCATTGCCAGGGCTATTGGCTGTACTTTTTCGGCTTCCGGACAATTGTTTTCACCTTTCACAAAACACAGGTTACAGCCCACACAAAATGCCGGCCCATCCTTGGGGAGAAAGAACTCTTTCAGCTGAGCATCCTCCTTCATTAAGTATTTCAATACAGCATGTGACATCGTGCAGGTAATGCCCTTATGTCCTTGTCCGTGGATTAAAGCAATATTCATTTTGCACTCCTATCCGAAAACATTTGTTTTATTTCTAATTTATTTTTCATTTCCGCCTTTTTCTTATGGAATAATCATCATCTTTCCGTTTTTCCCGCCAATTTCAAAAGCCGTTTCAATCTCATCCAGCGGAATGATATCTGATATCAGTTCCTTTAATTTTAACTTACGGTTATTTATTAACTCCACTGCTCTTCCATGGGTAAATGGATTTACATATGAAGCCGTAATCGTCAGTTCCCTCTGAAAAATTTCATAAGGTTTAATTGGAATTTCACAATCTGGGTCCGAAACCCCAAAGAATACAATGCGAGCACCTTGACCTGCATATTTGACGGCATCTTTCATGGTTTCTGCCCTCCCTACACATTCAATGGAAACGTTAACCTTCCGAATTTGATTCAGCTTCAGAACCTCAAATAAATCTTCTTCCATAGGGTTTACAACATAGTCAGCCCCCAACTCCAATGCCATTTTTCTTTTTGCTTCCATCGGCTCTGATACTATTACGACAGACGCCCCTGAAATTTTGGCAAGCTGCATCATAATCAGCCCAATTGTACCACCGCCGATAATCAAAACTACATCACCGGCTTTAATATGCGCCCGGTCAATTCCATGCAGGCAACAGCCCACCGGTTCACACATAGCAGCCTCTTCAAATGGAATATCCTCCTTCAAACGGTATACCTGTTTTTCCAGAACCGTACAGTACTCTGCAAATCCTCCATCATATGTAACCCCTGTTGCAGAATACCCTTCGCAAAAATGAGGTGTTCCGATTTGACATTCCCAGCAATTATTGCACATAATACTTGGATCAACCGTTACATGGTCGCCAACCTTCACCTTTTTTACATTCTCACCTACTTCTGCAACAATACCTGCAAACTCATGTCCTAATATTACCGGCGGGTAGCATTCAGAAGCTCCTTTTGCACCTCCATAAATGTGCATGTCCGTCCCGCATACCCCCGCTGCCTTTACCCGTATCAGCACTTCATCTGCTTTTGGGTGACGGCATTCATGATCCTCTACGAGAATCTTTCCTTTTTCGTAAAAAACCGCTGCTTTCATCTTTTACCCTCCAAGATTTTCTTTCTTGTCTTATTATATCTCCACGGAGCTGTCAATACAATACTGTAATCCTCATACCTGGTGCATATCTCGTAAATTCTTCTCTTTTATGTTATAATCTAAAAAATCGGTTACAATCTCAATTAAAATCTACATTTTCAGGGGGCATATCCATGTATGATGTTAAAAAAACACTTCAGGCACAGCGCAGTTTTTTTGCAGGCGGAGAAACGAAAGAAATCGCTTTTCGCACCGCCCGGCTTCGTCTTCTAAGGGAGTCTATTATAAAGCATGAGGAGGAAATCCTGCACGCCTTGAAGCTTGATTTAAACAAATCTGCTTTTGAGGCCTACGAAACAGAAGTGGGAATTGTCCTTGAAGAAATCAAATATACCTTGAAACATCTTACGAAATGGTCCCGGCCCAAGCGAAAGAGAACTCCGGTGACTCATTTTCCATCCTCCAGTTATCTCTACAGTGAGCCTTATGGCTCTGTACTGATTATGTCTCCCTGGAATTATCCGTTCCAGCTTGCCATGGCACCTTTGGTTGGCTCCATTGCTGCCGGAAACTGTTCCATTGTGAAGCCTTCCGAATATTCCTTATATACATCTGAAATCATTGAGAAAATTATAAAAGAGAGCTTTCCCGAAGACTACATCTCTGTTGTCCGGGGAGGCAGAACTGTAAATCATGCCTTATTAGAAGAACGTTTTGATTACATCTTTTTTACCGGAAGTGTTTCTGTGGGAAAACTTGTTATGGAATCTGCCGCAAGGCACCTGACTCCGGTTACTTTGGAGCTGGGAGGAAAGAGTCCGTGTATTGTAGATGACACGGCTGACATCGACCGTGCGGCAAAGAGAATTGTGTGGGGAAAGTTTTTAAATTCAGGCCAGACTTGTGTGGCTCCTGATTATTTGCTTGTGCACCGCACAGTAAAAGAAAAACTGATTTGCGCTATGAAAAAATATATCCGCATGTTCTATGGTGATACACCGGAAACGAATCCGGAATATCCTAAAATCATTAATCCAAAACATTTTGAACGTCTGATTGGACTTCTGCCCAGCGGATACGTGGCTGAGGGAGGCCGGTATAATGAAAGGAGCCTGCAAATCGCCCCTACAATACTGGAGCATGTGACATGGGAAAGTGCCGTCATGCAGGAAGAAATTTTCGGCCCGCTGCTCCCTGTGCTGGAATTCACTCATTTAGAGGAAGCCTTTTCCATGATAAATGCCCGCCCAAAACCACTGGCTCTTTATCTTTTTACCACAAAAAGAGAGCATGAATTTGCTGTAATGAAAACCGTCTCCTTTGGAGGGGGCTGCATCAATGATACTATTATTCACCTGGCGAATCCAAACCTTCCCTTCGGCGGCGTAGGGGACAGCGGCATGGGACAGTATCACGGCATCAACAGTTTCCTCACATTTTCACATCAGAAAAGTATCATTAAAAAATCAAATATGGTGGACATCCCGCTTCGATATCCACCATTTAAAGACCATATTAAACTTCTAAAAAGAATTATGAGATAAACATCCGAATGCTTTCTACTCTGCCGCTAACTGTAGCATTCGCTCCAAGGGGAGCTTTGCTTTCTGGATCATTGTTCCAGCAAGCTCTACTTCCGGCACTGTGCTCTCCAATGCAGATAAGACGCTCTCCAATTTGATACGCTTCATATTGGGGCAAAATTGCCGGTGTCCTACGGAATAGAATTTTTTATCCGGGTTTTTCTGCTGAAGTTCATAGAAAATGCCCATCTCTGTACAGATAAGAAATACTTTCTCTTCTGACTTTGTGGCATAATCTAAAATCTGTGACGTGCTGCCAATAAAGTCTGCCAGTTCCAGCACTTCCTCCGTGCATTCCGGGTGTGCCAGAATCAGGGCCTGGGGGTATATTTCTTTTGCCCGGAGCACTTCTTCTCTGTGTATACTTGTGTGAACATGGCAAAAACCATCGTGAAAGATAAAGTTTTTCTCCGGCAGCTGCTTTGCGGTATAACGGCCGAGATTATTATCGGGTATAAAAAATATATCTTTATTTGGCAGTTTCTTTACAATACGTATTGCATTAGATGAAGTAACACAGACATCGGATTCGGCTTTTATTTCTGCTGTAGAATTTACATAACAGACAACTGCCGCATCCGGGTATTGCTCCCGCACCTCATGAATACGCTCAATATCAACCATGTGGGCCATCGGGCAGTCTGCCTTCCGGTCAGCCATAATGACTCTCTTTTGGGGACTTAATATTTTTGCACTTTCTCCCATAAATGAAACGCCACAGAAAATAATTGTACCCGCAGGTACTGTGACAGCCTTTTCGGCAAGATAGTAGGAATCACCTACATAATCGGCAACTTCCTGCACATCTCCATCCACATAATAATGTGCAAGGATTACCGCATCTTTTTCCTTCTTTAACTCTGCAATCCGCTGTTTCATTTCTTCTTTTCCGCTCATTTTAACGATCTCCATTCCGCCGTAAAATCATGACATATTATATCTGATGAACTGCATCCTCTAACTGAACAAGTGCCTGCTGCAATGTTTTTCTCGGGCAGGCAATATTTATACGCTCAAAACCTTCTCCGACTTTTCCAAATATCGCACCGCTGTCCAGCCACAGGTTGGCCTTCTTTACAATCAACTCTTCCAGCTCTTCTTCCGGCAGATTCAGTTTCCGGAAGTCCAGCCATATGAGATATGTCCCTTCCGGCTCTATTAAAGTGATTTCCGGAAGACGCTCTTTCAGGAAGTCTTTTACAAAGTCCAGGTTTCCGGATAGATATTCCTTGAGCTGGCTCAGCCATTCCCAGCCTTCTTCATAAGCGGCCTGGCATGCCATCAGTCCCATTAAGTTTACCTGACTATACCCCTGGGCTGCAACCTCTTTTTTAAACTTCCTGCGAATATCTGAATTCGAAATAAAGATATTGGATATCTGAAGTCCTGCAAGATTAAACGTTTTGCTGGGTGCCGTACATGTAACCGTTATATCTGCATATCCCGGGGATAAGGCTGCAAATACATGATGGGAGTGCCCTGGATATGTAAAATCACTATGAATTTCATCACTAACCACAATGACACCGTATTTTACACAGATATCCCCAAGTTTTCTTAGTTCCCATTCTTTCCAGACACGCCCTACAGGATTGTGGGGGCTGCAGAGCAGAAATAATTTTACTCTATTTGCCTTGATTTTATCTTCAAAGTCCTGGAAGTCAATCTCATAATGCCCCTCTGATAATTTCAGAGGATTATTCACCAGCACTCTGCCATTATCGCAGATAACTTCACTGAACGGGTAATATACGGGCTTCTGGATCAGGACCCCGTCACCCTCCTGGGTAAACGCACGGATAGCTGCTGCAATCGCAAACACCACGCCTGGGGTTTTAACCAGCCAGTTTGGTCTGACTTCCCACCCAAAATGTTCTTTATACCACCTGGAAACAGCTAAAAAGTAATCTTCCTTTCCTTCGCTATATCCAAATATTCCATGCTTTACCACCTGCTCCAGCCTTGCAAGAATGGCAGGTGCTGTCTTAAAATCCATATCTGCTACCCATAGCGGCAGAATATCTTTACTCTTTCCCCTTTCCAGGGCAAAATCGTACTTCAGACAATTTGTTCCGTAGCGGTCTTCTATTATATCAAAATCAAACTTCATAGCTAGTTTCCAGTCTCCTCTCTCTTTCGCTGCTAACCTCTCTCTCTATTCCAGTGCCTGAGCCAAATCGGCAATCAAGTCTTCCGCATTCTCAATTCCTGCGGAAAATCTCAGAAAGTCACTGGTAATTCCCAGTTTCTCACGAAGGGCAACTGGAACATCGCCGTGAGTTTGAAGCATGGGATAAGTAATCAGAGACTCCACTCCACCCAGGCTCTCCGCATAGGTAATCAGCTTTACCTTCTCCAATATGGTTCTGGCAGTCTCCTCACTGTCCGTCTGAAAAGAAATCATACTGCCTGCCCCCCTGGCTTGTCTGCAATTCGTTTCATATCCAGGATGTTCAGGAAGTCCTACATAATATACTTGTTTTACCTTTTCCTGCTGTTTCAGCCATTCTGCAATCTGCGCTGCACTCTTTTGCTGCTTCTCCAGCCTGACAGACAGAGTTTTTATCCCTCTTATCAAGAGAAAGCTGTCAAAAGGTGACAGACAGCAGCCGATGGTCTTAAACAAATACCGTATCTTTTCCGCCAGGTCTTCTCTGCTTGTACTCAAAAAGCCAGCCAGGGTATCGTTATGTCCCTCAAGGAATTTTGTTCCGCTGTGGACAACAAGATCTGCTCCCAATAACAGGGGATTTTGAAGATATGGCGTCAAAAATGTATTATCTACTATAAAAAGAAGATGATGCTGGTCAGCCAGACGCTTCATCTCTGACAAATCCGTAATCTGCATCGTCGGATTACTGGGCGTCTCAATATACAATGCCTTTGTATTCTCCCGGATAGTCTGTTCAACAAGTTCTACATCGGATGTATTAATATAGGAAAACTCAATCCCTCTCCGTTCACCTATTGTCTGGAACATACGCACGGAACCGCCGTACAAATCCTCTGAGCAAATAATATGGTCACCTGCATCAAACAACTCCAGACACAAACCAATTGCCGCCATTCCAGTAGAACACGCTACTGTATCCACCGCGCCCTCCAGTGATGAAACCATTTCCTCCAGCTCTGCTCTGGTGGGATTACTCTCCCTTGTATAATCGTATCCTGTAGAATCTCCGATTCCCGGGTGTGAAAATGTCGCCGTCTGAAAAATCGGCACAGCAACTGCCCCAAACGGGTGCTTCTCCTGATTTCCCCCACCTCCATGAATACATCGTGTCTCTATATCATACCCCATCTTCTTTACCTCCTGTTCAAAGGGGGACAGTCCCTTTTGAAAAGGGACTGTCCCCTTTGCTCTCCTTTGTCAGAATATTCAGTAAAAACGGGAATACCTAAGTGTCCCCGTTTTTCTTCTTATATATAATACATGTCCTGCTCATATCCACTGTAAGCCAGATATTCTTTTTCCAAATCTTCCAGTGTTATATTTTTTAATATTTCATCCAGTTCTTCATTCACTTTGTCAATGATTACTTTCTGAATTGTCTGTATAATTTCCGGCTGACTGCCATCTTCTAAACTTTCTTCCGGTTCAATCCGATAGTTTCCGTCCAGCGCCTGCAGTATGGAAGCTACCGTGATATTTTCAGCCTTGTCATTCAGCAGATATCCGCCCTGCGGCCCTTTGATACTTTTTACAATTTCTGCTCTTCTAAGGCTTGCAAAGGCCTGTTCCAGGTATTGGAGAGAAATGCCGTTCCGCTCGGCAATACTGCTTAATGCCACATGGTCCTTTTTGGAATTTACAGATAAATCTATTAATGCCCTGAGTCCATACCTGCTTTTCTTTGAAAACTTCATAAATACCTCCACATGTCTTCGAAGCCTTTTTTATTATTGTACTGCTTTAAACGCTTCTGTCAAGTCTTCTATAATATCATCAATATGTTCTGTACCAATGGACAGACGGATGGTATTTGGCTTGATTCCCTGATCCTGAAGCTCTTCTTCTGTACACTGGCTGTGTGTAGTTGTCGCCGGGTGAATAACTAAAGACTTAACATCGGCAACGTTTGCTAATAGAGAAAACAGCTCCAAATGATCTATAAAGTTCTGGGCCTTCTTTGCATCTCCCTTAATTTCAAATGTAAAAATGGAGCCTCCGCCATTTGGGAAATACTTAGCGTATAATGCCTTTTGACTTTCATCCTCTGTTACAGACGGGTGGTGTACTTCTTCAACCTCAGGGTGATTTTTCAAGTATTCCACAACCTTAAGGGCATTTTCCACATGGCGTTCTACACGGAGAGATAAAGTCTCAAGTCCCTGTAAAAACAAGAAAGAGTGGAATGGGGAAACTGTTGCGCCTGTATCTCTTAACAGAATAGCCCGAATCTTTGTCACAAAAGCCGCAGGTCCTACTGCCTTTGTAAAACTGATTCCGTGATAGCTGGGATTTGGCTCTGTCAATGATAGGAATTTCCCGGAAGCTTCCCAGTCAAATTTTCCGCTGTCTACAATCACTCCGCCGATGGCTGTTCCATGGCCTCCAATAAACTTTGTAGCGGAATGTATTACGATATCTGCGCCGAATTCAATAGGGCGCACCAGGTACGGTGTTGCAAATGTATTATCAATAACAAGAGGAATCTTGTGTGCATGTGCAATCTTTGCAATCTTTTCAATATCTACTACATCTGAATTTGGATTTCCCAAAGTTTCTATAAATATTGCTTTTGTGTTCTCCTGTATTGCCGCTTCTACTGCCTGGTCATCAAAAATATCTATGAAACTCGTTGTGATTCCATACTGGGGCAATGTATGAGCCAGCAGGTTATAAGTACCGCCGTAAATATTCTTTGCAGATACAATATGATCTCCATTCTGCGCCAGATTTTCAATTGTATATGTGACCGCAGCCGCCCCGGAGGCAACCGCAAGAGCTGCCACGCCTCCCTCCAGTGCTGCAATCCGTCTTTCAAATATATCTTCTGTGGGATTGGTCAGGCGTCCGTAAATGTTGCCCGCATCTGCAAGGCCAAAACGTGCCGCCGCATGTTCACTGTTGTGGAATACATAGGAAGAGGTCTGATAAATAGGAACTGCTCTTGCATCCGTTACCGGATCCGGCTGCTCCTGCCCTACGTGAAGCTGTAATGTCTCAAATTTCAATTTCCTATTTTCTCTTGTAACTTTATCACCCATATCTTTTCTCCTCTTCTCATCTACTCCCCAAACAAAGGTGTGGAATAATATCTATCTCCTGTATCCGGTAACAATGTCACAATAGTCTTTCCCTTGTTCTCCGGGCGTTTTGCCAATTCGATTGCTGCTTGCAGCGCCGCTCCTGAGGAAATCCCCACCAGGACACCTTCCTGCTTTGCAAAAGATTTTGCTGCTGCAAATGCATCATCATTTTCTACTTTCAGAATTTCATCATAAATTTCCGTATTCAATACTTCCGGTACAAAGCCTGCCCCGATTCCCTGGATTTTATGCGGTCCCCCCTTGCCTTCTGAAAGAACCGGTGAAGCAGCAGGTTCCACTGCTACAATCTTAACTTCAGGATTCTTAGACTTCAGGTATTCACCTACCCCTGTAAGAGTACCTCCCGTACCAACTCCTGCAACAAAAATGTCCACATTTCCATCTGTATCATTCCAGATTTCCGGTCCTGTTGTGCTCTTGTGAATAGCAGGGTTTGCAGGGTTTACAAACTGTCCGGGGATAAAGCTGTTTGGAATCTCTTTCGCCAGCTCATCTGCTTTTGCGATAGCACCCTTCATTCCTTTTGCCCCTTCTGTCAGTACCAATTCTGCGCCGTAAGCCTTAAGTATATTTCTTCTTTCAATACTCATTGTCTCGGGCATAGTCAAAACAACACGATAACCTTTCGCTGCGGCAATTGATGCAAGACCAATTCCCGTATTGCCGGAAGTCGGCTCAATAATAACAGAGCCTTCTTTTAAAATTCCCTTCTCCTCCGCATCTTCAATCATTGCTTTCGCAATTCTGTCCTTGACACTTCCTGCCGGGTTAAGGTATTCTAGTTTTACCAGTATAGTTGCTTCCAGCTCTAAACTCTTTTCTAAATTTACTACCTCCATCAAAGGAGTCCTTCCGATTAAATCCAATGTTCCCTTAAATATATTTGCCATTTTACATTCCCTACCTTTCATATAGGTTTAGTATGTTTTATGTTGCTATTATTATATTACTATCCTTTTGATATGTCAACCATATTTTATATTTTTTTGATTTTTTCATGGGGGACAGTCCCTTTTGAAAAGGGACTGTCCCCTTTGCTCTTCATTTTCAGAATATTTTTACAATATCCTAGTATCTTCCGATTACCGCATCTTCTACACCAGCGCGCAAAGGCGGGTATGGAGTCTGGTCTCCATAGCCTACATCTACATAAGTTACCAGTCTAATATAGTCAGGCAAATCAAATTTTTTCTTTAACCTGTCACAAAACTCTTCATTTGGGAATGTTAACCATACGCCTTCCAGCCCCGCAGCATGAGCGGCAAGCACAATGTTCTGACCGGCCGCGCCTGCATCCAGAAGCTGGTTTCTTACAGGTGTAAATGAATTCGCACGGTAGCACCGCATATCCTGCAAGATTACCAGATGAACCGGGCCTCCGGGAACATCACTGCCCCGAAACAATCCAGGCTCGTTTTTCTCCCTTACCACAATGTATCTGATGGATTGTACGTTACAGCCGTGAGCAGCCCACAACCCTGCTTCCAGGATTTTGTCAATGATTTCATCCGGCACTTCCTGGTCTTTAAATTCTCTGACTGAACGTCTTTCTTTTAAAATAGTAAAGAAATCTTCTTCCATTTCTTTTGTAACAGGCTTCGGTGCATAAGCGGCTAAATCCACCGGTTCTCCTTTGGCAAGACGTTCTGCCGACTCAATTAAGAAGCTGACATAACGATATTCAGGAAATTCCTTACTTAGTCCCCGCTTTATCCACAAATCCAGAAGATGCTTTGCATAATCCGCTTGTTCAGGGCGGAGCTGCTTATTTCGATATGCCGCATGATACATCTGAATCTCCAGAGTATGATGGCTCCGTTCCCGTACTCTGGCCCGGAACTCTGTTTCATCCATATTCAGAAATTCCTCATCTGTAATCTGCATATTCCGGTTCCATATCTGTTTTACCTCTTCTTTATCAAGATAATCCATACTTGTGTCTCTAAACATATCACGCCCTCCTGCTTATACTTACTTGGTGAGGTTCTTCCGAACCTAGTTGTAAAGCACAACCTGCTGGCTTAGCGAGAAAGTTCACCCTGTTGGGGTGTTCTTTCGAACTTAGCAGCATGATTGTTGCCCTAGATATAATATTCTGCTGCTTCCTGTTTCTCTGCTCCTCTGCTGATAGCCGCTACAATTTTAGCAGCCTTCTGTACCAGATATTCATCGCTTCTCTTGCGCGGATGAGGAATAGAAATATCGTATTCCTCCTGTACTGTGCTGGGCCTTGGACTTAAAAGAATCACCCGGTCCGCAAGATACACTGCCTCATTGATATCATGTGTTACAAACAAAACTGTCTTTTTTTCTTCCTGTCTGATCCTGATTAATTCTTCCTGCAAAGTACATCTCGTCAAATGGTCCACCGCGCTAAAAGGCTCATCCATAAGAATTACTTTGGGGTTCATCACCAGTGCCCTTGCAATTCCGGCTCTCTGTCTCATCCCACCGGAAAGCTGTGATGGGTACTTATTTTCAAATCCGCTCAGGTTCATCATCTTCACGTATTTTGCGACTCTTTCTTCCTGCTCCTTTTTCGGAACTCCCGAAATATCCATCCCAAAGGCAATGTTTTTCTTAATTGTTTTCCACGGATAAAGGGAAGCATCCTGAAATACAACGCCGATATCCCGGCTGGTTCCATTTACAGGAATGTCATCCAGCAGGACTTCCCCGTCTGTATGCTCAAGAAGACCGGCAACAATCTCCAGCAATGTACTCTTTCCGCAGCCGGAGGGACCTACAATACAAACAAATTCTCCATCCTGAATCTCCAGGTTAATGTCTTTTAGCGCATGAGTTGTTTCTCCGTTTTCACCAGGATAATATTTATCCAGTTTGTTTATTTTTATGGTCGGCATCTTTTCTTTGCTCCCTCCGTTTCTGCTATTTACTTTCCGGATTGGTAAGACCCAGCTCATCTGCAGCTTTCTGTGAAAATTCATTTGTATAGGTTCCTTCTGCCTTTACATCCTTGTCAAGCCATCCGTAATCCTTCAAATACTCTACGGTCTTGCTGATTCTATCTTCTGGAATTACCGGATAGTCAAACCACACGTCGATTTCTGATTCAATAGCTTTTTTCATTACTTCCTCAGGGGTATTCATCTGTGTTGCTGCCCAGGAGATGAATTCATCTAAACGCTCATTTTTCACTTCTTCATGTACCTTATAGTAAGCAGTCAGGAAACGCTGCAATTTTTCAGGGTCCTTTTCAATGATATCATCTGATGCAATGATTGTTCCTGTATAGTAATCTGGAATATAATCCCACGCCCGGCCAAGGATATGACCTACTCCATCTGCCTCTGCAAGTGCAGCGTATGGGTTATGGATTATAGTTGCATCTACCTCGCCAGATGTTAATGTGGCATATGCAGACTGATAAACACCATTTGCTACCAGCGTCACATCATCTTCACTCAACCCGTTCTCTTCCAGCATCTTCAGAACCGAAAGTCTCATGCCGCCAGCTGCTGCAGCAGTACCGACTGTTTTTCCTTTCAAGTCACTGATATCTTTTATATCATTATTGGCAACCAGCCAGTAGCATCCGGAATATCTCCACATGTTCCCCACCAGTTTTCCAGATACCCCGTTATAAATGCCAGGGATGTAAGCGCTTGGATCGCCGTCGGCCACATCAATCTCTCCTCTGGTTATTAAGGAAAGTACCTCATCATTACTGCTCCACTGGATATTGTCAAATTCAATACCCAGCTCTTTGTAAAGCCCCTTCTCAATCGCAAAATTATTGACCGCACCAGTCATACCTGTAGCGAAGCAGGAACGTATTGTAATAGTATCGTCATCTCCTGATTCAGAATCAGATGCTGAAGATTGGGATGTTCCCCCGGTTTCAGTTTTTTTTGCTGATTCAGAGCCTTTTGCTGATGAGCATCCGGCCAAAGCCGAAATTGTTAACGTTGCTGCAATTAAAACAGATATAATCCTTCTTTTCATAATACAATACCTCTCATTTTCTTGGATTTTATTTTACGTCTATACCCTGCTCCATTTGTGGCAAAGCACATATTCAATGGCTGCAATCAGTTTAACGAAGCATACTGAAATCAGCGTTACTAATATGATGATAAAAAACATTCTGGGTGTATTCAGTAAATTCTGGGATTCGGAAAGAAGATATCCAAGCCCCGCCTTCGCCGACTGCATTTCTGAAAATACAACTCCTGTCAAGGCCGTTGCCGCCGCCAGCCGCAATCCATTGAACATAGATGGCAGCGCCGCCGGAATCATGACTTTAAACACAGTCTGCATTTTTGTTGCATTAAACACCCTGGCTACCTTTAAATACTCTATCTTGCACTGTTTCGCTCCTGTAACGGTACTGTACAGAATCTGAAATACAGAAAAAAGGAATATGAGCACTACTTTGGATTGAAAACCAATTCCGAACCACAGAATAAGCAGGGGCAGAATTGCTGTCTTAGGAATTGCCATAATTGCTGAACAGAACACATTACCGTAAGCTTCAGTCTTAGGGAACATCGTCCAAATCAAACCTACTATAATTCCAACTCCCGCAGCCAGTGCATACCCTACCAGCACTTCCTGAAGAGTAAGAATTAAATGAGGCCAGAGAGTTCCATCTGCAGCAATATGAAATGCCTCTTCCACAATACTAGACGGAGATGCCATAAAAATCCGGTTGATTTTTCCAGATGTTACTGCATACTCCATATATCCAAGCAGTGCCGCTACTGTCAGGACCTGCAGCACATTAATATATGTAATGTTTTTCTTGGAGGCTTTTCCCGTGCCTGATTTACTCACAGGCTGTAATACCGCGGATTCTTTACTCTTTGCTGCCATAGGTATAATTTCCTTTCTTTACTTCTTCACTTTCGAAATAATTCCTCTCACAGCTTTCCCCCTCAATCAATACATTCTGTGTAAGCTTGTGGGACAGATGCCGGGAAAAGTTCTCAATGGTTGTGGTGTCTATAACATCACAATAGTACGGTGCCAGTTCTCTGAACCATGGATACTCATCGTAATATTTTCTCCATGTTTCCGCATAAGGACAGTGGTCTGCTCCCCACTCCGGAATCCACCCACATAATGGAAGGTCTATCACAGACATAAAATCTTCTACTGTTTCAGTCTCTTTTCCCAGTTTATGAGCCTTCTCTCTTAACTGGTCAGAGCGGTCGGCTCCCAGCTCAAACACTGTCTGTCTTACAATTTCCTTTGTCTTTTCCAAGCCATAAAGTTTCTGAAGCACATCACAGAAATGGAAATACAGCATCGCAAACTGTCTTGCGGCCTTTCGAATCTCATCAACCATCAGTTCTCTTGGAACAGTACCGGTTATTTTGTAATTTTCTTTTCCCATATTTCACTCTCCTCCACCGAATAAAACTTATTTAGAAACTCTATGTATTCTTCTTTTGATTGGAATACCGGATGATACCCGTCTTTTACCCTTTTAGCAAGTTCTGCTCCGTCCTTTAGCATACGGTATGCGCCAAGCGCGAAAATTTTTGCCGTAAGTATATAGGCTTCCTCTTCATCATAAACCGCAAACTCTGACTGATGAAGTCCCCCGGACACGCCGCCGGTGTTAAATGTCAATACCGGCATTAAATGCTGAACGTCACCTACATCTGTGGAACCGCCCATGTGCTTCTCCAGCACATCCGTATTTACTTTCTTTGGCGCTGCCGCTTCTCTCATCACTTCTACAACCTCTTCCGGCATAGCCATCGGGAGAGAAGGAAGATATCCCGGCATTGTCTCAATCCTATATCCAGCTCCCATTGCCATTGCCCCTGCCTTGAAGGAGCGGTCAGTCTTCATGGAGGCATCTGAAAACGCTTCTTTTGTTTTTCCTCTTACCAAGGTTTCAATCACCGCCTCATCTGGTACTACATTTACCAGATTACCGCCTTTTGTCATAATGGGATGAACTCTGACACAATCTTCGTCACGGAACGTCTCCCTGTTAAAAGCAAGTGCCTGAAGCCCCAGAGAAGCTGCCGATAATGCATTGACTCCTTTTTCCTTTTCTGCCGCCGCATGTGCTGCTTTTCCTTTTATTGTGATGACCTTTGAGACAAAACCATTGCCGCTTCCGCTTCCTGCAGAGATTCCCTCCATGGAGATATGATGTACAAGACAGGCATCAATATCATCAAATGCACCTATGCGGATTAACTCACATTTTCCGCCGCCATAACCGATTTTCCCCTCGTTCATCAGAGATTTCTTAAATTCCACTTCTCCATATTCCTCTGCCGGAGCCGCCATAAAAACAATTTGGCCATCTAATTTCTCTGAAATACCCTTTTCGGTAAGTGCAATCGCTGCTCCTATGACTCCAGCAAGCTGTGCATGGTGTCCGCAACAGTGAGCCGCCTCAGTTTCCTTATTCGCACAGGCATGGTTGGGAATCCTTAACGCGTCCAATTC
Source organism: Faecalicatena contorta (assembly GCF_003149105.1). GTDB lineage: Bacteria > Bacillota > Clostridia > Lachnospirales > Lachnospiraceae > Muricomes > Muricomes contortus_C. The sequence continues at coordinate 16,564 of NZ_QGDS01000002.1, read as the reverse complement.
CCCAATCAGGGCCAAAGAAAAGTTTTCTCTTTTTTCCGAATTCAGATATGCCTTCATCCCGGTAATAGCCAGATCGTCTTCTATACGCTCTGTCCGTGGCTTCATAAACTTCCGGAACTTTTCACTCGTCCTGAACTCTTTGTACCCTAATTCTCCATGATGATAAATATCATTTGCAAATTCTAAAATCATGCTTCTGTTATTATCAATTATCTTTACAATTTGCTCTTCTGTTTTATCCATACACACCCCTATCCCAGCTCACTCCTGTATTTTTTCGTATTCATTTTTCCAAAGCATATCTCTCCTATAGGATTAGTAGGTATACTATCACTAATCTTCTTTACTGTCAATACTTTTTATAACTTTTATTTTCCTGTTATTCCAAGACCCCAGAAGACAAGTTCTCCTTCTTCAAGATGAAAAGAACAAAGAGTTTATATATAAATAACAGGGAATACAGTTTCCTACTATATAAAAATAGCAGGAAGTGTTTATCTCTAAACATCTCCTGCTATTTATACTTGTTTCTATTTAAATCCTGTTAAATGAGCCTTCTAGTACTTACCAAAATCAAAAGAGGTATCTGATGTGAATTCTTCTGTTTCAGACTCTTCACTTTCATGGGAAATCACTGAAAAATCGCCGCTTTTTGCTGCTTCCAACTTAAACTTTCCAACTTCTTCGCGCAGTGTGGTTGCCTGAGCCGACATTTCCTCACTCGTTGCAGAGTTTTCTTCCGCAGTAGCCGCGTTGGTCTGTACCACAGAAGACACTTGAGCCAGTCCCAGTTTTACCTGTTCGATTGCAGTAGCCTGTTCCTCTGATGCCGCTTCAATCTTTGTAAAGCTCTCTGTCACTCTTAAAGTACTTAATTCCACTTGCTGTAATATTTTTGCTGTTTCAGTTGTAATCTGAGTACCTTTTGATACTGTGACCACTGAATGATGAATCAAATCTGCTGTTTGTTTCGCAGCTTCAGCTGACTTGGCAGCAAGACTGCGTACCTCATCTGCAACAACAGCAAAACCTTTTCCGGCATCTCCTGCACGTGCTGCCTCAATGGCTGCATTCAAAGCTAATATATTGGTCTGGAAGGCAATATCCTCAATCACCTTTGTAATATTTGCAATTTCATCAGAAGCAGAACCAATCTCACTCATCGCTTCCGTAAGCTGTGTCATATGTTCATTTCCGGCAGCAACATCCATACTTGTCTTTACAACAAATTCAGTGGCAGTTCTGACGTTCCCCGAATTCTCCTCAGCCTGTTCCGCAATGGTTGTGACAGAAGCGCTGAGCTCTTCAATAGATGCGGCCTGCTCGGAAGAGCCTGCTGCCAGTGCCTGTGCTCCATTTGAAACCTGATCTGCCCCTACACTTACCTGCTCTGCAGTATCATTAATAAGATGCAGGGCATGATTTAAAGAAGCAGAAATAGCACCAAAAGCTGTCCGGATAGACGCAAACTCACCCACATAGTCCTCCTGCAAACGAATGCGCATATCTCCCTGAGCCATATTTTCCAGCGTACTTGTAATCTCTTTTATGTATGCTATGTATCTGCGCAGCTGGACAACCGTACGGTTCAGTGATTCTCCCATACGTCCGGTCTCATCTGCGGACTTTACATCTACGGTAACATTCAAATCGCCATCTGCAATCAAATTTGCCGTATCCGTGAGCCTTTTAATCGGTGTTACAATCTGTCTTGACAGAAGCAGAACTACAATCGTTACAATAAGAAATACAATAACAAAAATAATCAGTGTCGTATTTCTAACTGCAGTGTATGATTGATTGTATTCTTTATCCGGCATACCGGTAGTCAGTGTCCACCCCGTAGTTCCAACGGCTGAAACACAGCCATGAGTCTGCTCTCCATCAACCTTATACGAAATGTTTCCCGTTTTGCCAGATAACAATGCCTGTTTGAGATTCTCAGAAAAGCCTGCCTCCTCAACATTCTTATTGATAAGGTCAGCATTTGGGTGATAGATTATCTGTCCATTTTCGGATGCCAGCAAAAAGCGCCCTGTCTCTCCCAGCTTATAAGAACTTGCCATCTTCCCAAGGTCATCCAATGCCAAATCTATATTCACAGCTCCAATGATTTGTGTGGTGCCTTTCTGAAATATAGGAGCCGAAATACCGACTACCTGTTTATTCGTGATAACATCTAAATAAGGTGCTGACATGATTGGCTCTCCTGCTGCCTCAAGCTGCTGAAACCATGGCCGGCTGGTGATGATCCAGTCTGCAGCAGAAAATGACCCGTCATTCGCTACGAACTGGCTGGTGTCAACGTCTGCAACAACAATGGACATGACAGATTCACTGCCCGTAGACTGAATGTTGTACAGAGTATCAACCACCTGCTTAAGGCTGGACACCTGGGCCATTTTTTTATCCCCGGTAGCTTCGGTAACAAGAGCCTCTACTGCACTATTTTTTGCAATGACACTTGCAGCCTCAAAATAGGGTACAAAGTAACTGTTAATGTCATTGGCCGCCGCCTCGGACTGGGCAGCCAGTTCATCGTCTCTGAGCTTCGTCACAGAATCAGATGTAATTCTGGTGATAATCAAAAGCAGAATCACAAATGAAAGGAGCATAGTCCCACCAATAAATGTCAGAATCTTAGAGGAGATAGTCCGGAATCCTTTTCCGCTTCTCCGCTGCACTTTTTCTTTTTCCTTTTTTCTCTTTCGCATAATCAAAGGCTCCTTCTTAAATAATGTGTTTATTCTACCACAAAATTCCATTCTTTTCAATAAAATAACTTTGACTTTAAAGGTTTTATTACCTATAGTTCGAAAACTTTAATCACACTAAAATCACCAACCTAAATTGTTACTGATACAAAGAGTATTGTTAACCTTAAAAAATATTAGGTTGACAAATCTTCTTATTCCTTTTATACTGACACAAGATAAAACAAAAACGTTATAAATAAAAGGAGGCTACTATGAAAATCCCATCCTCAAACACTCCCTCTATTTCAGTAAAACACCTGACTTTAACGGGAGTTATGACCGCAGTTATATGTATTTTAGGTCCGCTTTCCATTCCCCTGCCCATGAGCCCTGTCCCTATTACCTTTACGAATCTCGCCATCTATCTGGCTGCATTCGTGTTGGGTATGAAATTTGGCACCATAAGCTATATCATCTATTTACTGCTGGGAGCCGTGGGCCTTCCGGTTTTCTCCTCCTTCTCCGGGGGACTGGGAAAACTTGCCGGTCCTACAGGCGGCTATCTGATAGGCTTTATCTTTATGGCACTGATTGCAGGCTTTTTCATAGAATCTTTCCCCGGGAAACTATCTTTTTCCGTCATAGGTATGGCGGCGGGCGCTGCCGTTTGTTATTTACTGGGAACCCTTTGGCTGGCCCGGCAGATGAATTTGACTTTTATAGCTGCGTTTAGCGTAGGTGTCATCCCCTACCTTGCAGGAGATTTGATTAAAATTATAATCGCTGCACTTCTCGGACCAAAACTCAGGGCAGCCGTCCTGCGTCTTTCATAATAAAGAGTCTGGCAAGCCAGGCTCTCGTGGCGGGGCGAGATCGCTTTAGCGGCCATTTTTATTATGTGCGTAGTGCGCATCCCCGGAGGGTTTCTATGTAGTAGAAAACAGGGAGCATACAGACAATCAATGCTCTGTACACTCCCTGTTCTCTCATTTTTAAATCCCTCTCATAGTAAGCTGGATTCTTTTCTTTTTCAAATCTACACTCATCACTTTGATATCTACAACATCTCCCACACTGACAGCTTCCAGCGGATGTTTGATATACCGGTCCGTAATCTGTGAGATATGCACTAATCCGTCCTGATGAACTCCAATATCTACAAATACACCAAAGTCAATGACATTGCGCACCGTCCCTTTCAGAATCATGCCCTCCTTCAAATCCTTCATATCCAGCACATCTGTGCGCAGAATAGGCTTTGGCATTTCATCACGGGGGTCACGGGCCGGTTTTTCCAGCTCTTTTACAATATCCCTCAAGGTTATCTCGCCAATCCCCAGTTCTTCTGCCAGCCTTTTATAATCCTTGATTGTCAGTGACAACCCTGTCAGGTTCCCCCTGGTAATATCTTCCGGCCCAAATCCCTGCTTCTCCAGCAATTTCTCTGCCGCATCATAAGATTCAGGATGCACTCCCGTAGCATCCAAAGGATTCTTACCATCCATAATCCGCATAAAACCTGCACACTGCTCATAGGCTTTAGGCCCCAGTTTTGCAACCTTCAGCAGCTCTTTTCTATTTGTGAACCTCCCGTTTTCTTCCCTGTATGTTACAATATTCTTTGCAATTGTTCCCGTAATTCCCGAAATATTGGAGAGCAGAGGTGCAGATGCCGTATTCAGGTCCACGCCTACTTTATTTACACAATCCTCCACCACACCATTTAATGATTCACCTAACTTCTTCTGATTCATATCGTGCTGGTATTGCCCGACCCCAATGGATTTCGGATCAATTTTAACCAACTCTGCCAGAGGATCCTGAAGACGTCTTGCGATAGAAGCCGCGCTCCTTTGTCCCACATCAAATTTAGGGAATTCCTCTGTAGCAAGCTTACTTGCAGAATAGACAGATGCGCCTGCCTCGTTTACAATTACATACTGTACCTTCTCAGGGATTTCCTTCAAAAGCTCCACTATAATTTGTTCCGACTCTCTGGACGCTGTTCCATTTCCCAGTGAAATCAGAGTAATATTATACTTTGTAATGATCTTTTTCAAAAGATCTTTTGATGCTTTTATCTTTTGTGGTGTAGTCGGCGCAGTGGGATAAATCACTGTCGTACCCAGAACTTTTCCTGTGGCATCCACAACAGCCAGCTTACAGCCGGTACGGAAAGCAGGGTCCCATCCCAACACCACCTGTCCCGTAATAGGAGGCTGCATCAAAAGCTGGTGCAGGTTCTTGCCAAATACCTCAATTGCTCCATCTTCCGCTCTCTCAGTCAGTTCATTTCTGATTTCCCTCTCAATAGCCGGTGCAATCAGACGTTTGTAGCTGTCCTCTGCAGTCTCCTTCAGTACCGGTGAGGTATATGGATTTTCCTGGAAGATAGTCTTTTTTTCCAGATAGCGGATAATTTCCTCTTCCGGAGCTTCTATCTTCACCGTCAGAATCTTTTCCTTCTCCCCCCGGTTCAGTGCAAGTATCCGGTGCCCTGCCAGCTTTACAATAGGCTCCTCAAATTCATAGTACATCTCATAAACGGACTCCTCCTCCGGCTCCTTCGCCTTGGAAATCAGTTTCCCCTTCTGAGTGGTCATCTTACGGATCCAGCTCCTGTAATCCGCCTCATCAGAAATGGATTCCGCTATAATGTCTTTTGCTCCGGCAATCGCCTCCTCTATGGAGTTGACACCTTTTTCTTCCGACAGATATTTTTCCGCTTCCTTTTCCAGTGGTTCCTTTGTCTGCTGTAAGGTAATTAACGCAGCCAGAGGCTCCAGCCCCTTTTCCTTCGCTATGGTAGCACGTGTCCTCCGTTTGGGACGGTAAGGACGGTATAAATCTTCCACAACAACAAGTGTTTCAGCTGCCAGAATCTGCGCTTTTAATTCCTCTGTCAGCTTTCCCTGTTCCTCTATTCCCGATAATACCTGTTCCTTTTTCTCCTCCAGATTACGGAGATATGTCAGCCTTTCGTACAGCTTCCGCAGCTGTTCATCATTCAAAGACCCTGTTATCTCCTTTCTGTAACGTGAGATAAAAGGAATTGTATTCCCCTCATCAATTAACTTCACTGCGGCATCTACCTGCCATAGTTTTACTTCCAGTTCTTCAGTCAACTTTTGATTAATATTCATACTCCATGTACCTTTCTTTTTACTCCTGATGTACAACCCTTAAAGAATCATAACGTCTTTATTATACAGGAAGCACTCCCGTCTTTACAATATTTTCTCTTTTTTTATGCAAATTCTTTTCGCTTGAACCTTCCCGGGGAAAGAAGTATACTATGTAAGTACTTAAGACATTGAGGTAACCACATGAACAGAATTTTAACTTATGAAGTAAAAAAAGAGCAGGAGAACCTGCGTATAGAGCAATATTTGAGAAGACACCGCTACTCACGGCAGAATCTCACTGAATTAAAAAAGATGCCGGACAGTATTCTTGTAAATGGCAGCCCCCGTTATTTAAAACAAAGACTGGCTGCCGGGGATGTCCTGACGGTACATATTCAGGAAACGGAATCTTCTGAACATATCCCGCCCATATCTATTCCTCTGGATATTGTGTACGAGGATGAAGATATCCTTGTCATTAACAAACCTGCCGGTATGCCCACCCACCCTTCCATGAACAATTATACAAACACCCTGGCAAACGGGCTGGCATGGTATTTTCAGACTCAGGGAAAAGCCTTTGTCTTCCGCTGCACTAACCGCCTGGACCGGGACACCTCGGGACTGACTGTGGTTGCAAAGCACATGCTTAGCTCCAATATCCTGTCTTCTATGGCAGTACACCATGAGGTTTCCCGGGAGTATTTGGCACTTGTACGCGGCAGTGTCACCCCTGCCCAGGGTACTATTCACGCACCTTTGTCCCGAAAACCAGGCTCCATCATTGAGCGTATGGTGGATTTTGAAAACGGTGAATCTGCAGTCACCCATTACCGTGTCATAAAAGAACAGAATGGGCACAGCCTTGTTTCTCTTCAATTAGAGACAGGCCGTACCCATCAGATACGCATTCATATGAAATATCTTGGCTTCCCATTAATTGGTGACTATCTTTATAATCCGGACATGGAGTACATTCGGAGGCAGGCGCTTCACTGCTGCCGCCTGGCCTTTTGCCACCCTGTGAGCGGAGAGTATATTGCTTTTTCCGCGCCCTTGCCCATGGATATGCAGAACGTCCTTACTCCGGCAAAGGATATGATAAAACAGAGCCCCGCCAGGTACGGTCATAATTCTGAGTAAAATGCATACTGGTTCTTACCATTATTTTTTGCCGCATACATTGCCTTGTCCGAATTGTTAATCAATTCCTCAGCGGTGTTTCCGTCAGACCCGGAAATACTGATGCCTATGCTTGACGTAACAGATACCTCCGTCCCGGCTTCATCAATTTTAATAGGGTTTTTCACCGCATCAATTAACTGCCCGCATAATGCTTCGACTTGCTCTCTGCTCTCAGCATTTTCAATCACCAGAACAAACTCATCGCCTCCCAGCCTGGAAACCATATCGCAGCCCCTGACGGTGTTAACAAGCCTGCGGGCCGTAAAAATCAGAACAATATCTCCTGCATCGTGCCCATACAGGTCATTTATGGATTTAAAACCATCCAGATCAACAAATAAAACAGCAATGACTCCTTTTTCATAATTTGCTGCCTTTATAGAAAATTCCAAATGATTCTGAAACATCCGCCGGTTCGGCAGACCCGTAAGTGTATCATGGTTTGCCATGTGTGCAAGCCGCTCCTCCGCCCCTTGGCGGATCTTGATTTCTTCTCTCAGCTCCTTCGTCCTGTCATCAACCAGAAATTGCAGATTGCTGTAAAGATAAGCATTTTCAAGAGAAATCGCAAGCTGAGAACCAATAACTTTCAGCGCTTCCAGACGTTTCTCATCAAAAACTCCCTCAATCAATCTGTTTTCCAAATAAAGAATCCCCTTTAAGTCTCCCCGGTGAATAATCGGCATACATAAAATAGATTTAGAACCATATGCGAGAATGTGCTCATCCGACATAAAAATATCAGAGGTCAGCGCATTATTCAGCACAATCGTTTCCTTCGTTCTGTCTACATAATACAAAATCCCCAAAGAGATACAGCCCGAATTTGCAGCAGGCACCTTTACAGAACTTTCTTCCTTATACTCTGAACTCCCCTCTGCCCGGATAACATAGCCGTCTTTCCCGTCTTTTGTAAGATAGTAAATATACTGTGCGCCTGAAATCTCATGCAAAATGTTCATTAGTTTATCTAAAATAGCTTCCAGTTCTATCTCACCGGAAATTGCCTGGGAGGTGGTAATCAATGCATTGAAATCTATCGTTGTTCTGTTTACAGCACTGCTTGTTCCTGAGACATAGGCAGTACCCGGATTCCTGTAAAAACCCTTTTTACTTGTATAATTCACGGAAAGCAGGCCACTGCTGTCCTTCCAGAGCTGCTCCGTTTTTCCGTCCGCTTCCCAGGAAAGATATGCCGAATACGCCTCACGCAAAAAGTTAGCCGCTGTCTTGGGGGCATCCAGTTTTAGAAAACGCCGTGCCGCCAGTTCACAAAGCATAGCATAATGATATGGTCTGTTGCTCGTCTCTGCTTCACGGATTGCTTTTTCATAGAGTGAAGCCAGCTTGTCACCTCTGCCGTCTAATGCAGCTATTTCAGCCTTAATGGCACTGTGAAGGTGTAAAAAATTCACCGGCGCATCTGCCGCTCTTTCCCCAAGCCACTCCTGGTTTGCCTCCAGCATCGCACGGAGGCTTATTTGTTCCTCTCTGCCGCAGTCATGATACTCCAGGCGCTTGCAAATAGCCAGGGAATGCAGAAAGTTATGTATTGCAGTCAGATAAAACCCGGTAATGTAGGGCATTAAGGATGTGGCTTTTACTGTCAGATCATAAGCCGTATTGTAGTCTAAATATATCGCTGCAGAAAGTGCCCGGAGAATATAATAGCAGCACTGGGCCATCTGATCCATCCTGATGCCCTCAAGATGATTCTCCTCGCTGAAATTGTCATCCTCAAAACTGCCATAGGCTTTTGTGGTACCTTTTAAAGCTTTGTATAGCTGTGCATAACTTGTATAGCTTTCAACCGCATGTAAGTTTCCCGTTTTAACAGCATAAGCTAATGCAGATTCGGTCTCACCCGCCAGTTCCCGGACCGTCTGGCAGGTTTCAAGTACCGCCTGCTGGGTTGTAAAATAACTATAACATGCAAATTCAAAATCACCTACGGAGTCATTTCCTCTCCAGGACTCCCGTGAATAAGATATATTTTTCTTCACGTCCTGAAACCAGTGGCCGTTGAATAACGAAAATACATGGTATACTCTAAATAATTCATTCTTATATCCGGCTTTTTCAGCCAATCTTCTTGCTTTATCTGCGATAGCATAGGACAGCTTGTAATCATTCTTAAAAGGCACAAGAACAAGGGTCAGATTTGCATACAGCATTACCCCTTCCGGGGTATAACCGTATATAAGGCTCCGCCTGGCGCTGGTCACAATAGCCCAGGCAGAATACAGCGGATTTAGGAAGAAACCACCTGCAGATATTCTATTTAAGATTTTTGAGATCGCAGATTCTTTTTTATCCACTGCTTCGATTTTATCCACTTTCCCCAAAAAATTCATCTTTTCACACTCAGTGTAATATGTCTCAACTTCAGACTTTATGGTTTCATACAGCATTTCTTTTGGAAATGATACCCCCAGCTTTTCCAACAATTCCACACCCAGCATGAAAGCTTTTCCGTACTCGCCCCGGTTTGATAATCCCACAGCCTGCAGACAGCAATTATCTGTAAGATCTATTGGAGAATCTGCCAGCTTTTCAAGTAATGGATAAACCCGGTCAGCATCCTCATATCTGGAAAGGCTGCACAATACCAGATGATATGCCGCATAAACTGAGAAACCAAAGTCATCTCCGGCAGACTCCATCTCATTTAAGTGTCCGATAATCTGTTCCAGATACCCTAGTGCAATCTCATAAGTTGACAAAAGACAGGCAGCCCGGGCAGCTTTCAAAAGAATTTGTGCAATATGCTTTTTTTCCATTGGGGAATCAATCATCCCAAAAGCTTTAGAATAGTGGTTTGCCACAAGAAACCTTTTTTCTGAGGCACCGCTGTCCCCGCTTTCAGATCCAGAATAATACTTTGCAAGCATGTAATGTATACGGCTCCTGTTACGTTCCGATAAAATCGTATAAAAGGCCTGCTGAAACCGGTCATGAGAAAATTGAAAACAAATATTTTCCATCTGAAGCCCATCTCCCTGAACAGGGTAGATTACTTCAAGAAATATGGGCCGTCCCAAAATCTCAGATATTTTCTTTGATTTTTTCCCGGAAAGTTTTGCAAGAAGGCCTACAGAAAAACTGCGGCCATTGCACGCACCAAATGAAAGCAGTTCAATGGCTTCCTCCGAAAACTGATCCATATTCCGTATAATAAAGTCAACTACATTATCTTCCGCAGGACAAGCGTTTATATTCTCTTTTTCCCACACCCAGACCCGTTTTGACCTGCTGAACCGGATCAGCCCATTCATATGGCAGATCATTAGAAACTGTTTCATATAGAATGGATTTCCCAGTGTTTTATTATATACAACCCGGGCCAGCCCGGTTACACTTTCAATGCTGCTGTGCAATGTCTCTGCCAGCATTTTGGCCACAGCTTCCTGGTTAATTCCAAACAACGTGATACAGTGAACATTTGCTTCCTGATTCACCAGCTTGTTCAGACTGAGCGTTACCGGATGGTTACTGTCCACTTCATTGTCACGGTAACAGCATATAAGCATCAGACCTCTGATGTTTTCATTTTGTATGCTTTCTTCCAGAATGTCCATTCCTCCCGAACTGACGAGCTGGATATCATCTAAAAAGATAACAAGCGGGTGCTCCAGTGATGCCACCGCCGCAAGCAATCTATGTATCGCCGCCTTGAATCTGGTTCCCGTCTCAAGAAAGGATAACTCCGGCCGCGGCTGCATCTTCCCGATTAACAATGCCAGACGCTCAACCTTATCTGTAAACAGGAAAGCATCTTCTCCAAGTGCATCAGAAATACACACTTTCCACTCCGCAATCCGCTCCTCGCTTTCAGAAAGGATGAAGTCGCAAAAATTTCTAACTATCTGAAAAAGCACGTGGTGCGGCATATTTCTTTGGTACTGCTCATACTTCCCGCTGAGCAGAGTCCCCCCCGACTGAACAATGGACTTTTGAAACTCTCCGACCAAAGAAGTTTTCCCGACTCCCGAATGACCGCTGATAAAAACAGCACATCTGCCGTTCTGTGAAATGCTGCCGTAGGCTTCTCTTAAAGTTTCAAGCTCCCGCTCACGCCCATAAAGCTTATGAGGTATTTCAATACGGTCCGAATAATCGCCAACTCCCAGTTCAAAGTCAGGGATTTCGCCATATATGTTATATGTAGTGATACACTGCCCCAGGTCAAACAAAATCCCTTCTGTACTCATGTATCTGTCTTCGGGCATCTTTGCCATAAGCTTAGCAATCATTTTAGATATTGTATCCGGCACTTTAGAATTAACTTCCCTTGCGGAAACAGGAACTCTGGCCACATGATCATAGATAAGTTCTGCCGGACTTTCTGACTTAAAAGGACGGGTACCGCAAAGTATTTCAAAAAATGTAACACCCAGCGAATAAAAATCTGTCCGAAAATCAATGGCACGGTTCATCCTGCCAGTCTGTTCCGGAGAAATATAGTAAAGTGTGCCTTCCGAAGCCGCCACATCTATCATCAATGGCTTTTCAAAAGAAAATTCTGCCGAAAGCCCAAAATCCATAATTGCCACTCTGCCGGTCTGATCATCATAAAGGATATTGAAAGGATTCAAATCCTTGTGGATGATTCCCGCTCTATGGATATCCGAAAGCCCCTTCACAATATCCCGGGCCAACAAAAGAAACTCTCTGATAGTTATTTCATGGGTCTTTATATATTGAGACAGAGCAATCCCTCTTATATATTTTGAAGCTAAAAAGAAATCTTCATCTATTTTTATAAAATCAACAATTTGAGGCACAAAGTTGCTTTTCAGCTTAGATAAAAGAACATATTCATTCTTGAGCCTTGCCAATCCTTTCGAATTCAAGGCTTTATCACTCATCGTTTTTAAAATTACAATATCCCCTGTCTGGGAATCCACAGCCTTGTATATTATGCTGCTTCTTGATGAGCACAGGCACTCCTGTATTTTGTACTGTCCCGAACTGTCTTCCATTCTCCCACCCCTTTTCCAAAATGTAGGATCACCTGATGGTATCTTCCTTCTACAGAAGTTTTTACGCAATAGGAAACGTAATTTTCCAATTAATATAAAACGCAGGGCAGCCCACTCACATTGGGAACTGCCCTGCGTTAAGATGTATCCACTTACAAAACAAGTGAAGGTGCTGCATAAACTCTTGTCTTCAGTTCAGCATCCAGCATATAAAGTCCTTTTGCCTCGCTCCCGAACAACTCCATCTTCGTAATCAAATCAGTAGAATTTTTCTCTTCTTCCCCTTGTTCTTTTACGAACCAGTCCAAAAACTGTACTGTACGGAAATCATTTACGGATTGCGCCGCCCCATAGATGTTATGAATAAGTGATGTTACATACTCCTCATGTACCAGAGCTGCTTTCAGCGGGTCTATCAGTTCTTTATAAACCTGATCCGGTTTGCCTATAGCCTCCAGAACAACATCCTGGTTATTGTTGTGCAGATACTGATATATTAGCATAGCGTGATCCTGCTCTTCTTTCGCCTGAACTTCAAACCAGTTGGCAAAGCCATCCAACCCTTTTGAGGTATAAAAATTTGCCACATCCAGGTACAGGTAAGCGGAATACAATTCCTTGTTGATCTGTTGATTCAATAAATCTAATACTTTTTTATCCATAAATATCCCTCCTTCAAATAAATATCTGCGATACAAATGCCCGTTAGTATCTTCTAACTTTAATTATAACACTTCAAAATTGGATGGCAATGTTTTGTAAACCGGACATACAACAGTATCGTATTCTCCTAATATTTCCAGTGGTTATATTATATCATCACAACTACCTTTCTGCAATATCCAAATATAAAAATAGTAATTATTACTATAATAACACAATGGTAAATTCAGGTAATAAATGAGAAGGTTCAGAGTCATTTTCGTTTTAAAATCCAAATTCCATACATGAAAACTTCAATTAAGTACATGAGTATGCCAAGCAGCCAGTTTTAAATTATACTTTCCATGGGAAGTAAATCATATCCAAATAAGGAGGAGATACCATGCGATTTCAGATTACAACGGACTATGCGATTCGAATGCTCTTGTTTATGGCGCAGCGGGAAGGTCAGGTGTCAACGGCTGAAGTAGCGGCAAAGGAATTGGGCATAACCTACAGCTATTTCAATAAAGTTGCATACAAAATCAGGATGGCGGGTTTCCTAGAGTCCATACAGGGCCCAGGCGGAGGATACTGCATTTCGAAAAATGCGGCAGATATCACTCTGTACGATATCGTTACAGTGATGGAGGGCGACATCCGCATCAACCGATGCCTTGAGGAAGACGGCTTTTGCAGCAGAAACGCCACGCAGATATGCCCGGTCCATAAGACACTTGAAGCGCTTCAGAATCAAATGATTGATACGTTGAAGAGCGTGAGAATCAGTGATTTATGTGATGAAAAGCAGCCCGGTCCCATCAAGGAAACGATGGATTCCACAGTATAGAGCTGTATTTGAGGCATATTTTCAAAATGCAATTAAGCCAATGAGATTTAATATTAATAGGGAGGAAAGCATATGTGTAAAAAGACACGTCGTAAAAGCAGCAAATTCATGAGCCTGCTTTTAGCCGTAGTTTTGATCTGCGGAATATTACAAGTGCAAGTATTGGCAGCGGAAACCGAATCTGTTCCCGTTACCATGATGAAAGAAACCGAAACCAACAATCAAACCGATGTTGGTGAAGACGAAAATGAGGGCTGTATTGTAGCCTTCGACCCGGACGACGGCAAGACGGGATATAGCGACTTCTTCAAAGTGACAGTCCCCATTGGGAGTAAAGTCACCGGCAAGCCTGCTGACCCCACACGTGACGGATACCTCTTCAAGGGCTGGTACGCTTTTGAGAATGAGGACGGCAATCCGGTATTCTGGAACTTTGAAACCGATACCGTGCAGGACAACACAACTTTGTGGGCCGCCTGGGAGAAAGGCTGTATTGTAGCCTTCGACCCGGATGACGGCAAGACGGGATATAGCGACTTCTTCAAAGTGACAGTCCCCATTGGGAGTAAAGTCACCGGCAAGCCCGCTGACCCCACACGTGACGGATACCTCTTCAAGGGCTGGTACGCTTTTGAGGATGGGGACGGCAATCCGGTATTCTGGAACTTTGAAACCGACACCGTGCAGGATAATACGACCCTGTGGGCCGCTTGGGAAAAAGGCTGTATTGTAGCCTTTGACCCGGACGACGGCAAGACGGGATATAACGACTTCTTCAAAGTGACAGTCCCCATTGGGAGTAAAGTCACCGGCAAGCCCGCTGACCCCACACGTGACGGATACCTCTTCAAGGGCTGGTACGCTTTTGAGGATGAGGACGGCAATCCGGTATTCTGGAACTTTGAAACCGACACCGTGAAGGACAACACAACTTTGTGGGCCGCCTGGGAGAAAGAAAACGATGGCGGAAACAGCGGCGGCGGAAACGGCAATGGCGAAAACAGCGGCGGTGGAAATGGCAATGGCGAAAACAGCGGCGGTGGAAACGGCAATGGCGAAAACAGCGGCAGTGGAAACGGCAATAATTACGTTAAAATTGAGGATGAAAAAATCCCGACCGGATCCCTAGATCTGAACGATATACCGAAAACCAATGATAGCGCTTCCAGACATCTGCTTTTGTGGCTGCTCTGTGGTATATTGGTTTCAGGTATGATTACACTGACTTTATTGCGCAAGAAAAAATGGGTAAAGAGTTAATTTAATAATAAGAATTCTGACAAATCCATTTAGCAAAACCAGGAAACAATATAGCTTTTCATATTCACTCCATAGGATACGACGCTGGATTTAGAACACCCTGCTTGTGAGCAAACAAGCAGGGTGTTCTTGTTCATATCTTCTCCCATCCAGACTTTACTTGTCTGTGCCGGGATTCTCGTCCAGTGCACGGGCTTTCAGTGCCATGTCATCAATGAAAAGGGTTTTGCCGTTTACTGATTACTGGTTTTCATACTTAGCCAGGAGCTCATCAATATATACGATTTCCCCGGTTAAAGCAGATTCCTCTGCTGCTATTCCAACAACAACTGACCAGAATCCCTCCTCAATTGTCGCGGTATCTGTCTCTTTTCCCTCAATATTATCTATAAAATATCTATGCTCGAAGTATGTTCCGCCAGTATGCCCGCTTGACTGAATTATTTTAGGGTAACATGGTGTAGAGATAACACTCGGTCTGTGCGTTGCACACATCATTTCAAAATGAGTCTGACTGCCTTCTTCAGGTAAATAATTCTCATTTTCATACGCACGGATTCGTCCTTCGTCTCCGCAAATGGTAATCTCTTCATAAAACATAGGTGCAAACATACACAGATTGAAACTACATTTCACACCATTTTCATAGACAACCGTTACAATTGCATTATCTAAAATATCTGATTTCTTTCCTTTATACTCAAAATCCACAAAATTGACATTCTGGCCACCTACAGCATAGACATACTTGGGGTTTGACTGAGCAAAAAGATTAAATAAATCAAAGTAGTGGCAGCATTTTTCTACCAGTGTTCCTCCAGAATATTCCGAAAATTTATTCCACTGGTCAACTTTGTCAAGAAACGGAACTCTGTGTTCAACAATCGATATCGTCTTAATGTCACCTAATGCCTTGTTATCCAGTGCCTCTTTCCTCGCTTCAGTGTAAATAGCTTTATAACGATATTGTAATCCTACTTGAAATGTAGCTTTATAGCTCTCAGCTATCTTCTTCATCTCATAAGCATCTTCTAATGTTGTAACCATGGGCTTTTCCATTAAAATATGTTTACCTGACTTAACCGCTTCTCTTACAATCTCCATATGTGCATAGTTAGGTGTACATATAATCAATCCGTCAACTTCCGGGTCATTACACGCTGAAGTTAAGTCCTCATAAACCTTTAAATTAATATCCGGATATAATTCACCAAACATCTTTTGGGCCTGGTTTATACTATACTGGCTCCTGTCATAAATCCCGTGAATGATCCCTCTTCCTTCCAGCATCGTCACTCTCATATGCTCCTGGGCAATCATTCCCGCTCCTATAACATTAAATTTATACTTGGCCGGCTCTTTCTTATATAAGTACAAATCTTCTTCCGGTAAATACTTCACATTTAAAAAGTTACTGAAAACAACATTATTAATTTCCTTACCTTTTTTATTCATTTTGCCTCTTGTATGATGTATTTGTAACTAAATACATCAATACTCTCCTTTCGCTTTAACTTTGTTATAATCAATAGTAACACTGTGGACTTTTTATTTTATCTTATAGCTTTGACTATTTTAAGGAGTGTATTGCCACAGTTTTATCTAAATCATTTATAGTTGGATAAGTCTTTGAACTTTCATTTCACGCAAGTTTATGATGATAAAACTAGGTGGATAAACACAGTGATTTTATTACAAAGGAGTTGATTTTATGTTCTATGTTGGCATCGATATCGCCAAGCAAACACATTTCGCATCTATCATGAATTCAGATGGCGAGATTCTTGTTAAACCTTTTTCTTTTACAAATGATTATTCTGGATT
>NZ_QGDS01000001.1:15333-715941 GCF_003149105.1 Faecalicatena contorta | reverse complement strand
AAAAAGGTTTAACAAGAATCTCGCCATCTGAATTCATGATAGATGCGAAATGTGTTTGCTTGGCGATATCGATGCCAACATAGAACATAAAATCAACTCCTTTGTAATAAAATCACTGTGTTTATCCACCTAGTTTTATCATCATAAACTTGCGTGAAATGAAAGTTCAAAGACTTATCCAACTATAAATGATTTAGATAAAACTGTGGCAATACACTCCTTAAAATAGTCAAAGCTATAAGATAAAATAAAAAGTCCACAGTGTTACTATTGATTATAACAAAGTTAAAGCGAAAGGAGAGTATTGATGTATTTAGTTACAAATATATCATACAAGAAAAAATGAAAGCAATTGTTTATAAAGGAATTAACAACGTACAAGTTGCACAAATGAGCGATCCTAAATTGGAAAAGCACGATGATATTATTATAAAGGTTACTTCTACAGCCATCTGTGGATCTGATCTGCATCTGGTTCATGGATTTGTGCCTAATTTGGTTAAGGGGACGCCTCTTGGTCATGAAACTATGGGAATAGTATTAGAGGCTGGAAGCGACGTCACAAAGGTAAAGTCCGGCGACAGGGTCATTATTCCGTTTCCTGTTGCATGTGGGCATTGTGCCTTCTGTGAAAGCGGATTGTTCAGTCAATGTGATAATTCTAATGAACATGGCGAAGTTGGTGGTTTGTTTGGATATGGCGAAGATTTTGGAGGATATGCCGGTGGGCAGGCCGAATACCTTCGTGTTCCATACGCTAATGTGGGACCTGTTCAAGTTCCAGAGGAGCTTTCGGATGAACAGGCACTCTTTCTCACTGATATACTGCCTACTTCTTATTGGGGGGCTTCCATCAGCCAAATTAAGCCGGGAGATTCCGTTATTGTTTTGGGTTGTGGGCCTGTAGGCCTGCTTACACAAAAATGGGCAGCCTATATGGGGGCCGGCAGAATTTATGCTGTAGACTGTGTGGATTACCGATTACATCATGCTCAAAAGCATAATGGGGTGGAAACAATTCATCTTGAGGAGTGCGAGGATACCGGTGCTTATCTCAAGGAATTGACACATGGAGGTGCAGATTGTGTTATTGATTGTGTAGGCCTTGACGGTAAAATGTCCATCCTGGAAAAAATAGAATCAGCATTCAAGCTGCAAGGCGGCTCCAAGTCTGCTATTGAAATCGCATCCAAGTCGGTAAAAAAGGGTGGAAATGTAACACTGGTCGGCGTCTATGGCGGACCATACAATCATTTCCCTCTTGGTGAATTCCTCAGTAGAAATATCACGTTGAGAATGGGCCAGTGTCCTGCACAGCGATATGTAAATCCAATAATGGAATTAATTAAAGCTGGAAAATTTGATGCAACTGATATTATATCCCATACACTTCCATTGAGTGAAGGGAAGCACGCATATTCCATCTTTGACAAAAAGATTGATAATTGTATTAAGGTGATATTAAAGCCTTAGAAGAAAATAGAAGAACTAGGAACCCCATAATGAATATAAAAATGAAGGGAACCAGTAAATGAACGATATTGTAAACAGTCTATTTCATACACTGGAGTGGCATTTGCTGAATGATAAAGCTCCATCTGAATATTGCACCTCTATTGTGGATTCACCGGACATGGAGATATATCCATTCAATTTGATGAAGCGTATGCAGGCTACAGAACAGTCCCCACAGCATCATCTAGAAGGAAACGTGTGGAATCACACTTTGCTTGTAATAGACCAGGCAGCAAAAAGAAAGCAGGAAAGCACAAATCCCCGTGTTTTTATGTGGGCGGCTATGCTTCACGATCTGGGCAAGCCTGCTGTTACCAAAGTCCGGAAGGGCAAAATCACCGCATATAATCATGACAAAACAGGGGCGGTTTTGGCAGAAGAATTTCTTAGCGCACTGCATCAGGAACCGGCATTTGTAACAGCAGTGTGTAACTTGGTTCGTTACCATATGCATATCCTTTATGTGATAAAAGATTTGCCTTTTGCGGATATAAATGCAATGCTTGAATCTGTGGACATTTATGATATTGCCCTATTGGGATTGTGCGACCGTTTAGGGCGTACAGGCGCGGACAGAAAAGTAGAAGAAGACAATATCCGGTATTTCCTGCAACTATGTAAAAGACGAGGGGAAAGAAGAAAGGGAAAACAGTAATTTTACCGAAAACAGTTCGAATTTTAAATCTACATCATAACTCCTCTAAGAAGCCCTTGTAAACGGAGGAAAATATTGTTATAATACAGAAGTAATTTCATAATTGCAGGGGAACTAATTTAGTTGAGAAGGAAGTGCACAAAAGTGCCAGTTCTGACCCTTTGAACCTGTCGGTTAACACCGTGGTAGGGAGCAAATGGACAAAGTAGAATGAAGATGCTTGGGTTTTGCGGCCCGGGCATTTTTTTGTTCATGTACGGAAGATTCTCCAAATCCCTGTATCATCGTAATTGTAAAGGAGAAAAAACATGAGTGTAAAACAAGAAGCAGCAAAACTGAATACCAAAATGAGGAATACCGTTCCTCTCGTTCACAACATTACCAATTATGTGACGGTGAATGACTGTGCCAATGCGCTTCTGGCAATCGGAGCTTCACCGATTATGGCAGACGATATTCTTGAAGCAGCAGATATTACAGCCATTTCCTCGGCACTGGTTATTAATATCGGTACCTTAAACCAGAGAACTGTGGAGTCCATGGTTTCTGCTGGGAAGAAAGCAAATGAACTGGGAATTCCGGTGGTCTTTGATCCGGTAGGCGCAGGGGCATCAAAGCTCCGTAACGAGACAACTCAGAGAATTCTGGAACAGATAAGAATTACGATTCTAAGAGGGAATCTCTCGGAAGTATCCTATGTGGCAGGACTTTCGGCGTCTACAAAAGGAGTGGATACGTCGAAAGAGGACGAAGACAAGGATGCCCAGGCAGTTGCTATAGCAGCGGCGAAGAAGTTTTCTTGTACAGTGGCAATTACGGGGGCTGTGGATGTGATTACAGATGGAAAACGCGTGGTGAGGATTTCTAACGGGCATCCGATGCTCTCTAAGGTAACGGGAACCGGGTGCATGGCAAGTGCAATCACAGGTGGATATGCCGGACTTAGAGAAGATGCATTTACGGCGGCAGCAGCAGGCGTTATGTCTATGGGAATTGCAGGTGAAATTGCATTTGAGAAGGCGGGAGAGCTGGGAACTGGAAGCTTCCATATGGCACTTATTGATGCACTTTCTATGCTGAATGAACAAATAATAGAGGAGATGGGAAACGTTGAAGAAGAATGAGATTGATTATACACTGTACCTTTGCACGGACAGGGAACTGATGAGTACGGAAACGCTGGAAGAGGCAGTGGAGCGGGCGATTAAGGGCGGGTGCACCGTAATCCAGTTGAGGGAAAAGAATTGCACCTCACAGGAATTCTATGAGACTGCGAAAAGAATTCACGAAATCACAAAGAGATTCAATGTGCCCCTTATCATTAATGACCGCGTTGACATCGCTCTGGCTGTTGATGCAGACGGTGTACATGTGGGGCAGAGTGATTTGCCTGCGGCGGTTGTACGCAGCATCATCGGTGGAGATAAAATTGTCGGGGTATCCGCAACAAACCTTTCAGAAGCGAAACAGGCAGTGTTGGACGGAGCGGACTATCTGGGGGTAGGAGCGATGTATCAAACAGACACAAAGACAGATGCACAGACGGTTACGATGGAGGAGTTAAAAGGAATCCGCAGTGCGGTGGATGTGCCGATTGTAGTAATCGGAGGCATCAATCAGAAGACTTTGGACAACTTTAAGGGTATGGGCATTGATGGGCTGGCGGTTGTGTCAGCAGTTATTGCAGCAGATAACATTGAGCAGGCGGCGCAAGATATGGCGGCAGCGTTCAGGGAGTAAATATGAAAGCGTTTAAAGGAGCAATATTTGATCTGGATGGTACACTTTTGGATTCCATGGGAGTTTGGGAAACAATTGATATTGAGTTTTTGGGAAAAAGAGGCATTCCTCTTCCTAATGACTATCTGGAAATGATTACGCCTATGGGTTTTGAGGCAGCAGCAAGATACACAATTGAGCGTTTTGGTCTGAGAGAAGAGCCCCGGGAGCTTGTGCAGGAGTGGTACTCCATGGCAAAGGATGCATATGCAAATACGGTCACATTGAAGCCAAATGTCAGGGAGTATCTGAAGATGCTGAAAGAGAATGGTATACGAATTGCGGCGGCTACTTCGTCGGATCCTCAACTGTTTGGTCCGGCACTTTTAAATAATGGAATTCTTTCGTACTTTGAGCATATTATAACAGTTCATGATGTCACACGTGGAAAAGGATATCCGGATATCTATGAAGCAGCGGCAGAACGGATAAATACAAAGCCGGCGGATACAGTAGTGTTTGAGGATATTCTAAAAGGCATTGAAGGGGCAAAGGCCGGAGGTTTTCTTGCGGTGGGAGTATATGACAGGTACTCGGAGTATGAAAAGGATGCAATGGTTGAGCTGGCTGATTATTATATTCATGATTTTGGAGAACTGATGGAAGGAGAACATAGAATAAGATGAAAACTGTATTGACAATTGCAGGAAGTGATTCCAGCGGAGGTGCCGGCATTCAGGCAGATATTAAAACAATTACGGCACACGGGTTGTATGCAACGAGTGCAATAACGGCCCTGACGGCACAGAATACAACAGGAGTTTATGGCATCATGGAAGTGACACCGGAATTTCTGGAAAATCAGCTGGATTGTATTTTTAAGGATATCTATCCCGATGCTGTGAAGATTGGGATGGTGTCTTCGGCGGCATTGATTGAAGTAATTGCTGACAAATTGAAAGTATATAAGGCCAGGCATATTGTGGTGGATCCTGTAATGGTATCCACAAGCGGAAGCCGTCTTTTGGCGGAAGACGCTTCAGAGACATTAATCAGGAACCTTATCCCCCTTGCTCAGGTTATTACACCGAATATTCCGGAGGCGGAAGCGCTCTGCGGGGCGGATATAAAAAGTGTCGGTGATATGGAGCGTGCGGCTGTGAAAATTGCCGGATTTACGAAAGGTGCGGTTCTAATTAAGGGCGGACATAACTTGAATGACGCAAATGACCTGCTGTATGAAGCCGGGACCCTTGAATGGCTGAATGGAGACCGCATTGACAATCCAAACACACATGGGACAGGCTGCACTCTTTCGTCTGCCATTGCATGCGGCCTTGCGAAAGGCAGCACCCTTCCGGAAAGCGTGAAGGCTGCAAAATCATATATATCAGGAGCGCTGCGTGCAAATTTGAATCTGGGCCACGGGAGCGGGCCTCTTAATCACATGTTTGATATCTAAATTATAAAGAGGAAATGTAAAGTGAAAGAAAAAGGAACATCAACAATAGGGAATGGATTGATTTGGTTTGGGGCTGCGGTATCAATCGCCGAAATATTGACAGGCACATATATAGCCCCTCTTGGTATGAGAAAAGGAATTACGGCGATTTTACTGGGGCACCTTATAGGGTGTGTGGTATTTTGCCTTGCCGGCCTCATTGGCGGGCAGACTAGAAAAAGTGCAATGGAAACTGTAAAAATGTCATTTGGTGCAAAAGGCGCGCAGCTGTTTGTAGTGTTGAATATTCTTCAGCTGGTAGGCTGGACTGCCATCATGATTATGAATGGGGCCAAGGCAACTGCTGTGATTACAGGGAAGTTGTGGGGGATTGATCAGATTTGGATATGGTGCCTGGCAATTGGAGCACTTATTATTGCATGGATTGTCATAGGGATTAAAAACATTAATGGATTGAACTATGTCGTCATGGGGGCCTTGTTTATTTTGACAATCGTTCTGAGTATGGTTGTATTTAAAGGTACACCAACGGCTATTATGGAAGAAAGCATAAGTTTTGGTGCAGCTGTTGAGCTGAGTGCGGCAATGCCGCTGTCCTGGCTTCCGCTCATCTCAGATTATACAAGAGAGGCAGAAAAACCAGGGCAGGCTACGGTAGTCAGTGCTATTGTCTATTTTCTGGGAAGCTGCTGGATGTATATCATTGGAATGGGGGCTGCCATTTTTACGGGAGAAACAGACATTTCTAAAATCATGCTGCAGGCAGGGCTGGGAATTGCAGGAGTTGTGATTTTGATTGGTTCAACAGTGACAACCACATTTTTAGATGCATTTTCCGCAGGCGTAAGTGCCGGAAGCATCTCCCGGAAGCTGAAAGAGAAGCCAGTTGCTATAGTTGTATCTGTGGCAGGTATTTTATTAGCTATTTTTACCCCGGTTCAGAGGTTTGAAAGCTTCCTTTATCTGATTGGATCGGTTTTTGCTCCAATGATTGCCATTCAGATTGCAGACTATTTTATTTTGAAACGGAAAAACAACACTGGAAGTGCTGACTGGGTAAATTTGATTTTGTGGGGAGTTGGATTTTTAGGTTACAGAATGTCCATGAAAATTGATACTCCGGCAGGACATACATTGCCCATTATGCTGTTGATTATTATATTATGTATGATTGTACGGAAGACTGGTTTAGTGCGGGAAAGAGAATAAAAATAGAATATCCCCAAAATTCGTATTTTAAACTTTCATAGATGTCGCTATTTCTTGAATTATGTCGCATACTGTGTTAAGATAATCACAATTAAAGATATAATTATATCTTATTTAATGAACGAAAGAATGAAAAAAATACGAGGGGGATTTTTTTTATGAAAAACATGCGGATTACCCTGAAACTATTGTTGATAAGTATTCCCGCGTTAATTGCTCTTATAGCAGTTTCCGTGGTGTTTACTTTCAACATTAATTCCGTCAATAGTAATACAAGGAATACACTATACGATGAGCTCTTCGTTCCTACGGCAGAGCTCATCAATGCGGACAGGGATTTTTATCAGGCTTATGTGGCGGAGGATGAGTTTATTCTTCTTCGGACACAAGGTAATGCAATACCAGCAGATAAGAAAGAAAGCCTTACTGCTGATTTTACCGAGAATGCGGAGCAGGTGCGGACACGTTTTGAAGATGCGTATGTCCATATCCAGGATAACCGGGATTTATATGAAAATTTTCGGCATCCGTCAGAAGGCGTTACACTCAAAGAGCTTTATGAGCAGTTTAAAGCCAGTTATGACGAATGGAAGGGGAGCTATGACCCAGCCGCCGGAACCGGGGATTACGGGGCTCACCTGGCTGCTTTTAGCTCAGCCAGGGAAAACATTAATCTTATGACCGAGATTCTTGAGGCATATGCAGAACACAGTACCTCTGAGATTCAAGGGCAGATTAAAAGTACTACTGTTACATCACTTATCGTTGTGGGAATTATTGTTGTAGTGCTGGCGGCACTGTCAATCCGTGTTCTTTTTTATTTAAAAAAGAACATACAGTACATAACTGGCATCAGCAGACGTATTGCACAAGGGGAACTGGCGCTTACAATTAATGAAAATACTTTTACCAGAGATGAAGTCGGACAATTGTCTCAGGCAATGGGGCAGATTTTAACCAGGCTCGGTGAGTATTACAACTATATCAGTGAAATAACCTCAGTGCTGGAAACTATGAAGCAGGGAGATATGAGGGTACACTTGTCCCAGACATATGAGGGTGAGTTTGCTTCTATAAAAACGGCACTGCTTGGAATTTCCTCGTCTCTCAACCAGACATTAAGTTTAATTAATACTTCCGCTGAACAGGTCAGCACCGGTGCTTCTCAGGTTGCCAGTGGAGCCCAGGCACTTGCGGCAGGATCTACAGAGCAGGCCGCCTCGATTGAGGATTTGAATGCTTTTGTTGTAAGAATCTCAGAACAGTCTGCGGAAAATTCCGAGCATGTAAAAGAGGCATTTCACTATGTGGACGAGGCTGCCTCAGGCTTACATACCGGAAATGAGCATATGAGTGACCTTACTCAGGCAATGACAGACATTAGCTCTGCTTCGGGCCAGATCGCCAATATCACGAAGGTCATTGAAGATATTGCATTCCAGACCAATATTCTGGCACTCAATGCTGCGATCGAAGCAGCCCGGGCCGGAAATTCAGGAAAAGGTTTTGCAGTCGTGGCAGATGAGGTGCGCAGCCTTGCTGCAAAGTCTGCGGAAGCCGCCAAACAAACTGGAGAGTTGATTCAAAATTCTATTGCTGCTGTATCCAAAGGTACGCAAATTTCTGAGCAAACAGCGCAGATTTTACAAGATGTAGGGAAAAGTGCCTTCAAAGTAACAGAAAGTTTCACGAAAATTGAGGAGTCATCTGCCCAGCAGGCAGATGCAATTGAGCAGGTAATGTTTGGGCTTACACAAGTGTCCTCTGTAGTGCAGACAAATGCTGCGACTGCAGAAGAAAACTCTGCCACAAGTGAAGAAATGTCTGCACAAGCCGACGTGCTTCGTCAGGAAGTTGGAAAATTTAGGCTTTATGCTGAACATGAAGAAGATACTTTAACAGATTCTCTGTTTGATGAAACTGTTGAAGGGGACGACATTATACAAGAAACAGTATCTGACTTTGGAAAATATTAAGGGAGACTTGAAAATGAAAACAAAAGAGAAAAAGGTCATTTCTATAAAACTAAAGCTTATGATATTCACAATTGCACTGATTATTTCACTAATGATAACGAATCTGGCTGCCGGACTTCTAACAAGTTATCAGGGGATTTTGAAAAATATTCGAGATGACATTACCTCTATAGGTGAAGTTGCAGACATGGCCTTGTCTGCAAAGTTGGAGTCCCTGACGGGAGAAATACAGAGGGCGGTGGATACGGCGGATACGGTTGCTGCCACAGCTTCGGACTCTGAGCTTGGTGTTTTAGCGGAGACGAATGGATGGCGATATCTTGCTTTGGCAGATTCAGATGGAAAGATAATAAAAGGTCCCTCTGTTTTAAAAGGTAATATGGTTCCTTCTGAAGATCTTTTTCAGCGGGCTCTGCATGGAAAGACGGTGATGTCTTCCCCCTTCACAGATGAAACAGGAGAATTTGTAATAAATGTTTACATACCACGAGGCAGGGAAGTTTTGATTGCCGGTGTTGACGGCATGTACTTAAGCAATATGGTTGCGGATCTCCGTGTTGGAAAAACAGGAAATATTTTTATTGTAGACAAAACAGGAACGATGATTGCCAACATGCGCCCCAAACTTGTGGAGGAAGGGCATAACTTCATTAAAATGGCAAAAACGGATAAAAGTTATGCTTCTGCCGCAAAGGTTTTTTCAAAAATGATAGCCGGTAAGACGGGTGTTGGGTCTTACACCTATGGAGGTGTAGAACGGTTTTGCTATTACGCCCCTATTGAAGGAAGTGCAGACTGGTATTTCGGAGTGGTAGCGCCAATTAAAGAAATGACCACTTCGATTTATACGGTTGCCTTAGGCATGGTAATCGTTTCAATTATTATAGCCGTCATTGGCATTTTGATTTCCATCCGGTTTGCCAAAAAGATTGCAAATCCAATTATGCGGATTACAAAACGCATGAAATTGCTTTCAGAAGGAGACCTGACGGAGGAAGTTCCCCAAATCAAAAGCAGGGATGAGATTGGTGAACTTGCTTTGAGCATTGATAGTTCCATTTCCACCTTGTCCATCTACGTGGAGGATATTACCAGAAATATGGAGGAGATTGCTGCAGGAAATCTCCAAACAGGACCGGGTCAGGACTACATTGGAGATTTTAAGCGGATTGAAACTGCCATTTATGACTCTGTTGAAAATCTTTCCGAAACACTGGCTCTTATAAATACTGCTGCTGAGCAGGTCAGCGCTGGTTCTGAACAGGTTTCCAGCGGCGCACAGGCCTTGGCATCAGGCTCTACGGAGCAGGCAGCATCAGTGGAAGAGCTAAGTTCCTCTATTGCCCTCATTGCAGACCAGGCAGAAGAAAATTCTGCAAATGTCAAACAGGCCACAGAATATGTGGGCCAGGCGGGTGTTGGTTTGAATGACGGAAACGAGCATATGAAAAAGCTTACTGATGCTATGGCGGAGATTGACTCCTCGTCCAAGCAGATTACAGGCATAATCAAGGTTATTGAAGATATTGCTTTCCAAACCAATATTCTAGCTCTGAATGCTGCTGTTGAGGCAGCACGTGCAGGAGATGCCGGAAAGGGCTTTGCAGTAGTTGCCGATGAGGTACGGAATCTGGCTGCAAAATCGGCGGAAGCAGCAAAGCAGACCACAGCCCTGATTCAACACACGGTTTCTGCTGTAGCTGAAGGGGCACAGATAACAACCCAAACAGCTCAAATTCTACATGATGTAGGGGAGAAGGCGGTTCAGGCGACAGAAAGTATTGTAAAAATTGAACAGGCATCCATTGAGCAAACCAGTGCCATTGAGCAGATTAAGCAAGGTCTTAACCAGGTATCTGCAGTTGTACAGACAAATGCGGCTACCGCCGAAGAAAACTCTGCTACAAGTGAAGAAATGTCAGCACAAGCCGCTGTATTGCGCCAAGAAGTGGGAAAATTCAAGTTACATAATGGGTAAAATTGCGGGCTGTGATAATTCACAGCCCCCGTTTTCGTATATTTTAGAAAAAATCAGAACCCAACTGCGAAGCAATTTGCATAATTGTCATTTGCCTTATCCCAGTTCACTACGTGGAACCAATCATCAATATAATCGTTTCTCATATTATAATGTTTTAAATAATATGCATGTTCCCATACATCTATATTAAGTACAGGGCACATCCCCATGGGCAAAGGAGTATCTTGATTCGGTGTTGTAATGATTTTAAGCTGACCGTTTGCATTTACAATAAGCCAGGCATATCCGGAACCAAAAACGGAGAGCCCCGCCTCTTTAAATTCTTCTTTGAGTAAATCAAGACTGCCGTATTCATTTAAGATGGCTTCACCTAATTCTCCTGTAGGAGCCGGCGGCGCAGGATTTGCCAGATTATCAAAATAGAACTGGTGGTTAAAAACACCGCCTGCACTATTTTTAACTTCAGTTTGAATCTCTTGCGGAAGGCTGGGGATGTTTACAAGAAGCTCGGACAATGTCCAATCCTGAAATTCAGGATAGTTACTTAATGCCTTGTTCAGATCATCTATATAAGTCTGAAGATGTCTGTCATGATGTAATTTCATAGTTTTTTCATCAATATACGGCTCCATGGCATTATAAGCATAAGGCAGGGGCGTGTTAACAAATTTATAATGTTCGTACATGTTATATTCCCGTTTTTTATATTATATGTACTTAAAGAGCACTATGTGAAAAGTAATAAAATGATATAACCCTTTTACTTTATTATTGGGTATAAATATTTGGCTAAACTACTTAAAAAGAACAGATTTCTGCCGATAATATATAAATACGATGAATTATATCATCTGGATAAAAATCAGGAGGGCGGCGATGAGAATTAAAACTGGAAAGGTATGGTCCATAATGAGAAAAGGACTGAGAATGGGTGGTATCCTTCTGATGGTTCTTGCTGTTATGTTAAGCGTAAACATGATTACAGTACAGGCACAGGGAATTCATGTGGCAGACGATATAGATGATAATGCAATAGAGAGGGAAGCTGCCAAAGAGGCAGAAGAAATAAAGGAACTTCTCAAATCCGGGGCAGGTGCAGGAAGTACATCGGAATCGGGAGATGCCACACTTGGGACAGAAACATTAGCGCCTGTGACACCCTTGGGGGAAGAGCTGCAGGGGATGGCCGACGGGACGGTTGATGTCAACAATGTCTTGCTGAAAAGTAAGATGATGCAATTGGCTGCAGAAGCAACAGACAATACTTTAAATATTGGAGATGGCGACATTGTTCTGAAGGAAGGCGGGGCATATACGCAGACAAGTGGAGCAACAGTCGTGTATGAAGGAACTGCATCGGAACAAAAATTTACAATTTGGGGATTAACAGACAAAAATAATATTACGATAGAAGCGGGAGCAAGTCCTGAAATTACACTTGAAAAATTATCTAGTAATTTGTCTGGCAGTACTCTGGGGAAAAGTTCCATTCACATAAAGAGCGGTGCTATAGTGACTCTTGTTTTGCCCCCTGACAGTGGCGGAACAGGAACAGTTCTTGTCGGAAGTCAACTTATGCCGGGAATTATTCTGGAAGATGGCGCTACGCTCAAGATTGAGGGTAATGGCAGCATCCGAGTATATGGTGAGGGTAGTAAATATGCGATTGAAAGCAACCAGGATTCTGCGGGAGGTTCTCTTTTAATAGAGGGGAATGTAGATTTTCAGGCATACAGTAAGTGGACTGGCGGGGCAATTCGTGTGAAACCATCTTCTATAGCTACTATGAAACGGATTCTTCAGGGAACTCTTGCGTCAGTGCAAAATAACGATACTACTATACAGGCTGAGAACAGAGACGCAAGAAGTGAAAAATATAGTATGAAGCTGCCGAAGGATTATTTATCTTTTGCCACAGCCACAACAGCTGCAGGAGGAGACTATGTATCCTATATTGCAGATATGGCAGGGGAAGAAGTGAAGGATTCCATGCTATTGGCAAATGTTTCGAATAAGGGACTACATAGCTACAATCTGACGGGAGCAGGTAATACAATGACTTCCTTATCAGGCTTGATAAGCCAGAAAATAACCTATACTGTAACCTTTGATGCAAACGGAGGGCTTTTAAACGGGCAGCCAAAGATATTACAAGGCGATGTGGGATATGGCACAGTGATTACCAAGCCCTCACCAAATCCAAGTAGAAGCAATCATGAGTTTGCGGAATGGCACAAGGTAAAGGATTCCCTTGCCCTGGAAAATCAGTGGATATTTGGGAGCGGCGGCGACAGTGTAGTAAGAGATACGTTGATTTATGCTTCATGGAAACCAATTAAGTGCACGGTGATATACTATTCTGATAACAAAAAGCTTAAGACAGACGATACAAAGACGTTTGGTGATATAATCCAGGCAGGTGAAAAACCGAACCCGGAAAAAACAGGATTTGCACTTGTGGGCTGGCTTACAGAAGATGGTTCTGAATGGAAATTTGGAAGCGATGGGACAACAATTACAAAAGAGACCACTGTCTTGAGAGCAAAATGGCTTGCGGATTGTAAGGTGACTTTTAATGCAAATGCAGGTTCAGATGAAGTAACTAATATGCCTGCTCCGAATCCTTTGACAGTATCGGCTACTACAACAATCCCCATCTCACCGGAGGATAAACCACAACGAGAAAGGTATAAGTTTGTAGCCTGGTATACAGATGCGAAATGCACAAAGATTTGGAATCTGGGCGTGGATACAGTCACCAAGAGTATGACTTTGTATGCAGGATGGGGTGCTGATGAGACAAACGTGACCTTTCATGTAAATAGTCAGGCCGGAGAAAGCGTGAATCCTCCAACTGCCAAGGTAGAGTTTGGAAAAGGAATTCCAGTGCCAAATGCTGAGAAACCTGCACGGACAACCTTGGCTACAACGTATACGGTGGAGGGCTGGTATACGGATGAGAAGCTGACCAGTAAATGGGACTTTGATGAGGGCTTAAAAGATGCTGATGGAAAGTTTGATCTTTACGCGAAGTGGCACCAGGTAACATGCTATGCCATCTTCCAGGCAAATCACCCGGATGCGATTCCTCAGGAAGACCAGAATCTTTCTGCTACATATAATGAAAGCCTAGAGAACGCCCATATGGATTTGGATGACAAGCTTGCGGGAATGTTTAAGAGAACAGGTTACGAGGTGAAAAGCTGGACTACCAGCACCGGAAAGGCATGGGATATGTCCGCTCCGTTGACAGGAGATGTTGTGCTGAAAGCACAGTGGACGCCGGAACAATATACGATTAACTTTGAAGCACCGAACGAGGAGGGATGTCCTGCGGTGCCGTCCGGTGAAGGTGCCAAGCAGATAATCTATGGAAAAACCTTAAGCAGACCCAATTATCCGGCGAGCGGGCAGAAGTGGCTGGGACATACATTCCAGGGCTGGTATACCGAGGAAGACGGAGGAGGACATCAGTGGAAGTTTTCTGATGAACCAGGTGCGGACAAGGTAGAAGGTGCTATGACTCTTTATGCATATTGGACACTGGATGAGTATACAGTCAGCTTCCATACCTATCAGGGGGATGAGAATCCGCCGGAGGCTGAAACAGGGCTACATTATGGTGATCCAATACCAGAACCATCCGAGCCATCCAGAGACAGATATGAATTTTTAGGTTGGATGACAGAAGATGGTAGACTGTGGGATTTCAGCAGCGATACGGTGACCGGAGATATGAGCCTATATGCAGGATGGCAGGGAGAGCCGGTTGATGTGATTCTAAATGTAAAATACGAACCAGAGAATGAAGATCCTGGAAAAGTCCTTCAGGTAACACTGCATGATGTTCGCTACGGAGATTTCCTGACAAGGGAGCAGGTGGAAGACCAGAATACGCCTGAAACAAAGAAAAGGCCGGGATATACACTGAACGGCTGGTACACAGGAGACGGATATCAGGACGAACAGCTATGGAATTTTGCAGAAAATCAGGTTCTCCCTGAAGGGAA
Source organism: Faecalicatena contorta (assembly GCF_003149105.1). Taxonomy (GTDB): domain Bacteria; phylum Bacillota; class Clostridia; order Lachnospirales; family Lachnospiraceae; genus Muricomes; species Muricomes contortus_C. The sequence goes on along the minus strand of NZ_QGDS01000001.1, from coordinate 701,414 downwards.
TGAGCTTATGCTTTATGCGCACTGGACATGGGACGAATATACGGTTCAGTTTGTAACTTATAAAGGGGACAGCAGTGTTCCTTCTCAAAACGGTCTTCGTTACGGCAATCTGATAACCAGACCGGTGCCAGATCCGTCCAGAGCACACTATACCTTCGATGCATGGTATACTGACCCGGACATTACAGATGAGACAACTGCCTGGGATTTTGCAAAATCAACAGTAACAGGAGATATGAGTCTGTATGCGTCATGGATACCCGATGTTTATACACTTTCTTTTGAGACAAACGGTGGTTCCAGCTTAGAGCCAGTGGAAGTGACTTATGGTACATATGTTCCGGCTGATAACCTGAAAACTACCAGAGCAGGATATGTACTTACCGGATGGTACCGGGATGCAGAACTTACGCAGCCATTTTTACCTGCTTCTGAATATGTAGATAAGACGATGACAATTTATGCGAAGTGGGAGCTGCAAAAATATACGGTTCGTTATCATTACAGAGCATCCGAGGATAGTGACGAAGAAGAGGTTGTTACTTATAAGGAAGCCTATAAAGTAGGTGATTATCTGCCTAATCCAAATAAGAAGATACCTCATAAAACTCTGAGCAGCTGGTATAAAGATGACGCTTATCAGGATAAATGGGTATTTAAGCGGGACAAGGTTCAGGGAGATACAGATTTATATGCACACTGGTCAGATACAGAGTATACAGTACATTTTGAGACTTATGATGGCACAGAGATTAAAGATATAAAAATGCTGTGGGGTGAACAGCCGGAACAGCCGAAAGATCCCGTGAGAACAGGATATACGTTTACAGGCTGGTTTAAAGATGCAGACGGGAAAACCCCGTGGAGCTTCGAGGAAGATTTTGTTGACGGAGAGACAATAATTTATTCCGGATGGAAAGCGAACCTGTATACAGTCAGCTTTGATACTGCCGGTGGTTCTGCGGCCCCAGAATCCCAGACAGTGGCCTATGATTCTCTGATTGCAGAGCCAGCGGCGCCTACAAAGGATGGATATGTTTTTAAAGGATGGGCAGCAGAGGGAAAAACATGGGATTTCAAAAAAGATACGCTGAAAGGCGATCTTACCTTGACGGCTCAGTGGTCAGAACCGGAAAGCTCAGGAGGTAATCCGGGAGGCGGGGGGCAGAGCGGCAGCGGAAACGGCAATGTAGGAACGGCTTCAACAGGAACAGGCACACAGAATTCTGGTACAGGAGCTGCAGATACAGCAAACCAGGCACTCAAAGATGCTGCAAACGCTATAAAAGAAATTCTTACCGGAGATAAGGCGCCTTTGACATATTCTATTGCGGGAATCATATTGGCCGCAGTCGGTATCATTGGAGCACTATACAAAAAGATAAAATAAGAAAGGAACCAAAAACATGAGATATGAAGTGACAAAAGACCTAGAAACAGGAAATGCACTAATTGATTCCGAGCACAGAGAGTTGTTTAAAATGGTAAATAATTTGCAGGATGCCTGCACAAAAGGACAGGGGCGCAGCCAGGTAGAAACAGCTGCCAAATTTCTTGTAGATTATGTAAAAAAACATTTTGGCGATGAGCAGAATCTTCAGATAAGTGTGAAATACCCGGGATATCCGGCACACAAAAACTTTCACGAAAATTACATCTCACAGATATCGGCAGCGGCTGATACAATTCTTGTCAGAAATGCAGATATCGCATCTTTGGCAGAACTGAACAGAATGATTGGTTTATTGATTGCCCATATCCGTACAGAGGATAAAAAACTGGCAGCATTTATTGTGAGCCAAAAGAAATAGAGATAAGTAAAAGAGGAAAAGCTAATGAAATATGAATTAACAAAAGATCTGGAAACAGGAAACGCACTGATTGATTCCGAGCATAGAGAGCTGTTCCGTATGATTAATAATCTGCAGGAGGCTTGCGCAAAAGGACAGGGACGCAGCCAAGTTGAATCAACTGCCAAGTTCCTTGTTGATTATGTGAAAAAACATTTCCGGGATGAAGAAAACCTGCAAAAGAGTGTCGGTTATCCAGGCTATCAGGTGCACAGCAAGTTTCATGAGAACTACATAGCACAGATAGAAGCAGGTGCGAAAGGAATATTAGCCAGTAATGCGGACATTGCGTCTCTGGCAGAACTGAATAAGTTAATTGGCATACTGGTCGCCCACATTCGTACAGAAGATAGAAAGCTGGCAGCTTATGCCAGCAGCCATAAGAAATAAACTGAAAGAAAGCATTTAAACCCAAAAGTGGTTTAGGTGCTTTTTCAATTAGGTTCCGTGGTTAAGGTAATCTATTTATCAATGTTGAGGTATTAAAACAGGAATTAAAGCAGAATTAGATAGAATCATGAATATAATCTAATATAGACTTATACAAAAAATGCTGCCCAGGTTGGGCAGCATTTTGTAATAAACATTATAAACTTACTGTAATAACTGAAGAACTCCCTGAGGAATCTGGTTAGCCTGTGCAAGCATAGCCTGAGAAGCCTGTACAAGAATGTTATTCTTTGTGTAGCTCATCATTTCTTTAGCCATGTCAACGTCACGGATACGGCTTTCGGCAGCAGTCATGTTCTCTGTTGTTACACTCAAGTTGTTGATGGTGTGTTCCAGACGGTTCTGGATAGCGCCAAGATCACCACGTGTAGAAGATACAGAGTTGATTGCGTTCTTAATTGCATCTACAGCTGATTTTGCCCCCGCCTGTGTGCTGATATCAACAGTATTAAGACCTAACGCACGTGAACTCATATCTCCAATGCTAACTGAAAGTTGATTAAAGTCTTGAGCAGTATCACCAATCTGTAATGTAAGTGCACCACTTCCAGAAGCTTCTGTTATAGTAGTGGTTGCTCCATTAAGTGCTCCTAAAATATCAGTATCTGCGCCAGCAGCGACTGCGGATAATTGGATTTTTCCAAGCCCGGCAGAAGTTAAGTCGAGAGTATATACATCTCCATCTGCTGAAATATTAAGATCCTGACCAGACACAGTAGAACCAGCTGTTTTTGCTTTACCATCTTTAGTAACGCCTGATAAAACATCATCTAACTTTAAAACAAAATTTTCTTGTTTTGTTACAGTATTACCATCATCATCTGTAACATCATATTCACGTGTTATGATAATATCTCTATCAGTTGTAGCTTCTCCAGCCGTGAATGAGCCATCAGCAGCGATAGTTCCAGTTGCAATGGTGTAATTGCCGTTGCCACCATTAATTGCACCCCAAGAAGAAACGATAAATTTGTCGTCCGCTGCAGCTGTACCGCCAGTGAGCCCTGCTGTACCAAGAGACTTGCCTACTGCAATATCTGCACCACCCAATACTGAGCTACCGCCACCTAAAGAGCCATCTAAAAGGTTAATCCCATTGAAATTTGTTCCTTCTGAAATACGGTCAATCTCGGATTTCAGAGAGTTCAATTCTTTCTGAAGATTTGAACGGTCTGTAGCATTGTCATAAGTTCCGTTTGCAGACTGGTCAGCCAGCTCTACCATACGGTTCAGCATAGAGTGAACTTCTGTCAAAGCACCTTCTGCTGTCTGTACTAAAGAAATACCATCGTTAGCATTCTTCTGTGCTGTCTCAAGACCTGTGATCTGAGCACGCATTTTTTCAGAAATAGCAAGTCCCGCTGCGTCATCACCTGCACGGTTGATTCTATATCCGGAAGATAATTTTTCCAGGTTTTTGCCTACTGCATTGTTGTTTCCTGTTAAGTTGCGGTATGAATTTAAAGCCGCGATATTGTGTTGAATTCTCATATGTATTTCCTCCTTGAAATAATTCCCGGGCTTCCTTGCCCTTGGGTATTCTTCCCTGAGATGGCCTATCGTTGGGAAGAAAATGTAATAAAATAATAGTGACGCGTCAAACATGAATAAATAAGAAGCGCTCATTTATTATGCTCAATTACAATATCGTCAGATTAGAAAGAAACATAAGTAAAAAAATGAAAAACTTTTTAAAATTTTGGGGGATTATGGTATAAGAGATGCAATACGATTAAGTTTTTAAGAAAGGAAACGATAACTATAGTATAACCTTGAAGGAGGCGCCTTATGAATCGCGTAATAAATCAAAGAAATGTTTCCCTGCCCTCCTATGCGGGGAGTAACGACATATCTTGTGCCGAGAAGTCTTTACCGGAGGCGGGGGGCCATATAGAGGCCGGGGCAGTGTCCCGCGGGAGGGACCGGGTAGAGCTTGACTCCAGCCTGACTTCCTATTTTTCTGCTGAATCAGATACATCCCCTGCTTCTAAGTTCAAGTCGTCTTCCTCACCGTCCTATTCTGTGGCCGGATGTTATACAAGGCTGGCAACGGCTTCTACCAAAGCCAGGTATGGGATGTAATGGCAACGGCGCGGCGCAGCATTTCAGAATTACGGATGACTTCCTGTTTTGGAGAGGAAGAGGACCGTGCAAAAGCCAGGGCGGCGATTGCTTCTATGCAGAAACTACTGCAGAGAGGAAATAGGAAAATCCGGAGGTTGAATGAAGAAGAGATTGTAAAATTGCGCAGCAGACGGGCAGAAAAGGCAGAAGAGCGCAGAGAAGAGCTGGCTTTAAAAACAGAATTGAAGCGGATGAGGTCGAAACGTCTCAGTGCCGACTCCAGTATCCGGGCAGAAGGGGAGCTGGAGAATATGCATCATAATTTCCGGTTTCAGAAACATTATGATAATCATCCATACATTAGCGCAGGTTCTTCTGCTTTGAATCCGGCTGTGCCAAATATAGCTCTGCCTGCGGAAGTGCAGACGGGAGCAGGAGCGGGAACGGCTTCAGCAGATATTGATGCCAAAATAGATGCCGGTATTTCTACCGGCATCTGATGGTGCATATTTATTTTTATAATTTTCTCAAATATGTCATTAATACACTTGCAATATTCTGGCAGGAGGCCTGTGTGGTTACGCCGCCTATCTGATGCGCTACCATAGGCATTCCGTATACAACACAGGACTCTTTGTCCTGACCAATCGTATATGCTCCGCTTTTACGCATATGGAGCAGACCCTGTGCTCCGTCCTGTCCCATTCCGGTCAGTATAATGCCAACGGCTTTCTGTCCGGCTGTTTCGGCAACAGAATGGAAAAGTACATCCACAGAAGGACGGTGTCCATTTACTTTCTCCCCGGGATAGCACCGGATGCGGTATTGGTTACCGTCACGCACCACCTTCATTTGCAAATCACCTCCGGGAGCTACCAATGCAAGTCCTGGATGGATGATATCCCCATCTTTTGCTTCCCTTACTTCCATCTGACATAGCTTGTTCAGGCGGTCAGCGTACATTTTTGTGAATCCTTCCGGCATATGCTGGGTTATTAGGATACCTGGCAGGTTACCTGGGAGTTCTTTGAGGATTTGTACAGTTGCTTCTGTACCTCCTGTAGAAGCGCCGATGGCAATCAGCATGGAAGAGTAAGACAAAGGGGTTGCTGTATGCGAAGAAGAAGTTGTCTGGGGAGAGGGTACTTCCGGCTGGTGTACCGTAGCACGGGATGCAATGATAATCTTCGAAACAAGACTCTGTGCAAATACCTGGGCATTGTAGTTGCGGCTCATATCCGGTTTCTTAACAAAATCTACCGCACCATAGGAGAGCGCATCAAATACATCTACATTCAGCGAAGATGCCAGGATCACCGGAATAGGGTGCTTTGGAAGCAACTCCTTCAGAAACGATATTCCGTCCATTCTCGGCATTTCTACATCCAATGTGATGACATCCGGTTTTAACTGGGGAATTTTACGCAAAGCATCAAGCGGGTCAGTACTGTACCCAATAACCTGTATATTCGGATTGACTTTTGGAAGCTCCTGAGATAAAAACTTGTCAAAGACAAGAGAATCATCTATGACAAAAACCTTTATTATGTTGTTAGCAGCCATGATGAGCTCCTTTCCAATCAGTTTAATTGCCTGCCGTCTTATCATCTCTGATAAGTGACAGGCAATATGTATTTGTAAAGCATGTTATATTTTTTGAAATTTTTACGGGAGTAAGAAGCGTGAACGGGTAAACTAAGCCCTGATAATTGCTTCGCAATCCAGAAAAAGAACTACAGTGCCGTCTTCCAGGGAAAGCATGAAATTTGTAAGCTCCTGACGGTTCTCAATAGGAATAGGTGATGCAAGGCTGGTGTTGATATTCTGCACCTGTAAAACGGAATCTACCACAATTCCGATGCGGATGGAATCTATCTCCAGAATAATGATACAGGTAGAGGAAGTATATTCCATAAAAGGCTTACCAAGCCTAAGCCTCATATCCATAACCGGGATAATCTGTCCGCGGAGATTGATGACGCCGCGAATGTAATCCGGTACCATTGGAAGAGGACGGATCATATAATTTGTAATAATCTCAATTACGTTGTCTGTACTGACTCCGAAAACCAGATTGTCCGATGTGAAAGTAAGAAAACGGGCAGTTTCCTCCTGCACTTCTTCTATATTATTTACCACTGCTGTGTCTGACATAATCAAACCTCCAATCATTTTATCAAGTACGCCCCGGCACACTTTCTGCGGGGCGCGGGTCATGCTCTGCATGACCGTTGTCTAAAACATCTCCTGTGCTGCAGTATACATGTTGGCAACATCTAAAATGATGCTGATGTTACCATCGCCAAGAACAGTACAGCCGCTGATGCCGGAGCGCTTAATATTAAAGTTGTTAAGGTATGGAGGAAATGGCTTAACCACAACCTGCTGTTCCCCAATTAGCTGGTCTACGAAGATACAGTAGGATTTGTCACTTGCCTCTACCCACATAATAATACCTTCACTGATATCGGTGAACCCATCCTGCATCTGGAATAAATCACGGATGCGGACAATAGGGAAGAATTCATCCATACATTTTATAATCTCATGACCGGAAGCATCTAAAATAATGTCGTCATTTGTAGCTTTAAAGGACTGTCTGATATTGGCAATGGGAATTGTAAATATGTTTCCTCCTATGGAGATTTCCATACCATCCACAATTGCAAGTGTCAGCGGAAGCTTCAGGGTCGTACAGCTTCCTTTGCCCTTTTCACTGGTAATACTAATCACACCGCCGATTGCTTCCACATTCTTGCGGACAACATCCAGCCCTACTCCTCTGCCTGAGAACTCGGTGACTTCAGAGTTGGTGGAAAATCCTGGAAGCATAAGCAGAGAAAGAATTTCTTTTCTGGAATACTCCTCCTCTGGTTTTGTCAAAAGACCGGCGCGGCTTGCTTTTGCAAGGATGGCAGTCGCATCCATACCTTTGCCGTCGTCCTCTACTGAAATAATGACTTCACTTCCCGTATGCTTTGCGGTAAGTATAATCTCTGCCTGTGCATCCTTTCCGGCATCCAGTCTGTCCTGTACGTCATCTTCAATTCCGTGGTCCATAGAGTTGCGGACAATGTGCATAATCGGATCTGAAATGCTGTCCACAATGGTCTTATCTACTTCCGTATCTTCTCCGATGATCGTCAGACGGACATCTTTATTTAATGTCTTCTTCATATCCCGGACAATACGGTTCATTTTTTGGAATACACTGGAAACGGAAACGATTCTCAGCGACATTGCAATATCCTGCAGGTCATCGGTCAGCTTGCGGAGCTGGCGTGCTGATTTCAGGAAATTATCCAGCTTTATATTTTGCAGTTCAGGAGAGGCAATTACCATAGATTCGGTAATAACAATCTCACCAACGACTGCCATGAGCTTGTCCAGCTTGCTCAGGTTTACGCTGATTAAGCTTTGCTTTGCATGGGACGGAAGCGTGGCAGAAGGACCGGAAGGCTGGGTACCTGAAGCAGCGGCAGTCTGGGGGCCTTTTTCATGCTCCGTATCTGCCGGTGATGTCTCTGATTTCTGTACTTCAACTGCGTTCGGGATTAATTCATATGTATGGATGTTACTTGTATTCTTTAAAACCCGGATTGCACTTTCTGCATCCTCTTCGGAAGTAAATGCGAGTATAAAGCCATTTTCTGCAATGATGATCTTGGTTTGTGAATTTGTCTCCACGTCTTCCGGGAAAAATTGAAATGATAAATCCTTTTCTTCCAGTGCGGTTACCAGCATGAAAGAACGAAGATTCTCCATACCACAGTCAGGTTCAAAGAAAACCTGGAGCAGGTAAGGTGCATCTGTTTTGTACTGGGTACCCAGCGAAAGATTGCCCGCAGAAGCAGTGAGAGAAGATGCGGATACACTGGCTTCTCCTGCTTTTTGGATTCTTTTCAGGAAACCATTGATCTCGTTTATAAAGTATGTAATATCTGAATCGAGAGGTTGACTATTCTCTACACGGACGATATCGGCCCTGAGCCTGTCCATGGACTTAAACATTAGGTCAAAAAGATCACTTTTCTGCTCGTCGTCTAAAGTGTCCATTCCGTTTTCACGTATGTAAAAAAAGAGGTCTTCGATGTGATGAGCTACTTCCATTAAAGAGTGAAACTCCAACATGGCAGAAGAACCTTTGATTGTATGCATACTTCGAAAAATTTCATTTACGTCGTCTTCCGTAAAGCTGCCATCCTTTTCAGCATTAATAAGCCTTTCATCTAGTTGCTCTAAAAGAGAGTTTGTCTCAAATAGAAAAGTCTCGAGCAAGCTATCTGTAGTATTATCCATAATTTGCACCGCCTTATTTTATATTTGTTAAAAATATTGCAAACAGAAGGGAATGTGTGGTAATGTACTCTTAACATATTTTGGGACAAAAAATGAATCATTCATTATACACATACGCCCATTATAACATATATATCGACAAAAAAGACAGAAAAATAATTACGGTAGGTGAAAAAATGTCAAATATTTTAAAAGTCACAACTCCGATGACCGGATACGACAATTCAAACCAGGTAAGAGCAAATCCTGTAAAGACTACTGACCCGTCTATCCAGGGACAGGTGAATCCGGAAAGGGTTATGAAGCCGGATGCCAGGAGTGATTCTGCGCAAGGGCAGGATGTAGGCCTGAAGTTCCAGTATGAATCAAATTATGGCACTTTTATCCAGCAGATGAAGGAAAGTCCTGGGATGGCTGAGGAGTTTTCGAAGTTATTTATGAGAGGTATGGGTACACTGGCACAGTCAGGTATGGGGGAAGATTTTGCAAAGAATCTGGCTGAGTTTCTTCGTATGATAGAAGTGCGTCCTCAGGAGCTGCCAGGATTGCTGAAAGGACAGAATAATGCTGCCGTCCGTTTCAGCGGAGCTTTTTTTTCACTGTTCAGGCAAGTGATGAATTCAAACAGTCCTCTGGAGCTTAAGGCGGGAATCCTCGATTTTCTGAGGCGGTATACAGACATGGCAGAGACACCCCATCTTATGGAAAATATCCGTCAGACACTGAACCAGATAAAAGGACAGATGTATCCCGATGGAAGGGAACGGCTGGAACAACTGGAAGGACAAATTAATTATAATGCACCCGGCAAAGAGATGAGGGAGAATCTGGAGACAATCCGCGGACAGGTTCTGCCTTTTTTGAACCTCTACATATCAAGGAGCCATGAGAGAGGCAGTATGAGGGATTTGGCGGCACTTCTGGCGTCCTATGCCGCGCGCTGTGAGAATGGAATGCCGGACAGGGTTTTGGATTCCTTTGAACAACTGCTGCGGTATCCGGGGATGCAGAAGTATTTTCAGGGCTTTGAATCATCTGTCCTGTTTCAGGTGCTGGCGAATACTGAGTTTGAAAAGGTTTCAAAAGAGAATCAGTGGATGAATAAGTTTACCGAACTGGTCCGGGCCGGCATGGCAGGGGAAGCGGGGATTGAACAGAAAGCTGTGTTTCAGAATCTCATGCAGTCCATACTGCTTAATGAAAGTGTTTATATGCCGGTATTGCATATGATGCTTCCGCTGCAGGTGGGAGGACGCCTCATGTTTGCGGAAATGTGGGTGGACCCTGATGCACAGGGCCAGGGGGAACAGAAGGAACCAGGAAAAAGAGCGGTGCAGGGCCTCATTAAATTTGATATTGAAGATGTGGGCTTTTTTGATATGTACTTTGTTTATCAGGACGGAAACATCAGAATGCAGTTGAATTGTCCAGAAAAGCTGGAAGATAAGAGCCGTAAAATCACAGAAGATATCACGAAAATTATGACGGAAAATGGAATCAGGGCGGAGGAAATATTTGTAGAAACCGGTCAGGAATCCATAGCAATATCAGACGCATTTCCTAAAATATTTGAAAGGAAGAATTCAGTCAATGTCAGAATTTAAGGAATTACTTAATCAAAAGGCAGTTGCGTTGACTTATGATGAAAATAAGCAGGCATCTCCAGTTATTGTGGCATCCGGCATAGGGTATATGGCGGAAAAAATGATTGAGATTGCAAAGGAAAACGGGGTACCCGTTTACGAAGACAATTCTCTGGCAACGATGCTGACCCAATTGGAGCTGGGGGCTGAGATCCCGGAAGAGCTGTATCAGGCAATTGTAGACATTTATATTTACTTTTTAAATTATCTTCCCGGGGAGGAAAAGGAATAATACTTATATCCATAAAATTAGATACCTAAAAACATCTATTCCATACATGCTTTTCCATATGCTGGAATGTTAAATGTATTTTAAAAGATAGCAAAAGATGCTAAAAATGGCATATAATTTCAGATTTGGGCTTGATTACTAAAGTGATATGTAGTAAAATTTGTATGTGACGGAGTAATCATGTCATAAATTGGAAATACAGCAGGAAATGGTACGACATACAAAGGAGTACGGGCAAGTATGGGAAATGACTTTCAAGAGGTCTTAACCTCGGTTTTAGATGAAGGAAATGATATTATATATCTTTCCGGTCTAGAAGATTACAAGCTGTATTATCTGAATAAGAAGGCAATAAATGCTTTGGGGAACATTCCTAAAGAAGAATGGTTTGAAAAGCCCTGTTATCAAATACTTCAGGGTAACGAAAGTCCTTGTGATTTTTGTCCTCGCAATATGTTTGCAGAAGGCAGTTATGTATGGAAATACTTCAATAAGAAGATGGGAAAGCACCTTCTAAGTAAAGATCTGCTGGTGGAAAGTGATGGAAAAAGATTTCACCTGGGAATTTCCTCCGATATTACGGAAGAGGTGGAGCTGGAGAACAGGCTGAAAGCAGAACTTTCCGCTGAAAAAGCTTTGGTCAAATGCGCAGGCATTTTGAACCAATACGACAAGAAGGAAAAGTTTGACAGTATAGCGGAAGAATTCTTGTATGTGGTTGCGGGGTATTATAGGGCAGAAAGTGCATATACGCTGTGGTTTGACCTTGATAAGGAAATCGTGTCAGATGCATTCCGGTGGCGTATGCCGACAGAAAGGCCTATGGTAAACCTTCTGGAAGATATTTCTTTTGAGAAGGTTCGCGACTTTTTACACCGTTTGTCTACGGAAAAAGGCAAAGTTCTCGTCTCTCTGGAGGAAGTGGTGCCGGAGGATGGTGAAGAATACAAGGCGTTCCGTGAATTGGGAATCCTGAAGTTCATGATAGTTCCAGTGAAGTCAGAAGGGCAAATTATTGGGCTTTTGGGAGTGAGTAATCCACGGGAGAATCTTGACACAACAGTTTTCCTGAAATCTGCGGCAGTTTTTTTTACAAATGAGATGAGACACCGAATGCTTGCAGACCGAGTTGTTTATCTGAGTAATGTGGATGAACTCACGGAAGTCGGGAACCGCAGAAGTTATCTGGACAGGCTGGCACAGATGGGCAGGCATGAATTCTGCAGGTTTGGGGTTTTGGTGGCAGACATAGACAGGCTTCGTACTGTCAACAATGCATATGGGCGCCAATGGGGTGATTTCATGCTGATTCACACTGCGGAGGTATTAAAATCATTTTTTGGAGATGATGTTTACCGTATTGGAGAAGATGAATTCATGGCTTTTGGAAGAAATATGGATAAAGCTGCGTTCGAACACATTGTAAAAGAGCTTGCGGAACGGGCAAAATGGGATGACCAGTTTCAGGTGTCCGTGGGTTCAAGTTATTATGACGGAGAAAACGATATTGAATATCATATTTCCGTTGCCAATGAAAAGATGAGTCTTGCTAAGATGAACCATTACAATGAGAGACTGGAAACCGGCAAGCAGATTGAAACCAGGAGCAAATATCAGACAGTCCTTTCAGGAAAACTAAGAGAAGAGATTAGCGATAATCGGTTCCGGGTTTACCTGCAGCCTCAGATTAACCTGAAAACAGGAAAAATCGGAGGAGCAGAAGCACTGGTGAGATATATTGATGAAGAAGGAAGCATTGTACCTCCGATTGCTTTTATCGACAGGTATGAATCAGAAGGATTGATTCGTTACATCGATATGCATATGTTGGAGAGCGTGTGCCGTCTCATTAAGAAGTGGAAGTCATCAGGTATAGAATCTATGAACATTTCCGTGAACTTTTCCAGAGTTACCCTAACAGAAGAAGATATTGTGAAAAAGATGAGAATGATTTGTGACCGGTACAGGGTACCTCCCCATTTGATTACGATAGAGATTACTGAAAATATGGGGCTGCTTGAACGTCATGAATTGCGTGAATTGCTGGGAGAGCTTCAAAGAATGGGATTTTCCATATCATTGGATGATTTTGGCTCACGGTATTCTGATTTAGCGATTCTGTCAATTGCAGACTTTGATGAGATTAAGCTGGATAAAAGTCTGGTGGATAAGATAGAGAGCAAAGGAAAGTCCAGAACGATTACAGAATATATATTACATATGTGCAGGGATTTAAAGCTTACACATACAGTGGCAGAAGGAATTGAGACTGTACCCCAGAGAGAGATTCTCAAACGATACGGATGCGAACTTGGGCAGGGATACTTATTTGACAGGCCGATGCCGGTGGCTGATTTTGAGAAAAAATACATAGTGTGTTAATTTTTTTTGACTTATAATGTCGAAAAATATCAATAAATAGCAAGTTTTGTTTTAAAATAATTGTTGCAGAATCAGAGCAATAAAAGGAGGAACAACATGTCAGGTATCAATGGGTTTTGGGGTAATTCAATTTCTATGGTAGCGAAATCGCTGGATTATCTGTGGGAAAAGCAGGGGGCTATATCAAATAACCTTGCCAATGTGGACACACCGGGGTATAAGTCCAAGTATGTGACTTTTGAGGAGAATTACCAGAGCAGGCTGAAGGCGGCAATGGAGACAGGGAACCGGACCCAGATTCAAAAAGCAATTTCAGGGGCGCAGACCTCTGTTCAGGAATCCCAAAGTGAGTCTGCCAGATTAGACGGTAATAATGTGAATGCAGATGTGCAGTTAATTGAGATGAGCAGAACAGCGCTGCAGTATCAATATGGATTGAGCTCAGTAAATAGTGACATTGCTAGACTTAGAACTGCAATTAAGGGTCAGTAGGAGGCAGAAGATGGAGACAGGATTTATCACACCAATACAATTATGGGGGAGTCTTGCAGAAACAGGAAAGACTGCTCAGACAGAAAATAGCAGCGCTGGAATTTTTAAAGGTATTTTTGAAAATGCAGTGAAGGATGTTACCGATACACAAAAGGAACTGGAACAACAGCAGTATCTGTTGTCAACTGGACAGATTGATGATGTACATACTGTGACTATTGCAGCATCGGAGGCACAGTTGTCTGTAGACATGTTGGTTCAGCTAAGAAATAAGGCGGTTGAGTCTTATAATGAATTGATGAGGATCAGTTTATAAGTAATAAAAAGATAAAGGATGTTGGCTGAAAACATGGAAAAATTAAAACTAAAAATAGAAGATGTAAAACAATTTTTAGGCAAATACAGTACAAAGACGAAAGTTTTGGTTGCAGGAGGAGCGGTTGCACTCATAGCTGCTGCAGTAATTATAGCGTTGATTTTGAATCATAAGGAATACACAACGCTATTTTCCGGAGTGACCAAGGAGGAAGCGACTCAGATTGTGGGCAAGCTGCAGGAGTCAGGGGTGGAATATCAGTATAATGATAACGGAAATATTCTTGTTCCTGAAGATATAGCAGACCAGACCAGAGCTGACCTGGCATATGAAGGATATCCTAAAAGTGGTTTTACATATGATGTTTTTACAGAAAATGCGGGCGGAATGACCACTGATACAGAGAAGCAGACATATAAGCTTTATGATTTGCAGAATCGTATTGGTGCTACTATCCGTCTTTTTGACGGCGTAAAAGATGCTAAAGTAACAATAGCCTTGGCTGATGAAGAGAAGTATGTCCTGTCAGATCCAGAGAATAAATCGGTAACAAGTGCTTCTGCTGTTGTTACGATGGAAAATGGTGACTCTCCTTCAGAAAAGCAGGCTTTAGCAATACAGCGCCTGGTTGCCAGGAGCGTGCCGGATATGCAGATGGAAAACGTATCTGTGTTTGACGGAAACGGACTGGAGGTTTCAGTAAATCCGGATGAAGCAGGAACGTCGGGAGATGCAGGGGAAGAGATTGCCAAGTTGATTGAGACCCAGATTTCCAAAAAGGTTATCAATGTCCTGGAGCCGTTTTTTGGAAATAATAATATACGGGTTTCAGCCCGGGGGAAAGTCAATATGGAGAAGGTTGTCCGTGAGACAACGACTTATAATACTCCGGAGAAGATTGATGAGAAGGATAAGACAGGAATTGTATCTAATGAAAGTACTGATAGGACGGTAACGGACGGCAGCGGCACTGCCGGCGGTGTAGCCGGTACAGAGACCAATGCCGACGAAACAGAGTACAATGCAGATACAGCGGCGGCCGATGGCACGGTAGTGAGTGAAAGTGCAACAAGAGATTATCTTGTAAACCAGGTAAAGGAACAAGGAGCATTAGATCCTGGAGTGTTGGAGGATTTAACGGTATCTGTGGCAATTAACAGTGATTCACTCAGCAATATCAGTATGAACCAGCTTCTGGACCTTGTCGGAAATGCAACAGGCATTGCAGCAGCAGACCGAAAGGAAAAAATTACAATTGTAAACTCGCCTTTCTATGAGCCTAAAGACGGGGAAACTAAGGAGGCGGCAGCTATAAATATTGCAGGCACAGTAAAAGAGTATCTTCCAATTATTATAGCAGCGGCAGTCATAGCTCTTCTTGTTATTCTGCTGATTGTAATTCTGCTTAGAAGAAGGCGGAAGAAACAAGCAGTTGAAGTCGAGGAAGAGGAAGAATTTGAAGAGTTCCTGATTCCCGAAGAAACTATGAAGCCGGAAATTTTGCAGCTGCAGAATGAAAAGAGCAGGGAATTGAGAGAAAATGTAAGAGAATTTGCAGAAACTAATCCTGAGATTTCTGCACAAATGATTAGGACCTGGCTGAATGGAGGAAACCAAGATGGAAGCAAGTCGGCTGAGTAACGCCCCGAAAATAACACCCGGGCAGAAAGCAGCTGCGGTCATAGCAGCCCTGGGGGCAGATAAAGCGTCCAAAGTATATAAATATCTGACAGAAGAAGAGGTGGAGCTGCTCACTTTAGAAGTGGCAAAGCTGGGCCATTTGGAGTCAGAACAGACAGAGTTAATTTTAGATGATTTCTATAAGACCTGCCTGACCCAGAAAGTGGTAACGGACGGAGGGCTTGAGTATGCAAGAGCTGTACTTGAAAAAACATACGGAGAGCCTGTGGCAAATGAACTTCTCAAGAAAGTAACAAAATATATGAAGAACCGTTCGTTTGATTTTATATCGAAGACGGACACAAAAAATTTGTTTTCGGTTCTTCAGCATGAACGGCCTCAGACAATTGCACTGGTGTTGTCCTACCTGGATTCCGCTCAGGCAGCAGGGGTAATAGCAGAGCTGCCGGAGAACATGAGGCTGAAAGTAGTAGAGAGCATTGCCAGAATGGAAAGCGCTTCACCTGATGCAATTAAGATTGTAGAGACTCAATTATCCAAGAAATTTGATAATATTCTTACAACGGACTTTACAAGTATTGGCGGCGTAGATTATATTGCGGATGTCATGAACCGTATGGATAGAAGTAATGAAAAATATATCTTTGATGAAATGGGAAAAGACGATCCGGAATTGGCAGAGACAATCCGAAAGAAGATGTTTGTGTTCGAGGATATTATGGGCATGAACGATCGTGCAATCCAGCGTTTCATGCGCGAATGCGATATGAAGGATATTGTATACTCTTTAAAGAATGCAAGCGAAGAAATGCTCAGACTGTTTTTCACCAATATGTCAAGCCGTATGGCAGATACGGTCCAATCCGATTTGGAAGTTACAGTCAATGTGCGTCTGCGTGATGTAGAAGAGGCACAGCAGCGAATCGTTGAAATCATCAGAAAGCTTGATGAGGAAGGCGAGATTGTAATAGGCAAAGGTGGAAAGGATGAAATCATTGTATAGGGTATTGAAGAATCAGCCGGATGATGTACTGGGGTTGGAAAAGAATATACTCTATCCGGAATTTGCCGTAGAGACTAAAAAAGAAGAAAAGGTAATTCCTGAGGTAGAAGAGAAAGAGGAAGAGGCAGCGGAAGAAGAACAAGTATCAGCAGCAGATATTCTGGCGGATATATATGCGGAGGGAAAGCTTATTTTAGATGCGGCCAAGCGGGAGGCCGAGGATGTCAGGACAGAGGCCTACCAGATAGGATTTACTGCCGGAAGTGAGGCGGGGTATAAGGAAGGGCGAGAGCAGGCTCTGAACGAGTACGATCTCCGGTTTGAAGCAGAATTTAAGAATCTCCAGAAGCGGCTTGCAGATTACATAAAAGAAGTGGAGATTACAAAAGAAAGATTGCTGGAGCAGCATATTGAGGATTTGAAAAACATATCACTGGCAATCGGTGAAAAAATTGTACAAACCAGTTTGAGATCCAGCAGTGAAGTTGTAGAGCGTATGATTTTATCTGCTACAGGCCGGCTCAAAAAGTCGGCATGGGCCAAGATTTATATTGGTAAAGGTCAGGAAACCATGGATGTCAGAGGAGATGTTCAGTTTTTGCAGGAGCTTTCCAAACTGTCGGATAATGTAAAGATTATCATGCTGGAGGAGGAAGATACAGGAACCTGTATTGTAGAGCTGCCTGATGAAATTATTGATATGAGTGTTGGAACACAACTTGAAAATATAAAAGAGATATTAAATAATGCACGCCTGTAAGTATAGGGCGGCAGACGAAGAAGACAGGGGGGAGACAGATGCTTAACGATTTGCCAGGCCTGATTATGAAATCTGAAACAATCAGCCATATCGGGAAAATTGAAAATATTACTGGAATGGCAATGGAAGCATCTGGCGGAGGCGCTAATATTGGAGATATTGTTCTGATATATAATGATGAACAAAAAAAGCAGATACCGGCCGAGGTGGTTGGGTTCCGGGATGATAAAGTACAGTTGATGGCATATGAGAATATGCATGGAATCGGCACAGAGAGCTTCGTCAGGAACACAAAAAAGAGACTGAAAATTCTAGTAGGTGAATTTCTAAGGGGGAGAATAATAGATGCCCTGGGAAATCCCCTGGATGACAAGGGAGAATTTACATCTGACCGTTATTATTATGTAGAGAATCCAAAGATTAACCCCCTTGCAAGACCTCCAATTACAGAAGACCTCAGTTTCGGCATTAAGGCTATCGATGGATTGAACACCATAGGAAAAGGACAGCGTATCGGGATTTTCGCCGGCAGCGGTGTGGGCAAAAGTACACTGTTGGGTATGATAGCCAGAAATGTAAAAACAGATATCAATGTGATTGCATTGGTAGGAGAGCGGGGGCGTGAAGTACGTGAGTTCGTGGAAAAGGACCTGGGTCCGGAAGGAATGAAGCGTTCTATCCTGGTCGTTGCAACTTCTGACCAGCCCGCCATGCTCAGAATGAAATGTCCTATGGTAGCCACTACCATTGCAGAATATTTTAAAGACCAGGGAAAAGATGTGCTTCTTATGATGGACTCCCTGACACGTTTTGCGATGGCGCAAAGGGAGATTGGACTTGCTACCGGAGAACCTCCCGTTGCCCGAGGATATACTCCTTCTATTTATGCAGAGTTCCCTAAGCTTCTGGAGCGGAGCGGAAAGTTTGAAAAAGGTTCTATTACAGGGGTTTATACAGTGCTTGTAGAGGGCGATGATACAAATGAACCTGTAGCCGATACGGTCCGGGGAATTCTGGACGGACATATCGTACTCAGCAGAAAGCTGGCAAATGCAAACCATTTTCCGGCAATTGATATCAGCTCCAGTATTTCAAGGCTGATGAACAATATTGTGACGCAAGAACACAAGGAACTGGCATCAAAGCTCAGAGATATACTAAGTTTGTACGAGCAGAATGAGGATCTGATATCTATTGGTGCTTACAAATCAGGAACAAACCCTAAATTGGATGATGCAATTTCAAGAATCAACAGAGTCAATGCTTTTTTGAGGCAGGAAGTAGAAAAAAGCTACAGCAAGGAAGAAGTTTTACGTATGATGGAGGACATTCTGAAGTAACAGGAGGATGAAAGGTGAAACGATTTTCATTTACATTAGATAAGGTTCTGAGCTACAAGGCTCAAATTGAGAAAAATTTGAGAAATGAACATGCACAAATTGTACAGGCTGTCATTCAGAAAGAGGAGCAGATTGAGGACCTGGAACAAAAACACAAAGTATGTTCGGTGGAATATAACCATGTAAAGCTTCAGGGGGCTCCAGTGAATAAGCTGAGAACAATAGAGAATTATCTTCAGTCCTTGATAGACAAGATAAGGACAGAAAAACAAAATTTGGTATGCCTTAAAGATACTGAGGAAAAAAAGCGGCAGGAAGTGATTGCTGCGAAACAGGACACGGCCTCCATTGACATGCTGAAGGCAAAAAGAAAGCAGGAATATGACAAAGAAGTTCTAAAAGAAGATGAAAGGCTGATTGAGGAATTCGTTTCCAATACGATGTCAGGAAGGGCGGCAGCAGGAGAGTAAGGCTGCATATATGTGCAGATTACTATAAATTATTTTAAGAGGAAAGGAGGAGGAGAATGAATCAGATTGTAGAGACTTTATCCCAAACAGGAAACTGGAGTGCTCCGGATGTAAGTGCAAAAAAGAATACAGACAGCCCTCGAAAACAGTTTAAAGATATTTTAGACGGGCAAAGAGAGCAGACCATGCCGGAGAAATCCAAAGAGCAGAAGACAGCAGACGTTCCGGTGACGGGTATGGAAACCGTATATCCGCAGATGCAGGTTGTATTTCCCTGGACTCAGTTTCAGGAAGCTGTAAAGGTACAGGATGCAGCAGGCGTACCGTCTGTACTGCAAAGTGAAGGAGACTTTCTCACTGTGGGACAGGGCGCAGCGCAACAGACAGCAATATCCCAGGAAGAAGGCCAACTGCCCATACGGGAAAATATTGTAGAAGGCAAAGGAAATCTGCTTGATACAAAACAACCGGTAGTACAGACACCTACAGCAGATAATACAAAAGCTATCTTGTCATTGGGACATGAAATCCAGACGGAAAATTCTCTGGGTCCAGCTCTGGCAGCAGAGGGGAAAAATACAGAAGCAGCATCAGTTTTTACGGCACAAAAAAGCAGTACACAGGAAGATACAAAGGAGCTGTACAAGATATCTGCAGAGGATAGTAACAAGGGAATACAACAGTTTGCTGCAAATTCAAGGAGCAGCACCGGATACACCCATGAAGTTACCGGGCAGAAAGAAGTTGTTACATACCGTCAGGAAAGTACACAGCCGGATATGCAGGCACTGAAAGATACGATTGTAAAACATATCAGTGAAGGAAAACGGGAATTTCAAGTCCAGTTGAAACCGGCAAATCTGGGAACTCTGTTGGTGAATGCATCCTATGAGAATGGAAAAACAGTAATTTCGATTGTCTGCATGGAGGCGAAGACTATGCATGTAATGATGCAGAATGCAGGAGAACTGGGAAGCTTGATTCAGTCAAGACTTGGCAGCCCCACAGATGTAATTGTGGATGTACCTCATGCCGACTATCTGGATCAGCATAATGAGCAGGAAAGCAGTCAGGAACATGCAAGGAGCCAACAGCAGGAGAATCAAAAAGAAGAAGTTCATGAAGGCGCAGATCAGTTCCTTCAGCAGTTAAGATTAGGTTTAGTATAACAAAAGAAAGGAAGAACAGCATATGAGCGAAATCCAGGGATTAGGTGCTTATAATTATGCCTCGTCTGTAGCCGGTGCATCTGGAACAAGCAGTGCGACGGGAATGAGCGTCAGCGATTTTTATAAGCTGCTTGCGGCGCAAATGCGGTATCAGGATGCGGATAATCCGATGAATACAAGTGAAATGATGTCACAGATGGTACAGACGCAGATGATAGAAGCTATCACAAATATGTCCACAATTAACACGATTACCTATGCATCTTCTATGATAGGAAAAGAAGTAACGATGGCTGAGATTGACAGCAGCGGGAAATTTACAGGAGCGAAGACCAGCGGAACTATTACCGGAATATTGATGGGGGAAAACCCGATTCTTTTTATGGGAGACAAGTCCTATCATATGGCACAGATTATGACAGTAGGAAAGGTTCCGGAGGCAGATGAATCCGGTGATAACGGAAGCGGGGAGGCAGAAAATGGCGGAAATACAGGCACTGACTAGTATTCAGCAATTAAAGCTGAAACATGGGACAGTATCCGCCCCGGAATCCGGGAAGTCATTTTCTGCGGTGTTTCAGGAAACGGCGTCCGCTTCGGGGGTCAGATTTTCGAAACATGCATCAGCCAGAATAAGTGAGCGGGGGGTAAATCTGACAGATTCCCTTGTGCAGGATCTGAACCAGGCGGTGGAAAAGGCAAAAGAAAAAGGGGCAAAGGATGTTGTTATCATCGGAGCCCAAAATGCATTTATTGTGAATATTCCCAATAACCTTGTGGTTACTACGATGAATTCGCAGGAGATGAAAGAAAGTATTTTTACGAATATAGACAGTGCCGTTTTAATATAGCCGGACCATATATGGAGGCTGTGCGTATGCGCGACTGGTATACGCGGACTATGGCAGAAGAAAAAAGGAAGAAGGTACAAAAATATGGTTAAATCAATGTATGCAGCTATTTCTGGGCTGCGTTCACATCAAAGTAAGATGGACGTTATCAGTAACAATATTGCAAACGTAAACACATGGGGATATAAAGGCAGATCGGCAAACTTTCAGGATGCCATGTATCAGAACCTGACAAACAGTACAGGGGGCAATACCAATGCCGGGGGAACCGGCGGTACAAACAGTTCACAGCTCGGTTATGGTGTGAACATGGGCTCTATTTCAACAAACTTTACATCAGGAAGCTGGGGATTTACTGGTGATCCATTAAACTGTATGATTGATGGGACAGGCTTTTTCATCGTAGGCGGGATGATTGGCGGTCCTGGGATTCCGGCAGATGAGATTGCAGAAAATAACATGAGTCTTTCCAGAGTGGGGATTTTTAAGGTAGATAACAATGGATATCTGGTGGATAACTCCGGTAATTATATCTACGGTTTCACACCGGATGCTACTACAGGTGTGATGGATACAACTACCCTTCGTCCTATCCAGGTACCGGTTGATCTGGGCACGGGTGAGCGTTATAATGTAGCGACCTATAAGATTGGGATGGACGGTATTGTCAAAGGTGTTACAACAGGTAATGAGGAAATCACCATCGGCCAGATAGCGGTAGCTTCTGTGGAAAACCCGAACGGTCTGGAGCAGACAGCAGGATATTTATATAACATTGGTGATAATGCCGGACGTGTTGTGGGTATACAGACTGTGGGTACAACTACAGGTGCTATTTTAAGCAACTATCTGGAAATGTCCAATGTGGACATGGCAACAGAAATGGCCAACATGATTACGACTCAGAGAGGGTATCAGGCGAATACGAAGATTATCACGGTTACAGATGAGATGCTGGAACAGTTAATTGCCATGAAGCGTTAGGAGTAAGATTATGGTGCAGGGGAAGAATCCCCTGCACATAAGAGAGGAGGCGGGAGCTGTCGTGATAGAGCTGACCAAATTAAACGGCGAACCTATTTTAATCAATCCGGCTCAAATGGAATACATAGAGTTGATACCAGAATCAAAGATTATTATGATGAATGGGAAATACCATATTGTGAATGAAAATAAGGACGAAATTATTGCACGTATTATCAGGTTTAACCAGGCTATTTATTACATGCATAACAGGGAGGTTTAATCATGGATTTTACTACAATTATAGGGCTTATTGGAGGGTTTGCATTTATCGTATATGGGATTGGCCTGGGTAATATGGCCAACTTCGCAGATATGGCCAGCGTCCTCATTGTTGTCGGGGGAACAGCATGTTCCGTTATCGCAAGCTTCCCCTTCAGTATGTTGAAAAATGTGGGGAAACATATGGTCAAGCTGGTGTCTAACAAGCAGTTTCATCCGGAGCCTGTGATTGAGAGTATTGTAGAGTTTGCCCAGATTGCCAGAAGAAATGGTCTGTTGGCCTTGGAAGAAAAGGCGAATGGGTTAACAGATCCTTTTTTCAAGCAGGGGATTCTGCTCGTAGTGGATGCCATGGAGGCGGACAAGGTCAGGGAGTTGTTGGAAATGGAAGTGGACAGCATGTCGGCCAGACATGAAGAGGAAGTCGCAATCTATGATAAGGCGTCACAGTTTGCCCCGGCATTTGGTATGATTGGTACTCTTGTAGGCTTGATTAACATGTTGAAAAACATGGATTTGTCTTCAGGATCATCAGAGTCCCTAGGACTTAATATGTCAATTGCCCTGATTACCACATTTTATGGATGTATTTTGGCTAATGTTATCTTCATGCCTATTGCAAAAAAACTAAGGATACGAAATGAGGAAGAAGTACTCTATAAACAAATAATTATAGAGGGCGTCATGAGTATTCAGGCAGGAGAAAACCCAAAGGTTGTGAGGGAAAAACTGGCATCACTGCTCCAGCAGAAAAGACAGTTGAAGCTGTTGGCAGGCGAAGATGGAGACAGTGGGAACAAAAAAGAGAAAAAACCAAAGAATAAAAAGAAGTAATATGATATGCTCCGAGGTGAGTACGCCGGGGTATACCTGAATTAAAAATTACCAGAGAGGAGAGTAACGTGAAGCGAAGGGAAAAGAAGCAGGAAGAGGGCGGAAGTTGGATGGATACATACGGTGACATGGTAACGCTGCTGCTTTGTTTTTTTGTGTTGCTCTATGCCATATCCTCTGTGGACCAGGTAAAGTGGAAGAATCTGGTCAGAAGTTTAAACCCGGATGCACAAGAAGAGGTATCCCAGATTGTTACGGATAATATAGAGACCGGAGGAGCGAATGATGTACCGGGGGAAAATACGTTGGATTCGGACGAGAAATTCAAAGAACTGTATGAAAGCCTCCTTCAAATACGGAATTCCTCGGGAGAATCTATGGATATTCAGATTGCACAGGGAGAGGGATATCAGTTCATAACTTTTAGGGACCGGGTATTCTTTGACGGTGACAGTTATGTGTTGAGAGAGGATGGAAAGAAGGTACTGGAATCATTTTCAGCCGCAATTGCCCCGGCAGCGGACTCAATCAAGGAAATACAGGTGCTGGGACATACCACTCAGGCAGACCCTCAGATTCCCAATGAGGTGGTAAGTGACAGGGTATTGTCTTCCAACCGTTCAGCGGTGGTAGTGGCCTATATACAACAGAAAAATGTCATAGAGCCCAAAAAGCTGGTCAGTGCCGGGTACGGTCAGTTTCGCCCGATTGACACTTTTGAGACGGAAGAAGGCCGAGTACAGAACCGGAGAGTTGAGATTTTAATTACACAGTCAGGTGCTGTGGAGCAAAGCCTGGATGAGTATTATGAACAGGTATACAAACAAAGCGAAGAGTAACGTGTTGCGGATACATTATAAAACTACAGGAGTAAGAGTATGGCAGAAGTATTATCCCAAAGTCAGATAGACGCATTGTTGAATTCTATGATGAGTAGTGATGCAGACAATGCTTCTGAACCACAAAAGGAGCCAGAGAAGACTTGGAAAAAGTATGATTTTTCGAGTCCTAAAAAGTTTACAAAAGATAAGTTAAAATTAATCAAAGGTATTTATGATAATTACACGCGGCTTGCGTCTTCAAGAGTAAATGGAATCCTGAGGGCAAACTGTGAGATGGAGGTCATAACTGTGGAGGAACAGCGTTATCACGAGTTCAATAACGCTCTGACTGATAATGATGTAATGACATTGATGCCTTTGAACCTTCCGGATGACTCAAAAGCCCCCCCTGTTTTGGTTCATGTGAGCCAAAAGCTGATGATTAATATGATCGACAGGATGTTAGGCGGAAGAGGGGATGATGATATAATAGATTCTTCTTACAGCTATACGGAAATTGAAATTGCCCTGTACGAAAAGATGATGCAATATCTTCTTGGAGTGACTAAGGATGCATGGAACAATTACATCAAGGTCGGCATGGGAGAGCTAAGCTTAGAGACAAATCCCGGACTGTACCAGGAAATCAGCCTGGAGGAGCCGGTGGCAATCATTCTGATTAATGTAAAGATGGGTGAAATAGAGGGAAAAATTACAATTTGTATCCCGGGAAACCTGTTAACAAATATATTCTCAATTATTGATAAGCGGAAGCATGTGGCAGGACTTTATGATGAAGGTATTGCCAACGCTCAGGAAATCATTATGGGAAGGCTAAAGAAAAGTTCGCTGGAAATGCGTGCCGAGCTTAGTGAAGCGAAACTGAGCTTACAGGATGTATGCAGCCTCAAGGTAGGGGATGTCATAGATATGAATAAAGGAAAAGATATGGATATTACATTATATGTGGAGGAGCATCCATGGTTTAAGGGAACGCTTGGGGCACATAAGAAGAATGCTGCAGTCAGAATAGAAGAGCGGCTTAATATGGCAGTACCAGCAGAATAATTTCTGTTGTGTAAATAAAATCATCAAAGAAAGAGGTAAAAACAAATGGCAAAGATTATGGTAGTAGATGATGCGGCGTTCATGCGCATGATGGTGAAGGATACCCTGTCAAAAGGAGGATATACGGATGTATGTGAGGCCAGTGACGGTGTGGAAGCGCTGCAGATGTATAAGGATGTTAAGCCGGAACTTGTACTGATGGATATCACAATGCCTAATATGGATGGGTTGGAATGCCTGAAAGCGATTAAGGCACATGATGCAAATGCTACAGTAGTTATGTGTTCCGCAATGGGGCAGGAGACTATGGTTATTGAAGCTATCAAATCAGGGGCAAAGGATTTTATTGTAAAGCCTTTTAAACCAACCCGTATCCTGGATACAGTATCAAAAATAATTGATCAATAATTAAGGGGGGAACGGTATGTCTTTTTTAAGTTCTCTGAATATTAGTGCGACTGGCATGACAGCACAGCGGCTGCGTCTGGATGTCGCAGCGGAAAATATTGCCAATATTGAAACGACCAGAACCGAGGATGGGACTCCATACCGCAGAAAACTGGTGGTTTTAGAATCGAAAGATGATTTCCGTACGGTGCTGAACAAGGCAATGGGCAAAACAACTTCAAATGGCGGAGTTGAGGCCACTGCAATTGTGGATGATGCTACAGAGCTAAAAGCAGTGTACAACCCGGAACATCCGGATGCCGACGACCAGGGGTATGTCAGGATGCCCAATGTGGATGTCGTACAAGAAACAACAGATGCAATGGCGGCTACACGTTCATATGAAGCGAACATTACTGCGTTTAATGCTGTAAAGCAGATGGCACAGAAGGCGTTAGAAATAGGAAAATAAAGAGTGGCTTGGCATTGCCGGAAAGAGAGTTAACGAATGGACAATAAGAAATTAAGTTCAATGGAAATAGACGCCATAGGAGAAATACTAAATATTAGTCTCGGCGCTTCAGCGACGGCTATTTCTACAATGCTGGATGCACGGGTAGATATTACAACTCCGGTTGTTAAGATCCAGAAGGAGGAAGAATTTGAGTTCAATCATCTGGAGCCGGCCGTTGGGGTAGAAATCGTTTACATAGAGGGTCTTACAGGAAGTAATATCATGCTTCTGAAACGCAATGATGTGCGGGTCATCGTTGAAATGCTGATGGGCATGGAGATACCGGAAGAAGACTTTGAACTAGATGAAATGAATATAAGCGCTATCTGTGAGGTTATGAACCAGATGATGGGAGCCTCTGCAACCGCACTTTCAGAATTGCTGGGAAGAACAGTAAATATTTCGACTCCGCAATCTTTTGAGGTTGCAAGTGCAAACCAGTTTAAAGAGAAGTATTTTAAAGACGAGGGAGTAATGGCTGTAATTGGATTCACAATCCAAATTGCAGATAAACTGAAAAGTGAGTTTATGAACCTTATGCCCATAGGACTTGCACATGAATTAGTTGCCGGGTTCTTTGCTGATGGAGTGCCTGATATAGTAGAAGAGCCGCAGAAAACTGTTCCTGTGGTTACGTCGATTCAGGAGCAGGTACAGGTGGATGCACCTCAGCCAGAAGAGCTTACCGGACAGGTACAGACAGATGCACCAGGAGTTCAGCCTGGAAATGGACAGACACAGGCAGATGTATCCGGGATTCAGCCTGGAAACGTACAGGTACA
The DNA here is from genome assembly GCF_003149105.1 of Faecalicatena contorta. GTDB lineage: Bacteria > Bacillota > Clostridia > Lachnospirales > Lachnospiraceae > Muricomes > Muricomes contortus_C. Next base: position 674,801 of record NZ_QGDS01000001.1, on the reverse strand, counting down.
GGCAGATGTATCTGGGATTCAGCCTGGAAACGTACAGGTACAGACAGACACATCTCAGTTGCAGCCCGGAAACGGACAGATACAGACAGATGCATTCCAGTCGCAGTTGATGGGGGGGCAGCCTCAAAGTGCACCAGTTCAGGTACCAGGCATGGCAGCACAGATGCCGCCAGTAAATCAGCAGAATTCTGAGGCTATTACAGGCATGATGGATTTAATGCGCCAGCAAATGCAGCAGATGCAGCAAATGCAGGCTCAGATTCAGCAGATGCAGCAGGGACGTGCTCCGAAAAAGATAGGGGTTAATCCTGCACCGCGGCCGAACTTAGCGACAAACGCAGACAGTCAGCCCAGTCAGGAGGAACAGGATGCAAATATGGAATTAATTATGGGAGTACCCCTTGATGTTTCCGTAGAGATTGGACGGACAAGAAAACTGGTGAAGGACATTTTGGATCTGAATAAAGGCTCACTGGTAGTTCTTGATAAACTTGCAGGGGAACAAGTGGATTTGTTTGTAAACGGGCAGTGCATCGCAAAAGGGGATGTAGTAGTAGTCGATGATAATTTTGGTATCCGTATCACAGAGATTCTGAAAGAAGAGATTGCATTGCTTGAATAGGGGAGTATACATATGTTTGATGGAATAACTACGGCACTGGGCTCTCTACTGATTATCGGTGTAATTCTCTACCTGGCGTATGTCTCTTCAAAGCATATCGGCAGAACAGGAAAAATTAGCGGAAGAACACAGTATATGAAGATGGTGTCCCAGCTTCCGGTCGGGCAGTATGGGACTCTTGCCATTGTTCAGACGGGAAAGAGTTACCTTTTATTGGGGATGACCTCCTCTCAGATTACTGTGCTGGATAAGTTTGATGAATTAGAAGAACTGGATGACAGCATAGGAGATGCTTTGGAAATCCCGAATTTTAAACAGCAGTTGGAAAGACTGACAAAAAGAAAGAAGTAAATACATGGATACAAATTCTTTAATTAACATAAATGGGGATCAAGTCCCTTCCCTGGAAATAATTGTCATGATGACAGTTTTAATGCTTCTTCCGTCTATTGTTGTCATGATGACTTCCTTTGTCAGAATTATCATTATTCTTTCTTTCACGAGGAATGCACTGGGAATACAACAGACACCGCCCAACATGGTGCTGACGGGGATTGCGTTATTTCTGACATTATTTATCATGAATCCGGTAATTCAGGATATCAATACGGATGCATACCAGCCGTATAAAACTGGTGAGATTACACAGCAGGAAGCACTGAATAGAGCTGCGGTTCCTATGAAGGAATTTATGCTAAAGCAGACAGAAAACAGCAGCCTGAATATGTATATAGATATGGCGGGGATTGAGGAGACAATGGAAGCTCCCGATTTGCCTCTGACTGTTATTATTCCGTCTTTTATGACCAGTGAACTGAAACGGGGATTTATGGCCGGATTATTATTGTTTATTCCATTTCTCCTGATTGATATTATTGTATCTAGTACATTGATGTCTATGGGAATGATTATGCTGCCCCCTGCAACCATCGCATTACCGTTCAAATTGTTATTATTTGTCACACTGAACGGATGGGAGCTGCTATTTTCTACTATAGTAAAAAGCTTTAATTACTGACAGGAGGAAGAAGGATGCTGACAACCGGAGAAATTATGGACCTGATGTATCAGCTGTTTGTTATGGCTGTGAAACTTGGGGGGCCGATATTAATTATCAGTATGGTAGTGGGAATTGTCATTTCTATTCTTCAGGCCGCGACACAGATTCACGAGCAGACTCTGACATTTGTGCCGAAATTGATTGTAATAGGCGTGCTGCTTGTTGTGATGGGCGACAGTATGTTAAAGTCGCTGCAGGAATTTACTCAGCAGATATTTCTTCTGATAGCAGGTTAGGAGGAGTAACATGTCTTTGACAGGCACACCGGAGTTTGTGTTATTTACATTGATTCTAATGAGAATGTCTGGTTTTGTTTTCTTGAACCCTGTTCTTGGCAGAAGAACTATACCGGCAGTATTTAAGACCGGATTGGTATTTGTACTTGCCATTGGAATATACCCCTCTGCTCAGGTGCCGGACGTAGATGTCACATCGGCAATTGTGTATGGTGTACTCCTGTTAAAGGAATTTGCATTGGGATACCTTGTGGGATTCGTGATGCAGCTTTTCGACATGGTGGTTACTTATGCGGGATCAGTGATAGATTTTCAGATGGGATTGTCTATGTCTACTGTGTATGATGCACAGAACGGCACACAGGTAGCTATGACCGGAAATATACTGCAGATATATTATCTTTTACTGTTTTTTGCAGTCGACGGGCATCTGGCACTAATTAAGATATTAGCTGAATCAGGAAATGTTGTGCCCTATGCCGGTGTTGTGCTGGGAACGGATGCAGCGCAGTCCATGCTGAATATATTTATACAATGTATCGTTTTGGCAGTAAAATTGTCATTTCCGATTATAGCATTTGAATTTTTGATGGAAATTGCAACGGGGCTTTTGATGCGGATTATCCCGCAGATTAACCTTTTTGTAGTAAGCATTCAACTTAGGGTAATATTGGGGATTATTATGATGGTTTTCATGATATCACCGGCAGGAGATTTCCTGAGCAGACTTATTACAGATATGATGCAGACAATACAGGATATATTGAGGCTTGCAGGGTAATTAAGGGAGGGATATTGTTTGGCCGCAGATTCAAAAACCGAAAAAGCCACCCCGAAAAAAAGGCGTGATGAAAGAAAAGAGGGAAATATTTTTCAGAGCACGGATGTTGTTAACATTGTGTTTGTCTTTGTCTCTTTTTATGCGTTAAAGCAGCTTGCTCCTTATATTTTGGGTACGATTACACAATTCATGAAACGGTTTCTGGAATTAGCCGGGAGCGTAAATGAATTAAACCAAAATAATGTAGGGGAATATGGAAGAGAATTTATGCTGGCATCCGCAAAGACAATATTACCCTTTGCGTTTATCTGTATGACGGTGGGAGTGATTATGCATGGGATTCAGACCCGCTTTCTTTTCACCGCAAAGAATTTTTACCCGAAATTCAACCGGATAAGCCCTATGCAGGGGATAAAAAAACTTTTTTCACTAAAAAATGCAACAGAACTTATAAAAAATATTTTAAAAGTAATTGTACTTATTGTAATTCTTTACAATCTGCTAAAAGCAGATGCAGAAACAGTAATGCGTACCATGGATATGTCTGTTTCAGGTTCAATCGCGCATATGTTTGACTTGATGATGACGATGATTATCAGGGTTTCTATGGTATTTACAGTAATTGCCCTTTTTGACTATCTGTTCCAGAGATGGGACTATGAGCGTAAAATTCGCATGTCGAAGCAGGAAGTAAAAGAGGAATTTAAACAGACGGAAGGAAATCCGGAAATTAAAGGGCGGATTCGTGATTTACAGAGGCAGCGGGCCAGAATGAGAATGATGCAGGCGGTTCCGGCGGCGGATGTTATTATCCGTAACCCTACGCACTTTGCAGTTGCACTCTCTTATGATACAGATAAGAACAACGCACCTATTGTGGTTGCGAAGGGGCAGGACGAGCTTGCCCTTAGGATTGTCAGAATCGGAGAGGAACACAATGTTGCGGTCATAGAGGATAAACCTCTTGCCAGGGGTCTGTATGCACAGACAGAGGTAAACCATGAGATACCGATGGAATACTATGGTGCAGTAGCAGAGGTTCTGGTATTTGTATATAAGATGAACAAGAAGATGAGGTAAAGCATGAAGCGGTTGTTAAATAACTCAGTGGCTCTTTTCGTAATAGTCATTGTTTTGCTCTTGATTATTCCCATGCCTCCATTTATTTTGGATGTCATGATTATTATAAACATATCTATATCCATGATTATTCTTTTAATCAGTATGAATATAAAAGAACCCCTGGAGTTTTCCATATTCCCGTCACTTTTGCTGATAACAACCCTTTTCAGGCTGGGAATCAATGTTTCTTCAACCAGAAATATTTTATCCAACCAGGGTCAGGCAGGACGGGTCATCCATTCATTTGGTGACTTTGTACTAAAAGGGAATATTATTGTTGGATTTATTATTTTCTTTATTATTGTATTAGTTCAGTTTATCGTTATTACGAAGGGTGCGGAACGTGTGGCAGAGGTTGCTGCCAGATTTACATTGGACGCTATGCCCGGTAAGCAGATGGCAATTGATGCGGATTTAAGTTCCGGACTGATCAGTGAGCAGGATGCCCGGATACGAAGAAGCAAAATACAGCGAGAAGCCGACTTTTACGGTGCCATGGATGGTGCCACAAAAATAGTCAAGGGTGATGCAATTATGTCTATCATCATCACCATAATCAACCTGATTGGCGGCTTCGCTATGGGTATATTACTTTCAGGAATGGAGCTTTCACAGGCCCTTTCAGTCTATTCCATTGCAACGGTAGGTGATGGTCTGGTTTCTCAGATTCCGGCGCTCTTGATATCCACCTCCACCGGTATGATTGTAACAAGAGCTGTCTCAGAAGGCAGTCTGAATGAAGATGTGTCACAGCAGTTTCTTGCCCAGCCCAGGGCGATTATGATAACAGGCGGTGTTCTTCTGGTTCTGATGCTTGTACCGGGGATGCCTAAGATTCAGATGGGAATTCTGGGGGGCTTCCTTATTATTGGTGGTTACAGGCTTAGCAGGAAGATAGAAGAAAATGTGGTTCTCCAGGAACAGGCCGCAGAGCAGGCGGCGGAAATGTCCAGTGCGCCTGTGACAGAAGAAGAGTATTATAAAGACATCAATAATATCTATTCCCTGATTGAGGTAGAACCGATTGAGATGGAATTTGGATATAGCCTGATCTCCCTGGTGGATGAATCAAGCGGAGGTAAGATGATTAACCGTATTGTGATTTTCCGCAGACAATACGCACAGGACATGGGATTTGTGATTCCTTCGGTCAGACTGCGGGATAGTTCCAGTCTGAATACAAACCAGTATCTCATTAAAATAAGAGGGGAAGAAGTTGCCAAAGGAGAAATCCTGGTAGATCACTATCTGGCACTGGAGCCATCTACTCCTTCCGGACAGATTGATGGTATAGAGACAATTGAGCCTGCATATGGAATTCCAAGTAAGTGGATATTGCCTGAAAATAAGGAGATGGCAGAGATTTACGGTTATACGGTCATTGATCCCCTGTCGGTTATGATTACCCACCTTTCAGAGACAATTAAACAGCATGCCTATGAACTACTGAACAGGCAGGAAGTGAACCAACTGCTTGAAAATCTGAAGAAATCAGCGCCGGACCTTGTAGAGGAAGTGGTGCCCAACCTAATGTCCTATGGTAATTTCCAGAAAATATTAGTTAATCTGTTAAAAGAGGGAATCCCAATCAAGGCGATGGAGACAATTTTGGAAACCATTGCAAATACCAGTGTTCCCGGAGAAGATATCACAAAGGTGACAGAGAGAATCCGAATAGCGCTCAAAAGAACGATTACCAGAAGGTTCTGTGTGGGCGGACAGATGAGAGTAGTGACCCTGGATGCAGAACTGGAAAAGACGCTTGTCCAGTGTCTGGCTAAGGGTGAGCAAGGTGTCTATCTGGCGGTAAGCCCGGATGTCATGCAGAGTGTGCTGACCCAAGTAGGTGAGGAAGTCAAAAAGTTTCAGGAAATATCCCAGGAGATTATCATTCTCACAAGCCAGGTAATCCGTGTATATTTGTACCAGATGCTTGAGCAGTTCTATCCGTCGGTACATGTGCTGGCATTTAATGAGATAGCTGATAATGTGCAGATTCAGGCAATTGGGAATATCAAACAGGAATAAGGCGATAAAAAGGGGACAGGCATGGGAGAAACAAAAGAACAAAGCAAAGTGCTGACCGACTATACAAATGAAGAGCTTCTCACACTTTATCAAAAAACAGGCGAACTTGAGATTAAGAAGGAATTGGCGCTTCGATACCTCTATATTGTGAAAAGCATTGCCATACAGATGAGAGATGTTTATGTTGGATTTACGCAGATGGAAGATATTGTGAACGAAGGTGTTCTGATGCTGATGACTGCCATTGATAAATTTGATGCGGATAAAAACGCCAAATTTGAAACTTATGCATCAAGACGAATCCGTGGAATGATTATTGACATTGCCAGAAAGCAGGACTGGGTTCCGCGTACAGTCCGGAAAAACCTGAGGGATATCAATGAAGTATCTTCAAAGTTCTATTCGGAACATGGGAGACCCCCTTCAGTGGAAGATCTGGCAGAACGCATGGAAATGGAACCTCAGAAAATCAGAAGTGTAATGGGAAAGGCAAGTTTGTCTTCGGTTTTGTCTTTGGATATGATTCTGGAAGAGACGAGTGAGCGGTACAGGGCAGTCCAAATACCTTCTGACAAAAAAGATGAGCAGCCGGAAGAGCGGTTCATGGAACAAGAGTTCAGGAACACTCTTGCGGAAGCAATACGCTCCCTGAAAGAAAAAGAACAAATGGTGATTTCTTTATATTACGTAGAAGAATTAAATATGAAGCAGATTGCGTCGATAATAAATGTAAGCGAACCAAGAGTATCCCAGATACATGCAAGCGCAGTCGGGAAACTTAGAGAATACATAGAAAAAAGCAATGGAAGTGAAAAAAAGGAGGAATCGTATGTTTCAGGGATTTTATAATCTGACATCCGGTATGCTGACACAGACAAGAAACCTGAATGTCATCAGTAATAATATGACAAATGTTTCTACAAGCGGTTATAAAAGTGAGAAGTTTGTGTCAAAAACATTCCAGGAGGAGCTTATTTACAGAAGCGGGAATAAGGACAAGAGCAATCCTGTGCCTATAGGATATATGAACCGTATTGTGACTGCAGACCGCAATTACACAGATTATACGAAGGCTGGATATAAAAGTACAACCAGCAGCCTGGATTTTGCACTGGACTCTGATGGGTTTTTCAGTGTACAGGGAGCTGATGGTACGGTATATACAAGAAATGGTTCCTTTTCTCTTGATGATGCCGGTTATCTTTGCCTGCAGGGTGTAGGAAGGGTACTTGGTGTAAATGGGCCTATTTATCTGGGCACTGACAAAGTTGTTGCTGATTCCACAGGAAACATCTATACTGAAAATGGAAATACTTATCTGGGCAGACTCTCGGTTGTAGATTTCCAGAATAAGGATGAGCAGCTGACAAGAGGAGCAGACGGTACATTTACGGCTAATGCACAGGGAAATGCTGTCAATGGGGCAGTTATCCATAAGGCGCTGGAATATTCAAATGTAGACACTGTAAAAGAGATGACAGAGATGATGAGCAGCCAGAGGATATTGCAGAGCAATGCACAGGTTCTAAAAATGTACGACCAGTTGACAGGAAAAATCGTGTCACAATTAGGTCCGTTATAGGAGGAATAGAATGGATACTTCATTTTACACAGCGGCGCGGGGCGCCAGGACTCAGCAGGAAAAAATGAATGTGATATCCAATAATATCGCAAACGTAAATACAATAGGGTATAAATCAAAGAGCCCTGTCTTTTTGGAGCTGATGCATTATAATATGCGTGCAGAAGAGGGGGAAAACACACAGCTGACAGCTGGTGCAGGTGCGGTGGTGAACCACACGAACACAAATTTTGCCGGGGCCGGCTTTCAGCCCGGAAGCGGAGACTATGATTTTGCAATATCCGGGGAAGGGTTTTTCATGCTGAGAGACCCTGCCGGCGGGGATGCATTTTATACAAGGAACGGACAGTTTTCACTTTCCAGGAGGCAGGATGGGTTTTATTTGGTTTCCGACTCAGGAAAGCTGGTACTGGATGCCAACCGGAATCCAATCCGGTTTGTGAATGGTCAAATACAGGGGACTCCCGGAATCTATACATTTCAAAATACGGATGGTATGGTAAGTACTGGAACGAATGAATTTCAGCCTTTGGCAAAGAACGGAGCGGCTGTCTTGAGTACCGGTGCCCGCCTTACCGAGGGATATCTGGAAATGTCCAATGTAGACATGGCAGATGAAATGTCAAACACCATTGAGGCATCCAGGGCATACTCCCTGGTACTGAAGATGATTCAGACATCGGATGAAGTAGAACAGACTGTAAATGGCTTGAGAGCATAAATATAGGGGGAGGATGCACAGACAAAATGGAAATTAAAAATTATGATGATATAGGGGATCTTGCACTTGATGTAATCCGGGAGGTAGGAAGCATTGGAACCGGGAATGCGGCAACAGCCGTTTCAGAACTTTTGTCGGCAAATGTCAGAATTAAACTTCCTGATGTTAAGATTGCAGGGTTCAATGAATCAATGACAATGCTGGGCAACCCGGAGGAGCCTGTAGCAGCTATACTTGTGCAGATGTCCGGGGATATGAATGGGATCATGCTGTTTCTGCTGAGAATGGATTTTATCAATGCAGTGCTGGGAACGATGCTGGGGGAGACGGTTTCAGATTATACGGAACTTGATGAGTTGGAGATTTCTGCGCTTACCGAAGTGGGAAATATCATAATATCCTCTTATGTGAATGCTTTGTCAGGCCTGGCAGGGCTGGACATCGATTTGTCTGTGCCGGCGATTTCGATTAATATGCTGGGAGGAATTCTCAGTGTTCCTATGATAGAACTTGGATACGAAACAAATAAGATTATGATTATATCAGGAAAGTTTATTCTGAATCAGCAGCAGCTAGACAGCAGCCTGCTGATGCTGCCGGATATCCGCTCCCTGAATAAGTTGATTACAAAGTTGGTGGCAGGACATGAATAAAGAGGTAACAGTTGGAATTGCAGATATGAAGATTGTGCGGCAGGAGGGGACATTGATTACTTATGCCCTGGGTTCCTGCATCGGAATCAGTTTTTATGATCCTATGATTAAGCTTACCGCCCTTCTGCATATTATGCTGCCTAAGTGCTCCAATCCGTCAGACACTCAGATTTTTAAGTTTGCGGATACGGGGATTCAGGAGACACTCCGCAGGATGTCTGTATTTGGAGGAGTGAAAAGCCGGTACATATGTAAAATAGCCGGGGGGGCTAGAATGTTTGAAGTACTGGGAAGCAGTTCCCTGGCAAATATTGGAGAGAAAAATATTGAAAGCGTAAGAAATATCCTGCTAAAGGAGCAGATTAGCCTGACCCGCCAGGATGTGGGCAGTAATTATGCGAGAACCATGCGCGTTGCTGCGGAAACAGGAACAGTGAGTATACATACTTATGGAAAACAAGATATTATAATGTGAACGCAGTACAAGTAATGAAACATGATAAAAAGGAAAGCGAGGAGCATGCAAATGGCAAAGACAGAAATTCTGCTGGAATCAGGCACAAATGAAATTGAGATTATGGAATTCACAATACACAATGAGTTGTATGGAATCAATGTGGCAAAAGTAAGAGAGATTATGATGTCTGACAAGGTAAAGCCAATACCTCATTCACATGAAGCAGTGGAAGGTATATTTAAACCAAGGGATACCATGCTTACGGTGGTGGATCTTCCATACTATCTGACAGGTCAGGAGACTCAGCCGGGGGTAAAGGACTTATTTATGATAACAAATTTCAATAAGATGCACATCGCTTTCCGTGTCCACACTGTGGAAGGAATTCAGAGAATATCCTGGACAGACATTAAGAAACCGGACAAAACACTGAGCAAAGGTGGCGAAGAAGGACTTGCAACAGGCATTGCACAGTGTGGGAAAGATTTGGTTACAATACTGGACTTTGAGAAGATTGTGGCAGACATCGCCCCTGAAACCGGAATACAGATGGATGAAGTAAAAGGGTATACAGGAACTGACAGAAGCAAGTATTCCATCCTTTTGGCTGAAGACTCTATCTTGCTTACCAGAATGATTGAATCTTCCCTGAATAAGGCAGGGTACAGGAACATTGTAAAATGTAATAATGGAAAAGAGGCATGGGACTATCTGGAATCTATCAAAGATGGCAGTTTGGAAGAAAAAATTGATTTGATTATCACTGATATTGAAATGCCCCAGATGGACGGCCACAGGCTGACAAAGCTGGTGAAGTCGGATGAGGCATTAAAACGGCTGCCCCTTATTATTTTCTCTTCTTTGATTTCTCCTGAAATGGAGTTGAAAGGAAAGGAACTAGGCGCTGATGAACAACTGTCAAAACCAGATATCGGGCATCTTGTAGATGTAATAGATGGCCTTTTGCGGAGAGGGAAAGTATAAATGGATAGATGTGTAGTTAGAAGAGCTATCAAGGAGACACGTACAGGAAAAGTGATAGGCTATGAATTATTGTTTCAAGGAAGCCAGGACACTCTTTTTGCTCAGCCTGAAACGTCTGCTGCAGATATGATTTCAAATTTCCTAATGAGTAACAGTAATAAATTTGTGAGTGATAAGATAATGTTTATTACGTTCACATCTTCACTCTTATTTAGAAATACTCCGAAAATGTTTGAGCCGGACAAAGTGATTATACAGATTGATGATAACCTGGTTGTAAACCCTCTGGCAAAACCAGTTATCCGGAAATACCGCCGGGCAGGCTACCAATTTGCGGTAAATGATTTTCAATTTTCTCTAAGATATCTTGAGATGCTGGATGATGTAAGCTATATACGTTTCGATATGCGGAGGAAGGAACTTTATGAGGATAAAAAGGAACGCAGTACCTTAAAAAATATCATAAGTATGGCCAAAGGCATTGATAAGAAATGTATTGCCACAAATATTGATTCCAAAGAAATCTATGATTATGCCGTTGATTTAGGTGTGGATTATCTGGAGGGAGATTACATAGCGCGTACACTTGTCACAAAAGTAGATCGGGTGACATATATGAAAGGGAACTTTTTCCAGCTCCTCGTTGAGGTATCCAAACCGGAGCCTGATATTGCTGAGATCGAACGGATTATCAGCCGGGATGCAGGATTAACGTTCACTCTTTTAAAACTGGTTAACTCTGCGTATTTTGCCCTCAGAAGAAGGACATCTTCTATACGGCAGGCATTGGTTACACTGGGAATCGGACAGCTCAGGCAATGGGTATATATGCTGAGTTTCAGACAGGATGCAGGAGATCCGGCTGCAGAGGAGCTTCTGAAAATTTCATTTTTAAGAGCAAAGTTTGCATTTGAACTTGTAAATTATGTAAAGAACTGTCCGATTACAAATAATGAAGCCTATATGATGGGAATGTTTTCTACAATGGAATATATGGTGGATGCTACAATGGAAGAGATTTTGGAAAGAATTCCATTGAATCCGGCTGCAAAAGCCGCTCTTATAAGTGGGGAAGGAGCCGCAGGAAGTGTCTACAAGCTGATTCTGGCATATGAGAAGGCCGACTGGAAAGAAAGCAAATCTCTATCCGAGGAACTGGGGGTTCCCACCTATCTCCTTGCACAGATTTATATTGATTGTGTGGAAAATGTAAATTCAATCTGGAATACTCTGACAACAGAATATGTAAGAAAAGGGGAAAAGCCTCTATTTTCTGAAAGAACTGACAGTATAGAGCATTTGGAAGATGTATTAAGGTAGAGAAGATATACTTATTGAACTATGGATGATCAATAAGGCATGATAATGTGGAGGTATTAAAGTGGCAGTAACAATTGTATTGACAAATCAAAAGGGCGGTGTCGGAAAGACAACTTCTTCTGCGGCCCTTGCAGTAGGTCTGCATCAGTCAGGTCATAAGGTCTTAGCTGTGGATTTGGATTCTCAGGGGAATCTGGGTTTTAGCCTTGGACTGGATATTGAAAAAGGACACACGGTATATGAGGTGTTGAAAGGAGAAATATCAGTCAAAGATGCAATCCGTCACACGGAAGATTATGTGGACATCCTTGCTTCAAATATTCTGTTAAGCGAAGCAGAATTACTTCTTACAGACAGTGACAGACAGTTTCAGCTCAAGAATATACTTCATGAGGTCAGCGATGATTATGACTATATTGTTATTGATACTCCTCCTGCATTAAACATATTAACTGTAAATGGATACACAGCAGCAGATTATCTCGTCATACCGATGGCGGCTGAGATATTGAGCCTTGTAGGACTTATCCAGCTTAAAGAAACCATTGAAGGGGTACAGGCGACTATGAATCCAAGATTGAATGTGCTGGGTATTCTTATGACGAAATATAATAGAAGAACGAAACTGTCAAAAGAAGTGTTGGAGATGGCTCAGACTGTGGCGTCCCAAATTGGAACGAAAGTCTTTGAGGCAAAGATTCGTAATGGAGTTGCTGCTGCTGAGGCACCGGCACATGGTCTAAGCATTTTTGATTATGCTCCAAGAGCAAATCCTACTATAGACTACCGGGAATTTGTAAAGGAAGCAGTTCGGAATATGAGTAAAGGTGCGTAGGAGGGAGCTACAAAGATGGCGAAAAGAACAAATAAGACGAATCATGTACTGAACCTGTTGTCAGGCAGCGAAGATAAGAAAGAAAGTAAAAAGGTGCAGGACACAAGCCCTCTCCCTCCGGTAGATCCCGAAAGTTCAGTCTCTGTGATTGATTCGGTGGATGAAGAGGCAAAATTAGCTGATACAATAAGAAAGTCTTTGGAAACAGAGATGGAAGAGGAAAAGGCAGAAGAGCCCAGGCCAGAACTGGAAGAGGCAGAAGCCATCCAGCCGGAACTGGAAGAGGAAAAGGTAGAAGACACTCAGCCGGAACTGGAAGAGGAAAAGGTAGAAGACACTCAGCCGGAACTGGAAGAGGAAAAGGTAGAAGAGTCCAAGCCAGAACTGGAAGAGGAAAAGGTAGAAGACACTCAGCCAGAATTGGAAGAGGAAACGGCGGACGAATCCACGCTGGAGCAGAAAGAGGAAAAAACAGGGGAATCTCAACCTGAATCTATACAGAAAGATGTACAAAAGACTCAGAAAGAGTGTGATGACGAGGAATTTGACAAAGGGTTTGTGTTTGTAAATGTCATGGAGAGGCTCGTTGAGGAAAAGGTAGTCAATTATATGAAACAATTTGGGGTATGTACTTGCTCACACTGCAAAGCAGATGTAATGGCACTTGCGCTGACAAAGCTTCCGTCGAAGTATGTGGTGGTAAATAAGGCGACCGTTTCTCCCCTTATCAACTTTTATGCTAATAAATACGCAGGCCAGATTACCGTTGAAATTACAAAAGCCTGTATCCGGGTGAATGAAACTCCGCACCATAACAGAGATTAAAAGAGGACACTTAATTTTTCCCGCAGATGCGCCGATAATCAGGTATGAGCAAATAAAGAATTTTTTATAGAATAAGGAGTGGATACTATGGCATCGATTAATGGATTAAGTGGTACTACATCATCCGGAATGAACTCGGCAAACTCAATTAAGGGATACGGCGGATTAGCCAGCGGGCTTGACCGGGATGAGCTGATTAAGAATATGACATATGCTACAAGGAGCAAGATTGCGGCGCAGAAGCAGAAATTGCAGACTTTCCAGTGGCAGCAGAGCTCAATACAGAATATTACAAATAAGCTGTATGAGTTCTCTAACAAATACATGTCTTACTCATCCCCGTCAAATCTCAGTTCAAGTAAGTTGTTTTCTAGGAATCTGATAACAGCACTTGGAGAGAATAGTAAATATTTGTCCGTAAGCGGAAGCGGAGTTTCGGCAGATACTATTTCAGTTCTGGGAGTGAAGAGCCTTGCAAAAAATGCACAGATATCATCTGTTACTTCAGCTTCTGACCAAACATTAAGTACAGGCAGTATTGCAAAAGGCTTAAATGAAATGGTGGATGTAGATGCTGTGTCCGGTGAATCTTTGTTCCTCACCTATGGCACAAAGAGCTATACCGTGACATTGAGTAGCAGTTATGATTACAGTAGTGTGGATAAGACAGTAGAGTCTATGAACAAGATATTGTCAAATGTATCAATTGGGTCAGGCAGGACACTGGCTGATGTTATGCAAGTGGAGAAAGATAGTGTTAACGGACATGTAAAATTTGTCAATGTAGACAATGAAAATACAGGGAACTCATTGCAGGTTTCTGGGAGCACAGGTGATCTTCTTGCGGACCTTGGATTTGAAGACGCGTTTACATCAAATACGGCGATTACAAAAGAGGGTCGGACCGCAGGAAAAGAGGCACAGCTTACAGCAAACGTTTCAACCAGAGCGGCGTTAAGCGGGAAGGAAATCAGTTTTGCCTATAATGGAACTGTAAAGTGGATTAAGCTGGAAAATTATGCTGAGGGTTCTACGCTGACGAATGTCCAGAGTGATATTCAGAAGAAGCTGGATGAGGCATTCGGGAAGAATCGGATAAAGGTGGAGTTTGACCCAGTGGGTGAGACTTCATCCACGGCATCTTTAAAATTTACCACTACAATACCAGGTGGAGGTTTGGATGACAGCTCTACGTTGGCTATTACTGCGGCAGACAGGGGAATCCTGGGAAATGACAGTATATTTGGTATTAAGAGCGGAGAATCTAACCGTGTAAATCTTTCGTCTAAAATTGCAGATTCCGGACTGATGAGCGGTAAAGGATTTACTCCCACTTCTACAGACATGATAATAAGAAATAACGGTGTAGAGGTAGACTTAAGCACATTGAAGGATTCAAAAGGCAACGAATTGTCATGGGATAGTTCTATCAGTGATATTATCAATGCTATTAACAATACAAAAGAGCTTGGAATCACGGTTTCTTACCAGTCAAATTCGGATAAGTTTGTGATACAGTCCACAGAACAGGGAGCAAGCGGCACGATTGAATTATCAGGTGAGCTGGCTGACGTACTATTTGGAGCGGAGATTGCGGGTAAAGAAGTAAAAGGGCAGGATGCAGTGATTCGTGTAAAATATGCCGGTTCCGATATGGAGACGGAAGTTACACGGGGAAGCAATACAATGTCAATTGACGGCATGAATATTACTGTAAAGAATACTTTTGGATATGACGGCACAGGCAATTATATAGCAGGAACTGAAGCAGTCACATTTGATGCCAAGGTGGATGTGGATGCTACCGCCACCGTTGTGAAGGAAATGATAGATGCTTACAATGAAGTAGTTGCTCTGATTCACGGTGAAGTAAATCAGAAGCCGGACAGGGCCTACAATCCTCTTACCGACGAGCAGAAGGAGGAGATGTCTGAAAGCCAGATTGAGAAATGGGAAACAGAGGCTAAGAAGGGACTTCTCTTTAATGATACAGATATGAGGGGATTGGCTGACGGACTTCGTTTTATCATACCAAACAGCCTCAGGGCCGAATTTGAAAAGATGGGAATTACGGTGTCCACAAACTATGCGGATAATGGTAAGCTCGTGTTTAATGAGACGGAGTTTAAAGCTGCTTTGGGGAAAGATCCGGATGCAGTGAAAAATGCATTTACTGCCGCTGCATCAAAGAATGAAGATGGAACAACGAATTCTGGAGGTCTGATGACATCCATGAAGACGGTTATGGACCGCTATGCATCTATGACAGGCTCTACGAAGGGAATATTAGTAGAACGCGCCGGTTCCTCTTATGCCCCCACATCAGTGCTGCAAAACGGCATACAGAAGCAGATAGATGATATCAATGATTATATTGACAGATTGAAAGATAAGCTGGCAATGGAACAAGACAGATATGTTTCACAGTTTACTGCATTAGAGACGCTGATATCTCAGATGAATTCTCAGAGCAGCTATTTGATGTCTATGTTTAGTTCATAAAAAGAAGGTAGGATAAAACATGAACGGGAATGGATACCAACAATATAAAGAGCAGTCAGTTATGACTATGACACAGGGAGAACTGCTTCTTTTGCTTTATGACGAGCTGCTGAAACGGTTAAAACGTGCAGAGATTGCATTAGGAATAGAGAATTATGAGCTGTTTGAGCAATCTGTAGGGCGCTCTGTAGAGATTGTAAATTATCTGAAGGGTACGCTGAATCATAATTATTCAATCAGTATGGAATTGGGAAATATGTATGACTTCTTTATTTATGAGCTGAGCAGACTGCAGGCAGGAAGAAAAAAGGAAACCATACAGGAGCTGCAGCCATTGGTGAAAGATCTGCGGGATGCATTTGCGGCGGCGGAGAAGGCAGTATGAGAGAAGGGTATATGAAGGAGCTGCTGTCTGCTGTCCTGACGGAGATGCAGAAAAAGTACCGTTATATGAATGAAGTGCAGCGGCTTACAAAGGAGCTTGGCGAAGGTCTCTCCAGTGACGATAAACTGGTGACTCGTATGGTGCTTGAGATGAGAGGAAAGGAGCTGGAGAAAATCAGCAATTGTGATGCAGGTATCCAGCGACTTCTTTCCAATACGGATGAGGACGTACAGGAGAGAGTGTGTGCAGTTCTGGGAGGAGATGCACCTGCGGATGTTCCGGATGAGGATGAGAATGCGGTGTGGAAGCAAATTGCAGACACAATACAGGCAACGAAACGTATCTGGGGACAGACTGTTGAGATTGACAGAATATTAAGCAGCCGTCTTGCAGGCGGCGACTCTTATTACCGTAAATGATAAAACCTTCGGAATTACAGACCCGCCGTAATTTCGAAGGCTTTTTACTTTATAGGAAAATACATCATTTTATGGTTTTGACAATACCCATATAGGACCGCCATTTTTTGCATATGCACTGAGCTGACTAATCAGGGTTTCGGCGGGCCAGTGCATACCGGAGCGTTCCTCGCTTGCCGGGTCTGCAACTAATATGGCACCATTTTCGTCATATCCGTATGCTACAATAAAATGTCCCGAGTCGGAAAAATCCCCCGGCCCCATAAGGAGCACCAGAAGTTTGTCAAATGACAGGGCAGACCGGAACGCATCGGGAGTAAGCTGGGAAAGTTTTTCCACACGCAGCCCATAGCTTGCAGCACCGTTTGGAATTAGAGCATGTACAGAACCATTATTGGGGGAATAACATCCGTTTGCAGCCGACCACTGGGCTGCATCAACAGGAGTGATTACCGTATCTGAGAGTGAACTGACAGCCATGGCAAGGGCCACAGGTCCGCAGCCGTGGGTGGACATAGGGTCTATCCCTCCGTACAGGTAGCTGCTCCAGGCAGGATCATGCTGGCTGTATCTGGTAATGGAGATTGTATGACCTTTGGGTTCATCGTCTTTTTTTACAGTTACGGCAGACACATCTTCCTGCCGGGAAAGTTTTACGGAATTTGTCAAGACTTCCGGTTCTTTAGACTGAACATGCCGGGTGACCGGTGAGGACAAGACAAATACGCTGAGAAATGTGATAAAAAATACAGTAAAAATCCGCTTTAAAAGTTTCATAGTATCCTCCTTCCTTTAATATTATCGGACCGGGAAGAGAAAAGATAAGCACACAGAAATGGAAGAAAAGGTCGTATCATGAAAGAAATCGAGTTTAGGAACGTCACAAAAATATTTAAGGAAGATATTATAGGTCTTGAAAACGTCTCTTTTGAAATAGAAAAGGGAGAGTTTGTTTTCGTAGTGGGCCGCAGTGGCTCTGGAAAGAGTACTCTGCTGAAACTTCTAAGCAGCCAGATTGCTCCAACCTCAGGCGATATCTGGGTGGGGGGAATTGATACGGGGAAGCTCTCTAATCATAAGCTTCCTTATTTCAGGAGACAGATTGGTATTATGGAGATGGATTTGGGTCTTTTAAATGATAGGTCTGCATTTGATAACGTCAGTCTTGCCATGTATGCGACAGAACAGCCTTACCGTCTGATTAAAAAAAGAGTCGGTCAGGCACTGAGTACAGTAGGAATTTCTCACCGTGCGTCGGCATTTCCACATGAATTATCTGTAGGAGAGGCGGCAAGGGTCAAGTTGGCAAGAGCACTTGTCATGAACCCTAAAGTCATGGTTGTAGATGAACCCACTGCAAACCTGGATCCTGATGCTTCCTGGGATTTGATGTGCCTGCTGGATGACCTGAACCGTCTGGGTGTGACGATGATTGTCGCCAGTCATTCCAGAGAACTTGTGACAATTCTGAAAAAGCGTGTGATTACTCTGGTGTCTGGGGTGAAAGTGCTGGATGAAAAGCATGGCATTTATAATTCAAAAGCCATGGATATATTTGAGGAGAAAAGAGTGCTGAATGAGCGAAAAAAGAATCAGAAGTTATGAAGTGAAATGTTTAATAGAGATGCTTAGTGCACTTGTCAGCCAGAATGAAATCCCTAGATGGGCCAGACAGCCAAACTGGGGAAGTCTTTATAAATTAGCAGATTATCACGGAGTTGCAAATGTAGTTTATTACGGTGTTCTGGGCTTTGAAAGCAAGGCGCTGGAACCGTGGAAAAAGAAATTTGAAGAGCGTTATCACCAGGCGGTACTTTGGGAAGAACGCTTTACTTCTATTGTGCCTCATATTTTGAAGGTTTTGGAGCAGCATAAAGTACATAGTATTGTGCTCCATGAGTATCGAATGCGCCATTTTTATCCTCAGTTAGATATGAGGGCAACCAAATATGTGAGAATCCTTGTAGAAAAGGGAAAAGATGATATTGTCGGAAAAGCGATGGAATCTTTGGATTTTGAAAAGCAGGAATCCAGAATAGAAGGAGAGACAAGATATTACAAAATACCGGGAATCCTTGTTATCTTTCAAAGTACTTTGGATTTTACAAATAAGAAAATTAAGAAATATTTTTCTCTTCCGGTAAAAGACTACAGGCGGGAGACGAATTATCGCTATATTCATGGATTTGAGCCGGAGGAATTTTATGTTTATGTAATAGGCTGTGCTGCCGAAAGTTATGCCAGAGGAAATTTGGACATTCAGTTCATTTTGGATATGTGGTTTTATTATATTAGTGTATACAAAAGTCTGGACTGGACGGTCGTTTATAAGGAATTGTCCTATCTTGACCTGGGCAGTTTTCCGGATTATATTATTAAACTGGCCGCCTTTTGGTTTGGGGGAATGCTGTTTCCCCAGGAGGATATTCTCTTTGATTCCATGGAACGTTATATTTTGTCAAAAGGAGTCCAATGCCGGAAAGAAAGTGAAAAGTTATTACCTCTTGTGAGGGAAGTAGCAGACTTTTATAAAAAGGATCTGCAGCGTAAGAGGAGACAGCAGATGATGGAGTGGGTTTTCCCACAGATGGAATATATGAGTACGATGTTTCCGGTTCTTTTAAAACGGTCCTGGCTTCTTCCTATGTGCTGGGTTCTGCGGATTTTACGTATGTCAGGACAGCAGGTAAATCTGTGGGTTTTGCAGAAAAACCAGGATATACAGAGGGCCTGGCATGGATTTTATGATCCCAAAAAGGAACGGGTGCGCAGGTGGTATAAGCCCAAAGCAGAAAAAGTACAGAACTGGTGCATCCGGGTAAAGAAAAATATAGGTAAGTGGTATGAAAAAAAGATTAAGGTTATAACACGGATGAAAATAAA
Organism: Faecalicatena contorta; assembly: GCF_003149105.1. GTDB lineage: Bacteria > Bacillota > Clostridia > Lachnospirales > Lachnospiraceae > Muricomes > Muricomes contortus_C. The sequence goes on along the minus strand of NZ_QGDS01000001.1, from coordinate 655,386 downwards.
TTTAAAACGCAAAGGTATAGGTGTTGTAAATATCTGGGGAAACCTTAAAAAGCTGTTCAGGAAAAAATAGAGAAACAAAGACTTAACATTGTCTGACTAGTGACGATATTAAGTAATAAGAGAGTAAACCTATATTGCTGTCATTTAGAAGGAGGCATGAAAGATGGGTATTTCTATTGATAGTGTAAGACACCGCTATATAAAACAGACTGCATCGAATATTGCAGATAATAAAAATGTTTCGATCAGCGGAAAAAGCAAACACTTTGATGAAATTTTAATTACATCCAACAGCCGGCAGGTTGAGGAGAAGAAAATGACGGAGGACCTGACAAAACGTGTTTTATCAGAAGTCAGCCGCCCTACACCGGAAGTGAAGGTAGAGGAACTAAAGCAAAGTATAGCAGAAGGAACATATCAGGTTGATATAGATAAGCTGGTAGGCAGGATATTACTGCAGAAAGGGGAACAGACGGATGAATGAGTTCCAGGAAGTAATTCAAAAGCTGATCCTCCTGTTTCAGGAGTTAACTTCTCTTGAGAGTAAGATGTTAAGTGCAGCCAGGGAACAGCAGATTGCAGTGCTTGAAAGCCACATGATAAAGGAACAGGCTTCTATTATGCAGTTAAGAGGTCTGGAGAAAGAAAAAGACAGAATACAGGCAGAGGCCGGGTATGCAGGGATGAGTTTTCATGAAATACTGGAGGTGCTGGGCGAGGAGGAGAAGACACGTTTTCTCCCTCTGTTTGATGAAATGAGCAGAACAATGCAGATGTTTCAGGAAGTTCATGAGGATTTGACTGTGATTATGGAAGTGAATCTGCGCCAGATCAACAAAAAGATTGATGATGCAAAAGGCCAGACTTATACGGAAGGCAGAGCAGATTCTGCCGGACTGAAAAATATGACTAACAGAAGAGTTTGAATTAAGAGAGGAGGAATACAATGATTCGTTCTACATTTGCCGGATTTACAATGGCGCAGCATGCACTGAGTGCAAGTCAGAGAGCAATTGACGTAGCGGGCCAGAACCTTTCTAATGTGAATACGGCAGGCTATACAAGACAAAGACTGGATCTTGCAAGCATCAATCCCGTAGGAGCGAGCTATGGAAGTTCAACGTTTGACAATAAAGTGGGGCAAGGGGTTATGATAACCGGAATCAGCCAGATAAGAGACCCGTATCTGGATATACAATATAGAAATCAGATTGCAAAGGTGGGAACTGCCGACGCAACGGACAAGATTCTGGAGAAGATTGGAAACATTTTTGATGAGACAGATACGTCCGCCATCCGGAGTGCCCTGAATGATGTGATTTCGCAGCTTAAAAATATGGCAATCCCGTCAGAATCCGGGGAACGCAGTTCTGATGCATTGGTTCGTTCTGCTTGTACCGTTCTTTTGAATGCAATACATCAGAATGCAACATCGGTTTCCAGTGTGATAAGTGATACGGTTGACGAGCTTCAGAACTCAGATATCAAGAATATAAATTCCTGTATCCAGCAGATTGTAGAACTGAATAAGACGATTAAGAATACTCAAGTGATGGGGAATCCTGCTTTGGAGCTTTTAGACCAGAGAAACCAGCTTTTAGATGACCTTGCTACATACCTCCCTATCCAGGTTACATATGAAACTCAGGGGTCAGGCAGCAGTGCCGTAGACACCCTTAAGGTTACATTTAAAGATAAGAATGGAAATGTCCATAATCTGATTTCTGATGACAAAGGCGGGGAATTTCAGCTTGGAACAACAGGAGGGGGAATACCCATTTCCCTGACGATTAAAGATGCTGTAACACCTGAGGATCCGCTTGATCCTGCGAATGTCAATAATATTGATATTGCCGATTTGATGCAGAATGGTGTTCTCAAGGGCAAAATAGACATGCTCAACAAATCTGAGGTATTTGACGGCACTGATATCAAAGGGATTGGATATTATAGTTCCATGTTCGATAAGTTTGTGGATACCTTCGCTACTTTGATGAATACGCTGAATGCTACAGATGATGGGGCCGGCGGCACAATTCCTCAGGATTTGTTTTCGACAACCGATGGTTCCACCACGTTTACTGCTGAAAATATCAAGATTTCTGATGGATGGATGAATGGCACCGTAAACCTGACCAGAACACAAACTCCGGGTGCAGGAGGGACAGATAATACTTCAGCTTACAGTAATATATTAAAGATGGTAGATGAATTAAGTAACAAAGAGCATGATTTTGTTGTATTCAAGGGCACGTTAATGTCCGGGTATGACAATATCCAGAATACCCAGGCTATTGAACGTAAGGCGTCTTCTTCTATTTTATCGAATCATCTTACTGTGCTGAATCAGATATCTGACTCCAAGGATGCGATATCCGGTGTCAATCTGGATGAAGAAGTAATGGATATGATGCGGTACCAGCAGTCTTATAATGCGGCATCAAGACTGATGACTACTTTAGATCAGCTATTGGACAAATTAATTAATGAAACCGGCGTTGTCGGCAGGTAGGAGATGTAAATATGCGGATTACAACAAATATGATTCGAAGAAATTATCAGAATAATTTGAATTCCACTATGAGCGGCCTGGAACAGGCACGCAGGCAGGTGGAGACCGGCCGCCGTTTTGCTCATTCCTATGAGGATCCATCCGCTGCAGCCAGAGGCTCAGTGCTGGAGACACGGTATGCCAGAAATGCAGATTATACCAATACAGTGAAGACGGTACAAAAATGGCAGGATACACAGGAGGACTCGATTACCCAGTTGAGTTCTATGGCAAAAGAAATCGATAAGAACTATTCAACGGCAGCTATGAGTGATTCTACCGGGGATACCGGAAGAAGTGCATATGCACAGAATTTAAGATCATTACAGCAATCTATGATTATTACTCTGAATGCGAAATATGGGAATACTTACGTAATGGCAGGAAATGATGGTTCAAACGCACCTTTCGAATTGTCGAAAGACGGGAAGGTTCTGTATAGAGGCCTGGATGTAAATGACCCTGCCAATGAGGCCGTAATGAAGGAGCTGTCACAGGAGAGTTCCTATGTGGATTTGGGATACGGGTTTACATTTTCCGGCGGAGAGGTTGTTCCTTCCAGTGCTTTCGATGCAGCTTTTCCTGGAATTAATGCAGTAGGATATGGTCAGACGGCTGACGGAACAAGTAAGAATATCATTGTTTTGGCAGGACAGATGGCAGATTTGCTTGAGAAAGATCATTTTGATTCGGAAGCTTATGAGAAACTGTGGACCCAGTTTAATAAAGGCAGTGATGACATGAGGAACCAATTGACGGGACTCGGAACGAAAACCCAGCTCCTTGAATCCACACTGACCAGACTGGAAAACGAGCAATTAAACATTACAGAACAATACAAGAATGACGTGAATATTGATGAAGCAGAGGCTATTACGAATTTTTCGTGGGCACAGTATGTGTACAATGTAGCACTGAAAATAGGAACAAGTATTTTTTCCCAATCTCTTTTGGATTTTATGAAGTAACACGATAATTATAAAAAAGAAAAGGTGAGCAGTAATGGAACAACTACTTAAAATCACAAGCGTACCTATTGAGTATGAGCTGAAAGTAAATAATGCCCGTCTGGAACGCAAAGGCGGTATTGCAAGACTGGAAATCAGCCGTGATGAAGGAGGACTGAGAATTAAGAGCAGCCCCATCCGTCTCAGGCTGGATACATATGAGGCCAGGAATTCTGTAGTTCCTACTACAAAGAATGCAATTCATCAGGCAGCACAGAAGGGAACACAGGCTACGTATGAGGCGACGGCTCAATTTGCCAAGGAGGGGCAGCTTTTATTGAAAGCAAAAATAGGACAGGGGGCAGAAGCCCTGCAATCCATATTTGATCAGAGAAATGCTCCGGCCACTGGTGAATTTGAGTTGGGATTTATACCCAAGACAGGAGCAAATATTGAATGGGACCCTCCATCTATATCGATTAACTATCAGATGGACAGATTAAATTTTGATGCAAAAATAGACTGGGGAAAGGTAGAATTTATACCTGGAAGCATTGAGCTGTCAGTTTTACAGTATCCGGATGTGTCTATTGAATATGTAGGCAGTCCTATCTATGTACCCCCGAGTGCCGGCGAGAGATTTACAGGAGAGAACATTGACGTTATGGCATAAGAAGGTTAGAACCGGAGGAAATTATGAAAAAAGAAGTGATAAATTCCAGTCTGTTTATGGAAGAGGAATTAATCCATTTTCAGGAAGGGCTGTTTGGGTTTGAGGAATATAAGACATTCCTTCCTCTTCCTGTTGAGGAGGATAATGATGCCGTCCTCTGCCTTCAAAGTACTGAGAATACTGAGTTGTCATTTATTATCATGAATCCCTTTTACTTGAAGGAAGATTATCGTCCTGAATTGTCTTTGGCAGACTATAAAAATCTGGGGACTGAGGATGCCGGAGTGCTCTCATTTTATGTAATCTGTGTTATTGGGACATTATCGGAACAAAGCACAGTGAATTTGAAATGCCCCATTGTAGTCAATACAGAGAGCAGACAGGCAGCGCAGGTAATACTTGCATCTGAGGAATACCGAATGCGTCATGCTCTGAGCGAATTCCAGAAGAAAGGGGATTAAGATATGCTTGTACTGCAGCGCAAAAAGGGAGAAACACTTTTAATAGGAGACAATATCCGGATTTCTGTTATGGAAGTTGGAGCGGATGCAGTGAAACTTGCCATTGAAGCCCCAAAAGAAGTCAGGATATTGCGGGGAGAACTGGAAGAGGCCATAATGGTTAATCAGGAGTCGGTTATGGATAAAGCGAAAATTGCTGATATAAAACATATCATACATAGGGATATTCGTTGATTAGCAATACAGAATGTGGTATAATAGCTTAAAACTAAAATATGGCAAAGGAGTGTAAGTTTATGGAATTAAAATTTTATAGCTGTGAGATTTGCGGAAAAATAATTGCTATGGTAAAAGATACTGGAGTACCGACAATATGCTGCGGACAACCTATGAAAGAGATTGTACCTGGAAGTGTAGATGCAGCGGCAGAGAAACATGTTCCTGTAGTCAGTGTAGAAGGAAATATAGTTACTGTAGAAGTAGGTTCCGTGCCGCATCCTATGGCAGAAGAGCATTATATCGAATGGATTGTTCTCAGTACGAAAGAAGGAATGCAGCGTAAAGAATTGAATCCTGGGGATGAACCCAAGGCAGAATTTGCTCTTACAGATGGAGATGAAGTTATCGGTGCACTTGCATACTGCAACCTACATAGCCTGTGGAAGTCCAAATAAGGAATGTTAAAAAAGGTTGACAATTAAATATGATAAAAATCCTCCTTTATGATGTGAAACATAGCTTTTCAAGCGTGTTAAAAAACAAAGGGGGATTTTTTGAGCATACATATACGATAAAAAAGCGGAGAAAAATCTCAGTTTATTTATCCGCTTCTAAGGGGGATATTAATGATTGTCATACAAGAACAGGAATTTAAGCAATTTGCCAACTATATCAGAATGAATTACGGAATTCATTTTAAGGATGAGAAAAAAACCCTGATTGAGGGAAGGCTTGGCAGTTTACTTACAAGTATGAATATGAGCAGCCTGGCAGAATATCTGGATTATGTAAAAGCGGATAAAACCGGCAAGGCAGCATCTGTGATGCTGGATAAGATTACAACAAATTATACCTTTTTCATGAGAGAGCCGGAGCATTTTAATTACTTTAAAAGTACAGTCCTGCCATATCTGGCAAATACGGTGAGAAACAAGGATTTGCGAATCTGGAGCGCTGCTTGTTCTACCGGAGAAGAACCCTATACCCTTGCGATGCTGATAGATGAATACTTTGGACCCAATAAAGCCGGGTGGGACACAAAAATATTGGCTACAGATATTTCCCAGGGAGTTCTCTCTACTGCAAAGGCGGGCGTCTATTCTAATGAAAAGATAGCGGATCTTCCTCAGAGCTGGCAGAAGAAATATTTCAAAGCATATGACAGCCAGCAGAGTGTTGTTTCTGACAAGATAAAAAAAGAGGTGATTTTTGGGAATATTAACTTGATGGACACTGTTTTGCCATTTAAAAAGAAAATGGATGTTATATTCTGCCGTAACGTTATGATTTATTTTGATGGTCCTACTAAGGAGCGCCTGATTCAAAGATTATATGATATTACCGAACCAGGTGGGTTCTTGTTTATTGGCCATTCAGAGGGACTGAATCGTGAGACTACACGTTACAGATATATCAGGCCGGCCATTTACAGAAAAGAATAAGGGAGAAAGTACACTATGAAAAAAAAGATGAAGCAATCCACTCTTATGTATATTTTGAATTCGGTATCCCTGGCATTGTTAATTTGTATTGCAGTTTGCTTTTTCTTCTTATACCGCATGAACATAACTATTTCCGAAGCAAATAAGGAGCGGTTTGATTTGACGGAGAACGCCAGTCTTTTTATGAGCGGTTCCGCTTATCTGACAGCTGAAGTACGTGCATATGCAGTGACTGGAGAACAGGTACATGCTGATAATTATGAGAATGAATTGAATAACTTGAAAAGGCGTGACACTGGGCTGGATAATATGAAAAAAATCGGCATTACAGGGGCGGAGCAGCAGAAGATTGATGAAATGTCAGGAATTTCCGCAAATCTTGTGCCGCTGGAACAAGACGCTATAAAAAATGCCTCGGAAAACCGCACCAAGCAGGCTGTGGAATATGTGTACGGTGATGAGTATAATACGTCTATTTTAAAAATCGATGAGTTAAAGTCAGAATTTTTAAAGATGCTGGATGAGCGTACAGAGAGTGCAATTACCGAGCTTAATGCAAGGAATTTGATTTTTCAGACAATTATATTTTGTGTAATTGTGGCAGTGGCTATATTACAGACGGGTATTGTGCTGATTACACGCAAAAAGGTATTTTTCCCGATTGCTGCAGTTGAGCGGGAGATGAGAGAGATTTCACAGGGAAACCTGTCCTCTGATTTCTCTCTGGAAGCAGATACGTCTGAAATTGGGATGCTGGCACATTCTATCCATAGTACCCGCAGCACCCTTCAGAAATATATCGGCGATATTTCCAACAAGCTTACGCAAATGTCAGACGGGAATCTGAATCTGAAGAATGATATTGAGTACATCGGGGAGTTTTATCCGATTCAGAAGGCACTTGAGGTTATTCTTCATTCACTGAATCATACATTGAGGCAGATAAATGTTGCTGCTGAACAAGTGAGTACCGGCGCGTCTCAGGTGTCCAGCGGGGCTCAGGCTCTGGCAGCAGGCTCTACAGAGCAGGCATCATCTATTGATGAGCTTACTCTTTCGGTAGAAAGAGTTGCGGGACAGGCGGAGGAGAATGCTTCTAATGTTCAGGAAGCGACCCGGTATGTGGAAGAGGTTGGGATTGAGATTCACACCGGAAATGACTACATGAAGAACCTTACAGAAGCCATGGCAGAAATTGATGCTGCTTCAAATCAAATTGTTCATATTACAAAAGTAATTGAGGATATTGCATTTCAGACGAATATTCTTTCATTAAATGCAAGTATTGAGGCCGCCCGTGCGGGAGAGGCTGGAAAAGGCTTTGCGGTTGTAGCTGATGAAGTCCGCAATCTTGCCGGAAAGTCTGCAGAGGCTGCAAAACAGACCTCGGAACTGATTCAGAATTCTGTTGCAACTGTGTCTAAGGGAACGGCTATCACAGCGCAGACAGCACAAATCTTGCAGGAAGTCGGGGCAAATATGAAAAAGGTGTCGGAAAGCTTTGCAAATATAGAGCAGGCATCTTCAGAGCAGTCCACAGCAATTGAGGAGATTCAGTTTGGCCTGATACAGGTAGCTGCGGTTGTGCAGACAAATGCAGCTACTGCGGAGGAAAATTCGGCCACAAGTGAAGAAATGTCTGCGCAGGCAGATATACTGCGGGAAGAAGTAAGCAAGTTTACATTATACTCAGAGTAAAATACAACAGCAGGCAGGAGGAGATTATGGCAAAGAACATTATAATAGGAATGGAAACTTTTCATGTTATGTTGTTTTCTACAATTGTTATAATCTCCTGTATTTTGATTGTTTCGTTGTTTTTACTGGCAGATAGAACGAAAAGAATACATACTCTGACTTATGAGCGTAATAAATATTATCAGACGCTTCTGTCTATAGGGGATGGGGTTATGGTGATTGGCAGCGGCAGGGATATTGAGTTTATGAATCCTGTGGCGTGCAGACTGACGGGATGGACGCTGGAAGAAGCGGAAGGAATGAATTATAAGGAAGTTTTTATTTTATCTCATGAGGAGGAAGGCCGTACCGTTACGGATACCATTGAAAAAATATTTGCAACGGGAAAGGCAAGGGAAACGGGGGATCATGTTGTTTTGATTTCCAAAGATGGTGAAAAGTATCATCTGGAAGATAACGGAGCAGCCATTTTGGACGACACAGGGCAAGTAGGCGGTGTTGTACTCGTTTTCAGGGATGTCACGGAAAAAAAGAAACGTCAGAGGGAAATTGAATATATCAGTTCTCATGATTCCCTGACTGGTCTTTATAACAGATGCTTTTTCGAGGAAAAAATGTACCACATGGATACAAAGGAGCATCTGCCGATTTCAATTCTTATGGGGGATGTGAACAGTTTAAAGCTGGCCAATGACATTTTCGGACATGCTTCAGGTGATATGCTCCTGAAAAAGGCTTCTGAGGCTATGCAGAAGGTAAGCCGTGACGGTGATATTATTGCACGGTGGGGCGGGGATGAATTTGTACTGTTTCTGCCAAAAACAGATGAGGAAGAAGCAGAACAGATTGCAAAGAGAATTAAAAGCGAACTGTCCACACAAAAGATTCATTCTGTCCGGTGCAGTATTTCCATAGGGCATGCAACAAAAACAGAGAGTGATGGAGATATCGTTGAAGTACTGCGCAATGCGGAAGTGAAAATGTATAATATAAAGTCTGTGGAACGAGGTGACACCCAGAGCCTTGAATTAAAAATGATGCTTGATGCACTGTTTGCAAAAAGTGACTGGGAAAAACAGCATGCTGTAAGGGTAAGGGATATGTGCGGGAGGCTTGGGCAGGTTATGAAGATGTCCCAGTCCGATATAAGCAAGCTGAAGAGTGCGGCATACCTGCATGACATTGGAAAAGCAGTGGTAGGATCTGATGTTCTGCAAAATGACGGCACTTTTAATACTGTGGAAATTAGTGATGTGAAACTGCATCCGGCCGTAGGATACAGGATACTAAGTTATTTTGATACTACAGTAGGGCTGGCAGGAATTGTCCTGGCCCATCATGAAAGGTGGGATGGCTCAGGCTATCCGAAAGGGCTTTGTAAAGAGGAGATTCCATTGAAAGCACGTATAATAACTGTGCTAGAAGCTTATGACCGCATGACGAATACCATAGATGATTCGAGAGCAAAAAGCCACAAAGAGGCATTGGAAGAAATACGGAGCTGTGCAGGAACTCAATTCGATCCTTACATTGCAGAAATATTTATAAATATGTTCCAGGAAGACGAGAGCCAGGAATAAGAGAATGAAATTCTCCGGCAGACAATGAAACAAAGCCATTGTTTGTTCCGGGGTATTTTTATATAACAGGGAATTCTCCTGTAATCAGTTTGTAACTGCTTGTACTTTTTAAGGTGCCGTGATATAATCCTTCACAAAGAATCTGGGAAATATTCATTTTCCATTTCTAAGCGACAATTCAGTCGAAAATTTCAACTATTATTTTCAATGAAAACAACAACAGAATAGGAGGAACTATGAAAAGGTGTAAAAAAGCATTTATACTATTGACAGCATCGTTATTTTTGGCTGTCTGTGTCCCTGTGGAGAGTAAGGCAGAGGAGGAGCAGGATAAGGCTTGCGTAGAGCAGGAAAATCAGATTGAGATGAGTTTGGAAGAGATGTTTACAGATACAGTCTGTACCTTCGAGACAGTTATAGAAATGCTGTACAAGGAAAAAGGAACGGTGGAAGCACTTCAAAATTTGGAGAAAAGAGTGCAAAAGGATTTTTATGATAAGATTGGACAGGACAATCAATATAAATTCACTTTATTTTATAAATATACCCTGCTTTCAGCTGGTATAAATGGCAAGGAAGAATGGAATACAGCGGAAGAACTGGATGAAGCCTTAAAATGTTACGAGATGCTGGCGGTGTGGCATGGCGAGAAGAACGTGACGGAAAAAGAACAAGTGGAAGACCAGTTTCGGGTATGGGAAGAAGATAATCCTGACAAGGGATTTCAGTTTTATGTAGAATACCTGCAAACCATGGCAGAGTTTGATGTGAAGGAGTTTCTGAGCCTGCTGGACGGGATAGAGGGCGCCTCAAACGAAGGGGATAGGACAAGGGCATCAGAAGAAGTGAAAAAATATATTTATAATCTTTATGGATTTGAAATTGTAACAGGGGAAAATACAGAAGAGAAAGAAATCATAAATGAGGAAAGAAGTGTAAAAGAGGAAGAAGTTACAGAAAATGCCCGGGAAGAACCTGGGAAAAACATACCTGGAATCATGACGATGGCTGCAGCAGAGGTCCAGGCTGTTTACAAACCCTACTGTCAGGCCTATGGCTGGGAGGATTGGGTGAGCAGTGGTGCAGAAGCAGGCTCCCCAGGTGAGAGAAAACGTATTGAAGCACTACAGATAAAAGTAACAGGCGGCAAAGACATTGGAATTACTTACCAGGCATATGTACAGGGGAAAGGCTGGATAAACTGGGCGAATGACGGCGGGACATCAGGTACAGCAGGTCAGGGGTTACGGCTGGAAGCATTCCGCGCAAAATTAACAGGAGCAAACACAGCAGGTTATGACGTGTATTACAGGGCATATTGTGAAGGCTATGGATGGCTAGGGTGGGCTAAGAACGGACAGACAGCGGGAACTGTACACCTGTCGAAAACAATGTATTCGTTTCAGGTTGTAGTTGTTCCTGCCGGTTTACCGGCTCCGGGGCCTACTTCCAATCCTTTGCAGACGGATGCTGTGGCACGGGTGGGAAGCACCTATTATACTACATTTGATGGGGCGTTTTCTGCTGTGCCGGATGGGGGTACCATGTATGTAATCCGAAATTGTACTGCGGGACATAACGTCACAACAAAATCCTTCACTATATATCCGGAAGAGCAGAATGTTGTTATAACTGCTAATTCGAATTTGGGAGAAGAACCGGCAGGAATCATAGCAGCTCCTCAGAGCACGCCGGAAGATAAGACTGGCACGTGGACTCTGTCGGGCATGGACGGCTATACTCTCACCATTGATGGAAACGGAAAATGTTCTTCGGGGATTCTTGCCTCTTCCTGTAAAATAACCATGAACTTAAAAACCGGAGTGCGGCTGAGAAATGGCATAACAAATGGTATATGGAATGGATGGGGGACTACGAACGTATACGATGACGTTATAATTTATGGTAACCGCCATGCGGGAATAACAACATGGGGCGGGACGGTAAATATATATGGCGGGGATATTCATAGTAATTCCATTACAGGGGTGAGAGGACGCATCATCCATATGTCAGGCGGGAAGGTGCACCATAACGGCTACGTAGGAATAGAGGCACAGGGGGCGGTTAGTAACACCGCAATTACCATTACAGGCGGTTCCATTTACAGCAACGCAGTGGACGGTGTGACAGCATATGCAGCAAACGGAGTATGCACAACCAATATTTCCGGGGGAGAAATCTATTCAAACAATTCTGCAGGAGTAAGGTCTGCGGCCCCGTCCGGAACACTAATCCTTTCTAATCATCCTCGCATCTTTAAAAATGAAATAGGGATCGTTACTGAGGCAGCTACCACCTTATCAGGAGGAATGGTTTATGAAAACCGGGCCGGCGGTATTCGCACGTCAAAATCATTCACCATATCAGGAGGAGCCATACATTCTAATAAAACCGGAGAAAATGGAGGCGGAATATACAATTCGGGAATTCTTACAGTATCAGGAGGGGAGGTTTATTCCAATAGCGCAGTTTTTGGCGGAGGTATTTACAATTTAGGTACATTGAGTGTTACCGGAGGAAGTATTTCCAGAAACAGCAGCACGTTAGGAAGAGGTGTGTATCAAGGCGGAATAATGAATATGAGTGGCGGGGCATGTATTGACGGCAGTAACGATATTTATCTGCCGGAAACCCGCAATATGGTTACAGTGACTGGTGCCCTCACATCTGGCAGGACAGCTGCACTTATAACTCCCTCCAGTTACATATTAGGACGTACGTGCGTAAGGGCAGCTTATAAGGGCGCAAAAGGCAGTGAGGTTTATCAGAAGTTTGCGTTAACACCCAATTCCCCTTATTTGCTGCGCCCCGGAGATTACCAGTCGGAAGGAGGGGTTACAGCGGATACGGATGCTGTAATCAGCCGGGATTATCCCATATATTATAAAAAGAACTATAACGATGATACGATTCAGGTCCCCAAAGATTCAAATAAGTTTTGGTATGAAAGTGCAAGGATATCTGGTCAAATCCCATCTTTTGGTTCTATAGAATTTAAAGGATGGGCTGAGAACCCAGATGCTAAAGAAGCAAAGTACCAGCCTGGAGATACAATCCATGCTGCTAATAATAAGGGAACAACTCTTTATGCAGTCTGGAAAACAGAAATAAGGGTAGCCTATATAGGAAATGATGCAGATTCAGGACATCCCAGATCAGAATATGTAACCCTAAAGCAATGCAGGGAAAATAATGGATATGAAATAAAGAAAAATACAGGATATACTAATTTTTCAAGAAAGGGATATGCCTTTGCCGGGTGGGGAAACAATAAATCGAAAACAAATATAAAAGATGTAAGATACCCGGAAAATCAGAAAAACAAAATTACTTTTGAAGAATTATATCAGACGGCGAAAGAACAGCAAAAGAATACTGCCGGTGGATCTGCCATTCCTGAGGCAGAGCTGTACAGTATATGGGATGAAGCTCCCAAGATTTCGGCAGATGATAATTTGGAATTTTATGAGGGTACAGAAGTTACAAAAAAGATACTTTTGTCTAATATAAAGGCTTTTGATAAAGAGGATGGTGATATCACAAGGAATGTTCGCATCATCCGTATAAAATATGCTGACGGCAGACGTATGGACGGTGAGAGACGAAAGGGAACTGTTGATATCTGGGAAAGGGATATGCCAGAAGAATACAAGTTGGATACCTGGTTCCTGCAGTTAGATAAAGAAGAGTCTCCCGCTGTACATAAAATTACGTATGCAGTTACGGACAGTGCAGGCACTGAAACTATATTAGAGTGGGAAGTGAAAATAAAGTATAATGAGTTCCCTGTTATAGAGGCTGCAGACTGGTACTTTACTTTGGAGGAGGCGCAAGATGGTGTTATTACAGAGGACGTACTTGTAAAAAGTGCTTTGGAGAACGGCAGGTTAAAAGTAGAAGACCAGGAAGATGACGTATTGTATCCGGGAACTATCCTGCAGAAGGTGAAACTGGCAGACTTCCATCCCGGGGAGTTCACAGAGTTCAAGGAGTCAGGATATATCGTACTCACTTACTCGGTACAGGACAGCATGGGTCCAGAGGGCGAAGGGAAAGAAACTTTATTCCAGGTTACTGTGCACGTAGTTGAGGACGGAGAAATTATAAAACCGGAGCCTGCAAAGTATGTCCGCTTCATCAATAAAGAAAATTATGAAAAAAATGTGGGTATAGAAACGGAGGATTTAGAGAGCGCTGAAAAGGAAAGGTTGAATCAAAACGGCGGATTAAATATTGATTCCAAGTGGTATCAAAATTCCATTTATAGATCTCTCATTTCATCTATGTGGAGTGAAGAGAAGACACCGGATAAGGTATGGCATTTTTCCTGTGAAGATGTACAGAAGGTAAAGGAATATATAAATATTTATGGAATAGGAAACAGTCAGGAGGAAAGTGCATTGGACAAATTTTTAGAAAAGTTTCCATTTTTTATGCAAAAATGAAAATATTCTGTTAAAATGTATATAACGAGAGAATAAGTGCGGATTATGTATTGAAAGATGTAAAGATGTAAATATTAAAAACAGTGCGAGGTCGGGAGGAGAGAGTATGTTAGAGAAGGTCGATCTTACAAAATCAATGGATAAGACGGAGTATAAGGCAAAAATGCCGGGACTCAAAGCAAGGCTTGGAGAATTGCAGCGGCAGTGTAAGTCACAGAATATACCGGTAATTATTGTATTTGAGGGCTTTGGAGCATCGGGAAAAGGATTACAGATAGGAAAGGTTATTCAAAGTCTGGATCCCAGAGGTTTCCAGGTACATGCTGTCAAAGGAGAAACAGAAGAAGAACAGATGCACCCTTTTTTATGGCGGTTTTGGAACAAAACTCCGGAGCGGGGCAGAATTGCGGTTTTTGACGGAAGCTGGTACAGACGGGTACTGATTGACCGCTTCGACAAGAAAACCAGGAAAAAAGAAATAACAGAGGCTTATCAATCCATCTGTTCTTTTGAGAAGCAGTTGACGGACGACGGATGTGTTATGATAAAGCTTCTGCTTGATATTGACCAGGAAGAGCAGAAAAAGAGGTTCGAAAAATTAAAAGCTTCAAAAGAAACTGCATGGCGTGTTACAAAGGGAGATTTGGAGCGTAATGCCAGGTATGAGGAATATGCTCAGATGATAGAAGAAATGCTGCAGATAACGGATACAGATTATGCACCGTGGACCATTATCCCGGCTATGGACCGACGTTTTGCTACTGCCAAGATTTACACAGTTGTGATCAAGGCATTGGAAGAACGGCTGGAGCAGTTAAAAAAAGAGAAGGCAAAGGAAAAAGCTGCGGAAGCGATTGCAGAGATGTCAGCGGGTGAATCCTCTGCTTTGGAGCCGAATAAGCAGGAAACGACAGGGGAAGGGCTGCAGGAGTCTGTACTTGACAAGATGGATCTGACTTTGAGTCTGAGCAGGGAGGAATATGAAAAACAGCTAAAGAAGCTGCAAAAAAGAATAAAAGTGCTGCATGGTGAAGTCTATAGAAGACGGATTCCGGTAGTACTTTGTTTTGAGGGATGGGATGCCGGGGGAAAAGGCGGTGCAATTAAGCGGCTGACAGAGAAGATGGATCCAAGGGGCTTTGTTGTGAATCCCACCGCATCACCCAATGACATTGAAAAGGCCCACCACTATCTCTGGCGGTTTTGGCGGGCAATGCCCAAGGACGGACATGTTGCCATATTTGACAGAACATGGTACGGGCGTGTAATGGTAGAGCGCATTGAAGGGTTTTGTACAAGACAGGAATGGCAGAGAGCATACAAGGAAATCAATGATATGGAAAAGGACCTTTCAGATGAAGGCGCTGTTGTGCTGAAATTTTGGATGCAGATAGACCAGGAGGAACAAGAACGGCGTTTCACCGCACGTCAGGAAAATCCGGAAAAACAGTGGAAGATTACGGAGGAGGACTGGAGAAACAGAGAAAAATGGGATCAATATAAGGAAGCTGTAGATGAGATGTTAATCCGGACTTCAACGGAATATGCTCCATGGATTGTCGTAGAGGGCAATGATAAATATTATGCACGTATTAAAGTGATTCAATCTGTTGTGCAGGCCATAGAAGAACATATTGGCGGGAAGGCAGCAGGCAGTGAAAAGGCACGCAGGAGTGCAATAAAAAGGAAATAGCCCGGGGACACAGAATATAATATATATCAGGATGCATTTATCGTATATATCAGGATTCATTTTGAGGGAGAGCTTATGACAATCAGGGAACAGCTTGAAGAGCGGGAATTGGAATATTTAAGTCCTCATGCCATGTTGAGCAGGAATTCAAAAGGCAGAGAAAGGGTAGAAGTGCAGTGTGATATACGTCCCGTATTTCAGCGGGACCGGGACCGTATTTTGCACTGCAAGGCTTTCCGGCGCCTCAAGCAAAAAACTCAGGTATTTTTACTCCCTAAAGGAGACCATTACAGAACAAGGCTTACCCACACCCTCGAGGTGTCTCAGAACGCGAGGACTATAGCGAAAGCTCTCAGGCTCAATGAAGATTTAGTAGAAGCCATTGCTCTGGGGCACGACCTGGGGCATACACCTTTTGGACATGCGGGAGAACGTGCGCTGAACAAAGTATATCGTTTTTCCCACAATGAGCAGAGTATACGGGTTGTTGAATGTATAGAAAAGCAGGGAATGGGACTTAATCTCACATGGGAGGTGCGGGATGGTATACTGAACCATCAGACATCGGGCAATCCCCATACGCTGGAAGGACAGGTACTGAGGCTTTCTGATAAGATTGCGTATATCAATCATGATATTGATGATGCAATCCGGGGAGGCATACTTGTGGAGAAGGATATTCCGCCCAAATACCGCAAGGTCCTGGGAAGCACCAGCAGAGAACGCTTAAATACAATGGTCCATGATGTCATTACACACAGTATGGACAGACCTGCTATTATTATGTCTGATGAAGTTCGTGATGCTATGATAGGGCTTCGGAAATTTATGTTTGAAAATGTGTACATGAACCCCGGTGCAAAAGGGGAAGAAGATAAAGCCGTCCATTTAATTGAGCAATTATATGATTATTATATCAGGCATTTGGGACAGCTTCCCGGGCAGTATCTGGACTCCATGGATAAAATGGGAACCTGCAGGGAACAGGCAGTCTGCGATTACATAGCGGGTATGACGGACAACTATGCTGTTAAAAAGTATGAAGAATTTTTCGTTCCGGAAGCGTGGAAAAATTAAATTACTTTATTTAAAGGAAATTAGAATGTTTTGTCGAATATATATAGTGTGGCATTAATATGTGGAGGCTTATATGTATTACCCAGAGGAACTGATAGAAGAAGTAAGAGCAAAAAGTGACATTGTAGATGTGATTTCCGGCTATGTGCGGCTGCAAAAGAAGGGCAGCTCCCACTTTGGACTCTGCCCGTTTCATAATGAAAAGTCCCCTTCCTTTTCTGTGAGCAGAGGCAAGCAAATGTACTATTGCTTCGGCTGCGGTGCAGGGGGCAATGTATTTACATTTTTGATGGAGTATGAAAACTTTTCTTTTGTGGAAGCTGTAAAGGTTCTTGCCGACAGAGCGGGAGTGGATCTTCCTGAGATGGAATTTTCAAAGGAGGCAAAGGAAAAAGCAGACTTACGCAGCGTACTTTTAGAAATCAATAAGGCTGCCGCCCAGTATTTTTATGTACAGCTCAAATCAGAGCAGGGAAAGGCTGCATATACATATCTAAAAAATCGAAAACTTTCTGATGACATGATAAAAGCTTTCGGAATCGGATATTCCAACAAATACAATAATGATTTGTTCCAATATCTGAGAAACAAAGGCTACAGCGAAGATTTAATACGTCAGGCAGGTCTCGTAAATACAGATGAAAAGAACGGTATCTATGATAAGTTCTGGAATAGGGTAATGTTTCCGATTATGGATGTGAATAACCGGGTCATTGGGTTCGGAGGGCGTGTCATGGGGGACGGGAAACCAAAATACCTAAATTCCCCGGAAACTGCTGTTTTTGATAAAAGCCGTAATTTGTATGGTTTAAACCGGGCACGTACTTCGCGGAAGCCTTATTTTTTACTGTGCGAAGGTTATATGGATGTGATATCACTGCATCAGGCCGGCTTTACCAACGCAGTAGCATCCCTGGGAACGGCACTGACAGCGGGACATGCTTCGCTGATGAAACGTTATGTACAGGAGGTGTATTTGACCTACGACAGTGATGATGCGGGAACGCGGGCTGCGCTCAGAGCAGTTCCAATTCTCAAAGAGGCCGGAATTTCTGCAAAAGTGATTCGTATGGACCCTTATAAGGATCCAGATGAGTTTATACAGAATCTGGGGGCGGAAGAATTTGAAAAGAGAATCGGAAAGGCAAGAAATGGATTCCTTTTTAGCCTTGAGATTCTTTCCAAGGATTATGACATGGACTCTCCTGAGGGAAAGACTGCCTTTTTTCAGGAAACTGCCAGAAGACTTACCGGGTTTGAGGATGAATTGGAGAGAAATAACTATATTGAAGCAGCAGCAAGGGAATACCGGGTCAGTGAGGAGAGCCTCAAAAAGTTAGTCATAAAAACAGCAATCAGTGAAGGAATGGCAAAACCAGCTGCACGCCCTAAAACGGCAGCAGGCAGGGAAAAGCCAAAGGAGGATGGGATTCTTGTATCCCAGAAGGTTCTGCTGACGTGGATGATTGAAGAGGAGAGACTTCTGGGCCTCATACAAAAGTACATCAGTCCTGAGGATTTTACAAAAAAACTGTACAAAACCGTAGCTGAACTGCTTTACGGACAGTATGCTTCAGGAGAACTGAATCCGGCGAAGATACTGAATCATTTTACAGAAGAGGAAGAACACCGGGAGGCCGCTTCTTTATTCCATACAAAAATCAAAGAGCTTTCTACCAAAGAGGAACAGGAACAGGCCTTGAAGGAAACGATATTCCGTGTCAAGGCAAACAGCATTGATTACCAAATGATGCATCTGGAACCTACTGATTTTGGGGGCCTGCAAAGACTGATGGGAGAGAAGCGTATGCTGGATGATATAAAGAACCTGCATATTTCTATTGAATAAGGATAAAATAAAACAAGATAGCCCTGTACTGTGTGCAGGCAAAGGAAGGATGGACACATGGAAGAAAACATACAGAAATTTGACGAGAGGCTAAAAGAACTTGTTACATTGGGAAAGAAAAAGAAGAGTATTTTGGAGCTTCAGGAAATCAATGACTTTTTCAATGACATGGAATTAGACGCGGAACAGATGGAAAAGGTGTTTGACCATCTGGAGTCAAATAATATAGACGTGCTTCGCATCAGCGGTGATGAGGATGATGTGGATGTGGAAGTCATTATTTCTGATGAAGACGAAGTGGATATGGAGAATATTGATCTGACTGTGCCGGATGGAGTCAGTATCGAAGATCCAGTGCGTATGTACCTGAAAGAAATTGGTAAGGTTCCTCTTCTGAGTGCGGAAAGAGAGATTGAACTGGCACAGCGGATGGAAAACGGTGATGAGGATGCGAAGAAGGAGCTGGCAGAAGCCAACCTGCGCCTTGTGGTAAGTATTGCAAAGCGTTATGTAGGCCGTGGAATGCTGTTTCTGGACCTGATTCAGGAGGGGAATCTGGGACTAATTAAAGCGGTAGAAAAGTTTGATTACCACAAAGGATATAAGTTCAGTACGTATGCAACCTGGTGGATTCGTCAGGCTATAACAAGAGCCATTGCAGATCAGGCCAGAACAATCCGTATACCGGTGCACATGGTAGAGACGATTAACAAGCTGATCCGTGTGTCCAGACAGCTTTTGCAGGAGTTAGGACGGGAACCCACGCCGGAAGAGATTGCGAAAGAACTGGACATGCCTGTAGACCGTGTGCGTGAAATTCTCAAGATTTCCCAGGAACCGGTTTCTTTGGAGACTCCCATTGGTGAGGAGGAAGACAGCCATCTGGGGGACTTTATACAGGACGATAATGTACCCGTTCCGGCGGAAGCAGCAGCACAGACATTGCTGAAAGAACAGCTTGACGAGGTGCTGGATACGCTGACAGAAAGAGAACAGAAGGTGCTGCGCCTGCGTTTCGGTATGAATGACGGAAGGGCAAGAACTCTGGAAGAGGTTGGCAAGGAATTTGATGTCACCCGTGAACGTATCCGTCAGATTGAAGCCAAGGCACTCAGAAAACTGCGTCACCCAAGCCGCAGCCGTAAGCTGAGAGATTATCTGGACTAGGTAGAGTGAGATGGAACTGACAAAAAGAATGCAGGCAGTCGCCAATATGGTGAGCGCCGGATATAAAATGGCGGATATAGGCACAGACCATGCCTATATCCCCATATACCTTATGGAAGAAGGACGGATTCCTCAGGCTGTTGCAATGGATATTAATGAAGGGCCGCTGATGCGTGCCCAAGAGCATGTTTTGGAAAGCGGGCTGTCAGATAAGATTGAACTGCGGCTTTCCAATGGATTTGCAGAGCTTTCCTCCGGGGAGGCTGATTCGGCAGTTATTGCCGGGATGGGCGGCACGCTCATTATAAAAATTTTGAAAAAAGACTGGAATGTGACAGTGAGCCTGAAAGAATGTATTTTGCAGCCGCAGTCTGAAATTGCAAAAGTCAGGGCCTTTCTTTTACAGGAAGGTTTTTTGTTTATAGAGGAGGATATGGTCTTTGATGAAGGGAAGTTTTATCCTATGATGAAGGTAAAGCCCCCCCGGTCAAAGATACATAATACAAAAATAAGAACCCCCGAGGAAATAGGGGATTCCGTACAGTCCTCGGAAGACATTTGGACAGAAACAGAAATACAATATGGAAAATACCTGCTCCGGGGGAAAAATCCTGTGCTGAAGCAATTTTTGGAGAGAGAAAAGGCATTGAAAACAGGGATACTGGAAAGTTTAAGGATGCAGGACAGTATTCATGCAAAGCGGCGCATGAAAGAATTGGAGCAGGAATTGGCGGATACGGAAAAGGGGTTGGAATATTATGCTTTGTAAGGAAATTATAAAAGTAATAGAGGCAGCTTATCCAAAGTCGGCGGCATTGGATTTTGATAATGTGGGCCTGCTGGCAGGCAGAAGTGAGAAAGAGGTTGGCTGTGTATATCTGGCGCTGGACGTCACAAAAGAGGTGATTCTCCAGGCGGAGGCAGCAGGCGCAGATATGCTGATTACCCATCATCCGCTGATTTTTTCTCCCCTGAAAAGTATAACGGATGAAGATTTTGTGGGCAGGAGAATTGTAAAGCTGATTCAAAGCGATATTTCTTATTATGCAATGCATACAAACTATGATGTCCTCGGCATGGCAGCACTTTCCGGAAGAATCCTTGAGCTGGAAGAAGCGGAAGTTCTGGATCCCACTTTAGAAGAAGATGGAGTTTGCCAGGGAATTGGACGTGCAGGGACCCTGAAAGGGGACATGACTCTTGAGGAATGTTGTGTGTATGTGAAGAATAAACTAAAATTAGATTCAGTGAAAGTATTTGGCAGTCCGGATAAAAGGGTCTGCAGACTGGCTGTTTCCCCTGGCTCCGGGAAGAGTGCCATAGCTCCGGCACTGAGAAAAGGGGCAGATGTGCTGGTCACAGGAGATATTGGACATCACGATGGGCTGGATGCGGTGGAACAGGGTCTTTCAGTAATTGATGCAGGACATTATGGAACAGAATATATTTTCATGGAAGATATGAAAGAATTCCTGCAGAAAAAGCTTCCGGGCCTGCGTGTAGTAATGGCTCCGGTTTTGCATCCATTTCAAATAGTTTAAGAAAGGAAAAGTAACAGTTCAGTTACAAGGAAAGTTTATGAAAACAAGAACTTGCACAGTGCAGATTGGGAATGAAACAAAAGAATATGCGGCCGGGGTTACTTATCAGAAGATAGCAGAAGATTTTCAGGAAAAATATGCACATCAGATTGTGCTGGTTTTTGTGAATCAATTTCACTTACAGGAATTGGATAAAACGCTGGAAACAGACTGCGAAATACAATTTATTACGACCGGAGATGCAATTGGATATGAGACTTATAAGCGGAGTCTCTGTTTTATGCTTGTGAAAGCAGTACATGATGTAGGTGGACATGACAAAGTAGAGAGAGTCAGAATTCACTTTTCCCTGAGCAAAGGTTATTATTGTACGGTGGAAGGAGATGTGAAACTGAACCAGGATTTTCTGGAATTGGTAGACGCACGTATGAGAAAACTGTCAGAGGAAAGAATCCCCATTCAAAAACGCTCTATTCATACAAGTGAGGCGGTAGAGCTTTTCAGAAAGCACCGCATGTATGACAAGGAGCGGCTCTTTGAATACAGGCGTGTATCTAAAGTTAATATATACAGCATGAATGAATTTGAGGATTATTATTACGGGTATATGGTGCCGGATGCCGGATATCTGAAATATTATTCCCTTCACTTATATGACGGAGGATTTATTATTCAAATGCCTACTCTGAAAGCACCTGAGACGGTGGGCCCCTTTGAACCAAGACCGAAACTCTTCCAGGTATTGAAAAAGTCGATTCAGTGGGGAGATTTACAGGGGATTGACACCGTTGGTGCCCTGAATGATATGGTGACCAGACAGAATATGAGTGAAGTAGTACTGGTGCAGGAAGCATATCAGGAACGGCAGATTAGTGAGATAGCAAAACAAATCGCAGAAAAACCAGATATAAAATTTGTGCTTGTTGCAGGTCCGTCATCTTCAGGAAAGACCACATTTTCCCATCGTTTATCTGTCCAGCTCAGAGTAAATGGTATGAGTCCCCATCCCATAGCAGTGGATAATTATTTCGTGGAAAGAGAGCTGACTCCAAGAGATGAAAACGGAAACTACAACTTTGAATGCCTGGAGGCAATTGATGTCCATAAGTTTAATGAAGATATGCAGGACCTTCTGACCGGAAAAGAAGTTCATCTGCCTATATTTAATTTTAAGACAGGAAAAAGGGAGTATGATGCAAATCCCAAGAAGCTGGGCGAGCAGGATATTCTCGTGATTGAGGGAATTCACTGCCTGAATCCTGGATTGACGGAATCTTTGGATTCTGACAGCCAGTTTAAAATTTATATCAGCGCCCTGACTCAGCTTAATATTGACGAGCATAACCGGATTCCATCTACAGACGGAAGGCTGATACGCCGTATTGTGAGGGATGCAAGAACACGGGGAACCTCGGCACGGAATACCATTGCCATGTGGCCTTCTGTCAGAAGAGGGGAGGAGCAGAACATCTTTCCTTATCAGGAGGAAGCTGATGTAATGTTTAATTCTTCACTGCTCTATGAACTGGCAGTATTAAAGCAATATGTAGAGCCCCTTCTGTTTGGAATGGGAAAAGACTGTCCTGAGTATGTAGAAGCAAAGCGGCTGCTGAAATTTTTTGATTATTTTGTGGGGATTGGAAGCGAGCCGGTGCCTACCAATTCACTATTAAGGGAATTTATCGGAGGCGGATGCTTTAATGTGTAGTAGAAAGTATGGATAAAGAGATATGTTACAGTTCAAAGGACAATGGAAACAACCATGCTGCTAAGTTCGAAAGAACCTCACTAAGCCAGCAGGTTGTGCTTTGCAGCATAAGGCTTTAAAATACAAAGCCTTATGCTGCATAAGCAGAGTGTTTATTTTGACTTTACTTCTCTCCAAAGACGGTTATATAATGCATCGTTATCATCTCCCAGGAACTGGAATGTCTCACAGTTAATCAGCTCTTCCGGGCCGGGGAATGTAATTTGACTGTTTCGCAGCCGCTCATCTTCTATGAGCTTTCTTCCCTCAGAATTAGGAATTGAATAGGTGGTATAATCATAATTCATTTTTGCAATATCCGGGCGGCAGAGGAAGTTGATAAATGCTTCCGCATTTTCCTTATGCTCCGCATTTTTGGGAATAGCCCATGAATCAATCCAGAGATTGGAACCTTCTTTTGGAATGACATATTCCAGGTCTGAATTTTCTGTCTGTGTATAAAGTGCTTCTCCGGAATAAATTACACCAAGTGCTGCTTCGCCTCCTATCATTTTGTCACGTACCTGATCAATGACATAAGCCTGTACAAGAGGCTTTTGTTTTATGAGCATCTGTTTCGCAGCTTCCAATTCATCCAAATCAGTAGAGTTCAAAGAGTATCCCAAATACTTAAGTGTAATACCGAAAGCATCGCGGACACTGTCCTGCATCAGAATATTGCCTGCATACTTTTCATCCCACAGAATACTCCAGCTGTCTACCGGTTCGTCCACCATCGTTTTATTGTACAAAATTCCCACGGTACCGAACAAGTAGGGGACGGAATATTTGTTTTCGGGATCAAACTGCCGAGCCTGATTCAGATAGGTACTATCAATGTATTTGATATTTGGGATATTATCAAAGTTAATTTCTGCCAGCAAATCATTTTCAATCATACGCTGTATCATATAGTCCGACGGACAGACCACGTCATATGCAATAGCCCCCGACTGAATTTTCGGATACATAATCTCGTTTGTCTCATACTCCTCATAAACGACATGAATGCCTGTTTCTTCTTCAAACACAGTGAGCACTTCCGGATTTATATATTCGCCCCAGTTATAGACAATGACCTGGTTGTTTCCTGCTGTGCTGCTTTGAGAGCCATAGAAGAAACCTCCTGCAATAATGACAACCACAATTGCGGCTGGAACCAGCTTCCGGACAATAAACCGGGAAACCTTATGCTTCCTTCTGATTTCCAGACGTTTGGCAGAGAGGGCTTCTTTCTTTTCCGGCGCCGCGTTTACCAGCATGAGCAATACCAGCATTGTAATAAACATGATGGTGGAAAGGGCATACATTTCCGGACGGATTCCCTTTCGTACTTCGCTGTATATCTTGGTAGAAAGTGTATCCACTCCCGGCCCCTTTGTAAAGTGTGTAATGACAAAATCGTCCAGAGACATGGTGAAAGCAAGTAAAAATCCTGAAAAGACACCTGGAAGGATATCCGGGAACACAACCTTAAAAAAGGCGTAGACTGGTGAGGCACCTAAATCCAGCGCAGCTTCGAAGGTACTTTTACTTGTCTGCTTGAGTTTGGGCAGGACACTTAAAATAACGTAGGGAATGTTAAAGGTAATGTGTGCCAATAAAATTGTTTTAAATCCCAGAGAAAACTGAAATGCAATAAATAAGAGCATCAGGGATATCCCTGTGACGATATCCGCATTCAGCATGGGAATATTAGTAACGCCCAGAGTGAAGGTGCGGAACCTTGGCTTCATTGCCTGGATACCGATAGCAGCAGCTGTTCCAATAATTGTTGCAATTAAAGCGGAAACCAGAGCAATAATCAGTGTAGTGTAAAGTGCATTCATGATATACTGGTCCTGGAAAAGGGTGATATACCACTTCCCTGTAAAGCCGCCCCATTTTGCGCGGGTCTTGGAGCTGTTAAAGGATAAAACGACCAAAGTGACAATGGGGGCATAAAGCAGAATAAATATCAATGTCAGATAAAAACGTTTTGCAGTGTTCTTAATCAAAATGCAGTTCCCTCCCCATCTTTATCGTATTTTGCAATCAATGCCATACTTGCAATAATAAATATCATGAGAACAAGAGAAAGACCGGAACCCACATTCCAGTTACTTCCTTGTTTAAATTCCTGCTCAATGACATTTCCAATTAAAAGTATTTTACTTCCACCCAGCAAATCTGAGATTACAAAGGTGGTCAGAGAAGGCACAAATACCATCGTAATTCCGCTGATGATTCCCGGAATGCTGAGAGGCATGATGATTCTCAGGAAAGTCTGTAAAGTGCTGGCTCCTAAATCACGGGCGGCAAAGATAACATCTTTGTCAATCTTAGAAAGCACGTTATAAATAGGCAGCACCATAAAAGGCAGAAAGTTATATACCATGCCTAGAATAATCGCATAAGGCGTATTTATCAGAGTCTGTGCCGGTAGGTGGAAAAATCCAAGAATCAGATTAATCACTCCATTTTTCTCCAGAAGGTTCTGCCATGCCAGTGTGCGCAGAAGAGAATTCATCCACATAGGCAGAATAAAAATCAGCACAATAAAACTGCTCTGGTTTACATTTTTTTCGGAAAGAATCATAGCCAGAGGATATGCAAGTACGAGGCAGATCAGGGTACTGATAAAAGAGAGCAGAAGAGCCAGCCCCAGAGCTTTTAAATTCTCAGGAGTTGTAATCTGTGCAAGATTCTGCAATGTGAAATTTCTTTCTTTGTTTGTCAATCCATAGTAGACAATCATGAGAAGGGGAATGATAATAAAGGACGCTGCCCAGAACAAATAAGGGCCGGTTAATAATTTTCTACTCTTCAACTCCGGCGGCCTCCTCGTCTTCAGATTCCGGTTTTTGCATAATCTGAATGTCAAAGGGATCTACTTTAATTCCAACTTCGGTTCCTACAGGAAACATATCGGTACTGTGTACCAGAAGTTCATAGTTGTTTGCCAGAACCTCCATTTCATAGTGAACTCCTTTGAAAATCAGGTGGGTAACCACACCCTCAATAATTCCTTCTTCCGGCTTTACCAGATCAATGTCTTCGGGACGGATGACTGCATCTACCGGTTTGTTTTTTCCGAATCCTATATCTACACACTGCCATACTGCCCCCAGCATTTTTACCACTTTATCCTCGACCATAGTAGCCGGAAGAATATTGCTGTCACCGATGAAATCTGCAACAAAGGCGTTCTGCGGTTCATTATAGATGTCTTCCGGGGTCCCAATCTGCTGGATATATCCCTGATTCATGACCACTATCGTGTCAGACATCGTCAGGGCCTCCTCCTGGTCATGGGTGACATAGACGAAAGTAATACCCAGTTCATTTTTTAAACGTATCAGTTCATACTGCATGTCCTGGCGCAGTTTCAAATCCAGGGCGCCAAGGGGCTCGTCCAAAAGGAGAACCTTTGGCTCATTGACAATGGCGCGGGCGATAGCGATACGCTGCTGCTGACCGCCGCTTAAAGAATCTGGAGTGCGGTTTTCATAGCCTTCCAGATTCACGAGTTTTAAAGCATACCGGATCTTATCCTGGATGTAGCCTTTTGTTTTCCCTTTGATTTTTAAGCCAAAAGCAATATTATCTGCGATAGACATATGGGAAAAGAGGGCATATTTCTGAAATACGGTGTTTAACTGTCTGCGGTTCGGCGGCAGGCTGTTGATATTTCTGCCGTCAAAAATAATATCTCCGGAATCCGGAAGCTCAAAGCCGCCCAAAATTCTAAGAAGAGTAGTCTTTCCGCAGCCGCTTGGCCCCAGAAGTGTAAGAAATTCATTTTCACGGATATAGAGATTCAGCTGATCCAAAACTACATTTTCATCAAATGATTTTGTGATGTTTACAATATCAATTAACTTATTGGACATTCTTTTCCTCCGTATAAAAAGCTTTTACATTATCCAGACGGCTGGTCATGTTTTCCAGAAGCAGATCTACCAGTGTGAGGGCCGTCATAGATTCTACCACAACGACTGCACGGGGTACAATGATAGGATCATGGCGTCCGTGAATGGAGAGTTCTACTTCCTCACCAGATTCTGTTACCGTATTCTGCATCTGGGCAATGGAAGAGGTAGGTTTCACAGAAGCGCGGAGTAAAAGGGTGGAGCCGTCACTCATCCCCCCCAGTATACCGCCGGAGTGGTTTGTCTTTTTTGTTATCTTGCCGTCTGCAATGCAGAAAGGATCATTGTTCTTACTGCCGGTGGATGTGACAACACTGGTACCATCCCCGATTTCCACAGCTTTTACAGCGCCTACAGACATAACAGCTTTTGCAAGGTTTGCATCCAGTTTATCAAATACAGGCTCTCCAAGCCCCACAGGGAGACCGGTTACCACACATTCTATCGTACCGCCGGAGGAGTCCAGACTTTTGATTAAGGTATCCAGATAAGAAGCTGCTTTTGCAGCCGCCTCATTGTTGGGCATATACAGACTGTTTTCTGTAATTTGTGAAAAATGGTAATCTTCCGGAGAAATGACTACCGGCCCTACAGACTTTGTGTATGCCGTAAGTTTAATTCCCATTTCCTTTAACAATAAGGAAGCAATAGCTCCCGCTGCCACACGCCCGATAGTCTCCCGGCCAGAAGAACGGCCGCCTCCGCGGTAGTCACGGATACCGTATTTTTCTGTAAAAGTAAAGTCTGCATGTCCGGGGCGGTAAGTATTTACCAGATTTCCATAATCCTTGGGACGCTGGTCCAGATTGCGGACTATAAGAGAAATTGGTGCTCCTGTAGTCTTCCCTTCAAATACACCAGATAAAATCTCTACCTGATCCGTTTCTTTTCTCATTGTTGTATATCTGCTCTGACCCGGCTTTCTCCGGTTAAAAAAAATCTGTATATCATCTTCACAGAGAGAAAGACCAGCTGGACAGCCGTCCACAACAGCACCTATAGCTAAACCATGGGATTCCCCCCATGTTGTTACACGAAATAATTTACCAAATGTTGAGCCGCTCATAGAAATACTCCTTTCTTTTTACACATAGACTTATTATATAAGAAGTTATATAAAGGTGCAATCATTAATTTACCGTTACAGTTCAGCCATGCAAATGTCCAGGGATAGCTGTAGGAGAAAGCTTGCTTGTGTATGCAGTTATCCCTGGACATTTATTTGGCGCTCTGCCAAAGCGAGATGGAACGAAGCGCATGTCGTTGGTTAGCAACCGTAATGTGGTTGCTTAGCAAGGACGGTACCCTTGGGGCAAAATCGAGCTTATGGTTGAACTGTAACAATTTCTTAAAATTCATGCATTTCACTGTACATTTTTCTTATTTCGTAATATAATGTGGGCTAGATATTGAGAAAAAAAGAGGGAGTAACACTAAATGAGCGAAAGGAACATAAAAGAGCCAGACGATTTTAACTCAAAAGAGAAAGAAATGGATGAAGATTACTATCTGGATGATATAGATGAAGCTGCTGAAGATAATTACCTTGATGATGATGTAATAGATGAGCGGGATGAAGAGTACTTTCTTGATGACCCAATAGATGAGCAGGACGAAGAGAACTTCCTTGATGACATAATAGATGAGCAGGACGAAGATTATTTCCTTGATGATGACGATGAGGAAGAGACGGAAGTACAGCCGGAGGATGTGGTCAAAGACGGAGCTGAAGCAGAAAAAGAGGCTTTGTCTGCAGTAGATGAAGGAGAATCCCGCCTGGATGATACCTTTGGAGAAGATTTTGAAGTTGTTTTTGAGGATGAGGATGACCTTGAAGCCGCTTTTGAGGAGGATGAACCAAGGAAGAAAAATAAGAAAACCAGGCATAAGCGAGGCAGAAATATGAAAAAACTCTGGATTATCCTTGGATGCACTGTGGCTGTTCTTCTCCTCGCATATATCGGGGTCTCCGTATTTTTTAATAGCCACTTTTTACTAAATACGAAGATAAACGGTCACGACTTTTCAGGTAAAACAGCCGCCGATGTGGAGGCATTTTTGAAGGACCAGGTAAAAGGTTATAAGCTGACTGTTTTGGAAAAAGATGATAAATCTGATACAATTGAGGGCAGCGATATATCCCTGGCATACAAAGAAAATGACAGCATAGTGAAGGCGCTTGGGAAACAGAATGGGTTTTTATGGCCGGCATCCTTTTTTTCTGAAAATTCGTCGGACGTAACCATTGAGGTATCTTACGACCAGTCTGCGCTGGACAGTAAGATTCAGAGCCTTCAGGCGGTTACTGCAGAGCAGATAGCTGCAAAGTCAGCATATCCTAAGTTTAACGGAGAAAAATACGTAATTGAGCCGGAAGTGATTGGCACAGCGGTGGATATGGATGCATTGAACGAGAAGGTACATCAGTACATTTCGGAGTTTAAAACAAAACTGGACATGGAAAAAGAAAAGTGCTATGCACTGCCTAAGTATACTTCTGAATCTGAGGAAGTAAAAAAGGCATGCGATATCATGAACAACTACAGTAAAGCCAGTATTACATATACAATGAAGGAGACGGAAGTTGTGGATAAGGCACTGATTTCTACATGGCTTTCTGTAGATGACAGTATGAATGTAATATTTAAGGAAGATGCAGTCAAAGCATGGCTTACAGAATTTGGGGATAAATATGATACGGTAGGAACAGCGAGAACGATTACTACACCTACAGGAAAGGTGGCGGAAGTTTCCGGCGGCACCTATGGGTGGTCTATTGATGAGGATGCCGAATTTGTAGCACTGACAGACAGTATTAAAAACGGAGAGACAGTGTCAAAGGAACCGGCTTACTATCAGACAGCGGCGGCACACGCGGCGGCGGATTGGGGCAATACTTATGCTGAGGTGGATTTATCCGCCCAGTATATGTGGTATATTGTAGATGGTGCGGTTGTACTGGAATCCGATGTAGTTACCGGAGAGCCTATTCCAGAAAAGATAACTCCCCCGGGTGTATTCAGTGTTTTGGAAAGCCAGAGGGATAAGACACTTGTAGGAGAGATTGACCCTGCGACAGGAAAGCCGGAATATGAGACACCCGTTACCTTTTGGATGCGGATTACTTGGACCGGAATTGGCTTCCATGATGCTATATGGCAAAGTGCATTTGGAGGTTCCTTAAATCAAATTCCTAATGTAGGTTCTCACGGCTGTATCAATATGCCTTATGATAAGGCAGAAGCTTTATTTAACATGCTGGCGGTAGGGACCCCGGTCGTTGTGCATTATTAATTACAGTTCAGCTATGAGAAATCAAACTTATGGCTGAACTGAAACTAAGATTAAGAGGTGGTTATGTACGAATTACTGAAGCGGGACGGTCTTGCAAAGCGGGGCCGTCTTCATACGGTACATGGAGTCATTGAGACTCCTGTTTTTATGAATGTAGGAACTGCGGCGGCTATCAAAGGAGCAGTATCCACAGATGATTTGAATACAATTAAGACACAGGTAGAACTGTCTAATACTTATCATCTTCACGTGCGGCCGGGAGACGGAGTTGTAAAAAAACTGGGCGGTCTTCACAAATTTATGAAGTGGGACAAGCCAATACTGACAGATTCAGGCGGGTTTCAGGTGTTTTCCCTTTCAGATTTAAGAAAGATAAAGGAGGAGGGAGTCCATTTCCATTCCCATGTGGACGGGCGGAAGATTTTTATGGGTCCGGAGGAGAGTATGCAGATTCAATCTAATTTGGCATCCACTATCGCCATGGCCTTTGACGAATGCCCTTCCAGCGTGGCAGACAGGGAATATATGAGAGATTCCGTAGCCAGGACAACCAGGTGGCTTAAACGCTGCCAGACAGAGATGGAACGTCTGAACGCGCTGCCAGATACCATTAATAAAGAGCAGATGCTTTTTGGAATCAATCAGGGCGGAGTATACGAAGATATCCGCGTTGAACATGCAAAGCAGATTGCAGAGCTTGACATGGAGGGTTATGCCATCGGCGGACTTGCGGTGGGGGAGAGCCATGAAGAAATGTACCGGATTTTGGATGCGGTAGTACCTCATCTTCCTGTTGAAAAGCCGACTTACCTGATGGGGGTAGGGACCCCTGCCAATATACTGGAAGGTGTGGATCGGGGAGTGGACTTTTTTGATTGTGTATATCCTACAAGAAATGGAAGACACGGGCATGTGTATACAAATCATGGGAAGCTAAATCTTTTCAATGCCAGGTATGAGCTGGATGGCCAGCCCATAGAAGAAGGGTGCCAGTGTCCTGCATGCAGAAGCTACAGCCGGGCTTATATCCGGCATCTTCTGAAAGCAAAAGAGATGCTGGGAATGCGTCTTTGTGTTCTCCATAACCTTTATTTCTATAACACCATGATGGAAGAAATACGTGCTGCAATCGAAGCAGGAGAATATAAATCTTATAAGAAGAGAAAACTGGACGGTATGGCCGGACTGTAAGTAAAGTTAGCTGCATCTCAGTCATAGGCCGGATTTTGAAAGTTACCTTAATTTCCCTAAAATATGAAAAGATACTTGAAGAATTGTCCGATTTTGTGTATAGTTAATCTATCTACGTAAAAGATAAGCCTCGGCGTATTGCAGAGGTGTACTTGAATGTAAAGAGTAAAAAGTAGGAGGAAATAAAATGAATGGTTTATTAGCTTCAGGCGGATTTGCAGGAACAGGCGGTATTATCATAATTTATGTTGTAATTATTGGCGGTATGTGGTTTTTGCTGATGCGTCCTCAGAAGAAAGAGCAAAAGAGAGTCCAGGCAATGCTTTCTACAATGGAAGTAGGCGATACCGCTCTGACAACAAGCGGTTTTTATGGAGTTATCATTGACATTACAGACACTGATGTAATCGTAGAGTTTGGAAATAATAAGAATTGCAGAATTCCAATGCAAAAATCCGCAATTGCGCAGATAGAAAAGCCAAACGCGGAGTAGAGGGAAGTTGCCGATAGCAAAAGGGTATCCGTTAAGTCATTTTATGACTTTCGGGATACCTTTTTTTCATATAATAGGAAACCCTCTGGGGGATCACACTGCGGTGTAAGCGGCAGATGTCGCTATGCGGCCACCGCAGGCGCAAGAGTTTGCTTCACAAACCCTTTATTCTAAAGGGAAAAATCTTTTGAATTCTCCATTCACGCTTTTACGAATTAAAGGGTTGAAACGTGGCAGAAAATACGGTATTATAAAAGTTAGCATTTTTAATTCTATTATTCTTGGAAGGAAGTAATCCATATGAAACTAAATATTGGAGTAATTAAAGGGGACGGTATTGGTCCGGAGATTGTAACGGAAGCGATGAAAGTTCTCGATAAAACAAGTGAAGTATTTGGACATCAGTGCTGCTATACACAGCTTCTGATGGGAGGAGCTTCGATTGATGTGAACGGGGTGCCTCTTACAGACGAGACAATCCGGCTTGCAAAAGCCAGTGATGCAGTATTGATGGGTTCTATCGGAGGGGATGCCCGGGTCTCACCCTGGTATCAGCTTGAGCCTTCAAAGAGGCCGGAGGCCGGATTGTTAAAGATTCGAAAGGAACTGAACCTGTTTGCGAATTTACGCCCGGCAATTCTATATAGTGAATTAAAGGATGCGTGCCCTCTGAAAGAGGAAATCATAGCAGACGGTTTTGATATGATGATTATGCGGGAGCTGACAGGAGGACTCTACTTCGGGGAGAGGAAGACGATTGAAGTGGATGGCGTAATGACAGCTTACGATGAACTTACATACAATGAAAACGAAATCCGCCGTATTGCGAAAAGAGGATTTGATATTGCCATGAAGCGCCGGAAAAAGGTGACGAGTGTTGACAAGGCCAATGTACTGGATTCCTCCAGGCTTTGGCGGAAAGTTGTTGAAGAAGTGGCAGCGGATTACCCGGAGGTTGTGCTGGAGCATATGCTGGTTGATAACTGTGCAATGCAGTTGGTGAAGGATCCGGCCCAGTTTGATGTAATTCTGACAGAAAACATGTTTGGCGATATCTTATCAGATGAGGCCAGCATGGTGACAGGATCTATCGGAATGCTTGCTTCTGCAAGCTTGAATGACACAAAGTTTGGCCTTTACGAGCCAAGCGGCGGTTCCGCACCGGACATTGCCGGAAAAGGGATTGCAAATCCCATTGCTACCATTTTGTCGGCGGCAATGATGCTCCGTTTTTCATTTGATTTAGACAAGGAAGCAGAAGCAATTGAACGTGCTGTATCTCAGGTACTAAAAGAAGGATACCGGACAATTGATATCATGTCCGAAGGAAGCATACAAATTGGAACAAGTGAGATGGGAGATAAGGTTTGCTCTCACATCCACGCATAGAGAGAATACGCTCTTAGGGATGCAAAACCAGAAATGGTATAAAAGAAATCCTTAAGGCATAAAAAAAGGAGGTTCTTAATGATGAGAAGTGATAGAGTGACAAAAGGAGCGCAGCAGGCACCCCACCGTTCCCTGTTTAACGCATTGGGAATGACACAGGAAGAACTGGACAGACCGCTTGTAGGTGTTGTCAGTTCCTATAATGAAATTGTGCCTGGGCATATCAATTTAGATAAAATTACAGAAGCTGTAAAAATGGGTGTTGCTATGGCAGGAGGAACTCCTGTTATGGTTCCTGCAATTGCTGTTTGTGATGGAATTGCAATGGGCCATGTGGGAATGAAGTATTCCCTGGTGACGAGAGATTTGGTTGCAGATTCTACAGAGGCCCTTGCCATGGCACATCAGTTCGATGCACTGGTTATGATTCCTAACTGTGACAAGAATGTGCCCGGGCTATTAATGGCGGCTGCCAGGATTAATGTGCCTACAATTTTTGTCAGCGGAGGTCCGATGCTTGCCGGACGAGTAAAAGGCGGGAAAACGAGCCTTTCCAGTATGTTTGAGGCGGTAGGCTCTTATGCGGCGGGTACGATTTCGGAAGAAGATTTATATGAATTTGAAAATAAGGCATGTCCAACCTGCGGTTCTTGCTCTGGAATGTATACTGCCAACAGTATGAACTGTCTCACAGAAGCACTGGGCATGGGACTCAAAGGCAATGGTACAATTCCAGCGGTTTATTCTGCAAGAATACAGCTTGCAAAACATGCAGGCATGCAGGTTATGGAGCTGGTTAGAAATAATATCCGGCCAAGAGACATTATGACCAAAGAAGCTATTTTAAATGCGCTGACGGTGGATATGGCTCTGGGCTGTTCCACAAACAGCATGCTGCACATTCCTGCAATCGCTCATGAGATTGGAATGGACTTTGAAATTGATTTTGCGAACCCGATCAGCGAGAAGACTCCCAACCTGTGTCATCTGGCTCCGGCAGGCCACACCTACATTGAGGATTTGAATGAGGCCGGAGGTGTATATGCAGTCATGAATGAGCTGAGTAAAAAAGGACTGCTCCACACAGAATGTATGACAGTTACCGGAAAAACAATAGGTGAGAATATTGAAGGCTGTATCAATACCAATCCGGAAGTTATCCGTCCAATTGAGAATCCTTACAGTGAGACAGGAGGTATTGCCGTACTGAAAGGAAATCTTGCTCCTGACGGCAGTGTTGTAAAGCGTTCTGCAGTAGTTCCTGAAATGCTGGTACATGAAGGTCCTGCAAGAATTTTTGAAAGTGATGAGGCAGCTACAGAGGCAATCAAGACAGGGAAAATTAACCCCGGGGATGTAATTGTCATCCGCTATGAAGGCCCAAAAGGGGGTCCCGGCATGCGGGAAATGCTGAATCCTACCTCTGCAATTGCAGGGTATGGTCTTGGTGAATCTGTGGCATTGATTACAGACGGACGTTTCAGCGGTGCATCCAGGGGTGCATCCATTGGGCATGTTTCTCCGGAGGCTGCGGTAGGCGGCCCTATAGCACTGGTAGAAGAAGGGGATATCATCAAAATTAATATACCGGAATTAAAGCTGGATGTAGATCTTTCTGAGGAAGAGCTCGAGGCAAGAAGAGAAAAATGGCAGCCAAGAGAGCCTGAGATTACAACTGGATATCTGGCAAGATATGCATCTATGGTTACGTCAGGGAACAGAGGTGCTATACTGGAAGTTCCAAAGAAGAATTAGGAGGTTTTTATTATGCATATATCTGGAGCAGAGATTGTCATTGAGTGTCTGAAAGAGCAGGGGGTGGATACAGTTTTCGGCTTTCCAGGCGGTGCAATTCTAAATGTATATGATGCTTTATATAAACACAGTGATGAAATCAGGCATATCCTGACCTCCCACGAACAGGGGGCGGCCCATGCGGCAGACGGGTATGCAAGAGCAACGGGCAAGGTGGGCGTCTGTTTTGCTACCAGCGGTCCGGGAGCAACGAATCTGGTGACTGGAATTGCTACGGCATACATGGATTCTATCCCTGTTGTGGCAATTACCTGTAATGTAGCGGCTCCCCTGCTGGGAAAGGACAGTTTCCAGGAAATAGATATTGCAGGAATTACAATGCCTATCACGAAACACAACTATATTGTAAAGAATGCCGCAGATTTGGCAGAAACAATCCGGGGAGCGTTCCGCATTGCACAGACGGGCCGCCCGGGTCCAGTTCTGATTGATATACCCAAGGATATAACGGCAGAAAAAACAGAATATAAGCCTGTAAAAATAGAGCCTGTAGTGGCGGATGTTTCAAGCATCTCGGAAAGAGATGTAAACACAGCAGTATCTATGATAAGCAAGGCCAAACGTCCATACATTTTCGTGGGAGGCGGTGCTGTCCTCTCAGGTGCCAGCGATGAACTGATGGAGTTTGTGAATAAGGTGGATGCACCTGTTACAGACACTTTGATGGGAAAAGGAGCATTTCCAGGTACGGATAAAAGATATACCGGAATGCTGGGAATGCATGGAACCAAAACGTCCAATTTTGGAGTCAGTGAGTGTGACCTTCTGATTGTCATTGGGGCGCGGTTCAGTGACCGGGTAACCGGAAATACAAAACGATTTGCAAAGCATGCAAAAATACTGCAATTTGATGTTGATGAAGCAGAGATGAATAAAAATGTAATTATTACGGAAGGAATTGCTGGTGACATCAAGGAGGTACTTAAAAGAGTCAATGAAAAGCTGGAGCAGCAGTCTCATTTGGAATGGATGGGGCAAATTTTAGAATACAAGGAAAAGTATCCGCTGCGTTATCATATGGATGTATTAGCCGGTCCCTTTGTTGTGGAAGAAATTTACAGACAGACAAATGGTGATGCACTTATTGTCACAGAGGTAGGCCAGCATCAAATGTGGGCGGCGCAGTTTTACCGGTATACAAAACCACGTACATTCCTTACATCGGGGGGCTTAGGTACGATGGGGTATGGCCTGGGAGCGGCTCTTGGCGCGAAGACAGGGTGTCCTGAAAAACTGGTAGTAAATATTGCAGGGGATGGCTGTTTCCGCATGAATATGAATGAGATTGCAACAGCCGTCAGACACCAGATACCAGTCATCCAGGTAGTCATCAATAATCATGTGCTTGGAATGGTGCGCCAATGGCAGAATTTGTTCTACGAAAAAAGGTATTCCGCAACCATATTAGATGATGCTGTTGATTTTGTAAAATTGGCAGAAGCTATGGGAGCAGTGGGAATCCGTGCTACTACCCGGGAGGAATTCAGAGATGCATTTGCAAGTGCCCTTAAACTGAATAAACCGGTAGTCATTGACTGTCAAATCGACAGTGATGAGAAGGTATGGCCTATGGTAGCGCCGGGGGCGGCAATCAGTGAAGTGTTTGATGAAAGTGACATGGAGAAAAAGTCCAGGAGGAATAAAGATGAGTAGAGTGTACAATTTTTCAGCAGGTCCGGCAGTGCTGCCGGAGGAAGTGCTGAAATCAGCAGCAGAAGAAATGTTGGATTATAACGGGTCCGGAATGTCAGTCATGGAAATGAGCCACCGGGGGAAAGTTTTTCAGGAAATTATTGATACAGCGGAAGCTGATTTGCGTGAACTGATGAATATTCCCGATAACTATAAGGTCTTATTTTTACAGGGAGGGGCTTCCCAGCAATTTGCAATGATTCCCATGAATCTGATGAAAAATAAGGTTGCGGATTACATTGTCACAGGGCAGTGGGCAAAAAAGGCAGCTGCTGAAGCCGCAAAATACGGGAAAGTAAATAAGATTGCTTCCTCAGAAGATAAGACATTTTCCTATATTCCGGACTGCTCGGACCTCACGATTTCCGAAGACGCGGACTATGTTTATATTTGTGAAAACAACACAATTTACGGCACAAAGTTTAAAGCGCTGCCAAACACGAAAGGGAAAATCCTAGTGGCGGATGTATCGTCCTGTTTTTTATCAGAACCTGTTGATGTGAGCAAGTATGGTGTGATTTATGGAGGGGTACAGAAAAACATAGGACCTGCAGGAGTTGTTATCGTTATCATCCGTGAGGATTTAATTACAGAGGACGTCCTGCCTGGTACACCGACCATGCTTATGTACAAGACACATGCAGATGAAAACTCTCTTTATAATACACCGCCTTCTTATGGAATCTATATATGCGGTAAGGTGTTCAAGTGGCTGAAAAATATGGGCGGCCTGGAGGCTGTGAAGGCCCGCAACGAAAACAAAGCAAAGCTTTTGTATGATTTTCTGGATCAGAGTAAGTTGTTTAAAGGAACAGTTGAGCCTAAAGACCGCTCTCTTATGAATGTACCATTTATCACGGGAAATGCGGAACTGGATGAGAAGTTTGTGAAGGAGGCAAAAGCAGCCAGACTTGAGAACCTGAAAGGGCATAGAAGTGTAGGCGGCATGCGCGCAAGCATTTATAATGCTATGCCTTATGAAGGTGTGGAGGCACTTGTTGCATTCATGAAGAAGTTTGAAGAGGAGAACTTGTAAAATGTATAAATATAATTGCCTGAATCCAATTGCCCAGATAGGATTGGAAAAATTTGACGAGAACTTTGTAAAGACAGAAAATATCGGGGAGGCGGATGCAATTCTGGTAAGAAGTGCCGGGATGCACGACATGGAATTTAGCAGTAATCTGAAAGTGATTGCCCGTGCAGGTGCAGGAGTCAATAATATCCCCCTGGAGAAATGTGCTGAACAGGGAATTGTGGTATTTAACACACCAGGAGCAAATGCCAATGGTGTAAAAGAACTTGTTATTGCAGGAATGCTTCTTGCGGCCCGGGATATTATCGGCGGAATTAACTGGGTGCAGGAAAACGAGGAAGACGGGGATATTGCAAAAATAACGGAGAAAAAGAAAAAGGTTTTTGCGGGCACAGAACTGGAAGGCAAAAAGCTTGGAGTAATTGGCCTGGGGGCTATCGGTGTTATGGTGGCAAATACTGCAACACATCTGGGGATGGAGGTATATGGATATGACCCTTATGTTTCTGTAGACTCAGCATGGAGACTTTCAGGATGTATCCATCATGCAAAAACAGTGGATGAAATTTATAAAGAATGTGATTACATTACTATCCATGTTCCAGCGCTGGAGGACACAAAGGGGATGATTAACAGGGACAGCATCAGCCTGATGAAAAAGAATGTAGTCATTCTGAATTTTGCGAGAGACCTTCTGGTAAACGGGGAAGATATGGTAGATGCACTTGTATCCGGAAGAGTAAAATGCTATGTCACAGATTTTCCAACCCATGAGATTGCCGGAGTTAAGGGAGCAATTGTGATTCCTCATCTTGGAGCATCCACAGAAGAATCGGAAGATAATTGCGCAAAAATGGCTGTCAGGGAAGCTGTTGATTACCTGAAAAACGGGAATATCACAAATTCCGTAAACTACCCCGACTGTGATATGGGCGTAAAGGGAGAAGGTGCCAGAATCACAATCCTGCACCGCAACATTCCGAATATGCTGGGGCAGTTTACTGCTTTTTTTGCAAAGGCGGGTATGAACATTTCTCTTATGGCAAACAAGAGCAAGAAAGAATATGCTTATACCATGATTGATGTGGAAGGAGCAGCCGAAGGAGCAGAGGATGCGATTGCCCAAATAGAAGGTGTACTTAAAGTAAGAATTATCCTGTAGGACCTATATAAAGATTCAAAAAGCGAAACAGATGGATTAGTATTTGTTTCGCTTTTTTATATAATGGGAAACTGTGTTTTCCCATTATATAAAAAAACGACCGGGGATCGCGCTGAGATGGCAAAGAAGATGTTGCTATCCCAACCAGGCGGAGAAGAATCTTGCAGGCAAGATGTTTTCTTAAATTAACGTATTGACAGAAAGTGTATAATTGTATACAATTATACACGGATACAAAGCACGAAACTGTATATGCGGTTATCTTATACTTATTGAACTATTAACGTTCAATAAGGTGTGCTTTCATACAGGAGGTAAAGAAAAAATGGAAAACAGAAAAGTCTTTTTAAACAAGCATACAAACTTATTAGAGCTGGAAGAGCATATGTATCAGCTTGTGGATGTGGATGCACCCAATGTATTTAGAAACTTATTCCGCTACGACGAGATCCCTAAAATTGCTTTTAATGACAGGATTGTGCCTCATAATATGCCGGATGAAATTTGGATTACAGATACAACGTTCCGCGACGGGCAGCAGTCACGTGCTCCATACACAACGGAGCAGATCGTAACAATATATGATTATTTACATAGATTAGGCGGACCTCAGGGGAAAGTCAGACAAAGTGAATTTTTCTTATACAGCAAAAAGGACAGAGATGCTGTTTATAAATGTCTGGAGAGAGGTTATGAGTTTCCCGAGGTTACAAGCTGGATACGGGCAAATAAAAAAGACTTTGAAATGGTGAAGGAAATTGGCTTGAAAGAGACGGGTATTCTTGTGAGCTGCTCTGATTACCATATTTTTTACAAACTGAAAATGACAAGAAAAGAGGCGTTAAACCATTACTTGTCTGTTATAAGAGAGTGTTTGGATACTGGTGTGAGACCGAGATGCCATTTAGAGGATATTACAAGATCAGACATATATGGATTTGTGATTCCGTTCTGTTTGGAATTGATGAAGCTGATGGAAGAGTATCAGATTCCGGTGAAAATCCGTGTCTGTGATACAATGGGGTATGGAGTGAATTTCCCCGGGGCAGTGATTCCAAGGTCGATTCCGGGCATTATCTATGGCCTCATGACACATGCAGGGGTTCCCAGTGAGCTGATGGAATTCCACGGGCATAATGATTTCTATAAAGCAGTAAACAATTCCACTACAGCATGGCTGTATGGTGCTTCCGGTGTAAACTGTTCTTTGTTTGGAATTGGAGAGCGTACCGGTAATACACCTTTGGAAGCTATGGTATTTGAATATGCACAGCTTCGCGGTACCTTAGACGGAATGGATACAACTGTAATCACAGAACTTGCAGAATACTATGAAAATGAAATCGGCTACCATATTCCTTCCAGAACACCTTTTGTAGGAAGAAACTTTAATGTGACCAGGGCAGGTATTCACGCAGATGGCATGTTGAAAAATGAAGAGATCTATAATATATTTGATACAGATAAATTCCTGAACCGCCCGGCACTTGTTTCTGTGTCTAATACATCCGGAGTTGCAGGAATTGCTTACTGGATTAATGCATACTACAAGCTGGCGGCGGAAAAGCAGGTAGATAAAAACTCCCGGCTTGTACAGGAGATTAAAAACTGGGTGGATAAAGAATATGAGGATGGCCGCGTTACAGTTTTGACAGATAGCGAATTAATTGTTAAAATAGAAAGCGTATGCAGTGAACTGGATATCACTCTTTGATTTTGGAGGAAATTAAGATAACATGGAAGAATATCAGGACCATTCTCTGAGCGGCCGCGTTTTTCAAAAAATCCGGGAAAATATTTTAAACGGAAAATATAAAGAACACGACGAATTAAGAGAAAACACAATTGGAAAGGAACTGGGAGTGAGCCGTACCCCTGTGCGGGAAGCGCTCAGGCAGTTGGAGTTGGAAGGGCTGGTTTCGATTGTCCCCAACAAAGGTGCCTATGTGACAGGCATTTCTTCAAAGGACGTGGATGACATCTATATCATCCGCTCTATGCTGGAAGGTCTGTGCGCCAGGTGGGCCACAGAAAATATCACAGCGGCACAGTTGGATGAACTGGATGAAATCATACTGCTTTCTGAATTTCACATAAAGAAAGAAGGAGGTGTCAGCGCGGATCAGGTTACCGAGCTGGATGGAAAGTTTCATTCAATTTTGTACGAAGCTTCGAACAGTAAGATTCTCGGACATGTACTGACAGACTTCCATAAATATGTCCAGATGGCGCGGAAGACTTCTGTAGTTTCAGAGGAACGTGCCAGAAAATCCATACGTGAACACAAGCAGATATTACGTGCGATTCGGGAAAAAGATGCGGATCTTGCAGAGCAGCTCGCCAATGAGCATATTATGCAAGTCATACAAAACCTAAAAAAACAAGGATATGAGCAGACTGGAGGAGAACATGGAAAAGATTAAGATGAGTACCCCTATTGTTGAGATGGACGGAGATGAGATGACAAGAATTCTCTGGAAGATGATTAAAGATCATCTTCTTGAGCCGCATATTGAATTGAATACGGAATATTATGATTTGGGGCTGGAGAAGAGAAACGAGACCGATGACCAGATTACAGTTGATTCCGCCAATGCCACAAAGAAATATAAAGTGGCAGTTAAATGTGCAACTATCACACCTAACGCAGCCCGCATGGACGAATATGACTTGAAACAAATGTGGAAAAGCCCTAACGGAACCATTCGTGCAATTTTAGATGGAACAGTTTTCCGTGCGCCTATTGTTGTAAAAGGCATTGAGCCATGTGTGAAAAACTGGAAGAAGCCAATTACGATTGCAAGACATGCATATGGTGATGTATATAAAGGTGCCGAGATGAAAATACCGGGGCCGGGAAAGGTGGAACTTGTTTACACTGCGGAAGATGGAACACAGACAAAAGAGCTGGTGCATAACTTTACAGGAGAAGGAATTGTACAGGGAATGCATAATGTAAGCCAGTCTATTGAAAGCTTTGCAAGAAGCTGTTTTAATTATGCACTGGATATAAAACAGGACCTGTGGTTTGCCACAAAAGATACAATCTCCAAAAAGTATGACCATACATTTAAAGACATTTTCCAGGATATCTATGATGCAGAATATGATGGGAAGTTTAAAGAGGCAGGAATCGAGTATTTCTATACTTTGATTGATGATGCGGTTGCACGTGTTATGAAGTCAGAGGGCGGATATATCTGGGCATGTAAAAACTATGACGGAGATGTTATGAGTGATATGGTATCTTCTGCATTTGGTTCCCTTGCAATGATGACTTCAGTACTGGTATCTCCGGATGGATATTATGAGTATGAGGCAGCACATGGCACTGTTCAGCGTCATTATTATAACCACTTAAAGGGACAGGAGACTTCCACAAACTCTGTGGCAACGATTTTTGCATGGAGCGGAGCGTTGAGGAAACGTGGCGAACTTGATGGAAATGAAGCTCTCATGGAATTTGCGGACAGACTCGAAAAAGCTA
The DNA here is from genome assembly GCF_003149105.1 of Faecalicatena contorta. Lineage (GTDB taxonomy): Bacteria > Bacillota > Clostridia > Lachnospirales > Lachnospiraceae > Muricomes > Muricomes contortus_C. Next base: position 612,823 of record NZ_QGDS01000001.1, on the reverse strand, counting down.
CCCTGGATACCATTGAATCAGGAAGCATGACAAAAGACCTGGCATTGATTACAACGATTCCTAATCCAACAGTTCTTTCCAGCGAAGGATTTATCAAAGCGGTTGCGGAGAGATTATAAGCAGAACATTTACTAAGAAATATATTTATAAATATAATAATAAGGAGACATCCATGTCACTAAGGTGGGAAAGAACCCCACCCAAGTCGACAGGATGTACTTTGTAACTAGGACTTGAGAAGACCAAGTCCTAGTTACATAAGTAAAGAGAGCGGGGCTGCCGCCTAACAATTAAAGTAGTTGTTAGGCGGCAGCCCCGCTGATTTGCTGAATTCAATCTGCTGACTATGCCAGTTCCCCCCAGATTTCGTAGAGGCTTTCCAGCTCTTTTGTGTTTTCTGCTTTTTCTAAAGCCAGTTCCTGACATTTCACAGAATTGGAGTAGACATCCTCACGGGTCATAAGTTCATCAATTTCTGTATTTCTATCCTCCAAAAGAGTAATGCGTTCCTCGGTTTTCTTTAATTCATTCTGGCGTTTGCGTTCTTTTGCCTGTAATTCTTTTTGCTGCTGCCAGCTTAATTTTCCCTCAGATACAGTTTCTGTCTGCCAGGTGTCCCCAGTTTTTTGAGAAGGAGATCCGGTTGGGGCAGAAGCGTAAACTGCGGTCAGTTCTTCTTTTTTTTCCAGATAATAATCATAGTTGCCTATATAATTTACAAAAGTCTGATTGACAAGCTCCAAAATCCGGGTGGCTGTCTGATTAATGAAGTAACGGTCATGAGACACATAAAGAACAGTGCCGGTATAGTCATTCAGAGCCCTTTCCAGGATTTCCTTGGAGGTGATATCCAGGTGGTTTGTAGGCTCATCCAGAATCAAAAAATTTGCCTCGGAAAGCATAAGTTTTGCAAGAGATACCCTGCCCTTTTCGCCGCCGCTTAAGTCTGCAATCCGTTTGTATACATCCTCGCCGGTAAACTGGAATGCAGCCAGTGTACTTCGTATCTGGGTGTTCGTCAGCGAGGGATAGTCGCCAGAAATTTCATCAAATATATTTTTATGGTCATGCAGAACATGATGTTCCTGGTCATAATAGCCGATTTTTACCTTTGAGCCAAGTGTGAAAGCACCTGTGTCCGGCAGATGGACCTGATTCAAAATTTTCAGCAGAGTTGTTTTTCCCGTTCCGTTGTCACCGATTACAGCCACATGCTCACCGCGTTTAATTTCAAAGCTGACATTCTGGAACAGAGTCTGACTGTCAAAACTTTTTGAAAGCTCCTCAACACTCAATACGTCGTTGCCGCTGATACAGGACGGCTCCAGGGAAAAGTGGATTTCTCGCGCTGCTTCCTGGGGCTTTTCTACCAATGTCATCTTATTCAGCATTTTCTCGCGGCTCTCTGCACGCCGGATAGACTTTTCCCGGTTGAACTGGCGCAGTTTTTCAATGACCGCTTCCTGATGCTTGATTTCCTTCTGCTGATTCAGATATTCTTTCATCATCGCATCCCGGCGCTGTTGTTTTTTATCGGCATAGGCCTTATAGTTGCCTGCATACATATGCACTGCGCCATTTTCTATCTCGATTACTTTGCTCACTACCCGGTTCAGGAAAAACCTGTCATGGGATACGATGAGCACGGCACCCGGATAGTTCATCAGATAAGTTTCCAGCCATGTGATGGAATTCAAATCAAGGTGGTTTGTAGGCTCATCTAAAAGCAGTATATCGGGTTTTGTGAGAAGCAGCTTGCCAAGAGAAACTCTTGTTTTTTGACCTCCGGACAAGGTATCTGTCTGTTTATTAAATTCCTCCTCCTGGAATCCAAGCCCTTTCAGAACCCCGACCAGCTCACTTTCATAAGCATAGCCGTTTTGCGCCTCGAACTGTGACACCAGGCGGTGGTAAGTATCCAGTCTGTTTTGAAGAACCTCTCCCTCCAAAGATTTCAATTCTTTTTCAATGGTTCGAATCTGCTGCTCCAGCGCGATAATACCGGCTTTTGCAGTTTTCACCTCTTCGTAGATAGAACGTTTATCTTCCAAATTCTGCTGCTGGGCAAGATAGCCCAGAGTTTTGCCCTTCGTCAGTACAATTTCACCGCTGTCCGAAGGCTCTTCCTTTACAATCATTTTTAATATTGTAGACTTTCCGGCGCCGTTCACACCGACCAGTGCGGCTTTCTCCCTGTCTTCTATATGAAAAGAGCCGTCCCGTACAATAAGTTGTTCACCGAAAGATTTATTAAGATTATGACATGCAAGTATCATACGATCCTCCTGTTATCCTAAGTACCTAAAAATTTACATACTTATTTCATTATAACGAAAATAAGATAAAATACAACCGGAAAATTTGTTGCAGTTCAGCCATAAGCTTGATTACGCATTACTCCAATAACATCATTGAAAATTTGCATGGCTGAACTGTAAGTAAAATTTGACTTTATGGGCACTATTCTATATAATGGGGAGTAGACTAAGTTTGGAGGACAAAAGCAGTGGAAGATAGAGAAATATCACGTGCGGTAATCGGGAGGCTTCCAAGGTATTATAGATATTTGGGAGAATTGCTGGACGAAGGAGTAGAACGCATCTCGTCAAGTGATCTGAGTAAGAAGATGCATGTTACAGCGTCTCAGATTCGTCAGGATTTAAATAACTTTGGTGGCTTTGGACAGCAAGGATATGGATATAATGTAAAATATCTGCATACAGAGATTGGGAAGATTTTAGGATTAAGCCATACACATAATATTATCATTATAGGGGCAGGAAATCTTGGACAAGCTCTTGCTAACTATGGAGGATTTGAAAAGAGCGGTTTTATATTGAAAGGAATTTTTGATGTGAATCCAAGGCTGGAGGGTGTTACCATACGCGGGATACCCATCAGGAGAATGGATGAGCTGAGATCATTCATCAGGCATCATGAGATAGAGATTGCCGCCCTGACGATTCCAAAGTCAAAGGCAGTAGAAGTAGCCGACATACTGGTGGAAGGCGGTATTCAGGGAATTTGGAATTTTGCGCATACGGATTTGATTTTGCCGGAGAATGTAATCGTAGAGAGTGTGCATTTGGCTGATAGTTTATTGAAGCTCTCTTATAATATCAGCAGTTATAACCATGAAAGTGAAAAATAACTGACAACCAGGACGTGTATAAGGGCAACTCTGCCTTTCTACACGTCATTTCAATGTTTGTATCTGTTCAGAACCATGAACAGTTACCAATATTTTTGCTTAGGAGGATGAAGACATGAGATATCTGCCTACGGGAGAATGGATGCAAAAAGCTGACGAGTATACAATCAAAGAGATTGGTATCCCGTCTATGGTGTTGATGGAGCGGGCAGCACTCGGGACCGTTGACGTTATGGAGAAGGAAAGGATAAATTTAAGCAGAACACTTGTGGTCTGTGGTTCGGGAAATAACGGAGGCGATGGGTTTGCCATTGCCCGTCTTCTGAAGGAAAAAGGATATGAAGTGACTGCAGCATTTATCGGCAGGGAGGCTTCTATGAGCCCGGACTGCAGACATCAGTTGAAAATCGCTGAAAAATGCGGTGTGTCCATAGTAACATCAATAAATAAGCAGGAATATACTAGTGTAGTGGATGCAGTTTTTGGAGTTGGGCTGAACCGGGATATTACAGGGGCTTACCAGGAAACTATTGAAAAGATGAACAGCCTGCCCGGACAGAAAATAGCAGTAGATATTCCTTCAGGAATTTGTTCCGCCACCGGGAAAGTATTAGGAGTCTCCTTTTCAGCTGACCTGACAGTGACTTTTGGATGTGAGAAGCTGGGGTGTATTCTGTATCCCGGACATATGTATGCAGGAAAACGAATTACTATAGATATCGGTATCAGCAGAAAACCTTTCCGAAAGGAACCTTCCGTCTGCTATACTTTTGATAAACAAGATCTGCCGGAACTGATTCCGGCAAGAAAGCCGAATTCCCACAAAGGTACTTATGGAAAAGTGCTGATGATTACCGGAAGTAAGGGAATGTCAGGTGCCGCCTACCTGAGTGCAAAAGCAGCATATATCACAGGGGCAGGACTTATACAGATTTATACAGCGGAGGAAAACCGGGTTATTTTACAGCAGCTTTTACCGGAAGCTATTATTTGTACTTATACGGAATATGATGAGGAGACTTTGCACAAACTTCTTGAATGGGCAGATGTGGTGTGTATCGGGTGCGGTCTGGGCAGAAGCAATATTGCAGAAAGCCTTGTTGTGGAGGTGCTGAGAACAGTAAAGTTTCCCTGTGTAATCGATGCTGACGGACTGAATATACTAAGTACTCATCTGGAGCTCTTGGGAGGGCGGGAGCGTCCTTTTATCCTGACCCCTCATATGAAGGAAATGTCCGAACTCCTGGACTGCACGATACCGGAGCTTGTGGAAAAGCGTTTCGAAAAAGCAAGGGAATTTACGGATAGATATGGTGTTGTATGTACTATGAAGGATGCGCGCACCCTGGTAGCAAAATGGGATAGGCAGATATTTGTCAATACTGCCGGGAACAGCTCTATGGCAAAAGCAGGTTCAGGGGATGTACTCGCCGGTGTGATTGCAGGCCTGCTATCTCAGGGACTTATGCCTTACGAGGCAGCAGTATGCGGTGTGTATCTGCATGCATGCGGCGGAGACGAGGCCAGGGAGGTGAAAGGCTCCTACAGTACATTGGCAGAAGATTTGATTACAGGAGTTGGAACCTGTTTAAAAAAGACAGAGGAGAATATGGTAAGATGAAGCAATACAGCAGAGTTTATGCCAGGATAGACCTGGATGCAGTAGACCATAATATGGAACAGATAAAGGAACATATCGGAGATGGCGCGCAGATTATTGCTGTTCTTAAGATGGACGGATACGGGCATGGGGCTAGTCCGATTGCCAGAATATTTGAAGAAAAGGATTATATATGGGGATATGCCACTGCAAGTTTTGAGGAAGCAGTATCTCTCAGAAATGTGGGTATTAAAAAACCCATTCTAGTGTTAGGCTGCATTTTTCCAGAACAGTATGAAGAAATGCTGCGTCAGGAAATCCGCGCAACAGTCTATATGAAAGAGATGGCACAGGCAATGTCTGAGGCCGCAGTCCGGCTTGGCAGGACTGCATATTTTCACATGAAAGTGGATACGGGAATGGGAAGACTTGGTTTTTTACCCAATGCCGCAGGGGTACAGGATATCGTGGAAATCAGCAGGCTTGCGAATGTGAAGCTGGAAGGCGTATATACACATTTTGCAAAGGCTGATGAGAAGGAGAAAGAATATACAGTAGAGCAGCATGAAAAATTTGTCTGGATGGAAGAAGTCCTAAAAAATGAGGGGCTTAATATTACATATTATCACTGTGACAACAGTGCGGGAATTATTGATTTCCCGGATATGAAACATAATCTGGTGAGGGCAGGGATTTCCATATATGGAATGTATCCTTCGGATGAGGTGTGCAAAGATGCAGTGAATTTGAAACCTTCACTTGAGTTAATCAGCCATATCACTTTTGTGAAAGAGATTGAGGCGGGGACGCCCATCAGCTATGGCGGCACCTTCGTTGCGCAGGAAAAAATGAGGGTGGCAACGATACCTGTAGGTTATGGTGACGGTTATTCACGAAGGCTTTCTAACAAAGCTGATGTATTGATACATGGGAAGCGGGCCAGAATATTAGGGCGTGTCTGTATGGATCAGTTTATGGTTGATGTCACCCATATACCAGAAGCTAAATATATGGATCAGGTCGTACTTATCGGCTTTGATGGGGAGGAACACATTCCGGTGGAAGAGCTGAGCAGCTTATGCGGACGTTTTCATTATGAGTTTGTATGCTGCCTTGGAAGACGGATTCCCAGAGTTTATATAGAGAATGGAAAAGTTGTAGAACAGGTAGAGTATCTATCTTAGGAAATTATGCCTGCATACATCCGAAAAAAGCGGGAATACTCAAGTGTAGTAACAGAGTTGTTAAAGTTTAGAATCGGAGTGTGAGACAGTTTGGTAATTAAAAGAGGAGATATATACTATGCAGATTTGAGCCCAGTTGTTGGCTCAGAGCAGGGCGGTATCCGCCCGGTGCTGATTATTCAGAATGATGTGGGAAATAAGCACAGTCCTACAGTTATTTGTGCGGCTATTACATCACGGATGAATAAAGCAAAGCTTCCTACCCATATTGAAATCAGTGCCCAAAAATATAATATTATAAAAAATTCGGTGATACTGCTGGAGCAAATACGTACCATTGATAAACAGAGGCTGAAAGAATTTGTCTGCCATGTGGACAATTCGATGATGAAGAAAGTAAACGACGCCATTCGGATTAGCCTGGAACTTCCTACATAAGTATACTAATTTGCTGAATGAAGGCAAACTGTGAAGAAATAATTGAAATGTCGGGAAAAGAATGGTAAAATTGTATGGCAAGTTCATCTCAGATGAATAGAGTACGTTAAGAAAATACAAAGGGGATATTAGAGATGTCAGGACATTCTAAATTTGCAAATATTAAACATAAAAAAGAGAAAAATGATGCTGCAAAGGGCAAGATTTTCACGAAGATGGGACGTGAGCTTGCCGTTGCGGTAAAAGAGGGGGGAGGTCCGGACCCGAATAATAACAGCAGACTGCGTGATGTGATTGCAAAGGCTAAGTCCAACAATATGCCCAATGACACCATTGAAAGGAACATCAAAAAGGCAGCAGGCGAAGGTTCCGGGGATAACTACGAACATATTACATATGAAGGGTATGGACCAAACGGTACGGCAATTATTGTAAAGGCGCTGACAGACAATAAGAACCGTACCGCTTCCAATGTAAAAAATGCGTTCACGAAAGGGAGCGGAAATGTAGGAACTCCAGGATGTGTTTCCTTTATGTTTGATGAGAAAGGACAGATTCTGGTAGATAAGGAAGAGTGCAGTATGGATGCAGACGAGCTGATGATGCTGGCTTTGGACTCTGGTGCGGAAGACTTTGCAGACCATGAAGACAGCTATGAAATTCTTACGGCGCCGGAAGATTTCAGTACAGTCCGTCTCAATTTGGAGGAAGCAGGCATTACAATGGCGAATGCTGAAGTGACTATGATTCCTCAGACTTACGTGGAACTGACAAGTGAAGAAGATATCAAAAACATTCAGAAGACACTGGATTTACTGGATGAAGATGATGATGTACAGGATGTCTACCATAATTGGGACGAGTAGAGGAGATAATTATGAATGAGAAAAATTTACAGGCAGAGATGATTGCTCTGTTTACCGAAACTGCGGAATATGCAGGGAAGTTTCATAAAAAGAACTATGAACCTGATATGGAAACTCTGAAAAGCAAGCACAGCCGGCTTTTAGAGGACATAAAGGACGCAATCGAGGAGTCCGATGAAATTCTGGAGGAGGTTGCATCCTATATACCTGCTTATGTGGCAGAACAGCTTGCTGAAATATCTTCCAAGAGAAAGAGGGATTTGGCATGTTTGGACAATAACATGAATATGGTATCTTATTTTGTTCCTCTGATGGGAGAGATTATCAGTGTGAAGACGAGAACTTTTACAGAGAAAATTGTAGAACTTTGGAATAAAGAGATGCCGGACGGCAAGATTGGACATTCCACCCGTGAGCATATTCAGGGAGGATTTAAAAAGGGATTGTTCTGCTATATTACTACGGCAGTCTGCAGAAGTCTGGACAAACCGGATGATTGTTATGAGCTGACAATTCTTCGTGACTATAGAGACGAATATCTTCTGAATTCTGATGCAGGCACCGATATGGTAAAGGAATATTATAATATTGCTCCGACGATTGTAAAAAGAATAGACAGGGAAGAATGTTCATCGGATATATACGCCGGAATCTGGCAGGATTATTTAAGTCCGTGTATACGTTTGATTGAAGAAGAGAAAAAGGAAGAATGCAGGGAACTATACAAAGATATGGTCCGTAGCCTGGAAAAGAAATACTTATACTCATAAGGAAACATCCATGTTACTAAGGCATGAAAAGACCATGCCTAAGTCAACAGGATGTACTTTGCAACATAAGGCTTTAAAACACAAAGCCTAAGTTGCATAAGCAAGGAGGAACGAAAATGAGCGGTTACAATATTGAGACGAAGTGCATACAGTCCGGCTATGAGCCGGGAAACGGAGAGCCCAGGATCCTTCCGATTTATCAGAGTACTACTTTTCGATATACAAGCAGTGAACAAATGGGGCGTCTGTTTGACCTGGAGGAGGCCGGCTATTTTTATACCCGTCTGCAGAATCCCACAAATGATGCGGTTGCTGCAAAGATTTGTGACTTGGAAGGCGGAGCGGCTGCGATGCTTACTTCTTCCGGACAAGCTGCAAATTTCTATGCGATTATGAATATTGTGGAAGCAGGTGACCATATTGTTTGTGCCTCCGCGCTTTATGGCGGTACATACAATTTATATGCCCACACAATTAAAAAAATGGGTGTAGATGCTACATTTGTTGACCCTGGCTGTACACCGGAGGAACTGGATGCTGTTTTTCAGGAGAATACAAAAGTAGTTTTCGGAGAGACAATTGCGAATCCGGCTCTGGTTGTCCTGGATCTTGAGAAGTTTGCCAAGGCTGCACATGCACATGGCGTACCGTTTATAGTGGACAATACCTTTGCGACACCAATTAATTGCCGTCCTTTTGAGTGGGGGGCAGATATTGTGACTCATTCCACTACAAAATATATGGACGGACATGCAGCCTGTGTAGGCGGAGCAATTGTGGACAGTGGTAATTTTGACTGGGAAGCTTATGCGGATAAATTTCCCGGACTGACTACACCGGATGAGACTTATCATGGGATTGTATATACCCAGAAGTTTGGGAAGGGTGCATACATCACGAAGGCCACGGCACAGCTTATGAGAGATTTGGGTTCCATACAGTCTCCTCAGAATGCTTTTCTTTTAAATATAGGTCTTGAAACCCTGCATTTGCGTGTTCCCCGTCATTGCGAGAACGTGCTTGCTGTTGCACAGTATTTGCAGAGTCATGAAAAAGTGGCATGGGTATCCTGCCCGTCTCTTCCAGGAGACAGGTATTACGATTTGGCGCAGAAATATATGCCTAAAGGGACCTGCGGTGTTTTGACCTTTGGTTTAAAAGAAGGAAGGGACGCGGCAGTTGAAATGATGGATAAACTGAAGCTGGTGGCAATTGTGACACATGTTGCAGATGCCCGCAGCTGTGTGCTTCATCCTGCAAGCCACACACACCGTCAGATGAATGATCAGGAGTTGGCCGAAGCTGGAGTTCAGCCAGATTTAATCAGATTGAGTGTGGGAATTGAAAATGTAGAAGATATTATTGCGGATATCAGGCAGGCGCTGCTATAAAATAGATGGTATGGATGTATACAATTTGCATTCATACCATTTTTGCTTTCGTTGTTCCGGTTGGAGAGGTATAATTCCGGCTTTTCTTTCAAACACTATGTAAAAATAGTGACATTTAATAGGAAGCATCCATATCACTAAGGAGACAACCATGCTGCTAAGTTCGAGAAAACCTCACTAAGCCAGCAGGTTGTGCTTTACTACTAAGTTCGAAAAGACCTTACTAAGTAGTATAAGCAAGTCGACAGGATGTACTTTGTTACTAAGACTTGAAAAGACCAAGTCCTAGTAACATAAGCAGAAAGGCAGGATAAATATGGAACATAATATGGATAACAATAAGGAAGAAGAGATTCAGGAAAAGCAGGCGGCGGAAAATGAAGAAATAAAAGATACGGGAACCTTGCGGCTTGGGAAAGAAGGAAACAAACATAACATTCAGCTTATCACAATTATTGGGGAGATAGAAGGACATGAGGCTGCTTCCAGTAATACAAAAGCTACTAAATATGAACATTTGATTCCCCGCCTGGCGGAGGCTGAAGACAATGATGAGGTGGAGGGAATTTTAATCTTGCTGAATACACTCGGGGGAGATGTAGAGGCTGGTCTTGCTATTGCCGAAATGATAGCATCACTGAGTAAACCTACAGTTTCACTTGTATTAGGCGGGAGTCATTCCATAGGAGGCCCTCTTGCCGTTTCGGCAGATTATTCATTTATCGTTCCCAGCGGCACAATGATTGTTCATCCGGTGCGCAGTGCAGGGATGTTTATTGGGGTAATCCAAAGCTACCGCAATATGGAGAAGACCCAGGACAGAATTACGAAGTTTATAGCAGATCATTCTGACATTACCCAGGAACGTCTGGAGAAGCTGATGCTGGATTCCACCCAGCTTGTGAAAGATGTAGGTACCCTTTTAGAGGGAGAGGAGGCTGTCAGGGAAGGGATTATAAATGAGGTGGGCGGTATCAGCCAGGCCCTTCGCAAGCTGCATGAGATGATAGACATGGAGCGTGGGAGATAGCTATAGCTCGTTATAGTTCAGCCAAATAAATATTCAGGGATAGCTGCATACAAAAGCAAGCTTGCTCCTGCATCCATTCCTGAATATTTACATTGCTGAACTGTAATAAAAAATTAATAATGACAGGTTTTTCAAAGAATGGTATACTAAAATAAGTATGTGTAAATACCAAGGGGGAAGTATTATGGCTGAAAAGTCAACAAAGAAGAAAAAAAGTACAAGGGGCAGACCAAAGAAACCTGCCGAAAACACTGCTTTGAGGGAAGAAATCCTGATACTTGCAGTATTGGCAGTATGTATCCTGCTGGTAATCAGCAATTTTGGTCTGGGAGGAATTGCGGGGGAGGCAGTTTCATCCGTTATGTTTGGATTATTTGGATTGGTGGCATATATTTTGCCCTTTATCCTATTTGGTGTGATTGCCTTTCTTATTTCTAATAAGGGCAATACACACGCGTACATAAAATCAGGAGCAGTCTTCGTTTTAACTTTGCTCCTTACAGCATTTTTACAATTGGTTATGAAACCATACGATTCCGGGGCCGGTCTATTGTCTTATTATGAATTTGCGAGCCAGCACAGAAATGCCGGAGGTCTTATGGGCGGCTCTATTGTAATGCTTTTGTGCCCGTTGATTGGAAGGGTAGGAACCTATGTGGTCATCGTGATTCTGATGATTATCTGCGGGATCCTGGTTACAGAGAAATCCCTTCTCTCCCCATTAGGCCATAAAAGTAAGGCAGCTTATGAGGATGCGAAAAAAAGAAAAGAAGCATTAGCACAGAGACGTGCCGACAGACAGGTTGAAAAAGAAAGCAAAAGAGCGGATGTCAAAGCGAGAAGGCTGGACAAGAAGGTATCAGGTGTTTCTTTTGCCACCACCCTGACTGGGAAAGAGGCAAATAAGACACCGGGCAGAAAGTCACCTGACTTGAAAGAATTAACGGTATCCGGTGAAGAGATACAGCCGTCTCCTATACCGTCTCCTTTCGAAGATTTGGTGATTAACAGGGCGGAACCTGTGCGGGATGCTGTTGAAGAAATTATACCGGAAGAGATGACAGGAAGAGCTGATGAATCTGTAAAACGATCCAAGACAAAGGAAAGTGCCCAGGTAATTGCAGCAGAAACTGCATCTGTAGAAGAGTCCGTAAAGATTCAGGAAGAGCAGCCTGTCAGGATATATAAGATGCCTCCTATGTCTTTGTTAAACAGGGGCAAAAAAACAGGCGGAGATTCGGATGCGCAGCTTCGCGCCACGGCTCTGAAGCTGGAGCAGACGCTTCAGAATTTTGGGGTACAGGTACATGTAACCAATGCAAGCTGCGGCCCTTCTGTAACCCGGTATGAGATTCAGCCGGAACAGGGCGTAAAAGTGAGCAGAATTGTAGGATTGGCGGATGACATTAAACTGAATCTGGCTGTGACTGATTTGAGGATTGAAGCGCCTATTCCGGGAAAAGCCGCTGTAGGAATTGAGGTTCCAAATAATGAAAATACTGCGGTGATGCTCAGAGACCTTTTGGAAGCCGGAGAATTTAAAAACAGTAAGTCAGGTATAGCCTTTGCGGTAGGAAAGGATATTTCCGGGAAAGTCGTGGTGGCTGATATTGCCAAGATGCCTCATCTTCTTGTTGCGGGAGCTACGGGCTCAGGGAAGTCTGTCTGCATTAATACACTGATTATGAGCATTCTATACAAGGCTTCCCCGGAAGATGTGAAGCTGATTATGGTGGACCCTAAGGTGGTAGAGCTCAGTGTTTACAATGGAATTCCTCACCTTCTGATTCCCGTGGTTACGGACCCAAAGAAAGCGGCGGGAGCATTAAACTGGGCTGTAGCAGAAATGGAAAAGCGATACAAACTGTTTGCAGAATATAATGTAAGGGATTTAAAAGGATTCAATGAAAAGGTGGGCCGGCTTGGGGCGGGAGAGGATATTCCTAAAAGAATGCCTCAGATTGTAATTATTGTGGACGAGCTGGCAGATCTGATGATGGTGGCACCCGGAGAGGTGGAAGGAGCAATCTGCCGTCTGGCACAGTTGGCGAGAGCTGCAGGGCTGCATCTGATACTGGCGACCCAGAGGCCGTCTGTAAATGTTATAACAGGTCTGATTAAAGCAAATATGCCTTCGAGAATTGCATTTTCCGTATCTTCAGGGGTAGACTCACGCACCATTATTGATATGAATGGAGCGGAAAAGCTTCTTGGTAAAGGTGATATGCTGTTCTATCCTACAGGATATCCAAAACCCGTAAGAGTGCAGGGCTCTTTCGTTTCAGATAAAGAGGTCCAGCAGGTGGTGGATTATTTAATCAAACACAACGGGGATGCTTCTTACAGTGAGGAAGTGGAGGAGCATGTCAGCTCTAATATTGGAGGAGGTGCATTTGGCGCATCCCAGGAGGCTTCAGGGGAAGGAGATTCCAGAGATGCCTACTTCATAGAAGCCGGAAAATTAATTATTGATAAAGAAAAGGCATCTATCGGTATGCTGCAGCGTATGTTTAAAATTGGGTTTAACAGAGCTGCCCGTATCATGGACCAGCTTGCACAATCAGGTGTGGTAGGTCCTGAAGAAGGCACGAAACCCAGAAAAATCTTGATGTCAGAGGAAGAATTTGAACAGTATCTAAAAGAGAACATGTAATAAGAAAGGAAACATTCATGTCACTAAGGTGAGAAAGAACCTCACCCAAGTCGACAGGATGTACTTTGTAACTAGGACTTGAAAAGACCAAGTCCTAGTAACATAGTAGGAAACATCCATGTCACTAAGCCAGGAAAGAACCCTGCCTAAGTCGACAGGATGTACTTTGTAACTAGGACTTGAAAGGACCAAGTCCAAGTAACATAAGCAGGAGGAGAAGGGATGAAAACGGATATTCAGATTGCTCAGGAAGCAAAAATGCTGCCTGTGAAAGATGTGGCGGCCAGTATTGGAATTATGGAAGATGATCTTGAGTTCTACGGAAAGTATAAGGCAAAATTATCTGAAGACTTATGGGATAAGGTAAAGGACCGTGAGGATGGGAAACTGGTTCTTGTAACTGCGATTAATCCTACACCGGCAGGTGAGGGAAAGACTACGACTACGGTAGGGCTTGGCCAGGCGATGGCGAAACTGAATAAGAAAGCCCTGATTGCCCTGAGGGAACCTTCTCTGGGCCCTTGCTTCGGCATCAAAGGCGGAGCAGCAGGCGGCGGGTATGCCCAGGTTGTTCCTATGGAAGATTTAAACCTGCATTTCACAGGGGATTTCCACGCAATCACTTCTGCAAACAATCTGCTTTCTGCTCTGTTAGATAATCATATACAGCAGGGAAATTCACTCAGGATTGATCCTCGTCAGGTGGTTTGGAAAAGATGTCTGGACATGAATGACAGGGCGCTGCGGAATATTGTGGTGGGACTGGGCAACAAAATGGATGGTATGGTGCGGGAGGATCATTTTGTGATTACCGTAGCATCCGAAATTATGGCTATCCTGTGTCTGGCGGATGATCTTGCTGATTTGAAGCAGCGCCTTGGCAAGATTATTGTTGCCTATAATTTTGAAGGTGATCCGGTGACTGCCGGGGACTTACAAGCTACCGGGGCCATGACCGCACTTTTGAAGGATGCCCTTAAACCCAATATCATACAGACCCTTGAGCATACACCCGCTCTTATACATGGAGGACCGTTTGCTAATATTGCTCATGGCTGCAACAGTGTACGTGCTACCAAAATGGCATTGAAAATCAGTGACATTACTATTACCGAAGCCGGCTTTGGTGCTGATTTAGGTGCGGAGAAATTTTTGGATATTAAATGCCGCAAGGCGGGACTCAAACCGGACGCTGTAGTTTTAGTTGCAACCGTGCGTGCTTTGAAGTATAATGGTGGAGCTGCAAAGGGAAATTTAGGTGAAGAGAATCTGCAGGCACTTGAAAAAGGCATTGTAAATCTGGAAAAACATATAGAAAATATTCAAAAATATGATGTGCCGGTAGTTGTTACATTGAATTCATTTGTAACGGATACTGCCGCTGAACATGAATTTGTCCGCAGGTTCTGTGAAGAGCGGGGGTGCGAATTTGCGCTTTCAGAAGTCTGGGAAAAAGGCGGAGAAGGCGGTATCAAACTGGCGGAAAAGGTTCTTGAGACTTTAGAAAAGAAGGAGAGCCATTTTCATCCTCTGTATAAGGATGAGCTGTCCTTAAAAGAAAAAATAGAAACTATAGCGAAGGAAATCTATGGTGCCCGCGGTGTTGTATATGAACCGGCTGCTGAAAAACAGCTTACAAAGATAGAACAGATGGGCTTAGGCTCTTTCCCTGTCTGTATGGCGAAGAATCAATACTCTCTGTCAGATGATGCTGGCAAACTAGGACGTCCTGAGAATTTTGATATTCATATCAGGGAGGTCTACGCCAGCGCGGGTGCAGGATTTGTAGTGGCTTTGACCGGAGCTATTATGACGATGCCGGGACTTCCCAAAATACCGGCAGCGAATCATATTGATGTGACAGAAGATGGTAAGATAACAGGATTGTTTTAAGGAAAGAGGATGGGGATGGTACAGATAATTGATGGGAAATTGATTTCCAAGCAGATAAAGGATGAATTAAAGGAAGAAGTCGGGAAGATAAGGGCGGCAGGAGAACAGATTTGTCTGGCTGTCGTACAAGTGGGGGAGGACCCGGCATCTACGGTATATGTAAACAACAAAAAGAAGGCTTGCGCTTACATTGGGATTGAATCCAAAGCGTTTGAACTGCCGGAGGCGACTACGGAGGAGGAACTTGTGAACCTGGTAGAGCAGCTCAATGCAGATTCGGGCGTCAATGGGATTCTTGTGCAGCTTCCTCTGCCCTCACATATAGATGAAGATAAAATTATACGCACAATTTCCCCTGACAAGGATGTGGATGGATTTCATCCAAGCAGCGTCGGCCGCCTCTGGATAGGCGAAAAAGGGTTTGTATCTTGTACGCCCGCCGGTATTATCCAGCTTTTGAAGCGTTCAGGAATTGAGATTGAAGGAAAAGAATGTGTTGTAATTGGAAGAAGTAATATTGTGGGTAAGCCTATGGCTGCATTGTTGCTTAGGGAAAACGGAACAGTGACCGTGGCACATTCGAGAACAAAAGATTTGAAGAAGGTTGCGAAAAGAGCGGATATTTTAATTGTTGCGATTGGAAAAAAACAGTTTATTGATTCTGAATATGTAAAAGAAGGAGCTGTTGTTATTGATGTAGGAATGCACCGTGATGAGAACCGTAAACTCTGCGGGGATGTAAATTACATGGATGTAGCAGATAAAGTATCTGCAATTACTCCCGTTCCCGGGGGTGTTGGACCAATGACAATAGCCATGCTGATGAATAACTGCGTGGAAACTGTGCGTAAATAGGAGGAAGTAAGATGAGGTGTACACATTGTGGTGCCATGATTCCGGACGATATGCTATACTGTCCGGAATGCGAAATGGAAGTTCAGATTGTACCGGATTATAATCCTCTGGAAGATGTCCTCGCGCGGGAAGTGAAGGGCTCTATCGAAGACGCCACAAGACAAATCAGGACAGATGACATAAGAAGAATCCGCCGGGGAGAATCACAGGAGTACAGCAATTCTACCAGAGTTCTCAGCCAGGGTGAAATGGATGAAATACGGACGAGAAGAAACGCCTCTATGCGGCAGGGACAGCAGCCAAGGAGGACTTCTTCAGGGTCTGCGCGTCAGACAGGCAGGATGTCTACCGGGTCTGTGCATCAGACAGGCAGGATGTCTACAGGTTCTGTACGTCAGAATACAGGGTCCGTACGTCAGAGCAGGTCAGAGGCGGAAGAGAAGAGAAGGCAGCAAATAGCCCGTAAGAAGCGGCTGGCAAAAAAACGGCGTAAGAGGGCGCTTATCATTCTCTTGGTTTTTGTAATTCTGGCAGGTGTGTTCGGGTTTGTTCTTTATCAGAATTCATACGAAGGACAAATGGGGAAGGGAAATCAAGCCCTGCAATCCGGAGAATATACGGCAGCGGAAAACCATTTTAACAATGCGATTTCTAAAAATGGCAAGAAAGCGGAAGCATATACCGGTCTTTCGAAGATATATATACAGCAGGAGGACCTGGATAAGGCGGAAGCAGTATTTCTTACTGCAATCAGCTCACAGCCTTCCAATGTGGAGCTGTACAAAGCTGCGATTCATTTTTATGAGGATACAAAGCAGCTTATCAAAGTGTCTGAACTTCTGGATGATTGTGAGGACGACGATGTTTTACTGGGCGTACAGTCTTATATATCTAAAGCACCTGAATTCAGTCTGGAGGAAGGTACATATTCTGAGGTGCAGGAGGTATCTTTAAATTCCTCCGGTCAAACGGTTTATTACACTACAGACGGTTCTGAGCCTGATACATCTTCTACTGAGTATACAGAACCAATTCTTCTAAAAGAAGGGGAGACAACCATCAAGGCGGTTTCCATCAATAAAAAGAAGATTCCAAGCCTTACCGTCTCTAAAGTTTATACAATAGATATTCCGGTCGCAGATGCACCGGCGGTCACTCCTTCAACGGGACAGTATGATACGGCAACGCAGATTACAATTAATATCCCGGAAGGGTATAAGGCGTACTATACAATAGATGGTACAAATCCTACCGATGCATCAACTCTGTATGAAGGTCCCATCGACATGCCTCCGGGGCAGACCATGTTCAGCGCGGTACTTGTGAACAAGCAGGGTAAATATACACAGGTGACGAAGCGGAATTATGTACTGGAATTGGCGGATTAGTTTTTCAATATATGAATAGCGGACAGCATATCTTCATGTAAGATTGTATGGAATTTTATACAAGGTTTTGCGGGGTTTCCATAGCGCATCGGTTGCGTTAAAAGTTTAACAGTGATATAATGGACTTGTTAAAAAGATAACAAGATTATAAAGGAGATGTAATTAGGATGAGCAGATTTACATTACCAAGAGACATTTATCACGGAAAAGGATGTATGGAAGAACTAAAGAACCTGAAAGGGAAAAGGGCAATTCTTGTAGTTGGCGGAGGCTCCATGAAACGCCAGGGATTTCTTGACAGGGCAGTAGGATATCTGAAAGAAGCTGGAATGGAAGTAGAGCTTTTTGAAGGAGTAGAGCCGGATCCATCTGTTGAGACAGTTATGAAAGGGGCAGAAGCTATGCGTGCTTTTGAACCTGACTGGATTGTTTCTATAGGCGGAGGTTCCCCTATTGATGCTGCTAAAGCGATGTGGGCTTTTTATGAATATCCGGATGTAACATTTGAAGACCTATGCATCCCGTTTAATTTCCCGGAATTAAGGCAAAAAGCAAAATTTGCTGCAATTCCATCTACATCGGGCACAGCTACTGAAGTTACCGCATTTTCAGTTATTACTGATTATAAAACAGGTGTGAAATATCCGTTAGCTGATTTTAATATTACACCTGATGTAGCTATTGTAGACTCAGAGCTGGTAGAAGCACTTCCTGAAAAACAGGTTGCCTATACAGGAATGGATGCCCTGACCCATGCGGTTGAAGCATATGTATCTACCTTAAATTGTGCTTTCACAGACCCGCTGGCAATTCAGGCAATTGAAATGGTATTTGATTACCTGCCGGAATCCTACAAAGGAAACAAAAATGCCAGAGAGCAGATGCATACTGCACAGTGTTTGGCAGGAATGGCATTTTCCAATGCACTGCTGGGGATTGTACATTCTATGGCACATAAGACAGGCGCTGCATTCTCCACAGGACACATCACACATGGATGTGCAAATGCAATGTATCTGCCATATGTAATCAGGTATAATGCGAAAGACCCTGTAGCTGCAAAACGTTACGCTGAGATCGCACGCCGTACTGGACTTGCGGGAGCTTCCGAGAAAGCCCTGATTAATAGTCTTTGTGAGAAGATTGATGCTTTCAATGTAGAACTCAACATTCCTAAGACGTTGAAAGAATTCGGAATTATTGAAGAGGAATTTAAAGAGAAGATTGCAAATATTGCTGAGCTGGCTGTAGGTGATGCCTGCACAGGTTCCAATCCAAGAAGTATCACTCCGGCAGAGATGGAAAAACTGTTCTGTTGTATTTATTATGGAACAGAAGTAGATTTTTAGCAGGAAAGCTTCATTTACATACAAGAGGGGACAGGCACATAGACGTGACTGTCCCTGTTTGCGCCCAGGTATTCTGCTTAAAAGAATGCTTGCCAATCCAATGTTTATGTCGTATTATAAGAAAAGGGTAATCTTTTTCAAGGAGGAATAAAATGTATAAGATAGTAAAAGCAGAAAAACTGGCTGATATAATTTATCTTATGGATGTGCATGCACCACGTGTTGCCAGCCATTGTGAACCAGGACAGTTTGTAATTGTAAAGATGGATGATAAGGGAGAAAGAGTTCCCCTTACAATCTGTGATTATGACAGAGAAGCGGGAACAATTACGATTGTATTCCAGGCTATGGGAGCTTCTACAACGAGAATGGCAGAGTTAAAAGAAGGGGACAGTTTCAGGGATTTTGTAGGGCCGTTAGGATGTCCTTCTGAATTTGTCCATGAAGATATTGAGGAACTGAAGAAGAAAAAGATGTTATTTGTAGCCGGCGGAGTTGGTGCCGCACCGGTATATCCACAGGTGAAGTGGCTGCATGAGCATGGAATTGAAGCAGATGTTATCGTTGGTTCTAAGACAAAAGATCTTCTTATTTTGGAAAAGGAGCTGGAGTCTGTTTCAGGTAATCTGTATATTACTACAGACGATGGTTCTTATGGACGTTCCGGTATGGTTACTACTGTAATAGAAGATCTCGTTAAAAATGAAGGAAAGCACTATGATGTGTGTGTGGCTATCGGACCGATGATTATGATGAAATTTGTGTGCCTGCTCACAAAGAAACTGGAGCTTCCTACGATTGTCAGTATGAATCCGATTATGGTTGATGGAACTGGAATGTGCGGGGCATGCCGTCTCCAGGTGGGTGATGAAGTGAAGTTTGCCTGCGTGGATGGGCCTGAGTTTGATGGACATCTTGTGGACTTTGATCAGGCTATGACAAGAAGCCGTATGTACAAAACCGAAGAAGGCCGTAAAACTTTGAAATTACAAGAAGGAGACACTCATCATGGTGGCTGCGGAGTCTGTGGAGGTGACAACTAATGGCGGATGTATTAAAACAAGTCCCTGTAAGAGAACAGGACCCAGAAGTAAGAGCAAAAAACTTTGAAGAAGTTTGTCTGGGATACAACCAGGAAGAAGCAATGGATGAGGCAACACGTTGTCTCGAATGTAAAAATGCAAAATGTATCGCCGGATGTCCGGTAGCAATTAATATTCCTGATTTTATAAGAGAAGTTAAAAAGGGTAATATTGAAGAAGCTTATAAGGTAATTAGCAGGTCATCTGCACTTCCATCTGTCTGTGGACGTGTCTGCCCACAAGAATCACAGTGTGAGGAAAGATGTATCCGCGGAATCAAAGGTGAACCGGTATCTATCGGAAAGCTGGAGCGTTTTGTGGGAGATTATGCTCTGGAGCATGATATCAAGCCGGAAGGGGCAAAGGAAAAGAAAAACCATAAGGTGGCAGTAATCGGTTCAGGACCGGCAGGAATTACTTGTGCGGGAGATTTGGCGAAAATGGGATATGACGTAACTGTTTTCGAGGCACTTCACGAATTGGGCGGTGTATTAGTATATGGAATTCCTGAATTCCGTCTTCCAAAACATAAAGTCGTGGCAAAAGAGATTGGAAAAGTAAAAGAATTAGGCGTTAAATTTGAAACCAATGTTGTCATTGGTAAATCTGTTACTATTGACCAGCTGATTGAAGAAGAGGGCTTTGAAGCTGTATTTATTGGTTCTGGAGCAGGTCTTCCTATGTTTATGGGAATTCCGGGAGAAAATGCAAACGGCGTATTCTCTGCAAATGAATACCTGACAAGAAGCAACCTGATGAAAGCTTTTGATTCTTCTTATGACACCCCACTTGCTGCAGGTAAGAAGGTTGCAGTTGTAGGCGGCGGAAACGTAGCTATGGATGCAGCAAGGACTGCCTTGAGACTTGGAGCTGAGGTACATATTGTGTACAGAAGAAGTGAAGAAGAGCTTCCGGCAAGAGTTGAAGAAGTGCATCATGCAAAAGAAGAAGGAATCATTTTTAATCTTCTTACGAATCCAAAAGAAATTCTTGTGGATGAGAACGGCAGTGTCAAGGGAATGAGAGTGGTTAAAATGGAATTGGGTGAGCCGGATGCATCGGGAAGAAGACGTCCTATAGAAATTCCGGATTCCGAATATGAGATTGAAGTAGATACAGTTATCATGTCTCTGGGAACTTCACCGAACCCATTGATTGCTTCTACAACAAAAGGATTAGATGTCAACAGAAGAAAATGTATCATTGCAGAGGAAGAAAATGGACAAACCTCAAAAGCAGCTGTATTTGCAGGCGGGGATGCTGTGACAGGAGCAGCAACCGTAATTCTTGCCATGGGTGCAGGAAAAGCAGGCGCAAAGGGCATTGATGAATATCTGAGCAACAAGTAATCATAACAAATAACCATTTCTCCATATCTGGTAAGCAACGGACTTTTTCCTTTGCGGCAGGTATGGAGAAATTGTTTTATCCTGGGAGGAAATTTTAATGACAAGAAAAGAGCAGGCTTTGGAATACCATAAAAAGGGGTATAACTGCTGTCAGGCCGTAGCATGTACTTTTTGCCTGGATTTTGGTGTCTCCGAAGAAGAAATGTTTAAGATTTCAGAAGGATTCGGATTTGGAATGGGCATGATGGAAGTGTGTGGTGCTGTAACTGGAATGTTTATGGCTATTGGACTTGATAACAGTGTAGGAAATTTAGAAAAGGGAACGTCTACGAAGGCAGATACCTATAAAAAAGTAAAAGCTTATGCCCAAAAGTTTAAAGATAAGAATCAATCTATCCTATGCAGGGAATTAAAAGGAATCGGTGCAGACCGTCCTCTGTGCAGTTGCGACCAGTGTATAGAAGATGCAGTAGTATTGGTAGAGGATTACCTTAGGGATAAGGGGATAAAAGAGAGCTGTTAGAGGAAACGAAAATGAAGATTACACTTTTAACTGTAGGGAAAATAAAAGAAACATATTTAAAGAGTGCCATTGAGGAATACCGCAAACGGCTGAGTAAATATTGTAAACTTGAGATCATTGAAGTTGCAGATGAAAAAACTCCCGACCAGGCCAGCGAGACAGTGGAAAATAGTATCAGGGAAAAAGAAGGAGAGCGCCTTCTGAAACATATCCGTGACGACGCATTTGTAATTACACTGGAAATACAGGGAAGTCAGCTCACATCTGAAGAGCTGGCTGGGAAGGTGGAAAAACTTGCTGTATCCGGCACCAGCCATATTATATTCGTAATCGGTGGCTCTATAGGACTTGGCAGAGAAGTTATGAAACGTTCTGATTATGCTTTGAGTTTTTCGCGTATGACATTTCCGCATCAGTTAATGAGAGTTATTTTGCTGGAACAGATATATAGAAGTTACAGGATTATACAGGGAGAACCATATCATAAGTAACGGAGGTTTAAAAAATAATGAAAAAGAAAATTACTATACTGCTTACCGTCTTAGTATTGATTTTAATATATAATATGCCTCCAATACTTGTTTCATCAGGAGGAATATCAATAGGAAAAAAGATTCCTGACAAAGTACCGGTTTCAGGCGAAGAAATATTAGAGGCATATACTGCTACAACGGCATTCTCTCATGAGAACCACTGGAAGCATTTTTATTTTATAAACACGAAGCTTTTTGACACTGTTCACATAAAGGAACCTTATTTAGGGGATTCTAATATAGAAGAAAAACTATGTCCATTTCTATACCGTATAAAAAGTAATCCGGAAAAGAACACAGATATGTATAAATTCATACGAAATGGTAAAGAATTTTTGTTTCACTTTACTATAGCAGCTTAATATACTCATGGAAAAACCATATTACAAGTAACGGGGGGGGGAGAAAACTGCTGATTAGGAATTTTTTGCGAACTCAAGAAAACGGAATATAGTAAAAGAAAGGGATAGCTAGCCGCACAGCCTGCCATCCTTTTTTAATTGGTTCTTTTTCCCTGGTGGCATATATTTAATTAAATCATGTAAATTAAAATTCAAAGCACAGATGTGCCAGTTATATCATTGATAATAAGTATTTCATGATAAAATGAAGGGAAAAAGGGAAATATAAATTACAAAAGAAATTTGGGTGTATTAGATAATTGGGGTGTAAAAAAATGAGGAATAAAAAAATATTAAAGAAAAAGTCTATAGGAATATTTCTATTATTATTAATAATAGGTTCATTTGTATTTAATGAGAGCGATATTAAAAAGGATAAAATTGAAAACAGCGGTTCTAATGAAACGATAAGTACCGATTTTGTGCACTCAGCAAATAGCACAGAGGTACAAAATAATAATGGTTCAATAGAGTATAATGGCGCAACATATAAAATTATAGAAGTAGATGGTGGTGATTTATCCGGAGAAAGACAACCTAACGTTGCAGTGGACGTTGGCTATGGAAATAGAACGTATTGGGCGTTTACAAATGAATATGGACAACTGACTAATGTAATTGCAGATAAGATTATTTTGCAAGATGAATCAACGGAACCTGTTAATTCAGGCGGAAGATATTATGATGATGAAGCAAAAGTGCCTGGAACGGAGCGAAAAGACTTAGATGAAGGACATGTTATAGCAGATTCTCTTGGTGGAGTAGCGAATGCATATAACATCACTCCACAAAACAGTACATTGAATAGGCATGGAAATCAATCATATATGGAAAAAGTAATTAGAGATGCCAAAGGGTGTGACAAGTTTGTTGCTACAATCACATATCCTGATATAACAACTCAAATTCCATCTAAATATAAATATGAGTATGTACTAAATGGGAATAAAATTATCGATGAATTTGAAAATGTAAATCCCGATGAAGCTAAACGCGTTATTTCACTGGAAGAAAATGAAAATGTGGCGGGTACAGATGTATACTGTGAAGGCAAAATGATATACAAGAATAGAGGACTGTCGATTGAATTCTTTTGGGTTCAAATCAACAGTCCTTATTTTAATACTTGAATATCTTTTATATCAATTAATAGGTTAAGTCCTCACATACGGATTTCAGATTCAGGAAGTTTGTGAGGTAATCTCTTGTTCCTGTCTTCGCGTCTGTGCCGGACATATTAAATCCGCCAAATGGATGCTGAAGTACAACTGCGCCTGTAGATTTTCTGTTAAAATACAGGTTTCCTACATGGAATTCTGTTTTTGCCTTCTGAATATTGCCCCGGTCTTCTGTGTATACGGAACCTGTCAGGCCATACTCTGTATCGTTTGCAATATCGAGTGCCTCCTCAAAAGACTCTGCTTTAATAATTGCCAGTACAGGCCCGAAAATTTCTTCGTTTGCAATTCTGGCATCTCTTGTAATATCACGGACAACTGTTGGCTCAATATAGAAACCTTCCGTGTCATCATAATTTCCACCTAATACAATGTTGCCTTCTTTTCTCGCAATTTCAATATATCCGGCAATGTTGTCAAATGCCGCCTTGTTGATAACAGGACCAACAGCAAGATTGTCACGTCCGCTTCCCTGCTGTTTCTTTAGTTCATCTGTATATGTAACAACTTCGTCCACAAGTCTGTCATATACATCGCTCAGGACAATTGCTCTGGAACATGCAGAACATTTCTGCCCCTGGAAAGAAAATGCAGAGTTTGCAATTCCTGCAGCGGCTCTTTTTAAATCTGCTGTAGAATCCACAATAATTGCATTTTTGCCGCCCATCTCAGCAACAACACGTTTGATCCATTTTTGTCCTTCAGATACTTCTGCCGCCATTTTGTTAATACGCAGACCGACCTCCTTGGAGCCTGTAAAGTTTACAAATCTGGTCAAAGGATGTTTTACAATAAAATCTCCGATTACAGAACCTGAGCCAGGGATGAAGTTTACGACACCAGCAGGAAATCCTGCTTTTTCACACAGTTCTACGAATTTATAAGCAACAATTGGTGTATCAGAGGAAGGCTTGCATACGATAGTATTTCCTGTGATTACCGCTGCCACCGCCATACCTGCCAGCAGTGACAGAGGGAAATTCCACGGAGGAACCGCCACACCTACACCGATGGGAGTATAAATACATTTCGTTGCTTCTTCAGAATATACAAGCTCAAGTCCCTTATCCAGTTCCCGCATATGGAGAATGTATGAATTAAAAAAATCGAGAGCCTCACATAATTCCCCGTCTGCTTCGCCCCAATTCTTTCCATTCTCTTCTACATTCCATGCATCCAGTACAAAACGGTTCTTGTCCATTAAATCCACAAGCCTTCTGACACAGCAGATTCTTTCTTCAACAGAGGTTTTGCTCCATGTCTTAAATGCTTCATGAGCAGCACGTATTGCCTCATCCACCAGTTCCTGGCTGCAGGAGCTTACCTTCCCGGCCACTTCCTTGGTTGATGGTGCAATAGATGTAATTTTTTCTTCTGTCATAATTCTCTTACCACCTATAATAAGCGGATATTCCTGGCCTTTTTCTGCATCAACCTGTGCAAATGCCTGTAACATTGCTTCTCTATTTGATGGAATTGTAAAATCTAATTCTGATGCATTTTTAAAACCTTTTAACATGCTGCTTTACCTCCTGAGTATTCAATTTTATACATATTTTATCATTGCTATTTTATCGCGTCAATGCTTTATCAGTTATATAATAGGAAGTAATGGAGAATCCTATTAACTGACAGGGATAATGAGACGTTTTTAACAGGATAATGAGATGTTTCCAGATTGACATGAAAGTCAAAATGTGGTAGACTTTTTAGGAAAAGTCGATTTTTTAACAATTTATATATGGAACCTATTTTGCAACTTTCAGGACAAGGTCAAAACGCCCTGAAACACAGGAAAACAGGCTGTTTTTACCTGGAATCAATCATTTCGGAAAACAGCGTTTGTACACATGAGACGGTGGTACATTAAAGAAAAGGAGTGCATATATGAACAACAAAAGCAAAGAAAAAATTGTAGTAATAGGTGCAGGTAATGTAGGGGAAGCAATTGCTTATACTCTCATGGCAAAAATCCAAGCAAATGACATTGTTCTGGTGGATGTAAATCAGGACAAGGCGAAGGGAGCAGCCATTGACATTGCCCAAGCAACCAGTTTCCATAAGCAAATCCAGGTAAGGCAAGGCGGATATGAGGAGTGTGCAGATGCACGGATAATCATTATTACCGCAGGAATTGCAAGAAAGCCGGGACAGACACGTCTGGAATTGGCGAAAACCAATGTTTCCATTATCAGAAGTATTACAGAAAGTATCATGAAATATGCGGAAAATCCACTGATTATTGTGGTTTCTAACCCAGCAGATGTGATGACAACAGCAGTGAAAGAATTTTCAGGACTTCCCTCTCATAGAGTAATCGGAAGCGGAACTTCTCTTGATACTGCAAGATTCCGTCATAATATCAGTACAGAGCTGGGTGTAAATGTGAAAGATGTTCAGGCATACATTGTGGGAGAGCATGGGGACAGCCAGGTTGCTGTATGGAGTTCAGCTACAATAGGAGGTCTTCCTCTGAAAGAATATGAAGAGCAAACAGGGATTTCCCTTGACAAGGCAGAGATTGCAGAGCACACAAAGAACGGCGGTGCGGAAGTAATAGGACTAAAAGGCGCTACTTTCTATGGAGTTGCAATGTCAGTTTCTACAATTGTGGAAACGATTATAAATGATGATAAAGCAGTACTTCCTGCGGCACATGTCCTGGACGAGAGTTTTGGCGAATGGGCAGGAGTTGCAGCTTCCCTTCCATGCCGTATTGGCTGGGATGGTATTGAGAAGGCTTTTAATGTTCCGATGAATCAAGAAGAGACAGAGGCTATGAATCATTCAGTGGAACTTTTAAAGGAGTTTTGGGCACAGGTAAAAGAGCAATAAGAAAAAGGAGAATGAGAGTCATGGACATGAAAGAATTTGCATTAAAACAGCATGAAGAGTGGGCAGGTAAGATTGAAGTAATTAGCAGAACAAAACTTGAAACACCAGAAGAATTGTCCGTTGCATATACTCCAGGAGTTGCAGAGCCTTGTTTGAAAATCTCAGAAGATGTAGATTTATCTTATAAATATACACGCCGTGCGAATATGGTGGCAGTTATTACAGACGGAACTGCTGTATTAGGTTTGGGTGATATCGGGCCGGAAGCAGGAATGCCTGTTATGGAAGGAAAATGCGTACTGTTTAAAACATTTGGTGATGTGGATGCATTCCCTTTGTGTGTACGCACTAAAGATGTAGATGAAATTGTAAAGATAGTCAGCCTCTTAGCAGGAAGCTTCGGAGGGGTAAACCTGGAAGATATCTCTGCACCAAGATGCTTTGAAATAGAAAGAAGATTAAAAGAATGCTGTGATATCCCGATTTTCCATGATGACCAGCATGGTACAGCCGTTGTAACAGCGGCAGCTCTTATCAATGCCCTGAAACTGGTTGGGAAAAACCTGGATGAAATTAAAGTGGTTACCTCCGGTGCAGGTGCAGCCGGAATTGCTATTATAAAGCTTTTGGTAAGCTTAGGGCTGAAAAATGTTATTATGTGTGACCGCCAGGGAGCTATCTATAAAGGTCGGGAAAACTTAAATTCAGAAAAAATGGAGATGGCAGAGATCTGCAATCAAAACATGGAAAAAGGAACAATGGCAGAAGTGTTAAAAGGCGCAGACGTATTTATCGGTGTATCTGCTCCTGGTACTGTCACAGAGGAAATGGTAAGGAGCATGGCTGATAAGCCGATTCTGTTCCCAATGGCAAACCCTGTTCCAGAAATTATGCCGGATTTAGCCAGAAATGCAGGAGCTGCTGTAATAGGTACTGGAAGAAGTGATTTCCCGAATCAGATTAACAATGTACTGGCATTCCCGGGCATTTTCCGTGGTGCACTGGATGTACGTGCAAAAGACATCAATGATGAAATGAAAGTGGCTGCAGCTTATGCGATTGCAGGATTGGTAGAAGAAGATAAGCTGTGTCCAGATTATATTATTCCGAATCCGTTTGACAAACGAGTTGCAAAGGCAGTTGCAGAAGCGGTTGCGGAAGCAGCAAGAAAAACAGGTGTAGCAAGAATCTAAGAAGATCAGGCTTGTGTATACTTATAAAGAAGGGCATAGTTTCTCTTATTTGGGAGACTGTGTCCTTAAATATTACAGAAGATAACTAAAAATTCTTAGGGGAGGGCTGCAGGTAGTGTGTGTAGATATGAATGAAATAAAAAGGTGTGATTGGGCAGTGAAAAGTGAGCTGGAGCAGGAATATCATGATAAAGTATGGGGTATTCCTGTGCATGATGACAGAAAGCTGTTCAAAATGTTAATATTAGAAGGAAAGCAGGCCGGACTTAGCTGGTCAACGATTCTAAAAAAGATGGATACATTGTGTGAGGCATTTGATGATTTTGATCCTGCAATTCTTATTACATATGATGATGCAAAGATTGAATCACTTTTGCAAAACAACGGGATTATTAAAAACAGGCTCAAGGTAAATGCTGTTGTCAACAATGCAAAAGCGTATTTCAAGCTCTGCGAGGAGTTTGGCTCTCTGGACAACTACGTATGGAAATTTGTAGATAACAAGCCAATTGTGAATGCGTGGACTAAAATAGAGGATGTTCCTGCAAATACATCCATTTCGGATGTTATAAGCAAGGATTTGAAAAAACGTGGTTTTAAATTTGTGGGTACAACAATTATTTATTCCTTTATGCAGGCAGTAGGCATGGTGAATGACCATCTGGTATCTTGTGCTTTCTATAAACAGCATTAATGCATATGTATGATACAATCTCCAGACTGAAGAGTCTCTCTGCGAGAAGTAAATGAGTTGGAGCAACTTAAGAATAAGACAAAAATGCTGCACATATACTACAAATAAAGGGCGTATGCGTGGCATTTCTATATGGGCAAAGAAAAGGAAAATGAAAGATTAAAGGAAAGGCTTGCATCTGCTGCAAGTATGCCTAAGGATGTTGTCCTGGGCGCAGCCGTCGTAACGATTATCGGAGCGGGGGAAGTCTGTATTGAAAATTACCGGGGCATCATAGAATACACCGATATATTGATTCGTGTACAGACGAAAGGATATCAGATTAAACTGCAGGGAAAGCATTTGCAGATAGAATATTATACCAATGATGAAATGAAGATAACAGGCAGGATAGTATCACTAGAATATTGTAAGTGAGGTAAGGAAACTGTGATTCAGTCAATTATTCGGTATATGCATGGTTATGTGAAAATCCGCGTGGAGGGCTACTCCCCGGAACGGTTTCTGAACTTGTGCAGCTATCATCAAATTTATATATGGGGACTTACACCTTGCGGTAATGCATATGAGATGTATATGAGCCTGAAAGGATTTCGAAAACTGAGGCCGATTGTCAGGAAGACACATACAAGAATTGTGCTTATCTTGAGAGTTGGCCTTCCTTTTTTTGTATATAAATACAGAAAAAGGAAGCTCTTTTTTCTGAGTCTTCTTCTCTGTTTGGGGCTGCTTTATCTATATTCCAGCTTTATCTGGGATATCCATTTTGAAGGCAATGAGAAATGGACCAACGAGACACTTCTGGAGTTTCTGGAAACGAAAGAGGTTTCACCCCATATGTTAAAAAGTAAGGTGGACTGTGCACAGATTGTAAAAGACATCCGAAAGGAGTATGATGATATTGTCTGGGTGTCTGCCTCCATAGACGGAAGCAGGCTCCGCATTCAGATAAAGGAAAATGAAGATACCTTCCGGGAGAAGGAAGATACTGGCGGAAATCAGGAAGAGACAAAACAGCCCACAGATTTGATTGCTGCCAAAGACGGAGTCATCACCAGTATTATTACCAGATCTGGTGTTCCCCAGGTCCATGTAGGCGATACAGTGTCTAAAGGAGATGTTCTGGTATCAGGCAGGGTTGAAGTAGTCAGTGACAGTCTGGAAGTGGTTGGTTATCAGTACCAGAAATCAGATGCAGATATATTTGCAGATACCCAAATGCATTATGAGGACACAATTAGTACAAAATATAAAAAGAAATATTATGAAAAGTCCCAAAAAAACCTATATTATGTTAAAATAGGGTCCTGGCTTTTATCTGCGGGGACTTTGAAAAACACCTATAAAGAGTGGGAACTGCATACCAGTGAGCACCAGTTGAAGCTGGGCGAAAGTTTTTATCTTCCTATATCTTATGGAAGGAAAGTTGTGAAATCTTACGATTCAAAGGAGAAGACACATACAAAAGAGGAACTCCAGAAGGAATTGAGCGAAAACTTCGAGCAATTTTCCAAAAAGTTACAGGAAAAAGGTATTCAAATTAAGGAAAATAGTGTTAAAATACACATAGACCAAAATGCAGCTACTGCTGTGGGGGAACTTTTTCTAAACGAGAGTATAACTGAGGAAGCTAATACAGAAATCATTGAAATTGAAAGGAACGAACAGGATGAGTCTGTCAGAACTGATGATTGATATACCGGCCGGGCATGAGAAGAATGTCTTCGGCCAGTTTGATGCATATGCAAAAAAGTTAGAACGCACCTTCCACGTCACACTGATTGCAAGAGATGGGGAAACAAAGATTTTAGGAGAAGGCTCCGCTGCCGAAAAGGTGAAGAGGGTTTTGGAACAGCTTACCGAGCTTTCACGCCGCGGAAATGGGATTACGGAGCAGAATGTGGATTATGCGATTTCTCTTGTGCTTGAGGACCAGGAGGCGGGACTTATAGAAATTGACCGGGATCTGATTTGCCATACGCTTCAGGGAAAACCGATTAAACCAAAGACTTTGGGGCAGAAGCGCTATGTGGATGCCATACGAAGCGGGATGGTTACGTTTGGACTGGGTCCGGCCGGAACCGGAAAGACCTATCTGGCAATGGCAATGGCAATTACGGCCTTCAAGCGGAATGAGGTCAGCCGCATTATTCTGACCCGGCCTGCCATTGAAGCCGGGGAGAAGTTAGGGTTCCTTCCGGGAGACCTGCAGAGTAAAATTGATCCTTATCTGCGGCCTTTGTATGATGCACTATACCAGATTATGGGGGCAGAAAGTTTTTTGAAGAATTCTGAAAAGGGATTGATTGAAGTGGCTCCTCTTGCCTATATGAGAGGCCGTACCCTGGACAATGCCTTTATCATACTGGATGAGGCCCAGAATACAACTCCTGCACAAATGAAGATGTTTTTGACCCGTATTGGATTTGGCTCAAAAGTAGTCATTACAGGAGATTCCACTCAGAAAGACCTGCCGCCCGGTGCTGCATCGGGACTGGACGTAGCGGTGAACGTGGTAAAAAACATTGAGGATATCAGCCTCTGTACACTAACAAGCAAGGACGTTGTGCGGCATCCGCTTGTGCAGAAAATTGTAAAAGCCTACGAGGATTATGAGAAAAAAGGAACGGGGCCGGAAAATAAATCAGGCTATAAACCGAGAAAGAACAATAAGAGGAGAAGATCATGAGTCTATACATGGAAGAAGAAGGGGATGTAACCTTACCCTTTGATACCGAAGAGACAGCAGAACTTGTTATCACGGCTGCTCTTGAATATGAGGGCTGTCCTTATGAGGCAGAAATTAACCTGCTGCTCACCACAGATGAGGATATCCAGGAAATGAACCATATGTTCCGCCAAATTGATAAAGTAACGGATGTGCTTTCTTTTCCCATGCTGGAATATGAGACCCCCGGAGATTTTTCTCCGCTGGAGGAGAATCCCCAAGGTGCCTTTAATCCTGAATCAGGGGAACTTATGTTGGGGGATATTGTTATTTCCAAGGATAAGGTTCTTTCCCAGGCAGAGGCCTATGGACACGCTCCGAGGCGGGAATATGCTTTTCTTATTGCACATAGTATGCTGCATTTATTTGGATATGACCATATGGAGGAGGAACAGCGCCTTACTATGGAAAAAAAGCAGAACGATATTTTAGAAAACATTCAGATATTGCGGTAACTGAATAGACGGAGGAGACATATGGCCGAGTCACATAAGCAAAAAAGAAGAAAAGATGATTTTCTGGTGCAGGGGGCAATTTTGGCAATTGCCGGTGTGATTACGAAAATCATCGGGGTTGTATACAGAATCCCACTGACAAATATTTTAGGGGATGAAGGGAATGGGTTTTACGGATATGCTTTTGAAGTTTATGCCCTGGCATTGATTCTTTCTTCCCTGAGTCTACCTACTGCCGTATCTAAACTGGTTTCGGCTAGAATGGCAATGAAGCAGCGCCGGAACGCTTTTAGGGTATTTCTTTGCTCTTTGGTGTTTTCAGTGGTAATCGGTGCTTTTTTTGCACTTATTATTTTTTTCGGGGCAGATCTAATTTCGGTTCATATAATGGAATCGCCACTAAGTGCTTATGCACTGAAGGTTTTGGCTCCTGGGCTCTTTATTGTTTCTATTCTTGGTGTACTGCGGGGGTATTTTCAGGGGCTGGGCACGATGGTTCCTACTGCAGTATCCCAGGTTATTGAACAGATTATTAATGCAGTGGTCAGCCTGCTCGGAGCGGGCATACTTTTTAAAATCGGGATGAAGGCTGCTGAAAAGCAGAATAATGAATTACTAGGTCCCGCTTACGGAGCAGCGGGGGCAACTCTTGGTACAATTATGGGAGCACTCTTTGGGCTTTTCTTTCTGGTCTTTGCTTTTTACGTGTACCGGGGGGTTATACACCGGCAGATTCGTACGGACAAGACAAGGCGCCAGGAAGACTACAGCCGGATACTCAAGATTTTGATACTGACTATTATTCCTGTGATTTTTAGTACTGCGATTTATAATATCAATCAATTACTGGATATGACCATCTTCAATAAAATTATGGCGGCTCAGGGATTTGCCGAGGAAAAATATATGGCGCTCCTGGGAATTTATTCCGGCAAGTATAATACACTTATAAATGTTCCTCTTGCAATGGCAAACGGGCTTGCGGCTTCTGTCATTCCAAGTATGACTAATGCAGTGGCAACGAACAACAGGCCGCAGGTTTACGAAAAAATCAGCCAGTCCCTTCGGTTCACTATGCTGATTGCGATTCCCTGCTTTGTAGGCTTTGTGGTACTTGCTTCCCCTCTTATGGTGCTTTTATTTAATGACCCCAGCCGTACTCCAGCTGCCATGCTGGCCCTTGGATCAATTACCCTAGTGCTGTACTGCCTGTCTACTGTTTCCAATTCAATTCTTCAGGGGTTGGACAGGATGTCAACACCTGCAAAAAATGCAGCCATTTCGCTGGTAATACATATCGTAGCCTTATTGATTATGCTGATTGTTTTTAAGTGGAATATTTATGCCCTGGTGGGAAGTAATATTGTGTTCGCACTGTGTATGTGCTTTTTGAATATGCGGGCGATCCATAAAGCAAGCGGCTACAGGCAGGAGGTAGAAAAGACTTTTGTGAAACCATTGCTGGCGGCAG
This sequence comes from Faecalicatena contorta, assembly GCF_003149105.1. Taxonomy (GTDB): domain Bacteria; phylum Bacillota; class Clostridia; order Lachnospirales; family Lachnospiraceae; genus Muricomes; species Muricomes contortus_C. The sequence continues at coordinate 579,813 of NZ_QGDS01000001.1, read as the reverse complement.
TTATTATGGGAGTTGTCACCTATGCGGTGCATCTGGTACTGGATATTTTAATCGGCGGACGCTTTTTTGCTACAATGGTTGCCATATTAGTTGCAGTTATTGTCTATGGAGTAAGCGTATTGAAACTGGGAGTGCTTTCCATAGAAGATATCCGTGATTTACCTCGGGGAGCAAAAATACTGCGGTTATGCAGGAAGCTGCACCTGCTTCCAAGACAGTAATAGCCCATTCTATGGACAAATTTTTATAAAATGGTATAAAGCCGGTAAAAAAGCCAATACTGTATGAAAAAAGGAGTTGATCCTTATGAAGACGAAATACTGGGTTGGCCTTTTTGCAGGTGTTTTTCTGCTGGTTTCCATATTAGGTATTGGATATCAGCTGAGTTACCGGTATATGTTGGACAGGCAGGAGGCAAAAGCAGAACCAGAACAGACAACCGAAAGTATAACAACAAAAGGAAGTGCAACAAAAAATGAAGGGTATTATATCTGTGAGCTTCATGGATATGTTATCGTTTATTTATATGATAAAACAACGATTTATGAAGTCACCAATATCCCGGTGGCAAACCTGCCTGAGGATGTGCGGCAGGAAGTCGAAGATGGGAAATACATTGAGACAGAGGCAAAGGTATACGGATTTTTAGAGAATTATTCCAGTTAGGGAGAGAAAAATGAACGAACAAAAGATTAAGAGAATTAATGAATTGTACAGAAAATCAAAAGCTGAGGGGTTGACAGAATCTGAAAAGAAGGAGCAGAAGGTACTGCGTCAGGAATACATTGATTCTTTCAGGCGTAATCTGCGGGGGCAGCTTGACAGAATTGATATTCAGGAGAAGGACGGAACAATTGTAAACCTTGGTGAAAAATATGGAAACAAAGAAGGACATTAGATTAAAGATGAGAAGAGACAGGGCTGCGCTCACGCCTGAAGTGAGGCAGACCTGGAGTAATACTATTTTTAAGAAGGTAATCAGCCATCCGCTGTACAGACATGCCGGGGAAATTTATTGTTATGTTTCCTTTGGAGAAGAAGTATCTACCGGGGGGCTGATTTCTTATTCCCTGAAAATGGGAAAAAAGGTAGCAGTTCCTAAGATCATTGTGAATAATGGGACAAAAATGAAAATGGAGTTTTACTACATAGATAGTATGGAAGAACTGCAGGAAGGATATTATGGAATTATGGAGCCGCCTGCAAAGATAAAAGCTTGCGGAAAAGATGTTTTGGTTATCATGCCAGGGGTTGCATTTGATATACAGTGCAACAGGATTGGGTACGGGAAGGGATTTTATGACTCTTATTTAAGTGTACATCCTGATTACCGGAGAATTGCCCTTGCCTATGGGATGCAGTGCCTGAAATCTATTCCGGCTGGCGGACATGATATACGACCGGAAATTATAATAACAGAAGAGGAGAATTATATATGCTGACAAGACTTCCGGGTGACCCGGTTATTTTACTGAGCGTAATCAACACCAGGCTCAGGGACTATTATAAAACATTGGACGAACTGTGTGAGGATATGGAAATATCCCAAGAAGAGCTGACAGAGAAGCTGAAAACAATAGATTATGAATATAATGCTGCAAGAAACCAGTTTATATAAATTTGCTGATACAGCTTTCCTTAATTACAAATTTCAGGATTTTCCGTCGTATTTTTGTGTTTACTTAGCTCATCCCGAAAGTTATCTATGTAAGCAGCACCAAATTTGTGCATCATTTCCATAATTGGTACAATCTGCCTCCCTATTTCTGTAATTTCATATTCTACTTTAGGAGGAACGGTAGGGTATACGCGCCGGGTAATCAAGTGGTCCTCCTCCAGACTACGCAGTTGTTTTGTAAGCATTTTCTGAGTAACATCAGGCATGCGTTTTGAAATTTCATTATAGCGCAAGACTCTATCACTTAAAAACCATAAAATCATAATCTTCCATTTTCCGGAAAGCAGTTTATATGCCAAAACCATGGGACATAAATCGTCCTGTCTGCAAGTTTCTCTCATAAAGCAATTCTCGTGTTGGTTTGTATTTGTTTCCATGAGTATTTCTATACCTTTCTAATTTTCCAATAATTGGATATGCCATCGTAGTAGTCTGTCTAGTATGCGTAAACGTATGATTTCCAGTGTAAAGGGTATCCTAAAGGATACTTAAGAACTTTAAAGTACCTACTTGTAAATATAAAAAACATCCTTTAATATAAATGGGTGGTGACTTTGATTATTATATAAGAAATAGGGGGTTTTTGCAACACTTAATCGTTAAAAAACTAACGACGTTTCGTGTTGAAACCTATTTGATTTGCCATTATTTTTAATGGATGAGAGAAAATTCTAATATCAATTTAAGGTAAGCCAAGGAGAAAATACAATGAAGAGAGTAGTGATTATAGGGGCGGGCTATGCCGGCATCCTTACGGCAAAAAAAATTGCTAAAAAAATTAAAAAGCAGAAAAAACAGGGAGAGGTTGAAATTACGATCATTGATAAAAAGCCCTTCCATACAATGCTGACAGAGCTGCATGAAGTTGCTGCAGGAAGAGTAGACGAGGACAGCATTAAAATTAGTTTAAGCAAGGTGTTTGCAGGCAGAAAAGTAAATGTGAAGCTGGACACTGTAACAGAAGTAGATTTTGAAGCGAAGGTAGTAAAAGGCGAAGAAGCATCTTATGAATATGATTATCTGGTAATAGCATCCGGTTCCAAACCTACATTTTATGGTGTTCCAGGTGTAGAGGAATATACCTTCAAGCTTTGGTCTTATGAAGATGCTATTTTGCTGAAGGACCATATTTTAAATACATTCCGCAAAGCGGCTGTTGAAAAAAATGCCGAAGAACGGAAAAGAATGCTCACATTTTATGTAATAGGTGCAGGTTTTACCGGAGTGGAAATGATTGGTGAACTTGCAGAATATGTGCCAATTCTCTGCGAAAAGTTTGAAATTGACAGAAGTGAAGTGACCATGGTAAATGTGGATGGTTTGAGCAGACCGATTCCAAACCTTCCAGAAAAATTATCCGCAAAAGTTGCGAAAAGATTGAATAAAATGGGTGTACAGCTTTATATGAATGCCAGCGTAACCCATGTTACAGAGAATTCTATTACGTTAAAGTGTAATGGAAAAGAGGAAACAAGAAGCATAGGAACGGTAATCTGGGGTGCAGGAATCCAGAGCAGTGACATTGCGGCAGCTGCAGCCGATGCTTTAGAAAAACAAAGAGGCGGACGCATTCCGGTGGATAAGTATCTTCGTTCTACAAAGGATGAGTCTGTATATGTCATTGGAGATAATATGTACTATGTTCCTGAGGGAGCGGAAGTATCTGTTCCTCAGATGGTAGAAAACTGTGAGCAGAGTGCTGATGTTGCGGCTCATAATATTATCAGTGTTTTAACTGGAAAAGGTGAGATGGAAGAGTATAAACCTGCTTTCCATGGGGTAATGGTTTGTATCGGAGGCCGTTATGGAACAGCCCATGTGGGACTTCCGGGACATTTTTTCAGTCTGCCCTCCTTCCTTGCTATGTTTGCTAAGCACTTTATCAATATTATTTACTTCATTCAGGTACTGGGCTGGAATAAAATATTCAGCTACATAAAGCATGAATTTTTTACTGTACGCGATTGCAGAAGCTTTGTTGGCGGACATTTTTCTAACAGAACCCCCAGCTTCCTTCTCGTTCCACTGCGTTTCTGGCTGGGTGCAGTGTGGTTATTTGAAGGAATTATGAAGATTGTGGAAGGGTGGCTCAGTGAGCCGAAGCTGCAGGGATTTTTTGGCGGCGCTCAAGCATGGTATGACAGTATACTGAATGCTGGCGGCGGCGCAGCGGATGCGGTAAGCACAGCAACTACGGCGGCATCGAATGCAGCAGCGGCGGCAGATGCGGTGAGTTCAGCTACAGGTGCGGCAGGAGCAGCGGCAGATACGGCAGCTTCCGTGGGACACGTGATTTTTAATTGGAATATTTTAGGGCTTTTCAAAATGGTATTTGTCAGCGGAGCGGACCTTGCATCTTCAACTTTGAGCGATCTTGCTTTCAGGCTGGATGTTCCCCTTATGAACTGGTTTGTAGATAAAGCGATTCTTCCTCATGACGGGGTACAGATAGCAATGCAGGTTTTCATCGTTATTGCGGAAATTTTAATCGGGCTTGCGCTGATGGGAGGACTCTTTACTTCTCCGGCAGCGGCGGTATCCCTGGTTTTGCAGTTCATGTTCGTATGCACCACAGGATTATATCTGGGAACCTTCTGGATGATTTTTGCGGGTATTGCGGTATTGATAGGAGCAGGAAGAACAATTGGTCTTGATTACTATGCGATGCCGGCTTTAAAGAAATGGTGGAGAAAGCTGCCTCTGATCCGGAAACTGTATCTGTATCAGGACTAGAAAAGATATGAGGGATGCAATGGAGAAATTAACATACGAGGAGTCCTATGAGCTTGTAAAGGAAGAAATTCGAAAGGCTCTTACAAGTTCTCCCCGCATAATCAACGAATATTTAACTCATTTATCCGTATCACAGGGGAAAATGATTCGTGCAGTCTCCGTACTGATTTGTGCACAGGACAGTGAAGGAAAGATAAATCCCGATGCAGTATACGGGGCGGCGGCAATTGAAATCATTCATCTGGCATCTCTGGTTCATGATGATGTCATTGATAATGCGGATTTGAGAAGAGGAAAAGAAACCCTTCAGAAAAAATATGGGAAGCGGACTGCGGTTATTTGCGGAGATTATCTTTTGAGTCTTGCTCTGAAAATGGCTGCAGCCATCCCAAACCGGAAAGAGTATGCGGATATAGATTTGCCTGATTATATAAGCAGGCTATGTCTGGGAGAACTGTTACAGCATATAAACAATAAAAATTTAAATCTGACAGTTTTTGAATATATTAAAATCATATCGGGAAAGACAGCAGCTCTTTTTGAGGCATCTTTCCTGACAGGAGCTATTTTAGGTGGCTATTCTCCCGCAGAGGTTAAGAAATACAGAAAGATTGGAAATTATGCGGGTTTGATTTTTCAGCTGCAGGATGACTGTCTGGACTTTGATAAAACAATAGAACAGGCCAAAAAGCCGGTTCAGTCGGATTATGAGCAAGGGGTCATCACCCTTCCTTTGATTCATGCTTTAGAGCGGCTGCCAGATTTTAAAAAGAAAGCAATTGACGATGGTATAGCAAGAGCAGATATCAATCAGGCAGTAGAAAAAGCCGGAGGCCTGGATTACACGAAGCAGGTTATCGGCCGGTATTATAAAAAAGCGGAGCGCTATATAAACAAGCTGGATGTGACAGAAGAAAAACGGGATAGAGTGGCCGCAATCGTAAAGAAGGCAACCGGAATGAAAGTGGAACTATAGGGGGAGGAACAGATAGATTGCTTGCAAAATTTTTTGATTATACAGAGATTAAAACGAAGATTACAAGTACGTTTACGTTTCTTCTGACCATAGGCTTTCTTTTATATCAGAGACAGGAGATATATTGGGGAAAGACACTGGTGTTTTTTGCAGGAATGTTTTTCTTCGACCTGACAACTACCGCGATTAACAATTATATTGACTCTAAAGATAACGGTCAGGTTCTTGCCTTTGGAAGAAAGCAGGCACTTTTGATTATTTACGTTTTGTTTGGAATCAGCACTGCTGCAGGCCTTTATCTTGCCTATTTAACTGATTTGGTAGTCTTGGTTACCGGGGGAATCTGTTTCCTTTTCGGGGTGTTTTACACATATGGTCCTCTGCCGATTTCCAGAATGCCACTTGGAGAAGTGATATCCGGATTCTTTTATGGAGTGATAATCCCGTTTATACTAATGTATATCAATTCACCCAAAGGAACTTTTTTGACCTACGGACTGAGTTGGGAAACTGTATCCTTGTCGGTACATGTCATTCCATTACTGACACTGATTCTTTTTTCCATTACGCCTTTTGCGGTAACAGCAAATATTATGCTGGCCAACAATATTTGTGATTTGGAAAAAGATATTGCGGTAAAGCGGCATACCCTGCCCTATTATATCGGGAAGAAAGCACTTCTTCTGTTTGCGGGGCTTTATTATTTGACGTATATTTCTATGATTTTGATGGTAATATTTGGGGTTCTTCCTCCGGTGGCTCTGCTTTCACTGTTTACCATCATACTGGTACAAAAAAATATCCGTGCCTTTTGGAAAAAGCAGGAAAAGAGTACCACGTTTAATCTCAGCATTATAAATTTTATTCTTATTATGGGTGGTAACACCCTGGCTATCTTTTTAGCCGTGATTCTTGACAGAATCTGATATCTTATTGAACATTAGCAGTTCAATAAGTATGATATGTTATTCGTCCGGAAAACCGGATTGAAATAAAGAAATAGCCGTATTAACGGCGTAAAATGGAGGTATTTTTATGAAAAAACTAGTAGCTTTATTACTCTGTGTAACTTTAGCAGCAGGAGCACTTACTGCATGTGGAGGTAAGAAAACAGAAGACACAAAGACAGACACTGCAAAGACGGAAGACACAAAGACGGAAGATACCAGTGCAGACGCTGCAAAGACTGGACTTTCAGTAACTACATCAATTGCAAAGTCAACACCGGCAGGTGAAGAAGACGGACTGGCACAGGTAGATTCTACAATCGTAGCTGTACTTGTTGATGGCGATGGTAAAATTCTGGATTGCAAAATCGATGCAGCTCAGACAAAAATTAACTTTTCAGCAGAAGGGAAGCTTTTGACTGATAAGGCAACCACATTTGAATCAAAACAAGAGCTGGGAACTGATTATGGTATGGGAAAAGCTTCTTCTATCGGTAAAGAATGGAACGAGCAGGCAGATGCTTTTGCTGAATATGTAGTAGGGAAAACAGTAGATGAAGTAAAAGGAATCGCTGTAAATGAAGAGGGATTGGCTACAGAAGAAGATTTGACAGCTTCCGTAACTATCCACGTTGGCGACTTTATTGCTGCAGTTGAGAAAGCCGTAGCAAATGCAAAGGATTTAGGGGCAGCAAGCACAGATAAACTTGGTTTAGGCGTTACTACTGAAATGTCAAAATCTACAGATGCAACTGCTGAGGAAGAAGGTCTGGCACAGGCATATTCTATGTATTCTGTTGTAACTACAGATGGAGATGGTAAAATTACGAGCTGCTACGTAGATGCATCTCAGGGTGAAGTGAACTTTGATACAAAAGGAGTTATTACTTCTGATTTGACAGCAGCAGTTGCAACAAAACAGGAACTGGGCGATGATTATGGTATGAAGAAGGCTTCCTCTATTGGAAAAGAGTGGTTTGAGCAGGCAGATGCTTTTTCTGGATATGTAACAGGGAAAACAGCTTCTGAGGTTAGCGGAATCGCTGTAAACGAAGAAGGTCTGGCTTCAGACGCCGATCTGATTTCCTCTGTAACTGTACATGTGTCACCATTTATAACCGTAGTTGAAAAGGCTGCAACGAACGCGAAATAGTAGTAAGTACGCAGGAAATGAATTTCGGGGGATGCATTATTTCCAAGAAAGCAGAGTGCCAGGGGACATGCTTGCATGTCCGTTTGGCGGCTGCCCGTGGGAAAATAGTGCATCCCGTTTCATATGATAAGGTTTTAGACTAACTTTTATTAGAGGTAGATGAGGCATGAAGATGGGAAGAAAAACAACAGCATTTTTATTGGGTGTTCTGATAGTATTGATGCTGCCGGCTTGTTCGGCAACTACTGAAAAACGCTATGAGGCCAGTTTCCTAGAGCTGTTTGATACGGCAAGTGTAATTGTGGGATATGCAAAAAGCGAGGATGAGTTTGCAAAATACAGCCAAAAGGTTTATGATGAGCTAGAAGTATATAATAAGCTTTTTGATATTTACAACGATTATGATGGTATCAATAATATCAAAACAATCAATGATAATGCAGGAATAAAGGCTGTGAAAGTGGATAAGAAAATCATAGACCTCCTTTCTTTTTCCAGAGAAATGTACGAAGAGACAGACGGAAAGGTAAATATCGCCTTCGGGGCGGTGCTTTCTCTATGGCATGATCACCGGACAGCAGGTTTAGATGACCCGGAGAAGGCAACCCTTCCGGCTTATGAAGAACTAGAGGCACGGAATCAGCATATCGATATAGAGCATATGGTTATTGACGAAGAGGCATCCACTGTTTATTTGCAGGACCCTGAAATGAGTCTGGATGTGGGGGCTATAGCGAAGGGCTATGCAGTAGAAAAAGTGGCACAGTTCATACAGAAAGAGGGCCTTAAGGATGGGATGGTGTCCGTAGGAGGTAATGTAAAAACATTTGGAAACAAATACGATGAGAAGGGTAAGAAAGTTCCCTGGACTGTGGGAATTCAAAATCCGGATTTGTCCAGTGACCAAAAGTCCCTTTATAATTTGGGTCTGTCAGGATATTCACTTGTAACCAGCGGTGTCTATGAGCGTTATTATACTGTGGACGGAAAGCAGTACCATCATATTATTGACCCGGAAACATTGATGCCGGCAGAATATTTTCTTTCTGTATCCATCATATGTGAAGACTCAGGCATGGCGGATGCCCTTTCTACGGCAGTGTTTAATATACCTTATGAGGAAGGAAGCAAGATGGTGGAAGGACTGGATGGAGTAGAAACACTGTGGGTATTTTCGGATCATACTATGAAATACAGCAGTGGCTTTGAAAAATGGTGTAATTATGATAAAGAAAAATGATTTGATACTTGCCGGAATAATTCTTATTCTTGCTCTTGCAGCCGTACTTTTTATTACCTTAACAAAGAAAGAGGGCGGTGAGGTTGTAGTGACCGTAGATGGAAAAGTGTATAAAACATTGCCCCTTGATAAGGATACGACTCTGTCTATTGAAGAGGAGTCCGGACATTACAATGTGCTGGAAATCAAAGATGGAGAGGTCAGGATGAGAGAAGCTAACTGCCCTGATAAGATTTGCGTGAAGCATAGAGCTATACATTACAACCGTGAATCCATTGTATGTCTTCCCAATAAAGTGACGGTAGAGATTCGCGGCGGGAAAGAAAATGACATCGATATTATGGCTAATTAATAAGGAGTACCCATGAAAACCAGAAATGTAGCAACCTATGGAATGCTGATTGCATTGGCATTTATTTTAAGTTACATAGAAAGCATCATACCAGTTCCCGTGCCGGTCCCGGGAATTAAGCTGGGACTTGCTAATTTAGTTGTAGTTACCGCTTTATTTTTAATGGGGCCAAAACAAGCATTTGTGCTGTCCATGGTCAGGATTGTTTTGGTGGGCCTTACCTTCGGAAATTTCTCCACAATGTTGTTTAGCTTTGGAGGCGGACTGCTTAGCTGGCTGCTCATGGCGGCTGCAAAAAAATGGAAAAAATTTTCTATAACGGGCGTGAGCATTCTGGGAGGAATCGGTCATAATACAGGGCAGATTCTGGTTGCTATGTGGGTAGTAAACAACAGTGTCATTGTATATTATCTTCCTTTTTTAATTATTTCAGGTCTTGTTACAGGTGCCGCAATTGGAATCGTAGGAGCATTGATTATAAACAATATAAAAAAGATTGATTTTACGAAGAATTAAACCTAAATTGCTTTGTCCTTGTAAAGGGTGGTTGTGGGCTCGGGTCATAAAGGCCTCATTAAAATAGAAGCTCCAACCGTCCTTTTTGCATGTCTATGGATAATATTGCAAATATAAACCTATAAAGCATATTGACAAAGAAGGCTATGATTAATATAATATATTAAACATATAAGCATAATGCGTTTTGAGGATTGTACAGAACATATCCAATGAATCAGAAAAGGAGATAGAATGGTTGTAGAAAACATAGAGCGTCTAAAAGAAATCTACAGGAACGAAATTAGTCATTTTCAAGAAATAGGACATCAATTTGTAAGCGGAAAAATAACAAGTGGTGAGTTTAAAGGTGTGTCAGGGGGAATGGGCGTATATGCCCAGAGGGGCGGAGAAAAATTTATGATTCGCCTTAGGATATTATCCGGCGTAATGCCGCTTGAAACGCTAGAATTGATCCGAGATTTTTGCAACGACTATTCCTTACCTAGTATCCACCTGACTACACGTCAGGCAGTGCAGTTACATAATTTGGCCTTCGATGATGTCATAGGAATCATGAGTAAAAGCTTAGAACATAATTTGTTCACACGTGGAGGCGGTGGAAATTATCCAAGAAATGTATCCCTATCTCCACTTTCGGGCGTAGAAGAGGAAGGGTTTGATGTGACCCCCTATGCCATTATGGTGAATGAATACTTTGTATCCAGAATGAGCAGCTATAAATTGCCTAGAAAGTTTAAAGTTGCATTTTCCAATAACTCAAAAGACACCGCCAACGCCACGATTGCTGATCTGGGGTTTTTAGCTGTCCATCGGGATGGGAAAGAATATTTTCAAATATATCTAGGCGGCAGTTTAGGAGCTAATGGGGATATTGCACTGCCTTATGAAGCATTGGCAGAACCAAAAGATATATTGTATCATGTAGAAGCTGCCCTTCGTTTGTTTGTGGCAGAAGGGGATTTTGAAAACAAAGCAAAAGCCCGTATGAGATTTATAGTAAAACGAATGGGTAAAGAACAATTCCTAAAGGCTTATAAAAAGGTTCTTGAAAAAGTAAAGGAGTCGGAGGTTTTAGAAACTGAATGTAAGGGAGACTCTCAGTTGAAGCTTAAGAAGCTGCCATATGAAAGGCTGGAAGGGAGAAATATCATCGCTCAGAAGCAAGAGGGGTATTTTTCTTTTGTAGTGCATCCTCAGGGCGGCTTACTGGATACAAGAATTTTAAATGATATTGTATCTTATCTGAAAAAGAGTCCTCAGGTTCAGGTGCGGCTATCCATGGAAGAAAGTATGTATATTCGAAACTTGACAGCAGGGCAAGTCAAAGATTTATTGGACATCACTAAAGAAATAAATCAAACGACCAGACTTCGTCAAAGCATCTGCTGTATTGGCGTTCCGACTTGTCAAATCGGAATTCAAAACAGCCAAAAGCTGCTAAACGAAATAATTTCTTATCTTGAAGATCAAAACCTTAAAGAAGACATCCTGCCAGCTCTTCATATATCCGGCTGTGTCAATTCATGCTCCAGGCACCAGGTAAATGAAATTGGATTTCAAGGGAAGAAAAAACGAGTCCAGGATGTGGCAGTAGATGTATATAGCCTATACATGGGAGGAAAAGTCGGGGAGGAACAGACTTGCCTGGCCAAAAACTATGGCGATTTGCCGGCTGACAGAATTCCAGCTTTTTTATATGAATTAGCTTTGGAATTAAAGGGCAGAGGATTGGAATTTAGAGAGTATCTGCTGCATCATGAGGAGCAGCTGATAAAAATTCTTGCAAAATATGTAATTTGAATTCACACTGAGAGATTGATGCAAAATACGTATCAATCTCTTTTTCATATAAGTAGAAGATTTCTCCAAATTTTCTATTCTTCGATGCTGTGTAAATCTTGTTTTCGTTGAAAAAACAAGATTTATGAAGTATAATGTATAAGCGTATTCAAAAGAAAGGACCATATATAATGATTGACAGAACAAAGAATGAAGAATTTGAAAAAATTCTGGAAATGATAGATATTACAAAACCTGCACCGGCTGAAGAACCCCAGAGACAATATTATTTTATTGCCAAAGCGAGAGAGTATGTGGCAGAGAAAGTCCGGGAGGCAGGGCGTCCTCTGACTTTTTGCGTTACCACTTTTGGCTGTCAGATGAATGCAAGAGATTCTGAAAAGCTGACCGGTATTTTAGAGCAGATTGGCTATCAGGAAGAAGCGGATGAGGAAAAAGCAGATTTTGTCATCTACAACACCTGCACAGTCCGGGAAAATGCGAATCAGAGAGTTTATGGAAGAATTGGACAACTGAACCGTGTGAAAAGGCAGAATCCCCACATGCTGGTAGGTCTCTGCGGCTGTATGATGCAGGAGACAGCGGTTGTGGAGAAGCTGAAAAAAAGTTACCGGTTTGTAGACTTGATTTTCGGAACCCATAATATTTATAAGTTTGCAGAGCTCATCGTAACCCGCATGGAATCTGAGCGTATGGTAATTGATATTTGGAAGGACACAGACAAAATTGTGGAGGACCTTCCCAGTGAAAGGAAATTTTCCTTTAAATCAGGAGTAAATATTATGTTTGGCTGCAATAATTTTTGCAGTTATTGTATTGTTCCTTATGTACGGGGAAGAGAGAGAAGCCGCAGCCCAAAGGATATCATCAGGGAGATTGAAGAACTGGTATCTGACGGTGTAGTGGAGATTATGCTGTTGGGGCAAAATGTAAACTCTTATGGGAAAACGTTGGATGTTCCTATGAGTTTTGCAGAACTTCTGCAGGAGATTGAGAAAATTGAAGGACTTGAGAGAATTCGTTTTATGACATCTCATCCAAAAGACTTGTCTGACGAGCTGATTGAAGTAATGGGGAACTCTAAAAAGATATGCAAACATCTGCACCTGCCTTTTCAGTCGGGCAGCACCCGTATTCTGGATCAGATGAACCGCAGATATACTAAGGAACATTACTTAGGGCTGGTGGATAAAATACGTGCAGCTGTACCAGATATTTCCCTGACTACAGATATTATCGTAGGATTTCCCGGGGAGACAGAAGAGGATTTCCTGGAAACTCTGGATGTGGTCAGGAAAGTGCGTTATGACAGCGCATTTACCTTCATTTATTCTAAGCGGACCGGAACTCCCGCAGCAGCGATGGAAGAACAAACTCCCGAAGCCGTGGTGAAGGACAGGTTTAACCGCCTTCTCTCAGAAGTACAGAAGATATCCAGTGAAGTATGCAGTGTTTACGCAAATACCGTCCAGGGTGTATTGGTGGAGGGGGTAAATGACCATGATGGTTCACTCATGACCGGAAGAATGAGCAACAATCTTCTGGTTCATTTTCCGGGAGATGAAAGCCTGATCGGAAAAATCATTGATGTAGAGTTAAAAGAATGCAAAGGCTTTTATTACATTGGAGAAATGGTTAAGAAATAAATTCCAATCATATTTCATATAAAAACGTCCAAACTATATATCAGTATATATAGGAGGGCGTTTTTCTGTGAAGAAATTGAGTGAATATTTATTTCTTTGGACACTGGGCGGTTCAATTTATTATACATTTGAGATGGTATTCAGAGGATTCTCTCACTGGTCTATGTTTGCTTTGGGCGGGGTGTGCATGGTGTTTTTTGCACAGCAGGGTCTCTGGATGAAATGGGCAGATCCACTATGGCTTCAGGTAATCCGCTGTGCATTGTTTGTGACTGCAGGAGAATTTATCACAGGAATCATTGTGAATAAATGGATGGGCTGGAATGTATGGGATTATTCGGACCAGGTCTTCCATCTTTTTGGACAGATTTGTGCACCCTTTGCAATTCTATTTTCTGGCATGTGTGCCCTGGGGATTTTCATGACCGGATATTTGTTGTACTGGCTGTATGGAGAGGTGAAGCCACAGTTCCATGTGCTGTAAGTCCGATCAGGCTCCTTTATTTTAGTCTTAAAAATGGACAGCTTTCTCTGAGAGAAGGAGAGCTGTCTTCCAGAAAAAATAAAAAGGTTGATAAAAGCCAATATTTACACTGCTTTTATCAACCTTTTTAGGATTAGATCAATATTTATACAAGAGCGCTTCCCCCGTCAACAATAATAAACTGTCCCTGTACATAACTGGAGGCATCACTGGAGAGGTAAAGAATTGTTCCGTTAAGCTCTCCGCGGCTGCCTGGACGCCCTGCGGGATTTGCATAATTATAGCTCTTTAAAAACTCTTCAGATTTGAATAAAGTCTGGCTTGTCATTTCACTTTCAAAGAGTGCCGGCCCAATGGCATTTACCGTAATACCGTATCTTGCGTAGGAAGCGGCCATACCTCTTGTCAGGCCCACAACTGCAGCCTTAGAAGAATTATAGGAATGCCTGATGAATACGTCCGATTTATCAGCTATAACTGCGTTAATAGATGCAATATTGACAATTTTTCCATATTCCCTGTCTTTCATGTGAGGAATCACATACTTGCTTGCTAAAAAAATACCTTTTACATTTGTGTCAAAGGACTTATCCCAGTCTTCCACTGTCATACTGTCTACGCCGCCCCTAACCGCAATTCCGGCATTATTCAGCAGAATATCAATGTGTCCTAAATCATTCAGAACTTTATCAATCGCTGCTTTTACACTTTCCTCATTTGTGACATCACAAGCTGCCACCACCGCTTTTCTGCCTGTTTTTTCAATTTCAGCCTTTACAGCGTCCAATTTTTCCACACGTCTTGCAAGTAATGCCACATCCGCCCCTGCATTCGCATAGGCAAGTGCCGCGTCTGCCCCCAAGCCTGAACTTGCACCCGTTATGACTGCTACTTTTCCTGTCAAATCAAAAAAATCATTCATTTTCCTACATCCTTTCTTTTTGCTTTTATAGTTGTTGTGTCCATTCTACACCTAACTTTATAAAACGTCTACAGTTGTCATCTTAAGGGCGGACAAATTTAAAAATCCCTTTCATAACTTTTTAAAAAATGATATACTATACCGTGACATCCTGTTATTAGACCCTAAAAGATATAGCGAGGAAACATCCATGTCACTAAGGAAACAATCATGCTGCTAAGTTCGAAAGAGCACACCATTGGTGAACTTTCACACTAAGTTCGAAAAGACCTCACCAAGTGTTCAATGTTTCACTAAGTAGTATAAGTAAGTCGGCAGGATGTACTTTTCGGCTAAGGCCTGAAAAGACCAAGCCTAAGATGCATAAGAAGAAAGGAAGAAAGACGTGGCAGAATTAACCCCCATGATGCAGCAATATATGGATACGAAATCTCAGTATCCGGACTGTATTTTATTTTATAGATTAGGCGACTTTTATGAAATGTTTTTTGAGGATGCGGTGACAGCCTCAAGAGAACTGGAAATTACACTGACAGGTAAGAGCTGCGGGCTTGAGGAGCGTGCCCCTATGTGCGGTGTCCCTTACCATGCGGTGGATAATTATTTAAACAAATTAGTGTCAAAAGGATATAAAGTTGCTATCTGTGAGCAGATGGAAGACCCAAAACAGACAAAAGGACTGGTGAAGCGGGACGTGGTACGTATTGTCACCCCGGGAACCAATCTGGCAGCACAGGCTTTGGATGAGACCAAGAACAATTATCTGATGTGTATTGTTTACATAGCAGACAGGTATGGGCTGTCTATTGCAGACGTAACTACCGGAGATTATTTTGTGACTGAATTGCCGGACAGTGCAAAACTGATAGATGAGCTTTATAAATTTATGCCGTCTGAGATTATTTGTAATGAATCCTTTTATATGAGCGGCATGGATTTGGATGATTTGAGGAACAGGCTGGGTATTGCTGTTTATTCACTGGATTCCTGGTATTTTGATGATGCAATCTGCAGGAAAAAATTGTTGGAGCATTTTCATGTTTCTTCCTTTGCCGGTCTGGGGCTGGGAGATTATGACTGCGGAATTATCAGCGCAGGTGCACTACTGCAGTATCTGTTAGAAACTCAGAAAAATAATCTTTCTCATCTGACCCACATTACCCCTTATGTCACAGGAAAATATATGATGCTGGACAGCTCCACCCGGAGAAACCTGGAGCTTACAGAAACTTTGAGGGAGAAGCAGAAGAGAGGTTCTCTGCTTTGGGTGTTGGATAAAACCAAAACTGCAATGGGAGCAAGAACTCTGCGAAAATATGTGGAGCAGCCTCTGATAGAAAAGGCAGAAATTCAAAAACGCCTGGATGCCGTGGAAGAGTTAAAGAATGAGGCAATCAGCCGGGAAGAAATCCGGGAATACATGGCTCCAATCTATGATATGGAACGTCTGATTACAAGAATTACCTATGGCTCGGCAAACCCGAGAGATTTGACAGCCTTCCGAAGTTCTCTTGAAATGCTTCCGCCAATCCATTATATTCTGGAAGAGATGAAATCGCCTCTGCTGGCTGGAATCCGTGAGGATATGGACACGCTGGAGGAGCTGTGTACCCTGATTAAAGAGGCAATCATAGACGATCCGCCTCTTGCCATGAAAGAAGGCGGAATTATCAGGGATGGGTATAATGAAGAAGCCGATGCCCTGCGCCATGCAAAATCAGACGGAAAGGACTGGCTGGCTAAATTAGAGGAAGAGGAACGGGAAAAGACAGGAATCAAGAACCTTAAGATAAAATATAACAAAGTATTTGGCTATTACCTGGAAGTCACCAACTCATACAAAAACATGGTTCCGGACTACTACTCCAGAAAACAGACGCTGGCAAATGCAGAGCGTTATATTACACCGGAATTAAAAGAGCTGGAGGATACAATTTTAGGTGCTGAGGATAAGCTGTATGCACTGGAGTACGAATTATACAGTGCAGTAAGAAATCGGATAGCCGGGGAAGTGGAGCGCATTCAAAAGACAGCCAAGGCCGTGGCTGAACTGGATGTATTTACATCTCTTGCTCTGGTGGCGGAACGCAGCAATTATGTCCGGCCAAACATCAATGAAAAGGGTATTATCCATATCAAAGACGGGCGCCATCCGGTAGTGGAGAGAATGATTCCCAATGATATGTTTATTTCAAACGATACATATTTAGATGATAAGAAGCAGCGGATTTCCATTATCACAGGACCGAATATGGCAGGAAAGTCTACTTATATGAGACAGGCTGCCCTGATTGTCCTGATGGCACAGCTTGGCTCTTTTGTCCCCGCATCCAGCGCCGATATCGGACTTGTGGACAGGATTTTTACCAGAGTCGGGGCATCAGATGACCTGGCATCTGGGCAGAGTACCTTTATGGTGGAAATGACAGAGGTTGCTAATATCCTGCGCAATGCTACAAGCCGAAGTCTTCTGATCCTGGATGAAATAGGCCGGGGAACCAGTACCTTTGACGGCCTCTCCATTGCCTGGGCAGTGGTGGAGTATATCTCAGACTCCCATCTGCTTGGAGCCAAAACCCTATTTGCAACCCACTATCATGAATTGACCGAACTGGAAGGCAAGATAGAAAACGTAAACAATTATTGCATCGCGGTCAAAGAAAAAGGGGAGGACATTGTATTCTTACGCAAGATAGTTAAGGGCGGTGCAGATAAGAGTTACGGAATCCAGGTGGCAAAGCTGGCCGGAGTTCCCGATACTGTAATTGACCGGGCAAAAGAGATTGTGGAAGAATTAAGTAACGAGGATATTACAACAAGAGTCAGTGAGATTGCCGCCAGAGAACATGAGACAAGAAGACGGGCAAAAACTAAAAAATATGATGAAGTTGACATTGCACAGATGTCACTGTTTGATACAGTCAAAGATGATGATGTTCTGGAAGAACTGAAAAATATCGATGTTGGGAACCTGACGCCCATTGATGCATTGAATATAGTATACAGACTACAGAACAAACTGAAAAACCGCTGGTAAAGAGGAGAGAGAAAAAAGGGGACAGTCCCTTTTGCTCTCCGTATTCAGAATATTCTGACTTATTGGCTCAAAAGGGTCAGACCCTAATGAAAAGGGACAGACCCCAATGAAAAGGGACAGACCCTTTTGATAAAGTTGCGCAAGCAGAGGAGAAAGTTATGCCGCATATTCAAGTGTTGGATCAGATTACAATTGATAAAATTGCAGCCGGAGAGGTTATTGAACGTCCGGCTTCTATTGTGAAGGAGCTGGCAGAAAATGCAATTGATGCAGGGGCTACTGCGGTAGTAGTGGAAATCCAGGATGGGGGAATTTCTTTCATCCGTATTACAGACAACGGAGATGGCATTTCAAGGCCGGATGTCCCCAATGCATTTCTCAGGCACTCTACCAGTAAAATCCGCAGTGTGGAGGATTTGCCGAACATTGCATCACTGGGATTCAGAGGGGAGGCTCTTTCCAGTATTGCCGCTGTTACAAAGACAGAGATGATTACAAAAACAAGGGAAGAGACTTTTGGGACCCGCTATGTCATAGAGGGAGGAATAGAACAGTTATTGGAAGATACAGGTGCTCCTGATGGAACCACCTTTCTCATCCGTCAGCTTTTCTATAATGTTCCTGCCAGGAGAAAATTTTTGAAAACACCAACAACAGAAGCAGGACACATACAGGACCTTTTGATGCGTCTGGCCCTTTCCCATCCTGAGATTTCATTCCAGTTTATTAATAACGGACAGGAGAAGTTAAGAACAGCGGGAAATGGAAAATTAAAAGATGTTATTTACAGTATTTATGGAAGAGAAGCTGCAGCAAATTTGATTGCTATGGATTATGAGAAGGACGGCCTTAGAATGACCGGGTATTTGGGACGGCCTGCTGTCAGCAGGGGAAACCGCAATTTTGAGAACTTTTTTGTAAATGGAAGGTATGTAAAAAGTGCTATGCTTTCTAAAGCAATCGAGGATGCTTACCGGGATTTTGTGATGCAGCATAAATTTCCATTTCTTGTATTACATTTCCATATAAGTGGAGAAGATATAGATGTGAATGTCCATCCAACCAAGATGGAGTTGCGCTTTCAAAACCAGCAGCAGGTTTACAGCACTGTATATGAAGGTGTGCATAGAACGCTGTTGGAGCCGGAGCTTATCCCAGTAGTGGAGGTTCCCGATCCCCCGAAACCAAAGGAAGAGACACCGGGCAGTCCTTTCCTTTTGAAGCCAAGGACAAAAGCAGCGGAGAGCACCCCACAGCCGGAAGAGAAAAAACTGGAAGAGGAAAAAACGGAAGAGAAAAAAGATGAAGAGTATTTCCTCAAAAAAATGAGGGAGAGGGTTTTATCCTATCATAACCGGGGTTCCTCTGCTGAAGTATCGGATACCGGGCAGGTATACCGGGCGGATGTGCAGAGGGAGAAAATTCAGAAGGCAGCGGAAAGCAGGCGTGCGGAGGAGAGCTCTCGGGCAGAAAAACCTGTAAGTACAGGGAAAGTCCTCCGGGAAACGGGAAATTATGACTTTGGGAATGCACAGACAAAGCAGATGGACTTCTTTGAGGAAAAGCTGCTGAAAAGGCCTGTGAAGGCAGATTACAAGCTTATTGGCCAGGTGTTTGATACGTACTGGCTTGTGGAATTTCATGACAGCCTCTACATCATTGACCAACACGCTGCCCATGAAAGGGTTTTATATGAAAGAACGCTAAGAGAGATGAAGGACCGGGAATTTACTTCTCAATATTTAAGCCCTCCTGTCATTTTAAGTCTGTCCATGCAGGAAGCGGAGCTTTTAAAGGAGCATATGGAACGGTTTCAGAAAATTGGTTTTGAGATAGAGCCTTTTGGCGGCGATGAATACGCAGTCCGTGCAGTACCGGATAATCTTTTCAGCATCGCAAAAAAGGAGCTGCTAATGGAAATGCTGGACGGGCTGGCTGACGGATTAACAACTTCCATGACTTCGGAGCTGATTGATGAAAAGGTGGCTTCCATGTCTTGTAAGGCTGCCGTTAAGGGCAACAACAGGCTTTCTGCCAAAGAGGTGGATACCTTGATTGGAGAGCTGCTTGTATTGGAAAACCCTTATCACTGTCCTCATGGCAGACCCACCATTATCTCCATGACAAAACGGGAATTGGAAAAAAAGTTTAAGAGGATTGTATAAATGAAAAAGCCATTGATTATTTTAACAGGGCCTACTGCTGCCGGAAAGACGCAGGCCTCTATCGGCCTTGCAAAGCTGGTGGGGGGCGAGATTATTTCTGCTGATTCCATGCAGATTTACAAGCACATGGACATTGGCTCTGACAAAATCGGTCCTGAGCAGATGGAAGGGGTTTGTCATCATCTCGTAGATGTTCTGGAGCCTGAGGAAGAATTTCATGTAGTACGCTTTCAGAAAATGGCAAAAGAGGCGATGCAGGGAATTTATGAAAGAGGGCGGATTCCCATTATTGTGGGAGGCACTGGGTTTTATATCCAGGCACTTCTTTATGATATTGATTTTACACACAATGAAAGTGATACGGAATACAGGGAAACTTTGGAGAGACTTGCACAGGAGAAAGGTGCGGCGTATCTTCATGAAATGTTGAAAGCGGTGGATATAAAATCAGCAGAAGCTATCCACGAAAATAACAGCAAACGTGTCATACGGGCATTGGAATTTTACAAACAGACAGGGAAAAAGATATCAGAGCATAACGAGCAGGAGAGCCAGAAGGAATCTCCTTACTGTTTTGCGTATTTTGTGCTGTGTGACGAAAGGGCCAATCTTTATGAGAAAATTGACCGCCGTGTGGACCAGATGATAGAAGAGGGACTTGTGGAAGAAGTACGCTGGCTGAAGAAACATGGCTGTACCCGGGATATGGTTTCGATGCAGGGCCTTGGATACAAAGAAATACTTGCATATTTAGACGGGGAAATCAGCCTGGAGGAAGCCGTCTATACGATAAAGCGGGATACCCGCCATTTTGCAAAGCGTCAGATTACATGGTTTAAGCGGGAGCGGGATGTCATTTGGCTGAATAAAAAGGAATTTGATTATGACGGGGCCAGACTGCTGAAAAAGATGCAGGAGGAACTGGAAAAGAGAGAAATACGTCACTGTTCACAGGCGGCCTGTAAACAGTAATACCGTTTGCCCATTAAATTCGCCTTCGGCGAGGGTCAGGCTCACGGGTCGTTTTACGTTGTTGGGCCTGACCTGTCAGCGTAGTGATAAGTCAGGAGTGAACGGTAATGAAATACTTCCATGAGGAGGAGAAAATGAGTTTTGAAATGAATCAGATGTATGAAAAATTAGGAATCGGAAAAGAAGTCTGCCTGTTCGGACAGAAAATAGAAGAGGAACTTACTCCCCGTTTTCGGGAATTTGAGAAAATTGCGGAATTTAACCAGCTAAAGGTGCTTCACGCCATGCAAGAAAACCGTGTCAGCGAAGCTTGTTTCCAATATGCCAGCGGCTATGGCTATAATGACCAGGGGCGGGATACCCTGGAGGCTGTCTATTCCAGTACCTTCCACACGGAAGCTGCTTTAGTGCGTCCCCAGATTACCTGCGGAACCCATGCTCTTGCCCTTGCACTGGCTGCAAACTTACGTCCCGGTGATGAGCTGATGTCTCCTGTAGGAAAACCTTATGATACACTGGAAGAGGTTATTGGCATCCGGGAATCCAAGGGATCTCTGGCCGAGTATGGCATTACATATCGGCAGGTGGAGCTTTTAGAGGACGGAGATTTTGATTATCCTGCTATCCGCAAGGCAATACATGACAGGACAAAGCTTGTCACAATTCAGCGTTCTAAAGGATACCAGACCCGTCCCAGCTACTCCGTGGGGAAAATAGGGGAACTGATTTCTTTTATCAAAGGGATAAAACCAGATATCATCTGCATGGTAGATAACTGTTACGGTGAATTTGTGGAAACAGCGGAGCCAAGTGATGTAGGTGCAGACCTGGTTGTAGGTTCATTGATTAAGAATCCGGGGGGCGGCCTGGCTCCCATTGGAGGTTATATCGCAGGGCGGGAGGACCTAATAGAAAACTGTGCCTACAGGCTGACGTCCCCCGGACTGGGGAAAGAAGTAGGAGCTTCGCTGGGAGTGATGCAGTCCTTTTACCAAGGTTTTTTTCTGTCTCCCACAGTTGTATGCAGTGCAGTAAAGGGCGCTGTATTTGCTGCTAATATTTATGAAAGATTAGGCTTTGGCGTGATTCCAAACGGTAAAGAAAGCCGCCACGATATTATCCAGGCTGTGGAGCTGGGAACTCCTGAGGGAGTGGTTGCATTTTGCAGGGGAATCCAGTCTGCCGCTCCGGTGGACAGTTATGTAAGCCCGGAACCCTGGGCTATGCCAGGTTATGACAGCGACGTTATTATGGCGGCGGGGGCTTTTGTGCAGGGGTCTTCTATTGAGCTGAGTGCAGATGGTCCCATAAAGCCGCCTTATGCCGTATATTTTCAGGGAGGGCTGACCTGGCCCCATGCCAAGCTGGGAATTCTGAAATCATTACAGAGCCTGATAGATGCCGGGGTTATTTCTCTGGAAGCAATAATCCGGCATTAGTCTGGGGAAATTTTACGAAGTGTTCGAATCGAGGAGGTGTGAAAATGAATAAAATTGCTGTAATCGGAGGCGGTGCATCCGGTTTGATGGCAGCTGTTGCGGCTGCACAGGAAGGAGTACAGGTGTGTATTTTTGAGCACAAGGACCGGGTTGGCAAAAAGCTTCTTTCTACCGGAAACGGAAGATGTAACTTTACAAATATGAATCAGGAACCAATTTTCTACCATTCCGAAAACACACTCTTTCCATGGGGGATTATTAAAAAGTTTGGTGTCCAGCAAACCGTTGCATTTTTTCTGAAGCTGGGGATATATTCCAAAAACAGAAATGGCTACTTGTATCCTCAGTCCGACCAGGCATCTGCTGTTTTGGATGTACTTCGCATGGAAGTAAAAAGACTTGGAATCCAGGTTAAAACAGATGCCAAATGTAAGGCTATCCGCTCCTCAGAGGGTGGGTTTGTGATTGATACAGAAGCAGGAGAGTTCTCCGCTGAAAAGGTTATCCTTGCGGCAGGTTCCAAGGCAGCTCCGGTTTCCGGCTCAGATGGCTCCGGCTATTTGCTGGCGCAAAAGCTGGGACACCGGATGATACCAGTCCTTCCCTCTCTTGTTCAGCTCAAATGTAAGGAAAACTTTTATAAAGGAATAGCAGGCATCCGGGTGGAAGGGCGTGTATCTCTTTACGTGGATGGGAAATGCCAGGCAAAAGATCAGGGTGAAATACAGCTTACAAACTATGGGATATCGGGAATTCCCGTATTTCAGATAAGCCGGTATGCAGCCATCGGGTTGTATGAGAATAGACAGGTCACTGCAGTCCTAAATTTTATGCCTGATTTTACAGAAGAACAGTTCCTTGCTTTCCTCAAAAACCGTGTAGAAACACGTCCCCGGAAAACAACAGAGGAGTTTTTGACAGGGCTGTTTCATAAAAAATTGTCTGATTTATGGGTTAAACTGGCTCATTTTGAAAGAACCAAAGTTATGGAAGACTATTCGGACGAAGAAATAGAGCGGCTGGCTCATCTTATACAGAACTTCTCCACTGAGATTACCGGAACCAATTCCTTTGAGCAGGCACAGGTGTGCAGGGGAGGAATCGATACAAAAGAAGTCTGCCCCGATACACTGGAGTCCCTTTTGGTCCCCGGACTTTATTTTGCAGGAGAGATTTTGGATGTGGACGGCATCTGCGGGGGTTATAACCTGCAGTGGGCATGGTCCAGCGGCTACACAGCCGGGAAGGAGGCTGCCGGTGCTTAGAATCAGTCAATTGATTTTATATCCCGGGCATAGCAATGAGGAACTCCGGGACAAGATTTGTAAATATCTGCATATAGACCCGGCTGATTTGCTGGATTATGAGATTCAAAAACAGTCCATCGATGCCCGGAAAAAGCCGGTTCTCTTTTTTTCTTACACTATAGATGTAAAAGTCAGACAGGAGAGTCAGGTACTTAGAAAACTAAAAGGGAAGGCACAGAAAGTTAATAATGTTTCCTATCAGCTTCCGGCACCAGGCAATACTGCTTTGCTGCACCGTCCGGTGATTGCGGGCAGTGGTCCGGCAGGTTTGTTTTGTGCCTACTTACTTGCAAAATCTGGGTACTGTCCGATAATTATGGAACGGGGCGGCCCTGTAGAAGAGCGTATCTTAGATGTGGAGAAGTTTTGGGAAGAGGGAAATTTGAACCTCTCTTCTAATGTGCAGTTCGGAGAAGGAGGAGCCGGAACCTTTTCAGACGGTAAATTAAATACACTTGTAAAAGATGCAAAGGGGCGGAACCGTTTTGTGTTGCAGACTTTTGTAGAACACGGTGCACCTCCAAGTATTTTATATGAGCAGAAGCCTCATATCGGGACGGATATCCTGATTGATGTGGTTCGCAATATGCGGCGGAGTATTCAGAATATGGGGGGGACATTTTGTTTTCATAGCCAGGTGACGGATATAGAGCTGGAAAATACCATGTCAGGAGGGAGCAGAAGTCTTGGGCGGGTTATTATCAATGACAGGGAAAAGATAGACACGGACTTATGTGTGTTTGCAATAGGCCACAGTGCAAGGGATACATTCCAAATGCTTTATGACAGAGAAATCCCCATAGAGTCAAAATCTTTTGCGGTGGGAGTCAGAATTGAGCATCCCCAGTCCATGATTACGCAGAACCAGTATGGCCAGAGGGAGTCATACGACGGGCTTCCTGTTGCATCCTATAAACTGACTGCCCGGTTAGAGAATGGACGGGGTGCGTATACGTTCTGCATGTGTCCGGGCGGATATGTGGTGAATGCCTCCTCCGAGGAAGAGAGACTTGCAGTTAATGGAATGAGTTATCATCAAAGAGACGGCGTGAATGCCAACAGTGCAGTCATTGTCACAGTGACGCCAAAAGATTACAAGGGCACGCATCCCCTTGCAGGAGTTGAGTTCCAGCGTATGCTGGAGGAGCAGGCATATGCAGAAGGGGGCGGAAAAGTACCGGTACAGTGCTTTGCGGATTTTCAGGAAAACCGGCCTACAAAGACGCTGAGAAATGTAATGCCTCAGATAAAAGGAGCATATGCCCTGGCAAATGTAAGGAATATTTTCCCCAAAGAGCTGGGAGATTCCCTGGAGGAGGCCATTCATTTGATGGAGCATAAGATTCATGGCTTTGCCAGAGAGGATGCTCTTTTGTCCGGGGTGGAAAGCCGTACCTCTTCCCCAGTAAGAATCATTAGAAATGAAGAATTTGAAAGTGAGGCATCCGGCATATATCCATGCGGAGAAGGTGCAGGGTATGCAGGCGGAATTACCTCAGCTGCCATGGATGGAATGAAAACCGCGGAAGCTATCATAAAAAAATATACTCCGTCATCTTACACAGTTTCATAGTATATATATGAGAGCAAGCTTTCTCCGGCATACATCATTGAAAATTTACAAGGCTGAACTGTTCATAAAAAATTAAGAATGCAGGACCTGTACATGAAATTTAATTTATGCTAAAATTAGCCGTGAGGGTTTGAGCCGCTGAGCGGATTAAGCCGTCGTGACATTTGCAGTTGGATATAATCCATATGAACAAAAATGCTACAATGAAAGAGATGTTGGAAGAAGAACGCCCTTATGAGAAATGTGCGAGATTCGGAGCGAGTAATTTAACGAATATTGAATTACTGGCTGTTTTGTTGCGTACAGGGACCAGGGGTGAGAATTCCCTGCAATTGGCCGAAAAACTTTTGCACCCGGTTTTCTCCCAGGAAGGCATTCTCAATATTCACAAATGGACTTTGGAGCAGCTGCTTCAGATTAAAGGAATCGGAATGGTCAAGGCGGTTCAGATTTTATGTTTATCGGAATTGTCAAAGAGACTTTCCAAAGCTTCTGCATATCAGGGGTTAAGTTTTACAACGCCTGCTTCCATTGCCAAATATTATATGGAAGATATGCGGCACAGCAGCCAGGAATCTATGAAGCTTTTGCTTCTCAATACAAAAACACGTTTAATTGGGGAAACTGATATTTCAAAGGGAACCATCAATTCTACGGTTATTTCACCTCGTGAGCTGTTTGTGGAAGCATTACAGAAGAATGCGGTATCCATTATACTGCTTCATAATCACCCAAGCGGTGATCCGGCTCCCAGCAGAGAGGATATTCTCATTACGAAGAGAATCCGCGATGCAGGGCAGTTAATCGGTGTGGAACTGTTGGACCACATCATTATTGGGAATAACTGTTATATCAGTATGCGGGAAAAGGGACTTATATAGGAGAAAATTCAGGTATGGCCAGAAATGTATACGGACTTGATTTAGGAACGTATGAGATAAAATTATATGACAAGAAAAAAGACCAGGTATGGAAGGCAAAAAATGTAATTGCAATGCAGGACAAAAAGTACATTTTTTCCATAGGCGACGAGGCTTATTCAATGTTTGAGAAGACACCGGTCAACATACAGGTTGTCTTTCCCATGCAGAACGGGGTAATTGCACATTTTGATGATATGCAGTATCTGCTGCAGAACCTGCTGAAAATGAAAAAACAGGTTTCCCGGGGGGCCGAATATGTAATTGCCGTTCCCACAGATGTGACAGAAGTGGAAAAGCGGGCATTTTATGATTTGGTATTTCATTCTACAGCGAAAGCAAAATCAGTCCGTATTGTAGAGCGGGGGATTGCAGATGCAGTAGGGATGGGAGTCGACATCTGGAATGAAAAAGGAATCTTCGTGGCCAATTTTGGGGGAGAGACCACTGAGTTGTCCGTGCTGGCATCAGGAGGGATGGTTTTAAACCGGCTTATAAAAATCGGAGGAGTCCATTTTGATACTGCAGTTGCAAACAGGGTCCGCCATAGCCGGGACTTTTTAATAGGCCGGGTTACGGCGGAGACACTTAGAAAGACATTTGGTGTATTTGAGCAGGATGCTGACACTTCCTTGAGTGTTGCGGGAAGGAATCTGATTACAGGTGTGCCTCAGCAGGACAGTATCCCCATTGGTATTGTGAGGGCAGCTATGAAGGAGCCTTTGGCAGAGTGTGTCCGTGCCATCAAATCTATGATAGACAGAACTCCTCCGGATGTACGCAGAGGGATTGAGCAAAGCGGAATCTTTTTAACAGGCGGGCTGGCGAATTTGAAGGGTCTGTCTACATATCTCGAAGAGAGCACCGGACTCAAGGTGACAACTGCACAGACGCCTGAACTTTGTGCAGTGACGGGATTGAAAAAGATTATATTAAATAAAGATTATAGGAAGCTGACATATTCTATGTTAGACGAAGATTACAGGTGGCTGAGATAATATGAAAAAGAAAAATCAAACCTCATCATCAAATAAATACTGGCTGGCAGGGCTTTCCCTGTTCTGCATTCTGCTGATGGTTCTGTCCGCGTTTTCTGATAAGGCAGCAGGTCCGTTTAAAGGCGTTGCAGGCGTGACTGTGATTCCTATGCAGAAGGGTATCAACCAGATTGGAATCTGGCTGGGAGATATCAGTGATAATTTTGATACACTTCAGGATATGAAAAAGGAAAATGACCGTCTCCAGAAGAAAGTAGATGAGCTTATAACAGAGAATAATAATTTGCAGGAAGAAAAATATGAATTGGAAAGACTGCAGGATTTATATAAATTGGACCAGAACTATGCAGACTATGAGAAGACAGGTGCTCATGTTATTGGAAAAGATTCCGGCAACTGGTTTAGTACCTTTACGATTGACAAGGGAAGCAAAGACGGCATAAAGGTGGATATGAATGTGATGGCTGGAAGCGGTCTGGTAGGAATTGTCACGAAAACAGGCCCTACATGGTCTACGGTACGCTCTATCATTGATGATTCCAGTAATGTCAGCGGTATGGTTCTGTCTACCTCTGATAAGTGTATGGTAAGGGGAGATTTGACTCTGATTAATGATGGGAAAATCCATTTTGAGCAGATGGAGAACAATGAGAATAAAGTTCAGGTAGGAGACCAGATTGTAACTTCTCATATCAGTGACAAATACTTACAGGGAATTTTGCTTGGTTATATTAGTGAGATTACTGTGGATTCTAATAACCTTACCCGTTCCGGTTATATTACTCCGGTGGTGGATTTTAAAAATCTTCAGGAGGTCCTTATCATTACGACTACCAAAGCGGACTTAACCGGTAAAGATTAGGGAGGAAATAGCAGATGAAAATGATGAAGGCTAAAAGAATTGTTGTGACAGCAGTTATTCTCATTGTATGTTATCTTTTGCAGTGTACCTTGTTTCCCCACCTGGCTTTAGCTTCTATTAAACCTAATCTTATGCTTATTATTACCGCAGCCTTTGGTTTTATGAGGAGCTCAAAAGAAGGAATGTTTGTGGGTTTTTTCTCCGGACTGCTGATGGATATACAGTTTGGAAATATTTTAGGGTTTTATGCCCTGATTTATTTGCTCATAGGCTTTATCAACGGGCTGTTCCAGCAGGTATATTATGATGAAGATATTAAACTGCCTCTGGCATTGATTGCAGCAAGTGAATTTCTCTATGGCCTGGTGATTTATCTTTTGATGTTTATGCTGCGCAGTGAGTTCCACTTTATATATTATCTCAGTCATAATATTATACCTGAGCTCATATATACTATTGTAGTTGCCCTGGGAATATACCCGTTGATTTTATATTTTAACCGTAAATTGGAAGCAGAAGAAAAAAGGAGTGCAAGTAAATTTGTTTGAGCGTATAAAAGATGCCATTTACCGAATTGTAAAATCGCGGCTGTTTGTTTTAATTCTGGCATTCTGCATCTTATTTGCAGTATTGATTAACCGCGTATTTTATTTGCAGATTGTGAAGGGACAGGATTATCTGGACAACTACAAGCTTCAGATTAGGAAGACCCGCGAAATAGCCGGAACCAGAGGCAATATTTATGACAGAAACGGAAAATTGCTGGCTTACAACGAGCTGGCGTATTCTGTAACTATAGAGGATAATATTGTAGCTAACACGAGAAAAGAAAAGAATGAGATTTTGAACGGAATTTTGGACAAGGTGATTGCCATAGTGGAAGCCAATGGGGATTCGGTCATCAGTGATTTCGGTATTGTACTGGATTCCGCCGGGAATTATGAGTTCTCCCAGACAAATAAGACATTGAGGCTGCGTTTTATTGCGGATGTGTACGGATTTAAAACAATCGATGAGCTTGATAAAAGCCAACAAAATGCATCGGCAGAGGACATCATCAATTATTTATGTACAGATGATGCATACGGTTATGGCCTGGACGTAAAAAAACTAGACAAGAATTACATTCTAAAAATGGTAAACTTACGTTATGCGGTTAATTTGAACAGTTTCCAGAAATACATCCCCACTACCCTGGCAAAGGATGTCAGCGATGAGACTGTGGCTGCAATTATGGAGAATTTGGACAAGCTGGACGGAGTAGATATTGCAGAGGATTCTATGAGGCGTTATGCGGACAGCAAATATTTTGCCTCTATTATTGGTTACACTGGGAAGATATCTCAGGAAGAATATGATGCCTTGGACAAAGACCAGAAAAAGACATATTCAAAAACTGATATCATCGGAAAGTCAGGTCTTGAGAAGACGATGGATGAGGTATTACAGGGGACAAAAGGGGAAACAGAGCTTTATGTGGATAGTGTTGGAAAGGTAACCGATACGGTCAGCAACAAGGAGCCTGAGGCTGGAAATGACGTTTATCTGACCATTGATAAAGAACTGCAGGAGCAGACGTATCAGTTGATTGAGGAAAAACTGGCAAGTATTGTTCTGAGCAAGCTTAGAAATGTGATGAATTATGATCCAAGCACAACTTCCGATTCTAAGGAGATTATTATTCCAGTGGATGATGCCTACAATGCGTTTATTGGAAATGAAATTATAGATGAGACACACTTCGGAGCAGATAGTGCCAAACCGGTGGAAAAGCAGGTATATGCCATTTTCCAGAATAATAAAGTTCAGGAGGTCCAGAGTATCATCAATGAGATGAAGAACAGCGGTGCTGCGGCTTACCGGGATTTACCCGATGATATGAAGGCTTATATGGATTATATCTCTATCAATGTTCTCCAGACAGATACGGGGATTCTGATGAAAAATGAGATAAATGCCAGTGACGATATCTATAAGCAATGGACAACGGACGAGACAATCAGCCTGAACCAGTACTTGAATTATGCAATTTCACAGAACTGGATAGACACTTCCAAACTGTCGGATTACGTGTCTGCAGAGAAATATTCGGATTCAGCAGAAATTTATCAGGGGATTTTATCATTTTTGGAAGATTATTTGAATTCAGATGTGAATTTCGACAAACTTCTCTACAAATATCTTATAAAATCAGGTAGTATCAGTGGCGGACAGATTTGCGCCATGGTATATGAGCAGGGTGTCCTGCCCATGGATGAGGAGACATATAATGGGCTGGTCAGCGGAGGTTTAGATTCTTATACATGGCTGTACCAGAAGATTCAGAATCTGGAGATCACACCCGGGCAGCTTGCATTAGAACCTTGTACAGGCTCTGCGGTAGTCAGTGATCCGGATACAGGGGAGGTGCTGGCATGTGTGTCTTATCCCGGATATGATAATAACCGGCTGGCCAACACAATGGACTCCCAATATTATAATCAGCTTGTAACCGGGCTTTCCCGCCCGTTTTACAATAACGCCACACAGGAGCGTACTGCACCAGGTTCTACCTACAAGATGCTGTCTTCTGTGGCAGGACTTACAGAGGGTATTATTGGAGGAGAGACTTACCTCACTTGTACCGGTGAATTTGATAAGGTGACTCCAAGTCCCAGGTGCTGGATTTATCCTGGTTACCATGGTTCTCTGAATGTGGTAGGTGCACTGGAGGTTTCATGCAACAATTTCTTTTATGAAGTGGGGTATGACCTGGGGATGGATTCAGAAGGAAATTATGACAGTGATAAAGGAGTGGAAGCATTGGCAAAGTATGCCGAGGAATTTGGCCTTGGTGAAAAGTCAGGCCTGGAAATTCCGGAGTCAGAACCCCAGATTTCCGATGAATATTCTGTACTTTCTGCAATTGGACAAGGTACAAATAATTATACGGTCAGCCAGCTCAACAGATATGTTGCGACAGTGGCAAATAAAGGAACAGTTTACAACCTGACCTTACTGGGGAAAACTACAGATGTAAACGGGAAGATTATTAAGCAGTATGAGCCGGTTGTTGCCCGCGAGATTACAGATGTGAGCAGCAACACATGGAACCTGGTACATCAGGGTATGGAGGCTGTGATTGGCTATAATTCAACCATCTTTTCCGGCCTGGAGATTTCCATGGCAGGAAAAACAGGTACAGCACAGCAGAGTGCTTTACATCCCGACCATGGTCTGTTTGTAGGATTTGCTCCGGCTGAATCACCGGAGATTGCGATTGCAGTGCGTATCGCAAATGGTTACAGTTCATCCTATGCTGCGGAAATAGGTAGAGATATTGTTAAGGCAAACTTTAAGCTTGCCGATAAGAACGAGTTAATCACTGGTTCTGCCGCAGAACTCGGAACTGCCATTACAGGGGACTGACCGATAGTGATTGGCGAGGTATTTTCGAGCCTAGCACGCAGGTCGTTCTTTGAGATTAGCGAGGCATTTCACGAGCTTAGCGAAAAGAACTTCATTGTTTCGCGGAAAAGCTTCATTTACATTACGCAAAAAGGATGTGGAAGATAACATGGACAAGCTGGTAACAATTAAAAGCTGCAAATACGGGATTGAGGTTCACCTAGATCCGGAGGTCCCATTTGATGTTCTGCTGGAAAGTGTAGCGTCTAAATTCAGAGATTCTGCAAAGTTCTTTGAGGGAGCTAAAATGGCAGTCACGTTTTTGGGCAGGCAGCTATCGAATGAACAGGAAAAGGAAATCCTGGAATTGATTTCTGAAATTACAGAGATTGATATTGTCTGCATTATTGACCGGGATGAAACCAATGAAATGATATACAAAAGTATTGTAGAGAATGCGCTCACCAATATTCAAAAAAAGGAAGGGCAGTTCTACAGGGGTACTTTAAGAAAAAGACAGGTGCTGGAATCCGACTCAAGCATCATCATACTTGGTGATGTGGAGCTGGGTGCTAAAGTAATTGCCAAAGGAAATGTTGTCATTGTTGGTTCTTTGTATGGCTCGGTCCATGCAGGAGCGGCGGGAAACAGAGATGCGTTTGTCACTGCTCTGTCCATGCAGCCTAAGCAACTTCGAATTGGCGATATTGAAGCAAAACGTCAGGTTATCTATCAGGAAAGCTCCGGTATCAAAGGCCCTAAGATAGCAGTAGTTGACGGACGCCGGATTTATGTGGATCCGCTCGTGGACTAAATATCTTTTTTACACAGCGCCGGCCTTTGGGGCTGCACTATGGAATATCTGGAATATGACAGAAATAAGAAGTTGTAGGAGGAAGAAAACATGGGAGAAGTCATTGTTATTACATCAGGAAAAGGCGGGGTCGGAAAGACGACTACGACGGCGAATATAGGAATCGGTTTATCACAGCTTGGAAAGAAAGTCATTGTCATAGACACGGATTTGGGACTTAGGAATCTGGATGTGGTTATGGGGCTGGAAAACAGGATTGTCTATAATCTGGTTGATGTAATAGAAGGAAGCTGCAGGCTGAAGCAGGCTTTGATCAGGGACAAGCGTTTCCCAGAATTATATCTGCTTCCGTCTGCCCAGACAAAGGACAAGACTGCGGTTTCACCAGAGCAAATGCGCAAACTGATTGCAGATTTGAAAGGTGAATTTGATTACATACTTCTGGACTGTCCCGCCGGTATTGAGCAAGGGTTTGAAAATGCCATAGCGGGGGCTGACAGGGCAATTATTGTTACTACACCGGAGGTATCAGCTATCCGGGATGCAGACCGTATCATTGGTCTTTTGGAAGTACATGGAATTAAAAAGAACGATTTGATTGTCAACCGTCTTCGAATAGATATGGTAAAGCGGGGAGATATGATGTCCGTGGAAGATGTAACAGAGATTTTAGCAGTTCACCTGCTGGGTGTGATTCCCGATGATGAGCATGTTGTTATTGCAACAAATCAGGGTGAACCAATTGTAAATGCAGATTGTATATCTGGACATGCTTATTCCAACATCTGCAAGCGTATCCTGGGAGAAGAAATTCCCATTATGGATTTTGGCAAAACGGAAGGAATTCTTGCAAAATTTTCCAGCCTGTTTAAAAGAAATTAGGAGGGAAATATTATGAGTGTACCATCTGTTCACGTTGCAAAAGAGAGACTGAAAACTCTGCTGTTGGCAGACAGAATGCAGTGCACACCCGAAACGGCGGAAAAATTTTCTTCAGATATCTACCATACGATATCAAAGTATATGGAGATTAAACCCGATGACTTTCACATTCAGATAACACGTACAGATATACATATTAAGATTACAGGAGAGGACTATTGAAACTTCATTTTCTGAATATTAGGCAAAGATATCATTTAAAAGATTATAAATTCGGCCTGGTTGCACTTGTGACTGCGATTTCTATTATTGGAATTTTTGTAGTGGGAAGTGCACAGGCCTCTGTGCAGGGAAAACAGATTGCAGGTGTTGTGTTTGGAGCCATCGCCATGCTTGTGATTTCCATGATCGATTACAAGTGGGTACTGAACTGGTATTGGCCTCTGTACGGAATTAATATTGTCTTGTTGCTGGCAGTTCTGTTTTTTGGTGAAAATATTAATGGAGCTACCAGATGGCTTGATCTTGGCTTTGTCCAGTTTCAGCCTTCTGATTTGACGAAGCTTATCACAATCCTGTTTTTTGCAAAATTTCTAATGGAGCGGGAACAGGAAGTGAACAATAAAAAAACGATTATACAGGCGGCTGCACTTATTTTGCCTTCACTGATTCTGATTTACAAGCAGCCGAACCTTTCTAATACAATTTGTCTGGCAGCATTGTTTTGTATCATGTTATATTTGGGCGGACTAAGCTATAAGTTTATAGGAACGGTGCTTGCGATTGTAATTCCTGTATCGGCACTGTTTTTGGCAGTGGTGGTCCAGCCAAACCAGCCTTTTTTGAAGGGGTATCAGCAAAAACGTATCCTGGCCTGGCTGGAACCTGAAAAGTATGCAACGGATGAGGCATACCAGCAGATTAATTCTGTGATGGCAATTGGCTCCGGAATGCTGACAGGAAAAGGCTATAACAATAATACAACAACCTCCGTAAAAAACGGAAATTTCATTTCAGAGCCTCAAACAGACTTTATTTTTGCAATTATTGGTGAAGAATTAGGATTTGTGGGTTGTTGTGTTGTTATAATTTTGCTATTATTAATAGTAATAGAGTGTATTTTAATTGGGGTTAAAGCTAAAGACACCGGAGGAAAGCTCATCTGCGGAGGAGTGGCCGCACTGATAGGAGTACAGACTTTTATCAATATCAGTGTGGCAACACAGATTTTTCCAAATACAGGGATTTCACTCCCCTTTGTAAGTTCCGGACTGACTTCCATTGTGTGCTTCTATATGGGGATTGGTTTTGTGCTGAATGTCGGCTTGCAGCCTAATAAATATCAGTAGAGGAGAATAGCATATATGAACATAGGACTAGTAGCACATGATGCAAAAAAGAAACTGATGCAGAATTTCTGTATTGCTTATAGGGGGATTCTCAGTAAGCATCATCTATTTGCCACAGAGACTACCGGAATTCTGGTAGAGAGCGTAACAAATTTAAGCATTCACAAATATCTTGCGGGACATTTGGGGGGACAGCAGCAGATTGGCTCCCAGATTGAGCACAATAACATGGATTTGTTGATATTTTTCCGTGACCCCCTGACTCCGCGTTCCCATGAACCGGATGTCAATGATATTGTAAAGCTGTGTGACATTTACAATATTCCCATGGCAACCAATATTGCAACAGCGGAAGCCTTGATTTTAGCACTGGATAGAGGAGATCTTGACTGGCGTGAAATGTATAAGTAAAAGAATCACTGCTGCCGCATGTGCGGCGCTGCTGCTGGGAGGGTGCGCTGCTCCGTCCTCTGCGGCAGCTCAATATGAGCAGCAGAATTATGATAAATCCCTATATAAAGGTAAAATGTTTGCAGCAGACTTATGTGTGACAGATACAGATGTGCCTTTGAATGGGTATGTAACCGATGACAGTCTTCATGCTGCGGGGCTCTTTGATTTGAAAAATGAGAAAGTTCTGTTTGCAGACAGGATACACGAAAAGCTGTTCCCGGCAAGCACAACAAAAATCATGACGGCGTATCTTGTATTAAAATATGGCAATTTGGATGATATGGTGACGGTGAGTCCGAATGCGACTCAGTTTTCCTACGATGAGCAGGTATGCGGCCTGGAGACGGGAGATACACTGAAACTTTATGATTTGCTCTGCGGTCTTGTTATTTATTCAGGTAATGACAGTGCAGTGGCAATTGCAGAGCATCTGGCCGGAAGTGTGGAAGCATTTGCCGGTATGATGAATGAAGCGGCAACTTCTCTGGGTGCGACAAATACTCATTTTGTCAATCCCCATGGACTGCATGATGATGAGCATTATACAACCGCATATGACTTATATCTGATGTTCAATGCATGTGCAAAGGACCAGCGCTTTATGGATATCATATCTATGAAATCCTACACGGGAACAATTACATCGGCGGACGGAACTGTCCGGACCAGGGAATGGTACCCTACAAACTATTATTCACAAGGTTTGGCAGATGCGCCCTCTGATGTAAATGTATTCGGCGGTAAAACCGGAACAACGGATGAAGCCGGTTCCTGTGTTATTTTATATAGCCAGGACCTGCAAAATAATCCTTACATATCTATTGTGATGGGTGCTGAGGATAAAGTGACCCTGTACAGCGATATGACTGCTATGCTGGGGGCTGGAATTTCCAGCACACCTGCAGGATAAAAAGGAGATATAAGCTTCTCCAGATAAATGAAAGGCGTAATATCCTGCCAAGAAGCGGCAGGACATTACGCCCCTCATTTTGTTAAGCGTCTTTTGTCCGCAAATTTACTCTGACATACTGTTAATTCTTCCAAACAGGCTGATTAGATAGAGGCCGCAAAGGCCGACAAGCGTATAAATAATTCTGGAAAGCCAGCTTAAATTTCCAAAGAGAAAGGCTACTAAATCGAATCGAAAAATGCCAACCAGAAGCCAGTTGACCGCTCCAATAATTATAATTGTCAGAGCAGTGTTATCAAACCACTTCATATTATTTCCTCCTTTTCAATATCAATGCTTTTATTATTGCCACAAAAACTGGAAATATACATTTAAAAATGTTATACTGTTAAAGTTATAAATGAAACATCCATGTCACTAAGGCATGAAAATAAGGAGGCGGATAGTTTGTCATCCAAAAGAAATAATTCTATTAGTATAAAAAAGTATAAAACAAAGCGTGAAATGAATATAGGTATTTTCATTTTTGCCATTGTATTCATTTATCTTATCGTAACAATTATTATGTATGCCACAACGAAAAAAGTATCGGTATATGAGGTTCGTGAAGGCAGCATTCTTAAAGATAATTCTTATAACGGGCTTGTTATCAGAGAAGAGACCGTAGTAAATGCAGAAGAGTCAGGATATATCAATTATTATCAAAATGAGAGCAGTAAAATAAAATCCGGCGCCAATGTATATGCAGTCTCCTCGCAGAAGTTATCCTATGATAATGAATCAGAGGAGAATCCGGTTGATTTAAGTACAGAAGAACAAAATGCACTGGTAGTTAAAACACAGAATTTTAATGAGAATTTTAATCCACAGAAGTTTTCATCCGTGTATTCTTTAAAAAATGAAATAACAAATACTTTTTTGCTTGCATCTAACCAGACTAAAACTGCCCAGATGGAAGCGGTAATTGCAAAGACCGGCGGGGATGTACAAGTCTATAAAACCCCCGTAGATGGCATTTTTGCATTAAGTCTTGATGGATATGAAGCCCTGACAGCAGAATCTTTCCAAAAAAAAGATTTTGATAAAGGGAAATACAAAAAATCCAGTATGGAAGATAATATGAGTATCAAAAAAGGTGAACCGGCTTACAAACTTGTGACAAATGAGAATTGGTCTGTTCTGCTGGAATTGGACGAGGATATGGCAAAGCAGTTATCTGACCTGAGCTATGTGAAAACCCGGATTGATAAAGACAGTGAATCAATATGGGCTGATTTTTCTATTTTAAAAAGAGGCGGGGAATATTACGGGAAGCTGGATTATGAGAACTCTATGGTCCGTTACGCAGATGAAAGATTTTTGAATGTGGAATTGATTTTGGAAGATGAGAGAGGCTTGAAGATTCCAAAGAGCAGTGTGACAGAAAAAGAATTTTACGAGGTGCCCCGGGAATATATGACTTCCGGTGGCAACAGTTCATCTTCGGGAGTTATGGTGCGGGGAAAAGGTGGTACGGCTGCATTTTCTTCTGTAAATATTTATAAGTTAACAGAGGACAACAAGGTATATTTAAGTCCCTCCCAGTTGAAAAAGGGTACAGTGCTTGTGAAGCCGGAGTCTTCTGAAACATTAACATTATCTGAGACAAAGACTTTGAAAGGTGTTTATAATATTAACAAAGGATATGCTGTGTTCAGGCAGGTTACGATTCTTGCCGAAAGCGATGAATACTATATTGTGCAGGAAGGGGAACCTTACGGCTTGTATAATTATGACCATATTGTGCAGGAAGGCGGTTCTGTCAAGGAAGATGAGGTTGTCTTCTGATCAGGGTACTTAGGCTTGATAAGAGATAAGACCAAGCTAAGGTGCATAAGCAACGAAACATCCATGTCACTAAGGCGTGAAAGGACCCCGCCTAAGTCGACAGGATGTACTTTGCAACTAAGGCTTGATAAGACCAAGCCTAAGGTGCATAAGCAAGGAAGGAGTAGAAGCGATGTTAAAAGAGCAGTTGGAAGAGGTGGAACAGAAGATACAATCTGCCTGTGAAAGGGCTGGCAGAAAGAGGGAAGAGGTGACGCTGATTGCAGTCAGTAAGACAAATCCCGTACCTGTTCTCGAAGAAGCCTATGGTCTTGGGGTCAGGGTCTTCGGAGAAAACAAAGTACAGGAGTTTACTGGTAAATATGAGGCACTTCCCAAAGATATCTGCTGGCACCTGATTGGACATCTCCAGACGAATAAAGTAAAGTATATCATTGATAAAGCTGCGTTAATTCATTCTGTAGACTCTTTAAAGCTGGCGGAGACGATTGAAAGGGAAGCTGCAAAGAAGAATTGCGTGGCGAAAATACTGGTGGAAGTGAATGTGGCGGAAGAGGAGAGTAAGTTTGGTCTTAAAGTTGATGAAGTCATTCCGTTTATTGAAAAGATATCTGTATTTGAGCATATTAAAGTGTGCGGTCTCATGACAATTGCTCCTTTTGTTGAAAATCCCGAAGATAATCGCCCGGTTTTCTCGAATTTACAGAAATTATCTGTTGACATTAAGGAGAAAAACATTGATAATATTAATGTGAGCATACTTTCAATGGGGATGACCAATGATTACGAGGTTGCAATTGAAGAAGGAGCAACAATGGTTCGTGTAGGGACAGGAATCTTTGGTGCCAGGAATTATGCCGTTTAAGGGGTAAGGCTCTGGAACAGAAAGGTGCTTTCAAAATATATTTATGCATCAGGAGAGCATAAGATAGGAGTGTAAACATGGGTGTGTTTGATAAATTTTTGGACATCATGAAATTGAACGACGACGAATACGATGACGACGATTTCTATGATGATGAATTTGATAACGACGAATTTGATGAAAAACCGCGTCGTTCTCTCTTTGGGAAGAAGAGTAGCAGAGAGGAATACGACGATTTTGATATTCAAGAAGAGAGAAAGCTTGCACCGGCAGGCAATAAGGTAACACCGATGCGCCAGCCCGCATCCAGAAGAAATGCCGGTATGGAAGTCTGTGTAGTGAAGCCTGCATCTGTAGACGATTCAAGGGAGATTACGGAAACACTGCTGGCAGGACGTACAGTCATTTTGAATTTGGAAGGTATGGATTTAGAGATAGCTCAGCGCATCATTGATTTTATTTCTGGTGCTACATTTGCAATTAACGGCAATCTTCAGAAGATATCCAACTACATCTTCCTTGTGACCCCGACGAACGTGGATATCTCCGGTGATTTGCAGGATTTGCTGGGAGGATCCATGGAAACAGCTAATGTAAGAGGCAGATATTAAGTTTGGTATGTTGAAGGACGAGCAATTATTAGAAAAGCGGCTGATAGAACTGTCAAAAACCGCATATCACCGTGATATTATTACATATTCAGATTTTTTAAATTTGAATGAATTGAATATTTTACATTCTTTGCCGAAAGATAAACTTTATACAAGTTATGTGACTTTTGGCGGATATGACCTAGCAGAGCGTCAGATGGCAGCATTTTTACCTGATGCTCTTTCTTTTAGTGGAATGGATATGGAAGGTCTTGGATTTCCCTTTTCAGCTGTCAGTATTG
Source organism: Faecalicatena contorta (assembly GCF_003149105.1). Classification (GTDB taxonomy): domain Bacteria; phylum Bacillota; class Clostridia; order Lachnospirales; family Lachnospiraceae; genus Muricomes; species Muricomes contortus_C. The sequence continues at coordinate 540,711 of NZ_QGDS01000001.1, read as the reverse complement.
TGCCTCTCCATGAAAAGTATTCCCAGGCACTTACACACCGGGATTACCTGGGGGCAATCCTTAATTTGGGGATTGAACGCTCAAAGTCAGGAGATATCCTGATTGAGGGAAATAAAGCAGTTCTTTTCATTCATAACGGATTAAGTGATTTTCTGCAGGAAGAGTTAACCCGGGTGAAGCATACAAGCGTAAAGCTTTGTAAGGTGAATCTCAGTGATTACCAGTATTCTCCCCGTTTTGAAGAGGTGAAGGGAACGGTTGCGTCCGTAAGGTTGGACAGCCTTCTTTCTTTGGCGTTTTCCTCCTCCCGTACGAAACTGGGCGGATTGATTGAAGGGGCTAAAGTATTTGTTAATGGAAGGCTTATGACAACAAACTCTTATCAGGTGAAGGAAGAGGATATTATTTCTGTCAGAGGCATGGGGAAATTTAAGTACAAAGGAATATTATCACGCACAAAAAAGAATAGGATTTTTGTAATCATCCATAAATATATATGAGAAAAATGAATAGCATAAGAAGGAAAAAGTATGAAGGATAAAAATATGAAATCTACCCGTAGTTATTTATTGGCTGTTCTGGGGTGTGTTGTGCTGATAGCGCTGGACCAGTTCACAAAATGGCAGGCTGTCCTGCATTTGAAAAATCAGGCGTCTTTCGTTATATGGAAAGGTGTATTCAAACTGGAATATTTGGAGAACCGGGGTGCTGCCTTTGGTATTATGCAGGACAAACAGATTCTGTTTGCAGCGGGTGCTGTCCTGATTGTTTGTCTGATTGGCTTTCTGTACGGAAGAATGCCTCATACTCCCCGTTTTTATCTGCTCCGTATTTGTTCCGTCATGGTATGTGCGGGTGCTATAGGTAATCTGATTGACAGAATCCGTCAGAATTATGTGGTAGATTTTTTCTATTTTGAGCTGATAAATTTTCCGATTTTCAATGTAGCTGACTGCTATGTAGTTGTTTCCTGTATTTTATTTGGATTTGCAATTCTGTTTTATTATAAAGAGGACGAGCTGAACTGTTTCACGCTGAAGAAAGGATAGGAGCAGATGGAAGAATTATATTTTACAGCAGATGTACCAGGGCTGAGAATTGACAAATTTCTCTCCAATGCTGTTCCTGATATTTCCAGGTCCTATATCCAAAAGCTGATTGACGGTGGTTCAGTTACGGTGAATGGAAATAATATTAAGTCTAATTATAAAGCAAACAGTGGGGATCAGATTATAGTGTGTCTTCCTGAACCGGAACCTTTGGACATTCTGCCCGAGGATATCCCCCTTGATATTTTATATGAGGACAGTGATATTTTAGTTGTTAATAAGCCAAAAGGGATGGTGGTCCATCCGTCATCCGGTCATTACAGCGGGACTCTTGTTAATGCAGTTATGTTTCATTGCAGGGAGAACCTGTCCGGTATCAACGGGGTGTTAAGACCTGGAATTGTGCACCGGATAGATAAGGATACGACCGGATCTCTGCTTATCTGTAAAAATGATGCATCCCACCGGGAGCTGGCAGAACAATTGAAAAAGCATGATATCACCAGAAAATATCATGCAATTGTGCATGGGAATTTGAAACAGGATATGGGGACTATTGACGCCCCGATAGGGCGCCACCCTGCAGACAGAAAGAAAATGAGTGTACATGCCCCTCACGGGCGCAGTGCGGTTACACACTACAAAGTTCTGGAACGTTTCGGAGGTTTCACTTACGTTGAATGTGAGCTGGAAACAGGGCGTACGCATCAGATCAGAGTCCATATGGCAAGTATCCGTCATCCTATATTGGGGGATTCTGTCTATGGCCCGGCAAAATGCCCGTTTAAATTAGAGGGACAGACACTCCATGCAAAGGTTTTGGGTATCAGACATCCATCTACGGATGAGTATATGGAGTTTGATGCACCTCTTCCGGAATATTTTTCGAAACTGCTGAATAAGCTGAGATAATTCAGGATGCACTTTTTGCATGCCTTCATGAATCAAATCTTGTAAAGATATGCAGTATCTTGTATAATTAGTATAAAGGAATTACCCATAAGCAAAGGAGAGCGACCGATATGAAAACAAATACGATTATTACAATTGGCAGACAATTTGGAAGCGCAGGCCGTGAGATTGGTTACAAGGTGGCTGATTATTTTGGGATTAAGTTATATGACAGAGAGATGCTGGCAAGAGCGGCAAAGGAAAGCGGGATCTGCGAAGAGATTTTTGAGAGTCATGATGAAAAACCTACCAACAGCTTTTTGTATTCTTTGGTGATGGATACTTATTCTATGGGATATTCTGGCAGTGCATATGCAGATATGCCTATCAATCACAAAGTGTTCCTGGCACAATTCGATGCAATCAAGAAAATTGCGGATGAAGGGCCCTGTATTTTGGTCGGCCGGTGTGCAGATTATGCCCTGGAATCTTATGATAATGTAGTCAGCGTATTTATACATGCAGATTTGGATGCACGTATCCGCAGAATCGCACGTATATACGACATTACAGACGCTAAGGCAAAAGACATGATTATTAAGACGGATAAAAGGCGTTCCAGTTATTATAATTATTACAGCAATAAGAAATGGTCTTCTTCTGAAAGTTATGAACTATGCCTCAACAGCTCGAAATTAGGAGTTGAAGGAACAGCAAAAGTGATTGAACAGTATGTAACGCTAAAGGAAAGCATTGCAGAGGCGGACAGAAAACTTTAGGCTACTATTTATAAGATTTTATCTATAAGTAATATGTGTATACAGTGAGCGTAATCTTTGGAGAGCTTAGAAGGAGCTGTTGCAAATTGATTGATTTTTAGTCAAGGAGTGCAGCTCCTTATCTTTTAGAACAAAAAATGGATGGGTCCCACATTTGTGGGATAACTATCCATTTTTTACGTACTTAATAAGTCTTTATGGAATTACACTATTTCTATTTTTGTAAAAACGCTTTATATGCTTAAATACAAATATAGAAATTAAAATTTCTATCGGAAGAATAAGCAGTTCCTTAAGGATTCGAACCGGAAGTAAAACACTGTAGGATTGGACATATAACACAGAGAGCCAATATGTGTTTAGAAGCATATTAATACAGATTGAACTAAGTAAATTTGAAATAATAAGTTTTTTATAGGTTAACTTGCTTTTATAAAGAAAAAAACCATAGATAATCCCATAGAGCATACTACTGATTGTAAAGCCTGGGAAAAAAGGCCCGGATGGCTTTATTATAAAACGAAGAATATCCGAAAGTATTCCGAATAAAATGCCCGTTACAGGGCCATAGAGGTAACAAATGACCTGTTGTGGCAGAATGTAAAAACTAACCCGAATATAATTACCCACGGATATGGAAAAGTTGCCAAGTACTATGGATATGGCTAATAAAATACCTGTATTTGCTATACAATTGATGTGAGTCATTTCTTGACAAGATTGTCTGATTTTATTCATAGTGATATTCTCCTTGGTGAGGAAACAACCATGCAATAAGCATTATGGTTCCCGCAGCTTTACAACCTGGGCAGCCTGTCTGCGCCGGTTTTCATCGATAGCTGCATAATGTTTTTTGGTAGTATTTACATCTTTATGCCCTAAAACATCGGCTACAAGATAAATATCCCCCGTTTCCTTATATAAAGCGGTGCCATATGTACTGCGAAGCTTATGGGGGGTGATTTTCTTGTTTGGCGTGATTTGGCGTGCATATTTCTTTACCATATTTTCCACAGCCTGCACACCGATTCTGCGCCTCTGTGTGGAGAGAAAAAGTGCATTTTCATGGCCGGGCAGGGGAGCAGCAGCTTTTCTTGTGGTGTACATATACATTTTCAGGGCATTCTCAACTTCCTCCCCAAAGTAAACAACCATTTCATTTCCTCCCTTGCGGGTCACTTTAATTCCATTGTTTTTAAAATCTACGTCTGTCAAATCTAGACCTACACATTCTGAGACACGAATACCAGTTCCCAACAGCAGGGTTAAAATTGCAAGATCCCGGTTCTTTGTTTTTTCAAAATAAACTTTTCGCTGGCCACTGAGATCATCCCCTCCATGCTCTACATATTCTAAGAGTGATGCAACCTCATCCGTATCCAGCCGGATAATTGCTTTATCATGAAGCTTTGGCATATCGACCAGCAGGGTTGGGTTTTTCTGAATAACCTGACGTTTAAAGAAATAAGAATAAAAGCTTCTCAACGCCGACATCTTGCGTGCAAGTCCTTTTTCCGTATTCGTAACCTGTTTATCCTCAGGACCCTTATAAACCTTCAGGTATTCCTGGTATTCCTCGATATCCACCGGCTCTATACGCTCCAAATCCTTTACAGTAAACATATCCATAGTGTGATTCTTGTATACAGGGTTATTTTCCAACAAAAAATGAAAGAATACACGGATGTCATAAGCATAAGATATCCGTGTTCTTGAGGAAGTCTTTGGCTCTATGGCACGAAAATAATCACGTGCAAACTGTGGCATTGTCCCAAGAATTTCTCGGAGTCTCAAAGTATTGTCAATGTAAGCTTGTTCATGATATGTTTTTGCTTCCCGGTCAGACATTTTCAAATCCTCCTTTACGCCTTAGTGATATGGGTGTTTCTGTGTTAAGTAGTTTATGTAGTAATAAAGTATATCATATTTGGAATTTCATGTCTATATCTTTTGGAAAAATCAGTATTTGTCGTATAGATGAATTTCTTTACTACTTGAATCAATTATAGTTGTTTAAGTATAATGTATTGCTCTCACATTGTAAATGAGGCAGCATACAGAATTATCTCTCTGTATGCTGCCTCGGGGTGAGTTTTATATATCAATACATGTAGGGATGTTATATTGATACCTTTTGTCAGGGAGTTCAAATGATAAAATTATTCCCGGATAAATTGAGTATCATTATACGCAATCATTAAATGGCGTCCGGCCTGAATCTCATCTGAACTCAGCGAGTTTAATTCCTTTAATGCTTTTATATAGGCAGGTACGGAATCATAGTCTTCAGTTATATATGTCTCAGCAATGTTCCACAATGTGTCACCCGGCTGAATTATAACACTTTTGTAGTATTTAAAATTAACAGGCTCTGCTTCCCGGCTGTCGCGTGCTGAAGTCAGGAGATTTCCAAATAATGTACATGTAATAAAGATAACAAAAACTGTAACTATACCTATGGTAACCAGTCTGTGTAATTGACGTTCCTCTTTTAAAATATTTACTTTTGAATTAGTTCTTTCCCTTTTCATTTTGCCACCGCCCCTGTGATATTCATGTCTGGATTTTACTCGAACGCGCGTTCCTTATATTAGAAATTATATTACACGAACAGACGTTTGTCAATACTTTCCCGGCAACTTTTCGAACGTATTTTCGTAACAAGTGTTTGCTTTTTGAATTCATATATGATAATATATTTAAAGAAGTATAATCATCCGGACAGATGGATTGAGAAAAGGAGGGCTACATGTCACAGGGCAAGATCAGCAAGAAGCAGTTAGAGATATTAGAGTACATAAAGGCACAGATACTGGAGAGAGGATTTCCTCCTGCGGTACGTGAGATTTGTGAGGCGGTGAATCTGAAGTCTACTTCTTCTGTACACTCCCATCTGGAAACTCTTGAAAAGAATGGGTATATCAGAAGGGACCCTACTAAGCCAAGAGCGATAGAGATTTTGGACGATACATTTAACCTGACAAGGCGGGAAGTTGTGAATGTTCCTTTACTTGGAAGTGTTGCTGCCGGAGAACCTTTATTTGCACAGGAAAATATTGAAAACTACTTTCCTATTCCTATGGAATTTATGCCGAACAAGCAGACTTTTATGCTTAGGGTAAAGGGCGAAAGTATGATTAATGCGGGAATCCTCAACGGCGACATGGTTCTGGTAGAGAAGGTACAGACGGCTTCCGACGGGGAGATGATAGTTGCTCTTGTGGAGGACGGGGCTACGGTAAAGACATTTTACAAAGAGAAAGGCGTTTACCGCCTCCAGCCTGAAAATGATAATATGGACCCGATTATAGTGAAGGAAGTAACTATTCTTGGAAAAGTAATCGGCGTGTTCCGTTTTATTTGAAAGGCTAGCGGAAATTTAATCTATAAATAAATAAGAGAAATGCCAAATGTGCTTCATCTGGCATTTCTCTTATTTATATCGTCATTTCTCTTATCTTTTTTATTTGATTGACTGCATGTTCGCTGAGCGTGGGCGGCTCCGGATAAGGGCGTGCAAGATAGTATCCCTGTAGGTAGTCTATACCCAATTCAATTACTTTGCTCATCTCCTGCTCCGTTTCAATGCCCTCTGCTATCATTTTAATATTCCGTTCTTTTGCGTAGGAAATTATGTTTTCTACAATCTTTTGTTTATCAATGTTAAGGTGAATTCCGGAAATAATCTCTCTATCAATTTTGATGTATTTCGGAGCAAGTTCGAGGAGAACCCGCTCGCCGTTATAACCACTGCCATAATCATCCAGGGCAAAATCTGAATTCCATCGGTTGACCAGAACACGCTTTACTTCCATTGCTTCTTTATTTATCTGTGAATCCTCTGTAATTTCGAAGACAAAATGATCCAGGTACCCTCTGCATTTCGTTTCAATTAATTCTATAGTCTGGTTATCTAATTTATAATCCGCCAGAGAATTGATGAAAACTTTGCAGTCAGAAGATATGACATTATTTCTGATAAATTGCATGTATGCGTGGGAAGCTTTCTTCCATGTAAGTTGTTCTATCTTGTCCAGCTTGTGCTCTTCTTTGGCTATTGACAATATTTCGTCTGGCCGCCTCAAAGTAGGCATAGTGCCTCTCATCAGGGCTTCATAGGCAAAAATTTCACCAGTGTGGGCATCAACGATTGGCTGGAAATAATATTCCACCTTCTCCTTTTCTATTAATTCAGAGAGTTCACGGCGATTCTGGGATATGTACTCTTCACTGTGGTATGCACCGATATCAAAATCACTGATTTCCCCTTTTGTAGAATGTTTGACCTGATACATTGCAAAGTCAGAATACTGTTGAAGCTGCTCATAATGAATAGAATCTCTGGGATACCAGGATATTCCTCCTGACATTTTTATTTTTTGAGGAATTCTGGGCGGTAGAAGGATGAATTCGGAGTCAATTCCTTCTCTTAGTCTGTTCAGTGCCTGATTAATCTCCTCCTCCGTGTCGTATCCATAGAAAAATAAGTGAAATTCATCTCCGGAAATTCGGGCAATGATTGTATCAGGAGGAGTATATTTCCGGAAGCATTCCGCGGCTGTCTGAATATACTTATCACCGTAATCATGTCCGTACTTGTCGTTAATATATTTTAGGTTATCCAGATCTATCATGACCAATGCTGCTTTTTTTAAGTGTTCTTTGCCTTTTTTAAAAAGCTGGGGCATAATACGCAGAAATGCTCTTCTGTTTTTTAGCCCTGTGAGCAAGTCATGGTCACGCTCATGTTCAATAAGCTGTTTTTCCTGAATGGTTTTTGTAATATCCTCTACAACGCCAATAACTCTTTTATCTTCTAATACAGAATAACTAAGTTTGATATAGGAATGCCGTTCCCCGTAAGGAACTTTATATAAGGTATAGCCATCAGACTCTTCCTTTTTATAAATATCGAAGGCTTTTAGTTGCTGCTGAAAAGAATGAATATCCAAACTATGGGTGGATACTTTATTTTCACCGAAAATATCAAAGAATCCATCTGTAATAAACAGTGTTCCAGTTGCCAGATTCATTTCAAACCCTGCAATCCTTATACTTGCTTTGTTTAGAATCTGGGTGAATTTTGTTGCTGAGTCGATTACATCACGGCTTAATTTCTCGATGGAAATTTCCATCTGGTCAAATTCATAGATATTCGTCCTCGGCAGATGGAGCTTTTTATGGGTATCCAGTTTCTGCATGTTTTTTGAAACAAGGTGAATGGGTCTGGTTATCATAAAACTTACAAGGGCACTGCCTGAAACTCCGATGATAATAGTAAGAAAAATTGCAATTGCAATGTAGGAAAGAATGTGGGTGGAAAACTCTGTAATATCCTTCTGCTTTACGGCACCTGCAAGTCCCCATTGCTCGGATTCAAAAGGCCCGTTAGAATCATATAGCTGGAGATATTCTATGTCCAGGAAATATTTTTCTTTGTCTTCAGACTGGAAATACAATGTCCCATCTTCTGCACGCTGTACATCAAATGGACGTACAGCAGATACTACACTGTTATCGGAAGAGAAAATAATTTGATAATCATCATTGTCTGCCTTCTTTGTCACTAATAAATAACAAGCGGCTTTGTTGTCCATTAATTCCTCGGCAGGAAGCAATGTGGATATATAGTCCAGAGTAATTTCCATTCCGATTACACCATATGTCTGCCCTTTTGAAGTTATAAGAGGCAGTGTATAGGAAATCATAAGCTTGTCATCTCCTTTAAGAACATGGGGAGGTGACCAGTAGCCCAATTGAGATAGTGAGGACGCATTTGGATTTTTGTAACTTTGCTCCTGGGGATTTAAAAGCAAATCGTAGACGCCCGGAGAGTCCGCATGGAACTCAAACTGCGGCTTCCAGCAGCGATCAGTTGAAATATCCAAATTGTGCACCAGTTCAACGGGACCTCTTTCAATTAATAAATCACTATTGCGAATGGATGGACTGGTTTCAGGATCCAAGTCTCTGAAATAAACACCCGGCTTGCGAAAAGAATCCTGTGTTCTCAGTTCCTCTGGATTATCGGTATTAAATGCAACAAAAACACCTGTTACTTTGTTGGCACGCAGCATGTCTATCAGATTATCAGAAATGTCCGAAAGAAGAGGATAACAGGCATCCGAGTTTTCATCGATGCGATTCAAATCAATTGTTCCGTTTTTGTTCAGCTCCTCTGCTCTTTGATTGATAAACTGTAGAGTATGAGACATATTAGACCAACTGTTTATCATTTCGTTCTGCAAGTAGCTGGCCCGGTTGATGACCTTTCCCTGAACGATGCCCTTTGCATTATCATTCAGTTCCTGAATTGCACCGCCAAATATAAAGGTTCCTGAAAGAAGAAGGACTTCCATTAAAGTCAGGAGGACCATAGGAATCAATATTCTATTCAGTATAGGCTGTGCCTTCTGCTTTCTCATGTGTATTCCTGTGCCTTTCTTCCTGAATACTGTGCTATTTCTACTTAACGTTAATCAGTGCTTCCAGAGATGACTTTGTGTCCTGATACCATCTATCAAAATTATCATCCGAAGTATATTTGCTGACTGCCTCTTGCCGGGACATTCCAGCTTGAATTGAGGCAACTACTTCTGCCCTGTCCTGAAACGCTTTATCAGATAGTGAATATTCCAGTATATTTCTGGCACTTGTCCCCTGTTCAAAGGCACGAGTTGTATACAAAGTGCTGTCTTCGATTTGCTGGAGAGAAGCATCCAGTACCTGTACTACACTATTATTTGCCTCCTGAAGGCTGCCCTCAATCAGCTCTTTATTATTTGCGTTTTTCTTTACCGGCAGGTAACCGGAAGAAACAGCAAAACGTATATTCTGCTCGGTATCTGTAAACCATTTTAGAAATTCTACAGAAGCTTTGATTTCAGCTTCGCTGCCTGCTTTCGTGACTACCATACCGGCTCCCTGCTGTACGGAAAATCTTTCACTATTTTCAAATTGGGGGCATTCAAAAGCCTGCATTTCAATGTCATATGTATGAGTATCATCCAGGGTAACCTGATCGGGGAAGAATGTAGCACCTGCTGAGGAACCGATAAAAGACAATATATTTCCTGTTTTAATGTCATCGCTGCGAAACTTGCCGGAAGAAGCAAAGTAACCATTGATGTAAGGAATATAGTAATTATCCCAAAGCCTGCGGATAACTTTCTTGTCAAAATTTAACGATGGAACACCATCTTTTATGGAAAAGATCTCTATACCCATTTGGCGTGCACCTATAATAAAATAATTTGCCATGGCATCCCTGCCAAAGAAGGCCTTTCCATCATCAGGTATTTCGGTGAGACTGTCCGTCCATTCATAATATTTTTGAGAAACTGCGGTAACTCCCCCTACCGTAGAGATATCTTTCAAAGAAGCGCCGGTTGCTTTGGAAAACTTGTCCCAGTCGGTTTTGTTAAGCATGAATACTTCGGTAGCTTTTGCAACGGGGAAGATTTTCAGACTGTCCTCGGATGAAAATCTTCCTTCGTCAATATAGCTGCTTATATACTCTTCTATTTCATCGTCGGTCATGTATTTTTTTAAATCAACAGCCAGTCCTCTTTTGTCCACGGCGTAGGCAGTATCTGCGTAGGCGGCGAATACATTGGGGATGTCTTTTGCTCCGACCTTTCCATCGATAGAGGCCATCACATTCTCCTCAAGGTCGCTTACGTTTCCGAGGCTGGATGCCTTTACCTTAATGCCCAGTTCACTGCCGTATCCTTCATTGAACTCTGAGACGAGCTTGTGCATTGCGTCTTGCTGTGCTCCATTATAATAATGCCATATTTCAATGGTCACAGGGTGGTCCGGGTCCAGAAGGCTTTCTTCTTCACTATTTATCATTTTTGCAGAAGAACAGCCGGGCATCAGGAAAAGGACCAGTACCATAAACAGGCTGGCAGTTTTCTTTAGTGTATATCTCATATAATATCCTCTCCTGTTTTATAAAGAAGTGATGTCTACATCTTTTCCGTCCCGCCAGATTCTCTCCAAATCATAGAACAATCTATTTTCCTTATCAAAGATGTGTACGATGATATCGCTGAAATCAAGTAAAACCCAGCTTCCGGTTCCGTAACCTTCCCGCTGTTTCAGTTCATATCCTTCTTTATGGAGACATTCCTCCACATGATCTACAAGGGCTTTAACCTGACTTTCGTTATTTCCGTTTGCAATAATAAAATAGTCTGCAAGGACAGAAACACCTGCAATATCAATAATTTTGATATCCTCTCCCTTTTTCTCGTCCAATGCATTGTAGGCAATACGTGCCATTTCTTTTGCTTTTTCCATAATATCCTCCCTTTATTTTTTTATATGATAATAGTCATATGTCCTGACCGTCATCGAATCAATCTTCCTGCCCGCATTTTCCAGATAGGAAATGGTCGAACCGGCACTTAAAGCGACGGCTTTATCAAGATTAGAAAACGCTGCATGCCTTACCTGCCTTAAAACAGGAATCTCCTGCCGTCCCGGCTCTATATAGTCTGCAATATATATGATTTTTTCCAGCAATGTCATACCGGGCCTGCCTGTAGTATGATAGGTAACCGCACTTAAAATATCCGCTTCTTTTATATTGTATTCATGTTCTGCAAGATACGCTCCAAGCTTTGCATGTATCAGTGCTGGCATCTTTAATTCAGAATCTGTAAGAATGATGCCATACTTTCTGCAAAGATTTATCTGCTCTTTTACAGAGCAGAATTTACCGCAGTCATGGAGGAGGCCTGCAAGCATGGCTTTGGAAATCTCTCCGCCGTGGCACATGGAAAGGGATGCTGCTGTGTACATAACCCCTACCGTATGCTTATACCGCTCTGGTTTTAATCGTTTCTCTAATTTCCTTTGAATTCCTGCAATATCTGTCATGATTTAATATCCTTATACAAATGATGCTCTTTGATATAATCCGCGACTTTATCCGGTACCATATAATGTACGGTGAGTCCTTTAGCCGCCCGGTTTCTTATAGTGGTAGAAGAAATTTCAAGCAAAGGGGCCATCAATAGCTCTATCTCTGCCTCATATTTTTTCTTGAGATATGCAATCTGCTTTTTCATATCCCTCACGTCCTTATCATCTCTCATTGCAGCCAGGATGGTACAGTAAGAAAAGATTCCCTCAAAATACTTCCATTTTTCAATAGAAAAAAGAGAATCTGCTCCTAATATAAAATAGAATTGATTGTCCGGATACATTTCATGAAATTCCAGCATTGTCTGGTAGGTATAAGAATGTATGCCTTCTTTAGCCTCATGCAGAGATAGTTTAAAATGAGGAGATCCACTGATAGCGGCCCGCACCATTTCAACTCTGTGCCCCAGGCAGGTATCCATTTCTCCCGTATCTTTATGGGGTGGATTGCCGTTGGGCAAGAACCAGATTTCATCAAGACTGAATTGTTCAAAGGCGAACTCTCCCAAAAGCAGATGCCCTATATGAATTGGGTCAAATGTGCCTCCCATAATACCTATTTTCATAACGTTTCTTTATGGAAGTACGATTTTCTTCTTGTCGTCCTTCCCCTCCTTGTATAGTACGATTTTTTTTCCGATAACCTGTACAACTTGTGAGCGTGTTCTTTCTGACACTAGGGCAGCCAGTTCTTTGGCATCATCCCCGCAGTTCTGCAACACACTGATTTTAATTAACTCCCGGGCATCCAGGGCCTCTGATATGGCTTCTGTAAGTCCTGGTGTTATACTGGATTTTCCAACTTGGAAAATCGGCTCCATTGTCATGGCAAGACTTTTTAAATAGGCTCTTTGTTTTGTTGTCATTATTTTTATATCTCCTGTTTACTTATAGTAATTAAATTGCAATCCATACATTTTAACCGTATCACCCTCCTGGATACCAGCCTTTTCCAATTCATTCAGAATGCCGGCATCTTTAAGGAACTTTTGGAAAAATGCAAATCCCTTTTCAGAGTCCAGGTTTGTATATCCCAGCATTTTCTCAATCTTAGGTCCTTCTACAACATACATGTCTTTTTCTTTTTCTACCGTATATGGAAGGTCTTCGTAAATCAACTCTTCTTCCGGGAAGTATTCCTGCTCAAATACAACAGGCTTTGTATCCATGCTTTGTAATTGTTCGCTTACATAATACAGCAGTTCCTGAATCCCCTGACCGGAAACTCCTGAAATCGGAAATACCCGTATTCCTTTAGGCTCGAATTCTGCTGTCAGCCTGTCCACCGGATTCTCATCACCTTCAAAAATCAGGTCGGTCTTATTAGCAGCAATAACCTGTGGACGTCCTGCTATCTCAGGATTATAGGCTTCCAGCTCCGCATTGATTTTGTAAATATCATCCACCGGATCACGTCCTTCTGTTCCTGCCGCATCTACCACATGAATCATCATCTTGGTACGCTCAATATGGCGTAGAAATTCGTGTCCCAGTCCTACACCTTCGGACGCTCCTTCAATAAGCCCCGGAATATCGGCCATCACAAATCCTTTAGCCCCTTCCAGGTCCACAACGCCCAGATTTGGATTCAAAGTAGTAAAGTGATAGTTCGCTATTTTCGGGTCCGCATTTGTTACTCTGGAGAGCAATGTAGACTTTCCTACATTGGGGAACCCAATCAGTCCCACATCCGCAATGACTTTCAGCTCCAGATTGACCTCAAGTTCCATAGCCGGCTTTCCTGGCTGGGCATATTTTGGCACCTGCATAGTTGCGGTGGCGAAATGCTGATTTCCAAGACCGCCCCGGCCTCCCTTTAAAACAACCTGGCGGCGGTTGCTGCCTGACATATCAGCAATGACTTTCCCTGTCTTTGATTCTTTTATTACTGTCCCTTCCGGCACCCGCAGTATAACGTCGTCTCCATTTTTTCCGTGGCAGCGCCGTTTTCCGCCTTGTTCGCCATCACCGGCAGCAAACTTTCTTTTATGTCTGAAATCTACCAGTGTGTTCAGGCCCTCATCCACTTCAAAAATTAAATCTCCGCCTTTTCCGCCGTCACCGCCGTCAGGGCCGCCATTAGGCACATACAGTTCTCTTCTGAAACTGCAGTGCCCATCGCCGCCCTTTCCGGATTTTATAAAAATTTTTGCTCTGTCTGCAAACATAGTCTATACCCTTTTCTAATTTATTTTTCACGCTTTCCAATTTTTCCTAATTATATCATAAGATAGTAGTTTTTACTATTGATAATTCCCCATCTTTATGGATTCTACACTTCCTACTATACAAAAAAGCCTCAGACTGTTAGGTCTGAGGCTGCTCATGCTTATGTCACTTAGGCTTGGTCTTTTCAAGCTTTAGTGGCAAAGTACATCCTGTGGGCTTAGGTGGGGTATTTTCACGCCTTAGTCACATGGATGTTTCCTTATAAGTTACATAAGAATGGATTATTCAGCTACAGGATAAATGGAAACCTGCTTTTTATCTCTTCCTTTTCTCTCATACCTGACAACACCGTCTGTTAAAGCAAACAGAGTATCATCATTGCCGCGCCCTACATTCACACCTGGGTGGATTCTTGTTCCGCGCTGTCTGTAAAGGATGTTGCCAGCTTTTACAAACTGTCCGTCAGCTCTTTTAGCACCTAATCTCTTAGACTCGGAGTCACGGCCGTTCTTGGAAGAACCAACTCCTTTTTTATGAGCAAAATATTGAAGGTTCAATTTCATCATGGTTGTTACACCTCCTTGAAGATAATATCAATGTATGGTTCATAATCGCTGTCATCTTCTATTTCCTGTAATCCAAGAATCATAGTTTTTAACAGCAATTCAGCATCATGTGTAGGCTTGCCTCCTGTAAAACGGAATTCAATCAGTCCCTGTGCATCTTCAGAATCGTCTGAAACTACAGAAATCTTGTCCGATGTATACCGTTCAATGGCATTCAGGGTGTTGATGATGAGTGCGGAAGCCGCAGCACATACAATATCCATGCCTTCATCAGCAAATCCGGCATGACCCTGTGCGTCAAAACCTACATATTCATGCCTGTCGGTTTTGTAAATAGTTACCTTAATCATTCTGCCACCTGTTAGGCATTGATTTTGTCGATTTTAACTGCAGTATACTGTTGTCTGTGACCATTTTTCTTATGGTATCCAGATTTTCTCTTATACTTGTAAACGATAACTTTTTTAGCTTTTCCGTCACCAATTACAGAAGCTGTAACTGTTGCACCGCTGACTGTTGGACTTCCAACAACAAGCTTGTCATTATTCACTGCAAGTACCTGGTCGAATGTATAAGTTTCTCCAGCTTCTACCCCAAGTTTTTCTACTTTAATGATATCGCCTTCGGCTACTTTGTACTGTTTACCACCTGTTGCTATAATTGCGTACATATGGCACCTCCTATTATCATTACTCGCCAATTATGGTGTCCAACCGATGGCAGGACTTTAAAACCTCATTGTGCGGCATACTGTAGTAGTATAGCATATAAAATTTTACAAAGTCAATAGTTTTCTGGCATTTTTGTCGAAAACCATGTCCTTCTCTTCTATTGTCAGGGGAAGGGCGTTTAAGTATGCAACTGATGCGGCCTGGCTGGCCCAGGGAGAGTCGGTTGCAAATAAAATTTTCTCCATGCCGTGATTCCGGCAAATCCGCATAAACTGATTATCCTCAATTGCGCCGAATACAACGGCAGTATCCAGATATATCTGCTTTCCGACGAGAAGCCGTTCTACATCATCCCAGCAGAAAAAGCCGCCAAGGTGAGCCAGTACCAGCTTTTCGGGCTGCACTTCATCGATGACCTCTGCAGCCATCTGCGGAGTGGAGTAAATGAAGTCAGGGTATCCGGGGTCATAGCCCGCATGTACACTAATAATAAGCCCCAGTTCTGATGCATAAGATACAATCCGTTTATAACGAATGTCATTGAACAGCGTTTCCTGATAGGCCGGATGAAGCTTGATGCCTTTCAATCCCATACTTTTTAACTCTCTAAGTTCCCCTTTGTAATCAGGGCTGTCCGGATGAATGCCTCCAAAAGAAAGGATATCCCCTTCCTGAAATTGTGATGCAAAGTAATTAACACTTTGAAACTGGGATGTTTTGGTTACAATCGGGAGGACAATGGACAGGTCTATTCCAGCCTCTCTTTCAGATTTCTCAAGCCCTGATGCAGTACCATCCGTAAAAGGGATGGTCTCAAATTTAGAACTTAAAAGGTCCAGTGTGGAGGCGGCAATTTTATCCGGAAAAATATGTGTATGAAAATCAATCATATGGCACCTCTACTTATCAAAATCATTCAGCTTATTATAGCAATATTCTATAATGCTTTTGCGTGTTATAATACCGATAAATTTATCCTGATCATCTACAACAGGTACAAAATTCTGGTTCATAGCTTTTTTAACAAGATCTTTCATATCTGCATCTGCGGCTACCACATCAAAATCCGCCTTCCGCGGGAAATCACGAATAAAAATTTTTTCGGCGCTTTTGAGATTTAAGTTTTTGTAATCCTTGATTCCCCAAAGCAGATCTCCCTCTGTAATCGTTCCTACGAATTCACCCTTCCTGTCCAGTACAGGGATAGCGGAGTATTTATGGTATTCCATTGTCTCCAAGACCTGACGCAGTGTGCAGTCATTGTAAATGTATGCAATTTCACTTTTCGGTTTTAAAAAGAACAAAATGTTCATAACGAACTTGCTGCCTTTCCTTATATTTGTGTTAATACAAAAATTTCATATAATGCTCTTATGGCATTTTTGAATTCATCATGTCTGACACCCACAATGATGTTCAGCTCACTGGAGCCCTGATCAATCATTTTTACATTGATATGAGCATGGGCCAATGCGGAGAAAATTCTTCCCGCAGTGCCTCGGGTTGCTCTCATACCCCGGCCTACAATGGCAATCAGTGCAAGATCAGATTCCAGTTCGATGTGATCTGGGCTTACTGCTTTGTGAATTGCTGAAAGGACGTTCTGTTCCTTTTCTTCAAATTCATCTTTATGAACAAAAATAGTCATTGTATCAATTCCGGAAGGCATATGTTCAATGGAAATGTCATTTTCTTCAAATACCTGCAGTACTTTGCGGCAGAATCCAATTTCAGAGTTCATCATGGCCTTCTCAATTGTAATCGCTGCAAAACCGTCTGTGCCGGCAATACCTGTAATGGTATATTTGGGCCTTCTGCATGTGCCCTCCACAATCAAAGTACCTTTATCTTCCGGGGCATTGGTATTACGTATGTTAATCGGAATACCCGCTTTTCTCACCGGGAAAATAGCATCCTCATGGAGAACGCTTGCTCCCATGTAGGAAAGTTCGCGAAGTTCTCTATATGTGATAGTTTCAATAGATTTTGCGTTTTTGACAATTCTTGGGTCCGCAATCAGAAAGCCGGATACGTCTGTCCAGTTCTCATACATATCAGCAGAAGCTGCCAACGCCACAAGAGACCCTGTAATATCAGAACCACCTCTGGAAAATGTTACAATGGTGCCGTCCTCTTTCGCACCGTAAAATCCTGGGATAACTGCACCGGCCGCCTGTTCCAGGCGTTTGGACAATAAATCATTTGTAGCAACATCATCAAAAGAACCATTCTCACGAAACCGAATGACTTCGGCTGCATCTACAAATTCAAATCCAAGATATGCAGACATGATTTTTCCGTTTAGATATTCCCCTCTGGAGGCGGCGTAGTCTCTTCCGGCCTTTTTATTAAAGTTTTCCTTGATAAGCTCAAATTCCTTGTCCAGAGAAATAGTCAGTTCCAGTCCGTCTATAATCTCATTATACCTATTCTGTATTGCAGAGAGTAAGTCTGTAAAATTCTTCTCCTTCACTGCGGCATCGTAACAGTTATATAATAAGTCTGTCACCTTAGTGTCACTTGAAAATCTTTTTCCCGGAGCGGATGGGATGACATATCTTCTTGATTCATCGGAGCGGATGATTTCGCCGACCTTTTGGAACTGGTCTGCACTTGCCAAAGAACTTCCGCCAAACTTTACTACTTTTTTCATTCTTATTCCTCCGTATACATATAAAGGGTAATCCTTTTCAAAATTTCTGCGTTCTCGGTACATTATTATAACGCAGTCCACTCCTCTTGTAAATCTCTTCTTTTTGATTTTTCTGCATTTTCTGACAAAATATCCTGCATATTCCCTTCTTTATCCAGCCAAAACTGGTTGTTTCTGCAAATTCAAACAATAACGTCTGCATATTCTCCCCGGGACGCCTTCTTTAAGTCATCCGGGGCCAGCTTCAGCTGCATCCCCAGTTTTCCGCCGCTGACACAGATGGCATTCAGTCCTGCAGCCGTTTCATTTATTATAGTAGGAAAGGCTTTTTTCATTCCTATAGCCGTACAGCCGCCCCGGACGTATCCGGTAACTGCGGTAATTTCTTTCACAGGAAGCATGTCTAAGGATTTTTCTTTTACAGCCTTAGCGGCTTTTTTTAAATCTAATTCTGCTTCAATGGGGATTACAAATACATAATGCGCCCCGCTTTTCCCTGTAGTTACCAGTGTCTTGTACACCATCTCATGGGGGAGGCAAAGTTTATCGGCTATTGCAATACCGTCAATAAACTCCTTGCATTCATAGGTCTGATATTCGTAGGCTATTTTATGGCTGTCCAATATACGCATGGCATTTGTTTTTAATTCTTTTTTACTCATTTGGTATCCTCCGTAGGTGTTTCATAGGGGTCAGACCCTTTTGAAAAGGGTCTGACCCCTTTGCTCTCCATATTCAGACTATTCAGACTTATTGGCGCAAAAGGGTCTGGCTTCTTATAAATCATCAAATAGACTGAGCTGTTCAATGATATAAGGTCTCTTATAACTTGCTATGATGTCCGGCATTTTGTAGATAACTTTGCGCTTTTGGCACTCCTGTGTGAATAACTCCCAAAGCTGCCTGGATCTTGGGCTCCTGCATTCATAGGAATTCCCAAAATGATGCCGGTATTTTGCAGCAAGGTCTTCTCCCGGAAATAATTGTTCCAGTTTTGTGTAATACCATTCTCTCTGGTTCTCGCGCAATGTGACTCCAAATGCAGGGTAAATGAACCGGGCGCCTGCATCCGCTGCTTTACGGACAATTTCACTGATATTTTTATTAGTGTCTTCCAGAAAGGGAAGTACAGGCATCAGCAGAATACCGGCATAAATCCCATGGTCGGATAGTTGACGGATAAGTTCGAACCTCTCCGAGGAGGGGGGGACGCCAGGTTCTATTTTTTGTGAGAGCATATCATCGGCTGTTGTAATTGTAATCTTACATAATACTGGAGAATGCTCTCTGATATCTGTCAAAATATCAATATCTCTTGCGAGCAGGGTGCTTTTTGTGGCGATAGCAACACCAAATTCAAAGGCATTGCACAATTCCAGGGCATGACGGGTCAGTTCCAGATCCTTTTCAAATGGATTATAGGGATCACTCATAGCTCCTGTGGAAACTACACCCCGCTTTGTCTTTCTGCGCAGCTCGTCCCGGATAATTTGCAAGGCATTGTCTTTTGCCCTCACTGTATCAAAAGATGTAATTCCATAACAGTCTGAACGGCTGTCACAGTAAATGCATCCATGGCAGCAACCCCGGTATATATTCATATTGTATTCTGTCCCAAACCAAAAGCTGGGATTTTTGGAACGGGTAATGATTGTTTTTGCAGGAATATATTCCATATCAACCTCTATAATACTCCCCTCTTCGACTAACGGGAAATATAAACTTGAATTTTAAGTGGTTTTAAGGTTGTATACAAGAATACAATTTATTTCCTAAAAATAAGTTTGCATATCGGAAATAAAAAGTTTTAAAAATTTATTGTATAATTGTATGCAATTTTAAAAAGTCAAAAAAATATAGGATAACTACTATACCTGTTTTTATTGAGTAAAGTAGGTCTCGTGCAAAGGTCTGCGGACTTTTTTTCGTGTTACTTCTACAAGCTGTAATTCTGTCACATCTACCAGTGTTGCCTGAATAGGGTCTTGGGCTAAATGATGGCGGAAAACCTTCAGCAATTCCTGGGTAGCGGCTTCGTCATCCAGATTAATGAAATCTACAATGATAATTCCTGAAAGATTTCTAAGGCGCAGTTGTTTTGCTGTTTCTTTTGCTGCTTCCAGGTTGATTTTCAAATAAGTTTCAAGGGGATTCTTTTTTGACACAAATTTCCCGGAGTTTACATCTATCACTGTTAAGGCCTCGGTATACTGGATAACCAGATAGGCGCCATTTTTCAGCCATACCCGCTGTCCAAGCGCACGTTCCAGAACGGGCTGGGTATGATACAAGCTTGCCAGGGAAAGCTGGCTGCCGTCATAATGTCTGAGTTTGTTCAAGTCCTCCGGCTGTTCCTTTTCGTAATAGTCTCTGATTTCTTTGTAAAGGTCCTCTCCTTCAATGATAATCTCTGTCAGTCCTTCGGTATAGACATTTTTTAAATCGGATATATAGGAAGGGGAAGACTGGGAAAGACAAGAAAAGCATGTTCGTGTCTGAGCAGTTTTCTTTATTTCATGGTAATTTTTTTCCAGGCTTTTGATTTCCTCTAAAATGTCAGAGAAGTCTGCCTCCTTTGCATTGGTGCGGATGATAATGCCGTATTCTTCATTCTTTAGAGGCTGAAGCCTTTCTTTTAACTCCATCCGCAGTGCTTTAGGGAGTTTCCCTGAAGTTCCGATTCTGGTATTTCCAGATGTCAGAATGGCATACCGGCCGTGAAAACTTAAATCACTGCTCACAGTCGGCGCCTTTGTTTTTACAGCTTCTTTGCTTATCTGAACAACTAGTTCATCCCCGGCACAAAGGGGTTTTTTACTGCTTTTATGAGTGAAAATGGCGTTCTCTGCCTGGTTCATGTCATAATAACATTCTACTTTATTATCAATTTCAATAAATGCGGCTCCGATATTAGGCACGATATTCTTTACTTTTCCTATATAAACATTGCCCAGGGCATGATTTGTGCCCCCTCCGTCTTCCAGAGTGCAGTGTATCTCGACAATATCATCATTTTCCAAAAGAAACATCCAGATTTTACTTTTTTCCTTCATCAGGAGGATTTTTCTTGAAATCATGCGGTCTCTATCTCCATTTCCCATCCCATATCTTCCAAAGGTTTTAACTCTCGTCCGCTGCCAGTTCCCACATCTGCATACATTTCCAGGCGGTGATGGTGAAAATCTACAGTTCCCCACTCCACCTCCAAAAACCGACAGAAGGCTTCCATAACAAGCTCTGGCTTTAGATTCTGAACGCTTCCTGCAGCAACCTGCATATAGAAACTGTTTTCATCTGATAGGGAACTGTGTTCCCTATCAGATGAAAACCCTCCGGGAGATCGCACTGCGGCGGCAGAGGAATTGTTGCTATCGCAACCTGCCGCAGGCGGAGAATCTTGCTTGCAAGATTCTTTCTTATTTGCTTCTAATTTATAAATCAAAGGCTTAATGTCTACCTCATTTTCGCTGCGCTTTGTCTGCTTCCATATCCGGATTTCCGGCTGTGCCAGGAATTCAGATATTTTCGCCTTCCAGCCGGCAGGCAGCGAGCCCTTCTTTAGCGTAGTAAGATAATCAGCAGCGGCTACAATTGCCATCCCTGTCATCTTCTTCTCTTCCCCAATCTGGCGAAAGCTTACGACTTCCATACCTTCCACCATAACATCATTGAGACGTTTTACGGCTTCCTTGCCGGAGATAGCCTCTTTCAGCTCAATATCAAAATACTCGCCGTCACTGGAATGGCCGATTCCTAAAGGACTTGCAAAGGACATAATCATATGAGGGCTGTATCCCTTAGTGAATGCAATGGGAATTCCAGCCCGTCTCATGGCCTTCTGAAAGAACCGCATCACATCCAGGTGCCCGATGAATCTCAGTGCACCATTTTTTTTGAATTTAATTCTAGCCTTCATAACAGACACCTCCTCCAAATTGTGCCGCACCGCAGCCGTAGCATTTGAGTCTGCAATTTGGCGTAATGGTACCTTGTACTGCTCTATCCCATTCTTGTTTCAGGAAGTTTTTGCTTACTCCGATATCAATAAAATCCCATGGAAGTAATTCATCCAGATCTCTTTCCCGGGTTGTATAAAATTCAATGTCTATATTTGTGTTTCGGAATGCCTCTATCCACTTTTCATTGCAGAAAGTTTCCGTCCAGGAGTCATAGAGACAGCCCAGCCTATACGCTTCCTCAATGACTTTTCCCACGCGTCTGTCACCCCGGGCAAATACACCTTCCAGTATTGTTACATCCGCGTCATGCCAGTTATATTTCAGACTTTTTCTGTTTAATTGCTCCTGAAATTCATGTTTCACCACATATGCACGGCGGATATATTCCTCGCTGCTGCACATGGCTGTCCACTGGAAAGGAGTAAATGGTTTTGGTACAAAGAAAGAAGAACTTGCAGTAATCTGACATTTTCCATGGCGCTCTTCCTTAGGTATTTCATAATATCTTCTGGCAATCCTGTCTGACAGTCTTGCGATTTCTTTCATATCTTCATCTGTCTCAGTAGGCAGTCCAAGCATGAAGTATAATTTTACTTTAGACCAGCCTCCTTCAAAAGCTTGTCCTGCGCCATCCAAAATCACTTCCTCCGTCAGGCCCTTATTGACAACATCACGGAGTCTTTGGGAACCTGCCTCCGGTGCAAAGGTAAGGCTACTTTTTTTGATGTCCTGTACCTGGCGCATTACATCCAGTGAAAAGGCATCAATACGCAGAGACGGCAGGGAAATATTTACACCCTCTCCATGGAACTCTTCTATCAAAAAGTTCACCAGCTCCTTCAGTCCAGAGTAGTCACTGGAACTTAAAGAACTTAATGAAATCTCTTCATGTCCTGTATTTTTCAGCATGGCGCGGGCATATTCTTTAAGAGTTTCCAAATCTCTCTCCCGGGTTGGCCGATATAACATTCCTGCCTGGCAGAATCTGCATCCCCGGATGCAGCCGCGCTGGATTTCAAGGACAACCCTGTCCTGGGTTGCTTTGATGAAAGGAACGACAGGTGCCATAGGATAAGGGGCGCCGGTCACGTCCATAACAATCTGCTTTTTGATTTTTTCGGGTACTGACTGTATTTTTCTGGTAAAGGATTCCAGAAGTCCATTCTCGCTGTAGGATGCTTCGTAGAATTGTGGAACATAGATTCCTTCTATACAGGCAGCCTTCTCCAGAAACGTCTCACGGCTTGTCCCTTCTAAACGGCAGGACTTATATAAATCCAGCAATTCATCGTAAACGGTCTCACCTTCGCCGATATAGAATAAATCAAAAAATTCTGCCAGAGGTTCGGGATTGTACGTGCAGGGTCCCCCGCCGATGACAATCGGATGCTCCCATGTGCGTTCTTCACTGTGAACCGGAATCTGACTCAAGTCTAATATTTGCAGGATATTCGTATAACACATCTCATACTGAATTGTAATTCCTAGAAAATCAAAGTCTTTGACAGGGTCCTGGGATTCCAGTGCGAACAGAGGAATCTGCTCCCTGCGCATGACCTTATCCAAGTCTATCCAGGGGGAGTAGACTCTTTCGCACCATACGTCCTCACGCTGATTGAACATATCGTATAAAATCTGAATTCCAAGATGTGACATTCCAATCTCGTATACATCCGGGAAGCATATAGCAAAGCGCACGTCCACTTTACCCGCGTCCTTATTTACCGAATTCACCTCATTGCCGATATAGCGGGCAGGCTTCTCGATTTCTAGTAATATTTCATCATTTAAAGCAAGTTTTCTCATGTTTTTCCTCTCATGTTTTGTTACTATTTGCAATTTCGGAATTGCTGTATTATTGTTGAAATCCTCTTACAAAAAGAAGATTTTATGCAAAGTCCGCATTGGTATAATCTTAAATATTATATACATTTTGAGGAAGAACTTCAAGTAGATATCCATTATCAATCTCAATATCTAGTATCGTTTTCTGTTCCGGCAGGACTTCCATTGCAAAAGCCATCATTTCCCGGTCAATATCATACACTATCCAAGCTCCGAAAATCGCATTGATGCAAGAGGAAATCATTCAATTTACAAAAATTATGTAAGTTACTTCGGTCAGCCTCGCTACTATTAAATTAATCCTTTAAACAAACCTATAATATCAATTTTCCCATATCCCCAAATTCTATTAGGATAGTCCATATAGTTTTCTCTTGTTGCTCCCCGGATTAGTAATCTGCTGATATCTCTGCCTGATATAGAAGTGTAATTTCCTTTTACTACTGCCCATTCTAATATTAAAGCCATAATTCCTGAACTATGGGCTGCAGCAGCTCCTGTACCAGTTGCACCTCCATAAGTATTTATAATAGTTGGACATTTTATATTAAAGCCTGGAGCTGCCAGATCAGGAGCTATTACATTGCTGGTAGTAAAACCACGGCTGGATTCAAGTAAGATACTGTTAGTGGTCTGATTATAAGCTGTTATAGTAACTGGATTACGGGCGTTACCGGGAGATGTAACCGTTGTATATGGGTTGGGTTCAAGAAAATATGTTTCTTCTGTTATGATATCCCCAGAAGGCAGCCAGGCATTGAATTGAGTAGCTATATTATCGATTCTAATAGCACGCATCTTCCAGATACCACTCAATGCATTTGAAAATCGTATCAAGATTAGTTGTTCTCCGGTTTCTTCTTCTACAATTATGTTGTTTATATATAATTTAGAATTACTGAAAACAAAAGTATGTTCAAGACATTGACTGAATTGGGGTTGAATAACAGATGTTTGTTCGCCATTAGGAGATTCAATTACTATAGCAATTTTACCAGGCGATTTTTGCCATATCTCCATTGAAAACCTCTTATCCAATTCACCTACTCTCAGTTCAAACTCATTATAGGTCTGTCCGTCTGAGATATCTCCACTATAGTGTCTGCGCGTATTGCCTTCATTACCGGCTGAAATGCAAACCCCTATTCTAGGAGTTGTTGAATTGTTATTTAAATATAATGATAATGCACTGTGACCATCATGATCACTCTGACTAGATCCCATTCCTAAACAAATAATCAATGGGCGTTTAAGTCTTTCCGCAGTTTTTCGGATGTATTCAATACCAATTAGTATATTTGTTTCTGGATAACACCGAACAGTGTCAGGTATATTAAATATAGCCCGATTGTTATGTTTTGCTTGAGCAAGTTTAACAACAACAATTTCTGCGTTGGGCGCAACTCCACTAAAATTTTGTGATTCATCTACACTGCCAGCAGCAATTCCGGCCAGCATAGTACCATGTCCATCGTCATCAAAACTAGGTACGATTGATAATGGATTTTGATTCAGTAAGGCAAGATTAATTAATGCTCTATCATACTCCGAACCGAATGGTACATTAGGCTGTATACCGGAACCCTCAATATTTTGATCCCAAAGATACAAAATCCTGGATGTTCCATCAGAATTTAAGAATGCCTGGTGTTGATAATTAATGCCAGTGTCAACAAATCCGATGATTACTCCCTGCCCAAAAAGTCCAAAGTTTGGATTGCTTTGAACTACAGAGATTCCTGAACTCTCAAGCGAAACTGTAGAGCATAAAGTATAGATAGTAGGGAATATATGGTAAGGATAAATTCCTAAGGAACACATATTAAATATATCAACTGGCGAGTGTAAAATCGAATTTCTTTCATTAATCTTCGTTATCTCATATCCATTTCTAAGATTTTCCGCTAATACATTGTCAATTAATAAATCTATATAATTATCATCTAGTGCTTTATGCATGTATGTACCTTTCATTACTTCGTGGCTCATTCATAGTGTATTCAATTAATTTAACTTTATGCAATCCTTATTAACTGCGTGGCGCTCGTAAAATATCTATTTCTGCATGAAAAGCTGCTCACTATATGGATATATAAATTTCTTCTGCCCTACGTTGGGCTTTCTTTAATTCAGTCACCGCCTTTGTAATATCTTCAAAAAGGCTTAGATACATTTCTTTGTATTTTACTAAAGCACTTTCCTCAAGAACATTACCTTGTATAATATCTTTCGCCAATCGAAAACCTGCCTGTATCCCGATCTCCATATAAATTTGTTCATGCTCTGTAGACATGTTGTTGATTGCCTTAAATAATTCTGCTTCTTCTCCCTTGTCAACATAGCCCTGAATTACACGCAGGCGTTCTTCACAGCTGCCCAGCTTTTCGTTCACGCTGTCACCGTACATTAGATATTCTTTTACCGAACTTATACTTGCACAAAAGACCTGCCATATACATATCTGCTTCCCCTTTGCGACTACTTTCCATGCTGCTGGAAAGCACCAATGCTTATCTTTGTTCCCCA
Organism: Faecalicatena contorta; assembly: GCF_003149105.1. Classification (GTDB taxonomy): domain Bacteria; phylum Bacillota; class Clostridia; order Lachnospirales; family Lachnospiraceae; genus Muricomes; species Muricomes contortus_C. The sequence continues at coordinate 514,672 of NZ_QGDS01000001.1, read as the reverse complement.
AATATGAACCCCTTACATTTCCTAAAATCACAGCAAACGATTCATTTTCCAGATAATCATTGACTTCTATTTGATAATCCGGAAAACAATTGAAAAATCCTTGCCATCCTGTTTTCATTTGCTCTTTATTGGCACTGTCACCGTAGGTATCAATGAAGAGAAAATCTTCTGACATCATTTCAATAATTATAGATAGATTTTTACAGTTTATTGCTCCCATAAACTTTAATATAGTACCTGTATTCATTCTGTTCTCCTCTCTTCTTACTTTAGGGCTTTAATAAAAAACGTTTTCATTGGTTAATCATGTTTAGGAATATTGATAAGCAATCCCAGCATCACAATATCCCATTTTCTATAAAAATGCTGTGCACCTTTCTTTTTTTAGTATGGTCTGTTTTTTCTCAACATCATTATCTGTCTTTCCCTCATATCCTTTTGGACTTTTCAAGCAAAGTTGCCAGTGTTTCCGCTTTCATTTTCTTTTCCAGCTCTTCCTGAATCTCCCGATAAAAGTGATGTACCACACAAAAAGTTGTCGCATTTCTACTGCAATAACCATCCGGTTCCAAACACCGGTTTAATTTTATTGTACCCTCAATGGCTACAATTACATCGTAGATAGAGATATCTTCAAGCGGTCTGCTGATGGTGAATCCGCCATTGATACCATAAACAGCATCCACGAATCCATTTGCTTTTAATTTATTTCCAATCCGAAGCACATATTTCTGCGAAACCGCAAGACGTTCACCTAGTTCAGTGGAAGACACCACTCGTTCTTCCGATGCTAAAAAACTAAGTATACGCAGGGCATAGTCTGTTGTTAGTTGAAGCTGCATCAATCACACCTCCTTCCATTTTTTCGAATGTATACTCTATATTAGAGTTTAATATTCGTCAACATAAATAACTGTTTCGGCTTGTATGTTTTTAGGCACAAAATAGAACGAGACCCCCCATAGTACCGTCCATGTAATTTCCGATTAATCGTATTTATTTCTTTCCTGCAGCATAACCCTGATTATACATTTAACAATACCACTAGCTTGACAAAAAAACAGGAAAATGTAACCGATTTCTATTTTGACGTAACAGACATATCCACTCATATATGAGAAATGAATACAAAAAACCCTGCCGGATAATAGCAGGGTTATAGTATAAAACTGGATGTTATTTTTGAACTGGCTGTTCAACTTCCCCATGCTCAGGAAGGTAGACACTGACAGTAAAGATACGCTGCTTTTGATCCATGTCAATCTGGAGCAGTCCATGCATTTTTTCGACAATTTCCCGTACAGAAATAAGCCCTAATCCATGATTCCAAGCATCCTTTTTGGTGGTAATGGGGTATCCTTTTTCCATATGCACCTCACCATCAAAAGAGTTCATGATCTGTAAGGCTGTCCAGTTGTTCTCACACCAGCAGGTGATTTCTATAAAGCGCTCTTTTTCCGGAACCTTCAAACAGGCTTCGACCGCATTTGTCGAAAGATTGGACAGGATACGGATGCCATCCAATAGAGAAAGCCCGGTATTCTTTGGACTGACGGCCTGGAATTCATAACGGATCTGATGTTCTTCACATAGATTTGCAAGGTCTTGTAACATAGCATCAATGACTACGTGGTTAGAATACTTTTTGTGAATATGTACCGTCCTCTGCATGGTACCGGATAGCTGCTTTATGAGCAGAACCGCTTTGTTGGTTTCTTTGTTTTCAACCAGTGTTTGCAATAACGGCATCATTCGGTTAAAGTCATGTCGGAACACACGAAAGTCTTTGGTATATTTCTCATACGCTCTGTAATGCCGAAGCTGGAGAGCATATTGTTCTTCCAACAGCTTGGCACGCCATTTGTAATCGGTCAATTCCATAATATCTGCTGAATAAATAATGATATAGATGAACATGCCCAAAGTTAGTAAAAAGGCGCACAGGGCAATGAGCGAATACCACTGCGCTTCCCGAATAAATGTACGGCCCGCATTGATTGTCATCAAGTTTATTGCAGCAATGGCTTGATAGATGACAATACGAAGCAGCAAATACTTATTGTTCAGTACCAGTTTCAGCCGCCGGTCAGGCAGCAGTGTTTTGCGCAGCAGGTAAAAACAAAACAACGCAATTGGGATAGCTAGTGCGGTCAGCAGATTGTACATAAATACATTATGCAGAGGATCATCATATCCACCGGGAATAAACAGGACATCAACAGCGGCAAAGAGTCCTCGAAAGCAGTAAACACTGATGACACTTAAGATTGCTCCATAGGCGGATTGCAGCCAATTCATTCCTGTTGTGAACCAAAGAGATATTGTTATTCCCAAAATAGAAATGGGAATAATCAGCCACTGGATATCATATATGGCAAAAATAATATACACGGCGCTAAGAAAGATAAAGGTCAAAATAACTGGCAGTATTTTTCTGCCATCTGGCGGATACAGTTTTTGGTAATACAGGAGGAAGATGAGATAATATCCGATGATAATCGCCGTTGTTACATATAACATGGCTTCTCCCCGCTTCTCTTCTCCCGCATCTGTGTGACATATTTAGAAAACGCCGCGCAAAGCTCGTTATAGTGGGTTGCCCCTACTGGGATACACGTCCCACGTTTTAATACAATTTGAGTGCGGTGAAATTCTGCTATAAAGGGCAGGTGAACTAAATATGACCGGTGACAGCGCACAAAATATTTCGTTTTAAATTCCTGTTCCAAGTGTTCCATGTTCCCGTAAAATTTTTTCGTTTTTCCGCCGTAATGTACGGTGACAAGCCGTCTCCATATTTCAAAATATGTAATCTCCGCAATGGGGATGAAGGTTTTTACACCGCCAAACTCACAGACAAACACAGGCTGCTCTGGTTCTCTCGTCCGTTCAGCCGATTTTCTAAAAATCTGCTCAAACTTTTCTTCGGTGAACCGGTCCTTTACCAGATACTGCACGGCATCCACGTCAAAAGCATCATACACATAATCCTCACAAGAGGTTAAAAAGATAATGGGACTACTGCATCCAGCCGCCCGAAGCCTTTTTGCCGTTTCCATACCATCTATTTTTTTCATTACAATATCCAAATAGAGAATATCAATCTCCAACCCTGATTCTATAAATTCATACAACAGGGATTCACCGCTTGGAAAGCATTTTAGTTCAATATTTACTTGTTGTTTCCTTGCACAGGATTCAATCAGAGTAGAAAATTTAGAAACTGCCTCCTGTTCGTCATCACATAATAGTACATTAAGTCCCATCATTATTTCCTCATACATCTGTTTCTTATCTTTTTGGCAGTCGAAAGCATCGTATTTTTCTATTAACAAACCCTATCAGTGATCAACAATTCAATGAAAAATTTCTTCCAACTCTTCGTTTCACATTTGAATCTGTACCATTCTGTTAGAAGTTTTTTATTCTATATCAAAACCACTACTACAATCAAAACTATATAGGCTGTAAATGATGACCAAGTTTCATTCATTCCCTTAGCAACAAACACTTCCCATCCTCCAAAATTAATTACATAAAACAATACAAATGTAACTAGCATTGTACGGGTTACCATTCTATAATTGCCCCTGCGTAGGTAATACCTTCGCCAAATCCATATATTAATATCTTATCCCCTCGTTTTATTCGTCCATCTTTTAAGGCTAAGATGATTGCAAGCGGAATTGATGAAGAAGTGTTTCCGCATTGTTCAACGCTTGTCAACATTTTTGTTTCATCAAATTCCAACCTTTCGCGTAATGCTTCAATCATACGTAAGTTAGCACTATGAGGTATAAACCAGTCAATATCAGAAGTAGTTAATCCAGCTTCATCTAAGAGACATTTGATATAATTTGAAATGTTTTTGACAACATATGCGTATAAGGCCCTGTCATCCTGCTGTATAAAATGTTCCTTTTCAAATTTGCTTCTTTTGATTGCAGAGGAAAATTGTGTGCAGTATACTTTATCTGCCAAATTACCATCTGTCCTGAAATTGGAAACGAACTTTTTAGGTGATGTATTTTTTTCAATTAACGTTGCTGTTGCTCCACCTCCAAAAAGTATACAAGTGCCCGGGTCTGTGTGATCAAGTTCTTTACTTGGCGTTTCAGCCGTTACTAAAAGAACTTTCTTCGCTTGACCGCTTGCTATATAAGCATTTGCAGTAATAAGGCCGTATGCAAAGCTGGAACTTTCTGCGTGTAAATCATACGTTCCTGCCATATTTATGCCAAAATGCTCTGCAACTATCGCTGATACGCTTGGAGTTAAGTGGTCGTAAACAAAAACAGTAGCAATAATCATATCTATGTCTTTCAATGTAACCGGATAATTGTCCATTAAATTTTGTACTGCCTTTATTCCTAAATCACTTGCAAATTCGTTATCAGCAGATATGAACTTCGTATGAATACCTGTCCGCTTTATAATCCATTCATCACTTGTATCAACCATTTTTTCAAAATCAAAATTTGTCAGCTTTCTTTCAGGGAGATATGAGCCAATAGCCGTTATTATATAATTTGAGTTTATATTCATTCACTTAAATCCTCTCTATCCGTTTCGGTAATAATCTTTATCTGATTTCGAGGGACTTTCCCGTTCTTTTACTAATTTATATTCAGAAGTGGCTACAATTTTTGCATAGTTAATAATTCCTGTTTGCCGGTTTCGCATTATTGGCATTATTTTATTTGACAGATAGTTCATATGTTACATATGAACTATCAAGGTGATATCCAAGTTTTTCTGCCAAAGCAACAGAACGCAAATCATGTGCATCCCAACTAGGATAAATATTTCTTTGTAAACATTCTAATATTAGCTTGGCCCCACATACAGTCGCAAGCCCCTTGCGCCTATATTCAGGCTTTGTATCTATCTCGATTTCAATACCTTCATTATAAGTTGCATAAGGAGAGGCTCCTGCCACTAGTTTTCCCTGATGTAAAATTGCTGTGCCGATTGCTTTATTTTGATAATCTTTGTAGTCCTTAAACTGAGAACACAAATCAAAAGACCACTCTTCTATTCGTGCCATTTCAAATATTTCTTGGTCAAACATTCTAAGTTCATAGCAGTCATCCAGCGTTTTTATATAAGCAGCCAACACTTCCTCATTAAAAATATGAGGTTCTTTTTTGATTGCATAACGTAATGTCTTATTTACTTGCTTGCCATAAAAGCTCTCTATCAACTTTGCCCAAGCCCGGTCCTTTGGTATCAATAGCTTTGTTTTAGCAGGCATAGTGAATAAAGCGCTATTAGGATTACCTGCGAAAAAACAGAAATCGCCAATATCAATCATTGCCGATAAAGGATTTTCATCATCATCTAAAATCATATTCCCCATGTGGCCTTGCAAACATGACCAGATTAACGCTTCGTTCCAACCATCAAACAGAGCGGTCACCTTACATTTGTTCATAGATATAACCTTTCTTTTTAACCTCAATTAATCTGCTTTCCCTTTACGGCTACTTTCCATGCTGCCGGAAAACACGAATGCTTTATCGTTGTTCCCCAAATATGAACCCCTTGCATTTACCAAAATCACAGAAACTTCCAGTTTACAAGAATACTAATTTAATATCAAAACAATTAACTACTAACTGTGAACTATTAAGTCAGCTGTTTTTATTTGGCAAAACTGGAGAACATACAATAAAAAACGAAGAACGCCAGTACCTTCGTTTTTGATAGGAAAGTTATACATTGAAGAGGGGATGTTATATGTTCAACATTGGAGATACTGATGGAAAACATCCCCCTCAATGCAATTTAAAAAGAAGATTTGACATTAGAGGGGTGGTGGTGCTTGTTCCGACATGATGAAAAAGAAAAACAAGCTCCCCTCGAATGCGATTTAAAACATAACATAGCAAATGTCATGTGTCAACAAAGACGGCATAAACTGCATAATATATGTACTTAATTACTTTAAAATTGGGGAACGTTATATAATATGGATAGTTCTAAACAAATATTATCGGGGCTAACTCTATGGTTTCTCCTAATTGATATTTAGCACTCTGTATCTGCTAACGTTACAATGAATAAATTAAAATATATAAGAAGATAATAGTAAAAATATAACTAGATGAGAGAATGTCAAATAGATACAGGAGATTAATATGGCAACCCAAATAAACTTAAACGAAATAACAATAACTGAATTAAATAAGATAATAAAAGACAAAACTTTTTCCATAAAAGAGATTGTTTCACAGTATTTAGAGCAAATCGACTTTTTCGACAAAGGTTCTAAAGGATTAAATTCTATTCTTGAGATAAACCCGGATGCCATTACAATAGCAGAAGAACTTGATGCAAGGAATAAGAATGATCCTGGTTTGCTTTATGGGATACCTATTCTTTTAAAAGATAATATAAATACCGCAGATAATTTACACACATCCGCCGGTTCACTGGCATTAGCAGATTCAAGTCCGGTAACGGATGCTGAGATTGTAAAAATTTTAAGAAAAAAAGGTGTTGTTATTCTTGGCAAAACAAATATGACTGAATTTGCCAATTATATGACTAAAGGAATGCCAAACGGATATAGCTCCAAAGGGGGGATTGTAAAATCACCATACATTTTGGGTGAAAGCCCGGCAGGTTCCAGCACCGGCTCAGGGTCTGCAGTAGCAGCTAATTTATGTGCGGCAGCTTTAGGTACAGATACCTCTGGTTCTATCATATCTCCAGGTTTAAAGAATGGTATTGTAGGGTATCGTCCAGGGAGGGGTGCTTTGAGCATAAAAGGGATCATACCGGTAAGCTTTACTCTTGATATGGTTGGCCCCATGACAAGAACTGTTAAAGATGCAATTATTATTTTTAATGAAATATCAGCTAATAAAATATACTTTACAGAAAATACAAGCCTTAAAGGTACTGTAATAGGAATTGATCAATCTGCCATTGATAATATGTCGCAGGAAGAAAAAAAGAAGTCTAATAGTGTTTTAGATAAGTTAAAGAAAGCTGGTGCAATCTTAAAACGAATGCCTCTTAAAACAATTCCTAATGAAAAGATAGAGAACATTAAAAAATATGAGTTTAAGTATGCTATGAACCAATATTTAGCTGAATTACCACCAGATTACAAAATAAAAAATCTAAAGGACATAATCGAATTTAATAATCTTCATAAAGAAAAAACTTTAAAATATGGTCAAATATTATTAGAAGATGCCCTGTATAATACCTCTGGTGAAATGACAGAATCTATTTATCTGGATGCGTTAAAAAATATAGAGCCGACTAAACGATATATGGAAAATCAGTTAAAGGATGTAAATGTATGTATTGTATTTAAAGACCACCCAATAATTCAATATACAGGCCTACCCGCAATTACAATACCCTGCGGGCTATATAATGATGGAACGCCTTTTGGAATAAATCTCATCGCTCAAACTGATGAAGAATTATTAAACACAGCTTATGCAATAGAACAAATCGCAGGCAGAAGAGTCAAGCCTAAATTTATTGGGTATTAAAAAACTGTAGTTTCCCGGATTTTTAGGCCCCTATTCAGCTTTCACCTCATAATAAATCCCCTTGGCTTTGTCTGTATCCTTCCTACTGCTATTCCCATTGCCAGGCGGATTGGGGGCAGTGCCCCAACCGTCTGAATCAACCAATACTCTCTCTCATTCTTTTTGTTTCATCTGCCATTTTAAAAAGCCGGAATAATAAGTACTGGAAATGATGAAAACGCTCAATTGTCAGGCCGTGCGGCCGCCCAGCTTCCAGCCAATGGATTGTTCCCGCATGCGGATGAAATCAGCGTAAAGGCCGCCTGTCTGAATCAGTTCCTGGTGGGTGCCCCGCTGTGTGATTTTCCCTTGATCCAGCACGAGAATCTGATCCGCATTCTGCACTGTTTTGAGCCGGTGGGCGATCATGATGATAGTCTTGCCGTGGGTAAGTTCGGTAATGGCTCCTTGAAGCAGAGCTTCATTTTCGGGGTCTACATTGGCGGTGGCTTCGTCGAGGATAATAATGGGAGCGTCCTTCAACAATGCCCGGGCAATAGAGATACGCTGCTTTTCGCCGCCTGAGATGGTGGCGCCGCTCTCACCGATAACCGTATTGTATCCATCAGGCAGAGCGGTAATAAAGTCGTGGCAGCAAGCCTTTTTGGCTGCAGTCTCCACCTCCGTCATGGTTGCGTCAGGCTTCCCGAACCTGATATTGTTGGCAATCGTGTCGTTGAACAGATAAACGTTTTGAAACACCATACTGAAATTAGAAAGAAGGCTATCCAGTGTGTATTCCCGTACATCGATGCCGCCCAACGTAATGCGGCCGCTGTCCACATCCCAAAAGCGGGTCATGAGGTTTACGAGGGTGGATTTGCCGCCGCCGGAGGGCCCCACGATGGCAGTAGTGGTTCCCTCGAAAATCTCAAAGGAAACATCGTCGATGACCCTTTTGTTTTCGTAGCGGAAGGTCACGTTTTCCCCCTTGATGGCGCAGGATTTGGGTTTTATGGCTTTGCCGCCCGCATCCATGAGCGGCGTTTCAAATATCTTGTTGATCTTATCCATGGAGAGGTCCAGCACCCGCAACAGGGCGCTGTAATTGCCGGCGGTATCGAGCTGTGCATATACCATAAAAGAGGAAATGACTAACAACAGGCAGCCTACCAGCTCCATGTAGCCACTCACATACAGCGTTACGGTCAGGAATATCATGGCGATACCGAACAGCTTAAGCACCAGACTTTGCAGGCTGGTGTAAGGCACAAAGGTCTTTTCCAGCTTGACATTCACTTCCTCGTTCTCCTTAATGGCAAGGTCAACGGTTTTGTTGGCTTCCTGATCCAGGTTATAAGAACGCACCACCCCTATGCCCTGTACATATTCCAGAATAGATGCCACCAGACGGGTATCGGACGCTGTTTTCAGCGGCGAAACCTTGTGAGACATCTTTTGCAGGAGGGCGTTGACACCGAAGAACGCGGCAATCCCCACAAGGAGCAGTATACCGATGCGCCAGTCGTAGAGAAGGATGGCGAGAGTAAGCATGGCCGTGGTCAAAAGCCCCTGGGTGGTCAGCATGATGACTCTTGTGGCGACGTCCTGTAGATTTTCGGCAGTGTTGGTAGTGATAGAAGTAATGTCACCCAGACTGTTGTCATTGAAATAGCCCATGGGCATATATTTGAGCCGCTCACCAATTTCCACTCGCTTGTTGGTGGCGACCGTATATCCGCCGGCTGTTTGTTTCATGGTCATGCTTCGGCGGGTCAGGGTACAGCCTGCGATGCTCACCAGCATGATGCCAAGGGTTACCCATACGGTTTGTGCACTGACATTGCCCTCGATTAGTGCTGTGAGCACCACGGCAATAGCCGGAATGCGCAACGCCTCAAACACGGCATGGAGCAGCGAAAGGCCGAGAGATTGATAAAACAAGCGGCTCTGATTGCCGCTGAACCGGAAGAATTTTTTAAATATGGCGATCATGCGAGCACCTCCTGTGTTGTTGTTTCAATACTGTCTTTGACCGATGTGTGAGCGTCCCACATATTTTTGTAAAGGGGCGAGGAAAGCAGCAGCTCACAGTGCGTCCCCTGGGCCGCTACCCGTCCGCCTTCAATGACAACAATGCTGTCGGAATCGATGATGGTGGAGAGCCGGTGGGCAATGACGATAAGGGTCTTGCCTGCGACCAGTTTCGATACCGCTGCCTGAATGACCGCCTCGTTTTCTGGGTCTGTGTAGGCGGTTGCCTCATCTAAAATAACGATAGGCGCATTCTTGAGCATGGCACGGGCGATGGTTATTCGCTGTCGCTCGCCCCCCGAGAGATGTCCGCCAGCACTTCCGGCACAGGTCTCATAGCCATTCTCCAGCTGTGTGATAAAGTTATGGCATCCGCTCTGCCGGGCGGCTTCTTCCACCTCGGCGTCGCTGGCCGAGGGCCTGCCCATGCGGATATTTTCCCGGATGCTCTCGTCAAACAGATAATTGTCCTGAGCGACGTAGGCAATCATGTTATTGAGCTGGGTAAGAGGAATTTGGCGTATATCGGTTCCGCCGATGGTGATGCTCCCGTCAGTAGCGTCCCACAGGGAAGCAATCAGCTTGGCAATGGTGGACTTGCCACCACCGGAAGGTCCAACGAGTGCTGTCACGCTGCCTGCTGGTATGGAGAGGTTTATCCCGTGGAGTACCAGCTTTTCCCGATAGGCAAAGCGCACATCGGAAAGGCGGATGCCGTAGTCCTTTACTGTTGCCTGGGCTGTGGGGCGGGCAAGATCAGGCTGGGTGAGTACCTCGTTGATTTCATCTACGATGGTGTTCACTTTGGCTATATCGTCGGTATAGCTCATGGTGGTGATGAGTGGCCCCATAACACCAAGAGACAAAATGATGGACACAACAAAGTTTTCTAGAGGCAGGCTGCCCCCTCTATACAGCATGGCGCCGATGGGAAGTACACTGACCAGTACCGCTGGGAAAACTGACATGGCCAGGGAGAAAAAGGGCAGCGTAGAACGCATCCAGTCAATGGCGGAAGCGGCGGCCTCTCTTGCAGCGGTGGTGAACTTTTCGTAGGATGAAGCCGATTGATTGAAGGCCTTGATGACTTCGATGCCACCGATGTATTCCACGGCTGTATCATTGAGGCGCTTGTTTTTAGCGACATAGTTGGCAAACCGCTCTTCATAGCCGTTCTTCATGCCCATATAGCACAGAAGTCCCAACGGCAGCGGAATCAACGCCGCCAGAGCCATGCGCCAGTCCAGTGCAAAGAGATACGCCATAGTTGCAATGGAAATCAGAACATTGCCGCCCATCTCCGGTACAACGTGGGCCAGAGTAGGCTCTATACTGTCCACTCGTTCCACCAGGATGTTTTTCAGCCTTCCGGAAGGCGTGTCCAGCAGATACCCCATGGGCAGGCGGGTGAGCTTTTTCGTGAGTTTCAAGCGCACCTCGGAAATGACCGCAAAGGTGGACTTGTGGGACAGGGAGGTAGAAATCCCATGAAACAGGTACCGAAGCGCCCAAAATCCAGCGGCAAGCAGGCAGTAAAAGCCGTAAAAGCCGATAGAGAGCTCTCCCCTCAGCAGGGCCAGCACAATTTGCGCTACACAAAAATAAGGCGCTATACCACAAGCCACTCCTACCGTGGCAAAACTGAGGGAGGCAATATATCCGCCCTTGTGGGGCGCTGCCCACTCGAAGAGATGGGAAAACGCTCCCCTTTCTTTTTTATTTTTTTTATCCATTTAATACTCGCTTCCTTTCCTGATATTCAAAAAACGTTTTGGTTAGCAAGGGCTAACTCGTGTCTAAAAAAATTAGGGGCGGAGCCCTAATATTTCATGCCATCCGGCTATGCTGAATCGCTTTACACTGTCCATCACGGCGACAGCCTGGTCGTAAGGCAAATTGTGCGAGACAAGCTCCACCAGATATTGAAAACCAGTCGCAGCGGTCACATGCAGAAACATGTCTTCCACATGCCTGCCATTCTTACCAAGCGTATCACAATAGACCCGGTAGGCCTGCTCCTCAATTTCAATTAGCTGCTCCAAATAAGTGGACCAGCGAGTTCCTTCTGAGTGGCAGAAAACCAGCCGGAAGGCGTCCATATGCTCGTATATATATTCCAGCATCCAGTCTGTACCGGTACGGGCCTTCTCCTCCATGTTTGCGGCCGGCATGATGGAAAGGCTTTTCTCTGTCTGCCGGTGTATTTCCTGGAATTGGGCCAGCATTTCCTCCGCTGGTGCCTGCACCAGCGCATCGAACAACACCTCCTTGTTGGCAAAGTGGTTGTACAGCGCACCGGTTGTGGCCTTTGCTGTTCGAGCAATGCGCCGCATATTGGCGTTTTGATAACCGTAGTCCATGAATTCCTGTTTAGCGCATTCCAAGATACGCTCACGGGTTAAGTTGGAACTGTAACTCATGCTTTCACTCCAAAACCTCTCTTGTTATTTTTCATAACAATGTTATCACTTTTGTCAACTGAAGTCAAGAATAAAATTTGAGCATGAACAAATGCAAAAGAATTGGCTATCGGTTTTGGGCTGATAGTCAATTCTTGGTTGCCACATTCTACTTTCCTGCTTTGATTGAATGTACATTTTTCAAAGTTTTTTCCACACTTCTTTGAGCTCTTTTAAATCTGTCTGACGTTCTATCTGATTGACTATTTTATCGCTGCTTACATTTGCCACATTCAATTTGCCATAGTCCATCCAGACATAACAGATAAAACACAGGATTCCCAGAGATAGCCGGAAAAAGAAACTGTTTTTTGGTCTATCCTGCATGTCATCCTCATACAAATCATGATAAATGTGTCCATATCGGGGATGTATTGCCGGAATGAAGCTGTCCTCATTGTAAAGCTTTCTTGTCTGCCTAAGGAGTTCCCGGCGCCGCTCTTCTGATTCATTCATAGTCTATGTACCTCCTTTGTGACGAAACCTGGAATATGCCTTTTCTGTGGAATAGGATGGCCTGCTTCAATGCTTCTGCAATAGATGTAATAGGAGGGCATCTTCTTATTACATAAAAAGGACATATGATATATCTAACATATCATATGTCCCATTAAAAGTAGTTAGAACGCAACTGCCAAATAATAGCATTTGTTTTTCAGTGTTAGAAATCCATACTTCCATCTCCTGCCATAAGTTTTGTCAGTTCTTCAATTCGTTCCAGTGGAAACGGTGGCAGGCATAAAGGTTTCATAGCAATAGACATCAGTTTCATAGGGTTATCATCTGCTGCCACGCGGTTTGAACTAAGCTTCCCGCAAAGGCGGCAACGGTGAATTATTGCCCACTCTCCATTTTTTCTTACCCATACAGCAACTGGATCCATTATGCCGCCACAGCCAGACTCGCGGTCACCTGGTTTGATGTCAGCATGAATACTAGACAGGCAATTAGGACAATGATTGCGGTGTGCACTGCCAGCGCCAGCTGATACAACCAAGCGTCCGCAAGTTTTACATGTAAAACTGTCTGGGCATGGATGTGTTTGATAATAACCTTTATTATGTTGTCTTCTCTTGTTTTCACGATTCATTGTATTAATTATCTCCTTACACGATAGGTTTATATAGTACTATTTGATCAGCGTCAGGACAATAAAAAAGATAACTCCTAAATGATGAGTTATCGAAATAATACTAAATGCAGATTTTATTGCTTTACAGAAAATAACCTATAATAATCAATACAGATATCTTATTATAACTGCTTAATCATTAAAAAGGCTAATCAATAAATACACTATCTCCTGAATAAGAGGTAGCCTGAGCAAGTATCCGCAAAAAGTACAATAAAAAACTCATCATCTTTCAGATGAAAACAAAATTTTTATTGTCCTATTATTTACGGATAGCAAACATCAAGCCACCTCCTTTCTATTCAACTTTTAAAAGCATACCATAGTATAAAGATTTTGTAAAGAATTATATATTAGAGAAATTTATATAAATACAAAAAATGTTTTACCGGTCAATTAGTTCATTGGTAATATCTTCCCAGGTGATTCCTCTTTCTACCATCAGAACCATTGCGTGATACAGGAAATCAGACATCTCGTATTTGACTTCCTCTGGGTTTGGATTTTTGGCCGCTATGATGATTTCTGTTGCTTCTTCTCCTACTTTCTTCAGGATTTTATCAATCCCTTTTTCAAACAGGTAGTTAGTATAAGATCCTTCTTTTGGATTTTGTTTTCTGTCTGCAATTGTGGCATATACAGATTCAAATACCTGAAGGGGGTTCTTTCCCTCATAATCATTGCCTACAACAGGCTGGAAGAAGCAAGTTTGATTTCCGGTATGGCAGGCAGCACCCACCTGCTCCACCTTTGCCAGTAAGGTATCTTTGTCGCAATCTATGGTCAGTGTTTTCACATATTGATAATGGCCGGAGGTTTCTCCTTTTATCCACTGTTCTTTTCTGCTCCTGCTGTAATAAGTCATTTTACCTGATTTTATAGTATGATCAAAGGCCTCTTCATTCATGTATGCCATCATCAGGACCTCATTTGTCTTATAATCTTGTACAATCACAGGTAAAAGGCCGTCAGAATTCAGCTTAAACTCCGAAAAATCTATTACGCTTTCGAAAGAAGTCATGCGGATATCCTCAGAGGTACAGATATCTTTAAAAGAATTAAAGTCGATATCCTTTTGACTAATAAACAGCCCGGACACTCCTTTTACACCATCGCTTTTTAATATTTTCAGAATTTCAGCCTGTTCCATAGTATCTGTTACGACAACACAAGGAACCTGGGTGACGTTTATGACAGAATTCAAATCCAGCCTGTGCATGAATATAATTTCTGTGCTGTACTCTTCTATAAGATGCTGCTGTTTGAACAGGGCATCAAAATCATTCAAAGATACTGCAATCCGCTCTTTGCCGAATCGCTGGGATACTTCTTCTATCAAATCAATGGACAAAGGCTTGGAAAAATTCAGCATAGCCCGTTTGGCACCTGCATATAAAAGTTTCTTTACATCCTCCTGTCTGCGGACGTTTCCTCCCGCAACCATAGGGATATTAATCACGCGGTTGATTCTTTTTATCAGATCAATAGATTCTTCGTGTTCCTCATCGGAGTTGGATAAATCGAAAACAATCAATTCATCCGCCCCCACATCTCCGTAATGCTTTGCAAGTGATATTACATCATCTGCAATAACTTCTTTATCATCAAACCACCTGACTGCTTTTCCTCCGTCGATGAAAATGCAGGGGGTTAATCTTTTATAACTCATGTGTTTTCTCTCCTTTACAGGCTGCCCTTTGTAGACCATACCTCTTTCATTCTCGGCTCTTCCATAGTTGCCGCGTCCAATGCTTTTCCAAAAGCCTTGAACAAAGCTTCCGCCATGTGGTGATTATTGCCGGGCTCCAGGATTTTTAAATGCAGATTCATAGCAGCACTGTAGGACACTGCATAGAAAAAATCTTTCACCATCTCTGTATCCAGTCCGCCGATCCGGTCACATGTGAATCCGGCCTGATAATTCAGATAGGGGCGCCCGGAAAGGTCTACTGCACATAGGGCAAGGGTCTCATCCATAGGAAGTATAAAACTTCCATAACGTTTGATACCGGATTTGTCTCCCAAAGCACTGGCTATAGCCAAACCTAATACAATACCAGTGTCTTCCACGGTATGATGGCAGTCTACCTCCCAGTCCCCTTTTACATTTACTTCCAGGTCAAACAGGCCGTGCCTGGCAAAACCGTCCAGCATGTGGTCAAAAAATGCAATTCCCGTATCAATTTTATTGTTCCCTTTTCCATCCAGACAGATCGTCAATGCAATATCTGTCTCCTTTGTCTTTCTTGTATAACTACCTATTCTCTCCATCATATTCTCCTTTCAAAAGAAGTCTCCTCTCTCGCTGTCGCTCGGATTCGCTAAGTTGCTTTCACAAGGAAGTTCTTTTCGCTAAACTCGTGAATGACCTCGTTAATCTCAAAGAACGGCCTCGCACTAAGCTCATCTTTCGCTGTCGCTCGGATTCACTAAGTTGCTTTCGGCCTCAAACCGTACTTTTATGGAGTTGGCGTGGGCTGTTAGCTGTTCTGCTTCGGCGAAGCGCTCTATATCCAGGTGTATGGCCTCCAGGGCTTCTTTTGAATAAGAAATAATGCTTGATTTCTTTAGGAAATCATCTACGGACAGTGGGGAAAAGAATTTTGCTGTCCCGTTAGTAGGAAGGACATGGTTAGGTCCTGCAAAATAATCTCCCAGTGGTTCACTGCTGTATTCTCCGATGAAAATTGCACCTGCATTGCGGATTTTTGTCATTACAGTAAAAGGATCTTTTGTCATAATCTCCAAATGCTCTGATGCAATTTCATTTGCTGCATCAATGGCATCTTCCAGAGTATCCGCTACTAAAATATGACCGTAATTATCCAGTGATTTCTGTATGATAGTTCCTCTTGACAAATCCTCCACAAATTTGTCTATCTGTAAAGATACTTTTTCTGCCAGGTCCTGGCTTGTTGTCACCAGTATTGCAGAGGCCAGTTCGTCATGTTCAGCCTGTGACAGCAGGTCCGCTGCTGCGTATCTGGGATTGGCTGTTTCATCTGCAAGCACCAGAATTTCACTGGGCCCTGCGATGGAATCAATGCTGACATGTCCATAAACAGCTTTCTTAGCCAGGGCAACATAGATATTCCCGGGGCCTACGATTTTATCCACCTTTGGTATACTTTCTGTTCCATATGCAAGAGCAGCAATTGCCTGTGCACCGCCCACCTTATAAACGGCAGTGGCACCTGCCTCTTTTGCAGCAACCAATGTGGTAGGATTGACCTTTCCATCCTGCCCCGGCGGGGTTACCATGATAATCTCCTCAACGCCTGCTACTTTTGCAGGCATAATATTCATCAGAACAGAGGAAGGATATACCGCTTTTCCTCCGGGCACATAGACGCCTACTCTTCTAAGTGCTGTCACTTTCTGCCCAAGGAGAGTTCCATCCGGTTTACTGTCAAACCAACTGTACTGCATCTGTTTTGAATGATAAGACTCAATATTCTTCAGAGCCTTCCGTATAATCACAAGGAGAGAGTCATCCACTAGCCCATAAGCTTCTTTCACTTCCTCTTCTGTCACCAGAATGTTGGATGCATCTATGTTGGCCTTGTCAAATCTCCTGGTGTAAGAGAATACTGCTTCGTCACCTTTTTCTTTTACCTCGTTCAATATCTCCCGGACACTGTTCTCATACTGTCCGTAGTTATTAGGGCTGCGCTTTAAGAGATCATCCAGAAGGTTCTTTTTTGTACGTTCGTCCAGTCTTTCTATCCGCATTCTTATCCCTCCTGTAAAAGTTTCCTGAGATTGATAATCAGTTCTTTGATTCTGCCATTCTCCATTCTCATGCTGACAGGATTGACAATCATACGGGCAGACAGAGGGCAGACCTCCTCCAGTACCATAAGACCGTTCTCTTTTAAAGTTGAGCCTGTTTCCACAATATCCACAATAACCTCAGAAAGACCTACGATGGGTGCCAGCTCAATAGAACCATTCATTTTGATAATTTCTACAGTTTGATGTTTTTTGTTATAAAAATAATCTTTTGCTATATTGGGGTATTTTGTTGCTACACGGATAAGCTCACGGTGACGGAGTAATTCTCTTGCATTCTCATGACCGCAGACACACATCCTGCATTTTCCAAAGCCCAGATCCAGTACTTCATGTACCTTGCGCCCTTCTTCTACGATAGTATCTTTCCCGGCTACCCCGATATCCGCAGCGCCATATTCTACATATGTGGGAACATCTGGTCCCTTTGCCAGGAAAAATTTTAATTTCAGCTCTTCATTTACAAAAATCAATTTACGGGAATTTTTATCTTTCATTTCTTCGCATGTAATTCCCATCTTTTCCAGCATCTCCAGCGTTTTACTTGCCAGACGCCCTTTCGTCAGGGCAAAAGTTAAATATCTCATCTCTGCTCCCCTTTTTTACTTCCTGCATTTATCTGCTTTTCTTCTCCTGTCAGCAGGTTTATCATGTCAATGGTCAAATCATCATTTAGATAAAGCATACTAACTGCCTGTGTACGTTTTCCATATGCGATATAATCTTCCTTGCAGTCTCCGGCCTCCCGTTTTTGCATTTCTACGCACCTGCTCTTTTCCCTGAAATCCTTTGCAAGTGCAATTGCCCATTTCAGAGTGGCCTCAGTGTATACAATAATATTAGTATGGCAGGTTTCTACTGAAATTTTCTGCCGGCTTAACGCGCTCATCAGTTCATCAATAATAATCGCAAAACCAATAGAAGGTGTGTTCTTTCCAAACTTTTCTAAAAGGTGATTATAACGGCCTCCTCTTACAATGGCATCTCCTGTGCCATATGTATAGGCCCGGAAAATAATTCCTGTGTAATATCCGTAGTTTCCATTCATGCTGAGATCAAAAGTGATGTGATCTTCTACACCGTAAAGCGTAAGCAGCTTATGCATCTGCTGAAGATGAGATATAGCAAGACGGGCATTCATGCTAGGTGCAATTTCCAGTGCCTTGTCCAGAATCTCCACATCTCCCATTAATTCAGGAAGGACATGAAAGGCCTCTTTGAGGGAATCCTTTACCTGTTTGTTGTCAAGAATTTCCTCCACCCCGAAATAATTCCGATTCGTAATCAGATCATGGACTTCTGTTTTTTCCTCTTCGTCCAAACCTGTTGCATCCATCAGACCCTGAATAAAATCAACATGGCCGATATTTACCTGGAATTCCTTCAGCCCTGCCTTTTTCAAACCGTCCACCAGCATAGCCAGCATTTCCACATCAGCTTCAAGAGAGTCTGCTCCAATCAGCTCCGCACCTAACTGTGTGTTTTCCTTGAGCCGCCCCTGATAGCTGGAATGGTTGATAAAAGTGTTGCCTATATAACAGAGCCGGACAGGGAACTCTTCTGTCTCAAACAACGTTGCTGCCGCACGTGCAATAGAAGGTGTGATGTCCGGGCGCAGTACCAGAGTATTACCGTCCCTGTCAAAAAATTTATATAGTTCTCTGGAAGAAATAGTTCCAATTTCTTTTCTGAATACATCGAAATATTCGAATGTAGGTGTTTGAATGTCCTTGTAACCGTAAACACGCAGAATCTCATGCAGATTTTCTTGTACTGCCAGTTTCTTCCTGCATTCTGTATTATAAATGTCCCTTACCCCTTCGGGAGTATGTAATTTCTGTTCCATATCTGCCTCCTGATGAATCAGGCTGATGTGCACGCATGCTGCTTGCTGCGTTCACCTTACCGCCTTTTCACTTTATCGTGCTAATTCGTTAAAACAACATGTAAATTATACGCAGTTTCAGGGGAAATGTCAATCCCTGGCATCCAAATCCTTCTGTATATAGTCCAGATAAGGAACGAAGCAGCCATTTTTTAATTCCATAAAATATGCAGGGTCCAGTTCCTCCCGGCGGAAGCTTTTCCGTCCCCCGGAGCTTGCCCTGTTCCAGAATTTTTTGATTTCTTCAAAACGCATATAATACAATTCCTGGATGCCGCTGTAGTAAATAATAAGAAATGAAATCCCGCACTGCTTTTCAAACTTCGTCATAAATGATATTTGATGTTCATGGATATTTTGTAAAGGAAAGGTGTCTGCACTGCATTCCTTGGCATCAAAGCAGACCGGAATTCCCTGTACAGCTCCAATATAATCGACGGTACTGATCTTATCGAAATAAGCCAGTGTAATATGCCGCTGTTCTTTATCTATTTTTACAGGGGTGATGGGGGTGGGTATTTTTTGGATCAATGCCAGCCCCATTTCCTCATAACGCTCATTGGTACGGTTAATTAAATCCTCCAGCGTAGAGCCGCGGAGTCCCCGTGAATTCCATGTAGCCATATTATAAAATCCCTTCTGTTTCCTTATTTGCTATATTTTGAAACTGCCGGGGAAGCTCTGCCGTAAACTCTCTGCCGGACAAATTGGAAAGTGACCCCTCAAGAACAGGAAATGTAAGCCTGTATGCATGGAGGAGCTGGTGTGATAACCCATATTTCCTGCTGTACAGTCCGTTTATTCTTGGATTTCCATACTTGGAATCTCCCAGAATCGGATGCCCTATGGATGCAAGATGAGCACGGATCTGATGGGTTTTCCCGGTAATCAGGTGAACCTCCAGAAGTGTGACATTTTGTCCGGTTTTCAGGGGTACAAATTCTGTTTCTATGGCGGTACTTCCAGTATCTTCTTTTTGAGTGATTTCTACCTGGTTCGTCCTTGTATTTTTTTTTAAGAATCCCCGGATATGAGAAGGCTGTTCCACCAATCCGTTTACAAGGCACAGATAATATTTTCCCAGGCTTCTGTCTTTAAAAAGGCGGCTTAGTTCCTGCAAACCTGCCAGGCTTTTTCCTGCCGCTACGATTCCGCTGGTATTTCTGTCCAGCCGGTTGCAGACAGAAGGACGGAAAGTCTGCAGTGCTTCCTCAGTGAGCTGTCCTGACTGTATTAAGTAAGTAATAAAATGTTCCACAAGAGAAACATCCTTGTCAGATGCCTTTTGAGAAAGCATCCCAGCGGGCTTATTTATTAGAACAATATTGTTATCTTCATAGATAATATCCAGTTTTTCTCCGGTACATTGAAAATGCCTGTCTGAAAATTTGGCAATGGTTTCATCAGATAAAAAAAGGGTTATCTTATCCCCTGTCTGAAGCTTTTCACTGCCGGAAGCTTTTTGGCCATTCAGCGTAATATTCTTTTTACGCAGCATTTTATACACAAAGCTTTTCGGTGCTTTGTTCAAATATTTCGCAAGCATCTTATCGAATCTCTGTCCGGTTTCGTTTTCACCAATCATTATTTGCTGCATGATTCTACCTTTCTTGAAATGTTACTGCTTTCGTAACTGTTCTGAACAGATACCTGCTTTCATAATCAGACGGTGGGGGAAAAGTTTTGCTCCCATTTGAGCGGCTTTTATCGGTATGCTGTATACAGAAACCGTTTTTCCCTTTCTTGAGTCCAGCAAAGCTTTTTTTACTACGTTCTCAGGCCGGGCCATAGCTGCATTCTTCCATCGGTTTGTCAACTTACCGGATATAGTAAAGAATTCCGTATCGACCGGTCCCGGGCAGACTGCGGTTACCCGGATTCCCTGTCCCTCCAGCTCTGCTCCCAGCCCGTTTGAAAAGCTTAGGACATAGGACTTTGTAGCAGCATAGACGGCAAAGGAAGGCTGGGGGGCAAAAGCAGCCGCGGAAGCCACATTAATAATTCTGCTTCCCTTTGAAAGATAAGGCAGGCAGGCAAGAGTAATCTTTGTCAATGCCCGGCAGTTCAAATCTACCATTTTTGTTTGAATGGAGGGTTCCTTTTCGGCTATTTCTGATACTGTTCCCTTTTTGCCAAAACCTGCGGCATTGACAAGCATGCGGAGTTCAGGCTTTTCGGCCTCCAGGAAATTCTCCAGGTTTGTATAGAAGTGCTCTTCCAGTAAATCTCCCTCAAATATTCTGAGGGGAAGGCAGGACTCTCTTTTGAGAGTTTCCAGACGGTCCCGCCTTCTGGCTATGACCCAGATTTCATCCAGCGTCCTGTAAAAATGAGGAAGCTGCTTTACAAATTCTTTTCCAATTCCGGATGATGCACCGGTAACAATTGCAATCTTCATGATTTATACTCTCCAGGCTCCGTTTTATACTGCTTTCTTTTTATGAACATTCCGTATGGATTTTTTCCTTCCCGCCTTTTGAGGTTTACCGGGCTCTTTTGACTTTGATTTCCCATGGTCAAATTTGCGCGGCCTCACCAGACATTTTTCCCCGAAACCTACTAAATCCTTCCTTCCGGCTTTGCTCAGAGCTTCTACCACCCGGTCATAGTTCTCCGGATTGCGGTATTGGATCAGCGCACGCTGCAATGCTTTTTCATGAGGATTTTTCGGTACGTAAACCTGTTTCATAGTCCGTGGGTCCAGACCGGTATAATACATACATGTGGATATTGTAGATGGTGTGGGATAAAAATCCTGTACCTGTTCCGGCATATAGCCCAAGTCCCGGCAATATTCAGCCAGCTTTACGGCTGCCTTCATATCAGAGCCGGGGTGGGAGGACATCAGGTAGGGAACCAGATACTGTTGTTTTCCTAAATTCCGGTTCATATCTGTAAATGCCCGGGTAAACTTTTCATAAACGGTGTGGCCTGGCTTTCCCATCTTTTCAAGTACTTCATCTGCTACATGTTCAGGAGCGACTTTAAGCTGGCCGCTGACGTGATAATTGCAGAGCTCTCTCAGGAAAGTCTTGTCCTTGTCTTCCAGCAGATAATCAAACCGGATGCCGGAACGGATAAATACTTTTTTTACCTTAGGAACATTTCTTAATTTCTTTAATAATTCGACGTAATCTTTATGGTCTGCCTCCAGATTATTGCAGGGAGCAGGAAACAGGCACTGCTTATCTTTACAGAGCCCATGTTTTAATTGTTTTTTACAAGATGGATGGCGGAAATTTGCTGTCGGTCCGCCTACATCATGGATATATCCTTTAAAATCCGGTTCCCCTGTCAGGAGATTTGCTTCATCCAGCAGAGATTCATGGCTGCGGGCCTGAATTCTTCTTCCCTGATGGAAAGTCAGAGCGCAGAAATTACAGCCGCCAAAACATCCCCGGCTGCTTGTCAGGCTGAATTTAATTTCTTCAATGGCAGGGACTCCGCCAGCTTTTTCATAGGAAGGGTGGTATGTGCGCATGTAGGGGAGTTTGTAAACATCGTCCATCTGTGTCTGGTCTAAAGGCTTGGACGGTGGATTTTGTATCACATACAGGTGCTCTCCATAAGGCTCAGCCAGCCGTTTTCCGGAAAAAGGGTCTGTATTCTGATATTGTGTATAAAAACTTTTAGCATAGGTTTCCCTGCTGTCCGAAAGCTCATTAAAAGAAGGCAGGATAACCGCGTCATAAACAGAATCCAGGCTTTTTACCTTTACCACCGTTCCATCCAGATAAGTCAGGTCCTCCACTGCAATGCCTGCATCCAGTGCCTGGGCAATCTCTACAATAGAGTGCTCTCCCATTCCATAGGAAATAATGTCCGCTCCTGAGTCCAGGAGGATGGAGCGTTTTATTTTGTCAGCCCAGTAATCATAATGGGCAAGCCTGCGCAGACTTGCCTCGATACCGCCTAAAATAACAGGAGTATGTTTGTAAGTCTGGCGGATCAGGTTTCCGTAGACGACAGCCGCATAATCGGGACGTTTCCCCATAACACCTCCCGGCGTATAGGAATCCTGCCTGCGCCGTTTTTTAGAGACAGAATAATGATTTACCATGGAATCCATATTGCCAGCCGATACAAGAAAACCCAGGCGGGGTTCTCCATATTCAGTAATACTCTCCTTTTTCTTCCAGTCCGGCTGAGAGAGAATTCCCACACGAAAACCATAAGATTCCAAAACACGGCTGATAACAGCATGTCCAAAGGAAGGATGGTCCACATAGGCATCCCCTATCACATAGACAAAATCTACCTGCTCCCAGCCTCTTTCCTGCATATCTTTTTTACATAATGGTAAAAACCCCTGGTTCATCGTTTACACTCCACATATTTCATAAGTACGGTTTTCAATATCATAATAATCCCGGATAAAATAATCGGCCAGCTGCCTTTTTTCCCTTTCATCCGGCTTTGAAAATTCATCTTCTACGGCACATACGGTCATTCCCGCATTTTTGCCTGCCTCAATTCCTCTTGGGACATCCTCAAAGACCAGGCAGGACCCCGGGGAAACCCTCAAATCTTCAGCAACCTTCAGATATACATCTGGTGCCGGCTTTCCGGCTGACACTTCGCAGGAAGTCCGTACAGAGGCGAAATAATCCTGGATATGAAGTGACTTTAATGTTGCATCTACTAATTCTCTGGCATTACTGGTGGCAATCCCCATCAGAACGCCCATAGAGCGCATACGCTCCAAAAATTCACGTGCCCCCCGCTTTAATGAAACCTTTGTCTGGTACAGGTCTATAGTCATTTCCATCCATTCCCTGCGCACGTCATCCAATGTACATCTGAGAGAAGGAAAGGTGTCAAGAAAATATTGTGCTGTTTCTGTATAGCTCATTCCTTCTACGGCCTTGTGAAAATTCATAGGTGCACGGAGGTCATATTTTTTCATATATTGTATATCGACTTCCGGCCAAATCCACATAGAATCCACCAGAGAGCCGTCCAAATCAAATATTACTGCTTTTTTATTTTCTAACATAATTCACTTATCTCTTTCTCTGTTAATTTTCTGTATGTTCCCGGCAAAAGCGTATCGTCCAGCTCCAGACTTCCCATACGGATTCTTTTCAGGTAGAGGACTTCTTTTTCCACTGCCTCAAACATCCGCTTTACCTGGTGGAATTTTCCCTCATGTATGGTGACTTCAATTTCTGATATTTCATCTGCATTTAATATAACCAGCTTTGCAGGAAGAGTCCTGTGTTTCTCTCCAATATCCAGTCCGTCAGAAAAGGCTTGTACGTCTGCTTGACTGACGTTTCCTTTTATGCGGGCATAATAGACCTTATCAACATGCTTTTTGGGTGATAAAAGACGATGTGCCATTTTACCATCATTGGTAATCAGAAGCAAACCTTCTGTATCCTTATCCAGCCGCCCTACAGGGAACAAGTCTTTCCGCCGGCGGCTTTCTATCAAGTCCACGACGGTTTGTTCCTTCTTATCTTCTGTTGCAGATACCACGCCCGCAGGTTTGTTCAGCATATAATATTCATATTCCACATAGCTGACACTTCTGCCCTGATATTCCACCTCATCCTGCTCTGTATCAATTTTGGTTTCCGGTCTTTTTACGACCATCCCTCCGATACTTACCTGTCCCTTTACAATTGCTTTTTTTACTTCACTGCGGGTACCCGCTCCCATATCTGCAAGATATTTATCCAGCCTCAGTTTCATGCTTGTTTCCTTTAATTTAATATTGGCACCGCCAGCCAGGAAGATATTTGTTTTTCAATGTCTGCCCGGCAAGTTTCCCGAATCCCAGGGGGTAACCGTCTACACAGACAAGATACCATCCTTTTTCCTTTGCGGATGTTTTATCCTCTACATCCAGTGTCTCTCCCTTTAGATACTTCATGATTCTTTCATCTCCCAGGGAGAAGTCCAGTATCTTGCTGTATTCCTGCTTTTTGAGACACATGGCCAGTGCCTGGCTGGGTTCAAAGCGGTTCTTTTTCAGTTCCCCCAGAAGGAGTCCCGACCTAAGAAAACGTATCCCGCGCATATCGGGAAGGTCTTCCGGCATATAGTAGATTCTTTCACCATGAATATCCAGACGGGATGCATCCAGCTCCCAGCTAATCTCCTTCCAGAAGGCAGCAAGTTCTTCCGGCAGCTTTGCAGCTTTTACAGTGCCTTTTGAAACTTTCTTTTTCTCTCTTTGCCCCGCCCCGGATTCTTCCCGATTTCCTTTTTTCAGGAGGGCAAGATAATGGCCTTCTCCCCGCATCCTGTGAGGGAAGATACGGACCGTTTCAGAAAGGGAATCATTGCCGCTGCTTGAGAGCTCCGGAATTCCAGGGGCGAACCCTTCATAGGGTTCTATCCGGCATAGCTCAAATTCAGGGTATTGGGATAAAAGATATTCTATAACCTGCTCATTCTCAGAGGCATCAAAGGTACAGGTGGAATATAACAAACTGCCGCCGGGGCTGAGCATAGAAGCCGCCTGTGTGATAATACTTCTCTGAAGTTTGGAAAAGAAGCCGGGGCCATGTTCTTCCCAGGCTTTCACCATCTTCTTGTCCTTGCGGAACATTCCTTCCCCGGAACAAGGTGCATCAATCAGAATCTTATCAAAATACTCTGTGAAATACTCTGTGAGTTTTCCAGGTTCTTCACTTAATACCAACATATTTCCAATGCCGAAGAGCTCCAGGTTTTTCAAAAGACCTTTGGCCCTGGAATTACTGATGTCATTTGCAATCAGTACTCCGCTGCCCTTCAGCTTTGCTCCCAATTCCGTTGCTTTTCCACCCGGTGCAGCGCAGATATCTAAAACCCGCTCTCCCGGCTCCACCGGCAGCCTGTCGGCAGGGGTCATGGCACTGGGTTCCTGCAGATAATACAGTCCTGCAAAATAGTAAGGATGCTTTGCGGGATGGATATGCTCTCCGTCATAATAGAATCCATTACGTATCCAGGGAATAGGCTGGAGGGGCCAGGGAGCGATTTTTAAAAAGTCCTCCACACTAATTTTATTTGTATTTACACGGAGGCCAAAGTGGCGCGGCTCATCAAAGCAGCGTATATAATCCTCATATTCCTCGTGCAGCAGATGCTTCATTTTTTCTTCAAAGGCTCTTGGTAAGTTCATTTCAATTCCTCCACATGGAAAAGATTATATCATGAATTTTACAAAATTTATGATATAATTGCCCATGTGCCTTTCGGCCTTAGCCGAAAATATGGCACGGGCTTAAAATTCGCCAGAGGCATATAATATCCTCATTCATGAGGATATTATACCATATTTGACCGGACATTAGTAGTCCAATCTGCACGCCTTACCGTGGATATACACATTTTATTTTATTATTTTCCATGTATCTGAGAACCCAGTAAGGGTTAACACTGATTTCCTCCTCTTTGTGAAATAAGTAAATTCCTACATGAAGATGGACTGGGAAATTTCCCGTTGTGCCTTCTACTGTGCTGTAGCCGGTATCTCCCATATAGCCCAGTAAATCTCCTGCCTGTACGGTATCGCCCTCCTCAATATCCGCATAGGAAGCCATGTGTGCATAGTAAAAATAAGTCCCGCTGGGTGAGACAATGCCAAGCCTCCAGCCTCCTTGCTCCAGCCAGCCTTTATGCCGTACGACTCCGTCTGTCATACTGACCACAGGATAGTATCCTCTCTCATTTTTATCTGCCATGATATCTGTCCCTTCATGGCCCCGCTTTCCTCCATAATTCCGCGGAAACATCCAGGAGTCTACGTAGGATATACCAGCATCCACGTTATTAGATGGTTCCGGAATCGGAAAATATACCACATCATTCCAGATTCCCCTGCACTGGGCTATGTAATTTTCAAAGCCGTCCCTGCCTGCCCATTTATTTTCCAGGCGCTGGAACAATTTTGAATCTGGTACACTTTTTAGTGGTTTTGCACCAAAATTTGTTTCCAACCAATAAAGACCCAGGCTCTCCCCCGGGTCTTTTGTATTCTGTATGCAGTTCAGCATTTCCTCATTCAGTGTCTGTATGCGGAAGGCCTCTTTTGTTACCGTATCCTCATTCAGCCGTGAAAACCCTCCCAATATTAGCAGCTCATGGATACCGATGGAGAGGAAAAAACACAGAAGAAAATTCAGGAGGATATAGTTGTGCACTCTTTTTCGCTTCAATTTTCAGGATATTCCTTTGCAGATTAAACTCCCTCTAAATATATGTTCCCCAGGCTTGCTATTTGCACTTTTTCAGGATTTCTTTGAGAATGTTCCACATTCTCCCTGTGGAATCAATATCCAGGCGCTCGCTTACAGAATGGACATCATACATTCTTGGTCCGAAGGATACACAGTCCAGGTCAGGCTTTTTCCCGGTCAGAAGGCCGCACTCCAGTCCGGCATGTATGGTTGCAATCTCCGGTTTTTTTCCGTAAACCGCCTCAAAAGCCTCCACTACGATTGGACGGATTTTGGAGTCTTTCTTATACATCCATGCGGGATATTCCCCTGAGAAGCCGTAAGTACCTCCCAGGAACTTAGCCCAGCTGAGAAATCTCTCTTTCATTTCCCCCAGCTTTGATGATACGGAGCTTCGAATCAGGAAATCAAAGGAAATCTTACTTTCTTCTGAGAAAACAATGCCAAGGTTGTCGGAGGTCTCCACAAGCCCTTTCAGAGAACGGCTAAAGCCGTCTACACCATTTGGACAGTTATTCAGGAAAAAAATCGCTTTATGTGTATGGTAATCGGACATAACGGAAAGCTCTGCATTTTCTGTATTTTTTATAGTAATATCTAAATCAGGCTCGTCAGTACCAAATTCCTCTTTCCAGGTATGCAGCATATTTTCAATTATCGTTTCTGCCTCCACGCTGTCCTGTACAAGAATTGTGAACTTGCAGACAGATGGAATCACGTTATCTTTGGAGCCTCCCTGGATATTAAAAAGGGAAACCTTCATATCTTGGTTCAGCCGGTTTAAAAGCCTTCCAGCCAGTTTGTTGGCATTTCCTCTCTGTTGGTCAATCTCTACACCGGAATGTCCGCCTTTCAGGCCGCAGATTGTGACCTCCATACAAGTGCCTGTTTTCTGTACTCTGTCAACAGGCAGGTCCATATGGAAAACGACCCCTCCTGCACATCCTGCGATGATGGTGTCTTCATCCTCAGAATCCAGATTCAAAAGCATCTTTCCATTTAGTGGTGACAAATCAATTGCCTTTGCCCCTTCCATTCCCACTTCTTCGTCTACGGTAAGCAGTATTTCCAGAGGAGGATGTGGAATATCCCTGCTTTCAAGCAAAGCAAGTGCCATAGCCACTGCGATTCCGTCATCTGCCCCCAGAGTAGTGTCTCTGGCCTTCACAAAACCGTCCTCCACATAAAGCTTAAGAGGATCTTTTGTAAAATCATGGTCTGAATTTTCTGTCTTTTCACATACCATGTCAAGATGTCCCTGGATGATGACCGGTTCACTATTTTCGTAATCCGGAGTCCCTGGTTTTTTAATGATTACGTTGCAGAGGTTATCCTGGATAACTTCGAGATTCTTATTTTTGGCAAAATTCACACAATAATCACTGACAGCTTTTGTGTTGAACGTCCCTCTCGGTATCTGGCTTAACTCCTCAAAATAATGGAACACTTCCTGGGGTTTTAACCCGTCTAAAATTGACATTTCTCATTCCTCTTTTCCTATCAGTTGTTAGTTTCATTTTGTCACAAGGAGAATAAAAAATCAACCTGTTTCATATATCTTTATTAAGATCTACCAGGGGGACCTTCTATGAAACGTAATCTGGCTGGACTGGGAATCGTTTTATTATTTGTATGCATGCTTATTTCGCCCAAAGCAGTATTTAACGGAGCCAGTGAAGGTCTTCTTTTATGGTTTCAAATCATTTTGCCTACTCTGTTTCCTTTCATCATTATTACAAATCTTTTGCTGTATACGGATAGTATACACTACATATCCAAAGCCTTTGGACGGATTCTGTGCCATATATTTAAAGTATCGGAAAATGGAAGCTTTGCTGTTATCGTTGGATTTTTATGCGGATACCCTATGGGGGCTAAAGTGACGGCTGACTTAATGACCTCCGATTATATTACAGAGGACGAGGGGAGGTATCTGCTTTCTTTTTGCAATAATACCAGCCCTGTTTTTATTTTGAATTTTATCGTGTGGAAAACATTAGGCAGGGAAGACCTGCTGATTCCTTCACTTTTCATTCTGCTGGGCACGCCGATGATGCTCAGTTTTATTTTCCGCAGATTTTATCTTGGAAAAGGGAATCGGTTTCAAGACTTGAAAAAGAATGGACAAAGCAGAAAAAACTGGAATTTTCGTATTATGGATACATGTATTATGGATAGTTTTGAAACGATTGTAAAAGTAGGGGGGTATATTATCCTGTTTTCTGTCATATTGTCCCTTGTCCAGTCATGTCCCTGGCAGCCTGCACTATTTCAGGTTCTGCTTCCGTCACTGGAAGTGACAACCGGAATCGCACTGATTGGAAAATCGGATATTCCATTTGCCCTGCAGTATTCAGCCATTATGGGGCTGACTTCTTTCGGGGGAGTGTGTGCAGTGGCCCAAACCCAGTGCATGATACAGAAAACTCAACTTTCTATCATTTCCTACATAATAGAAAAACTGGCCGCCGCAGGGGCAACCAGTCTGATAGCATTTTTGTATTTACATTTCATCTAACCCATCCTGTGGATAGTAGTCTGGTTCTCCGTCTACAGGCAGCTCCAGCTCCTCACGGTTTGTGCGCACTACATCATAACATTCCTGAAGGGAGTTGATTAATCCATCATATTTTGTGGTGTAGCTATCCAGTGTATGTCCGATGATACTTTCAGCATTTGCCAGTAAATCATCGGTATATTGAATGGCGCCGATGCGGATTGCATTGGCATCCTCGGTGGCATTATCAATAATCTCCTGTGCCTGGGCAGTAGCCTGTGTGACAATCTCATTTGCCTGGGCATAAGCCTGCAGCATAATTTCATGTTCGCTGACCAGTTCTGTGGTCTGCATCTGGGCTTCTTCAATCATAGCGTCTGCCTTTGCCTGTGCATCTGCAATAATTGCATCCCGGTTGCTTATAATCTTCTGGTATCTTTTAATTTCATCGGGTGTTTTCATTCTGAGTTCGCGTAATAACTCATCCAGATGTTCTTTATTTACGATAATCTTTGTAGTAGACAATGGCTGGAATTTACAATCCCTGTCAATGTATTCTTCGATTTCCTCAATAATCTGCTCGATACGACTGCTCATCGTTACACTCTCCTTTTTGCGTTCATCTTTTTCAGCAATTCCACTTCCACAGTTTCCGGCACAAACTGTGATACATCTCCCCCAAAAACTGCAATTTCCTTAACGGTTGTGGAACTGAGGTATGAATATTCAATACTTGTTGTTAAGAACATGGTTTCGACGCGCGGCTCCAGCTTATGATTTGTCTGTGACATCTGCAGCTCATATTCAAAATCAGTAATCGCACGCAGTCCCCGGATGATGACCTCTGCATTTTGTTGTCTTGCAAAATCAACCAATAACCCGTTAAACGGGACAATTTTTATATTTTTTAAGTCTTTTGTGACTTCCTCTAACATTTTAGCACGTTCTTCTACAGAAAACAACGGCATTTTCGCATTATTATTAAGCACTCCGACTACTAATTCATCAACAATCTTATAAGATCTTTTGATGATGTCCAAATGCCCGTATGTGACAGGATCAAAACTTCCCGGATAGATGGCTCTTAACATATTTCTTCCTTCCCTGCCTTTTCGATGAAGACATGCTTGTTTGCTTTGTATACTTTTTCTTTTATGCAGGAAAAACCTAGTTCTTCAAGATAGGAGAAATCCGTTTCTATGGAAGATTCCACGATGATAACAGTATCATCATACACCATCTGAGAGTCGCAGAGATATTCCAGCACTTTCCTTTCCAATCCCTGATTATAAGGAGGATCCATAAAAATGAAATCAAATTCTTTCTCGCCTTCTAATTGGTAAAGTGCCGCCATAACATCCCGCGTCAGAGTCAGTGCTTTTGATTCCAGCCGGGTTGTCTTTAAGTTCTCCTTAATGCATGCCATGGCCTTGGGATTACTCTCTACAAAAATTGCTTCCCTGGATCCGCGGCTCAATGCTTCTATCCCAATTCCTCCGCTGCCGCTGAATAAATCTAAAAATACACTGTCATAGATAAACGGTGTAATCATATTAAATAATGTCTCTTTTATTCTATCTGTTGTCGGCCTTGTATCAAACCCGTCTAATGTCTTTAACTGTAATCTTTTCGCACTTCCTGCGATGACTCTCATAGACAACACACCCTCATTCTGCTTTTGTTTCCTTACTTATGCATCTTAGGCTTGGTCTTTCAAGCTTTAGTTGCAAAGTACATCCTGTCGACTTGCTTATACTACTTAGTGAGGCTTTTCCGAACTTAGTAGTAAAGCACAACCTGCTGGCTTAGTGAGGTTTTTTCGAACTTAGCAGCATGGTTGTTTCCTTTAGTGACATGGATGTTTCCTTATAATGCTGAATTTTAGCAGAAAAAAGCACTCAGGTCAATCCCAAGTGCTTTTTCTTACGAAATTTGATTCAAAGTGGTTGGTTATTTACCAGCCATCTGTCTTTCCTGCTGTTCGATCATTTTCTTAACCATATAACCGCCAACAGAACCGTTCTGTCTTGAAGTTAAATCTCCGTTGTAACCATCAGTAAGCGGTACTCCAAGCTCACTTGCTACCTCATATTTGAATTTGTCCAGTGCACTCTTTGCTTCTGGTACGGCTGCTCGATTAGATGAACGACTTGCCATGATAGTTTCCTCCTTTTCGTAACTTCTGTTACTTTTTCAGATTTTTTTATAACACTGCTGTGTGTTACAATCATAGTATATGGAGGAATTCATCTTTTACTCTGGAAGTTCCTGCTTTCTTTGGTATAATTTTCTTTATTTTTTAAAGTGTCGTTTCCAGCATTACTTCAGACATATAATGATTCAAATATGCTTTCAATTTTATATATTTTTCCTGTATCAGTTCCGGATCATCGGCCAGAATTTCCTCCGCAGCGCTATTCGCCGCCTGCAAAGTTTTTGCATCTTGAAATACATCTCCCAGACGGAAATCCAGAATCCCGCTTTGGCGGATTCCAAATAAGTCTCCTGGTCCTCTAAGCCGCAGATCTTCGGAGGCAATAAAAAACCCATCATTAGATTTATTTAATATTTCCAGCCGTTCTCTTGTTTCTTTTGCTTTTGAAGCACTCATAAAAATACAGTAAGACTGATATTTCCCTCTGCCTACCCTTCCCCTGAGCTGGTGGAGCTGGGCCAGGCCGAACCGTTCTGCGTTTTCAATCAGCATGACTGTAGAATTTGGAACATCAATTCCTACTTCAATGACGGTAGTGGAAACTAAAACTTGGATTTCATTTCTTCCGAAAGCATCCATAATTTCATCTTTTTGGGCCTGCTTCATTTTTCCGTGGAGATAAGCAATCTGTATGTTGTCTCCGATAGCCTCTTTGAGAAGCTGGGTATAATCTATAACATTTTCTGCTTCCAGGTGTTCACTTTCCTCTACCATAGGGCAGATAACATAGCATTGGCGCCCTTCTGAGACCTGTTTTTGGATAAATCGGTAAGCAGTATCACGATACCCGGTATCTACTACACAATTTTTTATGGGAAGTCTGTTTTTGGGAAGCTCATCGATGACTGAAATATCCAAATCACCATACAGAATAATCGCCAGTGTCCTTGGAATGGGAGTTGCACTCATAACAAGAATGTGTGGCATCGCTCCCTTTCCGGCCAGAGCTTCTCTTTGCTTTACGCCAAACCGGTGCTGCTCGTCCGTTACTACCAGAGCCAGATGATGATACTCCACCTTGTCCTGTATCAGTGCATGAGTACCAACAATAATATCAGCCTCTCCTGAGGCAATCTTTTCGTAAGTCTCTCTCTTTTCTTTTGCTGTCATAGAACCAGTCAGAAGTACTATTTTCAGAGGAATATTGTATTGCCGGAACATAGAAAGGATATTTTCGTAATGCTGTTTTGCCAGCACTTCCGTAGGGGCCATCATTGCACCCTGATATCCGCCAAGTCCCGCAAGCATCAGACCCAGCAAAGCCACAATAGTTTTACCGGAACCAACATCACCTTGAATGAGCCGGGACATGACATGAGGTCCCGACATATCTTTTTTTATTTCAGCCCATACTTTTTTCTGGGCATCCGTCAGTTCATAAGGCAATGCATTTAAAAAGGCATCTATTTGAGGAAATTCCCGGAAGGTAAAGCCATTTGGCACCTTGTCTTCTCTTGTTTTTAATATTCTGAGTGATAGAATGAAAACCAAAAATTCTTCAAATACCAGACGTTCTCTGGCCTGATAGAATTCTTCCTTGCTTTCGGGAAAATGAACACCTCTCATTGCAAAGTTATATTCTGCCAGGTGGTATTTCAGCCGGATATCTTCCGGCAGAAATTCCTGCTTCAAATCAAGGGCTTCCATTGCCTGCAGCATGGCCTTTTTCACTGCATTATTGGTAAGCCCTGCCGTCAGAGGATAAACTGGCTGGAGAGTGTTTCGTTTTTCTTCATATTTTGCACTGGGATAGAAAATCTCAGGATGTTCCATCACCAGGCCGTCCCGTCTTCTGACAACCCTGCCGCGCAATGTGATGACACCTCCACGCAGCGTGTTTTTCAGAAAAGGCATGCGGAACCATATTACCTTTAACGTTCCGGTTAAATCTTTTACAAACAGTCTGGTTACCTGCATCTTACGGTTTCCATCAAACTGAACCTTGCCGAATATTGCGCCAGTAACAGTTACTGTCTTTCCTTCCTCTACTTCCCCCACAGGGACAGCGTCATCATAGACATCATATCCTCTTGGATAATAGCGAAGCAGTTCGCCGATTGTCCGCACACCGGCTTTTTCGAACAAGGCCTGTGTCTTGTCCCCGATTCCTTTTAGTGTGCTGATTTTAGAATTTTCATTCATAGTGTATTCTACTCTACCGATAATACATAATAATAAATTGGCTGACCTCCAAAGTGAGCATCCACGTCCGCATCCGGATACAGTTCTTCAATCTCCTGGGCAAAGCGCATTGCATCTTCCTCCAGAACATCTTTACCATAATACAGGCTGATTAATTCTGTATCGTCATCAACCTGAAGGGAAAGCATTTCTTTTGTTACGGCTTCTACAGACTGGCCCACGGATAAAATTCCCTCATCCCCGATTCCCATGATGTCTCCCTCATGGATTTCTTTATCATCAATGTGGGTATCTCTTACAGCGTATGTGACCTGTCCTGTCTTCACATTCTGGATTTCTTCATTCATATTCTTTTCATTTGTATCAATATCAGCTTCCGGCATATAATTAATGACTGCCGTGATTCCCTGGGGAACAGTTTTAGTCGGTATTACAAGGATGTCCTTATCCTTTGTCAGGGACTGTGCCTGATTTGCCGCCAAAATGATATTCTTATTGTTAGGAAGTATGAAAATATGGTCTGCATTGACTGAATCAATAGCTGTCAGCATGTCTTCCGTACTTGGATTCATGGTCTGTCCGCCTTCAATGATATAATCAACGCCCAGTTCTTTAAAGATATCGTTCATTCCATCTCCGATAGAAACTGCAATAAAACCGACTTCCTTTCTGGGACCTTCCATTTTTTTCGCCTGCTGCTCTGCCGCCAGCTTTTCAGAATCCCGGATGAGCTTTTCCTGATGTTCCTCACGCATATTATCAATCTTCATCCGTGAGAGCTGTCCGTAAGTCAATGCTTTTTGAATAGCCAGACCCGGATCATTGGTGTGCACATGGATCTTCACGATGTCATCATCTGCCACACATACAATAGAATCTCCGATAGATTCAAGATATGCTTTAAAATCCATCTCATTTTTTTCGGAAAATTCTTTTTCAGTCATAATAATGAATTCCGTACAATAACCAAACTTAATATCCGCAGTGGCTTCTGCTCCCGGTTTTACAATAGTGGTTCCAGGGCTTGCTTCAAGAGCACTGTAATCAATTTCCTTGCCCAGGAAGGCATCATAAGCACCGTTAAGCACTTCTAAAAGACCCTGTCCCCCAGAATCCACAACCCCAGCTTCCTTAAGGACAGGGAGCATATCCGGTGTTTTAGAAAGTACATACTCTGCATGCTTTATTACTTCGGGAATAAATATTTCCAAATCAGCCGTTGTCTCTGCCAGCTCGGCCGCTTTTTGGGCAATCCCTTTTGCAACAGTAAGTATAGTTCCTTCCTTTGGCTTCATAACCGCTTTGTACGCCGTTGCCTGGGCACGGTCACAGGCTCTGGCAAGAATCTTCACATCAATCTCTTTATATTCGCGTATTTCCTTTGTAAATCCCCTGAGAAGCTGGGAAAGGATAACGCCGGAGTTTCCTCTGGCGCCACGCAGTGAACCGGAAGAGATTGCCTTGGACAAAGACTGCATATCCGGCCCAATCAGTGAAGTTACTTCTTTTGCTGCGGACATAATTGTCAGCGTCATATTCGTTCCCGTATCTCCGTCAGGAACCGGAAATACATTCAGTTCATTAATAAATTCCTTTTTTGCTTCCAGATTAGCTGCTCCTGCTAAAAACATCTTTGTAAGCAGCTCTGCATTTATCGTATTTGTTGCCACGACAAGTATCCTCCTTAATCAATCACTCTGACACCTTCGACAAAGATATTTATTTTATCTACGGTCATTCCAGTAAATTCTTCTACCTTATATTTTACGTTGTTCATCAGATTGTCAGAAACTGAAAGAATATTTACTCCGTATGCAACAATCACATGAAAATTTAGCTTTAGAACATTATCATCGGATAGTTCTACCTGGATTCCATGGGTGAGGCTCTCTTTCTTCAGCAGCCTTACCAGTCCATCCTTCATATTAACCGCAGCCATCCCGACAATACCAAAACATTCTACTGCCACAGAGCCTGCATACTTGGCAATTACATCCGGGTTGATTGTAATAATTCCAAGTTCCGTACTCATACTGCCCTTCATCATATATTACCTCCAATTCTTAAATGGATTTTTGAACATAATCAACACAGGTATTATACTCTGTTTGGATGAATTTTACAATATGGATTCAAAAAGTATTGATTTTTCATTTTACTTCCAAAAATTCAAAAAAGTGCTTGCATTAGGAAGTTCTTTCTGATAAAATAACAGTGTTGTGAGCCTATATAGGCTATTTCAGATTGTTAGGAGGTGCAATGATGGCTAAATGTGCTATTTGTGAAAAGGGTGCCCATTTCGGTAATAACGTAAGTCACTCTCATAGAAAAACACCAAAAATGTGGAAATCAAATGTAAAGTCCGTTAGAGTTAAGACAGAAGGCGGAGCAAAAAAGATGTACGTTTGTACTTCCTGTTTAAAATCAGGATGCGTAGAACGTGCTTAATGACATTTAAAAGACACGGGAGTACTCACACAACAGTGAGTACTTTTTTTGCGTCAGCCGGGAGCAAACAGGGATCCGCACCAGGCGAACCCTCTCTCTCCGCTACCCGCAGAACAGCTTATACCCCGCCGCCAGACAAATCAGCGTTATGATCAGACCAAATGCATTTGGCAATACAAGCATCAAAAGCATTCCGGCTGCAAACCACAATAATGCGAATCCTACTACTCTTTTCATAATCTCTCGCTTCCGGCATGGGTTTGCTACTATTCTATGCAGCTCTATTTAAATTTGTGCATCATTTTTTTGAGATTCTTCAGAACTTAAAATGTCCATAACATCGTCTTCCGTGACCTTCTCTTCTTTTGCTGTAAATTTATCTACTACATCCGGTACCATATCCAAAATTTTAGTAATGGTATCCTGGTTCTTGATGTTTACTAGTTTTGTTGTACCATTTTTGATAACCAAAACTGCACTGGGGCTTATTTTCCCGCCCAGACCGCCTGTGCCTCTGTCTTTTTTATCACCGGACAGGTATCCAGCCCCCATACCAAAGGATACGTCCACGAGAGGAAGGATGATGGTATCATTAATATGGATAGCATCCCCTACTACCGTTTTGGATGTTATTACATGATCCATGCCCTGAAATAAAGCTTCCACTGTTTTCTTGAAATTGTTTTCTTCTGCCATGCCTGCTCCTCCTTAATTTAAAATATGTTTTATTCTTGCTGATGTAAGTTATTCCTGTGTATATCAAAATTACAGATTAAATTTTCTGATGTGCCGGAATGTGGTGCGGACGTTTTTGTCCCATACCAGATTCCAAAATGATATGATAAGGTATAATGCACGTATATTCCCGGAAATGAATATTTCTCCCTCAAGTATCTCCTGATCAAAGTCGGGCCGGATATCTATATGTTTTCCAAAAAATGGATAAATCATACTGCCGATTGCCAGAACATAGCCTGTAATACTGGGATCTTCAAATCCAAAATGAGCCAAGATCTTTAATTTCTGCGGCTTAAGAAAACGAAGAAGCCGCTTTAATTCTGTAAGTGTTGTCATGAGGGCTGATTTATGGACCTCATCTGTGATAAATTCCAGCAGCTTATCTTTTTTCTCCAACAGTGATTTTATCGTATCACAGATTTTGAAAATTGTATATTTTATCTTTTGGTAAAGGGCCTTTATTTTATTTAGGATCTTTTCATATAGTTCCCGTATTTTAGAAAATAAGTTTTTTTGCGGTTTCGTGTCATCTGCTGTCTTTTCAGTTATTTTTGCAGGTTCTGGTGTGAGGAGAGCCGCAGGTGTTTCTTTTCTTTGTTCTTTCTCTTCTCTTTTTTCCGTCTTTTCCTCTTTTTTGTAAGGAAGTTCTTCAGGTACTTTTTTAGCTGGAATTTTCAGTTCGTCTTCCCATTCTTCCTCCATTTCAGCAGGTCGTTCCTCTATGCCCGGAAGCCAGTTTTTCCATGCAATCCGGATTTTCCAGTCTAGTTTTCCGTCCTCATAGGTCACGTGTCCGCTGACAAGATGAAGAAACCAGGAAAATCTGACCCTGCCGCGCAGAGAGTCCAGTGTCCCTTTACAATCTGCCTCCCCCCGGTAGCACAGAGGCGTAAAAAGAACGACACAAACAAGCAATACGAATAATCCAAGTACTGCCAGCAATATCCATGCTATAATTTTCAGAATTAACAGGATTATATGTAACATCCGTTCTCACACTCTGCCTTCCCCGTATTCTTTTTGACGTATATATCTGCTCAGGACCATGAGCAGATACGCCACAAGCCCATGAAAATTGCCCTTGGCGATGGGGCTTGCTGTTACATCTTCAACGTTTTCACACGGGCTGTGCAGTAAATGCACAGTCCTGTCCTGAACAGTTACTTTGACGTTCCATAATATAACCGCGTATATCCACATCTTCGGTTCTTTCATAAATCTCTTTCACAATGTGCTCTATCAGGTGCAGAGCCCCGTTATATCCTTTGGCAATGCCTACTACAAACAGCGGAGTATCTTCGTAAATGTGCTGTTTCAGTAACAGAGAGGAATAAAACTCCAGGTGGTTTTGCTTTCCCTGTGCCAGGGTTATCACATAGACAAAAGGCTGTGCAGAATTTGCTTTTAGCTTCTGCAAAACCTTCTCTTTTTTAATTTCCAGGTCTTTGCTGACATATAAGTCACAGTAAAATGTCATCTGCATCGTATTCACCGCCAGGTTCTAATAGTAATAAGAATCCAATATCTGCTTTGCAATCGGCACTGCCTTTGCTCCGTCGTTTCCATCGTACCCTTCTATAATTACACTGATAACCAGCTCAGGATTGTCCACATTTGTGAATCCCATAAACCAGGAGTGAGTCTTCTCCCCATCATCCATACTGTATTCTGCCGTACCAGTTTTTCCGGCAGCGGTATAAGACTGGCCGGACAGCAGCGCAGCGGTACCTTCGTCCACAACAGCTTTCATATAATCCTTTAACTGTGCGGCTTCATCTAATGTCATAAGCTTCCGGTAGCTTTTCGGTACATTTTTACGGATTTCAGCCCCTGTGTAATTGGTTACTTTTTCAACGAGATAAGGTTCCATTAATGTTCCTCCGTTGGCAATGGCTGATGTAATCAGTGCCATATGATATGGGCTGACCAGGGTTTCTCCCTGCCCCATAGCTGTCATCATCATCTCTGCACTGTTAGAACTTTCCGTAATTTTAAAAGAACTTTTGGAGGAATCCAGCACAGAAGGCAGCTTTTTATTAAACAACAATTCTTCCGCTGTATTCCGGAAGGCGGTTTTATTTAAAGATAGTCCAATGTTTGCAAAGGAGGAGTTACATGAATTTGCCATAGAGCTTCTCAAATCCTCCAGTCCGTGTGCCGTATTATCAAAACAGTGAATGGTTGTTCCTTCTGTTGTGATTTCTCCTGCACATTCGTAGCTGTAATTTTGATAATCAGCGTGTTCCCGCATATATTCCAGAGCAGTCACCACTTTAAATGTAGAACCAGGTGCATAGAGCCCCTGGGAAGCTCGGTTCAGCAGAGGGCTTTGGCTGTCATCTGAGTTCAGGGCTTCCCAGTTGGCCTCCACACTGTTAGGGTCATAAGAAGGACCGGAAACCATGGCTAAAATTTTACCTGTGCTTGCTTCCATCACAACCACAGCCCCTTTATTGCTGCCAAGTGCATCGTAAGCAGCCTGCTGTAAATCTGCATCCAGAGTTGTGACAACGGTATCACCCATGTTTTTTTCATCTTTAAACTCATTTATAAATTTTTGTACGAAAAAGGCATTAGAGGTAAGTAATTCGAAGTTTTCCACTGACTCCAGGCCGCTTTTTCCTGCAGACGGATAACTATATCCAATGACATGGGCGAATACTGCCCCATAGGGGTAACTGCGTATTTCAGTCCCATCCTCCAAAACCTCTGTCTCCGCCAGTATAGTTCCATTTCTGTCTGCGATATTTCCCCGTATAATTCTGTCGGCAAATGCGTCCTGCCGTTCATTATAGGGACTGTTTACAATGGTTTTTGCACGTACAATATTAAAATATACAATATAGGTCATCAAGGCCAGAAACAAAGCGACAAAGAAATAAGTTACCCTAGCGAACTCTTTGTTTCGGAACTTCTTCAAACGCTGGTTTTTTCCTCTGTTGTTTTTTCCTCGGGGCCTTTTCTGACGGCTCACTTCTTCGAAATTCTCTCTCTCTTCTCTTCTCAATAATCTCTTCCTCGTCTTCCCTTAAAATATACAGACCCTGTATGATCCCAAACATAATCATGGTACTCAGCATAGAGCTTCCTCCATAACTGACCAGCGGCAGAGTAACCCCGGTGGAGGGGATAAACTTCGTAACACCGCCGATTGTCAGGAATACCTGGAATATATAACAGGTTCCAAGACCAAGAGCAATCAATTTATAGAACTGGTTGCGGATTGCCATAGCAATATTTAAAAACATCACATAGCAGCTAACACATACCAAAACCAGACACAATGCAAAAATAAGACCCATCTCCTCCGAGATTGCGGAAAATATAAAATCTTCCGCTGCCACAGGGATACTGTCTGGCAGTCCCTGGTGCAGCCCCATCCCGAACCAGCTTCCTGTTCCGATTGCAAAAAGAGATTGGGCAACCTGATATCCGCCCTCGCTGTAGGAAGCAAAAGGATCCTTCCAGGCGGAAACCCTGACCTGGATATGGTAAAACAAATGATATGCCATAACGGCGGCCACACTGCCGCCTCCGATTCCTGCCAAAGCATACAAAGGCTGCCTTGTTGCCACATAAAGCATCACCAGGTATACCACGAACATAATCAGGGCAGCTCCCAGATCGGTGGAAAAAACCAGTATCAGTACATGGAGTGCCGCCACCGCCGTAGTTATCACGATGTTTTTAAATTCTGTAGATTTATTCAGGCTTGCAGCCACGAAAAATACAAATAATATTTTCACAAATTCAGAAGGCTGGATTCCAAATCCCGCTATGGTAAATCCCAGTTTTGCACCGCCGGAAATCTGTCCTAACACAGCAACGATGCCCAATGCCAGAATTCCGGTTCCTGCATAGATATAAGTCCAGTCCTTCAAAGCTCTGAGCTTGCGTATTATCACCGGAACGATGAGTCCGATAACCATCCCTGCCATTGCAAATATAAACTGCTTTACTGCTTTTTGATAGGTGAGACGCGTAATCATGATAAAACCAATGCTCAGCAGCATACACATATTATTAAGAATCAGCCGGGATACTTTTGGATAAAAAACCCGGTAAAGTATGAGCACTGCAGTCAATAGCAAGACCTGTGCTCCATAAAAAAGCATAAGCTTTTGCTCATTTGTCTGCAGATACATTACAAAATATGCTGTAAACTGGAGCAAAAACATTAGTACGTTCTGACGTATCAGTATCCATTTTTTGTCTTCCTCGTATTCCTGTGCGAATACAGAAAAACACGAAAATGTATAAACTGACATCAGTATAATTATGATATATTTCGATAATTCTACTAATATATTAACCATCTTTCACCTGTTTCTAAGTTATTCCCCGTCTAAAGTGTCCTCTGGTAAATTCCATATCTGCTGTCTCCCTGTGCATGAGCGGGAGCTCCTTCTCTTCAAGATAAATATCCCTGTATGTTTTGAGAATATATTCAGCCTCAGTCCTGTTTTCCTGGGTAAACTGGATTCTAAGTCCCGTGGGAGCCAGATTTAGAATATCTTCCTTCTGGTCCAGCAGAAACAAAGGCGCTGTATTGTATATTACATTGTAACAAAATGTACAGCAATTTCTGACGGGAAATTCTTTCTGATACCTGTCTTTTATCTTTAAGACTCCAGGATTTCCCGTACATCCTCCTGTTGTATTTACAATGCATTGAGCAGATACCATCACGGGAAGTCTTCCGTAAACAATTAATTCTGATTGCGTTATTCCAAGTCTTCCCAGTTCTGCTCTGTTCAATTCAACAGGTGCGGTAAACGAATGCACTTCTTGCTTGTTCCAGAACTGCTTTGCCTGCCGGTTGAATACATATAGATTATGGTCCAATATAACCTTCTTGTCAAATCCTTGTT
Organism: Faecalicatena contorta; assembly: GCF_003149105.1. Taxonomy (GTDB): domain Bacteria; phylum Bacillota; class Clostridia; order Lachnospirales; family Lachnospiraceae; genus Muricomes; species Muricomes contortus_C. Next base: position 472,792 of record NZ_QGDS01000001.1, on the reverse strand, counting down.
TCATTAAAAAATGAAAACTTTCGTAATTCCGTATTAAAAAACCGTCAAATCCCATCTGTAGAAATGCAGCATACTGTCTGGAAAAGAAGGAAATTGATTCCCGGCGGAAAATATGAGGCATAGCAAGAAAAATTTCTTTTCCTTTGTCACAGACTTCCCTGCATAGTTCTTTCAATTCCGGCTCTTTTAAAGAATCCTCATACATAAAAGATTCCAGATAAATTCTTTTTACATCAGGACATCCGGCTGCCGCCCGCACCTGTGCATCTGATTCTGCCAGAACAGCCAGCCAGGGTTCTGTGCCGGATAAATTTCTGTTTTTTTTATGAGTGACTCTCTGCTCTGCTGTTTCTTGCTGTTTGTTTCTGGTTCTGTGATATGCTCCGCAGATTTCTTTGATCAGAAGTTCTAAAGCTGCACGTCTGAGCTCATTGATTTGCTGCATGGGCAGGAAAATGGCACCTTCCACTGTAATATCTAATGTTTCAAAGACGAATTCCGTATTTCCGGTCTTCATGAGCTGCTTTTTGATCCGGTTTTTATCCAGGGGCTGATTCTTTGCTTCTTCTGTGTTTTCCTCTGTCCGGACTGTTACGGAAAATCCTTTACAGCCTACGGTTAGAACTGCCGGTTCTCCTGGAGAAGCCCAAAAATTTCCATACAACGGCTCCTTCAGGGTACCTGCCTCATATAGTTTCTGCATTCTCTCCAGCAGTTCCTGCCTGCGGATACGGTATAATATGGTTCCCTTTGCAAAAGTCAATCCCTTTGGCGCGAGAATCTGTACTGCTTTTCCCTTTGGAACTTCATTACCAAAGGTATAATTTTCCTTCTCAACAGCTCCATCCTGCCCCTGTGACATTTCCAGTATATCCCCTTTGTAGATATCTGTAAGAGCCTCTCCCCTTATCTCCCGTCCTTTTTGGGAAAGTATCTTCAATGCAGGCACTCCGGCATGGTTGGGCCGCTTGAGTGAAAGCATTTCTCCGCTGTTATGTTGCCTGTAATATCCCTCACTGAATCCGCCCCGGTTATAAATATCCAGAAGCATTTCCTTGTCGCGCGGGGAAACCTGAAATCCTGCTTTTCCTTTCTGCAGGTAAAGGTCTGTATACTTTCGGTACATAGAGGTGACAAGAGCCACATATTCCGGCTTTTTCATGCGTCCTTCAATCTTAAATGAGTCAATGCCTGCTTCAATCATCTCCGGTATCAGTTCCAGAGTGCAGATATCTTTCAGGCTCAGGAGATACTCTTTTTTTCCGTTCAAAGTATAAGGCAGCCTGCATGGCTGTGCACACTGTCCCCGGTTGCCGCTTCTGCCGCCAATCAGGCTGCTAAGCAGGCATTGTCCCGAATAGCAGTAACAAAGTGCACCATGGACAAAGCACTCTATTTCCAAATCAGTATGCTCTGCCATATCACGTACTTCTTCTAGTGACAGTTCTCTTGACGGAACAATCCGCTCTACTCCCAGTTCCTGCAGAAACAGAGCGCCCTCTGTATTTGTTACTGTCATCTGTGTACTTCCATGGACAGCCATATCCGGGAAATGCTCTCTTACAAAGTCAAGTACACCAATATCCTGAACAATCACTGCATCCAGTCCCCGGCAATAAAGGGGCTCCAGATAATCATAAAGACCGTCCAGCTCGCTGTCCTTTAAAAGTGTATTTACTGTAAGGTAAAGCTTACGCCCATGCAGATGTGCATAGTCAATGGCTTCCAGCAGTTCTTCTTCCGTAAAATTGTCTGCAAAAGCTCTTGCACCAAAGCGGGGACCGCCTGCATAGACCGCATCTGCTCCTGCCAGAACCGCCGCCCGAAAACTGGTATAAGAGCCGGCGGGCGCCAGTATTTCAATTTTCTTTCTGCCTTGTATTCTTTTTGTCAAATCCAATCCTCCTGCTTATACCACTTATTGAAACATTGAACACTTGGCATGGATGTTACCATGAAAGTAAATAAGCTGTCCCAAGACAGCTTATCTTTATTTTCTCCTGTTCTTCATCTCTGTTTCTAGCTTTACAATCTGCATTTGTAAGTCGTTATTTTCTTCCTTCATCTTCGCCAGTTCTTTTTCTGCATTCTCAAGCTTTATCTGGACGGATATCAATTCGTGCTTCAGATCGTACATCTCTTTATCTTTCAGTTCGATATCATTCTCCAGGGAATCACCCTGTTTCTTCGCTTTAAAATAGTCGTCTGCGATATTCAGGGCAAGGAGCACATTACGGGTATCAGCACTTTGCTTCCGGTACCCCTCACTATTGGCACATTCTGTAATCTTATGGTTCAGATAGGAAGAAACTTTCTGGAGGTATTCCTCACCTTCAAATCCACTTAATGTGTAGACTTTCCCTCCAATTAAGACTTCTGTGAAATGTTTTGCTGAACTCATAGCATCCTCCTCGCGTTTCTTACCTGTTATTATAAACTATATGAAAACAAAAACCAACCACTTTTTCAAGTTATTTCCTGCTCAGGAGTATTATTCCTGACAGTTTACAACCTAGCCCATCAGCTTAGTGATGGGCTGCCGTAACCTAAAACAACCACTATTATTCCTGATAAGGCAGGCCCAAGTGTCCATAGGCCAGCTCCGTAGCAACTCTGCCCCGGGGAGTCCTCTGAATGAAGCCGGTTTTGAGCAGATAAGGTTCATAAACATCTTCCAATGTACCTGCATCCTCTGAAATAGTCGCCGCCAATGTATCCAACCCCACAGGCCCCCCCTGGAACTTTTCAATCATGGTAAGTAAAATATTCCGGTCAATATGGTCCAGACCGTATTTATCCACATCCAGCATATCCAGTGCATAATGGGCGACTGCTTCCGTAATGGCTCCGTCGTATTTTACCTGGGCAAAGTCCCGGACTCTTTTCAGCAGACGGTTTGCAAGACGGGGAGTTCCTCTTGAACGCTTCGCCAGCTCCAGTGCTCCGTTCTCATCAATTTCCACATTCAGAACTTGTGCGGACCTCAGAATAATTGTTTTTAACTCCTGTTCCGTATAAAATTCCAGGTGATTGACCACTCCAAATCTGTCCCGCAGAGGAGCAGTCAGCATTCCCGCCCTGGTTGTTGCTCCTACCAGAGTAAACCTGGGCAGATCCAGCCGGATAGAACGGGCTGCAGCGCCCTTTCCAATCATAATATCAATGGCATAATCCTCCATTGCCGGGTATAAAACTTCTTCTACCTGCCGGTTGAGCCTGTGTATCTCATCTACAAAGAGAACATCATTTTCTTGCAGATTGTTAAGAATTGCAGCAATTTCTCCTGGTTTTTCAATAGCCGGTCCGGAAGTGATTTTGATATTCACACCCATCTCATTTGCTATAATCCCGGCCAGAGTGGTTTTTCCCAGCCCGGGAGGACCGTAAAACAGTACATGGTCCAATGCCTCTTTTCTCTCTTTTGCGGCCTTAATATAGATATTTAAGGTTCCCTTTGCCTTTTCCTGTCCGATATAATCATCCAGAAATTGAGGGCGCAGACTGCTCTCAATCTTGATGTCTTCTTCCAGGCTTTCTGTTGTTATAATTCGCTTTGCCATACTCTCCCTTTATATTTCCTCACTTCTGTTTTCCGGTGAATTACAATATTTTTTTTAAAGCTTCCTTCAGCAGATCCTCTACGGTTGGATTCTCCAGAGTCACTTGTTTTACTGCTCTCAGACTTTCTGCGTTTCCATATCCCAGTGCAACCAGTGCCTGTACTGCTTCAGCTTGAATCCCATTAGAATTCCTCGGTACAAAAGCAGTGTCTGATTCCTGTACAGCATTATTCAGGACATCTTCTATACTTAGTTTATCTTTCAGTTCAATAATGAGCTTTTCAGCCGTTTTCTTTCCTATGCCCGGTGCAGCCGAGATTGCCTTCACATCTCCTGACATTACTGCGAAACGCAGGGAGTCCGGTGAAAGCTGGGAGAGGATACTCAATCCTCCTTTGGGACCGATTCCGCTGACTCCGATTACGAGCCGGAACACTTCCAGGTCATCCCTTGTCAGGAAACCAAACAACTGCATCGCATCTTCCCGTACATTCAAATATGTATGGATTTTCACCTCGTTTCCAGGCGGGGGCAGAAGCCCCAGGGACTGGGCCGGCATATAGATGCCATATCCTACCCCTCCTACATCTACAATTACTTTTTCTGTCTCAATTGCGGCAAGTTCACCGCGAATATATGAAATCATAAGTCTCCTCTCTGACGTCTTCGCTGCCTCCAGCCACTATCATAGCATATTGACTTTTAGAATGCAATCACATGTTCGATTGTAATTTTTAAGGAAATTGACTATAATAATCCGGTATGTTTCACGTCACTAAATTAGTACAACGACACCAATGAAAAGGGGAAGTTTATGAAATATATAAGGAAGTCCGGTTTGCTTTTGATAATTCTTTTGACTGTGGTTTTGATGTTTACCCTTTCCGCCTGTTCGAAGCCGCCTTTAGAAAATCCCATAAAGACAACGGGTATTTATTTTGACACCGTAATATCTGTAGAAATATGGGGGAGCACAGATGAGACAATCTTAGAGTACTGCGAGGATATATGTGCACAATATGAACAGCTGCTCAGCAGAACCATTGAAACCAGCGATATCTCCAGAATCAATTCTGCCGGAGGCGCTAAAGTGCAGGTGGATGCCAAGACGGCAGAAGTAATAAGAAAAGGTCTGTATTACAGCCAGTTGTCAGAAGGAGGCTTCGATATTACCATAGCCCCATTAAGTGAGCTGTGGGATATTAAAAATAATCCCGGCAATATTCCGGCCCAATCTGCTATTGACGAGGCTAAAAGTCATGTAAACTATAAAAATGTTGTCCTAGAAGGTAATACAGTCAGCCTGAAAGATCCAGAAGCTGCCATTGATCTAGGCGCAATTGCTAAAGGATTTATTGCAGATGAATTGAAAGTTTATCTGACAGAACAGGGGATTGAGCATGCCCTGATTAACCTGGGCGGCAATATACTGGCTGTAGGAGGAAAAACAGACGGTGAAAACTTCCATATTGGAATACAGAAACCGTTTGATGAAAGAAACACAGTAATGACCAGCGTGGATGTCAATGGAAAATCCGTGGTTTCCTCCGGCACCTACGAAAGATACTTTAAAAAAGACGGAAAAATTTACCACCATCTCCTGAACCCTTCCACAGGCTACCCCTTTGATAATAATCTCCTGCAGGTTACGATTATCTCAGACCTTTCCGTGGACGGGGATGGATTAAGCACTACCTGCTTTGCCCTGGGGCTGGAACAGGGAACTGCGTTGATAGAAAGCCTGGACGGAATCAGTGCTATATTTATAACCGAGGATTACAGCCTGCATTATGCCGGGTAATTACAAGAATGCCTGCCCCAGTGAGTAAACTGCGGGGCAGGCATTTTGCTGTCTGTTTTAATAAATCTGAACTGGTCTTTGTCTTCAATTATGCCCGCGGTGTGATAATTTTTCTCGGACACTTTTCAGCGCATACGCCGTAATTTGCGCATTTAGCAGGGTCAACGTATGCCAGGTTATCTGTCACTGTCACTGCTTTTGCTTCACAATTCTTCTCACAGATACGGCATCCGATACATCCAACCTGACAAACATCTCTCACTGTTTTCCCGTTATCATGAGAATTGCACTGGACAATGTGCTTCTGCTCATAGGGAAACATTTCTATCAACTGCTTAGGACATACAGCTACACATTTTCCGCAGGCTTTACATTTCTCTCTGTCTACGACTGCGATACCTTCCATAATATGTATTGCGTCAAATGGACATGCCCTCACACAAGTTCCAAAGCCAAGGCAGCCATAGCTGCAGCCTTTTGGCCCGCCGTCCTGCATCATATGTGCCATGATACAGTCTTCGATTCCAAAATATTCATATTCATCCTTTGCCAGCTCAGAGGTTCCGCCGCATTTTACAAAAGCTACCTGACGGATCTGCTCTTCTGCAGACATACCCATAATTTCACCAATTTTCTCAGCGACCGGAGTACCGCCTACCGGACATGCACCTATGTCAGCTTCACCTGCTACGATAGCAGCAGCAAGACCGGAACATCCGGGGTATCCACATCCGCCGCAGTTGTTTCCTGGAAGGGCTTCTAAGACAGCCTCTTCTCTCTCATCAACTTCTATGGCAAACTTTTTACCCGATATTCCAAGGAAAACACCGATGAATAATCCAGTGCCGCCGACGATTGCCGCAGCTATTAAAATTCCTGATATACTCATGTCTCTTCCCTCCTAAATTAATCCTGAAAATCCGAAAAAGGCAATTGCCATCAGTCCTGCTGTAACCAGAACGATCGGAGTTCCCTGGAATGATTCTGTAATATCATTGTGTTCAATTTTTTCACGGATACCTGCCATCAGAACAATGGCAACCAAAAATCCGGTTGAAGTCGCAAATCCATTTACTACGCCTTCCAAAACATTGTAAGATTTCTGTACATTCGTCAGCGCAACACCAAGAACCGCGCAGTTGGTTGTAATCAAAGGCAGATATACGCCAAGCGCATTATAAAGCGGCGGCATTGCCTTCTTTAAAAACATTTCTACAAACTGCACCAATGCTGCGATAACAAGAATAAAGACGATAGTCTGTAAGTATTCAAAGTTTGACGGTACAAGAATAAATTTGTAAATCACGCTTGTTGCAAATGATGCGATGGTTATAACAAAAATAACAGCACCGCCCATGCCGGCTGCAGTCTTAACGTTTTTAGAAACACCGAGGAACGGACAAATTCCAAGGAACTGGCTAAGTACAACGTTATTTACAAGTGCAGAACCAACCGCAAGTAATAATAATTCTCTCATTTTGTTCCCCTCCTATTCCTTTTCTTTCATCCCGCAGGTGGCGCATCCTGCACCACATCCCGCTGCTTCAGGTACGGGAGTACCTTTTTTGGCAGCTCTGTTTCTGGCCTTATTCTGTAAAGCTGTCAGCACTGCAAGAACAAAGAATGCACCCGGTGCCAGAATGAAAATGGTAATAGGCTCATAAGAAGTTGGAAGCAGCTGTACGTTAAATATTTTTCCAGAACCGAGGAGTTCTCTGACAATACCGATTGCCATCAAGCCTACGGTAAATCCAAGTCCCATTCCAATACCGTCAAATATGGACGGCAGAATAGGATATTTGGAAGCATAGCTCTCTGCTCTTCCAAGAATAATACAGTTTACAACGATCAGAGGGATATAAATACCAAGGGAATCATACAGGCTTGGAACAAATCCTTCCATTAAAAACTGTACGATTGTAACAAAGGATGCAACAACAACGATGAACGCCGGCATCCTGACGGAATCCGGTATAATTTTCCTCAGCATGGAAATCAACAGGTTTGATAATACAAGTACAACGGTTGTTGAAAGTCCCATACCAATGCCGTTCACAGCAGAAGTTGTAACTGCCAGTGTGGGACACATTCCCAGCATCAGCACGAAGGTAGGATTTTCTTTGACGAGACCGTTATACAGTCTTTCTGTATACTTATTCATTGACACTACCTCCTAACATATTCTGAAAATAAGCCAGAGCAGAATTCACTGCATTTGTTACAGCATTTGTTGTAATTGTAGCTCCGCTGAGTGCATCTATTTTATCATCACCCTGCTCTCCGCTCTTGGTGTAGGAGAATTTGCTTACTTGTTTATCCTGGAACTGGCCTCTGAAATCAGGCTCTGCCGCTTTCATGCCCAGCCCTGCAGTTTCGCTGATAGAAAGCATCTCTACGCCTTTTACAGTTCCGTCTGCCAAAAGCCCCACGGACATGGTAATGTCACCGCTGTATCCCTCATGGGAAACCACAGTAATAACACATCCTAAATCATTTCCATTACCATCTTTTCCTATGACCACTTCGGTAATATCAGCATCGGGATAGCCTGCATTTCTTAATACTTCAGCCGCATCACTCTCATCATAACCGGAATATGCTTCGAAGGAAGCAGCGTCCGGGAGCGCCAGCTTAAATGCCTCCTGCTTCGCCTTCTCCTGGGCAGCCGCAATTGGGGCTTTTGTTACCTCGTAAACGAGTCCCAGAAGAATACCGGCAACCAATGTAATGGTTGTAAGTATAAGTGTATTTTTGATAATTTTATTCATTATTTTTCTCCTCCTTTACCGAATGGTTTTGGAAGGGTAATCTTTTCAATCAATGGCACCAAAAGGTTACCGATGATAATTGCATAGGAGACTCCCTCAGCTGAGCCGCCGAATAACCGGAACAGGCCGGTCAGCAGCCCCAGACAGACGCCATATACAATCTGCCCCCTTGATGTAATAGGAGAAGTCACATAATCTGTAGCCATGAACCATGCACCCAGCATCAGACCTCCTCCGCAGAGATGTGCTGTGATATACTGTGCGTCAAAACCATGACCACCGAAAATTGTGATAAAAATGACGAAGGTTACAATATAAGTACCAGGGACCCTCAAATCAATGACTCCCATCAAAAGGAGGAACATAGCACCTACCATAATTGCAAGAACAGAAGTCTCTCCTATTGTACCCCGTATATTTCCAAGCAGCATAGTCATGGTGTCTACTGCCTGGCCGGCTCTCATATTGGCAAGAGGAGTTGGTCCTGTTACACCGTCATATACGAAGTATGTCATCCTCCCTGTAAAAGAAATAAGAAGGAAGCATCTTGCTGCCAGGGCAGGATTCATGAAATTCTGTCCCAGACCTCCAAATAACTGTTTTACTACGATGACTGCAAATATAGAACCCAAAGCCCCCATCCATAATGGAAGGGTAGGCGGAAGATTCAATGCAAGAAGAAGACCTGTGACCGCCGCACTGAAGTCTTTAATGGTAACTGGTTTATGCATCAGCTTCTGATATATGTACTCTGACAATACGGCGACCGCTGTTGTAACAACAACGAGAAGCCATGCATTTTCATGTCTGAAATTATAAATGCCGAAAATTGTAGCCGGCAATAATGCTATCAGAACCATCAGCATAAGATTGCTGCTGGTTGCTTTATCACGTATATGCGGTGAAGCTGATATGTTATAATTCTCGTTCACTTTTAATTCACCCCTCTGTTAATTTTTCTTTCTGTTTGCCAGAGCAATCTTACGCATTGCCCCAATCGACTGTTTCAGCGGCCGTTTTGCAGGACAGACATAACTGCAGGAACCGCACTCTACACACTCCAGTCCATTCTGTGCCGCAAATGTCTCCTCATCATGCCTCTCTCCATAATCAGCAAGCCTGGCGGGAATAAGCCGGCATGGGCAGACTTCTACACAGCGTCCGCAGTTAATGCATGGCGCCGGTTTTTCTTTTGCAACTGCATCCTCAGAAAATGCCAGAAGAGAAGAGGATGTTTTTGTCACAGGTGTGTCCAGTGTCATCATAGCGAATCCCATCATAGGCCCGCCAGATATCACCTTTTTGGGTTCTGTCTTAAATCCGCCCGCAGCTTCTACAAGTTCCTGCTGGTTTGTCCCTAAAAGAACTTTAAAATTACCGGGATGTTGTATGGCATCCCCACTGACAGTTACGACACGCTCCATCAATGGTCTTCCTTCCATCACCGCATAATGAATTCCGACCAAGGTCTCTACATTATCTACGATACATCCGGCGTCTGCAGGAAGCATGCCGGAATGAATTGCACGTTTTGTTGCGGCATAGATAAGCTGGCGCTCCGCTCCCTGGGGATATTTCGTCTGAAGTACTTGTACCTCCATACGCGGCTCATCTTTTATAGCATCCTTTATTTTTTCAATACACTCTTTTTTATTGTCTTCTATTGCAAAAATACCCTTCGCATGTTCGAAAAGAGAAAGGATCACTCTCATACCACTTACAAGTTCTTCCGTATACTCAAGCATCCTCCGGTAGTCAGCTGTAATATAAGGCTCACATTCCGCACAGTTTGCTATAATATAATCGATTTTCTCAGGTTCTTTCGGTGAAAGTTTTACTCTCGTTGGAAACCCGGCACCACCCATGCCCACGATTCCCGCTTCCGCAATCCGGTTAAGGACCTCTTCCCTTGTCAGTTCTTCCAGCGATTTTACAGGTTCATATTCGCTTTCCTCATAATTCCCGTCATTTTCAATCACAATACAAGTCACTTTGGTTCCGGTAGGATTCAGACGTGTTTCCACTCCTTTGACCGTTCCTGACACAGAGGAATAAACTGGTGCCGATACAAATCCTCCTGCCTCCGCAATTTTCTGGCCCTTTAAAACATGGTCGCCTTTTTGGACAACTGGATTTGCCGGAGCGCCTATATGCTGTGAAAGCGGATACAGTAAATCACTTTTTGGTAGTAATTCTGTAATTGCCTGGTCTTTTGACAAACTTTTACCGTCATTTGGATGGATTCCACCTTTAAAAGTTAAAAACCCCATTCTCTGCTACCTTCCTTTCTTTTTCATATAGTTCATATTGTACTAGAATTTGTGCATAAAAGCTAGCAAATATAGACAATTTATTGCACGTAAATTAGTACAATTTGTTGTTTCTTTAACAACTTCTTAACGTGCCAATATAAAAATAGGTTTTTTAATATATGAAACAGCAAAAAAGTAGAGACCTTTCGGTCTCTACTTTTGTATTAGTTTTATTCTTCTACATCATCCGCATCTTGCGCTTCATCCGGCTCCAAAGCCTTCATGCTCAGGCTGATTTTCTTCTCAGCTTCGTTCAGGTCTACAATCTTAGCTGTAATCTCCTGCCCTACAGAAAGGACATCAGACGGCTTCTCAACATGCGCTCTTGAAATCTGAGAAACGTGAAGCAGTGCATCTACTCCTGGTGCAAGTTCAATAAATGCACCAAAATCTGTCATACGTGCCACTCTGCCTGTAATAACTGTACCCACAGCGAAATCCTCTGAAGCATGTGCCCACGGATTCATCTCCGGGAACTTCAGGCTGAGTGCAACCTTTGTATCATTGATATCTTTTACGAGTACTTTTAAGGTCTCCCCTACCTGGAACACCTTCTTTGGATTCTCTACTCTTCCCCAGGACATCTCGGAAATATGTAACAATCCGTCTACCCCGCCAAGATCAATAAATGCACCAAAGTCTGTTACATTTTTAACAGTTCCTTCAATTGTATCACCAACCTGCAGCTTTGCAAACAATTCTTTTTGCTTTTCTGCTCTCTCTGCTACAAGCAGTTGTCTTCTATCACCAATTACACGGTTTCTTCTAGGATTGAATTCGCTGATAACAAACTCAATCTCCTGTCCTTCATATTTGCTCAAATCCTTCTCATAAGAATCAGATACAAGACTTGCCGGAATGAATACGCGCGCTTCTTCTACTGTTGCACATAAACCTCCTCCGAGGATCTGAGTAACTGTAGCCTTCAGAACTTCTTTGCTCTCAAAAGCTTCTCTCAGTCTCTCATTGCCCTTTTCCGCAGCGAGTCTCTTGTAAGTCAGCAATACTTGGCCCTCACCGTCATTTACCTTCAAAACCTTAACTGTCATTGGATCTCCAACTGAAACAACAGTCGTCAGATCTACTGACTGGTCGTTGGAATACTCATTCTTTGTGATAATGCCGTCTGCCTTATATCCGATATTCAGGATAATCTCGTCCGGCTTAACATCAATGACTGTACCCTCAACTACCTCTCCGTTGTGAATTGTTTTGAATGACTCGTCTAACATTTGTTCAAAAGATAATTCTGACATTATTTTGAACCTCCTCAATTATATTGTTGGGCGTGGATGCCCCTGCTGTAATACCTACTGTTTCCACTGACCCTAATTGATTCAAATCCAAATCGTCAAGTGTCTGTATATAGTACGTATCTTTACATGCTTTCTGGCATATTTCAAATAACTTCTGAGTGTTGGAACTATGCTTGTCGCCAATCACTATCATAGCATCCACCTCTTCTGCAATACGGTGTGCCTCAGTCTGACGTTCTTTCGTTGCACTGCAGATTGTATTTAAAACACTTACATCATAACCCTTTTTAGAAATAATTTCAACTAAATCTTGAAATTTATTGTAATTAAATGTCGTCTGAGCAACAATGCAGACGGCCTTTCCCGGCTCAGCTGTAAATTTTTCTGCTTCCTGGGTGTCTTGTATCACAGTTACGTTTTTCTCTGCCCATCCCTTAATTCCTTCTACTTCAGGATGATTAGGATTGCCTATAATAACGATTTGTGCGCCGTTCTGGCTTTCTCTTTTTACAATCCTATGTATTTTCTTCACAAAGGGACAGGTTGCATCAATTACTGTCAGCCCCTTTTCATTCAACTTTGTACAAATATACTCAGGCACACCGTGGGAGCGGATAATGACAATGCCTTCCGTCAACTGCTCCAGGTCCTCCTGGCTTTTCAGAACTTTGATGCCTTTCTTTTCCATATCCTTAACGACTTCTTCATTATGGATGATTGGACCGTATGTGTATATCTGAATCTGGCTGTCCTTTTCTTTTTCAAGCTGTTCGTAGACTGTGTCTACGGCACGCTTTACGCCGAAGCAGAATCCGGCTGTTTTTGCCCGTTTGACTTCCATCGCTTCCCACCTCCTATTTGCAATGTTTTATAATTTCAGACACCACTTCTTCGATGGTCATGTTGGAACTGTCAATCAGTATTGCATCCTCCGCCTGTTTCAGCGGGGCTGTCTTGCGGTTCATATCTCTGGAATCCCGTTCTTCAATATCCCTCTCAATCTGGCTGTAATCACAGGATATTCCTTTTTCCATCAGTTCATCATAGCGTCTTTTTGCCCTTGTTGATGTGCTGGCTGTCAGATAGATTTTCACATCTGCAAAGGGAAGAATCTTTGTACCGATATCTCTGCCGTCCATAACGACGTCCTCCTTTTTTGCCAGCTCTCTTTGAAGTTCTAAAAGCTTTTCCCTTACCTCCGGGATGGCAGAACTAAAAGAAGCCATGTTCCCCGCCGCCTCTTCTCTGAGACGGGAAGTTATATTCACACCGCCTACATAGACCTGCTGGATTCCGTTTTTATATTTTATGCTCACATCTGCATTTTTGCATGCTGCTATGATTTTCTCCGTTTCACCAGGTGCGATGCCTGCATCTAAAAAATAAACAGCCAGTGCACGGTAAAGGGCACCCGTATCTACGTAAACATAGCCCTTCTGTTTAGCCACCAGCCTGGCTATCGTACTTTTTCCTGCCCCAGCAGGACCATCAATTGCAACATTATATCCCATTGTATTCCTCCCTACTTATGCAACTGATACTTATTGAACTACTAATGTTCAATAAGGTAGGCTTTGTATTTTAAAGTCTTATGTTGCAAAGTACATCCTGTTGACTAAGGCATGGTCTTTTCATGCCTTAGTAACATGGATGTTTCCTTGTTTAGTATACCGCATTGCCTGCCAGATATGCTGTAGACCATGCAATCTGTAAATTAAATCCTCCGGTGAGCGCATCCAGATCCAGTACCTCTCCGGTGAAATACAGCCCCCGGACAAGTTTTGATTCCATAGTTCCGGGATCAATCTGTTTCACGTCCACACCGCCTTTGGTAATAATTGCTTCTTTGAAGCCTCTCAGCCCGGTTAGTGTCATTTCCAGATTTTTTATCAAAGTTACGAATTTCAGTCTTTCCTCCCGGCTTATTTCATGAACCTTTTTATCAGGATCTATTTGGCTCAACTCAAGCATGACCGGTTTTAATTTGCCCGGAAACAGCTTGTCGACTGCATTTTTAAACTGCTTATTCCTGTTTTCTCCAAAATCCCTTAGAACCCGCTGGTCCAGCTGTTCCATAGATAATGCTGGTTTTAAATCAATGGTGAGCCTGAGGTTTTTCTCATTTAATATCGGTCCGATCAGACTGCTTGCGCTGATAATAATTGGACCGCTTACTCCATAATGTGTAAACAGCATCTCTCCAAATTCTTCGTAAATCCTTTTTTTTCCATCATAAATGGCAACATTTACATTGCGTAAGGAAAGACCCTGCAATTCCATGATGTATGGTTCTTTTACTTCCATAGGGACAAGGGAGGGAAATAATTCTGTTACAGAATGTCCGGCTTGTCTGGCAAACCGGTATCCGTCCCCGGTAGAGCCTGTTGACGGATAGGAAATTCCCCCGGTAGCAATAATACAGGCATCTGCCGGTATTTTTTTTCCGTCTGACAGAAGGATGCTTTGGAATTTGCCGTTTTCTGTACATATTTCTTTCACTTCACTGTGCAGGTGTATTTCCACATGAAGCCGTTTTAGCTCCCGGGTCATAGCACCTATGACATCAGAGGAATGGTCAGACTCGGGAAATACGCGGTTTCCTCGCTCTATCTTTATTTTAATGCCTAATTCTTTAAAAAAATCAAGCACCTGTTCATTGGTAAAACTATAAAAGCCACTATATAGAAATTTGGGATTGCTAATCACAGAAGCAAAGAGAGTATCCATATCTCCTGCGTTTGTAATATTACACCTGCCTTTTCCAGTAATGAAAAGCTTTTTCCCCAGCTTTTCATTTTTCTCATATATATGAACTTCATGTCCGTTTCTGGCAGCAAAAATTCCGGCCATCATTCCCGCCGCACCGCCACCGGCTATGAACACCTTACTCATCTTCTTTTCCTTTCGGGTCTGGGGTTACAGAGAGTGTACTTCTCACTTGGTTCAGCTCATCTGCACTGTATACCTGATATTCGTCCCATATTTTTTCTAATGTTTCGAGAGTAGTGATTACTTCATTCTGCTTTTTCATACAGAGAGCCACTACTAAAGCATTAATCACACTAAGGGGAGCAACAAGAGAATCCACAATAGAAGCCATGTCACTTCTTGCAATCAGATTGCAGGAGGAATATAGATTCATAGGAGAATGTATACTGTCGGTCAGTGTAATCACCTTTGCTTTCCTGTTGCTGGCAAATTCCAACGCCTTTAAAGTACGCATGGAATATCTGGGAAAACTGATCCCAATGATAACATCTTTTTCATTAATACGAATAAGCTGCTCAAAAATCTCACTGGAACTGTTTGTGTCCACGGCGGTCACATCTTCGCAGATTAAGTTCAGATAAAATGTAAGAAATGTTGCTAAAGGAGCACAGCTTCGTATTCCAATCACATAAATCTTTCTGGCACTCAGAATCGTATCAATTGCAAGTTCAAAAGCTTTTTGGTCAATAGCTGCAAGAGTCAGCTTAATTTTTTCAATATCAGACTGCAATACGGTGGTAAGAATCTCAGACTGGCTGATTCTGCCGTAAGTCACTTCCATTCTTTGGATAGAATTCAACCGGTTTCGTACCAGCTCTTCCAGAGCTTTCTGAAATCCAGGATATCCTTTATATCCAAGCTGCGTGGCAAAACGTACTACTGTGGACTCACTAACCCCCACAATTTCCCCAAGCCGCGCAGCCGTTAAAAATACTGCTTTATCATAATTCTCACAGACATAGTCGGCGAGGCGCTTTTGTCCCTTGCTGAGACGCTTATATTTTTCCTCAATTCTAAACAACAGCTCATTTGTGCTGTTTTCATTTGTGTTTAAGCTATTTTCATTCACAGTAGTTCCTCTTCTCATGGTTCTGGGAAATGTCCCAGTTTCTTTCTGTTTTACCAATTTAACATTCTGATTATACAATACTGGGATTTTGATTGCAAGGAGGAACATATACGGAAAGCTTTGAGGACTTTATTCTATACTTAATTGAACTGTTAATGTTCAATAAGGTATGATTCAACACTCTTCATTCATAATGATTTCAATCAGCAGACTTGTAGTCTGAGGATCAAATTGCTTCCCGGCATTTCTTTTAAGTTCAAGTATGGCCTCTTCAATAGTCATAGCTTTCCTGTATACACGGTCATTTGTTATTGCATCAAAGGCATCTGCCACTGCCAGGATGCGGCAGACAAGAGGAATTTCTTTCTCTTTTAGTCCCCGGGGATAACCCTTTCCGTCCCAGCGCTCGTGATGAGAAAGAATAAAGTCAGCAACAATTGTAAGGTCAGGGGTTGCCTGGGCAATACGGTAACCAATTTCGGGATGGCGCTTCATTTCATCCCACTCTTCCGGTGTGAGAGAACCGGGCTTCCGCAAAATATTTGGATCAATACTAACCTTACCGATATCATGTAAAAGTGCAAGCAGGGAAAGGTCATCCATATCTTTAGAGGAAAGCCTCAGCTTTCTCCCTATAGAATGACAGTATTTCTCAATCCGCTTTGAATGCTCTTCCGTTTCATTGCTCTTTTCATAAAGAGTAGCCAGTAAGGTGCTGATAATAGCATTCCGATGGCTCTTTCCATCTAAGAGCTTCTGATGATACATATATTTTTCAGCATACTGCAAGACGTCCTGAATATTGCTTTCCATCCTGTCTTTACTTGCGCATCCGAGGGATAAGCTGAGGGACAGGCTGCTCTCATTTATTGGAATCTGAATATCTTTGAGTTTCTGGATAACTGTTTCAGCAGTGTTCAAGCTTGTACGGGGCATCACAACAACAAATTCATCACCGCCCCAGCGGGCGATAACGTCATCTTTATTGCAGTTTTCTGTAAACAATGAAGCGACTTGTTTCAGCAGTCTGTCCCCAGTGCCATGCCCAAAAACATCGTTTATGAGTTTTAAGCCGTTAACATCTCCCATAATGACGGAAATCGGCATATTTTCTGCTGCATCCATACGACCAATAAGTTCATCTATGTAACGTCTGTTGTAGAGTCCGGTCAGGTGATCGTGATAGCTTAAAAATTCAATTTGTCTGCTATGCTCTTTCTCGCCGCTGACATCACGAAATACCATTACAACACCATTTATCCGCCCATCTTCTGATTTTATAGGGGCGGCACTATCCATAATAGGGATGCACCAGCCATGCCGGTTTATTAGTTCTGTATGATTTGCAAGTCCCACAATCCGGCCTGTCTTGAGTACTTCCTGTACGGGGTCCTCAACCCGCTGTCCGGTATATTCATTTTGCAAAGTAAATATTTCGTTAAAGGGCCTGCCCAAAGCCATATTATCCCAGCCTGTTAATTCCTGGGCAACAATGTTGAGGCTGGTGATGATGCCATCATTGTCTGTCGTGACTACACCATCTCCGATGGAGTACAGCGTTGTTCTTAGCATCTCTTTTTCCTGCAATAATTCTTCACGGTAGCGTTCCCGGTCTGTCACGTCAAACAAAATGGCGTAGAGCAGTCTCTGCCCTCTGCCTATAACAGGAGAGGCATAGACGTCTAAAAGCCGGGTTTCTCCGCTTCTGAGGCGGTGCGGGGCAGCAAAAAACAAAGCCTCTCCATTTAATGTACTTTGAAAACGTTCATCCTGCAGCTCCGGAGGTAAAAGATTAAACTCCTGAACATTGTGTCCTAATACCTCTTCTTTTGTATAGCCAAAATAGCTGCATATAGCAGGATTCGCATCTACAATTTTTCCAGTCAGGGAATCAAAAACTACTTTAAGGGCACAATGCTGTTCGAACATGGCCTGAAAACGTCTGTTTAGTGCCTCATGTTCCTCCCTGATATTTTGAAGTTCTGAAACATCCTGGCTGGAACACAGGAGGTAACGTACTTTCCCTTCATCGAATATGGGAGTCAATTCCGTCTGCCAGATCCGGCTTCCCGGTGAAAAGTTAAACACCTGTTCATAGCGGACCGGCTGGCCAGTATTCACGCACTGCTCATAATACTTGATAAGTTTTCGTCCCACTTCCTCACCAACAAGCTGTATGGGGGATAACCCTCTGATATTGTTAAATCCTGTAAGGCGCTGATGAACAATATTATTGAGGACGTATTGGAAACCATTCTTAGTATATTCCACAAGGCTGATGGCATCATGGGTATTATTGAAAATTATATTCAAATCCTTCAGCAATGGAATCAAATCTTCTTTTTGACTGGTTACAGCCTCTTCTTTGTAAGGATGTTGAATAATAACCATAAAGGATGTATTGTCCGAGGGTATAACCGTCATTTTAAGATACCGTTTAAACTCCTCGAACCATTGCACTGTTTCCTGGGTTTTTCCCGACCGTGCAGCATTTTCAAGATATAATGGCCAGGAAAACACTGTAGGGTCTGTATGGCTGAAAATCTCGGACACTCTCTTATTTAACACATGCTCCCTGTTCCATCCTGTCAACTCTTCAAAAGCCGGATTTATATCCAGCAGTGTATAGTTCTCAATCTTATTAGGACTGTCTGCAGGCAGCTTTAAATATCCAATGCCAAAAGACGGGGTATCTGGGATGTTTTTAACTTCAGGTATACTCATATTTATCGTCCCTTCTGTATCAACAGTGCAATAGGTATGGAGTATTTTGGGTGATTTTGAATCTGCTCTTAGACCGCCCTTGTATAGTCTTTGAGCCATTCCTGTTCTTCTTCTGTCAGATGCGGAGCTATAAGCTCGTAAACCTTTTTATGATAATCGTTCAGAAGTACTTTCTCTTTTTCGGTCATCAACTCCGGATTAATGGCATCTAAATCGATGGGAACAAATGTAACAGGTTCAAAATGCATGAACTGACCATATTCATTTTTTACCCCTTTGCATACTAACAATTCATTTTCTATACGAATACCATGTGAATCTTCAATATAGATCCCCGGCTCATCTGTAATAATCATGTTTGCTTCAAATGGGCAGGTTTCATGAGGGCGGTATTGCCAGCGGAAACCTGTAGGAGGTTCATGGATATTTCCAAGGTAGCCTACACCGTGTCCGGTTCCGTGGTTATAGTTTAAGTTTTGCCTCCAGAAAGGTTCCCTTGCCACATAATCAAGATTCATACCAATACAGCCATAAAGAAATCTCGCATCTGCCAGATTCAGCATACTTGCAGCAACTGCAGTAAAATGATCCTTTTCTGTCTGGCTGACCTCACCCAGAGCAATTGTCCGTGTAATATCTGTAGAGCCTTCATAATAATGTCCGCCTGTGTCTGTCAGGAACAGTCCCTCTTCTTTCAGTTCTATGTTCGTCTCAGGAGAAGAAGAGTAATGCACAATCGCTGCATGCTCTTTATAGGCACAGATTGGCTCAAAGCTGGGCCACAGGAAATTTTCCTGCTGTCTGCGGAATTCTTCCAGTTTATCAGATGCGCTAAGCTCTGTGATTTCTATTTTACCTATGTTCTTTTTCAGCCAGTACATAAACTTTGTATGCGCTATGCCGTCTTTAATATGAGCTTTTTTAATATTTTGAACTTCAACATCATTCTTAACGGCCTTCATAATAATAGTAGGATTTTCCCGCTTAACGGTCTTGGCAGCTTTAGGAATATTATTATAAAGTGCATAGTTCATTCGTTTGGGATCAATCAGGATGACATCATCTGCCCCAAATGTCCTGACAGCTTCATAAACATCGTTGTATGCATGTATGCAAACCTGATTCTTTGCAAATTCTGCTTTAATCTCATCATTAAACTTACGTTCATCAGCATAAAGCTCCACAGAATCCATCTTTACAATCGTATAGGAAAGGAGCAGAGGAAAATACTCTACATCATCTCCACGCACATTCAAAAGCCATCCGGTATCATCTAAGCTTGTAATAATATGTGCATTCGCACCAGCTTCCCTCATTTTGGCTCTCACACGCTCCAGCTTAGAGGCGGTTGTCTCACCGGCATATTTTAAATCCAGCAAAAATGCAGGTTTTTCTGATAAAGCTGGCCTGTCTGTCCATATGCTGTCTGCCAGATCACCGTCATAAACAACGCTTCCGCCTTTTGCAGCAGCAATATCAGCATAAGCTTGTCCCTCATCCACTCCTACTGTGCGGCCGTCAAATCCAATCACACCGCCATTCGGAAGTGATTCTTTTAAATATTCTTCAATCGTAGGGACCCCTGGCTCTCCAGCTTTGCGGAGTGCAACTCCGGTCCCTTCCATCTGCAGGGCAGCCTGAATGAAATATCGCCCGTCTGTCCACATACCGGCCTCATCTTTTGTAAAAACAGCCGTTCCCGCAGACCCGGTAAACCCGGTCATAAAAGCTCTCGCCTTAAAGTGTTCCCCAACATACTCACTTTGGTGATAATCTGCCGTAGGGATAACATAAGCATCAATCCCCTTCTCTTCCATTAACTGGCGAAGCCTGTCAACTCTTTCTGAAACTTTCATGAAAAAACCTCCTTTTCTTTCAATACAAAATAGTATATCACTATTTATCTTGTAATACAATTTCAGCAGAGAAATGTTTTGCCATATTTGATTGTGTTTTTGTCCGACCTGTTTAAAATAAAAATTAATTTTTAATGATTTTAGTGTATATTATCTAATTAGAAATAGCAAATATGAAAATGAATGTTTTGATATTTTTTTAACAATAAATAAATATAGTAGATATTAGGAATTGAAATATAAATTTTAAATTTTATGTTATTTTTATTCATTTTAGGTATAATAATACAATGGAAAACTTATAAAAAGTGTATAAAAATTTATTAAAAAAGTATTAAAATTTGTTTGTTCTTTTGTATAAACTATGGTACAATCTTTTCGTGGAGAAAATTTTGACAAAGGAGGTTTTTCTAATCATTTTAGAGAATATCTGGTATGTATTCTCATCAATATTTTGCACTATATTGTGCTAAAATTAAAAGCTAATTGGAGGGTTTTTATTATGGAAGCAACAAAAAAGAGGAAACCTTTTGGTTTTTACGTATGTGCCTTAGGTTTCACATTTGAGCGTTGTGCGTTCTATACAGTAAAATATTTGCTGGCAATTTGGATCGCAACGAATGCAGCAGGCGGCGGCCTTGGGCTGACAGATGCTAAAGCAGCATCTATGTCCGCTATTTTTGTAGCAGCTACTTATATTACACCAATTATCGGTGGATATATTGCTGACTACTGGTTAAGCCCGAGAATCTGTGTTATCACAGGTATGATTTTAATGGGCATTGGTTACTTATGTACATGGCAAGCGAAATCCACTACACTTGTATGGGTGATGATTCTCTTTGTGGCAGTTGGAACTGGTTTATTTAAAGGAAATTTATCTGGTGTAAATGGCCTGTTATTTGAAGACAAGGATGAGTTGACCGAAGCATTCTCCATCCAGTATTCATTTGTAAATATCGGTTCATTCGTCGGAACAACATTTGTTGTGCTTGCAGTAGGCCCGATGGGATATAATTTTGTATTCCTGCTCTGTGCAATCTTCCTTTTTGTAGATGCAATCTGGTTTGGGTTAAATCAAAAAGCATTGGGTGATGCAGGTAAAAAACCATTCAAGCATGACCAGAGAAAGTTCATTGACAGTAAAAAGAAAAAGGCTGAAGAAACACAGCCTCTTACAACAAGTGATAAGAAACGTATCCTTGCTATTGTCCTGGTTACTATGTTTTCAATCGTATTCTGGGTGGTATGGTATATGGCATATATGCCTGCATACTTCTATTTTGGATATGGTGATGGTGCAGACTTCCTGAACCGTGCAAACTGGTATATCGGAAGCTGGCAGGTTCCTACATCCTACTTTGACTCTCTTAATGCAATCACATGTATCATTCTCGGACCAGTACTTGCTGGTGTTTGGGCAAGACTTGCAAGACGTCCTAAGGGCGATTTGAGTATGTTCAAAAAGACATCTCTTGGTATGATTTTAGTCGGATGCTCTTTCGTAGCTATGGTACTTGCTGATATCATCAGAGGCGAAGGTCAGGCATCACTGCTTTGGATTATTGTAATCGCATTATTGATGTCAGTTGGTGAGATGGTCTTCTCTCCTCTTGGCAACTCTTTTATTACAATGTTTGCACCTGCTAAGGTATTAGGCTTGTTGCTGGGACTCTGGCCAATCGCCGTGTTCTTTGCAACCATGATTTATCCGGCACTGTATGCTTTCCTGAAGACAGTTCCATTCCAGGCGGGATATGGTTCAGTTGCAGCCGTTGTAATCATTCTGGGTGTTATTCTTTGGCTTATGAGCGGTAAGCTTGATAAACTTGCTGAAGAAAAATAATATTAAAATAAAGTGGACCGGTGCAGCATTACTGCACCGGTTCTTTTTATCTTCGGTTTCTAAACTGTACAGGGGTCATATGATACATTTTCTTAAACACTCTGTTGAAATGCTCTACGTTTTGATATCCCACCGATTCAGCAATACTTTCTACCGTTGTATTATTGCTCTTTAGCATTGCCCGTGCCTTTTTCATCCGTATTTCCTTTAAGGTATCCCCAAAAGTCATCCCGGATTTTTCTTTAATGTATTTTGACAAATAAGGTTTGGTAAGGAAAAACTTTTCAGATAAATCATCCAGGGTCACATCCTTGTAATTTGCATAAAGATAATTTGTAATTTCTAATAATCTCTCATCTTTACAACTCTCAGAATTCTTAATCTCGTCGATTTTGTTGACAGCTACAACCAATGCTTCCACAGATGCTTTAATAATATCTGCATCAATACCTACACCCCAGTATTTCTTTTTATTGTACACTACCCCTACATAAGCAACCGCTTTAGAGGAAGAGCCTTTCGTCAGGGAATGTTCCTCGTAAAATGCCAGCTCATAATTAATGTCAAAATAATGTTTGATTGCATTGCTTACTGCATCCAGGCGGCCATTCCCCACGCCTGTAATCACCCGGTCAGCACTTGCGTGGTGAATGACAGCTTCTGCCAAAATACCGTTTTCTTGTTTATAGTGACACTCATCTACTGTAAAGACTGGTTTTACAGTAATATAATTATCTTCAAAAATTTGATAAATCCAG
Organism: Faecalicatena contorta; assembly: GCF_003149105.1. Classification (GTDB taxonomy): domain Bacteria; phylum Bacillota; class Clostridia; order Lachnospirales; family Lachnospiraceae; genus Muricomes; species Muricomes contortus_C. The sequence continues at coordinate 450,073 of NZ_QGDS01000001.1, read as the reverse complement.
TCCGGACTCAGCTCCTTATGGGCCTTATCTGAGACATCCTTTACAATATACCCCACTTCTTCTTTCATCTTATCCGGAAGGTTGATACCAAAATTCTGCTTTAGTATGTAATTAACCCCGCCCTTGCCAGACTGGCTGTTAATCCTTATTACGTCAGAATCATATCTCCTGCCTACATCCTTGGGATCAATTGGAAGATAAGGTACTGTCCAGTGACTATCCCGCTTTTCCTCTCTCCACAACATTCCTTTGGCAATTGCATCCTGGTGGGAGCCTGAAAAAGCAGTAAATACCAAATCTCCCGCATAAGGCTGGCGCGGAGATACTTCCATTCCTGTGAGTCTTTCATACACCTCACATATTTCGCCCATATTAGAAAAGTCCAGTTTTGGATCTACGCCGTGGGAGAACATATTCATTGCAAGGGTGATAATATCCGCATTACCGGTTCTTTCTCCGTTTCCAAAAAGTGTACCTTCTATACGGTCGGCTCCTGCAAGAATTCCCAGCTCGGCATCGCTGACACCGCTACCTCTGTCATTATGGGGATGAAGGGAAAGCAATACATTTTCCCTATACAGGAGATTCTTATGGAAATATTCCACCTGACTGGCAAATACATGAGGCATAGCTATTTCTACAGTAGTGGGAAGATTAATGATGGCCTTGTTCTCCTTGGAAGGTTTCCATATATCAAGAACTGCATTACATACATCCAGTGCATACTCAACCTCTGTCCCCGGAAAACTTTCCGGGCTATATTGGAAGGTAAAGTTTCCTTCTGTCTCTTCTGCCAGCTTTTTCAGCAGTTTTGCCCCATCAACTGCAATTTTTTTGATTTCTTCCGGAGTCTTTTTAAATACCTGCTCCCTCTGGGCAATGGATGTAGAATTATAAACATGTACTACCGCATGGGGGGCACCTTTTACTGCCTCAAAGGTTCTTCTGATGATATGTTCCCTGGCCTGTGTCAGAACCTGGATTGTTACATCCTCAGGAATCATATTCTGCTCAATAAGAGTTCTCAAAAACTGGTATTCTGTCTCAGAAGCTGCCGGGAAGCCAACTTCAATTTCCTTAAATCCCACATCCAGCAAAAGCTGGAAAAATTCAATCTTTTCGTCCAGTCCCATAGGTTCTATCAAAGCCTGATTTCCATCTCTCAAATCTACGCTGCACCATATTGGAGGGGCAGTGATGGAATCCTTTTTCACCCAATCAAAAGCGGGCTTTGGCGGCATGAAATACATCTTCTTATATTTCTCAAAATTTCTCATGATGACATCTCCTTATATTTCATCAAACTAATTGTCTTTTTTTATCTTCCCCCATAGTAACATAAGAAGCTGTCATTAACCAGTGACAAAATTAATCATTTTTATTGATATATTTTAATTTAACTAAATATCTTTTAGGAAATACATACCAAAAACTGTTTTTATATACCATTTTCCAGTCTTTTCGGGTATGCTGCATTGCGCAGTAATATCATAAGTTTTTAATTGTTCTCCATTCAGTGTATATTGTATCTCGCCTACTTTCTGTCCTTTTTTAATGGGAGCTTCTGCTGCTTCCTCCTTTTTCCATTGCATTTCCACTTTTTCATTATCCTTCAGAAGCATTTTCCATTCCTTGTCTTCACCCACTACAGTAAGCGGAATTTCAGTTTCTGTTTCAAAAGGAGATTGACTGTCAATTCCGTTATAAACCTTCAAAGTGCCTGGTTCTACATCCTGCCAGATGTTTTGATATTGATAACGCTCCAGTCCATAATTCATGAGTGTTTTCGTATCCGACCATTTATAGCTTTTGTTATTTGGCCATCCACAGGCAAGCAGCGTTACAATAAAAGTTCTTCCATCCCTTTCCAATGCACCCACATAACAATAGCCCGCATCGCCTGTGAATCCTGTCTTGCCTGAGAGTGCTCCGTCCATCATCTGCAAAAATGCATTGTGGTTTGTGCAGGAGTAGGAACGCTTTCCGGAGCAGTCTGTAAACTGGTAATTGGCTGTTTTCGTAATCTCCAGAAACATATCCTTCCGGGGTGACTCCATAATACAGTACTTCATGATTCTTGCCAGATCTTCTGCGGTGGTATGATGGCTTCCATTTTCGTCTGCCGCATCAAGACCGTTTGGTGTGATGAAATATGTATTCCGGCATCCCAGTTCTTTTGCTTTTGCGTTCATCATATCTGCAAAGCCTTCCACACTTTTTCCGATATTTTCCGCAATAATAACAGCCGAATCATTATGGGATTCCAGCATAAGAGAATATAACAAATCTCTGAGACGCAGTTTCTCCCCCTTTTTCACTCCAAGATGTACCTTAGGCTGGGATGCCGCGTAAGCGCTGACTGTCATTTCATCATCCAGCTTCCCATATTCCAGGGCCAGAATACAGGTCATAATCTTCGTTGTGCTGGCCATAGCCTTCTCCTGCTGTCCATTTTTTGAAAATAAAATACGCCCGCTGTCCGCATCCATCAGGACTGCCGACTGGGCGTATAAGTTTTCTGGTTCTTCTGTCTCTGCCCGGACCTCCTGCATTTGCATTTTCATGCCGGGAAGTCCTGTAAAAAATGTGATACAGCAGATTAGAAGAAGTGCCGTAATTCTATTCTTTTTCCTGCTTCTTGCCTTTTTAGTCATGCTGCGCACTCCACAACATACGATATTATTAGTATTTATGTAGAAACCTATCCGGGTAGAACCACATTTCTTGCAGTTTGGCTATAAACAAGCATTTCATCAGACATCCAGCTTTAACTGTATCTCATCCTCTGCCTCTTCTTTAAAATGCTCTACCTGTTCCGGATTGATTGTGGGCAGCTCGTCCAGTGACTGAATACTAAATCTGCGGAGGAATTCTTCCGTTGTTCCAAACAGCAGCGGCCTGCCGGGGGCATCCATTCGTCCCACTTCTTCCGCGAGTCCATACTCCACCAGTTTATTTACGGCGTGGTCTGATTTTACTCCCCGTATTTTTTCAATTTCCAGTTTTGTGACGGGCTGTTTATAGGCTACAATAGAAAGGGTTTCCAAAAGAACATCTGTCAGGACATACTTTTTCGGCTGCCGGGCAATTTGTATGAGATATTCATACATTTCCCTTTTCGTGCACATCTGGAAGGAATTGTCCAGTTCAATGATACGGACTCCCCTGTCCTCCCTCTCATATTTATCCATCATATTATAAATGATTTTCCTGGCTGTATTATCATCATGTCCTATTACCGCCGCAATTTTGGAAAGCTCCACAGACTCCCCCATTGTAAAAAGAATTGCTTCGATAATACCTTGCAGTTTTTCTATTTCCATATCTATTTCCATCCTTTTCAACTTAGCGGGTCAAGAGTGGGCTTGCCGCACTCAATCATGATATCTCCGCATATTTCCTCCTGTTCTACCCGAATTGTCCCCAGCTTCATTAACTCCAGAACTGCCAGGAAGGTTACTACGATATGCATTTTACTCTTCTGCTCTTCAAGAAGCTGGCGGAAGCTGAATTTTTGATGAGAACGGGCATAATTTTCCACATAGGACAACTTCAAAGGGAGAGGAACTTCTTCTTTTTCAATTTTGCCGAATTTACTTCTTACCGGATCTATTTTATCTTCTTTGCGTTTCATGACATCCTGAAAAACCTGATTCAATTGTTTTAAGGTCAGGTCAGCTAAAAGCAGACCTATATCCACAGGCTCCACATACTCCATTACTTCCGCAGGAACCGTAGGTGCCTTATATAGGACCTGGTCTGCATTAAGGTGTCTGTCTTTTAACTCATAAGCCATATATTTATACATTTTGTACTGAAGAAGCTGTTCTACCAGCTCCTGCCGGGGGTCCTCTTCCTCTCCGTCCTCATTTACCTCTTTGGGCAAAAGCATTCTGCACTTGATATCCAGCAGAGTAACAGCCATTACAAGAAATTCACTCATGACATTCAGATCTTCCTTCTGCATGCCGCGGATGTACTCCATGTATTGGGCCGTAATATCTACAATGGGGATATCGTAAATATCTATTTTATTTTTATCAATTAAATGTAGCAGAAGGTCCAAAGGACCTTCAAACACTTCTAATTTTACTGGTATTCCCATACTTTCCCTCTCCTACTTATGTATCTTAGACTTGGTATTTTCAAGCCTTAGATACAAAGTACATCCTGTTGACTTAGGCGGGGTTCTTTCACGCCTTAGTGACATGGATGTTTCTATATTTATGCATCGTAAGCTTGCACAAGACATTCTTATTCTTTTGTAAAAGGCTGCAGGCTGATGACGACAATTTCCGCATAATTACAGAAACGCAAATTAATTGTGTGGGTGCCCAGCCCCTTGCTCACCGCGATGGCCTGATTCCCTTCCTGAGTCATTTCACCTGAATACTTGGGGAACAGCACAGCCTGAGGCGTAATAATCCCTCCAAGGCCGGGAATACGTATAATGCCCCCATGCAAATGTCCCGACACGGTCAAATCAGCACCCCACTCCTTATAAGCCGGAAAAAAGACCGGATTGTGGGCAAGCAGTATATTGTATTTTCTTTGATCTGATTGTTGTATACAACTGCAGATGTCCTCTGCTGCTACCTTATGTTTCCTGAACTTTTTATAAGTCTTCATAGGAAGCTCCAGCCCGGATATACGCACACAAAGTCTGTCCAGCATAAACTCCTCTGTTTTATTTTCCAGAAGACGGACACCTGAGCTTTGAAGTGCTTTTTTATAACTATTGTATGCACTCTGCTCGTATTTCTGAGGATGTTCCTTTAAACGCTGCTCATGATTTCCAAGAGAATAATACACAGGACAGATGACCGGAAGCCTGGTAATAAGGTTCAGTGCCTCCTGGAAGGAGTAACTTTCTTTTCCTACCAGCATGTCCCCTGCAATCAGAATCAGATCCGGCTTTTCCCTGCGTATAGCTTCTAATAACTCCTTGTTCTGGTCCCCATATACCTTGTTATGCAAATCTGCCAGCAGAATCACCTTTTTTTCTGTATTCAGCAGGTGAAATTTCGGTACACACAAAGAATACCGGGTAACTTTAAAAAAGTGCAGTTCCCGTTTTGCTTCTACGAAGAAAATCAGAAGCAATACAGCTATGATTATCATTTTAATCATGATGGCTTCCTTTTACAATTACAATTCCCGAACTGGTCCCCAGTCTGTCGGCACCTGCACGGACCATGGCCTGGGCCGTCTCCAGTGTCCGGATTCCGCCGGATGCCTTGACTCCCATAACCGGACCGACTGTTTTTCGAAGCAGGGCAACGTCCTCTATTGTAGCGCCATCTGTTGAGAAACCGGTGGATGTCTTCACAAAATCGGCTCCTGCTTCTTTGCATATTCTGCATGCATATTCTTTTTCATCATCTGTGAGAAGGCATGTCTCAAGAATTACCTTTACAATAGCCCTATCCCCGGCAGCCTCCACAACGGAGGCAATATCCTGCTTTACATAGTCCCAGTCCCGGCTTTTAATCATCCCCACATGGATGACCATGTCAATTTCGCCGGCGCCGTCCTCTATCGCTGAAAGTGTCTCGCCCACCTTCCCGTCTGTGGACATGGCTCCCAAAGGAAAGCCTACAACTGTGCATATCTTTACTTCGCTGTCTTTTAAAAGCTGTGCACAGTAATATACAAAACTGGAATTCACACAGACAGAATGGAAGCCATATTTCATGGCCTCCATACAAAGCTTTTTCACATCTTCCTTTGTTGCATCTGCTTTCAAAATTGTATGGTCAATCATTTTTGCAAAATCCATTTTTATCCTCCATTTATATATCGAACTTCCCTTTATCAGCAATCCTTACCTTCTTGAACATTAGTAGTTCAAGAAGTATATAGTCTTATACTATCCTACCATTTTTTCAGGGTAAATTCAATTTTTTATTTTAAGTAACAATTCTCATTTTGAGAATAAGAGACTACGTCCTGAATTGCTCCATTATTTTCTTGAAGTAATCAATTAGTCCGGCTTTTTTTACATTTTTAGAGACAATAATGTCTACTTTACCGATTTTTTTCCCGTCCATCTCATATATCAGATTTCCAACAACATCTCCCTTTTTCACAGGTGCTTCCAGACTTTCTGCAATGTTTACTTTTTTTGTGATGCCTGCCAGGTTTGCGCCTGTTGTATCAAGATACCGGAAGGTATCGGCGTATTCACAGGGCACCATATCTTCTACACCGCCCTTTACTTCAATATCTTTCAACTGCTGCGGGTTTTCGTCTTTATAGAGCTGGCATTTTCCGAAACCATAACTTAACAGGGTTGTGGCATCCTTAAATCTGGCTTTGGAGTCTTCTGCAGCCATAATAACTGCAATCATTTCAATATCATTTTTCTTTGCAGTTGCAGAAACGCAGAATTTTGCCAATCCTGTGGAGCCTGTTTTTAATCCTGTAGCATACTCATACTGTCTGACCAGCTTGTTTGTGTTCGTAAGCCCAAATTCTGAAGTCCCTTTTTTTGTCGTATGGGTGATGTTCTCCATCCATATCATACAATAGTCCTGGATTTTCGGGTACTTTAAGATCAGCTCCCTTGACATTAGGGCAATATCTCTGGCACTTGTTACATGTCCGTCAGCATCCAGTCCGTTGCAGTTGACAAAATTGGTATTTTCCATTCCAAGTCCTTTTGCCCGCTCATTCATCTGTCTGACAAATTCATCTTCACTGCCGCATATGTATTCTGCCATTGCTACGCATGCATCGTTGGCACTGGCAACGGAGATACATTTGAGCATCGTTTCTACGGTCTGCGTCTCTCCCGGCTCCAAGAACACCTGTGAGCCTCCCATAGAAGCAGCAAATTCAGAAACGGTTACCTGATCTTCTAATTTGATTTTTCCTGCTTCCAAAGCATCAAAAATCAGCAGCATGGTCATAACCTTTGTTACGCTCGCAGGCGGACGCGGTGTATCCCCATCTTTCTCATAAATAACTTCCCCTGTAGAAGCCTCCATCAAAATTGCGGACGGTGCGCTGATTTCGGGCCCCGCAGTTTCTGTATCCCCGGTATTTTCTGCGACAGTTTCCTGTGCTTCTGCTGTATCTTCTGGAACCGTTTCCTGTGTATCCTCATAGACAATATATTCTTTCGCCGGCATCGCATATACATTCTGCATACATAGGAATGCACTTAAAATTACCGCCAATACTTGTTTCATAGAAAACTCCCTCTACTATATCGTCTATTACCAATATAGTAGAGGGAGGGGGAGATTAGAACTTACTTATTGCTCAGATAACACGATATTTTCAGGCCGGATAAAATATGCAATACAGATGGATGCAACAGGAACTGCCAGCAGGCAGGCAATTCCACCAAATAGCATAACAGCCACATCCTGAAATAAAAACTTTGAATTCAGAATTGTCTCAAATGTAAATTTACCCATTTTCAGATAAGCAAATAGTAAAATAGATTCCCCTAAATATGCAAACAATAGTGTATTGATGGTGGTACCGATGATCTCTTTTCCTATCTGCAGGCCGGAATGATATAACTCCTTCCTGCTCAAATCCGGCTTATGGGCTGCCACTTCATATACGGATGAAGTAATAGATAATGTTGTATCCAGTACTGCGCCAAGGGTACTGAGCAGATATATGCATACTGCAATATGAAGCATGTTGATGTGAATATCAACACTATAGTAATACATGACATCTTCCTGCATAGCCTGAATCTCATTCAGTCCTCCGCTTTTTGATGCCCATACCATACTATAAATCGCAAACATGAGAAGAAGCATTACAATTGCAGTGGCAAGAAATGCTGCCCCTGTTTTCACATTTTTTCCGTTCTGCTTGACTAAAGTAATGTAACTAATAATTCCTCCTGCTAAGAGCGTAATCAGTATTGGGGAATGGCCGCGGGCTAATAAAATGACTGCCAGGGACAATATAATAATATTTCCGGTAAGTGCCATTACCGAAACGGCACCACGGTCACCGGCTACTACTAGTATTAGTATGAAAAGAACAAGTGCGAGTATCCCTATCATTTTTCTCCTCCTTGTCTGAATCTAAGTTTCATAAATAAAGAGGCAACCAAAATAGAGATGGGAATGGTCAGAACAATTCCGATACTTTCAATCAGAAAACGGCAGATTTCATAAGGAATATGCAGCCGTACGATAGTCAGGAAGCCTATGTCGTTATTCATTCGGATTAAGAAAGAAGGAATCAGGCCGCAGCCAAAAACAAAAAGCAGGACGTTCATCATCGTTCCCATAATATCATATCCAATTTCTCTCCCTGAGCGGAATAATTGAAAGAATGTTACCTGAGGGTTTTTATGAAGAATCTCCCCAAGGGCGGCAGAAATCGTGACTGCTACGTCCATGATTGCTCCCAGCCCTGCCAGCATGACTTCTGCCCGGAATAGCTCACTGGGGTTGTCCAAACTTCCCAGATACTCCATTGTAGAATAATCCAGTGCCCCTTCATATGCCATCACAGTATCAAAAATCCCCATAATTGCTGCCAGAACACATAACGTAGAAACAATAGCCGCCAAAGTTTTTTTGTTGAAACCATTGAGTAATAAAAGTGTTCCAACAGCAAACAAAACCGAAATGATATTACAGATTGCCCAAATATCATCATCTTTTAGAAAACGTGAAAATCCTACAATAAAAATTCCTGCATTTACTACAAGCGTACATATTGTCAGGATTCCTTTTCTCCCGGTTACAAATATAAGCAGAATAACAAGTGCACCAATAAGAGCGGTCAGATGCACATCCCGCTTCAGCCCTCTTATGCCTCCTGTTTGAGACTCTCCATTTACATTTATCAGGACCCGGTCTCCCTTATGGTATTTTTGATTAAGAACGCCAGAATAAGAATATTCGTTTTTTAATGTAATACTTTTACCCTTCCATTCACCGTTTAAAACAATGGCCCTTAGACTCTGTCTGTAATAGATTTCTTTTTCTCCGCGCGTAGCTTCCATTGTCTTCTTTTCTTCAGTATGTACTTCGGTAATTTTTGCTATAGGTGTTTTGTACAGCCATTGATTATTTGCTACAAATATAAGAACGGCAAAATAGATCAATATTAATAAACAGAACCCCTTTCTTTTTTTGGTGGCTAAAAGAATATGCATAATTGTCTTCAGCCGGTTCAGCAGCTTCATGTACGTGAGCCTCTCATTTCATATATTAAAAACTATTTTCACATTATATCACTTTTTATTATATCGTCAAGATTTTTATTACAGCTCAGCTTGGGGCAAAATGTAACCGGGATTATGCTGAGCTGTAACAGATTAAACAAATGGATAAACATACTCTGCCACCGGTTCGGAGGGTGCGATATTAGTAACGGTGATCAGCGGCTCCTCTCTCGTTATGTTTCCATATTGATATTCCCTGATAGAAAAAGTCCCTTCGACAGTAATCCAGTCCTCACTGTTGAGTTCTGAGGCATCCTCATAGATACACCGCACGCCTGTCGGAGATAAATCTGCAATACAGCATGTCATTGCCAGCCTTGAGATAACAAACTCGTCTTCTTTTGGTACTTCAAAATCATTAAAAACAAATCCTGTCATAACTACCGTATACCCTTCATACTGCTTTCCATTAAAATCAAATTCGGCAAGCCAAATTGAGAAATCTTCATTTGAAACAGTGATTTTTTTACTTGCTATATCCAATCCCGGCAATGTACCAGAACTCTCCTCTTTCTCTGATGCAGGCTGAACATCGGCAGGCGCAGTTTTCGCCGAATCCAGTGTAGCACTAGATTGTTTTGTCCCGGATAAATTGGACAAGGAGCCACCGCCAGAATAGTTTTTTGTGATATCCGATACCCCCAGCGGGGCATGAGGAAGCAAAATCAGCAGAATTGGAACCGCCAATATAAGGCAATGTATGGACCGGACTCTATGCTGCGGCCGGAATAGGCGTCTGACTCCTGATAAAGCCCACATTCCCATGACAATTGCTGAAAAATAAAGGTATGGTTTCATCCGCGGCGTGATATAAGAAAGATATTTTCCGCTACCCGCCAAATAAACCAGCAAGGCGGAAAATAAGCAACAACACAGGCACTCCAGTAAAATTTGAAGATTGATTACTCTTACCCTTATCTGCATCTATCTTCCCCCTATTTGATAAAATAAGTATACAACGGTAAAACACACTGCAAAAGATGTAAAAACCAGCCTGCCAATAAAACGTTTTGAAAATCCTGAGGAGAGCATCATCATATTTTTGATATCCATCATCGGGCCAAATACCAGAAAACTCATAATAGCTGCCATTGGAAACTGAGTAGAAAAACTGCGTGCAATTACCGCATCTGATGAGGAGCATAAAGAAAGGATGAAGGCCATCCCCATCATAATTACCATAGATACTGCTGTCCCTGCTTCGCTTTGTATGCCGCCCGACAGGCCCGTGCCTAAAGCTTGAAAAACGGAAGCTACAAAGGAGCCGAGCATCAGATATTTCCCTACGTCAAAAAATTCCGCCTGTGCATGCCGGAAAAACAAATCTATTTTGTTACCGGGCCCGGTCATAGAATCCATATCCTGATAGCAGCCGCAACTGCACATCAGGCCATCAAATCTGCCCGCAGGCAGCACCCGTCCCTTTGAGGAACGAACTGCAAAGCTAAGACCAATGATTATGGATGCAGTGATTCCCATGCAGATGCGCTGTGCTACAATAATCAAGTCTCCCCCAAATGCATAGTAAGTTGATAAGATAACAACCGGGTTGATGACCGGTGCAGCCAGCAAAAATGTAATTGCGGCAGGAAGTGGAATTCCTTTCTTTACCAGGCTCTTAAAAATAGGGATAGAGGCGCAATCACATACCGGCAGGCAAAATCCTCCTAAAATAGCTATTGTTATACCTCCGGCAAGAGATTTTGGAAACCATTTTTCAATCCAGGCTTTTGGAATGAAAATTTGAATGAATGAGGAAAGCAGTACCCCGAGCAGTAAAAACGGAATTGCCTGAAGTATAATTCCCAGGAATACATTTATTATGGTATTTATAGATATTGGCATTTGGCTGAAAACGGGCTTTACCAGAAGGTATAATGCTGCCACACAGAGTAAGGCCAGAAAAAAGGAACTAATTTTAGGACCTGTTTCCCGGAAAACCCATTTGTGTAAATTTCTAAATTCCATGCCTCTGAGCCTATATGTGGCAACACCTGGATTCAGAATTTTTATTGTACGGCGCATCTGCTGATATGCCGCAGTTCCTCCCCCACTTTGTGGGGTACGTAAAATGACAACATCACTATTTGCAATCTGTTCGGGCAGAGCACTTCCCGTCCGCCCCAGCATTTCCTCCAGATTCACAGCCTCGGCAATATGAATTGCCTTTTGGATTTTACAGGAGCCGCACAGCGGCGGACCTAGCAATAACTCCTGAAGCCTGGAAAAGGAAACCATTCCATTCCATTCAATCCAGATTTCATCTGGTTTCCACTCCTTCATACATGCATAAATACCTTGGATAACTTGCTCCGGCTGCTTTTCCAGGTCCTTTTTGGAGAAACTCTTGTTGTTACAATTTCTGAGATGTCTTTGAAATGCCTCCTCACCTGTCTCAAACTGCAGCAATAGCGTTTTTATTTCCCGCCGGTCAGGCTGGTTCAGCAATGAATTTAAAAAGGTGGTTTTTCCCGAGTATAAAAACCCGGTTACGACATAAACAGGTATTGTCATGGCTTAATCTACCTCAAAGAGACTGGTTAACTCTTTCCGGTTCAGCCCATGTCCTATGATACACAGCATATTCCCACCTATCGTACACTCTGTCATCTGGATATTGCCTGGAACGTATTGGATATTGAGATATCCCTGGGCAGTGCGTACAATCCCCTTGGCACGCAGAACAGTTCCCCTCGTATTTTTCTCCATCTGCAAGATTCGTTTCTGCAAATCAGGGAGACTGAATACTCTGGAAGTTCGTATTGTGACAGTCTCAAAAGTCTGCTCAGCAGAATGATGGTGTCTGCAGCCGCACTCTTTGTGATTAGAGTTCTGCATAAGATGATGCCCGCATCTGCACCTGTCTGTATCCTGTCTTTCAATCCTGAGATGATTGTCAGAATGTGAATCAAGAACTTCATCTACTTTTAACTTTGTCCATGGTAAGGATAGAATTTCTGCGTTCGGATTTAAGCCTCGAATCAGCCGGTACGCGTCTTTTACCTTGTCCGGATAATTTTCTGTCCAGCTAAGAAGTATACTATCAGCATGCTTTATCTGATCCTCAAAAAATTCCCCAAAGTTTTCAAGATATACTGAACATCGTTTTACATCCGCAACTGTTATCCTTTTCTTAATCCGGGCAAGGGAGCGAATTCCCTGCTCTCTGCAAAATTTTGTGATGTCGGATAATTTACCTACACCGGAGGGTTCAATTAAGATAACATCAGGATGAAACCGCTCCAGAAGCTCTTTCATGGCTTTTACAAAATTGCCGGAAAGACTGCAGCAGATACAGCCTGAATTTATTTCCCTTACTTCAATATTACCATCCTTCAATAGTGCTGCATCCACACTAATATCCCCAAAATCATTTTCAATCAGCACTATTTTCTTATTGTGGAATCCTTCTTTAAGCAGTTTTTGAATCAATGTAGTTTTTCCGGCTCCTAAAAAGCCTGATATAATGTATATATCTGTCATCGTTCTATTCCTCTTTTCTATTTACTTGGAGTTGATACCTGATATCACAGAAAACTCCCTCTGCTATATCACCTTTAACAATATAGTAGGGGGAGCGGAAGATTTAGAACTTACGATATTAAAATATTTGTAACAAATCTTACTGCCTGTTTATTCATGCCATTTTATCCAATATTAAACGATAGAAGGCCTCATTTGTCCCGGTCTTATTCAGGGTTTCTAATATTGTGCCATCTTTCAGCAGGATAATCTTTTTACAGTACGCTGCCATTTTCGGGTCATGTGTGACCATGACGATGGTTTTCCCGTATTCCCGGTTGATTTTTGCCAGGGTATCAATGACAATTTTACCTGACTCCGAATCCAGGTTTCCAGTCGGTTCATCTGCTAATATCAAGTCTGGATTATTAATTAGTGCACGGCAGATTGCTGCTCTTTGTTTCTCTCCGCCTGATAATTCATAAGGGTCCTTTTCAAGCAGTTGCTCAATTTGGAACTGCTCTGCCAGTTTCCTGGTTTTCTCAGACATCACCTCAGATTTTGCCTTATTTAGTATCATAGGGAGCATAATGTTTTCCTTTACAGAGAGGCTGTCCATGAGATAAAAGTCCTGAAACACAAATCCAATTTGTTTTCTTCTGATATCAGAGAGTATATCCCGATGGAGGTTATTGGTATCGGTTTCCATGAACTTCAAGATGCCGTCTGTTTGCTTGTCAATTAGTCCCAGCACCTTCAGAAGCGTTGTTTTTCCACAGCCGGACTTACCCATAATACCGAGGAACTCTCCCTTTTCTACGTTGAAGCTCAGTCCCTTTAAAACCTCAATACTGTCCTTTTGACCGTCAGGTGTCTGCTTCTGATAATTTCTGATTAAGTCCTTTACCTCCAGTATTTTTACTTCTCCCATTGCATCCGCCTCCATATCAATCTTTTCATCCAGAAATGCCAAACTATCCATAAACCTAAATAAATCAAATAGACAACTGTGCCTATGCGTGCAAACATACTCATATCTTCAGGAGTATATAGCCTTGCTCTTGCGGTAAGAGCAGCAAAGATTATACCGCCACCCCCACCTATTACTAATGGCAAAACAGTAAACATCTTCATTTGCCCCGTCAGTGCCTTCCTCCGGTCCTTTTCTCTCATCCCCAATTTTTCCAGAAAAGTATTCTGCCAGTTCATTTCTTTCGTTTCAGATTCAACCTTCACATAATACTGAAAGAACCCGAGTACCGCTAGTAAAAGCACAATAAAAAGGTAGATCAGTCTTTTAAAGAATATCTGTGCACCAGTATCCACTATCCTCTGTTGTTTTCCATAGAATGGTTGGATAGAATCATCCCACATCCTGTCGTATTGGTGCTTTTCTTCAAGGTACTGCATATCCGCAAGCATTCCGGCATATTCTTTTTCCGGTACCGTATAGCAGACCAATTGTGTCGGTCCCTCTGTCATATTAGAAGTATGATTCTGTGTATAGAATCTCCAGTCTTCAAAAGATGCTGTCTCCCTCATCTCCCATTGGTTTTTATTGTACGCAGTAAGCTTTTTGTACTCTTTCTCAAAATACGAATCATTGAACACGATTAAGTTATCTCCCATCCCCTGATGGAATGTCCCTGTTAATATATCTCGTTCCTCGCTTTTCACTTTCCAGCCTGGAAAAACATTATCTATATCCGAAGGGTTATAAAAAGTAAGGGGCTGCCCGATACGAAGCCGTTTCGTTATCCTGCTGGTATCCCAATCAATGGTATGTGCCTTCACTGTTAAATCTTGCTGATACACCACATGCATCTCATCTCCTGACAGCACAATCTCTTGTGGTGTTTTTCCTAATCCTTTCTTCAATTGTTGGTAAGTGGACGTGGAAATGGCAATATGCTGTCCCTGGGGCCACTGTATGGGGCGTGCTCCTGCCTGCATCCACCCGGACAACATATCAGAACCATATACAGAAGTCATGCGGAACATAGGATATATCTTAGTTTTGGCATCATGCTCATTGGCTATTTCTGCAAGTTTATCCAAATCTGTATCATATGCAGTGCAGACAATATCATAAGGGTACAAATCTGTTATATCCTCTTTCATAAGAGAACCTGTGAACTGCACAATAAATACCGCTAAGATAAAAAAATGTATTACTGACAAATAAAAAAAGTTCCATAGACTTTTCCAGTACCGGTAATAAAGAGGGCGGCTGGAAATCAGCTTCCTGTAATACCGTTCTTTGTTCTTTTCCAGCCTGTTCAGGGATAGGGCAGTGCCTCCTTTTAAAAGCATGAAAATTCCCAGCACACTGAAAATATGGATATACATACTTTCTGCCCAGCTTCTGGAAAAATACCACCGTATCCCGACAGCACTAAGCACAACACCAAATCCAATGCACAACAGAGAATATTTTTTACTGCGTTTCTCTCTTTGTATTTCTGCATTCATATTCATGGAGCGTGACAGGTTCAGAATGTTTTCCTGATTAAATCCAAGTGCCAAAAGTATAATGAACAGATATCCCAGGATGCCGAATCCAACTGTTTTAACACTGACTACTGATGCCAGTGTAATCTCTACTCCGCTATGGGTCAGACCGCTTTGCCAAATTTCCTTAATAATATGAGCTATGGCACCTCCGGACACCATACCAGCCACTCCCGACAGAAAAGCATTTACCGCAAATACAATGGCAAACATCAAAGAAATAGTGCTGCTGCGCATTCCTAGAATCGTAAACAGGCGCATTGCTCTTTTTTGGTCTTTGATATAATAGGAAATAATCATGGTCTGCAGCAAAACAAGAAACAGAACAACTAAAATTTCTGTTTGCTGAAAACTCTGAACAAGTCCGTTTCTGGACAAAATATCTTCTTTACCGTGGACCTGTGTTATCAGGCTATATACTGTAAGAGTAATATACATGCATGATGCACAGAGCAGACATCCTGCTGACAAAATCATTTTTTCCCTTTTCCCATAGGCTGTATTCTTCCGAATGACCCTAAAAAACTCTTTCGAATACTGCCCGGGGAAATAATGCACACGTTTCTTCTCTTCCTTGTCTGCCCTTTCCCGCCTTTTCTGCTCCTCATAGGCCCTATTGATGGCATCCCGTTCTTCCAGCCATCGTGCTCCCATATAATCAAAGGCCACCAGTGTTACGTTAATAACCATATAAAGCTGCTGTGCGAAAAAAGCTATAAAGTAAACGATAAGACTTACCATCGGCAGAAACTCAAAATATTTTGGATTCTTTTTATTCATGAACCAGACAGAACGAATCAAATATAGAATATTGGCGAACAACATAGGAATTAATGTACATAGGCGTATAATCCCCTCTGGACCTCCAACTTCCAGGCTGCCATCTCTAAGTTTAAAAATAATATCCCAGATAGAATAATATTCCCATCCTACAACTAATTTTTCAAAAAGAATACTCAAAAAAATCAGAATTCCGCAAATTATTCTTAACCTCTGAGCTTTCTGTTCTGCTTTCATGATTCTCCTTGTGTAGTGTATTTAGAAAACTAATACACATACTTTTCCCTTCTTTTAGATTATGTCTCTGTTTTCTTCACTTAATCCTTTAGCCAATTCTATAATTTCGAATCTTTTACGGCATTAGTCTGATAGCAATTTTCTGTTTTTTTAAATATTCAATGCTTTACTATAAGTTAAATCAATTACAGATGCTTTTAATTATACCTTATTAAATGTTAGCAATTCAATAAGTATAACATATTTTTTTACTCAGGTTTTTCTAATGGGTATGAAGTAAAAAAACTGACACATACTAATTGCAAAATACCTTTTGAAAGGAGATTTTGCAATGATAAATAATGAAGAACTTCCCATAGGCTTTACCATGGCGCTTGCACAGCATTCCGATGCTCTAAACCATTTTTCCCATCTTCCAAAAGCGGAACAGGAAAGAGTAATTGAGGAGGCAAAGCAAAAACACAGCCACGAAGCTATGAGAAACTACGTGGAAAATATGTTTCAGGGATGAAAAAACACTTTAGACGTAGCTATACTGCGGCGTAAAAGAAAGGCGCCGCAGATATACGGCCAGCCGAGTCATGCCCTTTTCTATTTGTCAAGCAGAGAAACTTCCAACTTCTACAACTTTTCTTGATTTTTCCTATTCCATATCGTAATATAAAGAGTGGGAAAAATAAATAAGAAATAAGGTAAGGAGGAAGCAATGGAAACCCGTACATATTATGACATTCTCGGCGTATCCAAGGAGGCGACTCTGGAGGAAATTACAAGTGCGAAAAATGCTCTGGCAAAGGTATATCATCCTGATGCCAATATGCATACCGACATAGATACGACTGCTTACATGCAGGAAATACTGGAAGCATACCGGATTCTTTCCAATCCGGACAAGAGGAAAAAATACAACCGGGTACTTGCCGGAAAACCGAACCGTGTGTTTCGCACTTACACTGTGGGAAAACCGGAATCCGGGGAAGATACTTCTGCATCATTTGTCACCTATTGGAATGCTGCCTGCAAGCTGAATGAGATTGTATCCCAGAGCGGCAGACTTATGGAATTTATTCCTCAAAAAGAAAGACTCAGGCTCAGCTTTTTTAAGAAATTAGGGAAGCACTATAAGAATGAAACTGCAATTACAGAACAGCTAAACTTGTTGTCATTGCAGGCAATTCAATATATCACAATTTTAAAAACAGCCGGAATTCCTATGAGTTACTGGCAGCCTGATGCTATGAACTGGGTACTGGTCCGCTGGGGACAGAAACAAAATATGGATTACCAGATACTTTTTTCAAAGTACGAGGCTTATGTGGAGCAAAGCAGAACAGGCGCGGAAAAACTGAAACTACGCTCCCAGAACCGTCAATTTCACAATAATTTAAACAAACTGTTGAACTACGCTATTCCAAACTAGAACAAAATGCCAGAAACCAGTAAAGGCTGACTTCTCTGCCTTGACAGGCTTCTGGCATTTCCAATCTGGCAAACACACAGGTTTATGCTTTCTACACTTCTTCTGCACGTCCTCTTAATCTCAGGTAGTAAATTCTCAGTTTCCCAAGGAAAGATGTCAGATAACGCAGCACCGGTTCGGTTGCAATTGAGAACACTACAAACAGCATAACGCATTTTGTTGACATGCCTGTAATGGCAAATAACTGATTTAGGAAGATACTGCAGAAGATCAGTCCTGCAATGCTTACTGTCACTACGATTGTTCTTACCAAATTCATAGGAGCACTAATTTTATACAAAATCATGAATCCTACAATTGCCAGCAGCATGGTGGCCGCCGTTGAAATATCTGTAGAGTTTACGTCAAATGTCTGCCCGAACACGACCAGGGCTCCAACTGCCAGTACATTTGTCAGTGCTGCGGGCAGTGCCTTTAAAAATACATTTGTCAGGAAGTGTCCTTTGATGATATTTTTATTTGGCTCCAGTGCCAGGAAGAACGCCGGCACTCCGATTGTAAACAGGCTAATCAGAGATATCTGTGCAGGCCTCAGGGGGTAAGTAATCATAAATACAACGGAAAACAGCGAAAGCAGGAAAGAAAATATATTTTTTACCAAAAACAGAGTTGCTGAGCGCTGAATATTATTGACAACTCTCCGGCCCTCCATAACCACCTGGGGCATACAGGAAAAATTGGATTCCAGCAGTACAAGTTGTGATGCCTGTACCGCTGCATCACTTCCCGATGCCATGGCAATGCTGCAATCTGCATCCTTTAGTGCCAGTACATCGTTGACGCCGTCTCCGGTCATAGCAACGGTGTTGCCTGCTTCTTTTAATAGTTGTACAAACTGCCGCTTCTGACTTGGAGTCACACGTCCAAATACAGTGTTTTCCAGTACAGCTTTCCGCGTCTGCTCTTCTGTTTTCAGTGAGGACGCATCTACATAATTTTCTGCATTGGCAATACCTGCCTTTTTTGCCACTTCGGATACGGTAACCGGATTATCCCCTGATATGACTTTCACTTCAACTCCCTGTTCAGAAAAATAAGTAAAAGTTTCTTTTGCCTCTTTCCTGATGGGATTCGCCAGAAGGATATAGCCCAAAGGTATAATTCCCTGTCTCAGTGCTTTTCCATCTATTTCACCCTTATAGATTCCGAAGACAAGCACCCTGACCCCTTTTGAAGCATATCCAATGATTTCTTCCTCATATCTTTCATAGTTCTCACGGAGAACAAATTCAGGAGCACCCAGCACATATACATTATCTTCAAAGGTAACACTGCTGTATTTTGTAGCTGAAGAAAATCCGGTCTTACTGATCGGTCTTTTCCCTGACGAGATCTGAAAGTATTCCTTCATGGCAGCAATAGTCGTATTATCGTTCTCCATTGCTGCAGTAAAATCTCCTATCAGCATACTGAAAGTCTCCGCATCACTACTGTCGTAGTCTCTCACCTGGATAACTTCCTGTACTTTCATGGTATTTTCCGTAATAGTTCCTGTTTTATCCACACAGAGCACATTAACGCGCGCCAGTGTTTCGATACATCTCATATCATGAAGCAGAACTTTCTTTTTGGCCAGCCGGACTGAACTGACGGCAAGCGCTATGCTGGCCAGCAGGTAAAGTCCTTCGGGAATCATTCCGATGACAGCAGCCACCATCGAGGTGATGCTGGACTGGAAGCCCTCCTGCTGGAAGAAAAATGCCTGCACAAAGAGTGCAATTCCGATGGGGATAATTGCAATTCCCACACATTTCACAAGTTTATTCAGGGAACGTATCATCTCGGATTGTTCCCCTTCCTGCATTTCCTTCGCTTTCATTGTCAGCCTGGAAATATACGAATCCATTCCCACCTTGTCCAATCTTGCATGGCATTTTCCTGAAACAATGAAACTTCCCGACATGAGTTTATCACCTTTTCTCTTCGTGATTTCATCAGATTCCCCAGTCAGCAGAGACTCATTGACCTGTACCTCTCCGGCACAGACTTCAGCATCTGCACACACCTGATTTCCAGCGTTAAAAATAACAATATCATCCAGTACCAGTTCTTCTGCATCAATAACTGATTTGTGACCGTCCCTTACCACTGTAGCATGAGGGGCATTGAGCATCGTCAGGTTATCCAGTACCTTTTTTGCACGGACCTCCTGTACAATTCCAATCAATGTATTCAATATGATGACTGGGAGAAACGTAAGTTCACGGAATGAACCCGCTATACACAGAAGCACTGTCAGAATTACAAATATCAGGTTGAAATACGTAAAGAGATTATCGTGGATAATCTCCCTGGTTGTTTTGCCGGGCGGGTCTATAGCCGCATTGGTCCACCCATGGAGACTGTGCTGCTGCACTTGTTGGCTGGTCAGCCCCTGGCGGTACTCCGGGCAGTACCGGGGTGTGGGAATTCTCTGGTCCTCTTCTTCTATCATATGCTGTTTTCTTTTTTTCCACATGTATGTTTTTCACCTCATTTTCATGATACACTATCTTGAGTATTTTCCAAATTTAAACATATTCATTCTATCACACAGAAATTGAATTTTCCAAAACTTCATCAAATCTTTATAATTTCTTTCATGAATTGCCATATTATCTGTTCAAATCATTTTAAATTCCTTGTTTTCTGAATCCGTTTCTATTATAATAGTACAAGTATTTTGTTACAGCTCAGCCATGCAGGTTTTCGAGGAAACATCCATGTGACTAAGGAAGCAACCATGCTGCTAAGACTTGAAAAGGCCAAGCCTAAGTGGCATAAGCAATGATACATGCTTATTGAATTACTGACGTTCAATAAGATATTTTGCACTCTGCCCAAGTGAAATGGGGCTTATGCCTGAACTGTAACAATATTTTAAGAAAAGGATAAGAGTTAAAATAAGATTATGAGATTAAGAAGCGTACTTGCAATTAAATGTGCAAAATGCACCAGCTATCTAATTAAAAAACTGAATAGAGGAAGCGGCGTCACTCTTCCGGGGTATGTGGCACGTCTTGTGGACCCCCATATCTTGAGCGTCATGGCAGAGATGGTTAAGGAAAAGACGATTGTAACTATGGGTACAAATGGTAAGACAACGACCAACAGCATTTTGTACCATGCATTAAAAGCGGAAGGGAAAAAGGTCATCATTAACCGCACCGGTGCCAACATGCTCAACGGGATTATTTCAGCTTTTGTTCTCGCTGCAGACAAGAACTGCCGTCTGAATGCGGATTACGCATGTATAGAGGTGGATGAAATAGCCTCTGTCCGGGTTCTGCCCCAGTTAAAGCCAGACTGTGCTCTTCTGACCAATATTTCCCGGGATCAGCTTGACCGTTTTGGCGAGGTTGATATTACATTCAACAAATTGAAAGCTGCTGTTACCAGTGTTCCGAAAACAAAACTGATAATTAATTGTGATGATGTGCTTTCTTATACGCTGGCTTCTGAAAGCGGAAATCCATTTATGACCTATGGCATCAGTGAACAAATATTTGATGATATTTCCCGTTCTGAAATCCGGGAAAGCATTTTCTGCCGTTCCTGTGGAAAGAAACTGGAATATGACTTCTTTCACTATGGACAGCTGGGAATTTACCACTGCCCGAGCTGCGGGCTGAAACGTCCTGAGCCTGATTTTACAGCATCAGAAATTACATGGAATGATGGTTTGTATACATTTTCTATGGATGGGATGCTGATACAGTCAACTTCCCGGACACCTTACAATATTTACAATACGTTATCTGCATATGCAGCATTAAATGCTCTGGGAGCCGAGAGGACTCATTTTCAGGAGATGATAGAATCCTTCGATTATGGAAACAACCGGGAGAGCATCTTTACAATCAATGGTGCAAGAGTTCAGCTTCACCTGGCAAAGAATCCGATTGGATTCCAGCAAAAGATTTCCCTTGTATTAAAGGATAAAAAACCTAAAGATATTATAATTCAGATTAACGATACCTATCAGGATGGTGAAGATATTTCCTGGCTTTGGGATGTTGATTTCCAGTATCTGGCGGATGCTGAGGCTGCTTCTATCATCACAGCGGGAACACGCAGACATGATATGGGGCTTCGTCTGAAATATGAGGACATCTCCTGTGATTCTACCACGGACTTACGCACCTCTGTTACCAGGTGTACAAAAGATGGAACGGGCAATCTTTATGTTATTGTAAATTATTCGGGGCTTTACAGCACCAATCATATGCTGGCAGAATTGGAAAAGACACAGGAAGGAGGGGATATGGCATGAAACTGACAATCGGACACTTATACCCGGACTTGCTGAATTTATATGGAGACAGGGGAAATATCCAGTGTTTTCGCAAACGTCTGGAATGGCGCGGCATGGAGGCTGAAATTCTTCCTATCCTTTCCGGTGATGCTATAGACTTCTCAAAACTGGATATCATTTTGCTGGGAGGCGGCTCTGACCGGGAGCAGGAACTGGTTTGTGAATACTTAAAAAGTATTAAGCAGGATTTTAAGAACTATGTAGAGCAGGACGGAGTTGTCCTGGCTGTGTGCGGTGGATATCAGCTTCTCGGGAAGTATTATAAGACAGACAAGAAAGTAATAGAAGGACTTTCCATTTTAGATATTACCACGGAATGGGAACCAGAGCGGTTAATCCGAAATATCGTCCTGAACAGTCCCCTCTTCGACACTCCTGTAGTAGGGTTTGAGAATCACGGAGGCCGGACCTATATCGGCAGCCACACTCCTTTCGGCAAGGTTTTCTACGGGTTGGGAAATACAGGAAAATCCGGTTATGAGGGTGTTGTTTATAAAAATGTTATCGGAACCTACCTGCACGGCCCTCTTCTTCCTAAAAACCCCCAGGTGTGTGACTATCTGCTGGAGAGAGCGCTGAAAAGAAAATACGGACAGGATGTGACGCTTGAGCCGCTGAAAGATAAACTGGAGCATCTGGCAAACGGATATATCGCCGGACGATACAGTGATAAAAAGTATATTCTTAAAGAAACAATCAAACGGTACACATAAAACTCAGATATATTTTTAAATTTTCTATACAGGTATGATTAAAGGGACTGTGCACCACAACTGATTCATTTAGTTGTGGTGCACAGTCCTTTTTCAAACTTATTCTTTCTTTTATTACCGGCTTCTGTTCCTGAAAGCCAGCTTCACAGCCTTCAGCAGCTGGATAACCGGCAGGTTTACTGCCGCCAGGCCATATACCGTAAATAATTGTCCCATATTGAGTGTCTGCACTTTAAAGACATTTTGAAGTCCAGGTATCATCATAACTCCTGTAATTAATATCAATCCCAGTAAAAATGCTCCTATCAAGTAAATGTTATTAAAGAACCTTCTTGTAAACACAACAGGCCGGTCAGATTTACAGTTAAATCCATGAACAAGACGGGCTGTACATAATGTTCCAAATGCCATTGTGCTTGCCAGAACTGCATTATGGTCAGCATATCCTATCAGGAAGGCAATCATTGTAGTAACACCGATGGACAATCCTTCTGTTCCAATCTTTCTCAGAAAACTTCCAGTGAGGATAGACTCATTCATCGGTCTGGGTTTTTCATCCATCACGTCTTTGGAGTGTGGCTCCAGACCCAGTGCTATGGCCGGTAAACTATCTGTCAAGAGGTTAATGAATAACAGATGTACTGGTGCAAATGGCACCGGAAGCCCCACAATGGAAGCATACAGAACCGCCAGTATAGCTCCGAAATTTCCTGATAAAAGAAATTGGATGGAGTTCTTAATATTGCGGTAGACGTTACGTCCATTTTCCACAGCTTTTATAATCGTAGCAAAATTATCATCTGTAAGTACCATAGAAGCAGCATCCTTGGATACTTCGCTGCCTGTAATTCCCATGGCAACACCAATATCAGCCTGTTTCAATGCAGGTGCATCATTTACGCCGTCTCCCGTCATTGCTACAATATTTGCTTTTTCCTGCCATGCCCGGACAATGCGGATCTTATGCTCTGGTGATACACGCGCATATACAGAAATTCCTTCTACGAAATCTTTCAGCTCTTCATCTGACATATTATCAATCACTGCACCTTCACAGGCTTCTGACTCGTTTTCTAAAATTCCGATTCGTTTCGCAATGGCTGCCGCCGTTACCTTATGGTCTCCGGTTATCATGATAGGGCGGATTCCTGCTCTTTTACAGTCTGCAACTGCAGCTTTAGATTCTTCACGGGGCGGGTCCATCATGGCAATTAAACCGATGAAAATCAAATCCTGCTCATCTTCCAGCGTCATTTCATGACAACCTTCTATTTCTTTGTAAGCAAACCCCAGGACACGCAAGCCGCCTCTTGAAAATTCCTGATTCTGTTCTTCTATTTTTCTTCTGTCTTCTTCTGTAAAACTGCGTACCTTATCATGGATCTGAATAGACTCCATTCTTCCCAGAAGCACATCCACCGCACCCTTGACAATCATAATATGCTTTCCATCCATGATGTGGCCTGTAGCCATAAGCTTTCTGTCGCTGTCAAAAGGATTCTCACACGTTCTGGGATATTTATCCCGCACGTTGTGTGCCTCCAGACCTAATTTACTTCCAAGATTAATCAATGCAGTTTCCGTTGGGTCACCTATCTCAACACCGTCTATATTTGTGGAGTCATTGCACAGAATACTGCTCATAAGCAGTCTGCTGTGTGCCGCATGTTCTACATCTATTTCGTCTGCTGTGATTCTTGTTTCATTTACGTAATACTCTTCCACTGTCATTTTATTTTGGGTCAGAGTACCTGTTTTATCTGAGCATATGATGGAAACGCTGCCCAGGCCTTCCACTGCCTGGAGTTTACGTATAATCGCATGTTCCTTTGCCATTTTCTGAGTTCCGAATGACAAAACAATAGTTACGATAGAGCTGAGAGCTTCCGGTATAGCAGCAACTGCAAGTGCAACCGCAAACAGGAATGCATCTCCCACATGCCCTTCACGCAGGACGCTCACGCCAAATAAAATACCGCAGAATATCAAAATGATAATAGAGAGCTTCTGCCCAAATTGGTCCAGATTAATCTGGAGGGGAGTACGTTTTTCAGAAGTTGTTTTCAGAAGACTTGCTATTTTCCCTACCTCTGTCTCCATACCGATTCCTGTTACAAGGAAGGAGCCCCGTCCATAAGTAACAAAGCTTCCGGAATACGCCATATTTACCCGGTCTCCTAAAGGTACCTCTCCGGCAATCAGTTCTGTAATTTTATCCACGCCAAGGCTTTCCCCGGTCAGTGCACTTTCATCCACCTTCAAGCTCGCACTCTCCAGAATACGGCCGTCAGCAGGGATATAATCTCCTGCATCCAGCATAACAATATCACCTACTGTAACTTCTGTGGATGGTATCGGCACTACATTTCCATCGCGGAGAACCTTTGCCTCCGGTCCCGAAAGTTTTTTCAGACTGGTTAAAGACTGTTCTGCCTTTACAGTCTGCACAGTACCCAGTATGGCATTAATCGTAATTACGATTAAAATAACTACGGCACTCTCTGCATCCCCCAGAAAGCCGGAAACGATTGCCGCAACAATCAGAATAATGACGAGAAAATCTTTAAATTGTTCTAAGAAAATCTGAATTGTTGTCTTTTTCTTTCCCTCGATTAATTCATTGGGTCCATATTGTTCCTGGTGCTTCTTTACCTCTTCCGCAGTGAGAGGCTCCAGTGAACCATTCACCCTTTCTTTCGCCTCGTCTGCGGATACTTGATAAAATTCTTTCATGTAAAATCCTCCATTTCCTGCTCTAGTGCCAAAAGATACTTCTTTGCTGACACAAAAAAGACTCTTATTGCACGTTATGTATGCAATAAAAGTCTCACTATTTAATCACGATACGGATGGAAAGCCATCGTACTGACGACATCGCGAACGCTGCCTAAGCGCTAGTTACTCCCTTTTACTAGTGTTTACTATAACGTAGCTGGCAGGATGTGTCAAGGGAAACTTGCAAAATTATGGCTCCATTTTCCCAGAAATTTCCCTTGCCTTTGGCGTATTTGCCAGCCCGCCTCTTCCTGTCTCGCGCAGGGAAACGTGCATTGACTCTCCTACCTCTCTCATAGCGTCAATCACCTGGTCCGGAGGGATACGGCTTGTGATTCCTGCCAATGCCATATCTGCCGCAGACAATGCGTTGACTGCTCCGATTACATTTCTTTTTACACAGGGGACTTCAACCAGACCGGCAACCGGGTCGCATACAAGTCCAAGCAGATTCTTTAATGCCATCGCGGATGCATGAATGATCTGGGTATTGTCTCCGCCTTTCAGGAAGACCAGCGCTCCTGCAGCCATAGCGGAAGCTGCTCCTACTTCTGCCTGACACCCGCCCGCTGCACCTGCTATAAATGCCCGTGAAGCAATGACCTGTCCGATTCCTGCTGTCACATAGAGACTTTGAATAATCTTTTCTTTGCAAATCTTTCCCTCTTTATATAAGGTAACCAGAACCGCCGGTATCACACCACATGCCCCTGCTGTCGGTGCCGCAACAATCCGCTTCATACATGCATTGGATTCGCCCATTTGCAGGGCTTGTGCAATGACCTTGGAAACAAAATCTCCGCACAGGGTATCTCCGGTTCTGCGGTATGCCTCCATCTGCCCTCCCATACCGCCGACAAGTCCGCTGCTGGAAATCAATTTTTCGTCATAATCATCACTTGCGGAGAGCATGGCATCCCACATCGTTTCCATCGTATGGATGGATTCTTCCTCACGAACGGTCCTTTCCTCCATGTCATCTAATAATATAGCCCTCCAAAAGGAAATTTTCTTTTCTATACATAACTGATTAATTTCTTCCAAAGACTGATAAGACATCTATGCATCCCCCCTGTCTATATATGTCACCTTCATAATACCCTCCTGCTGCTCCAGCCATTTAACGGAAGCTTCAGGGACGGGTTGGTCTATCTCAATCACCATAACAGCCAGTCCGCCTTTTTTCCCCCTGTAAAGCTGAAGCGTTGCAATATTGATAGATTCCCTGGCAAGCATAGAAGTTACTGTCGCCACATGTCCCGGCTGGTCCTGATTGCGTACAATCAGTGTTGGACACTCTCCGGTACAGTTTACCACAATTCCATCTAATTTATTCAGCATGATGCGGCCGCCGCCTAAAGAACAAGCCTGCACCTCTAACAATTTTCCCTCCTCATCATATACCTTTAGAAGTGCGGTATTGGGGTGGGCTTCCCTTATCTGTATATTTTCTATCTTAAAATTTAGTCCCTCCTGAGCCGCAATTTCAAAACTCTGGGGGATTCTCATGTCGTCCGGTTTCATCCCCAAAAGCCCTGCCACAAGTGCCCGGTCCGTCCCGTGTCCCTTTCCGGTTGCGGCAAAAGAGCCGCAAAGCCCGATTTCTGCCTTTACAGGACGGCTCCCCAGCAATGTCCTGGTAACATGCCCGATTCGTACGGCTCCGGCCGTATGAGAGCTGGAAGGCCCTACCATAACCGGCCCTAAAATGTCAAAAATATTCATAATCTGATTCCTCCAAAAACCACTCAAATTCATCCGTTAATCAGTATAGCAGATTCCATGATAAATATCCATGAATTTACATTTTTATATTGAGTTAAAATCACAACAACTAGACTGGTGATTAGCCAGTCAAAAAATACTACCTATTGATAGATTTCCATTCGATACATCAATTCCAACACTTATCATATGTTTCCTCATAAAATAAATTTTGTAATTGTCTCCACTCACACTTATTACAATTCATTTTAGTTCGTTATACGAAAGCTTCTTAGGAGTCTCAACCTGCTTAATCGAATGTTTATAACAAGGGGTGGTTGATATTTCGCACGCTTCGCGAGCTCAACAGAGGCACAACCCATAATATAAAAACACGGCATCGAAACCACGCCGTGTTTTTATAATCCTTTTTAACAGTTATGAGCCCTACCGGCCCGCCTGTACATCTAGAAAAGGGCTCATGCTGCATGCATTGTCAAAATTTCCCGGAAGCACCGCCTCCGCCGGATGACCCGCCCCCGCCAAAAGAACCTCCGCCTCCAAAAGAGCCGCCTCCGAAGTATCCGCCTCCAAACGGACCGCCGAAAAATCCGCCGCCACGCCCGCCTCTGCCGCCGCCACGCAAAAAGATTACGAGAATAAATAATACCAGTCCGATGGTGATCCAGGAGCCGCCATTTGAAGATTCCCCATAATCTTCCTCGGCAAATCCTTCCTGTATGTCCGCATCATCCAAATCGCCTGGTTCAGCCAGATTATACTCAGCGTACACTTCCTTCAGAACTCCGGTATACATGGTCTTAATCCCCATATCCCAATTGTCTTCTTTTAGCGCCGGTGTCCCCAGATTACGGATAATCCTTCCTGCCTTGGCGTCATTAATAGCTCCCTCCAGTCCATATCCTACCTCTATCCTGACTTCTCTTTCCTGTAACGCCAGAAGGATCAAGACACCGGAATTCTGGGATTTATCTCCGATTCCATATTCCCGGAACATCTCATTGGCATAATCTTCTATGGAGTTTCCGTCCAGAGTTTGTATGGCAGCCACTACCACTTGGGCTTTTGTCTTGTCATTCAGCAATTTACTCTGTGCAATGATATATTGCTTAGTGTCATTACTTAAAAGACCTGCAAAATCATTTACATAGAACTCTCTTGTGGGAGCCTGGATACCGGCAGCCGCTTTTACCGGTAAATATGCCAGCATCAGCGTTAAAGCAACCATAATGCTATATACAAAAACATTTTTTATTTTTTTCATATGACTCCTACCATAATACACCCTATTATTCTTCAAAATTGACTTCCGGTACCTGCTGTGCCCCCTCTGCTGCCTGGAAATACTCTGCTTTCTCAAATCCCAGCAAATTAGCAAAAATGTTAGACGGGAATCGCCTTATTTTCTGGTTGTATACTTTAACGGAGTCATTATAATCTTTTCTAGCAACTGCTATCCGGTTTTCCGTACCCGCAAGCTCATCCGAAAGTGCCATAAACTGTTGATTTGCCTTTAGATCAGGATAGTTTTCCACAACCATCAGCAGTCTGCCCAATGCTCCGGACAACTGGTTATCTGCATCTGCCTTTTCTTCCATGCTTGTGGCACCTGCCAGTTTTGCTCTGGCATTGCTTACGTTTTCGATTACCTCTTTTTCATGTTCTGCATAACCTTTTACAGTATTTACCAGGTTGGGAATGAGATCCACCCTTCTTTGCAGCATTGTATCAATATTAGCTCTCTGATTTTCCACATTTTCATTGATTCCCACCAGGGAATTGTACTGGCTGATTCCAACAACCACCAAGACTATAATGATTGCAATTATTACCCATACAGCAATTTTATTTCCGGATCTTTTCATGATTTCATCCTCTTCGCATTGCCGGAAAAACCAGCAATACTTCCATTTCTGTTGATTTCTGTCCACTTGTTTCTTATTGGAAATATATTATATTTATTCTTTGAAAATGTCAATGTTAAGTGCGACATTTTTTTGATTTATTCTTAATTGATTTTCTTAATCTCATTCTAAAACAATTCTGCTGCCATATGTGCGGGCAGTTTGAAAATAATTTCTGCCCTTGTTTTTCTCCCGGTCAGTACCAATAGGCTGTTTTTAGATTTCCCTTGGTATCCAATGAATTAAATCGGCAATGGCTCATGTTTTTCCACTGTTATGTTCTCAACATTAATCAGACCTGTGCAGTGTTCTTTCATGTAATTATTCCATGGAAGCAGCTGTTCTATACCTGCAGGCTCATTTTTGTAGTCCGGCATATAAAGCAGACAAGGATAACATCGACTACTTTGTTAATTCCTGTCTGGTGAGCGGGCGTACTTCAGAAGCAAATTTAGCAGGAATTATATCATAGTAGAATATACGCGCAGGGAAGAAATCAAAAAAGCCCTCCGCTTTACAGCGAAGGACTAAACTTTCACCCCAACTATTTATATATCCCATATCGGTCAAGGGGAAAAATTCTTTTATTTGTAAACTTATAAACACAAAGGGAGAAGTCAATAGAATTTTTCAATACTTGATGCATCATGGAACCCTATTTTTACACAATACCCTGTGCTGTCATAGCATCGACTACTTTTTCAAAGCCTGCTATATTAGCACCTATTACATAATTTCCTTTTACATCATATCTTTCAGCGGCATCTGCCATATTGTGACAGATGTCTACCATAATTCTTCTGAGCAGGGTATCTACCTCTTCAAATGTCCAGCTAAGTCTCTCGCTGTTCTGGGACATTTCCAGCGCTGATGTAGCAACACCGCCGGCATTAGCAGCTTTTCCAGGTGCAAATAAAACACCGTTTGCCTGAAGATATTCAGTTGCCTCCAATGTAGTGGGCATGTTTGCTCCCTCTGCTACTGCAATACATCCATTTTCTACCAGTACTTTCGCGTCATCCAAAAGCAGTTCATTCTGTGTTGCACATGGCAGTGCAATATCAACTTTTACAGACCATACGCCTTTTCCTTCATGATACTCAGAATTTGGACGGTAATTTTTATATTCTGTCAGTCTTGCACGTTTGATTTCTTTGATTTCCTTCAATGCATCCACGTCAATTCCGTCCGGATCATATATCCAGCCGTTGGAATCACTGACAGTTACCACTTTAGCACCAAGCTGATGAGCTTTCTGCGTTGCATAAATTGCAACATTACCGGAACCTGAAACGGATACTGTCTTGCCCGCCAGATCAATTCCATTGAGTTTCAGCATTTCCTGTGTGAGGTAAAGAAGACCATATCCTGTAGCTTCTGTACGTGCCAGGGAACCGCCGTAGCTTAACCCTTTTCCTGTAAGTACTCCTTCTGATAATCCACGGATACGCTTGTACTGTCCATACAGATACCCGATTTCCCTTGCGCCCGTTCCGATATCACCTGCCGGCACGTCTGTATCAGCTCCGATATATTTGCATAACTCAGTCATAAAGCTCTGGCAGAATGCCATAATCTCTCTGTCTGATTTTCCCTTAGGATCAAAATCAGAGCCACCTTTTCCTCCGCCGATTGGAAGACCTGTCAGAGAGTTCTTGAAAATCTGCTCAAATCCCAGAAATTTTATAATACCAAGGTTTACAGATGGATGCAGACGAAGGCCTCCTTTGTATGGTCCGATTGCACTGTTAAACTGAACACGGTATCCTGTGTTTACATTTGCCTGACCATTATCATCTACCCACGGAACACGAAATTTCAGTTGTCTCTCAGGCTCAATCAGTCTTTCCAGCAGAGCGTCTCTGCGGAACTTTTCCTCATTTGCCTCCACAACAACACGAAGGGAATCCAATACTTCTTTTACTGCCTGATGGAATTCCGGCTCCGCAGGATTCTTTTTCACTACTAATTCGATTACCTCGTCTACATATGACATCCTTTTTTACCTCCTAAAATATAAAATTGCGGGATTACAATGCATCCCGCAGTTTGACTACATTGTCTACCTGTCTATTTTAAAATTTGATTGCAGTTTTGTCAATCATAAATTTCATTTTATGAAAATGTTATCACTTTATAAACATAGCTGTCGAAGAACTTTCTCTAAGGTATCCCGGAACCATCTATTTTGATTCTACGTGAAATAATACAATATTTTTATTTTGGGGAAAGAAATAAGATATTGATAAACTGCATTTCCAGTAATTCTTGATTTTTGAAGTTTTGCAGGAATTCATTATTAATCATTCAGTTTTTAATTTTTTCATCAAATTTCCCGGAATAATAAGATGTAATAGAATACAGCTTTGTAATCCTGCCAAATCTATTGAAAGAATCTCTAAAATATAATATTATCAAAGTGTAACATTCTGTTTATGTAATATAGAAAGGAATTATTATATGAATAAAAAAATGACAGCCATTTTATTTGCTTTGCTTGCCGCTATACTTTATGCGGTTAATATTCCTTTATCTAAAGTGTTATTGAAGGATGTAGAACCAGTATTTATGGCTGCATTTTTGTATTTTGGGGCTGGTTTAGGGATGTCAGTCTATTCTGTATTTACCGGGAAGCTCAAAAATGAAGACAAGCTTACGAAAAAGGAATTACCTTATACAGTAGGAATGATTATATTAGACATTGCAGCTCCTATTTGTTTGATGATAGGTTTGAATGAAGCAAGTTCTGCAAATGCATCCTTGCTGAACAATTTTGAGATTGCTGCTACTTCAGTGATTGCTTTATTTATTTTTAAGGAAGTCATATCAAGAAAGATGTGGCTGGCTATTTTGCTGATTATTTTATCAAGTATCTTACTTTCATTTGAAGGCGTGGAAAGTTTACAGTTTTCATATGGTTCCATCTATGTTTTATTGGCTTGTATGTGCTGGGGCTTAGAGAATAACTGTACCAGGATGTTATCTTCGAAAAGTACAATACAGATTGTAGTACTAAAGGGGGTATTTTCCGGTTTGGGATCCTTTGTTGTTGCTGTTATAACAGGAGAGCGCCTTCCGTCTCTTATTTATATCGTATATGTCCTTGTGCTGGGATTTGTATCCTACGGCCTGAGTATTTTCTTTTATATAAAAGCGCAGAATGAATTGGGGGCTGCAAAGACAAGTGCATGCTATGCAGTATCACCTTTTGTCGGAGCACTGCTATCCTTCGTTATTTTAAGGGAAGCTTTATCAAAAACCTATCTGATTGCTCTAATAATCATGGCTGCCGGCACAGTACTTGTTGTTTTAGACACGCTGCTTATCAGACACAGGCACCGTCATACACATACGTTTGTACATACTCATGACGGCAATACACATGAACATATCGTAGTGCATGAGCATGGGCACCGCCACCTGCTCAATAAACAAGGTAAACATTTTCATAAACACATTCACTCAAAGATGTAATTCCATACAAAATCACCCCTGCTTCATATGGAAGCGGGGGTGAAGTATCTGCCTTGACTGCAATAATTTTCTTAAAGTTGTCAGCGTCCTATAAAATTCCAAAATTTATTTTTTAACTCATGAATAGACACCAATCCGGGTAAATCATCCCTTTTTTCTCTGTAGAATGTACGGGCAAAATCCACTGTATATATTAAAATCAATACTGCACCTGCAATTCTTCCTATACGGAAAGGAATTGCATTTACAATCCGCTCTACAAACCCATGGAGGACACCAAATAAAATCAATGTATATAATCCCCAGGCCAGGGTACTCTCAAGACACAGAATGCCTTTATAATTAAAGGGCTTGTCCGTGTAGTTCCACCATATCTCTCCAAACAGCCTTTCCATAATTCTTGCAGTAATCCATTCGATTGCTGTTGCCAATATGGCACCCAGTAAAAATAACAGTACCCGGTTATGGCTGTACGGACTCAACAAAAAATAAACGGTCAGGGCACCCACTCCATAAATCGGGCATAGAGGACTTTTCGAAAATCCCCGGTTCGTCAGCTTTCTGTTACAGATTGACATATAAATGGACTCCACAATCCATCCAAGGACGCTGTATGTGAGGAACCACAGCACCACATGATACAGATCATTCCCAAATATCATCCTATTCCACATGTTTACATCTCCATTTTATCCTTGATATTCTAAATATCCCGAAAGATTCTCTAATCGCAGTGGATTGAGACAATATTATCTTCTTTTCCACCAAAATACAATCCTTCAGGAGGTGTTTCATATAATAAGGAACCTGCATTCCCTGTTATATAAAAATAGAGTGTCTTTCAACACTCTATTTATCTGCACATATTAATTATATTTACGTTTTCTAGCAGCTTCAGATTTTTTCTTACGTCTTACGCTTGGCTTTTCGTAATGCTCTCTTTTACGAATCTCCTGCTGAATGCCAGCCTTTGCACAGTTTCTTTTGAATCTGCGTAAAGCGCTATCTAACGTCTCGTTTTCTTTAACGATTACATTTGACATAGTCTCACACCTAACCTCCCCTCCAGCCTTGTATTGTGCATCATACGACTGTTCGGGTATTTTTATTGCACTACAAAAGATTATATCATATTTTCGCTAAACGTCAACTGTTTATGGCAAAAAAACTAAGAAAGTTGTCCTTTCAGTACTTCCGGCGTTTTTGCAAGTGCTTCTTTAATGCCTGCCGGATTTTTCCCGCCGGCCTGTGCCATGTTCGGGCGTCCGCCGCCTCCGCCGCCTACCAGACCTGCGATTGACTTAATCAGATTACCGGCATGGGCACCCTGCTTCATGGCACCTTCTGTTGCAGTTGCCATAAGATTTACTTTCCCTTCATTTCCAGATGCCAGAACAACAACGCCTTCACCCATTTTATCTTTTAACTGATCTCCCAAATCGCGCAGTCCTGCCATATCTACGCCATCTACCTCTATAGCCAGAAGCTTTGTGCCCTGTACCTCCTGTATCTGATTCATGACATCACCCATTGCATCCTGAGCAAGACGGTTCTTTAAACTTTCTACTTCTGCATGAAGAGCTTTATTTTCAGCAGTCATATGAGAAATCTTTTCAGCCAGATTATCCGGAGCTGCTTTGAGTACCTTTGCAGCTTCATTCAGCTTTTCTTCCAGATTGTCATAGTAATCTAATAGCCCCTTTGAAGTCAGTGCTTCAATACGTCGTACACCTGCCGCTACACCCGTCTCGGAAATAATCTTGAACGCCATGATTTCACTGGTATTCTTTACGTGTGTACCTCCGCAGAATTCAATAGAGAACCCTTTCATATTTACTACACGTACAATATCGCCGTATTTTTCTCCGAAAAGTGCCTGTGCACCAGTTTTCTTTGCCTCTTCTATTGGCATATTCTGAATATCAACGGCCAGGGATGATGCGATCTGTTCATTGACAATGTTTTCAACCTGCTTTAATTCTTCTTTTGTTAAAGCTGAAAAATGTGTAAAATCAAAACGGAGACGGTCTTCGTTTACGCTGGAACCTGCCTGCTCTACGTGAGTGCCAAGAACCGCCCGTAAAGCCTTATGAAGTAAATGTGTGGCACTGTGATTTCTTGCTGACAAAGCACGTTTCTGGGCGTTCACAGACAATTCTGCCTTATCCCCTGTCCGGATCATCCCTTTCACGACCTGCCCTGCGTGTCCTATTTTTCCGCCTAAAAGCTTGATTGTATCTTCTACCCTGAATTCTCCATCTGCTGTACGAATGATACCTGTATCCGCAGCCTGACCGCCGCTGGCAGCATAAAATGGAGTATCCATCACAAAAATGGTTCCTCGTTCTCCTTCTGAAAGCGCATCCACAATTTCAGTCTCAGAAGTTAATACAGTAATCTCAGACTCATAGTCCAGGTTTTCATAGCCTACAAATGTACTTGTGACATTTGGGTCAATAGACTCATACACGGTCACATCCGCTCCCATATAGTTGGTCACGCCACGTGCGGCACGTGCAGTATTCCGCTGTATTTCCATAGCAGCCTGGAATCCTTCTTCGTCCACATGCATTCCTTTTTCTTCCAGTATTTCTTTTGTCAGATCAATAGGAAATCCATAAGTATCATACAATTTAAACGCGTCTTCACCAGACAATGTTTTCTGTTGCCCTGCCTCCATTTCCGCGACAATGTCAGATAGAATTCCCAGCCCCTGGTCAATGGTCTTATTAAACTGTTCTTCTTCCTTTGAAATTACTTTAAGAATAAAATCTCTCTTTTCTTCCAGCTCCGGATAACCATCCTTAGAGCCTTCTATAACAGTTCCAGCCAGTGAAGGAAGGAAATTATCCTCGATATTCAGCAGTCTTCCGTGACGGCATGCCCTGCGCAGCAGACGGCGCAGTACATATCCTCTTCCCTCATTGGACGGCATAATACCATCAGATATCATAAATGTAACTGAGCGGGCATGATCTGTAATTACGCGGATAGAAATATCAGTAAGAGAATCTTTTCCATACTCCACATGAGCAATCTGGCATACATGGGTACGGAGTGCCTTGATCGTGTCAACGTCAAATATAGAATCTACATCCTGCACTGCCGATGCAAGCCTTTCCAGGCCCATTCCTGTATCGATATTCTTCTGTTCCAGTTCTTCGTAGTGTCCCTTTCCATCATTATCAAACTGGGTAAACACATTATTCCATATTTCCATATAACGGTCACACTCGCAGCCTACCGTACAGTCCGGGCTTCCACATCCGTATTTTTCGCCCCTGTCATAATAAATCTCTGAACAGGGACCACATGGACCGGAACCATGTTCCCAAAAATTATCTTCTTTTCCAAACTTAAAAATACGCTCTGCAGGAATTCCCATCTTTTCATTCCATATTTTAAAAGCCTCATCATCGTCTACATATACAGATGGATATAACCTGTCCGGGTCAAGGCCCACAACGTCTGTCAGGAATTCCCATGACCATTCAATGGCCTCATTTTTAAAATAATCTCCAAATGAAAAGTTCCCCAGCATTTCAAAAAATGTGCCGTGGCGTGCAGTCTTTCCTACGTTCTCAATATCTCCTGTACGGATACATTTTTGGCAGGTTGCCACTCTCTTCCTCGGAGGAATCTCCTGTCCTGTAAAATATGGCTTCAACGGCGCCATACCTGAATTAATGAGCAGAAGACTCTTATCATTGTGTGGCACTAAAGAAAAACTTTTTAGTACCAAATGCCCTTTACTTTCAAAGAATTCCAAAAACATCGTTCTTAATTGGTTCACTCCATATGGCTGCATAATCTAGCCCTCCCTGTTTCTTTATCTGAGGCAGCATTTTCTGCCTTTATATGTGTATCATTATAGTTTGCATCTGACTCTGGAAAAAACATCATAAAATGTCCAATATTCCGCCAAATACCCTATCCAATAGAAACAGAGTGGATATTATCCACTCTGCATGCCTAACCTATCATATCATAGCCGTAAAAGTTTTTCAAATGTTATTTCAGTTCAATATCAGCCAGTTCCTTAGACGGAATGCTGCTGGAAGAATTCTTCACATAATTGTTGAGAGCTTTTTTGGCTTTTGCTACTGGAATATTTGTTCCTGCTCCTGCAATACATCCTCCCGGACATCCCATACCTTCAATCAGGCATCCGTTCATTTTCCCGGCTTTTGCCAGTGTCAGAATCTTTTTACATTCAGCAAGTCCTTCAGCATGTTCAATATTTACGTCCACATCGGGATAGTATTCATTGATACATTTTTCAATAGCTTCCGCAACACCGCCTGCACAGGCATAGCCGCGTCCTGCACCTGTAGCATCATGGAAGGAAGACTCTGCTTCATATTTGCTCAGATCAATTCCTTTCGCGTCAAACATAGCCTGAACTTCTTCAAAGGTTACTACAAAGTCTACATCGCTGCGGACAGACCTTCTGGAAGCCTCTAACTTTTTAGCTGCACAGGGACCTATGAATACAACCTTTGCATCTGGATTTTCCTGCTTGATTGTTCTTGCTGTAGCTACCATAGGAGTTAGTTCCCGGGAAATCTGATCAATTAAGTCCGGGAAAAACTTTTTCGCCATCATTGCCCAGGAAGGACAACATGACGTCAGAAGAAAGGGCAGATCCCCTGATACTACCTTTTCCACATAGTGATGAGCTTCTGCAACTGCACCGATATCCGCTCCAAGAGCAACTTCATATACTTCAGAAAAGCCCAGTTCCTGAAGGGCGGCCTTGATATTCCTTTGGGTAATATAATCCCCAAACTGACCGATAAAAGCAGGAGCAATCTCAGCTATGATTTCTCCGCCCTCCTGCAATGCACGGGTGAGCTGGAATATCTGAGATTTATCAGAAATGGCTCCAAACGGGCAGCTTACCATACACATTCCGCAGGATACACATTTATCTGTATCAATATACGCTCTTCCGTATTTATCTGATATAATTGCATTTACACCGCAGGCGTTTTTGCAAGGTCTTTCTTTTTTAGCTATGGCATCATAAGGGCAGGCAGATTTACATTTCCCGCATTTGATACATTTTTCCTGGTCGATGTAAGACTTTCTTCCTTCTACAAAAGAAATTGCATCTTTTGGACAGACCTCATGGCAGGGATGTGCAAGACAGCCTTTACACATATTGCTGACCTCATATTTATTTTCTTCACAGCTTTCACAGCCTGAAGGAATTACCTGCATAAGCGGCGGCTCGTAATACTTTTCTGAAATATTACTAAATTCCACTCCTGAGGTAAGATGTACTGGTTTATTCTCCGGGCGCAGTGACAGGCCCATGGCAAGACGAAGCCGTTCCCTGACTATTGCCCGGGCGCGGTAGGTGCTCTCACGGTATTTTTCAGTGTCATCATTTACAATTTCATAAGGAATTGCTTCCATATCATCCAAAAGCGTATCCGCATTCGCTTTAAAGCCCAATTTCGCAACTTCCGTAAACACTTGTCTCCGAATTGCCCTTACCGGGGTCTGCAGTCCTCTTATCATAGGTTCTCATCCTCCTGAATTCCCTTGAAAAACGGCAGTGCTTCCACTGCCGGGTTCACAATCATTTATCTTGCTGCCAATACTCGGTAAGCATATTTCAACATATCCTATTGAACACTAGCAGTTCAATAAGTATACCTTTTTGTAAAATAATCGTCAATACTTCCGCTTGTATAAAATAGGGTACATTTATCGCTTCCGAAACAGATCCTGGGCATAATAAACAGACTGCATTGCATCCTTCCCATAGAAGTCAGCTCCAATCATATCCGCATATTCCTGGTTTAAAACTGCGCCTCCAACCATAACTTTACAGTCCGGCACATTCTTTCGGAGCTGAGTTATAGTTTCTTCCATGCTGACTACCGTAGTTGTCATAAGAGCACTTAATCCTACAAGATACACCTCTTCCTCTTTTGCCTTTTCCACAATCAGCTCCGGTGCCACATCCTTGCCCAGATCGATGACATCGAAACTGTAGTTTTCCAGCAGAACCTTCACAATATTTTTTCCGATATCATGAATATCCCCCTTTACGGTGGCCAGTATAATCTTATTTTTCTTTTCGCGCTCCCCGCTTTCTGCAGGCAGGGATTCCTTTAAAATGGCAAACGCTGCCTTTGCAGCTTCCGCACTCATCAAAAGCTGAGGCAGGAAAACAGTTCCTTTTTCAAACCCCTTCCCTACATAATCCAGTGCAGGTATCAGATGTTCATTGATAATATCCAGCGGAGCCTGTTCTTTTACCAGTGATTCCGTGATATGGTGTGCCTCTTCCCTCAGTCCCTTTTCTATTGCCGCTTTGAGAGACATCTCGGCAGCACCGGAGGATACAAAAGGTGCCGCGGGGTTCTCTCCTGCATATTGGGAAATATATTTCTCACAGTTGCTATCCAGATTCATGAGAGCATGATATGCATAATATGATTTCATCATGTCCCCGGAGGAAGGATTGATAATTCCTGCACTCAGGCCGTTTAACATAGCCATTGTATAAAAGTTTGAATTAATAACAGGGCGGCTGGGCAGACCAAAGGAAATATTCGATACGCCGAGAACTGTGTTGACACCCAGACCTTCACGCACCTTTTTTAAAGCTTCCAGTGTTACCTTTGCTCCCTCTGGTTCAGAGCTGATTGTCATAGCCAGCACATCAATTACAATATCCTTCTTGTGTATTCCGTACTTTCCGGCTTCAGTAATGATGCGCCGGGCAACCTCTGCTCTTCCATCCGCTGTTTTAGGAATTCCTTCTTCATCCAGGGTAAGCCCGATGACAACCCCGCCATATTTTTGTATCAGAGGAAATACGGCATCCATAGATTCCTGCTTTCCGCTGACGGAGTTCACCATA
Source organism: Faecalicatena contorta (assembly GCF_003149105.1). Lineage (GTDB taxonomy): Bacteria > Bacillota > Clostridia > Lachnospirales > Lachnospiraceae > Muricomes > Muricomes contortus_C. Next base: position 410,630 of record NZ_QGDS01000001.1, on the reverse strand, counting down.
GCCTTGCCGTTATAAATGCGCAGAGCCGCCTCCATGGCTTTCGTATCCACAGTATCAATCTGGAGAGGAAGACTGGTCACACTCTGCAATTCTTCCACCACTTCTACCATCATGGCTGCTTCGTCTATGTCAGGAAGCCCTACATTCACATCCAGAATATGTGCACCCTGATCCTGCTGGATGATACCTTCTTTCAGGATATAATCCATGTCATGTTCTTTCAGTGCCTGTTTAAATCTCTTTTTCCCGGTTGGGTTAATACGCTCGCCGATGATTTTAGAACCCTGTCCCAGACATACAGACTGTCCGTAAGAAGAAACTATTGTAATGTCTTTTTCCATGACTGGTTCAGGAGTCATTCCACGGCAAAGTTCTGTCATTGCCTTGATGTGCTCAGGTGTGGTGCCGCAGCATCCGCCGATAATAACAGCCCCCTGGTTTACAACCTCCTGCATGGTAGCTGCAAATTCCTGAGGGAGAACATCATAACATGTTTCTCCCTGAATCTGCTTTGGCAGACCAGCATTGGGTTTTACAATTACAGGCAGTGAAGTGTACTGGAGTATCTGGTTAAGAATGGGAAGCATCTGACGCGGCCCCAAACCACAATTAATGCCTAAAGCATCCACGCGAAGTCCCTCCAGAAGTGCTACAACTGCAGGTACATCCGCTCCAGTAAGAAGCTTACCTCTCTCATCAAAAATGGTAGTTACAAATACCGGCAGGCTGGTATTTTCCTTTGCGGCTAATACGGCTGCTTTCAGCTCATAGGTGTCGCTCATCGTCTCAATATGAATCAGGTCAGCTCCTGCCTGGGCACCGTAAATCATTACTTCACTGAAGGTTTTATAAGCATCCTCAAAGTCCAGGTCTCCCATGGGCTTTAAGAGCTTTCCGGTAGGTCCGATGTCCAAAGCAGTGTAAATTGTCTTCCCAGCCGTTTGTGCTTCCCCGGCTGCTCTTTTCGCATGTTCCACTGCTGTATATACGATTTCCTTAAGGGAACAGGATTCGTCGTGAAATTTCAATGCATTCGCTCCAAATGTATTCGTCAGTATAATATCACTGCCTGATTCGATATATTTTTTATGAATGTCTGTAATGATGTCTGCATGGGTTATATTCCATGTTTCCGGAAGCTCTCCGGGCTTTAAGCCCTCCGCCTGAAGTAATGTTCCCATACCGCCGTCGAAAAACAGCAGCTCTTTTCCTAATCTGTCTAAAATCATAAAGTATCCCTTCTATATGTGCAGTCTTTTTTGCCGCAGGATTCGCAGCCTTTGATGTGACATTTTTCCATTGTGGCGCTGGCGCCTATGACAGCTGTGACGGACTTTGTCGGAGTCATCATATAACTGTCTGTCATAGTCAGTCCGATATGCTTTGCACAGTCCAGCATCTGCATGAGTACAGCCTGATGGCGGATATCAAAATCCCCATATCCGGGGCTGAACCTGGGCCTGAGATAAAGTCCCTCAGCTTCGAGTTCTCTGCCGATATTACGCTGGCATTCATCACAATATTCTTCCAGCATGGCGGCTGCACATGCCTGGTGTATTACTGCCTTAGCCATATCAGTTAGAGATGTTCTTGTAATCAGCCTGTCAACTTCTGTTCCCAGGGTTGCACCAAATAGCACAATCTTACTGCATCCCCGGAGATTCCGCCCGAGATTCCGACTTTGTATCTCCGCTTTGCCGATTATAAACTTGTCATCCGCTATCTGCTCCAAATCAAAGATGCGATAGATGGATTTCCTGCCTGCAGCAGCTTCCAGATTCCTGAAAGAATCTGAAATCAGTGCAAGAGTAGAATCGTCTACCGCATGCTTTCCATATCCCAGATAACGGATGGCTTCTTTTGTCAGCATATCCATCTGTTATACTCCTAGCTCTTTATAATTTCTGATAAATTAGACATAATTGCTTCTGCGATTTCCGGCTTATTCATAGAATAAATGTGAATGTTCTTCACACCATTTGCCAGCAGGTCAATAATCTGATCCGTGGCATAGGCAATGCCTGCCTGCCACATGGCATCCGGGCATCCGCCAAATCGATCCAGGATAGCCAGAAACCTTCTGGGGAATATAGTTCCGGACAGCTCTTGGCTTCGCTTCATCTGCGCTGCACTTGTAATAGGCATAATACCTGGCAAAATAGGTACTGTGATACCAGCCTCCCGGATACGGTACAAAAAGTTATAGTGGATATCATTATCAAAGAACATCTGTGTAGTCAGAAAGTCTACTCCTTTGTCCACCTTTTCCTTCAGGAATCCGATGTCCTCCTTCTTATTCTCACTTTCCACATGCCCTTCCGGATAGCATGCTGCACCAATACAGAAATCCCCGTTTTTATGTATCTCCTCAACCAGCTCGGATGCATGCTGGAAGCGGTCTTCCGAGGGGAATGTCATTCCTTCCGGAATGTCCCCGCGCAATGCCAATATATTTTCGATACCAAGCTCTTTCAGATTCTTTATTACATTTCTTACTTCATCCTTTGTGGAAGAGGCACAAGTGAGATGGGCCAGGCTTTCCACACCCAGGTCTTCCTTAATATGCCTTGCAATTTCTGCCGTATTCTTACTGGTTCCTCCTCCGGCTCCATAAGTAACACTGATAAAATCGGGTTTCAATTCTGCAATTTTATCTGTGGCCTTCAATACCCTGTCAAATCCCGCGTCCGTTTTGGGCGGGAATACCTCAAAGGATATATGAATTTTGTCTTCCCTCAGTCTGTCTATAATCTTCATGTCATTCGTTCTCCTGTTTTGTATCTTAAACTGTCTTTCGAACAGTTTTTTTCTTTATTCTTCAATCAGGCTTTTATATAATTCCTGATATTGTTTTGCAGAATTTTTCCACGAAAAGTCCTTATTCATGGCGCGTTCTACAATTTTATTCCAGTCACGCTTCTTATCGTAATAAATACGTTCTGCATAACGGATTGTGCTCAGCATTTCGTGTGCATTGTAATTAGAAAAACTAAATCCTGTTCCAGTTTTTTCGAATTCATTGTATGGTTCTACGGTGTCTTTAAGTCCTCCGGTTTCTCTCACAATAGGAATCGTGCCATAGCGAAGGCTCATAAGCTGGCTTAAACCACATGGTTCAAACAGCGACGGCATCAGAAATGCATCGCATGATGCATAAATTTTGTGGGATAAGTCTTCCGAATAAAAGATATTTGCGGACACCTTTCCTGAATATTTCCATGCAAAATGCCGGAACATATTCTCATATCTTGCATCACCTGTACCAAGTACAACAATTTGTACTTTATCCTGGCATAATTCGTCCATGATATAATCTATCAGGTCGAATCCTTTCTGGTCTGTCAGTCTGGATACCATTCCAATAAGCATGGTTTTGGAATCCTTCTCCAGGCCCAGTTCCTCCTGCAGAGCCAGTTTATTTAATGGCTTATTCTTGCGGAAGGTGTCTACCGTAAATTTCCTGGCAATCCTGGAATCCAGGAAGGGGCTGTACTCCTCGTAATCAAGTCCATTCACAATACCACACAAATCATTGGAGCGTGCCCTCATCAGGCCGTCAAGTGATTCTCCGTAGAATGGAGTCTTAATCTCCTCAGAATAAGTCTGGCTGACAGTTGTAACCTTGTCTGCATATACGATTCCGCCTTTCAGCAGATTGGCATCTTTGTATGCCTCCATTTTATCTGGTACAAAATAATACTCCGGCAGTTCCGTAATCTGACGGACAGTCTTAGTATCCCATATACCCTGGAACTTGAGATTATGTATCGTCATAATGGTCTTAATTCCTCTGTAATATTCTCCTAGGTAGCGGAAATTGTCAATATAAACCGGTATCAATCCAGTCTGCCAGTCATGACAGTGGATTAGGTCAGGACGGAATTCGATGACGGGAAGGATACTGAGTACTGCTTTTGAAAAAAATGCAAACTTTTCAATATTCCACTTGGGATCTCCATCATAAGGAGCAGGACCGTTGAAATAATACTCATTGTCGATAAAATAAAATGTAATATTTTCATAGACACATTTCATAATTCCCACATATTGATTCTGGCCGGCAATGTCCATATAGAAATGTTCTTGATATTCCATCATATCTTTCCATTTTTGATTTATACAGGAGTATTTTGGCAGTACAACGCGTACATCATATTTTTTCCTGTTAAAATATTTTGGCAGTGAGCCTACAACATCCGCAAGACCTCCGGTCTTAATAAACGGTACACATTCTGAAGATGCAAATAAAATGTTTTTCATAGATACCCTCCCATTCCTTAGTACTAAGTGCAATAACTTTACCCGCTTGCAATCGAACTACTTTTAGACATTATAACTCATTTTACGAGTAAAGGAAAGAATTATCTGTGCTTATATTCTAGTTGGATGGTATCTGCAATCAGGGCTATAAACTCTGAATTTGTCGGTTTGCCTTTTCCGGTGCTGACTGTATAGCCGAACAATTCATCCAGTGTATCTAACTTACCGCGGTTCCAGGCAACTTCAATGGCATGGCGTATAGCACGCTCCACCCGGCTGGAGGTTGTCTGATATTTTTTTGCAACGGTAGGATAAAGCACCTTCGTGATTGCGTTGAGTACATCCATGTCCTCAACAGACATCATAATTGCATCTCTCAGGTAATGGTATCCTTTGATATGGGCCGGTATCCCAATTTCATGCAGCATATTTGTGACACGATTTTCAAGGTCCTCTTCCCTGGAATGGGTATTTACGGTTAATTCTTCATTTTTCTTATCGTGATTTTGGAACATGTTTCTTACAGTTTTGATACGATTCACTAACATTTCGTTATTGAAAGGTTTCATGATGTAGTAATTTGCGCCTTTGTTGAAAGCATCTTCTGTAATTTTTTCCTGTCCAACCGCTGTTACGACAATAAAATCAGGGCGTTTTGTCATAGTTTTATCTTGATTAATGCGCTCCATAACGGTTAATCCGTCCATTTTCGGCATAATCAGATCAAGAAGAACCACATCAGGCTGTTGATTTTTGATGATTTGACACATCTCTTCACCATTTTTAGCCTTTCCCACCACATTGAGTTCCTTGTCCATGTTGATAATCTCTTCCAGCAGATTCAGAATTCTTTCATTATCATCAGCGATGGCCACGTTCAAATGTTCCATAATCCCTCTCTCCTCTAAGGACCCGGACTGAGAAACGCCACGCGATTATTATATCTGCCAATCCTTGCAGAATCAAGGGTAATTTGTTTCATTAATTCGACAAACAACGTCACAAGGCTGTCACGCAACATTTCTCAGCATATTTTCTATAAAAATACCGTAGCCTTTTGTGGAATCCTGTACAAACACATGAGTTACTGCACCTATCAATTTTCCATTCTGCAAAATGGGGCTGCCGCTCATTCCCTGTATAATTCCGCCTGTTTTCTCAAGAAGTGCGGGGTCTGTAACCTGAATGACCAGACCTTTGTTCACTTCTTGTCCGGAATAGTCGATATCTGTCACTCGAATATTATATTCCTGAACCTCATTATCAATGAAGCAACGTATCGTCGCGTCACCGATTTCTATTTCATCTACAGAAGCAACCTCAACAGGAAGCTGTTCTGTAAACAAGTCGTCGATTTTTTCTACTTTTCCATAAATCCCCGCATCTGTGTTTTTTTCAATTGTACCAAGTTCATTATACCCATTATACACAATAATTCCTTCCATGCTCCCCGGAATCCCATTTTCACCTTTTTTTATGGAGTGGATGCTGGTTTTATATAAAGTGCCGTCGGCAATGGAGAGTAATACATTGGTATCGGTATCATGTATCCCATGTCCCAGAGCTCCAAATTCACTGTTTCCCGTCAGAAATGTAATCGTTCCCAGTCCTTGTATATTATCTCTCACCCAGATTCCTAATTTATACTCATTAGGTCCGGATTCCACTGGTTTGATTTTAACATCCAGAATTTCCTCGTTTCTTCTAAGCTGAAGAATAACCTCCTTTTCATTTAATTTCTTTAAAGCATTTATCAGTTCTTTTTTATTTTCAATCGCTGATCCATTTAGCCCGGTAATATAATCACCTGATTTTACAAGGTGGCCCGCAGGTTCGTACTCTACCCCGTCTACTCCTTTAATATGTTCTGTGTCCAGAACCATGACTCCGTCAGTTTCCATATAAATACCCACAGGCATACCGCCAACCAGAACAGTGTCGCTGCTGATAGCCTCAGTACTGACTTCCGTCTTCTGGTCCATGGCATCTGCGGCAATCCACCCGAAATAAGCTGCAGCAGATAAAAAAGCAGCAGAAAACAGAACGAGCATTTTATTCTGCCAGTGTCTCATGCACCCACATCCTTTCTTTATTTTTTATAAAGACAAAAAAACAGATACCAATTCGGTATCTGTTTTAGTATGTGTGCATGTAGTCTGTTTCACACTAGTATTATATTTCACTCTTTGCCATTTCTTTCATTTCGGCAGCGCTCTCCAAAATTTTACTGGTTATGTTCGCTCCACCAAGCAGTCTTGCTATCTCTTGAACCGAGTCTTGTTCTTCCAGGCAGAAGATTTCTGTTTTTGTTATATTTGATTTTGATTCTTTACGAATCAGATAATGGGCATCGGCCATAGCTGCTATTTGGGGAAGATGGGTAATACATATAACTTGCCTGCTTCTGCCTATCACACGCATTTTCTCTCCAACTCTGCCGGCGGTAATACCGCTGATTCCCGTATCTATTTCATCAAAAATTAAAGTAGGCGTGTCCTCTTTATCAGCCAGTACAGATTTGACTGCAAGCATAATCCTGGAAAGCTCGCCGCCAGATGCTACATTGCCTAATGGCTTTACAGTTTCACCTGGATTCGTAGACATATAGAACTCACCTTCATCTACTCCATTTGAAGAATAGACATCCAGCCTGCTGATTTTCATTTCAAACTCTACCTCAAGAAAATTTAAATCATTTAATCCTTGTTTAATCTCTTTCACAAAGATTTGTGCGGCTTTTTTTCTCGCTTTTGTCAGTGCATCTGAATATTTTTTCAATTCCTTTTCACTGTCTGCATATTTTTTTTCTAGTTCTGCAATATAGTTTTCATAATCTTTCAGTTCATTTAGTCTTTCTTTTTTGGCGCTGCAATATTCTTTGATTTCATTTACATTATTTCCATATTTTGCCTTTAAATAATTTAATAAGTTCAGGCGGTTTTCTGTCTCATAATACTCTTCCTCAGAAAATTCAAAACTTTTTTCATATTCCGACAGCTCCCGGTTAAAGTCATTCAAAAGGCTGTCAATCTCTACAAGCTGCTGATACAGGGCTGCCCCCTGCTCGTCACAGTCTTCAACACTCTGAAAGCAGCGGATAGCACGGCTTAGAAAGTCACTGGCATTCCCCTGGGCACTCTCGCTTGTATATCTGTATGTTTCTGCGATGCTTTCTGTGAAACGTCTGCTTTTTGTCATACGCTGATATAGGGTGTCCAGTTCCTCGTCTTCCCCATCCTGCAGCTCAGCCTCTTCTATTTCGCGGATTTCGAATTCAGCAAGTGAGATTTCTTTCCTCCTGTGCTCCTCGTCCAGACCTGACTCTTCCAGTGTCCGTCTGCACTTTTGAAATTTCCGGAATGCCGAAGAAACGGAAGCTTTCAAAGCTCCTACTTCGTCCCGGGCATATGTATCCAAAAGGGCCAGATGGTTTTTCTTATGGAGGAGGGCCTGATGTTCATGCTGGCCGTGAATATCAATTAAAAGGCTGGCCACATCCTTGAGAATCCCCATATTAACTGTTTCACCATTAATCTTGCTGATACTGCGGCCTTCCATTAGCTTCCTGGTCAGCACAAGCATTCCATCCTCCGGAAAAATATCCAGTGTTTCCAATTGCCTTCTGACAGCCTCATCCTCTACTGAAAATGCCAGCTCCACAAGTCCGAATCCGGCACCCTGCCTCAACATATCGGCATTGTATCTGCCCCCCAGGGCAAGATTTACAGAGCCCAGAATAATGGATTTCCCGGCTCCTGTTTCTCCAGTCAGAATATTGAGTCCCGGCTGGAATTCTACTTCAATTTCATCAATTAATGCTAAGTTTTTTACGTGCAGATATTGTAACATATATTTTCCCTAATTCCCTTTTGACACAATCTTCCGAATCTTGTCCATGACAGCTACGGTTTCTTCTGCACTGCGGATTGCACACATAATCGTGTCATCTCCTGCAATACATCCCACCACTTCTTTCCATTTCATAGCGTCCACTGCGGCAGCCACTGCCATTGCCATACCGGATACAGTCTTAATTACAAGGATATTCTGTGCCATATCCATAGAAACATAGCCATCCCTCAGCACACGAATATACTTTTCACTCATCCCATCCTCTTTTGGCTTCAGGATTACATACTTCTGCTTACTGCCATCCACAGATACCTTTGTAAGCTTCAAATCCCTGATATCCCTGGAAACCGTTGCCTGAGTCACTTTAAACCCGGCATGCTTTAAACGTTCCGCCAGCTCCTCCTGCGTTTCAATATTATTCTGGCTGATTAGTTCAATGATTTTTGCATGGCGACTGACTTTCATGATTCTAGTTTCCTTTCATTTTTTTGCGCAATGTTTTCATAAAGCTTTCTTTACTGAGCTTGACTAACTTTGTTGTTTCTGACGCTTTTTTTATAAAAACTCTATTTCCCGTTACGAGAGGAATTGTGTTAGTACCATCAAAGGTAACAGAAGCATGCTCCACTCTGCCGTACCGCCCCTTCCCGATTTCCACTTCGATGGTATCTTCCGATGACAATACGATACTGCTTGTATTCAGTGCATGAGGGCAGATAGGCGTTATAACAAACATGCTTGCCGTAGGCTCCACAATGGGGCCTCCTGCCGAAAGGTTATATCCTGTCGTTCCTGTAGGCGTAGAGATAATCACTCCGTCAGCTTCATAACTGTTCAGCAGCTCCCCGTTGACGTAGATATTAAAGTGTATGACGCGAAGGGATCCTTCCCGGGTAACCACAATGTCATTTAGTGCTACATGTTCCCCCATATACTGCACCTTGCCGCGCATCATCATCCGTTCTTCAATGACGGGCCTGGAATGAAATAATGTATCCAGAGCGCTGCGGAAATCCTGCACCTCCACTTCTGTCAGATACCCCAGTGTACCCAGGTTAACGCCAAGCAGCGGAACATTGTAGCCCTCCAGCTCCCTTGCCGAGCGGATGAAGGTTCCGTCACCTCCCAGTACCAGTGCACAGTCCATTCCTTCAGGAATCGTCCCCGCTATGATATTTCCTTCTTCATCTTTTTGGGACAGAATACCTGTTTTGCCGTTTTGCCTGATATATTCCAGGATTTCATTTGTGATGCAAAAGTCAGCATCTTTCAGTTTATTTGTTATAATGTAAAAATTATCCATCATATTCCTCTTACTTCGTCAATGTTTCAAATGCTTCCTCTACCACTGTTTTTAAGTCAATTTCTATTTCAGGCGCATCTGTGCTGCATTTCTTTAGATGTATCAGATATTCAATATTGCCCTCCGGCCCCTTAATTGGAGAAAAGTCAATATTTTTCACTTCAAATCCGATAGAATTTGCATACACCGCTACCTTTTCTATTACCTCATGGTGGGTGCTCTTCTCCCGGACTACGCCTTTTTTCCCCACCTTTTCTCTGCCTGCCTCGAATTGCGGCTTAATCAGAGCTACAATCTCTCCACTCTCTTTCAGATAGTTGCGGATAGGCTCCAGCACTTTCGTCAGGGAAATAAAAGAAACGTCTATGGAGGAAAAATCCACGGGCTCCCCGATATCCTCAGGGGTAACATAACGGATATTGGTTTTTTCCATGCATACTACACGGCTATCCTGCCTCAGTTTCCAGTCAAGCTGTCCTCTGCCTACATCTATGGCAAATACCTTTAAGGCACCGTTTTGCAGCATACAGTCGGTAAATCCTCCTGTGGAGGATCCCACATCCGTACATACCTTGTCCTTCACATTAACGTCAAATCTGGCGAGGGCCTTTTCCAGCTTCAGGCCGCCCCTGCTCACATAAGGCAATAGGTTTCCTTTTATTTCGATTTGTACATCCTGGGAAAATGCAGATCCGGCCTTATCTTCCCGCTGTCCTTCTACAAAAACATTTCCGGACATGATAACCGCCTTCGCCTTTTCCCTGGATTCTGCCAAACCGCGTTTTACCAGCAGTATGTCTAGTCTTTCCTTCATCCTGTTCTTTATCCTACGCTTTCCTGTTCCTTATTGTTATATACTCCGTAATAATTCTTTTCGTAACTGTTTTACAGTCCAGCCCGACCTCACAGCGCAGCACATCTACACTGCCATGCTCTATATAATCATCTGGAATTCCAATATTGAGCACATGAGCATCCAGGTAGGCACGGGACATGTATGTAAGCACCTGCTCCCCATAACCGCCGGTCAGAACATTTTCTTCTATCGTCACAAAAAGTGTGTGATCCCGGACCATTTTTTCCAGTATTTCTGTATCCAGAGGTTTTATAAAACGGGCGTTGACCAGACTGCAGCTGTAGCCGATGTCTTTCAGCTCTGTACGTACTTCCTCTGCCAGGGCAGCCATATGTCCAGCAAAGAAAATCACAATATCCTCCTCTTCATAGAGAACTTCACTTTTTCCATATGCAATAGGAGTGCGGAATTCCTTCAGACCTTCATAAGCATCTCCTCTGGGATATCTCAGCGCAATAGGATATTCAAAATCCACGGCAAATCTCACCATGTCTGCCATCTCCCAGCGGTTCTTTGGTGACATAACGGTCATATTCGGGATCGTGGACAAAAAGGACAGGTCAAACAAGCCCTGATGCGTCTCGCCATCACTTCCTACCAGACCTCCCCGGTCCACTGCCAGAACAACCGGCAGCTTTTGCAGACAAATATCATGAATTGCCTGGTCATATGCGCGTTGCAAAAAGGAAGAATACAGTGCAACAACCGGTTTCATGCCCCCTGCGGCAAGACCGGCAGCAAAGGTCAGTGCATGTTCCTCTGCAATTCCCACGTCAAAAAAACGTTCCGGAAAATATTTCTGAAAACGTGAAAGTCCTGTGCCGTCTGCCATGGCAGCCGTAATTGCAGTGATCTTATTATCCTGCCGGGCAGCGTCGCAGAGTACTTTAGAAAACACATCTGTATAGCTGTCCTTTTGAGCGGTACCTTTTGATTCTCCTGTCTCTACTTTAAAGGGTCCGGTTCCATGAAAACGGGAGGGGTTTTCCTCCGCAGGCTTATAGCCTTTCCCTTTTTTTGTCAGAACATGGACGAGAACCGCATGGTTCACTCTCTTTGCCTCATTAAGAATCTTGCAAAGCTTTCTTACATCATGACCGTCTACGGGACCAAGGTAGGTGATTCCCATATCCTCAAAAAACATGCCCGGAACAACAAGTTGTTTGATACCGCTTTTGGTTTTTTTCATTTGGTGTAAGATTTTTTCCCCCTGTACAGGTATCTTTAAAAGGGTATCTTCCACTCCTCTTTTCAACCCGGTGTAGGCCTGAGCTGTACGCAGACCATTCAAATACTGGGACATTCCTCCCACATTTTCAGAGATGGACATATTATTGTCATTCAGAACAATAATAAAATTACTTTTCAGCCGGGCAGCATTGTTCAAAGCCTCGTACGCCATACCGCCTGTCATGGCCCCGTCACCGATGACAGAAACAACAGAATGGGACTCTCCAAGAATATCCCTGGCAGCCACATACCCCATTCCGGCGGAAATAGAAGTGGAACTGTGCCCCGTATCAAAGGCATCACAGTCACTTTCTTTTCTTTTCGGGAACCCGCTCATACCTCCGTATTTGCGCAGGTCATCAAACCCCGCCTGCCTGCCTGTTAAAAGCTTGTGGGTGTAAGCCTGATGTCCTACGTCCCAGATCAGCTTATCTTCCGGCAGAGAAAAGACAAGGTGTAATGCCATGGTAAGTTCTACCACACCCAGATTTGAGGCCAGATGTCCTCCAGTTTTACTGATTTTTTCAACCAAAAATTCCCGAATTTCTTTTGATAAAATTTCCAGTTCTTCCGGATTCAGCTCTTTTATATCATTTTCCTTTTGAATTTTTTCTAATATCATAAGGAGACCTCCCTATTTGTCTCTATCTATCAGTGATTCCAATAATTGGGGAAGATATTCGTCCTTCGGCTTCAGACTCATAAGAAGCTGTACTGCCTCATGAGAAATTTTCTCAACCAGTGCCTTTGCTTCTTCAAGCCCCTTCCAGGTGACATAGGTGGTCTTTTCATTTTTTTCGTCGCTGTGTATTGGTTTTCCCAGAACTTCCTCGGTGCTTGTTACATCAAGGATATCATCCTGAATCTGGAAAGCCAGACCTATCTTTCCTGCAATTGCTTCTACTGCGTCTACCTGTTTTGCATCTGCACCTGCAAGAATTGCCCCAATCATCATAGATGCCTCAATCAGGGCACCTGTTTTCAGTTTGTAAATGAAATCCAGTTTTTCCCCGGATATGACCTCCCCGGCAGACTTCACATCTACCACCTGTCCGCCAATCATTCCATAAATGCCGGCCTTTGACGACAGAATCTGAATTGCCTTTCCTATCCGGCAGCTCTGCTCCGGCTCTATATCAAAAGCTTTTGCTGCCGTTTCAAAAGCACAGTTAAGCAGTGCGTCACCGGCCAGAATCCCCATATCTTCACCGTACACAATATGCGTTGTCTTTCTTCCCCTGCGGTAATCATCATTATCCATAGCAGGCAGATCATCGTGAACCAAAGAATAGGTATGAATCATCTCTATAGCTGCCATAAAAGGCTCAATCACCTGGCTCTTTCCGCCCAAGAGTCCATAAGTCTCCTGCATCAGCATAGGGCGGATACGTTTGCCCCCTGCCATCAGGCTGTATTCCATAGCTTCCATAATGACTGCCTGGTAACCTTCCGGCTTTGGAAGATAGGCACGCAGTACATTTTCAATTGCTTCTACTTTTCTTTGATATGTTTCCTTAAAATTCATGGGCCTCTCCATCCTCGTCCAGTATCTGTACTTTCTTTTCTACAGTATCTATCGTTGTATTACACTGTTTTAATAGGTTCATCCCTTTCTGATAGAGTTGGAAGGATTCCTCCAGGGTAACTTCTTCTCTCTCCAGCCTGGAAATCACGCCCTCCAGACCTTCGAACAACTCTTCTAAAGAAGGGGTATTCTCATTCTGCATTTTATTCTCCTGCTCTGCCACCTGGCTTCACCTCCGTCATACTTTTTACTTCTGCCTCCATGTATCCATCCGTCACATAAGCCTGTATTATGTCTCCAGGAGAAACCTGTTTCACAGATTTAATATTTTCTCCTTTTGCTCCTTCTATATAAGAATAACCATGATTTAACTTTTCTAACGGTGAAAGACCTTTTATCTGCTCCAAATATAGTGCAAACTGGTGTTTTTTTTCCTCCAGGCTGCGTTTCATCAGCATCCGCAGCTTCTGTTCCATATCTGCGGCGTACTGTCTTTTCTCTATAAGTTTCTGGCGGGGATGTGCAAATCTTAGTTTCAGCGCCGCCTGTTCACTTCTCATTCTCTCTTTGGAAATCCTCTGTGTTATGGTTCTTCTCAGGCGGATTTCATATTCCCGCATAAGTCCTGCTGTCCCAAGGTATTCATAAACCGCCAGCTCCGCCGCCGCTGACGGGGTCGGTGCCCGTAAATCTGAAACATAGTCTGCAATGGTCGTGTCTGTCTCATGCCCTACGGCAGATATCACAGGTACACGGCAATGGAAAATAGCCCGGGCTACTGCTTCCTCGTTGAATGCCCATAAATCTTCCATAGAGCCTCCGCCCCGCCCCACAATCATCACATCCACACCTTTCTTTTCCAGGGTTTCAATTCCACGGACAATGCTGGATGCTGCGCCTTCTCCCTGTACAAGGGCCGGATACAGAATCAGCTGCACATAAGGATTCCTTCTGGATGCGATATTGATAATATCCCGGACTGCCGCCCCTGTGGGCGCAGTTACGATGCCGACTGTTTTGACATACTTTGGAATAGGAAGTTTGTATTCCTGGGCAAACATCCCCATCTCCTCCAGCTCCCGCTTCAGCATCTCAAATTTTTCATATAAAAGACCGGCTCCGTCCAGTATGATTTCCTTGGCATAAAGCTGATATTTGCCGTCTCTCTCATAGACACTGACTGAGCCAAGGGCAATCACCTGCTGTCCCTCCTGCATACGAAAAGAAAGCCCTGACCGTGACCCTGCAAACATCACACAGGGAATCGTGCCGGACTCGTCTTTTAAGGAGAAATAGATATGTCCTGAAGTATGATATTTGCAATTAGAAACTTCGCCTTTTACATAAATTCTATTCAGCATGAAGTCCTGGGCAAACATATTTTTAATATATGCATTTACCTGCTTTACCGTATAGACGTTACGCATAGCAGCCTCCTAAAATGAAGTTCTTTTCGCTAAGCTCGTAAGAACCTCGCTAATCACTGTCGGTCAGCTTTGCAAGTACTCCATTGACAAAAGAAGGGCCTTCCTCTCCGCTGAACCGCTTTGACAGTTCTACCGCCTCATTGATAGCTACGCCCATGGGAATATCTTCATCCCATTTCATTTCATAAACAGCAAGGCGCAGAATTGTTAAATCCACCTTATTCATACGGGTAGTTTTCCAGCCTGTTGTCTTCTCATTCAAAATTGTGTCAATCTCGGTTACTTTTTCTATCACTGCCCGTGTCTTGTTCTTTATATGCTCTTTCTCTTCCTCTGTAGCACTTTGAAGGTAATCAAGATAAAGGACCAGATGCTCCGGTATATCTTCCATATCAATAAACTCTATCTGAAACAGCATCTTAAAAATATGCTCTCTAAGTTCCCTTCTTACCATATCGGCTCCTTTCCATTCACATCCTGCCACCCCGAAGCGCGGTCGCTTTAGCGGCCATTTTCATTATGCGCGCAGCGCGGTCCCCGGTCGGGTTTTTATTTAACAGGAAAAGTACCTTCCTGTTAAATAAAAAAGGATGTCTTACGACATCCCCTATTATACTACACTTCTGCTATTGTTTGCAATGAAAAGGTTATTCCTGGCTTTCCATTTCCACACCCGCTACTTTGATGTTGACATCAGCCACTTCCAGACCGGTCATGTTTTCCACGGCATTCTTCACCTTTTCCTGTACTTTGGAAGAAATCTCCATGATGCTGTAGTTATATTTCAGGTTCAATGCCAGGGAAACGGTTACTACTCCCTCAAGCACATCTACCTTCACACCTTTTGAAAGGTTCTTCATGCCTAGTTTGCTGACCAGTTCATTCGTAATATTTCCGGCCATAGATGCCACGCCGTCAACCTCTGTGGCAGCAAGGGCAGCAATAATTGCAACTACTTCGTCCGCAATCTTTACCTCTCCCATGCTGGAATCGTTCTGTATAGTATAAGTATTTCTTTCGTCCTTTGTCATCGTAAAAACCTCCTGTTTGGATTAATTTCTTCCCATATTATAACAAATATCCACCTGTTTGAAAAGGACAATATCAAGACTGTCCGAACTCAGAGAGTTTTAAATCCTTATTTCTGTCCAGAGTCATGCGTATACTCCATTCATGTGCAAACAAAAGCAGAGGTCTGTCTTTTAAGTCCTTAATCTTCTTCATATCGGAAGTTCCTACCAGTTTATCCAGATTAATTTCCTTATTCTCAATCCAGCGGATATGTTCGTAGGGAAGGTTCTCCAGTTTAATTTCTACATTATATTCATTTTGCAGGCGGTACTTCAGCACATCAAATTGCAGGACTCCGACTACACCTACAATGATTTCCTCCATTCCGGTGTTGTATTCCTGGAATATCTGAATAGCACCTTCCTGTGCTATCTGGTTGATGCCTTTTACAAACTGCTTACGCTTCATAGTATCTACCTGGCGTACCCTGGCAAAATGCTCAGGAGCAAAAGTAGGAATTCCTTCATAAGTGAACTTGTCCTTTGAAGTGGTCAGCGTATCCCCAATGGAAAAAATCCCCGGGTCAAATACGCCGATAATATCTCCGCCGTAAGCGGTTTCAATCATCTTTCTCTCACTGGCCATCATTTGCTGAGGCTGGGAAAGCCGTACATCCTTTCCTCCTTGAATATGATATACAGGCATACCGGCTTCAAACATGCCTGAACAGATTCTCATAAAAGCAATTCTATCTCTGTGTGCCTTATTCATATTTGCCTGAATCTTGAATACAAAAGCGGAGAAATCCTTTTCTGTCATTGGATCTATCTCCCCCTGGTCAGACATTCTGGGAAGCGGAGAACTGGTCATTGCCAGAAAATGTTTCAGAAAGGTTTCAACGCCAAAGTTTGTAAGCGCGGAACCAAAGAAAACCGGTGAGAGCTCTCCCTGGCTGACCAGCTCCTGATCAAACTCCGCAGCAGCGCCGTCCAAAAGCTCTATCTCCTCTTCCAGCGTGACACGTGCTTGCGTATCAAGTATCCAGTCCAGTTCCGGATTATTAGCATCAAGCTTCTTCACTTCCCCCACAGAGGTTCCTTTATGTGTGTCTGAAAACAACTCTACTTCCTTTTTCTGTCTGTCATACACTCCTTTAAATTCCTTACCTGAGCCAATAGGCCAGTTCATCGGACATGTTGCGATGCCCAGCTCCTTTTCAATATCGTCCAGCAGATCAAAGGTATCCTTTGCTTCTCTATCCATTTTATTAATGAACGTGAAAATCGGGATATGCCTCATCACACATACCTTAAATAATTTGCGGGTCTGTGCTTCCACTCCCTTAGACGCATCAATTACCATTACCGCCGAGTCTGCAGCCATCAGTGTCCGGTAGGTATCTTCGGAGAAATCCTGATGTCCCGGCGTATCCAGGATATTGATGCAGTATCCGCCGTAATGAAACTGCAATACGGAAGAAGTAACAGAAATACCTCTCTCCTTCTCGATTTCCATCCAGTCTGAAACTGCATGTTTTGCTGTTGCTTTTCCCTTTACAGAGCCGGCATGATTGATTGCCCCCCCATAAAGCAAAAACTTTTCAGTCAGGGTGGTTTTACCGGCATCCGGGTGGGAAATAATGGCAAACGTCCTTCTTTTCTTTATTTCATTTGTAATCTCTGACATATTTATAATCTCCAGTCTTCATTTAGCATACTAAGTAAGTTTATCATAAGACGAAATCTGCCGCAATTAGTTACTGGAAATATTCTGCCCATTTTCCCAAAAATATTCTTTTCCAGAGTATCTTTTTACTCTCCGCCTGTTATTTCTCCTTCACTGATAGGCGTAATAACAACATTTTCCGGTGCAATACTGGTCTTTCTTGTTACAATATCTTCAATTTGTGCACGGTTGGCATCTGTCAGTTCCGCACTCTTTACAACGATATCTGCAGAATCGGCTGTTAAGCTTACCACAGCTTCTGAAAATCCTTTTGATGCCATCAGTGTCTCAATTGTTACTTCCTGCTCGGATAACTGTGTCATCTGTACCATCTGTGCAATCGCATCCTGTTTTTCTGCATCACTGATGTTTGTATTATCAATGATAGCCTGTAAGGTTTCCTTATTCTGGGCACGTACCTGTTCTCTGGCTACTTTAGCCTGTGCTACAGTTTTATCTGTTCCGCTGCTTGTCAATACTGCTTCTCCTGGTGTTCCATCCACCTCGGAATCCGTACTTGCTATATCCCCGGTGCCTGTTTCCAGGTCTTCCTCCGATATATCCAGTAGCTCCTTATTCGCCAGCTCTGCATTTGCCTCTGTAGAACTTTTCTCTGACTGTCCGAACAGCCGGCCTGAATAATTCAGGTATCCGGCAATGGCAATCATAATTGCCAGGGTAGTAATGATGATCTGATTTTTCTTAAATAAACGCTTCACTTGGAATCCTCCTTTTATGTATCAGTCCTTTTCATTATTTTTATTTTATGCGCCTCTACACCGAATAATGCCTGGATTGCTTCCGTAATATTCTGCACCACTACTGCATTATCCCCGCCCTGTGCAATGACAATCACACCCTCAATATCCGGTGTCAGCTCTTTACTTACATAGGGAGATTGGGAACCGTCAGAAGACTGCTCATAGATACTTGTTTTATCTGCCGTGTTATCCCGGACAGACCGTGTCCCACCGGAACTGTCCTCTTCCTCCGTAGTTTGGCTGCTGCTTTGCTGGTCCTTTTCTACGACCTTCTGACCGGAGGATTTCAACGTAATCATTACTTCGGCTTTTCCAACTCCCTGCACATATTCTAAAGCCCTGGAAATGCGTTTTTCCAGATACTGCTCATACTCCTCATCAAAATTGGGGTTAGAAGTGCCGGTACTCCCCGGACTGTCAGCATTTCCTGTGATGTCCGCCGTTTTTTTATCTGATGTTGGAATTACAATTACGACAAGCAGAATCCCCACAAGCAGAAGAATTAAAAGCTGGTTTTTTCCGGGGAGCCTGTTTTTATCTTTTAGCTGCCTTAATATTTCTTTCCATTTATTCTCCAATTTGAATGTCCTCCACTTTTATCTCATTAGAGGTATCCTCTGTCTCTTGCTCCCCTCCTGTATGATATTGGTATTCATTGGGAAGGAAGTCCAGAATATCCAAATCTTCAAAATATTTTTGCTGTTTTTCAATATCTTCCTTTGACATTTCATACTCTTTGCTGTGATACAGCTTATAAAACTGCTTTTCAATTCCGGTGAGCTTTAAGATTGGTGTCAGCATCAGCAGTATCATAACCATTCCGGAAAAAAACTGAACATATTTTTTATATCCCTTTCCAGGTATGATCTGAAGCACTGCTGTGACAATTACAAGAAAAAATGCCAGGTTTTGGATCCAGTCATATAAATAATCAAACATTCCTCTTCCCCTCTATCTTCCGGGTTAAGTGGTGGTAGCAGTTACAACTGCGATTGTCAGCAGAAATAATACTCCTGTTGAAAATACCACTTTTACAAGAAGCTCATACCCTTCACTCACACTACTGATACAGTTTGTAATCCTTTTATCAGAAACAGGCTGGACCAAGGCTGCCGCCAGTTTATACATCAGCATCATAAAAACAACCTGTAAAATAGGTACCGCACAGATGGAAATTAGTATGACTGCCCCTGCCATCCCAATCCCGTTTTTAATTAGTACGGCAGTACCCAATACCACATCTGCAACTCCTCCGATTGCATTTCCAATTCCCGGTATGGCCTGGGCGGTCCTTGTCAGGGCGCTGCGCCTTAATGCATCAATGGCAGGTGCAAGCATACCCTGAATGATATTAATTCCAATTACAAGAGTAACCAGTGTTTTCAGAATCCAGGAAACCAGCTTTTTTAAAAGCTCTGCAAATTGGGACAGATACTCCTCTTCTGCCAGGTAATTCATCACCTGTACCATGATATAAATATTGACGATTGGCAGGAGGAACCGTAAAATCAAAGCCTCCGCCACATAAATTAAAAATAATACGATGTTATAAAAAATCAGTGAGCTGCTGCTTCCTGATGCAATCGCTACCGCAAGAAAATAGCTTGGACACAGTACCCTCATAAAATCCAGCAGTACTTCCAATTGTCCCTCAATTCCTTCCATTGCAATCCGAAATGCATTGAGGCACATTGTAATCAAAAGCATATACAAAACATAAAAGCTAATTTCTGATACCTGTTTGTTTTGAAAGGCATTGGAAAAGTTTGTAAAAACAGCAGCTATAATTGCGATTAGGAGCATATAGACCAGATTTTGCCTGTTATGTTTGAATTCATAAAAAAACCGGTCCGATATAAACTGTATAATCTCTTTTCCCGCATTTTCTCCATCTCCCTGTATTAGGGAGGATACCAATTCCTGAAAGCTAAGCTTTTTCTCCGGGAATATTTTTTTCAGACTGTCATCTATTTCTGCAAAATCAAATTCCGAGAACAGTTTATTTTCTGTTTCAGTCTCAACTGCATCATAGTCCACCTCATCCAAGGCCTGTACCTCATCAGAGGCTGTCTCCTGCCCGGATTCATTACCGGTGGCATGCACAGTCATACAAGTCCCCCAAAAAGCACCTAAAAGCAGAGCCATAAAAATCAGAGGAATTAAAATGACACGGCCATATAATTTTCTTTTTTCTCTCTTCATGCCAAAAACTCCCGGATTGTTTCTAAAAGAGCAAGTAATACAGGCATTCCAAGGGCCAGTATGGTCAGCTTGCTGAAGATTTCAATTTGTACAGCTATTGTCTGATAGCCTGCATCCTTACAAACGCTGGAAGAGAACTCAGCAATATAAGTAATCCCCACCATTTTCAGCATGGTAGCAATGTAACTTGTATCAATTTTAATGAATTGGTTCACTTGGGCCACGGCTTTTACGAATAACTCCAGCCTGTCTACAATACATGCAAAAATAAGAATACTAATTGCCACGCTCATGTAAACCCCATATTCTGATTTTCCGCTTTTAAGCTGTATAGACAAAAGGGCACCTATTACACCGATCGCCCCTATCTGAATCATGCTCATAGAATATTGCTCCTTTCAAAACTGCCGCCGGAAAACATCTATAGGGAAAATAATTGTTTAATAGAAGTGAATAAATCATATATGTAAGGCAGTACCCATGATAATACAAGTATCAATCCTGCAAAGCTGGCGAGAAACGCATGTTCGTCCCGTCCGCTGTGCTTGAGCACCTGGCTTAAAATAGAAACCAGTATCCCGACTGCCGCAATTTTAAATATTAGATTTATGGTCATGGAAGCCTCCCGTTTACGTCAAATTAGTATGACAACCAGAAAAATTCCCCCCATCACACCAAGACAGTTGCCAATTCTTTTCTTTGCTGCCATCCCTTCTCTCACTTTTTCTATTTCCAGCTCCAGTCTGTTCAAATAAAGCTGCATTGTTTTGCTTGAAGTATCTCCGTCCAACTGGCCCAAGAAAGTTCCCAGTTCTTTTAATTGAATAGAATGTACACTTTTTAAGCGAAGTTCACATAGGTATTTGTCTATGGACCTGTTCCATATCTTGGAAAATCCATTCTCTTCCCGGGCTTCAACCTGCCGTTCCATAGCCCTGAGCCAGGTCCGGTATGGTTCTTTTACCCTCATAGAAACTCTTCCAAACACCTCACCAAGAGGGGCATTGGAGTATTCCATCTCACCTTTCAGCATATACACAATATGGCGGATATATAAAAGCTTTTCCAAATACCGCTGCAATTCCGTCCCATATACAACGCCTGCACCTGTAGTTGCAGCAATAATCAACAGGCTGCCTATAAATCTTTGCATAACAGGCTCCCCCGTTCATCATAAACTGCCCGGATTTCTCCGGGGGTTCTCTCATTTCCCAGTATAATATAACGTTCAAACCTGCGTTCCCGAATCAGTTTTCCCAACACAGGCTTATCCGTAGCTTCATCCATAGACATTCCATGTACACTTGCAATCATCTTACAGCCGCACTGCATGGCATATTCAATGGCATGGATATCCTCGGGGGACCCAATTTCATCTACTGCTATGACCTGAGGTGCCATAGAGCGTATCAGCATAATCATTCCCTCTGCCTTAGGGCAGCCATCTAATATGTCCGTACGCATCCCCAATTGATTTTGGGGAATTCCCAGATAACATCCGCCAATCTCAGAGCGTTCATCCACCACTCCCACGGTGCAGCCTTTGGTATACATATTTCCGTCAGATATCTGGCGTATCAAATCACGGATTAATGTTGTCTTCCCGCAGCGGGGCGGCGAAATCACCAGTGTATGGCATACCTGTCGGTTCTTTGTAATAAAAGGCATTACCCTGTCCGCGCATCCCAGAACCTCATGGGACATTCTTACATTTACAGACGAAATATATTGCAGATTTTTCACCTTATTACCTTCCAGTATTGCTTTTCCCATCATACCCACACGATGTCCTCCTTCAATCGTAATAAATCCCTGTCTCATCTCCTGTTCATAAGCGTAAAGGGAGTAATGGCTGATATATTCCAAAGTCTCTCTAACTTCCTCCTTAGTAACTAAATGCCCCTGCTCCTGTCCTGACGGCAGAAGCCGTTCCTCATTGTTATATACCAGGCTGAGAGGCTTCCCAATCCTCATTCGAATCTCCTGTACTTTCCTAAAATCAAGTCCCTCCGCTTCTACAACAGCCCGGACAGACTTTGCAAGCACCTGGAGCACTTGCTGTTCTCTGCTTTCTATATTCATCTTGTCCACCTCTTTAAACAATATATGTAGACATCTTGAAAATATGCCTGTAAATGATTTGCGCGGAGAAGATGGATTTTTGGCGGTTGTAATTGCCGGTTAGGAAAAAATTTGTTACAATAAATGCATTATTCCAGTGAAGAACTTTCCGCACAAGCCAGTGTACTTGATAACCTGACAAAACAATTTAAATTGTCTTAAAAATTTTCTTATAGCGGTTTTTTCATTGTATTTATACATGCCAGAATTTATACAAAAAACCCTCCCCAAGGCACTTCGAAAGTACCTTGAGGAGGGTTTATCTCATATGACCGGCAGCTTTTTATTCTGCTACATCTCTCATACTGAAACTAAATCTTCCCATTTTATCTTTACCCATACATACGACTTTCACTACATCGCCCAGTTTGAGTACATCTTCTACCTTATTTACTCTTTCTTTGGAAATTTTAGAAATGTGTACCATTCCTTCTTTTCCAGGCGCAAATTCTAAAAATGCACCAAATTCTTTGATACTGATTACCTTTCCTTCAAATACCTGCCCGGCCTCGAAGTCCGTAGTAATTGTTACGATGATTTTTGCTGCGTTATCCATGTTCTCTTTGTCTGTTCCACAGATAGATACAGCACCATCGTCTGTAATATCTATTTTCACACCAGTCTGCTCAATAATGGCGTTAATGGTCTTTCCTCGCTGCCCTACCACATCACCAATTTTCTGAGGATCAATCTGCATCTGCATAATCTTCGGTGCAAATTGTCCAACCTCTGCTCTTGGTTCTGCGATAGCTTTGTTCATGACTTCATCTAAGATATAAGTCCTTGCTTTCTTGGTAGATGCGATTGCTTCTTCAATAATCTGTCTTGTCAGTCCATGAATCTTGATATCCATCTGGATAGCTGTGATACCTTTGTGAGTACCGGCTACTTTAAAGTCCATGTCTCCGAAGAAATCTTCCAGCCCCTGAATATCTGTAAGAACTAAATAATCATCATCTGTATCTCCTGTCACCAGGCCCGCAGAGATACCTGCTACTGCTGCTTTAATCGGTACACCGGCAGCCATCAGGGACATACTGGATGCACAGATACTTGCCTGTGAGGTGGAACCATTAGACTCAAAAGTCTCTGATACCGTACGGATTGCATAAGGAAATTCTGCTTCACTAGGCAATACAGGTATCAGTGCCTTTTCAGCAAGTGCGCCATGCCCGATTTCACGGCGTCCCGGTCCTCTGGATGGTCTGGTCTCCCCTACAGAATAAGACGGGAAATTATAGTGATGCATGTATCGTTTGGAAGTTTCTGCTTCATCCAGTCCGTCAATTCTTTGTGCATCAGATAAAGGCGCCAGTGTGGTTATAGTACAAATCTGAGTCTGTCCACGGGTAAACATTGCAGCACCGTGTACCCTGGGAATCAAATCGATCTCTGCATCTAAAGCACGGAGCTGGTCGATTGCACGGCCGTCAGGACGCTTGTGGTCTTTTAAAATCATCTTTCTGACAGTCTTTTTCTGGTACTGGTATACGGCTTCATCCAATACAGACATCCATTCTCCGTTTTCGGCAAATGCTTTTTCAAGTCTGTCTTTGATGACACGGATATTCTCTTCTCTTACCTGTTTCTCATCTGTAAAAACAGCTTCTTCCATCTCAGAAGGGGGTACGATTTCTTTGATTGCTGCGAACAACTCTTCCGGCACTGCACAGCTCTCGTAAGAATGTTTCTCCTTTCCACATTCTGCAACAATTGTCTCGATAAAAGCAATAACCTGCTGATTCATCTCATGTGCTGCAAAAATGGCATCTATCATCTGAGCCTCCGGCACTTCATTGGCACCGGCTTCAATCATAATTACTTTTTCTTTTGTAGAAGCGACTGTAAGTGTAAGATCTGAAACTTCTTTTTGTGAAGCAGTAGGATTGAACACAAACTCTCCGTTTACCAATCCTACCTGTGTTGTAGAAGTCGGTCCATCGAAAGGAATATCAGAAATACTTGTAGCAATAGCTGCTCCAAGCATTGCTGTCAGCTCAGGACTGCAATCCTGATCCACAGACATAACCAGATTCTCCAAAGTTACGTCATTTCTGTAATCCTTTGGGAACAAAGGTCTCATCGGCCTGTCAATAACACGGCAGGTAAGAACCGCATTCTCAGATGCCTTTCCCTCTCTCTTATTAAAGCCTCCCGGAATTTTGCCTACGGCGTACAGTCTTTCATTATATTCCACACTGAGAGGGAAGAAATCAATCCCTTCTCTTGGTTTTTCGGATGCTGTTGCCGTACAAAGCACCGTTGTATCTCCATAGTGCATCAATACAGCACCATTTGCCTGTTTGCCGACTCTGTCCACGTCTACCCGCAGAGTTCTGCCGGCCAGTTCCATTTCAAATTTTTTAAACATATTTGTCTCCTTTAAAATACAATTATTCGGACAGGAGACTCCGAAACTACTGAAAAACACATTAGAATCCGCTAATATCCTTTTCAGTGGTCTCGGGTGTTTCTCACCTGCCCACAACCTTAAATATTATATCATAGGAAAATCCTTTTCGCAAGCAAAGGAATCTTGGATGTTTCCTATTATATAAAAAGAGTTCCGATGCAAATTATATGCAGGCGGAACTCTAATGGATTTGAAATTATTTTCTTAATCCAAGTTTTTCAATCAAAGCACGATATCTTTCGATATCTGTCTTCTTCAGATATGCAAGCAGACCACGTCTCTGTCCTACCATTTTCAGAAGCCCCCTTCTTGAATGGTGATCTTTCGGGTTAGATTTGAAATGATCTGTCAGTTCGTTGATTCTTGCTGTCAGAATTGCAATCTGTACTTCCGGAGAACCTGTATCTCCTTCGCTTCTTGCATGCTCTGCAATGATTGCCTGTTTTTTATCCTTAGCGATCATGTTTATTTCCTCCTTTTATTTTTTGTAAAAACGCCTGACATTAAGCAACGGTTGGAGTCATCCAATTACCGAACGCCGGCTGAATTTATACTTGAGTAGTTTAACATACAATATTACTGATGTAAAGGCACTTTACATATATTTTCACTTAATATTTCCCCAAATCAGAAGTGAATGCGGTCACATCTTTATTATCTCCGGATTCATTTTCCCAATGGGAAGTCATTGAAACTTCACTATTTCTCATAGATGATTCCAATTTGAACCGCCCAACCTCTCCCCGCAGCGTAACTGCCTGGGCAGACATTTCTTCACTTGTTGCAGAGTTCTCTTCTGCAGTGGCAGCGTTGGTCTGCACTACAGCCGATACCTGAGTAAGACCCTCTTTTACTTGCTCGATTGCATCGCTCTGTTCAGCGGAAGCCTGCTCAATTTTTGTGAAGCTTTCTGTAACCTTGTCAGTACTCTCGCCTACCTCCAGCAGAATCTTTGCTGTTTCAGCCGTAATTTGAGTCCCCCTTGACACGATAGCAACAGAACTATGAATCAAATCTGCTGTCTGCTTGGCTGCCTCAGCAGATTTTGCGGCAAGGGTACGCACTTCATCTGCCACCACAGCAAAGCCTTTCCCGGCCTCTCCTGCGCGTGCTGCTTCTATAGCAGCATTCAGAGCCAGAATATTCGTCTGGAATGCGATGTCCTCAATCACCTTTGTGATATTTGCAATCTGATCTGAGGATGAGCCGATCTCCCTCATGGCATCTGTGAGCTTTATCATATGTTCATTTCCGGCAGCGACATCGGTTCCGGTCTTCGTTACATATTGAGTTGCTGTTCTAACATGCTCCGCGTTCTGTGCTGCCTGATCGGCAATACTCATAACAGAAGCACTAAGTTCTTGTATGGAAGCCGCCTGCTCTGTTGACCCTGCGGCCAGTGCCTGAGCTCCTTGTGAAACCTGATCTGCTCCCACACTAACCTGCTCAGCAGTGTCATTAATGAGATGCAGCGCATGATTTAAGGAGGAGGAGATGTCTCCAAAAGCCATCTTGATAGATGCAAACTCACCTACATAGTCTTCTTCAAGATGAATACGCATATCCCCCCGTGCCATAGCCTCTAGTGTACGGGTAATTTCACCGATGTATGCAGTATATCTGCGCAGCTGAACAACGGTACGGTTCATCGCTTCACCCATTTGGCCGGTCTCATCTGCAGAACTTGCGTCTACACTAATATCCAGGTTACCTTCCGCAATCAAGTTCGCCGTGTTGGTAAGCTTTTTCATCGGAGTAACAATCTGTTTTGAAATCAACAAGACGATGATTACAACAACAATTAACGCAATGGCGAAAATAATCAGCATTGTAGTCTGAATTGCAGTATAAGCCTCATTGT
Organism: Faecalicatena contorta; assembly: GCF_003149105.1. Taxonomy (GTDB): domain Bacteria; phylum Bacillota; class Clostridia; order Lachnospirales; family Lachnospiraceae; genus Muricomes; species Muricomes contortus_C. The sequence goes on along the minus strand of NZ_QGDS01000001.1, from coordinate 384,083 downwards.
ATTCCGCATCCGGCAGTCCTGTGGCAACCATCCAGCCTGTTTTCCCAACGGCAGAAAGATAGCCGTGGCTGTGTGTACCTTTAGAAGTATACTGTATTTCTCCCGTTTTCTGGGACTTCACCGCGTCTTTGATATTACCGGACATATCTGTATCTGCAATATTCTGGTTAATATAGTCAGCAACGGGATGATGGATTACCTGACCTCCGGCAGTTGCCAGAATAAAATAACCGGTTTCCCCTAAAGTATAAGAGGACATCACCTCCCCAAGCTTATCCAGTGTAAAATCTACGCCGGCCGCCCCAGCAATTTCTGTGGTGCCTGATTTATATACCGGAGCAATAACACTTACTATATGTTTCTTCGTAACGGTGTCTTCATATGGCTCTGTTATAATCGTTTTGCCGGCAGACTGAATCTCTGAAAACCAGGGACGGCTGTGAACATCCCAACTGTCATCAGAAAAGAATCCGCTGTCATCCGTCAGCTGGCTTGTATCCACATCTGCAATCCAAACAGATAGAAGAGAGTCACTATTGGCATCCTTTACTGCTTCCAGAGTTTTTTTTACCGACAAAAAGCTCTGGGCATCTGCCATTTTCACACTTCCTGAAGCTTCCTGAAAAAGAGTTCCCATTTCACTGTTCTGAGCCAGGGAATCTGCCATCTCAAAGTATTTGACAAAATAGCTGTTGATATCATTGGAAGCTGATTGTGACTGGGCATTCAGTTCACTGTTTCTGAGCTCAATTACGGAACTAGCGGTAATCTTCATAACAATAAGAATCAGAACAACAAATGAAAGAACAACCATTCCCCCTATATACATTAAAATCTTAGTAGAAATACTTCGAAATCCCTTTCTTTTTCCCGCCTTCCCCTTCTCTTTCCTTTTCTTCTCCATGTTGAAAAGCTCCTTTCAAAATGATTTAGTACGCTACTCTCATCCAGATTGTACATGTTACACATGTATTGTTGCGATTCATTCTATCACTAAACTTGGTATAGTTCAATAAATATTTCGACAAATTTCGACAAAGAAATTTACGGAGTTTTATGAAAACTTCCGATGTAATAAATACGTTTATATACAAATAAAAATCATAAGTAAGTTATATTCTTTGCTGTATCCCTCTCAAATTCGAATTTACTTTTATATAGTAAGATGTTAAACTAGTTCTATCTTGGGACAAGCTCCCTGCCTCTGCAGGCGGGAGACTTGAAGATTTACATATGATTATTACGGGAAAGGAATTTGGTTTATGATGACAAAGAAAATAGGTTTTATTGGTCTGGGCCTTATCGGCGGTTCTATTGCAAAGGCAATCCGCCAGTATCATCCGGACTATGAACTTCTTGCCTTTGATAAAAGCAAGGAAACTCTGGCCCTGGCGGTCCAGGAAGGTACCATCCAGACCTCCTGCTCTACTATTGACGGAAATTTTGAGGGATGCAGCTATATTTTTCTCTGTGCCCCCATTGCATATAATACGCCTTATCTTACGCAATTAAAGGATTTTATTCATCCGGATTGTATTCTTACGGATGTGGGAAGTGTAAAGACCTCAATCCATGAGGAGGTTATCCGGCTGGGAATGGAAGAAAATTTTATCGGGGGACATCCTATGGCTGGTTCTGAAAAGAGCGGGTACCCTAATTCAAAGCCTGTTCTGATCGAGAATGCTTATTATATCCTGACGCCTTCTGCAAAGGTCCCGGATAAAAAGGTTTATGAGTACCGTAATTTTGTAGAATCGCTCAAATCACTTCCTATTATATTGGATTATAAGGAGCATGATTACATTACCGGAACTATCAGTCATCTGCCTCATATTATTGCGTCCAGTTTAGTGAATTTCGTGCGCGAGACAGATACGAAGGATGAGCTGATGAAGAATCTGGCTGCTGGTGGTTTCAAGGATATTACGAGAATTGCCTCCTCCTCTCCTATTATGTGGCAGCAAATCTGTCTCAAGAACCAGGAAAATATTTCCCGGATTCTGGGTGATTATATTGAAGTGTTAAAAAAAGCCAGGGAATCCATAGATGAAGGCTCAGAAAAAAATTTGTTCACCTTGTTCGAATCTTCCAAGGATTACCGGGATTCCATGCCCAACAGTTCTGCCGGGCCGATTAAAAAGAGTTTTGCAGTTTACTGTGACATCATTGACGAAGCCGGGGGAATCGCTACAATTGCTACTATTCTTGCAAGTAACAATATTAGTATTAAGAATATTGGCATTGTGCATAACCGTGAATTTGAGGAAGGTGTGCTTCGTATTGAGTTTTATAACGAATCCGCTGCGGCTAAAGCCGCCGAACTGCTGCAAAAATACAGATATATTGTTTATGAGGTATAACAAAGGAAGAAAGGATAACAGAATATGGAATTAACTAACATTACCGGATTAAAAGGGCAGGTCACAATCCCCGGAGATAAATCAATTTCCCACCGTTCCATTATGCTCGGCTCTATTGCAAAAGGGATTACCGAGGTACATAATTTTCTGGAAGGAGCGGACTGCCTGGCTACAATAGAGTGTTTCCGTAAGCTGGGAATCGAAATTGAGAAAAACCAGGACACTGTTGTTGTCCATGGGAAGGGACTTCATGGATTAACCCCTCCCACAGATATACTGGATGTAGGAAACAGCGGCACCACTACGAGACTCCTTGCTGGAATTCTCTGCGGACAGGAATTTGATTCTAAGATTTCAGGGGATGAGTCTTTGAATTCACGCCCTATGAAACGCATTATGGAACCGCTGACTCAGATGGGCGCCAATATTTCCAGTATTCTGCGTAACGACTGCGCTCCTCTTTATATCACTAAAGGGAAGCTTCATGGTTTTCACTATGATTCACCTATTGCTTCTGCCCAGGTGAAATCCTGTATTCTCCTGGCCGGACTTTACGCAGACGGAGAAACTTCTGTCACTGAGCCAAATCTCTCCCGCAACCATACGGAACTCATGCTCAAAGAGTTTGGGGCAGACCTTATGTCTGCACACGAACTTACGAATACCCGTACAACAGCGTCTGTCCGGCCGTGCCAGGAATTATACGGGCAGAAAATCACGGTTCCCGGGGACATCTCTTCTGCTGCATATTTTATTGCTGCCGGACTGCTCGTTCCAGATTCCGAAATATTAATCAAAGACATTGGTATCAATCCAACCCGTGCCGGTTTTCTTAAGGTGTGTGAGGACATGGGAGGAGACATTATTTTACAAAATGAACATTTCTGCGGAGGGGAAAGAGTTGCTGATATTCTTGTACGTACCAGTAATCTGCATGGTATTACGATTGAAGGAAGCATCATTCCTACATTAATCGATGAAATTCCCATCATCGCTGTTATGGCGGCTATGGCGGAAGGAACGACCATTATACGGGATGCGGAAGAATTGAAAGTTAAGGAAACCGACCGGATAGAAACCGTCACCGATAATTTAAAAGCAATGAGCTGTGATGTAACGCCAACCTTTGACGGCATGATTATAGAAGGCGGAAAGCCGCTTTTGGGAGCAACCATTCACACCCTGCTGGACCACCGGATTGCCATGGCTTTTAGCATTGCCGCACTGGTGGCAGAGGGGACAACCAACATACTGGACAGTGACTGCGTGGATGTATCCTATCCCTCCTTTTATGACACATTTGAACTGCTGCTTTAAATAGGAAAAGCACTTTCCTATTACACATAGAAACTCCCCCCCGGCACGTGGATTTCACTGCCGGAGAGGGCGTTTTTTATATCGGCCATGCTTTGGCGGAAAAGTCCGGTAAGCCCGACTACTTTGTTCTCTGATTTTTATATTTCTTCTTTTTTCAATTCTGCCAGCATTTCCAACACTGTTTTCCCGGTTCCCGGGTGGTGCTTATATGGTGCAATTTCCTGCAGCGGCTTCAACACAAAATCCCGCTTCTGCACTTCCATATGGGGAATACATAAAGTTTCAGATTCAAAAATCAAGTCATCATAAAATAGGATATCCAAGTCCAGAGTTCTCGGCCCCCAGCGGACGGTTCTTTCCCGTTTTGCCTCCTGTTCAATCTGATGCAGGGCATCCAGCAGTTCTTCCGGGGACAACAATGTTTTAAGTTCCAGGCATCCATTGAGGAAATCATCCTGCTCTACCATCCCATAAGGGGGAGTAATCAGCCAGGAGGATGTTTTTACGACCCGGCAGCCCGGAACATGATTCAGAGCCTCTGTGGCGCTGTCCAAATATTGCTGCTTATTTCCCATATTAGAGCCCAAAGCAATATAAGCGGTGTGCCACTGCCGCTTAATTTTTACGGAAACATATTCCACAGGCAGCCCTACAGGCGCCCACGGTTTTTTCACCTCCAGCTCTATCTTCTCTAAATGCCTTGTATGAAGCAGGAGTTCTTCAGCCAGACTTTCCGCTGCCCGCTCAATAAGCTGATAGGTGTGTTCCTTCATATAGGTATCTATAAACTGACTGACCTCCCCATAGTGAATGGAGGCAGTCAGATCATCGGTCTTCCCGGCATTTCTTGTATTTGTATACAGGGTGGCGCAAATGAGAAATTTCTGCCCCAGCACATTTTCCTCCGGGAATACCCCGTGATTTGCAAACACCTCTAAGTTTTCTATTTTAATCTGATCCATCTTTATACCTCATGTTTCCTCAGAATAGCCTTTGTCATTTGTATGGCACGCCTGTTTCCTTTGACATCGTGCACGCGCACAAAAGAGCATCCGTTTACAATTCCCAACACAGTTGTCACAAGAGTCCCTTCCTCTCTCTGGTCTGAGGGAAGGTCTAAAGTCAGGCCGATTACACCTTTTCTGGAGGTCCCAAGAAGGATGGGGTATTCCAGAGTCTTTAAATGGTTCAGTTTTTTGATGATTTCCAGATTCATTTCGTAGGTTTTCGCAAATCCCACCCCTGGGTCCAGAATAATCTTGTCCTTCTCAATCCCCGCATTCCTGGCCATATCCACACTCATCTGCAAATCTGCCAGTACATCCGGCAAAAAATCTTCATATTCTGCTTTTTCCCTGTTATGCATCAGACAGCAGGGTACCTGGCTTTTTGCAATCACCTCTGCCATGGTGCCATCATATTTCAGGCCCCAAATATCATTCACCAAATCTGCTCCAGCCAAAATAGCCGCTTCTGCGACTTTACTTTTATACGTATCAATAGACAGGGGCACATCAAACTCTCCTTGCAGCCTTTCCAGCACAGGCGCAATCCGCTCGATTTCCTCTTCTTCTGTAATTTGTGTGTGTCCGGGACGGGTAGATTCCCCGCCTATATCCAGGATATCCGCACCGTCCCGGACCATTTCCTGGGCATGTTTCAGGGCAGCATCTATGCGGTTGTATCTGCCGCCGTCAGAAAAAGAATCCGGCGTCACATTCAAAATTCCCATGATGTAGGTTTGATTCTCTGTGTCAAATTCTCTGTTTCCTATTTTCATATTCTCAGCACTCCTATTCAGTATTCAATCGTTGTATTCTTTTTTTCACTGCTCCAACTGCATTCTGCCTCTGCCGGACAGGAATAGCAGGCCCTGGATAATTTATCACTTTCATATAAAAGCCGTCCAAGAACTGTCATATCAGGAACAAGTCTCCGGTGTTCCAAAATCGCCTGCAGAATCACCTCTTTTTCTTCCTGAGAAAACATGCCAATGTCATTTAATATGATCTCTGCGATTTCCCTTCCCGCCATTTCATGAGGAGTGCCATCCTCATACTGCCTGAATTTCCCGATATCATGAAGTAGGGAGGCGGCATAGATGACTTCCTTTTTCAGACCCATGTCTGCCTCTAAATTGCGTATATAAGCAATGCGCGCCACATCCAGAAGATGAGTCATCTGGTGTCTGCAAAATTTCCGCTTTACTTCCGCATCTTCCAGTTTTTTATAATTTACCACATAAAGTGGATGCTGTCTGATTTTTTCCAGTGCTTCCATATTTATACCATTTGAAAGAATAAATTCACGAGTTCCGGGTTATTTTGAAATTCTCCCCGTTTTGCAACGGTAACGGTTTTACTGCCTGGCTTCTTAATTCCCCGCATTGTCATGCACATGTGCTCTGCCTCCAGCATCACCAATACTCCTTTTGGATTCAAATTCTCCACCAGGGCATCTGCAATCTGTACGGTAAGCTGTTCCTGAAGCTGTAATCTTTTGGCAAATACCTCTACCGTTTTTGCCAGCTTGCTTAAACCGACCACTTTTCCGTCAGGGATATATGCAATATGGGCTTTCCCATAAAACGGAAGAAGGTGATGCTCACAGGTGGAATAAAAGGTAATATCCTTCTCCACCACAATCTCATTGGTACTCACCGAAAAAGTTTTTCCAAGATGCTTTGCCGCATCCTCCTCCATTCCCCCGCAGATTTCTTCATACATCCGGGCAATGCGGTCCGGTGTCTCCAAAAGCCCTTCCCGGTTCACGTCCTCCCCGATTCCTTCCAGCAAAAGCTTGATTCCCTGCATAATCTTTTCCTGATTCATCATTCCTTCTCCCCCATTCTTTCAAGTTCAAGACAAACCAGCTCTGTAACCTGTCCAAGATAAGACAGTGATCCAAATGCCAGTATTACATCATTTCCTTTCGCCGAAAACAAAGCCGCCTTTACAGCCGCCTCAATATCCTGTTTTGCCTCTGTATTTTTACAATAAGGCTTTACAGCACATTCTAGTTCACTGGCTTTCAGGCTTCTATCTGAATCCGGCAAATCCACCGTATAAATCTCATCTGCCAAAGGTGCCATAATAGAGGCAATTTTATCATACTCCTTATCGCGGAATACCCCCATAATAAAAATAAGACGCCTTCCATTAAAATAACGTTCCACAGATTCCCGGAGTCTGAGGACTGCATCTTCGTTATGAGCTCCATCTATAATAAACAAAGGATTCCGGTTAATACATGTAAATCTTCCCGGCCATGTTGCTTTGCGTAAACCTCTTTTTACTGCAACGTCGGAAACCGCATACCCTGCTGTCCTCAGCAATTCTATTGTTTCTAATGCTGTTACCGCATTTTCAACCTGATGTCTGCCCGCCAGAGAAATCTCAATGTCCTCCAGGCCCCGGTAAGAAAAACGCTGCCCGTTCCAGTCTTCTCTGCTGACTTTAGCTTCTCCCATATCCGCAGTCCGTATGCTGCATTTCATTTCCTCAGCCTTCCTGCTGAGCACCTTCAGAACCTCTGGCTTCTGCTGTGCAGTCACAACGGTGCATCCCGGCTTTATAATTCCGGCTTTAACTGCAGCTATTTCTTCCAATGTATCCCCAAGAAAGCCCATATGGTCCCTGCTTATAGGCGTGAAAACAGAAGCCACTGTATTCTTTACAATATTTGTGGCATCCAGTTCCCCGCCCAGCCCTGTTTCTAAAACTACAAGATCACAATTCATTTTCCGGAAATACAAAAAAGCTACCGCCGTCTCTGCTTCAAATACAGTAGGGCTTCCCTTGCCCTCCGCTTCCATACGTGCAATAGCTTTCTGAACTTCTTCCACTAATTCTGCGAAATCATCTTCCGGTATCCATTTTCCATCTACCTGAATCCGCTCTAAATAGGAAACTACTGTTGGTGAAACATATCTTCCTGTTCTGTATCCTGCCTCACTTAATATTGTAGAAGTGTATGCCAGTACAGATCCCTTGCCATTCGTTCCTGCGATATGTATGAACTTCAGGCTATCCTGTGGATTCCCAAGTTCACCCAACAGACCTCGAATCATGTCCAAACCAAGTACACTTCCGTATTTCGACACTTCGTCCAAATATACCCTTGCTTCTTTATAGGTCACGTTTCTTATTTCCTTTCCTCGTTATGTTGTTACCACTGTTGTCAATCATAGCATTAAATCCAGTTTATCACAAGAGAAAGAAGAAAAAAGGAAACCTGATTTTGTGCTTCAGGTCCCCTTTTTTAATCAAAGTGGATATTCTTAAATTACTTCTTTAAACATGAGAAACATCTTCCGTAGAGTTATGAAGCAGCTTATGTTCCTTGCCCTTTAAAATCCCTTCATAAACTGTGGTCACAATCGGATTCTGATTTGAGAGCTTTATCTGAGCCATATTATCAATCTTATAGATTCCGTCCAGTCTTGCCTTCTTCGTCCTTGGTCCTATTGGTACAGGCTGCCCGCCTCCGGCGATACATCCTCTCTTGCAGGCCATTACTTCAACAAAATCATAATATGCTTCGCCTGCTTTTATTTTATCCAGTACTTCTGCCGCAGACTGTAAACCATTCACCACTGCAATCTTTACTTCCCTGTCGCCAAGCTGTATTGTGGCTTCTTTTATGCTGTCTACACCACGCACTCCTGTAAAGCTGATTGCTTCCAAATCTTCTGCACGGTTGCTGTCAACCAGACGGCGCAGTACTGCCTCGGACACACCTCCCGTTACACCAAAGATTGCACCGGCACCTGACGCAATACCAAATGGCATATCCATAGCCTCCGGCTGCACCTGGGCAAGGTCAATTCCTGCCTCCTGGATCATGCGGGTTATTTCTGTCGTAGTCAATACATAATCCACGTCCTGCTCCCCGTCTGTAAAGTGCTCCGGCCTTTTAATCTCTGCCTTTTTGGCGGTACATGGCATAATGGATACAACCATTGTCTTCCGGGTATCCTTCTCTGCATTCATCCGGGCCTCTTCTTTTATCAGAGCACCGAACATCTCCTGAGGTGAACGGCAGGAAGAAATATTTCTTCTGAATTCCGGATATTTTTTCTCACAGAATGTCACCCATGCAGGACAGCATGATGTGAACAGCGGAAGGCTCTCATCGGCCTCTAAACGCTCCAGGAATTCCTTAGACTCTTCCATAACAGTCAGGTCCGCACCAAAGTTTGTATCATAAACCTCAGCAAACCCAATTCTGCGCAGGGCTGCTACCAGACGTCCAAGTGCATTTTCACCTTTCTTGATTCCAAACTTATCTCCAATTGCCACCCGTACCGCAGGAGCAATCTGAGCTACCACTCTTATATTCTTATCAGACAGTATCTTCCACACATCTCTCACATTCGGCTTGAGGGTGATGGCTCCTGTGGGGCAAACTGCACGGCACTGCCCGCATCCCACACAATCTGTCTCAGCCAAATCTTTATTAAATGCGGGAGTTACCTGCATTTTCGAGCCACGGAACGCAAAATCTAATATACCCAGCCCCTGGATCTCATCACAAGTTCTAACACAGTCACCGCATAAAATGCATTTGTTTGGATCTCTTATGATACATTCTGATGTCAAATCCAACGGAAGCTGTTTTTTATTATTTTCAAAACGGACTTCCCGTACCCCTAGCTGTCTGGACAGCTTCTGCAATGTACAGACACCGTTCTTGGCACAGGTCGTACAGTCGCGGCAGTGGGAAGCTAAGAGAAGCTCAAGAATCATTTTTCTGTGATGCTGCAATTTGGGTGTGTTTGTGTAAATTGTCATCCCGTCTCTTGGGGTTTCCGAACAAGACGCAAACACTCTTCCTCTTTCATCTTCGACCACGCACATACGGCATGCACCATAGGTGGACAATTCGGAATGATAGCAGAAAGTAGGCAGATCTATCCCTGATTTTCGGATGATAGAAAGAACATTTTTCTCGTTTGTAAATGTCACCTTTCTATTATTGATTGTCATATAACTCATGCTTATTTCCTCCTACCCTTCAATATATATTGCATTAAATGCGCAGGTACTTTCACAGGCACCGCACTTAATACATTTCTCAATATCTATGACATATGGTTCCTTTATCCGTCCGCTGATTGCATTTACAGGACAGCTTCTTGCACACTTGGAGCAGCCTTTGCAAAGTTCAGGGCTAATGATGAATTTTCTGAATGCGGTGCAGGTGCGGGATGCACACTTCTTATCCGACACATGTTCTACATATTCATCCCGGAACAGCTTTAATGTACTCATAACGGGCAGGGCAGCACTCTTTCCAAGTCCGCACAGCGCAGTTTCTGTAATTGTAGATGACAGTTCTTCCAGTAAATCCAAGTCTTCCAGATTTCCGTTGCCTGCTGCGATTCTTTCCAGAATTTCAAGCATCCGCTTCGTTCCTTCCCTGCAGGGAACACATTTTCCGCAGCTTTCGTTCTGGGTAAAGTTCATAAAGAACCTTGCTACTTCTACCATACAGGTATTCTCATCCATGACAACCAGTCCACCGGAGCCTATCATGGCCCCCATCTTTTTCAGGGAATCAAAGTCCAGACTTACATCCAGATGAGGTGAAATCAGACATCCGCCGGAAGGTCCGCCAATCTGTACCGCCTTAAACTCCCCGTCATCCTTGATTCCTCCGCCGATATCATAAATAACTTCACGCAGAGTCGTCCCCATAGGAACCTCAATCAGCCCTGTGTGCTTTACACTTCCTGTCAGAGCAAAGGCTTTTGTTCCAGGACTGCTCTCAGGTCCGATACTCTTGAACCATTGAGAACCCTCAAGAATAATCAAAGGTACGTTCGCGAATGTCTCCACATTATTTAATACAGTTGGTTTGCCGAATAATCCCTGTTCCACGGTTCTTGGCGGCTTTACACGGGGCATTCCCCTGTTTCCTTCGATGGATGCAGTTAGTGCGCTGCCTTCCCCGCATACGAAAGCTCCCGCTCCCCGGTTAATATGTAAGTGGAAAGAAAATCCTGTTCCTAAAATATTATCCCCAAGCAGACCACATTCCTCTGCCTGTGCAATGGCCAGCTTCAGCCTGCTGATTGCCAGAGGATATTCTGCACGGACATAAACATATCCCTCCTTTGCCCCAACTGCATAGGCTGCAATCATCATACCTTCTATCATCTTATGAGGGTCGCCTTCCATGATGCTTCTGTCCATAAATGCACCCGGATCCCCTTCATCGCCATTACAGACCACATAGCGTATTTTTTCATTCTGTCTCGCTACCTGGGACCATTTGTAACCTGTATCAAAACCTCCGCCCCCGCGTCCCCGCAGGTTAGATTCGGTAATTTCCTGGATAACATCTCCCGGCTTCATATGGAATAATACTTTCTCCAATGCCTCGTATCCACCTGTAGCCATATATTCCTGAATATGTTCTGCATCAATGTGGCCGCAATTTTTCAGAACATGCCGTGTCTGCTTCTTATAAAAAGGAATATCCTCCTGCTTCTGGTATTCCACATCCCCCTGCTTAAATAGCAGATGAGAAACCACCTCTCCTTTTTCAATTGTTTTGTGGAAGATTTCCTCACAGTCTTCCAACTGCACCTTTGTATACAATATACCATGAGGCTCTATCTTCACAAGCGGTCCCATCTCGCAAAAGCCATGACATCCGCTCTTCTTAATTCCAATCTCACCATCTTTATGTGCAGCCTCTGCCTCAAAGTGAACTTCTATATCCGGGTTTTCATTCACTAATTCGCACATTCTATCATAAATGGCGCCGGATCCTCCTGCCAGGCATCCTGTGCCGGCACAAATCAGCACCCTGCATTTACTTTGTTCTATCCATGTTTTAGAAACTTCACGAACCTGTCCGAGAGCTTCCCTGCTTTCAATTCTTTCCATCTTTAGGCTCCTCTCAACTCGTGAATCAATTCTGTTGCCGCATCCGGAGTCATAGCCGGATATACTTTGTCATTCACTGTCAGAACCGGTGCAAGGCCGCAGGCGCCCAGACAAGAAACTGTTTCCAAAGTAAACATCATATCCTCTGTGGTGGCCTTCTCTTTAGAAAGCCCTAATTCACTGTAAAGCCTTTCCAGAATTGGAATAGATTTTCGTACATGACAGGCTGTTCCATCACAAATCTTGATTATGTACTTGCCTTTTGGCTCAAAAGAAAAATTTTCATAAAATGTCGCAACACTATATGCCTTTGCCTCGTTAATCCCCAGCTGCTCTGCCACATAGCTTAAAAGCTCCGACGGCAGGTAGCGGTATTCCGTTTGAATGTCTTGAATAATGGGGATAAGAGATGCCTGTTCGGCTCCATGAGATGCTATGATTTCATCTGTCTTATCATAGTAAATCTGTTCTAACATAGGGGGTACCTCCTCAAATGATGTTTCACTAAATGTTTCTTGATAGTTAAAAAAATATCAATCTTTCATCATTATATTAGAAAGTGCCGTAATAAGCAATAGTAAATTTTATTTTCTTTATATGTTGACGGGACAGGCATCTAATAATATTTTAAAGTAACCTTTTTCCCCATTTTTTCAGCTACTGTGTTTAACTGCTCTACCAGATTCATTCTTAAACTAAGATCAAAGCTTAGTTCCGAATCCTGATGTGTTTCATTAACTGCTGTCCCTACGAATAAGTTTAGCTCTGTACACTCTTCAATTAATATCTTCGCAAGCTTTGAAGCACCGTTATTGGCATCCAGCTCATCAAAGAATTCCACATCAAATTCATCGTTGACATAACGCTTTAACAACTTTAATGCCCTGCCTAATGTCAAAATTCCTTCTGTCACCAGATCCAGCCCCTCTATTACAGCCATTGGAGGTACGTCAGGATGATTATAATCTACCTTTGTAGTAATATCTTTCCTCAGGGCACGGGCCGCTATGTTGGCGCTGGTCCCTCCAGATACAATCTTTTTTCCTTCCATATGCATGAAATCATACATAATCTTCTCATCATCCTCTTTATTTTTCGGCGGGCCTGTAAAGATATTTACTACTCTTCTCTCAATAATTCTTGCAACAGCAACTGTCGTATCATCTCCCGGCTTCTGCATATACAAATCATCACAGGCCTGACTCAGCAGTGCGGCAAGCCTGGATGCGGACAGTGTTTTTTGGGTACACTTCAGGGTGTATTCTGCCATATTCTCCCAGGTCCATCCCTGGAGATTCAATATTTCTCCCGTGCCTGCATAAATCACACCATCGCTCATCAGCACAAAGCAATCATTCTGCTCCACCCGGAAGCAATATTCATGGATTTTCTTGCCTTCTATAATCCTTTCCTCACAAGGATAGTTTATAATCTTTTTATCACGGATGAATAAACAGGCCGGATTATCATACTCTACCAGATGTGCAAACCCGTTATGGAAGATTTGAAGGATGCTGAAAGTCGCGTAGGCGGCATTCCGTACACGGCAGACAGGCAGCGTCTTGGCAATGGTTTCTACGCAGGAATCAATGTCTGCTCCTTCATGCAGCATAGTTCCGAGAATTTTAGAAGTTAGAGTAGCCAGGATGTTGGCTTTCACACCGCTCCCCATTCCATCAGCTAAAATCACAATGTCGGAGTTTTTCGTTTTTAATATCTCGACCTTATCCCCGCACAGCTCCTCCTTATGCTTGTTCAGGCTTTTCCAGGCTACATCAATACTTACGCTCATGTCATTCCGCCCCCTCATTGAGAATGGTATCCCGAAGTTTTGTTAGTGTTACCTTCGTTTCCGCAGTTGTCTCTCCTAAGAGTCCTGCTATTTCCTGGGCAACCATCATCTGTTTTTCAATGACCTTCTGTGCCATTTCCATCATCTCTGCATTTAGATTGTAGCGCTTTTCCTTGATTTTTTCTTCCTTTGTCACATCCTGGAAAATCACAAGCACAGAATCCATGTTTTCAATATATACAGTGGTCTCCTCCGCGATGATATTCTCATGCTTAAATTCTACCTTTTTGTGGATGATCGTCTCTTTTGTGCGCAAAGTTTCCTCAATATCTCCTGCTTCCATAAATTCAAAAATAAAACGCTGCACCGCCTCTTCCCTGCTGATTCCTAAAAATCTTTGTGCTTTGTTATTACATTCTATAATACGCATATTGCTGTCAACAATAAATATCATGTTTGGTGTCACATCCAGCACTACATTAGACATGGATTCAGCCTGAGTCAATGCATAAGGCATACACATGGAAAGCTCCGCCTTATTCTGGTAGACTGCAACCGCCTTATCCCGGCAAGTGGGATAACCACAAGCCCCACAGTTCAACTGATCTTCAGCAGAATATTTCCCGGTAGATTTCAAAATTTCCTCAATTTCTTCTTCCTCAGGCACCGCATCTGTCAGGTGCCTGTCCTGGAATTCTTTTGCAAGTTCTCTGGTGCTCATATCCGGCAGGTCCTTCACTGCATTATAGGATACCGCGTTTGCAATTTTTACCTTTGCTTTTACATAAGAGGTATTCCATCTTGCAGAAGCGGGGCCTTTTGTGCAGCCACCCTCACAGACGTTTGCCTCAATAAAGCAGTGGTCCAGTTCTCCTCTTTGCAGGGACTCCAGCATTTCCATACAGTTTGCAAGTCCGTCTACATAAACTTTGTGATATGTATCGGCATCTTCTTCTGCCACCACGGATTGGATAATCCCTCCGCTGACTGGATAGATACGGTTGACCTTTGGATCAGGATTGCCCACAGGCATATTCTGACAGGTGGCAATCTGAATCCCGGCTTCTTCCAGCCAAATAGCCAATTCTTCAAATGTAAGAATAGCATCAATGGCACCAATCACTCTTTCATCTCCGATAGCTTCTTGTTTCTTTGCAATACAAGGCCCCAAAAAGACAACCTTTACATCATCCCCGTACAGTTTTTTTATGTATCTTCCATGGGCGATCATGGGCGATACTACCGGGGCAAGCAGTGGAACACAGTCAGGATAATACTTCTCCACAAGGTCATTGATGCTTGGGCAGCACGTGGTAATAATATTCGTCATCTTCTTTTCACGTAGAATTTTCTTATATTCATCCGTCACCATAGCCGCGCCTTCGGCTGTCTCCCTGACCTCAGAAAATCCCAGCTTATGAAGGGCATCTACAACCTGGCCGGGAGAATCGAAATCCAGTACTCCCAGGTAGGACGGAGCTATGGAAATAATGGTTTTATATCCCTGCTTTAAATACCTTTTTACCCGCTCCATATCACTGGCAAATGTTTTGGCATTCTGAGGACATATCTCCAGACAGCGCCCACAGTTGATGCAGTGGTTTTTCAAAATATGTGCCTGCTCACTTTGGACGGAAATGGCCTTCACTTTGCAGTGACGCACACATTTGTAGCAGTGCCGGCATTTCGCATCTTTAAAATCAATCACTCTCACGATTCCATGCTCCTCTCATCTTACACGATTTAGAACACCGTAATGCGGCCCGTATCATCCGCTATCACGGTGTTCTCTCTGCTTATACCGCTAAAGGCTTGGTCTTTTCAAGCCTTAGCAGCAAAGTACATCCTGTGGGCTAAGGTGGGGTATTTTCGCACCTTAGTCACATGGATGTTTCGCTTTTTAATTAATGCTGCGTTTTACATAGGTTGTATGTAGTATATGATGTGCTTTTTCACCGCCGGGTTCACCAAGAAATTCCTCATATAATCTCTTGATAGAAGGGTTCTCATGTGATTTTCTGATTGCCTTTGCCTCATCATTATCATACAATGCCTTTGCGCGGATAGCTCTGACATCCACATAGTTTCGCACTTCTGCGTGTACCTGTGGCTGTCCCCCGCCGTTCACACATCCGCCCGGGCAGCCCATAATCTCAACAAAGTGATAATCTGCTTCTCCTGCGCGGACCTTATCCATAATCTGCTTTGCATTGGACAAGCCGGAAGCAACTGCCACCTTCACGTCCATTCCTGCCACATTGTAAGTCGCTTCTTTAATCCCTTGCGTACCGCGGACTTCCTGGAATTCTACATTTTCCAGTTCTTCCCCTGTCAGTGTTTCTACTGCCGTACGCAGTGCTGCTTCCATAACACCGCCGGTAGCGCCGAAAATAACACCCGCTCCCGTAGACTCACCCAGCGGATCATCAAAGGGTTCGTCAGGCAGGCTCTTAAAGTCAATGCCCAATTTACGGATCAAACGTGCCAATTCCCTTGTTGTGATAGAAATATCTACATCAGGTACTCCGGCCGCATTCTGGTCCTCACGGTCAATTTCAAACTTCTTCGCGGTACATGGCATTACGCTGACACATACGATATTTTTTGGATCAAGCCCCATTTTTTCAGCATAATATGTCTTTGCAACCGCACCGAACATTTGCTGAGGTGACTTGCAGCTTGACAGGTGTTCCAGCTGATCCGGATAATAATGCTCACAGTATTTAATCCATCCCGGTGAACAGGACGTCAGCAGTGGAAGAACCCCGCCGTTTTGCACACGCCCAAGGAATTCATGTGCCTCTTCTATAATTGTCAAATCTGCACTAAAGTCAGTATCAAAGACTCTGTCAAATCCAATTCTCCGCAGTGCGGCAGCCAGTTTGCCCTCTACATCGGTTCCCATAGGATAGCCAAACTCTTCTCCCAGGGCTGCTCTTACAGAAGGTGCCGGCTGTACAATCACATGTTTGCTCTCATCTGCGATTGCCGCAAGCACATCATCCGTAAAATCTTTCTCATACAATGCACCTGTGGGACAGGCTACAATACACTGTCCGCAGGATACGCAGCTTGTATCTCCCAGCCCCATATCAAAAGCGGAGCCAATGAATGTTGAAAATCCTCTGTTATTCGGTCCGATTACTGCTACAGACTGAACCTTCTCACAGACAGCAGTACATCTTCTGCAGAGAATACATTTGTTATTGTCACGGATCATGTGGGCAGCACTTTCATCCAGCTCATATTCAGGGGATTCCCCTTCAAAGTAATTTTCATCTTCTACGCCCAATTCCTGACAAAGCTCCTGCAGCTCGCACTTGCCGCTTCTTACACAGGAAAGGCATCTTTTATCATGAGTTGAAAGAATCAGTTCCAGCGTGCGTCTTCTGGATTCAATCAGTGCAGACGTATTCGTAAGAATTTCCATTCCCTCATTGATCGGGTGCACACAGGCTGCAACCAGATTCCTTGCGCCTTTTACTTCTACGACACACATGCGGCAGGCACCAATCTCATTGATTTCCTTCAGAAAACACAAAGTTGGGATTTTAACTCCTGCAATATGTGCCGCATCCAGAATCGTAGAGCCTGCCGGTGCACAGACATCCAGGCCATTGATTTTTATATTTACATTTTCCATTTTTCTATCCTCCATTACTCTTTGTAAATTGCACCGAAACGGCATTTTTCCATACAGGCACCGCACTTGACACATTTTTCCGGATTTATCATGTGTATTTCTTTTACGCTGCCGGTAATTGCATCTGCCGGACAGACTCTTGCACATAAAGTACATCCCTTACATTTGTCTGCATCAATCTTGTACTGGAGCAAGTCTTTACATACCCCTGACGGGCATCTCTTATCGGTGATATGTGCAACATATTCATCTCTGAAATAACGGAGAGTAGAAAGTACCGGGTTAGGTGCTGTCTGCCCCAAAGCACACAGAGAATTGGATTTCAGATGATAACACAGTTCTTCCAGTTTATCCAAATCGGCCATCGTTGCCTGGCCTTTCGTGATTTTTTCCAGAATCTCCAGCATACGTCTTGTACCAATACGGCACGGTGTGCACTTACCGCAGGATTCATCTACTGTAAATTCCAGGAAGAATTTTGCAATGTCTACCATACAGTTGTCTTCGTCCATAACAATCAGACCGCCTGACCCCATCATGGAGCCGATGGCAAGCAGGTTATCATAATCGATGGGCACATCAAAATGCTCAGCCGGGATACATCCACCGGATGGACCTCCCGTCTGTGCAGCTTTGAACTTCTTGCCGTCAGGAACACCGCCGCCGATTTCTTCAACAATCTCCCGCAGTGTGGTTCCCATTGGAATCTCCACCAGACCTGTATTGTTAATCTTACCGCCAAGAGCAAATACTTTCGTTCCTTTTGACTTCTCCGTACCCATAGACGCAAACCACTCCGGGCCGTTCACAATAATCTGAGGAATATTTGCATAAGTTTCAACATTGTTCAAAATGGTAGGTCTCTGGAATAATCCCTTTACTGCGGGGAACGGCGGACGGGGTCTCGGTTCTCCTCTATTTCCTTCGATGGAGGTCATAAGCGCTGTCTCTTCTCCACAGACAAAGGCACCTGCGCCAAGTCTCAGTTCAATATCAAAATCAAAGCCGCTTCCAAAAATATTTTTTCCAAGCAGACCGTATTCTCTTGCCTGGTCTATTGCAATTTCCAGACGCTTTACTGCGATTGGATACTCTGCACGTACATAGATGTAACCCTGGGATGCACCGATGGCATAACCTGCAATTGTCATTGCTTCCAGAACAACATGAGGATCACCTTCCAATACGGAACGGTCCATAAATGCTCCCGGATCACCTTCATCCGCATTACAGCATACATACTTCTGCTCTGCATCATTTGCTGCCGCAAATTTCCACTTCAATCCCGTGGGAAATCCGGCGCCCCCTCTTCCTCTCAGACCACTGTCCAAAAGAATCTGAATAACATCCTCCGGTGTCTTTTCTGTCAGCACGACTCCCAATGCTTCATAACCGCCTGTCCCTATGTACTCCTCAATATTCTCCGGATTGATAACACCACAGTTGCGCAGTGCAACTCTTCTCTGCTTTTTGTAGAAGTTCGTCTCATTCAGTGGGAGAATATCGTCTGTCTTTGTTGTTTCATCGTAAAGAAGACGTTTTACAACCCTTCCTTTTAGCAGATGCTCTGATACAATTTCCGGGATGTCTTCTTCCTGAACCATGGAATAAAACGAGCCTTCCGGATAAACTATCATAATAGGACCCAGGGCACATAATCCGAAACAACCGGTTTTTACAACGCCGACTTCTTCCTGCAGCTCCTGTGCTTTAATCTCTTTTTCCAGCTTATTTATAATCCTCTGGCTTCCGGAGGAAGTACAGCCTGTTCCACCACAAACCAAAACATGCGAACGATACATAATCATTTGCCTCCTTTTTCTTATTCAGCACTCTTTTTTGCAGCGCCTAATGTGTATTTTGTCACCACCTGGCCATCCAGCAAATGCATTCTCAATACTTCCATCGCTTTTTCAGGAGTCATTTTTACATATGTAACTTTCTCCTTGCCTGGTTCCATAACCTCAATAATCGGCTCATACTGACACAGCCCGATACAGCCTGTCTGGGTCACATTAATATTTAAAAGTCCCTGTTCCTGGACTGCATCTGAAAGAGCGGTCAGAACCGGTCTTGCACCACTTGCAATACCACAGGTTGCCATTCCTACAATCACTCTGGTCTGGTCTTCATTTTCTGCGCGGACTCCGACTTTTCCCTGCATTTTTTCTCTGATTGCGCGTAATTCTTCAAGAGATTTCATATATTTCCTCCATTCCTATCCTCTTCCCACTGCTTATACTACTTAATGAGGTTCTTTCGAACTTAGCAGCATGGTTCTTTCCTTCCTATATATCCGCCCCCTGGTCTGTTTCCTCTTTATTGGATTTGAGATATTCTTTAATGAACCCTGAAACTTCCGGATTGGAGAACGAAATATCTTCCCCTAATATCTCCCGGATTTCCCGGGTATCCAACACAAATTCATTCTCGTCATATTGATATGTATAGATAAAATGAATCTTTTCATTAAAAACAACCAGCGTATAGATTGTTGTATTTATATCACCCAGCGGCATTCTGTCTATATGTGATAATTTAAAAACAGCTTTTACAACTGTTCCTTTTCCCAGCTCTGACACAATGGAAAAGCTTCCTCCCGTACTTTCTGCAGCTTGTTTGAAAAAAGGCACTCCCAAACCTACTCTTCTCGTAGTCCTAGTTGTGTAAAATGGGTCCTGCACCTTTTCTACCTGTTCTGCAGACATACCACAGCCGTTATCCTTGATGACAACAGTCAGCGTGTCCGCTGACTTCAGCACAGAAACCCTTATTTCAATAAGTGATGCTCCTGCACATACAGAATTTTCAGCCACATCCAATATGTTCAGCGATATTTCCGGCATCATAGCTATTCGTATTTTGCTAAGACATCATCAATATCATCTACTGACAGGCGGCCGTACACCTCGCCGTTTACCATCAGGACCGGTGCCAACCCACAGGCCCCTACACAGCGGCAGGCATCCAGGGAAAACTTCCCGTCCGGTGTGCACTCTCCGCCTACAATCCCAAGCTTTTCCATCAATGCATTGTAAATATCTCCCGAGCCTTTTACATAACAGGCGGTTCCAAGACAGACGGAAATCTGGTATTTTCCCTTAGGGCTTAATGTGAATTGTGAATAAAATGTTGCTACACCGTAAATCTTTTCCAGAGGGATTCCTGTTTCATTGGAAATTATCGTTTGTACCTCTATTGGAAGGTAGCCGTAGATATCCTGGGCTTTTTGTAAGATTGGCATCATTGCACCTTTTTCATCTTTCAGCTCAGATATCACTTTTAATAATGATTCTTCTTGTTCCTTTGTTCCTGAGAACGGAACTGTCTCCTTCTTTGCGAGCATCACTTGACCTCCATTTTTTATTTTATCTATAATTTACATTATGATATCATGATATATGACTATTTTCCAGCATTATTTATTTGTATATTTGTTGGTTTTTGCTGATATCTTTCTCAAATTCGGAAAAATTTTTCTAAAATTTAACCTATTCCATTTCCTTTTTTTCTTGTTTTTTATAAGTTTGGCATAATTGTGAACATTGCTTTTTGCCTGCCCAAATGCTATACTAAATGCAAGTTTTTACCTTACATAAACACTTTTCTACGGGAGGGCCTATGACAATAAAGGAAATTCAGAAACTGCTGGATGCCGATATTTTATTCGGAGAAGAATTATTGGATTTGGATACAACGTTTGCCTTTTCAGCCGATATGATGAGCGATGTCCTTGCTTTTGCGGAACAATGCTCAGTGTTAATTACCGGTTTGTGCAATCCTCAGGTTGTAAGGACTGCGGAGATGCTGGATATTGCCTGTGTTATCTTTGTACATGGCAAAATGCCGGATGAGCATATTGTGGCACTTGCACAGGGAAAAGGAATGGTAATTCTTTCTACCGGTCATTTCATGTTTACTACATGCGGTATCCTCTATGAACATGGACTTAGAGGAGGTGTTTAAATGGAAGAACAGTTAATATTTACCTATTCCATATCAGGAGATGATTTCACACGTGCCGGAGAAGCCAGCAGTGATATTAAGAATAAGCTGAAGATGCTCGGTGTTGATAACCAGGCCATCCGAAAGGTTGCAATCTCCATGTATGAAGGCGAGATTAATATGGTGATTCACGCCGACGGCGGCGAAATCACTGTCACCATTTCCAATGAGGAAATCATTATGGTACTCGCTGACAAAGGTCCTGGAATTGCTGACATTTCTAAGGCCATGCAGGAGGGATATTCTACGGCCCCGGAAGAAGTCCGCTCCCTTGGCTTTGGCGCCGGGATGGGGCTTCCTAATATGAAAAAGTATTCCGATGAATTTCAGATAGAGTCCGAGCTGGGCGTGGGGACTACAGTTACTATGAAAGTACACCTGTTATAATTTCCGTTTTTTCTGAAATAACATGACAGAAAGGAGCCATCATGGATAAATTTATGCGTTCTGTCCGTTTGAAGACGGAGGCCTGCCAGGGCTGTATTAATTGTATTAAATACTGCCCCACCCAGGCCATCCGGGTACATAATGGGAAAGCTCATATTATAGATAAATTTTGTATAGATTGCGGCCGGTGTATCCGCTACTGCCCCCATCATGCCAAAATTCCAATCTATGATTCTTTAAATGTACTAAACCGTTACAAATACACGGTAGCGCTCCCTGCACCATCACTCTATGCGCAGTATAACAATCTCACCAATGTAGATATTGTATTGAATGCCCTGCTTAAACTAGGATTTGATGATGTTTATGAAGTCAGCGCCGCCGCAGAATTAGTTTCCGAAGCCTCCAGGGAATACATGAAAGCCCATGCGGATGAAGGGCCGTTTATCAGCTCTGCCTGTCCCTCTGTGATACGGCTGATTCGCGTGAAGTTTCCTTCACTCCTTTCCAAACTTCTGCCTATAAAACCTCCGGTAGAAGTTGCCGCTGAGATTGCCAGAGCACGGGCAATTGCAGAGACAGGGCTCCCTTCAGAGGATATAGGGATTATCTTCATATCGCCTTGCCCCTCCAAAGTTTCTTATGTCAAGGCACCCCTTGGAATTGAAAAAAGCAGTGTTGATAACGTAGTAGCAATCAAAGATATTTATCCGCTGCTCCTCCCTCATATGAGCCGGGACGAAAGCCATCTCAAACCTCTTTCCAAGTCCGGGCGTATCGGGCTCGGCTGGGGCAACTCAGGTGGGGAAGTAGGGGGCCTTTTAATTGACAGCTATCTTGCTGCCGACGGTATTATAAATATTATGCGTGTTCTTGAAGAGATTGAAGATGAAAAAATACACGGCCTCAAATTTATCGAATTGGGTGCCTGCAACGGCGGCTGCGTGGGCGGCACTCTTACTGTGGAAAATGCCTATGTAGCCACAACCAAGACCAAGCGTCTTCAGCGTTATCAGCCCGTGTCACAGAGCCATCTGTCTGCCCACCCTGAACTGGAAAATATCGGTTGGGATGACGGAATCCAATATGAACCGGTATTCCGATTGGGTAATACTTTCAAAGAAAGTTTAGAGATGATGAGCACTGTGGAGGAGCTGACAAAGAAGTTTCCGGGGCTGGATTGCGGTTCCTGCGGAGCACCCACCTGCCAGACTCTCGCCGAAGATATTGTAAGGGGGGCAGCCACCAGTAATGACTGTATCTATGTTCTGCGTGAGCATATTGCAAGTCTTTCCAAAGAGATTGATTTCCTCTCCAAGGCCGCCGCCCGTTCCTGTGATCTTGAGGACGAGAATGCAAAGCTGCTCCGGGAATATGTTCATAAGCTTACAACAGAGCTGGATGCATTTGGTGTACCGGAACAGCAGAATAAGAAGGGAAGGTAATGCTATGAAATTACAGAGTGTTTTAGATTTACCGGATTGCAAGGTATTAATAGAGGGAAACCCACAGCGTGAAGTGTCTAAAGTCTTCTGTTGCGACCTGCTCAGTATTGCAATGAGCAAAGCTCCCGCGGACGGTGTATGGGTAACTGTGATGGGGAATAAAAATACACTGGCTGTTGCAGCACTGGCTGACATTGCCTGTCTCATTTTAGCAGAGGGAGTTACTTTGGACGAGGGAACTCTTATGCAGGCCGAAAAAGAAGGAATTGCAGTTCTTGCCACAGAGCTTCCTGTTTTCGATATCGCTCTGAAAGTTTATGAAGCTGGAAAATGATGACCGGATTATACTATGACCTCCATATCCATTCCTGCCTTTCCCCATGCGGGGATGAGGATATGACCCCGGCTAATATTGTGGGAATGGCTGCGGTAAAAGGATTGGATGTCATTGCCCTGACCGACCATAATAGCTGTAAAAACTGCCCCGCGGCCCTATACCACGGACAAAATTACGGTATCACAGTGATTCCTGGAATGGAGCTGTGTACTGCAGAAGAAGTACATGTGGTCTGTTTGTTTGCCTCTTTGGCAGACGCACTTTCCTTTGATGCTTATGTTTATGAGCATATGCTTCCTGTAAAAAATAAGGAGGAAATCTTCGGCAGACAGCAGATTATGGATGAACAGGATGAAGTGGTTGGAACCGTCGATAATCTGCTAATCAGCGCTACAGATATATCCTTTGATGATGTATTTTCCCTCGTGTCTTCTTATCATGGAGTTGCTTACCCGGCGCATGTGGATAAAAGTTCTTCCAGTATCTTATCCAACTTAGGATTTGTGCCGCCGGACAGTACCTTTACCTGTGCTGAGTTTCACGATTTAAAGAATCTGCACCGGATACAAAAAGAACACCCTTACTTCTTACAATGCAACATTATAAGCAGTTCAGATGCACATTATTTGAATGATATCCGCGAACCGGAGTATCAGATTTTCTCAAAATCAAAGGAAATCAAAGACATTCTGACAGCAATCCGTAACCGGCTGACTTAGAATGGTTACACAGTAATTTTAAAACACAAAATAGCGCCCTGTCCCGATAAGGTAAGGCGCTTTTTAATTGCTCTTTTTTAATCCATACGGACATTATACGCCTCTGCTTCTCTCTTATTCCTTCAAAAATATTTCATCTATCCCATGATAACACCTCTGTTATCTTCACCCAATACATGAAAACGTGAGTTTCCGTAATACCCCAGTTTTATTCATAATATACTTATTTTAGGAGGTATCTCAGTAATCCAGCAGAAGAAAAATGCCCCCAATCCAACGATCATGCATCAGTTCTAGCAGAAAGGAAATCACATATAATGAAAGTAGTTATTTTAGCAGGCGGTTTTGGAACCCGTATTTCTGAAGAATCTCAATTCACTCCCAAACCACTGATAGAAATTGGCGGTATGCCAATACTCTGGCATATTATGAAGATTTATTCCTACTATGGATTTTATGATTTTATCATTTGTGCTGGGTATAAACAGCATGCAATCAAAAAATGGTTTGCTGACTATTTTTTGCATACTTCTGATGTTACATTTGATTTTACAAAAGATAATGAGATTATCATTCATAACAAGCATATTGAACCATGGAAGGTCACAATCGTCGATACAGGTCTGAATACTCAAACTGGCGGAAGAATAAAACGCATCAAAGAATTTATCGGTAACAACACTTTTATGCTTACATATGGTGACGCAGTAGGTAATGTAAATATTGCCAGGTTATTGGAATACCACAATACTCATGGGAAAACCGGCACAGTATCGGTATATAACTTTGGACAAAATAAAGGGGTCCTGGATGTTAATAAAAATGGAACAGTGGATGCTTTCCGTGAGAAGTCAACTTCAGATGGTGATTTAATTAATATTGGATTTATGGTATTTGAACCCCAGCTTTTTGATTACATCGACGGAGATAATACTATATTCGAAAAAGATCCAATGAATCACCTGGTAAAAGATAAACAGTTAATGGCATATGCACACAAAGGCCATTGGCAATGTATGGATACGCTGCGGGAAAAACAGCAATTAGAGAAATTATGGGCTTCCGGCAACGCACCCTGGAAATTATGGGAGGAGTAATGGAATTTAACTTTTCATTTTATAAAAATAAAAGAGTATTTTTGACAGGGCACACAGGGTTTAAAGGCTCTTGGCTTTGTAAAATGCTGGTGAACGCAGGAGCAGATGTTACCGGTTATTCCTTAGAGTCGCCCACTTCACCCTCTCTGTTTGAAATTGCCCGAATCGCCTCTGACATTCATTCAGTAATTGGCGATATCCGCGATTATCAATCCCTGAAACAGACATTTGACAAAGCACAGCCCGAAATCATCCTGCATCTGGCAGCACAGCCTCTCGTAAGAGACAGCTACAAGAATCCGTCTTATACCTATGAAACAAATGTGATGGGAACCGTCAATATTCTGGAATGTATACGTAACAGCACTTGTGTAAAGTCCTTTCTGAATATCACCACGGATAAAGTTTACCTTAATAAAGAATGGGTATGGGGATATCGTGAAGATGATACACTGGATGGCTATGACCCCTATTCTAACTCCAAGTCCTGTTCAGAACTGGTAACCCATTCTTATAAAAATAGTTTCTTTAAAGATGAACGTACAACAATTTCCACAGCCAGAGCAGGTAATGTTATCGGCGGAGGGGATTTTGCCGCTGACCGTATCATCCCTGACTGCGTCCGTGCAGCCGCAAATCATGAAGATATCATTGTAAGAAACCCCTTCTCCACCCGTCCATATCAGCATGTTCTGGAGCCGCTGTATGTCTATCTGATGATTGCAGCCATGCAATATGAAAATCCAGAATATGCAGGATATTACAACGTGGGGCCAGATGATGTAGATTGTTTTCAAACCGGAGCTTTGGTTAATCTTTTCGTCAGCAAATGGGGAGGAGGACTCAACTGGTTAAATGTATATGACGGCGGTCCTCATGAGGCCGGCCTTTTGAAGCTGGATTGTTCTAAGCTAAAGGATATATTTGGCTGGAACCCCCGCTGGAATCTGGATACTGCCATTGATATGGTAATTGAATGGAGTAAATGCTGGATTGCAGATGGAGATATAAGAGCATGTATGGATAAACAGATAGAGCAATTTATCCGGGTTGCAGATAAAACCCAGGTAAAGCCTCCGGCGGGTGTGCAGGGCGTGCATAAGGGAGGCGTACTTGAATAATATTGAATGAGTCTGCGGGAGGAAATAAAATGAGCCGTTGGAAAAACGAGACAGAAGCTCGTAAACAAATTAAAGATTTGATTACTGAATATTACCATGACTTCAAGAAGAAAGAGACCCTCTATCAAGAGGGCAGACACATTGCATATGCAGGGCGTGTATTTGATGAAAAAGAAATGTGTGCACTGACTGATTCAGTACTGGATTTCTGGCTGACTACAGGCCGTTTTGCAGACCGGTTCGAAAAGGAATTTGCAGAATGGCTGGGGGTAAAATATGCACATCTGGTTAATAGTGGTTCTTCAGCTAATCTGATTGCCTTTATGGTATTGACAGCGCCTGAGTTGAACGAACGGCAGATCAGGCGCGGGGATGAGGTCATCACTGTAGCCTGTGGTTTTCCTACAACAGTCACTCCTATCATACAGTATGGGGCGGTTCCTGTATTTGTTGATGTAACGATTCCCCAATACAATATTGATGTAACAAAACTGGAGGCGGCTCTTTCTGAAAAAACGAAGGCAGTCATGATTGCTCATACTCTGGGGAATCCATTTGACCTTTCTGCGGTAAAGGCTTTCTGTGATAAGCATAATCTATGGCTGATTGAGGATAACTGTGATGCATTAGGTTCCCAATATACAATAAACGGGGAAACCCGATTTACTGGTACATGGGGGGACATCGGTACCAGCAGCTTTTACCCTCCCCACCATATGACAATGGGAGAAGGAGGCTGTGTCTATACTGACAATCCCATGCTGCACCGTCTGATTTTGTCTTTCCGTGACTGGGGCCGTGACTGTATCTGTCCCTCCGGACATGATAATTTCTGCGGTCATCGTTTTGATGGTCAATATGGAGAACTTCCTCACGGATATGATCACAAATATGTCTACAGCCACTTTGGATATAACCTGAAAGTAACAGATATGCAGGCAGCCATTGGCTGTGAGCAGTTAAAAAAATTTCCATCTTTCATTGAGCATCGCCGCCACAACTGGAAAAGGCTGTACAATGCACTAGGGGATATTCAGGATCAACTTATTTTGCCTGCCCCCGCCGAAAACAGCCTTCCGTCCTGGTTCGGCTTTTTAATTAGTGTGAGGCCTGAAAGTGGATTGAGCCGGAATGATGTGACAAAATATCTGGAAGGCCACAATATTCAAACCCGGTTACTGTTCAGCGGTAATCTTATCAAACATCCCTGCTTTGACCAAATTCGTAATACAGAAGCTTACCGTACGGTGGGCAGTCTGAATAACACAGAATATGTTATGAATCATACTTTCTGGGTAGGAGTCTATCCGGGGATGACAGATGAGATGATTGACTATATGGCTAAGACAATAATCGGGGCGGTGCAAAAATGAAAAAAGTAATTGTTACAGGAGCTAATGGGTTTATTGGTTCCGCATTGTGTAAAGAATTATCTTCACAAGGAATCCAGGTAATTGCAGTTGTCCGTAGCAAATATGCCTGTATTGACAATATTCAAAACTTACCTGGTATAAGAATCGTGTACTGCGAATTGCAAAACTTTAGGCATTTGGAAGAGGTTATCCCGGACCGGGATGCAGATACATTATATCATCTTGCATGGATCGGAAGTGCAGGTCCTCTGCGGGGAGATTCTCAGATTCAGATGAATAATATCCAATACACTTGTGATACTGTCTGCGCATGTGCTGCTATGAACTGCAAACGTTTTGTGTTTGCCTCCAGTATTATGGAATATGAAATCGAAACGTTCATGAAAGAAGATGATACACCGGGTGTTAATACATTATATTGCAGTGCCAAGCTTGCGGCAAATTACATAGCGCGCACTATTGCCGGTTCTTTAGGAATTAGCTATATCCGTACAGTGATTTCTAACATATATGGTCCTGGAGAACGTAATCCAAGATTAATCAATACCAGTCTGCGAAAACTGCTCCATGGTGAACACTGCGCATTTTCAGCCGGCAGCCAGATTTATGACTTCATCTATATAACAGATGCTGCAAAGGCATTTGTTGCCGTGGCCGGAAAAGGTATTGCAAACCGTACTTATTATATTGGCAGTCTGTCACCCAGACCGTTAAAGGACTTTTTATGCGAAATGAGGGATCAGGTAAATCCCAATATTAAAATCGGCTTGGGAGAACTTCCATTTACCGGTATATCTCTGAGCTATAAGGAATTTGATATAGAAGCTGTTAAGAATGACACTGGTTTTGTTCCTTCTGTGGATTTTGCACAAGGAATAAGAAACACAATAAAATGGATTCAGGAACAAGAGTAATTATGGCAGGCTTTGAGTTTAAAGAATTGAATTTGGAAGGTTCATATCTAATTAATAATTTTTCAGTTGGGGATTCCCGCGGCGGCTTTACCAAATGCTTTGAAAAAGATATTTATCATGACAGCGGAATTGATTTTTGTCTGAGCGAAACCTTTGTCTCAATTTCTGCTGAAAATATAATCCGGGGACTGCATTTTCAGATTCATAAGCCACAGGCAAAACTGGTCAGTGTACCACATGGCAGAGTTTATGATGTCATTGTTGATTTGCGTCCACAGAGCCCCACATTTAAAAAATGGCAGGGATTTGAACTAAGTGCTAAAAATCATCTGGCTTTATATGTTCCACGGGGGTTTGCCCACGGCTTTGCTTCATTAGAGAGCAACTCTCTGATGTTATATCAGTGTGATGGCGCCTACGACAAACAAACTGATACCGGAATTCGGTTCGATGATCCTGAAATCGGTATCCAGTGGCCGGTTAATCTGAACAGTGCCCTTCTTTCTGCCAGAGATTTACAGCTTATGAGCTTCGCTGAATATATGAAAAACCCAATGATAATATCAAAATGAACTTGTTATGAGGATGTTGCAAAACCTTTGTCTCCTAGAGAGCACATACTAGATTTTAAGATTGCAGATAAAACAATTTCAAAATCTAGTATCCTTCTTCGAGATATTTGCATTTTACAACATCCCCATAACCTTCTTTCCTATTTTTTCTCAATCCCTATCACAAATTCTGATACCACTAAGCGGGACAGACATATTTGCATTTCTGCTTCTCCCGCAGTACAGCCTGACAACAAGGTTTTCAGAATATTCATCTCTTCTTGAGACACTCCTGCCCTCCTTGGATGGCAGAATTTAACTTCTCCTGTTTTTTGAAGTTCTTTATATAAAACTTCCAGCGGAATATTCAAAGAAATTTGAGGATTATAACTCTCTCTCTTTCCAAGTATATTTAAAAATTCCCTTATACCAAAAGAATTTAACAAAGTCAAAATAATCAGTCCGCCCCTTTCGGTCATTGAAAATGCATCCCGCATCACTTTCTGCGGTTCGTGATACTGATTAATCGGTTTTCCAATCACAACATAATGAAAAAAACCTTCCGAAAAATAATCTTTTATAAATTCTTCCCTGTCACATGCCACAATGCCGGAACTGATTGTATGCAAATCCTCCATGTAACGTTCTTGCTGCGTAAAGGCAGATATTTCGGCATTCCATATTTCATAATTTTTCAGATGATTCTTGATATCAAGAGCTGGTGTACCACTGCGTATATCTATTCCCAGGATTTTGGGGGTCTTTGCTTTAGGTGAAGAAATATAAGGCAAAACATCGAAATAGAAGTTGTTTACATCATCCCACGCATCGATTCCATTCCACTTTTCCCGAAAGGCATGGCGCCCTGTAACTAAAGATTTCTGAAACTCTTCAATATCTTTGTCCTCTCCTATTTGAAAACAATGATCATGATGTATCCAGGTGTCTCCCGCAAGTATCGCTTTATACCCCATGCGTCGTACCCGGAATGTTACATCATCATCAGCAAAATCATGAAAAAACGCAGGATCAAATACCGGAAACCCTATAGCAAATAACACTTCTTTTTTAAACAGTGGGGCAAGTGTAATAAGTCTTAGCCTTTCTTGCCATTTTTTTGGTTCACTTTGATTAAACATGGCCGCCTTCTCCTGCATCTCCTTTTCAGAAGCAAACCCCAGATTATAACTTTGGAAATTACTGCAGTTAGAGGCCAGAGGTGCAACCATCCCTATGCTTCTATCCGATTTGGCACAAATCAGTAAATTCTTGAGCCAGTTTGCAGTCATCACAAGGTCATTTGCAATGAATACCATGTATTCCCCGATATCTTGAAAATCAATGTAGGTAAATGGCATCATGCCGCCTATATTCTTCGATATTTTTATAATTTTCTTTTTTTCGAATATTACGGATTTATAATATTCCAGTGTATCATCTTCAGACCCATTATCAATAAGTATAAGATTGTAATCAATGTCTTTTGTATATTTCAGAATACTCTCAACACATCTTTTTGTTTTTTCCACTCTGTTATACGCAACTACTACCAGTGTTACTTCTGCTGTCGTCCGAGGGCAGTGTGCTTCTGCAATTTCTATTCGGCTTGCTAACAGAGAATCCTGCATTTTAGGACGCTTACATTCATCTGTATTAATATAAAAGATATTTTCTCCCATATACATCTTCCCCGTATCATATAGTAGTAGTATTTATAGTCCCTCTCCAAGGACTTATCACTTCATTAGATTCAAAACAGTATATGCGATGTTTCTGAATATTTGAATAATTCTGAGAATATAAAGTTTAAAAGAGATTTCTTAGAAAAAATAGAAATAGAGAGCTGTCAAGGAGTAGTAAAAATGATAATAAACTTTTCCGCACTGCCGTATCAGATTACAGATATTAGGACCGTATCTGCTGTCATAGATAGAGACAGACCACCTTTTCCGATAGCAATTATTGATCAAGATTCATATATCGTGTCAAGTGAGATTCAAAGCGGTATAGATTTCGATACTGAACGGATTGCGCATAATTTTCATATTGGAAAATATTGTTCATTTGCTGATAAAATCAAATTTCTTCTTTCCCTCAATCATGATTATAAGCATGTAACAACTGGAGTATGTTCGTTTCTAAATGGTATTACTATAGAAAATGTATTGAGGCAGAATAATCAAATTATTATTCAAAATGATGTTTGGATTGGCAGCGGATCCACAATCATGAGCGGAGTAACTATACATAATGGTGCCGTTATTGCTGCAAATTCGCATGTTGTAAGTGATGTGCCTCCTTACGCAATTGTCGGGGGCAATCCTGCAAAAGTTATTAAGTTCCGTTTTACCGAAGAACAAATTGAAAAACTTTTAAAAATATCGTGGTGGCTTTGGAGCCCCAAAAAGTTACAGGAAAACAAAATGATGTTCACCAAGAGCATTGATGAATTTATTGAACAATTTTACGATGAGGCAGTAACGGATGTTCCATTGCTTAACTATAAAAAAACAAAACCTATTTACCTTTTATTTCCCGACTTTGAGGCGGATTATTCTCTAACAGAATATATCCTCCGTGATTTCTGCCGGAAATATAACAATACTGGTAAAGTAGAGCTGATACTGTATTTAAATTTGGATGATGATAAATTAAATGATACAATTATAGAGCAGTATACAAGCCAACTTAAATCCATACTTGTAAAACTGGGACAGGAAAATAATGAAAGCATTATACTACTCATTGATAATTTAGCTGACGAGCGTCCATTATTTCAACTTAGTGATTATTATATAACGACTCGCGCCAAGGAAACAGTACAAAGAACCTGCTATGCAGATATGTATAATGTGAAAGTCATTTCCGGTGTAGATAAACCAGTTTTTTATTAAAAGACCAGAATTTTTTTAATAACCAATAACGGGAAATAAAGTCAAGCCATCCTCATAAATTAATTTCCCCGCAAAACAAACTGGATTTAAGCTGCTCTTTATATTTCATAAAAGAAAAAAAGTGCTGTGGACCTTGCAAAACAGGTACACAGCACTTCAAACACAACCGCAAAGACAACAAGTCTCACTCATAAGCCGTTCTTCAAATCGGGACACCTAATGCTTTCTTAATTTGAGGCATTCTCTCCTTAGTCTCTTCATATCCCAAGCTCATGCATTCTGTCATATATTCAAAGCTTAATAATCCGGCTTCCTCTGGAAGTTCCGGCTTCAGCAAAAAACGCTCCTGGTTAGAAGTACATTCCTTTAAAGTTTCCCCCATAATTGAAAAAGAGTGGGTCAGCACCTCTACGATCGACCTGTCTTTCGGCTTTTTATACATGATTCCCGCACTTACGGCTAAAATATTATCTTCTCCAATCTCTGCCAGTAGATCTACCGGAAGATTATGTGTAATACCTCCATCGACAAGATAATACGGATTCCACTCTACTGGCTGAAATATTCCCGGAACCGAAGCACTTGCCCGGACGATTTTACACAGTCTTCCCCTTGTCTCCCACTGTATTTCTTTTCCAATCTCTCCCTTTTCCTGGATTCTGTTCGCGAAAACAATGGTCTTCCCAGTATTCAAATCCACCGCTGGTATAATCAGTTTTTTGGGAATCTCTTCTATTTGGATATCACCAATAATCCCACAGATGAGCCCTTCTAATTTCTTCCCTTTGATGAGACCTGATAACATGATTTCCTTTTTAAAAAATACCTGTGCAATTAACTTGAGTATGCCCCCAAAATCCACATCCACATACCACATTCCATTTCTGGCAAGCCAATGTACCCATTGTTCCAGCTCTTCCACCGATATTCCATAGGCATATAAAGCAGCTACAAAGGCCCCGGCACTTGTTCCAGATAGAGCAGCCGGTTTAAGCCCCTCTTCCTCCAGCGCTTTTAAGACACCTACATGGACTGCGCCTCTTGCACCCCCTCCAGATAAAGATAATGAAAATCTCATAAATACACTCCTGGCTTTATCGTCCTCTTTTCACTATATGGGCTATTTCAATATTTGGTGCTTTTCATTTTCCATTCTGGGGTTTGGGCTGATTCCCAGGAGATTTCCGGGGATAATGCAAAGATAATATAGTTTGCCCCCTTTTATGTTTTACAGGATTAAAAAAGTGCTGTGCACCCAGTAAATACGGCACATAGCACTTCAAACACAAAGCAGATAACGGGAATCGAACCCGCCTCTCCAGCTTGGGAAGCTGGCATTCTACCAATGAACTATATCTGCACCACGTAATTATTATACTGCTCATGTTATGCAAAAGCAAGAAAGAATTTCTTATTTTCAGGATTCGGGATATGATTTTTTCACTGAATGAATGATGTGGTTTGCCTGTGCATAACAATTCGGCATTTAAAGTTCTCCTTCTAGTTTCTCCCGCAGCTGTTTTACCTTGCCAGGATTGTTCCCGCTGGAATTTATACCTATGACAATCTCATCTCTCGTTATGACTGACGGAAAATAGAAGTCGCACAGGCTTCTATCGTCCGCTACATTAATCAGAATTTTTCTGCCGCTTTTTTGTTCCTCTTCCCTGCAATCTGTTAAAATGCGGTGGTTCAATTGTTTGTTATTTGTAGCTGCCAGGACCATGTCGGCCTCCCTAATGTCCGCTTCTTTATAACCTCTGCGCACACAATGGATTTTTCCGGCCGATTCAAGTTCTTTTAGGGACTCTGTAGTTTCCGGGGCTATGACAGTAATACTCCCGGCAAACTGTGTAAGTACCGCTACCCGCCTGGAGGCAATCTTCCCGCCCCCGACAGCTACAATCTTCATTTCTGATATATCCACAAACATGGGAAAATATGCTTTTTCCAACCGACTCACCTCTCAAAAAATATTCCAAATTTATCTAGATAATTTTCATGGATGAAATTACAGCATATACAACAGTGCATTACAGATGCACGCCGCAATGTTGCTTCCGCCTTTTCTTCCTTTTGCTACAATCGACGGTATTTCTTCCAGGTCTAGTATTAGTTCTTTTGACTGAACAACATTTACAAACCCAACCGGCACTGCAATGATTAGTTCCGGTTTCAGTTTTCCTTCCTGTACCAGTTCATAAAGCCTGACCAGAGCGGTAGGGGCATTCCCTACAGCAAAAATCAGGTTTTTATCTAAGGCAGCCGCCTTATCCATGCTGGCGGCGGCACGGGTAGTTCCCTGCTCTTTCGCTGTCTGTGCCACATCCTCATCGGACATGAAGCAGTAAACTTCTCCGCCGTACTGCGCCAGTGTCTTCTTACTAATTCCGGCTTTTCCCATTTGTGTGTCTGTAACAATAGAGGCTCCGTTTTTCAAGGCATTCAGTGCGCGCTCTACTGCATTCTCCGTGAATACAAGATTTTGGGCATAATCAAAATCTGCACTGGTGTGAATACATCTTTTTACAATCGCTTCTGTTCCTGGAATCAACGGAGTGTCTCCCAATTCTTCTGTAATGAGTTCGAAGCTCCTGGCCTCAATTTCCTCTGGCAGTACCTTTTCTAATTCTATATGATTCATATTCTCTTCTCCTCATTTTTTAATGGTATTCCCACACCACACACTACCCTGTCCACCCGAAGGGAGCGCTCTGCCAGTTCTGTACAAATACGGCCGGCCTGTTCCCTGAACTTCCGCTCAAACGCATCCGCAGGAACCAATCCACAGCCAATCTCATCCACTAGAATTACCAGCCCCGGGTTATTCCGTGCAATGGAATCTGCCAGTCCTTTAAACTCTCTGCCTTCCTTCAGCATCCTTCTAATATATTTCTCAAAATGATAAATTCCTTCACAGGTGTAAACTTCTTCCAGAGGACAGCTTTCACCGTTTACCCAGTGCAGGTTTCCATATAGTTTTTCAGCAAACTTACGCTTTCCCTGGTAAGCGCCGCCTACCACCATTCTCAGGGTTTCTTTCTGGCCCATCTCTTTTCCTGCCGCTCCTTCTTTCATGTTCCTGAATGATTTCCCTTTGACCGTAACAGGGATTCCATACACGACTTCTGTTACCCTATCTGCCATCTCTGCCATATCCCGGTTGACTTTCGAAAGTACCTGTTTGTAAAATTTCATTTCTTTCGAATCCTCTGCAGAATCTGAGCAGACTTCATTTGTCACGATTACCAGATGACAGCTCATCTGCTTTAAATCTTTAATTCCCTGCAGAATTTTTTCTGCGGCATGTATCCCGGCTCCATCCGGCTCATATATTTCATTGGCTGTCAAATTAGACATGCACTCTAATAAGATACAGGGCTTCTCAGGATCTTTTTGAAAAAAAACTGATTTACTCAGTCTTTCCAATCCTGTATAACACTCCATGGTAAAAAACCCTTTTTTCTCTCTCATCATCTGGTGGCGGTGGATTTTTTGCATAGTCTCTTCACCATAAGGAATCATAGTAGCCACATATATTAAATTTCCCGCTGAACCATCTGCTATAGATTCCCGATGGTATTTGCAAATTATCTCTTCCGCAAAGGCAGATTTCCCGCTTCCGCTTCCTCCTGTCACAACATGGAACATGCCTGTCTCCTTACCTCTTCTATCTGGATTAATTTATATCTGCATACCTGTATTCTAATGCACCAGTAGCAGGATTCTGTGTGATTCCCGTAATCTGAGGGCGAATCAAATTACAGCTTTTCATAGAGTATAAAGGAATGATATAAAACTCCTCCCCCACTGCCAGGTACTCTGCCTCATGCATTAACTTGGCACGCTTCAGCGGATCTGTCTCTACGTCTGACTGTGCTACAAGTGTATCATATTTTTCATTTGAAATACCACTGCAATTGTAAGTGCTGTTGGACAAAAGCAGGGACAGATAAGTATAAGGGTCCGCAAAATCCGCCGTCCAGTTCATTCTGCATAGCTGGAAATCACCTGCTCTCCGGTCTGTGTAATTTACCTGCAATTCCTGAGCACTCAATTCAATGGAAATGTTCAGATTCTTTTTCAGCTGCTCCTGAATAACCTGTGCCGTATCGGAATCCATTTCTAAAGAAGGATATTTATAAGTTAAGGTGGGGAATCCTTCTCCGTCTGGATATCCGGCCTCTGCCAGAAGTTGTTTTGCTTCAGCCAGATTCTCCTCAAAAGGAGGCTCTGCTTCGTCTACAAAATAATTTCCAGTGTTTTTATCCTTCATATATCTGGCAATAAAATTCACGGCAGGCTCTGTATCCTCTCCCAGGACTTTGCAGAGCTCTTCCCGGTTGATTGCAAGATTAAGCGCTTTTCTTACCCGCACATCATCCAGAGGTTCTACATTTAAGTTCGGATAAATGTATCTGGTGGCTATTGTATCAGTAATCACCAGGTCATCCCGGCCTTCGTACAATTTCATTACAGAGGACTGTAAAGAAGGTGCAACATCCACCTCTCCGGTTTCATAAGCAGTTGCCATAGATTGCTGGTTATCAAAAAAACGGTAAGTAATCTGATCCAGCTTTATAGACTCCGCATTCCAATATTGGGGGTTCTTTTTTAATACAAAGTACTGTTCGGGTACATACTCTGATAAATAAAAGGGACCGTTGGATACGCTGGAAGATGGATTTTTATCCCATCCGCTTCCCACCTCATCCGCGTATTTCACACAGGAAGGAGTATAGACTGGAAGCCTCAGCAAATCCAGAAAATACACACATGGTTTCTCTAATATAAATATAAGGGTATTGTCATCCGGTGTCTTCACGCCCAGACTGTCCGCATCGGCCTTTCCATTGTAAATAGCTTCTGCATTCTGAATCGGAAAAAGATAATTTGCATAACCATTTCCACTTTTGGGGTCCAGCGCTCTGAGCATCGTATTGAGAAAGTCAGCAGACGTCACCGGAGTTCCATCTGACCACATAGCATCTTTACGCAGATGAAATGTCCATATGGTAGAATCATCATTTACCTCATAAGACTCCGCTGCCCGGTATTCAATCTCACCGGCTTCATTGTAGGTCAGCAATTCATCCAGTGCAGCAACAGAATAGGCAAGATAGGTCAAAGCTATCATCCCCGCAGGGTCCAGTCCCCCGGTTTCACTATTTGTTGCCACCACAATTTCCTTCTGTTCTTCTGTTTCCTCCTGTCTTCCGCACCCACTCAAAATGCAGGTTCCAAACAGAACAACAGACAACAAAACACTTAATATTTTTTTCATCTTCCGCTCCTTACTTATATTCACTTAGTGAGTTTTTTTCCAACCTAGTAGTAAAGCACAACCAGCTGGCTTAATGAAAGTTTACCAATAGGGGGGCCTTTCGAACTTAGCAAGATGGTTGTTTCCTTATATCTGAGAACTCATCTTGTAGTCATCACTTCTTCTGCCGGTATGTTCTTGTGAATACAGGAAACAGGCAATCTCCCGTTCTTCAAAAGAATATGTCTCCAGTCTCTGGGTATGGCAGCATTCCATAGTATATCCGCATCTGGAGGCAAAGGGGCAGGCTGTATCAGAAGCCTGCTCTCCTCTTAACTCTTCCACTTTCCACATACCCCGCCGTTTTCTGGCTATCCTGGGATCGGGTGTCAAAATTGCTGACAAAAGGGTCTTTGTGTACGGGTGCCAGGGATCTTCATAAATGCTCCTAGTATTTCCCACCTCTACAATACGGCCGCCATACATGACTCCCATTCTTTGGCTGATTCTTTTTACAACACTTAAATCATGAGAAATAAACAAAGTGGAAATTTGCCGTTCCTTCTGTATTTGTTCCAGAAGCTCCAGTATTTGCTCCTGTGTGGAAATATCCAGAGCAGATACTGGCTCATCACATACAATCAGCTCTGGCTCCAGTATCAGTGCTCTTGCAATTCCAATACGCTGGCGCTGTCCTCCGGAGAATGCACGGGGATATTTTCCCGCATCTTTTAAGGAAAGGCCGACCATCTCTAAAAGTTCTCTTATTTTTTGATTTCGTTCCCCCATAGACAATTTCGTATTGATAAGAAGCGGTTCCTCTAATGTCTCTTGAATTGTCATCCTGGGATTTAAGGATGCATATGGGTCCTGAAATACCATCTGAATCTGCCGGTTCATCTGTACAAGAGGCTTGCCTTTAAACATTATACCGCCCCCCGTAGGCTGATGCATTCCGGTAATCATTCCGGCCAGTGTGGT
Organism: Faecalicatena contorta; assembly: GCF_003149105.1. Classification (GTDB taxonomy): domain Bacteria; phylum Bacillota; class Clostridia; order Lachnospirales; family Lachnospiraceae; genus Muricomes; species Muricomes contortus_C. The sequence goes on along the minus strand of NZ_QGDS01000001.1, from coordinate 345,989 downwards.
TTTTCCGCATCCGCTTTCTCCAACCAATCCAAAAGTTTCTCCTTTACAAATATGGAAGGAAACATCCTCCACTGCTGACTTGTCTCCCCTTAAATTCCATCTGCTTTTAGCCAGATACTGCTTTGAGGCATGTTCTACCGAAAGCAGCGGCTCCCGGCCCCCCCCCTTATCAGAGGGTTCCTGCAGCTGAGAGGCTTTATCAATAAGTTCTTTTGTATATTTTTGCCGGGGTTCCCAGAAAATCTCTTCTGTAGTACCTTCTTCTATGATTTTTCCGTTTTGCATCACAATTACCCGGCTGCATATAGATGCAATAACACCCAAGTCATGACTTACAAACAAAACAGAAGTTCCTGTTTCTTTGGAAATTCTATTTAGAAGCTGAAGAATCTGCCCCTGTACGGTAACATCCAAAGCAGTCGTCGGCTCATCCGCAATTAACAGTTTCGGCTCACAGGCAAGTGCAATTGCAATTGCCACTCTCTGCCGCATACCACCCGACAACTCAAAAGGATACTGGGTCAGCCTCCTGGCGGGCTGCCGGATTCCTACCATATCTAAAAGCTCCAGCGCCCTCTCTTTTGCCTTATTCCGGCTGCATGTTTTATTGTGGACACGGATGACTTCCGTAATCTGCCTGCCGATTTTTACCGTAGGATTTAGATAGGTCAGTGGGTCCTGAAATACCATAGAAATATGTTTTCCGCGGATTCTTTCCATTCTCTTTTCATAAGCTTTCTGCTCTTGCCTGCCGGATTTCCTGTTACAGGGGGGTGTGATATCTTCCTGTTCAAGGAGCAGCTTCCGGCATCTGATTTCAGCCCGCTCAGGAAGAAGCCCTAAAATGGCTTGCATAGCGGTACTCTTTCCAGAACCAGATTCTCCTACAATCCCTACAATTTCTCCTGGCTCCACCGTAAATGTGACACCTCTTACCGTTTCTCCTTTGGCATGTCTGTCATGAAATTGTACACTCAAATCCTGTACACACAATACACTCATTTTCAAATCCCTTTCTACTTATGCCACTTAGGCTTGGTCTTTTCAAGCCTTAGCGGCAAAGTACATCCTGTGGACTTTGGCGGGGTACTTTCATGCCTTAGTCACATGGATGTTTCACTAATTTCTGCGCTCTAGTCCCGCTCCTATCAGGTTCATGGACAAAATCAGAATACAAAGGACTAAAACAGGATACAGCATTTGGGTGGGGTAAACCAGCATCTGACTCCTGGACTCCTGAATCAAAGTCCCCAGGCTGGCGGCGGGTGCAGATATACCTACGCCTACAAAGCTTAAAAATGCCTCTGTGAAAATGGCTTTTGGAACCAGGAAGGTCACATTTACAATGACAGGTCCTAACCCGTTTGGCAGGAGGTGCCGCCTTAATATTCTGCCTGGTCTGGCTCCTGCCATCCTTGCTGCAATACAAAACTCCTGATTTTTAAGCCGCATTACTTCCCCTCTCACAACCCGGGAAAGTTCAATCCAGCCTGAAATACAGATTCCCAAAAGAATACTTCCCACATTTGCACCCAATACCAGCATAATCAAAATCACGTAAAGTAAAGAAGGAATGGAATCTATGACGTCAGCAAGACGCATTAAAAGGATATCAGCTTTGCCTCCTGCATATCCTGCAATACTTCCATATAAAATCCCCAATGTACCACATATCAGGGCACTTCCAATCCCTACAAGAAGGCTGATTCTGGTCCCGTACCAGACTCTCACAAAAATATCCCTGCCAAACTTATCGGTGCCAAATATATGAAAAAATGAAGAGCCGGAATTCTGGATATTTACATCCTGGGCCTGATAAGAATAAGGGGAAAAAGCCGGCACCAATATAGCCAGTAAAATAATCACTGCCAGCAGAATAGTGCCTGTCATAAGCAAAAGATTTTCCCGATATAATGCTTTCATCGAAGGGACCTCCTTATTCTGGGATCCAGCCATGCAGAGAGTAAGTCTGTGAAGAGATTGATTACAATAACTGTAATTCCCATAAACACAGTCAATCCCAATATCATTGTATAATCCCGGTTTCCAATGGAATTTACAAATTCACGTCCCAGTCCCGGAATGGTAAAGATACTTTCCACTACAAAACTCCCGGTTAAAAGAAAGGCAGCCGCCGGGCCAAGGTAATTCAGAACCGGGATCCATGCATTCTTCAGAATATGGGTTAAGGCGGTCTGCCGGAACCCAATTCCCTTTGCTCTTGCCATTGTCACATAATCCCGTTCCATTTCTACCCGGAAGGTATTCTGTACCAGCCTTGCAATCACTGCAGACGGATAAACTGCCAGTGAAATAACAGGAAGTATATAGCTTTGCGGACTTGTCAGCCCGGCAATAGGAAAAAGCTTTAGCCTGACTCCAAAGAAAAGCATCAGAAGCAGTCCGACTACAAAGTTGGGAATCCCCGTCCCCAACATAGTTCCAAGAAAAATGCCGCCTTTCACAATGAACCTTTTAGAAGAAGCCTGCCAGATGCCAAACACTGTACCGAAGAGTGCAGCTGTCAGAATTGCAAGTCCTCCTAATGATGCTGTAATAGGCCATGTACGGACGATTACCTCTGTTACAGTCACCTCCGGCTTTTTAAATGAAACACCCAGATTTCCATGCAAAAGATTCTTAAGATAAGTCTGGTACTGTTCCGTCACCGGCTTGTCCAACCCATACTCCTTTTCCATAGATCTTAAAATATCTTCTGACACGTTTCCATTCTGGAAAGGACTTCCCGGCATCATTCTAGTCAGGAAGAAAGCAACTGTCACAAGCATAAAAAGAGAAAGAATGCTCATCCCTATTCGTTTTCCAATATACCCCTGCATCAGCCCTCCTCCTTTCTTTACTATGCTAATGCCACTAAGGCTTGGTCTTTTCAAGCCTTAGTCACATGGATGTTTCATTTCCAATTCCTGCCCAAGCAGCTCAATCATACTGTCAATCGTGGCCTGTTTTGCAATCCGGACCTGCATACCATATTTTGTTGCTTCCTGCCCCGTCTGTTCTCCAATGCAGACTGCCAGGATATTTTTATATTCCTCAAGCTCCATTCCTTTCACAAACCCACGGACTGTAGATGCACTGGTAAATGTCACAGCATGAATTTCCCCAGCATGAAAAAGGCCCGATATCTGCTCACGTATGTGGCTGTGGGTTTTGTAATGCGTATGATACAGAGGAATATCTTCTACCGTAATCCCCGCCGTTTCCAGCGGCGGAATCAATTCCTCCGAACCATCTGCCGCCCGGACAACGGTCACCTGGCTTTGCGGGGCGGCCGTATCTGCCAGCTCCTTCCCCAGGCTGCCGGCACAATAAACATTAGGAACCAGATCCGCATGGAATCCATAAGTATTCAATGCTCTTTCTGTAGCGGAACCGATGGCTGCAAACTTCACCTCTGCGGCCCTTTCAAGGATGTTTCTCATATCCATCTTTTGCCTCACCATCTGCTCAAAGAATACTTGAACACCAATGGGACTTGTGAATACCAGCCATTCCTCCTCCGCCCGGTTTCCGAAATGTGCAAACACTTCCTCCAAAGCCGGATTTGGAGAAATGGCCTCTGTCACAATCGAAGGAAGTTCAATAACCTGGGCACCCAGGCTTCTGAGCTTTTCTGCAAGCCGGGAGCTATTCTGTCTTGGCCGGGTAATCAGAATCTGCTTTCCTCCCAGGGGCCTGTCCTCCGCCCAGTGAAAGGCTTCTGCCAATGCACAGACCTCTCCTACCAGGAGGATGGCAGGAGTCCCGATGTTGCTTTGCTTTGCTGCCCCGGGAAGCTGCGTTATGGTGGAGACTACACGGCGCTGGGTGGCTAATGTCCCTTTTTCCAGCACTGCTGCAGGAGTATCCTCATCCATACCTGCATCCAAAAGTCCCTTTAGAATCTCCTCCATGGAAGAAATGCCCATCAGGAAAACCAGCGTACCTTGGATTTTTACAAGAGAATCATAGTCTATTCTGCCAGCGCCGCCTTCCTTTGTATGTCCGGTAATAACATGAAAGGAAGAAGCATAGTTTCTGTGAGTAATCGGGATTCCGGCATAAGCAGGTACCGCTGCAGCCGATGTGACTCCAGGTACAACTTCAAAGGGAATCTGATGCTTTACAAGAAGCTCCAATTCCTCCCCTCCCCGTCCGAAGATAAAAGGGTCTCCCCCTTTCAATCTGAGTACCATCTTCCCTTTCTGCGCTTCCTCAAGTAAAATTTCATTAATCTCCTTCTGAGAGACAGAATGACTTCCGGAGCGTTTTCCCACATAAACCAATTCCTTATCATCCGAAATCTGGCTTAGTATCTCTGTACTGATTAAAGCATCATATACAATTACCTCTACTTTCTCCATCAACTGTTTTGTCTTCACAGTCAGAAGTCCCGCGTCCCCTGGTCCCGCACCTGCCAGCCAGACCTTTCCTTTTTTTTCCATCTCAGTCCTCCGTCTTAATTCTGATGCTTATACCTGCTTTCGCAAATTTTAGTTACATGAATATTTCATTATTTCCGCTAACTCAGCTCCAAGCTGCCGGGCTTTTTGGACTTCTCCTATTCTTACGGCAGTCAGGTAAGTATCATCTTCTTCCCGGTAATACAGGCCGGTAAGCTTCACTTCACCGCCTAAAACCCGAGCGTGTGCTGCCACCGGAGAAGAACACCCGCCGTCCAGTGCAGCAACAAATTCCCGCTCAGCCAGTGCCTCCGCCTCACTCTTTTTATCCTGCACACATTCCAGGTAACTATGGTTCTCTCCTTTTCTTCCCTGTACAGCCAGGATTCCCTGCCCTGCCGCCGGAACTATTTCCTCCACTTCAAAGATACGTCCTATTACCGACTCCATTTCCAGCCTCTTCAAACCTGCCGCCGCAAGAACCGTACCGTCATAACCTTCTTCTGTAAGCTTCCTTAACCGGGTTTGTACGTTTCCCCGGATTCCCCGGAACGTACAGGAAGGATAGAGCTTTTTCATTTGCAGCATCCGGCGCCTGCTTGAAGTACCAATCACACCCCTGTCAGGAATCTCACACAATCCGGGACGGTAAATCAATGCATCCCGTGGATCTTCCCTCTCTGTAAAGGCAAGGATGGGAAGGTCCTCGGGAATCTCCATAGGCATATCCTTGAGACTGTGGACAGAAAGATCAATCCGGCCCTCTATCAGCGCCTGATCCAGCTCTTTTACAAAAAGCCCCTTTCCTCCAATGAGTTCCAAGCTTTTATCCAGGATTCTATCTCCTGTGGTTTTCATAGTCACCAACTCCACCTGAATTTCCGGGTGATACTTCTGAATCCTCTTTTTCACTATTTCCGCCTGAATAACAGCCAGCCGGCTCTCCCGGCTTCCTATACGAATGACCGACTTCATGATCCACGTTCTCCTTTCTGCTTATGCCACTTAGGTTTTGTCTTTTCAAGCCTTAGTGGCAAAGTATATCCTGTGGACTTAGACGGGGTATTTTCACGCCTTAGTCACATGGATGTTTCCCTATCCAAGATGGTATAGATTTCCTTCATATCCAGGTTTTCCCGGATAACCTCTGCCAATTTATCATACTGCGCCTCTTTGTATGCAGACAAGTTCACCGCTTTGACAGCATCAGGCTTCAGCCCTTTTTGTTTCAATAGAACTCTGGTAAAAGCCGCCGCCGCTTCAGAGCGGTCAAACACTCCATGTACATAGCATCCGCAGACATTTTCCTTTGCTGCTCCGTCCAATTTGCAGCCTTCTCCCTGCACACCTTCTTTTAAAGAAAGAATATGACTGCCTTCATTCGTAAAACTGGTGGTCCCCATATGAATTTCATAACCTTCTATTTCCACCTGGTTAAAGCAGCTTAGGATTCCGCTCATATTTTGAAATCTTCCTGTCACTCTGGTTCTGGTCTTCTGTGGCTCAAACACGGTGCGCACCGGCAGGAGTCCCATACCTTTAACAGCACCTTTACGCTCCACCCCAGCCAGATCTATGATTTCTTCCCCCAGCATCTGATATCCTCCGCAGATACCAAAGACCAGTTTTCCTGCCCCGCTGTGCCGGATGATTTTTGCTTCCAGACCACTCTGCCGCATCCAGAGCAAATCCGCCATCGTATTCTTGCTGCCCGGTACAATCACTGCATCCGGGTTCCCAAATTCTTTCAGTGAGGACACATAGCGTAAAGTAACCCCTTCCATACATTCTAAGGCCATAAAATCTGTAAAATTGCTAATACGGGGAGTGCGGATTACCGCAATATCCAGAATCCCTTTCGCTTCTCTTTTATCAAACCGCCCGCTCAGACTGTCCTCATCCTCAATATCTAAATAAAAATAAGGTATAACGCCAGTTACCGGAACATGTATTTTTTCCTCCAGCATTTCCAGCCCCGGACGCAGGATTTCCTTATCACCGCGGAATTTGTTTATAATCACGCCTTTGATTCTCTCCCGCTCCTTTTCCTCCAAAAGCATCATAGTCCCTACAATCTGGGCAAATACACCACCCCTGTCAATATCCCCTACAAGAAGGACGGGGGCATCTACAAGCCCGGCAAGTCCCATGTTGACAATATCGTCTTTCTTTAAATTGATTTCTGCGGGACTGCCGGCTCCTTCGATGACTATAATATCGTATTCCTCTTCCAGCTTGCGATATGCTTTCAGGATTTCAGGTATATATTCCTTTTTATGCCTGTAATACTGGGCAGCGGACATCACACCCGTCACTTCTCCATTTACAATGACCTGGGAGCCGGTATCATTGGTTGGTTTTAAAAGGATCGGATTCATGGCTACACAAGGTTTGGTTTTTGCAGCCTCTGCCTGCATCACCTGGGCTCTTCCCATTTCCAGTCCTTCCTCTGTGATGAAGGAATTAAGTGCCATATTCTGGGATTTAAAAGGCGCAACCCGAAAACCATCCTGGCGGAAAACCCTGCACAATCCTCCTGTTAGTATGCTCTTTCCTGCATTAGACATCGTCCCCTGTATCATGATTACTTTAGCCATGTATAATTTCCTCCAATGCCTGCACCAGCAGACAGTTTTCTTCCCGCCTCTTCACCGCTACCCGGTAAAAGCCTTTTTCCAGACCCTCATAATTGCTGCAATCCCGTATCAGGATCTTTCTCTGCTTCAGCAATGTAAATAAATCATAACTACTTTTCAAAAGCATATAATTAGCTGAGGACGGAAAATACCTAACTCCTATTCTTCCAAGTTCTTTCTCCAAAGTTTTCCGTTCCTCAATAACAAAAGTGACTGTTTTCTTCATTCTTTCCGCTTCGCCCAGTGCAGCAATACCTGCAGCCTGTGCCGGAGCGGAAACACTCCATGGCTGCCTTACCTTCTCCATCTCACCAATCAATGTCTGATCCGCAGTAATCCCATATCCCAGCCGAAGTCCCGGCATCGCATGCATCTTTGTAAAAGCCCGGAGGAGAAACAAGTGAGGATATGTCCAGATTTCTGTGTGGGACAAGACATCTTCTGTATCTTCCAAGAACTCGTAAAAACATTCATCCAGCACCATGCGGATTCCCTGCTTCTCACATATTTCTGCTATTTTACAGAGCAGGGATCTCTCAATCAGATTCCCTGTGGGATTGTCAGGGGAACAAAGAAAAATTATATCTATATCCTCTGTCAGCATCTCCAGATAGTTCTCATCCAACTGAAAGTTCTTTTCCTCCTTCAAATAGTGGTAGCAGACTTCACATCCCCCCGCCTCAAGAGCCTGTGCGTACTCAAGAAAGGAAGGCGCTGTCAGCAATGCTTTTCTTGGTTTTTCTGCAAAAACAAGAGAAAATATCAAATCTGCGGCGCCATTTCCAAATACAAGCGTGTTCTGGGGAACCTGAAGGGCTGATTCCAGGGCCTGTCTCAATTTTCTGCACCGGCTGTCGGGGTAAGACCCTATTGTTTTCATCGCCTGGTATGCCGCCTCTATCACAGACGGACTTGGCCCAAAAGGATTCACATTTATGGAAAAGTCAATCATTCCTTCATAAGTGTAAATATCTCCGCCATGTACATAATCCATTATATTCCTCCTGCTTATGCAACTTATACTTATTGAACTACTAATGTTCAATAAGGCAGGTTTGGTCTTTTCAAACCTTAGCTGCAAAGTACATCCTGTCGACTTAGGTGGGGTCCTTTCCCACCTTAGTGACATGGGTGTTTCTTCACCTATATTATCTGCTGTATGGCTGCCATAATCAGCAGCTTTGCTACTCCAAAAGAAAGAAAGGATAAAATTGCAGTCCCATACAGCAATCTGCCCGCCCTGACAATATCTTCTACCTCCACGGGGCGGAGAGCATCTCCAATACATTTCTTTTTATATAGTTTTCCAAAGTAAAAAGCATCTCCTGCCAGTTGTATTCCCAATGCTCCTGCACATACGGCTTCGGTCTGTGCAGAGTTGGGGCTTGCATGGTTTCTTCTGTCTCTCCGGTAAATAAACCAGGCATTTTTGCCGTTCATTCCCAACAGATAAGCTGCCCCAATCATCAATACAGCAGAAATCCTGGCGGGAATATAATTCAGGATATCATCCAGTTTCGCAGCCACTCTTCCCAGATACAGGTATTTTTCATCCTTGTAGCCAATCATTGAATCCATGGTATTCACTGCTTTGTAAAAAAAACCAAGGGGAGTGCCGCCAATCATCATGAAAAGCAAAGGGGCGGTCACGCCATCGGAAGTGTTTTCCGCCACGGTCTCTACCGCAGCTTTAATCACACCTGTTTCATCCAGAGGTTCCGTATCTCTTCCCACAATCATGGACACTGCCTTTTTTGCTCCAGGCAAATCACCCTTTTGTATTTGTGAATAGACCTTCCGGCTTTCCTGTTTTAGGGATTTTACTGCCAAAAGCTGATAACACCAAAAACTTTCCAGGCCAAACCGAAGAACCGGATGAATACGTCCTGCGGCGTACAGCAGAATGCAGGGAATGCCAAAGGAAAGGACAAGGACAAGGAAACAGATGACTCCACCTGCCGTCAAAAGTTTTCCCGGATTCCCCCCGCATATTCTCCGTGCCTGCTTTTCGAAAAAAGCAATCCATCTGCCAATAAGTCTGACCGGATGATAAAGCCATGCCGGATCTCCGAATAAAAAGTCTAATATAAATCCTGTCCCACAGGCCATTAGTGACATCATAATTTCTGTATCTCCCTGCATTGTTTCTGCCCCTGTTGCCAGGCCTGTTCGTCCAAAGCAATACGGTAACCCCCGCCATTTTCTGTCTGCCAGTAGTAGAATTCTCTGCCTTCAACATCAAGCCAGGAGAGTACCGCCATAATTGTACCTCCATGCACAACTAGGGCAGCCTTCTTTGCCTCCTGTTCAATCCATAGATTTACAGCCTCTGAAAAGCCTTCCACACACCGTGCCTGGAATTCCCTGGGACTTTCCCCCTCTGGAAAGGGAAGGGTTCCTCCGGAATCCAGCCATCCCTTATAATCAGGCATGTGCTTTAGTTCCTCAAAATTTCTTCCTTCAAAGGTCCCAAAATCACATTCCCGCATTTTGTCATATAATACAGAGTTTTTTCCGGGAAATAAAAGTTCGGCCGTCTGTATACAGCGCCGCATGGGGCTTGCCGCTACTCTGTCTACATTCCGGCAGTCCTTTTTCCGTTTTTCAACCAGATGCATTAAGTCTGCGGTCTCAGCTAAAGACTCATCCGTTCTGCCAATATATTTCTTTTCCAAATTCCCTTGAGTCTGAAAATGACGTATCATTACAATCTCCATAAAAAACCTCCTATCGAAACAATCCCGGTCAACATACCAAGCTCACAAAGCTGCAGAAAATATCCGGCAAGGTCTCCGGTAATTCCGCCAAACTGCTTTTTGCAGATATGGCAGTAATAAAGAAACACAAGGCCTGCTGAAAAAAGTGCGGCTGCCCCTCCCTTTAAATCCAGCGAAAGCATCAGTACTGCAAGAAACGCAATATATACCAGCATTGTAATACGCACTGTTTTTTTCTGGGCTCCATCTTGAAATGTCTTCGCCAGCCCACTGTCCTTTGCAGATGGAAACATCACAACTGAAAATCCGCTTATGGAACGGGAAAGCATATATCCACAGCCAATCACCGGAAGCATCTCCATTGTAACCTGACTCCACAGTGCCACGCTCCACAGGAAATAACAGCACATTCCAAGAATGGCAAACGCTCCGGCATGAGGATCTTTCAGAATTTCCAGTTTTTTCTCCCTGTCTCCGTAGGAACTTAGGGCATCCATGGTGTCCATAAAACCATCCATGTGGATGCCGCCTGTTACCAGGACCGGTAAAAGGGTCATCACTGCTCCAAAGAACAAAGGTCCGAAACCAGACTTGAGAAGCAGGCCGCCCAAGAAAATTTCCAGTCCTCCAAGAACCACCCCTACAAGGGGGAAAAAGCACATTACATATCTCAAATTTTTTTCATCCCAGTCTACACGGGGCATGGGGATTTTGGAATACATAGAAATTGCAATTGCACAGGATCTGAGCAGATACATAAGCTTCCTCTTTTCTCTTCCTTACTTTTCACTTCAATACTTCATACTTTTCAATCCCAGTCTCCTCAAATGTGCTCATTTGGAGATAAACCTGCAAGCCCATTTCCAATAGGGGAAACACAGCGACTGCCCCGCTTCCTTCCCCTAGAAACATGTCACAGGTTAAAAAGGGTGATATATCTAATGCATCTAAAAGCATCTGGCCTGCCGGCTCTCTGGAAATATGTGATGCTATCATGTAATCTCTGGAATCAGGTGCCAGCCTGGCAGCACAGAGGGCTGCAACGCCCGAGATAAAACCATCCATAACCACCGGAAGGCGGCACATGGCTCCCCCTAAAAAGACACCCGTAAGTCCCGCAATATCCAAACCGCCTACTTTCGCCAATACATCCAGTACATCCTCCCTATCAGGCTGATGCATAGAAATGGCCTGTTTAATAACCTTGATTTTTTTCTCCAGCCCTTCACCAGTAAGCCCAGCGCCTTTCCCAGTTACTTCCTCCACCGGTTTTTCTAAAAGTACGGCTGCCACAGCGCTGCTTGTTGTAGTATTTCCAATCCCCATCTCTCCCGTTGCCAGAATGTCATAGCCCTGTTTTTTTAATTCTTCCACCATACGGATTCCTGTTTCAATTGCCTGCCATACCTCATTTCTTGTCATGGAAGGCTCTTTTGCCATATTTTTCGTGCCGTAAGCTATTTTTTGCCCTGCCTTCGTCACCGAGGGGACATCCACTGCCATGCCAATGTCCACCGGAAATACATCCACTTGAGCAACCTCACTCATAATGACCACACTTGCCGCCCTTTTCGTAAAGTTATCTGCTACGGCTGCGGTGACTTCCTGCCCAGTCTGGGTCACACCTTCCTCCACGACTCCGTTATCTGCGCACATAATGATAAGCCCTCTTTTCTTCAGGCTGAACTCTGGATTTCCCTTCATACCGGCTATACGTATGACTACATCCTCCAGCTTTCCCAAGGAAAACAAAGGTTTTGCAACAGATATCCAGCGGTGCCTGGCCTCTGTCATACTTTTTGCATCAGCGGGATGAATTTTTCCCTTTATAATTTCCAAGGTTATATTATTGTATTTTGCTGTCATCTTGCCTCTCCTTTTTTGCTTCCAGGATAAACCGCCGGGCAAACTCCAGATTAGAGTAAAAATGAATATGGGGATAGCCTGCAAACAGATTTCCCTCCATATGGATACATTCCCAGCTTCTCCGTTTGTCTGGCTTTACAGCAATACAGTCTTTTCCGTTGTCCGTGCTGTCCCAGTAGTGGAATTCATGTCCTCTTAGCTTCTCTCCCTTTTTCAGAAAAGCCCCTTCTTTCTGCGCCTCTATTTCTATGTAGCCGAACCGTACCAGCTTTCCGGTGTGAAATGCTTTTCCGGGAAATACACCTGTCATCTGCCGGAAACTCCCCTTGTCATCTTCCATTTCTTCATGCAGGTACATAAATCCCCCGCACTCTGCCAGACAGGGAAGTCCCCCCAGGATAGCTTCCTTTATAGAGGAACGCATGGACACATTTCTTTCCAGATCTTTGGTATACAGCTCTGGATATCCTCCGCCCAGAATCATTCCCTGAATGTCTTCTGGCAGGAAATTGTCATGTAAGGGGCTGAATTCAACCAATTCACAGCCTTCATTTTGCAAAAACTGAAGGTTATCTTTATAGTAAAAACAAAAAGCCTCATCTTGTGCAACGGCAATTCTTACAGTCTTTTTCTCCCTCAATATTCCTTCCTCAACGTCTCCGTTGTCTTTTGAATTCTTCTGAGAAAATCCTTTTCTATTTTCCGTTGCCTTCGAGCAGGCGGCAATAGAGAGAAGGGTATCCAGTTCCACCGTTTCACTTAGGAGTCTTCCGGCTTCTTCCAGCCTTTCCCGTATACTGCTAATTTCCTGAGGCGTTACCAGACCCAGATGCCTGCTCTCCAAACCGAAGACAGGATGTTCAGGAACGTAACCAATCACAGGGATTGCATATCCTGCCTGTGCCAACCCCTCTTCAATCATCTGCTTCATTTTGGGATATAGCATAGACGATACCCGGTTTAGGAGAATCCCGCATATATTACTATCCTCTTTAAATCCTATCATTCCCTGGATAACCGGAAGGACAGACAATGCAGCACCCTTACAGGAAACCACCAGAATTACAGGTGTCTTCAATGTTCTTGCCACGTCATAAGAGCTGGCTTTTTCCGAAGCTAAGGCCATGCCGTCATAGTAGCCCATGACGCCTTCAATCATTGTGATATCTGCATTTTCTGCATGTCTCTCAAATAGCTCCTCCAGTATCTCTTTCCCGTAAAAGAACAAGTCCAGATTTTCAGAATCAATCCCCAGCACTTCCCTGTGGAACATAGGATCAATATAATCCGGTCCGCATTTGCAGGCAGCAACCTTCAGTCCGCTCTGCCGGAAAGCCGCCATTAAGCCGCAGGATATTACGGTTTTACCGCTTCCGCTTGACGCTGCGGCAATCATAAAGCTTGGAATTCCCATAAGTTGCCTCCTAACTCGAAATAACATAGACGGGATTTTGTCCGGTCATCATATGATATGCCCCCAGTTTCCGTGACTTTGAAACTGAAATCTGGATAATCTCCGGATCTGTGAGAAGTCCTTCCTCTATGGCTTCCATCGTTTCTCTTACAGTCTCAAGAGATATGGCATTTAGTACAATTTTTACATTGGGATTTTTCTCTCGTACCACATACAGAATTTCCTTCAAATTCCCCGAGCTTCCTCCGATAAATACATGGGTAGGGGCCTCTAGCGGCAAAAGTGCCTCAGGAGCGGTTCCCTCAACCAGTTCCACCTGGTCACAGCAAAACTTCTGTCGGTTCTGCCTGATTAATTCAGTTCCTTCCGGGTTCTTTTCCACTGCATACACCTTTATGGTTTCATCCTGTAAGGCAGCCTCTATGCTGACAGAGCCAGTTCCAGCACCCACATCATAAAGTACTGACTTTTCCTGCAGCCCAAGTTTTCCAATACTGATGCTTCGAACTTCTGCTTTTGTCATTGGAACTTTCCCCCGGATAAATTCTTCATCCTCTATATGCCAGTGAATTCTCCTGTCAGCACGGGGGTTCAATACATATGCCGCTGCCAGCCCTTCGAAATCTTCCGGGAGAAGCTGGGCACCGCTTTTATGCAGTATTTCTTCCTTTTCATAAGAAAGGTACTTTCCGATATAGAAATCAACATGCCCCAGATTGTAATGCTGTATTTTTTTACAAATTTCCTCACTGTTCTCTCCGCCGCTAAGCAGGAGAAATGTTTTCTCATGGGTAGAAATGGCATGAATAAAATTCTGTTTTCTCCCATGAATGCTGACAAGCTTCACATCCTCCCAGGATATCCCCAGTTTTGCCGCCAGATACGCCACTGTGGAAATCCCTGGTATGGTATGCACACGATAATCAGAAAGCTCTTTTTCCAGCTTTTTTGCACCGCTGTAAAACCCTGGATCACCAGAAAGTGCAACTGCTATGTTCCCATATTCTATATGCTCTTTTAAAAACCTGTGAATCTCATCCGGCTTATAGGAAGAAAACATAGGTTTTCCAAAGGATTGCAGCGCATCTGTCATCCGGCCTGCACCGATAATACAGTCACAATTCCTGAAAATTCCTCTAGCCTCCTCTGTCATGGACTTTTCATTGCCCATCCCGATTCCGGTAAGATATACGATTTGCTTTTCTCTATACATTCTGGTATCCCCTTGGTGTTACCATTTTTCCATTCATTTGTTTTGTCTGCTCATTTCCGACAAATACTGTAGTAAACATATCTACTTCCGCATCCTTTAATTCTTCTAAAGTCAAGATTCTGTGAGATTCTCCGTCTCTGCCGATATTACGTACCATGCCGCAGACTGTCTCCGAACGCTTATATTCCAGCATACATTCACAAGCCTTTTTTAAATAATCCCGCCGCTTTTTACTGGATGGGTTGTAAAGACAAATAACAAAATCAGCCATAGCAGCCGCTTTTAATCTTTTCTCAATCTTCTCCCAGGGTGTCAGCAAATCACTCAGGCTGATAACTGCAAAATCATGCATAAGGGGCGCTCCCAGTACCGCCGCCCCTCCAGTGGCAGAAGTAATCCCCGGTACAATCTCAATCTCCACATCGGGATACTGTACCCCTGTTTCGTACATCAGGCCAGCCATACCATAAACTCCTGCATCTCCGCTGCAGACCATGGCTACATCCTGTCCCTTAACAGCTTCCTCCAGTGCCATCTGACAGCGTTTCACTTCCTGTGTCATAGGAGTAGTCAGATATGTTTTGTCTGGGTATTCTGTTTTGATCAAGTCTACATAAACTGTATATCCTACAATTACCGGACACCTATCCAATGCTGCCACTGCCTCCAGAGTCATTTGTCTGTCCGCTCCCGGCCCCAGACCTATCACATAAACCTTACTCATTGCTTTTCACCTCTTTACTTGCTTTGCGGTATTCCGTCGTAAAAGCAGGATTATATAGTTCGGATCTTGTATATTCACCATCTAAAACACGTCCTACTACAATCAGTGCCGTTTTTGTGATCCCTTCTTTCTCAGCAGTTGCCTCCAGACTGTCAATGGTACACCGGCACACCTTCTCTTCCGGCCAGGTTGCCTTGTATACAATCGCTGCCGGGGTATCCCCCGGATATCCGCCTGCCGTCAACTCCTTTGACAGGTCTGCAAGCATTCCGGTACTCAGGAAAATCACCATTGTCGTCTGATGTGCTGCAAAGCCGCGTATAGATTCCCGCTCCGGCACCGGAGTCCGCCCTGCCATTCTGGTAATCACAACAGATTGGGAGATGCCGGGGAGCGTATATTCCGCCTCTAAAGCCGCCGCTGCTCCGCAGAAAGAGCTGACGCCGGGGCAGATTTCATAAGAAATCCCCTCCTGCTTCAAAGCATCCATCTGCTCTTTTATAGCACCATACAGACAGGGGTCCCCTGTGTGGAGACGGACCACTCTTTTCCCTTCCCGTTCTCCCCTGACCATTACTTCCAAAACTTCCTCCAGCGTCATCCGGGCACTGTTATATACGGTGCAGTCCTCTTTCTTCGCATCCAGCAGCTTCGGATTTACAAGGGAGCCTGCATAAATAATAATATCCGCCTCCTGTAAATAATTCTGCCCCCGCACTGTAATTAAGTCCTCGGCCCCTGGTCCGGCTCCAACGAATACAATCATCTAATTGCTCTCCTTTATCATAATCAATGAATAATAGCTTGCCCCATCCGGAATTTCGTCCACATGATGGTAAACCTTTTCCCCCGGCATTCCGCAGTTTTCTACCATTTGTACCTGCAATGATTTTTCTTTTACTATTTGTTTCACATAAGGCATCTTTTTTCCTGCCTTCATCAGAATTTTTGTTCCCGGCAATTCGAGACTTTCTTCAATCCCATAAGATGCCGGAATGATATGCAGCTCCTCCCGGTTTTCTGCCAGCCCCGTATTCACCTTTGCCGCAGCTGCACAGAAAGATGGAATTCCAGGAACCAGCATCGTTTCGCATCCCCTGCTTTTCAGACGTTTGTGCACATAAAGACAAGTGGAATATATACTGGGATCTCCCAGTGTAATAAAAGCAACATCTTTCCCCGCCTGCAAAATCTCTTCTGTCTTGTCCGCACAATGATTGTGAATTTCTTTTAACTGCTGTTTTTCTTTTATCATAGGCATAGGAAGATAAAGCTTTGCTTTGTAGGCAATTTCAGGAATCTCCGGAAGCGCAATCTGATAAGCCACACATTTTTCCAGGTAATCTGGGTTGGCACATACCGCGTCTTCCTCTTCATATATGGCTTCTTTCAAATCCGGGCTGGAGACTGCCAGAGCTATCACATCACAGTCCCGGATAATCTCTACTGCCTTCAGAGTCATCAGTTTTGGGTCTCCCGGCCCTACGCCTACTCCGTAAAATATTCCCTGTCTCATATCTTCTCCCTTCCAATCTCCTTCAACAGCACTCTGGTGTCTTCTGTTTCACCAAGAATACCTTCTTCTTTTGAAAATATAATCGCACCGATTTTCAGTCCGCTGCCTGCACGTTGTTTTAAATAAAAATCTGCCCGCTTTGTAATCGACTCCATTACCTGATTCAAAATGCCCTGACTTTTTAAAAAGTCTACCGCCTCTGCGGTTGTGATGCATTCCATAATTTTCTTCACATCCCCAGTGAGAGCCCCTGCCATCGCTGCATGAGCGGCAAAGATCTCCATTCTGCAGTCTGCCTGTCTGGAGTGGGTATTCATCACGCCCCCCGCCAGTTTAACAAGTTTGCCTATATGCCCAACCAAGAGGATTCCCTGCATACCCAGGCTGACAGCCGCATCAATGGTTTCTCCAATATAATTGCTGGATTTCACAGACAGTGCACCTTCATATCCTAAGGTTTCTGTCAGAAAATCACTTCCGTAATTTCCAGGAACTACATAACACCAGTCATGGCCATTTTCTTTTAGAACCTTCATTTCCAGGTATATCGTGTCTGTCAGTGCCTTTTCACTCATAGGCTCCACAATCCCGCTTGTCCCAAGTACAGAAATACCGCCTTCAATACCCAGCCTCGGATTAAAAGTCTTCCCGGCCAGCCTTCGCCCTTCCGGGATGGAGATCAAAATCTCCAGTCCTTCCTCGTAACCAAACTGCTTCCGCTGCTCATCAACAGCATCTAAAATCATCTGACGCGGAACCTTATTAATTGCAGCTTCCCCAATGTCTTGTTCAAGCCCCTTTTTGGTAACTCTTCCAACACCTTCTCCCCCGTCCAGCAGGAGGCCTGTTCCTTCCCGCCTTATTACTTTGGCATAAACATACACTCCGTCCGTAATATCCGGGTCATCCCCACTGTCTTTTTGAATTGCACAGCTTACAGAGTTCTTGTCTTTTTCAATATGTTCCACATCCAGATATAAGGTAATTCCCTTTGGAGTATGCAGGGAAACCTGGATAAGAGTCTGCCCTGACAGAAGCATATATGCTGCTGCTTTCGCTGCGGCTGCCGCACAGCTTCCTGTTGTGTAGCCTAAACGGAGCTGTTTCTGGTTTTTCCATATAAGCGGGCTTTGATTTTCACTCTTTGAAAATCTTTTCATGCAGATGCCTCCTTTCCCTGCTTTTCTTTTAAAGTATGTGCTTTAGAGAACTGCCTCAATATGCTCTATAAATATATTCCGTATTCCTTTCATTTCTCCCAGACCTTTCAGAATAGCCTTTACCACATATCCGGCATCTGAAAGCTGAGCCTTCCAGGAATCCTCATCCCCAATCATATCATTCTTGGCGTGATCCCCTGCTACAATCATAAAGGGCATCAGCGTCACCTTTCTGTTTCCCGAAATCTCCAGCTTTTTCATGACATTTTTCAGATCAGGGAATCCTTCTACCGTTCCTATAAGCACCTGGTTGTATCCCAAGGAATGAAATGTATATTCCAATGTAGGGTATGCTGCATTTGCGTGATGATCCGTTCCATGTCCCATAAGGACCAAAGCTTCCCCTTCCTCCAGGGACACCTCTGCCATCACTGCATGAATAGACTTTTTGTAATCTTCTACACTGGTCAGCAGTGGTTTTCCTACACTGATTTTACGGAATCTGCCCGCATATTCCATCAAATCACTGAGCATTTTATCATTCTCAATTCCATTGATGATGTGGGTCGGCTGGACAATTACTTGTTCTATTCCATCTTCAGCCATCTTTTCCATGGCTTCCTTCACACTGCAAATAAATAAATCTTCCGTCTTTTTCAATTTCCTGATGATCATCTGGCTTGTAAACGCCCTGTATAAGGGATATTCAGGGAATATCTCCTGTATCTGTTTTTCAACCGGTACGATATTTTTTTCCAGAGCATCCAAATGGCTTGTTCCAAAGCTTACTGTTAATATTCCTTTCTTGCCCGTTCCCTTTTCCATTCTATACCTCCATGATTGCTTATGTCACTTAGGCCTGGTCTTTTCAAGCCTTAGTGACATAGATGTTTCCTCTTTACTTCCCTGTTTGCTCA
This sequence comes from Faecalicatena contorta, assembly GCF_003149105.1. Taxonomy (GTDB): domain Bacteria; phylum Bacillota; class Clostridia; order Lachnospirales; family Lachnospiraceae; genus Muricomes; species Muricomes contortus_C. Next base: position 327,423 of record NZ_QGDS01000001.1, on the reverse strand, counting down.
ATATAACTCTCCAGTTCCTTCATACTTACAGGAGGCTTCAAGTCTTGTTTTAAAACTCCTTTACTGCAAAGCTGTCTAAACAGCCTAAGTACAGCCGGTTCCTCCTGGTTTGTCATTGTCAGGGCTTCCACATTCGTACAGACTGTCACCGGATCTGCCTGAAGAAGTACTTTTCCCTCATGCATTAGTATAATCTCGTCTGCCCATGACAGTGCATAATCAACATCATGGGTTGCCATCAGTATGGTTATCCCCTCTTCTGCCAGTTTATCCACTATTTCATTTACTTTTTTTGTATGTTTGGCATCCAGGGCAGCCCCAGGCTCGTCCAATATCATGACATCGGGATGCATCACCAGGATATCAGCAATGGAAACCTGTTTCTTCTGTCCTCCGCTTAAAGCATGGGTGGGGCGGTCGCGAAAAGGTGTAATTTCCAGATAGTCCATAACTTCTTCTACTTCCTTTTTTGCTTTTTCTGGCCCCATCCCCATATTCAAGGCGCCAAATGAAATTTCCTGATAGACGCTGGCGGAAAATAACTGGTTGTCCGGGTCCTGAAATACAATCCCTACTTTTCCGCGTAAATCCAGCAGTCCTCTTTTTGAATAATCAACAGGCTTTCCATTGAATAAAATGGTTCCTTTACAGGGTTTATGTATGCCATTACAGCATAGGAAGAATGTAGACTTTCCGCATCCATTAGCCCCCATAAATGCAACCTTTGAACCTCTTCTTATTTTCAGGCTGACATTGTCCAGTGAATCCGGACCTCCCTCTTCGTAAGAAAAATAGACGTTTTTTACTTCTATAATAATATCCTGTTCTGCTGTACTCATAAGGTTTTCCTCCATATTGTAATTCCCAGCAAAACCAGTTCAAATGCGGCGATTGCTGCAATTTCAGCTCTTCTCGCCGGATATTCTTCTTCCAGAACCCGAATTTCCCCATCATAACACCGGGATTCCATTGCATCGTAAAGGGCATTGGAACGCCAGAAGGCACGGAGCAGAAGCCCTGCACCCATTTTCCCGAAGGAATCAAGGGATGTCCTCAGGTCTTTGTTGCCAAGCCTGGATTTCTGGGATACCATAATAGCCGAGGCTGTCTCCAGCAATACGAAGATGAACCGGTAAATGAGAAGCATCAGCTCTGCCAGGATTTTCGGGCAGCGGAGTTTCAATAAGACACTCAGAAAATCTGTCATTGTTGTATTCAGGGATAAAAAATACAAGCAGGACACACTTGCCATGGCCGTTGCAATTAACTGTATACCAAACAGCAATGATTGAAAGCTGCCTGTGATAAAAAAGCTGCCCACTGGAATTGCATAAGCATCCAGTGGGATTTTTGAAATATTGATAATAATAGCAAGAGTACTCATTATCAGGAATACAAAGGGGATTGTAAGAAGCCTGGCATACAAAAGCCCCGGTATTTTCCCCTTTTGTACCGTCAGATAACTATTCACAGCAAATACAATGCCTGCAATAACAAGAGAACGGCTCACTACACAGAACAACAGAGTCAGAATAGAAAAGGCAAACTTTTCACTTGCATTTACATATCTTAGCTTTGAGCGATAACAAAGCTTATCCACTACAATCATACTGTCTCCCTTTCTCCATGTATGCCTCTATTACTCCATACTCTGCCATTTTTTCCGTTCTACAAAACGACCCATAATAAAGGCAATGATTCCCACGCCAATACCTGTCTGAACACAGAATATCAGACTTTCTACTTCTCCGGGAAGTTCTCCGTCAAGTGCAGTCTCCAGTACCGGAGTAAACCAGGGGGTGTACTCCCCTTGTATTTTCTCTATCATAACACTTCCAGCGTCATCAGAGCCGCCAAATTCAGCTCCTTTTAGTGCAAATAAAGGTATAACTGCAATTAAAACTACTAAAATCAGCAGCACAACGGCTGTCTTTTTATTTTTACTCATCTTACCTTGCCTCCTTTAAGAATCCGATTGCCTTCAGCTCTGGTTTTGCATAAGATTCCATTGCCATAACAATGATTACCGTGAGAATCCCTTCAATCACAGCGAGTGGAAGCTGTGTTGGTGCAAATACTCCAAGGAATTTCACAGCGGAGGCTCCCACACCACCTGCCTCAGACGGATACGCCAGTGCAAGCTGGACGCTTGTCACACAATATGTAAACAAATCTCCCAAAAAAGCTGCCAGAAACACAGAGACTTTCCGGTTTACTTTCAATTTTTTGCAAAGCATATAGATTCCAAAAGATAAAAGCGGCCCTGCAATTGCCATAGAAAATGTATTCGCTCCCAATGTAGTCAATCCGCCGTGTGCCAGCAGGATTGCCTGGAACAACAGTACAATAATACCTAAAATACTAACCGCGGCAGGTCCAAACAGGATGGCACCCAGACCTGTTCCGGTCATATGGGAGCAGCTCCCCGTTACAGATGGGATTTTCAAGGAAGACAGTACGAAAATAAAGGCCCCTGACATCGCAATTAATGTAATGGCTTTACGGTTTTCCGCTACTCTCTTTTTTAGGGAAATAACCCCGGCAACCAGAAATGGAACACAGATAGCGCCCCATGCAATACAATATTTTACCGGAAGATAGCCTTCCATAATGTGCATTGCATTCACTGCCGGTGTGACGGCAAACATAAGCGCAAAGGCTATGGCTGCCCTGAATAGAATTTTTTCTTTTTTTGACATGTTTCTCTCTCCTTTTGTGATATTGTTTTCTGAAATATTCCAGGTATACCACAAAATCGATTGAGATTCGCAGCATAACACCCGGTCATATCCCCGTAACCATCCAGATTCATTTAAAAGTGGGTGTTCTGACTTAGGCCTCAACACAGTATTCCGCCTTCCCATAAGTAATCTTACAGTGACATCATGGAATACCATTCTTCCAATACAGCAACGGGTATTGTGCAGGATTCACACCTGCTTCCCCTTCTCCTAAATTGTATGCCAAATCTGGACTTATCTATGTAATTGCAGAGTGAAATCTGCATTACATACTTCATTTTTACAATGTAACTAGAATTCAATTCCCCTTCTTGCTCTTATATCCTGATCAAAGGGGTGTTTGATTTTCTGAATCTCTGATACGTAATCAGCAGCCTCGATTAATTCCGCAGAAGGATTCCTTCCGGTCAGAACCACCTCCAGCCCCGCCGGTTTACACCTAAAAAACTCAAGCGCCTTTTCATGCCTGACGAGACCATAATTATAAGCCGCCATAAATTCATCCATAACCAGTAAATCATAGCTGCCTGTTTCAACTTTCTGCATAATCGTATCCCAAAGCTGGCCATATAATTCTCCCGCCAGCCGCTTGTCCTCCTGGCTGAGTGTATTATAAAAACCAAATGACTTTTTCAGATGGAGAACTTCTATTTCAGGAACTGCATCTAAAATACGCAGTTCACCGGAAATCTCATTTTTCAGGAACCTGGCAAACAATATCTTCATACCACATCCTGCTGCACGGATTGCCAGTCCCGTGGCGGCTGTTGTCTTGCCCTTTCCATCACCGCAGTAAATATGGATTAAACCATTTTCCATCTCTTCACCTCGCTTTATAAATTCTACCACACTCCACAGCATTATGCAATGAAGGGGTCAGTCCCTTTTCAAAAGGGACTGACCCTTCTGCTCTTCGTTTTCAGAATATTCTGAATATATTGTTTTACTTCTTCTATACTGCTCCCGGTCTCGGCCGGCCGGCCTATGACTACCAGCGTCACTCCAAGCTCTTTAGCAGCTTCTAGTTTTTCTTCAAAGCCGCCTGCTTTCCCGGATTCTTTTGTCACAAAATATTTTGCATCTGTATGCCTTAACATGGCTGTATTGAGTTCTTTTGAAAAGGGACCCTGCATAGCAATCAGGTGAGCCCCCTGGAAACCAAGGGCCATACTTTCCTCCACTGCTTCTTTTGTAGAGAGAACTCTGGCATAACATCTTTCTTTATAGTTTTCAATTGCTGTGTATAGCTTTAATTCTTTGCTCCCTGTGGCAATAAAAATTCTTCCTGTCTGTATTTTCAAATATTCTACCGCTTCTGCCACGGAGCCTGCACTCACTATATTCTCATATATTTCCCTGGTAATACCTCCGCTTTCTTCCCGAAGACAGCGAAAATATTCAGTCTGGTGTACAAAGCAGGCCTTTTTAATATTCTCTGTCACAATCCTGGCATAAGGATGAGTGGCATCTATCACAAAATCCACTTTCTGTTCTGTAATAAACTTGCCGATTGCCTCTTCATCCATCCTCCCCCAGACTCCCCTGATATTGGGAATATTCTCTACGCACTCCATCCCATATTCTGTTGCTGTACTGATATATGTGACAAGAGGAAGCCCGCTTAAATATTCCGCAAGCTCTCTTCCTTCTGATGTTCCTGCAAATAAGAGTACACATTCTTTTTCTGTTTCCATATTTGCTCCTTTTTTATCTGCTGGATGTTATTGTAAATAAAATTTTTCCACAAGTCAAGTTATGACAGAAAATGGCGAAATTTTGTATGCTTTAATTGTTGCACTCCCCACAAAGAAACAATATAATGAACTAAGTATAAACCTTAGAAACCACACAATTTATGGGAGAAACTCCGTCTTATGTGTCTATATTTTATTACCGGGCTAAAAAAGGACTATGAACAGAAAAAGAAGTATTTTCTGACTGCGGGGGTTGAAGCAGCACAAAAGAATTTAGAGGTTTTAAAACTTGTCAGCTTAATCATTTTGGTTCTGCTGTTTCTTTTCTATGCTGTTATTCTTGTTCTTTCCAAAGAGGTGCCTATTACTTTGACACACCTCTTACCTCTTCCGGCTGCCATGATTTTTTTCACTGTTTCTTCTAAATATTTAAAGTCAAATAATAGGAGCAAACAGGTTATTACGGCACTCTGTCTTCTATTTGAACTGTTTACTTTCGCTTTTGTGATTTACATAGATGTTTTTCCCTACTCAAATGCGCAAGGTGTGTTTTTGCCGCTCGTTTATGTTGCATTTTCTGTGTGCTTTATTTTCCCATTTTGGCAGACCTTTTCCATCCTATTTATTGTAGAAATTATATATATTATTTTAATAAATCTAGTAAAGGACCCGATTGCCGTTACAAATGATATTTTTATTTCCATATTAGGTCTTGTACTTGCTTTTACGGCAAACCATATTATACTAAAGTCGCGCGTTGAGGACCATTGTGTATGTACCCGTTATATTCATTTGAGCATGACAGATTCACTAACTGGAATTTTGAATAAAAAGTCCTGTGAGGATGCAATCCAAAAGTATCTTGAGCTGAATACAAATCACTTTTGTGCCCTGCTTTTTCTAGATCTTGATGATTTTAAAAATATCAATGATCGTATTGGTCATGACATTGGTGACCAGGTTTTAGAGGGCGTAGGGAAATTACTTTTTAAATCTTTTCGTTCTACAGACATCGTTGGCCGTATCGGCGGTGACGAATTTATGGTGCTGATCAAAGATTTCCGAGATTCAGAGGATTCCCTGAAAAAGAAATGTGATATACTGCAGTACGAGATATGTCAGGCCATGCTAAGTCTTTCCGTAGAATCTTCCTGCAGTATCGGTGCAGTCTTATTCCGAAATCAGAATGTAGATTTTCAAACTATCTACAGGCTGGCAGACACGTCTCTGTATGAGGCTAAGCTTTCTGGTAAAAACAAATGTACCATGTGCGGTATCCCTGAAGGATACACAGAAAAAAACCTCGGCTCCATCTAAATGCTTTTTATTAGGAGCCGGGGTTTTTACATTTATCCGCCCAATGGAGTTCTAAACTAAGTTCCCCACGCTTGGATTTCCCCACATGCTATTTTTTCACCAGCATCCCCAAATGGCTGGGTCCTGTAATCATCCGGCTGATCATAAATTATTACAGTCCTGCCAATCACATCATCGGGAAAGAATCTGCCGGTATATACAGCAATCCATGCCGAACCGTGGGAGGAAAGAAGCACCGGAAGATCTCCTGCGTGCTGTGGATGATCTGCAAAGTCCGGGTTGTAATCTGTCCACGTATCTGCAAATGGGTCTGTTAGAATTCCGGCACAGTCACTTCCTTCATTAATATGAAAGCCAAAGAATTTACCTAAGTACTGTTGCTCTATGTCAGGCAGCCCGTAAATCTCCGCCATCACGATAGTTCCTCCATGCACTCCAAAAAAATACACCATTCCATGTACGTCAGGAAATTGTTCCGATCCCTTCACCTCGGCAAATGCCTCTGGTACCCCGTTTAGTATTTCTAACATAACATCATCCTCCTATCACCAATATATGCAGCAAAAAAGAAGATGTTCATATTATACTTACAAAGCCAGTATTTCCAGTATTTCATTTTACAATAGTTTACTCAGAGTTACCTGGAGCATCTCTATGTCGATAGGTTTTGCCACATGGGCATTCATTCCTGCATCCAGCGCCTCCCGGATATCTTCCGCAAAAGCATTCGCAGTCATTGCAACAATGGGAATACTTTCCGCATCCTCCCTATCCATCTTTCTGATAACACGCGCCGCCTCATAACCATTCATCTCCGGCATCTGGATATCCATCAGTATGGCATCATAAATATTCTTTGGTGCATTCTCAAATGCACTCACTGCCTGGGCCCCATCCGTCACTACTACTGATTCCGCCCCGTACAAGGACAGCAGTTCAGAGAGAATCTCCGCGTTAATCTCATTGTCTTCGGCAACCAGAAAACAGCGGTCAGCAAATAGCTTTCTCGCTTCTAAGTCTGAAAAACTTAGCCTTTTGCTCTCAATTGTATTCCCTGCACTCTCTGCTGCAGACTCATATTCCAGCTCAATCCGAAATTCTGTTCCTTGGGAAACCGCACTCTCTACCGAAATGATTCCGCCCATTAAATCCACCAATCCTTTGGTGATGCTCAGTCCAAGTCCCGTTCCTTCTACTCTGTACGCGCTATAGCTGCGGGTAAATGGCTCAAAAAGATATGTAAGAAACTCCTCAGGTATTCCCACCCCCGTGTCTTTGACCACAAAACAGTAACGTACATTTTCATACTTTAATGCAGGAATCTCCTCCACATAAAATTCTACACTCCCCCCTTCCGGTGTAAACTTAATGGCATTGCTTAAAACATTAATCAGAATCTGATTGATACGAAGGGCATCCCCATAAAACCAGTCATTTTGTATATGCTTTTTCCTGACAACAAACTCAATCCCCGCACCCTGAGCCTGAGAAGCTATAATTGATAATACCTGGTCAAGCAGCGTGGATAGTATGATTTTTGTATTGCTCAATGTAATCTGAGAACGCTCAATTTTACTCATATCCAAAACATCATTAATCAGACTTAACAAATGTTTTGAGGAAATTGATATTTTTTCCAGGCAGTCAGCAACCCGTTCCCGATCCTCTATATGTGCAGAGGCCAAAACTGTCATCCCCATAATGGCATTCATAGGAGTACGGATATCATGACTCATGGCAGATAAAAACTCGCTCTTAGTGCGGTTTGCTTCCTCCGCCAGAGACAGCGCTTCTTCCAGAGCCGCCTTTGTATCTCTCTCCGCCGAAAGTATATCTGTCACATCCGCCTGCACAAAGCAGATTGTGCTGTGGTCACTGTCCCCCCATAATACATTTATCTGTTTATACCGCAGCACATTCCCCATCTGCTGGGAAAGCAGAAAGTCATATCCTTCCGGCTTGTCTTCCAACTTGTGGAGCATGTTTTCAAGAAAAAATTGCTGATATGTCTCTCCCCCTTTATTTGTGTCTATATAGATGTCACTAAAGCCTTCTACTGCATTTTCGCAATAATTCATAACCTGGGGAGACAGATTGTCCAATATGGTCCGGCGCGTATACAATGTCAGCAATTCACGCTTTACATTGATAAAACCGGCCAGTTCAAAGGTATAGGCAATCATATTAAGAAGCCCCCTCTGTTCCCTTATGGAATCTGTAATATCCGTGCGCACCATACATACCCGGCCAATACGCAGATCAACGGCTGAAACGGTCATGTTTTTTGAGCGTATATCCCCATTTTCATCTGTAATAGAATAAGCAAATGTATAAGATTTCTCCTTCTTCAAACGGAGCCGTATCTCTGCCGGATCCAGTGATTTTCCATATACTGCTCTGTCTCTGGGCACAATGGCGGAATTTATCATTTCTTCTATCCGTTTCAGATGGCTTCCATGAGGTTCGGGCATACAGTCTCCATTTGTATTGTGTGCCAAAACAGTATAAAAATCTGTATCCAGATTCAAGTCAACGACAAAATCATAATTAGTTACTGACAGCTGGTGCAAAATCTTGTCTGTAATAACCTGCTCTGTAATATCTATCACTGTCAAAATTCCGGTAATGTCTTCTGCGTCAGGCGCTTCTACTAAATTCACCTTAAACTGGACATAACGACCCCGTTCGTCTGCCGGGAACTTTACAAAACATTTTAAAATCTGCTCTGTATCCTTTCGTTTAAAAGCAGTAAGGGCAGATGTATTCAGGTACATATCGAGAAATTTCTGCCGTTGTTCTTTTTCCACAATAAAACCAGACAAACCAGTGAGAAAATTTTCCCTCTCTGTCCCAAAAGTATTTAATATATCCGATCCTGTATGGTCAATAATCTCCCGTATTTTGTTGTGTGTGATACTGTAGTGGCCAATAATCAAGGCATTTGGTTCTGGAGTCCGATAATGCTGCATAAGCATTTCATTATATTTTCGCCTGAACTGCTCCTGTTCTGACAGCTCCCTGGTTATGTCACGATAAGTAGCATAAAATTTGTTTTCGCCGCCTTCGCCTTTAATCAGTGAAAATGTATTTTCCACCCAGACATAACCATCGTCCCTTTTTTTCAGCCTGTAAACCATCTTACAGCGGTTCATTTCGTTATACATGGATTCCAGCATCTGTTTCTTCACACGTTCTCTGTCTTTGGGATGAATGCCCGCCATAACATTCCGGCTGTATAATTTCCACGTTTCCTTCTGGCTCATACCTATCAGCTCAGAAAAACCTTCTGACAAGAATTCCGGTACGATTTCTCCCTCTTCATCAAAACGCATTACTGCAATTCCACCAGGCAGCTTTTTCACCACTGTCTGGAAATATTGCTCCAGACGCGCCTTCTCCTTTTGTGTTCTGAGCTCCTCTGTAATATTCCTTACATATCTGACATATGCAGAAGTTCCGTTCCACTTAATCTCCCGGAACCGGATACTATAATACTGGCCGGTCTCTTCAATCGACATTTCATGCTCTTTTCCATCTGGCATATGGGTCTTTAAAGTACAAAATTTGCAGGGAGCGCTCTTATCATGCAGCACTGAATAGCATTTTTGTCCGATATACTCCGGCACTCCTATATAATTTTCTTCTAACATATTTGTATAAAGCAGGTCATAGCTTTCTTTCTCAATGATGTAAATGCTATCTGCTGTCTCATTGAGAATACTCTGGAATTGCCGCGTTTCCGCAGACAGCCTGGTGAAGACTGCATAAAACCTGCTGACCTCTGCCAAGGGTCCTATGCGCCGCCCATTCAGGTGAATCCAGATAAGATTCCCCTCCTTGCTGCGTATGCGGTAAGAGACATCCAGAACCGCTCCACTGACCAGGGCTGTCCGGGCTGCAGCCGCAACCATTCCTCTGTCAGGCTCATAGATAAGCTCCATCGCATCACACCGGGCCATTTCTTCATATTCTTCCCTTGTATGTCCGGACAAAGCAATAACACCGTCCGAGAAAAAGGTTGGAATGAACCGGTTATTCTCTACACGGTAACTGGCAATCCCGCCTGGAATGTCCTGAACAAGTTCTTCTATACTGGGGGGCAAGTCCTTTCGTTCAAGTTCATTATGCGAAGATTCCAAATGTGACATAATATGATCAAGGCCGCTCACTGCTTCTGCACAGCTCAAGTCTGCCAGAAGAGTCTCAAACTCATCCCGGGGCAATGGCTTAGAGAAATAATATCCCTGAACATAATCACAGCCATTTTCACTGAGAAAGGTCAGCTGCTCCTTCGTCTCTACCCCCTCCGCTACTACCCCAAGATTCATCCAGCGGGCAAGATTGATAATAAACTGAAGAATTCCCTTACTATCTGATTTTGCAGTCTCATTCTGAATGAATTTCATATCCAGCTTCAAAAGATCAATAGGCATTTCATTGAGCATATTCAAAGAGGAGTATCCGGTACCGAAATCATCCATCTCAATGATAAACCCCAGCTCCCGCAGATGGGCCACTGTATCGATAATCTGTTTTGGATTCTCTGTATAAGCACTTTCCGTAATTTCCAGATGAAGCCTTGAGGGCGGCAAACCATATTTTTGAATAATCCCTGTCAGAATGTCTGTAATATCCGCATTATAAATATCCGCACGGGATACATTTACAGAAACGGAAATGGGGGTGTATCCCTTATCATCCCACTCCCGCATAAATGCGCATGCCTTTTCCCAAACAAACTGATCCAGCTTTGTAATAAAACCATTTTTCTCAAAAAGAGGGATGAATTTTACAGGAGATTGAATGCCCCATTTAGGATGATTCCATCTCACCAACGCTTCAGCTCCCACCATAAGTCCATCTTTAATCCGGTATTTGGGCTGCAGATAGACCTTGAATTGATTCTGCTGCAGTGCAGACTCCATACTGTCTGTAATTGCCTGTTCCTTCAGCAGCAGATCGCGCAGCTTATCATCATACTCTGCAAAATATTTCCCATACTGCCCCTTGATGCTTTGGGCTGCTAATAATGCCCTGTCACACATCTGGTCCACGGGAACCGTATAATTTTCTATTGTATAGATTCCCCATTTCATCACAATACTGCTAAGTTCCATCTTTTTACTGATTTTTTCAATCTTTTCCTGGAACATTGCATTTGTATAGTTGCGGCGGCGCTCTACCAGACAAGCAAACCGGTCGGCATTTAACCGGCCGCATATTCCATTGTATTCCCGGCTCTCCTTATACACTTCTGCCACAGTACAAAGCAGTTTATCACCTGTAGAAACACCGAACACATCATTGATTAACTTGAAATTTTCAATGTCTGAACAAACAATATCATAATGGATACCCGGGTTGCTCATCAGAATTGTTTTTACCTTTTGATAGAAAAACTCCTTACTATATAATCCGCTCAGACGGTCATACTGCATCATATTCATCATACTGGCAGTCTCACGCAGGTTGATAATGCTGGCCACCCTGTGCAGAATAATTAACGGCCTGTACGGCTTAGCCACAAAGTCTGATGCACCATAGGATAGTGCAGCAATCTCATCTGCTTCCCCGTCATTTTGTGTTGTCACAATAACAGGAATCGAAGAATAAGCGGAGTCTGCTTTCATAACAGAAAGAAAAGTATAGCCATCCATAACCGGCATGACAATATCAAGAAGAATGAGGGAAAGCCCTTCTCCATATTCTTTTAATATGTCAAGGGCTTTCTGTCCATTTTCCGCCTCCAGAACATCATAGACTGGAGACAAAATATCGCACAGCATCTTTCGGTTAAGTTCATTATCTTCCACAACTAAAATCTTTCTACGTGAAAACATGGGGTCATCTCTCTATCTTTGAAAAAGGTCGTCAGGTATCATTATATTTACATTGTATAATTCTACCATATGCCCCAGGAAAAGACAATCATTTTGCCTGTCTCAGTCTTTTTCTCACAGTATAGTTCTCAACATGACATCCTTAAAAAACCGGCACAACCGCTCCACCATAATTCTCATTGATAAAGTCTTTTACGTCACTAGATAAAATAGCATCTGCCAAAGCTTTTGTCTTTGCAGAATCTTCATTTCCTTCTTTTACAGCAATAATATTTGCATAGGTCTTAGCAGCAAGAGAATCTGATGCCTCAACTGCCAGCGCATCACTTACATTAAGTCCGGCTTGAGCCGCATAATTTCCATTGATGCACGCGATATCAACATCCTGAATCGCCTTTGCAGCCTGCGCAGCCTCTAACTCCTTAATTTCCAGATTCAGAGGATTCTCTATGATATCAAGTTTTGTTGCTGTAATTCCCGCATCCTCTTTCAGCTTGATTAACCCCTCTGCTTCTAACAGCAGCAATGCTCTCGCCTCATTTGTCGTATCATTCGGAACTGCCACAGATGCACCTTCCTTCAAATCATCCAGAGAAGCTGTCTTTCCTGCATATATTCCAAATGGCTCAAAGTGTACACTTGCAGCAGATACGAGGTGAGTTTTGTTTTCCTCGTTAAAGTTTTCCAGGTATGGAAGATGCTGAAAATAATTCGCATCCAGATCTCCATCCTCCAATGCTGTATTCGGCAATACATAATCATTGTATTCTACAATCTCAAGAGTGTATCCGTTCTCTTTCAGCTGGCCTTCAATCTCTTTTAAAATCTCAGCATGAGGAGTTACGCTTGCCCCTACTTTGATTGTTGTATCCTCTTTTTTCTCTGTTGTTGAATTGTCTCCTGAACTGCTGCTGTCTCCAGCCTTTCCGCATCCAACAGCAAGTGATGCCACAAGACTAATTCCCAATAATACTGCAATAACTCGTTTCTTCATAATAATCCTCCTCTTTTTCTCTCTTTACTGCTTCGTTCTTTTATCTATCTTGTTCACAAAACGGATTCCCACTTCCTGAAACAGTTGTACTATAATCACCAGAAGTATAACCGTCACCAGCATGACATTTGTCTGGTACCTGTAATATCCATAATTGATGGCAACTGCTCCAAGGCCTCCTCCCCCGACAAATCCGGCCATTGCTGAATATCCGAGAATTGTTGCAAGGGCTATGGTACTTCCTACAAACAAAGAGGGCTTTGCCTCCGGAAGCAATACCTTATATATAATCTGAGCCGGTGAAGACCCCATCGCTTTCGCTGCTTCAATTACACCTGCATCTACCTCCTTTAAGGAGGATTCCACAAGCCTGGCGACAAAAGGTGCCGCGGCTACCACAAGGGGAACAATCGTTGCCGTAGATCCTATGGTTGTTCCTGCAATCCATCTTGTAAATGGTAAGAGTGCAACCAACAGAATCAAAAAGGGAACTGAACGAACCAGATTAATAATAACTCCTGTGATAAGATTAAGTACTCTGTTCTCGCATATCCTGCCACTATCAGTTATGTATACCAGCACCCCCAGGGGTACACCCAGTACATATGCAGCTGCCGTTGATACGAGAGTCATATAGAATGTTTCTCCAATACCGAGCAATAACAATTCTACAATCTCCTGCCTCATTCCTGGCTCCCCCCTTCCTCGAAGTATATTCCCTTGCTCCTAAGAAAATCTTTCATCTTCTTCATCACCGCTCTGTCACTCTGATGCTCAATCAGCATCTGCCCATAAGCTCTGCCGCCAATATTTTCTGTATCAGCCCCCAGGATATTCACCAGTGTATTCGTTTCAATCACCAATTGAGCAATGATTGGCTCAAAGGATGACTGCCCGTCGAAAACAATTCTTAAAACCCTGCGTTCTCCCGTCTCAAGGAGTTTCTCTCTAGCCGGAAGAATCAGTTTCCTGGCTGTCTCCGATTTTGGATTCAGGAACACTTCTTTGACAGTGCCCTCTTCTTCTATCACACCACCGCTCATAACTGCAACTCTGTTACATATCTGCTTCACCACTCCCATCTCATGGGTAATTATTACAATGGTGACTCCAAGCTTTTGGTTAATTTCTTTTAACAGCTCCAAAATTGATTTGGTAGTAATCGGATCCAGAGCACTTGTTGCCTCATCACACAGAAGGACTTCCGGATTCGTTGCAAGGGCTCTTGCAATCGCAACTCTCTGCTTCTGTCCGCCGGACAGCTGTGCAGGATATGCATTCGCTTTATCCTCCAGGCCGACCAGCTTCAGAAGTTCTTCTGCTCTTTCTTTTGCTTCCCGTTTTTTCACACCAGCCACCTCAAGGGGGTAACAGATATTTTCAAGTACATTTCTCTGTGCAAGAAGGTTGAACTGCTGGAATATCATCCCCATCTTTTGCCGGTATTTTCTAAGTTCCCTTGGGCCTGCCTTTGTCAGATTCACACCGTCGAAATATACATTCCCGATTGTTGGAACCTCCAGCAGGTTTATACACCTTACCAATGTAGATTTTCCTGCTCCGGAGAATCCAATAATTCCATATATATCTCCCTTTTGGACCTCAAAACTCACATTGTCTACTGCGAGGAACCTTGTTTTGCTGGAGATAAATTCCTTGCTGACATGTTCAAACTTTATCATGCCATTCCCCCCTTTAAGTGTCTGTCTGTTGTCACTGAAATCAGTGATTTATCTAATTTTATTCTTCCACTACTCCGCCTTCTACTACCAGGCTGTCAGGATCAACCTCATCGCCGTATACAGGTTCAAGAGTCTCTTTGTAATTTGCATGGAAAAACTGCTCATCTGCCAGTGATTTAATTTCTTCGTTAATCCAGTCAAGCAGTGTTGTATTTCCTTTAGACACTGCCGGCGCAATGGTATCCAGATCCCCGAGAGAGGTAATACCTACTGTAAATCCATCATTCTGAAGTGCCCAGGCAAGAACCTCTGTATTGTCTGTTGAGAAAGCATCTCCACGCCCGTCAATCAATGCGTTGTACGTTTCTGTATACTGGTCAAATTTCACCAGCTCCACATCAGGATAATTCTCTGTAAAATAAGTCTCAGCTGTTGTTCCCTTTGCAACGATCAGTTTCTTGCCATTTAAATCTTCTGGAGAAGTAATCAGTGCATCATCAGGTGATACAACCCCAAGTGCAACCTTCATATACGGAAGAGCAAAATCAACAGACTCTGCACGTTCTTCTGTTACTGTAAAGTTCGCAAGAATTATATCGACCTTACCGGTCTGCAAGTATTCTACGCGGCTTGCAGGCTCTGTAGATACATACTCTACTTCAACCCCAAGATCTTCTGCAAGACGCTCTGCAAAGTATACATCATATCCTTGATATTCACCTTTCTCGTCCACATAACCAAATGGATTCTTGTCACTAAATACACCAATTACAATTTTACCGCTCTCTTTAATTTCATCCAAAGTACGGTATATGGCTTTATCCTCTGATTTCTTCGCCGTTTCCGTTGTCTCTTTACTTGTCTCAGAAGATGAATCCTCTTTAGAACCACATCCTGTAAGAGCAGAAACCCCAAGTGCCAGTGTCAATAATAAAACTGTTATTTTTTTCATAATACAAATCCTTCCTTTTCTGTTTTATTTTCCTTGTGAAATATAAATGTATTCAAAAACCGACGTGTTCTGTCCGTTTTTGGCTGTGTAAAGAACTGCTCTGGCTCAGCAATTTCTATGATATCTCCTTCGTCCAGAAATACAATTCTGTCTGCAACAGCACGCGCAAACTGCATCTCATGTGTGACAATTACCATGGTTGATCCGCTTTTTGCAAGCTCCAGCATAACATCCAATACCTCTCGTACCATCTCCGGGTCGAGGGCTGCCGTTACCTCATCAAAAAGCATAACCTCAGGCTGCATGATCAGAGCCCTCACAATTGCCACTCTCTGCTTCTGTCCACCCGATAACTGTCTTGGATAAGCATCCTTCTTATCCAGAAGTCCCACTCTTTCAAGGAGCTTTTCAGCATCCTTTTTTGCTTCTTTTTTATCTCTTTTTTGTACCCTGGTTGGTCCAAGCAATATATTATCTATCACAGTCATATGGGGGAATAATTCATAGCTTTGAAATACCATCCCAACCTTCTGGCGGACTTCATTCCACTTGGTTTTATTTCCCGTAATAGACTCACCGTCTAACAAAATTTCTCCGGACTGAATCTGCTCCAGCCCGTTCATACATCGCAAAAATGTACTCTTACCACAACCTGACGGGCCAATCAGAACTACTACTTCACCCTTGTGGACATCCAGGGATACATCCTTTAGTACCGGACCGTTACCGTAATCCTTGACCAGGCTGTGAACCTCTAATAATTTTTCACTCAACAATACTCACCTCAATCCTTCCACTTTTTCTCTAATCCGGATGCCAAGAGTGATATGGGCCAGCAAGCCAAAAAATACAGGAAAAAGATCGCTGCATATATCCAAAGTGCCGAATCCGGCACAGTGTAACGGTTTGCCTCTATAATTTGCTGCCCTACTTTCAGCACCTCCACTACTCCAATTAACACAATCAGTGATGTAGTCTTAATCATTCGTGTTGTCAGGTTAATAGCCAGAGGTATCAGCCTTCTTAATGTCTGCGGGATAATAATATAACCGTATATCTGTTTCCCTGTTAATCCCAATGCCTGACCGCTCTCATACTGATGCTTCGGTATAGATATCAGTGCCCCCCGCACCAGATCTCCAATCTCTGCCGTACCCCACATCGTAAATACAATGACCGCCGATACCTGCCCCGACAGATTAATCCCAAAAGACTTTGTAAGGCCAAAGTAAACCAGGAATAAAAGTACCAGCTGCGGCATAATCCGGATGAAATCCAGATACACTCTGGTAATACACCGGGTAATGGGATTCTTTAATGTCATAATCATTCCCAAAAGTGTTCCCAGTAGAATGGAAAGTACTACTGCAATCAGGGATACCTTAATCGTAATCCACAGCCCTCCCAGAAGGCGGAGAAAATTATCTCCCATAAACAAGACTCTAATTCCCAAATCCTGCATATCTTAGTCTCCTTTCCAAAAGTGTTGCCACGATGGATATTGGAAGCAATAATATCAAGTATGATAATACCAACATCAAAAGTGCCTCGTCGGTCTTGTAATACAGCCCAATCAAATCCTTCGCCACATACATCAGATCGGCCAGTGCAACCACACTGAATACGGAGGTTTCCTTAATCAGGAATATAACATTCGCACACAATGGCGGAACCGATACGGACAGCGCCTGAGGAAATATGACATAACGCATAACCTGGCTGTGGGTCAGCCCTATGCTGAGCCCTGATTCCATCTGAATCTTTTCAACGGATTCTAAGCCACTTCGGAATGCTTCAGACATGTAGCTTCCGCCAAGAAAGCTTAATCCAATGATGGCACATGCTTCGGAACTGAGTGCAATCCCTAGCTTTGGCAGCCCAAAGTACAGAAAGAACAACTGAACCAGAAGCGGTGTATTCCGTGACAATTCTATGTAAATTGACACGATTCTTCTGATAACCGGAACCTTATAATACTGAATCATGGAACAGCACACCCCGATAACCAGCGAAAGCAAAATTCCGGTTATTCCCAGCCTCAGCGTTAACTTGGCTGCTTCTAAATACATCGGAATATATTCTACAATAAATTCTGTATCCAACATCTCACCCCTTTTATAACATACCTTTCATATAGGAATAGTAGGAATATATCATTATATGCATACTTTGTCAATAGGTTTTATATGTTTTTATTTCTAAATGCAAAAAAAAGGCTGCCACAGCTATTGATAAAAAACCAAAGTGTGTCAGCCATATATATAATATTTTCCTGTTCATCTCACAGCTTTATTTTAAACGGAAGAACTATCCTCCAAATAAAGCATAAATTTAATTTCCACATTCAATGCTTATCTCATTGAATCTTCCAAGTATATCATCTACTTTCATCCCTTGCTTCTCAGTTCCGGCAGTATCCAGTATAATTTTGCCTTGATGCATCATCAAGAGTCTGTTTCCATATTCCACCGCATAACGCAGATTATGAGTCACCATTATAGTAGTCAGGTTCTTTTCCTTCACAATTCTGTCTGTCAGCTCCATAATCAGTTCTGCTGTTTTCGGGTCCAAAGCCGCTGTATGTTCATCCAGGATTAAGAAGTCTATTGGGGTCAGCGTGGACATTAAAAGTGCCATTGCCTGACGCTGTCCTCCGGACAGTGAGCCTACTTTCACATCCATTTTACTTTCCAGCCCCAGATTTAACCTGCTTAACAGCTCCTGGTAATACGCCCTGCGCCCTTTATTAACGCCCTTTCCCAGCCCATAAAACTTTCCTTTGTTATCTGCAAGGGACATGTTTTCCAAAATAGTCATAGACGGGCAGGTTCCCATCGCAGGATTCTGATATACCCTTCCGATTTTTCGGTTTCTTTTATATTCTTTCAACCTGGAAATATCTTCCCCATTCATTAATATCTGTCCATCTTCTACCGGAATACTTCCGCAGAGGATATTCAGCATGGAAGTTTTACCAGAGCCATTACTGCCCACAACAGACACAAAATCACCTTTATCTGCAGTCAGGTTAAAGTTTTCAAACAAGCACATTTCATTGACTGTCCCAGGATTATAATATTTTCGGATGTTTTTCAGTTCAAGCATTCTTCTTCACCTTCTTCTTTCTATCCATACCGATAACTAATATGATTAAAAACAGTACCGCCGTAATCAATTTCATGTCCTGTGGTTCAAAAAACTTTAACGCCGCCGCAACACAGGCTTTATAAATCACAGAGCCTATGAGAACTGCGGCAGTTGCATTGAAAAACCGGATGTTCTTAAACAGACTTGTTCCAATGATTACACTGGCAAGACCAATTACAATCGCTCCAGTTCCGCTTGAAATCTCAAACACTCTCTGTTCCTGGCAAAAAACACATCCTGCCAGTGCTACCAGGCCGTTTGCTATTGCAAGACCTAAAATTTTAATATTCCCCTGGTCTTTTGCAAGAGATGTCACAAGATTTGCATTATCCCCTACTGCACGAAGTAAAAGTCCTGATTTCGTCTTCAAATATAAATCAAGTACAATTTTACTAATTGCCGCAATCACAAGTACAATTATAAGTGCCTTATAAGAGGCAAGACTCCCTGAAAAAACTTTATTCACCAAATCATTATCAAAAATATTTTCATCTCCGAATATTGGCACGTTTGCAGTTCCGGCAAGACGTAAATTAATAGTCCACAAAGCCGTCATCATAATAATTCCTGAAAGTAAATCCCTTACTTTACATTTTACATGAATAAGCCCTGTACAAATTCCTGCCGCTGCCCCCGCTAAAAAGGAAACTGGTATTGTCAGATATGGATTCACGCCATTTGTAATCATAGTCGCTGTAACTGCAGCTCCAAGAGGGAAGCTGCCATCCACGGTCAAGTCCGGAAAATCCAGTATTTTATAGGTAATATATACTCCGAGAGCCAGTATCCCGTAAATCAGCCCCTGTTCTAAAATTGTTACAAAAATATCCATACATCTGCCTCCAGTTTCCTATGCTTATTGAACTACTAATATTCAATAAAGTATACTCCTTGAACTACTAATATTCAAGAAGCATACTTTTTCTATTTTTAAATACTGTCAAAACTTTCTACTGCACTATTTACGAATTCTTCATCTAAAGTAATTCCCAGATTTTTTGCCGCCTCTGTATTTATATACAGCCCTGGTTTGGAAATCGTTTCGTATTTCATTTCAGACGCCTTCTTTTCTCCTTTTAACACTTCCGCTGCCATTTTTCCTGTCTGCTTTCCAAGTTCAATGTAATCTATTCCCTGAGCAGCAACACATCCCAGTTTTACCTGTTCAATTTCACTTCCGAATACAGGAATCTTCTTCTCATTTGTCTTGTCAAGAATCGTTGCCAGTGAATTTACAACAGTATTATCTGTTAAATTTGTCAGACAATCCACTCCGCCCAGAATCTCATCTGTTGCCAGTGAAATATCTGCCGTCTGGGAAACACCTTTCTTTACAATCGTAAATCCATAGTCTTCTGCAAGCTTCTCATATGTTTCAATTGCAGAAACAGAATTCACCTCACTTGTAGTATAAAGAATTCCAATTTTCTTGGCATCAGGCAACACTTCACGGATCATTTCCAACTGCTCTCTAATAGGGAGCTGGTCACTTGTTCCTGTCACTTCTCCTGCAGGCATCCCCTCAGTATCTGCAAGCTTTGCCGCTTTAGGGTCTGTTACCGCTGTATAAATTACCGGGATATCTGTATTCATTGCAGAGTTATATGCTGCCTGGGCACTTGGTGTTGCAATTCCACAAATTAAATCCACTTTGTCAGATACAAATACATCACTAATCTGCTTTGCTGTTCCCTGATCTGCTGCTGCATTCTTCACTTCTACTTTCAGGTTTTTCCCCTCTTCCAAGCCTGCTTCTTTCAGTCCTTCAATAAAACCTTCTCTGCAGTTGTCCAAAGAACCATGCTCTGCAAACTGGGAAATGCCGACCGTATAGATCTTTTCCTCACTTGTTTCAGCAACCTTTGCATCTTTGCTTCCACATGCCATAAGGCTCACCGTCATTGCTGTTCCTAACACTACTGCCAATACTTTCTTTTTCATAATTTGATTCTCCTTTTCTCCCATTTCTATTTTTAATGTGCAGTTTCAAAAGCAAAGGAGCCGATTATGCAGATTCCTAAAAGGGAATCCCTCTGATACAAGAAAGAATCTTGCTTGCAAGATTCTCCGCCTGGGTTGGGTTGCGATAGCAACACCTTCTTTGCCAACCCAGTGCGATCCCCCGGAGGGTTTTTATGTAGTAGGAAACGTAGTTCTCTACTACATAAAAAACCGCCCCAAGCATATAGCTTGAGACGGTAATAAAATACAATTTTATTATCGCGGTACCACTCAAATTGACGAATTGTCCACTTTCTCACGTACTAACATACGCTCCTGATTGATAACGGGTTCGGTTCCCGACAGCGCCTACTCTTTTCATTTCAGGCCGCCCTCGAAAGTCCATTCAGAATTAAAATCCATGCAGCAATCCCACCATCTGCCGCTCTCTGTGATTTCTTTTAAAACCTACTTCTCTTTCTCATCGGTTTTGCTTTTGATGTATTCATTTTAATTTCCACAGCATCATTTGTCAAGTGTTTTTTTATGGGACAAAATCTTTTTTAATTAAAGTGCTGGCAAGATGTTTCCAACTTGAACGTCTGCACCATTTCCTTTAATGTTTCCGCCTGTTTGTACAACTGGGACGATGCAGCGGCACTCTCCCCTGACGCTGCTGAGTTTGCCTGTATCACACCAGATACCTGGGTGATTTCATCGTTTATCCGGTCTATGCTGGAAGTTTGCTCTGTGGATGCACTGGCAATTTTTTCTGCCAGTCCGACAACCTCGTCTATTCCTCCCACTATTTTGTTAAAAGCATCCGCGGTAGTCTTTGCGATTTTCGTTCCGTACTCCGTTCGCTGCATAGAGCTTGCTATCATCTCTGTAGTTTCCTTTACAGCTTCTGCTGAACGGGCTGCCAGGCTCCGGACCTCATCTGCCACAACTGCGAAACCTTTCCCGTACTGTCCTGCTCTCGCAGCCTCTATTGAGGCATTTAACGACAGTATATTTGTCTGGAAAGCAATGTCCTCAATAGTTTTTATTACTTTTGAAATATTCGATGCAGATATATCGATTTCATCCATGGCTTTGAGCATTTCTTCCATGTGTCTGTTTCCGTCAATTGCTCCGTCTTTGACATTATTTGCACATGTCCTGGCCATTGCCGCATTATCCGCGCTTAGTTCAATCCAGTCCTTTACCTCCATTACTGTTGAGGCAAGCTCCTGAAGGGAATCCGACTGACGGCATGCACCTTCCGAAAGGCGTGTACTTGCTTCTGATATCTGACCAGCTCCACTTACAACCTGACCGGACGTATCGCATATTTGAGACAGGATATGGTTGTTTTTCTCTACAATATTGCTTAAGGCAATACCCAGGACATCCTTTTCCGAGTTTATTTTCACATGGACAGTCAGGTCTCCGCTGGCTATCGTTTCGGCTGTCTGAGCCTGGTTCCTGATGTTTTCCACCATTGTCCTGAAGGATTGCATCAGTTCTCCCACTTCGTCCTTTGTGAGCACTCTGACATCTGCACTTGCATCCCCCACAGACAATTGCTGTGCAATATTGTTGAGTATTTTAAGCGGCCGTACAATACTTCCGTTTAAGACCTTGCATATGATTGAACTTGCAGCAACGGATACAAGGATTAACAACAGTATTACGGCCGAAAAAATTGCAAAAGATTTCGATGGAACACCTGCTGTTGAATATGATCTGTAAATGGCGAAAAGACTTACCAAAGAAATTAAAACCGTTATAATGTTTACTATGCCGAATCCTATTGCCAGTCTTTTACTAAGAGCAATTGAATTCTGTTTTCCCTGTTTTTCCATGTGAGCTGCACCCCTCGTTCTTGTTTTTATATTCTGCATGTATTGAACTATTAATGTTCAATACGGTATACTTCTTGAACTACTAATGTTCAAGAAGGTATAAGTTTATATCGGCAGATTTTGACATAATTTTAGTAAAATAAAGATTTTTTTTAATTATTATCGGAATTAAGAATCCGGTGCAGGAATTCCTTCGTACGTTTTTCTTTCGGATTGACAAATATATCTTCTGCCGTGCCTTCCTCTGCAATAACACCTTTATCCATGAAGATAACCCTGTCGGAAACATCTTTGGCAAAGGCCATTTCATGTGTGACAATGACCATTGTAAGTCCTGTATGTGCCAGATTTTTCATTGTCTTTAATACCTCACCTACCATTTCCGGGTCAAGCGCTGATGTTGGTTCGTCAAACAGCATTACATCCGGATTCATAGACAATGCGCGTCCAATTGCAACACGTTGTTTTTGCCCGCCGGAAAGCTGTGACGGCTTCGCATCAATAAACCTCTCCATGCCCACCTTTTTTAAATTTTCAAGGGCTGTCTGCTTTGCTTCTTCCCGCGGCTTTTTTAATACCGTAACCTGGCCTGTCATGCAGTTTTCTAAAACATTCATATTGTTAAAGAGATTAAACTGCTGAAATACCATTCCCAGGTGAGTACGGTATTTAGGTAAATTATAATTCGGCTCCAGTACATTCTCATTCTTATAATATATTTTTCCGCCATCCGGTTTCTCTAGTAAATTGATACACCGAAGCAGTGTTGATTTTCCCGAACCGGAAGAACCGATAATTGTCACCACCTCACCTTTATTGACGGTAAGATCAATATCCTTTAATACCACATTTTGACCAAAGCTCTTTTTTAAATGTTCTACCTTAATAATCTCTGACATTTCTACTCCTCCCTATTCTTCTTCTGCAAGCGGCGCATAAGCCTCCGGCCCGTCCAGTTTCTTCTCCACCAGGCGTAAAATCCTTGTTATACTAAAGGTCAGGACAAAATAAATAACGCAGATAATAAAATAGGTCTGGAAGAACATATAGTTTGCTCCGGCTGCGGATTTTCCTTGGAAGAATAGCTCAGTCACGGAGATGATACTCAATACTGAAGTGTCCTTAATATTAATGACAAATTCGTTGCCGGTTGCTGGCAAGATATTACGCAATACCTGGGGTACCACAACCTTGCGCATCGTTTGACCATGGGTCATTCCCAATGCCTGGGCTGCTTCAAACTGGCCTTTATCCACTGCAAAGATACCGCCGCGGACAATCTCTGACATATAAGCTCCGGTATTGATAGATACAATGAAAAGAGCCGCTGCCGTACGATTTAAATCGAAACCAAACAGTAGTGCCGTTCCATAATAAATAACAGCGGACTGAACAATCATTGGTGTACCTCTAAATACTTCTATGTATACATTTAAAAGCCATCCAAATAGTTTCTGAGATGCTCTTTTCCCCTTTTTTTCTGACATCGGTATGGTACGGTAAACACCAACTAAAAGACCTATTATGCCGCCTAAAATAGTTCCGGCCAGGGCTAAAAACATAGTCATTCCGGTTCCGCGCAAGAACAGCATTCCATTTTGCTTTAAGATTTTAAGGATTGGGCTGCCCGACTCCTCGTCAGATGCCGGCTGGTTTTTGATAGCCTCATCCATAATTTTTACTCGTTCATCTTTTGAAATTCCGGCTAAAATTTCATTAATAGCAGCTACGTCAGGATCTTCTTTCCGCATACCAATTGCAACCGCAGTATCCTCCGGGCTTGTCTGAAATCCGTCTGCCGCAGAAAACTCAATCATCTTCAGCTTCGGGTTTACGCTCTCGGCAGTAACCCCCTCCGGCCTTTCACTGACATAACCATCTATCGTCCCTGATTCCAAAGCCACCCGCATCGCTGCAAAATTATCCATTGCTTCCTGCATCTGTACACCTGGAATCTGATTAATGACTGTATAGTGAAAAGTATTAAGCTGAGCTGTGACTTTTGCACCCGAAAAATCAGTCAGGCTTTTTGCATCGGCATAATCACTGTCTGCTCTGATCACCATTACCAGATTAGACTCATAATACACATCTGTAAAATCAATCTGCTTCTTTCTTTCCTCGGTTGGGGACATACCGGCAATAATCGCATCAATTTTACCGGACTGCAGGGCCGGGGGTAAACCATCCCACTCCGTCTTTACAATCACAAGCTTGCGGTCCAGTTTCTCGGCAATTATCTTAGCAATTTCAACATCGTAACCGCCGGCATAGGATTTATCTCCCTGAATTGGCACAGACCCATTTTCATCCGTATTCTGTGTCCAGTTAAATGGAGCATACCCTGCTTCCATTCCTACACGAAATTCTTTTTGTTCTGTTTCCTCTGCTTGTACCTTCATTGTCAATCCTGGCATACTTACCAGTAATAACATCAGCACCAATGACAGAATTGATAGTTTCTTCTTCATCCTCTTCTCCTTCTCAATAAAACAAACCGTTTGTAATGGTAAGAAACACAGTCTCCTGCTGCATAGGAAAAGCACTTTCCTATTACATAAAAAAACGCCTTCTGGAAAACCAAAAAGCGCTTACTTCTTCTTACCCACCTCTTTTGTAAAACATAGCGCAACTTAGTTTTAAAAACTAAGACAGTCCATAAGCTCTTTACTTATGTCCCAACCAGACTGCAAAAGAGATGCCCTCTGATTTCGGCGATGTTTCCTAGTTCTGCTTCTACGTGTCTCTTCACTCCACAGGGTTAATAAACCTCGCAACCTCTACCTCAATACAATGAGGTGTCTCACATATTCTTTTTTCTACTTTAGATTCTATGATTTTACTGTTCCGTTGTCAATAGGTGATTTCATTTTACCAATTTTATCAAAATGCTCCTGCTTTCTCTAAAACTACCAGTTCACCCGAAACGGCCGTATCAGATTGCTTTTTATCTATTGTTCTTGTCTTTGATATGCTTCTTAAATTGTTTCAGTTCGCCCTTGCTTCCGAACATTCTATTAAGTTTCTCGTTCTCAAGCTGGCGGGCATTTAATCCGGCGTATGATACTTCCCGCTGCAATTTTTGATAGCTCTCAAAGCGTTTTTCGGACAGTGTGCCATTTTCGATTGCTTCTCTAATGGCGCAGCCCGGCTCTGATCTGTGAGAACAGTCGCCAAATTTGCACTGGGCAGCAATTTCTTCAATATCTTCAAAGGTTTTTGACAGGTTGCCTGTATAAATCTGCAACTCCCGCATACCGGGCGTGTCTATGACAATGCCTCCATTTGGCAATAGTAACAGTTGGCGGTGGGTTGTAGTATGTCTGCCCTTGGCATCATCTTCCCGTATCGCACTTGTTGCAAGCATATCCTGGCCCATAAGGCGGTTAATAAGCGTAGACTTGCCAACTCCTGATGAACCGACAAACGCAATTGTCTTTCCTTGGCCGATATAAGCGCTAATTGCTTCATATCCGTTCCCATTTTCAGAGGAACAGTGAATAACATCAACGCCCATGCTCACGGAAGCAATTTCATCCAGCTTTTGCGGCAAATCATCACACAAATCAGATTTTGTCAGTACGATAACCGGAGTAGCCATACTATCCCATGCGATCGTTAAATATCTTTCAATTCGTCGAATGTTAAAGTCTGCATTGAGCGACATACAAATGAAAATAGTATCAATATTGGCAGCAATCACCTGTCCGGTATTTTCTGTGCCGGAAGATTGCCGCGTCAAAACGCTTTTGCGGCGCAGAATATGATGGATAATTGCATTGCCACCCTTTCCATCCAGCCGGTCAATCATCACCCAGTCTCCAACGGCAGGAAAGGCAGTTTTGCTGTCTGCGTTATAAGCAAGTTTTCCTGAAACACTTGCATCTATTTCGCCACACTCGCTGATGGCTTTGTATAATTCACGGTGCTGTTCAGTAACTCTGGCAATAAACAGCCCGTCATACATGGTCGCTTCCTGTTCAAAGCGTTCTGTTAATCCATAGTTTTTCAAATTGATATTCATAGGTTCTAAATCCTTTCGTAAAGTCATAATACGTATCAAATAGCCTTACGACAACAAAAAAGCGCAGTTACCCACTGCGCTGCAAAACAAACGAAAAGGTGTGGCTAAACACTTCTCCGGTCATTTCATAAGGCATTTGAGTACACGAAAATAAGCAGGTCAAAATCCCGCTTTTGCGACACAAATAATTACCTTATCGAACGACCCTCATAAACACACCTCTTTCTTGCTAATGTATATAGATTAACACCGTATCGTTCAATTGTCAAATTGTGATTTTTGCTCCGCTTGTGATGTACCGTTAATCAGACACTTGCATAACTATAGCAACTACTCCGTATCCAAGCAAAAGACACAGGAAAATCTTCCCCCTGTGTCTTTGTATAATTCAACATCTTTGAACTACTTATTGATTACTAATTATATCTTATCCAGGAGCAGCCAGTTTGCCCGAAACGGCCGCATCAGATTCCAATATCCTACGCCAAAAAGATTATATTCCTTTGCAAGATTTATCTTTGCCGACATGCTGCGTACATCCTCAAACCATACTTCATGAGAGATTCCATCCCTCACATAGGTGAAAAATGGACTTTGAGCAACCTCAGAATATAGAATCTCCGCCCCATTTTCTGCCGCAATCTGAGGAGCCTCTACATTCCCTATCAGTCTTGCCTTTGTAATTCCCCTTTCAAAAGGCAGGGACCAGTCATAGCCATAATTTGGAATCCCCATAATAATTTTCTCCGCTGGAATTTGTGTCAGAGCATACTCTACCACCAGACGTACCATATTCAGGGGTGCCACTGCCATGGGCGGACTATAGGTGTATCCCCATTCATAAGTCATCAGGAAAACATGGTCTGCATTGGCACCCAGCAGCGCATAATCCATTCCTTCATATAATAAGCCGGGCTGGTCTGATGATGTCTTAGGAGCCAGTGCCACAGACACTTTATATCCGTTTGCATTCATAACCTCCCGCACTCTGCCCACAAATTCTGCATACCCTACGCGGTTTTCCGGTAAAATGTATTCAAAGTCAATATCCACTCCCGCATATCCTTTTTCCTGGACAGTTTCCAGTAAATTTGCAATCAGCGTATTCTGTATCTCTACGTTTTCAACAAGTACCTTTACGAGCTGGTTATTGAAAGTACCTTCCGCAAATGGTGTCAGCACAAGCATAGGTTCAATTCCATTCTCCCACGCTGTCTCAATCATCCATAATTCATCCTGATAGGGCGGAACAAGCTCACCTGTAAATGTGAACCCGTAAGAAAAAATCAACAGCTCATTCAATGCCGGAATGGACTGCTCTAAAATATATGGCTCAATAAAGGGATAGGCATATCCGGTAACATGCAGATTCCCTCTAATACTTCCTGATTCCTCCATACCAAGTATCAGAAGTGCCTGCCCCACTACCAGATTCTGCTGTCCGCTCAACTGGTTATCATAAGAAATCTTCCATTCAGGAACCTGCGTCTCCCCGGATATGGAATATAGTGTATCTCCGGGCTTTACTATATATATCACAAAAACACCCCCTATGTAACAACATATGAGAGTATTTTTCTTTTATGACACTTATTGAACTGCTGATATTCAAGAAGGCATACTTTTCAAATTACTAATGTTCATGAGGGTGTATATTGACATTATATATACCTTGACAGGCGATGTATAATATGTTTATATATACATATAAATGAAAGAAGGAGGTCTAATTATGTCAATTGCTTCAGACCTGATTCGCGGGCATACGGATACAATCATCCTGGCACATTTAACCAGGGAAGACAGTTACGGATATAAGATTAATAAAGAGATTCAAATGGACACCGATAACCAGTACGAACTAAAAGAAGCAACCCTTTACACAGCCTTTCGCAGGCTGGAGGGAGCCGGTTATATCTGCTCCTATTGGGGAGATGAAAACACAGGTGCAAGAAGACGCTACTATTCCATTACTGCAGAGGGCAGGCTGGCTTACAGGCAGTTAAAAAAAGAGTGGGAAGAAGCAAAATATCTAATTGACATCTTAATAAAGAGTAAAGAAGAAAGGGAGGAGCAAAATGGAAGATAAATTAAGGGCATATATGGATCATCTGTTCCGGGATGTAAAACCGACCAAGAAGTCTGTAGAATTAAAGGAGGAGATTTTGCAGAATCTGGTAGATAAATACCAGGATCTCCTGGGAGAAGGAAAATCACCAGAAGCCGCCTACAACATTGCTGTGGCAAGTATTGGTGACATGGAGGACCTGCTGGCCGGGTTAAAAAAAGAGGAATTAGGGGTTTCTCCGCTGGATAACGAGCAGATAGAACAAGGGAGAAAGAAATCTGCCATATTGATTTCCGTATCTGTCATGCTTTATATTATGAGTCTGCTTCCTCCAATCCTGCTTTCCGATACCTCTTACTCAGACAGATTGGCTCCGGCATTGATGTTTCTTATCATTGCTATCGCAACAGGGTTAATTATTTATAATTATTTAAGCCGGCCGCGCTATTATAAAAAAGATGATTCTATTGTTGAGGAATTCAAAGAATGGCAGGAGCAGACAGATTCCAGCCGCAGAGCCAGGAAGGCAATCAGCAGTGCACTGTGGTCTGTCGTTGTAGTTGTTTATATTCTTATTAGTTTCTGGACAATGAGCTGGCATATTACATGGGTTATCTTTTTGATCGGGGCTGCTATTGAAGGTATTATAAAAGCCATATTCGAATTGAAAAGGTAGGGAAGAAAAATGGATAAAAGACAATTCGCATTTATAAAAATTATTGCCTGGTCCGTTACAGCCGTCATACTGATTACGGTGCTTGTTCTGGGATTAACTGGTATATGGAACTGGACTTCTATCGGCTTTGGCGGCGGGTATTTTTACACAGATTCAGGAAAATATCAGACTGGCGGAGCGGAAATAGACGGTGAACAGATTAAGGATCTGGATATAAACTGGATGAGCGGCAATATTACAGTTGAAGTATATGATGGAGAAACCGTCCAATTTTTTGAGAAATCCCGCAAAGACCTGAAAGAAAGCGAGCAGCTGCGTTATTATAGCAAAGACGGGAAACTCATTATACAATACCGAAAAGCAAAAAGAGCGCTGCTTTCAATAGGAACAAATCTTAGAAAAGAATTGACTGTCAGAATCCCTGAAAAAACCGCAGAAACTATGGGATATATACGCATAGATACGATTTCTGCAGATGCCAAAGTAAAGGGAATTACTGCAGAACGGTTCAACCTGGATTCAACATCAGGTAACTTCTCATTATCCGAATGCAAGTCCTATACACTGTCCATGGACAGCACCAGTGGAAACATGACTGGAGAGTCATTATATGTAGATGACAAACTGGATGCAGACACAACCAGCGGAGATGTTGATGTAGAAGGGAGCTTCCAGCATATCGATTCAGACACCGTATCAGGAACCATTACGGTAATATCTCAAATATGCCCTCAGAAAGTACGGACAGATTCTGTCAGTGGGGATGTGATATTAACAATACCTGAAAATAGTGGATTTACTTACCGAAAAGATTCCGTCAGCGGATCACTCGAATGTGACTTTGATGTATCTCAGAAAGAAGATATGGGAATTCATAAGGACGGAAGCGCTTCATTTCACTTCGACTCCGTCAGCGGCGACATTGCTATCTTAAAATTGGGTAAAAACTAGAAACAAGTATAAAAACGCATAGAAGGCTCTCCGAATATGGAGAGCCTTCTATGCTGTTTCTGACAGCAGACGTAAATATAAAAACTTGTACATTTTTAATTGAGTGGCACTCTCCACCACTCGACTCATGTCAGATCCTTCCAAAATAGAAACTATCAATATCCTCTACCGTCATACGCATTAGAGGATTTCCTAGTATACGCCGGACATTTTGCACAACTGTGTTATATGCGCTCTGATATTCAGATTGATCCTTTACAAGATTTGGATTTCTGATACTTTCAATTTGAAATGTTACCTTCTCTCCGTTTTGGGTAATTTGACCAATAAAATACATCATAGATATTTCCCCGGTTATATCTATGCCAATTTCACGGTATACCTTATCAGCACTTATTTCCCAAATATCAGCAATAGTTTCTGCTGTATATTGCTGTGTAGTAAAACCTAAAAATAAAACCGAATAACGTTCTGTATTCATAAGTCACCACAAATATGTTTCTTAAAATAATATATGTCTTTTTGCACAAAACGGTTAAATCCCAGTTAAAATTAAAAATCTTTCTCAATAACTCTAAATAAAACAATTGTATCATCCTTTTGGAATGTCATAGGGGGATTATCACTTTTTCGTACTGGTAGTGCCCTGCATCCACAGTCATACGGCACATTGTAAGTTCTAAATCAAAACGCCGTTTACCGCAGCCGCCAGGATTGAGAAATAGTATTCCATTAATAATTTCTGCAGAGTATTTGTGGGAATGACCATAGACCACCACATCTATATTTGCTAAGTTTTTGGGGATATCTTTCTTGTTATGAATGATGAAGAATCTCACACCTTCAATTGTAACAGTATTGCAATCTGTTTCATGGGTTCCTCTTTCTTAATTTTGTTAGTAATCTTAGTGCTTATAAACATGAATATTTATGATATTCCATCATTATTATTCTTAAGGTCAGAATATATCCTACATGGTTATTCTTAAATGTAAACTCAGTGATTGGTTAATAAATTGGAAATTATTTTATAAGCCTACGTCAACAGCGAGTTCCTCATCCATTTCTCTACCGTTTCTAGTTGCTCGGGGGTATGGAACCAGTGTTCTCCGTTCTCCATAACAGTCAGCTCGCCGCCGAAATGTGAAATAAAAGTATCTACCACATGACGTTCAGTTAGGTTATCTTGCCCTGCATACAAGATTTTGGTTGGATGCCTCCAATTGGTAATCGGATGTTCTTGTACCCAAGTTAGATATTTCCATGATAGCGTCTGCCCAAAATCAGTTGGAATGATCTTGTCCCTTTGTAGCCGCTCTTTCGTTACTCCCGCCCATTGCATCATATTTTGAATGAGCAATTCCATATCCAAAATAGGCGAAACAAACAGAGCCTGCACAAGCGGCTTATCTGTAAAAGCTAACATTCCAAACCACGCACCGATACTGTTAGCACGCAATGCGATGTGCTTATATTTGAACTTCATATTGTCAAAAACCCAGCGCAGCTCAGGTACGACAGTCCAAGGAACAAAGTTATCACTGTCAGTACGCTCTCCATGACCGGGAAGATCAATCCCTAATACCTGCCAGCCAGCAGGACATGCGATTTCAGCAATCGCCGAAGCTTCTTCTTTATTTCCACCCTGTCCGTGCAGAAATAGGTACAGGTTATCCGATGGTTCACCGAACAGGATTGCCGGTATATTGCCGATTTTAAATTTTATATAACTTACCGTCTGTTTCATAATCTCCTCGTTAAATTCTTATTTATGCATTTAGGATAGAAGGGAACGGTACTGTAACTAAAATCACTTTCTGGAACGGAATCAGCCTCCCCTCATCCATGACGAAAAAAGCCTTGCATTGTGCAAGACTTATTTCCGCTTTTGCTTCTTGTTTTTGCCATTCTTATTTATAGTAAACCAGTACTAAAGTATCAGCATCGCATCCCCAAAACTAAAAAATCTATACTTCTCTTTTACTGCTTCTTCATAAGCATTTAATACATGTTCTTTGCCCGCCAGCGCCGAGACTAACATAATCAATGTCGATTCCGGCAGGTGGAAGTTTGTAATCAGGCAGTCCAGTATTTTAAATTCATACCCCGGATAGATAAAAATCTCCGTCCAGCCGCTGCACGCTTTGAGATGCCCATTCTCATCGGCTGCTGACTCAATAGTCCTGCAGCTTGTGGTTCCCACGCAGATTACACGTTTATGATTCTTTTTCGCAGAGTTAATTTTCTCTGCAGCCTCCTCATCAATGATATAAAATTCTGAATGCATATGATGAGCTGTCACATCCTCTACTTTTACAGGGCGAAACGTACCAAGTCCCACATGCAGGGTTACTCTGGCGATCTCTATCCCCTTCTCCCGGATTTTCTCCATCAATTCAGGAGTAAAATGAAGTCCCGCGGTGGGGGCTGCGGCTGAGCCTGCGTGAGAAGCATACACTGTATTGTATCTGTTCTTATCCTTCAATTGATGTGTAATATATGGCGGAAGAGGCATCTGCCCAAGCTGGTCCAGAATTTCTTCAAAAATCCCTTCATATTCAAAATGAATCAGGCGGTTCCCTTCTTCTACCACGTCCATCACTTCTCCAACCAGCAATCCGTCCCCAAAGCTGATTCTCGTACCTGGCTTTGCCTTTTTCCCAGGTTTAACAAGGGTTTCCCATACATCATTCTCTTTCCGTTTCAGAAGCAGCACCTCTATCTTCGCCCCTGTCCCCTCTTTGGAACCAATCAGTCTGGCAGGAATAACTTTTGTGTCATTAATGACAAGACAGTCCCCCGACTCAAGATATTCTGCAATATCCCGGAACGCATGATGTTCTATTTTCCCCGTTTTCTTATCCAGTACAAGAAGGCGGGAACCTGCCCTGTCCTCCAGTGGGTCCTGGGCAATCAGCTCCTGGGGCAGGTCATAATAAAAGTCACTTGTTTTCAATACAAAATCCGCCTTTCCAAAAATACTTAAGGAAGTTCTTTACGCTAAGCTCGATAATACCTCGCTAAGCTCAAAGAACGACCTACGTGCTAAGCTCGAAAACACCTCGCTAATCACTATCGGTCACTGTCTCAATTCTATTCCCATCTCTTCCAGAGCTTTCAGTATTTTTTTCATAGCTGATGTTATATCAGCCTCTTCTAAGGTTTTATCCTTTGCCCTGAATACGATAGAATACGCAATTGATTTGTAGCCCTCTTTAATTTGAGCGCCTTCATATAAATCAAATAAGACATAGCTTTCCAGATAGGAACCGCCCTTTTTCTCAATGACTTCCTCTATCTGTCCCGCAAGTATATTTTTCGGAACGACCATACTGATATCACGGTGAACGGCAGGATATTTTGCGATTCCCATGTACTTTCTGTCAAAAGTCGCGTATTCCAAAATGTCCGGCATATCAATCACTGCAATGTAGGCTCTTTCGCCAATTCCATAATTGTCAGCCACCTCCGGGTGTACCTCGCCTAAATATCCCACGTTCTTTCCTTTATACATGATATTTGCCTGACGTCCTGGATGCAGATACGGTATTCCTGCATCAGGGCTGTAGGATTCCTTATCTTTCATTCCGATTTTCTCAAAAAACTCTTCCACAACGCCTTTCATGCTAAAGAAATCTCCGTTTCCGTACATTCCCAGTGTAAACTGCATACGCTCCTCGGGAAGTTCCGTCAGCGGAATCGCCTTAGGCAGATAAATATTTCCCAGTTCATAAAGACGCACGTCTTTGTTCCGGCGATTGTAATTTGTAGCGAGAGAAGTCAGCATACCATTCAGAGAAGTGGTTCTCATGATACTGTAGTCTTCTCCCAGTGGGTTTATGATTTCCACAGCGTTCCGCAGCGGAGAATCTGAAGGAATCAAAAGTTTCTCAAATACCTTTGGACTTTCAAAGGAATAGTTCATACTCTGGCTGAATCCACAGAATTCTGCAATATCCTCAGCCGTTTTCTCAATCCGAAGCTTGAAGGAAATTTTTCCAGTGGTAGCTTCTCCTCTGGGAAGTGTAGTCGGTATATTATCATACCCGTAGAACCTTGCCACTTCCTCTGCCAAATCAGCAAGACGGAATAAATCATGACGAAATGTTGGTGCAATCACTTCTTTTGTCTGAGGGTCATACTCCAATCCAATTTTTTCAAAATATCCCAGCATTTCTTCTTCTGATATGTTTGTTCCCAGCATCTCATTTATTTTTGTCGCATCAAACGGCACTCTGACGGGTTCTTTCACCTTACCATACACATCAACGGTGCCCCCTATGACTTCCCCGGCCCCCATCTCTTCTATAAGCTGGCAGGCTCTGTCAATGGCAGCTTTTGCATTATTCGGATCAAGTCCCTTTTCAAATTTACCAGACGCATCTGTACGCAGACCCACTCTTTTGCTGGACTTACGGACGTTTACACCGTCAAAGCATGCAGCTTCAAATAACATTGTCTTCACATCATCTGTAATCATAGAGTTCTCACCGCCCATAATCCCGGCAAGACCAATGGCTTTTTCTCCGTCACAAATCATGAGTACTTCTTTATCTATCATTCTCTCCTGGCCATCCAGAGTAGTGAACTTCTCTCCATCCTGGGCGGTCCTCACTATAATCTGACGGCCTGCTATCATATCCAGGTCGTACGCATGCATAGGCTGCCCGTACTCTTCCATCACATAATTTGTAATATCTACCACATTATTAATCGGACGGATTCCTACAGATGCCAGTCTTCTCTGCATCCATTTGGGAGAAGGCCCGATTTTAATATTTTTCACTACTCTTGCACAGAAACGGGGACAAAGATCTGTATTTTCAACGGACACTTTTACATAATCGTTTACATCCTCTTCATTGCCTGTTTCTGTTACAGCAGGGGGAATAAATTCTTTACGGAAGGTCGCCGCCGCTTCTCTTGCAATTCCTATTACACTACAACAATCCACACGGTTGGAAGTCACTTCATATTCAAACACTACGTCATTCAATCCCAGGACTTCCACTGCACTTGCACCGATTTGTGCATCCTCAGGGAAAATATAAATTCCCTCATCAGGAGATTCCGGGTACATTTCCTTTGTGGAACCCAGTTCTTCGATAGAGCACATCATACCAAAGCTCTCCACACCACGCAGCTTTCCCTTCTTAATTTTAATTCCTCCTGGTGTTTTAGAACCGTCATGTCCGCCTGCCACACGTCCCCCATCCAATACAACGGGAACTTTATCACCCTCATGCACATTATTCGCTCCGGTTACAATCTGAACAGATTCCGTACCAACATTTACCTGACAGATAATCAGTTTATCTGCGTCGGGATGCCTTTCAATTTTATCAATCTGTCCAATGACAATCTTCTCCAGATCTGCATCCAGTACCTCATATCCTTCTACCTTGGTACCGGACAATGTCATTGCATCTGTATACTCCTGCGCTGTCACATTCAAATCCGGGACATACGCTTTAATCCATGATAATGAAGTATTCACTCTATTTTCCTCCTTTTTCTATATTCCGTTTTAGACTTAAAACTGTTTCAGAAAACGGATGTCGTTTTCATACAGAAGTCTCATATCGTCAATCTCATATTTCAATAATGCAATTCGCTCAAGTCCTACTCCAAATGCAAAGCCGGAATACTCCTCCGGGTCAATGCCGCACATTTCCAGAACATGTGGATGTACCATGCCGCAGCCAAGGATTTCAATCCAGCCTGAGCCCTTACAGAAACGGCATCCCTTTGCACCGCATTTGAAACAGCTTACGTCTACTTCCGCGCTTGGTTCTGTGAATGGGAAATGATGCGGTCTGAATTTGGTCTTTGTATCTGGACCGAACAGTTCCTTTGCAAACACTTCCAGCGTTCCTTTTAAATCAGCAAATGAAATATTTTTATCTATGACAAGTCCCTCAATCTGATGGAAAGACGGAGAATGTGTCGCATCCACCTCATCAGAGCGGAATACTCTTCCCGGAGCAATCATACGAATCGGAAGTTTTCCTTGTTCCATTACACGTGCCTGCACCGGTGATGTCTGGGTGCGCAAAACAATGTCCTTACTCACATAAAATGTATCCTGCTCATCTTTTGCCGGGTGATCGGCAGGAATATTCAGTTTCTCAAAATTATACAAATCATATTCCACTTCCGGACCTTCTACAACCTCATATCCCATACCGACGAAAATGCGCTCTACCTCTTCCAGTGCTATCGTGTTTGGATGTCTGTGTCCCACCATACTTTTTTTAGAAGGCAGCGTCACATCAATTACCTCTGCCTTTAACTTCTCTTCTCTAAGAAACTTTTCCATTTTCGTTCTGGACTCTTCCAAAACAGCTTCAATGGCTGTCCTTGTCTCATTTACCAGCTGTCCCACCTTAGGCCTGTCTTCTGGTGCCACATCCTTCATTCCCTTGAGGACTGCGGTTAATTCTCCTTTTTTGCCCAGGAACTTTACACGCACATCATTTAATTTCTCAGGTATATCAGATGCCTGGATTTGTGCAATCGCTTCTGCCTTAATTTGCTCCAATTTTTCTTTCATTCTCTTACTCCTTTCGTAAAGCGAACATTTCCTAATTATAGAATAAAGAGTCTGGCACGCCAGACTCTCGCGCCGAAGCGCGGTCGCTTTAGCGGCCATTTTCCTTATGTGCGCAGTGTGCATCCCCCAGAGGTTTTTATATAATAAGAAACGAAGTTTCTTATTATATAAAAAAACTCCATCCCAATAAAGGGACGAAGTTCTACATTCGCGGTACCACCCTAATTCCTATAATTATATTATAGGCTCTTAGTCTTGTGTAACGTACAACATACGGCATGCTCTACTTCTATTTCAAGCACGCAGCTACCGTGGGAATTTGGATTGCCATCTGAACTAAAGAAAACTTGCAGCCAGTGATTTTCTCTCTCTGATAGGAAATGGGGCTCTACTATGCACGGTTATCGCTTTTTACTTTTCCATTGTAACATAAGGTTTTTGAATGTCAAGGAAATTTCTTCTTTTTACCTTCTCTTCCCATAGCCTTCCAGTAATGCATTTAACTCCCCGCCAAGCAAAATAACATACATACAAACATACAGCCACAGCATAATCAGGATAATTGTAGTCAGACTCCCATACATACTGGAAAATCCAGTAAAAATATCCAAGTAGACGGAAAATACAAAGGATATCATCAGCCAGCCGCAGGAAGTAAATATAGCACCTGGAAGCTGCTGTTTCATGGTCGTTTTTGACATGTTTGTTCTGTTAGGTAAATATTTATATACCAGGTCCCAGAACAGTGTCAGTACAACCAGCGTTAAAAGTGTCCTGATCTTAATGACAAGATCCATGACCGTTGTCAAAAGCGGCACATGCCTATACACAATCAGGCTGATTCTATTTCCAAAGACAGAAAAGGTCAGTGAAAGTATAATCGCTAAAACAAAAATGACTGTATATATAGAAGCACGCATTCTCAGGTAAAGATAATTTCTAGTCTCTGTATTGTCATAAATGCAGTTCAGCCCCGATGTTACAGAAAGCACTCCCTTCCCTGCAGACCAAAGAGCTACAATAATGGTGATAGGGATAATAGTTCCCGACTGTGCATAAACCTGATTTATTATAGAAGCAATGGTTCCTTCCACCGTTTTGGGGAAAATCTGCATGACTGCTTCCATCACATCTGTTTTTGTGACCGGTGTAAACTGTACCATTGTTAAAAGCAGCAGAATGATAGGAATCAGGGATAACACAAAAAAATAGGCTGACTGGGCCGCATAAGCTCCAGTATGATGTGACCCCACGATATCTGCCACTCTACGAATTTTACCAACAACTTTTCTTACTCTTCCTTGCATCCTTCTCTCCCACTAGATTTCTTAATTTAAAATGTACCACAGTTTATCTGCTTTGAATTTAATATTATACCATTTTTATCTGTAGTATACTAGATATGATTTCCTTATCTTCGTAAAATAAACTTTTCAAATCATATCATAAAGGGTACATTTATTCAAGTATGCTCTTCAATAACCCGGAGCTTATCTCATCTCTTTTCAGGATATAGGAATAAAGAGCCTGGCTTGCCAGACTCTCGCACCGAAGCGCGGTCGCTCTAGCGGCCATTTTCCTTATGCGCGTAGTGTGGCATCCCCAGGAGGGTTCCTGTATAATAGGAAACACAGTTTCGTATTATACAAGAAGAAAAAGACATCTGCACACTGGCAGATGTCTTTATCTTTAGTAGTTTCCCCAAAATGCCGGTCCTGTATTTTGACTCCTAGCCAAAGCTAGGTGGGCAACCGCATCTGCTTTTTTGTCTTCCACTGCAACGGAGGCCTGACATATTACAGAAATATAGGAATCCCGTTTAAAGTATTGTAGGTTCAAAATAGCAGGGGTGTCGAACATTTCAGGTTTTTCTCTAAGTGTATTATAACCCATTTACATGAAATTTACAACTGGTATCGAATTCTATTTTTATTGCATTTCTTTCCATTTCCTTTCAGTTCATATTAAAATATATTTAACTATTTATGAAGTCTTTTATGAACTTAAAATTTGTGATATAGTTATTTTTATACCTATTGATAAAGGAGTCTTAAGATATGAAAATGAATGAGTTAAAACTTGTCTATTTCAGCCCGACGGGCACTACAAGAAAGGTCATCATGGAGGTTGCCAAAAGTATTGACCTTAAATCTGTCTCTTTCAATCTCACCGTCCACAAAGAAAAAAAGCCCTCTCTTCAGTTTAAAAAAGAGGATTTTGTACTTTTTGGAATTCCGGTGTACAGCGGCCGCGTTCCACGGACATTTTTAGAATATTTTGACCTTTTAAAAGGCGAAGATACTCCCGCAGCGTTAATTGCTACATACGGATGCCGTGAGTACGAAGATGCTCTTTTGGAGCTGCAGACAGAAGTTGAAAAACGGGGCTTTAAAGTCATTGGTGCAGCTGCATTTCCGACAGAACATTCTATAATCCGCTCTATTGGTTTTGGACGTCCAAACAAAGAGGACATGAAAGTAATTGCCGATTTTGGTATCCAGCTAAACCGCCGCATAAAGAAAGAGAATTCTTTTGAAGAATTTCATATTCAAGTGCCCGGAAATACGCCATATAGGAAATATGGTCATGTTTCTCTTCACCCAAGAACAAATAGAAACCTCTGTACAGAATGCGGGGCCTGTGTAAAAACCTGTCCATCCGGAGCTATTCCCGCGGAGAACC
Organism: Faecalicatena contorta; assembly: GCF_003149105.1. Classification (GTDB taxonomy): domain Bacteria; phylum Bacillota; class Clostridia; order Lachnospirales; family Lachnospiraceae; genus Muricomes; species Muricomes contortus_C. The sequence continues at coordinate 288,314 of NZ_QGDS01000001.1, read as the reverse complement.
CTAAAAAGACAAATAAAAAGAGTTGTATTTCCTGCCTGAAATGTGTGCGTGTCTGTAAGCAAAAAGCAAGAACTGTTAACAGTTTAAAAATAAGCCTTACAAACAGAAGATTGCGTAAAGTTTGCCAAAACAACAAGACAGCCGATATATTTGTCTAAAAACATTTGGAGTAACTACTTTCCATAGACAGTGGATATAGGCCAGGATTAATGAAAAATAGAGTACAGGGTGTCCTGTACTCTATTTTTATATGCTCATTTTTAATTCAATTCGTCTACTACTTTCTGAATTGCTGCAAGCGCATCTTCCGGCAGTTTATCATATCCTTCTTTTACTGTAGCAAATTCTTTAATCTCATTTACACGGTCATTCATACGAGCCTTTAACTGAGATACATAATCTGCATCGTTCAGGTCCGGAACAAATCCTTCCCAATCCATAATCTCAATGTCAGAGAATGGTCCCCACTGATGGAATTCTGCTTTCTTCTCTACGATTGCTTCCAAAATTCCAAGTGTATCTTTAGGCTGAACTTTCTTACCCATGAAATCGCCTGTGTTAATAATGTAACAATCTACATTCTTCTCTTCAACCAGCTTCTTAAACTTGCTATAATCATCTACCAGCGGATATGTTCTGAATGGGTTTGCATATGGAACAACAACCAGTTTATTTGGATCTACTCCAGGAGCAAGTCTTTCCGCTGTAGTTCTCTTTGTAGCCAGTGTAGCTCCCATTACAGATGCAAGAGAAGCACCTTTTAATTTTACTACTGGTGGAATTGTAGGGTCTTTCATAATCCAGAAAATTGCATTTACAGGAGAATCAATCTTATCCACACGGTTTGGTGACCATAATTTAGATTTGATAGCACGTCCGTTACCATTTCTGATATCTTCTGTTACTAACTGAATCTTTCCATTTTCGTCACGTGTTGCAGCACAGTTCTGCGCTGTAAGCAGATATTTATTGTCTTCGCATCCTGTCGGATAATCCTGTGTCTTATCAAAATAAGTAGGCTCAATAGCAACGGAAGCACATGTATCTGTATTGATAATGAAAGCATCATCATGAAGAACTTTGATATCATATTTTCCATCATGTTTTGCATGTGTAATTGTAGACTTTCCTGATCCTGACAAACCATATACAGATGCAACATACTTGCTGCCGTCTGCTAAAGTATATTCTTTCTGTCCACCGTGGCAAGATGCATATCCATTACGGTTAGCAAGTGCCCATACCATGGTAAGTGTACCTTTCTTATGCTCACCAAAATATCTCATTCCAAGGATACATGCACAGTTTTCATTTGTGTTAAAATAGCACATTGTCTGAGGATCACTCAGGTTGCTGAAGTCCACATCAGGAGTCTGCAGTGGTTTCCACTGTGGATCGGAAAAGAGGTAAATATCCGGCTCTGTTCCATTTCCTACAGGAATAGACTCTTTATACATCTTTACATAATCATCGGACATATACTGGAAGTTCAACATCCATGAGTACATAATATTTTCTTCGCCTTCCGGAATCAAAAGGTGAACCTTTACCATGAACTCTGGATCAAGACCTGCATAAACTGTTGCATGATACATCTTTTTAAAACGGGATTTGTAAATCGCATCCATTGCTACTTTATCCAGCTTTTCACAATCTACACCCGGCTCGCCTGCAATACGGCGTGATCCTGCATAACGTCCTGTAATGGCACCATCGTTAAATAAAAGAACTTTTGCGTCTTCATCCAGACCAAACTCTTCGCCTCTATATACCGGCATATCTGTTACGACTGTTCCCGGAGAATTCTTTGCTAAATTATATGCCTCTTTCAATGTGTTTACCGGAACTACGTTATTTCCATAAAACGCTGTTTCAATAATAGACCTTGTCTTTGAAAAACCTGGCTTACCTTTTCCAATTTCACTGATTGGATAATACGCTTTTGTTGACATTTATTAATTTCCTCCTTCAAATCGAAATTTGTTTCATTATGCCATAATTGAACTGGAAAGTCAACCCTTTTTTGAAGGTCGAATCTGTGCTTATTTCATTTATTAGCCATTTTGTTAGGAATACCTGCCAAATAATTATGCAAAATGCAAGTAGACTTCATTCTACTTGCATTTTTATGACAAATATTAATCTATTTCTTGATGTTTTATCCTTTTTATGTACTCTTTTTGCAATTTCTATGTTAAATATTTCACTATTTAATATTATAGGTTATTTCAACTCAGCAATAAGCTGATTTTATTTTATTATTTTTCATTTTGGCAGACGGGCGAATAAATTTTCAACGATATATGCACGCAAAAAAACTTGCTTCTGCACATATCGTTGAAAATCTGAATCTCTGTATATAATTAAAAATATTTCTTTTTTAACTTTGTTGTATAAACCATAAACCAAATGAGTGCGACCACAAATGCCGCCATTGCAATCATATCCAAAATAAAAATGGGAGTTATAAAGTAGTGGATTGCATCCACCGCCCCATAAAGAGTAGTCACAATCCCGAAAATAAGAACTGCTGGAAGTGCTTTCTCCATGTACGCTTTTTTGTCCTTGCACATATACTCTGTAAATCCCTTGCCAAGCAGAAGAACCTCGTTAATATGTCCTTCTTTTCTCATGGTTATATAGGCATACAGTGAATAGATGCCGCCGCCTAATATCATAAGGCTGATTGCCCCAAACATATTGTCCATAAATTACACCTCTGCTCTCAAAATTTCTTTTACAGTTTTCTTCATTTCATCTGCATTGCATTCTTTTGTATGAAGAATCGCGGCATTACGGATTTCTTCAATGGCCTTTGGAACAGGGGTCTGGGATATCTTTTCCAATTCATCAATCAGTGCAAGTTCATCCATTGTACCATAAGACCCGTCAATCGCAGTCATTACACTTTTTGCAAATTTATAAGGGCTTGCTGTAGATATAACCAAAGCCTTTTTGTTATCTTTGATGTTTTCCCTGTAAACCTTGCATACACGGGAAGCTACTGCTGTGTGAGTATCCATCACATAGCCTGTGGAATGGTATGTCTCACGAATTGCTGCTTCCGTCTCTTCTTCTGAAGCGTATCCGCCTACAAAATCATTCAGTTTTTCTTTCATTTCAGGGGTAATTTCATAATATCCCTCTGTCTTTAGCAGCTCCATCAGTTCTGTATTCTTTTTGGCATCCTGCCCTGCAATAGCATAAATCAAACGCTCCAGATTACTGGAAATCAGAATATCCATGGACGGAGAAGAGGTCAGAACAAACTCCCGGTTCCGGTCATATTTTCCTGTCTTGAAAAAGTCAAACAACACTTTATTTTCATTAGAAGCGCAAATTAACTTTGCAATCGGCACTCCCATTTGTTTTGCATAGTAAGCGGCCAGAATATTCCCAAAGTTTCCTGTAGGTACTGTTACATTAATCTGTTCACCGGACTGAATCTCTTCATTCTCCAAAAGTTTTGCATAGGCATAGACATAATATACGACCTGAGGCACGAGACGCCCAATGTTGATGGAATTCGCTGAAGAAAACTGATATCCGTCTTTATCCAGCTCTTCTTCAAGAGCTTTGTCTTCAAACAGTGCCTTCACTCCACTCTGTGCGTTGTCAAAATTCCCATGAATGGCAACAACGGAAGTGTTCTTTCCCTTTTGCGTCACCATCTGCAGCTCCTGAACCTTGCTCACGCCGTCCTTTGGATAAAATACAATAATTTTCGTTCCCGGAACATCTGCAAAACCAGCCAGGGCCGCTTTTCCCGTATCTCCGGACGTGGCTGTCAAAATTACAATATCCTTGGTTACATGGTTCTTTTTAGCGGCAGTCGTGAGCAGATGCGGAAGAATCGATAATGCCATATCTTTAAACGCTATAGTGGCACCATGAAATAACTCCAAATGGAAGGTATCTCCCACTTTTACAAGAGGAGCAATTACCTCTGTATCAAACTTTTGGTCATATGCGCTTTCAATACAATGTTTCAGCTCTTCCTCTGTAAAATCTGTCAAAAACTGCTTCATGACCTCATAGGCTGTCTCCTGATAGGTCATGTCTTTCAACTCTTCCATCGTCACATCCAGCTTTGGAATATTTTCAGGAACGAACAGTCCGCCGTCCTCCGCCAGTCCTTTCAGAATTGCCTGGGAAGCCGTCACTGTTTTTTCTGCATTTCTTGTACTCTTGTATAATAAATTCATTTTATTGTCTCCTTGCCTATACTTTCCTTAGTTACTGCCTCTTACTGTTTGTATAATTCACCAGTCCTCCGGCGGCAATTAATTTCTGCATAAATTCAGGAAAAGGCTGTCCCTGAAATTCAGTTCCCTTTGTCCGGTTATAAATTTTACCACTGTCAAAGTCGACTTCGACCTCATCTCCCGCTTCAATTCCTTTGGCTGCTGACCGGCATTCAATAATTGGAAGTCCAATATTAATTGCGTTGCGGTAGAAAATTCTGGCGAAGGTCTCCGCAATCACACAGCTCACCCCTGCCGTTTTCAGGCAAAGAGGTGCATGCTCTCTGGAGGAGCCACAGCCGAAGTTCTTATTTGCCACAATTAAATCTCCCGGCTGTACTTTCTTTACAAAATCAGGATCAATATCTGCCATTGCATGGCTTGCCAGTTCCTGGGCATCGAAAGAATTCAGATATCTTGCAGGTATAATGACATCTGTGTCCACATTATCTCCGTATTTAAAAACATGTCCCAAAGCCCTCATTATTCGTCACCTACTTTCTCCGGATTTGCAATGTATCCTGCAATTGCGCTTGCGGCCGCCACTTCTGGAGAAGCCAGATAAATCAGAGAATCTACGTGTCCCATTCTTCCCACAAAGTTGCGGTTTGTTGTAGACACACATTTTTCTCCTGCCGCCATAACACCCATATGACCGCCCATACATGGTCCGCAGCTTGGTGTATTTACTGCACATCCTGCATCCACAAAGATATCTAAAAGACCTTCTGCAATACATTCTTTATAAATATTCTGTGTCGCCGGGATAACCATAACGCGCACATCGGAATGAACCTGACGTCCTTTTAAAATAGCAGCAGCTTTCCGCATATCTTCCATTCTGCCATTTGTGCAGGAACCAATGACTACCTGGTCAATCCAGATCGGCTCCATAGCCTCAATCTCATCAATCGTCTTTGCATTGCCCGGAAGATGCGGGAAGGCAACTGTGGGGCGGACTTTGGACAAGTCAATTTCAATAACTTCATCATAAACTGCATCCTCGTCGGCCTCATATATTTTATATTCCTTCACAGAGTGTTCCTTCATGTAAAACTCTGCCTGCTCATCCACCGGGAAAATTCCATTTTTTGCTCCAGCTTCAATTGCCATATTTGCCATGGTAAAACGGTCATCCATAGAAAGCTCTTTGATTCCGCTGCCTGTAAATTCCATAGATTTATACAGAGCACCATCCACGCCTATCACACCAATAATATGAATGATAATATCTTTACCGCTCACATAGGCTGCCGGTTTTCCTGTAAGCACAAACTTTACCGCATTTGGAACTTTAAACCAGAGTTCTCCCATTGCCATGCCCGTTGCGATATCTGTAGTACCCACGCCTGTAGAAAATGCACCCAGGGCGCCATATGTACAGGTATGAGAGTCCGCACCAATGATGCACTCTCCGGCAACCACAACACCTGCCTCCGGCAGAATTGCATGCTCAACACCTGACTTGCCCTGTTCAAAATACCATTTCAGTTCCTGCTCTTTTGCAAACTCCCGGATAGATTTGGAGTTTTCTGCAGACTTGATATCTTTGTTTGGTGTAAAGTGGTCAGGTACTAAGACCACTTTATCCTTATCATAAACTTTGTCTGCCATCTCTCTGAAAATAGGCAGAGCCATAGGCCCGGTAATATCATTGGCCATTACTATATCTAATTTTGCTTCTATCAACTGCCCGGCAACTACAGAATCAAGTCCTGCATGAGCTGCCAGAATCTTCTGCGTCATTGTCATTCCCATTGCGGCAACCTCCTGTCTTATTTCGCCTGAATGTATCCCTTTGCTGTCAGTGCTTCTGCACAGAGGACTGCACCGCCGGCTGCTCCTCTAACCGTATTATGAGACAGGCCAATAAACTTATAATCAAACATATTGTCTTCTCTGAGACGGCCGATGGATACACCCATACCGCGTTCATAATCTACATCCAGTTTTACCTGAGGACGATTATCATCTTCCAAGTACTGAATAAACTGCTTTGGAGCACTTGGCAGCTCCGCCTCCTGGGGGAACCCTTTGTAATTTACTAACTTTTCTATTAACTCCTCTTTGGAAGGTTTCTTATCAAAATTGATAAACACTGCTGCTGTGTGTCCGTTGAGTACGGGAACACGGATGCACTGACATGTAATTTTAGGCAGAGCTGCTTTCACAATCTCGCCGTTTTCTACCTTGCCAAGTACCCTGAGAGGTTCCTGCTCACTTTTTTCTTCTTCCCCTCCAATATATGGGATAATGTTCTCTACCATCTCCGGCCAGTCTTTGAATGTCTTGCCTGCCCCCGAAATTGCCTGGTATGTAGTGGCAACTACTTCCTTAGGGCCAAACTCTTTCCATGCATCCAGACATGGGGCATAGCTTTGGATAGAACAGTTTGGCTTTACTGCAATAAATCCACGTGTAGTTCCCAGACGTTTTTTCTGATCTGCAATAACTTCAAAGTGCGCTACGTTGATTTCCGGTACTACCATAGGCACATCCGGTGTCCAGCGGTGAGCACTGTTGTTGGACACAACCGGTGTCTCTGTCTTTGCGTATTCCTCTTCAATAGCCTTAATTTCATCTTTTGTCATATCTACAGCACTAAACACAAAATCAACTGTTCCAGCAACCTTTTCTACTTCATTTACATTCAGAACAACCAGCTTCTTTACGGCTTCCGGCATAGGAGTATCCATCTTCCATCTGTCTCCTACCGCTTCCTCGTAAGTCTTTCCAGCAGAGCGTCCGCTTGCGGCTACTGTAACTACTTCAAACCATGGGTGTCCCTCCAGCAGAGAAATAAATCTCTGTCCAACCATTCCTGTTGCTCCTAAAATACCAACTCTTAATTTTTGTTCCATTTCGTCTCTCTCCTTCTCTGTCTTTATTCTACATTCAAATAGGCTTCCTGTAAAGCAATCACTTTTTCCATAGCTGCTTTTCCAGGAGCACCAAGAGTATTTCGCATCTCTACACAGGTCTTCATGCTGATTGCATCATAAATATCTTCTTCAAAAACTGGTGAAATCTGTCTGAATTCTTCCAGTGACATATCATCCAGTGCAATTTTCTTCTCAATACAGTAAAGTACCAATTGTCCTACGATTCCATGGGCATCCCGGAAAGGCACCCCATGATTTACAAGATAATCTGCTGCGTCTGTGGCATTGGTGAAGCCATTCTTTGCACTGTCTTCCATTCTTCCATGATTGAACCCCATAGACCCAATCATGCCGGTAAATAAAGCAAGACATCCCTTCGTGGTATCAATGGCATCAAATACAAACTCTTTATCCTCCTGCATATCCTTATTATATGCAAGGGGGATTCCTTTCATGGAAGTTAAAAGAGACATCAGTGCACCGTACACCCGGCCGGTCTTGCCCCTGACAAGTTCTGCGATGTCCGGATTCTTTTTCTGAGGCATGATGCTGCTTCCTGTACTGTAAGCGTCATCAATTTCCACAAACTGATATTCATTGGAATTCCAGATAATTACTTCCTCCGAGAACCGGCTCAGGTGCATCATCACCGTTGACATGGCAGACAGCAGCTCTATCAGATAATCTCTGTCTGACACAGAATCCATACTGTTCAAAGTAGGCCCGTCAAACCCAAGCAATTCAGCCGTATAATCCCTGTCCAGGGGATAAGTTGTCCCTGCCAGTGCACCAGAACCCAAAGGACAATAATTCATTCTATTATAAATATCCTTCATGCGCAGCCTGTCGCGCTTAAACATTTCAAAATAAGCCCCCATATGATGGGCAAGAGTAATAGGCTGTGCCTTCTGCAAATGAGTGAAACCAGGCATGTAGGTTTCTGTATTCTCCTTCATCAGCTTCAGAAGAACTTCCAGCAATTCCTTCAAAAGTTTATCAAATTCTAAAATCTCATCCCGGGTATAAAGCTTCATATCTAAAGCAACCTGGTCATTGCGGCTTCTTCCGGTATGCAGTTTCTTCCCAGGCTCGCCAATGCGCTCTATCAGATTTGCCTCCACAAAGCTGTGAATATCCTCATATTTATCTGTAATCTCAAGGGTCCCATTTTCCACATCTGTCTTAATTCCCTCAAGACCTTCTATAATCTGCTCTTTTTCTTTCTCCGTGAGGATTCCCTGCTTTTCCAGCATTGTCACATGGGCAATACTGCCGCGGATATCCTGCTCATAGAACTTTTTATCAAAAGATATTGATGCATTGAAATTGTATACTAACTGGTCTGTTTCCTTCGTAAAACGACCGCCCCATAACTGTGCCATTCCTCTATCCCCTTTTCCTTTTTACGTTTTCCCCTTAGTTTATCATAGTAAAGTGCTGATGTCCACACTAAACTTTTCAATGTAATTCTTTTCTTTCGGCCAGGGAAAACTTGCATCCGCAGTAATCCTGCCTGTACAGCCCATGTTCTTTCGACAGCTCAATAGACCGCTTATAGCCGTTCTTCTTTTTAAAATCAGAAGGAAGATATTTCACCCCATATTGATCTGCCACTTTCATCCCAATAGAATTCAGCTTTCCTGCATTTTTCATCGGGCTGATGCTCAAGGTTGTCGTGAAATAATCAAACCCACCTTTTACTGCTTCTTTAGCTGACTCCTTCAAACGCAGCTCATAACACTTAAAGCACCGGGCACCCCCTTCTTTCAAGTGTTCCAGTCCCCTGGACAATTCGTAAAATTTTTCCTTATCATAATTCCCCGCTCGAAAAGATACAGGATATTTAAAATTTATATTGGTAATAAAATCCTGCTGCTCCGACAGCCGCTTTGCATATTCACTTTCGGGAAAAATATTTGGATTATAATAGAAAACAGTGATTTCAAAAAACTCTGATAAATATTCCAGTACATAACTGCTGCAGGGAGCACAGCAGCTATGGAGAAAAAGCCTGGGTACACGGCCCGCCTCTTCCAAGGATTCTGTCAGCTTATCCAATTCTTTTTGATAGTTCACATTTTGATGATTCATTTTTCACAATACCTTTCTAACGACCTGGCACATTCCCGGACTCAAAATTTACTACATCTTACCTCCTCATTCGTTTTTTGTCAATGAACCTGATAGACATTCACTTATCTACTATTTTTTCATAAACTAACTATATACTTGTCGAATGGAGTGTCTGCATGGAACCTATACTTGAACTCAAAAACATAAATTATGCGTATCACACATTAGAAGGAGAAACCAAAACACTGACGGATATCTCATTTTCCATTGCCTCCGGCGAATTTGTTGCCATTGTCGGGCCCTCCGGATGCGGTAAATCTACCCTGCTCTCCATTATTTCAGGACTTTTGGAGCCGGAAAAGGGGCTTATAAAAGTAAATGGACGTTATGCAAGAGAAAATACTATGAATATTGGCTATATGCTGCAGCATGACCATCTTTTTGAATGGAGAACTGTTTATAATAATGTTCTGCTGGGTCTGGAAATCCAGCATATGCTTTCTGCCAAATCCCGTGCCAGAGCAAGGGAACTATTAGAGGTGTATGGATTAAAACAATTTGCAAATGCCAAGCCTTCCGAATTGTCAGGGGGTATGAGACAGCGGGCGGCTTTAATCAGAACTCTCGTATTGGAACCGGATATCCTGCTTTTGGATGAACCATTTTCCGCCCTTGATTATCAGACCCGCCTTTCCGTAGGCGATGATATTGGGCAGATCATACGAGGTGCACACAAGACAGCACTATTAGTAACCCATGACCTTTCGGAAGCAGTAAGTCTGGCTGACCGCGTCATTATCCTTACAAAGCGCCCGGCATCTATCGCCAGAATTGTTCCTGTCACTTTTGACCTGGAAAAAGACACCCCCCTTCACAGAAGGAATGCTCCCGAGTTCAAAAATTATTTTAATACTATATGGGAGGAGTTGAACCAAGATGAATGAAATTTCCGTTGGCCAGCAAAGTTACCTGAATAGGCGCAAACGCCACAAAAGGATTGTACGGGTCTCTCGCGTAGCAATCCTTTTAAGCTTTTTATTCCTGTGGGAATTTACTGCAAATGTAGGACTCATTGATTCCTTTATCTTCAGCAGTCCGTCCAAAATTGCCTTGTGCTTCTGGGGTATGGTTTTAGATAAAACAATTTTTCTCCATATCTGGACTACACTATATGAAACCATTGTCAGCTTCCTGCTTGTCACACTTGTCGGTATTCTGTTCGCCGTAATGCTTTGGGGCAGTGAAAAACTATCGGAAATCATGGACCCTTATCTTGTTGTATTAAACAGCCTTCCAAAGTCTGCGCTGGCACCACTTTTGATTGTATGGCTGGGAGCAACCCCGACTACCATCATCGTAGCCGGTATGTCCGTAGCAATTTTCGGCAGTATTTTAAACCTGTACACCAGTTTTGCAACTGTGGATAATGAAAAAATCAAATTAATTTATACACTGCGGGGCAATAGAATGCACGCACTTACAAAGGTTGTACTGCCCAGTTCTATCCCGGCAATTATCAGTAATATGAAGGTAAATATCGGCCTGTGCCTGGTAGGCGTTATTATCGGGGAGTTTCTGGCTGCAAGGGAAGGCCTTGGATATTTGATTATTTATTCCAGTCAGGTCTTTAAGATGGATTGGCTGCTGATGAGTATCGTTCTACTGTGTATTATGGCAATGGGACTTTATTCATTGATTAATCTCCTGGAAAAAATATACCAAAAGAAAGTCTGAACTAAAGCAGGCGGGTGAAAATTCACCCGCCTAAACACTGCTATTTTATGTATTACTTCCATGACAAACCAGGAAGATTAAAATTTTCCGCTGGAACCGCCATGACTGCGTCCGGAAGAACTTCTGTGGGTGCTGCTAGTGTTTCTGTTGGTACTTCTGTTGATGCTTGAACCTGACGAGCTTTTAGGTTTTGGTTTTGCATGCTTGTCAACTTTATTGTAAAGAAATCTATCGTGACGGGTTGTTATATTCACACTATTATCTTTCACATACTTTGAAGCATTCTTTTGAAAACTCACTGTCTTCAACTTACTTTCCATCGACACTGTTACACATAGCGACAAAAACATTCCGCCCCCCAGGGAAACTAAAATCAAGAAAGGAGAGAATCTACTCTTCTGTAGATTGTCACTGTTATCAAGCTCATCACTGTCTGCCTGTTGCGAAGGATTCTCGTTGTTATAGAGCTTGCCGCTTTCTGCCTGTTGTGGAGGATTCTCATTGTTATAGAGATTGTCGCTTCCTGCTTGCTGCGAAGGATTCTCATTGTTATAGAGCTTATTGCTTTCTGACTGTTGCCAAGGATTCTTACTGTTATCAGGTTTATCGCTTTCTGCCTGTTGCAAAAGATTCTCACTATAAAATGTAAAGTCTGAAAATGCCTCTTTATAATTTCCGCCACTTAAATCCGGCATGATTTGATCAGTAATGTACTCCTGTTCTGCATCCGTAAATACCGTTATGGCATATCCATAGGTCGTAATAGCCCAGTCTCTTTCTCCCATACTGATCAGGAAAAGAATACCGTCATCTCCACTGCCCATTCCGTAGCCGTTATAGTCGTAGAAATCATCTGCATATTCGGTAGCTGTTTTTCCTTCCAGCGAATTTACTGTCACAATCGCTACATCGCAGTTATATTCTTCACTGGTTTTATCTAATTGTTCCAACAATTCATTTCTTTCCGAATCGCTCAGCAGCCCCGCATCATCGACCAGACGGGGCAATTGACGCTCTCCTGCCGCATATACTGGAGCCACCGCTAACAGGCACAGGACGACCGTCAAAAATATACTCCATATTCTTTTCTTCATAATTCTGTTCCTCCCCCTATGTAAGTAAAATCGCCCCTAATATAATATATATTACTGCGCCAAACACTACTGAAAGTGCGGCAAACCAACGCCAAAACGCCCCTTTGTCCACCGGCAGGTCACCGACAAACTTGCCGGTCTGTCCGTTCATTGCAAATATGTAATTCTTTTCCTTCCATGTAGTATTCAGAATCCAAACAGGACATAATGCATATTTAGAACTCCCGTTTGAGAGACGGATATTGCTGCTCTCTGTTGTGACAGTCGCATAACCCCGGACAGTTTTCCTAAACTCCTCTTCGGTGCTTCGTTTTACACGCTTATTCGCACGAGCTATGCTTTCTTCTGCCGTCACATCATATTTATCTGCCAGATATCCCGCAAGATAGGCTGTCTGGAAATCCACCGCCTCCGCGAAATCAAAAGGTTCAATCGATTCCATCAAATCGTCTGCCATCTTGGAAGAACCATCCACCGGAACCCGTTCAAAACCGATACGTCCCCCACGTGATACTGAATAGTAGCTTGTTTCCGTATATTTATAAACATCATCACTCCACGAACGTGTTTTCGTTGCATTGTAGTGGATATCCGCCTCCGCATCTGTATCAAACAGCCAAAACGGAACATAGATCCCTTTGATTTCATCTATGCGGTTCTCCTCCTTAAAAACTTTTGGAAGAAGACGTTTTCCTTTCAAATGTTTCATCAATTTTTCTTTTGCCATTTTCTTATCAAGTTTAAACGGTATTACCCAATCTGGGCGCAGAGCACCCGCAAACTGCCCTGTCATTATAACCGGGTTTCCGCAGAAAAGGCAGCTTGTGGCTGCCGTATTCTCATCCCCGATAATCTCGCCTCCGCAGGATTTGCACACATAGACCATCATACCGTCTGTCTCGCCTTCTTGCCACTCGCCGCCTGCAGATTCCTCCCATTCCATAGTTTCTGGCTGCTCGTTCTTAATCTCCTCATCCAGCTCCTTCAATGTCTCCATCTCAAATTCCGTATCGCAGAACGGACACTTCATTTTCTGTATGCTGCTGTCAAATTCAATCGCCCCGCCACAGGCAGGGCACTTATATTCCATCAATGCTGCCATTGTTTGTCGCTCCCATCTGTTATCTTATTTTTCATTTGATATCACTTTCATCAAAGGGATCCCCGCATTCCGGGCAGAATTTAGGGGGATGCTGCGGGTCTTCCGGCTCCCATCCACATTTATCACACTGGTAAAGAGGTGTACCGGCGGGTTTTGGCTTTCCGCATTCTGAACAAAATTTCCCTTTGTTGACATTACCACACTGACAGGTCCAACCAGCCTCAGAAACTGCTGGTTTTGGCTTTCCGCATTCCATACAGAACTGCCCGGAATTAGCCGTACCACAGGCACAAGTCCATGTACCGGGAGTCGGCGCTGCCGGCTGCCGGGTCTGCTGCTGCGCTCCCATTTGGAACAGATTCTGTGCATTCATTCCGCCGGCCTGGGAAGCCATTCCCAGGCCCATAAATCCCGTCATTGCCCCATTCTCATTAGATGCCGCCGCCCGCATTGCATCCGATTGTGCTCCAACCAATGTGGCAGCCGCCATTGTGGGGTCACGCATAATAGCAGTTCTCTGTGCCTGTTTGATCATCTCTGCGTCTTCTTCCGGAAGCGTAATTGAGTTCATTGCGATTGATACAACCGCAAGTCCACGCAGTTGGCTCCATTTTTTTGTAAGCGCCTCATTCATCGCATCTGAAAGCTCTTCCACATGACCAGGAATCGCGCTTGGACGTATTTGCATTTCAGATATCTTTGCAAAAGCTGGCTGAAGCGCACTGATAAATTCTGTTTTTAACTGACTGTCAATCTCCTCACGAGTGTATTCTCTTTCCACATTGCCGCACACATTTATATAGAATAAAAGCGGATTCACAATCTTATAGGAATATATGCCGCTGCAGCGAACAGACACGTCAATATCCAGACCTATATTTCTGTCAACCACACGGAAAGGAATGGGATTAGGAGTTCCAAATTTGTTACCTACCAGCTCCTTTGTATTAAAGTAATATATCCTCTGGTCTTTTCCTGTATCTCCGCCATAAGCAAATCGTTTTCCTATTGTTTCAAATGTGTCTGCGATTGTCTCCTCCAAATCGCCGGAAAAGATGCTGGGTTCAGTGGAAGTGTCATATGTAAATTCTCCTGGTTCAGCACAAAATTCCACCACTTTTCCCTGCTCTACTATAATCATACATTGTCCGTCAGCCACCGCAATGCCTGATCCATTTGAAATAATATTGTCGCTTCCTTTCGTATTGGAAGACCGGCCACTGGTTCTTTTTTGTCCTTTCACCATCAGGACACTTTTGTCCATTGATTCACAATAAAAAAACTCTTTCCACTGATCCGCAAGAGCTCCTCCCGCCGCTCCGATTCCCGCTTTCATCAAACCCATGTAAAATATCTCCTCTCCGGATGCATACAGAATACCCCTATGCAGCCTTCATTTCTCTTTTATTTTATGTATATTAATACATTATACACTTTTTATTTCCAACAGTCATCAGAAACCACCTAATTTAAACCCAACAGACTCAGGTGATTGCTTTTAATAAAACATAATGTACTGGAAAACAACAAAAAAAGACAACCAATACTGTTTATATTGATTGCTTTTTTGCTTTACCGCTTCATTAGTTTGCTAAATTTCAAAGACATGGCGGACAAATTGCAATGCCCCTTCCGCATCTTTATCCAGCTTCTCTTCTGTTGCACCCGGTATTAAATCACGCCACACTTTGATTTCCGAACCGATAGTTCCGCCGGCCATAACAAAAGGCTCCATCACTGCCGCTCCCTGATAATCGATATCACGCAGTGCTTGCCCGATTTCAGTCCAGGGCAGTGTTCCTTTACCTGGTACTCTCCTGTTTTGTTCTCCCAAATGCAAATGGCATAAGTTGTCTCCGGCTTTTCTTATAGCTTTTCCTATGTTATCTTCTTCTATGTTCATATGATATGTATCCAACATTATCTTAACATGCGAACTTCCCACTGCCTCAATAAACTCCAGTGCTTCTTCACATGTATTCATCATATATCCTTCATACCGGTTAAGTACTTCCATTCCTAGAGTAACATCATTTTCCTCAGCAATTTTAGACAGGATGCGCATATTTCTGATAGCCCGCTCTGTGTCTGCTTCTTTATCCATCGGCATATTGGGATCTAATGGCCAATAAGAATAAAGCCCGCCGCCAAGGATTTTTATATCCATTATTTTCAATCGGGGAATTAACTGCTCAAAGAAATCCATTGCTCTTTTTACAATTGCCTCATCACTGGAACAAATATTCTGCTCTTTTGTGGGGCCATAACCGGCCGTTAATATAATCTCATTATCGTCAGCACACTTCTTCAGTTCCAAAAGCTGCTCATCTCTGATATAATCACTTTGCAGGGCTGCACAAGATATTTCCAATACATCAAAACCCAATTTCTTTACTTTCTCAATATAGTATTTATAATCTGAAGACCATTCTCTTGTCCAGTAGGCATTATATATCCCATATTTTATCATTATATATCTCCTTCCTCAAATACCTCAAATAAATGTTTGAAAAATGCTTTTTCATCTACTTTAGTAGCAATCTTATGTTTTCCGCATTCATCCGGGCGCCAATAGGTAAATCCAGCCAACATATCACTGTTGGTTTCCACATTAATATTTCCTCGCTGATACTCACAGATATCCTGGTGGAACAATGCTACCGCCGCCAGGGGATCGTGAAATGTAACCCGTTCTTCATCTTTGAACCACTCTCTGGCAATATCCAGAACCGGTAATAAAATTGGATGATGAAAAATTTTCTCGGCCTCTTCCGGCTTCATAATTAATTTACTGGTAACATTCAAGCCAAAGCTTACATGCTCGCTCATTCTTGGCGCATATACAAGCTTTGTTGCATGTGGGTCAATCAACGCATTATTTTCCAATACCCCTTTACTCCCCAGTACAATAGCATCACTATTCTGCATCGCACTCATAGTCTCCGACGTATTGTCATATCGTGTATATGTGGGGGATCCGCACATTAGGACTATGCGTTTCAAAAGAGAGGGAATCTCCGGATCCATCGCAAACAAAAGACCTATATTTGTCAACGGCGCAATACATACCAATGTGATTTCTCCCGGATTTTCCCGAATCGTTTGCTGTAAAAAGCTAACTGCCTGATTCTTAGGAAATTCCTGACGATGCTTCCATTTATTAAGAATCACCTGCTGGGGCGCATACAATTCAATCTGAGGCACCAAAAGTGGTTCCTCACATCCCGGATATATCGGAATGTCTCGTCCTGCTACTTCACAAAACACACTCGCCAGTTTTGCCCTTTGTGTTGCTTCACCTGTAACTGTCGTAATTCCCAGAATATCTGCCCGAGGATTCGCAAGCAAATAAGCCAAAGTGATTGCATCATCTACTTCTGTCCCAATGTCCGTATCAATAATAATCTTTTCTTTCCCCATACCGCTTACTCCTTCCTCTTTTTAAAATAGTCAATAAATACTGCTATTAAAACCACTACTCCTTTTACGACATATTGCCAGGATGAGTCAATCCCTAAAATGTTCATTCCGTTATTCAATACACCAATTACAATACAGCCGATAATCGTTCCGCTCAAATGCCCTATGCCTCCGGTCATACTGGTTCCCCCTAATACAACTGCGGATATCGCATCCATCTCAGCGCCCTCACCTACATTAAACTGAGCTGAAAAAGTACGGGCCGAACTAATGATACCGGCACAAGATGCCAAAAAGCCCATGATAATAAAGGCAATCAGCATTACCTTCTTATCATCAATTCCAGAATAGGTTGCTGCTTGTTTATTATCTCCCACCGCATAAATATTCCGGCCAAACTTCGTCCGGTTTAACAGTAAAGCAGTAATAATAATCACTACAACCATATATACAAAATGAATGGGAATTCCACCCAACACTTCCCCGCTGCCAATAAACATAAACAACTCATCATCTACCAATATGGTGGTAGCCTTGGTGTAGATACGGGCAAATCCTCTGCCCACATTCATCATAGCCAGCGTCACAATAAACGGTGGTATCGTCGTCCGTGATACCACTAATCCGTTAAAGACTCCTACCAGGGTTCCGGCGGCAATGGAAATCACAATTGCCAGATAAGACGGCACTCCTGAATTAGTTATCAACCCGCAGCATAAGCATCCGGCGATAGCAATCGTAGAACCAACCGACAAATCAATACCGCCAAGAATAATTATCATAGTCATACCGCAGGCCAGGATTACATTTACTGATATTTGCCGCATAATATTCGAAAAATTTCTTACAGTAAGGAAGGAATCAGTCATAAATCCCAATATTGCACAAATTATCAACAATCCGATAATGATACCGCCATTTCTTTTAATACCCTCCAGGAAACCACGTCCTAATCCTGTCTTTTGTTTACTCTTCATTTTATTCCTCCTCGTTTCCTATGCTAGAACTTCCGTTGTCGCAAGGGTCATAATACTTTCCTGATTCAGTTCTTCACGATGCAGTATTCCTGTACTGTACCCTCCGCACATCACCATAACCCGGTCGCTCATATTAATTAATTCTGGCAAATCTGATGAAACCATAATGATTGATAATCCTTTCGCTGCCAATTCATCAATAAGAGCATATATTTCTGCCTTTGTCTTAACATCTACACCTCTGGTCGGCTCATCTAGAATCAGCACTCTTTCGGTTGAACACAGCCATCTTCCTATTAATACCTTTTGCTGATTTCCCCCACTTAATCTGGACGTAATCTGTTCTGCTCCAGTCACTTTGATATGCATTTCATCTATTTTTTGTTGTGTAATTTCTAACTCTTTCCCACGTTTCCAAATCAACTTTTTCAAGAAACTTGGAATAACGTTAATCGTCGTGTTAAACCGCACTCCATTTTGTAAAAACAGACCTTCTTTCTTCCGGTCCTCGGGCACAAAACCAAAACCTTGCAGCATCGCCTCTCTAGGACTTTTGAAATTCACTTCTTTTCCCAAATAATGAATGCTGCCTGATTGCTTTATAGTTAAGCCGAAAATGCATTCTACAGCTTCACTTCTGCCTGCACCGACCAAACCGGCAATTCCCAGAACTTCGCCTTTTCTCAAATCAAAACTGACATTCTTTACCATACGCCCATCTGATAAGCCTTCAACCTTCAATACAACTTCATCGCTGACATGATTCTTTTTTGTGTAAAAGCTTGCTAAGCTGCGTCCTACCATCATAGATATTAACGTCTCACGCTCAGTATTGACGGTCACTACCGTCCCTACGGACTCCCCATCCCGCAAAACAGTGGTTCGATCCGTAATATCATACAATTCATTCAACCGGTGTGATATATAAATAATAGATATTTTTTTCTCTTTTAATATGCGAATCATCCGATATAAAATCTCTACCTCAGTTTCTGACAAGGAAGAAGTCGGCTCGTCCATTACAATGATGGATGCTCCAAATGAGATAGCCCGGATAATTTCTACCATTTGTTGTTTCGCAATCGTTAATTTATCTAAACGCATATCTGCCGTTAAACCAATCTCATATGCATCCAAAAACTTCTGGGTTTCCTCTTCTTGCTTCCGCAAGTCTACAAATCCTGCAGCATTCTTTATCTCACGTCCCATAAAGACGTTCTCTGCAATACTCAGATGCTGGGCCAGCATCAGTTCCTGATGGATAATACTAATACCATTCTTTTGCGCTTCCTGAACATTGGATATCTGTACTTCATTTCCCCGAATCAAAATACTCCCGCCATCTTTGGCATAAATTCCGCCTAATATCTTCATCAACGTGGATTTGCCTGCTCCGTTTTCTCCGAGCAATGCGTGTACTTCACCTTCTTCAACCGAAAAGTTAACATTGGTTAACACTTGATTTCCCGAGAAGCTTTTTATAATATTCTTCATTTCCAGCAACGTACCCATAAAAGTCACCTCTCTTTCCACTAATTGGGGCTGTTGCAAAACGCAACGGCCCCTTTTACTTCCTTACTGCCAGTCACTATCGTTGTACTCCTCAATGTTTTCCGGTGTTACAGCAAATGAGGCAATCTGAACCTCTTTTTCTACTTCTTCGCCATTTAAAATTTTATAGGCTACTTCTGCACTCTTCTGTCCAATTCCGATTGGGCTCTGGGCTGCCGAGCACTTCCAAATTCCGTCCACTCCATCACTTGTCATTGCTGCTTTTGCTTCCGGGCCGGCATTTACACTGTAAATTTCAATTTTTTCACCAGCTGCTGTAATTGCTGAGTATGCCCCTTGTGCACACTCATCATTAATACAAAATACTGCTACTAAATCACTGTGAGCCTGAATCAAGTCTTCCATAACTGTAAGCCCTTTTTCCGGCTTTGCTCCTGCATCCATCTGTGCTACTACTTCAAATCCATTTTCTGTAACAGTATCAATAAAGCCCTTTGCTCTATCCGCTGCTGCGGCTGATGCGGGAAAATCAAGTACTGCTACTTTTCCGCCTTCCGGATGATTCTTAACCAGTTCTTCGCCGGCAATCTGGCCACAAGAATAGCTGTCGCTTACTACAAAGCAATCTACTTTTGAAAGATCACTAACTGCTGAGTCAAAGTTTACAATCGGAATCCCAGCATCATTCAGCGCTTTTACTGCTGCTGCTGAAGCCGAAGCGTCTGATGGATTATAAAATACTAAATCGCATCCTTGTGCAATGAAATCTTCGATTACACCTAATTGGTATGTGCTGTCTGCTTTTCCTTCTACATGGACAATTGTGTCACCATTTGCTTCAATAACTCCTGCCGCACCTTCATAACACGCATCAAAAAAGGAACCCGCACTCATTTCTGTAAAGCCAAACTTATATGTCTTCTTACCGTCATCTGATGCCTTTGTGGTACCCTCACTATCCCCACTCTTACTTCCACATCCTATAACTAAAGCCGCTGCCACCGTTACACAAAGTAAAACACTTAATAATCTTTTTTTCATATTTTTCCTCCTTTTTCCATCTCAAATCTCAATTCCTATCGCTTCTAAACCGGAAATTTCTTTAGCCGCTATCATTCCGGCTTTTGCGGCTCCATAAGCAGCTTCCTCACTATATTCTGCCATTTGTAATACCATAGAAAACTTTTTACTCATGATGTTCTGAAGGCAGATATTCTTTCTAATTCCATTACCCGAAGCAATCATTTTGTGAATATTTTTTCGCTTTTTTTCATTAACAAGCAAATACATCTCATATAGTTCCTCTGCCATACCTTCCAGCACCCCGGCAATTAAAGCTTCCGGAGTAAAATTTTCAATTCCAATGTTTGTGATATTTCCCCGCTTTTCCGGGGTTTCTCTGGTGCCTGAAAAGCTAGTATCAACTTTCAGCTTATCTTCTCTGCCAATCCCTTCTTCTGCTAGTCTTCCCATTATCTCATAATGATTTACATTACAAATTCCGGCTGCTTCAGCATATTTTTGAAAAAAGTTTTTCAAAATGGCGTAGGCCCGGCCGCCGCAAAGCGAAGAACCGACTAAAAGATATTTATTTTTAGCTAAAGGCCTAAGTTCAACACCGGGAACTTCTAAATAATTATCCATGTACACAGATATCTGGCCACCAGTACCCATATTAACCAGAATAGAATCTTTTGCATCCTTTACAGAGCCAATAAAACTTGCCTGATTGTCCCCAACTGCAACACAAACCGGTATTTCCTTATAGGTTCCGAGAATACTCAATGTTTCCGTAATATCAGGTAATATAATATTTCCTGCCTTTTCTTTTGCAATAATCTCTTCAAGAAACGCCCCACTTTTCATATCATATAACCCTAAGCTTGCCGCATTACTACTGTGGATTATTGAATTATTACTTTCGGTCAATACCATTCCCAGATAATCCATTATTGTTCGAATAGAATGCGCCTTTTCCGGAAGCAGGCCTTTACCGGCATTATAGAGATGAGTCACTAGTCCATAACCGGTATATGTACGAATTCCATATCGCTGTTTTAAAACATCACATACACTTTTCTCTCCTAAGTAGGGCTGGTTCCCTCTTTCATCCTGCCATGTATAAAGCGGACTTACTGCCTTTCCCTCATCGTCAGCATATAGAATACCATGCATCTGTCCGGTTAGGCCTATCACCCGGATATCATGATTTGCTTCTATAATCTCATCCAACAGTCTCTTTACCTTCTTGACAATCTTTTCAGGGTCTTGTATCTTTTCCCATGAATATTTCGTTTTGACAAAGCTGTCATTCTCAATGGTATATGCCCTTTCGAGATGACCATTTTCAATTCCTACAACAACTGCGCTAATTGTTGTCGTTCCAATGTCAAGCCCTACTGCTTTCATATTTTTTCTCCTTTCTAAGATTGAGTAAACGTTTTCCCTCGTGTATAGGGTAAACGTTTACTCTCGAATTGTCAACCATTTTAATAGGTTAACAATTCGGTTTGTGACATTTAGACTAGATTCGTAAAATTTTATTGTGCACTTTTACGAAAAAAAAGAACCTCCGAAAAGATTCTTTTTTTAGTAAATACTATACGGTATTTCTTTCTATCAGTTCAACTGCTAATATATATTTTCGATAATCCATATCACCATTCATCATCTTCATAATTGAGTCCGCTGCTATTTTCCCAAACTCAATAAAGGACTGGCGCATGGTTGTTAAAGCCGGCGTAACTTTACTGCTAAGAGGAATATCATCAAATCCAATAATGGACACATCTTCCGGAACGCGAATCGCATTTTCACTAAAGTATCTGAGTGCACCAATTGCCAAAATATCTGATACGTAAAATACGCTATCAATTTCAACAGAACTTTCCCAAATTTCTTTCGTGATAGCATAACCACTGTCCATATCAACCGAATTAACTTTTACGACTCTCTGCTCATCAAATTCGATTCCATGATCGCGTAATGCCTGCTTATAGCCATTCGCCCGCCGTTCTTGAGTTGCTATCGTTTTATCATGCAATACCAAGGCAATCTTCTTTCTTCCCGCTTCAATCAAATGCTTGGTCGCCATGTACGCGCCTTGGTAATTGTCACTGCCAATAAAAGAGGAGCCTTCCTTATTTTCTACAAAAGCCGGTTGCCGGTCAATGTAAACAGCGGGAATATTTTCTACCCGGTCAACCTTCTGATCCCCGCTAATATAGATAATTCCCCCTACTCTCATGGATTTCAGCATTTCGATGTACTGTTTCTCTAATTCCAGCTTCTCGTTCGTATCACATATAACTGCCATATATCCATTCTTTAGTAACTCGCTTTCTATCTCTCTGGCTATATAAGCAAAAAACTCATTCGTAATATCTGGAACAATAACCCCTACAACTTGTGCTTTATCAACCCGCAAGCCTCTTGCCAGCTCATTCGGACGATAATCATATTCTTCTATAATATTTAATACCCGCTGTTCTGTTTGCTTTGAAAAGCGGCCATTTTTATTTATCACCCGGGATACGGTTGCAACTGATACACCGGCTTTTTCAGCGATATCTTTAATTGATATTCCTTTTTGTTTCATGTCTATTTTCACCTCATGTATTTGTTACTATTCTAGCATGATAGCGGTTCTTTTTCCAGTTGTTTCCGTTCTTTCTATTCAAAACCAAAGTATTGCATTATTCCTAAATAAATACCATATGCAAATTGATACTCATTGTCACGCAGCTTTTGTGCATCAGAAGTATTCGTAAGATATGCCAGCTCAACCAGTATTGCAGGCATGTTGGTGTTTCTCAAAACATATAGTGACGGATTTTCACGTATTCCGTTATCCCTTGTTCCGACTGTCCCGGTTATTCCATCCATAACATGCTCCGCGAGCCATTCCGCTTGTGTGAGGTATTGATATATATATATTTCTGTACCGTTTACAGCAGGATTTGGGTTCGCATTACAATGAATACTGATAAAATAATCTGCGGGCCAATCATTTGCCATTCTTACTCTTTCTGCAAGGCTGGTAGTATTGCTCGTTCCTAATACTGTATCTGGTTCCGGCCTTGATACACGTACCTCAAATCTTGAATCACTGATTAATAAATTTTGTAAATAAATTCCAACCCGATAAGTTATATCCGATTCATATAACCCATTACCTACCGCGCCGCTGTTGAAATAACCGACAGGATTATGACCTTGATCAATAAATATTTTAATAGCCAAAACACATATTCCCTTTTAATCTTAATTACTATTAAATATATTCAGCAGTTATGGGGAATGTTACATTATTCACTCCGCAGTGCTTCCACCGGATCTTTACGTGCCGCTGCCGATGATGGGAACAGACCAGAAATAAATGCCAGCAGCATACTGATTCCAATCAGGATAATGGCAGCATTTATCGGCAGCTGCGCAATGTTTTCAATGCCAAGCTTGTTGTAAACAATAATATTTGCAACAATGCTGACCATATAGGTGACTAAAACCCCAAGAAGACCGGCTACAAAACCGATAATCAAGGTCTCCGCATTAAATACTCTCCTGACATCTCTTTTACTGGCACCTATAGCGCGCAGGATACCAATTTCTTTTTTCCGCTCCAGAACGGAGATATAGGTAATTACCCCAATCATAATGGAAGACACAATCAGCGAGATTGCTACAAATGCTATCAAGGCATAACTGATGGTATCAACAATGTCTGTTACAGACGACATCATCGTCCCCACCAAATCTGTATAGTTAATCACTTTATCTTCTTTTCCTGCGTCTTCCATCTGATTATTATAGTCTTTCAGGAAAGCCTCCACTTCCGCTTTGGCATTAAAGTCCTTTGGATAAAGATTAATCTGTGATGGATTATCTGGTGTTGAATATCCTAATGCCGTCAGGTTTGCTTCATAGGAGCTGTCCTCCCGGCTCATCATTGTTGTCATCAGCTCCATAATTTCATTTTCTGACATGTTGATTTGGAATGCCTTAATAAAAGCGTTCTGATCAATACTAAAGGCATTTTGCATCTGCTGCGGCAATTGTGCCATAACGCCTTGTATTTGGCTCTGAATCTGCGTCTGCAGCTGTGTCTGCAGAGATGTTATGAGCTGCGTCATATAACTTTCCAGGGCTGTTGACACATACATTTGTACCGCATCGTTAATTTGTACATCAATCTGTGATTCACCAATCACCTGGCCTAGCTGTGCACCGATGGATTCCTGCACATCTGCGCGGTTTAAATATTCCTGTAGATTTGCCACAATCAGTGTCGGATCAGTAACCCCTTGGGCTATCTGCTCCGCCAGAAAACTTTGCATGACACCGTTCATAATTCCAGTAAGCTGCTCCTGGGGAATGTTTATCTGTCCGGCAAGTGATTGGGTTATATCCTCCAAATTCATCTCCGGCATCTCGACTCCATCTGTATTTATGGATAAATTACCCAGGCCTGATAAGTCGAGATTTATTTTCGAACTATCTACTCCAAACGCATTTTTAATTGCCTCTTCGTCAATTGTAATTAAATCCGTAAACTCAAAGTCTGACTGCGCATTTTCCTCTTTCTCTTCTGCAAAAGACTTTCCGGTCAAAACATTGACCTCTGGATTTTCCAACTGTTGTTTCACAATATCTTCTTTTGCTGCATCTTCCATAAGATACTGAATCAGCTCCGGGGTATAGTTGATTCCCGGAGAAAGAGAGGTTGCCGCTGCATCTGGATCCCCCTGGACTACTCCGACAACTTTTAAATCCAATCCCTGTTCCACGAGTGATTTCATGTACTCTTGATTGTCTGATTTATCTACCCAGACCTTGTAGCCGTCATCGTATTCATAGCGTTTGGCTGCACTGATAACCTTAAACTTTGCTCCCAGCATATCTTTATATGAAGGACTAATATCTTCATTTTCAAGTGTAGCCTCAACTTCTGGATTGCTTATCATTGCTTTCAGCATATCTTTTAGCTCTGTGCGGTCTCTGAGTCCCATAGCATAAAGTACATAATCAGAAATACTTCCATCCGGCATCAGCACAAGTACTGTTTCATCATAGCTCTCGGGCCAGCGGCCTGCCTTAATCTCATACTGATAGTCATAAATTTCACTCTTTCCAGGCAGCTCGTGAAAGACATTCATCCCTGAGTTGCTGCCGGAACCAAAAATAGAAGTCATCGCACTGCCGGCTCCAATTCCATAGCTGCTAAGAAGGGAATCAGGACTTACCTGGTCGGCCCCATTTGCCGTATCTGCCAGATAAATCTGTGGAGTCACATCATATACATATTGGATTGTTTTTACATAGGGGTTAATTTTCTTTTCGTTCTTATCTATATAAGCTTTTAAAGATTTCAGGTCATTTTTGTTCTGGCTTTGAAAGAGGCCTTCCACAATCTTTCTTTCCTTGACCTTCTCTGCCCCATCACTCTTCGTATCTCCCTCTTCTTTATCCTTCTCTGATGCTTCGGAAGACACTCCCATACTGGCAAACAGACTGCCATAATCAATCCCGGACTCCTGAATGGTGAGCGGATAAATACTCATGGTCTCTTCCTCAATATCCTTGATATATGCATTGATGCCACTAGCCAGGGCGAGAATTGCCGCAATCCCGATAATTCCAATGGATCCTGCCAGTGAAACCACAAAAGTGCGCCCCTTCTTTGTCATCAGATTGCTAAGAGATAACGATACAGCAGTAAACAAGGACATGCTTACCTTTCTTGGTGCAGCCCCCGGATGCTGTTCTTCTTTCTCAGGATCAAGGGGATTCGTGTCGGATACAATTTGTCCATCTTTCAGCCGGATGATACGGTTAGCATATTGGTCTGCCAGCTCCGGGTTATGCGTTACCATGATGACCAATCTGTCTTTGGCAATCTGGGTCAGCAACTCCATAACCTGCTTACTGGTCTTAGTATCAAGGGCACCAGTAGGCTCATCTGCCAATAAAATCTCCGGGTCATTGATTAGTGCTCTGGCGATT
Source organism: Faecalicatena contorta (assembly GCF_003149105.1). Taxonomy (GTDB): domain Bacteria; phylum Bacillota; class Clostridia; order Lachnospirales; family Lachnospiraceae; genus Muricomes; species Muricomes contortus_C. Next base: position 262,274 of record NZ_QGDS01000001.1, on the reverse strand, counting down.
GCTACACGCTGCATTTGACCTCCGCTTAATTGGTTTGGCAGTTTTCTGATATGTTCTCCAAGCCCTACTTCTGCCAGGGCTTTCGTAGCTCTTTCCTTACGCTCTGCCGGTGAGACACCACTAAGCGTAAGTGCCAGTTCAACATTGGCCAGAATCGACTGATGAGGAATCAGGTTATAACTTTGAAAAACAAAGCCGATCCTGTTATTTCGATAAGTATCCCAATCTCCAGATTTGTATTTCTTCGTAGATATTCCATCAATCTCCAAGTCTCCCGAGTCATAATGATCCAGGCCTCCGATAATGTTCAGCATCGTTGTTTTACCGGAACCTGAAGGGCCCAGGATGGCCGCAAATTCATTATTTCGGAACGACACCGAAACTCCATCAAGGGCTGTCTGAGTAAAATTAAATGTGTTATACGATTTTCGTATTTCAGTTAGTTTTAGCATAATATTCTCTTTCCTTATTTACATTTGTAGTCTCCTATACCGGGTTGTTTCTCTTCTAAAACCTCCTTTGTGGCAGTGGCAAATTTGTTCATACTAAGGATAAACTGTTCGGCATTCTCAATACCCATTTGCTGAATCAGCTCTATAAGTATCTCGTTTAGTAAGCCTTCCAGTTTTTCTAAAATCTTTTGTCCTGCTTCTGTCAGGGTGATAATCAATGTCCGGCGGTTTTGCAGGTTCACCTCCCGATTAAGATAGCCCTTCTGCTCCAGAGCCCCAAGCATTTTTGAAACTGCTCCCTTGGAAATGCACAGACAATTTTGAATATCATGGCTGGTTGCGTTCTTTTTCGAATCTGCTGTGTTTTCCTTGATCATTTTCATTAATGCTAACTCTGCTGAATTCACATCATATTGCTTCATCTGTGTATTTACACCCGTATGAAAAATTGCCAGTACTTGCCTTACCTGAAAAAATGTAAGAGCAAATTGTTCTTTTAATTCATTAATTTCCCGTGCCATTTTTTTCGTCCCCCAATTTGTTTACCAATAAACTGTTTCTTTGTAAACAGTTTTATTATACGTCCGCTCTTATCCTCTGTCAATAAATCTCGGAAGAAATTCATTAAAACGCAAAAATACCACTTATTATCGAATAAGCGGTATTTTTCCTTTTTCTTAATTGTATCGGCGATAAAAACAAACCACCTGCATCATTCTTGAAAATATGCCTTTCCAAAAGCAATATCCAAATCTACCTGTCGTTTCATCTCTTCTATAGAGTCAAACTTTTTCTCCGGGCGCTCAAAAGCACAGAATTCGACTGTGATATTCTTTCCATAGGCGTCTCCATCATATTCAAATACAAATACCTCCAGCAGCACCCGCTTCTCCTCTGTCACTGTGGGCCTCATTCCCACATTGCCGATTCCCGTAAATACTTCTCCCTCTATCCATATTTTACAGGTATAAACTCCATATCGAGGCACAATTTTCCTGTCCGCCGGTATGATATTCATGGTAGGGAATCCCAGAGTACGCCCTAAGCGCTTTCCATGCTCCACCACACCTGACATATGATAAGGATATCCCAGAAGCAGATTTGCAAGCTCCACATCGCCCTCTGCAAGTGCGGCTCTTACATATGTGCTGCTGATTTCCCTGCCCTGATACAATTCCTTATTAAGTACGTCCAATTGATAGTGGTACTTTTCGGCATATCGTGCCAGCATCTCTACATTTCCGCGCTTCCTGTGCCCGAAATGAAAATCAGTTCCCACGACAATATAAGAAGCATGAAGCTTCTCTACGAGAACTTTTTCAATGAATGCTTCTGCCTCCATCTCCCGGATTTCCTTTGTAAAAGGGCATTGTATCATGCAGTCAACCTGAGTTTCCAGGTGATTTCTCCGTTCCTGATTGGTCAGCAGAGTTTCCTTATTTATGTCAAAAGCAAATACAACACTTTTTACATTCTTTTTTTGCGCATAAGACTGTATACTTTTAACCAGCCTTTGATGCCCTCTGTGAAGGCTGTCAAACTTTCCCAGTGTTACCGCCGTTTTTTCCAATCCCTGATAGGAATTGATGTCTGTATAATACTGCATATTTATCCTCGCTATTTTTAAGGAAGAAAAAACATTTTTTCAAGCCTGTACTCTTTTTTTTCAGTAAGATAATGATAAATGCCTATGAACTTTCCCTCTTCGTTATATACTCTGACTCTTTTATCCTCAGCAATGGCCGGCCCTTCCGTCATATACTCCAGGCGGAGAGGATTTCCATTGTAGGCATAAGCTGCATGTGCATCTGCCACTGTAACTGCCGGAAGCCCCGAAAACATAGCATCAATGGGAATTATAACCTCTGAAAGTTTTCCTGCTTTTTTCAATTCTTCTATTTGTTCCAGCTTAAGACTGTCCTTAACCTCGAAACGGCCCACCGATGTCCTCAGCAATGTTTCCATACATGCCCCTGTTTCAAGGTCTTGTCCAATATCATGGCACAAGGTGCGGATATATGTACCCTTAGAACACTTTACTTTCATAGATACCCTGGGAAGTTTTATAGTTTGGATTTTGATGTCAAAAATTTGAACTATCCTTCTCTTCCGCTCTATTTCGATTCCTTCCCTTGCAAGCTCATATAATTTCCTGCCATTTACCTTCAGAGCAGAATACATCGGCGGAAGCTGCTTATATTCCCCAACATACCCCTCTATACATTCTCTTACATTGCTTTCTGTCAGGAAAGAAGTGTCTTTATCCTCCAGTACTTTTCCAGAAATGTCCTGAGTATCTGTTGTCTTTCCAAACAAAAGGACAGTCTCGTAAGTTTTGTCCTTATCAGTCAGCATATCACACAATTTTGTTGCTCTCCCAAGACATATCGGGAGAACCCCTTCTGCATCAGGGTCCAGCGTTCCGGTGTGCCCTATTTTCTTCTGCCCTAAAATTCCCCTGAGCCGGGCCACTACATCATGGGAGGTATATCCTTTTTCTTTGTATACATTGATAATTCCATTTATCATAAATTGTCTTTCCGGTCAAGCTGGAGTACAATCCGGGCACCTACATTGTTAATCACATCGTGGCTGGTACCCTTCATTGTAAATCCGGCAGCTCTTTTATGCCCGCCTCCTCCAAAAAACTGTGCTATTGTACTTACATCTACTTTTCCCTGAGAACGCAGGCTGACTTTAAACTGCCGGGTTTCCAGTTCATACATAAACATAGCAACTTCTATTCCCTGAGTCAGTCTAAGCTGGCTCACAATGCCTTCCAAATCACTTGGTTTTGCCTCGTAAAACTCCATCTCACTTTTACTGACAGACGATACGATGCATTTCTTATCTAAAATCAAAATACTTTCAAGCAATGCTCTTCCCAAAATCTGATTCTGTATATATGTTTTTTCATAATATGTTTTATCAATAATCTTATTGCCATCTACCCCTTTACGCAGAAGCTCCGCTGCTGCCTCCATCGTCTCCGGAGAAGTGCAGGAGTACTGAAACACTCCTGTATCATGTATAATTCCCATGTACAGGGCTTCTGCTGTGTAGAGACTGATTTTCTCCTTATCCAGCATCCTGTATACCAGCTCTGAAGTTGAGCTTGCATCTGGAACAATATAATTCTTATCCGCAAATGCACGATTGCTCACATGATGATCAATACAAAATGTCTCTTTCGCAGCCTGGAATAAAGGCTCCGAAAAACCAAGGCGCATCTCATCTCCGCAGTCCAGACAGATAAATAAATCATACTGTCTGCCTTCAGGTATATTGTGCTTTACCGCATCTGTTCCATGAATCATCTGATAAGATTCTGGAATTTCTTCCAGATACACATCTGTCTCCACTTCCGGATACTGTTCTTTCAAGTAAATATACAGCCCCAGGCTTGAGCCTACACAATCCCCGTCCGGGCGGATATGCCCGCCCAGTGCTACGGTCTTCTTCCCCTGCAGGACATCAGATAATTGTATACTCATATTATTCTGCCTCATCTTTCAAATCTCGGGTCAACTCATCAATTTTTTTACTCATATTCACCCCGTACTCAATAGACTGGTCCATAATAAATTTGATTTCAGGGGTGTTTCTCATATTAATTGTTCTTGCCAGTTCGTGCCTGATATAGCCTTCTGCACTCTGAAGTCCCTTGATTGTGTCCTCCTGTGCCTTCTTATCTCCCAGAACACTGATATATGCCTTACATGTCTTCAGGTCGGGAGCCACCTCTACAGCTACGACAGAAGTCATAGGAGCAACACGCGGGTCTTTGATTCCTCCGCGCAGAATGTTGCTCAATTCACGCTGGACCTCTGTGTTGATTCTTGTATTCTTAATACTGTTTTTTCTCATAAAAATCGCTCCTTTATATCACCGCTGTCATGCCTGCGGTTCTATTTTCTTTCTATCTCAACCATCTTGTATGCTTCTACCAGATCGCCTTCCTTGATATCATTAAAGTTTTCAAAGACAAAACCGCACTCATATCCGGTTCTTACTTCCTTCACATCATCTTTAAAACGCTTGAGTGATGCAAGAGGTCCGTCGAAGATAACAATTCCGTCTCTTGTCAGACGCACAGAGCATCCTCTCTCAAAGATACCATCCTGTACATAAGATCCGGCAATCGTTCCTATACCAGATGCCTTAAATGTCTGACGCACTTCTGCATGGCCCAGAACCTTCTCTTCAAAGATAGGATCCAGCATACCCTTCATGGCTGCTTCTACATCTTCAATTGCACTGTAAATAACTCTGTACAATCTCAAATCTACACCTTCCCGGTCTGCAATTTCTTTTGAAGTTGCATCAGGTCTTACATTGAAACCAATGATAATTGCGTTAGAAGCGGATGCCAGGCTGACGTCTGATTCATTGATTGCACCAACACCGCCGTGGATAATTTTAATGACAACCTCTTCATTGGAAAGCTTCAGCAGACTCTGCTTCAATGCCTCCACAGAACCCTGAACATCTGCTTTTACTATAATGTTCAGCTCTTTTAAATTACCCTCTTTAATCTGATTAAACAAATCATCCAGTGACATCTTCGCTTTGGTATCATCCAGCAGCTTCACTTTATTCTGTGAGATAAATGTTTCTGCAAAGCTTCTTGCTTCCTTCTCAGTTTCACATCCTACGAATACTTCACCTGCATTTGGTACATCATTCAATCCCAGAATTTCCACTGGCTGAGACGGTCCTGCCTCTTTGACACGGCGTCCTTTATCATCCATCATGGCTCTTACTTTACCATGAGCGGAGCCCGCTGCAATAGCATCTCCTACACGAAGGGTTCCCTTCTGCACAAGAACAGTTGCCACAGATCCTTTTCCTTTGTCAAGCTCTGCTTCAATCACAAGACCTCTCGCGGAACGGTCTGCATTTGCTTTGAGTTCCATTACTTCTGCTGTCAGAAGAATCATTTCCAGCAGATCCTTGATTCCGTCTCTTGTATGAGCTGATACAGGCACGAAAATAGTGCTTCCGCCCCAATCCTCTGGAATCAGTTCATATTCTGCCAGTTCTTGTTTTACCCTGTCAATATTTGCACTCGGCTTATCAATCTTGTTGATTGCCACAATAATTTCAATTCCGGCAGCCTTTGCATGGTTGATTGCTTCCACAGTCTGAGGCATCACGCCGTCATCGGCAGCTACAACCAGGATGGCGATATCTGTTGAGCTCGCACCGCGCATACGCATTGCAGTAAAAGCCTCGTGTCCAGGCGTATCCAGGAATGTGATTTCCTCTCCATTTGCTTCCACCACGTAAGCACCGATGTGCTGTGTGATTCCGCCTGCCTCACGGCCGATTACATTTGTATGACGGATTGCATCCAGAAGTGAAGTTTTACCATGGTCAACATGCCCCATAACACATACTACCGGAGGACGTTTTACCATTGTGCTTTCGTCTTCTTGCTCCTCTTTGAGAAGTTCTTCAATGACATCCACCACTTCTTCCTTCTCACATAAAACATCAAATTCCATTGCAATTTCTTCTGCTGTCTCATAATCAACTTCCTGATTCACTGTAACGATTTTCCCCTGAAGGAACAGTTTCTTTACAATGACAGATGGCACAATCTTCATTTTATCAGCAAGCTCTTTAATTGTAAGCACTTCCGGAAGAATGATCTGTTTGATTTCTTCTTTCTTCTCCATCTGTTTTTGCTGCGGTTTTACCACTTCCGCCGCTGGCTTCTGTTTTTTGCCCTTTTTACCCTTGCCGGCAAATTCGTTGTCTCTATATTCTTTCTTCTTGTAGTCTTTCTCTTTTTCTTTTGCTTTATTCCTCTGTGTCTTCTGCTGCTCTACCAATGGTGTGGGAATTGCATCTCTATCTTCTCTTCTGCCGTCCCGGCGCTCCTGTCCGCGCACTACTCCAGCAGTACCGCGCTGGTTATTTGCTGCATTTCTGCCGCCCTGTCCGCCAAAGTTTCTATCCTGGGGCCGATCCTGGCTTCTTCCGAAACTTCTTTCCTGTCCGCCAGCTGGTCTTGGTCCACGGTTATTGTTAAAACGTGGATTCTGTCCGCCTTCACCGGTCCTCTGATTCTGTGCATTTGGATTCCTCTGTCCCTGGAAACGTCCGCCGCCCTGTCTCGTATCCTGAGAAGAGCCTGGTGTTCTTTGCCCGCCCTGAGATGCAAAATTCTGCCCTCCTGTACGCTGCTGTCCCTGTCCTGCCGGTCTGTTTCCATAAGGACGCTGCTGTCCCTGTCCTGCCGGACGCTGTTGTGATCCATATCCCTGCTGGCGCTGTGATGAGGACCCATATCCCTGCTGACGCTGTGAGGATCCGGTTCCTGGCTGACGCTGGGAAGATGCATCTCCTGCCTGATTATGTGGAGACACAGCACCTCCTGTACGCTGTCCCTGTCCTGTCGGTCTGTTCCCCCCGGGTCTCTGCTGACCCTGCATATTTCCAGCCGGACGCTGCCCTTCACGGTTTCCCCCCGGTCGCTGTCCGCTCTGCACACGGCCACCGCTTTTCGTATTCTGGGGACGGAACACCTGTACGATATTTTTCTTTTTAGGTGCTGACTCCTCTGCCGGTCTTTCTGCACCGGTATTCCTTTCTTCAGATGCAGCAGAGCTGCCTCCGGTTTTCTTTCTCATTTCTTCCACCACTTCATTATCCAAAGAACTCATGTGGCTTTTAATTTCCACATTCTTCTTTGCCAATACATCCATCAATTCTTTATTTTCCATCCCCAGCTCCTTAGCCAGTTCATGTACTCTCATTTTTGCCATATTAAAACTACCTCCCTTATGCAATTGTATTGTCTTTTGCTTCTATTTGTTTCCGAATTCCTTTTGCAAATCCTTCGTCCAATATCGCCAGAGATGCACGGAATTCCTTCCCTATTGCATGCCCTAAGGTGTCTTTATCTCCGTAAATATAAATTGGAACCTTATAAAATTCACACATATCGCGAAACTTCTTTTTTGTGTTGTCCGAAGCATCACCTGCAACGATTACAAGCACCGCTTTTCCTGACTTTGTTTCGCTTTCCGTCATGAACTCGCCGCTCACTGTCTTTCCTGCCTTTGTGGCAAGCCCTATCAGAGATAACACTCTATCTTGGATCAATCTCACTCATCTCCTTTTCCAGACGCTCATATACATCCGCAGGAATAGACTGTTTAAAGGAACGCTCCAGCCCCTTACTTTTCACTGCCCTGTCAAAACATTCTCTGGAGCAGCACATATAAGCTCCCCGTCCGTTCTTTTTTCCAGTGGCATCCAGTACAAATTCCTCTTCTGCCGTCCGCAGAACGCGTATCATCTCTTTTTTCGGCTTCATTTCACCGCAGCCGACGCATTTGCGCATAGGTATCTTTCTATTGCTCAATTATTTCACCTCACATAAAGGGTTATTCATTCTCGGTCTCGATAAACTCTATTTCATCGTAGGCTGTATCAGCAGGCGTTTCTTCATATTCCTGCGGATACTGCTCATCGTACCCCTCTTCATAGTTCTCTCCATATCCCGCTTCTTCCATACCCATTTGTTCCATATAGTCTTCCGGAAGCTCTCCTGATTCAATGGCTTGAGTCTCACTCTTAATATCAATCTTATATCCAGTCAGACGCGCAGCAAGCCTTGCATTTTGTCCTTCCTTTCCAATAGCCAGTGAAAGCTGGTAATCCGGCACTATAACACTTGCCGCTTTCTCATCCGGATCTGCCATTACAGAAATTACTTTTGCAGGACTTAATGCATTTTCTATCAACAACGCCGGGTTGTCGCTCCAGTTGATGATATCAATTTTTTCTCCCCGCAATTCATTAACTACTGCATTAACCCTGGTACCATTCATTCCTACACAGGCACCTACCGGGTCTACATTTTCCTCATTAGACCAGACAGCCATCTTCGTACGGGAACCAGCTTCACGGGCAATACTCTTAATCTCAACCGTACCGTCCTTTACTTCCGCTACTTCGGCTTCAAACAAGCGCTTCACAAGTTCCGGATGTGTCCGGGATACTAAAATCTTAGGCCCTTTCGGTGTATTTTTCACTTCCACAACATAAAGTTTAATTCTTTCCGTGGGATGGAATACTTCCCCCTTTACCTGCTCGTTCTCCGTCAGCATTGCATCGGCTCTTCCCAGATTAATGCTGATGTTCCGTCCTACATATCGCTGCACAATTCCAGTTACAATATCTTTTTCTTTTTCAAAATACTGGTCATAAACAACTTTTCTCTCTTCTTCTCTGATTTTCTGAAGAATCAGGTTCTTTGCGTTCTGTGTTGCGATTCTGCCAAAAGACTTTGATTCAATTGGAATCTGTGCCACATCCCCAATCTGAAGTGCAGAATCAATCTGCTCCGCATCCTCCAGGCTGATTTCCAAAGCCGGGTCAAATACCTCTTCAACAACTTCTTTTTCAGCATATACTGCATAATCACAGGTTTCCCGGTCCATAATTACTTTGATATTCTCTGACGTTCCAAAATGGTTCTTACATGCACTGATGAGGGAATTCTCGATTGCGTCTAACATCGTTTCTTTACTGATGTTCTTTTCCTGTTCAAGAATATTCAATGCTTCTAATAGTTCTGTATTCATTATTATTTCCTCCTAAATTAAAAGTCCAAAGCTAAACGGATCAGCGCTATGTCACCTTTCTCAAAAACCTGTGCAGACCCATCCTCATACTCTATCGTCACAGTATCTTTATCATAGTCTTTTAATATTCCTAAAAACTCCTTCTGTCTGTCAATGGCTCTGTAGGTCCGTACCTCCACTTCTTCTCCCAGGCTCCGCTTAAAATCCTTCTCCTTTTTCAGCTGTCTGCCCAGTCCCGGAGAACTCACCTCAAAAATATAAGTATCTTCGATATAATCCTTCTCATCCAGAATATCCGAAAACTTCCTGCTGACCGCCTCGCAGTCATCTACGGTAATTCCTCCCGGCTTATCAATGTAGGCCCGCAAATACCATGTTCCTACTTCCTTCACATACTCCACATCTACCAGCTCAAATCCAAACCCTTTGACGATAGGTTCCAAAAGCTCCTCTGTCTGCTGTTCATACTGTTCTCTTCTTGACACGCTAAACTTCCTTTCTCTGCACTTTTTATAAATATGGTTAAAAGAAACCTACCAGTGAAAAACCATTCATGAGACTGTTTTGCCGCATCCCCGGCAATAAAGAAGAGTGAACTTTCGTTCACTCTTCCGCCAGGTTCCTTATATAACTACAGCAAGTATAGCACCATTCTTTAAGAAAATCAAGGAAAATCAAGGAATTTTTCCCTAACTCCGGTTCTTTGTTCCCATGGTATCTCTCCGTGACTGTTTCAGCCGATTCAAATACACCTCTTTTTCCCCATAAGTTATTTTTGTCTCTGTCCCCTCTTCAAAGAGATATACCTGCTCTATTTCATCTTTTTTCTGAAGCTTGATTCCTCTCACACCGACGGCTCCTTTTTTCTTCTCAGGCACTTCTTCCGCCGGAAACCTCAGGAAATATCCGCCTTTGGTCTGAAGTACTATGTTCTGGTTCTCTGTTACCACATTCACACTAATAAGTCCATCTTCCTCCTGGAGCTTTGTAGCTGCTATAGTACGTTTTGACACCTGGAATTCCGTACCCTCTACTTTTTTAATCATACCCTGCTTCGTAGTAAAAAGTAATTTTGCAAAACGCATCTGTTCCGCATCGCACATCAAAACAATCTGTTCCTCGCTGCTGGAATAATTCGTAATATTGTCAATGGGAATACCTTTATCCCGGAACTTTCCATAAGGCAAATCCAGTACCTTGGCCTGATGCATTTTCCCTTTGTCTGTGAAAATACAAACTTTCCCGGTATTCATACAGTGAATCACATATTTGTTTTCACTGTCGGCAGCTTCTTTATTTCTCTCATATACAGCCACGTCAATGGTTTTTGCATAGCCAAACCTGTCCATTAAAAAGACGACTTCCTGCTCCTCAATCTTCTTTTCCTCAAATACTGCCTCTTCCGCATTTTCAATCATGGTACGGCGTTTCCGCCCATATTCTTTTTTATAGGAATCTAATTCTTCTATAATTAAGTCAGCCATAGAGTCATAATGATTCAGGACATCTTCATAACGGGCAATATGTTTCAGCGTTTCCTCATGTTCTCTCTGTAAAGCTTCAATTTCCAGTCCAATCAGCCTATACAGGCGCATCTCAAGAATCGCCGTGGCCTGTCTTTCCGTAAATCTAAGGAGTGCCGCCATTTTCTTGGATATACTAGACTTAAAAGTAATATTTTCTGTGATACCATTGACAAGGCAGGCTCTTGCATCTTTTACAGATTTACTTCCTCTGAGTATTTCTATAATCAAATCTATAACATCACAGGCTTTTATCAAACCTTCCTGTACTTCCTTTTTCTCCTGCTCTTTTCGCAGCAGTGTGGTATACTTTCTGGTCATCAGTTCAAACTGGAAGTCTACATGATGCTCAATGATTGCTTTAAGTCCCAATGTTTCCGGCCGGCCTTCCGCGACTGCCAGCATATTCACCCCGAAAGTATCCTCAAGACGGGTTTTTTTATAAAGCATATTTTTCAGATTCTCTACATCTGCTCCCTTTTTCAGCTCCAGCACAATCCGGATGCCGTCTTTAGAGGACTGATTAGAAATATCTACAATATCGCCCGTTTTCTTGGATTCTACAAGGCCATAAACGTCATTTAAGAACTTCCCGATGCCGCTTCCTATCATTGTATAAGGAATCTCGGTTATGACAAGCTGGTTTTTGCCGCCTTTTAATTCCTCAACCTCCACTTTTCCCCGGATTTTGATTTTCCCCTGTCCGTTTTCATAAATGTTCAGCAATTCATCCTTATTGACTACAATACCGCCTGTAGGAAAATCCGGGCCTTTGACATACCTCATCAACTGCTTTGTACTGATTTCGTCATTCTTCATGTAAGCCTTCACGGCATCAATCACTTCACACAGATTATGGGTCGGAATACTGGTGGCCATACCTACAGCGATTCCCTCTGCTCCATTTATTAAGAGGTTTGGAACACGTACAGGCAAAACAAGAGGCTCTTTCTCCGTCTCATCAAAGTTCGGTCCAAAATCCACAATGTTTTTATCCAGGTCTGCCAGATATGCTTCCTGGGTAAACTTTGTAAGCCTTGCTTCCGTATAACGCATGGCGGCTGCACCGTCTCCCTCTATGGAGCCGAAATTACCGTGACCATCCACCAAGATCATTCCTTTTTTGAATTCCTGGGCCATTACCACCAGAGACTCATATATGGAGCTGTCACCGTGAGGATGATACTTACCCATTGTATCTCCCACAATACGTGCACATTTTCTATATGGTTTGTCATACCGGATTCCCAGTTCATACATGTCGTACAAAGTTCTTCTCTGCACCGGCTTCAAACCATCTCTTACATCAGGCAGTGCTCTGGCAATGATAACGCTCATGGCATAATCAATGTACGACTTCTTCATGATTTCAGAATATTCAGTTCTGATGACTTGTGATTCAACACTACTCATTTTATCCCTCCCTGCTTATGCAACTTATACTTATTGAACTACTAATGTTCAATAAGGTAGGCTTTGTATTTTAAAGCCTATGGATGTTTCCTCGCTTACACAACTTATACATCCAGCTCCGCATCTGTGGCATTTTCATATATGAAGGAACGCCTGGGTGGTACTTCTGTTCCCATCAGCATTTCCGTTACACCGGATGCCATACGTGCATCTTCGATTTCCACCAGTGTCAGCATCCTGGTTTCCGGGTCCAACGTGGTCTCCCAAAGCTGCTGGGCATCCATTTCACCCAGACCTTTATATCTTTGAAGAGTAAAGGGGCCATCATGAGTCTTTCTGTACTTCTCCAGGGCCTTATCATCATAAAGATATTCTTCCTCTCCATTTTTGGGCATCACTTTATATAGAGGAGGCATGGCAATATAAACATGTCCCTCATATATCAGTTCCGGCATAAAGCGGTAAAATAAAGTCAGCAGCAGCGTAGAAATATGTGCCCCGTCTACATCAGCATCGGCCATGATAATGATTTTATCATACCGCAGTTTGCTGATATCAAAATCATTGCCGTACCCTTCTGAAAATCCACACCCAAAGGCATTGATCATTGTTTTAATCTCTGCATTTGCCAGCACTTTATCAATGCTTGCTTTCTCCACATTCAGGATTTTTCCCCTGATAGGCAGAATTGCCTGATAGTTTCTGTCCCTTGCTGTCTTTGCCGAACCTCCGGCTGAATCTCCCTCTACGATAAAAATCTCGCATTTCTTTGGGTCCCTGCTCTCACAATTTGCCAGTTTTCCATTGCTGTCAAAGGAGTATTTCTGCTTCGTCAGAAGGTTAGTCTTTGCCTTTTCCTCTGTTTTCCTGATTTTCGCGGCTTTTTCAGCACAGGTCAATACCTTTTTCAGCGTCTCCAGATTCCTGTCAAAATATAGAGTAATCTCATCCCCGGTCACCTTGCCTGCAGCTTTTGCGGCATCAGGGTTGTCCAGCTTTGTCTTTGTCTGACCCTCAAACCTGGGATCGGGGTGTTTAATGGAAACAATGGCAGTCATCCCATTCCGAATATCCGCCCCTGTGAAGTTTGCATCTTTCTCCTTTAAAACGCCCAATTCCCTTGCATACTGGTTCATAACTGTTGTAAATGTAGTCTTAAATCCTGTCAGATGGGTTCCCCCCTCTGCATTGTAAATGTTATTGCAGAATCCCAGTACATTTTCATGGAATTCATTCACATACTGCAATACCACTTCTACTTCTATACCTTCCGATATTCCTTTAAAATAAACCGGATCATGAATCATCTCTTTTTTCTGGTTCAGATCCTTAATAAACCCGATAATCCCATCCGGCTCATGATAAACAATATGCTCCGCCGGGCTTAGTCTTTTATCATCAAAAATAATCGTAAGCTCCGGATTCAGATAAGCCGTTTCATGAAGCCGGCTTTTTACCTCCTCTGCCCGAAACCTAGTTCTTTCGAAAATTGTGTCATCCGGGAGAAAATTAACTTTCGTTCCTGTCTTTCTTGTCTTCCCAATCACTGGCAGAAGACCGTCCTCCAGCTCAATGACAGGCACTCCCCTTTCGTATCGGTCGTGATGGATGCTTCCTTCCCTGCTGACCTGCACATCCATATAACTGGAAAGTGCATTCACCACGGAAGAACCCACTCCGTGAAGACCCCCGCTCGTTTTATATACTGAATCGTCAAATTTCCCGCCTGCATGCAGTGTAGTATATACGATACGCTCCGCAGATACCCCTTTTTTATGCATGCCGACAGGGACGCCCCGTCCATTATCCTCAATGGTAGCCGAGCCGTCCTTTTCCAGCGTCACATGAATTTGTGTACAGTAACCTGCAAGGTGTTCATCTACTGCATTGTCCACCATCTCATAGATCAGATGATTCAGTCCTTTTGTCGAAACACTCCCTATATACATACCAGGTCTTTTTCTTACTGCTTCCAATCCCTCTAATACAGAAATACTGTCCGCATCATATGTATTTTTATTTCCCATAGTACCTCTCCTTGTTTCCTTAAGTGACATCGATGTTTCCTCACTTATATAGACTTCGTTATATTATCACAAAATGTAATGTTATTCAAACTTTAAAATGAAGTTTTAAACTCTCCCGTATAAATTATTCCGTCAACACATGATTTAATGTATCAGCCAGGACTTCCATAGCATTCCTCATTTCTTCTACCGTATTCGTCTGGGCCCCTGCCTCTATCAGAAGTGACTTTGGCCGCAAATGCAGATTATATCTATATCCTCCCAGATAAATGCGCCTTGTAAAGCCCGGATATTGACTCTCTGAGGCCAGCTCCATTTGCAGGGAAAATGCCAGGTTATCCTGAATATACGGGTTATATAGATAAGCAATATCACCATTTGTTCTGGTACGGCTCAAACCGTTAAAATACATAATCTTTGCAGTAGGCTTTCCATTCACCTCTGTTACCAGGTGGGTGCCCTCTGCCACTCCATCCCTGTGCAGGTCTATAACCACCTCCACCGACGGGTTTGCTTCCAGAATAGGCCGGATGGAAGCTTCTGCATTCTCATATGCATTGCTTCTGTCAAGCTGCCCATTGATAATATCATAAACTCCCGAGTCATGGATAGTCTTAATTCCTTTTTGGTTCAATAGCTGTGTCAAATACTCTCCTACCCCCACAATACTTGTATTCGGGTCTCCCGGCGTGGAATCTGCAAATGCCTCCTGGGAATGGGTATGGAAGATCAGAACTTTAGCTCCCTCGCCGCTCTTGTCAATTTTCATACTTCTCCCAAGGAGATCATCTACATTAAGCTGTTCCGGCCCAATCATAGTAGTACTGTCTACAATATAAAAATTACCGAGCAGATAGTTGAAATCTCTTAGCTTTTCAATAGACATATCAATGGGAGACTGGTTTTGTGCTGCAGGCGGCTCTTGAGGCACAGTTCTATTCTCACTTATCAGATTCCCATTTTCATCAACCATATTTTCATCGTTTGCCTGATTTTCCAAAATTTTTGCAATGGTTTCCTCATCCTCCATGACAGATTCATAAGGCTCTTTCTGCTCCACATACTTTACCAGAGGGAGCCAGGAAAGGGCTTTTTCCTTTATCCATTGTATCGCCGTAGGCTTTGGCTCTTTCTTTAGATAAGCCAGGCTCGGCATGTACATTTCTTCTGTATATTTTTGGACAGCCTCCCGGCTCTCATATTTCCATTCCCTCATCATATTTCGGCCGCTTATGTATATCATACCAATGCATGCCAGAGTGCCAAGGGCAACTGCAGACATGCGCAAAAAATCCGATTGCTTCATACACTGCCTTCTTTCAAGAACATCTTCCGGGGCCATGCTTATGCAGCTTTGGTCTGGTCTTTTCAGACTTTAGCTGCAAAGCACATCCTGTCGACTTAGGCGGGGTCTTTTCCCGCCTTAGTGACATGGATGTTTCCATGTCTATGCAGCTTTAGTCTGGTCTTTTCAGACCTTAGCTGCAAAGCACATCCTGTCGACTTAGGCGGGGTCTTTTCCCGCCTTAGTGACATGGATGTTTCCATGTCTATGCAGCTTTAGTCTGGTCTTTTCAGACCTTAGCTGCAAAGTACATCCTGTCGACTTAGGCGGAATCTTTTCCCGCCTTAGTGACATGGATGCTTTCCCACTTTCAGCTTTAGCTTGGTCTTTTCAAGCCCCGCTCTTCTCCATATATATGACCCCGGCATGTCTGTTATGCCTTCTGTGCATTGGTAAATAACATGTTCATCCCCTCTGAAATGGTATAACTGATCTGTTTCACCATTTCATCTGCATCCTTGGGAGTCATAAACATTCCATTCAGATGCGGAGAAATCAACTCCTTTACCAACTCATACTTTTCTGCCGCATTATAAGTACGCAGAACATCCCCTACACCTTTGAGCATCTCTGACGTCTCCAGTGCACGAATCAGATTTTCCATCGTATCATTTACAATAGTAGCGGCGTCTACTACAGTCGGTACACCGATTGCTATGACCGGTACTCCAAGAGTTTCTTTCGTAATCCCGTTTCTATGGTTACCTACACCTGATCCTGGGTTAATACCTGTATCCGCTATCTGTATGGTCCGGTTCAGTCTTCTGCTATTTCTGGCAGCCAATGCATCAATAGCAATTACAATGTCCGGTTTTGTCTCTTCTACTACCCCTTTGATAATCTCTACAGTTTCCATCCCGGTCTGTCCCATAACACCGGGCACAATCGCACTTACCAGATTGGCATGCTCCATTCCCATTGCATATTTTCCGTATTCTTTCACAATATGCCTTGTTACACAGAGATTATCAATAACATGAGGCCCTAATGCATCCGGTGTCACCTGGCGGTTTCCAAGTCCGACAATGAGCACGGATAAATCATCCTTCTCTTCTATGCCCTTTTCCTCAATTAGTTCCCGGATAAATTCTGCCAGCTTTTCTGAAATCTCTCTGTGATACCCCTCATCCGGAACGGCCAGATTCGGCGCTTCTAAAGTAAGATAAGTTCCCACAGGCTTGCCCATAACTTTCGCGCCATTTTCAGTTTCAATGCGCACTCTGGTAATACGGATCTCTTTTTCCTCATCATACTCCTCTTCCAGAACGACCCCCTGTACTTCCACATTGTCAGATTCAAACCGTTCCTTTTCCTCCAGAGCCAAATCTGTTCTTACACTATACTTCTCCAACATCTTCAGTCCTCACTTTTTCTTTGCATCATTGTTACAAGTAGTTTTTACAATATTTTGAGAAATATGTATTGACAACCACTGTTCCTTATCATAAAATGAATGAGTATGTTCCGTGCAAAACGTCCGTGTCCGATTTTGGCGGAATAATGAATTCACTATTTGAAAATTTCACATATTTGGAGGTGTACAGATTGGCTAACATTAAATCTGCTAAAAAAAGAATTTTAGTAAACGAAACAAAAGCTGCAAGGAACAAAGCGATTAAGTCTAAAGTTAAAACTTCTGTAAAGAAAGTTGAAGCTGCAGTAGCACAGAATGACACAGCAGCAGCAAAGACAGCATTACAGGCTGCTATTAAAGAAATTTCCAAAGCAGGAAGCAAAGGTGTTTATCACAAAAACACAGTTGGAAGAAAAATCTCCCGCTTAGCAAAAGCTGTAAACTCAATTGCTTAATATAATATAGAATCCAAAGCATCCGCTTCCGTCAGGCGGATGTTTTTTTATATAAATAGGAAACGTAGTTTCCTATTATATAAAACCCTCCGGGGGATCACACTGGGTTGGTAAAGAAGGTGTTGCTATCGCAACCCAACCCAGGCGGAGAATCTCGCAAGCGAGATTCTTTTTCATGTAACAGAAAATACAGTTTCTTATTGCATAAAAAAATCCCGGTATCTGTTTTCCACAAACACCGGGACTTAATATTAGTTGTTAATCAATTTATCTTCATCACTCCAGCTATAAAGCTTTCTTACTTCTTCACCAATCTTTTCTGATGAATGTTCTGCACCAAGTTTTCTCATTGCTCTGAAGTGAGCCTGCCCGCCTGCTTCAGACATATCAAGCAGGAAGTCTTTTGCAAAAGTACCATCCTGGATATCGGCCAAAATCTTCTTCATAGCTTTCTTTGTGTCTTCTGTAATAATCTTAGGCCCTGTTACATAGTCACCGTATTCTGCCGTATTAGAGATAGAATATCTCATTCCTGCAAATCCGGACTGATAAATCAGGTCTACAATCAGCTTCATCTCATGGATACACTCAAAATATGCATTTCTTGCATCATATCCAGCTTCCACCAATGTCTCGAAGCCTGCCTGCATCAGCGCGCAGACACCGCCGCAAAGTACAGCCTGCTCGCCAAAAAGGTCTGTCTCTGTCTCTGTTCTGAATGTAGTCTCCAGAACACCAGCTCTTGCTCCGCCGACTCCAAGTGCATATGCCAGTGCTTTATCCAGTGCCTTACCGGATGCGTCCTGCTCAACAGCTACAAGACATGGAACACCTTTTCCAGCCTGATACTCGCTTCTTACTGTATGTCCCGGTCCTTTTGGTGCAATCATTGTAACATCTACATATGGAGGCGGTACAATCTGTCCGAAATGGATTGCAAATCCGTGTGCGAACATCAACATGTTGCCTTCTTCCAAGTTTGGCTCAATATCGTTCTTATACATTGCAGCCTGTTTCTCATCGTTAATCAGAATCATAATGATATCTGCTTTTTTTGTTGCCTCTGCTGCTGTGAATACTTCAAATCCCTGTGCTTCTGCTTTTGCCCATGATTTGCTGCCTTCATACAAACCGATAATTACATTGCATCCTGACTCTTTCAGGTTCAAGGCATGTGCATGTCCCTGGCTTCCATAACCGATCACTGCAATTGTCTTACCTTCTAATACAGCCAGGTTACAATCTTCCTGATAATAAATTTTTGCTGACATTTTGAAATTCCTCCTAATTCATATTCACCAGGCCACCCTGCCTGATAAGCATTTAAATAGTGTATTAGTTAAAGGCCCAGGGCCTCTAGCTTCCTGATATGTAACAGTACCTGGGGCTAATCCAGAAATGTGACATCCTTAATACCTCTTCCAAGTCCTGTAATTCCTGTTCTTGCAAGTTCCAGTATTTCATAGCCGTCCAGAAGATTCAGAAACGCATCCAGTTTTGATTGGTTTCCAGTCAGTTCTATAATCATAGATTCTTTTTCCACATCCACAATTTTTGCCCTGAATATATCAGCAATTGAAATCACTTCTGCCCTCTGGGCAGCATTTGCGCGGATCTTTACCATAATCAATTCTCTGCAGACAGATTCTCCGTCCTGCAGCAGTTTGATTTCAACCACATCTTCCAATTTGCGTACCTGCTTCTCAATCTGGGACAAAATCAGTTCATCTCCAGTTGCCACAACTGTAATTCTGGTAAACCTGATGTCTGCCGTCATCCCCGCAGTAATACTGTCTATACTGTACCCTCTTCTGCTGAAAAGACCTGCAATCCTGCTTAATACACCTGGATTGTTGTCAACCAGCAATGAATAAACCTGTCTTCTCATATGCTTCCCTACTTTCTACTTCAGAAACACAAAAACAGAGTGCGTTCTGTTTTTTTATCATACCAAGTTCCTATTTTTTTGTCAAGCAATTTTATCACAGTTCAGTCATGAAAATTTTTATTTAATAGGAAAGTGCTTTACCTATCCCCTGTAACCATCCGGGTTCGTGGATTGCCATTTCCATGAATCCACACACATCTCTTCAATTCCCCGCTCAGCCTTCCAGCCCAGTTCTTCCTTTGCTTTAGACGCATCACAGTAACAAGTAGCAATATCTCCGGGACGGCGTGGTTTTACCTGGTAAGGTATTTCCCTTCCGCAGGCTTTTTCATAAGCTTTTACCACATCCAGCACACTATATCCTACTCCCGTTCCCAGATTGTAGACGTGTACTCCTTTACTAGTCTTCATTTTTTCAATTGCCTTAACATGTCCCACAGCCAAATCCACAACATGTATATAGTCCCGTACACCGGTGCCGTCAGGAGTATCGTAGTCATCTCCAAAGACCCCAAGGCAGTCCAGCTTTCCAACGGCTACCTGGGCAATATAAGGAACCAGGTTGTTCGGAATTCCCTTCGGATCCTCGCCAATTAACCCGGACTCATGGGCCCCAATGGGATTAAAGTATCTAAGAAGCATAATATTCCATTCAGAATCTCCTGTGTGAAGGTCTGTTAAAATCTGTTCCAGCATCCCCTTGGTTCTTCCATAAGGATTGGTGATTTCTCCCTTTGGACACTGCTCTGTAATCGGAATCTCTGCAGGATCTCCGTAAACAGTTGCAGAGGAACTGAATATCATATTTTTACATCCATGCTTGCGCATCACGTCACAAAGAACCAAAGTTCCTGCAATATTGTTGTAGTAATACTCCCACGGTTTCGTTACAGATTCCCCAACAGCTTTTAATCCTGCAAAATTAATAACTGCCTCAATGTCTTCTTTCTCAAAAATGCATTCCAGGTCTTCTCTGTTCAGAATATCCCCTTTATAAAATTTTACACTTTTTCCCGTAATCTGCTCTACTCTTTCCATAGCTCTTTCACTGGAATTATACAGGTTATCAACTACAACTACCTCATAGCCTCTTTCCAAAAGCTCCACACATGTGTGGCTGCCTATATATCCTGCACCGCCTGCTACTAATATTGCCATAATTATACCTTCCTTTCTTTCTGATGCCGATTTCCACCGTTAAATGTCTACTTCCACAAATGCAGAGGATAAACTCCCTGGACTTTCATTTGAACAACTGCATCTGCAACACTTTGCTTGTCTTCTTTATATGTAATGCCATACCATCTGTCCTCTGATTTCAGAACTTTTACTGCGGCTCTTCCTTCCCGGATTAATTCCCCCACCACGGTAGGAAGAAAATACTCGCATTTCAAAGGAGAATCTTTCAGATTTTCTCTCAAAAATACCGGGAAACGCTCTTCTAGTTCTTTCAGCATACTTTGTGTAAATCCGAACATATTCATAGAGACAATACTGTCTTCATCAATATGGTTCCAGGTTTTCCCGTCGTCCTCTGTAAAAACAGCGCCGTTCTTGTTTTTTTCAATATGCGTTCTTTCTGTAATTCCAGTCAGATAACCTTTTTCGTCTACTTCGCATACCCCCCGGGATACATAACCGTTCTCTGTTAAAGTATTGGACAGTCGGTATCCCACCATAGCATATCTATATTTATCATCATCCTCAAACACGGATAAATACTGATAAATAGACTGCAATGCCGATACTCCATAATAATCGTCTGCGTTAATCACCGCAAAGGGACCATCTATCACCGCTTTACAGCTTAGAATAGCATGTCCTGTTCCAAATGGTTTTACACGGCCCTCTGGAACCTCAAAGCCCTCCGGCAGGTTATCCAGTTTCTGATATACATAATCCACTTCCATGAATTCACTGATTCGATTGCCGACGCTTGCCCTGAATTCTTCCTCGTTTTCTTCCTTTATTATAAAAATCACTTTCTCAAATCCTGCGCGTCTGGCATCATATATGGAAAAATCCATAATAATGTGCCCTTCTTCATCAACCGGGTCAATCTGCTTCAAACCGCCGTACCGGCTTCCCATTCCAGCGGCCATAATTACAAGTACAGGTTTTTTCATCCTTTTTGTCTCCTCCTCAATTCCTCTGTGCTTCTATCCTCTCAGCCAAATCACTTAAATAAACCCACCGTTCCATTTTTCCCTCCAATTCCTCTTCTATCTGTTCTTTCTTTTCAGTTAGTTCAGATAACTTCACAGAATTGGTTGCATTGGACATTATATCATCCTCCAGGTGTGCTATTCTTTCTTCCAGTGCTTCTATATCCTCATTGATAGTCTCGTATTCTTTCTGTTCCTTATATGAGAACTTCAGCTTCACAGAATGATTCTGCTTCCAGTCCTTTTTTTGTGTCTTTTTTGCATCATTTTCTACTATCTTATCCGTACTTTCTCTGTCATCTAGCAGAGACATTTGCCTTTCTTTTGCTTCCAGATAATCTGTATATCCACCTTCATACTGCTGCAGATGCCCGCTTCCGTCAAATTCAAAAATCCTGTCTGCCACATTATCCAGAAAATATCTGTCATGAGATACAGTGACCACTATTCCCGGAAATGAAGTCAGATAATCCTCCAAAATTGTAATTGTAGGGATATCAATGTCATTGCTTGCTTCATCCAGCACAAGAAAGTTAGGTGCCGCCTGCAGAATACCCAGCAGGTAAAGTCTCTTTTTCTCTCCTCCGGAGAGCTTACTAACGGGAGCATATTGCATGTCCGGTGTGAAGAGAAACCGCTCCAGCATCTGGGATGCTGTAATCCTACCATCCTTTGTGGGAATGTACTCTGCAATATCCTTCACATAGTCAATCACTCTCTGCTCTGTATTCATATCGGGAACTTCCTGGGCAAAATACCCCATCCGGATTGTCTCCCCTGTCTCCACCCTGCCTTCATCCGGCTCTATAAGACCCGCCATAATTTTCAGCAATGTAGACTTTCCGCATCCGTTTGGTCCGATGATGCCAAGCCGCTGATTCTTCAAAACAATATAGCTGAAATCTTCTATAAGTTTCTTATCTCCATAACTCTTACTC
The DNA here is from genome assembly GCF_003149105.1 of Faecalicatena contorta. GTDB lineage: Bacteria > Bacillota > Clostridia > Lachnospirales > Lachnospiraceae > Muricomes > Muricomes contortus_C. The sequence goes on along the minus strand of NZ_QGDS01000001.1, from coordinate 240,114 downwards.
ACATGATGTAGTTCAACCGTCTTTTTCCCCATCCTCGTTTCAGGGGACTCCAGCTCCACTGTCTGGTCCTTCACAGGGCCTCCTGCATTCTTTAAAGCATCCAGTCTTTCCAGCCGCGCCTTCTGCTTCGTACTCCGTGCCCGGCATCCCCGTTTTGCCCATTCCAGCTCCATACGCAGAACGCTCTGGCGCTTTCGCTTTGAGGCTAATTCCATTTCCTCACGCTGAGCTTTCAGCTCCAAAAACTTAGAATAATTTCCCTCATAGCCGTATAACTGCCCATGGCTGATTTCCAGAATCTTATTTGTGACTTTATCCAGAAAATATCTGTCATGAGTAACCATGATAACTACGCCCCCAAATTTCCTCAGGTAATCTTCCAGCCAGGAAATCATCTCGCCATCCAGGTGGTTCGTTGGTTCATCCAGCAATAAAATATCAGAAGGGGCTGCCAAAACTCTTGCAAGTGCCACTCTCTTTTTTTGTCCGCCGGAAAGCACTTCAATCTTTTCATCGTGCTGCCTGATATCCAGCTTATTCAGCGCACTTTTTGCTTCACTTCTGGCAGTCCAGTCTGTCTCTGGTATGCCTTCCATTACATAAGATAATACAGTGGAACCTTGAGGAAATTCCGGATTTTGAGGCAGGTAAGCAATCCGCAGGCCATTCTGCTTCACTACCTGTCCACTATCTGCATCCTCCTGACCTGCCAGAATTCTCAGCATTGTAGTCTTTCCGGTTCCATTGATACCGACAATCCCGATTTTATCTCTCTTATGGATTCCATAAGACACATCATTAAAGATGACTTTTTCTCCGTATATTTTACTGACATGTTCCATGTTTAAAATGTTCATATGCCACTCCTTATCCATTGTTTCACTTTGTTTATCATAATGGATTTCCACTCAAACGTCAATGTTTCACACATTCCTTCCACTTTAAATAACATGCTGTTTTTTCCATATACCGGAGAAATAAAATGCCATGGACAGTATTGTTCCCATCAGCCAGCCGATAGGCCAGGACATCCATATGCCAGTTTCCTTCCAGAAACCAGACAATACGAAAGCTAAAATTACCCTCAGAATCAAATCAGTAAAGGTAGCAATCATAAATACTTTCATGGCCCCGGCCCCTCTTAGTATTCCATCTGCTATCAATTTTAAAGCGATTACTATGTAAAACGGAGAAACAATCTTTAAAAATTGAACCCCCACATCGGCTGCCTGCGTACCGCCTTCACTCATAAATAAATTTACAAGAGGTCTTGCGGCGAAGAAAAACAGAAGAAATGCGGGAATTGCCACACCTAAAACCATAGTGGCACCGCTGCGGAAACCTTTAGCAACACGTTCTGCTTTTCGCGCACCCATATTTTGGGCGGTAAAGCTTGATACTCCATTTCCAAGAGTAGAAAAAGACATAATTGCAAAGGTATTGATTTTCATAGCTGCAGAATACCCTGCCACAACTGCTGATCCATAACTGTTAATCACTCCCTGTACGAAGAGATTTCCTACAGAAACAAAGCTCTGCTGTAAAATGCTGGGGATTGCTACCCTCATAATCCTATTTAACATAGAAAGAGAAAATCGTTTATATTCTCCGCTCTCTATACCTTTCAGCCGTTTTCGAAGTGCCACGCAGACCAGCACAGAAGAAATCCCCTGAGCCAGAAATGTAGCCCAGGCCACTCCGCTTACACCCATATGGAATTTAATAACGAACACCAGATTCAAAATTATATTTCCAATGGAAGATGCAATCAGGAAATACAGCGGAGTCCTGGAGTCTCCCAGTGCCGTAAATATTCCTGTACAGATGTTATACAAAAACAGAAAAACCAGACCACATATGTAGATGTTCAGAAAAAGAAGGGAATCTCCCAAAATATCCTTTGGAGTCTTCAGCAGAAGCATCAAAGGCTTACTGAAAATCAATCCCAGAACCGTCAGAAAAATACTGATTCCAAATACAACCAAAAGAGATGTACTGATTGCACTTTTCATCTGTTTATATTCCTTTGCGCCAAAATACAGAGAAATTACGACAGAACATCCGATATTCAGCCCTGTAGCTACCGACATAAAAATCATCGTAACTGAATAAGATGCCCCTACCGCGGCCAGAGCATTTACCCCTATAAACTTTCCTGCAACTACGCTGTCTGCAATATTATAAAACTGTTGAAACATTACACTGACAAGCATGGGGATTGTAAATTTCCAAAGTATCCTGGAAGGTGCCCCTTCCGTCATATCTGTTATCATAATATGTCTCCTCTCCGAATTTCTCTCGTCCACATATCTTAAATATTTTCGCAACTTTTTTATTCTACCACTTTTAGAAAAAATATGAAAGAATTCTTAGAACTTTATGAATTTTTAACGTTAACCCTTGAGTATACATGAAAAAAGTTATACAATGACCTACATAAAAAAATTGAGGAGAAGTTTGATGAGCAGTACAAAAAATACTACTACATTTTTTGATGATGATTTTGAGGTGACTTATGAAGAAGAGGAGCCCTTCACATATAGTTTCGATATAGAACCAGTAACCAAAGATTTATCCAATAAAACTACTGTTATGGATACGTCCCATTACCAGGATGACAAATATCGAAATGGCAGATATCGGGATAACAGATATGATGAAGATATATATGACAGGGACGAGTATGATGCAGACATATATGACAAAGATGAGTATGACGCAGATATATACAGCGGGGATGAGGATGATGCAGACATATATGATAATTTTATCCGGCCCAGGCGCCGCCGCAGAAAGTCCGTTCCGGGTATACCGTCTTTGCCTTTCCCTGCAAAAAAGAAGGCTAAATATGGAACAAAAGCCATTTATCACGTTGCCCGCTCTGTTGTAAGAATTGTATCTTTTCTTATCACAGCAGGAACATTAGGTGTTCTGGCTTATAATTTCTGGCGCGGTGCTGCTCCTTATGGAGACCCCCAGACCATTTTGACAGAAAAGAATTATGAGCTTGCAGCTTACGCTGGAGTTGCCGCTGTTTTTCTACTGTTTGAATTTATTGCCCTTTTATGGTCCATGACCAGAATGAGGATCCGGGAAGGGAGAAAGGTTTATAAAGAAGATACCGGAAGAGGCTTATCCTCCTTTATCTTTTTATACATTGCTTCTTATCTTTCCTTCCTGCTCTGCTCCTTTTTACCTGACACATCAGGCACTTATGCCATTTTGAACGGAATAGAGGGAGCCCTCGATGTGTTCGGCTCCCTCCATAATATGCTGCTTGGTCTGTGCGCCGCAGGCGTTATTTCCTGCCTGGTACGCAGACGTATGAATTAATTTGTAAATAAATAAGCTTATTTCTATGCCTGGTTCAATCTGATATCTAATCCCATATTTCCTGCGGCGGTAGAAATCAGGCAGCTCGTCATCAGTTCATATGTCTTACCATTATCAGGGTTGCACACTGCCGGAGGCAGAATATCACATTTCATGTCATTCTGTGCAAGCTCAGTCAGAACATTTCCGCTGATAATATTGGCAATCTCAGAAATGGCGGAGGTTACAAACTCATCCACAGAGCTTATTTCCATACCGCTCATAATATTCACCATATTAAGAGAAGTATCGGAAGGAAAACGATATATGACCTCCCCCACAAAATCACCTACAACGCCAATAGAAACATCCACGCCTTCCTCGTACTCAAAACTTTCCACCACACGGCCGGAAACATCCGAAAGGTCAAGCATAAGCTGAAAAACATTGCGGGTAGCTTCCATAAATGGAGCATACAGTTTATTATTCATTGCCGGCTACCCCCTTTTTAATTGCATAGGTAGCTATCTTCTGGTCTTCCGAAGCCACATGGTTAATCAGCCATGCCAGAAGTTTACCGCCAAACTGCTGCATCAATTGTTCGTCAAAACCGCTCTTTTCATATTCGGCGGTAACCTGAAGAACATAATCCACCATATCTTTATGTATCTTTTTATGTATTTCATAACCCGGGTATTGGATTCTCTGCTGATACTCCTCCTCATCACGAAAATGCTCTACTACATATCCATTCATAAATTCCAATGTCTCATTGACACTGGCTACTTTTTCTTCCCATGGAACCGCAGAACGCAGGTTCTTCATAAATTCTTCAACCCTCTGGAATAGTTCCTTGTGCTGCTCATCAATATTAGGATCACCCAACTCATACTTTTCTTTCCAAAGCATATCCTTTACCCTTCCTTATCTTAATGTATTTACTGAAGTTTATTCAAAATTCAGTTGTCTGCTGTACCGCCTCGTGAAGCTGTTCGCATTTTAATATCTTACCTCATAGTGGGTGTACTGACAATATTTTCTTATTGTTAATGACGTAAAATTTTGTCCATTTTTTTGCCCTTGGCCAATTCATCTATTAACTTGTCCAAATAGCGAAGTTCCCGCATCATTGGGTCTTCAATTTCTTCCACCCGTATTCCACAAATTACGCCTTTGATTAAAAATCTTGACGGATTCAGATTTGGGGCTTCTGTAAAAAAATCTTCAAAATTGGTGTCCTTTTCCAATTGGGACTCTAACTCTTCCTGGCTGTATCCGGTAAGCCAGCGTATAATCTCATCAACCTCTTCTTTTGTACGGCTCTTCTTTTCAGCCTTAGCTACATAAAAAGGGTATACACTTGAAACACTAGTTGCAAATATACGATGTTTTTCCATATAGAACCTCCGTAATAAAAATCTATCTATAGTAATCTTCTCTTGATATAACTACCGGTGTTACTGTACCTTTGTAAAAAGGAACAGGTTTACCAATAATTTTCCCACCCATACTACAAATAATTCCTACAGTTGCATCCCGTGCATCCATATAAACTTCTTCAACCCCTTGTGAAAACAGGGCCTCCAATGAGTGCCGGGCTAACCTTGTACCAATTTGTTTTCCCCTGTAAGTATTATTTACTGCAAATCTCCCCCAATGAATCTGATTGTCTTCTTTCCACGCCGCTACCGCCCCTACAACCAATGAATCTATTGCAGCACACCACCACCGGGTAACGTCTTCTCCAATTACCTCAATTATATCTTCCGGAATTTCTTGTTCACCTGCAAATACTTTTACCTGTAACTTCATTATATCACTCATATCCATACTGGTTGCTTCTCTAATTGTCACCTCTTGCATATACACACGTTCCTCTTCGCCGCAAAACACTCCGTGAGTCTTGTTTAATAAATACGGTCGCCATTTTCAACAATTTCTGCTGGATTAAGTAATACAGTACCCTGCTGTGAATCACATCCCAAAATCAGCACTTCACTCTTGACGCCGGCTACTCGGCGGGGAGGGAAATTTACTACTGCAATCACTTGCCTGCCAATCAACTGCTCTGCAGTGTAAAGTACCGTAAGTTGCGCTGAGGATGTCTTCGTTCCAATTTCATCACCAAAATCAACTACAAGTTTATATGCAGGTTTTTTAGCTTTTTTATTTATGGATGCCTCTATAATTGTACCAACTCTCATATCTACTTTATCAAAGTCATCTATCGTAATCATTGGCTTTGTTTCCTTTCTAAACCCTGTTTTGACTAATTATATCAAAGCTGAAACCCAAAGTATAGCACTGAATATCACTTTATATACAATGCTATCAATCATAATGCTCATTAATTGTCTAGTGTTACATACTTTTCATCCAGCCGGTGAACCGGCAGAGTCAAGGTGATTACCGTACCTTTTTTTAAACCACTTTCAATCTTCATGCCATCATATGTCCGGTACAGATAGAATAAACGCTCACGGATATTGGACAACCCGATTCCCCGCCCTCTTTCTTCGGGTCGATAGTGAGCTTCTCGGACTTGTTTTAAACGTTCTTCACTCATTCCCTGACCATCATCCTGGACTTTGATTACGATACTATTTTGCTGTTTCAAAATGATAATTTCAATCGTTCCTTCAATATCTCCAGTCTCCTCATTGATTAAACCGTGAAACAGTGAGTTCTCCACCAGCGGCTGAATCAGATTCTTGGGAATCTGTTCTTCCAGAAGGTCGTCATCCACCCTCCAAGTCAAATTTAATTTTCCATCATATCGATACCGCTGGATAATGATATACTGCTCCAGTACCTTGATTTCATTGGAAATTGTATCAGTAATTTCAATATCATTTACCCGCAGCCGGTCGCACAGTATTGAAATCAATGCTGAATTCATCGTCACGACATCCTCACAGCGATTCTGACGAGCCAGATAGTTGATACTATTAATCGTATTATAGATGAAATGAGGGTCGATCTGGCTAATCAGCAGACTGAACTTAATCTGTTGTTTTTCTTCTTCTTTCTTCCTAATAATCTCCAGACTTTCTTTGAGGTCTGCCAGCATCGTATTAAACGATACCCCCAGCCTGCCAATCTCATCATCGCCCACCACTTCAACTTCACAGTCCAGGTTTTTCAACGCCACCGACTCCATGCTGTGTGATAAGCTGGTGACGGGTTTGATAATTCTACTCATCGCCCGCGATAGAAACAATAGCACCAGGACCAAAAAGGAGGTCAAAATAATCAGCATAGCGACAATATATCTGGCAAAACCATGCAGAATCGTACCATATGAGACAACCACTGAAACGGCCCATTTATTATTAACCGACCCTTGCACCAGACTAATTGCTCCATTGCTATGGCGGATTTGATTGCGCAGACTCTGACCGGCATTTTCTCGCGACAGCGCTGCCCAATCCTCCTTACCCCGGGAATAAAAGATATTCCCCTCTGAATCAATCAGTCCATAGTGATCAAAGGCGGTATCGCCGATGACTCTGGTTTCGTATAATAATTTGTTTAAATTGATAAACACGGTATAAACATAACGTTTATTATAGGTATAAAATACTTTTGAATAGGCTGTAGTGACTGCATTTTCATTGTTTACACTGGCCGTATATACCGGCGACAGACTGCTGCCAAACGATGAATCATAAATTCTCTGGTACCACTCCGTGTCGAGCTGCTCCTTATCGTTTTCGGATATTTTCGTCAGGGAATCCAGCCGGGGACCATCGACCTTTTCAATCATAACACAGCGAATCAGCCCTTCGGCACTGATTAATTGATTCAGATGCAAGGTCGCAATCTGCTTATTCTGTTCAGTAGAATCATAAAAATAATTCATGATATTGTTATTTTGTGCCACCGATAAAGCTAGATTCTCGGTATAGTCCTGGGCAAAAGAAATGGTCGAATCAATCTGCTGAACCATCTCCACACTGGTATTTGATATCCCTTCTATCTCCCTTTCCCCAAAAGACGGTACCATAATCAGCGTGGACAGAATCAGCGAGGAAAAAAACATGATAATGCCAATTAAAACAATAGTCCGGTATATTTTTGATTTAATCGATTTAGATGGTTTCATAAATTCGTTTCCTTATTTAAATATTCGCTGGGATAGCAACCTTCTTGTTTATAAAATATCTGGCTGAAATACTGACCGGTCTGATAGCCCACCGCATCTGCTATTTCATAGATTTTCTTTTCTCCTGCCAGCAATAATATCTTAGCCTCTTCAAGACGAACTTGGGTAATATAAGCATTCAACGTCATTCCGGTCTCCTTCTTAAAAATCATCGAGAGATGACCAATGCTTAGGTTTATCACATCGGCGATTTCTTTAATAGATAGGGATTGACGCTGAAAATTCGCGGCAATATATTGCCGCACCTTTACAACTGGTCGCGAATATTTACCAAATTCCTGATTCTTTCTAATGTCTGCAAGTAATGAAAATTGAGTACAAAACCATTTGCAGATATCTTTCGCCCGCAGCCAACAATCCCAATCCAGCCCGCTCTTGACTGTTCCTAAGTTGGTCCCCGCCAGCGCTTTGACTTGTCTCGTCAGCAGACTATACATTTCACCGGCAAGCAGATTCAAATGTTTATAATCTTGCGGCATCGTTTCAAAGATACCTTCAATTTCTGCAACTATCTCTTTGACATCATTCTTGCCTACAGCCTTGTCAAGCCGCGAAATATCTGAGGTGTTAGCCTTCTTAGCCGGATTTTTAAAAGGTTCTGTTAAATCGATTGTTTCGGCATTGCTGATAAAGTATTTCTGAGAAAAAACGGCTTTGCTGCTCTGATACAGCTCTTTAAACTTTAGCAGGCTCATGCGCTGACCGACAATATAGATTGTGAACGAGCGCTGAAAGCTTTGCGCGAGATTCTTTTTGAAACGATTCTTGTAACGATATATCGCATCGATCCGCTCTGATATGAGATGTTCCTCGGGTTCAATCACCATCAGAATGCGATTGGCATCAAGCTTTACCGCCATCACAATATCGGCATCCTCCAGTTCGATTTCACAGCAGTCTTTTAGGATTTTATCGATGCGGATTTGATATTGGCTCAGATCATAATCAGCCGGGAGAAAGACAGGCAAATCCTGTTCGATAATCAGATAGTTATAGCGTTCACTTGTGAAGTCGCTGCCAGCATCCTTCATAGTGTTATCATCCGCCTGGAAAAATTCGGTCAGGCGATTTTGAGCAAGCAGATTTGAAACCTGTTCTTGCTCTTTTATCAAGCCCCTTAATTTACCTAGAACCTCACTAAAACTTTCTTTCGTAATAGTACCTTTAATAATATAATCATTGATGCCGTAACGAATTGCACTTTTGGCATAACTAAAATCTTCATAAGCAGTCAGCAGCAAAATCTGTGTCGCTTGATTTTCTTCCCGCAGTCTTTTGATCAACTCAATACCATCCATGAATGGCATTTTGATATCGGTAATCACCACCTGCGGATGATATTCACGAAACTTTATTAGTGCCTGTTTGCCATTTGCCGCGGTAGTGACTATATGAAACCCCAGCGCTTGCCAGTCAACGATGGTTCGTAAATCTTCAACCACCAGCCGTTCATCATCTACAATCATTACGGTTATCTGCTTCATATCATCACTTCCTTTTTGCTTTATTTTAGTTCATCTTGATAAGGGATTGAACCGGCCGCCCCTTTCTTGCCGACTGCTAATGCCGCCGCTTTAGAAGCCTGCTCTAAGCAGTCTTCAATCGTTTTTCCATCAGCCTTTAAAGCCAGGTAATAGCCGGTAAATGTATCACCCGCTGCCGTCGTGTCTTTAACCGCAGCCGGAATTGCTGGCTGCTTGAGAACCATCTCCTGATATTGATAGATACTGCCCTTTTCACCCAAGGTTAAAACCACCTCAGCATGCTGGTACTTTTGCCTCATTACCCTTAAAATATCACTTTCATCAGAGACTCCGGTAATCATCGCCCCTTCATGTTCGTTCATAATAAACAGCGACACCTTACTGAAATCACATTTTAAAAGCTCATCATTAATTGGCGAAGGATTCAAGACAATATACATCTTTTTCTGATATGCCTTTTCAATCAACAAATCAATCCCATTTATTTCATTTTGAAGCAGTAAGATATCACCCTCGCCAAAGTTTTTAAGTATTGCTTCGCTGAAAGACGGGTCATTCATCCTATTAGCGCCGCCGTATAAGATAATGCAGTTCTGACCGCTTTCATCAACCTGGATAATTGCATTCCCGGTTCTTTTTGCCACCACTTTTAAATAAGTACAGTCGACTCCATCGGCTACCAGAAGCTCCCTCAAACTTTCCCCATCAACACCGATCATTCCGGCATGGAAGATTTCATGACCGGCCCGTCTGATTGCCAGTGACTGATTAAGTCCCTTGCCGCCGGGATAGCATTGCAAATCAAAAGAATCAATGGTTTCACCTGGTTTTACAATCTCTTTGACCGCATACACATAATCTAAATTTAATGAGCCGAAATTCAATATTTTCATATTTTTATAACCTTTCTGATTTATTATACCATAGATACTTAAGGAATAAACAGAAAGGACACTTCCATAATGCAGTGTCCTTTTCTTGTTTTCTTTATTTAGGCGCCCGGCTTAATTTTTCGAACATATCACCGAAAATGCCGTCCCGATAAACAAAATTACACATTCTGATCAGATGGCTTTGCTGTTGCATCTGCCATTTCACATCATCCGTCAACCGCGGTGCTGATACCAGTGTGGTCGGACACCATCTGGGGTTGATAAGATAACCAATGACCGATATATCCCAGATGATACGCGAGCTGGCCATTGCCATAAATTGACTCTCTTCGGTCATTGTCTCAGCATAGTCGTCGACACCCTGCAGGTAAGTCAGGCGGAATAGAGACAACATATTATTAGCCGCTTCTGGAGATAACTGTTCAATAACCGTATCCGCCAGGAATGTGCCAATCCGGCTTTTGCCTTTTAAACATTCTGTCAGCTCAGCACTTGTTGTCACCAGGTGTGAGGCTACCGTCATACACGGAACCATGACCAGCGGCACACCACATTCCATGATAATCTGTGACGCATAAACATCCTGTCCAATATTAAATTCTAAAGTATGGGGCCAATATAACGGCTGCCCCGACAGCCAGACAATCACTATCTTCTTAATAATTTCTGGTTCCATCAGGATTGCCGAAGCGATGTTGGTAATCTCGCCCAGCGCTGCCACATATAAGATATCCTCGCTGGCCATCGCCCGTTTTACCAAATCCTTTGCAGCATCGCTTGCAATTGGCGTCTGCTTATCCTTCATATAGCTGTCAGAACCGCGGAATACCTTTCCCTCCGGGGATATTTCTAGATGCTTAAAAATCTTGATGATTTCCTGATAGCTCAACTCCAGACCCTCTTTAATATCGCTGGTCATCGGCGCTGCCACATCATCTTGTTTTATTAAATTATCAAAGAACCCTGAGGAAAATGGGGCCGCATAAACCGCTTCTACATTTAGCCGCTCTGGAGACATCAGTGCATAAGAGACGGCAAACTGATCGTCCACTTCATTGTATGTATCGGAATCAATTACAACGTTAATTTTCCCCTGGGGCGGGAGTAACATCTTTCTTCTTTCCAGTTCGGATAACACGGGATATTTCATTATTTTCATCTCCTTTACCCGGCAATTTCGGGTGCAATCTTTTTTTGTCTCACTCTTTTTTCTTTGATCCATTCTAAACTATTCGAGCCGACCATAATAATCAGCAGGAAGCCGCCCAGGACGATGTTCTGGAAGGTGTCGGGCAGACCTAACGCAATCAGACCGACGAAAATGGTATTGAGCATTAATTGGCTGATAAAAATCCCAAAAGTCAAGTTACAGAACGGCCGCAGTACCATTGCGATGATAATTCCCATCAAGGGCTTAAACAACAAGGAGGCACTGCCCAGATTGGTTTGGGCACCAATTGAGCCGGATTGACTGATGGTTAAAACTGCGGCGATGGCGACAAAGATACTGCCAATCAGGAAACTGCCGATCTTGATTTTCTGAACCTTGATGCCGGCGTTTTTCGCCACCACTTCATCGCTGCCAATCGCTCTCATATGAAAACTAAATTCAGTATAGTTGATAATGCAGTAAAACAATCCTGCCGACACAATTAACACAAAAATGATTTGGGGTGCTGTGCCAAGCACTGCATATTGATAATCGATGGTGACAAAGCTAAATCGCCCAGATATCTTTTTACCAATGATTTCGAAGACCATCGTCAACGCCATCGTTAAAATAAGTGATGGGATTTTACACAGCCAGTTTAGTACTCCGGTTAGCAACGCTGCCGCCAGACTTGCAATCAGTGTACCAAGAATCAGCCCGGTCAACCCGTATTGCGCTGAAGCGATACCACCGATTAAGCCGCTGATGATAATCCGCGAGCCAATGGTAAAATCAAACAGACCGCTAATGTGGATGAAAGCATATGCATATGCGGTGATTGTCGGAATGATCGACTGCAGAAAAATGGTATAAGCAGTGTTTACATTCCCAAAACGCTTGAAGCTGGCAATTAAAAATACGCTATATACTGCAATCGGCAGTAGCAATGTGATCAGGCTATTCTTCAGTACTCGTTTCATGTTTTAATCTTCCATCCCTTCATGTCTTTCAACGACGTTTTGTACGCTAAATTCATCGACAATCCCTTCAAAGGTTTCTTTACTAATATCTTTGTTATAGAATTTAATCATTCTCTCTTTGATTTCATCGGCTGTATACACTGCATTATCGCCAAGGAAATATTTGAGGAAATCATTTGCTTCTTCAGCCGAAGTGAGTTCCAGATAATTGGTAACCAAGTTATATGGTTCGCCTTCCACAATCGGTGTTCCGATAACTGCATTAACTAGTATTACTGTTGACAACAGCGGATCAATCTGCTGCTGACCGCCATATGCCACATGGAAAGAACCATTCTCAAAATATTCACCCATTGTAAAGTCAAAGTCAATTCTGCCGACAATGATATCACCAGATTTCTTATGGTCAGATAAGGTTTTCTCAATCGTTGGCAGAGCTGCGTCGGCATAAGTTCCGGCTAATAGAATTCCATCCAGCTCTGGATAAGCCGCCAGATAACTTTCGATTGCCTTAGTCATATCGGTTTGTGATGCTATGCCATACGTCGTATTGAGGAGATTAATACCAGTCTCTTCCACCGCCTTTTCAATCCCTTTATCACGCAAATCGGAAGAGGTGTCACCTTTCGCAATATTGATTACACACAGATTCTTGACCCCTTGATCCACCATGTTATTGACAATGTTAAAGGCACATATCTCATCATCTTCAAAACATCCGCCGGTAAAATACTCTGAGCTATACACCTCTTCTCTGATGCTGTCGTCGTTAATGGTCCTAAACATCGTACCATAGTATACCTCGGCCTCGGTGCACATCTGATTGACTGTCGCCAACATGGAATCAGATGCCGGCATTAAGATAATGCCGTCCACATCGCGGCTAATCAGATCTGAAACATTATTAATTAAATCTTCTGCGGACAGATCACTCTCGACTAAAACCAGCTCGCCGCCTGCAGCTTCAACCGCTGCCCGGACATTATTGACAATTGATACAAAAGTCGGATCGGTTGATGATGTTGCCCACGGAAATCCAATACTAAATGCAGCCGGGTTATCTCCGCCGTTTTCTGTTTGCTTTTCTTCACTGTCACCTTTGGCACCGCATCCAGTTAATGCCGATACCACCAATACTGCTGCTAATAATAACGATAATACTTTTTTCATATTCTTCCTCCTAGATTATTTGATAACTGCTACATTTCTTCGATCAAATGATATGACAACTACGATAATTAATATTATGCCTTTTACCAGCTGCTGGGTCAAACCATCAATTCCCATCAGCGACATGCCGTTCTGCATGACTGCCATCGAGATACTGCCGACCATTGCCGTTCTGTATTTCACCCCCCATCCTCCAGATAATGGCATACCGCCGAGAAGCACCGCCAAAAGCACTTCAAACTCAAATGCATCTCCGGTTTTAGAAGACGCCGTAGTTGTACGAACTAAACTGAAAAATGCTGCCAAGCCGCAAAGGGCTCCTGATATTACAAAAGCTGCCGTCTTTACCCTTTCAACTCTAATGCCCGACTGTCTGGCGGCGTCTTGTGATGCGCCGATAGCCCGGCAGCTCTTTCCAAATGAGGTAAACTCGAATAATATAAAAAACAGAACCAGGACCGCTATAAACACCGGTATTTTGACATGGTCGGCATCAAATCTGCGCATCTCCGTCGGAATACCCACCGAACCGTTTAATAACAAGACCATGACCCCTCTGGCAATAAAGGATACGGCCAGCGTGCCGATAAATGACTCAACCTTTAACCGAGAAATCAGCACTCCATTGATTAGTCCAATCAGTAAGCCGGTTAGCATCACCGCCGGAAATATAAAGACGGTTCCCTTAGCTCCGGCCAAGGCGCCAACCGCGGCCGATAACCCTAAGGCCGCACCCACCGAAAGATCAAGTTCTTTTAATGACATGAGAAACAGTACGCCGACAGCCCCTAAACCGATGGTGAAAAAATTATTAAAAATATTCATTAAATTTCTACTTGAGAGCAAACGTCCTTCTGTGAAAATCTGAAACGCAAGCAATATTAGTAGTAACCCAATAAAAGAAAAATAGCTAAAAATTATACTCCGAAAATTTATTTTTTTCATATTTCCCATCCCTCAAATCATTTTTTCCAGTAATTTTGCTTCGGTCAGCTGCTCTTCTCTGAAGAATTCGCCTGAAATTCTGCCGTTCTTTAAAACCAACACCCGATCGCTCATACCGATTAGTTCGGCTAGTTCCTCTGAAATCAGGATGATTGACTTTCCTTCGTTTTTAAGCTGCTCAATAATTTTATAAATAGAAGCTTTAGTTCCAATGTCAATGCCCCGGGTCGGGCAATCCAGAATCATAATTTCCGAGCCTTTTCCCAGCCATTTTGCCAGTACTACCTTTTGCTTGTTCCCACCGCTTAAAGTGTTACAGTACTGATTAACTGATAGAGCTTTGACCTTTAAAAACTCATACCACTTCTGGGCCAAAAGCGTTTCGCGCTTTTTCGAAATCAAGCCTCCTCTTGATATCTCTTTCAGCGATGGCAGACAGATGTTATCTTTAATGCTGCAGACCGTCATCATCGATTCGCGATCCCGATTCTTTGATACATAGGCAATTCCGTGCCGGACGGCCCAGGCCGCGTTTTCTACCCGGCCGCTGCCAGACAGCCGGGCTTCGCCCTGCTTTGGTTTGATTAACCCAAATAGGGCCTTGCCAAGTTCATGCATCCCGCAGTCACTCAAACCACCGATTCCTAAAATCTCGCCTTTATGAAGTTTTAGCGATACTCCATTGATGCCGCTGGCGGTCATTGATTCGGCTTCTAAGACCACTTCGCTGCAGACTTTGACTTTCTCGTCACTGCGATAATAATGTTTTGATATATCCCGTCCAATCATCAACTGTTTGATTGTTTCTTCTGCAAACTCCTCTTTCCTTAGATTGGCGGTTAATGTCCCGTCTCTTAGAACCGTCAGCGAATCACATTTCTCCATGATTTCTTCAATATCATGAGAGATGAACAAGACCGAGCCACCACCAATTTTTACTTGTTCCATCACCCGGTATAACACATCTCGGCCGCTTAAAGTTAAAGCAGTGGTTGTTTCATCAACAATCAACAGACAGGGATTGGTATAAAGAGCCCTGGCTATTTCCACCAGTTTACGGTCTTCAAAGGTCAGTCCATCGATAATCTGATCTGGCTTTATATGGCTGACCCCAATTTTTTCTAACGCTTCGGCCGCGGCGCAGTTAAGTTGTTTAATATTCACCAATCCACCTCGGGAAAACATTGCCTCTTTACCGAAAAAAACATTTGCAGCCACCGTTATTCCGCCGATCGTCCCCTGTTCCTGGACAATCATACTAATTCCCCGGTCAACTGCCTCAATAGTTCCACTGGGTTGATAGGAATCTTGCCCTATGTACATCATGCCGCTATCAGGTGGCTGTATCCCCGCGCAAATCGAAGAAAATGTGGATTTCCCGGATCCATTCTCACCAATCAGCCCGTGCACCTCTCCTCCATGAATAACCAGTTCAACTTCCTGCAAAGCTTTCGTCGCCCCAAAAGACTTGTTGAGTTTTTCTACCCGAAATAAAACCTGTGTCTCTTTCATAACCTCACCCTTTGTTTTATATTTGTTAATAGTGATTATACAGGTATCTTTTGTTCATATTACCTATAAAATCTTCATATTTCGTTCAAATTTATCATATTTTTACATAACCCGTCATATCACAGCACAATTTCCTCCATATGAACAAAAAGCTGTCCGTTGTGGTTCATTTCCCGCAACAAACAGCTTTATTTAACGATATGGGGTTATATGACTGGAATAATACTGCAAATAATTTACGTATTACTTTACCAGACGAATGGAATAAGCCTATATTTTACACGTTTCTTATAATCGGTATATCCGTCTAATCCTGACTCTAATATGCGTTCTTCATTACGAATCCGCTTCACAATTAATACCGGATAAGATAAAAATATAATAAATGAAATAGCTGAGCCCAATATAATAGGTATTGCCAAAAAAAGTAATAATGTAACCGTATACATAGGATGCCTTACAATCCCA
Source organism: Faecalicatena contorta (assembly GCF_003149105.1). GTDB lineage: Bacteria > Bacillota > Clostridia > Lachnospirales > Lachnospiraceae > Muricomes > Muricomes contortus_C. The sequence continues at coordinate 224,035 of NZ_QGDS01000001.1, read as the reverse complement.
TACAGCCCTGTATCAATCACTTTCTGATTTTCCTGTACTTCAATAGTTCTTGAAAGATAAGCATTTTCACGCAGAACTTCTGCATAAAGACCATATGCAATTAGAAAAATTAATGTTGCTACCCCCACAAGCCAAACAGGAATATGTACCCACCCAAACCTAAAATCAAGGGCGGCTATTACAAAGCCACTAATAAACATTATAACTGATAAAATAATTACTGATTTCTGCTCTGTTTCCTTTTCCTTCGTATTCAAACGTTTTGCTAATAATTCCGGCTTTTTCATCAAAAGTACAATGCCTAAAATAGGCATCGGTATAAACAATACTGCAATAAACAGCCATGCATTCCAAAACAGGAATGTTCCTGCCGGAATAAATAACAAGAAACCTGCAATCAGCAGTCCGAAAAAAAGTTTAATGCAAGCTTGAAATAAAAGTTTAGTATTCATTTTCGCCCTCCTTAAATTGAATTTAACCTAACCGAAATCGAAAACCAAATATGATTGTAACCAAAACAGGAATTAAAATAATAATAAGACCTGATAACACAATAGCTGTGAGGACTTTTTCCTCGTTTTTCAGAAACGCATACAATCCCCTGTACGCCAATATTCCCTGTTTGGGCTGAATAATTCTAAAGGTGAAACGTACTTAAAAATCAACGCATAAAAAAGCAGAAGAATGTACAGCAAAAGAAAAACACCAAACAGCATAAAGGAGTTGAATGGTTTCATTTTTTTTATATAATTTTATCTCCCTAAATATAGATTGTTGTACATACTCCTTTTGACTTTATCCTTGTATAAATTTCAAAATCTTTTTCTCCTGGGCCTCTGGATTTAATGTATATACCTGTTCAGTAATCCTCGCAATCGCCTCTTGCTTTTCAATCTTCGCTGCCCGGCTAACCATTTCTTCTCCAAAAAAATCTTCAACAGTACAAAATACCGTAGACGACCAGCCGTATTCCGCTCCTTTTTGAGACAGCTTCTGCTGTTTTCCACACATAGTAAGATACATTTTCATTTGCAGTTCAATCATTGCCCGGTCAAACTTAGACTTATCTTCTTTGGAAATCTCTCCAATCTGCTTGATTGCATGCAATGGCAGTGTCCCGTGTTCAAGAATAATCTGATATATCTTTTTAGCATAATGAGAAATCATTCCTTTCTCATATTCCTCCTCAAGTGTCTGCCCTTCTCTTCTGGCTGCCAGAAAATATGGATAGAATTCTTTCGTTATATAGCCGCTTTTTTTGAAGAAGAGCTTTGCATAGGCAATATCATTCCGTTCGTCTAGAACACGCATACGCCATTCCCACGGATCGGTCTCTAAGTCTTCTGTATGCCAGCGCACCGGAGTATCATATGGTGGCTCCTCATTCCAATTCCAGGAAACAGCAGCATAAATACCTTCTGCGTTTCCACCTCCCATTGAAAAACCCGCCTGCAATAATACCTTTATAAAATCATTATAACTATAGATCTCTTTTTTCATTTTCCTTGTATTCTGTATTTGTAACCAAATATAGCATACTCTCCTTTCTTCTCAACTTTGTTATAATCAATAGTAACACTGTGGACTTTTTATTTTTCCTTATAGCTTTGACTATTTGTAGGAGTGTATTGCCACAGTTTTATCTGAATCATTTATAGTTGGATAAGTCTTAGAACTTTTATTTCACGCAAGTCTATGAGGGTAAAACTAGGTGGATTATCCACAGTGATTTCATGCAAAGGAGCTGATTTTATGATTTACTTAGGTATTGATATTGCCAAACTAAACCACGTTGCATCCGCTACTGATTCGGATGGACAAGTCCTCATTCATAATCTATGCTTTACCAACGACCATAAAGGGTTTCAAAAGCTATTGAACTCCATTGGTGCCTTCGATAAAGAACACTTTCTTATCGGTATCGAATCCACCGCCCATTATGGCGAAAACCTTATCTGCTTTCTCTTCAACAGAGGATTTCAGATTTGTTTAATCAATCCTATTCAAACTGCTACACTATGAAAAACCAACATCCGTAAGACCAAGACGGATGCTGTTGATTCTTTGCTCATTATCAAGTCATTAATGATGAACAAGTATCGTATCTTTTCACAACAAGATTTGAATTCCTTGCAATTAAAAAACCTCTGTCGCTTCCGCCAGAAACTTATCAAGGCTAGGACAAAGGTTAAAATCCAACTGGTCTCTTATATGGATTTACTATTCCCTGAACTCCAATACTTCTTTAAATCTGGAATTCATGGCAAAGCTGTTTATGCTTTACTTAAGGAGTGCTCTAATCCCGACAAGATTGCGACTATGCATCTCACGCGGTTATCAAACCTGCTGAACAAGACCTCTAAGGGCCACTTTAAACGATCACACGCCGTGTGTTTAAAAGAGCTTGCAGCACAATCTGTCGGTACTAAGAATGATACCTTATCTTTGCAGATTAAGCAATCTATAATTCAAATTTATGCCGGCCTTGACCCTTCTGTCCATCAGTCTGGTAACTACCAAGCTGCTAGAACCCGAATGTCAAAAAGAGGCTCTAAACTACTTCGATATGCTTTGATTAATGCTGCCTGGCAAACCACCTTGGTCAACAAAACATTCCAGGAATACTTTGATTTGAAAGTTTCTCAGGGGCGCCGACACTACAATGCTCTTGGGCATGTGGCTCACAAACTCGTTCGTGTGATACATAAAATGATGACTGACAATCTAGAGTTTAACCTAGCCTAGTCCTACTATATTTAATTTTCAGGCATCCAGAGGATGCTTTCTTTACATACACTTTTTTAAGCCAAAACTTTTTCCAAAACTTTTTGATTTTCTATTGACTATTCATAGTTGGTCTCCTATGTTAATTCAGTATTTAATTATCATCGGCTCTCTTAATGTATCATTTAGCAATAATTAACTATTAATATTTAAAACATTGTGCAAAGCCTTTCTAATCTCAGGCATCCGCTTTTTTTCAAACTCCGGCCGATCTTTAAGCCATTTCGTATTTAGCGGGGATGGGTGGGGTAATACATAGGCCGGTTTACTATTAATCTCTTGATCTTGAAATACCAAATCAGTAAAGTTCTTTTTAGGAAAAAAATAATTAGATGCATGTCTCCCTATTATAATATAAATTAAGTTATCCACAGATTCTAATTCAAGAAGCATCCATTTTTTTGCACAGTTCTTGGGAGGAATACGGTCTCCTCCTTTTGGATTTTTCCCAGGATAACAGTGCGCAATAGAGGTAATATAAAAGTAATCGGGGTTATAAAACACCTCATCTTCTATTTGATACCATTCCCTCCTCAGTTTTTTGCCGCTCAAGTCATTAAACGGCTTTCCTGTTTCATGAACCAACAAAGACGGTGCCTGACTAATCTGCATAATTTTAGATTCAGAATGTCCAAAAAATACCGGATGAGGTTCATACCCAAATAATTCATCACATTCTCTGCACCGTAAGATTTCTTCTTTTAACTGTTGTATCTTCATAATAATAGTCTCCTTAGCTTCATGAAAGCTCGTTCATCCTCTAATCTCCTACTCTTAGTCATTTACTACAATCCTTATATTAAAATATGCATATATATTATGTACATATTTCCAATTTTTGAACCACTATTCTATCTAGGAAAATTGCACGGCTAAATTTCTGTTTTACAGCATTAAAAAACTACTAACTTAATATTTGATATGCCCTCTTCTAGATAGACAGTTAAAATTATATAAACTGTTTATTTATGAAGGGAGCATATCAATTTCATAGTTAGTAGTTAATTGACCTCTCATTTGTATTAAACTGATATTTAATTTCCTTTATCATTCCAGACACTAGCTAAAATATCTTTGAATACCAAAAAAGCGTCTGTATCATTATATCCATATTCCTTTTTCAAGCTATATAGCATTTCTTTTATTTTAGGAATATAATCATTAACATTAACCTCTTGCTGATAAGTTGTTAAAATCGGATACTTTTCCCCCCACACCTTTGTCCAATCAATTTCCTGTTGCTTTTCTTCACTGGTCTTTTCAATAACCTGCTGTATTTCCTTTAAATCAATATCAAACTCTATCAGTTCATCTAAAGATAGGCCATATATAGTTGCCAACTTTTTTGATTGGCGTATGTCAGGAAGCGTTTCGTCGAGTTCCCATTTTGAAATGGTTTGTCTGCTTACTCCCAATTTTTCTGCAACTTCTTCCTGTGACAACCCTCTTTTCTTTCGTGCATTGAACAAATTACTTCCTAAGTTCATTAATTCCACCTCCAAATTTAATATAAGGTAAGTATATCAGTATATAAAAAGAAATCTACCAATTATAGTATGCACTTATGCACTTTTTCTTAACATTCTATAGAGTTGCATTTTGATTTTCTAACCTAAGGACACAGTAATCTCTACTAACTATCAATATTAAGTTATCAATGTACAACACTTTTGAATCACCAATTCAATCGTTTTCAGGTACTTCCCTGCTCTTCTTTCAGATGGTTCTATTCTATCATACTTTGCCATTTTGTAGAGGGATATCTTTTTTATTCTGATTTGTCTTGATATATATGATGGTTGATAATAATATAATTAAATCGGAATTTAATCGTTCTATTTGTATCTGTTCTTTAAGATATAGACAAACAATTAAAACTGCGCCAACCACGAAAGTCAGTGCAGTCTTTACGTAACTTTATTTTAATGTACACTATATGGTAGTGGCATCATTTAATTCAAATAGATTACCCTCCGGGTCTCTAAAATAAACGCAATTCATTCCCCAATCATCAATAAACTGTGGCTCCCCTATAAATTGTACACCCGCTTTCTTTAAGCGGCGGTAATCCTCATTCAGATTTGCTGATGGGATGACTCCTACAACTGTATCCGGCTGAATATTTCCCTCTGGCTGCTTATATCCTTTAAACATTGTCATATTCTCACCGGCAAAAATTGCAAAACACGGAGCTGATTCTTCACTCACAGCAAAAGACGTATACGGACCATTTCGGTCGCCCCAAACAGCTGCCAGTCCTAGTTTCTCTGTATAAAAATCATAACACTTTCGGTAATCCTTTCTTACTAAAATACGTGTTGCTATCTTATCAAATTGCATCCTTCTACCTCCATCATTCGGATTTTTATTCGACGGATTTTAACGCCTATACTGCCACCCATCCAATATCAGTTCCGGCATTTTGGTATATCCTGCCCTATTTCCCGATAAAGACATGGCTGAGTATCTTCATAGTCAGTTTCTTGTTCCGTCTTTATCTGCAACTATACCACAAAGTCATATTTTGTATTGTAAAAAATCGACATGGCTACCGGTTCACATCGGCAATCTTTCGGGCCTCGGTTGGGGTAACACCATGGAAACGTTTAAATTCTTTTAGTAAATGAGCCTGATCACTATAGCCATAACGATGCACTTCATCCTGAATGTCAAAGTTACTCAGCCGCACCATATCATTCCAGACACATTGATAGCGTATCAGACGGTATACCCGCTTTGGCGGCAGCCCTATATTCTGAAGAAACAGCCGTTCCATCTGTCGTTGGCTGACACAACTGTATGCACAGATATCCGAGATTGACATTTGTCCTGGTATATGCAGCAGCTGTTGGATTGAATTAAACAAATTTGCATTTAAATCAGGGCTTTCAATTCGTTTCAGCAAGAATTGTTCTATCAGATTAATCCGTTCTTTTGTTGTCTTCCGATAGAAAAATGACTCAAAAACAGCCCGCCATCCCTTATCAAATTCATCCAGTTCAAGAAGCTGATTGCGAGTTTCGTTAAAATTCAGCTTCAGAAAGAGATGGGCCGCCCAAAAATGGAATCGCACTGCAAAACAAGTAACGATATCCCCATTCTCATCCTCGATGGACAGGAACGGCTCATCCTGAATACTACACAGATATCCTGTAAGCGATTGACGAGTATGATTTATCCGAATAATAACATCCATGCAAGTATCGGGAATCACCAATACCTTGCTCTTTTCTTGTCCTGCCCCTATGCTTCGGTCTGTCGTCCAGTAACAGGCAATGTAAGGAAGCAATCCCTCACATGGCTGATGTTCAGTATAAGTGTGGTTTGATAAATATGGGCGTGATGTCAGGGGATGATATCTTTTGTGGAATGAAAGCATGTTACTCTCCTATCAATTATACTAATTCTAATCTGCCAGAGGCATATAATGTCTTTATTTATGAGGATATTATATCATATCTTTTCTTTGCATTTGTGCTTTAATTTCTCTGGTATTAATCACTTTCTCATTCTTTCTCACGACTTGCATATCCATAAGTTATTTTCATAATATCACATTTTTACTTTATCAACGTATTTTATTGCTTTTTCACAAGACATTCTTCCCTTTTTACATATTCTATTGTATTATTTATTTGAAGAGATGTACTACACATGAATATACAGAGTATCATCAAAAATAGAAGGTTTAAATTTGATTTAACGATGAAGAATATCGCAAAAGCACTTAGTATTTCCGTAACCACCGTGCCGAGATATGAATGTGGCAACATTCGAGATATAGAGATAGATAAATTTGATGCACTGGCAAATGTTTTGCGTTGTTCCGTCGGTTACCTAGTCCATGATTTTGGATACATAAAATTGGACGCAGAAAAAATGACATAAGGAAAAAGTCCATGGGAATATAGTACATATTAACTTTTAAAATAAGGTGACATTGTTGCCTTAGAATAAAATGAATAAGGAGAACTAAAGAAATGATTGATTTTCAAAATGGTAGTATTTTTAAACTGAAACAGACTAACCCCGATAGTGTAATGCGTGATGTTTCCCCTTTGCTCGTGAATGGTGAGGACGTTTTAAGTGCCTACAAAGGTTTACGCGATTATGTTGTCTTTACAAACAAGCGGGCTATTGCGGTTAATGTTCAAGGAGTAACTGGCAAGAAAAAGGACTTTACTTCCCTTCCATATTCAAAAGTTCAAGCGTTTTCTTCTGAAACTGCTGGCGTTTTTGATATGGATAGCGAATTGGAACTTTATTTCAGCGGACTCGGTAAAGTGAAGTTTGAATTCGCAGGCACAAGCAATATAGTACAACTGTCACAAGTTATTGGTTCTTATATTTTATAGTGCAGCAAAAACCGCCGTGCTGGTAATACGGACGGCTGCAATCTTCGAATGAACTAGGTTCTGAAAGAGATTGTGGGACATGAAGATAATGACATCACTGATCATTACACCCACTGTACTGTCGAAGATCTTCAAGAAGGGATTGTATTTTTAGATTATTCATAAGACGAACAATAGAAAATAGGCTGATCGGTTTGTGTATTCCCAGTACCGATCAACCTATTATTTTTCTGTGCATTCCCTTTGTGTATTACCCATGTAGTACGTGCTAATAGCCATTTGTGAGTCGTTTGTGTGCTACTGTCCACACCTGAGGGCTGTTCAGGGCACTACATAATATCAGCCGTTCGGTTGATAGGCAAAAAATAATTCCCTCTCTATAATAGAGACATCACCAAATAAGAGAGGAAAAATTATGGAAGCAATCTTATCAATTAAAAATCTTGAGAAAAGCTATCAAGCAAAAAAAGTAATCAAAGACCTGAGCTTTGATGTACACAAGGGCGAAATCTTATGTATCCTCGGACCAAATGGCGCTGGAAAAAGCACTACCCTGAATATCCTGACTGGCGTACTGAATTATGAAGACGGAATGATCCAAAGCAAAGGCAAAAATGTTCATGACCATCTCCGGCTCTTTAAAAAGCGCCTTGGCATCGTCCCCCAAGATATTGCCTTATATGAAGAGCTAAGCGCTGAACAAAACATTAAGTTCTTTGCTTCATTATACGGTTTAAAGGGAAATGCTCTATCCACCAGCTGTAACCAGGCACTAGAATTCGCCGGATTATCCGAGCGCCGAAAAGATAAAGTAAAAACCTACTCCGGAGGTATGAAACGTCGTTTGAACATTGCCTGCGCGATCGCTCACCAGCCAGAAATCCTGATCCTGGATGAACCAACTGTCGGTATTGATCCACAATCTCGAAATCACATCTTAAGCTCAATCAAAGAGCTGCGTAATAAAGGCATGACCATCATCTACACCACCCATTACATGGAAGAAGTGGAGGAAATCTCTACCCGGATTATTATTATGGACGGAGGCAGGATTGTTGCCAGCGGTAAGAAAGAAGAACTCAAAGAACACGTGAATGAAGAAAGATTGTACCATATTGATGTGGATCATACGGAAGGCATCAATGAAAAAGAGTTTTATCATATTGAAGGGGTTAAGCATGTATCCATTTCAGCTTCCCAGGTGGAGCTGGCAACCCTGAAAAGTGTTGAAAATCTAGATCGGATCATCTCTGTTTTCATTCAAAACAAGGTAAAAATAAATAGTATCTCATGTGAATCTACAAGCCTGGAAACGGTATTTCTACGTCTGACCGGGAAATCATTGAGAGATTAGGAGGTGTCAGGAATGTATCAGTTCAGAAGAATTTTAAAAATGGATCTTGTCAATCTATTTACTAATCCGATGTGGCTTTTCTATACTACAGCCTTTCCCTTTGCGCTGACACTCATTTTTGGTTTTCTGGCTAAGGGCAGCTACAGCGACAACATTACTTCCTATGATTTTTATGGAATTACAACAATGATCTACAGTGCTTTAAACGCTGCAACACTGGCTGCAAACAGTTTTATGGAAAAGGATATCAAAGGTCCCAACATGCGCTTGATCTATGCTCCGGTGCCCTCCTTTGCAATATATTTCCCAAAAATCATCGCAACGGTTATCTTTACTACCGTTTGTTATACTGCCGTAGCCTTGTTGCTCCGTGTGACTGCTCACGTGAATTTTGGGGAAACAAGTACGATTTATCTCTGGTTATTAATGATCCTGGTTGAAATATTTGCTGCTTCTTTCAGTGTGATGCTGTGCTGTGTCCTGAAAACCGAAGCAGCCGTAAACCAAATCCTGAGTTTTGCCATCACCCTAATGACATTGCTTGGCGGAGTATTTTTCCCGGTGGATGGTCTTGGTAAAACAGTTACCGCAGTCAGCAATCTGTCACCGGTCAAATGGGTCGCTTTATCTGCCTTCCAGATTATATATGACGGGAAATTCACCCTGTTGCTGCCGGCTTGCATTATTTTGACGGTGGTTTCGGTCATTTGTATTTTGTTCAGCACGAAATTTTTTAAAACGGAGGACTTCGTATGATTGCCATATTCAAAAACGATTTTTATCGCTTACTCACCAAAAAGTCTCTGATTATCTCCCTGCTGGTCCTGATCACCGGAGCGATCGCAGCCGCTATCTTTTTCAGCACACAAACCGAGACGATGGCCAATATCGCTGTCGTCACTTCCAGCCCCCAGAAAAGTATGGATATCTCCGCTTTAAAAATAACCACATTAACAGAAGCTCCGCCTGTTTCACAAATGGTTTCAGGGCATTATGATGCCATCTTAACTGAACAGCCGGACGGCACATTTGATATCCGGACGATTAAAAGCCAGGAAACAAAAGACGCTATTCTACAGTTGATGGAAACAGGCTCTCTGCCGGAAACTTTTCACTCCGATAAGCGCGGTGTCGGTACGATGATTATCGGATATCTGCTGATGTTCCTACTCATGCAGGGTGCGGCGCTAATGTGCATGTTTGCGGAGGATAAGGAGCACAAGCAGATTACCCGGGTCATCTCCTCTCCCCTTTCCCTGGGACGATATCTGGCTGCTCACAGCATCTTCAGTTTCTTTACGCTCTACCTTCCGACCCTGGCAATACTTGGCATCATCAACATCGCAGCTCCTTTTGACTTAGGTTTTACCATTTTACAGTATGCCGCATTACTGGCACTTATCTGTGCTTTTGCAACTGCCTTCGCATTGTTTTTAAACAGCTTGACAGCCAAGAGTGACAATGCAAATATGACCGCATCGGCAATCATCGTTATGAGCACTGTGCTGTCCGGCAGTTTTTATTCTTTTGAAAAAGGAAATACTATTTTAGAAAATCTGATCCGCTTTCTGCCGCAAAAGGCATATCTAAATATTGTCCAGCAGGTCGAAAAAGGATTTTCCTTTTCCTCTTACCGCAGCTCACTCAGCTACCTTGGTATACTTTTAATCCTTTTCTTTATACTGGCTGCCATAAAAACAAAAAAAGATTACGTACAAAGCCATTGAATTGACCTGGAAAAAGCGTTAAACTGATAAAAATAACAACTTACTGGCAGCAAAACCGGTTTATGATATCGGAGGACTTATGAATCAATATATTTTATCGACTAGACTAAAAATTCCACAGCCCCGAAAAAACTATATGATTAGAAAAACTCTTTTTGAGCAGCTAAAACATCTTGATGACTATAAAATAACCTTGATCAAGGGTGGACCGGGAAGCGGGAAGACGACGTTTCTCGCTTCTTATATTAAAGAAAGTGTTCCATCGGATTTCGTTTGGATCAGTCTGGATGAGACTTCCAACCAATCCCTGATCTTCTGGAATTATATAATCGAAGCGCTGGCAGCTTATTTAGGTGAATCAAAAGATATGTATTTACAAAATTTCAATAATACGTTTCATACCAACGATATTGAAATACTTTTAACCACTCTTCTGAATATCCTGGACGAACATAGTACCGGTAACAACGGACCAATCTTTCTGATCCTGGATGATTTTCATCTCCTTAACAATGAAAAGCTGCTGAAAGAACTGGATTTTTTTTTCTCACACATGAGTGCTTCTTTTCATATCATCCTTTTAACCAGAGAAAGCCCACCCCTGTATCTTTCCGGTTATCTGATGCAGGGCGAACTCCTTAGTCTGGACGAAAAATTGCTGACGCTGTCTTCTGATGAATCTTTCTTTTTCTTAAAAAACACACTAGCTCTGCCCTTACAAGATGAGACCCTGCTTTATCTGGCCGGGAAGGGAGAAGGATGGATCGGCGGACTTCAGCTGCTTGCCGCGGCATCTTTTGGTAAGTCAGATGCCGAGATTCTTTCTTCTGACTTGAATAATACCTATATCAGTGAGTATCTGACCAATGAGATTTATGATCGGCTGGATGAAAAAGAAAAATATTTCCTCGTCGCCGTCTCCCGTCTGTCTTATTTTAACCAGGATATAAGTGACGCTTTATTTCCGGGAGAAAACTTTCCCGTGATGTTAAGCAACCTGCTGAATAAAAATCTGCTGATCCAGTGTCTGGATGAAAAAGAGGGGCTTTACCGCTGTCATAATATTTTAAGTGAATACCTGAATACCCATTTTGTACAGCTTCCGGCTGGAACCAGAAAACAGATTCTGCAAATTGCTGCAGATGCCTTTCTGACCAGGGGTGAATACGAGGAAGGATTACAGCTTTTACTGAATATTCAGAACTACCCCGCCCTGATGCAGCAGCTGATGACCCTCCCTCTCAATGTAACCACTACTGCTTTTGCTATGAAGGTACCAAAGGATATTGCAGTTTCTAATCTTGATTTCGCATTTCAAAAGTTTTTCGCCCATTACTGTAACTATGATCTGGCCGGCTGTGCTGACATCTACCATGTAGCACTGCCCTGTATTGAACAAGACCCAGCCTATAAGATCTTTACCGGCCTCCATATTTTATTCAGTGACAATCCTCTGGAGCTGGATTTTGAGATCATTTCAGACAATGAGCTGAATCATTTTGGACTGCTGCCGCTTACAAGAGCTTTTGTCACCCTGGTGAGAGCCGCTTTTCTATATTATAAAGATTGTTTTCTTGGGGCACTCGCTTCACTGGATAGCGGTATAAGCTATACTAAAGATAAGATAAACCCCTTTATGGATTTTTTTAATCTGAGCCTTCGTTCTCAAAATTATGAGGAGCTGGGATATTTTCAGAAGTCATTGGAAATACATCGGCAGATTGTCAAAGAATTGGAAAAAAGTAAATCTCTTTCCATTTTTTATGTGAATCATTATATCAGCATTACCGGTGTATACCTAAAGCAGATGGAACTCAATAAAGCGAAAGAAATGCTGGACCTCTGTGCCGATTTTATCAAAAACAAAAGCGGCCAGATCTTGGTCGCCTACGAACATAATCTGGCCGAATACTATTGCCTTTCGGGACAAGAGGAAAAGGGCATACCCCTAATCAAACATTTATTATCACTAGACATCTATCGGAATCTTACGGTCACCGCAAATCTGGTAAAATACTTGTGGTTGTTCGATGAAATGGGTATCGCTATGAAAGAACAGTATATCCAGACATATGAAGACACTCCTGACCTGCAGCCGCTGAACAGCAAACTCTTATACGCCCGCCTTTTAAATGAAAAAGGCCAGGCCACAAAATCTCTTGCACTCGTTGATGATATTCTCAGCTATGCCAGAAAGGAAAAAGTATACTTAAAGATCACTGAAGCCGCATTGTGCAAGATCGAGTTTCTTTTTGATCACTATCCTGACGGCAGCCGATTGATTCCGGATTTGTATCAGGAAGCAATCTATTATGCCTGCTATGATTCCATTCGCTACCCGTTCTATTTCAGCCGGCAGACAATCGCTAAAGTTCAGAAAAAGTATGGACTGTTATTTGCCGAAAAATTTTCCGAAAAGGAATTGGCGTTCCATTCAGAGATGATTAATTTCTACACCGCACCAAACAACACGATCCTAAGCGTACGGGAAATCGAAGTCCTCACCAGGCTGGCCGAAGGAAAGATCAATAAAGCTATCGGTGAAGAACTATATATTTCTCTTGCTACGGTCAAAACTCATATTCTGAACATTTATAGAAAATTAGAAGTCAGCTCCCGTGTGGCCGCAGTTGAAAAGGGCCGGAAACTGGGATTGATCAGATAGTAGAACCTCTTCATTTTAGTCACTGAATAACCTGGCGTATTCTTAAAACTTTCCAGCCTTCACAGTTTCGATTGAGAAGCTGAGAAGGCCAGTTTTTCAAGAATCTAGAGTGCATTTGTGTGTTCTAGCTTCAATCTGCACCAAAATACATATCCTAGAGCAGCCAGAATTATACACTGTACTGTTATGATAATAAACTCCAATTCTGATGATGGTGTGGCGGTTAATTGAGAGATGATATTATGTATACTATGCCATACAATCCCTATAACAATACTGTTTGTTAGAAAAACAACTTCAGCACAAACAAAGCCAAACAGCATGGCAAATACAATTTGTACAAGTGTGGCCTTTAACTCTGCTCCACCTAACAAGTTCACAATATGTCCAACTCCAAATAGAGCAGTTGATAAAAAAATAGCTATCTTAGTACTTCTTCTGTTTAAATATTGCAATATCAGTCCACGATATATGATTTCTTCAAAGAATCCCACAGAAACCATAAATAGTACCAGTGCCCCAATTGTATTTAAATCCATTTCCAAATTAACTCCAGCCGTAAAAGCAACTGCTTCTATCACAACGATACCAATGATCCACTTACCAACACGACCAGCCCGGAAACCTATATCATTAAAAGTAAACGAACTTTTCTTTATAATTCCTATCAGGATCAAGCAGCCTACAAAGATCGCTATAAACTGAATAAGATATACAGCCACTTGATTTTTAATCTCCCCCACCCCTATGACAGCACCTGCCAGCGTAGGCATAAGCAGGGATAACAATACCAACAAGGTGATCTTTCTTCCTACTTTTTCATTATTTAAGTCAGAACTATTCTCAGTATTTTTTCTATTATGTTTCATCTTTAATTCTCCTTTTCTTTTCATGATTCAACTATAGGAGAATTTCAAAATTATTTCCACTAAAAATGCCTAAGCGGTATATCAGGCCTACCAAGTTGCATTAATTCTTTTATTTCATATTATTCTTTCGCTCTTTAAGAGCAGTATTAATTCCTTCCGCCTCTTTCTTATCTTCCGTAAATAGCAGATACTTTATCAAAAGATAGATGCCCATTACTATTATAAAGTTAATACCTACTGTTGAAAGTGACTGTTTCCACCCCAGTAAACAACTGATTCCAACAATAGTGACCATTATAATGCAAAGGTATATAAACTGATAAATCATCACACGTCGAGCACTAAACTTTTCATTATCCTTTAGCACAAAAGACATAACACTAGAGAAAAAAGATACAAACATAAAGGAATAAACGACCTCATTGGACAACTCTCCGCCTCTAAAAAAATGAATTAAAACCAGCACTGAGAATATAATACAGAACATAATACATCTGTTTTTTATAAAAGATCTCATAAACTTAATCCCTTCCTAATCCTAGTTTTTTCTTTAATCCAGGAACATAACTTCTTGAAATAGCCACAACTTCCTGATTCAATAACTTCGCTTCAAATCTGCCACTAATCGTAGGATATACAAGTTCTATCATATCAATATTTAAAATCATTGATTTTGATACTCTTACAAAATCTGCAAATTGCAGCTTTTTCTCTAGTTGATATAGCTTCTCTGATGATTCCAACACGTTTTCATTAGTGTATAAAAATGTTTTTTTATCAACTGTTTCAATGTAATAAAGGTCTTTAAATTTTACTTTATAGAATTTCTCATCAGCTTTGCCCACTAAGAATGTATCCATATTTTCTAAGTAATGAATGGCATTAGATACTTTCATATCCATTTCTCTTATATGAAATAGTATATATTCTTCTTGTGTTTCTTTTACCTCATCTATGATAATTTTCATATATTTCTCTTTTACCCTTCTTAAATTATCATGCTTTTGTGAAACAATATCCTCCACCTAAATGCAGATACCTTTTGTTACACTATGATATCATATACTCTATTTATTTCAACTACTATTTGGGGTTATAGTAAAACTGCACCAACCATGGAAGATTGATCTAGCATTTGTTAATCTTTTAATTTAAATAGTGAGCTATCTTAAAACATCAATCCCCTTTGTAAGATGGACATTCTTTAAAACTTCCCAATCTTCGCAGCCTCCTCAATCGAAACTGTGAAGGCTGGTTTTTCAAGGTGAAACTGGGCATTTGTGAGTTGTATGTATGCTACTATCCACATCTGACGACAACTCAGGACAACTATCATCAAATTGATATTTATTGCATTACTTGATTTTCAGCCCTATACTCCGAAAATGCTTATACTATTTGGTTCACTTGTTTAGATACTCTATAATCACTACTTGGTTATTATCCGGGTCTTTTAGACGAAGTTCGTATGTACCCCAATCAAATTTTTCCGGTGGAGTAAGGACAAGACCTTTCCGCCTTAATTCCAAACACGTATTATCAAGATTGTTACATCCAAAAACAAATGACATTGTCCCGCTAACAGGCACATTCCACTTTGCTGCATCCCAAATACAAATTGATGGCGCATCCTTTATAAAACCAAGATAGACACCATTGTAATCATCGCAATCAGTTTTCAGCACGGGTATCTCAAGTATTTCACAATAAAACTTTATTAGCTCCTTAGCATTACCGGTGAAAATATTAGTACAAGAAAAACTGTTTACCATATTGCACTCCTTCGCAGTATATAAATAATCTACAATTGCAGTTGCTTAACTAAATTTTGATTTAATAACCTAATAATATCAAACTTCGAGATTAAAAAACAGTCTATTTTTATTATACTAAAACTGCACCAACCATGAAAAGTCAATGCAATCATCATAAACTTTATATTTATGCTATTTTCTCAGAATTTACCCGTTTTAACACTCTCCTCGACAGAAGCTGTGAGGGGCTGTTTTACCAGCGTTTTCGGCGCAATTGTGTGCTGCTTGTGTGTTGATGACTGCTACTGACGACTGCTCAGTCCAACGATTATCAAATTGATATTCTGATGGACAAACTGGAATTTATTGGGCTTATTCTTAAAAGGCTAACATTCAGGTTTGGTTAATTTTAATGAAATAAATTTGTTAATGCCTATTTTAGTGGCTTTTTTCACAGGTACAGAGCTCGACTTGTACTCGACAAATCCCATTTTTTGATACAGTGCCATCGCTGGGACATTCGTGTCAGCTACTTCTTCAATTATATAATCAACAAAGGGAGTGTTCTCAAAAATGTAATCAAATATTTTCAATGAAATGCCCTGTCCACGAAAATTTGAAGATGTCCCTACAAATTCAATAGAACCTGTATTTAAAGGAGGGTTTCGAAAAGGTTTTTCAAATTCCTTCTTCAGAAAAATTCCAGCTAAAAAGCCCTTGTATAAACCGAAATGCTTTCGTAATTCCTTTTTGTCAAGGCAAACAGACAATGTCATGCAATCTGTACAGGCCACCATCCCAGCTACTTCATCACCAACCACCGCAACGTAAAACTGATCTAGCACAAATATATGAGCAAACGCTTTTGCAATCTTATCTTGATCTTTCGAGAAAAAACCAAGCCATTGTGTAAAACCTTCTCCGAAGATTTTTGCCATTCCGATGCGCACATTCACATCTTTTGCCATATCCGCACGAGAAATGGCAATATTATTCGCTTTCTTTTCCATACTCTTTGGCCTCCACTTCAACTTTCTATCTCAAAAGGAGATAACGTATAATTAATTTCGCACTTTTAATTTCATAAAAATAGACTACTGGTGACTGCTCAGCGATACTCCAGTAATAATACTCAAAATTCCTTTTCTAATATTATTCCTTTGGCTGTCTCATTATTTAATAACAAATCTTCATAATCACTTCCATCTAAATATGCAATTTCTACCAAATTTGAATAATCATAATCACTTTTGATCATTACATCTCTAAATAACTTTGAAGCGCGCTTTTTTCCCCAGCTAAGCTTCACATTAATCGCAATATTTCCAATGATATTTCCTATGAGTGTTATATATTAGGAAAACCAACAAGCTCTGTTCGTGTGTAGGTGTCTTATCCTACCTGTAAATGCGAGTTGACTTCGATATACTGGATAATGCGGCGCAGCTCGTCGGCAAACTTAAACCGTATGCTTATGTCGCCGCCCTCGTATACTTTGATATGGTCAACCAGTTCGATTAAGATTTCTCTTGTCAGCTTGTCGATGTTCTCGTATTTTCGGAAAGTTGCTAAAAAAGGATTTTCGGTGTCAATGCCATTTTCCAGTTCGTCCCGCTCTTTTTTCAGATTGGCAATCACTGTGCCAATGGCTTCATTTTGCTGTTCATAATCTTCACTCATGTGGCGGTAATCATTATGTGTGATATGACCGTCTTTCCAGTCCTGATAAAGTGCTTGCTTGTACCGCATGATTTTGGTAAGCTCTTTTTCTTTTGCGGTAATCAGTTCATTCAGCCGTATCGACTGGCTTTTTTTGAGCGGAGCCAAGTTAATTTTTGATACAATAGCGGAATAGCTGACTGCAAGATGTACCTGTTGCCGGATTGCATAGAGTACAGCCGCTTCAAGCCTTGTGCTTTTAATAGAGTGCATAGTGCAGGCTTTTTTAGAAAGGCTCTTATATGTTCCGCATTGGTAGTAAACGTACAATTCCTTGCTTGCTATCCGCGACATTGCCCGGCCACAATCCGCACAGCGGAGAAAGCCGCTAAACAGATAAAGCTGTTTCTGTTTTGGAGAAGTGCGGGTGTCACGCTTTAGCAGTTGCTTAACCTTTTCAAAGGCTTCGCGGTCAATAATCGGTTCATGGGTATTCGGGACAACAATCCAGTCTTTTTCAGGTACAGCTTCGATTTTGTGTATCTTGTAGCTTTTCACACGGTTTCGCCCCTGTGCCATATTTCCAACATAGACGGGATTTTTCAGCATATTGCTGATAGTAATGGTACTCCACATGGGCTGTGTCTGTCCGTTGGGGCATTTGTACTTTAATCCCTGACTTTGCTTGTAAACGGAAGGACACATAACACCGTGGTCGTTCAGATGATTCACAATAGCCCTGACGGTCATACCGCTTAGACACATGGAAAAAATCTGCTTTACCACTTCGGCGGCTTCATGGTCTACCAACAAAGCGTGTTTATCATTGGGGTCTTTGATGTAGCCATAGGGGGCATAGGAGCCAATAAATTCGCCATTACGTTTCTTGTAGTCAAACACCTGACGGATTTTCTTTGAAGTTTGGTAACAATACTGGTCGTTCATTACGTTCGTTATAGGAACAAGAATACTTGATACGCTGTCAGGGTTCAAATAACTGTCTACGCCCTCTGCCAAGCTGATAAAGCGTACATTCATCTGAACAAACAAATTTTCAATCAGGCTCCCGGCGTCCGTATAGTTACGGGAAAGACGGGAAAGGTCTTTGACAATCACGCAGTTTACCTTTTTCGCGTAAATGTCGGCCAGCAGTCTTTGAAAATCTGCCCGGTTCGTGTCTGTACCTGTGCAACCGTCATCAACATAGGTTTCGGCGCTTTCAAATTCATCAAGGTGCTGTCTGTAATAATCATCAAGCAACTTTTTTTGATTGGTGACACTGTTGCTGTCGTCCTTGCCACGATTCAAGTCCTCTTTGGATAACCGGATATATTTTGCAAGATTCCACCGTGTAGGATTATACGAAAATTGAGAAACAGCAGTATTTGTTTCCCTGTTTTTGGTTCGTGCCATGCTTCCTCCTTCCTATCACATTACACTTACATTATACCATTTCAGCATAATGCGAACAATGTTGTCGAGGGCTTAAAAATACCGTTAGATAGCTGATATTACCGACTTCGGGCCAAGTTGGCCCGAAGTGGCATGACCGATTACAGGCCGCTTTTCTGCCGTATAAGAAAGTTTGTAATTACATCCTGCAAGGGGGGGCCGTCCTCCGGGAACTCTACCTTTACCGCAGTATCTCCATGACGGAAGCAGTAAGGGTTTTTTACCTGCTTCAAAATATGTGCCGCACGTTCCCTTTGAGGCAGGCTGTTATCAAAGTCGATTCCGCTAACATCTGTCAACTGTGATTTATCCACTGTGGCAATATCCACATCTTGCATTGTGATGATCTGTTCCAGATTTACCATCGCTTTGTGCCTCCTTCTCAAATGAAAAATGTACTTTATGTTTCCTGCTGTCCTATGAGGAAACATAAACAGTCACCACTTTATAAGCAAAAGTGATGGCTGTTAATCTTTCCTCATACTTCGGGCCGAGTTGGCCCGAAGTCAATAGGGACTGTTCCGGTAATGCCCGTCTGCTTCGTGAATGGATTTGAAGTCAAATCTTTCGTTCAGTTCCATAACCACGCGCCGAATATCATCAGAGCTAAAACCACAGCTTTCCATTGCCCAAATGACATAGCCGCGACAAGCATTGTTGCTCCACGGTTCAGGCAGTATTTCCGATAAATTCATATCTTTTTCCATTTCGATTCTCCTATGCCAGAATAGGGGGAGTGCCGCGCCGGGAAAGAATGGGCTGTCATTAGACAGAAATGCCCGGCGCGGCCTCCTATATGGTAAATAAGAGGATAACCCGGACAGGCGGCGGCAACCGCCCTCATGGGAATTTCACCCCGCCCCATGCTGATGGCGCGACGGTCAATACTGTGACGCGTTCAAACCGTAAGTATCATTGTACCAATCAAAAGATTATCGCCGGGTAGATTGCCATATCTGCTCTGTCACAGTTGGTAGGAATCGCTCACGCTCCGTTTGGTTTTTCCCCCTTTCAACGGGCGGTTTTGGCGTACCCTGTGGCTTGGCTCCCTTTTGATTGAACGTATCCGGGTTATCTGTATTCAGTTGTCAAAGAACGGCAGATGGAGAAAAAACTCCTTCTAATAGCCATGTGATTTGAAAGGCAAATTCGGAACTGGAAATTAAGACTTTTTCAAAAATTTCTCCATGCTTTTCAACCCTTTCTCAATAGCAACTCTGACGGCTTTTTCATTTATACCCTCTGCCCGTGCAATATCGGATTTACTCATACCGAGTATGTAATGGGCATAAATTCGTTTTCCTTGCTTGTCCGGCAAGTAAGCGATTGCGGAGTGCAGTTGTTCGGAAGTAATTTTACGCTCGTAAATCTCGCAAGGGGAAAGGGATTCAAAAAGAATATCCTTTTCGATCCCGTCGTCAGCGTCCAGCGAATAGTGGGCTTTGTTATAGAAGCGGCGGCGAATGTAGTTTTTATCCAAACGTTCTGCTTCCAGCAAAGCGTCCTTGATTTCATCTGATATCTCAACAAAAAAGTCTGAATTATAAAACGGGTAATAATCCCGCAGATTGATTTTTGCCATAAGGCGTTCCTCCATTTCGATTTTTTAGGGAATAGTGAATCGAAATGGAGCGGGAGGGGAACGACAGCGAGGTCGGACTTCGGGCCAAGTTGGCCCGAAGTGACAAGGCTTGTTCCATACGTTGTCAGTGAAAAAAGGATACAAAAAAACACCTTTACGCAAATTAGCGCGAAAGGTGTCGAATAAAAAATGGGCGCAATAGCCGCCCACAAGTTGATATAATACTTTTAAACTATGTAAATGAAATTTTTCTGCTATATTAAACCGTCACAATATGGCGGCGTTTCTCTCAGAGAAAAAAATGCTTTGGGGTACATAAAAACCTCCTTATCCCAAAGCCGCCAGAATAAGAAGAATTACAGGTATACTCTTTCCGATTTTTAACGGAAAATGACGGCTTTGTATGTCTGTTAAATTTGTCAGCAATCGTATAACAGAAAATTGTTATATGAAAAGAGCCGATAATCAAG
Source organism: Faecalicatena contorta (assembly GCF_003149105.1). Classification (GTDB taxonomy): domain Bacteria; phylum Bacillota; class Clostridia; order Lachnospirales; family Lachnospiraceae; genus Muricomes; species Muricomes contortus_C. The sequence goes on along the minus strand of NZ_QGDS01000001.1, from coordinate 203,364 downwards.
AGATATGTACTCATTGATTATCGGCTCTGCGTCTTTGCGTCTGGCTCTTTGATAACTGACATATTGAGTTGTAGCACATTGATTAGAGATTCTTGTTTACATTTGGGACAGTATAGGGGGAAGTTTTCGAGGATTGTATCTTTCCTAATTTTCAGTCTTGTTTTATTGCCACATATAGGACATAGTAACCATTGAACTTCAATCATTATCACCCCCTACATCATTTCATTAGTTGCTATTTTTCTGCTCTAATAATTACTGTTCCACAATTTTGATACAAAACTTCAAACGTTTTAAAACCGGCGTTTTTCATAAGTTCAAATTGATGTACCAATGTCAGTGGAATATCAATTTGTATAAACATATCTTCGGGTGTATTATTTTGCTTGCGCTTATATTCGTATTCCTTAAGGCAAAGCGCTTCCTCTTCATCGCAATAGGCAAATCTAGTATATTTCTGTTGCGTTGGACGGTAAGCTTTTAACGCGCTCAAGGTAGCTCTTGCTATTTCTTGCTTCTGTCAAATCGTAGGGGAAATTTAATTTCTCACTTACCTCCAAAGAAATTTTCTGAAACAAATCGCACATGAGAAAAACAGCATCCCATATAGCGTTTATTTGTGCTTTCGAATAAGATTCTAAGTATTGTTCATAAATCCCTTTCGGCAAATACTTGTCCATGTATTTTGCGGATTTCCCTGCGCTGACTGAAAAATCATTATCAATCCCAATTTTCCATTCCAGCAGCCGCCTAAGCATTGGCCTTATTTGAAAATTTATCATATCCATTGCATATGGAATCTCATTCCTCCATAATCCCTTCGCCACATTATTTAAACACCACCAAAATTCATTACATGTACAATAGAATTGATTTGGCACCGGCTTTTTCACCCAATATTCTTCATCGGACAATACTTGTTTTTGAGGCATGATATTGTCCTTGTCAACTAGTGTTTTATACAATTCTAGACTATTAAGTACATTTTCTAATGTCTTTACATGTAAATCCAATCTATTTCCATCAGTGAATTGAATTAGCCAACCATAGCAATTTTCAACATCAGAAGTGTAGTAGATATTTTCCTCTGGATATTGCATATACAAGCGCTCACCAAATCGATCAATCCAGGCTTTGTCCTCTCTGAATGACCTTGTTTCTGTAACAACATATACAATATCATAATCTTGAAAGATATCTTTTGGTACATTTGGATTTGCACGTGAACCTTCTAAGTAGGCCGCACGAATGCGGACATCATTGTTGGCAACTGCTATGATTAAATCCATCATTTCTTTTTCTGATCGCATACTGTGTCTCCTTTTATAGTGAAGATAAACTAAGTTATCCGGACAATTTTCTATTATATCAACTTATGAAAATGCGGCCTCATATTCTCGTATGTACAATGATATCGAAATCCCATATCGAATAATACTTTCTTGGTATTTTCAATATGTGCACCTAGCTGTCCTTTTTTATGACTGTCGCTTCCAATCGTGATAATCTCACCGCCTAATTTTTTATATAAAGTAAGTATATCTTTGGATGGTGTCATATCCGTAAGTCCATATCTGTAGGATGACGTATTTACTTCTATTCCTTTTCCATCACGAATGACAATTTTTAAAATTTCATTAACTATGTCTGAAATCTTTTCAAACGGATATGTGCCATTTTTATCATATCTTATAATAATATCTAAATGTCCCAAAACACTATAATTTTTATATTGTTTTACAATTTCCAGCAGCTCTTGATAATATTTTTCGTTATATTCTTTCTGGCTCTTTCCTTTCTGAAAATCCTGTGTCCATAATTCCAAGTTATCTATTTGATGCACAGATAGAATAATAAAATCAAATGGATATTTCACAAAGAGCTTTTCATATTGAGAAATTGTATGCACCTGTACTCCAAACTCCATTCCCTTTTTTATAGCAATCAAGTCACCATATAAATATTGTAATTCCTTAATCGTCTCAAAATATTCTGGATAATACACATTTGCCATAGGCATACCATCGCGATATTGAATTTCTTTCTTATCATTCCAGTCCAGCTTAACTCCATAATCTACATGATCCGTAAAACATATTTCTTCCATTTTTATTTGTATTGCATCTTTTACAACCTCTTCCATTTCATAAACAGAATCATCGCTAAATTCTGTGTGTACATGATAATCAGCAAACATTTTCTTCATCCCTTCAAGCAGTTTTTTTTACCAGCAATTCATGCATCATCACCATTAATAAAAGAATGATTAGCAAATATACCGGCAGCAAAACAATATTTATATGCTTTGCAATTAATCCAAATAGCGGCGGCATCACACAGGTTCCCACATATGCACTTGCCATCTGAACCCCGATGATTGCCTGTGACTTATCCGCACCAAAACGAGACGGAGTGGAGTGAATAATACACGGGTAGATTGGCGCACATCCAAAACCAATGAAAAGCAAGCCGACCAAAGATATTACTTCATTTAACGGCAGTAACATCATAATAATACCAGCCGCAATGATTCCCTGCCCCAGACGAATCATTTGTAAATCACTTAATTTCATACTTATAAATCCACTTAATACTCTCCCAATGGTAATACCAATAAAAAACATACTTGCAAAACCAGCCGCTGTCTCAATTGAAAATCCTTTGAACAGGGTAAGATAACTGCTTGCCCATAAGCCGGTCGTCTGTTCCAAAGCACAGTAGCAAAAGAAACAAAGCATTACTTCTTTTGCTCCAGAAATCTGAATTACCTCTTTCAAAGGCAATGCTTTTCCCGCTAAAATATCATTCTCTTCTGCCGTCCCTTTTTGGTTCTTCCATAACGGCAGGCTAAAAAACAAAATTACTGCAAAAGCAATCTGTAAAAAGGAAATATACAGATAACCAGCATTCCAATTCTGATTGTGCTTCAAAGCATATCCCATCATATAAGGTCCAATAGTTGCGCCGATTCCCCACATACAATGAAGCCAACTCATATGTCTGCTTGCATAGTGAAGTGCTACATAATTATTCAACGATGCATCTACACTACCTGCCCCAAGTCCGTAAGGAATAGCCCAGAAACAGAGCAAACCAAACGAATGGGAACTGGAAAAGCCAAATAAAGCAAGTGCCGTCATAGTAATGCTGATGGTCGTTATCTTTCCGGTTCCAAATTTACGGGTAAGTTTATCGCTTTGTAAACTTGAAATAACGGTTCCGATTGCAATAATCATAGAAATGACGCCTATGTATGAAATCGGCACCCCAAATTCCAAATACATGGATGGCCATGCCGAACCTAATAAGGAATCCGGCAATCCAAGACTAATAAATGCAATATAGATAATTACTAACAGTAATTGAAACATATTGACCTCCTTCTCTTTTTGCGATATCATAATATCATCATTCGATGAACTTTTATATAATATTTCACTCGCAATTATATAATAAAATCGTCAAAGAGAAGGTGTCTTGTATGAGCATAGCAAAATGTAATGTAACAGTGAATTCTTCCGGTGAAGAAGTTCAAAAGCATGGAACGTCAGAATTTCCTATTGCTTTTTATGAGGAAAACTTATCAAGCTATTCTATTCCCTGGCACTGGCACGAAGATTTTGAGATTATATGGGTAATCTCAGGATCGATAAAAGTATCTGTTAATAGCACAGAACATATCCTAAACAAAAATCAAGGGATATTTATCAATGCAGGCTTTCTTCATTCCATTCATGCAACAAACGATGGCGAATACGTTTTAAGATCCATTGTTTTTCATCCAAGACTAATCGGAAGCATAGATAGTATATACTGGCAAAATTATATTGAGCCAATTATCCAGAACAAAAATCTGCCATACATTTTATTAGATCCATTCATTAACTGGCACGATAAAATACTCGCTTGCTCTCTTTCTGTATGGAACAGACTTTATAACACTGAAAATGGTTTTGAGATATATGTCAGGAATGAATTATCTCAATTGATTCTAATTGTGCTAACAAATCATTCCATATGTGAAACAAAACCTAGCATTCGAAATCTTCGAAATGCTGATCGAATAAAAACCATGCTTCAATACATTCAGATGAATTTTTCAGAAACCATAACAATCTCTACTTTAGCAAGGGTAGCGCTAATTAGTGAAAGCGAAGTTCTGCGCTGTTTTCACAGTACAATCCATTCCACACCGAATCAGTACCTAAAACAATATCGAATCCAAAAAGCATGTCGAATGTTAATCGATACAGATATGACTTCTATCGATATTGCCTTTCAATGCGGATTTCAAAGCAGCAGCTACTTTACGAAAACTTTCCGAGAACAGATTGGCTGTACCCCTTTAGAGTATAGAAAAAGGGATCAGCAACGCTAATCCCTCTTTCTTATGTAATAAAAAGCCAAGTACGACGACCAATTGATATTCGGCAAAAACATTGAATTTTTTCTATTTCGAATCTACATATTAAAATCTTCTGCATCTTTTACAGGATACCCTTTAGCAATTAGGGCTTTGGCAAAAAGCCCTTGACCAGATACTAGTTTTCCGGTAAATGTTCCATCATATATATTGTTAACTCCACATGTTGGACTTCTTGACTGTAGAATAGCCAAATCAATTCTTTCGCCTTCTATTTTTTCTAATGCAAGCGCAACTGCTTTCCTATAATCAGAATCAACATTATTTCCCTTATCATCCATCACTACTCCATCAACAATTTCAGCACATGTTCGGGGAATGGGCATATTGGCTAACATTTCAGGACAAATACTTAGAACCTCTTTTCCTTTCAGGTATTCCATCACAGCTTCATTGCGATTGTTTCTCCCATTATATTTACAATTACATCCTAGTACACATGCACTTACTAATACTTTCATAATCAACAACTCCCATGGAAGACTTCCACCTTAATCTATATATTTCTCATACATTACCGTTTCGCTTATTTCTTTGCGTTGGGCAATATGACGCTCTGAACTTAAAAAGCCTTTTTCTGGATACCCTATTAAGAGTAAAGCTGTAGGTTCTATATACTCTGGTAAATTAAATTCATTGCTTATAATTGCGGGATCAAACAAACCAACCATTACGCTTCCAATATTTAATTCTCTTGCTGCCAACATCATGTGGTCACAGACAATACCTATATCCAAATCGCCAGAACATTTTTGATCAAATGGCCGTATTAATTCATCCCGTCGATCCCGACACACGATAAAAACACACTTAGAACCAAACGTTTGATAAGCCTTTTTAATTTTTAAAATGTTTTCTTCACTTTGAACAACAATAGTCCTTTGTGGTTGTTTATTACAGGCTGTAGGGGCGACACGTCCAGCCGATAAAATCTGATTTAAGTCATCTTTTGGAATCTGTGCTCCCGTAAAGCCGCGTGTTGTGCAGCGTTGTTTTGCCAGTGTTAAAAAATCCATTATTCTTCCTCCTATATACGAATGATTATTCACATTATTATTATAGTACCCGCATTGATAGATGTCAACAAAATGCGAATAATGATTCACATTTCATTGACCTGATTTAAAGTTCCAAGTATAATAAAAAAGAGGTGATATTATGAATGATGTAAGAGAACCCATTCAAAAACGTTCTATTGAAACAAAGAAAAAAATACTAGATGCCGGGTTTGCCCTTTTTTGCGAAAAAGGATATTATAAAACCAATACAATTGAGATTGCCAAACGTGCTGGTATCTCAACAGGAGCGCTATATAGTTACTTTAAAGATAAGAAACAAATATACATTGCTGCTTTTCACGATTATCTTGAAAATATTTCAGGCCATTTACTTGAAAAATTAAGTTTGCAACAACCTTTTTCACTAGCTAGTTTTGTTGAAAATTGGATCTGTTATTATATTGACTTATATGCCGATACCAGTCACGCTCTGGCTCAGTTAAGAATGATGATATCAGAAGATACTGATATCAATCGTCATTTTTCCAATTTTGAAAATGAATATTTTTTAAAAATTAAAGAGCTATTAAATAAAAATGGCATAACGCAAGATGACTTATTTGAAAAAGTTTACACTTGCTGCATTTTAATTGATGCTCTTAGACAGGAAAAATCTGCATTTTCACACAACGGCTTAGACTTCAATATTTTTAAAGACCAAGTAACCAAAACTGTCATTGTATTATTGTCAAGTTGATTTTTTATTAAGGGCTAATAAAATCGCAGAGCAAGTCTATTTTTCTGTATGGCAATTCAATTTGTCATTTGATAACTCTATCTATGTAATCTATCAAGGGGTGTAAATGAGAGACTTCAATTAATTCGGAAGCTCTTTCAGACGCAAAGATGGCGTAAGAAATTGCTTTCTTACGCCGGTATTAGCCACAGGTCTAGAGGTCAGGTCTTACCTTTTTCAACTTGTTCAGTTCCCTCGCAAACACATATCAATATTCCATTGTATTAGATAAGGACATTTTCCTTTGGAAAGCGTCATTATTATATCAAAATATACTTCAATCCAAAATCCTTCGCAAAAGTCGTAAACATCTATTAATCCTTCATATTTTCAGACTTTTTACTCAAAAACCATCTCATTCAGGAAAAGAAAGGCATTTGATACAGAAAAAAGGCAATAGCAGGTCCTATACACAGTGATATTAATGTTGTAATCAATTTTTTATGCATAAGAATTATAGCACAAATTAAAAATATTATCTCACAATACATATCATCATGATTACTGGACATAATTTGCAAAAGCATTACCGAAATAACACCTGCTGATAGTAATACCGCTAAGATATTATCTTGCTTTATTTTATGACATAAAACGGCCAAAAACGGCGATATTGCGGTAATTGTATACCAAATTAACATATAGCTATTAACATTAACATGAATCAATAAATGGTATATATGAAATGTAATATTTAGACTTAAGAAAAAAAACAAAACTCTAATTGCAGCTGAAATAGATTTTTCGCTTTTTAATGAAATAAATAATGCAATAAGGATCCATATACCAAAATTTGAAAGAATCGCATTTACATTTATTTGACCTAAGAAGAAATTGATATGGATATGCCTATTGTCTATATAGGCCGAAAAAAGACCTAATAAAACACCAACCACTGTAACGCTTAGTATGGGAATGACATTCTTTTTTGTTATTTTATTCAACTTTATAACCCTCCAAATTATATAAATAGCGAGTAATATCCATTCGCATTTTTCCATGATACATCTATTTATTTGCTAAATGAGATTGCAGTGTGTAACTGTAGCAATAATAATTAACGCAACGCCTGAACCAAACCATAACCCAACGAAATGGGACAACATCTGCTAAAGGCCCAAAAATCGCCATACCAATAGGCAAAAAACCGGAGTAGATTATTTTTGTATTCCATTGTTTTTATCCATATTTGCATTATACTTTGCAATGAACTTAATGGCAACCATAGCTCCATATATCTTGCCTCTGGAGTCGTATCATAGTACATCTCGGCAGCGAAATTACCGTAAATGCTTACAGTTTCACCATCATCACCGCACACAGACAGACATAATGACCACGTATTCACGCCGAAGTATCAGCGAAAGATAATCTATTATCAATTGAGGGACGACATACGGCAAATCATAAGAGATTTATGCAAAAGGAAGGGAATTGCGATCATAGAAGGACATATAATGCCCGACCATATTCATTTGCTTCTCTCAATTCCACCAAAATACAGTATATCGCAAATCATGGGATATCTCAAAGGAAAAAGTGCGATAATGATTTTCGATAGACATGCAAATTTAAAATACAAATTTGGTAATCGGAATTTTGGGGCGGAAGGATATTAAAAGCAAACCACAATTTTTGTGCCATTTTTGGGGCTTACGCTAACCCGCAAGCAGGGCAAGTGTATTGACACTTGCACATTTTTAAGATTTTTCCCTGCGGTCAAATCTTAAAAATTGCTTGTTGGGGCAAGCCGCCCCAAACCCTGCCACTTCGGGCCAAGTTGGCCCGAAGTCGGCGCTTCGCACCTTATGTTGCGTCATGTCGCTATCGCTCCCTTTCCTTATTTTTCTGCGCGTCCGTCAGGCCGAGCAGGTGGTCTATATTACTTTTCACCGTCACAATTTCCTGCATGGCCTTTTTAGTTTCCCGATACTCTCGATAAGTCTTTTTCTTGTCGGCCGATAACCGCTGAAACTCTGCTTTGAGCGTATCCATTTTGGGGAGCTTTGCCCCGGACAGCAACCGCCGGAATGTGTCCTGCGCCGCCCGGTAGGTAGCAATATCGGCTTCATGCTCGGCAAGATATTTCTTGTTGTACTTCGCCGCCTTATACCCCTCAAACACAGACCGGGTTTTAGCGTAATCCACCACTGCCGCCTTTAGCTCCGCATTGACACGCATAGCGGCTTCGGTGGATTTTATGCTATCCGAAAGCACATGAAAGTGGTCGGTAAGCTCTGCGGCCTTTTGCTCTAAATCTGCATATTCCATCAGGCCGTTTTCCTGCAAATACTGTAAGGCTGCCGCCATCTGTTTTAGGTTGAATACCTTTGCCCAGCGTTCATAGGCAGGGCCTTTTCCGGCTTTCATACGGGATTGAATATCTACAATCAGATTGACCTTGCGCCGTTCCTGCTGGGCGGTTCTGCCCTCAATCGCCGCTTGTATATCCTCCTGCCCGTAGCCCTTACCAAGCGTAGAAGCTCGAAGCCGGGTAAAGCGTTCCTGCCCCTCTGCCCGGAAGCTGATTGTGCCGCCGCGCCCCTGCTTGATTTCATAGCCAGCCGCCACCATTGCTTGTAAAAAGGTATCCATATCCGGCGGCTTCGTTGCAAGGCAAATATCAATCTGCGCCTTTAATTTCTCTTGAAAGGTGGGCGGCTTATGACCGCCGAGCCATTCCCCGTAATGCTTGAATTTTCCCTTGCTGTGGCGTTTCGGATTGGTAATAACAGATAGCCTATTTTCAAAACATATACGGTCGGAGAGCCGCCGCACCGCACGGGCCGAACCGATAAAATCCCGGAATTTCCGGGTGCAGTCCAGCGAGGTGGAATTGTAGTAAATATGACAATGAGGGTGGGGACGGTCAGCGTGGGAAACCACGAAAAAGGCGTGTCGTCCTTTTGTCCAGCGCATGGCAAGGTCATAACTGATTTTGAGGGCGGTTTCCGGGTCTGTTTCACCGGGCAGGAACGCCTGCCGGATTTGATAATATAGCACATCATTTTCCCGTTTTTGTTCCCGCCCTGTGATAGCTTTGTACTTTGCTTTTGAGAGTAAAAATTCTGCGTCAGCCGTGTCGGGGTCACATTCATAGGCAAGAATTAAATCGCCGTTGCGGGTCTTGTCTGGATTTTTCCCGTAATCAAAACCGTCCTTTAAGGTTTCCATAATGGTCATGCCGCTTCCTGCATGACGGGTCATAAGGCGGGTGGTTGCTATGTGCATTTCCTCCTTTCCTCGAAAAAACAACTTCGGGCCAAGTTGGCCCGAAGTAGCCCGGCAGCTCTGTTATTCTGATGTTAGTTTACAATGAAAAAGCGAAGCGAGTTGTTCAGGCTGTGCAGTCCGTCAATCAGGTGTTCCGCAATGGCGGGAATCCCAAGAGGAGAAATCAAAAACGACAGGAACAGGAACACGCCGAATCCCAGCTTTTCGCCGCTTATCAGCAGGGCAATGCTGATAAGAACACCTATCCCGGAAACTACCTGTAAGAAAGCGGCGGCATAGCAGAAAATAAATTCAATCATGGGTGTTGCTATCGTCAGCAGAACCACAAACGGCGCGGCGATAATCTTAAATATCAGCTTAATAAACTTCATAAAAATTCTCCTTTCATTGAGCGGCCTTATTGTTGTATCCTACCTATATTTTACCATTTCGTGCAGAGAGTAACAATGTTGTCGAGGCCACACCGATCTTGTCCCGGGACTTCGGGACAAGTTGGCTCGAAGTCAGCTTGTATACGTATGGAAAATGCTGTATAATAGAATATAAATAAATTTTACCACTTTTGAAAATTTAGTACATATTGCTGCTTTTGCGACGAAAAGGATGGATAAAGGCGAAGGAGAAGAACAATTATGAATATTGATGAAACATTGTATCAGTCGATGCTCGAAAACCAAAATTGTTTAAAAATTAGCAGTAAGATTGAATTCCCTGTATTTGATAATTTCAATGGGGAAAAAGACCTACAGTCTACGCGTGAACAATATCGAAAGAGAATTGAACCGTGGCTTAGTGCAGCACTACAAACTGAACATTTATCAATGTTAATCGGGACTGGACTTACGATGGCTATCTGTTCTTCTGCTGATGTTAAGTCATCTTCTATGGCAAAGGCAGAATTTGGTGAGGACTTTTCTACTAAAATAAACACTTATGCTGAAAATGCCGCAAAGCAAATGGGAAGAGGTAATTATAATATTGAAGATCAGATACGAACCGCTTTATCCTTGCTTCATGGCTACGAAATAGATAATAATGATGAAGCAGCAAAGAAGCTTGGTGCTGAAATTGATATTGTTCTTACTGATTTTAGTAATAGTATTTTAGAAGCAGAAAAAAGTTTTATGACAGCACTAGAATCTTCAGATACTACCCAATCAGCTAAAGCAGAATTCGCACTATTTTTACTTAAGTCATTTATTACATCTTTCAGTAGTAGGACTGCGACCAGAGAACGAACGCATATTTTTACAACCAATTATGATCGTTTTATAGAACTCGCCTGTGATTATTCAGGTATTAAAATTTTGGATCGCTTTTGGGGAAAAATTGTTCCCCGTTTTCAAGAAAGTCCAGCTACAATTGATTATTATTATCGGACACCAGATGCCAAAAATGAATTTCGCTATGCAGAAGGTGTTGTTCGTTATAGTAAAATTCATGGCTCTGTAGATTGGGTTAATAAAAATAATACAATTTATAAGGATTGTCTTCGATTCGGAGCTGAAAAAGTTGAATTACCCAAAGATAAAACTTATCGTGACCATTTAATGATTTATCCTAATTCCATGAAATCAGTTGAAACAGCCTTATATCCATATTCAGAACTCTTTCGTGATTTTAGCAGTGCAATATGTCGGCCAAATTCAACATTGGTAACATATGGATACGGATTTGGTGATACCCATATAAATAAAATCATCAAAGAAATGCTTAGTACTCCCTCTACGCATTTAATCATTATTTCTTATGGAATGGACGAACGTCTTGTTGGATTTTTAAGACAAATTAATCTTGCTCAAATAACATTACTCTGTGGTAGCGAGTTTGGTAGTATTGAAAATTTAGTACAATTTTATTTACCGAAAGCAGCTATTGACACGATAACTGAATCGGCAAGTAAACTTGTTGATGCTCGTAAAGGATATTTAGACAGAGCGGAGGTTAGTGCGGAGGTGGAGAATGAACTTTAATAATTATTCAGATAAATGCATCGGAATAGTTGACTCGGTTTCTCCTTCCGAAATCAAAGGTTTCTTATTGGATACTGCACCAACAAATGTTTCCATTACTGAGGGTAATATATCTTTATTCCCAAGAATAAATAGTTTTTTAACTATCCCCAATGAAACGGGGTGCTTAGTTGGTATGATTTCGTGGATAGGATATAATCACTTAAATGTAAATAGTGAGGTCAATCTGCCCCGGGGGGCGCGAATTATTTCGTTAAATATACTTGGTCATATCACAGCTACATTAAATGGCCTTGAATTTGAACGAGGAGCATTTACCTTACCTACTGTGGGTGACCCTATTCTTCTTCCTGACCCGGAACAACTGGATACTATCATTGAAAACCATGATGCAGAATCCATCACAATTGGAACGTCACCATTAGCTGGTAATAGGGATGTTCGTATTTCTGTTAATGAACTTTTTGGGAGGCATCTTGCTGTGCTTGGAAACACAGGAAGCGGAAAGTCCTGTACAGTTTCTGGATTGATACGGTGGTCAATAGAATCAAGTGAAAAAACTGGTCAAAAATCTCCAAATGCTCGTTTTATTATTCTTGATCCTAATGGAGAATATAAGCATTCATTTGATAATTTAAATGTTGATGTAACACATTGTACTGTAAAGGACTTGGATAAATCCAGTTCTTCTCAACTACGGATTCCTGCATGGATGTGGACAAGTTCTGAATGGGCTAGTGTATTTCAAGCAAGTGATAAGACACAAAAGCCTTTATTACGTGAAGCTCTTAGAGATCTAAAAGCAGCAAACCAAGATTGTACTAAATTCAGCAAAGAAACTGTAACTGGAGATCGTATTAAAATTTTTATTTATAAATTGGAATGTTTTCTGCGTGAATCAATCGTTTCTCAATCTCATTTGTCTAATGAAAGAACAAAATTCGGAAAAGAACTCAAGGCTAGAACCGATGCGCTTAGGCTCGAAGTTCAAAAGCTTGATGAAACGAACGATTATAAAACAGCTTTAATAAATTTCTGTGACAATACTGATGCTACAATTCAACAATATCAAGGTACATATAACGGAAATCTGTATTACAATATTTTCCCTGCGCAAGATGTTCAAACAATTCTTAGTAACACTATAGGTATCTCTGGGACTTTTGGAAAAGTAAGCGAAAACTTAACATGTAATGAAGACGATCCAATAGAATTCCCCATTGAAAACCTTGCCCCCTATATTGCTGCACTTGCAAATGATACTCAAGTGGCACAATATATTGACTTTATGACTATAAGAATTAAGAGTATTCTTCGTAATTCTTTGCTATCGCCTGTCATTGGAAACAATCCACAAATCACTTTATTAGAATGGGTAAATTTATTTTTGGGTGAATCAAAAGAAAAGAAGGCAAAAATTTGTATTATTGATTTATCCCTATTACCTTCAAACATAGTCCATTTGATGGTTTCAGTCATTGCAAGATTAATTTTTGAAGCATTGCAGAGATACCGAAAGCATTATGAAAAGGAACTTCCAACATTATTGATTATGGAAGAGGCTCATAACTTTATAAAAAAGTATTCTGACAATAATGATAATTCGTCAGAAAAACTATGCACCCAAGTATTTGAGAAGATAGCGCGTGAAGGTAGAAAATTTGGTTTGGGACTTGTTGTTTCCTCACAACGTCCTTCCGAATTATCTCCGACAGTTTTATCACAGTGTAATTCTTTTATCCTTCATAGAATCGTAAATGATCGAGATCAAGATATGGTCAGGAGAATGGTTCCAGATAACATGGGAAATATTTTATCAGAACTTCCCGCTTTACCAACCAAAAAAGCCATTATTTTAGGTTCTGCCGTTTCAATTCCTACTGTGGTAGATATTAAAGATATCCCTTCACAAAACAGGCCGAAATCGGACACTCCAGATTTTTGGAAAGTATGGACATATGCCGAAGAACGTTCTCTGGATTGGAAACCAATTATTGACACTTGGCAAGGCTAATTACCTACTAAAGTAAAAGCGGGGAGCGGCGACATTATGCCAACGCTCCCCGCTTTCCTTATAGCTCCACCACCGCCGTAAGCTGTTTGAGTACCTCCGAAACCCGGCTCCACAACTCTGCATAATCTTTTTGTAGGGCGGTAATTTCGGACGGATACACGCCGTAAGTATTCGCATGAATGGCAACCTGATTCAGATTGTTGGCACATCTGCGTTGCAGGGAAACCAGCTCCCGGACAGGAGCAAGGTCAACATTCAGCACATAGCCATTGAGTGCCATCTTGCGAATATACGCACTTAAATTCTGTGTTCCGGCCTGTGCCATACGTTCCCAAATGGCGGCGTATTCTTCCTCACTCACCCAAACGTAGAGGGGAACGCCCCGCCTGCGTTTGGGGCGGCTCACCGTTCCTCCCGTTCCCGGCTCCGGCGTTTTGCCGGCGGCTCCTTTACCCGGTCTTTTGGCTTTTCCTCCGGCATGGCCTGCGGAACAGGCAGAGGGGCATTATTCGGAATCCCATCAATCATGTTGTAATTCTGTTCGGTGGAAAGCTCTGCGTTTTTCAAATAGTTATCTTTATCGTGCATGATAAATCTCCTTTCAGTTTTGTTACAATTGAATATGTTCTGATGAATTGCTATAATTAGGTTAGAGTTTATGGTGTTTTGGCAAACAGGGATTTGAATAGGAGTAATTTATGGTGGAAATAAAATATAAGCCTGCTGACAATACAGATATTGAGCCTATTTTTGAGTTGAATAAGGCACTTATTGACGAGTACGAAAACAGAGAAATTATTGATTATCAAAAAGTTCTGTTATGGGTACTAAACAAGATTGAAACCCATATACAAGAGTATATATGTGTCACACTAAATGGAAAAAAAGTCGGATATTACTATTTTCATCGAGTAGATGGAAAAATGGAGATTGATGATTTGTATATTTTCCCTCAATATAGAAATATGGGAATAGGGACAGAAGTATTAAAAAAGTGTCTGTCTGAAACAAACCTCCCCATTTTCCTTTATGTTTTCGCAAATAACAAAAGAGCCATTGCTTTATATCAAAAGTTAGGCTTTCGGATAACAGAAATTATTAAAGAATCTCGATATATAATGCAGCGAATTTGATAAATCCTCATTTCTAACGAACATCGGGCCAAGTTGGCCCGATGTTTTGCTATCTGTCCTTTTCCATATTCTTAGTAAGGGAAGAACGGGCGGCAATGGATTTACTTTCAGCCTTGCTTTGCGCCTGTTCCCGCATGGGGCCTTTTCTATCGGGATTGCCGGGAGCGGCCCGAAGCTCATAATCGGCAAGCTGCTTTTCCGTCAGGGGTGCGTCATACACAAGATAGCCCCACGCCAGAAATCGGCCCTGTTCCACACTTTCCCGCTTATCAAAGTTCACAAGGTATAACGGGCCGTTCTCCGTTTTGGGAAACGTGCCAATATCCACCGGCCTTTGTGTAGAATAATATCGGTAAGCCGATTTTTCGGATACGCCGTAATCATGCTGATACTCCGAAACACGGTTCTCATAATCCCTTGTAGCGGCGGATTTATTGGTGGTATAGTGGCCCCAATAGTAGTCGCGCCTGCCGCTTGCGTCCTCGGTAAACTGCCATGTGGCAAAGGGCTGTACTGCCTGCGGATTTTCCCCAAGGGCAAAGCCACGGTCATTCTCAAAGACAATGGCACGTTTGATTTCATATCCTTTTACGTTATCGCTCATTTTCCCTCCGTTCTCATACATAGAAATGTCACGCTGTTACCCTCAAAAAGCGAGGGTATGAAGCATAGATACCTTTTCCTTGAAACCGGGGCCGGAAAGCCCCGGAAATCAAGTCTTTTTCAAGCAAACTTCGTGACACCTTACCCCTTGCTTTTGCGTCTGTACCGCTGTTGGCGGCGGCGGTCTGCTTCACGTTTTCCTTTCCGACGGCAGGCTTCGGAGCAATAGGTCTGACTGGTGACAGGAAGAAAGGCCGCACCGCAGACCGGGCAGGGCTTACGGGAAAGCACCGCAGAGGTTTCTGCTAAATCAGCTTCCAATACCGGGGCAAGAGGAAGCACGGACTTTTGAAAATACTTGCAGTATGCGCCCGTCCAGCATTTATCCAGCATATAGCAACCGCCGTAATCAAGGGGCAGACAGCCATATTCCGGGTCATAGTTGGCACACATCCCTGTTACCAGCCTGCGGATTGCGGCACGTTCCCGGCGGGTCAGTTCGCGGGGTTCGGCGCTCATAAGTCCGACTTCGGGCCAAGTTGGCCCGAAGTTCCCTCCCTTTGCGGTAAAATCAAATCCCGGTAGCAAACGCCTACGCAGACAGAGCCGTTCCAATAACTGCAATCCCGGCAGAGGGAGCCTTTCGGCGCCTTGCGCGGCGAAGCCGGGCGGCACGGACGAGGCTTTTCTTTCATCATTTTTTCATAGGGGCTGTTTGTGAAGTTCATGCGTCCTCGTCCTCCCCGGTATCAGAGGCCTCTCCGTCTACTTCCCACGGCGGGGTATCATCCTCCTGCTCGTCGTAGGTATCGGCCTCGTATTCGTCAAATTCGTCCTCTGCCAAAGCGGCCTGCTCCTGTTTCGGGCGGTAAATCTTAAAGTAATATCCAGCCCCGCCGCCAAGGACTACAACCGCCAGCACCAGCAGGAGCATTGGGGTATTGCTTTTTTGCTCCGGCTCCGGTTCGGGCGTTGGCTCCGGCGTGACTTCGGGGGTAGTTTCCGGCTCCGAAGCGGACAGCGGGTTTTCTTCGTCATTGGTATCCTCGGACTTCTCCGCAAGGGCCAACAGGTCTTTTTCCGTCACGGCGTTCAGAAAATACACATTGTCCGTTTCCCGCTGAAGGTCAATGACAAGGTAAAATACATTTTCGTCCGGGGTGGTAATGGTGTAAAACTGCTTGCCGTCCTCGTCCGTGGCGGTATTGTCTACGGTTCCCGTTCCGGCTGGGGTAAAGGGATTGGGGTCGCTGGTTGTTTCAGAAGTCGCCGGAGCTTCCGTTACTTCCGGGGTTTCCTCACCGCCGCTGGCATAGGCCACAGTGCTAAAGGAAAATGCCATTAAAAAAGCGGCGCATAGCACCGCCATCATACGAAATTTCTTCATTCTTCGATTTCCTCCTTTTCAGTTTGGGCGGGTACTGCGGACTTCGGGCCAAGTTGGCCCGAAGTGGCGCCGCCTGCCTTTGCTGCTTTCAGCAGGTCGGCAAGGTCGGTCAGGGAAATATCCATGCCGCGCACCGCGTCCACGATTTCCAGATTTTCCAGCTCGGTTTTCTGCTTTTCCAGTTCTCGGAGCTTCGTTTGAAACTCATTGATTTTATCCTTAGTTTTCTGTATGTCCTTGCTGACACGTTCAATTTTGACGTTCAAAAGTTACCTCCTTTTCGTTATGGCAAACGCCCATAGCCTAAAAAATGATTTTGCCAGTAGTTTGTATTGATCGAAGTGTACTGTATGGGGGAACCGCAATGGATCATCATACCGTTTCCAACGTAAATTCCCACATGGCTTGCGCCGGAAGTATCGTAGGTGCCTTGAAAGAAAATCAGGTCGCCGGGCTGTGCTTCGTCCGGTGGGATATGGGAACAGGAATTGTAAAGCCCTGTTGCGGTGGTTCGCCCCACGCTTCCCACACCCGACTGATTGATGACCCAGCACACAAAGCCCGAACAATCAAAGGAAGTGGAGGGAGAAGAACCGCCCCAGACATAGGGGTAGCCTAAATATTTCTCCGCTTCCGTAATCATGGCGGCAAATTCCGGGTCGGCCAGAGCTTGTGGCGGTATGTCGTAATCGGTGTATTCCCCGGCATGAGCGTAAATATTGCCCTCGAACAGATAAGGGCGGTTGCCTTTGGTCTTTTGGTAAATGGCATAGCGTTCCGTCTGCTCCGGGTCGAGATTGGAAAGAGCCACGGCTCCCAATGACTTATTCTTCAAAGACACATTGAGGATATAGTAATCATAGGGAACCTCGTAGGTGTCGGTATGGGTTTCGCCGTTCTCGTCCGTCCAAGTGTCGGTTTCAGTGCGGTAGCGTACCTCCACCGTTTCCGTGATGGTCAGGATATATTGCTGTCCGAACAGGGCTTGCAGTTCTGCCTGTACCTGTGCCGGGGTGTAGCCGCCGTATTTGGCAGTCAGGTAGGAAGCCAGCTCAAAGGGGTCATGTCCGATTTCGTCCACGGAATAGCGGTACTCGTCATAGCCGGAATAATCCTGTTCTATCCGGGAGAGCCGTTCCCGCAAATCCTTTTCCAGTGTGGTATAGCGTTCTTCCACGGCTTTAATATCGCTGTCCGATGAACCGTAAGAGGTGCCGCCTACAACACTAATCAGGCCGTTGCCAATGGTGGTAATTCCCGCCATGCAGGATTGCAGAATCACAATCAGCAGGAACATTACCAGCGCAAGCAGTAAAACCTTTGGGTTGCTCTTTACAAAAGCCGCAATCGTCCGGGCTGCTTTTTCTGTGAACCTCACCGCTTTTTTGCCCTGCTTTGCGGCTTTCTTTGCTTGCTTTCGGTACTGCTTTTTTAGCTGTTGCTTCTGCCAGAACCGGGAAACCGGGTTACTTTGCAGGCTAGGATTCTCCTGCACAAGCTGGCGGTAAGCGTAATCGGCCCTTGCGCTGATATGCTTATGTTCCCACTTGCGAACCTGCCGGGCAGGTCTGGTGCGGATACGGTGCTTCATAAAGCGTGTACCGCCCCGGACAAGGTGTTCTTCGGCAAGCTCGGTTTTGTGGGCGGCTTCCGTGCCTGCATTTTCATGCTCCACTTGATGGATTTTTCCATGCACATACCGCCATGACTGATACCGGGTGGAACGGCTGAAGGCTTTGACCGGGCCGGGTTTCTTCTGCGGTTTCTGGTTCGCCAATTTTTCACGGGCAGTATTCAGCTTTTCGCCGCTTTTTTCCATACGGAGCTTTGATTTCTCCATACGCTTACCGTCCTGCGCCGCCTTTTTGCTGGTAGAACCATTACGGGAAGCGGATTCGTCGCCGGGCGGTGGCTCACCGTCGCGCCGCAGACGTTCAGAGGGTCGGGGCTTCTTGCTGTCCTGCCGGAGCTTTCCCGACTTCGGGCCAAGTTGGCCCGAAGTTGTGGGGTCAGCATATTTCGGCGGGGTAGCTATTTCCGGGGCGGCTTCATCTTCAAACTGCAATTTTCGTTTTTTCGTATCAGGCGGGGCCGAGCCAGAGCGATTGCCCACAGACAGCGAAGTTCCCAGCGGGTCGGAGGTCGGAGGGGGTGTTTTTCCGGCAATTACCTTTTTCGGTGCAGTCCGCTTTTTTGACTTCGGGTCAAGTTGGCCCGAAGTTGCCGCCTGTCCCTCCGGCTCGAACCGCAAGCGGCCCGGCCTACCCGTATCACGCATTTTGGGCCTCCCTGATGTCCTCCGGGCGAGTGGTAAGCAGATTATAAATCTCACCACGGGGGAAACGGTCTACAAAGGGAATAGTGGTATTGCCGAAGAACAAAAGCCCTTCCCCGGAATTGCTGTGGGCGATATAGGAAAGCTGATGTTCCGATATACCAAGCTGTTTGGCGAGAATCGCCCGGTCGCCCTGTGCCTGTGACAGCAGTATCATAAAGTCGCTGTTTTCCAGAATATTTTCAATTTCCCGGCTGGCTAAAAGATCTTTCACATTCTGCGTGAGGGCACTCGGTACACAGCCTTTTTTACGGAGCATTTTCCATACACGGACAAAGTAGCTGGCAGAAAGTGCGTCCTGCAACAAAATATGAAATTCGTCATAGTAACACCAAGTCGCAAGGCTTCTGGAAAAGTTTTCGTCTACCGCCTGTGTTACCAGTTCGTTTGTGATGTGCATGGCGATTTTGCGTAGGTTTTCGCCCATGCTTTTTAACACGATACAGGTAATGCGGTTGTCGGTCTGCACGTTGGTAGGGTGGTTAAACATATTGAGGGAGCCAGTGCAGTAAAGCTCCAAGGCGGTTGCAATCCGTCTGGCTTCCGGTTCGGGCTGTTTACACAGGGTTTCATACAGGTCTTGCAAAAGGGGCATTTTTCCGTCCCCGATACCAAGGGCAAGTTCCCGGTACACCAGCCGCACACAACGGTCAATCACCGTTTTTTCAATAGGCTGTAAGCCCTCCTTTCCGCCGATAATCAGTTCGCATAAGGACAATAAAAAATCCGCTTTCATCGAAAGCGGACTGTCCTCTCCGGCTAAATTCAGTTTTAAGTCCATTGGGTTGATGTGATGGAGGCTATTGGGCGATATTTCTATGACCTCCCCGCCAAGCCGCATGACCAGTGGGGCATATTCGCCCATTGGGTCTACCACGATAATGCGGTCTTTGGTGGCAAGAAACACGTTGATTAGCTCACGCTTTGCGGCGAAGCTCTTGCCGGAGCCGGTACTGCCAAGATACAGGCCGTTAGCGGATTTCAGCTTTTTGCGGTCTGCCATGATAACATTGTGAGAAAGAGCGTTCATACCGTAATACAACGCCTGCCCGTCCATGCGTAGCTCCTGCGTCATAAAGGGAACGAAAATCGCTGTAGAGCTTGTTGTCATGCCCCGCTGTATTTCAATGCCATTCCAGCCAAGGGGCAAGCTACTCATAAAGCCCTGTTCCTGCTGAAAGTCCAGCCGTTTGAGAAAGCAGTTGTATTTCTGCGTAATGCCCGATACCGTGAAAATATCGTTTTCCAACTGCTGGCGGGTGGGAGCCGTATTCACCACAAGGAATGTGAGAAGAAACATTCGCTCGTTGCGGCTCTGTAAATCTGCCAAGAGTGCCGCCGCGTCCTTGCTGTAAGTGAGCAAATCCGGGGGAAGAATATCAATGTCATACCCGGCCCGGGCGGCTTTTTTCTGCTCGTCCATTTTCATACGGTCTATGTCGGTCAGTTTGGCCTTGACCGTTTTCACTGCTTTGGTCTGGTCTACCGTCTGGATATGCAGGGTGATGGTCATTTCCGCGTCTACCTCCAAAAGCTCCGCTAAGAGCTTGTCGGAAAGCTCGGAAGCCATAATCTGCATATACAGAGCCGCGCCCCATGTGGTTCCCACACGAAAGGCGCGGCTTTGGCGAAAATCAAAGGAAGTGGGAGCGATAAAGTCCTTTGTTCCCAT
Organism: Faecalicatena contorta; assembly: GCF_003149105.1. Classification (GTDB taxonomy): domain Bacteria; phylum Bacillota; class Clostridia; order Lachnospirales; family Lachnospiraceae; genus Muricomes; species Muricomes contortus_C. The sequence continues at coordinate 182,796 of NZ_QGDS01000001.1, read as the reverse complement.
ACCTGTTTTGGGTATCATATCCCATGAAAAGCGGAATGGCTCCCGTCCTCCGGGGTGTAGCTGGCTGTGCAGCACCTCCAGGCGTTCCCGCCCGGAAAGGGTTGCCGATTGTACGCCCAGCTTCTTGAAGTTCCCCACAATATCCGCTTCGATACGCTCCAAGCGGGGCCGGGCCGCCGCGATTCCGTCTGCTTGAATCCCGAATGTGATGTATTTGGAACGGACAATACCGTTGTTGCTTTTGGCAATCTGGTTTTCCAGCATAGCGGTAAATTCGCCCCGGATACTGTTGAAATCGTCGTCCTGCGGGGAAATGTTCACGTTGTAACGGTTCTCCGGGCGGGAGCGGTGATTGATAAAGGAAAGCTGAAAGGGCAAGGCACTGTCAAAGTAATTGAGAAACCCGCAGTACCCGTCAAAAATGGTGCTTTGGTCGTCACTGGAAGCCACGGCGTAGTTAATATCCTCATAGGAAAGGGTCTTTGTATAGTAGCCCTCCCGCACCTTGCAGATACCGTCTTTCAGCATTTCCTTGTAGGGAATGGTCTGCTGTGCCGACTGCGGCCCGCGCTTTTTAGGCTTTCTACTTTTTACGGGAACGGGCGGGCGTTTTGTTTTTTGTGCCATTGGGTGAAACCTCCTTTCCGGGGTTGCTTAGGTAGGAATAGAAATTCTGTGTCTGATAAGGTCTTGTACGGGGCCACAGGAATTTGGAGCGGACAATATTTTGCACCACCTTTTCCAGCGGCTGTCCGTCACGCTCATACATGGCAATGAGAAAGCAAGGGAGCATAAGGGCTATCATTAAGAGCATAGCCCCGGTATTGCCAATGGAAGTACGGGTAAACAGATACGTCGGAATCCCGATTACCGCCGCCGTTCCAAAACATAAAAGCTGGCGTTTGGTAAGATTGAACGCCATTTTGGTTTTTATTTTTGATAAATCGTTTGGTACGCTTACATAGGCCAATGAAAAATCCTCCTTTCTGACTTCGGGCCAAGTTGGCCCGAAGTTGATTATCGTTCTGCATTGTGGATAGGAACCGTCTGCCGTGCCGGGGTCTTTTCCAGTCCGGCCTGTCGTATCCGCCAATAGTCCGGGTTGTGTTCCCGAAGTGACTTATTGATGTTTTCCTCAAAAGCAGACTTATCCCTAATGCGGTCAGGAATCGTCCACAGCTTTTTATCTAAAAGCTCCCGCAGGGCAACATCTTCCTGTGTATCTTCCTCAAAGCAGAGAAAACCGCTGTGACGAAAGCCACACTTGATCGCGGCAGAAGAAAGCACCGCCGCCATATCCTTTGCAACCATTGTGCCGCCATGACTGGCGGTACTCACAAGAAACACGCCGGGGCAGAGAATATCACAGGTCTGCACCTTGCCCCACGGCGATTGTTCCGGCTGTTGATAGAGCATAAAATCCTCCTTTCCGGCACTTCGGGCCAAGTTGGCCCGAAGTAGCAATATTACCTTTCTGCATTTTTGGTCTTACCGGCCTTTGCAGGAGCAGGCCGGGCGGCTTTTTCCTGTGCCGCCTGTTTCGCGCCCTCCGCAAGCTGTTTCGGGATAGACTGCTTTTCGGGGGAAGCAATGGCAGCAGCGCGGGTCTGCAACTTTTCAAGCTCTGCATGGTAGGCCGCTGTCACGGCTTCCGTCAGCTCGGCACGAAACTCCTTTGTGATGGGGCGGGCCGTATCCCGGTAGCCGGACTTGCTGGTCTTATCCGGCTTGCTCGGCATACCTACAAAAATGCCCTTGTCGCTCTGTAAAATCTTGAAATCGTCAATCACAAAGCAGTCGTTCAGTTTCAGACTGGCAAAGCCTACAAGGTTGCCCTTTGGCTCAATGAGCCGGGCGGTAACGTCCAGTTTCAGCGGCAGAGCCGCCTGTTCCGTTTCCTGCGGAACCGTTGTTTTTTCGTTGCTCATAGTAAGAATTTCTCCTTTCTCACTTCGGGACAAGTTGGCCCGAAGTTGTCAGTGTGCTCCAAAAATAGATTTTGCAAGGCTTCCCGTCTTGAACATGGTGAAGCAAAGTAGAACCGTATAGCCGATAACCGTCCATATGGCTCCAATGGGGTTGCCGCCTACGGCGATACTCTGCACCAGCTTTGCGTAAATCCCCACGCATACCAAAATCAGCAAGCCTTGAAAGCCCACGGCGCACAGGGATTTCAGATAATTCTGGCCCATGCCGCCAATTTCCCGGTTGACCAAGGTTGCCATTGGCACGGGTGCTAAACTGGTCAAAAGATAAATTTCAATCATTCTGCCGTACACAATGACAAACACAACAATGTTGATTGCTACGACAATAATCTTAATCAGAAAGGATTGCATCCACAGACCGAGCAGAGGGCCGATTTCCATTGTCATGAGCTGGGCTTCCAAGCTGTCCAGCATATCGGGGCTTACCCCTGTATTTCCTGCAATCACGCCCCCTGCACTGTTAATGACGCTCTGCGATACATCAAATACCGCCATTACAATGTTGAACGTGTTGGAAAGAAGCAGTACCGCGACAAAGGTCTTGAATATCCACTTGAAGAAAATCCATGTGTCAATGTCGTGCAGGTTGTTCCGGTCAATGAGCATCTGAATCAGCTCATAGCACATGACAAAGGTAAGCACCAGTCCGGCAATCGGCAGGACAACCGTTTCGGAAAGCTGCCGTATGAGGGAGAATACGCCGGGGTTCCAATTCCTCGGCGTGGTTCCCACCTGCGTTGCAATCTCTCCGATCTGGTCGTTCACGTTCTCGAAAAGGCCGATTAAATTGCCCATGATACCGTCTACCAGCAGGCCCTTTATCCATTCGTTAATCCAGTCGGTGAGAAAATCCATACCGGCCTACCTTAAAACAGGCTGGAAAGCATAGGTACAAGCGTTGTTCCCAGCAGGATAACGCCGCCCCCGGCCATAAGCTGTTTAATCCCTTGCGATTTCGCGCCCGGATTGTCCGACCCGTAACCTTCCAAAAGATTGATAACGCCCCATACGGCAAGACCCGCGCCAAGAGCCACAACAAGGGTCTGTAAGGTGCTAACTGCACTTGTAAAAAATCCCATAATCTAATTACCTCCATATTTTCATATTGTTTTCGGGTACAAAAAAACCGCCATTTCCGGCGGCTGTCATTTCGGGCCAAGTTGACCCGAAGTTATGCAAATGCTTCCGGGTCGTCCACATCATCATAGTTGAGAATGTCCTCGTTCTCGTCTATGGCGACGGTTTCCTCGTCGGCATTTACTTCATAAACGATATACTGCTCATTGGGATTGAGCTTTTTCATGCGGCGGTTTACCAGCTTTGAAGCGTCAAAAGCGTTGCGCTTGTCGGCTTCGGCGGTATACCTGTAATTGGGGTGCTGTTTCAAATCGTATTTTAGGGATAGGAACGGACGCAGACCGCGAAGCTGTAAAATACACTTGTTGCCCGGCATGGTGGTCAGTTCGTCCATTGTCATAAGCTCCTTGCCAAGCCGTTGCAGATTTTGTCCATAGCTTTCCGACTGACCCCGTGTGCGGCTTTCCGTCTTCATGGAAATGGTTTCTTTCCCCAAAACCTCCGAAAGCTCCTTGATGGTGGAATGTTCCCGCCCACCAAGAAAAATCACGCTGTCCATATTCCCCATAATGGTTTCAGCGTGGTCTTTATACAGAGCCTTTAACTGGCTCTGTGCCTGTAAAAACAGGCACAAGGATATTTCGCGGGATCGGATAACGGCAACCAGCTTTTCCAGTTGAGGAACCTGCCCGGTATTGGCGGCTTCGTCCCATAATACCCTTACATGATGGGGAAGTCTGCCGCCGAATTTGCTGTCGGCCCGTTCGCACAAAAGGTTGAACATCTGCGAAAAGGCAAGGGCAACAATGAAGTTGTAGGTCGTATTGGTGTCGCTGATGATGAAAAAGGTAGCGGTTTTCTTATCACCCATGCGGTCAAGCTCCATTTCGTCATAGCTCATAATCTCCCGGAGCTGTCCAATGTCAAAGGGAGCAAGTCTGGCTCCGCAGGAAATCAGGATACTTTTTGAGGTTTTGCCGCTGGCGAGCTTGAATTTTTTGTACTGGCGCACCGCAAAATGATTGGGGTTGCGCTTTTCCAAGCCAAGGAACATATAGTCCACAGCATTTTTGAAATTTTCATCATCTTCCCTTGTTTCCATGCTGTTCAGCATATCCACAAGGGTATTGATATGGCGTTCTTCCTCCGGCCCCTCAAAGACGATATAGCCGATTAAAGCGCAATACAAAAGTGTTTCCGCTTTCGTCCAGAACGGGTCGCCCTCTTTGCCGTCGCCCTTTGTGTTCTCAATCAGAGCGTTTACAAACTTCAAAATATCGCTTTCTGTCTTTAAGTAGGCCAGCGGGTTATAGTGCATGGATTTTGAAAAATCTATGCTGTTGAATACCTTGATTTTGTAGCCCTGCTTTTTCAGAAAAGAGCCTACCTGCTCTAAAATGCCGCCCTTTGGGTCAACCACCACATAGGACGAATGAGCCTGTAAAAGCTGTGGGGTCAGCCAAAAGCGGGTTTTCCCGCTTCCGCTGGAGCCTATGATACAGCAGTTAAGGTTTCGGGCGTTGGCGGGATTTGCCGGGCGGGTGTTCATGGTAAGAAGCTCCGTGCCTGTAAGTATTACGTTGTTGCTGAATTTGGGGTCGATAAAGGGCTTGATGTCCTTTGCCGTTCCCCACCGGGCCGAGCCATATTCCACATCCCTCCGAAACTTTTTTGCGTTTTTTACCTTATACCATACCACCAGCCGGAGCATGACAGCCCCTGCAAGGCCAATGAGCCAATCGGACAGCACAAAGCCCGGCGCAAATGAAGCAAACGCCGGGCCTGTGGTTTTCATCATGCCGATTAGCTTTTCCCCAAAGTCTGCACCTGCCGCAAGACGGTAGGCTGTGCCGAGCTTCAGAAAGAACCACAGCACAAACAAATAGGGAACATTGGGAATCACATATTTACGGATTTTATCGTTCATTCCGCACCACCTCTCGTTTCCGTTCCTGCTGACGCGGTTTGGTGCGCTCCCTGTCGGCAAAGGATTTTAACTGTTTCAGAATAGAGGGGCGGCGGCTCTTGCTCCGGTTCAGTACCAGCTTTGTGTATTCGCCAAAACAGGCGGTGATAGCGTCCGCCTGTCCAGCCTTGAAGAACAGCAGGTATTTGTCCGGCCCTGTTTTATGAAAAGCATAATCCACATTGTATTTTCGGGCCACACGGTCAAACAGCTTCGTATCCCCGGACAAATCAAGGCTATTGGTAGAAACACCGTGGTTCATCAGCTTTTTTACGCTCTGTCTGCCCTGTGGGGTCTGCCGTTTCTGATGGCCCTTTTGTATCTGCCGGAGTGCTGCCGCCAGCACCTTTGCCAGTGTCCGGCCCGTCAGTTTTGTGGCATTGACGGATAGGGCAACCGTCCGGCGTTCAATATCTTCCTGCATGAAATTCCTCCTTTCCTGCCAGATAGGACAATCGTATATGCGGGAGGACTTCGGGCCAAGTTGGCCCGAAGTGTGTTACCTCTCCGCATTGACAGGGCGGGGGCGTTCTGTGGTGGGAGTGTCCTTTTGTTCTTGCGCGATTTTTTCATTGTGGGTCGCAAGAGCTTCCCGGATAGAGGGCTTTTTCTCTGCCGCCCGTTCTTCCAACCGTGCCAGCGTTTTCAAAGATTTTTCTACATGGCTTTTTATACTGGAAAAATGGGAACGCTCCGCATGAAATGGGGCAGATATGACCGCCGCCAGCTTACCGGGCCGTTTGACTTCCTGTGCCGCTTCTCTGCCAAGCATGACCCGACCCATGTTTTTCAAATGCCGCCCGGCTTGATGGTATTCGGTGCTGATGGCTTCGATTTTGGCAATAGCCTTATCGTCGTACTGAATATCCTTTGTGAGCATATCCCGCATGGCTTCTAAAGTGGGGCACACCTTGAAGAACCGGGCTACGTTATCCAGCGCGGAAATGCCGGTTTCCTTAAAAGCGGTAACGGCGTTCTTACAACCGTCTATGACGCTTTGCTTTAGCTCCGCCAATTTATCCCGCAAGTCCAATACCTGCCCCTGCATAACAATGACCGCCTTTTGCAAATCGGTCTTAACCGGGTGGTTCTGTTCCTGTGCTGTTCGGAGTTCCTGCCGCATGGCGGCAAGCTCCTTTACAGCGGCGTCAAGCTGTTTTTCCATTGCTCCGACATGATGCAGAACCGCAAGAAAATCCTTTGTGGACGGGGAATTGTTTTCCCGCAATATCGCCAAAAGCTCCTTAACGTGTTCATTTTCCAAAATCGGCTCGGCGGTAGTTTTCGTTTTTGCCATAGGCTTTAACCTCCTTTCACACTTCGGGCCAAGTTGACCCAAAGTGACAATTGTTTCAACTGTATAAATGTGGTATTATTAACCTAAAAATATAATTTGAAATGAATAAAGGAGCTTATTATGGATAACTTGGAAAAAGTTAAGTACTTTTATGAACATATCACCTCAAACCACCTTCTTAATGAATTACCTGAATATATTGCAGATAACTGCACGGTAAGAATAGGAGAAGATATTATCCCCGTAGGTATTGAGGGCATGAAACAACATATGGTAGATGTCAGAAAAACCTATCCTGATTTGAAAATGACAATTATTCGCCAATACGCTGATGGCGATATGATAATCTCAGAGTTTCTTATGGAGGGGACACATCAGGGGGAATGGCTGGGCATGAAACCCACAGGCAAAAAATTGCGGATGACAGGTGTTGACATTGACAAAATTGTTGATGGCAAAATTGTCGAGCATGGTGGAGCTGTCAATACTTTTGAAGCCCTCTTTAATGCAGAAATCATTAAACCTGCATAATGTCCACCAGTTTTCACCATGTCTTATAAAATTGTATTACTTTCCTTAACAGCTACGGTCTAACTAATTCGTAGCTGTTTTTTTATCGTTCCTCACAGGACGGGGCAGAGCGGTCTTTTGAGGTGTACGGTGCGTTGTCAATCATCTGCTGATACTGTTTGAGTGTGTCACGAATAGAAAGCTTTTCCGGTTTGGGATAAGCGAAAATCCGGTATTCTTCCGGTAAATCTTCCCTGCCGCAGTAAAGCTCGGTGAAGCTGTCGCCTGTCCGCACCACATATCCGCCTTCGGTAAAGCGTCCGTCCTCGTCCATGCTCATATCCCGTCCGTAGGCTTCATAATCAATGTAGTTTTCCAAATGCTCCGGAATTTCCAGCGTACACATTTCTTCAATATAGTAGCGGCCCAAATCGTCCTCGTTCTCAATTCCGGTGTAAAACTCAAAGCAATCCAGATTTTGCGTAAGGTTAATTAGGGCGGGTACACTGTTGTACTCCCCGAAGTCCACGGCGGCAGAAAACTTTTCTAACTCCCATTCCTCCATATCGTCCAGCAGGGAAGCCAAGAAGTTCAACTCATCAATGCTTTCATATTCTCCTAAGCAGTCACGCAGACCGGGAATGTCGGTTTCATAATTAGTAATGAAAATTTCCTCATACCGCACACCGTCCACATGGATACGCTTCAAAAGAGCCTGCACTTCCTCGGTGGTGGCAGGGAGCTTTAAAGGCTCCCCGTCCAAATATCCCTCGTTATACCGTCCAAGATTGGTAACAAAGGCTTCAAGCATGGTCTTTTTCCTGCCCCTGTGTTTTCACGGTCAGAATCCCGTCCAGCGTGGTTGCCGTGATGTTCAGCCGCCCGGCAACGGCAATGTCGTTTTTCACGTCCTCGTCAATATCGCTTCCGCATACGACAAGTACATGGGCGCGGCGCAGGAGATCCCGGCTCATATCAATGCCGCTTTTATGTTCCTCCGGGATTGCGTCATTGAGAAAAAGCGGAAGATACAGGGTCGGGCAAACCGGGGAAAACCCGGCTTCATAGACTGCCCGGCAATACTGCGCCGCCTGTTTGGTATCCGTATCGTGATTGCCGCACCACGCGGCAGTAATGTATGCTAAAGGTCGTTTCATGATTTAAGCACCTCCGTTCTTGTTGCGCTGAATGTGTCAACCTATCCCCCCGCCCTTTCCACGCTTGGAAAGGGAGCAGCTCAAAGGAATATATATCCCCGTCGCTTGACTGCCTTAAAGCATAACCGGGAGAAATCCGTCAAGAGTGCGAAGCACCGCCTACGGCGGCAAGCTCTTGACCGATTTTCCCGGCTATGCTACCCAATAAGCGGCGACGGGGAATATATTTATCCTTAGAGCTTTGGGGCACGGGGCAAAGCCCCGCATATACCGACTTCGGGCCAACTTGACCCGAAGTGCTTATTTTTCCTGTTCGGCTTTCTTTTGAGGAGCCGAAACCTCTTTCAGCTTCGCCTTGTTTTCCTCCAGCAGTTTCATAATGGTATCCTTCATTTCGCGAGGTGTTTTCTCCTTGCCGAAATACTGGCTTAATTCCTGACTTGAAATAATCACTTTGTCTGCCTCCTTTTTTTCTTCTAACATGATTCCGTCAATCACATCGGGGTTTAACAACTTCTTTTGGTCAAGGTCACGCATACGCTGTGCCTGTGAGAGTGAGGGAGCCGACTGCTGGCCCTCAATGGCGATAGCGATATACCGCTGATTTTTGGGCTTGATGAACGCAAGCTCCACGGCGGGAGTGAACGCGATTTTCTTTTCGTCCACCATTTTTATAAGGTCGGGAACCAACTCATTGAGCTTAATATACCGCTGAACCTGCTTGACCGTCATTTTGTTGCGCTCTGCTACAACCTCATTGGAGCGTTGCCCGTTGCCGGTTCGCGCGCCCTGCCGCTTGATGGCTTCCAACTGCATTTGCAGGGCTTTGGCCCGTTCACTGGGCAGGATATTTTCACGCTGGTTGGTGTTGTCCTCTACCATCTGCGTGATGGCCTGTTCGTCCGTCATGTTGCGGATAATACAAGGCATATCCGCAAATCCGGCTAATTCGCTGGCCTTCTGGCGGCGGTGGCCTGATACGATTTCATAGCCGCCATCTTCACGGGGGCGCACAATGGCAGGCTGGGTAACGCCCTTGTCCTTAACGCTTTCCACCATAGCCGCCATTTCTTCATCATTACGAACCTGAAACGGGTGATCTTTGAAAGCGAAAAGCTCGGAAAGATTGAGATAAACAATCTGTTCCTGTTCGCCGGGGTGGGGTGCTTCCCTCGGTTCGGACGGCAGTTCCGGGGCAGGGGACGGCGTTTCCTGCTGTGCCTGTTCCGTAGCTTGCGGGGAATCAGAAGCCCCGCCGCCAATTTCTGCGGCTTGTTTCGGTTTATCCGGCTTTTCCGGTTTTACAGCCTTTGGGGCTTTTTCCTGTTTGGCAGGGCGAGTAGGCTTTTTGTCCGCTTTTTCAGTGGTTTTTTGTGAGCGAGATTTGGGCTTGCTGTTAGCCGTTTTCGGCTCGTTTTCCTTTCCCTTATCCATACCGGGTTTCTCTGGCTCTGCCTTTTTTTCGGTGTGTGCTGATTTTTCCATGTCCTTTTTTTCGGGGGCGGTCTGCTCCGCTTCCTTTACCGCCGCCTGTTTCCCGGAAACAATCTCATTGATTTTGTCAAAGGAAACCACCACATCACCGGGGGCGGGAATGTCAATGGGGGTAGGTACTTTCGGCCTGTCCTTATCAGATTCATGCAGGGCGGCTCCGTCCTCATGGGGAAGTGCCGCTGTTTCTTCGGCAGTCTTTTCCGGGGCAGGAGCTTTGCCGCCAATCTCCGGCATGGGTTTGGGAGTGCTTTTTTCTTCTGCTGCGGCTTCCTGTGCCGGGGCGGTTTTTACTTCGTCCGGTTTGTTTGGCTCATTTTTTGCCATGCGTTTTTCCTCCTTGTCTGTTTTATGGCATGAAAAAGGGGCTTGATTTTTTAGGTCAAGCCCCACAGGGATTTGTAATCCCCCCTTTCCACTTCGGGCCAAGTTGACCCGAAGTTCCGCTATCCAGATACAAAAATACCGCCTATCTTGTCCAATTAGGCGGTATCCTGTGTAATGTGATAGCTCATATTTTATTTTGGTATTCCCTTATCCCGCATAGAATAAGGGTTTTTGCAGTTTTCCTAATACGTTTGGCTCATAAGCTAATACACCAAAAAGATAAATTAATTACACTCTCCACTGTGGAAACATACTCGCTGCCAATTCTCTCATACACATATTTCATAATATCTTCTACGATAATTTTATTCTCATCTACTATTGCAACTAAACTATCACTCAGATATCCTCCATTCACTAACTCCGCATACACCGTATTCATTTCAAATGCCGGTATTCTTGACTGTATCCAGGCGCTAACTATCAAACTTATCAAGGCACTTATTATTGTGATTATGGCACTTACCAATAAGATCTTTGATTTCAAACTATGTAACAAGAAAATCGGTGTCATCACAACGAAAAACGTTTGAAAAATTATAGCACTCATTACACAGATTGTTGTTATCCATAAGTTGATACTGCTAATATTATATTTAGCTGACGTTATTATAATTGCCAAGATAAATGGCATAGTTACAAAAATGATATAACTCACCCATGGAATCCTATAGAGCAACCAGAGATATGCTCCCCATATCATAACACTGCCAAATATCATAATCAAGACAATTTCTACTGCACCCATCTGCTTAGATAATAATGTGCTAATAGCTGCTAAAACTAAGAAAACAATAATATATGCACTTCCGCTAAGACTGTTCAACTCATTGACCCATGCTTTTCTGCTATCCTTTTCTTTTTTCTTTTTATTGTCAATAATATAATAAAAATTCCTACTTCTTATTCGTCTATAATGACATATTAACAATTCAATTGAATTCCAAATTTTCTTCCAGCATAACAATATATAGACTTCAACCATTATCACAAAATAAATACTTGCAATAACTACACCAAAAAAGTCCGCTAAAAGCAATGGTAAGAAAATTTGAATTGCAAAAATAAAATAGCAAAAAAATAAGGGGGAAGCACTTGTGCTCCCCTCTTATTTTGTTAATTACGTCTGTTTGTTACGCATGATTTTTGGCGCTTTTTCGCATTGTTTCGCAAATGCCACAGCTCTTATAAACACTGTACTTGCTAGAATTTACCAGCCTTCGCCGCTTCTTCCAAAGAAACAGCTACTGCCACGGTCATTCCAACCATAGGATTGTTACCTGCTCCAATCAGTCCCATCATTTCAACATGAGCCGGTACAGAGGAAGACCCTGCAAACTGAGCGTCAGAGTGCATACGTCCCATTGTATCTGTCATACCATAAGAAGCCGGGCCTGCACCCATGTTATCTGGATGAAGTGTACGTCCTGTACCACCGCCTGATGCTACGGAGAAGTACTTCTTGCCCTGTTCCATACATTCTTTTTTATATGTACCTGCTACTGGATGCTGGAAACGTGTTGGGTTTGTAGAGTTACCTGTAATAGATACGTCTACGCCTTCTTTGTGCATAATTGCAACGCCCTCGCGAACATCGTTTGCACCATAGCAGTTTACTTTGGAGCGAAGTCCTTCAGAGTAAGAAATTCTTTCAACTTCTTTTAATTCTCCTGTGTAGTAATCATATTCTGTCTGTACATAGGTAAATCCATTGATTCTGGAGATAACCTTTGCAGCATCTTTTCCAAGACCATTCAGAATAACACGCAGAGGGTTTTTACGTACTTTGTTTGCTTTCTCAGCGATACCGATAGCACCTTCTGCTGCTGCAAAAGATTCATGTCCTGCAAGAAATGCGAAGCAGTCTGTTTCTTCTTCCAAAAGCATCTTTCCTAAGTTACCATGACCAAGTCCAACCATACGCTGGTCAGCAACAGAACCTGGAATACAGAAAGCCTGAAGACCTTCCCCAATTGCTGCAGCCGCGTCAGCCGCTGACTTACATCCCTTTTTAATTGCGATAGCTGCACCTACAATATACGCCCAGCAAGCGTTCTCAAAACAAATGGGCTGGATTCCTTTTATCTGATTATAAACATCAAGCCCGGCATCTTTTGTAATCTTTTCAGCCTCTTCAATAGAAGCAATGCCATAGCCATTTAATACTTCATTGATTTTATCAATTCTTCTTTCATATGATTCAAATAAAGCCATTTAATTGTCCTCCTGATTTATTCAGCGTTACCTGTTATGTAATATTTGGTTGTAGTGAATATAAATTCTTCACTCTTAATTCTGCCTCTGTTATTGCTCACGAGGGTCGATAATCTTTACAGCATCTGCAACACGTCCATACTGACCTTTTGACTTTTCCCATGCGTCATTTGGTGTATCGCCTGCTTTTACGAAATCTGTGAATTTTCCAAGGCTTACGAACTGGTATCCGATGATTTCATCGTTGGCATCCAATGCGATTCCTGTTACATAACCTTCAGCCATCTCCAGGTAGCGGGGGCCTTTAGCCAATGTTCCGTACATTGTACCAACCTGAGAGCGAAGTCCTTTCCCTAAATCCTCCAGTCCTGCCCCGATTGGAAGTCCGCCTTCTGAGAATGCACTCTGTGTTCTTCCATAAACAATCTGTAAAAATAATTCTCTCATTGCTGTATTAATAGCATCACAGACAAGGTCTGTGTTTAATGCCTCTAAAACGGTTTTTCCCGGAAGAATTTCAGATGCCATAGCAGCGGAATGAGTCATTCCTGAACATCCGATTGTCTCAACCAAAGCTTCCTGAATAATTCCCTCTTTTACATTCAAGGTCAACTTACAGGCACCCTGTTGCGGAGCACACCAGCCCACTCCATGTGTCAAACCAGCAATATCTTTTACCTCTTTGGCTTGTACCCATTTTGCTTCTTCCGGAATTGGAGCTGGTCCGTGATTTGTACCCTGAGCTACCGGACACATCATTTCTACTTCATGTGAATAAATCATGTTAAAACTCCTTTCAAATACGTATGATTATCTTCCTATAGGCATCTGATAATTATTTAACGCCATATACCTGATATTTTCGCACAATTTTCGACATTCGTCAATTGTTACTTTCTACAAATCCCGGCCACATTGGCATTGAATATCTGTGAATATAGAGAAGCATTTAAGTACAGCAGTGACTTTGTGTAAGAAGCGTTCTCTTATCCATAAACATTCATAATGTCTGATGCCCATTCTATTGCTGATATATACCCTTCAGTTAAGATTTCCGAACACACATTAATTGCCTTAGCATATTTATCCACTTCACTCCAATCACCATTTTCATAGGACCTTATCAATGTACACAATGGTTCAAAGACGCCCGTCCTATTTACAAGAGCATCTGTGATATCATCTGAAATCGCTAATCCCTGTAAAGCCTCTTCCATAGAGCTGTTCAAAATCACATCCAGCATACTGAATAAACACATCAGCGCTACTTCATCTTTCCTGTCTTTAAAAAAACTATGTTCGGCAATATATTCACTAAATTTGGAGCGCAGCAGTGACAGTCTGAAAATCTCATCCGGTTTATCCGCTGACATATTCTGAAGCATTACCACACTAATCCACCTCTCTATTTCATGCCGCCCCATACGTATCAAAGCTTTTTTGATTGAATTATAGTGTTTCTCTTTTTTACGGCTTATTACATATAACAATCTATATGATAAATTGACATCCGATTCTATAATTTTCGAAATCCTGTCATAGGAAAAGTCCTCTTTTTTTAATTCACTTAATATTTGAAGATAAACTGTTTTAGGTGATTTTTTAGTTTTATATCCGCTTGACACAATTTTAGGTTTACTGAAAAAATAACCTTGAAATAGTTGAAAGCCCATTTCTTTTACCTTTTTATACTCTTCTTCTGTTTCAACTTTTTCCGCTAACAATACATGATTGCTTGAAATTGCCTCCTTAACTTCCTTATATATCGTATCAAGGGGAGTTGCGCGGATATCGTATTTAATAATATCGGCCATTGGCACTGCCGGGCAGTGAAAAAAATCATCTTCAAAATCATCAAGAGCTATTTTATATCCTTTGGTACGAAGATACTTAATTCGGGCTAAGAGCGCATCATCAAATTTAACGGTCTCAAGAACTTCTATCACCAAGCTGCCCGGATCTATCAGCTCAATTGTATCTGATAAAATGAATTCGTAATCAAAATTCACAAAAGCTCTTGTTTCTCCGACAATCTTGCCCATACCCTGCTCAAATAGTTCTCCAAGTACCACCGCTGTTGCGGAGGCAGAAGTCGCACTTGAAAAAGCATTCGATGTTTCACTTGCCCTGTAGAGCAGCTCATATCCGTATATTTTAAGATCCCGGTTAAAGATTGGTTGTCTTGCAATAAACACTTTCTAGGCCCCCCTGTCTGATTGTATTGAATTCATCCATTTTTGCCCTTATTATTCTAGCTACTTCTATATATGTATTATTCTGTACGGTATTTTTTTATATCTTCCCTCATCTGATAAGCCACTTCCCTCATTTTAATTGCACAGAAAGTAGTAGTTTTTTTCCATATCATCATTTTAAATTGTTATTATTACAATAACACATTATCCAAATAATAACAATAACTATTACTTTATTGGTGTTTTCGTTAACACATAAAAAAGTTGATGGACTTATAAAATCCATCAACTTTTTTCATATGTTTGCTATATCGCCAAATTATTTATTTCCTTCAGGGCCATTTCAAGTGCCTTTTCAACAGTAGCTATCCGGTTTTCCATTCGGCTGCCTGTGAACTGACATTTTATTACGTTTGTCCTCCCACAGACACTGCAGCCTATATACACCAGTCCTACGGGTTTTTCCTTCGTTCCGCCTCCAGGACCTGCAATGCCGGTAGAACTCAGCCCAACATCTGCACCTGCAGCTTTTGCGGCTCCCTCTGCCATTTCCCTGGCAGTCTCCTCACTGACTGCACCATACGTTTCCAGGGTTTCGTGACTTACGCCTGCCAGCCGTTCCTTTGCTTCATTGGAATAGGTAATATACCCTTCATTCAGTACATCCGAAGCCCCGGCAACATTAATTAAAGTCCCGGCAATCATGCCGCCTGTGCAGGATTCTGCCGTTGTTATAGTAAGCTTGTGTTTTGCCAGTTCATTTACCAGTTGTTCTTCCAGACTAGTTTCTTCACTTTCTGTTTTCTGTAACATCCATTGGGGATACACAATTACATCCCTCCCTGTGTCAGTACTTGTTTGTTTTTCAACACGTAATCAAGCAGAGAAACCACTGTTAATACAAGGGCAATCCATACGAATATAGTGCCAATCATATCAAAAATACCACCTAAATCTGCGATTAACAAAATAATCATAGCCATCTGAAATACTGTTTTGAATTTCCCCCAGTAGCTTGCTGCAATTACAACTCCACTGTCAGAAGCCACCAGACGGAATCCGCTGATAATAAACTCTCTGCTGATAATCACAATGACAATCCAGGCTGCCAGCTTTTCCATCTCTACCAGGCAAATCATAGCAGCACAGACCAAAAGCTTGTCTGCCAAAGGATCCATAAACTTTCCGAAGTTCGTAACTAAATTATATTTCCTGGCAATTTTCCCGTCCAATAAGTCTGTCAGGCTTGCAACAATAAACAAAATAAGTGCAATCCATTTATTTGCGGCTCCTCCAACATCCGTCAGCATGAAAAACACAAAAAAGGGAACCATAATGACTCTTAATATTGTCAATTTATTTGGTAAATTCATTCCACTAGTCCTCCTATCAAATCATAGTCCACTGCACCGGACACCTTTACCCTCGCAAAATCTCCTGTTTTCAGTTCCTCATCTGTATTTACAAAAATCAGGCCATCCACATTCGGAGCATCTCTGTAGGTTCTGCCTACATAGGCATCTTCATCCGCTATCTTTCCCTCAATCGTCACCAGAACTTCCTGTCCTACCATATTTTCTGCATGTTCGAAAGCAATTTCCTGCTGAAGCTCCATCAATTCAGCCTGACGCTCCTCCTTTATCTCTTCTGGAACCTGTCCCGGCATCCCGGCCGCCGGAGTATCCTCTTCCGGTGAATAAGTAAACACTCCCAGCCTGTCAAATTCCATCTCATCTACAAATTCCATTAATTCCTCATGCTGCTCCTGCATTTCTCCGGGAAAACCTGTAATCAGTGTTGTACGTATACAGATATCAGGAATTTCTTTTCTGAGTTTCCCAATAATGCTTATCAGTTCCTTCTTTGTTGTCCGTCTTCCCATACGCTTGAGTATCTCATCATTGGCATGCTGAATCGGCAGGTCCACGTAATGGCAGATTTTTTCTTCCTCTTTCATAACTTGTATCAATTCATCAGTGATTTCTTCAGGATAACAATATAACACTCGTATCCACCGGATACCGTTTATTTTACACAATTCTATCAGAAGCAGATGTAAAGACTTTTCACCGTAAATATCCTTGCCATAGAGTGTAGTTTCCTGAGCCACAAGAATTAATTCTTTTACTCCCTGGTCCGCCAGGTACTGTGCTTCCTCTATAAGCTGCTCCATAGGAACGCTCCTGAAATTTCCACGGACTTTTGGAATAATACAGTAGGTACAGTGTTTGTCACACCCTTCTGCAATCTTCAAATAAGCAAAATGTCCCCCTGTGGTTACCAAACGCTTTGCAGGAACCTTGGGCAGCACATCTATATCTGTCATTGTAACAGACTGCCTTCCTTCCAGCGCCTCATCGATCACATCCAGGATTTTGTCGTAGGATGTCGTTCCCAGGACTGCATCTACCTCAGGAATTTCATCCAAAACTTCCTGACGGTATCTCTGAGCCAGACATCCAGTTACAACAAGAGCTTTGAGATTTCCCTCTTTTTTGTATTTTGCCATCTCCAAAATGCTCTGAATACTTTCTTCTTTGGCATCGTGAATAAAACAGCAGGTGTTTACCACTATGATATCCGCCTCTGTTTCACTGTCTGTCATCTCATATCCTCTGGATGCCAGAAGTCCCAGCATTACTTCCGTATCTACCAGGTTTTTGTCACACCCAAGAGAAATAAATAGTATCTTCATAAAACCTCCTACTTAGAAAGGCAGATACCCCTATGTGCATCTGCCTTTTTTCATTTCTATTCTTCTGCATTTTCAGCGATAATTTTCAGCTTTCCTTCATTCAGTTCTTCAATCGCCGTTGAAAGAGGCTTCTGTGCATCTCTGGCATTTACCATAGATATTTCTCCGTCAATCAACTGCCTTGCCCTTTTGGATGTGGCCAATACAATAGAATAACGGCTGTTTACAATCTTTGTCTCGCCTTCTTCAATGTCTTTGTTTACAACCTTCATTAAGTCTGTGTAAGATGGATGTAGCATATTTAATCATTCTCCTTTCAAGCTTCTGCTTAAGTCATCTTTTATTTCTTTCATAAACGCTGCATTACGGAAACTTCTGCAATGCTCTGCCCGGATGATTGCGTGCATCTCTTCCACACAATGTCCCAAATCATCATTGACAACCAGATAATCATACTTATCCATGCCCTCGGCTTCTTCTACCGCGCGCCTCATTCTGGACTCGATTATCTCCATTGTCTCTGTACCTCTGCCTATGAGACGTTTCTTTAACTCCGATGATGTGGGCGGGGTTACAAACAAAAGCAATGTTTCAGGAAATGCCTTTTTTACCTTCAATGCTCCCTGAATCTCAATCTCTAAAATAACATCCCTGCCTGCATCTAACTGTTCTTCCACGTAGTCACGGGGAGTCCCATAATAATTTTCTACATACCTAGCATACTCTATCAGTTCTTCTTTCGCAATCTTTTTTTCAAATTCTTCTTTTGTTATAAAGAAATATTCTTTTCCATGAACCTCTCCTTCTCTTGGCTCACGGGTGGTTGCTGAGATAGAGAGGGCATAATTTTCTCCATAACGGCTAATCAGCTCCTTCATCAAAGTCCCTTTTCCTGAACCGGAAAAACCGGACACAACAATCAGAATTCCTTTCCTACTCATAACTGACTTAACTTCCTTTACTCAATATTTTGGATCTGTTCCCTTACCTTTTCAATCTCCGTCTTGAGACCGATGGCACAGTTGGACACTTCTAAATCGTTGGCTTTTGAAAGAATAGTATTCGCTTCACGGTTCATCTCCTGAGCAATGAAATCCAGCTTGCGGCCAATTCCTTCCTTTTCACCTAAAGTGACTTTCATATGGCTGATGTGGCTTTTCAGGCGTACCACTTCTTCATCCGTACAGATTTTATCAGCAAAAATAACCACTTCTGCTGCAATCCGGCTCTCTTCTATCTGTGTATCCGCCAGAAGCTCCCGAACCTTAGTCTCCAGCTTTTCACGGTATTCCATTACAATTCCTGGTGAATGCTCTTCAATATAGGCCACCATTTGCTCCATGTCCTCAAGCTTCTCCAGAATGTCTTTCTTTAAATTTTCTCCCTCTGTTGTCCTTGTTTCTACAAATTGACGAAACGCCCCTTCCAGGGCTTCTTTCAGGCCATTCCAGAGCTCATCTTCATCCTCACACTGCTCTTCCATCGTAATCACTTCCGGATAGCGTGACAGTGCAGACACGCGTATGTCATTTTCCAGCCCGAATTCCTTTTCCATCTGCTTTAGATATTTAAGATATTCTGCAGCCAGAGACGCATTATATTTCAAAGAAACCTGGTTTTCTGATGTATCTTCGTAAGTAATAAAAATGTCAATTTTTCCTCTATTGGCATACTTTTTCAACAAAGTCCGTATCGATGTTTCAAAAAAATTAAGCTTCTTAGGCATCCTGACATTCACATCTAAATAGCGGTGATTCACGCCCTTTAGCTCTACTGTAAATTTTCTGGAACTTTTAAGAATCTCGCATCTTCCAAAACCTGTCATGCTCTTTATCATGTCTGTTTTTCCTTCTGCTCTCTAGATTTTGTTTGATTTACCTTATTGAACGTTAGTAGTTCAAGAAGTATAAGCTCACTCCTGTAAGATTATACTCCTGTTCCCCCACTTCGGTCAACCTTTATCCAAATACTTTAGAAAGGATTAAATTAAATTTACCTATAGAAAGGCACAGGTGTTTCGCGTGTCTGGTATTTATGATATAATATCCTCATAAATGAGGATATTATATGCAAATCATTGTATTTACTGTTAAGGAAGGAATTTATTATGGCATTTGACGGAATTACCGTGGCCTGTCTGGTCCACGAATTAAAAGAACAATTATTAGGCGGAAGGATTGCTAAAATTGCCCAGCCTGAAACAGATGAACTGCTTCTTACTGTGAAATCCCCTGGGGGGCAAAAGAGGCTTTGTATTTCAGCCAGCGCATCACTGCCGCTCATTTATCTGACCGGATCTAACAAGCCAAGCCCCATGTCTGCCCCTAATTTCTGCATGCTTCTCCGCAAGCATATCAGCAATGGCCGCATTATTGACATCTACCAGCCAAAACTGGAACGTATCATCCATTTTACAATTGAGCATCTCGATGAATTGGGAGACCTCTGCCAGAAAGATTTGATTGTAGAAATTATGGGTAAGCACAGCAATATCATTTTCTGTAACCAGGAGGGCATGATTATTGACAGCATCAAACGGGTATCCGCACAGATGAGTTCCGTACGTGAGGTTCTTCCGGGAAGGGAATATTTTATTCCGGATACGATGGACAAGTCTGACCCGCTGAACATAGACGAGGAGGCATTTATACAGCAGCTTTCTGCAAAGCCCCTTCCTCTCGCAAAAGCAATTTACACCAGTTTTACAGGCATAAGCCCGGTGGCTGCAGAGGAAATCTGTCACCTGTCCGGCGTGGACTCTTCTATTACACCAAAGGAGCTTTCTCAGGATGTTCTTCGGCATTTATATAATCAGTTTTATATTTTCTTTTCTGCAGTAAAAGAAAACCGCTTTTCTCCTGCCATTTATTATAACGGGCAGGAACCAAAGGATTTCTCCGCTCTGCCGCTGACACATTTTTGCAGCTATACCCGCAAAGAATTTCCAATGATGTCCCAGGTATTAGAGACATACTATGCTTCAAAAAATGCAATCACCCGTATCCGGCAGAAATCGGCGGATTTACGTCAGATCGTGCAGACTGCACTGGAGCGCAGCCGGAAAAAATATGACTTACAGCTCAGGCAGCTTCAGGATACTGAAAACCGGGACAAATACAAGGTATACGGTGAACTCATTCATACCTATGGCTATAATTTGGAAGAAGGCTCTAAAAAACTGGAGGCCCTGAACTATTATAATAATGAAATGGTTTCTATCCCCATGGACCCTGATAAAACACCTCAGGAAAATGCTCAGCGCTATTTTGATAAGTATAACAAACAAAAGCGGACCTACGAGGCACTTTCCAAGTTTATTCAGGAGACCCGGGATGACATCACTTATCTTGAGTCTATCAGCACTGCACTGGATATTGCGCTGACCGAAGACGATTTGGCAGAAATCAAGGAGGAGCTTATCAGTTCAGGGTACATGCGCAGGAAATTCACCGGGAAAAAAGTAAAAATAAAAAATAAGCCGCTTCATTATCTGTCAAGCGACGGCTACCATATATATGTAGGAAAAAATAACTTTCAGAATGAGGAACTCACCTTCCATTTTGCTGTGGGAAATGACTGGTGGTTCCATGCGAAAGAAACTCCCGGCTCTCATGTCATCGTCAAATCAAACGGGGAAGAACTGCCGGACCGGACCTTTGAAGAGGCCGGCCGCCTCGCTGCCTATTATTCCAAGGCCCGGGGCGGTGAAAAAGTTGAAATCGACTACGTAGAGAAGAAACATGTAAAAAAACCTAAAGGCGGAAAACCTGGTTTCGTGGTGTATTATACAAATTATTCCCTGATCATAGACAGTGATATTTCCCAAATTGAGGAAATCAAATAACAATGCTTATGTCACTAAGGCTTGGTATTTTCACGCCTTAGTCACACGGATGTTTCCTTTATTAACAAAGTAAAATGGACAAGTCCTTCTCATTTATGAAGGTCTTGTCCATTTTGCACGACGGTAATCATCCGTTACAGTGTGCCCTCTGCTGCTTGTTTCACGTCCTGGGGCACTTCTATCTTTTGCACCTGATTAAACCCTGTATACCCCAGTTTTATCATGAAATTATTAACATTCGTACTTTTATCATGCTGGTCATACAAATCATTCATAACATCTGTCATATCAATCATAACCCTGGCCGGGAGCATTTTTTCCTTATATACATCTATCGTAACAGGAATCTTTAATTCTGCAATTGTATCTCCCCCTGGAATATCAACCAGCCCAAAAGCCTCCATCATATCCAGCCCCATGAACTGTAAAAGCTCCTTCCCAGTTATATCCCCATACATTTCGTAACATTCCTCTTCCCCCACCCGGACTGGCTCTTCCGCAATTCTAAAAGATTTGACAGAATTTCCCGCCTCCTGGAACAAGTTCCCATTAAATGTACTTTTCTTGGGGTTTTTAGAGCTTTCTCTGCTCCACTTTCCATACATACTGCTGTAAGTAACAAATTGCTTATCCTCTGTCACCTGATATATTTCTATATCGCTTCCAACCTTTGTCCCGCTCATGTTCACCTCAGCAGTTCCCTCTGCATGTCCTGCCATTGGCTTTGTTGTGTTTTCCATCTCCATATCCATGGAAATTTTCGTGGAATCCAGCACATCCTCCAGCTCAATGTCCATACTCAGGGAATTGGAGACTGACGTTACTTCCGCCAGATTTTCCGTCACTGCGGACATCAGCTTCGCGGGGGTCAGCCTGCTGCTGCATCCGGTCAGCATATTTACACAGCATATTCCGGCCAACAGTAAACAGATTGTTTTTTTAATAGATCTTTTCATAAATTAACCTTCTTTTGAGCAAAATACCTGGCGAAATCTTAAACACAACGGCAGGATGTCATCTCTGTCCCAGCAAATAATCAATAAATTGCTGTGCAGTTCTTCCTGACCTTCCTCCGTGAGTAAGCTCCCACCTGTTTGCCTGGAGAAGAAGCTCTTCCTCAGGCAGCTCTATCTTATTTTGTCTGGCCAGCTCCCTTACAATCTGCTGGAATTCCTTTTTATCCGGAGAACCGAAATAAATGGTTACCCCAAATCTGGCAACTAAAGACAGTTTTTCCTGAACTGTATCATTTGTATGCAGCTCTTCGTCCCTGTCTGCTTTGTCCCTGAATGTCTCGCGAATCAGGTGCCGGCGGTTAGATGTGGCATAAATAAGCACATTATCCGGCTTTTTCTCCAAACCGCCTTCAATAACAGCCTTCAGATATTTATATTCAATTTCAAACTCCTCAAAGGATAAATCATCCATATAAATAATGAATTTGTAGTTCCTGTTTTTAATCTGAGTAATCACATCATTTAAATCCTGGAACTGATGCTTGTAAAACTCTATTATGCGCAGTCCCTTGTGGTAATACTGATTCAGGATCGCCTTAATGGAGGAGGATTTTCCTGTTCCCGCATCTCCATATAAAAGACAGTTGTTTGCCCGTCTGCCTTCCACAAATGCTTCTGTATTGTCAATTAACTTCTTCTTTGCAAGCTCATATCCTACCAAATCATCCAGATGCACATGTGCAATGTTCGTAATGGGAACAATCTGTGCGCCTTCGCCTTCTGGATGCTCCACACGGAATGCTTTATGAAGTCCCAATTTCCCAACTCCAAATTCACGGTAAAACTGTGTCAAAATCTGTTTAAAGGACTCTACATCTGCCGATTCTCCCAACGCCTTTCCCAGCTCACAGATTCTGTCACGGATGCGTTTGTTAAATACCTTGCTTCCTTCATTTACATTTTGATAGTTTCCCAAAACGGAGAAACAGTCTGCATCCAGTTTCTCTTCCATATCTTTAAAATCGTAATCAAACAATTCTTTAAATACAGCAAAGTCATGAAGGGCAATTTCATTGATGCTTCCTTCGACTGCCCCTACAATTTCACAGGAAGTGGTGTATGCATTCTCATGGCTGGCCAAAAGAAAGGCCAGATATATATGCCATAGATTGCCCTCAAATCCGTGACTTACAGATAACTCAAGCAGAACATTCATACATTCAAAAACGAGGTTTCTCAAATCTTCCCTGTTGTAATACTCATTGTTATAATTCTCCATTAAAAACGTCATATCATGAAGAATATTCCCATATTCCATATTTTTGTACAACACCAATTCATTTGTACGCATAACTTTCCTCTTCTCTGCTTTTCTAAATACAGCCCCGGGGCTGCCATTTGTCTAATAATTTCCCAATATCTTCAGGTTCCTTGCTTCTTCCCGCAGGCCCCGGATTGCATTTTTCACCGCCGCATCTCCCATATTTCCTTCAAAATCTGCAAAGAAACGGTATTCCCAGCTTTTTCCTTCCACCGGCCTGGATTCAATCTTTGTCAAGTTTAAATCATTATATATGAAATGAGATAAAATGTGGTACAAAGAGCCGCTTTCATGAGGCAGTTCAAAGCAGATACTAATCTTAGAAGCATCCTGCAAAAAGATTTTCTGATTTGTTATTACAATAAATCTGGTAGAATTATTTAGTTCGTCGTTAATGTTATCCACCAAAACAGACAGCCCATATAATTTAGCCGCATATGCACTGCACACTGCCGCCTGGGACTTATCTTTATCCTCAAGAACCTTCCGGGCAGCAATGGCTGTATTCACTACGCTGATTTGCTGCCAATTACTATGCTCATCCAGAAAACGAGTAGTCTGCATCAAAGCTTCCGCCTTGGAATATACTCGCTGAATCTCTTCTAATTTTGTTCCCGGCAAACCGGAAAGGGTATGGGTAATAGGAATAATCGTTTCACCTACAATATAATTCTCAAACTCTACAAGAAGGTCATACATCTCGTTGACCGCACCTGCTGAAGAATTTTCAATGGGAAGAACGGCATAATCTGCGGAACCTTCTTCAATCGCCTCCATGGCATCGCGGAAGGTCCGTACATGAAAGCTATTGCAGTTATCTCCAAAGTAATGCTGCATGGCTGCCTGACCATAAGCACCTTCTACCCCCTGGAACACAACTCTTGCACTTTGCTTATTCAGGGAATCCACCTCAATAAACGGAAGCCTTCCCAGGGCCCCTGCCTCCACAAGAAGCTGGTACTGCAGCTTCCGGCTCATGGACATAAGCTGTTCGTACAGTTCCTGGACACCCTTTTTATTAAAGTCCCCGGACACCTTGGCGGAAACATCTGCCAGTTTGTCTCTTTCTCTTTGACGGTCAAATACCTTCCTGCCTGCTTTCACCTTAAGCTCTCCGACTTCCCGGCAAACCTGCATCCTGCCTTCATATAACTTTACAATCTGTTCGTCAATCTCATCCAACCGTAACCTGAGTTCTTCCAATGTAGCCATTTTCACTTCTCCTTCGCACAAACTAAAACCATTATAATACATTTAACTATATAATCCAAATCTTTTTTTCAATCCCCCTGCCCGTAAGCTCTTCCCAGAAATTTTTGCATATCTCGTGGAATGTCAGCAGTTCAATAAGTATAAATTTTCCTTTTTCAGTCCATACTTCTCATATGAAAAATAAATTTATTATATGCGGCACCCTGGGCTGGTGCATGGAAATCGTATTCACAGCACTTCATTCCTTTAAGAAAAAAGAATTTACTCTGGTCGGACGCACCTCTATCTGGATGTTTCCTATCTATGGCGCAGCATGTCTTCTCACCCCTGTCTGCCGCCTGCTGAAAGGTAAGAACACCCTTTTTAGAGGCGGCGTCTATACATGCTGCATCTTTCTTGGCGAATTTATTTCCGGCAGTCTCCTTCAGAAACACCATGCCTGTCCCTGGGATTACAGCAAAGCAAAATACAACCTAAAAGGGGTTGTAAGATTTGACTATGCACCTCTTTGGTTTGGAGCCGGTCTTCTTTTTGAAAAAATCCTGCGTTAAAATTGTTATCATAATTTCCTGTTGAAAATCCTTCTGATTTGGTATATGATTAGTAGAAAAGAATTTTGAACAGGGAGGTATATAAATGAACGTTATTGAGTGTATCACAAGCCGCAGGAGTATCCGCAAATATAAGCCGGATCCAGTTGACCATTCTATTATTGATTCTATTGTTTCTGCATCATCTTATTCTCCTTCTTGGAAAAACACCCAGATTACCCGTTATATTGCAATTGAAGATTCTACCGTTATTGGGAAAATTGCCGATGAATTTACCCCTTCTTACAACGCTAAAATTCTCAATCAGGCACCCATGCTGATTGCTGTTTCTGTTGTAAAAGGAGTTTCCGGCCTTGACCGTGACGGCTCTTTTGCTACGAAAAAGAAGGATGCCTGGGATATGTTTGATGCAGGAGTGGCATGCCAGACTTTCTGCCTTGCTGCAAAAGAGTATGGACTTGGTACTGTTATTATGGGGATTTTTGATGAAGATAAGGTTTCAGAGCTTTTAGACATTCCTGAAGATCAGGAATTGGCTGTATTGATTGCCATAGGGTACCCTGATGTGGACCCGGAAGCACCAAAACGCAAGCCTGTTGACGAATTACTGCAATATAGATAAAGATAATATGCTCTACCCGGCATATAAGGAGGTTATTTATGAGACATTTAATGAGCCCTTTGGACTTTTCCACTGAGGAACTGGACGAACTTTTAACCCTGGCACAGGACATTGAGACACATCCTGATAAATATGCCCATGCCTGTGACGGTAAAAAGCTTGCCACTTTATTTTATGAGCCAAGTACCCGTACAAGGCTGAGCCACGAAGCGGCTATGCTGAACCTTGGAGGCAGCATCATGGGATTTTCCACCGCCGATTCCAGTTCCGCCTCAAAAGGAGAAAGTGTATCCGATACAATCCGGACCATTTCCTGCTATGCAGACATCTGTGCAATGCGGCATCCGAAAGAAGGGGCTCCTATGGTTGCCTGCCAGCATTCTTCTATCCCGGTCATCAACGCCGGAGACGGCGGGCATCAGCACCCTACCCAGACATTGACTGACCTGCTGACAATCTTAAATGTAAAAGGACGCCTGAATCATATGACCATCGGTCTGTGCGGGGATTTAAAATTCGGACGTACCGTTCATTCCCTGATTCACGCCCTGGTGCGTTATGAGGGAATCCGCTTCGTTCTCATTTCACCCGAGGAATTGAGGCTGCCCGATTACATCCGCCACGACGTACTGGATAGAAACAACATTCCTTATGAAGAGGTAGTCCGCCTGGAAGAAGCAATGCCAAATCTGGATATTCTGTACATGACACGCGTGCAAAAAGAACGTTTCTTTAATGAAGAAGATTATGTGCGCATGAAAGATTTTTACATTCTGGACAAGAAAAAAATGAAGCTGGCACCTGATGATATGTATGTGCTCCACCCACTGCCCAGGGTGAACGAGATATCTGTGGAAGTAGACGATGATCCCAGAGCCGCATATTTCAAACAAGTGCAATGTGGAGTTTACGTTCGAATGGCACTTATTCTCACTCTGCTGGATATACACGTTGACTAAAACAGGAAAGAAAGAAGGACAATTATGGTAAAAAATACATTGAATGTGGGCCGCATATCCGAGGGATTCGTACTTGACCACGTTGAGGCCGGCAAAAGTATGGAAATTTATAAATACTTGCATCTTGATAAATTGGATTGCTGCGTTGCTATTATCAAAAATGCAAAAAGCAGCAAAATGGGAAAAAAGGATATCATAAAAATAGAGTGCCCTATAGATGTGGTGGATTTAGATATTCTTGGCTTTATTGACCATAACATTACAGTCAACATCATCCAGAATGAAGAGATTGTAGACAAAAAACGGCTGACACTTCCCCAAAAAATCAGAAACGTCATCCGCTGCAAAAACCCAAGGTGCATCACTTCTATTGAGCAGGGACTGGAGCATGTCTTCGTACTGACTGATGAGGAAAATGAAATATACCGCTGCAAATACTGTGAAGAGAAGTATAGCGGAAACCAGTAAAAGCTAAAAGACCGCTGTAAGAAGGGATCTGGCTTGCCAGACTTTTTCTTACAGCGGTTCTTTATTTATTATATACATATATGTTTAACAATTCTCCGCAATCTTATAAATCAACTGTTCCGTATCTTCCCATCCCAGACAAGGGTCCGTGATTGATTTTCCATATACCATTCCATTGCCGATATTCTGACACCCTTCCGTCAGGTAGCTCTCTATCATAACCCCTTTAATCAGCTTTTTCAGCTCCGGGTTATAATTACGGCTATGCAGTACCTCGCTGACGATACGCTTCTGCTCTCTGTGCTGCTTATTTGAATTGGAGTGGTTGGCATCGATCAGTGCTGCCGGGTTTTTCAGCTCTCTCTGGTTGTACATATTCAAAAGCCTCACCAGATCTTCATAATGATAATTTGGTATACACGTTCCATATTTATCAACCCCGCCCCTTAGAATTACATGGGCAAGATCATTTCCGTCTGTTGTTACATCCATCCCCCGGTAAATGAAGGTATGGGAGCTTTGTGCTGCTACCACAGAATTTAGCATTACAGAAAAATCTCCGCTGGTGGGATTTTTCATTCCTACGGGAATATCCATACCGCTGGCAGTCAAACGGTGCTGCTGATTTTCAACGGAACGGGCACCGATTGCCTCATAAGATAAAATGTCATCCAGATAGCTTCTGTTTTCCGGGTATAACATCTCGTCAGCCGACGTCATACCGCTTTCTCCAATGGCCCGGATATGCATTTTCCGGATAGCGATAATACCTGCCAGAAGGTCCGGGGCCTGATCTGGTTCCGGCTGGTGAAGCATTCCTTTATACCCTTCTCCCGTTGTTCTGGGTTTATTTGTATAAATTCTTGGAATAAGCATCAGTTTGTCTGAAACCCTCTCATTCACCGCTGCCAGCCTGCTAACGTATTCACACACTGCATCTTCGTTATCTGCTGAACAAGGTCCAACCAGGACAAGAAACCTGTCCGATTTTCCTGTGAATATATCTCGAATTTCTTTATCTCTTTTTCTTTTCAATTCCCGGATACCGCCGGACAGCGGATATTCCGCTTTCAAATCTGCCGGACGCGGCAGCTCTGCATTCACCCGCATTCCCATATTTTTTCCTGCCTTCTTATCATTCATTCAACGTGCAATTACACATATACATTTTCTCTAATACTTATATTTCTTTTGCGTTAAGCAAGACGGTAAGCCGGGTTATGTCGTTGGACAATCATCTATCTAGGCCTGATGTCGCCACCAGGCTCAAGCAACCTACCTAAAGCGTGACGGGCAGCCACCTTGCTTTTATTCGGTCTTGCTTCGGATGGGGTTTACATGTGCCCTCCCTGTTACCAGAGAGGCGGTAGTCTCTTACACTGCCTTTCCACCCTTACCTGGGACGTATCCCAGGCGGTTTATTTCTGTTGCACTGGCCTTGGAGTCACCTCCACCGGACGTTATCCGGCATCCTGCCCTGTGAAGCCCGGACTTTCCTCGTCTGCTGCCTTTCGGCACCTGCAGCCGCGATTGTCTGTCTTACTTAACACAGTTACATATTATACTATGTATTTTTGTTCCTGTCCATAAGTTTTACTACTGTTTGGCGTAATCGGGTTTATGGCTGAACCAGTCTTTTATCAAATGTACAGCCGGATTATACCCAGCAGAATAAGATGCGCCGGATAAAAAACATAAAAAAACCATTTAGAAAATTTCCGACCTCTTTTTGCACGCTGTCCGTTGTAAAAACAAAGAATCACAACTCCCGACGCTGCAATTCCGAGAACAGAAAATCCCGCATGCAGCAGAGCTTCCCCAGTCTCATACATCCTTTGATAGGACATATAATTAAAAATACCGAATAAAACCGCAGCAATTCCATAAGCAACAACCAGCTTTTTCTTATCATATTTCCATACTGCAAACATAATCGTAAATACAGGGGCCATCACCGCCCAGTCCGAAAAGATAGAGAACATTACAATTAAAATAATCAGTACATTCCGCCATCCTCCCAAATCTGCCTGGTCTCTGATAATAAGAATGAAAAGACACAGCAGTAAAGTAAAAAGCATATTTAACTGGTAAAGTCCAAGCACAAGACAGTAAGGAATTTCTGAGATTATAGCAAATATAAGCAATCTTTGTGCATATTTCTTTCTGGAATGTGTATACCCATAACCTTCCACCAAAAAATAACACATAGTAATTGCTGTAAAATACCCGATATCCAAAAAAATTTCGTATAAAACCGTTCCAGGAGACAGAAACACATGAGCAAAGTGATTAAGAAACATGGTAAGCATTGCACAATATTTAATGACATCACGGTTCAGCCCTCTTGTTTTTTCAATTTTCCCCATAAATTATTGCACCAGTCCTTCATCCACAATTAAATCACTTCCGTCTGCAGCCGTGGTGGCCAGTTCATCACACCTCTCATTCTGGAGGTGTCCGTCATGCCCCTTTACCCAATGGAATGCAACATTATGCTGTGCCTTTGCCGCCAAAAGCCGCTTCCATAAATCTACATTCTTTACAGGCTCATTCTTACCGCGTTTCCATCCTTTTTTTAGCCAGCCGTCAACCCAGTGCTGGTTAAATGCATCCACCACATATTTTGAATCTGAATAGACTTCCACCGTACAGGGACGGTTCAGTGCCTCCAGTCCCGCAATTACAGCCATCAGCTCCATCCGGTTATTTGTAGTCTTCACATACCCCTGTGACAGCTCTTTGGTATGCAGGATACCTTTTGTATCCACATATTCCAGTACAGTTCCATAACCTCCCGGTCCGTCCGGGTTTCCCCGGGCAGCTCCGTCTGTATATAATTTTACATGCATTATCTTATATCTCTCCACTTCTGCCATATTCCATTACATCAGGTCTAAGAAGTCTCTTATTCCATCACTTCCCTGACACTATCGGCAAAGGATTTCTTTGCCTTCTTTTCCACCTCAAACACTTGCCCGTCTCTAGTAATATGCTGAATTTTATCCACATATTCTTTTGTACAGCTTTCCAGAGCCAACCTGTCAAAGATTCCATAGTTTTCCCAAAAATGCATTGGGAATACCACCTGCGTGTCCGTACGTTTCATAAAACAGTCCAGCCCCCAGCAGTATTGTTCACCCAGGCGCGGGTCTACCGGCACAAATGCAGCATCAATCTTCACACCATTCAGCTTGTTAATTTCATGCTGGTAATTCCGCCGCATCATCGTATTGTAGACCTCGCTCTCTTCTTCCCAGTGCCACCAATTCAGATCTCCGGCGTGATAAATGACATATCCATCATACTGCACCAAAAATGCCACGCCCTCATCCGTAGAGCGAAGGGTACGGATTTTACAGCCGTTTACATATTTTTCTTCATTTGCTCTCATATAAATAACATTTTCTTCTTCCTCTGCTTTTATATCATCAGAAAGCACAAAGCAAATTTCAGGCATGCGTTCTCTCAATTCAAAGATATCTCTTCTATAATGGTCATAATGAGCATGGCTGACAAAAACAAAAAGGTTCTTCCCAGCGTCCAGTTCAGGCAGCTCCCCTTTATAGAAATCAAACAAAAAATATGCCTTCTCCAACTCTACAAGAAATCCACTGTGACTTAAATAAGTAATACGCATCATGCACTCACCTTCTCCACTACATAAACTAATTCAGGTAAAATATATTCCAGGCTTTCCTTGGCAGCTTTTGCACTCTCCGGAAGATTCACCAGCAAAGTATGGTTTCTGATTCCTGCCGCTGAACGGTCCAAAATAGCTTTTTTTGTGTGACGGATATTATAAGCCCTCACCGCTTCCGGAATACCTGGCAGAAGCCTGTCCGAAATCTCTTCTACAACATCAGGAGCGCAGTCCCTTTTTTGGATACCTACGCCACCGGTAGTCAGAATCAAATCCACCGCTTCCGTATCTGCCAGTCTCTGCATCACCGCCGATAACACCTTTTTATCCTCCGGCAGAACCCCCGCTGCTTTCACTTCAAATCCCACCTGCTCCAACATTCGCTTCAGTGCAGATGCCGCTGTACTTTCTTTCCTTGCTCTATATAAACCCGTATCTAACGTAAATATTGCCGCTTTCACCCTATAGTACTCCCTTCTCTGCAAAAGTCCAAAGGGGACAGCCCCTCTTCAAAAGGGACTGTCCCTTTTGCTGTTCATTTTCAGACTATTCTGAAAGTTTCAAAAACAATTTCAAAGTTATCCTAAAATGCGCCTCGCTGATTCATTTGCTTTCGCAAATATCTCTTCTTTTGAAGAGCCCAGGTAATAATTCCCGTCCTGGTAGAGAACTTTACCTCCTACCATGGTCATTTTTACATTTTGCTTGCTGCCGCTGTACACCAGGTTCTTTTCTATATTCTGAATAGGCTGCATATTTGGCTGCTGTAAGTCGATTAATATCATATCCGCTTTCTTGCCTTCTGCTATTGTGTCACATTCCGGCAGCCCCATTGCGTGTGCTCCTACTACTGTTGCCATTTTCAGCACTTCCATAGCCGGCACAGCTTCCGGATCATCGCAGATTACCTTCTGCAACCCAGTTACCAAAAACATTTCCCGGAACATATCCAGGCAGTTGTTGCTTGCCGGACCGTCTGTTCCGATAGCTACAGGAATTTCCATATCCAGATACCGTTTTACAGGGGCGATACCGCTTGCCAGTTTCAGGTTGGAAGCCGGATTCGTTATGATGTAAAGCCCCCTTTCTTTTACAATGCCGAAATCTGCTTCATCCAGATGCACACCATGGAACAGGCCGCCTCTATGGGCAAACATCCCCAGGGAATCCATATAGGTAATTGGTGTCATGCCTGTCCGGCTCCGGCATTCCTCTACTTCTTTTTTAGTCTCGGAACAATGTACATAGACCGGAATCTTGTACTTCTTGGAGAGTGATGCCAGTCCTTCCATCAGCTCCTTGCTTGTCGTGTATTCCGCATGAAATCCCAGCTGATAGGATATCAGCTTGTCCGGGTCCTGACTGTAGCGTTTATAATCTGCTTCCACTTCTTCCAGTGTCCCTCCAAAGTTGTTGATGCTCTCGCATATCACTGTCCGGAATCCAGTTTCCACTGCAACCCGCTCTACCACCGGCTTATTAAAATACATATCAAAAACGGAGGTAACGCCGCTTGTCAAGTATTCCATGATTGCCAGCTTGTTCAGCCAGTAGAGGTCTTCTCCTGTTAACTGAGCTTCCGCAGGAAATACTCTTGTATGCAGCCATTCGTCCAGCTTCATATCGTCTGCATGGGAACGTAGAAATGTCATGGCAGAATGGGTGTGGGCATTTTTAAACCCAGGCATCAGAAGATTTTCCTGTCCGTCTATTTCCTGGTCCCACGTTTCCTCCGCATCTGGTACAAAAGGTCCCGCATAAACAATGGTGTCGCCTTTTACCCAGACCTCCCCCCGGAAAATTCCTTTTCCCGCTTCCATGGTCAGGATTCTTACGTTATAAATTCGTATGTTCATCTTCGTTTCCTTTCTCCTATCTTTTCTACATCTTCTCAATAATTCGTGTCACCAGACGTTCAAACTCTTCCGCCCTCTTATCTGCCACAGCCTGTACATCTAAATGGCTGAGTTCCTCTCCTGTAATACCGCATGCCATATTTGAGATACAGGAAATTCCGCATACCCGCACGCCTCCGTGATGGGCTGCAATAGCCTCGCAGGCAGTGCTCATTCCTACAGCATCAGCCCCCACTATATCAAACATCCTGATTTCAGCAGGACTTTCAAAATTAGGACCTGTTGTCTGTACATAAACACCTTCCTTGAGGGAAATACTTTCCTTCTTCGCCACAGTACGGATTAATTCCATCCATTCCACATCATAAATATGAGTCATATCCGGGAAACGTGTCCCCAGCTCTGCCACATTTTCTCCAATCAGCGGAGAAGGAACAAAATTAGATATCTGGTCCGTAATCATCATGAAGTCTCCTACCTGAAACTCTCTGTTGATGCCGCCTGATGCATTTGTAAGGAACAAGGTTTCAATTCCCATCAGTTTCATCAGCCTGACTGGAAGCACCACGTCTTCAATTGAGTATCCTTCATAGTAATGTACGCGCCCCTTCATTACTGCTACAGAAACTCCGCCAATGTATCCCAACAGAAATCTGCCGTCATGGCCTTCTACCGTAGAAACCGGAAAACCTGGGATATCACCATATGGAATCTCGCATTCCACTTTCATATTTCTTGCATAATTTCCCAGCCCTGAGCCAAGAATCAGACCTACGCGGGGTTTAAAATCTGTTACAGACTGATAATATTCATAACATTTTGCTAATTTTTCATATTGTTTGCTCATTTTATTTCTCCTCGATATCATATTAAAGTATACCTGTGAAATATTATACCTTGTAACCGGTGAACTCACAAGGGCAATTTGGAAAACACAAATGCAAAAGGAGCATTGAACGAATCACTCAATGCTCCGGATTATTCTCATATACTTAAATAATAATGCAGACCAGCCCTCCGTTGCTGTCATTTACAATCTTCTGCATGGTATCCTGCAGCTTCACCTGACTCTCATCATTAATCATCGTCAGCTTATTCCGCATTCCATCCATTACCAGTTCTTCAATGGACTTGCCGAATATATTGGTTCCCCATACTCCTTCAGGAGTTTCGCTTTCCGTTTTAATATACTCCACCAGATCCTGGGCCTGTTTTTCATTTCCTACAATAGGCGCTATCTCTGTCTCAATATTTGCCCGTATCATATGGATGGATGGTGCCTCGGAACGGATTTTCACTCCATATTTATTGCCCTGTTTGATTATCTGAGGTTCGTCCATTGCTATTTCCTCTCTCTTCGGGCTTACCATACCGTATCCTTTCATTTTCACATCGGCAAATGCATCTTTTATCTGAGTATATTCTTGTTTCATGGCAGCCAATTCCTTCATGGCAGAAATCAGTTCATATTCTCCATTGATATCTGTGCCTGTCAGTTCACTCAGCACCTCATAATAAAATTGCCCGGCAAGATCAATTCTAATTTTGACTCTGCCGGTATCCATCTCAATTTTTTCTACATTGACCTTCTCTATGTAAGGACTTTCTATCTGCGGTGACTTATTAGCTGTACTGCGTATATCTTTCATTTCTCCCATAATTGCTTTCACATTTTGCAGCAAATCCACCTTGATCCGGTGATCTCTTGACAACATTTCCACCCATTTGGGGATATAGAATTCCACTTCCGCTATCGGGAACTCATACAGTACCTGCCGCATGATATTGTGGATATCCTCTGTTCTGAGCTGTTCACAGTTCACCGGCAGTACAGATACTCCATATTTCGTTTCCATGTCCTCTTTCAACGCCTTTGAATCATCTGTGTAAGGCTTCTGCGTATTCAAAAGAACAATGAAAGGCTTGCCGATAGACTGCAGTTCTTTAATTGTTTTCTCTTCGGCTGCTATGTAATTTTCCCTGGGCAAATCTCCGATACTTCCGTCAGTAGTTATCACAATACCAATGGTAGCATGGTCATGGATGACCTTCTGAGTTCCGATAGCTGCTGCTTTCGTAAATGGAATTTCATACTCAAACCAGGGTGTTTTTACCTGGCGCTCCGCATCATTTTCAATATGGCCGGATGCCCCCTCCACCATGAAGCCTACACAATCAATCAAGCGTATTTTTACTTCTACGTCATCGGATAACTTTATGGATGCAGCTTCCTTTGGAACAAATTTGGGTTCTGTTGTCATAATGGTTGTGCCGGATGCAGACTGCGGCAATTCATCCTTAGTTCTCTCTTTTGCATGTTCATCTGTCATATTGGGAAGCACAAGCAAATCCATAAGTCTTTTAATGAACGTTGACTTGCCTGTCCGAACAGGACCGACCACTCCAATATAAATCTCACCGTTTGTTCTTGCTTTCATGTCTTTGTATAACTGAAATGAATCCATAGAAATACCCCCTTGTTCTGCTGATATCAATGTATGCACAGAAAAGGGGGTTTATGCAAATTTGTTTTATAAGGAACGGCCTCGCACTAAGTTCATCCTTCGCGAACGCTCGGATTTACTAAGTTGCTTTCGGCTCGTCCCATGGCTGTGCGGAATGCTCACTCTTCAATTCACGAAGCATAAGCTCATCTACCGCCTCCGCCGGATTCTTTCCTTCAAACAGAACCTCATTGACCTGAGCCACAATCGGCATGGAAACATTATATTTTTCAGCGAGCTTAGCAGCAGCTTTTGCAGAATAAACACCTTCCACAACCATCTTAACCTCTTCCATGGCTTCCTCCATGGTTCTGCCCTGTCCCATGAGGTATCCTGCCTTCCTGTTCCTGCTGTGTACGCTGGCACAGGTAACAATCAAATCTCCGATTCCGGTCAGCCCGGTAAATGTCTCAATATTCCCGCCCATCTTAACTCCAAGTCTTGCAATTTCCGCAATTCCTCTGGTTATCAGGGCAGCTTTTGTATTATCACCATAACCCAGTCCATCGGCAATTCCGGCGGCCAGTGCAATCACATTTTTCAAAGAACCGCCCAGCTCTATTCCCAGAATATCCGGGCTTGTATATACACGGAATACACGGCTGATAAACATAGACTGCAGATATTCAGCGGTCTTTTTTGTCTTCGCTCCAATAACACAAGTGGTCGGAAGCTTCTTTCCTACTTCCTCTGCATGGCTTGGTCCCGACAAAACGGCCACATCTGCCTGGGGAATCTCCTGCTCTATTTGCTGGGAAAGAGTCATCAGAGTTGCTTCCTCAATCCCTTTTGCCACATCTACAATAATCTGACCTTCTTTTACATAAGGACACATCTTCTTTGCAGTTTCCCTTGTGAAAGGGGACGGCACGGCCAGCACCAGAAAATCCTTTCCGGTAATTGCCTCTTCCATTTCATTTGTAAAAACCAGCTCCGGCGGCAGTTTTACTCCCGGCAGCTTTGACTCATGTTCTCTTTTTTCAGAGAGCATCTTCACTTCTTCCTTATTAATAGACCATACTGTAACCTGATGTCCATTTTCATGAAGCAAAACAGAAAGCGCGGTTCCCCAGCTCCCAGCTCCCAGCACACCTACATTCGCCATAATCGTCCTCCTTCACCTTTATTACTCAATGATTACTCCGCCGCCTTTTTCCTGCCTGAACCAAATGTATTTTCTGTCCCTGCAAGAAGGCGTTTGATATTTTCTTTATGCCTGTACCATGCCAGAATGGTAAGTAACAGGACTAGTATGTAAAGTTCATACCGGTAAGCCGCAGCTATATGGAATCCTCCCAGCTCACCGAATATAAGTATCTCCAGAAAAAATAAAGAAGATGCAAGTAAAGAGCCTAATGATACATATCTTGTGAAAGCCACTGATATTAAAAATGCTGCCAGAGGAATCGGTACCATCACCAATCCGGCAGACAGTACAAGTCCCGCCAACACGGCAATTCCCTTCCCGCCTTTAAACCGAAGGTAAAACGGGAAATTGTGTCCCAGAGTGGCGCCCATGCCTGCATACATGGACAATAAAGGTAGAAAATCACTGTCCCTGTACAAATACCGCGCAATGAAAATTGCTGCCAAACATTTCAGCACATCGCCTGCGAAGGTCAGCCCTCCGGCTTTCCACCCCATCACACGCACTGCATTCGTAGACCCGGCGTTTCCGCTCCCTTCTTTTCTAATATCAATATGATTTATCTTTCCCACAACATATCCGGTCTGCAGCAGACCAAATGCATACCCTATCAGAAGACAGATTATACGCTCCATAGTTATTGCTCCTTTTCCTTTCTTTCCCGGATAAAAAACTTCAGCGATGTTCCCCGGAACCCAAATGCCCCACGGATCTTATTTTCCAAATACCTTGTATAAGAAAAATGCATCAGCTCTTTATCATTTACAAAAATAACAAAGGTAGGCGGCTTTACGGACACTTGTGTGATATAATACAGCTTCAGCCGTTTTCCTTTATCGGACGGAGGCTGCTGCATAGCCACTGCTTCCGTCATAATTTCATTAAGCACACCGGTTGCCACACGCAGTGTCTGATTCTCAATTACTATATCAATCATATCATAAAGCTTATGCAGTCTCTGTCCTGTAACTGCTGATACAAACATAATCTCTGCATATTGAAGGTAGGACAAAATCTGACGGATTTTATTCTCATATTCCTTCATAGTCTTATCATTTTTCTCAATGGCATCCCACTTATTTACTACAATTATAATACCCTTGCCCCGCTCATGTGCAATTCCGGCAATTTTCGCATCCTGCTCCGTCACGCCTTCTTCTGCATCAATGACCATCAGAACAACATCTGCACGCTCTACTGCCGCTACAGTTCTGATAATACTGTAACGCTCCAGTTCTTCCTTAATCTTACTTTTTCTGCGCAGCCCTGCCGTATCAATGAAAATATATTCTTTTCCATTATGAATAATCTCTGTATCAATTGCATCCCGGGTAGTCCCTGCCACATCCGATACAATGACACGGTTCTCTCCCAAAAGTTTGTTAACGATAGAAGACTTTCCTACGTTTGGTTTTCCCACAATCGCAATCCGAGGCTTGTCATCCTCTTCCTCTTCACCGGAGCCTGCCGGGAAATGTTCTGTTACTGCATCCAGCATATCTCCAATTCCAAGTCTGGAGGATGCCGAAACCGGAACCGGATCACCAATTCCAAGATTATAAAATTCATATACATCCGGCATAAACTTATTAAAACTATCCACTTTATTTACCACAAGAACAACCGGTTTCCCTGACCTGCGCAGCATATCTGCCACCTTGGAGTCGGAATCCACAAGCCCTTGCCTCACATCTGTAAGGAAGATGATTACATCCGCCGTATCAATGGCAATCTGCGCCTGATCCCTCATCTGAGAAAGAATGACGTCCTTGCTGTCCGGCTCAATACCGCCTGTATCAACCAATGTAAAGTCTTTGTCGAGCCAACTTACATCGGCATAAATCCGGTCTCTTGTAACGCCCGGAGTATCCTTTACGATTGAAATCATCTCGCCTGCCAGTGCATTGAATAATGTGGACTTTCCTACATTCGGCCTTCCTACAATCGCTACTACTGGTTTACTCATATTTGTCTGTTACCTTTCTATTTTTTCAGCCTAAAATTGCATCTATCAAATCCTGACCGCTTGATTTTACAATATCCACCTGGACTTGTAAAGTATTCTCTACCTGTTTCACCGTAAAATCGTCCAAAAACACATCCTCATCCGCTCTGAGCATATTGCAGGGAATCAGCAATGCTTCTCCAAGCTCCTGCCCCTTTAACTGGGCCGTCAGGTCCTGTCCTGTAATCAGTCCTGACACCGTAATATGCTCTCCAAAAAAATCATTTCTGACTGCATAAAGGTGAACCTGAACATTCGGAAACTTCTCTTTTAATTTACCCAGCATCTGTTCCACATAGGGATATGCCAGTTTTCCCGTAGCAAGAGAAACTTCTCTTGTGCGCCCGTCCCCTTTTATACCCGCCAGGCCTTCCCTGAATTCCTCTATAAGAAGCCGGAGCATTCCCACACCGTTTTCCAGCTGGAGATAACCGTCATACCGTTCTTCCCCCGGGAACTCCTCTTCTGCCAGAATATACCACTCATCACCTGCATGTATAAAGTGTATACCGTATTCTTCATATATCTTGTCCTGCCAGCTGTGAATCATTGCAAGCATTTCTTTTGCATCTTCCTTTGTAAAAGGCTCAAGGGGATAAAGACCTTCACGAAACTTCGTCAGTCCCACAGGCACCACAGATACACTTTTTAAAAACGGCAGGTATGCCGTCAGGTCCCTGATACTCCTCTCCAGCTCTTCTTTATCATTTACTCCTTTACAGAGCACAATCTGACCATTCATTTCAATTCCACCCCGGTACAAGATGTCGACTCTTTTCAGGGCATCTCCCGCAAAACGGTTGTGAAGCATTTTACACCGTAGTTCCGGGTTTGTTGTATGGAAAGAAATGTTGATTGGCTCCAAATGGTATTTTACAATACGCTCAGCGTCATGATCACTCATATTTGTCAGGGTGATGTAATTTCCCTGTAAAAATGAAAGCCTGGAATCATCATCCTTAAAATACAAGGTATCCCTCATTCCACCAGGCATTTGGTCAATAAAACAAAACATACACTTATTCCGGCAGGAACGGTACTCATCCATCAGGCTCTGTCCAAATTCCAGACCCAAGCCTTCTTCCTCATCTTTTTCAATTTCCAGTTCCCACTGTTCTCCGTCCGGCTTCTCTATTAATAATACAATATTATCATCATCTACATAATAATGATAATCAAATACATCTGCAATCTCGTTCCCGTTAATCTCAAGAAGTCTGTCTCCGGGCTCAATTCCCATCTCTTCTCCAATACTTCCAGGCTGTACAAGACTTACGATATGTCCATGCGCCATTCTTTATTATCTCCTCAAAATCTATTATATAACACCCTATATTCTCAGAACAAAGAGTTTGCTTCGCAAACTCTTGCACCTGGGTTGGCCGCATAGCGACATCTGCCGCTTACACCCCAGTGCGCATCCCCCGGCGGGTTTTTATGTAATAGGATATAACTTCTTACTACATAAAAATATCTCCCAAGTCCGTTTGCATTATACCATACCTGATGAAACATTCCTAGCCTAATAAGAAAATCTTGCTGAACCGTAACGAACATTCGGTATAGTTCAGCCATAAGTCCGATTACACTTTACATCAGATGTTTGGCAAGCAATGCTTGAATTTACTATAAAAAAATGATATAACCATATATGTAGAAAGTCTGGAAGTTTCCAGCCATCCAAAGTTAAACATAGGAGAAAATCATGTCAAACATTAAACTATTAGAAAGAACTCTTCCGGTGGCTCCATTGAAGATTGTAGCTATGGAAAGCTGTAAGGAACTCGGCGAAAAAGTCAATGACTATATTGTATCTTTCCGTGAAAATACAATATGTGAAGTGAACTCTTCTT
Organism: Faecalicatena contorta; assembly: GCF_003149105.1. Classification (GTDB taxonomy): domain Bacteria; phylum Bacillota; class Clostridia; order Lachnospirales; family Lachnospiraceae; genus Muricomes; species Muricomes contortus_C. Next base: position 142,881 of record NZ_QGDS01000001.1, on the reverse strand, counting down.
CCCCGCTCTACGTCAACTATGAATCCAGCAATTATCTGGTTAATTGCAGCTGTCCCCGTTTTGGCTCCGGCGAGGGCAAGGGAATCCTGAAAGAAACCATACGCGGAACTGATTTATTCATTATGACAGACGTGTGTAATTATAGTCTTACCTACACACTCAACGGACGTGTCAACCACATGTCTCCGGATGATCATTTCCAAGATCTTAAGCGAATCATTTCTGCTGCTACAGGCAAAGCGCGCCGTATCAATGTCATTATGCCGTTTCTATATGAGAGCCGTCAGCATAAACGCACCAAAAGAGAATCTCTTGACTGTGCCATTGCACTGGAGGAGCTGAATGCTATGGGTGTTTCCAATATCATCACCTTTGATGCCCACGATCCAAGAGTCCAGAATGCCATTCCTTTAAGCGGATTCGACAGCTTCAATCCGCCTTATCAGTTTATGAAGGCACTATTCCATGCCGTTCCGGATTTAAAAGCAGATAAAGAGCATCTGATGATTATCAGCCCGGACGAAGGAGCTATGCACCGTGCTGTTTACTTTTCAAACGTCCTCGGTGTAGATATGGGAATGTTCTATAAGCGCCGGGACTATTCTACTGTAATAAACGGTAAGAATCCTATCGTAGCCCATGAATTTTTGGGAGATGATGTGGAGGGCAAGGATGTAATCATCATAGACGACATGATTTCCTCAGGTGAAAGTATGCTTGACGTAGCCAAACAGCTTAAAGATTTCAATGTAGCACGCGTTTTTGTATGCACCACCTTTGGGCTGTTCACTGAAGGCTTTGATAAATTTGATGAATATTACGAAAAAGGTTATATAGACCGTGTTGTCACAACCAACTTGACCTACCTCCCCCCCATTGTGGATGAGAAGCCTTATTTTGTAAAAGCTGATATGAGTAAGTTCCTGGCACTTATCATTGATTCACTGAACCATGATACTACCATCGGAGCAGTACTCAATCCTACAGACAAAATACACTCTCTTCTGGAAAAAAGACTGGGGAAAGTGTAGCACAAAACCTGGCCTATCAATAAAACAACCGCTCCGGTAAAAGGCGCGGTTGTTTTTATTATCCTGTCTTGATTCATTCCATTTAATATAACTTTGCACTGATTAATTTTGGACGGAAACCTTTCTTCTCCAGTGCATCCATAATTCTGTGCTTATGTTCTGTCCCGAAGGCCTCCATTGTGATGCGCAGTTCTACCGCTGTATTTCTATTTGTGCTTACAAACTGGTTATGCTCCAGTTTGATAACATTTCCTTGTGCATCCGCAATTGTGGAAGCCACACTTACCAACTCACCTGGTTTGTCCGGAAGCAGGACGGATACTGAGAAAATACGGTCTCTTTGGATTAATCCATGCTGTACTACAGAAGACATGGTAATAACATCCATATTGCCGCCGCTCAAAACACATACAACCTTCTTTCCCTTACATTCAAGCTGCTTCAAAGCAGCAACAGAAAGAAGTCCGGAATTTTCTACAATCATCTTATGGTTCTCAACCATATCCAGAAACACACCTATCAGCTCATCATCTTCCACCAGAAGTATATCGTCCACATATTCCTGAACATAAGGCAGATTTTGTACACCTACACACTTAACCGCGGTGCCGTCCGCTATGGTATTTGCGCTTTTCAATTCTACTACTTCATTCGCCTGCACAGCCGCAGTCATACTGGCTGCCTCCGCAGGCTCCACACCGATTACTTTGATTTTGGGATTCAGCATCTTTGCCAGGGTAGCAACACCTGAGATAAGGCCGCCCCCGCCAATGGGTACAAGGATATAATCTACAGTAGGAAGCTCCTGTACAATTTCCATAGCAATGGTACCCTGTCCGGTGGCTACATCCAGATCGTCAAAAGGATGAACGAAGGTATATCCTAGTTCCTCTGCAAGCTCACGGGCATGTGCACAGGCATCATCATAAACATCTCCATGAAGAATTACTTCGGCCCCATATCCTTTTGTACGGTTCACTTTAATCAGCGGTGTTATTGTAGGCATAACGATAATCGCTTTACAGCCAAACTTCTGAGCGGCATATGCCACACCCTGGGCGTGATTTCCGGCAGAAGCAGTAATCAAGCCCTTTGCTCTTTCTTCTTCAGACAATGTGCTGATTTTATAATAAGCCCCTCTCAGTTTGTAAGCCCCGGTGTGCTGCATATTCTCCGGCTTCAAATACACCTTTCCCTGGCACATATCGCTTAGATAATCACTGTATATCAGCTTTGTCGGATTCGTCACACGTTTTACGATTTCACTTGCTTCCTCAAATTTTTCTAATGTCAACATATTATCCCTCCTGCTTATGCATCTTAGGCTTGGTAGTTTCAAGCCTTAGATGCAAAGTACATCCTGTCGACTTGCTTATACTACTTAGTAAGGTTTTTTCGAACTTAGTAGTAAAGCACAACCTGCTGGCTTAGTGAGGTTCTTTCGAACTTAGCAGCATGGTTGTTTCCTTAGTGACATGGATGTTTCTCTGCTTATGCATAGGCCTGTTCCTTTTTATTCCTGCTCTTCTTCCGCACTATTGCTGTAAAACAGAGCGTTTACAAATTCATCTGCATCAAATTTCTGTAAATCTTCAATCGCTTCACCGACACCAATATATTTCACCGGTATTCCCAGCTCTGCCTGTATTGCCACTGCAATTCCGCCCTTTGCAGTACCGTCCATCTTTGTCAGAATCACTCCTGTGATATCTGCCACCTCATTGAATTCCTTTGCCTGAGCCAGTGCATTCTGTCCGGTAGTTGCGTCTAATACTACCAAAGTTTCTTTATATGCCTCCGGGTATTCCCGTTCAATGACACGGCTGATTTTACGCAGCTCTTCCATTAAGTTCTTCTTGTTATGCAGGCGTCCTGCCGTATCACACAGCAAAATATCCGTCTTCCGCGCCTTCGCTGCTACTACCGCATCATATACCACAGATGCAGGATCGGCCCCGTCCTGGCCTCCTATCATTTCTACACCTGCACGGTTCGCCCATTCTTTCAACTGTTCTCCTGCTGCTGCACGGAATGTATCGGCCGCAGCCAGAATAACTTTTTTATGCTGTTCACGGAATTTACCAGCCAATTTCCCAATGGTAGTTGTTTTTCCTACACCATTAACTCCAATCACAAAAACTACAGACGTCCTGTTTTCAAATTCGTAGGCAGCTTCTCCCACATCCATTTGCTCCTTGATGCTGTCAATCACAAGCTGCCGGCATTCTATAGGTTCCTTGATATGCTGTTCCTTCACCTTTGCTTTCAGATTCTCAATAATCTCTGTGGTGGTATGCACACCTAAATCACCCATAATTAATGTCTCTTCCAGCTCCTCATAAAATTCTTCATCTATTTTCGAAAAACCAGAAAACACACTATCCATACTGGAGACAATATGATCTCTTGTTTTAGCCAGACCTGAAACCAGCCGTTTAAAAAAACCCTGCTTTTCTTCCATCTTTCCCCTCCATTCTTATATTACTTAAAGGTATCTGTTCAGAACCATGAACAGTTACCCTTAAAGTGCTTATTTATCCAAATCACCCTCCAGTAAATCTACAGAGACAAGTGTAGATATACCTTTTTCCTGCATTGTAATACCATAAAGCCTGTCCGATGCAGTCATGGTCCCTCTTCTGTGGGTGATGACAATAAATTGTGTATGTTTCGTCAATTTATGCAAGTATTGGGCAAAACGCACCACATTGTTATCATCCAATGCTGCCTCTATCTCGTCCAGCAGGCAGAATGGAGAAGGTTTTAGATTCTGGATTGCAAACAGCAGTGAAATCGCTGTCAGTGCTTTTTCGCCGCCGGAAAGCTGCATCATGTTCTGGAGCTTCTTACCTGGCGGCTGTGCAATGATTTTGACTCCTGCCTCCAGAATGTCCTCATCCTCCATAAGCTCCAAAGTTCCTTTGCCTCCTCCGAATAACTGCTTGAATACATTGTCAAATTCTTTCGAAATCAATGCAAACTGTTCTTCAAACTGCTTTCTCATAGCTGCATCCAGCTCGTCAATAATCTTCATCAGCGTAACTTCCGCTTCTACCAGGTCATCATGCTGTTTCTTCAGGAATTCATAGCGCTCAGAAACATTTTTATAATCATCAATAGCATTGACATTCACATCTCCAAGCTTCCTTATCTCACCTTTCAATACCTGAATCTGACGCTTCATGTATGCAAGATCCGTCAGGTTTTTATTTCGCAGCTCCATAGCGTGATTGTAAGTCAGTTCATACTCTTCCCACATATAATTCATCTGCTTCTCTGAAGCTTCTTCATAGGATTCTTTCTGACTGTTCAGCCTGAAACACTCCTTATCCAGCTCTGACATGTGCCTGGATAATTCTTCTCTTTTCCCAAGGAACTCTTTATGTTTTTGATTGAGCGCATCTCTGTTTGCCGTCTGGCTTTTAATCTCTGCCTCAATTTCTGCAAAAAGCTCTTTCGAGTTCTCAATGGTATCTCTCAGATCCTTTATTTTAGTTTCTTTTTCCTGGATTTCTTCCGATGCATTTCCCTTGTTGATATCCAGTTCTCTGAGTTCAGTCTCAAACTTTGCGATTTCTTCCTGGATACGCCCGATGTTTTCTAAAATAAATGCATTTTGCTGTTCCAGACTTGCATGAGAAAGATGAACTTCTTCAGAATGTCTCTGCTGAATAGCTTCCTTTTCTCTGTCAGCTTCCAGGCATTTTTGCTGCTCCTCAATCCGGACATTCAATTCTTTTTCTAACGCCTCGGAAGTTTCCAGTTCCATCTGAATAGAATCTTCATTGTCCAAAATCTCCTGCAGCTTCTGCTCCAGACTTTCTTGCTCTTTCAGGTAAGAATCATATCGCTGGGCAGCCTCTTTTTGTCTGGTCTGTACCTGCTCTACGTTCATCTTTGCAGTATTCTCAATGACAGATGCTTTTCTCAATTTCTGCTGAAGCTCATCAATTGCACTGTAACATGCAGCACGTTTTGCCTTCACGTCATTGACTGTCCGCTCACAGTCATCCATATCTTTTTTCAGCATCTTTACAGTCTGCTCAAACTCTTCGATTTCCCGCCGTCTGCTCAGAAGGTTGCTTGAATTTTTGAAAGCACCTCCTGTCATGGAACCGCCGGGATTAATCAGTTCTCCTTCCAGTGTTACCAGACGCAGTGACTGCTTGTATTTTCTGGAAATTCGGATTCCATTGTCAATATGGTCCACTACAAGTGTTCTGCCAAGGAGCTGGTTTGCCAGTCCCTGAAATTGCTTCTCCACATGTACAAGTGTACTGGCAACACCAATAATTCCTTCTTCCTTCATGACTTCCGCCTGCCGGATTTCTGAGCCGCCATGCATACTTGTTAAAGGGAGGAAGGTTGCCCGCCCAAACTTATTCTGTTTCAAATAAGCAATCATACGTTTTGCAGTTTCTTCATTATCTGTAACAATATTCTGGATATTTCCGCCTAAAGCCGTCTCAACTGCAATTTCATATTCTTTATCTACCTTAATAATATCGGCTACTACCCCTATAAGACCCTTTTCCCTGTCCTTGTTACTCATAACCTTACGGATACTGTTGCCATAACCATCATAACGCTCTGTAATATTTTTTAAGGATTCCAGCCTGGAGGACTCCCGGTGGTATGCTGTCTGCCCAATACGCAATTGCTCCTGTTTTGCGGACAGCTCTTGCTGAAGCTGTTCAATCTCCTGCTCATTTTTACTGATTTTCTCCGCGTATCCGGCAATCTCTCCGGAAATCTGCTTTAGCTGGGCCTCATATTCCAAAAGGACTTCATTTTGTTTGCGGGCTTCCCCTGACACTTCCAAAATCATGCGTCCCAGTTCTGATTTCCTGATCGTAATCTGCTCCTGAGTTGTTGTATAGTGCTGAATCTTAGCCCTGGTGGATGCCCTGTTATTCAAAAGCTCTATGATTTCTGCCTTGCACTGTTCAATCCCGGCTGTCCCGGAGGCAATTCTTGCCTGTACATCAATCAAAGCTTCTTTGGCCTCAGTATTACTTCTTGCAACCTCACTCAATCTTGCCTTTACTGCAGCCTGTTCTCTGTCTAACTCTTCTTCCTGTGCCTGTCTTGTTTCTATTTCTATTCGGATGGTATGCAGACGGTTATCATAATGCTCATCATTCATCCGTATCGTATTAATTTGTTCCTTTAATACATTAATCTGCCCCTCTAATTGTTGTTTCAGAAGCGTAGTCTCATTTAGCTGGCTCTTTGCTTTCTCAATAGAGAAATCTATTCCGTCTACCTCTTCTTCAATGGCATCATACTCATTCTTCATGTCTGTATATCTGACATTTGCTTCTTCCAGTTCCTCAAGGGCAATCTGCAGCTTAGAATCTGCCTCCCGTATCTGGTCTTTGATACGCTCTGTTTCCAATAGGAACATATTAATATCAAAGGTTTTAAGTTCTTCCTTCTTCTTTAAATATTCCCTTGCCACCTCGGACTGCCGTTTCAGAGGTCCTATTTGTTTTTCCAGTTCCGTCAGAATGTCATTGACACGGGTCAGATTCAGCCGTTCCTCTTCCAGTTTTTTTACAGAAAGATTCTTCCGGCGCTTAAACTTCACAATCCCCGCCGCCTCATCAAACAGCTCCCGGCGCTCTTCCGGTTTTCCGCTTAGTATTTTATCAATCTGCCCCTGCCCGATAATGGAGTATCCTTCTTTTCCGATTCCGGTGTCATAAAACATTTCATTGATATCCTTTAGACGGCATCCGGCACCATTAATCAGATATTCACTTTCTCCTGAGCGGTACAGCTTTCTGGTGACGGTAACTTCCTCATAATCTACAGGCAGTTGATGGTCCGAATTGTCCAGTGTAATCGCAACCGATGCATAGCTGAGTGGTTTACGGTTCTCCGTTCCGGAAAAAATAACATCCTGCATAGTGCCGCCCCTGAGCTGCTTCACCCGCTGCTCTCCCAGAACCCAGCGCACCGCATCTGCCACATTACTCTTTCCGCTGCCATTTGGACCTACGATACCAGTAATTCCGTTATGGAATTCGAATTTGATTTTATGGGCAAAAGACTTAAATCCTTGTACCTCAATGCTTTTTAAATACATATAACACCTGCTTTATTTTTCTTTTCTCAATTCTAGTATCGCTTTATAGGCAGCTTCCTGTTCCGCTGCTTTTTTTGTCCTGCCTGCCCCTACCCCATAACTCTGCGTACCGATAAGTGCTTCCACAAAGAAAGACTTGTTATGGTCCGGGCCCTCTTCTTTTATGAGGTTGTAGGAAATCCCATCCTCCATCCTTGCCTGTACAATTTCCTGCAAAATAGTCTTGCTATCAAAAAAGAGCTTTTTACTTTCTAAATCTGACAATATAAACCGATGAATAAACTCTTTTGCATTAGTAAAACCACCGTCCAGATAAATTGCACCAATCAACGCTTCCAATGCATCTGACGTAATCGACTCTCTCTGTCTTCCCCCGGTTGCCTCTTCACCCTTGCCAAGCAGCAGATAAGACCCAAGATCAATATCTTTTGCACAGAAAGCCAGTGCCGGTTCACACACCATACTAGCCCTTGCCTTGGTCAGTTCTCCCTCCGATACCTTTGGAGATTCTAAAAACAAATATTCACTGGAAACCAGTTCCAGCACTGCATCTCCAAGAAACTCCAGCCTTTCATTGCAGTGGTGCTTCTCCAAGTGCTTCTCATTCGTATAAGAGCTGTGCATCATAGCCTGTCCAAGCAAGGAAAAGTTTTTGAATTTGTACCCTATTTTTTTCTCCAATTCTTTTAAGTTACCGCTCATACCCTTTTCCTTTCAAAAGAAGACAATCCTTTTTCTTAACCGGATTCTCCTTCTCTTATGAAAATGAAAAAGCCCATAGGGGCTTTTTCATTAATTTCCTATCTATTCTACAGCCTTTTTAATCTGGTCAACCGCATCCTGTACTGTTGAAATTTTCTCAGCTTCATCATTATCAATCTCAATATCGAATTCTTCCTCAATTCCCATAATGATTTGGAAAATATCTAAGGAATCTGCTCCTAAATCATCTACAAATGTAGTTTCCAGGCTGATATCATCCTTTGAAACGTTTAATACGTCCGCAATAATTTCCTGTAATTTTTCAAACTCCATAATCTTGTTCCCTTTCTTTATTACACTAATCTTCTTTTTTTTCTTCCTGCGCCTGAATGGCAGCTTTTATCTTTTCATTAATTTGCTGCTTCTTAAACGTGACGCATTGGATAATTGAATTACATACTTCCTTTGAAGTAGAACTTCCATGTGTTTTTACAACCAGCCCATTCAACCCCAGCAAAGGCGCACCACCATGCTCACTGGCATCGAAATTTTTTAGTGTGGCTTTCAGTGCAGGCTTCACAAGAAGCGCTCCTATCTTGCTTCTCAAAGAGGTCATCATGCCGCCCTTAATCTTACTGATTAAGGTACTGCCTAAACCTTCATACAGTTTCAGGATTACATTTCCCACAAAGGCCTCACAGACTATAACATCTACATCTCCAAGGGGGATGTCTCTGGCCTCCACGCTTCCTATAAAATTGATGTCTTTACATTCTTTCAGAAGCGGAAAGGTTTCTTTTACGAGTGCATTTCCCTTCTCCTCCTCTGCACCAATATTCACAATCCCTACTGTAGGCTTTTTCTTTCCGAGGACACTCTCCATATAAATAGAACCTATTTTTGCAAACTGAACAAGATGTGACGGTCTCGCGTCTACATTTGCCCCACAGTCTATCAGCAGCGATACGCCTTTGGCAGTGGGTATCAACGGTGCAAGAGGCGGTCTCTCTACCCCTTTAATCCTGCCCACCAGTACCTGGCCTCCAACCAGAATGGCTCCTGAACTTCCGGCAGATACAAATGCATCGGCCTCCCCATTCTTTACCAGATTCATGGCCACTACAAGAGAAGAGTCTTTCTTCCTGCGAATCGCCATAACCGGTGCTTCTGCAGTCTCAATAACTTCTGCCGCATTCACAACTTCAATCTGGTCCTTTGGATAAGTATATTCTGATAAGGTCTTTTTTAACAACTCTTCCTGCCCGGTCAGCAGAACCTTTATGTCGCCTCTTTGCTTTACAGCTTCTACCGCACCACGAATGATCTCGCCGGGTGCATTGTCGCCGCCCATAGCATCTAAGGCAACTCTTGTAATATCAGACATTTTTCTTCCTCCTAACGCTACTGCATTAATTCTACTAGACATCAATATAAAAATCAATAAGAAAATGGAAATTAAATATAAGAGGTAAATATAAAAGTGCCTGATGCAAAATCTGTCGTTTTGTTTCGGATTTTGCATCAGACACTTTTTCCTCTTCATCTTTTTATTGTTCCTGGGATACCAGGTGCTTATACACTTTCTAAAAGTTGCTTTGTTGATTCCCGGACAATCAGTTCCAGATCGAACCCGTTATCTTTACAGCTGTATTCTTTGTTTTCCATCTGAGATATGAGCAGTTCCACAGCCTTTATACTCATGTTCTCAATGGGAACACTAATGGTTGTCAATCTAGGATTGCAATATCTGGAAAATTCTATATTATCGAAAGACGCCAGCATCATGTCCTCCGGGACTTTTACTCCGTGATCGCGGAGACAGTTCAGTGCCCCGATTGCCATGACATCCGTATCGCTTAAAATGGCATCTGGCAGAGTGCCACTTTTTAAAATCTGCTCGGCGGATTCATATCCTGTTTCCATTGTGTATTCTTTTTCCAGCCTGATAATACTGTGGGGTTTCAGATGATGTTTTTCCATTGTCATCAAAAAGCCGTTTAGCTTTGGTTCATGTGCCGCATCCTTTGTCTTGCAGCCTATATAGGCTATATTTTGGTTGCCAAGGCTGATCAGATACTCACAGAGCTTCTGAATGCCTCTTGTAAAGTCTGTGTGCACTATCTTATTAGAATCATACTTACTGAAATACCGGTTAGAATTGCTCATAATAACCATAGGTACCTTTTCATGCCGCTTTGCAAAATTAATGGACTGTTCCATATCATGAAAGTAACACAAAATCAGTCCGCTGAAATAATGAACCGGAAGCGATTCAAATAAAGTGTCTATGTTTCCGTTCACATCACTAATAGAATAAAGAACTACTGAATAATCGTGTTTCATTGCCTCTTTTCGAATGGTATTAAAGAGTGCCGCATGAAATGGATTCCGAATTTCCTGTGCTATCACTGCTATTGTCCTTGAATCCTGTACCCGCAGGTTTCTGGCAAATAAATTTGGTTTGTAATTTAATTTCTGAATTGCATCTTCCACAGCTGCGCGCTTATCTTCCCGCAATAACTCCGGCGTATTCAGATATTTTGAGACTGTTCCCACTGAAACTCCCGCCAGCTTAGCAACATCTTTGATAACTGCCACAAGTTAATCCCCTTCCCATCAGCAGAAACTCCTCTTTTCTGCTAGTACCTATATAATATATTTTGCCTTCAGGCAACTTATCTTATTATAACAGAAAATTTTACTTTTTCCAGTGAGTACCACTACTTTTCTTATCATATTTTACGGAACCAGCATAACCTTCATTGCTTCCGGTTTTCTTTCTGCCGCCTCAAATGCCTCTTTCCAGTCTTCAAGGCTGAAAGAATGGGAAATCAGCCCTTCTGTCCGAATCAGTCCGCTTTCAATGCCTTGGATTACGGAGGAGAAAGTAAGTGCAGAAAGGTGAGAGCCTTTTATAGTCAGTTCTTTTCCGTCTCCGATTACATTCCAGTCTGCTTTTACCTCTTCGGCAAACACACCCATCTGTACATATCTCCCGTGATTCTTCAGTGAATTCAGCCCCTGGGAAACGCTTATGCCGCTCCCGGAAGCTTCAATATATACGTCACAGCCATATCCTCCTGTCAGCTTTTTAATTGCTTCTTCCGCATTGCATTTAACCGGATTCAGTACACAATCTGCCCCGTATTTCTTTCCCATATCCAGGCGGAAATCTTTTACATCAACTCCGATAATCATTTTAGGCAGGCACAGCTTTGCCAGATTAATCATAGAGGTGCCGATTGCTCCCAGCCCGGCAATCACCACCACATCATCATGCTTGATTCCAGCCATCTCCACCGCATGCATTCCGCACGCAATAGGTTCTACCAGTACAGCCTGCTCTGTAGTAAAGGATTCCGGTATTTTATGAATAATACTGTTTTTATGCAGTTTAATATATTCTGCAAAGCCGCCATTGATATGCTGCTTAAATCCGTAAACTGCTGAACCTGTGCACATCCAGTATTTTCCCTGTCTGCAGAATTCGCATTCCCTGCAGGGAACGATCTGTTCTGCTACGACCCGGTCACCGGGCTTATAGCCAGTCATCTTGTCACCTGAAACCACGACTTCCCCCAAAAATTCATGTCCGCCTATGACCGGAGCTTCTATATAACGATCCGCCTCACTGGTTCCCCATATCCTGATTCCTCCATAATAAGACTTTACATCACCGGCACATATGCCGCAGCCCTTCACCTTCAGAAGCAGTTCTTCCGGACCAACAGCAGGAATATCTACTTCCTCCAGCCTATTGTCATAAGGTGCATAAGAAAGCAATGCCTTCATTTTTTTGCTCATTTCTGTCCCTCCTGTTTTTTTGCGTGCTCATATGCCAGATAGGTATTCTGTACTTTGAACATACCGCCGTCAATTCCGATGATTTCTCCTGTTACATAGCCTCCCTCCGGTGAAGTCAGAAAGCCGACCAGCGCTGCCACATCTTCTCCCGTTCCAAAGCGGCGCAGACATAAATCTTTTACCTGCTCGTCTCCCCGCTCCTGTATCATGGCATCTGTCATATCTGTATGGATAATCCCGGGCGCATAGGCATTTACAGTAATATTATATGGTCCCAGCTCTGCAGAGCTTATTTTTGTCAGCATGTCAACACCTGCCTTGCTGGCTGCATATGCCACAAGTCCGCAGTCTGCAAAATGTCCGGATATAGACGACGCATTAGCAATTCTTCCGTATTTATTTTTCTTCATATACTCAGCGGCGTTCTGCAGCATATAGAACTGACTCTTAAAATTCGTATCCAGTACGCGGTCCAGATAAGGTGCATCCATCTCGTCGATGAAACGAAAATCAAAAATTCCGGCATTATTTACAAGTATATCAATCCGCCCGAACTTTTTGCCAATTTCTCCTATTACAAACTTCACTTCCTCTTCTTTAGAAATATCTGCCTTATATACATCACTTTCAGGCACCAGCTCCTGAATCTTTTTCTGTGTTTCTTTCGCGCTTTCCTCATGAGAGCGGTAAACCGCACACACGATGTTTCCTCTTCGGGCAAGCTCCACACTAATTGCCTGTCCCATTCCACGGGTTCCCCCGGTTACTACTGCAACTCTAATCTCTTTCATATTTATTCTCCTTTTAAGCTATCCTTGTCAGTCTTCAAAATATGGCATCACAGCAAAAGACTGTGCAGCTCCGTCAATCCAGTTAAATCTTGCATATTCCACCACAATATTCTGATCACTTGTCAGTATTGCTGAATAACATACCGATACAGGTATTTTTATATTCCACTCTTCTGTCTGATCCATACGGACATGCTTCGCCTGCATAGGCTCCACCTGTATCCCAGCCAGCCTGGCCGGAGCATCGCCATTATCAAAAATCAAATCTATTGTCACATTTGCCGGTACTTCTCCCGTATTTAAAAGTGTTATACTTTCATGAGAAGGAGTCGGCATATTTCCAGGCTCTTTCATATACAAATCTGGAATACACCACTTTCTGTGTCCCATACCTTTTTCCATTACCGTATCCTCCCTTTATGCTTTCTGACTTCTTTTCCTCCTGAGCACGTCCACAATTACGGCCAGAACAATAATCCCGCCCTTTACCATCCGCTGTGCTCCCTGCGGAACATTTAAAAGATTCAGGCCATTTGCCACAATACCTATAATCAGAGTACCAATGATTGTTCCTGCCAGTGTTCCTTCACCGCCATTCATGGACGTTCCTCCGATAACAACAGCCGCAATTGCGTCCAGCTCAGCCCCGTCAGCATTGGTCGGAACTGCAGAGTCCAGTCTGGATGTAAGTACAATTGCTGCAACACCACAGCAGAAACCACTGATAACATATGCAATACATTCTATCTTCTTTACATTAATACCTGACAGCTTTGCACAGTTCTTATTTCCGCCGATTGCATATATGTATCTGCCGTATTTTGTATATTTCAGAACATATGCAGCTACTGCAAACATAACGGCCATGATTAAAATAGTAAATATGGGAATTCCGCCGTATCTACCTGTAATTGCAAGAAAGCCCTCCGGAAATGTATATATGGGCTGACCTTCTGTAATTGTATATGCTGCACCTCTTGCAATTGACATCATCCCCAGTGTTGCGATAAATGGCGGCAGGTCAAATCCTGTAATTAAAGTTCCTGTTACAAGCCCGATAACTGAAGCAAATACTACTCCCAGAAGCAGGCTTACCAAAACCGGCATATTCCAGCTTTTCATCATCAGGCCCATCATCAGGCCTGTGACTGCGATAATGGAACCAACAGAAAGATCAATTCCTCCCAGCAAAATAATAAATGTCATACCAATTGCAATCAGAAAATTTGTGGAAATCTGCTGAGATACATTCAGCAGGTTGGATGCTGTCAGGAAACTTCCGCTGGTTATGGATAATACAATACACAGAATCAGCAATGCTATCAATATCCCCACATAACTTGTGCCTTTTCTCTCTTTTGCTTTTATCTTCATTTCTGTTTTCCCCTTTCCTCAGCCCCTACGGCTAATGTCATAATAGATTCCTGATCTGCCTCTTCTCTGCTCAGAGAACCGCTCATGCGTCCTCTCGCCATTACAACCACACGGTCGCAAATTCCAAGCAGCTCCTGAATTTCAGAGGTAATAACCAGAATTGCTTTCCCTTCCCTGGCAAGTTCATTGATTAAATTATAAACTTCTATTTTTGCACCCACATCAATTCCGCGGGTAGGCTCATCCAGAATCAGCACTTTACATTTTGAAAGGAGCCATTTTGCTAAAACTACTTTCTGCTGATTACCGCCCGATAAGTTCTCCGCCTTCTGATATATGGAAGGTGTTTTTACATTCAGTTTCTTAACATATTCTTTTACTGTATTCTTCTCTTTTCCAAGATTCAGATGGATTCCCTTCCGGAATCCATCCAGCGCTGCCAGTGTGATATTCTCATCCACCCCCAGTTTCAGGATAAGACCTTCTCCCTTCCGGTCTTCCGTAACATATCCGATTCCCGCACGGATAGCATCTTTTGGATTCTTTATGGCACACTCTCTGCCTTCTATAAATACCCTGCCGTCTGTTTTTGCATCCAATCCGAAGATAGCCCGTACCGTTTCGGTACGGCCTGCACCCACCAAACCGCCTACACAGAGCACTTCGCCTTTTCTTACGGAAAAGCTGACATTCTGTACCTTGGAACCGGCACAAAGGTTATCAACCCGGAACAGTTCTTCCCCTATTTCTTTTTCAATCCGCGGATATTTATCCTTCAGCTCTCTTCCTACCATAAGACGGATGATTTCATCCATTGTTACATCTGCTATATTCAACTCCTGAATAGTACATCCGTCTCTCATAACCGTGGCACGGTCACACATTTCCAGAACTTCTTCCAAACGATGGGAAATATAAATAATAGACACACCACTTTCTTTCAATTTTTTAACAATGCGGAACAAATTCTTAGTCTCTCTGGCTGTCAGCGGTGCCGTCGGTTCATCCATAATAATTATTTTAGCGTTCATAGACAATGCTTTTGCTACTTCTACCATCTGCTGCTGTGCAATTCCCAAATCTCTGATATAGTCAGTTCCTTTCACATCCACTTCCAGGTCTTTCAGCAGTGCTTCCGCTTCTTCATATACTTTTTTCCAGCTTACTTGTATCCTGTTACTCATTTTATAGCGCCCCAGGAAAATATTTTCTGCGACCGTCAGTGTCGGAATCAGATTCAACTCCTGGTAAATAATACTAATCCCAAGATTCTCTGCAGCCTTTGGGTCACCCAATTCTGTTTTTCTGGAAAAAACTTCAATTTCACCTTCATCTTCTACATAGGCTCCTGCCAGTATCTTCATCAATGTGGATTTTCCTGCACCGTTTTCACCGAGCAGTGCATGTACTTCTCCCGCTTTTACTCGAAGACTGACATGGTCAAGAGCAAGGACTCCGGGGAAACGTTTTGTAATATCTGTCATTTGTAAAATATATTCTTCTGACATTTGCTTCCTCCTGACTTCTTTTAGAAAAGAGGATGCTGCAAAAATAGTGTCTCTTAGAGAGCATATACTAGATTTTGAGACAGTATTTTGCAGCATTCCCTTTTGGAACATTCTCGTACTACTGCCTGTTAGTCAGACTCTGACGGGAACTGGTCCGCATTTTCTTTCCAGATGATTTCTGTATCAACATTTTCAATTTTTTCAATTTCTTCACCGTTCAGAATTTTATCCAGTGATTCTACACATTTCACGCCTGTGTCAGGTCCGCCGATAGATACTGTAGAAACAAGGCTTCCTGCCTGAATGCTTGCTACTGCATTTGGATTACCGTCAAAACTTACTACTTTTGCATCTGAGCCAGCTTCTTTCACCGCCTGAACCGCGCCAAGTCCCATCTCATCACAAAGTGCAAAAATTACATCAATATCAGGATTAGCCTGCAGCATGTTAGCGGCCGCATTCATACCTTTTTCACGCTCCCAGTCACCTGCCTGGCTTGCCACCACTTTAATGTTCGGATAATTCTTTTCTGCCTTATCTACAAAACCGCCCATTCTTTCCGTTGTATGATCTGACGGGAGTCCTTCTACGATTGCCACCTTTAAATCATTACCAAACTGTTCTGACACAAAATCACAAACTTTTCCGCCTGCTTCATACTGGTCATATCTTACATAGCATGCAACTTCGCCGCCTGCGAGTTCATTTTGTGTATTAAACATAATTACAGGGATATCTGCCTCATTTGCCTTTTTAACAGCAGCTACAATTGCATCGCTGTTGATTGCACAGAGGATAATGCCATCTACTTTCTGAGTGATCATATCTTCTACAATCTGAACCTGTGAAGCATAATCTGATTCTGACTCCGGTGCCAGTGTCTTTAATTCATATCCCATTTCTTCACATGCTTCTTCTGCTCCAGAAATAACAGATTTATAATACGGAGAAATCATTGCCGGAGGCACCAGGGCAATTGTCTTCTTATTCCCTTCTTCTAATTTACCGTCTGCTGAAGCCGGCTCGCCATCAGAACCTCCGCCGCCACATGCCGCCAGTGTGAATACCATACATGCTGCAAGCATTAATGCTACTAATTTTTTCATTATTTTTTCCTCCTTTTTAGGAATATAAATCAATTCATTATGAACTGATTTTTTCTTTATTTTACTGAATTATTTATTTTATGAATCGATTCATTTTATAGGCAAATGATAACATGCACATCCGTGGATTTCAAGTGTTTTTTATAATTTCCACAATAGCAACAAATAAGCCGCACCATTTTTATACAATATAGACAATCCATTATACATAGAATAAGTTGTATCCTATGGGATAAAACCATCCATTATAGTAGTTTTGTATCCTGGACAAGACTGAAACATCCCCCGGATACAAATAAGCAGGGGCAAAGCGGAATCGCTTTGCCCCTGTTCTATACTATATATAAGTTCTACTTTTCAATTCTGACCCTTTTTGAAATATCTTCTTTTTCCTTTGCATCTGGCTCTTCTACAATACCTCCAAAAGGCATTTGCGCAATCAGAATGTAGGATTCCGGCAGATCGAAAAGCTCATGAATCTTGGCATCAATCACTGGGTTATAGTGCTGCAGGGATGCTCCGATTCCCAATTCACGCAGGCCGCTCCAAATGCTGAGCTGGAGCATTCCGCTGGAATGGTTTGCCCATATCGGGAAGTTCGCTGCATACAGAGGGAACTGGCCTTGAAGCGCTTCTACAACATCTCTGTCATAGAAATAAAGAACGGTTCCTGCACCTGCTTTGAAGCTGTTAATCTTTTCTCTCGGTACCTCGCCGCCAAATACATCATAAATGGAATCCCACACCAGGTCCTGCTTTTCTCCCAGTGCAACAATCACACGGGAACTCTTCATATTAAATGCATCAGGAACCAATTCGGTTACTTCCTGAACAAGTTTAATAACCTCTTCCTCTTTAACTGGAAGTTCTTTGTTAATGTTGTAATAAGTTCTGCGTTTTTCTAAAGCTTTTATAATGTTCATATATAATACACTCCTTTCATTGTTAATCGTTAATTAAGATAGGTTTATGATGTGCTTATTGAACTACTAATGTTCAATAAGATATCTCTTTTTGCAGAAAAGTGCCGTTTTGCAAATCTGCAAAAGCTTTCTGTAATTCAGACTTTGTATTCATTACAATGGGGCCGCCCCATGCCACCGGCTCATCTAAAAGGGTGGAGCTTACAAATAATATTTGTGCGGCTTTGTCCATACTTTTTATTACAAGCTGGTCCCCCTCTGTAAGTTTCACTGCTGTCTTTTCCTTTATCACTTCGCCCCCGATATTTGCTTCTCCTACCAATGTAAATACCATAACAGACCGGTCTTTTTCTGTATCAATTACTATAGAAGCATTTGGCTCCAAATGTATATCATAATAATCGAGAGGCAGATATTTGCTCATATATCCGGTGCTGTCTTTATATTTTCCGGCAAGCAGTCTTAGTTTTCCATTTTCCAGGGGTATCTCTTCTATTTTGCTATTTCTGATGCTGTGGTATGCAGGTGCTGTCATTTTATCTTTGGCAGGTAAGTTAAGCCATAATTGAACTCCAAGCATTCTTTCCGATGCCGGAAGATTTTCCTCGTGCAGAATACCAGAACCGGCCGTCATCCACTGAACCTCTCCGTCTGCAATAGCATCTTCATTTCCCAGGCTGTCTTTGTGTATCATCTTTCCCCTGAATATATAGCTCACTGTCTCAATCCCCCTGTGTGGATGCATGGGAAAGCCTGCAGTGTAATCATCAGGATTTGTACTATCAAAAGAATCCAGCATCAAAATTGGGTCATATGTTTCTACTGTGGTGTTTCCCAACACTCTGACCAGGTTTACACCGGCTCCATCCTGTGTACGGTAGCCCCTGACCTGATCTTTTACTTTTCTCTCCATTTACGCACCTCCAAACTTCTTTAACAAAACAGCTAATTGTTCCTTCTCCTCTTTCGTCCAGCTTTCCATCAGTTCTATAATCCTTGCTTCATTTTTTGGATAAACCTGAGCCATTAACTCCCGGCCCGGCTGCGTAATATCCAGGATACACCGCCTCTTGTCCTTATCATCTGTCTGCCTTATAATATATCCTCTTTTTACCAGATTATTTATAATAAGAGGCATTGTTCCGCTTGAACTGAGTATCTTCTCCTGAACCTGTCCCACCGACATAGCTCCTTTGTGATACAAAACTTCCAAAACAGCAAATTGTCCCATAGTAAGATTATATTCCGAGAAAAGTTTAATGGACTGCCTGTCAATATAATTGACGGCGCGATTGAGACCTATCAAAACCTTCATCTCTATTTTTGCCATCTCCTCACCTCTTTTATCTCTATGTAGAGATATTATATCCTGTATATGGAAAAAATGCAAGGGGTTTTTATAAATTTACTTTTCTACGAAAATATCAACGATATGACTCCTGATAGATTTTTATACAATCTTTATCCGTCAACTCCAGATATTCGTTCTCAAACTTAGACCCCATTGTAGACCTTGCATTTTTTACGAACTTTGGGAATTCATCAGGGCTAATTCCATATTGTGACATTTTTAAATCACCAATTCCACACGCTTCAATTAGTTGCTGTAAGGTATCTATTGTGCAACATATGTATTTTACCTGCACCAAACAACAAATGTGTTGGAATATAAAAGTCAAACATAAAACCTGTTTCTAACATAATTTCTCTTTCCTTTCTCTTTTAAAAATGAAAAAAACTGCAAAGGGTTGATTCTGCCCCTTTGCAGCTTGATTTTCCGTTATTATTGCACACAGATTTTCATATGTCAACTTGCAAAATATTAAAAAACTATTGACAACATACGATTTACAAGGGTATACTCGCTTATGTAAAGGCAAGACGGAAACGACGATGATTCCTTAATGAGGAATTACCGTCGTTTTTTTGTTTTTGAAGACAACACAGCAGATTGCGCAATCCGCTTCTCACATTAACAAACATGGAGGTGACCAGAATTGAAACTAAAAGATACTGGATTGACAAAAACTGAACTAAAAGCTCTGGTAGATACGTATATGATTGATACTTATGAAAGATTTGATATGATTGCTGAAACTGCAAAGGATATGTACATTTACAATGAAAATGGCGAAGGCTATCTTGACTTCTATGCCGGTGTGGCAGTAAACAGTACAGGAAATGGCAATGAAAAAGTAATTGCTGCCGTAGAGGACCAGTTGAAAGATGTTATGCACACTTTTAACTATCCCTACACCATTCCCCAGGCACTGCTGGCAAAAAAAGTCTGCACAACCATCGGAATGGATAAAATTTTCTTCCAGAACACCGGAACAGAGTCCAACGAAGCCATGATTAAAATGGCAAGAAAATATGGTGTTGAAAAGTATGGACCTCATAAATACAACATTGTCACTGCTTTTGATGGCTTTCATGGAAGAACTTACGGCTCTATGTCCGCAACCGGACAGCCCGATAATGGCTGTCAGATTGGTTTTAAACCCATGATACCGGGATTTACTTATGCAAAATTTAATGATCTGAATGCCTTTAAGGCGGCCGTTACGGAGAATACAATTGCTATTATGATTGAACCTGTTCAAGGGGAGGGCGGTGTATATCCCGCTTCCATGGAGTTCATGAAGGGGCTCAGAGAACTTTGTGATGAGAAGGGGCTTCTCCTTCTGTTGGATGAAATCCAGACAGGATGGTGCCGCACCGGAGCCATAATGTCTTACATGAACTACGGCATTAAACCGGACATTGTCTCCATGGCAAAAGCACTTGGCGGTGGTATGCCTATTGGTGCAATCTGTGCATCTGCAGAAGTAGCTGCAGCATTCACCCCCGGTTCACATGGTACTACATTTGGCGGACACCCGGTCTCCTGTGCAGCAGCTCTTGCTGAAGTCGACGAGCTTCTTGAAAAGAATCTTGCTGAAAATTCCCGGAAGATGGGTTCTTACTTCATGAACAAATTAGAGAAACTTCCGCATATTAGAGAGGTCAGAGGGCAGGGACTTTTGGTTGGCATAGAGTTTGACAAACACATTGATGCCGCAGATATCAAACATGAGGCTTTTGAAAGACATCTGTTAATCACCGCAATCGGCAGCCATATTATCCGTATGGTTCCGCCTCTCATCCTGACAAAGTCCGATTGTGATAAAGCATTTGAGATTCTTTACAAGTGCGTAGAGTCAGTTGCCGGAACTAACACCGAATTGCGGTGTGGATAAAAAAGTAAAAATGCAAAGGTGCATTACAGAAATTGTAATGTGCCTTTTCGCTTTAATACACTTAAAACAAGTATAGGAGGAATGGATTATGAAAAAGAAAATGTTTGCAGCTCTGCTTAGCGTAACAATGACAGTAACTATATTGGCGGGATGTCAGAAAACTTCTGACAACTCTACAGCCGTCAGCAAAGCTGACGAAAACACAAAAACAGAGACATCGGATGTGGAAGGTTCTATGAAAGGGGTTACACTCAAGGTGGGAACATCCGGACTGTTCGGGCCATTTTCATACTATGACGAAGATGGAAAAACCTTAATTGGGTATGATTTGGATTTACTTGCCGACCTTCAGGAAATTCTCGGATTTGACATCGATAACGAAATCCAGGCAATGGATTACTCGGCTCTGACCACCTCTCTGGCAGGCGGAAAATTGGATATAGGTGCCGCAGCACTCTGTGCAACAGATGAGAGGAAAGAGGTCATGAATTTTACAGATACATATTGTGATTCCGGTCAGGTTGTTATGATAAATACAGAGAACAAGAACGATATTTCAGGCGTAGACGATCTGTCCGGAAAGAAGGTTGCCGTCGAAAAAGGAACCGCATCCCACATGTATGCAACGAAGAATCTGGCAGATTCAGAAGTTGAAGTTCATGATACCATAACAACAGCGTATGAGTCATTAGAACAGGAAAAAGTGGATGCTGTCCTGCAGGACGGCCCGGGAGCTGCCTTTTACATTAAGACGACAGCGGACACAAAACTGGAAGTAATCGGAGAAGAATTCAACCAGGGGCAGGCTCCCTATGCAATTGCAGTTTCTAAAGACTGTAAATATCTGGAACAGATTAATACAGCACTGAATATGCTCCAAAAAGACGGAACATTAGATGAACTTTATGCAAAATGGTGTGAGTAGCAAACACGCCTTAGCTTATTTAAGTAAAAAAGATTGGATGTGACTGTATGACTATATCATTTTTAAATATTCTTCTGCCTATGCTGGTTCAGGGACTCAAACTTACACTTCTTATTGCAATTTTAGGAATCGCTGTTGGAACAGTCATTGGAAGTTTGTGCGGCTATGCATTGCAGGGGAACAACAGGGTTACAAAGACGATTGCCAATACGTATATATGGATTATCAGAGCCACACCACTTATGGTGCAGGCACTGTATGGATATTTTGTAATCCCCAAACTGCTTGGAATTGAACTGGACAGTACAACCGTGGGTATTATGGTAATTGCATTAAATTCCGGTGCATTTATTTCTGAAATCGTTAAAGGTGCATTACTGGGCATTGATCCGGGGCAAAGGGAGGCTTCTCTCTCTCTTGGAATGTCAAATCTTCAGGTTATGTTTCACGTTATCATTCCCCCGGCTTTTAAAGCAGCGCTGCCGGCTCTCTTTAACCAGTTTATTATTTCCGTGAAAGATACAGCCCTCTTATCGATTATCACTGTAAATGAGATCACTCATATGGGACAGAATTATGCGGCATTAAGCTTTAAAACCATTGAAACGTATACAACAATTGCAATGTTCTATTTGGTATTGCTGTCCATTTTAATTATCGTTCAAAAAAAGATTGAAAGGAAAATGAGGTGACTATGATGAATATTATGATGAGAATATGTCATTTATCAAAACATTTCGGCGAATCAGAAGTTTTGAAAGATATTAATGTAAATATAGCGGAGGGAGAAGTGGTCTGTGTTATCGGACCATCAGGCTCTGGTAAAAGTACATTTTTACGTTGTATCAACAGACTTGAGATGCCATCGGGCGGCACAATTCATTACAGAGGAGAAAATTTGGTTCATGAAGCATATGATATTAGAAAATTCCGCGAAGAAGTGGGCATGGTATTTCAAAGATTCAACCTTTTTCCACTAAAAACAGTTTTGGAAAATGTGATGCTGGCACCACTGCTTACAAAAAAGGGTACAAAATCAGAGGTGCGGAAAATTGCAATGGAATTACTTGACAAGGTTGGGTTGGTTGAGAAGGCCCATGTCTACCCGTCTACGCTGTCAGGAGGTCAACAGCAGCGTGTTGCGATCGCAAGAGCGCTTGCTATGCAGCCAAAAGCACTGTTGTTTGACGAGCCAACTTCCGCCCTTGATCCCGAGCTTGTAGGTGATGTTCTTGAAGTCATGAAAAACCTGGCAAAGGACGGCATGACCATGATTGTTGTCACTCATGAAATGAGTTTTGCCAAAGAAGTGGCAGACCGGGTTATATTCATGGCAGACGGATATATTGTAGAAGAAGGAAAACCAGAAGAAATATTTGTAGCACCAAAAGAAGAACGCACAATATCATTTCTGTCCCGGGTTCTGCCCGCTGCCGGATAAGAAGATTAGATGAGAAAGGCCTCCCGATTTTGAACCGGGGGCCTTGTCTACCTTTTCACTTCAAGAATTTCATGTGTATACTTATATCTTGAATTATATGTTTATGTACCATGATGGTCAGAAAGCCTTTGGCAATTCACTTTTCATTTGACCGATTATAATTCTGAATTGCATGATACATCCGCTCAAGCCCCGTTTTAATGACAGAACGAGGCATGGCCAAATTAAGCCGGATATAACCTTCCGCATTTCCGACAAAGAGAGAATTTCCGCCTTCTAATAAAACACCGGCATTATAGGCAAAGAATGAGGGGAAATCTCTTACTTCCGGAAGGCATCTGCTCATATCAATCCATGCGAGATAAGTAGCCTGGGGAATGCTAAAGACAGCCTCTGGTAAAAATTTATCCAAATACTCTTTCACATAACGAAAATTAGCATCCATATATGTCTTTAATTGCTCCAGCCATTCATTACATTCTTCATAGGCCGCCTTATGAGCCGCTATGGATAAAGGATTCAGGAATCTTGCAATCTTATCTCTGCTTACAAACTTTTCTCTTTCTTTTCTGTCTCTAATGAGGATATTAGAAAGCATCAGGCCCGCCATATTAAAGGTCTTACTTGCAGATATGCAGATAACAAGTTTCTGGTACCGGGGCATAATCTTCCCCATGGGAGTATACTGCAATCCCTGTCTGACAAGATCACAGTGTATTTCATCTGAAATAATCCATAGTTTATACTTCTTAACAATTTCTGCTACTCTTTTCAATTCTTCTTTTGTCCATATTCTTCCTGTCGGATTATGAGGGTTGCAAAATATAAGAACCTTTACCTTTGAATCTGCAGCCTTTCGTTCAAAATCATCAAAGTCAATCGTAAAATAGCCATGATTATTCTTTAATTCTGTACATACCAATGCTGCATGATTGTATTCTGCTGCATGCCCAAAATATCCATAGGCAGGAGTCATAGTCAATACCTTCTCGTCTTTCTCCACCAGATCCTCAAGCAATTGATAAAGAGCAGGAATTACTCCGGGTGAGAATACAAGTTCCTCTTTTTTAAAGCTCCAATCATAACGTTTTGTGCACCAGTTCATAAGAGCCTTATAGTACCCAGGGTCCGTTATCATACTATACCCAAATATTCTCCTGTCAACACGCTCCCTGATTGCCTCACATATTTCCAGAGGAGTGGCAAACTCCATATCGGCAACCCACATACGGATAAACTCTTCATCTTCAAATGGAAAAACCTTTTCCAGGCCGGCATGAAATATATATTCCCTGAATCCATCTGTATTTAATGCATTTGTATTTCTTCTCTCAATTATTTCGTCAAAATTATATTTTTTCATTTTCCACTTCCGCTGCATCATCCCAAATGTAGTAATCCTTTTCCTTTAGCAACGCCTCAGCATGTTCTTTTGCACACTTTTTAGCCTCCCGCAGATAAACTTCCATATTCTCAAGGGGGGTGCCATATGGCATATCGCATCCTGTATGGATCGAAAATCCTTTTGGGGAATCCCATGCTTTAAAATAACAACTATGAACCGATTTTTCAACATCCCGGGGCGTTCCCTGCAGCATTACTGCTACCGGATCCACATTGCCTGCCAAATGCATACGGTTTCCGATTTCACGTTTTGCAACTGCTAAATCTACCATATTATCCAAACTAAATGTGGAAAACCCACAATCTGCTACATCATTTAAAATTTTAGTTGTATTTCCGCAAATGTGTATGCTCAGAGGCTTTCCCATATATTCCATGCAGCGTTTTGCAAATTCAATCTCATATGGCTGTGCAAACTTACGATAAAGTTTAGGATTTATAATTGTACAACTTGCTACAGGATCACTGGTACCCACTGTTATCCCCTCTTTCAGGAACTCCTTTGCCAGCTTAAACTGGGCTTCTAACACAAATTGTAATACTTGTTCAGCCCTTTCCGTATTTTTTGCCAGGGCAGTCAGAAACTTTTCAATTCCGACTATTCCTGAAGCCACTGTAAAAGGTGAAGTAAAATTCATCGTACATTCCACTTCATCCCCGATAGCCTCCTGTACATACCTAATTGCATCGAAAGCCTTTGACGCCGCCTCATCTTTACAAAGCCCCACACAGTCTAAATCCAGAACTGAAAGATCGCTGATATCCTTTACCGGATATTCAATAAGTGTCCTGGTGAGATTTTCCGGATCGGAGTAGGCTCCTCCTATTGCAATCGGTAAGGAATATAAACCATGCATCATCCCTACACTATCAAACCCAAACATCCTATATCCTGCAATCTGAACCTCTGCCTTTCTTTTTGCAGACAATTCAGATTCCCTCAGAGTTGTACCAATCAGCTGAGGTATTACGAGATCAGCCATCATATATACCGGCATCCTGTCTACCGGCGCACCAATAGAAAGAGCGTGTGCTCTTTCCTTTGGCGTCATTAAATCATAGCTTCTTATATTTTTATAATAAGATAGATTATTTTCATAAATACTATTATTCATCTTCATCCACAAACTGATATACGCCCGGATAATCTTTTTCAATGGCTTCCCTGAATTCGTCTGAGTGGAATGCCTCATTCAGTGCCTGAATGGACGCTTCATTTTCATTTCCCTTTCTGACAGCAATACCCATAGCATACTTTGTGTCTTCTTCTCTGTACAGAGTATCTGTTGCATCACCTCCTGCATTGTTTACCAAATCACATGGCTCAATGACCAAATCCACTTCAGAAATCATGGAATATAATGAATTAGAATCTGCCTTTACAAAAGATAAGTTATGAGGGTTTTCTTCAATATCCACCTCATCGTAGTACTCATCTTTCGGCTCATCCGTCAATACGAGAAGACCAGCTTCCTGTAACAGCATTAAACTGCGGCTTCTGTTACTAGGTTCATTAGACATGGCAACCTTTGCTCCATCCCCAATCTCATCCAATGACTCATATTTGTCTGAAAAGAACCCGTATGGCGTAGAATAGATTTTGGGAGTAATCATTACTAAATCCGTACCTTTTGACTGATTGTATGCCTCCATATACGGCTCATGTTCAAAGAAATTACAATCAACGGACCCTTCCGCCAAAGCTGTATTTGGCATTACCCAGTCATCAAATTCATGTACGTCCAGCTCATATCCCAACTTTTTCAGCGGTTCTTCTACCCGTTCTATACTGGGCACGATGTCAGAAGAAATTGCAATAGAGATAGTTTTTGAATCAGAATCTTTACTCTTTGCAGTGTCATTTTCATCACTTTCCTTCTTACCTCCGCAGGCAGTTAACGCAACACATGCCGCTCCTATTAATAGACTGCTTACAAATAATTTTGTTTTTTTCATTTCTTTTACCTTCCTTTGTATATTATTTGGGGAGAATAAACCCCTTTTTAATACCTAATATTATTTTAACCTTCTATAAAGTAAACGCCCAAAGGCCTGGATTATAACAACTAAAACTGCCAAAATCACAATAGCCCCATACATCACATAACTATTAAATGCATAATAACCATAATCCATAGCAACCGCTCCTATTCCCCCAGCCCCCACTGTCCCTGCAATAGCAATAATTCCAAGAAAAATAACTGTTGCAAATGAAATTCCGGTAACCAAAGATGGAACAGCTGCATGGATTACATATTTGGTCAAAGTTTGCATATTTGAAAGTCCCATGGATTTGGCTGCTTCTATCAGATTCTTATCTACCTCTTTTAATCTGCCTTCTATCACGCGTGCCATAAAAGGCGTACACATAATGGATATAGATAAAATCGCCGCAGGCGTTCCAATTGCAGTTCCTAATAGCCCCCGCGACACAGGTATCATTAGCACGATAAAAATAATGACTGGAATGGCCCTGATAATATTAATAATTAAACCTAATATGACGTTAAACTTCGGATGAGGATATAACCCATCCTCTGCTGTCAAATACAGTATGCTTCCTATTATGAAACCTGCAGCTGTAGTAAATACAACTGTAAAAAACAAAATAATCAATGTAGTACCAAGTCCCGGCAAAATAATGTCAGCCAGATAATATTGTATCAAATCAGTATCCAAAGACCCTTACCTCCATTTTTTATATATGTATTCTCCTGCTATCTGAATTGCCTGAGTTATAACAGCCAAAACACCGACTACTACCCATATGACTGTATAATTTGATCTCTGATAGCCATAGATGATAGCAACCGCTCCTACACCACCGGCGCCAATAGCTCCCATCATAGCAATTGAGCTCAATGTTGTAACACACGATAATGTAGCCCCTGAAATAATGGAGGGAACTGAATCCTTTACCATAATCCGCAGAATCTGAATATCAGAAGCTCCAAAAGATTTTGCCGCCTGGACCAGCCAGGGATTCACTTCCAGCATCCCGTCATAAATAAACTTTGCAAATACTGGTGTAGTTACAAATGTAAGCGGCACTAAGGCTGCAGTCTTACCGATACTAGTTCCTACGATCAGTACCGTGAGCGGTGTCAAAGCAACTGCCAGTACGATGAATGGCATTGAAATGAGCAAGTCCACGACTGTTTCAAATACTATAAAAACCACCCTGTTAGCATGAAGTCCGCCTTTACGTGTACAAATCATAATCAATGCGACTATACACCCGAAAATCATAGAAAGAATTGATGTCAGTAACAGCATATAAATCGTATTCCACATTTCAGGCAAAACCAGAGTTCGCAAAATTCCACTAATAGTACTGGTATCAGCCATCAATTCAACACCTCCCAAAAAATATTGTTTGCAGACATATATTCAATAATATTCTTCTCATCTTCTTCCCGCACTAAAATTACAAATTCTCCAAATATTCCTGTACGGTACTCTTTTACATCAGCATTCAGTATTCCAAAAGAAATCTTTGTATCACGAAACATTTTCACTATAATATTCTTTTCAGCATCATCACTGGAACAAAACACCCTGATTGCCTTACCGGATTTAATTGATGCAAAATCATCCCGGTTTCCTAAAAGCTCCACCAACGCCGGGCACTGGTTTTTAAACACTTCTTCTACATCGCCGGAGTCCGCTATTCCATTCTTATCCAATACGGCAATTTTGTTGCATATAGAGCGGACAACTGACATCTCATGGGTTACTACTACGATTGTAACTCCAAGCTTGCGATTAACTTCCTTCAGCAATTCCAGAATCGACTTCGTGGTGTTTGGGTCCAGTGCGCTTGTCGCCTCATCACAAAGTAATATAGAAGGTTCCAAGGCTAGTGCACGGGCAATTGCCACTCTTTGTTTTTGCCCGCCGGACAAATATCTGGCTTTTTGATTGGACCTGTCTCCAAGTTCAACAATCTCCAAAAGGCTTTCCACTTTTTTCTTAATATCTTGTTTTTCATATTTCCAGCACTTCATTGGGAGAGCTATATTCTGATATACAGTATCCCTTTCCGTTAATGAAAAATGCTGAAAAATCATTCCCACATTTCGCCGGAATTTACGCAGTTCCATCCCAGACAGGCTGCTAACCTCAGCCCCGTTCACATTCAATATACCGCTGTCATATGTTTCCAATGCATTAATACAACGTAATAATGTTGATTTCCCTACTCCACTTCTCCCTACCAGGCCAAATATATCTCCATCCTGAATATCAATATTAATTGAATTCAATACCTTCTCTTCCCCAAAACATTTTTTCAGGTTTCTTATTTCTATCAAGTAAAAATCCTCCTCGTTACAGTAAAATATGCAAGTACCTTTTCAATAAAGTTTGCTGTAGGATTCATTATAGCTCTATCTCAGGCAAACCTATTCAATACCTACTAAACCTATATGATTATTATATTATCTTCTATATATTTTGTAAAATAGATTTTCTCACATTAATTATAGTAATTATATATAACTGCCACCCACATTTCTTACCATTACTCCGTTCATTTATTTTAGTCACCTGCTTTTCATACACGTTTAATAGGTATTTTGGTATTTTCTCGCGCCGAACGTGATTACTTTAGAGGCCATTTTCTTTATGTACGTAGTACGATTCCCCGGATAGGTTTTTTATTATATGAAAAAAGGCTTCCCGGTCTCCCGGAAAGCCTTGTCTTCTCTGTACTAGTCAACAGAAATGATTTCTTTTTTGTTGTAAGAGCCACAAGCCTTACATACTCTGTGAGGCATCATAAGTTCTCCGCACTTGCTGCATTTCACAAGGTTTGGAGCACTCATCTTCCAATTAGCTCTTCTCTTATCTCTTCTACCTTTAGAAGATTTATTCTTTGGACAGATAGACATAGGTTACACCTCCTTAAAATTCTTAAACAAATCACGGACAACTGACATTCTTGGGTCAACTCCCGTATCTTCACAGTCACAGGTACCCAGATTTAGGTTCTGACCACAAACATTGCAAATGCCCTTACAGTCTTCACTGCATAGAACTTTCGTCGGCCATCCTATCAATATCTCATTAAAGAGCAATTTGTCCACGTCAAGATGATATCCATCAATAAAGTTTGACTCATCTAAATCTTCTCTCAAATCAGCATCAGATACACTCAAATCCACCAGCTTCGTAAAGTTAAGTATAAGTTCCTGTTTTACATCTTCCACGCAGCGGTCACAGGGAATCATTATGCTGATTCTTGATTCCGCCTGAATCTGCAATTCCTTGTCCTTTACATGAGTGACAATAATATGCACAGGATCTTTACCGACAATCGGAAATGAACCGGACTTCAGCCTTATCTCTTCCAATTCCAACGGCACTGTCTCTTCTACTGCCTTATGCTGTTCTGACAGAACGTCTGATAGGTTAATTAACATCTTTAACACTCCTATTCATACCTAAACTATTATATCATGTAAAATAAGTTTGTCAACAAAAAAACTACAGATTCTGACAGAAAAAGGATGCAAAAGGGGACTGACCCTTTTGCACTCCGTTTTCTGAATATTCTGAAAATCTATTTTACGAGAGCTAATGTTTCTCTTGCAATCGCCAGCTCTTCGTTTGTAGGAATTACAAATACTCTTACCTTAGAGTCTGGTGTAGAAAGTTCGATTTCTTTTCCTCTTGTATTGTTAGCCTCTTCATTGATTTCTATTCCGAGGTAACCCAGATAACTGCACACTTCTGCACGGACTTTATCGTCATTTTCGCCGATTCCTGCTGTGAATACGATGTTATCCACACCGTTCATTGCTGCTGCATAGCTTCCTACATATTTTGCAACTCTGTAAGAAAATACTTCCAGAGCAATCTGTGCCCGATTGTTTCCTTCTGCTGCTGCGTTTGTTAAATCCCTGAAATCACTGGACAAGCCCGATACTCCCTGTACACCGGATTCTTTATTCAATACCTTCATTAATCCTTCTATATCCTTGTTTTCTTTCTTAGCAAGGAATTCCAGGATTGCCGGGTCAATGTCACCGGAACGGGTACCCATTACCAAGCCTTCCAAAGGTGTCATTCCCATGGATGTATCTACAGACTTTCCATTCAGCACCGCACATACGCTGGCACCATTACCAAGATGGCATACAATCGTCTTTGTAGCATCATAAGGCTTGCCGACAATCTCTGCTGCTCTCTTTGACACGAAGCTGTGGCTTGTTCCATGGAAGCCGTAACGTCTTACTTTGTATTTTTCATAATATTCATATGGCAGACCGTACATATATGCCTTTTCGGGCATTGTCTGATGGAATGCGGTATCAAATACTGCCACCATGGTAGTACCTGGCATTAATTCCTCACAGGCATTCACACCGATTAAGTTCGCAGGATTATGTAATGGTGCCAAATCGTTACACTCTTCAACTGCTTTCTTTACCTCTTCTGTAATGATTACAGAAGAGGCAAACTTCTCACCACCGTGTACCAGACGATGTCCGACTGCTCCAATCTCATCTAAGCTCTTTACAACACCTGTCTTAGTGTCTGTCAGAGCGTCAATTACATACTGAATCGCTTCTGTATGGGTAGGCATCGCTTTCGCTGTTTTTATCTTTTCCCCGTCAGCTGCCTGATAGGTGAGACTTCCGTCAATTCCAATTCTTTCGCAGATACCTTTTGCAAGCACTTTCTCTGATTCAGCGTTGATTAACTGGAATTTTAGAGAAGAACTGCCGCAGTTGATCACTAATACATTCATTTCACTATCCTCCAATATTTATGAATAAAGATCTGTCTGATTTCTTCAATACTTTTATTTAAGGAAGTTCTTTTCACTAAGCTCGATAATACCTCGCTAATCTCAAAGAACGACCTACGTGCTAAGCTCGTAAGGACCTCGCTAATCACTATCGGTCAAGGAAGTTCTTTTACCCCAAGGGTACCGTCCTTGCTAAGCTCGATAATACCTCGCTAATCTCAAAGAACGACCTGCGTGCTAAGCTCGTAAGAACACACCACAAGGGTGAACTTTCTCACTAGGCTCGTAAAAAACCTCGCCAAGTGTTCAATGTTTCGCCAATCACTATCGATCTCGGTCTATGAGTATGACTGAGCCTGTACTGCTGTAATTGCTACAACACCCTCGATGTCTGAAGCACTGCATCCACGGGATAAGTCATTAACAGGGGCAGCAATTCCCTGGGTAAGAGGTCCATAAGCTTCTGCCTTGCCAAGTCTTTGTACCAGCTTGTATCCAATATTTCCAGCATCTAAATCTGGGAAAACGAGTACGTTGGCATGTCCTGCTACAGGGCTGCCGGGTGCCTTAGACTCACCTACTTCAGGTACGATAGCAGCATCTAGCTGTAATTCTCCATCCAGTTTTAAATCAGGAGCTAATTCTTTTGCAATTCTTGTAGCTTCCACTACTTTATCCACATCTGCATGCTTTGCACTTCCCTTTGTAGAATGTGACAGCATGGCAACAATTGGTTCCTTTCCTGTCAATGCCTTGAAAGATTCTGCTGAAGATATGGCAATGTTTGCCAGCTTGTCCGGATCCGGATTTTGTTCCAGTCCTGCATCTCCGAAAATAAATGTTCCGTCTGCCCCCATATCGCAATCTGGTACAGCCATAATAAAGAATGCGGAAACCAGCTTTGTTCCCGGTTTCGTTTTCAGAATCTGAAGACATGGACGAAGGGTATCTGCTGTAGAGTGGCATGCACCAGATACCATTCCGTCTGCATCCCCCATCTTCACCATCATAACACCATAATACAGGTAATTGTTCAGCATCAGTTCCTTTGCCTGCTCTTCTGTCATACCTTTTTTCGCTCTGAGTTCCACCAGTTTTGCGATATAAGCCTCTGTCTTTTCGCTCGCTGCAGGGTCTACAATCATAGCACCTGAAATGTCATACCCTTTTCCGTACTTTTCAATTTCCTCCTTGCTGCCCACAAGAATCAGGTTCGCAGTTCCTTCCTTGAGCACTGCCTCCGCTGCCTGATAGGTTCTTACATCTTCTGTCTCCGGAAGTACAATTGTCTTCTTGTCAGACTTTGCTCTTGCCTTGATTTCGTCAATAAATCCCATGATTTAAAGCCACCTTTCATTTTTTCTCACTATTTCCATTATACCCCAAAGAATTTCTGTATACAAGTAGACAGCATGTGTATTTTTAAGTACAATCCGCATTTGCTTGTTATTATTTTCACAATATCAGCCTTTTAGGTGGAAAATGACTGTCACAATATTAAAGTATACTAGAATTGTACACGTATCCAGAATTGTAGTTATCAGAGGAGCTGCCATGATTGCCGGATCAAGCCCCAGCTTTTTTGCAAGCAAAGGCAGAGTACATCCAATGGATTTTGCCACAACCACTACTGCCATCATTGTGATTCCAAGTGCCAGAGACAGCATAATATTCTGGCCATACATAATATAAATCCGGAGGCCATTCACCAGAGCCAGCAGAAAGCTGACAACTAATGCAACCCTGATTTCTTTGAAAATAACCCGGAAAATATCCTTCAACTGAATCTCTCCAACCGCCAGTCCCCGGATAATCAGCGTCGAACTTTGGGAACCACAGTTTCCGCCTGTTCCCATCAGCATGGGAATAAAAGTAATCAAAACCGGCATCACAGCCATTGCACCTTCATAGCGCCCTAAAATCTCTCCTGTCACGGTTGCTGAAAGCATTAGAAGCATCAGCCAGAGGCTCCTGTTTTTAGCATGCCTGATTACAGAAGTGCCAAAATAGGAATCCTCATTCGGACTGACACCGGCCATGATACTAATATCTTCCGTTGCCTCTTCCTGCAAAACAAGCATGGCATCATCAACCGTTACAATACCGACCAGACAGTTTTCATGATCTATAATAGGTATTGCAACAAGACCATACTTTTTAATAGTCTTAGCTACATCTTCCTGGTCATCCAGTGTTGCGGCACAAAGTACGTTCTCGTCCATGATTTCTTCAATCAGCCTGGATTCCCCTGCCGTCAGCAGATCCTTTACGTCCACTGCACCAATCAGCTTTTTCTTTTCTGTAACGTAGCAGGTGTAAATTGTCTCCCGGTTGATACCAACCTGCCGGATTTTCAGGATTGCTTCAGCCACCGTCATTTCTTTTCTTAGACTGATGTAATCCACATTCATGATACTTCCGGCACTATCTTCAGGATATTGAAGCAGTACGTTGATTTTTTTTCTCGTCTCCTCGTCTGTCGCCATCAGCAGACGGTCTACTACGTTAGCAGGCATCTCTTCCAGGACGTCTACCGTATCATCCACATACATCTCGTCCATGACTTCTTCCAGCTCAGAGTCTGTCAGCGCATTAATCAGATCCTCACGCATATCACTGTTCATATCCGTGAAAACCTCTGCTGCATCCTCCTTTGCCAGAAGGCGGAAAATCAGAATCGCCCGGCGTGTATCAAAGTCCTCCAGCATCTCCACAATGTCAACTGGATGCATGGTTTCCAATTCTTCTCTTAATTCTTTAAATCTGCGCTGTTCCAGAAGTTCAAGTATTCTTTCTCTTTTCATGCCATACACCCTCTTTTGTTTTTGTTCCAAAATCTTATTTTGCTCAAAATGCATCTGCATTTATTTATGTTTTACAGAAGACATCTGTTATAAACCAAAATTCCTCTATAAGTCCCTGCTATTTTATAGTATAATAGTTAACAAATTGATATACAAGGAGATTCTCATGAAAATTGTCGGTTTAATCACAGAATACAATCCATTTCATAACGGACACCAATATCATATTGAAAAGGCAAAAGAAGTCACAGGTGCCGATACGGTCATTGTTGTCATGAGCGGTGATTATGTCCAAAGAGGTACACCTTCTATCATGCCTAAATATATTCGTGCCGAAATGGCTTTGAAATGCGGAGCCGGAGCGGTATTTGAACTTCCTGTCTGCTATTCCACCGGCAGTGCTGAATTTTTTGCCACAGGTGCTATTTCCTTCCTGGACAGCCTGAACATTGTGGACTCCGTCTGCTTTGGAAGCGAAGCAGGTGACTTGGAATGCCTTCAAAACACAGCCAGTATTTTGTGTGAAGAGCCAGAAGAATATAAAAGTTTTTTGCAGGATAACCTCAGAAACGGCATGTCCTTTCCAGCTGCAAGGCAGAAAGCCCTCGCTTCTTATATGGGAGGTCCGGGCTGTGCTTCTCTGCTCAATGACCCGAACAACATCTTGAGCGTAGAATATTTAAAGGCCCTAAGAAAACTAAACAGCTCTATCAAACCCTATACGATTAAGCGTCAGGGCTCCAATTACCACGATACTGCGCTAAATGCCAATTACAGTTCTGCTTCCGCCATCCGCTCTCTGCTTGCATACTCCAGTACTGCAATCAGCACCCGCTCTGGCCACTCATTTGAAAACACTCATTTTTCCAATATTTTAAGCCAATTGGAAGATCAGGTTCCATCCTGCTGTCTGGAATTGTTAAAAGACTATCACAGGGTCCAATACCCTGTCTATCAAAATGACTTTTCTCTCATTATGAAATACAAGCTGCTGAACAAATCTGCCAGCGACCTGACCAGATATATGGACGTCTCTGTAGAACTGGCAAACCGTATTACCAACCAGCTAAACAATTTCTTTAATTATAAACAGTTTTGTGAACTGCTTAAAACAAAAGAAATGACTTATACACGTATCAACCGTGCACTTCTGCACATTATGCTGGGGATTAAAAAGAATACTGTGGAAGAATATGTAAAAGGGGGCTGCCACTACTATGCCCGCCTGCTCGGATTCCGAAAGGACCGCGAAAAAATATTAAGCAGTATTGTAAAAAACAGTACGCTGCCGCTGCTGACTAATTTATATGAAACAGATAAAATTCCAGAGGCAGGACAAAAAATGCTCTATCATGACACACTGGCTTCCAATCTGTATAAATCTGTAATTACAGATAAATTTAAGACAGCATTTGAAAATGAATACAAACAGGCCATTATAAAAGTATAATTTTCAGTTACAGTTCAGCCATGGACTTATGGCTGAACTGTAACAACCTTTTTCATACAGGTGACTGCCATGGCTCCTGCCCCAATGTGACAGGCCACGCTCAACGACAGCGGCCCCTCTATAATCTCATGCTGAGGAAATTTTTCGTGAATTTCCTGTTTCCAGGCTTCCGCTTCTTCTTTGCTGCATGTATATGCCATTCCTAAAACCATCTGATTTTCTTTTCCTGCAAAACGTTCTGCCAAATCTGTCTCTATAGCTTTCAGCATGGTGCGCTTTGCAGCCTTCCAGCCCCGCACTTTTGCAAAAGCATCCAGTTTCTCTCCCTGAATCTGCAATACCGGTTTCAAATTCAGTACTGTCCCCAAAGCTGCCGCTGCAGGGGTGATTCTTCCCCCTTTTTTTAGATATTTCAGTGTATCTACTGTAATGTAGACACTAGCCTCCAGCTTTTCCTGTTCCAGAATTTCTTTCATTTCTGCGGCTGTTTTTCCTGCTTCTTTCAGTTTGATTGCATCCAGAACAGCCTGCACCTGAGTAACTGAAATTCTCTGGTTATCTACCACCTGTACTCTGCCGTCGTAATCCTGAGACAGCGTAACAGCCGTCTCACAACTGCTGCTCAATCCGCTGGACATGGGGATATGGACAACCTCATCGTACTCTTCAAGCAGGCGGTCCCAAAGCTCCAAAACATCTGCGGGGGATGGCTGGGACGTTGAAATATCGGAATCCTCGCCCAGTCTTTTATAAAATTCTTCCTGTGTCAATGTAATATCTTCCAGAAAGAGCTCTCCATCAATAAAAAATGGCATGGGAAGTATAAAGATCCCCATCTTCTCTCCCTGTTTCTGAGTTATTCCGCTATTACTGTCTGTTACAATCGCAATTTTCTTCATAATCTTTCCCCTGTTTTAGTTTTTAAAGCTATGGATTGGTGCGGGAATTCTGCCCTTCCGGCTGATAAATGCCTCACAGCCAAATGTATTCACCGGCATAATAGGAGCATAGCCAAGAAGTCCGCCGAATTGGGCCATCTCTCCCACATCTTTTCCAATAACCGGAATAAGACGTACTGCCGTCGTCTTCTGGTTCACCATTCCAATTGCCATTTCATCCGCAATAATTCCGGAAAGCGTGCTTGCTGTAGTCTTGCCCGGAATCGCTATCATATCCAGTCCCACAGAGCATACACAAGTCATAGCTTCCAGCTTTTCCAGTGTCAGCGCTCCCAGGTTCACTGCATCTATCATACCCTGATCCTCACTAACAGGGATAAATGCTCCGCTTAAACCACCTACATAGGAAGATGCCATCACACCGCCCTTTTTCACCTGATCGTTTAACATTGCCAGAGCAGCCGTTGTTCCGGGGGCCCCTACTCTTTCCAGACCAATCTCCTCCAAAATCTCCGCAACACTGTCGCCCACAGCAGGAGTCGGCGCCAGAGATAAATCAACAATTCCAAATGGAACATTCAGTCTTTTGGATGCCTCACCAGCTACAAGCTGTCCAACACGAGTCACCTTGAAAGCCGTCTTTTTAATAGTCTCACAGAGCTCTTCAAATCCTTTGCCCCGTACTTTCTCTAAAGCCTTCTTCACAACTCCCGGTCCGCTGACACCCACATTGATTACGGCATCCGCCTCTGTCACACCGAGAAACGCACCTGCCATAAATGGATTGTCATCTGGAGCATTACAGAAAATAACCAGCTTTGCACAGCCCAGAGAATCCTTTTCCTTCGTTGCCTCTGCGGTGGATTTTATAATTTCACCACACAGACGCACTGCATCCATATTTATCCCTGTTTTCGTGGAACCCACATTGACAGAACTACAGATTCTTTCTGTCTGAGCCAGCGCCTGAGGGATGGATTGAATCAAATTTATATCGCTTTGGGTCATTCCTTTGGAAACCAGCGCGGAATAACCGCCGATAAAATTAACTCCCACTTCTTTTGCGGCCCTATCCAGCGTTCTGGCAATGGTCACATAATCCTCGGGACTTTTACATGCAGCTCCGCCTACCAGCGCAATGGGAGTAATGGAAATTCTTTTATTTACAATGGGAATCCCAAATTCCTTCTCAATATCATTTCCGGTAGAAACCAGTTTCTCAGCTACTGTTGTGATTTTCTCATATATTTTACGGTTCAGTTCCTGCAAATCAGAATCAATGCAGTCAAACAGGCTGATTCCCAGTGTGATTGTGCGGACGTCCAGGTTCTCATGCTCAATCATCTGATTGGTCTCTGATACTTCATACATATTAATCATCGTATTTATCCTCTCTTCACTTCCTGCGTTTTCTAGAGCCTGTGCATTTTTTCAAAAATTTCTTCTTTCTGGCAGCGGATGTTCACGCCGATTTCAACTCCCAGCTTTTCCATCTCATCGCAGACCACTTTGAAATCTTTATCCAGATCCGTTACATCCACAATCATCATCATGTTAAAATACCCCTGAATGATTGTCTGTGAAATATCCAGAATGTTAATTTTATTGTCCGCCAGATA
Source organism: Faecalicatena contorta (assembly GCF_003149105.1). Taxonomy (GTDB): domain Bacteria; phylum Bacillota; class Clostridia; order Lachnospirales; family Lachnospiraceae; genus Muricomes; species Muricomes contortus_C. The sequence goes on along the minus strand of NZ_QGDS01000001.1, from coordinate 105,016 downwards.
TGTACATACCTTCGCAATAATTCCCACAGTATCTTTTCCCAGCACTGTTACGATACATTTTTTCATTTTCTCTTCCTCCTAAACCATAATGATTTCCGAAAGCATATCTCTTTTAGCAACAGACATATTCAGGTCTTCTCCCTTATAATCGTTGTTACCCAGAGTAACCTCCAATTTTACCGTCTCATAAGCAAGCTCTGCATAGTTATTTTCTTTACTGAGATGTCCAAGCAGAATATGTTTCAAGTTATTATGTAATATATCACAGAGAAGTCTTCCCGACGACTCATTGGACAGGTGTCCCTTATCCCCCATTACCCGCCTTTTCAGATAGTAGGGATAAGACCCCACCTCCAGCATATGGATGTCATGGTTAGCCTCCAGAAGCACCGCATCCAGCATCTGTAGCTTGGACACCGTATATTCATTATAAATTCCCAGGTCTGTAGCTACCGCAACAGATTTTCCCTGATAGCTCATCCTATATCCGGCCGGTTCATTTGCATCATGGGAAATCCCGAAAGGGTCCACCGTAATATCTCCAATTACAAAACTTTCATCTATATGTATGGGATTCAAAAGTCCCCCTGGCAGCTTTCCCAATGGAGCATAGTTCTTGATTCCTTCTATTGTACCGGGGGTGGCATAAATGGGTACTTCATATTTCCTGCTGAAAACCCCCAATCCCTGTATGTGGTCCGAGTGTTCATGGGTAATCAAAATCCCATCCAGCTCTTCTCCCTTTATCTCCAATTCTTTTAGTCCCGCATCAATTCTCTTCTTACTGATTCCGGTATCTACAAGCAAATGGGTATTATCACATCCCACATAAATACAATTGCCGCTGCTGCCGCTTGCAATACTGCATAATCTCATAATTGCTCTCCTATTTGTTTCTTTGTTCTCTCGAACGTCCCACTGTTGTCTATGACGATATGGCAGGCTTTCCGGAATACAGATTCCGGAGACTGTGACCGTATCATCCGGCTGATAGTTTCGTCGGAATATCCTCTTGATTTTTTCAGCCGTTCTCTTCTGACACTTTCTTCCGTATAAATATACCACATTTCCTGGCAGATGTCTTCATATCCTGCTTCCGGCAGAAGCGCCGCCTCAATTACATACAGCGGCACTCCTCTTTTTTTCTTCTCTATAATGTCCTGTTCCACCCACTTTTTCACTTCCGGGTGGACGATTCCATTCAGTATCCTTCTTTTATTCTCATCCTGGAAAATAATTGCTGCCAGCTTCTTTCTGTCCAGTTCCTCATTCTCCCCAGTAACTTCCAGACCAAACTGTTCTATAATTTTATCATAGCAGTCCGTTCCCTTTTTCTGGAGAGCCTTCGCCACTTCATCCAACTGACAGACAACCGCACCATACTCTTCCTCCATATAGCGCAGAACTTCACTTTTCCCGGAGCCTACTCCGCCAGTGATTCCCAATACCTTCATCACTTTGCCTCATACCAGTTCTTTCCTGTATGCATGTCTATAATCAAAGGTACATCCAAATCCGCAGCCTGCTCCATCTGCTTCTTCAGGATTGCTTTCACCTCTTCGGCTTCTTCCTGATACGCTTCAATTAAAAGCTCATCATGCACTTGCAGAACCATCCTTGATTTCAATCCCTTTTCTCTGAGTTCTCTATTTACACCTATCATGGCAATTTTCATAATATCTGCGGCAGAGCCCTGGATTGGTGCGTTCATAGCTACACGTTCCCCAAAATTACGCTGCATAAAATTACTGGATTTTAATTCAGGGACAGGTCTTCTCCTGCCGAACAAAGTCACAACGTAGCCTTCCTCTTTGGCATGTGCCACTGTATCATCCAGAAAACGCTTAATCCCAGGATAAGTTTCAAAGTAATTCTCAATATACTGCTTCGCCTCTTTTTGCGTAATACTCAGACCCTGACTCAGTCCAAAAGAACTGATGCCGTATACAATTCCAAAGTTTACGGCCTTGGCATTTCGGCGCTGCAATTCGCTTACTTCGTCAAAGGGTGTGTGGAATACCTGAGATGCGGTCATCCGGTGAATATCCCTTGCCTCTTTATATGCCCGAATCAGTTTTTCATCCCCTGAACAGTGGGCCAGTATCCTCAGTTCAATCTGAGAATAGTCTGCATCAATAAAAATACAGCCCTCTTTCGGCACGAAAACCTTTCTGATTAACCGTCCAAGCTCCATTCGAACCGGAATATTCTGCAAGTTCGGCTCCGTACTGCTGATCCGCCCTGTGGCGGCAATTGTCTGGTTGAATTTCCCATGGATTCTTCCATCCGGACCTATATAGGCTGACAGCCCGTCCGCATAAGTGGATTTCAACTTAGACAGCTGTCTGTATTCCAAAATTTTTTCTACAACCGGATAATCAGGCGCCAGCTTATCAAGCACATCTGCCGCTGTAGAATACCCTGTTTTTGTCTTCTTACCATTGGGAAGCTTCAGATGGTCAAAAAGAACAACTGCAAGCTGCTTTGGAGAATTGATATTAAAGGATTCCCCTGCCATCTCAAAAATCTCTTTTTCCAACTCTACAATTTTACTGCCAAGCTGCTCCCCATAAAAATGCAGTGCATCCCCTTCTACCCGGATGCCCTCCTGTTCCATATCAAACAGTGTAAAGAGCAAAGGCATCTCGATGTCTGTAAACAAATGATGCATTCCTTCTTCCTGCATTTTTTCTATCAGCGGCCCTGCAGAAGCAAATGCAGTATAAGCCTCATAGCAGGCTTTTGTCATAACATCGGTTTCCCCGCTTATCAAAATACCCAACTGCTCTCTTGCCACATCTTCATAATCATAATTACTTTTCAATGGATTCAGCAAATAAGCTGCTACGGTGGCATCAAAACAATTTTCCGGCTTTGTAATTTTAACAGCGGTTAAATATTTTTTCAAATCAAACATAGAAAATATTTTCACTTTACCTGCAACTTCTGAGAGTTTCTCAAGCAAATATTCCATATCCATATCTGTACCACATAATATAGAATATATTTTATCTTTCTCATAAGCAATATTCACCCTGCCGTATCCCGATGGATGAGCAAATAAAGGCAGTACATTTCCTGTGTCCTCTGTAATAGAAACTCCTGCACATTCTGCCTGGGATGCCTCTGCAAAAATCTGTTCTGCTTCTTTTTTATCTGTAATTTCTTTAAAACAAGATTCTATACTATCTATGGAGGACTTTACATCAAACCTGCTCAGCATATTTTTAAACTGAAGCTTCTGAAAATACACATGAGCCTCCTTTGTGTAAGGATTCTCATGTTTTGCCGCATTCAAATCAAAAGTGATATCTGCATGGGTATCAATCGTAGCAAGAGTCTTGCTCATACAAGCCTGATCCCAATATTCCTGTATATTCTTGCTAGCCCTTGGAGGCTTAAGCTCACCGGCATGTGCATGAGCATTCTCAATAGAGCCATATTCCTCGATAATTTTCGTAGCGGTCTTCTCTCCTATCCCTGGAACCCCAGGAATATTATCGGAGGAATCTCCCATCAATGCTTTTACATCAATGAATTCTTTCGGCGTAACCCCGCACGTTTCTTTCACATCCGCGGCATAGTAATCCTCTACGATTGTCTGTCCCTGTTTCGTCTTGGGAATGCGGATTTTTACGCGTTCTGTAGCAAGCTGCAAGGTGTCTCTGTCCCCGGAAATAATAGAAACATCCAGTCCTTTTTCCTCGCAGATCCGGGAAATCGTCCCCAGAAGGTCATCTGCCTCCAGGCCTGCCTGCTCAATAATTTCAACGTTCATCGCTTTCAGAACTTCTTTGATCACCGGAACCTGCTGTCTCAGCTCCTCCGTCATAGGTTTTCTGGTGCCTTTGTAATCCTCATACATCTCATGTCTGAATGTAGGGGCATGTACATCAAAAGTCACTGTTAAGTACTCTGGCTTCTCTTCATCCAGAACCTTGAACATAATATTTAAAAACCCATAAATAGCGTTCGTATGAAGTCCTTCTGAATTGGTTAAATCCGGTACCCCATAGAACGCCCTGTTTAAAATACTGTGGCCATCTATTAATACTATTTTTTCATTCATCTTTCATTCTCCACATCCTTGCTGCTTCGCACACCTGATATGATATGCAAAAAAATATATTCAAAACCGATATCCAAAATCCGTTTCTCTTTATTTTCGTAAGATTATATTAAAGTATACACTAAAATCTTTCTTTTTAAAAGGCTATTTTTATGATATTATGAAAATGACTGCTGATTTTAAAACCACATATTGTACCGGAGTATATATGTAATTCGGACAGCTAGTGCTTTTGTTCAGTCTATGCTTCTTGAACTACTAATGTTCAATAAGTATGCATTTTTAATAAGAAAAGGAGTAGATACTATGGATGGAATTATTTTTGATGTAGACGGAACCTTATGGGACCCTACCGAAACCGTTGTGAAATCCTGGAACCAGGCAATCATAGAGAATTCAAATCTGGAGGTCAGAGTAGACTCTGCACTTTTGAAAAGCTTATTCGGAAAAACAATGGATAAATTTTATGATGCAGTTTTCCCCGCTCTTTCTAAAAAAGAACAAGAACGGATGGGCGCTTTTTGTTTTGAATATGAAAACCGTATGCTGGAGACAGAACCCGGCATCTTGTATGGCGGCGTTCAGGAGGTATTCCACGCCCTCTCCCAAAAGGTTCCTCTTTTTATTGTCAGCAATTGCCAGCAGGGATATATCGAGGTCTTTTTAAAGACTACAGGGCTTAAAGACACCGTCAAGGGCCACCTTTGTTATGGAGACACACTGACATCAAAGGGACAGACAATCCTGCGCCTGATGAAGGAAAATGAATTGAAAGATGTTGTTTATATAGGAGATACTAAGGGAGATTATGTGGCCTGCCAGGAAGCAGGAATTCCATTTATCTTTGTTGAATATGGATTTGGAGATGTGCCCGAGGCAGCGGACCGGATTGAAAAATTGACCGATTTGCTGGAACGGGACTTCACAGGCGCTTCCGTATAATCCAGCTTCGACAGATATATATACTAGAAAAGCAAGCTTGTTTACATGCTTGCTTTTCTAGTGCTATTTATCAGGATATTCGCCTTATATTACAGGCTGTCGGCTGCCTTTACAATTTCATCTGCCGTAATTCCAAAATACTCAAATAATTCTTTATATGGTCCACTGGCCCCAAATGAGGTCATACCCACAATTTTCCCTTCCAGCCCTACATAGCGTTCCCATCCGAAAGTGGCCAATGCCTCTATGGCTACCCGGCGTGTAACTGCCTTCGGAAGTATTGCCTCTTTATACTCCTCAGACTGTTCTTCAAATATATCCATACATGGCATAGATACCACACGCACTTTTCTGCCCTTGTTTTCCAGAATCCTGCCGGCTTCTACTGCAAGTTCTACCTCAGATCCTGTTGCAATTAATATAATATCCGGTACCCCTTCACAGTCTTCCAAAATATATCCGCCTTTTAATGCATCTTTACTGCTTCCCTGCATAGGTGCCAGATTCTGCCTGGTTATAACAATCGTTGTAGGCGTCTCTTTTGAAGTAAGGGCGCTGTACCATGCAGCCGCTGTCTCCACGGCATCACAGGGTCTGAACACATGCATATTAGGCATCGCGCGAAGCATAGCTAATTGTTCGATTGGCTCATGGGTCGGTCCGTCTTCTCCCACTCCGATACTGTCATGAGAATACACATACGTTGCAGGAATTCTCATAATAGAGGACAAACGGGCCATTGGTTTTACATAATCGCTGAACACCAAAAATGTTGCTACATAACTATGCAGTCCTCCATGCAGCGTGATACCATTTCCAATCGCACCCATTGCCAGTTCTCTGACTCCAAACCGTATATTTCGTCCGGCAGGATTTTCTTTTGAAAAATCCCCCATTCCTTCCATATACGTCTTGTTGGACGGTGCCAGGTCCGCTGAACCTCCTATCAGATTCGGGATAATATCCTTCATCATGTTAAGAAGCCTTCCCGAAATATTCCTGGTTGCTTCCGGCTTTTCGTCTCTCTTCCAAAACTCAGTATTATTCTCAAGCAGTTTTCCATTGCCGCTGTTAAAATATACATCTATTAATTCTTTCATCTCCGGATACTTTATACAGTATTCCTCAAACATTTCTCCCCATTTTCCAGTTTTTTGTATCAGGCTCTCACGAAGAGTTCTGTAGTTCTCATATACTTCATCTGGAATATAAAATGGTTCCTGAGACGGCCACTGTAAGTTCTCTCTCAGTGCCTTGACATTATCCTCACCAAGAGGTTCACCATGCGCGCTTGCTTTTCCCTGTTTATTCGGGCAGCCATAACCAATCTCTGTATGTATTTTAATAAAGGAAGGGCGTTCCTTATCTGCCTTTGCCTCCTCTATTGCATTTCCGATGGCTGCAATATCATTCCCATCCTCCACTGTTAATGTCTGAAAGCCGAAGGCCTTCATTCTCATTTCTACATCTTCAGTAAATGCAAGGTCTGTTGAGCCTTCAATAGAGATATTATTGGAATCATACAAAACAATCAGTTTTGACAGTCCCAGCGTTCCCGCAAGGGATAGTGCTTCTGAAGAGATGCCTTCCATCATGCACCCATCTCCGCCCAATGCGAATGTATAGTGGTCAATCACAGGATAGCCTTCCTTATTAAATATAGATGCCAAATGTTTTTCTGCGATTGCCATACCGACTGCCATTCCCATACCTGCCCCCAAAGGCCCTGTAGTGGCTTCCACTCCGACTGTATGACGATACTCCGGGTGTCCCGGTGTCTTTGAATTTAGCTGTCTGAATTCTTTCAGGTCTTCCAATGTCAAATTTCCATACCCATACAGATACAGCAGAGAATATAACAACATTGACCCGTGTCCTGCTGAAAGAACAAACCTGTCCCGGTTGAGCCAGTCCGGATCAGCCGGATTATGATTCATATGCCGTGCCCATAACTCATAGGCTATGGATGCACAGCCTAATGGAAGGCCCGGGTGTCCGGATTTCGCTTTTTGAACGGCATCTGCCGACAGAATCCGGATAGTGTTTATTGATAAATTATCAATTTGATTCATAATGTTACCTCCTCTTTCATTTATTTATTAATCCCATTATAAGCCATTATTTATCTTTTAGAAACACCTGATTTTAAGCACTTGCCAAACGGTCAAATTGCTTTTTTAATGCAGGAACCATATCACTGTAAATAGTATACATTTCTTCATACACTTCTTTATTTCTCACATTTGGCAGATTTTCAGTCACTACTTTCATCGTTGCACAGGCTTCCTCCAAATCACTCCAAATTCCTGCACCAACGCCGCCTGCCAGACATGCCCCATAAGCTCCGCCTTCCTTGGCGCCATTTACTGTATATACCGGAAGTTGGAAAATATCACTTAAGATCTGTCTCCACAAATCACTGCGGCTTCCGCCTCCTGATACAATAATACGGTCCAGCTTTAAAGGTTTTAATTCCAATATAGACTCGCCGATTTGCTTCATTCCATATCCAATGCCTTCCATTAAAGACCTGGTAATGTCTCCTTTACTATGGCTTTGAGCCAGTCCAATAAAACTTCCCCGTAGGTTCGGGTCTGTATACGGCGCCCGTTCTCCAGACAAATATGGCAAATATAAAAGCCTTTTTGCCCCTGGACTTGAATTCTTTGCGCTTTCATTCAGCAAATCATATGGATCCACACCCTGATGCTTTGCCCTTGCCATTTCATCTCCGCAAAGTGTATTTCTGTACCATTGGTAACTGCCGCCACATGCCAGCATCACTCCCATAACATGGTATAAATCTTTCTGATTATTGCAGAAAAACTGAAGGGTTTCATTATGATTTTCTAAATATTGGGACATACCCATAGCAACAATCCCGGCCGTTCCCAATGTCAGACCTAATATGCCTTCTTTAATCAGACCCATCCCGGTTGTTTGAATGACACTGTCACCGCCGCCGCCTACTACAGGGGTGCCAGGTAACAGCCCAGTTAATTCAGCCGCTTCTTTTGTAATTTCCCCTGTCATCTCACTGGACTCCACCACTGGAGGGAACAAGTCTGGAGAAAGATTCAGGCAGTTCAGCAGCTCCCAGCTATACACACGGTTTTCCACATCAAAAAGCCCTGTCCCTGATGCATCGGAAACATCTGTATAATATTCTCCTGTTAACCTGTACCTCAGATAGTCTTTAGGCAGGACTGCCTTTGTCATTTTTTCAAAATTTTCAGGCTCCATTTCACGCAGCCATAATAACTTTCCGCCTTGATAACCAGGGAGCATATTATTGTTTGTATAACATCGTAATTTTTCAAAACCGCCAATATCCTTCAACATATCCTGGCATTGTTTTGCACAACGCTGGTCATTCCATAAGATGGCTCTGCGGATGACGCTCCCATTTTTATCCATTGCAACCAGGCCATGCATCTGGCCCGAAAAACTTAACGCCTTTATACCTGCAGGGTCTATCCCGCTTTTATCTACTGCCTTACGGAGACTAATGTAAGCTCCTTTCCACCAATCCTCCGGATCCTGTTCATTCCAGCCAGGTCTGGGGGAATACAAGGGATACTCTTCAATGGCCGAGGAAACAACTAGTCCATCCTCGTCAACAATAATTGATTTGCATCCACTTGTCCCTATATCCATTGCCGCTACATACTGTTTCATATTCATTCACCTCATGTGCATATACAAACAGACATTACTCCTCATCGCCGTCCATAAGACAGGTATTCCATACAAATGCCAATGGCAGAATCCCGGTCTGAATTGTAGTATGATACTGCCCCGGCGGAACATAGCAGGCATCACCGGCTTTTACTGGAAACTGGTCATCCCCTACTACCATAATACCTTCCCCGGACATGAAATAATAAATTTCCTCCATATTATTATGTGAATGTCCAGTCGTTGTTCCTGTAGGATATATTACGGTATACCCACAAGTGAGACGTTTGGAGGGCCCTTCATTGCGGTCAATAAGATAATATGTATCCCTGAGTACTTCCTTTTCTCTTGGCAAAACCCTGGCTCTTAAACTTCTTTCATCAGTATCCGGTTCTCTTCCTGCTGCCACGTTAACAACATGTTTCATAACTAAGCACCTCTTTCTTCATAATATTATTTTAACAAGTTACTTTAAAATCAATTGAATTCCACCACCACTTTTACTGCAGAAGGATCCTCGGCAGCAATATGAAAAGCTTCATCAACTCCATCCAGTGAAAATGGTATTCTGTGTGTAATTAACTGCATCAGCTTTTCCTTATTGTCAATGAGCAGTTCAAGGGCGGTGGGATATGTATTTGAGTATCGGAAAGAAGGAATAATGGAAATCTCTTTGCAGACATAATCCACCAATGCCACCTTCTGAAACTCCGCCCCCATACCAACCATAGCGATTCTCCCACCCGGTTTTATGCATTTTACCGCAAGATTGCAGCATATATCAGCCCCGGTTGCCTCATATCCAAAATCAAATGTATTCTCAGCAATCTCTTCCGTTTTTGTGTTGATAATTTGATCAGCTCCCATCCGCTTTGCCCACTTAAGACGGTCATTACGTATATCCGCAACAACGACATGCTTACAGCCGGCAGCTTTAGCAGCCAACAGGCAGGTAATACCTATAATACCGGCTCCAAAAATAATTGCACGTTCCCTCAGGCAAGGGGCAATTCTCCTCGTTGCAAATACTCCTACCGACAATGGCTCAGCCATGGTTGCCAGACCAAAATCTGTAATCTCCTCCGGTATTTTAAAAACAAAATTTTCGTCATAGACAATATTTTCCGCAAGAATACCATCATCCGGCGGTGTTGCAAAAAACACAATATTCTGACAGAGATTGTAACGTCCTTTCAGACAATGTTCACATTTCATACAGGGTATCCCCGGCTCAAGAACAACCTTGTCTCCCACGGAAAACTTTGTCACCTTGCTTCCTGCGGCCGAAACAATACCGGAACATTCATGCCCTAAAATCAAAGGCTCTTTCACAACAAACTGGCCAATACGTCCATTTGCCCAGTAGTGTACATCCGAGCCACATATTCCTGCTGCCTTTATCTGAACCACAACCTGATGTTCACCACACTCCGGCATAGGCAATTCTCTTTCAGAAAAACATTTAACCTTATCCAAATAAACAGCTTTCACACTTTCACCTCACGTTTCACATGTATTACTCCTTATTAGCCAGCCGTATTCTAAATGAATCAATAAGTACCGCTAATAAAATGATTAAACCAGTGACTGCCTGAACATAATAGGAATCCATTCCAAAGACCTGCAGGCCGACCTGCACAAAATTCAAGAGCAATACTCCGCCCAAAACACCAGAAACCTTACCAATCCCCCCTGCAAGAGATGTTCCTCCAATTACCGCAGCAGCAATAATATCCATGGAATAAGAGGAACCAAATACACTGTTTATGGATCCCATTTTGGATGAAAGCATCAGTCCTGCCAGCCCTGCCATTAAACCGGATATAGTAAATGCCATAATACGGATTTTATCCACATTAATACCAGATACCCTGGCGCACTTTGCGTTTCCGCCGACAACAAAAAGACTCCGGCCTAAAGGTGTTCTGTTCCAGACAAAATACATCAGGACATAAATAAGAATGAAAATAATTACAAGGTACGGGATTGTACTAAACAATTTTCCCTGTCCAACTGCAGTATACGCCCTTTCATTTATCGTAATTGTACGTCCTCTTGTAATAGCTAAAACAACTCCCGCCAGGGTTGTGTTCATTGCCAGTGTTTCTATCAGAGCGACTGCTTTAAGCTTTGCTATCAGCACTCCATTGACAAATCCCAGCAGACCTCCCATCAGCAAAATAACAATAATTGCAACAGGAACCGGTACATGACTTGTTTTAAACAGCAAAATCCCAACTGCTGCCGACACTGACATAATACCGACACAGGAAAGATCAATATCTCCCAGTAATATCGTACCTGCTAATCCAATGGTCATAACTCCCATTACAGAAGCCTGCATAGGAATATTCAGATATAGTCCCATATTTGTAAAAGGATTAAAATAGGTTGGCTTGAGTATAATAAATACAACAATACCAATCAGTAATAATACCCATACTACATTATCTATAAATTTCAATTTCAAATTGTCTACATTACCCTTTTTTAACTTTTCCATATCTACAGTGTCCTCCGATCCCGGATATTAACTATCATATCAGACGTTAGATTTTCATTTTTCATATTTCCTACTATTTTCCCTTCGCTGAAAATAACTACACGGTCAACAATACGAAGTAATTCCTCAAAATCGTTAGTCAGATAAATTACACTCATGCCTTCATTCGTTAATTCCTTTATCAAGCCCATAATTTCTTCCCGGCTTTTAATATCAATACCAATCGTAGGTTCATCCAAAATTAGTAATGTTGAATTCACCGCCAAAACTTTTGCTAACACTACTTTTTGCTGGTTTCCCCCTGACAGACTCCCACTCGTGGCATAAATAGACTGTGTCTTAATGGCAAGCCGTTTCACAAAATCCTCAGCCAATGTGGTTTCTTTTCTTCTGTCTAATAACCCAAACCTGCCTAACAGGCTCGTTCGCAGACAGGAAAAACCAATATTTTCTTTTACACTCATGATTGGTACAATACCCTCGGCATGCCGGTCATTTGGAACGAGGCATATTTTGTATTTCAATGCATCGGTAGGATTTTTAATATCCGTTTCCTTTCCACATACAGTTACCTTTCCACTTTTCTTCTTTATCATCCCATAAAGAGCTAAGCACAATTCCCGTGCCCCTGAGCCGGAGAATCCCACAAAACCTACTATCTCACCGCGATGAATCTGAAAATCTGTTGATTCAAGAAATTTTGCACTGATTCCTTCACACTTTACCACGACCTCTTCGCTTACTTTTTTATCTTTATTCCTATAAGTCAGTTCAACATCTTCCCCTGCGATTAACTTTGCAAGCTCCATCTCTTTGTCACTTGTACTGCCCTGTTCCATATTTCCAGAATATACACGTCCATCACGCAACACGGTAATTTCACTGGAAACCTGAAGAATTTCTTCCAGATAGTGGGATATTAATATAAAGGCAACTCCATGTTCAGCATGGTGCCTTACAAATCGAAATAAATTATTTCTATCCTCGATAGAAAGCGATGTTGTAGGTTCATCAAGAATAATCAATTTGCCTCCTCCGAACATTGCACGGATGATATTTAATTTGCGCTGCTCCACAGGAGTAAGCCTGCGGACAAGTTCATACGGATCGACCTTCAGGCCGTATTCATCCAGTATCTTCTGTGCATTTTCATGCATCAGTCTGCGGTCAACAAGCCTTGCTTTATTTTTCGGCCAAAGTCCCAGGAAAATATTTTCTGCCACATCCAGATCAAGTACAACACTGGCATGCTGTGTCACAAGCCTGATACCCATATCCTGCCTTTCTTTAAAACTTAAATGACCAATACTCATCCCCTCAAAAGTAATGTCTCCGCTTGTCTGTCTGTACACGCCCGCAATGATATTAACGATTGTACTTTTACCTGCACCGTTTTTACCAACAAGGGAATGAATAGAGCCTCTTTTAATTGAAATGCTTGCATCTTTAAGTGCACAAGTTTTTCCAAAATTTTTGTTTATATGCTCTGCTTCCAGTATTACGTCTTTTTCCATATGAAAGGTTCTCCCTCCTTTCCAACCCGGAGAGGCATCGATACCCCGCCGGATTGGTTTCTTAACTATTGAACCAGTTTGTATACGAATCTAGTTCTCAACAGCCGACATGTCATATTCTATTCCCAGCTTTTCTTCTGCTACAATACCCCAGTGACGCGGGTCTGTGCAGTTATCCGGATTAATTTCATAAGCAGGAACCTTCACATATGGACCGGAATCTGATTCAATAATTTCACATTTTTCCCAATAGTAATCTTTATTCTCATATGGTCCTAATGGCACATCTTCGCCCTTCATAGAATACTTTTCAAGCATTTCTACTGCTATCTGTCCATAAGAATATCCATCCTGTGCAATAGAATAATCATAATATCCTTCTTCAATAAACTTGTTTGCAATGGGTTCCCCATCAATTGTGACTATAATGACATGGTCTTTATCATCACGCGTAACCCACTTATTTTCCATCTTTAAAGCTGCTACTAAACCCTGTCCCGGGTTATCTGATGGAGTATGTAAGGCATCTATTTGAATGCCTGATGCAAACTGATTCAGCACTGCATCCTGTGTAGTTGCAATCTCACCTTCAGCCGGTACCGCAATATAATTCACATTCGGGTATTCTGCAAATACTGCATCCATACCTTCTTTTCTTAATCTCCAGGCCTCAGAACTCATTGCCCCATAACAGTTAACAACCGTACCTTTCGCCTCACCATACTTATCCTCCAGGGCTTTAATAATTGCCTCCGCTGCCAGAGTTCCTGCATCATAATTATCAAATGCCACTGTTACCGCAATGTCACCACCAGTAAGAGGTGTATCCACAATTGCTACCGGAATTCCTGCAGCAACAGCCTGATCAGCCGCAGCAATCAGTCCTTCAGAGTCAATAGAGTCCGCTATAATAGCTGCCGGTTTCTTATTAATGAAGTTAACAAATTGATCAAACTGCTTTGCACTGTCAAGTTTCGCATCGGAAGCTTCAAAGGACCAGCCTCTGTCTGTGCAGGCCTGCTCTGCGGATTTCTGACATACCGTCCAGAAGTAATAATCCAGTCCTTTGTTTGAGAATGCTACCAGCGGCGTGTCCGAGCTGCTGCCCGTTGAACTATCTTCTTTTGCACTGCTGTCTTTTTCTGCACTTGCATCTTCCTGGCCATTGCATGCAGTTAAGGAAAAAACAAATACAAGTCCTAATACTATCCCTATTACCTTCTTCATACCTTTCATTTTTTACCTCCAATTTTTTATTTTGTCCGTCAGGGAATCTTTCACCGAAAGATATCTGCCCTTATGACAGCCGATCAGAATCACAAAGTTCTTTCCACTTTCCTCCTCTCTCTAAAGTGTTGACTTATTAAAATTCAGCTCTCTTTGAACTCCGCCGTATATAACTTACCAACCTCATATTTCCACTTTATCGCTTAAGTGAAGATATGAAACTTTCCACATCCTGCTTTTCGATATATACTGCTGCGGATTGATCCAAATTCACCTGTATGATAGAATCATTTGTCTGCACTGTGCTTAATGTTAGTACTTGTTCATAAGGAGGCGACAGCCGCTCCACTGTAATAGTTCCTAATATCTCCCCCTGTTCATCGGGGGAATCCAGAATTTGTTTCACTTTTGTATCCGAAAACCAGCTTACTATGGAACTGTATTCGGCGCCTGTAATGCTGTTTCCATTCAGGCAGCAGCGCTGACCTCGATTTCCCTCTTCACTGGCAGTAACCCATTTGGCACTGAGTTCATACGTTTCTCCCAGCCATTGAACAGTACATGTTTTTATAGATGGTATTTCATAGTAATACAACGAGGTATCAATAATATCATTGGTATTTATATTCATTACCTGCTGAATCTTCTTATCTATTAAATAGATTCCCTCCAGATAATTTGTTTTACAATATACATAATCACCCTGTGCCTTCCCCAGGTAAACTGTCAGTTCACTGTCATATGTATCATAGAAAGTAACAGCAGGAAGCTGGCTTTCATCCTTTTCCAGTCCACACTCTTCAGCAGAAACTTCACCTTTCGTTCTCTTTAAAGTACCAATATCTTTCATTGTCTCAATGAGAGCGTCCACCTTTTTTGTATCTGCATTCCAGGCAAAGGGCTTAAATATATTCCAGTAAAAGCTGCCATTTGCCCGCGGCGCTTCAGAGCGGTTCATTAATATCAGATCATTCTCCGGTACAGACAGTTGGATTCCCCGTATCTCATCAAACTTTACATTTGTTAATGCCACATCATACAGAGAGGCAACCATATCTTCCAGCATCCTTGCACGCCGGACATCAATCAGATATACACTGTTTCCACCGTTACTTGATATATACATGCCTGTATTATCCACAAATTTTCCTATGTTATAATTAAATTCTTTCCCGCCATCGTATGATACACGAACCGTATAAGCAGGTGCCTTCAGTCCATATTCCTGTTTTTCGCTGTCTGTGGCTTCCAGCTTTTGCTCTGTCTTCATATAGCCTAGTACAGCGAGATATGAAGCAAACTGATTATTGTCATAGGAACTGCCGTCATCGCCCTTCCAGGATGTCTCTCTCTTGGTAAAGGACAGCATCTGATTATCCTCATTGCTATATATTGAAATCTCTGTAATACCGTCAATCCCGTCCGTACAAATCCAGGCCGCTGCATCATCAGGTCCGGCGCTATTATCCATTGTTAAGTAACACACCCCTGATCCCAAAATCAATATAAGCAAAAACCCAGATAGAATGATTTTCCTTTTTTGCTTCATCGGCTAAGTCTCCTCCGCCATACAAATGCCCCGCTTATCAATATAATGACAGGCATGACTATAATCACTAAAATCATCAGTCTGTAGCCGGCTGCTGTACTTGGAATTTTCAGCGGTGCCGATACAAGCGACTTTGGCTGAATTGCTACAGAATTTACTTTTCCAGATGCCCATGTTACGGAATCCATAAAAAGCGCTATATTTCCTTCATATTTTGCGTTTTCCAACGTTGAAACAAAATCACTGCTTCCAAGCAGGACAATTTTTGAATCATTTTGGTTATTGCTGGCTGCCGCTCCTAATAAAAATGGTCCTTCTGTATCTCCGGTTTCTTTGTCCAGCGTTTCAGTATATGAATTCACTTTCCCATAACTACTCTCTGAGCTATATAGTATAGGGTCTAATTTTATATTTTCCTTTTCAATACTCGTGATTCCCCTGCAGCGTGGGAGTACCAGTCCCGCATCTGCTTCAATAACTGACTGAAGAACCGGGTTTTCCTTATTCATCTGGGGTTTTATCATAATCTGGCTGTTCAGGTAATTATTACTGTCGGTTTCTACTATTAAATTATCTTCTAATTCAAGTCCATAGAAGCCAAACAGCCGATTAAAATTGGGCAGCTCCTCCGTCAGCGGATTAATCAGATATACCGATTTTCCTCCTTCATCCATAAACCTCTGTAAGATCTTATATTCTTCATCCGTCAGATCCTTTACAGGGGATAAAAACAACAGGCAGTCATCAGATGTCAGAGCTGTATCATTATAGACCAGGTCATAAGGTGAAACTTTATATCCATCACTTTCCAGTGTTTTAGCCAGATAATATTGTTCCGATACATTCATCTCTCCATGCCCTGTCACAAAATATGCTGCTGCCTGCCTTCCGCCTTCAATGGAAAATATCGCAGATGTAATGCGCTGCTCCGCAATCATCCCAGTGGCATAAAGCTGATCCTCTTCCAGCTGCCATTCATATAAATCCTGTGCATTGATTACACGGAAATCTTTCGTATCATCTGCCTGAATGACTAATGATGATTCCTCTATCTTAGTATCATCTGTTTCAAATTGCTGTGTAAAGAAAGGGCTCTCCAGCGGATCTACATTGACAACCTTTAGGTAAGAACTTTTCTGCTTATATCTTGCTAATATTTCCGATATTGTACGGTCTTCACTTCCAGTTTCGTAAAGCGTATAAATAGTTATATCCTTGTCTAATTTTTCCAATACTTCTTTTGTCGTATCCCCAATAGAATATATTTGACTGTTCGTTAAATCCCATCTCAAATTAAAACGAGATTCTATTTTTTCCACTACCAGAGTCACTACAACTGCACACCCAATAAGTAAAACCATATATCCTAAAAGAATAAGATTTTGAAATCTGGTCAATTTTTTATGCTCCATCACTTTAACCTCCTATATTTCATCACCATAATACTAAGATTTAGAAACACGAAAGAAAAAGAGATGTAATAAACTACTGATGCAATACTAAATGTCCCATACTGGTAGGATTTAAATCTTTCAAATAATGAAAACCATTGAAGAAATGATGTTATAATCCCTACATGTATTTTGGATATAATCAAATCCATACACAGAAACAGCAGCAGAATTCCATATGTACATATTGCTGAGGTCAGCTGACTTTCTGTGATGGAGGAAGCAAACATACCAACAGATATAAATGCCATTCCAAGGAAGAAGAAACCTATGTATCCATTCATAATCAGGGTTGCTGAAATGGAGCCGTAAATGAACAAAATAACTGGATATATCAATGTGCAGCACAGTGTTACCGCAAAAACTGATAAAGCAGCCAAAAACTTACCGGCAATGATTGACGAAAGTGTTGTTCTTGTCGTCATAAGCAGCTGGTCCCTCTTTGTTTTTTTCTCCTCCGCCAAAAGCTTCATAGTCAAAAGGGGAGCTGTAAGTAAGAACACATAGATACAGTCATTTAATGTTGTATTAAACTCCGCGTTTAATGTGTTTATGTTATTCACCGAAAAAAATACTCCGGCCAGAAACAGGAAAGCACTGACGAAAACATATCCCAACATTGTATTGAAATATTCTTGGAACTCACGCACAAAGGTTGTTCTCATAATTCACCCTCTTTAATTGAGATGCCTGCCTGATGTTAAATCAAGAAAGGTATCTTCTATCTCCGTATTTACCGGGAACATCTGCAATAGATTGAGCTTATTCTCCATAACAGTGCTAAATATCTTTTTACGGATATCTTCCTCATGCGGCTCTGCGATTAATTTCCAGTCACTGCATCCCGGCTCACCTGCCCCTTTATAATCATATCTGTAATTTGCCAGGCTCTTTTGAAGGATCTCTTCAAAATGGGTCCTTTCAGTATCTACACGAATGAAAATGTGCTTTTTACCTGAATTACCCAGTTCAGACACCTGACAATCTTTAATCAGCTTTCCTTCATTAAGGATTAAAATCCTGTCACATATCTCAGAAATTTCTGTCAATATATGTGAACTAATAATTATTACATGATCTTTTGCATATTCTGTTAAAAGTGACCGGATTTCCACCACCTGTGAAGGATCAAGTCCTACTGTCGGTTCATCCAGAATCAATATCTCAGGTTCACCCACCATAGCCTGGGCAATTCCCACTCTCTGCTGGTAGCCCTTGGACAGATTACGGATAAGACGCCTTGCCACATCTCCCAAAGCTGTCTGTTCGATAATATTACTGACTACCGATGATACACTGCGGGAAGGTACCCCTTTCAGTCTGGCTACATAGCATAAAAACTCATACACCGACATCGTGTCATAAACCGGAGGTTTTTCCGGCAAATATCCGACTTTAGATTTTACTTCCCGGGGTGCATCACTGATAGACACTCCATCTACAACAACATCTCCTGCTGTTGCGGGCAAGTACCCTGTCATAATGTTCATGAGCGTACTTTTACCTGCCCCATTTTTACCCAGCAGACCTATGATGCTTGCATTGTCTATTGAAAACGATACATTGTCCAAAGCAAGTTTATTGCCATAATATTTACAAACATTCTGCAATTCAATCATATGCTCACATATTCCTTTACCAAATTGTATATCCGCCGTCACACAATACAACGGACCCTGTCATATATGTGGACGCATCACTTGCCAAATATACAACCAATGGTCCCAGCTCTTCCGGCTTGCCGGGACGTTTCATGGGAGTCAGGGAATTCCAGCGTCTTGCCCATACCCCATCCTCTTCATAGGTCTTATGTACTAAATCAGTATCCATATATCCCGGAGCAATAGAATTCACTCTGATTCCGTACTTAACCCACTCTGCAGCCAGGGATTTTGTCATATGCGACACTCCTGCTTTTGATGTATTATACGAAACCTGGCCCTGTGGGTCATTTACAATAAATCCGGACATAGAAGATATATTGATGATATTGCCATGATTCTGCTTTATCATGATTTTTCCCACAGCCTGTGACATATACCAGACCCCATTCATATTGATATCAATTACCTTGTGCCAGTTTTCCAATGGCACGTTTTCAGCCGCCTCATTTATGCAAATACCTGCATTATTCAACAGCACATCAATATGTCCCCACTCTTTACATATCTCCTCCACTACTTCATAGCAAGTATCTGCATCGGCCACATTTACCTGAAATGCTCTTGCCTTGACGTTGTATTTGTTTTCTATGTATTTTGCGGTTTCAGCAGCCTTATCCACATTTAGGTCTAACACAGCAATATCGGCTCCACAGTCCGCCATCGCTTCTGCCATTGCTTTTCCCAGTCCCTGTGCCCCACCTGTAACAACCGCCAGTTTTTGGTCCAGCCTAAATAAATCTAAAACATGCATGCCTTACCCTCCTTACCGTTCTAATAAAATTCCTTTTCTGAAGTTTCAAAAAATTAATTATAAATTGTTGAGATATCATTTCCACAATAAATTCCATCTCCCAAAGAACGCAAGGTTTTGTATCCGTCAACATGAGTAGTAATCACATCAGGTTCTTTCCCAATACTGCCCTGCACTGCTTTATAACCGACTTCTAATGAAGTAATTAACAGATTTTCTCTGTTCCAGTAAAATAAAGCATCTATCTCATCATTCTCAGTATCTGTATTCAGCAATTCCGGATATCCAATGCCGACAGTTATCAGATCATTGCCTGTCTTTTGTTTCCATTGAGAAATTCCCAGGCCGTCAATGTACGAAAAAAACACTGCCCCTTTCATCTCATGGGTCTGATACAAAGTATCCACCGTATCATACACCATCTGCACACTGTTTCCTTCCTGGAGCCTGGAAACAGCCAGCATTTGCTGGTAGTTATTTTTTTGCTGATTCACACAGGCCAGCTCTTGCTGCAGTGCTGACTCTGAATCCTTTGCAGGCACTATAGTCACATAACTGCCTGACTGTCTCATTTTTTCTGCAAATATATCCATTATAGATATACCCAGTTTTTCATAATCACAAGGCTGAACCGTATAATCAGCACCCAGTACAGGGGCACCCTGCATTGATATAACCGTACTTCCTTGTTCTTTTGCGTAATCAAGAACCGGATATAACTCCGTATTGCCTAATGGCTCTAAAACTATAAAATCCCACTTTTTTTCTCTGATTGAATTTTCAAGAATTGTTTGCTGCTCATAAACCATAGATGTCTTTGGAGCAACAACCTCTAAAGATATATTCTTTTCCTCCGCCCACTGCCTTGCAGCTATCTGTAACTCTTCATGGGACAATTCACCCTGACTGCCTAAAACAACTAAAACTTCCTGTTCTTTTTTACTGCAGCCACATCCCAGCAGACTACATAATATAATTATTGTGCATAGTCTGCCACAGCCATACAAACTCTTCAAAACATCGCCTCTTTCTGACAACAGCAATTGTTTCTTCCTTGACAGTACAGTGGACCGGGAAAAGATTATTTAGAATTTATTTGATTAAATACAGATATTGACTTAACATTCTGCCATGATACATTCTACCCCTGCTTCTTCTATTCTTTTTTTCCATTCCGCAGGTAGTTTATTATCTGTGATAATTCGATCAAACATACTGAACTCGCATATGAAATTCTTGTGAATCTGTCCAAACTTACTTGAATCAACAAGAAGTATTTTCTCCATACTTGCTTTCAGTATTTCCCTTTTACTTTCCAGTTCATAAGTACTGGTACAAGTTACCCCCAGAGTGTTATGCACACCGGCTGCAGAAACAAATACTTTTTTTGCTCTTGTACGGCGAATCAATTCCAGACTTTCTTTGCTTTCAAACATTAGAGTTTGAGGGTGAAAATACCCCCCGCCAAAAATGAGTGAAATATTCGGTTTCATGTACAGGTGATTCAATATATTAATGTTATAACACAAAACGGTAGCATTAATATCTTCCGGGAAATGTGCTGCCAGCCTTTCTGTTGTCGTCCCATTATCAATAATAACAATGTCATCATTTTCAATTAACTTAGCAGCACAAAGCCCGATTTCGTTTTTTGTATTAAAATTTTCACTGCCGGCAGAGTTTAGATTATATATTGCGTTCTCTCTATCCTGTTCATTTGCGAACACAATTCCTCTGACATTCTGTACAAATCCCTGTTGCTCCAAAAACTGGATATCACGTCGTATTGTTAGTTCTGAAACTCCACAAATTCCCGCTAATTCTTTAATAGAAATTCTTTCTTTTGTATTAACGAGACTTATTAAATCATTATGCCTTTTTTGTTTTTTGTCCATAGAATCACAATCTCCTTTTATATGATAATTTGATTTTATACTGAGCATATCTCATTATCACACAAAAAAATTGATTTAGCAAAGATATCCCTTCCTATCATTTCCTGAAATATCAGTCTTAACTCTTACGGACACAACGTAAATATTGAATCTTTAGCAAAAAGGATACCACTTCTTTGTATGTAATCATTTAGCATATCTCCAAGCCGGCATCCTTCTGTTAATAAACTCTTTTCCTCAATACTTTAGTTTCTATCTTTTATCCGCAGTATTATTTACAGCATTTAAAAATCTGCGCTGATATGTAATAATCTGAGGTGCTGAAGTGTACTGTGCGAAATAAATGGGTTCAGTAGTAATAACGATCTTATCCAGAACATCCCTGAACTCGTCTTCAACAAGCAGCTTGTCAAGTTCCGGATATTCTCTCGATCCGGCTATAGAACAAATTATAAGCCGTGTATCCTCAAGGTTACTGTCCCGCAGCATACGAAGATTATGGCGTACTCCGTCCATACCATCAAAACCGCGTACATTATCAAAATCTCTATATGTCAGTGTTTCACGGGCAATTTTTTCCACCTCAGCCAAATCTGAATCTTTTGCTGACTCTGGAAGAAAATCCACATCAATAAAATAGCTTCTGAGATTCTTAAGAAATTGTAAATCTCTGGTACTGTCAAAGGCTGATATCATACCCTTTACATATGTACTGGTAAGCATTCTCTTATTAATGAAGCTGTTTATGAAATAAGGCTGCGCCTGCAACGCCATCCCTGTCTGCCATGGCTCGAACATTAATGTATAATTCACCCTGAACCCTTTTTCTTTCAAAGCCAAGGCTAAATTATGGCTATAAAAATAGTCTTTTGTCTGGCCATTGTTGTGGGCAACCGGCAGCCTTTTATTTCCCTCAAGCAAATGATGGGCATTTTCCGCTGTTACTGCTCCTGTGTGGGGCACTTTTATAACAACCCGGTACTCTGAAAGCATTTCTTTGAAATGTTCTGCTTCTTCCAGTAATTTGTTGATATCTGCGAAAGGATCATTGAACTCTACACTGATGTCACATCCAGGTCCCAATATATTGCCAATCTCACACATTACTTCGTCCCGGTTTTTAAACTTATTTCCAATGTTCTCTTTCGGATCATTGATGAATAAATCGTAAATAATTCCCGGATTGCAGGTCAGATTTGCAATCATATCTTTCATTGGTGCCAGTTCATATGGGTTAGCTGTATCTGCGGAAAAGAGAAATGGCGTCGCTCTTTTTATTCCATTCTTCCCATATGAAATATCACGTTTTAAATCAATCAGCAATTGTTTGTTCTCTGACAGATAATATTCTATTCTGAAACCAGCCGGTGTTTCCCCTTCAGGGACTTTAAAAAGATCAATGATTTTTTTGAATTCAGAAGTTACACCGATGGTTCTGACCTCTTGTAATAAAAACTTGTACTCTTCAAAATCCAATTCTTTATTGATAGCACGGCTTATATACTTTTCATCACCGTTCATGCACTTTACAGTTTCACCTAAAAGTGAATTCAAATGATAATGCACATTATACATCTGCTGTCCCCTCCCTCATTAATTTAATGATGCCAGATACTTTTCATACTGGTCTGTCAGAATCCCCGCACTCCTTGTTCCACACAGACTAACTCCCATGTGCTCAAACATATAGAGTGTAGCCGGAAGAGCAAATGTTCTTGGAACCCCAGACACCTTTATCTTTGTATTTCCTGACAGATTATTTTTCATGATTTCAACATGTTTTATATCCGGGAAGGCCTGGGTTCCTGTTGCAGTCTTCACATATGTAATGTTATGTTCACAGCACATTTTCGTTAATGTTGCAATCTCCTCATCACTGAGAAAACCTACTTCAAAAATGAGCTTGCTGTCCGAGTTAGCTGCATTGCACATATCTGCAAATGTTTTTACTTCCTCTTCAACCAGCCTTAAATTATTATCTTTAAGAGCCCCTACGTTAATAACCATATCACATGCAGAACAGCCTGCCTTCAACATTTCATCAACTTCCAGATATTTCACTTTAGAAATTGCCGTGCCATAAGGAAATCCTATAACAGCACTGTGTCCAACACCCGTACCTTTTAATTCTCTGCGGGCTACATCAATCCAGCATGAGTTTACATTTACCGAGTTAACCTGATACTTTGCCGCTGTTGCACAAGCTTCTACAACTGCTGCTTCCTGTACATCCGGAGCCAAAAGTGCCAAATCGAAATGTTTCGCAAATTCTCTTACAGTTAACATAATTATCCTCCATTTTTTTATTACTGTTTCCCTTGCTATGTTTCATATGTTATCATTTTAATCTGATTATGTCAATATATTTTGAACATGTATTATCATTCATTTATCATTTTAACATTTTTTGTTACTATATTATCAATCTAGCCTTTAAATATCAGCAATCATAAGATTTGAGTTATTATCATAAAAAAAGAGCCGATAACCGCATTTTACTTCTGCGTGTTACCGGCTCTGCGTCTTAGCGTCTGGCTCTTTGATAACTGACATATTCAGTTCTTTTACTGCAATTGTACTTTCCTCGTTTATTGGTTTACCTATCTCGTTTAAATAGGTTAAAATTTCAAAAGGATATGCATTTCATCAGTCACTACAACAATCTTATTAGTAAAAATAGCTTTATATAGTTTTTACTTATCATCCAGCAGCGTTAAACAAAAAACAACATACCCATTATCAGGACATGCTAAATTTCTTTTTAATTTCGGGTTATTTTCAAAATGGAATCTGGCCCCATTATGCAACGCAACTTGAATAGGAAACAAGGCCATATATGCTCCCCCGCAGAAAGGAACAGTGGGCGTATTCATTCCCTCACAATAGAATACATCCCCCACTTTATACCCGCATGAACAGTGACCGGAAACTGTTTCAACCTTATACTCAAACTGTTTCTTTGTTGTGATACACATACAAATACCTCCTGTTTTTTCAAAAGTATAGTAGAAAAAAAGCAGAAGGTATTGAATAAAAGGGACACTCAATGATAATTATATTTCGTATTTTCCTTTACTGTAATTTTTTCTTGCTGAAAAATACGGGGAGCTGATCCTGAAAATTTCCGAAACTCCCTTATAAAATGAGCTTGATCTGCAAAGTCATTATCATATGCTATCCCGGATAATTGTTGTGGGCTTTGGTAAACCAGTTGATTTCCTGCCTTTTGAAAACGCCTTATAGAACGTAAGATTTTTGGTGTGTATCCTGTATATCGGAGAACATTACGCATAAAAGTTTTCGTGTTTATCCCATGCTCCAAACAAAATGATTGTATGGTACAATCATTGTCCATTTCTAAAAATCTGCGTATCAAATCCGTTTTTTTTACATAGTCATCTGTCACTTGAAGTTCCTGATGCAGAGCCTTTTCGATACTTTCGATTATATTCCCGGTGGCAGACTGATTGGAAACCGCAAGCTCAAGCTTCTTTGCCAAAGGCTTTGAGAGTTCAAACAAATCAACAATTTCATCATGTATACCCGCTAATGATTTATGAACAAACGGATAAAGGCCAAAGGGATAGCAGGATATTCCAAACATATGGATATTGCCTGTTTGATGTATATAACTGTGCTTACTCCTTAGTCCGTTTACATGGAATGGAGCCGCAGAAATATGGCGGGGACCAGCCTCGTAAACAATATTTCCTGATATATTCAGTATAATATCAATGCAGTCCGTTGGCAGCAGCTTATAATGAATATCGGCTTCATGGACTTCAAAATGCCATAGAAATTTTATCCACGGTGCAAGGCTTTCCGTTTTTATGGAATATCTTGTTATAGAAAGCATTTTCCTACATCTCCTATCCTCGAAAGCATAACATTTTTTGTATCTAGTTCAATTATCGGCAATTGAACAGAAACCAGCTACATTTGACATCGATATTTTTTAATTTCCGGCTCTTTTTACCGCCTCTTTCATGCTCTTTACATATTCTGCAATCGGCTCTTCTGCCCGGTCTCCATATTTTTCTATCAGTTTCACAATTGCACTGCCCACAATGGCTCCGTCGGAAGCTGCTGCCATTCTTTCAGCCTGCTCAGGCGTGCTAATACCAAAGCCCACCGCCGCCGGTATATCCGTCACTTCACGGATAGAAGCAATCATAGAAGTAATATCCGTCTCTATATTACTTCTTACACCAGTAACACCCATGGATGACACTACATAAAGGAAGCCTTTTGCTTCTTCTGCAATCATCTGAATCCGCTGTCTGGAGGTGGGCGCTATCATGGAGATGACATCTACATGATGAGATTCTGCCGCCACAGACATTTCCTCTTTTTCCTCGTAAGGCAGATCCGGAATAATAATGCCATCTACACCCAGGTTTTCACATTTCAGAAAAAAGTTTTCGTATCCGTAATGGAATACCGGATTCAGATACGTCAGAAACACCAGAGGTATCTGACTCTTTTCTCTTACCCGGCTTACAATTTCAAACACGCCGTCTACAGTCATGCCTTCTTTCAACGCCCGGATATTTGCATCCTGTATCACAATGCCTTCTGCCGTCGGGTCAGAAAAGGGAATCCCGATTTCCACCAGGTCTGCGCCTGCCTCTTCTATTGCCAGAATATAGTCCACAGTTTTCTCCAGAGAAGGGTCCCCTGCCGTTAAGAAAGCAATAAAAGCCTTTCCGTCTGAAAATGCATTTTTTATTTTACTCATGGATATCCACCCCCTTGTATCTTGCAATCGCCGCTACGTCTTTATCTCCCCGCCCTGACAGACAGATAATCATTACTTCCTCTTCTCCCATGTGGGGTGCAATCTTCCTGGCATGTGCTACAGCGTGAGCGCTCTCTACAGCACAGATGATACCTTCCGTCCTTGCCAGATATTCAAATGCATCCACCGACTCATCGTCTGTCACCGGCACATATTCCGCCCTGCCGGAATCTCTCAGATATGCGTGTTCCGGTCCAATTCCCGGATAGTCGAGACCCGCGGAAATAGAATATACCGGTGCAATCTGACCGTATTCATCCTGACAAAAGTAAGACTTCATCCCATGAAACACGCCAATCGATCCTTTTGTCATAGTTGCCGCATGCTTATCTGTATCCACTCCTGCTCCTGCTGCCTCACAGCCGATCAGCCTGACCGTTTTATCCGGAATGAAGTGGTAAAACATCCCTATTGCATTGCTCCCTCCACCCACACAGGCAAGTACTGCTGACGGCAGCTTTCCTTCTGCTTTTAGAATCTGCTCTCTGGCTTCCCGGCTGATTACACTTTGAAAATCCCTTACTATCATTGGAAAAGGATGAGGTCCCATGACGGAGCCAAGGACATAGTGAGTATCTGACACCCTGTTGGTCCACTCCCGCATAGTCTCATTCACCGCGTCCTTCAGCGTCTGGGTGCCGCTGGTCACTGAGTGGACTTTCGCACCCAGAAGTTCCATCCTGTACACATTCAGGGCCTGCCGGTCTGTATCCTCTTTTCCCATGAACACTTCACATTCCAGTCCCAAAAGTGCTGCCGCCGTAGCCGTAGCCACGCCATGCTGTCCGGCGCCTGTCTCTGCAATGACTCTGGTTTTTCCCATTCTTTTTGCCAGAAGCACCTGCCCCAGCACATTGTTAATTTTGTGAGAACCTGTATGGTTTAAATCTTCCCTCTTTAAATAAATCTTTGCTCCGCCTAAATCTTTTGTCATCTTCTCCGCATAATACAGGCGGGAAGGGCGTCCCGCATAGTCATTCAGCAGGTTGTTCAGCTCTAACTGGAATTCAGCATCTTTTCTATAATATTCATACTGCTCCTCCAGATGAATTAATTCATTCATGAGTGTCTCGGAGATATACTGCCCTCCGAACTCACCGTATCTTCCTTTCGACATCTCGAATCCTCCTAACTGCTTCTTTTATTTTTTCTCTGTCCTTTTTTCCTTCTGTCTCTACACCGCTGCTCATATCCACCCCATAAGGCAATACCTGCATAGCCGCCTGGGCAACATTTTCCGGATTCAATCCTCCGGCCAGAAAGAAAGGTTTTGTAACCCTGCCAATAAGCCTGTAATCAAACTGCTGCCCGGTTCCCCCTGTGCCGCTGTCCAAAAGCAGATAATCTATGCTGCTTTCTTCCCAGCGCCGCAACTCCTCCGAAAAACCATCTGATGTCATGGACACTGCCTTTACAACAGGAGCATCACAGCACCTTTTCAGCCTTTCCAGGTATTTCACATCTTCACTGCCGTGGAGCTGTATAATATCTATCGTCTGCTTCTCTGCCAAATCCAGAACAATATCCAGCTCCTCATCCACAAACACTCCTACAGCTAATATTTCTTTGCTTAATCCGCTTTTCAGCAAGGCCGCCTGGCTGGGCGTAACATATCTGCGACTCCCTCTGGCAAAGACAAACCCTATTAAATCCGGCCTGGCCTCGTTCACCGCCTCAACATCCTCAACACGGCTCAGCCCACATATTTTAATCTTCATAGCCCCTCCTGACTGCAAAATATCAGAATATTCTGAAAACGAAGTGCAAAGGGGACAGTCCCTTTTCAAAAGGGACTGTCCCTCTTGAATTCGTCCCTCTTGAATTCCTCTAACATCCTGCGCTTATCTGTACTTCTCATAAGTGTCTCTCCTATCAGTACAGCATCTGTCCGGTTTTTCCGCAGCCGCTGGATGTCCTCAGCGCTTTTTATCCCACTCTCTGATACATATAGTACCTGTTCCGGCACCAGGCTTCGAAGGCGTTCGCTCGTATGGATGTCTACCTTAAAGGTTTTTAAATCTCTATTATTGACTCCTACTATCCTTGCCCCGCATTTTAAAGCTCTTTCTAATTCTTCTGCAGTGTGTGCCTCCACTACTGCCGACAGCCCCAGCTCTTCTGCTATTTTCATGTAGTCTTTTAGCTCTTCGTCATTTAATATGGCGCAAATCAAAAGGATGGCATGGGCTCCCATTATTTTTGCTTCATACAGCATATAGACATCTATCGTAAAATCTTTCCTTAGGATAGGAATCCTGACTTTTTGTGATATTTCCTCCAGAAACGTGTCGTTTCCTTTGAAATAGTAAGGTTCCGTCAGAACTGACAGTGCTGATGCTCCTGCCTGTTCATATTCTTCTGCTATCTTTAGATAGGGAAACTCTTCTGCTATGACTCCTTTAGAGGGAGATGCTTTTTTCACTTCACAGATGAAAGACATCCCCTCTTTTTTTAAGGCCTTTTCAAAGGGAAATGAAAAATCGCCTCCCTGTTCCTGCCTTTCTTTGAGAGCCAATTCATATGCTTTCTCCCTCAGCCCTTCCTCCGGTACATTTTTCTTTTTTTCTTTTATTCTTATCCTGGTTTTTGCCGCAATCTCATCTAATATCATCTTTTACCTTCCTCTTCACCAAAAACTCTGTTCCATTTAAAAACAGGGGATTTCTTCTGTAAGATTAGAATAACGTATAAACTGCTCCAGTTTTTCATTTGCTTTTCCACTATCTATTGTTTCTTCTGCAAGGCTTACGCCTTCTTCAAGTGTTTTTGCCTTTCCTGCCACATAAAGGGCTGCCCCTGTATTCAAAAGTACCGCATTTCGTTTCGGTCCGGTTTCCTGCCCCTTCAAAATCGCCCTTGTGATTTCCGCATTTTCTTGAGGTGTTCCTCCTGCCAGCTCTGATTTTTTGCAGAAGGTAAATCCAAATTGTTCCGGTGTAATTGTATAAGAATGAAATGCGCCGTTTTTGATTTCACATACGGTCGTCGGAGCGCTCATGGATATCTCATCCAGTTTATCCTGTCCATACACTACCATGGCATTTTTTACACCCAGTTTTTCCAGCACTCTGGCTAATGGCTCTACAAGAGCTTCTTCATAAACTCCCATCACTTCCATATTTGCCCCGGCCGGATTGGCCAGCGGTCCCAGGATGTTAAAAATGGTCCGTATGCCCAGCTCCTTTCTGACTGGAGCTACATATTTCATAGCAATGTGATAATTCTGGGCAAATAAGAAACAGATCCCGATTTTCTCCAAAAGCTGTGCGCTCTGCTCCGGTGGTATTGTAATTTTTACCCCAAGCGCCTCCAGCACATCCGCCGCTCCGCTTCTGCTGGATGCTGCACGGTTGCCATGCTTTGCTACCGGCACTCCCGCGGCAGCAATCACCAGTGCGGAGGTGGTGGAAATATTGAAGGAGTTAGCTCCGTCTCCCCCTGTCCCTACAATCTCCAGCGCGTCCACATTGTGCAGGAGTTTTACACAATGTTCTCTCATCCCTGCTGCCGAAGCCGTAATCTCATCGATGGTCTCCCCTTTCAGGCTCATAGCTGTCAGATAAGAGCTCATCTGTACGTCACTTGCCTCCCCGCTCATAATCTCATTCATAACCTGGTAAGCTTCTTTATATGTTAAATCTTTCCTCTTTGCC
This sequence comes from Faecalicatena contorta, assembly GCF_003149105.1. Taxonomy (GTDB): domain Bacteria; phylum Bacillota; class Clostridia; order Lachnospirales; family Lachnospiraceae; genus Muricomes; species Muricomes contortus_C. Next base: position 75,322 of record NZ_QGDS01000001.1, on the reverse strand, counting down.
AGTTTTAAAATTGCCTCTTTAATCATGATGTCCTGCTTCCTTTCTGAATATATTCGACGTAACAGTTCAGCCATAAGACTGGTTTCACGTTACTGGGCTGTTATAAAAAATTGTGGATAATCTTTGCCCCATCGGGAGTCAAAATAGATTCCGGGTGAAACTGTACTCCATATACCGGATATTCCCGGTGTTCCACCGCCATAATCTCTCCCTCCTTCGTCCTTGCCGTTACCCGGAGAGTTGAAGGAAGGCTTTCCTCCTCAACTGCCAGAGAATGATATCTGGCAACCGGGATTCTATCCTGCATTCCCTTAAATAACTTACTCTCCCTATCCAGCCATGCTTCTGAGGTTTTTCCATGCATCAGCCGTGGGGCATACGTAATCTTTCCGCCGAAAGCCTGACAAATAGCCTGATGTCCCAGGCACACCCCCAATATAGGAATTTCTCCTGCCAGTTTCTGCACGATTTCCAAACAGATGCCTGCATCATCAGGTCTTCCCGGTCCGGGAGACAAAACGATAGCTTCCGGTTTCATTCCCCGGATTTCCTCCGCAGTCATTTCATCATTACGGATAACCATCAGGTGCTCCCGCTCTGCCCCAATCAATTGGTACAGATTGTAAGAAAAACTGTCATAATTATCAATCAACACAATCATGCTTCTATCCCCTTCCCTGCGCCCTCAATGGCTTTTGTCACCGCTTTGGCTTTATTCAGACATTCTTGATATTCCATCTCCGGAACACTGTCCGCCACAATTCCCGCACCGGAGCATACATAAATATGTCCGTTTTTCGCGTAAGCCATCCTGATGGCTATACAAGTATCCAAGTTTCCAGTAAAATCAATGTATCCTACTGCACCTCCATAGATTCCCCGCTTGCAGTCCTCCAGTTCGTCGATAATCTCACAGGCACGGATTTTGGGTGCCCCAGAGAGGGTCCCTGCCGGAAGAATTGCATCTATGGTGTTCATAAAATCCTTATCTTTCCGAATCTCACCTCTCACGGTGGAGCCAATGTGCATCACATGGGAAAACCGTTCAATGCTCTGATATTTTTCCAGTTCCACTGTACCTATTTTGCTGATTTTCCCGATGTCATTTCTCCCCAGATCAACCAGCATATTATGTTCAGCCAATTCCTTTTCGTCTGCCAGGAGCTCCTTTTCCAGACGCTGATCCTCCTCATAAGTGTCTCCCCTTTTCCTGGTCCCGGCTAAAGGAAATGTATGAAGCGCCCCATCCTCCAATTTTACCAGTGTTTCAGGGGAAGCTCCTGCAATCTCAACATCATTGCTGGAAAAGTAAAACATATAGGGAGACGGATTCGTACTGCGGAGCATCCGGTATACATCCAGAATGCTTCCTTCTATTTCTGCCGACAGCCGGTTTGACAGCACCACCTGGAAAATATCCCCTTCATAGATGTAATGCTTTGCGCGCTCCACCATTTTGCAGTACGTTTCCTTCGTAAAATGGGGACGCAGCTCACTTTTTATCGTCAGCGGAATATATGGCTTCGGTTCCCCGTTCCTTACAATCCGTTTCAGCCTTTCCAGCCGGTCAATTGCTTTTTCATATTCCTGTTTCACATTTCCGTCCAAAGACATACTTACAATTAAAATCATTTTATGTCTCAAATGATCAAACACAATCACCTGGTCAAAAAGCATCAGGTCCACATCCCTGAAATGGGCTTCATCTCTGGCATTAAGCTTCAATGATGGCTCCGCATACTTGATATAGTCATAAGAGAAATACCCCACCAGCCCTCCTGTAAAAGAAGGAAGTCCTTCCAGCTTAGGCGCCCGGTGACTTTCCACAATCTCGCGGATGTATTTTCCAGGATAAGAAGTCTCAAATTCCTTTATTCCTTCATCCTTGATCCGGCACATCCCATTCCTGCAGCTAATTTCCATGGTAGGCTCAAATCCCAGGAAACTATAACGTCCCCACCGTTTTGCATCCTCCGCACTCTCAAGCATATAACAGTGGTCACTCACATTTTTCAGTACCTGCAATACCCCGATAGGCGTATACATATCCGAAAACAATTCCACACTGACCGGCATGGTACGATAATTCCCTGCCGCCGCAAACTCTTCTGCTCTCTTTAAATCAGGATAAATCATAAACTCTCCTTTCCGTCAGGGACAATCTAAAGGTGAAAGTACAAAAGAAGTACAAAAGGGACTGACCCTTTTGAGCTTCGTTTTCAGAATATTCTGAATAATCAGTGCAAAGGGGACTGTCCCTTTTGGGCTCTGTTTTCAGAATAATTAAAAAAATCCGCCCCTGACATTACACATTAAAGTAATGTCAAGGACGGATTGAAATTTCAATTCGCGGTGCCACCTTGATTCACAGAAAAAATTCCTGTGCACTTAGCAAGATACTAACATATCTCTGGCGACTAACGTACGCCCTTACGTCATGCTATACTCGGCCTTACTGCCTTTCCCTCATGCCCTCAGCGGTCCATTTAACAAACTGCGTTTACCTGATTTCCACCATCTCAGGCTCTCTGTGAATGCACGATATGTTTTTATCTCCGCTTCAACGGTTTAATTTGTTGTTTATTATATACGCTCTTTTGTAAAAATGTCAATGATTAAATTTATCTTTTAATTTTTCATTAAATTCCTTTTCTATAAAGTGAGTAAGAATATATGGCAGGAATCAGCACAACCAGAACTATGATAACCAAAGGTATTATACCAAATTGAAAGAAGGCACTTATAATAAACACAATCCCACCTACAATAAAGAGCTTCCCGGCAAGCCTGCTGGTACGGTTCCAGTTTTCCGTACTGTTTAATGTCCAGGGCAGCCTGATTCCCACAGTATAACTTTGTTTACTCTTAGGGATGTAGTTTCCAATTACAACAAATAACACTCCCACCATAAGATTTGCACCCATGCCGATATTCAAAGAAATCCCCACAGCTATACCATAAATCATGAAACAACATACCCATGATGTGACAGGGATAATCCAGAACACTACATTTAGCATCTTATTGCTGATGTTCTTCTTTTTCGGGTCATTCAGCGTTACAAATATACAGACCAGATGCAGTAATACAAGAAGCAGGGGCATCCCGAAGACAGCAAAGGTCCTGCTGCTCCAACCGTTTGCAACATTATTCATTCCCCAATGTGTAGCAATTGTCTCAGGGAGCTTATTCCACAGTAAAATTCCCGCCAGCATGGGCAAAATGGTGATAATACTGGTAATAATTATTCTTTTCAAATATGGTTTCATACTATCTATCTCCTTTCAGGTCTGACAGCCAAAGCATAATTTCTTCCACTACGGAAGTATTCAATTCATAATAAACATAGTTCTTTACTTTTGTCTCCCATACCAAATCTGCCTTTTTTAATATGCTAAGATGATAAGAAATCGTTGCTCCCGTCATATCAAAATGACTCCCTATCTCCCCGGCAGAAAGAGGAGCACCCTTTAGCAGCACCAGAATTTCCCTCCGAACGGGGTCTGAAAGTGCTTTAAATGTTTCCGCAAAACTCATCCGCATCCTTCCTTTCTTTAAACCTATTTAGAAAATCTTCTAATCACTTTATATCACAAACTCCGGTAAAAAACAACAGGTATTTAGAAGTCCATCTAAATACCTGTTTCCAGCCAAATTCCTTTATTTGCTTTTTATTATCTTTCCTATGCTAAACTTTACCAGGACCTCTTTTTGACCTGTTACTGTCAAAAACATCAGGAATATTTATTTCGGGCAAGCCTGTTCTTCTATATGATTCAGATAACTGAGGACTTACCATTGCTCTTGACGTTTTTTTGCTTGCCTTAGCCTCTTCTTTCGTCTCAAACAATCTATTTTCAGGCAGCTTCAATGCACCACAGGCCCCAATTAACTGTACGATATAAGTCTTCCCTTGTTTACTAACTACCTTTACCTGAACTACTTCTGAATTGTCCTCTAATATAAAGCATGTATCACCACGTTTAAATGGCATACCATCCACCTCCTTTGAAGGTAAATAAATTTAAAAACACCGTCTCTTTTCCTTGAGAAAAAATACCGTGTTCTGTACCTTAATACCCTGTAAAATAACTTTTTATATTTACTGTGTCCAATACATACTATAAAGTTTTTTCCGGTTGATGTCAACGCTGATGTCGAAACATGTTTAAACTTATACGACCAAATTTTGCCTTCGTTTCCAAAGTATATGCTTTTTAATTCATCTACAGTATTTAGGATCTCCATTATAATAAATTTCACAATAAACAATTATTGACAATATTGTATGATACACAGTATAATAACTATGAGGTGATAACTATGTCAGAAAAAGAACAAATTCAAAACTTTATCACAGAACTCCGCAGGGGAAGCCTAACACTGGCTGTCCTGGGATGTCTGAAGCAATCCCATTATGGCTATGCACTGCTTCAAACGATGCAGGGCGAGCACATAGACATCGAAGCCAATACACTGTATCCACTTTTACGCCGGTTGGAAAGTCAGGGCTTACTTGTCAGTGATTGGGATACAAGTGAGAGCAGACCGAGGAAATACTACTCCATCAATGAAAAAGGTGAAACAGTATATAAGGAACTAATGGAAGAATGGAAAAGAATGCAAAGAAGCATTGAATCTATTTGCGGAAAGGATGTATACAATGAATAATTTAATTGATCGCTATGTTTATGACGTAACACGCCGCCTTCCTGAAAAAGACAGGGATGAAGTAAGCAAAGAATTAAAGTCCAACATTTATGATATGCTGACGGAAAATGCTGATGAAAACGAAATAAAGGAAGTTTTGTATAAACTGGGTCCGCCTGTTTCCCTGGCGGAGAAATACCGGCAAAACCCACGGTATTTGATATCCCCCGCTGTTTATGATGATTATGTGCGCGTATTAAAATGGATCTTGCCTCTGATTGGTATCCTTACCTTATGTATTGGTATGATTGTGGGAGCCATTGATGCCATTAAAAACGGTATGGTTGATGCAGTTTACTTTATACAGAATATCCTGTCAAAAGGTATTTCTTTAGGTATATCTGCCACCTTCCAGGCGCTTTTGTGGACGACGATTGGCTTTGTAATTGCTGAACGGGCCAGTACGAAAACGGATGAAGACAGAGAACCCAAGTGGAACATTGAAGATTTACCGGAAGTATTGCCTGCTGACAAAGGAAAAATACCATTATCCGACAGTATTGCCGAGTTGATACTAACGTTTGCATTCTCTGTCCTAGCAATTTTGCTGTGCGCTGGAACATTACCTATTCCCTTTATGATTCTGGATGGCAACACACGAATATACACCTTATTCAGCTCTAGCTTCTTAGCCGCCTGTATCCCTGCTATTATAGCGATGTTCTTATTTGGTGCCGGCGAATCTATTATTAAGATTAAAGAGCGCAGATGGACGCCTCTTGTCTGCACTGCAGTCATAATAAACAGCCTAATAAGTATAGGCGTTATGATTTATCTAATTACCAGACCAGACATATTCAGCGCCGAATTTACAACTTTCCTGCAGCGCTTCGATTGGAGTAACCTTGATATACTGCGTTTTATGGGAAGAGGAGGAATAAATCCAATCATTGCACTTGTTTTCCTTATAGTTGTGATTTGTTCCCTGGCAGAATGCATAAATGCCATTTTTAAGACCATTAGAAATAGAAATTCATAAAACCACTTAATAACATAAAAATTTTTGGCATACGACTTGCTCATTATATGGTATCCTTATTTTACAAGGAGGTATTTTAAGATGCTGAATAAAATTGAAAAGGTGCGCCCGGAGCTAGCCCGGCACCATGGAAATGTTAAAGTTGTCTCATATGAAAACCATATACTGCGTGTTAAACTGCTGGGAAAGTGTTCTGGAGGTTCTCTGCCATGTTAACTGTAGGAATAAAATACTGCGGAGGATGCAATCCCAAATATGACAGAGCAAAAAAAGTGCAGGAACTTCAAAAACACTGCCCTCAACTTTGCTTCTCGTATGCTGTACCAGCACAAACCTATGATTTTCTCATTGTAATTTGCGGCTGTCACGCAAAATGCGCAAGTCACGAAAAACTTTCTGTACAATCAAAAAAATTTATTTTATATGAAGAACAGGATTTTGAACAGCTATATACATTTTTCGATACTTTAAATGCGTCTGCCGGGAAGCTATAACAAATTCAAAAAAAGAAGAGCAAAAGGGTCAGTCCCTTTTGCTCTTCTTTTTCAGAATATTCTGAAAGCTTAAGCTTTGTTTTCTGAAAGATAAATGCCATAATCCATTGCTTTTAACCACTCAGCCATGGTGAGAATATGTAGATTTACCGGAAAATCAAAGATGTCGCTGCAAAAACTTCATATCACTGTGCGATTTCTCTCCCGAAGTCTTTACACTCCTGCTCAGATTCTCCGCTGGGTGCGTCATTCACAATCAGACTCTCAACTGCAAGCACTGCTCCCGCGTTCTTCATGCGTTCGTCCCAATCGCGCATCCACTGCCCGTCGCCCCAACCGTATGAACCAAAGAGCGCAAGCTTCTTTCCGCTGAGACTTCCCTCAATGGAAATCATGAACGGTTCAAATTCACTTTCTTCCAACACCTCATCCCCCATAGAAGGACAACCGAGAACCAAAACATCACAGTTTACATCGTCAATCGATGCATCAGAAACATTTTTCAGATTGACAGTTGCTCCAGCGCTTTCCGCACCTTCTTTGATTAGATTTGCCATAGCCTCGGTATTACCTGTACCGCTCCAGTAAATAAGATTAATTTGCATAATGATTTTCTCCTTTATATAAATTTTTTTAACTAACTTTACCTTCCCTAAAACTTTTCACACAGCTCTCAGCAAATTTGCAGCAATTTGTATTGACGGAAAATTTTGCAGCACATCAATTGCATAGATTTGAGCCTCATCAATTTTCGCCCACATTTGCTGCGCCGCTTCAACATCCTCATAGACCTTCCAGTATCCGCAGCAGGTACAGTTTTTACCTTCATTTTCGATATAAGCTTTTACATCTCCCGGAGGATAGCCAAGGAAAAGACCGATCTCATGAGGAAAATCGTTTGACGCAAGCCTTGCAGATAAGCAATTAAGAAATTCATCGACACTTCCATTAAGTTCATAACCGAATGATGCTAAAATACAAAGCGATTTTTCGTTTCGAATGGCAAGCTCAATTTCGTATCGGTCATATATCAAAAACAATGAGGAGTTGTTGTTGATTTTCAGTTCCTTTAAACACAATCCACTTGCTTTGCACATTGCTTTTTCTCTGCTTCTCCATAAATTCACGCATTCCGATTTTACAGTAATCAGCACGGCAGGCTTTGCTTTGCGAAGCACAGGTGAAGCATGGTACAAAAACAATGATTCAATATGCTGTCGGCAGACGGAACCGCGCAGCATAGCCATGAACATCGCTTGTTTTTGATTAAATGTTTTCAAATCATCGCCTCGCTTTCTGCTTTTAGTTAGTATTAACTAACCAAATTAGCTAAAGTAAACACTGACCTTTGGCAGTGTAGGAGTATAATCACGGATAAGTTAGTTATTGCTAACTTATTTTAAATTATCAAATTTTTATCTGATTGTCAAGATGTTTTTATAAAAATAATCAGGAGGTTTTCTTTCGTATAATTCTAAGGAACCAATATAAGTTACTAATAATTATGTGCCATATGTTAAAAAAGAAGCTCACTTTTATGTGAGCCTCATTAACATGCACTTTTACACTTACTGCCAAATAATTGTCAGAGCAGCCTTGAAGCCCAGTATTATTTAGCTCTTTTTGCGCATTGACATTGTATCAATCTTTACGTTTGTTTTTTGAAACAGTACTGTATCTAATGTTATTATACCGTACTCGATTTTTCGTGATGATTATGTTCTCCGCAGTTGTGTCCTCCACGGCCATCATCGTGATGTCCGCCGTGATGATTACAGGTGGCTTCCGGGTCGAAGACGAGTTTTTCCGCCAGTAATGCCTCGACAGCCTCATCCGCGTTTCCTGTTACTCCACCATAAAGCTTTATATTTGCTTCGGATAATGCTCTCTTAGCTCCACCGCCGATGCCTCCACAGATTAGCGTACCCACATTCAGCTTTTTTAGAATATCCGCCAGGGCGCCATGACCGCTGCCATTGGTATTAACTGTTGTAGCGACAATCACTTTGTTATCTTCGATGTCGTAAATTTTAAAACGTTCGGTGTGGCCAAAGTGTTGAAAAACCTCGCCGTTTTCATAAGTTACCGCAATTCTCATCTTAATTCTCCTCACTTTCAATATGGTTTTCGTTATTAATTCTTCTACCTCGGCGACGTCTATGGCAACAGCCGCGGCCACAGGTTTCCTCCTGTCCCCCACAAAGGATATATTCTCCTCCATCGATCAGCAGTACCTTTCCATGTACCAGAGAGTCTGCAAGTTTCCTTCTTGCCGTTTCATATATCCCTTGAACGGTGGTACGAGCTATGTTCATTTGTTTTGCGCACTCTTCCTGTGTAAATCCTTCCAGATCAATTAAGCGGATAGTTTCGTATTCATCCACCATCATCCTTACAATTTCTTCTCCACTGACTGCGCTTCCTAAAGGCCCAAATCGGGCATTTTCCGGCAGGCAACAGACTTTTCTCCATTTTCTCGGTCTCGGCATTTTCTCACCTCGCTTCATAAGTAAAAGAAACAGGAGAATACTCTGCAGCTTTTACGTTTTGTTACAGATTCCTTCCAGGACATCCTCCAAGACCTTTTCCAGTGAATGCTCCATCTTCCATCGGACCTGTTCCGTTTCTTCCGTGCGTTGATAATAACCTTCTTCAAGTTATTGACATATGTCATTTACATTCTTACTATAACTCTGTTTCGGGCATATGTCAATAAACATTCTTAAAAAATTAAAAACCGCCTTTCGAGGCGGCTTGATTCTTGCCCTAAAACACAAAAAAGTCCAATCTTACTTGGACTTTTTCTTATGACTGCGGATGGTGGGACTTGAACCCACACGAGGTCACCCCCGCAAGATTTTGAGTCTTGTGCGTCTGCCATTCCGCCACATCCGCTCATCCGGTTCGGAGTGCATGTCTGCTTTCCGAACCGAAGTTTATGTTACCATATTTAGGGACATTTTGCAATAGTTTTTTATTAATTTGCAAATTACTTCTGAATCAGTTTTTTCCCAATGTCAAAGCAATCGAAAGTTGCAAAATAATCTGCTGGTGTTTCCGCACGTCGGATAAGCTGCGCTGTACCATCCTCCCTGAGGAGAACTTCCGCGGATCTTAATTTCCCATTGTAATTATATCCCATGGCGAAGCCATGAGCTCCTGTGTCATGAATGACCAGGTAATCCCCTTTATCTATTTTAGGCAGCATCCTGTCAATGGCAAATTTATCATTGTTTTCACAGAGTGAGCCTGACACATCATATTTATGGTTACAGGGCCAGTCTTCTTTTCCCATAACTGTAATATGGTGATAGGACCCGTACATAGCCGGACGCATTAGATTTACGGCACATGCATCCACACCGATATATTCTTTGTGAGTATGCTTTTCATGAATTGCCGTGGTCACCAGGCATCCATAAGGACCCATCATATAGCGGCCCAGTTCTGTATAAATCGCCACATCTCCCATACCCGCAGGTACTAAAACTTCCTCGTATACCCTGCGTACACCATCACCGATGGCACGTATATCATTTGGCTCCTGGTCCGGCTTGTATGGGATTCCGATTCCGCCGGAAAGATTGATAAACTTAATATGCACTCCCGTCTCCCGCTGAAGGCGCACTGCCTGCTCAAACAATACCTTTGCCAGCATCGGATAATAATCGTTGGTCACGGTATTGCTGGCAAGAAAAGCATGAATCCCGAAATCCTTCGCACCTTTTTCTTTCAGGATTTTAAACGCCTCAAATATCTGTTCTGTAGTCATGCCAAATTTGGAGTCTCCCGGGTTATCCATAATATCATTGCTGATTTTAAATAATCCGCCTGGATTATACCGGCAGCTTATGGTTTCTGGAATATGACCGATTGTCTGCTCCAGAAAATCAATGTGTGTGATGTCATCCAGATTAATAATTGCCCCCATCTTATCCGCCAGTACATATTCCTCAGCAGGGGTGTCATTGGAAGAAAACATAATATCCTCACCTCTTACTCCAATTGCATCAGAGAGAATCAGTTCTGTATAAGAAGAACAATCACAGCCGCAGCCGTACTCCTTCAAAATCTGAACCAGAAAAGGATTTGGTGTTGCCTTCACTGCAAAATACTCTTTGTAGCCGGGATTCCATGCAAAAGCTTCCTTGAGAGCCTTCACATTTTCTCTGATTCCTTTTTCATCATAAAGATGGAAAGGGGTAGGAAATTCTTTTACAATCTCATCCAGCTGTTCTTTCGTTACAAATACTTCTTTTTTCATATCTGCTTTTCTCCTTTACGTAGCTCTATTAGTTGAATTTCATTCGCTAAAGCCATTTTGAATACCATTACAAAATTATTCTGAGCGGAATACAGGCAGGTGTTCATACTTCCCTTGCCGTATTCACCGGACAATGCATACTTTGAATCCATGATAAGTCCTATCTGCCTGCCTTTATCCCCGGTGATGTAAACCTTTGCACCGTCCAGTTCAAAAGGCCCGTCTGTAATAATGACCACCTTTTTCCCTGCAGACAAAAGTTGTTTTAATTCCTCTAGAAACTCACCCAGGCAATCTAATGTACAAGATAAATATACACGTTCCTGTGAATGTTCCAGCAAATTCTGAATCTTGTCCTGTATATTGGCCGCCCCTTCAATGGTGATATAGCCCTCTTCCTCCACTTGCCCCGGGGGCAGGTTTTTTATAAGCCACTCCTCTTCTGCCTTCATTCTGCGGATACAATTATCGCAAAATTCTTTCAGATTCACCGGAATATATCGTTTTGCTGATTCTTCCACAAGATACGCGGCCCCCTTCTCCACCAGGGCTGCAAGTGAATTATAAGCATTGGAGCGAGAAATACCGGCTTCTTTAGCCACCTCATATCCGGTCTGCTTTCCTCTATGCAGCAGCTTCTGATAAACCAGAGCTTCCTGCCTCGTCAGTCCGAAATGAAGTAAATATTCTATAAACTGTTGTTCATCCATTCTATTATACTCCATTAGTAGTACTTTACAGGAACACTATATAACATTCAAAACTATCTGTCAATAGGTTGTTAAAAAACCAGCGTCTTACACAAAGCTATACTTGTTGAACATTAGTAGTTCAACAAGTATAGCTTTGGTAATTCGCTGGTCAGAATACTTTTTATAAAATATTTGCACAACAGCTATCTCTACTCTATCGTCGCAATTCTCATCATATTGCTGATTCCGCTCTTTTCCTTCTTCACACTTGGCGATGGAATTCCGGCAGTCAGTACAACTACATCCCCTGTCTCAATATACTGTTTCACAAGAGCCAGTTCAATCGCTCCGCTGCAAATGTCCTCTGTAGTATTCACTTCTAAAGATTTCAGAGGTCTGACTCCCCAGTAAATAGACATCCTGCGCAAAGTTCTTTCATTAGGTGTTACCCCCAGGATTTCCTGTTTTGGCTTCAGATTTGATACCACCCTTGCTGTCGCTCCGGATACAGACGGTGTTATGATGCATTTTGCATTCAGGTTTGCCGCGGCAAGCACAGAGGAATACCCTATCGCACTAGACACTCCTGTCCGCAGGTGATTCCCTGCCTTTTCCAATATAAGGTCATAATCCAAATGCTGTTCTGAATTTTCTATGATGTGTACCATCATCTGCAAAGCTTCCAGCGGATATTTCCCCTGGGCCGTCTCCCCTGACAGCATCACTGCATCGGTACCGTCGTAGACTGCATTCGCCACATCGGTAACCTCAGCTCTTGTAGGACGGGGGTTACGAATCATGGAATCCAGCATCTGGGTAGCTGTAATAACGGTTTTAAAATTATTATTACATTTCTGAATAATCATTTTCTGCAAATAGGGAACCTCTTCTGCCGGAATCTCTACTCCCAGATCTCCGCGGGCTACCATGATTCCATCCGCAGCCCGGATAATCTCATCAATATTCTGAATCCCTTCTGCATTTTCTACCTTAGCTATAATTGGGATATATGGCGCATTCAGTTCTTTTAAGTAAGCTTTGATTTCCAGAACACATTCTGCATTTCTCACGAAAGATGCCGCAATAAAGTCCACATCCTGCTCTACACCAAATTTAATATCTTCTTTATCTTTACTTGTAATAGCCGGAAGTCGTACAGGAACATTGGGTACATTCACCCCTTTTCGTTCACCTAGTTCTCCCCCGTTTACAACGGTACAGACAATGTCACGGTCTGTCTTGCTTACAACCTTAAGTCCAATCAGACCGTCATCAATCAGAATAATCTTACCTTTGTCCACATCATCTACCAATCCGGTGTATGTGATGGATACTTTTTGCTCATTGCCTACTATATCATCAATAGTCAAGGTAAAAGTGCTCCCTGTCTCCAGGGTAACTTTCTTTCCATCGGCCAGCAGGCCGGTGCGGATCTCCGGGCCTTTGGTATCCAGCAGAATTGCCGTGTTGACACGTTCCTCTTCCCTAAGCTGCTTTAACATATCCATTCTGCTTTTATGTTCCTGATGGTCGCCGTGGGAAAAATTAAAACGTGCAACATCCATGCCGTTTTGGATCAGCTTTCTCATCAATTCTCTATTATTTGTGTTTGGTCCCATTGTACATACTACTTTTGTCTTCTTCATTTTCTATATCCTCTCTGATATTACTTTATTTCTTTTACTTTTCTTTCAAAACATTTCATTCAACATGCCGGTGCGTAAACAGGTGATCCTGACAATACTCATAATTCCCCTTACATTTTGAACAAAAACGAAACTCCAGAGTTGGGTCATCCAGCTCTGTCCGCCCGCACACTGCGCACCGGTGGCGTGCGCCATTCTGGTATGTCATATGGGGACGGGACTGTTTCTTGAAATCAGCCTTTCTTGCTCTCTCTTTCGGAGTATAGGGCTTCGTATTCCTGCTGGAGAAAAAGAATACAATAAAGTTCAGAAGAGACGCTATAATTGCAACCCTCGTAACCATATTTCCGCGTACCAGGTCATATAAGATAAATGCGGCATAAACCAGCGCCATCCATTTAATCTTTATAGGGAGGATGAAATACAGCATTATTTCCATATCCGGATTGCTGACGGCGAACGCCAGAAAAATAGACATATTAATGTAATACGTACTGAAGTAAAATCCCAGTCCTAACAATCCGCCGGTTACCAAATATAATATAAAGGCACCAATAACGGTGAAAAGAATTCCCGAAAAAATATAAACATTGTAACGAAATGCTCCCCACGTACGTTCCAGCGCAGTTCCCAGTGAATAGTAAAACAACATCATAATGAGAATCGTAATCATATTTCCGCTGGGCGGCACCAGAATCCATGATATGATCCTCCAGACCTGACCTGACAGTACAAGTCCTGGTTCCAGGGTCAGCCAGCCTAATAGATTCGGAAGAAGGCTATATATTCCATATCCGATAATATAACCCCCGATTAAATATAAGGTCAGATTATGGATAGCATAACGACCAAACTTTTTTTCTAACTTACTTAACCAATTCAATGACATTTTTCTCCTTACTTTTTATTTGCTCATTTATGAAGTAATTAATAACTGTTCAGTACAAAACTGTGCAGTAAATGCCCAGTCTGTGTAAAAACATTGAACATGCAATAGCAAGTCCCATCGCCAAAGGCGATTTTTATGGGCTTGCGGCGTATCTGTTCATGGCCCTGAACAGATACAGTAATTGTACCGTCTGGGCAGGGGGTTTGTCAAATATATGTTACCCTTTTTCATGTTATGATTTTGTAAAATTTTATAATCTTTGTACCATTATTCCACAAACCTGCATAATAATTACAATTGTCTTTTTTTCTATATTGTCGTATAATGTAAATTGTTGTAACACCCAAAAATACATTTAATAGGAAGTAACTAACATATAATAGTTTTAGAAAATGAGGAAAACACTATGAACTTAAATGAATTACATACTTTAGGAATTGACATTGGTTCCACCACTGTAAAGATTGCAATTCTAGGTCATGACAAAGAGGTACTCTTTTCCGATTACGAACGGCATTTTGCTAATATCCAGGAAACCCTGTCTGAGCTGCTTGAAAAAGCAATCTGCAAACTGGGTGCAATCCGTGTTTCACCGGTTATTACCGGTTCCGGCGGCCTGACTTTGGCCAAACACCTGGGAGTCCCCTTTGTGCAGGAGGTTATAGCCGTATCCACTGCATTGCAGGATTATGCCCCCCAGACAGATGTTGCCATTGAGCTGGGTGGTGAAGATGCCAAGATTATTTATTTCGAAGGCGGAAATGTAGAACAGCGTATGAATGGTGTCTGTGCCGGAGGTACAGGTTCTTTTATCGACCAGATGGCATCTCTGCTGCAGACCGATGCTCAGGGACTGAATGAATATGCAAAAAACTATCAGGCACTGTATTCTATTGCCGCCCGCTGCGGTGTATTTGCAAAATCCGATATCCAGCCTCTAATCAATGAAGGGGCTGCTAAGGAAGATCTGGCTGCTTCTATCTTCCAGGCTGTAGTAAATCAGACCATCAGCGGCCTTGCCTGCGGAAAACCTATCCGGGGACATGTAGCCTTTTTAGGCGGACCCCTTCACTTTCTTTCCGAGCTTAAAACTGCATTTGTGCGCACTTTAGAACTGGATGAGGAGCACACCATTGCTCCGGACCACTCTCACCTGTTTGCAGCCATCGGTTCTGCACTGAATTCGAAAAGAGATGTGAATGTGGCTCTCAGAAGCCTTCAGCAGCGTCTGGCCGGAAAGATAAAAATGGAATTTGAAGTGGACAGAATGGAACCCCTTTTTGCTTCTACCGAAGAATATGATTCTTTTACCCTGCGCCATGCAAACCACAAAGTGCCTGTGAAGGACCTTGCTTCTTACACAGGAAAGGCCTTTCTGGGAATCGATGCAGGTTCCACAACAACAAAAGCCGCACTGGTTGGTGAAGACGGTACACTTTTGTATTCCTTCTATAACAACAATGAAGGAGACCCCCTGGGCACTACCCTTCGCGCAGTCAAAGATATTTTCAGCAAGCTGCCGGAAGATGTGGAAATTGTGCACTCCTGTTCTACTGGATATGGAGAGGCATTAATTAAAGCTGCCCTTTTACTGGATGAGGGAGAGGTAGAAACAGTTTCTCACTACTATGCCGCATCTTTCTTCGAGCCTGATGTAGATTGTATCCTGGACATTGGCGGACAGGATATGAAATGTATTAAAATCAAAAACCAGACAGTTGACAGCGTGCAGTTAAATGAAGCCTGCTCCTCCGGGTGTGGTTCTTTCATCGAAACCTTTGCAAAATCTCTGAATTATTCCGTAGAAGATTTTGCCCAGGAAGCTCTTTACGCCAAAAACCCAATTGATCTTGGTACACGCTGTACTGTATTCATGAATTCCAAGGTAAAACAGGCCCAGAAAGAGGGTGCTGAAGTCGCTGATATTTCCGCAGGTCTCGCTTATTCTGTCATTAAAAATGCACTGTTTAAGGTTATAAAGGTATCTGATGCTTCCGAACTCGGAAACCATATTGTAGTGCAGGGCGGAACCTTTTACAATAACGCTGTGCTGCGCAGCTTTGAAAAAATCGCAAACTGCGAGGCCATCCGTCCCGATATTGCAGGGATCATGGGAGCCTTCGGGGCTGCTTTAATCGCCCGGGAACGATATGTGGAATGTGAAGGTACTACAATGCTGAGCATTGATGAAATTGAAGCATTGGAATATACTACCACCATGACCAAATGTAAAAGATGTACAAATAACTGCCGCCTGACTGTCAGCCATTTCAGCGGCAAACGTCGTTTCATCACCGGAAACCGCTGTGAAAAAGGGCTTGGAAAAGAAAAAGCCGGGAACGGGCTGCCAAATCTTTTTGAGTATAAGAGCCAGCGGTATTTAGGCTACACCCCTTTGGAGGAATCCGAAGCAAAACGCGGTATTATTGGAATTCCCCGGGTTTTAAATATGTACGAGAATTATCCTTTCTGGTTCACATTTTTCACTAAGTTAGGGTTCCGGGTTGTGTTATCCCCTGCCTCTACGCGAAAAACCTATGAGCTTGGAATTGATTCTATTCCAAGTGAATCAGAATGTTATCCGGCAAAGCTGGCACATGGACATGTGCAATGGCTGATTAATGAAGGAATCCGGCAGATTTTCTATCCTTCTGTTTCATATGAAAGAAATGAATTTGAGGATGCCAATAACCATTACAACTGCCCGATTGTAACCTCTTATCCGGAAAATATTAAGAACAATATGGACTCCATTGTACACGGTGAAGTGGATTTTATCCATCCTTTCCTCTCCTTCGCAAATGAAGAGATTCTTCACAGCCGCCTGACTGAAGAGCTTTCGGAAAAGTTCTCTATTCCTGAGAATGAGATTCGGGATGCAGTCCATGATGCATGGGCGGAGCTAAAAGCATGCGGTGAAGATATGCGCCGAAAAGGCGAAGAAACTATCAAGTTTCTGGATGAGACGGGAAACCGGGGTATTGTATTGGCCGGACGTCCATACCACATTGACCCTGAAGTCAATCACGGACTGCCTGAGCTGGTGAATTCTTACAACATTGCCGTATTGACGGAGGATTCAGTCTCCCATCTTCAGCCTGTTGAACGTCCTTTAAATGTCATGGACCAGTGGATGTACCATTCCCGCTTATATGCTGCGGCAAATTATGTAAAAACAAAGGAAAATCTGGATCTGATTCAGTTAAACTCCTTCGGATGCGGCCTGGATGCTGTAACAACTGATCAGGTTGAAGAGATTCTGACCCGCTCAGATAAAATATATACTTCATTGAAAATCGATGAGGTCAATAATCTGGGAGCAGCCAGAATCCGTGTCCGCTCTCTGCTTGCTGCTATCCGTGTCAGAGAACAGCGCAATACAAAGAGGGAGATGCATACGTCCTCCATAGAAAAAGTACCATTTACAAAGGAGATGCGCAAGTCCTATACAATCCTCTGCCCTCAGATGTCTCCTATGCATTTTGAGCTGCTGGAACCTGCATTCCAGGCTTCCGGCTATAAAGTGGAAGTACTTCCAAATGACAATAAGCAGGCCGTAGATGTAGGCCTGAAATACGTAAACAACGATGCCTGCTATCCTTCCCTTATGGTGGTAGGACAGATTATGGAAGCGATTTTATCCGGAAAATATAATACCGATAAGCTTGCCGTTATTATCAGCCAGACCGGAGGCGGATGCCGTGCATCCAATTACATAGGTTTCATCAGGCGTGCATTGAAGAAAGCGGGATATGCACATATTCCTGTAATCTCCATTAATCTGAGCGGACTGGAAGGAAACCCTGGTTTTAAGATAACACCTGCTTTGGCTCTCAGAGGTATATACGCTGCTGTCTTAGGCGACATTTTCATGAAATGTGTTTATCGCATGCGTCCTTATGAAAAAGTGCCGGGGACAACGGATGCCATCCACAGAAAATGGGCAAAAATATGTAAAGAATTTCTTTCCGGCGGATATCCGTCCAGACATAAATTCAAAAAGCTTTGCCGGGAAATCATTCATGATTTTGATACAATTGAAATCTTGAATGTAAAGAAACCCCGGGTTGGTGTAGTCGGAGAAATCCTTGTAAAATTCCTTCCGGCCGCAAATAACCACCTTGTAGAGCTGCTGGAAAATGAAGGTGCAGAAGCTGTGGTTCCAGATTTGCTGGATTTCCTGCTCTATTGCTTCTACAACCAAAACTTCAAAGTGTCTCATTTGGGATTTGCAAAATCAAAAGCAAGAATTGGAAACCTGGGAATAAAAGCTCTGGAATGGTTCCGTTCACCGGCATCCAGCGCATTTGAAGCCAGCAGACATTTTGATCCGCCTGCCCGTATTGAGAACCTGGCAAAAATGGCATCTGAATTCGTATCTATCGGAAATCAAACTGGTGAAGGCTGGTTCCTGACCGGTGAGATGCTGGAACTGATACATAGCGGGGCCGGTAATATTGTATGTACCCAGCCTTTTGCGTGCCTGCCCAACCACGTGGTAGGAAAAGGAGTCATCAAAGAGCTGCGCCGGGTATATCCCCAGTCTAATGTGGTTGCCATTGATTTTGACCCGGGAGCAAGTGAAGTAAATCAGCTGAACCGGATTAAGCTGATGCTTTCAACGGCAAATAAAAATCTGGAAAACGAAGTAAAAGGCACCGTGGAAAATGTAGAATCACAGCCTGCCAAGTCAGTAGGCGGCGCGGCTGTAGTAAGCGGAATTTAGAGGCTGCAGTAAACAGAGTATAGAAAACGTAGTAAACGTAATCTAGGCGCTGCGGTAATCAAATTTTAAAACCAAAAAGGCCCGGCAGATACAAGCTTCAAGTACATCGAAACGTACTTGAGTTCTGTATCCACCGAGCCTTTTATTTTTGCCTAATATAGGCAAGATTTATGATTTATTAATACTGATATTTAAGTATCCGGCTGCTTCCCCAGGGGTTTTTATGATGATATCTGCCCCTGCACTTTCTAGTTCTTCTCTGGTACCATAGCCGTATAACACACCCATGGAATGGATGTTTAACTCTTTTGCTCCCTGGATATCATAGCGTCTGTCACCAATCATCAAGGTACTCTCCCTGTCTTGTATTTTACATTCCTTTAGGGCATATTCTATGACTTCCGACTTTTTTGTCCGGGTTCCGTCCATCAGGCTTCCGCCTATAAAGTCAAAATATTGAGAAATATTAAAATGGTCTGCTATGATTTTGGCATACTTTTCGGGTTTGGATGTAGCCATGATAACGGTCTTTCCGGCACTTTTCAAGGCCTGAAGCAGTTCAGGGATTCCTTCATAAACTTCATTTTCAAAAATCCCCTTTTCCGTATAGTATTCCCGGTAATAAGCAACCGCCTGATTGCTTTCTTCCTCAGAAATACCACAGTGTACCCGTAACTGCTCTTTTAAAGGCGGCCCGATGAAATGACGGAGTTTTGAAGGATTCTCTACTTCCATTCCATATTTTTTCAAAGCGTAGTTTACGCTATTTGTAATTCCAGTACCAGAATCTGTTAAAGTTCCGTCCAAATCAAACAGGACTGTTTTTATCTCCATAAATTCCTCCTTTCGGTCAAAAGCTTCTGATTTTTTCTTCCTCTTCTTCCTGGGTATTTATGATTCTGCGAATCACAACATAATAGCCAAAATCGTTATTTACCTTCACATATACCCTGTCATTTAGCTTATGTCCCAATATGGCTTTTCCGATTGGGGATTCAATGCTGATCCGCCCGTTGATGGAGCTTCCCCGCACCGATGTGACAAGGCGGTATGTTTCCACCTCATCATCATCTTCATAGTATAATTCTACTGTATTATTAATTCCAACCTCGTCTTCACGTGAACTGTCTTCCACAATCACTGCAGTCTTCAGCATTCTCTCAAGATACCGGATACGGCTCTCATTTTTATTCTTATCCTTCTTCGCCGCATGATACTCAAAGTTTTCACTCAAATCACCGTGAGCCCGTGCTTCCTTCACAGCCTCAATAGCCTGTTTCCGCACCACCAATTTACGGTGCTCAATTTCTTCCTCAATCTTTTTTATATCGCCTTTTGTCAGTTTATCATACATCTACTCACCAGCCCTCTATTCTTCTCTCATTGAACATTCATTGAGCTCCTCTTATTGAACATTAGCCGTTCAATAAGTCTACTTTATCAGCAGGGATTTTCCGGTCATTTCTTTTGGCTGCTCCATTCCCATCAGGTCTATCAAAGTAGGAGCAATGTCAGCCAGGCAGCCCCCTTCTCTCAGTTTGTAAGCCGGATCTGCATTTACAAGAAGAAACGGCACCGGATTGGTCGTATGAGCGGTAAATGGCTCTCCTGTTTCATCATCAATCAACTGCTCTGCATTTCCATGGTCTGCACAAATGAACATCTGTCCATTCACTTCCTTTACAGCCTCCACGGTTCTGCCTACACACTCATCAACAGCTTCTATGGCTGCGATTGCAGCTGTTTCCACTCCAGTATGGCCTACCATATCCGGATTTGCAAAGTTAATGATAATGACGTCATATTTATCAGATTTCACCGCCTCAACCAGCTTATCGCACACCTCAAAGGCACTCATCTCCGGTTTCAAATCATAGGTAGCAACTTTGGGTGATTTTACAAGGATTCTGTCTTCACCTTCATTGGGTTCTTCCACGCCTCCATTGAAAAAGAAGGTTACATGGGCATACTTTTCTGTCTCTGCAATACGTGCCTGTGTTTTATGATTTTTAGCAAGAAATTCCCCAAATGTGTTTGTAATTTCTTCTTTTTCAAATGCAACTAATTTGTTTCCAATTGTCACATCATAATTCGTAAAACACACAAAAGTTGTCTTAACACGGGGGCCTCTGTCAAATCCTTCAAAATGATCATCACAGAATGTTCTTGTGATTTCCCTCGCACGGTCCGGACGGAAATTAAAGAAAATAACAGAATCATCATCTTTGATTGCCGCAACCGGTAATCCATTTTTCATAACTACAGTAGGCAGTACGAACTCATCTGTGGCGCCTGCATCATAAGAAGCCTGGATTCCTGCGGGTCCTGATTCTGCTGTCTCTCCCTCGCCCTTTACAAGAGCCCTGTATGCCTTTTCCACGCGGTCCCAGCGGTTATCTCTATCCATTGCATAGTAGCGTCCCATCACGCTTGCAACCTCTCCTGCTCCAATCTCCTTCATCTTTGCTTCCAGCTGCTCTACATATTCCTTCCCTGAAGAAGGAGGTGTATCACGTCCGTCCAAGAAGCAGTGTACATATACCTTTTCAATCCCCTGCTTTTTTGCAAGTTCTAAAAGACCATAAATATGCTCATTGTGGCTGTGTACGCCACCATCGGAAACAAGCCCGAACATATGCAGGGCGGAATTATTATCTTTTGCATTCTTGCAGGCAGCAAGAAGTGCTTCATTTTCAAAAAAGTCACCATCCTGAATAGACTTTGTAATCTTAGTCAGGTCCTGATAAACAATACGGCCTGCTCCCATATTCAAATGTCCAACTTCTGAATTTCCCATCTGTCCGTCAGGCAGTCCCACTGACAATCCGCTGGCATTTCCTTTTACAAACGGGCATTCTGCCATTAATTTATCCATAACCGGTGTACTTGCCTCTGCCACAGCATTTCCGGCAGTTTTGTCATTTAATCCATACCCATCTAATATCATTAATACAGTTGGTTTTTTACTCATATCTTTTCTCCTTCATCCGAATTATTCATTCCGGTATTCATTGTACATGTTTTTCCAGCCTTTTGCAATTCTCATTTATTCAGTCATCCCTTTTAGCCAGATTCCAAGCAAATCAATCCAGGACTGAATTGGTTCACAGATTTTACTTCCGTCTGCTCTCGCCGTTGTCTCATCACCAAGGGACAATCCGTGCTCCCCTTCCGAATAGACATGAAGTTCCGCAGATACTCCTGACTTTTTTAAAGCCCGGGTCAGAAGCAGAACATTCTCCACGGGGACCGCTTCATCTGTAAACGTATGCCAGATAAAGCAGGGCGGCATAGCCGGTGTGACCAGTTTTTCAACAGACACCTTTTCCTTTTCCGACTCATACTGGGCCCCCAAAAGATTCCGGAAGCTTTCCTCATTGATATATTCTTTGTCTGATGTAATCACCGGATAATTTAAAATTAGTCCCCGGGGCTTTAAAACCTCCGGTGCCACTCCAGCCTTTTCATATAGGAAGGGCTGATTCCAGAATACTCCCAGGCTTGCTGCCAAATGTCCTCCTGCGGAAGAGCCCTGCACAAATATCTGATTGATATCCACCTGCCACTTTTTTCTGTTTTCATGAACCAGTTTCATCACTTCCGCAAGTTCCAGAAGTGCTGCGGGAAATCTTGCAGGAGCTACAGAATACCTCAGTATCCCCACATGATAACCCATGGCCAAAAGCTTCATTGCAATAGGTTCCGCCTCCCTGTCACTGGTCTTCCCATACCCTCCTCCGGGACATAGAATCACCATGGGACGGGCAGATCCACATGGAGCACCTTTTATATCATCCAAAATGTAAGCATAAAACTTTGTATCAGGTGCGGATCCTTTCACCTGAACCGGTATTATCTCATACTGCATATTCTGCCCTCTCTTTCTTCACAAAGCTGAAAATTTATATGACTGAAAATTTGTTACAGTTCAGCCACAAGCTCAACTCCACTTCGTTCCATCTCGCTTGGGCAGAGCGCCAAATAAATTTTCAGTATCATGCTCATACGCAAGCAAACTTTCTCCTTAACATGATACTGAAAATTTGCATGGCTGAACTGTAACAAAAATCGTGGCGAGCTGTTACTGCGGCCCCCCACGATTCCCTTCCTCACAAATTGCACGGCATATGTTATGCCCTATCAATCTGTGCTGATATCTGCATTTGTTTCTTATTTATAGTTTACAATTTTCCCAAATTCAGCTTTCAGAGATGCTCCGCCTACAAGACCGCCGTCGATATCAGCCTGTGCAAATAATTCTGCTGCTGTAGAAGCATTTACGGAACCGCCGTACTGGATGCGGATTGCTTCTGCTGTGGCTTCATCATAAACTTCTGCGATACATGCACGGATTTCTGCGCAAACTTCCTGAGCCTGCTCTGTAGTAGCTGTCTTACCTGTCCCGATTGCCCAGATTGGCTCATATGCAATAACTGCTGTCTTAGCCTGATCTGCGGTCACGTTCTGGAAACCAACCTTTACCTGCTGGCGGATAAAGTCCATTGTCACGCCCTGCTCTCTCTGTTCCAGAGATTCTCCGCAGCACATAATTGGTGTAATATTATGTTCAAATGCCTTCAAAACCTTTTTGTTTACATCTTCATTTGTCTCGCCAAAGTATTCTCTTCTCTCAGAATGTCCAAGAACAACATATTTTACACCTGCGTCTACAAGCATAGCAGGAGAAATCTCACCTGTGTAAGCTCCGCTCTCCTCAAAATACATGTTCTCAGCACCAACCTGGATATTACTTCCCTTTACAGCCTCAACAACAGGAATAATGTCGATTGCAGGCACACAGAATACAACATCTACATCTTCACTTGCTACTAATGGTTTTAACTCCTCTACCAGTGCAACTGCCTCACTGGGAGTCTTGTTCATCTTCCAATTTCCTGCAACGATTTTCTTTCTTGACATAATATATCTCCTTCTATACTTTTAATAATATCTGACTCGCCAAGCTTTTACGGGATGTCCGTCTCACTAGGCTCGTAACTACCTCACCAAGGTCGGCGGACTAAGTAAACGCTAGGCTCAAAAAAACTTCGCCAAGCTTTTTACTTATCATTTGCTGCCGCTACTCCCGGAAGTTCTTTTCCTTCGAGGAATTCCAGGGATGCGCCGCCGCCTGTGGAGATATGTGTCATTTTATCTCCGTATCCCAATTGATTTATGGCTGCTGCAGAATCTCCGCCGCCGATGATTGTAACTGCATCTGTATCAGCAAGTGCTTTTGCCACTGCCTCTGTACCAACTGCAAATTTCGGCATTTCAAAGCATCCCATTGGCCCGTTCCATACTACGGTCTTAGCACTCTTTACTGCATCAGCAAATAATTTCGCTGTCTCAGGTCCAATGTCCAGTCCTTCCCAGTCGTCCGGAATTTCTCCGCTGCCTACAACTTTTGAGTTTGCATCATTGGAGAAGTCATCTGCAATCACATTGTCAACAGGAAGAAGCAGCTTCACGCCTTTTTCCTCTGCTTTTTTAACCATATCCAGTGCATACTGGCAGTAATCCTCTTCCAGAAGGGATTTTCCAACGCTGCCGCCCTGAGCCTTACTGAATGTGTAGGACATTCCTCCGCCGATAATGAGAGTATCTACTTTATCCAAAAGATTCTCGATTACAGAAAGTTTACTGGATACTTTGGCTCCGCCAAGAATAGCAACAAACGGTCTTTCCGGATTTTCCACTGCATTGCCCAGGAAATCAATTTCCTTCTGCATTAAGTATCCAACCACTGCGGTATCAACAAACTGTGTAACACCTACATTAGAACAATGTGCTCTATGTGCTGTTCCAAACGCATCATTAACAAATATGTCGCAGAGAGATGCCAGGTCTTTACTGAATGCCTCGCCGTTCTTTGTCTCTTCTGCTCTATAACGTGTATTCTCCAGAAGAACGATATCCCCATCCTTCATAGCCTCTACTGCCGCTTTTGCATTGGCTCCCACTACTTCTGGGTCTGCTGCAAATTTTACCTCTTGTCCAAGCAGGTCGGATAATCTGACCGCTACCGGTGCAAGAGATAATTCCGGAAGAGGCTGTCCCTTAGGTTTACCCAAATGAGAGCAGAGAATCACTTTCCCGCCATCTGCAACCAGCTTTTTGATTGTGGGAAGTGCAGCTACAAGACGGTTCTCGTCCGTAATCTTGCCGTCAATCAACGGTACATTAAAATCACATCTTACCAGGACTCTTTTACCATTTACATTAATATCATCTACTGATTTTTTGTTGAGCATACTATTGCCTCCTATATAGTATAAAAGGGATCCAGTCCTATATTAGACCGGACCCCTTCTGAGTCTATTTTTAGAAATTGTATCTGTTCAGAACTATGAACAGTTACTAGAAATCAACTTAATGATTAAATTTTCCGCAATGACAGCTTACAGTAATGTTCCAAAATGTTTGATTGTTCTTACCATCTGGCTTGTGTAAGAATTCTCATTGTCATACCAGGATACAACCTGTACTTCTGTTGTTCCGTTGTCCAATGGAAGTACCATTGTCTGTGTAGCGTCAAATAATGAGCCAAATTTCATTCCTACGATGTCGCTGGATACGATCTCATCTGTGTTATATCCGAAGGATTCGTTAGATGCTGCTTTCATAGCTTCGTTAACCTGATCAACTGTTACAGTGCCATCAACTACTGCTGTCAGAATTGTTGTAGATCCTGTTGGTGTAGGAACACGCTGTGCAGATCCGATTAATTTGCCGTTCAGTTCAGGAATAACCAGTCCGATTGCTTTTGCTGCACCTGTGCTGTTAGGTACGATATTAACGGCTGCTGCACGTGATCTTCTTAAATCACCATTTCTCTGCGGTCCGTCCAGTGTCATCTGATCGCCTGTATAAGCGTGAATTGTACACATGATACCGCTCTTGATTGCTGCAAGGTCGTTCAATGCTTTTGCCATTGGCGCCAGGCAGTTTGTTGTACAGGAAGCTGCTGAGATAACATGGTCATCTTTTGTCAGTTCTTCGTGGTTTACATTATATACGATGGTAGGAAGATCATTTCCGGCCGGAGCAGAGATAACTACTTTTTTAGCGCCTGCTTTGATGTGAGCTTCTGCTTTTGCTTTTGATGTGTAGAAGCCTGTACATTCCAGAACTACATCTACTCCAATCTCTCCCCATGGAAGTTCTTCAGCGTTAGCCTTTGCATAGATTTTAATTTCTTTTCCGTCTACTGTGATTGAGTCCTCACCTGCTGTAACTGTACTAGCCAATGCATATGTTCCCTGTGTAGAATCATACTTTAACAAATGAGCCAGCACCTTGGGAGATGTCAAGTCGTTAATTGCAACTACTTCATATCCTTCTGCCCCGAACATCTGTCTGAATGCGAGACGTCCAATACGTCCAAATCCATTAATCGCTACTTTTACTGCCATGATTAATTCCTCCTAAAGTTTGAAAAGTTATTAACTGTTATACAGTCCTTTTATTGTGAAATCTCTACACAAACAGAGTTCGTTAAAGATTCATCAACTATGGTTTATTGTACTAAATCGAAAACAAAAATTCAAGTAGTAAATATATTTTTATGGAAGTTGTCTAAAAATCGGTTTTCTGCTCTTAAATTCTGTATAATATTTAAAACCACAGCTCTTTAAGAGCCTTTCTACATTCTGAAAATCATAGGCAATGTGCTCCGGTTTATGCCCGTCTGCCCCAATGGTAATCACTTCACCGCCCAGTTCACGGTAGCGTTTGATGATATCCGGATGAGGATGGCAGAATCCCAGTCCATACTTGAAACCTGATGTGTTTAGCTCAATGCCTTTTCCCATAGCAATCACTTTTTTCAGTATCTCGTCCAGACAATCCGCATATTTCTGGTAGCTATACCCCTGTGCCTGATTTTTTCCGTAGCGCACCACATAATCAATATGTCCCAAAACATCAAAATCCTTCACCCCATCCAAACTTTCAAGGGTTGCCTCAAATGTTTTCTGGTAAACCTCTTCATCTGTCTGCTCCCCAAACGTTTCCTCATAATATGGGTCTTTCCCGTAAATCAAATGGACAGACCCAATCACAAAATCAAAAGGATACTTATGGACCAGCTCTTCATAGTATTTTCCAAGGTGAGGCTGTAAGCCTATCTCAATCCCGATGCGCACATCAATTCTGTCCGCATATTCCTCCCGAAGCGGCTCAAGAACTTCGAAATACTTGTCCACATCGAAAGTAAACTCTACAACTCCTTCTTTATAAAAAGGGTAATCCTTATCATTATGGTCTGTAATACATATCGTATGCATACCTTTTTTAATTGCACCTTCTATCATATCTCTTGGAGGTATATTACAATCAGAAGAGAAGTCCGTATGCATGTGGAAATCACTGCTTATCATAATATTGTTCCTCCTCCCAGAACATATTCTCCATCGTAAAATACAACAGCCTGTCCCGGCGTTACCGCCCGCTGAGGTTCCTCAAATGTACAGAGTACTTCATCTGCCCCTGTCTTTTCTACCGTGCACCAGGTCCCCTTGTGGTTGTAACGTATCTTAGCCCAAACACGCAAAGGCTCTGTCAAATCCTCTACCGACATAAAATTCAGCTGGTTGGCTCTGAGTGTGATGGTCATGGATTCCTCCACAGTACCAAGCACCACCTCATTTGTGTCCGGCCTTATTTCCAGAACAAAGGCAGGATAACCCAGTGCAAGTCCCAGCCCTTTTCTCTGCCCCACAGTATAGTGAGTGATGCCTTTATGACGTCCCAGCACCTGCCCACTGCTATTTACAAAATTTCCTTCTGGTATGGGTACACCCGCAGTTTCTTCTATATAAGCAGCATAATCTCCGTCAGGTACAAAACAAATATCCTGACTGTCCGGCTTGTTCGCTATTCTGAGATTAATCTTCTCTGCAATACGGCGCACTTCCTCCTTGGAATATTCTCCAACAGGCATCAGTGTATGTTTTAACTGCTCCTGTGTCAGATTATAAAGCGCATAAGTCTGGTCCTTGGAAATTGTTGCAGATTGCCGCAGAGTGTAACGGCCATTTTCAAGCTTTACAATTCTGGCATAATGACCTGTTGCTATATACTCTGCGCCGATAGACATGCTCCGGTTCAGGAGAGATTCCCACTTTACATACCGGTTGCAGGCAATACAGGGATTCGGTGTCTTCCCCTGCAAATATTCTTCTATAAAATAATCTATAACGTGTTCTTTGAACTCCGGTTTAAAATTCATAACATAATACGGAATCCCCAGGTCCGCAGCCACTCTTCTCGCGTCATCCACTGCACTTAAACCGCAGCAGCCTCCATTTTCCTCCTGAACAGCCTGATCCTCGTCCTGCCATATCTGCATGGTCACTCCGGTCACATCATGGCCTTGTTCTTTCAGAAGGTATGCAGCTACCGAAGAGTCTACACCCCCGGACATTCCGACTACTACCTTACTCATTAATACTCCTCTGCCTCTTCTTCTTCGTGAATATCTGACTTTGGTTTTTCCAATCCTTCAATCTTAATTCCATGTTTCTCTGCATAATCCCAAAGAGCTGCATGAATTGCTTCCTCTGCCAGCAGAGAACAGTGTACCTTCACTGGGGGAAGTCCATCCAATGCTTCCATAACTGCTTTATTTGTAATCTGCATTGCTTCCTGGATATTCTTTCCTTTTACCAGTTCTGTTGCCATGCTGCTTGTAGCCACCGCTGCTCCGCAGCCGAATGTTTTAAACTTCACATCCTGAATAACCTGGTTTTCATCAATATCCAGATAAATCCTCATGATATCGCCGCATTTCGCATTTCCTACAGTTCCAACGCCGCTGGCGTCCTCTATTTCTCCCACATTTCTCGGATTCTGAAAATGATCCATTACCTTCTCTGTATACATATATTTTCCCTCCTACTTATGTTACTTGGACTTGGTCTTTTCATGTCCTAGTTACAAAGTACATCCTGTCGACTTGCTTATACTACTTAGTAAGGTTTTTTCGAACTTAGTAGTAAAGCACAACCTGCTGGCTTAGTGAGGTTTTTTCGAACTTAGCAGCATGGTTGTTTCCTTAGTGATACGGATGTTTCTTATTATTTGTCTTGTTTTTTAACAAAGTCTTCATATAAAGGAGACATGCCTCGTAAATTTTCTACAATTCCCTTTAATGACTCTACTACATAGTCCAAATCTTCTTTTGTGGTCTCCTCACTTAACGTTATACGCAGTGAGCCATGTGCAATCTCGTGGGGCAGCCCGATTGCCAGCAGTACATGAGACGGGTCTAATGAACCTGAAGTACATGCTGAGCCGCTGGATGCGCAAATACCTTTCATATCCAGCATAATCAGAAGGGATTCTCCCTCCACGAACCTGAAACTGAAATTCACATTATTGGGAAGCCGGTTTACCCGGTCTCCATTCAGCCTGCTGTACGGAATCTCAGCCTCAATCCGGCTGATGAAATAATCCCTAAGCTCCTTTTCCCTGGCAGTGCGCTCTTCTAAAGAAGAAACAGCTCTTTCTACCGCTTTTCCAAACCCTACAATGCCTGTTACATTCTCCGTACCTGCACGGCGTTTACGCTCCTGGGCACCTCCGTGTACAAAAGAACGTATTTTGACACCGGTTCTTATATAAAGAAAGCCAATTCCTTTCGGCCCATTTAGCTTATGGGCACTGGCGCTGAGCATATCAATATGACAGACGTTCACATCAATAGGAACCTGGCAAAATGCCTGAACTGCATCTGTGTGGAAAAGAATACCATGCTCATGTGCAATCTCCCCGATTTCCTGAATTGGCTGTATAGAACCAATTTCATTGTTCGCATACATAATTGAAATAAGAATGGTGTCCGGGCGGATAGCATCTCTTAATTCATCCAGCTTCACAATGCCGTTCTCATCCACATTCAGATAGGTTACTTCATATCCATCTTTCTCCAGGTATTCACAGGTGTGGAGGATGGCATGATGTTCTATCTTCGTTGTAATGATATGTTTTCCTTTACTGCCGTAAGCCTCTGCCGTTGCTTTTAACGCCCAGTTGTCTGCTTCTGAGCCTCCGGCCGTAAAATAAATTTCATTTCCTTTTGCCCCAAGTGCTTCTGCGATTATGTCCCGCTGTCTGGATATCACGTCCTTATTCGCTGCTGCAAAACTGTATACACTGGACGGATTTCCGTAATTCTCTGTAAAATAAGGGAGCATTGCTTCCACAACCTCCGGTGCTGTTTTCGTTGTAGCAGCATTATCTAAGTAAATCAATTTATCCATTCTTTTCATCCTCCTTACGTAAGCTTTCCGCGGCCTGTACCTTTTGACTTATCACGGACTGCTTCTATCTAATTCTTACAACCAACCTGTCCTGGTATCTCCTGGCATTTCATCCTTTTCTGCTCTTCTACCAGCTGGTCCAATTTCATTTCATCTACTGTCTGATTAATACTATCATTGATGCGCTGCCACACGTGTTTTGTAACACAACTATCAGCCGACTTGCATCCCTCCTCAGGATTCAGGCCCGAACACTCCACAGGCTCCAGGCTGCCTTCCAATGCCCTCAGTACATCACCTACGGATATCTCTTCCAGGTCCTTTGCCAGTATATATCCTCCGCCGGCTCCCCGGATGCTTTTCACAAGCCCATCTTTTTTCAGCATAGCCATCAATTGCTCTAAATAACGTTCCGAAATTCCCTGTCTGCCAGCAATACTGGTAATGGAGACAGGTTCATTCTCACTATATTGAGCTAAATCAATCAGTGCCCGCAATCCATACCTTCCTTTTGTTGACAACTTCAAATTATCACCTTCCTGTTTTTAACTATGATTTGTTTTCTGCTTATTTCTCCGGTTATTATTCCTCTTCCGGAAAATTTAATCCCTATCATTTCAATCCCTATCTTTTTACTAGGATTTTATTCATTTGTAGAATACCACTCGTTTCCAGTTCTGTCAACCCGGAAACTCGAATATGTTGTAAAAATATGTTTTTTAGGAGATACAATACGCGTGTCCAGAAAACAAACCATTATCCGAGGGACTTTTATTCTTACTGCCACCGGTTTTCTATGCCGGTTCATGGGGTTTTTCTACCGTGTTTTTTTAAGTCATACATTCGGTGAAGAAGGCGTCGGTCTGTACCAGCTCATTTTCCCGGTCTACTCACTGTGTTTCGCCCTTACAGCGGCAGGACTGGAAACTGCCATCTCAAGAACCGTCGCCCAGAAAGTTTCTCTGGGAAAAAGGAAAGAAGCCCGGGAAATACTTCTTCTGGGGCTTCTCCTATCTTTTTTACTTTCCTGTGCCTGTGCACTTATTCTTCAGGGAAATGCTGCTTACATTGCCGAAAAATTTTTAGGAGATTCCCGCTGCGAGCCACTGCTTATTCCACTATCCTACGCACTTCCTTTCGCTGCAATCCATACTTGTATCTCCGGATACTGCTATGGTATGAAGCAAACCGAAATTCCGGCCCTTTCTCAATTAATTGAGCAGGTTGCCAGGATTCTTTCTGTTTATGCATTTTATGTAATTCTCACGAAAAAGGGGAGCGAAGTTCCTATAACAATTGCTGTACTGGGTCTGGTCATTGGAGAAATGGCATCCGCACTGTACTCCGCAAAATCCCTGACTAGCAAGACACACCCTTTTGCCCGCCTGAATGTTACATATGCCAGTATCCTGTCCCGGTTCAGGGAGCTTGTCCCACTTTCCCTCCCCCTCACAGCCAACCGGGTATTAATTAACCTTCTGCAGAGCATAGAAGCCATCTCCATTCCTGCACGGCTTCTACTGTACAATCATACCACCTCTCAGGCACTTAGTATTTATGGGGTGCTGACTGGTATGGCCTTGCCCTGCATTCTGTTTCCCTCTGCCATTACCAGTTCCATTTCCATTATGCTGATGCCGACAGTGGCTGAAATCCAGACCACAAGCAACCGTAATGAGATGATAAATATTATAAAGAAAGTGGCTGGCTCCTGCTTTATACTAGGCCTTGGATGCTGCCTTATTTTCCTTATTTCCGGAAACTGGATGGGAACTGTTTTGTTTGGAAGCTCTATAGCCGGCAAATTCATTATTACCTTGGCCTGGATATGCCCATTTTTGTATACTAATTCCGCACTGCTGAGTGTAATCAACGGTCTGGGAAAGACGACCTCCACATTTTTAATTAACTCCTTCGGGCTGGTAATACGGATTACCAGTGTATTTATCGCCATACCGTTGTTTGGAATTCAGGGATACCTTTGGGGATTGCTTATAAGCCAGCTGGCGGTCAGCATCTGCGCTGGAGGAGTGTTGTGGGTAAACTTAAAAAGAGAATAGAGAAATTTACTCCCAAATGAATAAAGAGTCTGACAAAAGCCAGACTCTCACGCCAAGAAAGACAGAAGCTGACAAACTTTTGTCTTTCTTACCGTTTTAGAGGGTAGACAGAAATGCGTGCATTAAAACCGGATTTATATATGCCTCCAACATCAGGCCTGCGGCCATCATCAGCGCGACAAATATACTTTTTTGGGTATTCCACTTGTTCTTAGGATATGTATAACTATACCAGATAACAACCATATATGCAGGTATATAGAGAAGAAATTGTGGAAAGATACCGATTATACAGAGAATGCTTCCTTTGATTCCCATACTGAGAACCGCCATGGACAAAAGCATTCCGCTTGAAAAGCCCGTCCACACAAGGAAGACTACGGATGATGTTTTTCTCACTTTTGTAAATGCCAGGCCCAGCAGAAGCAAAAAAGGCGTTACCCGGATTTTTACCAAATACCAGACATATTCCTGGGCAACAATTTCTGCCGTCTGATATTGTTTCAAAAAATAGTCGCTGAATATTCCTGGTTCCGCGGCATATTTTTTCATAATTAGATTCACATATAAAATGCCCAATAAAAAACCCGGCATGAAGAAAACAAAAAGCTGCTTTCTTGTATGAAGTATCTTCACAGGCTCTCCTCCTATTGTTAAGATATTTCATTATATGCCGGGCGTTCTCATTTATTCTCCTTTTCCGTACTTCGTATCATACGCAAGCAAAGCGGATATTGTCTTCCCATCCTCTATTTCGCCGGAGAATATCTTTTTCTTTAATTCTTCTATTGTATAAGCCTTCAAATCAATAAATTCGTCCTCATCCAAATGCTGCTTCGACGGAATCAGATCCCTTGCAACGAAAACTTCAATTCTCTCATTACAGAATGCCACTGTTGTTCGCAGTGTAATCAGCCATTCCAAATCATCACTCCGGTATCCGGTTTCTTCTTCAAGCTCCCGCCTTGCGCAGACAATTCCTGGCTCAGCCTCTGTATCCAGCGCGCCTGCCGGAACCTCCAGTGTATAGCGGTCCAGAGCATTACGGTACTGCTTTACCATCAGTATCCTGCCATCGTCTGTAACCGGTACAACTGCCGCCGCACCCTTATGTTTAATAAAATCCCATATTACAGTACGGTCACCGTCAATCTCCATTGTGTCCTGATAAAAACTGATAATTTTTCCTTCAAACTTCAGTTCTCGTTTCAATCTTTTAATCTGCCCGCTCATACCATGCTCCTTTTCATCCCCTACAGAGAGGAAACAAATTTCTCGATTCTGTCAAGGCCTTTTTCAATTGCCTCTAAAGAAATAGCATAAGACAAACGGATAAAATTGTCAAACCCAAAGTCTGCACACGGAACAACTGCTACCTGATAATCTTCCAAAAGAATATCCGCCGCCCTTGCTGCTGTACCTATTTCCTGCCCTTTGTATGATTTCTTCAGCACATTTGCAAGATCAATAAATACATAGAACGCTCCTTCTGGTTCCAGCAGCTCCAGAAGAGGCATGCCAGAAATTCTCTCATACATATATTTTCTTCTCTTATCAAACTCTTCCTTCATGACAGTAAGCGTAGACTGATCCCCTCTTATAGCTTCCAGTGCCGCTTTTTGGGCAATGGAGTTGGGATTGGATGTCTGGTGGCTCTGCACGCTGCCCATCATCTTCGCAATTTCCACACTGGAACCTGTATAACCGATTCTCCAGCCTGTCATGGAATAGCTCTTAGATACGCCGCTGCAGGTTATCGTTCTTTTATATATCTCGTCACCAAGTGCCGCGATGCTTACATGCTTTTTCTCTCCATAAATCAGATATTCATACATTTCATCTGCTACGACATAGAAATCTTTCTCTACAGCGATTTCAGCAATTGCACGCAGTTCTTCCTCAGAATAAACCATACCGGTGGGATTACTTGGTGTGTTCAGAATCAATGCTTTCGTGTTCTCAGTCACCACCTCGCGTATCTGCTCTGCAGTCACCTTATAGCCGTTACTTTTATCTCCATATACATATACAGGCACACCGTCTGATAATTTTACAATTTCAGGATATGTCAGCCAATAAGGTGCCGGAATGATGACCTCATCTCCTGGGTTCAGGATTGCCTCGAAAATATTCGTCAGGGAGTGCTTTCCGCCATTGCTGATAACAATCTGGTTCGCCTCATAATGTAAACCATTGAAACTCTCAAACTTTTCACAAACCGCTTTTTTCAGTTCCTCAGTTCCTGATGCCGGGGTATATTTGGTAAACCCTTCTTTGATCGCTTTAATTGCAGCCTCATTGATGTTATCCGGAGTATTAAAATCCGGTTCTCCTGCACCAAATCCAACTACATCAATTCCCTCTGCCTTCATTGCCTTCGCCTTAGCTGTAATCGCTAATGTTGATGAAGGTTTCACACCCGCTGCTTTTTTTGATAATGTAAGTGGCATTTTTCCATCCTCCAATTCCATACCTTATTGAACATAAAATATTCAATAACTATACTTTTAAATGATAACGTTTTTCTTGCACTCTGTCCATCATCGCAGATACTCAATATCCACTCTGTCACAGAGCTATATTATAATATATGGAGTTATTTTTTGCAAGTTTATTTTAAAAATTATTCTTATTCTCTCTAAACACTCCTTGTTTTATGTTTTACTCGCTCCCGTTTTGCAACTCTTTGACTTGCATCCTTCATTTTCTCTTTTATATAACTAATAATTCCGAAGGACGTCCACCTTAACGGCTGCGGTTCTTATTATACAGAAAAACCCTTGTCCTAAGACAAGGGTTGTACTTTCATTTCCTATCTGATATGGATTATTTTGCATAATCTGTAACACGTGACTCACGGATTACATTTACCTTAATCTGACCCGGATATTCCAACTCAAATTCAATTTGTTTCGCAATATCCCTGGCCATAAGTACCATGTCATCATCAGATACTTGGTCCGGAACTACCATAACTCGAATCTCTCTACCCGCTTGAATAGCAAAAGATTTATCAACACCTTTAAACTGGTTTGATATTTCCTCTAATTGTTTTAATCTGTTTGTGTATGTTTCAATTGTTTCCCGTCTTGCACCTGGTCTTGCTGCAGAAATGGTATCGGCTGCCTGAACTAAACATGCAACCAAGGTCTGAGGCTCTACATCTCCGTGATGTGCCTCAACTGCATTAATTACTGTCGGAGACTCTTTGTATTTTCGGCAAAGGTCTGCGCCAATCTGAATGTGTGACCCTTCTACGTCGTGGTCAATAGATTTTCCAATGTCATGCAGAAGGCCTGCACGCTTTGCCATTCTCACATCCAAACCGATTTCACCGGCCAGGAGTCCTGATAATTGGGCTACTTCAACAGAATGCTTCAGCGCATTTTGACCATAACTGGTTCTGAACTTCATACGTCCAAGCAGACGAATCAGTTCCGGATGAATTCCCGGTACGCCGACGTCTAACGCGGCTGCCTCTCCTTCTTCCCTTATCATTGTGTCCACTTCTTTTTGTGCCTTTTCAACCATCTCCTCAATTCTGGCAGGATGGATACGTCCATCCACAATCAATCTTTCAAGGGCAATTCTTGCAACTTCCCTTCTGATTGGGTCAAATCCTGATAATACAACCGCCTCCGGCGTATCATCAATAATCAGTTCAACACCGGTTAATGTCTCGAGGGTTCTGATATTACGCCCCTCCCGGCCTATGATTCTTCCCTTCATCTCATCATTTGGGAGCTGCACTACGGAAATTGTAGTTTCAGCCACATGGTCGGCCGCACATCTTTGGATTGCATTGACAACGTATTCTTTACCCTTCTTGTCCGCATCTTCCTTTGCCCGGCATTCCAGCTCTCTTACCATTTTGGCTGTGTCATGTTTTACATCTTCTTCAACAGTTTTCAACAGATATTCTTTTGCTTGTTCGGAGGTAAGTCCTGAGATTCTTTCTAGTTCCTGTACTCTTTTCTGACTAAGATCTTCTACTTTCGCTTCACGCTGTTTTAGTTGCTCTTCCCTTGCTGTAAACTTCGTTTCCCGCTGTTCAATTGTTTCGGAACGTTTGTCGACGGCCTCTTCCTTTGCAAGCACTCTTTTTTCATAGCGCTGCAATTCGGCTCTTCTTTCCTTTGTCTCTTTTTCCAGCTCATTCTTCGTCCTGATAGACTCTTCCTTCACCTCTAAAAGAGCTTCCTTTTTCGTCGTTTCAGCAGTTTTCACGGCATCATCAATTATTTCCCTTGCCCTTGCTTCCGCATTTCCAATTTTAGATTCTGCGTTATTCTTTAACTTGGAAATTGTTGCAAAGCGAGTAATAATACCAACTATCAACGCGAGGGCTACAGCAATAACAATACTTATCATTGTTGGCACAGGAGCACCTCCTTATTCAATTTTCATTGTACATTTTTGCTTAAAAATACAACAGTTAAATTTTATACTGTTTTCACAACTATGTCAAGCATTCTCATCATAATTTTGTGTCACTTGACGGATGTCTTCGTATCGGAATCCTTTTCGTGATAAATAGCCATATAATCTCTGTATTTCCGCGCTGTCTGCCTGGGAAAGATTAATTCTCTTTTTTCGGATTATCTGCCGTATGGCATCTTTCTCCCCTTCTGATTCATAACATTCCTCAAAAGCAAGGTCAATCTTATCT
The DNA here is from genome assembly GCF_003149105.1 of Faecalicatena contorta. Classification (GTDB taxonomy): domain Bacteria; phylum Bacillota; class Clostridia; order Lachnospirales; family Lachnospiraceae; genus Muricomes; species Muricomes contortus_C. The sequence goes on along the minus strand of NZ_QGDS01000001.1, from coordinate 38,929 downwards.
GCCGCCACACCTTTCCCCCGCAGCAGAGCATAAATTTCTTTCCTGCTTTTCAGTGATTTTCTGCTCTCTATAAACTGCTTTGCATACCGAAAATCATCAATATAATGAAAGGACTTTACATATTGGACTGCTGCCTCTATCGCTTCCTCCGGGTAAAGCCCCTGTCTTAGTTTCTCCCTGAGTCCTGACTCCGTGCGGTCCATATCTTCCAAAAGATGCATGGCCCTTAACCTGGCACGTTTCACAATAACTTCATCCCATATCTTCTGCCGGACCGCTTCTTCCAGAAGTGCCCCTTCCTTTATATGATATCGGGCCAGTTCGCCCTTGTATAAAACAAAGGCGAACTGACCGTCCAGAAACACTTTATATTTTGTCTTCGTCACAGTCTCTAATTTCGTAACTGTCATATTAAACTTCCTCTTTTACGTCCTCTGAAACTGACTCTCCTGTTTCCTCCTGTGCTTTCGCTTTCTTAGACTCCTTTACTTTCTTTGTCAGCTTTAAATCTTCCCCTGCACCAGATGCCTCTGTTTCACCATTCAGGTTATAATGGGCACGTACTTTGCGGTCCAGTTCCTCCACAAGCTCAGGATGTTCCATCAGATATGCTTTTGCATTCTCTCTTCCCTGTCCGACCTTCTCACCTTCATAAGCATACCATGCGCCACTCTTCTTCACTGCATCGATGCCTACTGCCAAATCCAGAATATCTCCTTCTTTGGAGATTCCCTTTCCAAACATAATATCAAATTCAGCCTCCTTAAACGGAGGGGCAATCTTATTCTTAACAACTTTGATACGTGTACGGTTACCAACCATCTCACCACTTTGCTTGAGCGTCTCTATTTTTCTCACATCCATTCTCACAGAAGCGTAAAACTTCAGGGCCCGTCCGCCTGTTGTGGTCTCGGGGCTGCCGAACATAACCCCCACCTTCTCACGAAGCTGGTTAATGAAAATCACAATACAGTTCGACTTACTGATAACGGGTGTCAGCTTTCTCAGTGCCTGGGACATCAGCCTCGCCTGGAGTCCCACATGGCTGTCTCCCATGTCTCCCTCAATCTCCTGTCTCGGCACCAGAGCCGCCACGGAATCAATAACAATAATATCAATGGCATTAGAACGCACCATAGTCTCTGCAATTTCCAGTGCCTGGTCACCGCTGTCCGGCTGGGAAATATAAAGTTCATCAATATCAACCCCGATATTCTTTGCATAAACCGGATCCAGTGCATGTTCCGCATCAATAAAGCCTGCGATTCCGCCGCGCTTTTGTACCTCAGCAACCATATGTAAAGCAATCGTGGTCTTACCGCTGGATTCCGGACCATAGACCTCTACCACACGACCCCTGGGAATCCCTCCAAGTCCCAGTGCCAAATCCAGACTCAGGCACCCGGTGGGCACCGTCTCTACAGCTACATGTGCTCCAGGTTCTCCCAGTTTCATAACCGTTCCTTTTCCAAAATCTTTCTCTAACTTTGCAATCGCTGCATCCAGCGCTTTTTTCTTATCTTCATTTACGTTTGCCATAATACAATATTCTCCTTTTGAGTTTCGAACAATTGTTCGTTTCCTATTACTATACTATTATACTTACTATAGAATGTCAACCATATTTTATTAAATTTACTTCAACTATAAACTTGGAATTTTTTTGACGAATGTCATGACTAGAACAAAGGGTTTGCCAAGCAAACTCTTGCGCCTGCGGTGGGTTGCGGTAGCAATAACTTCTTTGCAACTAAGGCTTGAAAAAACCAAGCCTTAGGTACATAAGTACTGAGAAAATGCAATCTGCTCTTCATTTCTCCACTTTTCAGAATTACCTGTTCTTCTGATATCTGCCTGCAGGTTTTTACTGCTTTTCTACAACTTCTCCCTGTTTCTTGTAAATACTTTCCGCCGGAACATGTCCTCTCACAGATGACAATGGATAGATATTACTGCAGCTTCCCACAATAGTTCCTGGATTCAGGACACTTCCGCAGCCTACCTCGACCTCATCCCCCAGCATGGCGCCAAATTTTTTTATGCCTGTTTCAATATTCCCCTCCGGTGTTTTCACTACTACCAGCTTTTTATCAGATTTCACATTAGAAGTGATGGAGCCCGCCCCCATATGAGCCTTGTATCCAAGAATGGAATCTCCTACATAATTATAATGGGGCACCTGTACCTTATTAAAAAGGATTACATTTTTCAGCTCCGTAGAATTTCCTACTACTGCCCCTTCCCCTATAATTGCATTCCCCCTGATAAAAGCACAGTGCCTCACTTCTGCGTCTTTTCCAATGATAACAGGGCCGGTGACAGATGCAGTTGGAGCCACCTTCGCCGTCCTGGCAATCCATATATTTTCACCGCGTTTTTCATATTCTTCCGGGGACAGCGAGGCACCCAGTTCTAAAATAAACCCGCCGATTTTAGGCAGAACCTCCCATGGATAGTCCACCCCCTCAAAAATGTCTCTTGCAATTGTTTCTTCCAATGTATAAAGCTCTTTTACAGTAATTTCTTTCATGCTTTTTTCCTCCTAGTTTTAACCCGCCAAATCTTTTTTATTATAACATATCATATAGTACATCACGCAATAATAAAACAAAAAATAATGATAAAAATTCAATTACTAAAAATGTAAAAGACTTAAATCTATTCTAAATATAACTATTTATTTGATTTCCATATTGACCAAAGTGCAATTTAATTTCACTATAGGCTTCCTCATTCCCCGGTATCTCAACATGCCCACAATGCTTTCACATTTAGACTCTCCATTTGTGTTTATCAAAGTTTTTACTATATATAAATGGAGTACACGCTCGTGTACCCCACCTATCAAGTATCTTATTAATTAATATGTATCCGTATTCTTCTTATCGGCATCGTTCAACCCTAATACAACAGGAACTGATTTATATCCAACACCCATTCTGTCAATTCCCATATCAATCAGCTGTAAAAAATGTTCTCTCGTACGGATACATCCGCTGCCTTTTACCTTACATTTGTCTCCCACCTCTTCCATCATTATTTTGATGATTTCAGGGGTTGCACCATTTGACTCATATCCGGTTAAGAATCCAGTACTGGTTTTTACAAAGTCTGCTCCGGCTTCTATACAGCACTGACATGTTTTTCTTACCTGTTCTTCATTGAGGGCATCTGTTTCGAAGATAACCTTAATTTCTCTTCCATACTTATGTGCGGCTTCAGCACATGCTTTTAAATCTGCGGTAACTTTATCGTACATTCCTGCCCGAATCCATCCAAAATTCGCTACGATATCAACCTCCTTTACAGTATCGTATTTTGCTACATTTTCTATTTGCTGAACACGAGACTCTGTTGAACTTGTTCCAAATGGAAAATCTGTTACCGGACACAGCATTGTGCCAGTGTCTTTTACATAAGGCTCACATAGTTCCATATAGCCGGGATTTATACAGATTGTAGCACATCCAAGCTTTACACCGTCCTTTGTCAGGTCAACAATTTCCTCTTCCGTAAATTCAGGCTTTAATACTGAGTAATCAATATATACTGCCAACTCCTTAACACTCATTTCACTTGCTTTTTTAATAGGTTTCATTTCATTTCCTCCTTATATTGGACCTTAAAGTTATTAACAGAATGAGTTTGACTATATTGCTTTATAAACTCTTCTATTTCATTTAAAAAGGGGGCTCCATTTACGCCACCTCTTTTTGTAGCCGCCAAAGCACCCGCAGCATTGGCAAATTTCAATATTTCAGGATAATCACCAGCGGAAATGTTTTCTATACCTCCACGCTGTTTTATCTGGTACAATAATCCGGCAAAAAAACTGTCTCCAGCGCCTGTGGTGTCTATAGCCTCCACTTTGTATGATGGAATATGTCCCGATTCACCGTTTACATAATAATATGATCCCTGTCCGCCCAACGTTATAATGACAATCCGGCAGCCGTAATCTGCTATTTTCTCGGCCGCTTCCTGCAAATCTTCTACACCTGCCAACAAATAAGCTTCTTCCTCCGATGATTTGTAAAGTGCTGCATAGGATAACGTCTCACGCATGGCCGATATAGCCTCTTCTTCGTTTTTCCACAGGTTATACCGGTAATTAACATCCAGAACTATGGGAATCTCCTTTGCTCTCACCGCCCGAAGTAATTTCCAGGTTGCTGAGCGGATGGGTTCGTCTGTCATACACATGCCGGAAAATCCAACCATGGATGACTGAAGTATTCTCTCCATGGGCAGGTCACTCTCCTCCAGCCAGATATCTGCTCCAAAACGCCTCGCAAAACTAAAACTTCTTTCTCCATTTTCTCCCAGAGATACAAATGTCTGGGTTGTAAAGTGTATCGGGTCCACGACACACCCCTCCATAGAAACCCCATGGCTTATCATTTTATTTCGTATCAATTGCCCCATACAGTCATCTCCGATTTTTCCGACAAACAGTGTGCTCAGTCCCAGCTTACTTCCAGCTGTCAGGGCATTCGCCACGGTTCCTCCTACCTCGCACTGATAGACAGGTTTATCCGGGGTATATTGGGGTGCAGGTATAAAATCTACCAGTGCATCTCCGATTGCACATAAATCATACATATTACCACCTCATCCTTAATTTGCCGCAAATCTCATCAAAGTTTCTTCCGAACACTCTTCAACATTAAACAGTCCGGTCTGTTTGCCCTCATTCATTACCATAATTCTATCGCAAGTTCCTAAAAGTTCAGGCAGTTCTGAGGATACCATGATAATGGAAAGTCCTTCTCCTATTAATTGATTTAATATCTCATAGATTTCTTCTTTTGCCCCTACATCTACTCCCCTGGTAGGTTCATCTACTAACAGGATTTTGCAGTCTGCGGCAATCCATTTCGCCAACACTACCTTTTGCTGGTTTCCTCCACTCATAAACTTGGTTATGGTATGGGCCGAACCCGGCCGTACCTGAAATGTTTCAATATATTTTTTTGCTATTTTTGCCTCTTGCCCCAGTTTCAGTGTTCCAAACCGGTTCTTATATTGTTTCAGAGCAGGTATCGTCATGTTGAAAATAATATTCTGCTGCAGCATCAGCCCTTCTTCCTTCCGTTCTTCAGGAACAATTCCTAAGCCCGCAAGGATTCCTTCTTTAACATTCCTGAACCTGACAGGTTTTCCTTCCAGCTCTATTGTCCCTTCATCTATAGGGTCAGCTCCAATAATGGCGCGCAGTATCTCAGAGCGCCCCGCCCCTGCCAGACCTGCAATCCCAATAATTTCTCCTCTGCGCAGGTCAAAATTAATATTGTTAATAATTCCTCTTCTTGTCAGCCCTTTCACTGAAAGTATGACATCTCCGATATTTTTCTCTCGCTTGGGATAAATATCTTTCACATCTCTCCCTACCATTTTACTAACCAACATTTCTGTTGTATACTGTTCTACCGCACCACTTTCTACAAACTTACCATCTTTCATAATTGTCAGATTGGTGCAAATTTCAAAGATTTCTTTCAGTCTATGGGATATATAAATAAAGGTAACCCCCTCTGCTGCCAACTGGCGGACAATTCCAAACAGTCCCTCTAGTTCATTATCTCCCAGCACCGCCGTAGGTTCATCCAAAACAACAACCTTCGCATTTCTGGACATGGCTTTTGCAATTTCTACCATTTGCCGTTTTGCCACACTTAAATCTTTTACTATAGCTTTCGTATCCAGATCCAGCTTCAGTTCTTGTATCACCTTGCGGGCATTCCGATCCATTTTTTTATAATCAATTTTTCCCATCTTCGTCTTAGGATATCTATTCAGAAAAATATTTTCAGCTACAGTACAGTGAGACAACAGCATCAGCTCCTGATATATAACTGCAATCCCCTTTTCAATCATTTTTGCAGGCGTTGTATTCTCAATCTTCTCGCCATCCAAAATAATTTCTCCGCTGTCCAGAGAATACGCCCCTGATAAAATCTTCATCAACGTGGACTTTCCTGCTCCATTTTCCCCTACTAATGCATGGATTTCTCCCTTTTTTACGGAGATTGATATGTCATCAAGTGCCTTCACACCGGGAAATCCTTTTGAAATGTGGTTCATTTTAAGCATTGCTGCACCTCCATACTATAGTCTTTTCATTTACAGACCTTTACCAATCCAGTCTTTTACATTATCCTTATCAACGATTGCAGTATCCAGTTTCCAACGCTGTTCCACTCCGTCTCCTTCAAGAATCTCGTATGCTGCCTGCATACCTTCTGGTGCGCAGTAGGGATAAACAACTGTAAAAAACATGTTACCTTTTTCAATTTCAGAAAATGCCACTTCTGTTCCATCCATACCTATAATAAGGATACCTTCATCTTCACGTCCTGCTGTTTTGATAGCTTCCAGTGCACCCAGTGCCATCTCATCATTATGACAATAAATAGCGTCAATTTCTCCAGGTCCGAATCTCTGCAGTGTATCGTCCATAAATGACATCGCATTTTCTCTCAAATAGTCACAATACTGTGTCGCTATAACTTTCATATCAGGATATTCTTTTTCCAGTTGTTCCGCAAAGCCATCGTGGCGGTCAATCGTAGCTGGCGCACCTGCTGTGCCTTGAATTTCTATGATTTTACCCTTATTGCCAAGCTCCTCTGCTAATTTATCCGCAGAAGCCACTCCCATAGGTTTATTCTCCGCACCGATAAAACAGGTGACTTCAGTTTCCAGATTTCTGTCCAACGTTATAACCGGAATCCCCTGATCCATAGCTTTCTTGCATACAGGTGTCAAAGCATCCGACGTCAGCGGAGAAATAATGAGCAAGTCGATTCCACGTGCCAGAAGATCCTCTACATCCTGTACCTGGGTCGCTGAGTCATTCTGTCCATCCGTTGTGATGCATTCAAATTCCGGGTAATTTTCTTCTGCATATTTTACATTTTCGTCCACCATAGCCACGCGGAAAGGATGATTCATTGTTCCCTGTGAAATACCTATGGTAAATTTCTTTTCACCGCTGTCAGAAACCTGCGCTTTATCGTCCTTTGCTTCATCAGCTGTACTGCCACCTTTGCTGCATCCTGCTGTCATTGTTACCACCATTGCCATACACAAAATCGCACTGATAACTTTCCTTTTCATTCTTTTTCCTCCTTATGAAATTCATATTTACTAAAGCACCTCTCGTGCTGTTAGTTTTTCTTTGTTCTGCGTTCCAGAAGAACTGCCAGAATAATAATTACACCCTGAATTACTTTCTGAATAAACGGAGAAATTCCCATCAGGTTGAGAATATTACTAATAACGGATATCAGACATGCACCAACCAGTGTGCCTACTACGCTTCCGCTTCCTCCGGCAGTACTTGCTCCTCCGATATATACCATGGCCAAAGCATCCAGCTCATATCCTTCACCTGCCTCCGGCTGTCCGATTCCAAGTCTGGAAATAAAAATAATCGCGGATAATGCAGATAAAAAGCCTGTGATGACAAAGCACATTGTCTCAACCCTTTTCGTATGGATTCCACACAATCTTGCGGCTTCCCGGCTGTCTCCCAACGCATATACACTTCTTCCGCATTCTGTATATTTCAGCACATAAAATGCGATCAAAAATACAGCCAAAAAGATGTATACCGGTACCGGAACTCCTAGGATGCTTCCCTGTCCAAGAAACGAAAAATCTATTCCTGAATCATTCCAATTCTGTGGGGAACCGTTGGCTATGTATCTGGCAACACCGCGGAGCGCTGTCATTGTACCTAAAGTCATAATAAACGGTGCCAGTTTTCCTCTTGTAACACCAATCCCATTAATTAATCCCAGAAAGGATCCAATCAATAAGCTGGCCACTACCGTGATTACAGGATGAATTCCCATTTGCATCATCATTGCCGCAGAGACTGCCACCACTCCTACAATCGATCCGACTGACAGGTCAACGCCTCCAGTCAGAACAACAAAAGTCATTCCCATTGCAATAATCCCATTCAAGGAAACAGAGCGGACGACATTGACCACATTCGCCGGTCTCAAGAAATTAGGAGAAATAATAGCGGCGATAATACAAACCAAAATTAAAGCCCATAAAATTCCCATCGTTTTCAGGTTTTTAATAAGTACACTGTTCTCATTTACTTTCATTACTTTATTCTTCCCCATACTAACCTCCTTTTCATTTGTTTCAAATGTATGATACATTTAATATATATTGTTCATTAAGTATTGTCAATACTCTTATAAAACAATTACAAAATACTTACATATTGCACAAAAACAAGTGTGTGTTTTCTATAATAATCACAATTCAACATCACAAGGTAAACCTATTTAATTGATATCAATGCAATCAAAAAGAGCAAGGTACATCGTATTGATATACCTTGCTCCATGTTATTTTAATAATCATTTCTTAAATCCCTTTAAACTATGGGGGGATCTTCATGTTGTGCCACGTCCGTTGCGGTTTTTATCCATCTGGTAAATGTTACCTGCAGTTCTTCCCTGACAGGAGCACAAATCATTGGTCCTGCCTGCATCCCTTCCTCATAGGGAAATCTTGCCAGACGCACTGTCATCCAGCGGCTGTCTTCGGTTCGTACTCTGATTAAAACAGCATCCTCAAAAGGCGACACGCGGAATGTCACACTTTTCCCTTTCCAGGATGGAACCGGAAAATTGGAACAATCGGAGTATTCATCCGTTACTACAATTGAGATGTTTGGTTCTTTGTCAATTACTTCTATACTGATTTTTATCCAGTGGTTTTCATCATACCACAGCATCATTCCGGCCTGGTCATATAGCTCCTTAAAATCTTCCAGACGAAATGTAACCTCCATAGCCTCCGTTCGTTTCATGTCTGCCAACAGAGCATGTCCGTTTCTATGGCAAAAGTGATACAATGTTTTTTCCCAGTAATCACTTTCATGGACTGCCGTTACAATCAGGCCTCCATCTTCGTTTTTTACAGAAGCTGGTTCATTTGTCCATTTTCCGGCTTCCCATGGGATATTCTCGTATTGTACTTTCATAAATTTGCTCCTTTCATACCTGTCCATGATTCTTTATACAGAGAATCTTCCGCCCTTATATTTCCCCTTCATTTTTACATTTCTTCCACGCTTTTTCGCTCTTTTCCCATCTCTTCCGACGTTATATTCCGCAATACTCTGCATGGATTTCCTGCGGCAATCACACCAGAGGGAATGTTTTTTGTTACCACACTTCCTGAACCTATAATGGTATTGTCTCCGATTACAACTCCCGGCATCACAGAGACATTTCCTCCAAACCAGACATTATCTCCCACCGTTATAGATCTTGCATATTCCAGCCCCCGGTTTCTCAAATCGGGGCTGACAGGATGGCCTGCTGTGTAAAATCCACAATTAGGCGCTATAAAAACATTGTCCCCAAATGTAACATTAGCGGCATCCAGTATAACACATCCGTGATTCGCATAAAAATTTTCACCAATCGCAATATTATATCCATAATCACACCAAAAAGACTGTTCAATCAAAAATTCCTTACCTGTCTTTCCCAGTATGCGCCTCATAATATCTCCACGTTTTTCGTGCTCAGACGGCAGACAGGAATTAAAAAGATGACAGAGGTCCTTACATCTGTTTCTCTCTTCTATTAGATCTTTGTCATAATTGGCATCGTATAAAAGTCCCAATTGACACTTTTCCTTTTCACTTATGTGTTCTTTACTCATATTTGCTCCCTTCTATTCTTCTATTTTCCAAATTACCGGGTACTGGTATTTCTGAATTTCAGCCTTATATGCAGCTCTTAAATCACTGTCTGTCAAAATTGCCGTTACTTCATCCAACTGGCATATATGGGAAAGATATGTATACCCAAATTTGCTGCTGTCTGCAAGTATATAGATTTTTTCGGCATGACCGAGCATTGCCTGTTTAATTTCCATTTGCGGATACCCAATTCCAGTAATTCCTTTCTGAAAATCAATTCCATTTACCCCAATGAAGGCTTTATCTGCCCGGTACTTCCTTATCTGTTCCAAGGCTTCTGGTCCCACAGTTGCAGACAAGTTGGCGGCAGCATCTCCTCCAATCATTTTCAGAGTGACGTGTGCAGTCTGCATCAGCTCAGATGCCAGTAGTATGCTGTTCGTAATAACATTAACGGACTTTGTTACATTTTTCTTAATCTCTCCTGCCAGATACAGGCAGGTTGTAGCATCATCAAGAAATATGGTATCCTGATCATCTATCATATTGTAAGCTATTTTAGAAATGTATATTTTACGGTGCAGATTGCTGTATAGTAAATCCTTTACATTATCAGTCACAAAATTATTTCCTATTTTAACAGCTCCCCCATGTGTTCTTTTCAAAAGGCCCTCTTCTGCAATTTCGCTTAAGTCTCTCCTGATTGTCATTTCCGTGCATTGAAGCAATTGACTCAATGTGCTGACTCTGACATAGCCGTTTTGTTCAAGCTCTTTTAAGATTACCTTTCTGCGTTCCTGCATAAGCCTCTTCCTTTTTCATAGCCGTATTGCCTTTTGTAAATATATATGATAATATATTTATATTATTTGTATGATACATATGTATTATATCATATTTAAATTTTATTATCCAGTTATTTCTTCTTTTCCACCATCTGGTAAATGTTAATTGAATGTGATATAATTTATCATATTATCGAAACAAATAAAACATCTGTATCCGCCATTTTACTATGTTTCATTCATTTTATTCTGTGCGGAAATTTTTATTTTTCGGAAAGGAAGCATACAATTGGATATCAATTATTTTAAAGAAACTTTTCACTTTTCGTCAGACAGCGATTCCCCCTTATATGAGCAGCTAGCCTCTTATATTAAGATACAAATTCAAGCCGGAGTCCTTAAGCCTGGGGATCAGATGATTACAGAAGCCAATCTATGCAATATCTTAAATATCAGCCGCACTACGGTCCGCCAGTGTATGGACCGCCTGGTGGATGAGGGCCTGCTGGTACGCTACAGGGGACGAGGCTCCTTTATCGCTGACTCCAAGATGAAACGAAACATTAACTATTTATATAATTTTACAGAAAATATGCGGGAACTGGGAGCTGTTCCCACCTCCATTGTTATCAAAAGTGAAATAATAGATGCGGACCAGTTTTTACGTGAACAGCTCATGCTCCCTCCCACACAGACCAAGGTTTTCAAACTTTACCGGTTACGCTGTGCCGATAATGAGCCTATATTGTTTGAGAAGACCTTTATTCCTTATTATCTGTGTAAGCAGATTGAATATTTCGATTTTTCCTCTGTATCTTTATATAATGTACTAAGTGAGCGCTATGCCCTTAATCTTTATCGGGCCACAGAAACAATTGAAGCGATTATTATTAATAAAGATGAAGCAGAGCTTCTAAAATGTACCTCCAAAGTACCCGGCTATAAAATCCAGCGAATTTCATATCTAGATTCAGGATTCATTTTTGAGTTTACCACCTCCATTACCAGAGCCGACAAGTGTGTATTCCAACTGGAATTATATAAGAATATACCTTCCAGCAAAAGTCCCATTGATATCAGGCGGCAGGTTACATTATCCTGAGTCTTTGATAACTAAACAGACATGAGAAAAATACAAGGCACCCCTCTTATATTCGAAATATTATTTGAGATTACGATATAAGAAGGATGCCTTTTTTATATTTATGCCCTGTTTTCCATATCCGTAGACAGTTGATAACTGCGTATCATATTTCGGATTTTTTCTACATACTCCTCTTCATGGGCTTTCACGTCCTGCATTGTATATTCAATCCCACAGGAAGTGTATTTCGCACTTCCATACTGGTGAAAGGGAAGAATGTCATAATTACATATTTTATTTCTCTGCAATATTTCAATTATATCCAAAATATCCTGCTCTTTGTCATTTACTCCGGGAATCATAGGCGTTCTGACAAAGATGTCTGTACCCTGTCCTGCCAGCCATTGCAAATTTTCCATAATTTTGTGGTTATCTACTCCCGTCCACTCTTTATGCACCCGGCTGTCAGCAGATTTTAAATCATATAAAAATAGATTCGTATAAGGAAGTACCTTTTCCAGATTTCCCCTGGAAACAAACCCGGTGGTCTCAACAGCGGTGTGTATTCCCTCCTCTTTGCACATTTTTAAAAGCCCTTCTGCAAAATCAGCCTGTAAAAGAGGCTCTCCTCCCGAAAGAGTGACACCTCCATTGCTTCGTCTGTAAAATGCAGCATCCTTCATTATTTCAGAGAATACTTCCTCAGTAGTCATCGGTTTTCCTTTTACTGACAATGCTTTCGTTGGACAGACGTCTGTCCATTGCAGATTTTCATGCCGGCATTTTTCCCAGTGAATCTTCAGGCCGTCCTCTGCCGTCACTTCCCCATTGGGGCAGTTCTCAACACAGGACATACAGCCTATGCATCTTGAAGCCGCATAAAAGAGCTGTGGATACTCCTGCCATGATTCCGGATTAGAGCACCATTTGCAGCGCAGGGGGCAGCCTTTTAAAAAGACAACTGTTCTTATTCCCGGTCCGTCATGGATGCTGTATCTCTGTATATCAAATACGTTTCCTTGTTTTTCCATTATTCTCCCCTCTCTGTCATACACATTGCATGGTTCTGCTGATTATCTCGTCCTGTATATCTTTATCCAGCTCGACAAAAAATGCACTGTAACCAGCAACACGCACAACCAGATTTCTATGCCTGTCAGGATTCTGCTGCGCATCCATCAGCTTTTCAGGCGTGAGGATATTAAACTGGATATGCATACCTCCTATAGAAAAATTGGTACGGATCATATCAATCAGCTTCTGCCGTTCTTCTTTTGTCTTGAGAATAGTCGGCATGAATTTCATGTTGAAATTCACCCCGTTAATGGCATTTTCATGATCCACTTTTGCCACAGATTTGCATGCCGCGGTGGGACCGGATATATCCATTCCATGCTTAGGGGATATGCCTCCGTCTCCCAAAGGTGTCCCGGCTTCCCTGCCGCTGGGCAGTGCACAAACCTGGCGTCCCAGCGGAGTGTTGGAGGACAGGCAGAACAAGCCCGGTCGGTAAATAGCCCCGAAAGCGGAACGGTGGCCTTTTACACTATCACAATATTGTTTCCCTACATAGGCCGCCATTTCGTCTGCTCTTAAAATATCATTTCCATATTTAGCTACCCGGTTTATTAACCTGTACTTGAGTATTTCCTGCCCCTCAAAATTGGTTCTCAATGCATTTAAAAGCTGTGACGGAGCCAATTCTTTCTTCTCAAATACAACCTCCTCAATAGCCGTCAGCGAATCACCTACATCGGCAATACCTACCCCCTGGACGCCCACATAATCATACTTTGCCCCTCCCTGCGTACAGTCTTTCCCCTTTTCCAGACATCCTTCCAGCAGCATGGAGCAATAGATGTGCTGTCCAAATCTTGCATGAAGCAGCTCAATAGAATTTAGTGAGCTTACCATCATGTCAACAAAATACTTCACTTGTATCTCATATGCTTTCTTTAGCTCTTCAAATGTTTTGAACGCTTCAAATCTTCCTGTTTTGGGTCCCAATTGTTCTCCTGACATTTGACAGACACCGTCAAACAATGCAAGTTCAAGGCATTTTGCCAGGTTAAAATAGCAGGCGTTGGTTCTGCCCATGGTATTGCCTTGTCCTGTAGGTTCCACACACCCTACAATTGCATAATCCCTGGCATCCTCGAGAGTAAGTCCGTCTCTCATAAGCCCCTTAATAATCATATCATCATTGAAAAACGGAAGTTTACCGCCCTCATTTTCCACCAGAATCTTTAACACTCGCTGAAGGAATTCATCAGGATTCTTTTCGGAAATACGAATACTGGTATTTGGCTCGGAATTGAATACGGTCTGTTCCGCATCCAGGCATATATAGGTAAAGTCATTTACTGCGTTTTCTCCATACTTATCGACCCCGCCGAGAACTACATTGATGGTTGTAGCAAAACCGCCATTATTTCGGGCACTCATATAGGTTCCTGCTTTAATGATATCACTACTTTTCACCCAAAGTGCCTCCAGGATTTCCCGGGCTTCCTCTTTTACCAGTGTTCCTTTCTCCATGTCGTTCTTATAATATGGATAAAACAATTGATCCAGCCTGCCCCCGGAAATGGCCGAACCATTTTGTCCACAGTAATCAATCAGAATTGTAAACCAATATGATTGAAGGGCTTCATAATATGTGCGCGCCGGTTCATAGGGAACACGGCGGCAGTTAGAAGCAATCAGAAAAAGTTCTCCTTTCCTTCGCTCATCCTGTTCTTTTTCCGCCATCTCTTCTGCCAGGCTGGCAAAGCGGTTCTGGAATATTTTAACTCCTTCACAGACAATTAGAACAGCTTTGTAAAAATGTGTTTTATCCGTAAACTCAGGATCAAGAATATCCAGATTTTCCAAAAAATCCTTTGCCTGTTCCTCTACTCTGCGGAATCCTTGATTTACAATTTTCTTAATGTCAGGCAGATAATGTCCGTATCCGCTTCTGGCACGGCTCAGAGGGTTGAATACACGGTATTCTGAATCCAACACCTTCATAATTCTCTCATCAATATAATACCTGGATAAATCCCCTATAGATTTATTTTCCCAGTATGGATAAATTTCCGTCAACAGCGTCTCTTTATCCTTCTCGGTGATTTGCAGCGTATCTACTTTTCTGGTAGGCATCATATCCAGTTCTTTTTTGCTAAATCCGCCGAATTCGGGGAACAACGGAGCTGAGCGCGGTTCAGCCCCATGATTTCCTACAATAAGTTCATCTTCGTCAATAAAAATTGTCATATGCTCCAAAAGGTATTTCATTCCCTCTGCTCTTCGGATAATATAGGGGCTTCCTTCTGTCTGTTTATAACTTTCTGTAATCAGCCGGGCACGCTCAATACAGATAGCCGGTTTTACACTTCTCATTGCATGATTTAATTTGTTTGTTCTTTCCTCCCTGGAAAAACCCTTTGGGAGAAGCTTTTTGTCTATTAACATAACATACTCCTTTCCAGTGTAATTAACTTTTATAATTTCATCTTAACACTTGGAGTTTGTAATTCAATTACTGCAAAGGAGTTTTTAAACAGAATTTATTCAAAAGCGAACATTTTAAATAGATAATTTTCGAGTTGATTAATCATAGTGGATCTGACTTCATTAACAAGGCTCTCTATCCATAGTGGTGAGAGCCTTATTTTTTCCCGGAATAAAATTGAGCTGCCCGGTCATAACAATTTTTGAGCTGATATTGATTATTCAGACTTTTCACTCCGTTTGTCCGGCTGATGATGAAATGATTCAGCTTCTTCATGTAATCGTCAGGCGTGATATCTCCCTCTGCTACATAATTTAATCCCTTTTCCCAGCTTGCCGTTAAATCTGGATTGAGCAGGGACTTAATAGAGTTGTCGACCACATCATATATCATTTCTCCCTGCAAAGTAGGTGTGATAATCTGTGTTTTTTTATTTAGTGATAAATACTTTATATGTATTAGCTTCTTCAGAATCTCTGCCCGGGTCGCACTGGTTCCGACGCCGCTTCCTTTAATCTGCGCGCGCAGCTCCTCATCCTCAATAAGCTGCCCTGCATTTTCCATAGCCAGAATAATAGAACCGGAATTATATCTTTTTGGAGGGGAAGTCTCTCCTTCTTTAATATCCAAAGAACGTACCGGAAGAACCGCACCTTTTTTCAGCCCTTGTACAATCTGAAAGAAACTGGCATCCAAATCCTGTTCTCCACGGTTTTCCTGATTTTCATCATTCCCGCCGTCTTCATTGCCCAAAGAGCCTTCACTGTTATTTTTATCTGTCTGAACTGATGTGTTTTTCCTGGACTGGGAAGTACCTGCCACTTTCAGATACCCTTCTTCAGCAAGCACCTTAAAGCTGGAAAAGAAACTCTCTTCTTTAATCTTTGTGACGATCGATACCTTCTGGTATACCGCCGGAGGATAGAAAATGCTTAAAAATCTTCTTACAATACAGTCATAAACTTTTCCTGCAGTGGCAGAAACAGCCTTTAAAGCGCTTAATCCTTGTCCTGTAGGAATAATAGCGTAGTGGTCTGTAATCTGTTTGTCATTTACATACCTGGACTTTGCCAGACTTTTATGGCTGCCAAAATTCAAGATGTCTTCCAAATAAGGCGCTGCCATTGGATACTTGGAAAGCCCGTTTAAATTCTTGCTGATTTCCTTTGCCACAGCCGTGGACAACACACGGGCATCTGTTCTTGGATAAGTGACAAGCTTCTTCTCATAAAGTTCCTGTACTATCCGAAGTGTCTCATCCGGGCTGATTTTAAACCGCTTTGAACAATCATTCTGCAGTTCCGCCAGATTGTAAAGAAGAGGAGGATTCTTCTTCTCTTTTTTCTTTTCAATGGATGCAACCTGACACGTTAAAGGCTGAGGCTCCTCCAAATATGCTACTAGTTCCTCTGCCTTTTCTCTTTTCTTAAAACCGTTCTCTTTGTATAAATCAAAGGATTCAAAATAACGGGAACCTTGTACTGCCCGCCATTCCCCTTCAAATGTCTGTCCCTGGGCTTCCACCGTGCTTATAACCCGGTAAAACGGGGTTTTCACAAAGTCCCTTATTTCCCGCTCTCTGCGCACAATCATTCCAAGCACACAAGTCATAACACGTCCTACAGATATCACTGCATACTTGGTATTCAAATAATTAGAAATACTGTTGCCATACTTCAGAGTCAAAAGACGGGAAAAATTAATTCCCATCAGATAGTCCTCTTTCGCCCTCAAATAAGCCGACGCACTGAGACTATCATACTCTGATAAATCTTTCGCGTCTTTGATTCCGCGTAAAATCTCATCTTCTGTCTGTGAATCTATCCAGACCCTTCTCCTTTGTTTCCCCTTTACATGGGCTTCCTGCTCCACCAGACGGTAAATATACTCTCCCTCACGCCCGGAGTCCGTACATACATAAATGGTATCCACATCATCCCTGGTGAGCAGCCCGCTTACAATCTGAAACTGCTTCGCCACCGCCGGAATCACTTCATATTTGAATGTTTCCGGGATAAAAGGAAGAGTATTTAGATTCCAGCGTTTCAAAGCGGGATCATATTCCTCAGGATAGCTCATTGTAACCAGATGTCCCACGCACCAGGTCACAATTGCTTCCTCTGATTCTAAATATCCGTCTCTGCGTTTTGTATTCAATTTTAATGCTTTTGCGAATTCCTGAGCCACACTGGGCTTTTCCGCAATATATACTGATTTCCCCATATATCCTTATACTGCCTGCTCTCGTTTTTTTACTTATTGCGTGTAGAAACGATACTCTGTGACCGTCTCATAGTTACTGCCGGCCCGGCATACCGGGCTTACGAAGTTTTCATGATGGATGGCATCCGGAAAATACTGCGTCTCAAAGCAGACTGCTGCCCGCTTTTCATAAACTGCACCGTTCTTTCCCCTTTCCTGCTGCAAGAAATTTCCTGTATACACCTGCACCCCAGGCAAATCTGTCCATACTTCCATCACAATACCGCTGGTATCACCAACTGCTTCAGCTACTTTAGCAAATTTTCCGGCATTTTTCAATACCCAGTTATGGTCGTAGCCCTGTCCGAAACAGGTTGCCTCATAATCTGCGTCAATTTCTGCCCCAATTTCCTTAGGAGTCCGAAAGTCCATAGGAGTTCCGGTCACATCCACAAGTTCTCCCGTCGGTATAGATTCCTGGTCAGCCCTGGTAAAATAATCCGCATCAATCTTCATCTGATGTTTTAAAATGCTTCCCTTGTCATGTCCGTTCAGATTAAAATAACTGTGGTTGGTCATATTGATAATGGTATCCTGGTCCGGTACGGCATGATAATTTATACGTACCACGTTATCTTCTGTCAGCTCATAGGCAACTTTCATAGTAAGAGCCCCCGGATACCCCTGATCCCCGTCCGGGCTGTGAAGAGAAAAGGTAATCCTGTTTTTTTGTTCCTCCTCAACCTGCCAGATTCGCTTGTTATAATACTTTGTTCCGCTGTGCAGATTATTCCCATTGTCATTCTTATTCAAAGTATAATGGGTTCCATTAATTTCAAAGGAGGCTTTGCCTATTCTATTAGCATTTCTGCCCACCGTTGCACCAAAATATGTATCTGCGGACGCATATCCTGCTGCATCATCATATCCTAAAACTACATCTAAGGATGTCCCGTTTTTATCCGGCACTTTCAAAGTAACAAGTGCCGCACCATAATCTGTAACTGCTATCTCCATGCCTCTGCTGTTGGTAATTGTATAGAGATGAGCCTTTTCTCCCTCTCCCGTCTTTCCAAATTCTCTTTCTTCCAAAACGCCCATTATTATACCTCCTGCCTTCTATTAAAATACTTTCTCAGTCTTCTCAGGAAAGATGGTTTTTCTGATGCTCCTACCTCAGGCTTTGCACTCAGGGCCTCTTTCATAAATATTTCCTGACAATTCACAGCCTCTCCGGTTATTGCTTTTTTCTTATACGTACCATCACTTTGCATCACTCTTGCTTTCACATTATCCCTGAGCATAAGATTCAGGCTGTTTACAAGCCGTTTTCTAACAGCGCCATCGTAAATCGGACATGCTACCTCTACCCGTTTTTCTGTATTTCTGGTCATCATATCTGCGGAGCCGATGTACACTTTCTGCTCTCCTCCTGTGCCAAATACGAACACTCTTGGATGTTCCAGATAACGCCCTACAATACTGGTCACCGTCAAATTCTCCGTTTCCCCCGGAATCCCCGGCAAAATACAGCAAATACCGCGTACAATCAAATCAATCTTCACACCTGCCCTGGATGCTTCCGCAACCTTATTTATAAAATCCATATCTGTCACAGAATTCATCTTCATAATGATTCTGCCATTTGCCCCTTTTTTAATTTCCTCATCTATCAGTACCAGCATTTTGGACTTCAAGGTGGTTGGAGACACAACCAAATGCTGGTATATACCGTCCAGATTCCCAATGGACATGTTTTTAAAAAACACCGCTGCATCTTCTCCAATTGCCTGGTTAGCGGTTATCAGAGAAAAATCTGTATACAGTCTTGCTGTCTTTTCATTGTAATTTCCTGTACCTATCTGGGTGATATATCTGATTTCATTTTTATTCCTGTATGTAATCAGACAGATTTTGGAGTGTACCTTATAGTCCTCAAAACCATATATAACTCTGCACCCGGCCTCCTCCATACGCTCAGACCAGTCGATATTGTTCTGTTCATCAAATCTGGCCCTCAATTCAATCAAAACCGTAACTTCTTTTCCATTCTCCGCCGCCGCACACAAATATTCTACAAGCCGGCTTTTCTTTGACAGACGGTAGATTGTAATTTTAATTGTCATAACGCCTGGGTCCGTGGAAGCTTCTTTTATCATTTGCAGAAACGGTTCCATGCTTTCATACGGATAAGAAAGCAGGATATCCTTCTTCTTCACCTGCGCCATAACACTTCCTTTCGCCACGGCTGCTGAGTGCTGGGGAGAAAAGGACTCGGCAGTCAGGGAACGTTTCATAGACGGAGGGACCTTATCCGCTATGGCAAACATATAATCCAGCTTCATCGGCATTTTTGTGCGGAAAATGCAGGCCGGTGTAATGTTAAACTTATCGCAGAAGTAATTCTCCATCTCCTTTTTCAGGGGATTTGCCACCTCCAGCCGCACTACTGCCATTCTCCTGCGCTTGTGAAGAGCTTCTTTCATAATAAAGCGGAAGTCTTCACTATCTGCATATGCTTCGTCATCCGGTGAAATATCTGCATTGCGTGTGACACAAATATAGTTCTTATCAAAAACCTGGTATTGGTCGAACACAATATCCAGATATTCTATAATCACCTTTTCCATTCTGATATAACGAATATCATGTCCCGGAAGATATAAGATATCGGAAATAAACTGGGGCACAGGTACAAGACCCATCATGCTCTTATCTGCCAGCTTTAAATCCGCCACTACATAAATTTCCTTATTCAGCAAATGGGGAAAAGGATGGTTCGCATCCACAATCTGAGGAGAAAGAAGAGGCAGCACCTGCTCCTTAAAGTACTTCTTCACGTACTTCTTCTCCGGCTGCTCTAATTCTTTAAAGTCCAGGCCGCATACTCCATATGGATGAAGTTGTTTTTTAATTTCAGCGTATGTTTTATCTCTTTCTTTATACAGCGGCGCCACTGCTTCATAAATAGCCGTCAGCTGCTCTCCAGGGGTCAGACCCGATTTACTGTCTTTTGTTGTATTATCCACAAATGCCATGTCGTACAGGCTGCCTACCCGGATCATAAAGAATTCATCCAAATTACTTATAAATATAGCTACAAACTTCATGCGCTCTAAAAGCGGTACACTCTGGTCTCTTGCCTCCTCCAGCACCCGCTGGTTAAACCGGAGCCAGGACAACTCTCTATTTTGTGTATAGTTTGATGTTGTTTTACTCATATTCTTTTCTCATCCCTCCAGAATTTCACAAATACACGCTCTTCTATTTCTCCAGATATTCTGTCAATCTTTTGTGATTCTCCTTCATCAGCTCATATCCGTGATTGTAAAACGCCGTCAATATTTCCTGCTTGCGCTCCATTCTTGCTACTGGTCTCACAAGCGGGCGCAATACAAATATCTTTCCTTGTTTTTCTAACGTTTCCAGATGATTCATCGTACGGTTATAATAAAAACTTCTGGTCAGAATTGCCTTAACCAGTTTCGGATAAGACTGGTAAGCCCTGCGGTATACTTCCGCCAGACCCTTGGACACCCTTTTTTTCCGGTATCCTGCATTTCTTGTCAGAATCACCACAATCTTTTCATTTTCCAACTCCTTCGCACGCTTCAGAGGCACGCTGTCTGCAAGCCCTCCGTCCAAATATGGTATATCGTCAATATTTACAATGGGAGTCACCAGAGGCATACTGGAAGAAGCGCGGCAGATTTTCATCAGCTTTTCCCTGTCAATGCGCTCGTCAAGATACTCTGCCTTGCCTGTCAGGCAGTTTGTCACTACCAGCTCACAGACCATCTCAGATTGGGAATATGTGTCATAATCAAATGGAAAAAGGTGATTCGGAAATGCATCAAAAATCATATCCATATCCATCAGACTTTTTTCCTTCACAAACTTCCGGAAACCGTAATAATAATTTATACTCTTGTCTGTGGGTATCATGCAGTCTCTCGTCCTGCCGGGCTGCCTGGATACATAATCTACTGCATTACATGCTCCCGCAGAAACCCCGATCACATGTGACATATATAAATCCTGTTCCATCAGGTAATCCAGAGCCCCTGATGTAAATACCCCGCGTGTTGCTCCGCCTTCCAAAACTAATGTTGCTTTCTGCATAATCTTTCCTCACTTTCCTTTCCTATTATATAACGGTTTCCAGTATTCGAAAACACCCATCTTTAAAAATTAACATTTATATAACATTCCGTCCAAACAGTATGAAAATCGCCATAAGCCTTGCTATTTTAGTTCATCTCATGTTAAGATAATCGTTAGGATTACAGGAACATGAATAGATAAAGGAGATTATACTATGATCAGTGCAAATAATATCACATTACGCGTAGGGAAAAAAGCGCTGTTTGAGGATGTAAATATTAAATTTACTGAAGGAAACTGCTATGGCATGATTGGTGCCAACGGCGCGGGAAAGTCCACCTTCCTGAAAATTTTATCCGGTCAGCTGGAACCTACCAAGGGAGAAATCGCCATCACACCCGGTGAGCGTCTTTCCTTCCTGCAGCAGGATCATTTTAAATATGATGAATATGTGGTGCTTGATACCGTAATTATGGGGAACGCCCGTTTATACGAAATTATGAAAGAAAAAGAAGCCATTTATTCGAAGGAAGATTTTACAGATGAGGATGGAATCAAAGCCAGTGAACTGGAAGGGGAATTTGCCACTATGAATGGCTGGGAAGCAGAATCTGATGCTGCTACTCTCCTGAATGGACTTGGTATCGATACAGAACTCCATTCCAAATACCTGAAAGACCTGACAGGAGCAGAGAAAGTCAAGGTTCTGCTTGCTCAGGCTTTATTTGGGAATCCGGATATCCTGCTTCTGGACGAGCCAACCAACCATTTGGATTTGGATGCCATTGCATGGCTGGAAGAATTTTTAATTAACTTTGACAACACAGTAATTGTGGTATCTCATGACCGTTATTTTCTTAATAAGGTGTGTACTCAGATTGCAGATATCGATTACGGCAAGATTCAGCTCTACACCGGAAATTATGATTTCTGGTATGAATCCAGTCAGCTTTTGATTCGTCAGATGAAGGAAGCAAACAAGAAAAAGGAAGAAAAAATCAAAGAGCTCCAGGATTTTATTTCCCGGTTCAGCGCCAATGCATCTAAGTCCAAGCAGGCTACTTCCAGAAAAAAGGCGCTGGAAAAAATTGAGCTGGATGACATCAGACCCTCCAGCAGGAAATATCCTTACATTGATTTCCGTCCAAACCGCGATATCGGAAACGAAGTCCTGACTGTGGAAGGCCTTTCTAAAACCATTGATGGCGAAAAGATTCTGGATAATATCACCTTTACTTTAGGACATGATGATAAGGTTGCACTTGTGGGCAGCAATGAGCTTGCAAAAACCATATTATTTAAAATATTAATTGGGGAAATGGAACCCGATGAAGGAACATACAAATGGGGAATCACCACTTCCCAGGCCTACTTCCCCAAAGACTTCGGCGGGGAATTTGACAGCGATTATACCATTACCGAATGGCTTACCCAGTACTCAGAGGAAAAGGATGTCACCTATGTCCGCGGATTCCTTGGAAGAATGTTGTTTGCTGGTGATGACGGAGTAAAACGCCTGAAAGTTCTCTCCGGTGGAGAAAAAGTACGGTGTCTGCTGTCTAAAATGATGATTTCCGGCGCAAATGTGCTGTTGCTGGATGAACCTACCAACCATTTGGATATGGAGTCTATCACTGCGTTAAACAACGGAATGATTAAATTCCCAGGGGTATTGCTCTTCACTTCCCGGGACCATCAAATCGTACAGACAACAGCAAACCGGATTATGGAGATCGTACCAGGCGGAAAGCTGATTGACAAGATTACAACTTACGATGAATATCTGGAAAATGATGAGATGGCAAGAAAGCGCCAGACCTATACAATACAGGCAGAGGATAATGACTAGAAATAGACATACAATTATAGAAACTCTGTGTTTTTCGTATAAAATAAGAGTGTACCAGGAGTCCCTTAGGGATTTTCCTGATACACTCTTTTACTTTTTCCTTATGCCTTTCATAACGCTTCCAGCAACGCTTTCTTCCCCTCCTCGGGACTTTGGATCTTCTTTGTTGTACCAGTCAGATAATCCAGCACATCCAGCCATTCGCGTACAAAGTAGGTTGTGCCATCCACATTCTCTATACAGCTAACTATGTCCTTATGATACATATTATTTCTCAAATCGGAAATATAATTGACGCCTACCTGCTGTGCCAAAAACTCTAATAGCCCTTCTTCTTTTGCCATGACCTGTTCCTCCTTATCCCACTGTGGATTAAAGCAGACTTTAGTCTGCA
>NZ_QGDS01000001.1:0-15323 GCF_003149105.1 Faecalicatena contorta | reverse complement strand
CTGTCCTTAGTACGAGAGGACCGGGATGGACTGGCCGCTGGTGTATCTGTTGTTCTGCCAAGAGCATAGCAGAGTAGCCAAGCCGGGACGGGATAAACGCTGAAGGCATCTAAGCGTGAAGCCCCCCTCAAGATGAGATATCCCATAACGTCAAGTTAGTAAGACCCCTTGAAGACGACGAGGTAGATAGGGCGGAGGTGGAAGTGCAGCAATGCATGGAGCTGACCGTTACTAATAGGTCGAGGGCATAACCAGGCAGGGCAATAGGAGAAATGGATGATTCTTTGTATGTGGTTTTGAAGGTATATTTATATGAGAGAAGGTAAGACTGCAGTTTTGACTGCGGTTTTTTTTGATATAATAAGGAACTGCTGATAGTTAGGTGTTTTAGAATTTGGCTGCTAAGACTTCTTGACAAAACATTTTAGCTGCTATATGATTTGAGTGATGATTCATATGAAAATTACCATATTATTTTGAAATGCGCTTAATCACCATAGCGTGTTCTTTTTTATTAAAATGTTTAGGAGCTAAAACAATTTTGAGCTGCCTCTATCAGAAACTGGCTTACAGAACATAGTTCTGTTTTTTTGAAATTATTGGTTAGTCACAACTTACTGGACGGACTTAAAGTTTTTCACCTGTGTTTTAGCTTCTAAAATGTTTTATCCGTTCTGAATCTTTGACATTGTTTCATGAATTGGTATATGCGGAGTTCATGGGCAACATGAATTTCCGCAAGGCTTGATAAGGAAAAGAGGAAAGGAGGTTTCTATAAAATGGTAAGCTTAAGTAAGAAAAAAAGTACTGATAAGCAACAGGATTATGTGATAACAAGCTTATAGATAAGACTGTCTGCCATTGGCAGGCTGGTAAATTGAAAGGCTGCTGAATTAAAGAAAGAGGTGCAAAATGTCAAAATTATTATTAAAAGTCCAAAATCTACATGCTTCCGTTGAGGATAAGGTGATTATCAAAGGACTTGATTTACAAATAAATGAGGGGGAAGTCCATGTAATTATGGGACCCAATGGTGCAGGAAAATCCACCTTGGCAAATATTATTATGGGACATCCTAATTATAAAGTGACAGAGGGAAGTATCTGCTTTGAAGGGGAAGATATTACAGAAGCAAAAACGGATGAAAGGGCCAAAAAAGGATTATTTCTTTCTTTCCAGGCCCCTGAGGAAATATCAGGCATTACTATGGAAAATTTCATGAGATCATCAAAGGCTGTGCTGAGTGGGCACGAAGTAAAAGCGTATGCTTTTCATAAAGAACTAATGCTAATCATGGACGAACTGCAGATGGATAAAAACTATGCGGCACGTCATGTCAACGTAGGGTTTTCCGGCGGAGAAAAGAAAAAGAGTGAAATACTGCAAATGCTGGTTCTTAATCCCAAGCTGGCAATCCTGGATGAAACAGACTCGGGTCTTGATGTGGACGCAGTGAAAACAGTTTCATCAGGCATCAATCAATTTAAGAACAGCCAGAATGCTATATTGATTATTACTCACAATACAAAAATTCTGGACAAACTTCATGCGGATTTTGTGCATGTCCTGATGGACGGGAAAATTGTAAAAACTGGTGGCACAGCCTTGATTGACCAGATTTATGAAACAGGCTTTGCTTCTATGGAAAGCTTTTCTGGAAAGTGAGGCGGCAGAGATGGAAAAGAAAAAAACTCTTGTAAAAGATGTAGATAGAACGCTGTATGATATTAAGAATACTAATGTAGACAGCTATAGAGTCTCCAAAGGACTTACAAAAGATATTGTTGCTGAAATATCGTCTATGAAAGATGAGCCTTCATGGATGCTCGAACTAAGACTGGATTCCCTGAAAACTTATCATAGATTATCCATGCCTGAGTGGGGGCCTTCTTTACATGAATTAGATATGGACAATCTCATTACCTATGTACGCCCTAATACTTCCCTGAAAGAGAATTGGGACGAGGTGCCAGGGGATATTAAATCAACATTTGAGCGTCTTGGTATTCCTCAGGCTGAAAGAGAGGCCCTTGCCGGTGTAGGGGCTCAGTATGACTCCGAGGTAGTATATCATCATATAAAGGAAGAGATGATCCGGCAGGGAGTAGTCTATACGGACATGGAAGCAGCTGTAAAGGAATATGAGCCCATGATCCGGGAACATTTCATGAAACTTCTTCCTGCCAAAACCCATAAATTTCTTGCGCTGCATGGAGCAGTATGGTCAGGTGGTTCTTTTGTGTATGTGCCGCAGGGTGTTGATGTAAAAGTCCCCCTTCAGTCTTATTTTCGTTTTAATGCACCCGGCGCAGGACAGTTTGAGCATACACTCATTATTGTGGATAAGGGGGCGAAGCTTCATTTTATTGAAGGCTGTTCTGCACCAAAATACAATACGGTCAATTTGCACGCAGGAGCTGTTGAACTGTATGTCAGGGAGGGAGCCAGCCTGCGTTACTCTACGATTGAGAACTGGTCAAAAAATATGATGAATTTGAACAGTAAAATGGCACTTGTAGAGAAAAATGCAAATATGGAGTGGGTATCTGGGACCTTTGGGTCCCATATTACAATGCTGTACCCTGCCAGTGTTTTAAACGGTGAAGGAGCAAAAACTGAATTCACAGGGGTGAGTTTTGCGGCAGAGGGGCAGAACCTGGATACTGGCACAAAGGTAGTGCATGCTGCCCCGTATACGTCTTCTATTATTAACTCTCGCTCTATCTCCAAGAGCGGGGGCGTTGCGGTATACCGCAGTGCGGTGAGTGTCCTGCCCCAAGCGCATCATGTAAAGTCGGCTGTAAGCTGTGAGTCGCTGATGCTGGATTCCGTATCCCGTTCCGATACACTGCCGGTAATGGATATCCGCAATGATGAGGTTGATATTGGCCATGAGGCAAAAATAGGCAGAATCAGTGAGGAAGCCATTTTTTACCTTATGACAAGAGGGCTGGATGAAATAGAAGCTAAGGCCATGATTGTACGTGGTTTTGTAGAGCCGATTACAAAAGAACTGCCTCTTGAGTATGCGGTAGAAATGAACAATTTAATAAGCATGGAACTGGAAGGCAGTATTGGCTAAGGAGGCGCATAAAGTGAAAAATGTTTTTAAAGATATAAACGAAATTCCAGTTAAAACATGGAGCTGGCTGTCCGTTAATGATACAGAGTTGAAGGGGGAATTCCCCTCCTGGGCAGCATATAAAGAAAATCCGCTGACAGGAAGTGTGCCTGAAGGTGTTGAAATATTGGTTATGGAGCCGCTGCAGACTTATTTTGAAAAATATAAGCTGGAGCCAAGGGCAAAAAAAGCCTTTCAGACGTATATGCAGGAAAATAGAAATAGTGGGTACGTGATCCGGATTACCAAAGGACAAACTATAAAAACCCCAATTTTTCTTTCCTATGAATTGGATGAGACCTCCCCTGTTCTGGTGGACAATATATTTATCCTTGCGGAAGAAAACAGCAGAGCAACGGTAATAATACGTTATTCCCCGGCTGGCTCTTTGGCCCTGTCCCATAGCGGACTGACACAGGTTTATGCACAGAATGGAGCAGAATTGAATCTGATTAAGGTACAGATGCTTGCCGATCAGGACAAGCATGTGGATCATGTGGCAGGGGCGGCAGAGGCTAAGGCTAAGGTAAAGGTAGTGCTGGCGGAGCTTGGTGCGAAACAATCCATTACGAACTGTAATATTGATTTGCGCGGGGAAAACAGTGAGGCCTGGATTGATTCTATCTATCTGGGGGATAAAGAAAGAAGGCTGGATATCAACTACCGTATTGCCCATCTTGGCAAAAATACGGTCAGTGAAATTCATTCCCGGGGAGTACTGGCGGACAGAAGTGAGAAGGTGTTCCGCGGGACAATTGACTTTGTCAGCGGCGCATCAGGGTCCAGGGGGAAGGAGGAGGAATATGCGGTTTTATTTAGTCCCTTCGTAAAAAATGTCTCCGCTCCCCTTCTGTTATGCGGTGAGGATGATGTGGAAGGCGCCCATGCGGCAAGTACCGGAAAACTGGATGAAAGCAAGCTGTTTTATTTGATGACACGGGGATTTAGTGAAACGGATGCTAAAAAGATTATTTTGGAGGCATCCTTTAACCCTGTTTTGCAGAAAATCACTGATGAATCCCTGAAAGAGCAAATTTTTTCTTATATAAAGGAGCGTTTGAGTTATGTGTAATCCATATATAAAGGATTTCCCAATCCTTAAGCAGACTATAAATGGGAAGCCGCTGGCCTATCTGGATAATGCCGCCACAACGCAAAAACCAGACTGTGTGATTGAAGCCTCGAGCCGATATTACAGGCTGGATAATGCGAATCCCCACAGGGGAGCTTATGCACTTAGCGTGCGGGCTACAGAGCTTTATGAAGCGGCACGGGAAACTGTAAAGAATTTTATCAAAGCAGAAGCAGCGGAGGAGGTTATTTTTACCAGGGGGGCAACGGAGGCTTTGAATCTGCTGGCTTACAGCTATGGAATGAATTGTCTCCGGGAGGGCGATGAAATTGTGCTCTCGATTGCGGAACATCACAGCAATGTTGTCCCGTGGCAGCAAGTAGCAGCTGCAAAGGGTGCAAAGCTTATATATCTGTATCTGGATGAAAATGGAGACATTCCTGATTCTGAACTGGAAAAAAAGATAACGTCCAGGACCAAAATTGTTTCCATTACTCAGATTTCCAATGTGCTGGGGACGGTTTATCCTGTTAAAAAAATCATCAGGAAGGCCCATGAGTTCGGTGCTGTCGCCATTGTAGATCTGGCTCAGAGTATTTCCCATATGGAAACAGATGTGAGGGATATGGATGCAGACTTTGCCGTATTTTCCGGGCACAAAATGTTTGCCCCTATGGGAATTGGTGTTTTATATGGAAAAAAGGATTTGCTGGATGCAATGCCCCCATTTCTGTTTGGAGGAGATATGATTGAATATGTCAGCGAGCAAACGGCACGCTTTGCGCATCTTCCCCAGAAGTTTGAAGCCGGAACGCAAAATGTAGAAGGCGCAGCAGGGCTTTCTGCCGCGATACAGTATATAAACAGCATTGGCTTTGACAGCATCAGGAAGGCTGAGAGGGAGCTTACCCGTTACACATTGGAAAGACTCAGTGAAAATCCTTATATCAGCATTGTCGGGCCTCGGTTCAGTGAACACCGGGCGGGGGTTATTTCATTTACTATGCGTGATGTTCATCCTCATGATGTAGCTTCTATACTGGATGCTGATGGAATTGCAATCCGTGCAGGACATCATTGTGCTCACCCGCTGATGAAGTTTTTAGGCATCACTGCCACCTCCCGGGTCAGCCTTTGCTTCTATAATACCAAACAAGAGATTGACAGGCTCGCAGAAAGCCTGAAATCGGTCAGGAGGTGGCTGCATTTTGAATCTTAGTGAAATTTATACGGAAGTGATTGCAGAACACAGCCGATCTGCGAAAAATAAACGGGAAATAAAAGATCCTGACTTCGCACTGGAAGGCATGAATCCAAGCTGTGGAGATGAAATTAAAGTTGAGGCCAGGCTTTCCGGTGAAATAATTACAGATATAGCATTTACGGGATCGGGCTGTGCTGTTTCCCTGGCGTCTGCTTCCATTATGGCAGATCTGTTAAGGGGGAAAACATTGGATGAGGCAGAAGCAATGATTTCTCTATTTTTAAAAATGATTAAGGGGGAAATTACAAATGAAGCACTTCTGGATGAACTGGGAGAGGCTGTTGCATTTGAAAACATTTCCAATCTGCCTGCGCGGGTAAAATGTGCTGTTCTGGCCTGGCACACTTTTCTTGAAGCAATCCGAGCTCAAAGAGGAGAAAAATAAATATAAAATGGAATTAAACAATATTGTAAGACATTATGCAACTACACTTTTTCAATTACGCGGGGTTTACCGCTATCATATTTCTGCCGAGAATTATGGTATACAAAAAACAGCTCCTTACCCGGGATTTATATTTCCGCTATCCGGATGTGCTGAATATCAGTTTAACGGCACCCCCTATCTCATTCGTCCCGGAACGGTAGTGCATGGTCTGGCCAGTTCTACTATGCGTAAGCGTGTCGTTGGGAAACAGGACTGGGAGTATATTTCTGTACTATATGAAACTTATAAAGAGCCTCCTGGGATACAACTGGCAAAGACACATTTCAGCTTATCCCCAGGCCAGAGCCCCCGGTTATATGACTTGCTTCATCAATTATATGCTGTCTTCAGTTTGCCTGGCTCCCTTTCTGCTTTTCAAGCGGAGACGTTATTCCGAGGTGTACTGGAGGAAACATTTTTATGTGCCAGACAGCAGACAAAACACGGTGCGCAGGAGTTGTTTGAATCAGTGTCAGAGTATATCCATACACACTATATGGATGAACTGACCGTAAGCTTGCTGGCACAGCAGAATGGCGTAAATGAGAACCGGTTATTTTACGTTTTTCAAAAATATGCAGGTATGGGGCCGGGAGATTATCTGCGCTCCTACCGGCTGAACCGGGCGAAGGATCTGCTTGTTACAAGTTCCATCCCGATAGGAATAATAGCTGCACAGACCGGATATCCTGACGCCCTTTATTTTAGCCGTATATTTAAGAAACACTTTGGCGTATCTCCCAGTAAGTTCAGAGAAGAATAAGAGAGAGTATAAAAGAAGGACCCATGCTTTGGCAGTGGTTCTTCTTTTCTGCCTATAATATTATAATGAAGTTTCAGGATTAATCCATAAAGATTCTGGATAAGGCCATTCACATCCATAAATTTTTTTGATATGATTTCTTTGCTGCAAGTTAGTCGCGACTAATAAAATGCTGAAAAAATATTTAAAGGAGCTTATTTTATGAAAAAAACAATATCGATTATATCTGCACTTATTTTATCTATTGGACTTTTGACCGCGTGTACGGGAGGAAGCAAGGAAGAAAATTCCGCCGGGGGCGGGAGTTCCGCGGCGGCGGGGGAGGAATCACAGACAGCAAACGAAGAGGAAACGGCCTCTTGGCCGCGCACTATTGTAGATGCAGGAGAGAATGAAATTACACTTTCAGAACAGCCACAGCGCATCGCTATTCTTCATTCAAATTATCTGGAATATTTTTTTGCGTTAGATGTTCCGCCGATTGCTTCCGCGGGTGCCTCGGTAGGTACGGCACAACAGGCGCTGGACACCTATGAAACACTGGAGCCTTACAGAGGAACAGCTGAAATTATGGATCTTGGAAGTGCGCGGGAAATCAATCTGGAAGCAATTTTAGAAGCACGGCCGGATGTCATCGTCACCTTTCTCGGACATAAAGGGCTGGACGAGATTTATGACCAGCTGACCCAGATTGCTCCAGTGGTGCTGCTGGACTTTAACGACACATGGCAGAATCAAATGAGGGCTTGCGCAGAGATTGTAGGGAAAGAGGAGCTGGCCGAGGAGAACATTCAAAAGACCGAAGCATCCATATCAGCAGCTTATGAGGTAATTGCAGGACAGGAGAAGACGGTTGCGCTTTTCCGTACAAATGGGGGACAGGCCTTTGTAGGGCGGGGGAATGAGGACTATTACAGCACCTTTGGAATTAAAGCACCTGAGGGATATACCTATGATTATGCAACTTTTTCACTGGAGGCTGTAGCGGAAATGGATCCCGATTATATCATCCTTCAGGATTACATAGATATCTCCAAAGGCTTTGTACAGTCGCAGGAGGAATCCTCTGTATGGAAAAACATGAACGCCGTTAAAAATGGAAATATTCTGTATTTTGATGATTCACTTAACACCTTTGGCCCCCTGGCAATGCGTCTGACCGCAGAAAAGCTGGAGCAGAACATAAAATGATGAACTGTAACCGCGCACGAACTAAGAGCAGCAGGCATATGTGGCGATATAGTCCCCGTGTGTTTGCTGTTACAGGCATGATGATGTTGGTTTTCCTTATCTGCTTCTCCATTACGAAAGGAACGGCAGATATTCCTGTAACCGCTGTTATAGATGCGTTTCTTCATTTTGACAGCGGCAACCCCCAGCATCTTATGATAGTAGATTTACGGCTGCCCCGGGTACTGGCAAGTGCATTTATCGGGGCAGCCCTTGCTGTGGCGGGGGCCGTTATGCAGGGAGTAACCCGCAATCCGATGGCTGATTCGGGTTTGATGGGAATAAATGCGGGGGCGGGATTGGCAATTGCTTTATGTTTTGCGTTCATGCCGGGGATTACCTATGGGAAACTGATTCTTTTTGCCTTTTTAGGTGCAGCCTTAGGAGCACTTCTAATCAGCGGGATTTCTGCATCCCATAGAAACGGAGCCAGCCCCATGCGTATGGTGCTGGCCGGCGCAGCAGTAAGTGCTCTGCTTTCAGCCTTAAGTCAGGGAATCGCACTCATATTTCAGGTGGGCGTGGATGTGCTGTTCTGGACAGTGGGTGGTGTAGCCAGTGTAACGTGGTCCCAGCTTTATCTGCTTATTCCTGTCATTTCAGGGGCTCTGGCTGGCGCAGTTATTCTCTCCCCGTCTATCACAATATTGAATGCAGGAGAGGAGACAGCCAAGGGTCTTGGGCTTCATACCACTTTCATTCAATTTCTGTGTACTCTTGTAGTCCTGGCTTTGGCCGGTATTTCGGTATCAGTGGTGGGTTCGGTTTCTTTTGTTGGCCTTATCGTACCCCATGCCGCCCGTTATGTTGTAGGGGCTGATTATAGAAAGATGATTCCGTCTGCCGGAATTCTGGGAGCATTCGCATTGGTGCTGGCAGATTTGGGAGCAAGAACGGTAAATCCACCTTCTGAGGTTCCGTTGGGAGTGCTTACATCCCTTATTGGGGTTCCGTTTCTGCTGTATCTGTCCCGCAGGTCAGGGAGGAGGGTATAATGGCAAAGCAAAGAAAAAACTCGGACAATCCGAAGGGGTTAGTGTGTCATGCGGCTGTTATCCTTACCTGCCTGGCTCTCCTTATGATATCAGCCTGGATTAGCGTGAGTACAGGATATAGCAAATTGTCCTTTTCTGATATTCTGCATATATTTGGGGGGAAAGGCAATGTGAATGAAAACCTGATTCTCTTTTCCTTCCGGCTTCCCCGCACTGTTCTTTCCATGCTGGTTGGAACCGGGCTTGCCGTATCCGGATGTCTTTTACAGGGAATTACAAGAAACCCTCTCGCGGATCCCGGACTGCTTGGTATAAATTCAGGTACAGGGCTCGTGGTGGTTCTCTATGTACTCTTATACGGTACCCAGTCATCTTTGGCTGTTTTTACGCTTCCGGTACTGGCATTGAGCGGAGCAGGTGGAGCCGCGCTGCTGGTCTATTTACTGGCTTATAAAAAGGGAGAAGGTTCTGCACCTATCCGTATAGTCATGACTGGCATTGCCGTTCAGGCGGGATTGTCAGCTCTGACGACGCTGCTTGTGGTCAAATTGGATGATACACAATACAGTTTTGTTTCCTCCTGGCAGGCAGGAAGCATATGGGGGGCAAATTGGCTCTTTGTCCTGGCTCTTCTTCCCTGGCTCTGCATTCTACTGCCTGCTGCATTTTGCAGGGCAGGAATCTTAGACATTATAGAGCTTGGGGAAGAAACGGCGGGCGGACTTGGTATTTCAGTTCATAAAGAACAAAGAAAGCTGCTGGCTATAGCTGTGGCACTTGCCGGAGTTTGTGTTTCTGTAAGCGGCAGTATCAGCTTTGTAGGTTTGATGGCACCTCATATGACACGACGAATTGTGGGGCCGAGATACAGGATTGTCCTGCCCGTTTGTGCTTTGCTGGGAGCTCTTCTTGTATCGGCAGCGGATACGATTGCAAGGGTGGTAATTCAGCCCTCCTCGCTGCCCACAGGCGTAGTGGTGTCTGTCATTGGTGCGCCCTATTTCATTTATCTGCTGTCCAGAAAGGGAAAAGAAATGAGGAATATAAGATGAATGCAAACGCAATTGTAACAAAAAAATTAAGGTTGGCTTATGAAGAGCATACAGTAGTCAGTCATTTGGATTTGAAGATTCCTGAGGGGAAGGTTACTTCTTTGATTGGGCCCAATGGCTGCGGGAAGTCTACCATATTAAAGGCTGCCGGGCGTATCATCAGCCCGAAAGGAGGCTCTGTATTACTGGATGGCAGCGATATCCGAACCCTTCCCACGAGGGAAGTCGCAAAAAGGATGTCAATACTGCCTCAAGCCCCGGTTGCTCCTCTCGGACTCACGGTCCGGGAGTTGGTATCCTATGGCCGTTTTCCAAGACGGGAAAGATTTGGCAGGCTGAACCAGGAGGATCAGGACATTGTCACCTGGGCCCTTAATGTAACGCAGCTTTCTAAGCTGGAAAAAGCAGCCGTTGATACGCTGTCGGGAGGACAGCGCCAGAGAGTATGGATTGCGATGGCGATTGCCCAGCAGACAGACCTGATTTTGCTGGATGAACCGACGACCTATCTGGATATGGCCTATCAGCTGGAGGTATTGGAATTATTGGAGCAGATGAACCATAAGCAAAATTGCACTATAGCAATGGTGCTTCATGACCTGAATCTGGCATCCAGATTTTCAGATTTCCTAGTGGCAATACGAGATGGGGATATTGTTGCCCAGGGGACACCGGAGGAGATTATGACACCTCCGGTTTTACGAAAGACCTTCCATATAGATGCAGAGATAGCCAGAGATCCGCGAACAGGCCGGCCGGCATGTATCTCGTATCATTTGATTTAGAATAGGAGTGTATGATTATGAAACGAATTGCAATTTACGGTAAGGGAGGCATTGGAAAATCGACAACGGTTTCCAATCTGTCCGCGGCAATGGCAAAAATGGGGCTGACTGTACTTCAGATTGGCTGTGATCCCAAAGCGGATTCTACCCGGAACCTTACTGGAGGCAGGGGAATACCGACAGTACTGGATACGATCAGAGATAGGGGAGAAGCGGAGCTTGATGATATTGTGTTTAAAAGCAACGCCGGAGTGTTATGTGTGGAATCAGGAGGGCCGGTGCCTGGTGTTGGGTGTGCCGGACGCGGTATTATAACTGCATTTGAAAAACTGGAGGAGCTGGATGCTTATGGAATATTTTCACCTGATGTGGTGCTGTATGATGTATTGGGGGATGTGGTGTGCGGAGGATTTGCCATGCCCATCAGGGGCGGCTATGCAGATGAGGTCTGTATTGTGACCTCCGGCGAAATGATGAGCCTTTATGCTGCCGCTAACATTTCCCGTGCAGTCAGAAGTTTTGGCGCCAGAGGATATGCGCGTCTGCGTGGCCTGATTTTTAATGCGAAAAATTTTGAGGGTGAAGAGGAATTAGTAAGAAAAGCAGCCGATGAGATAGAGACCTCGGTTCTTTTCCATATTCCGAGAGATACGCATGTCCAAAGAGCAGAAGAGCAGGGAAAAACAGTCGTTGAGGCGTTTCCGGAAAGTCATATGGCAAAAAGCTATGAAAGTCTTTCACGGATGCTGCTGGAAGGAGGAGAGCTATGAATGATATTAAACATCTGAAATGTCTTTCCTCTGTTAGATCTATGAGTTCCATCCGGCCGCTTACACCAGCGGCGTTCCCCGGAAATCACTGCCCCATGCATACGGCACTGTCATTAGGCGCAAGAATCGAAGGCATGTCCACCCTTGTAATTGGCACGGCTGAGTGCAGTTATTACAGCCGTAATGTACCTAATGCTTCCCGCTCCAGGGAGCAGGGCCTGCATTGGACTTATCTCTTAGACAGCAGGGAAGTTGTGTTTGGTTTTCGTGATGGACTGATAGATGCAATCAAAGAAATGGACAAGGCTGGTGCAAAGGTGATTCTGCTGCTTGCTACCTGTGTTCCGGAATTGATTGGAGAAGATATTGAAAGTATATGCTATGAGATACAGACGAAAGTAAGGGCACGGCTGGTTCATATACCACTTGGAAATTTTAAATGCGGCAGTTATGAGCCAGGCTATTGGAAAACTCTGTTAGCAATAGGAAAACTGACAGAGAAGGTCCAGGAAAGGAAAAAAACAGTAAATATTCTGGGGCGCAGCAGCCAGGAATCTCACATCCCCATGCCGGAGCTTATTGTTTTGCTGAAGTCTTATGATGTGCCGCTGCGTTTCCTGGCTCCTGATTCATCGGTAGAAGACTTTATCTCAGCTGGGGATGCGCAGATGAATATAATTCTTTCTCCCTTTATGAATCCGTTGGCAGAATGGATGGCACAGGTGCATGAAATACCATTTCTGAGCCTTCATGATATCTATGACACCAAAGAAATAGAAAACGCTTACTTGCACATAGAGCAGTGTCTGGGTATAGAGATCGGATGTAAATTTGCAGAGAGGCTGAAATATACCCGGAAAATTCAAAAAAAGGCAGTGGACAAGATAAGAGGGCTCCAATATATCAGTGCAGACATTGGCGCATTACAGCCCCTTCCGCTGTCGGTATATCTGTCAAAACTGGGGATGGAACCGGTTATGATACATATGGAAGAATTTTACCCCTCCGATGTACAATGGAAAAAAAGGCTGGTTAGTCTGGATAAGAATCCTGCCATCTGTCTGATGCTCAATAAGCAGGGAGACAGGCCGCTAATAGAGGCAATGTGCCCGGACATGGTATTTGGTGATTGGGACGGACGGGGAGAAGCCCGTCCTCCCATGGTGCAGTTGCTGGATTTGTACGGACAGATTGGATATGAAAGAACAGTTACGATATTGGAAAGGATAGCAGATGTGTTTACGGAAGGAAAAGGAGAGGGTGAAAATGGGGCTTTATAAAACAGTGCCGCCTCTATCCGGGCGAATGGGAGCCTTATGGTGTTTGTCAGGTATAGCAGATTCGGCTGTAATTGAATATGGATGCATGGGCCATATGGCCTATGGAAGAACCTTTCTTCACCGGATGGGTTCCTACGGAGGGCATCTCTATTCAACACATATTGGAGAAACAGATATCGCTATGGGGGATACAAGCCGTCTGTCCCGTGCTATAGAATGGGTATCTGAAAAGGAAGGCATAAAGACAATTTTCCTGCTGCCGTCTTCTGTGCCTGAGGTGATTGGAGTGGATCTGGAAGCCATTGCACAAGAGTTATCTCCTCAATTTCCGGACATTGTCCTGATACCTTTCACAGCGGGGGGATTTGACACCTGGGGAGATAAAG
This sequence comes from Faecalicatena contorta, assembly GCF_003149105.1. Classification (GTDB taxonomy): domain Bacteria; phylum Bacillota; class Clostridia; order Lachnospirales; family Lachnospiraceae; genus Muricomes; species Muricomes contortus_C. The sequence continues at coordinate 2,178 of NZ_QGDS01000001.1, read as the reverse complement.
GAATAGAGATGACGCTTCTTAAGTTGGCCGAAACGCTGCCGGATAACCCGGTACGGACACAAAAGCCGTCTTTTAACATCATCGGCTCCTGCGCTGACATGTTCCGGTTTCAGGCTGACGCATCTGAAATGGCCAGGCTGGTGTCAGGAGCATTCGATATGGAGCATTTATGTACGATGGCATCCCGGACCAGTATTTCTAAACTGGAACATTTGGGAGATGCTCATATAAATCTGGTAGTCCGGCGGGAAGGAGAAGCAGCTGCAAAATATCTCAGACGGCGTTATGGAACACCTTATCTCATGGGCCGGCCTTACGGGCTGGAGGGGACACTGGCGTGGCTGGAACAGATAGAAGTGCAGTGCAAACTAAAGGTCCGGGAATCCTTTGTGCGCGGGGAAAAAGCAGAGGCTATGGAGCAGATAGAGCCAATGCAGACTGTCTTAACCCGTTTTCTGAGGGTACACAGAGAGGAAGCCCGGCTGATTCTTGCGGGGCATGCCGATGTGGTACGAGGGATTGAACAGTGCGCAAGGGAGCTTTTTGGATTTGAGACAGTAACCTGTTACTGTGATAATCCAGGGATGAAGAGTGCTGATATAAACTACTTGACAGATAAAGTAAAAGAAGAGATAGCGGCAGAACAAAAAGGGTTTCTTATGGGCAGCCAGGAGCTGTTGAATATGGCAGAAAGAGAACAAAGCCTTCAGATTTCCACTCCCGATTACCTGTGGCATCATGCCTATGAGCCTCCGTTTGTCGGATTCAGGGGAGCAGTACATCTGGCATCTTTATGGACGAATGAAATGATGAGAAAGGACTAATAAGATAAGATAAAAGAGAAGAGCCGTCAGATTTTCGAAATACTATGAGAAAATCTGACGGCTTTTTTATATTGTGCGCCCAGAAGGCTCACCTTTTGATTTGAGAATATTCTGAAAATGGAGAGCAAAAGGGTCAGTCCCCTTTTAAAACATCTGTATATTCGGGATGTGTCTCAAACCATTTCACGGCATAAGAGCAGGTTGGCACTGCCTTTTTACCGCTTTGTCTAAGTTCCAGTACAAGCTCTTCCATAAGTTTTGCAGCAATTCCCTGACCTCTCAGCGCATCGTCCACATATGTGTGATTGATATTTACTGTGGTGGCGTCTATATCAGGAAATGTTACTTCTGCAACCACCAAGTAATCTGGGGTATACACTGCAATCTGATTTGGATTATGTGTGAATTCCAAAATGAACCCTCCTTCACTGCTTATTGTTGCCGTTGCTTCTGAATCTATAGTAACGGAGTTTGTAGAAGAATGCAAACAAAATTTGGGGAAATATAGGACCAGCCATGCAAGAGAGTTATGATGAGTTGCCAGACCTTTCAGAAGTGTGTGGTAAAATATACCAACGCGTATCGCCGTATGAATATGCGATAATGGTTATGTCATAAAAGGAGGAAAAGGAATGTACAGAAGCTTTGGTTATGTGAGGGTATCTTCTAAAGATCAAAATGTGGAACGGCAATTGGTTGCCATGAAGCCCCTGAAGATACCCGAAAAAAATCTTTACGTAGAAAAGATATCTGGAAAGGATTTTGATAGGCCCCAGTATCAGCAGTTGCTTAAAAACTTAGAGGAGGAGGACGTGCTGTATGTAAAGTCGATTGACCGCCTGGGCAGGAATTATGAGGATATTATTGAGCAGTGGAGATTCATAACGAAGGAGATAGGCGCGGACATTGTGGTGCTTGATATGCCGCTTTTAGACACGAGAAAGGGAAAGGATCTGGTAGGAACCTTGATTGCAGATATTGTCTTGCAGCTTTTATCTTTTGTGGCACAAAGTGAGCGTGAAAGTATCCGTCAAAGACAGGCGGAAGGAATCGCTGTGGCAAAGGCAAGGGGCGTACGTTTTGGCAGGCGCAGCCTTAAAATACCCAAATCGTTTGAAAAGGTATATTGGCAGTGGAAGATGAATGAAATCAGCGCCAGAGAAGCCTCCAGAAGATTGAATGTGGACTTTAAGACATTTAAGAAATGGTGCATCCAAAGAGATGGATGTAAAAATAAGGAAATTAATGCAGAAAAAGGTAGACTTTAGTCTGCATTATTGTTAAGATTAATTTAGACATGACAGATACATAAGTAATGGAAAATAAGATTGTTTTTCTGAAAAAATCACCTTTT